>NZ_PZJW01000003.1 GCF_003206615.1 Salinicola acroporae | reverse complement strand
GAAGATTGCCAATATGGGCGGCGGATCGACCTTTGCTATCGTGGGGCCCAACCGGATCGAGGAGTGGCGATTCAACGGCGTTGATTTCGATGGATTTTGGTCAGCCAGTTGCACGCTGGTCGAGGCCAAGTATGGCTACCGGCAGTTTCTGGAGCAGGATTGGCTAGGTCGCTGGCAGCCCAGGGAAATTGTCAACAGCCAAAGCCAAGGGAAACAGCTGGATTTTATGGCAAGTACCCTTGCAGATTTTCCAAGGCAAGCTGACCGGCAGTACGCAGCTATAGAAAGCCACATACCACCAGCTAGCCTGGTTTGGTACTTTTCGGACGGTGTAGTACGGGACTATGTAGGCCGAGCTTTTTCAGCGACAAGATTGCCAGTTCAATGCATTTACGAACCCTTTTAAGAAAAACCAAGAGAGATCAGTCATGAGCTACGCTGGCGCAGTGATCAGCTTTATCGTGCCTCCTGCCGAAAATCCAATGACCGCAGAAGCCGTATATGATCGGTGGGTCTCTATGCTGGATTCGATCAATCAGGAAGACCCGGTATTGAGTCAGTGGCGCTATGCTTATGATGAGCAAGGCATACCCATTGACGTCCATGAAAAAAACCGGGTCGTCAAGGATGCCATCAAGACGGTAAGGGAGTTTAAGCACGATCACAATGGAACAGGTTTGATATCATTTGCATGTCGAGGCAACTTCAGCGTCGACGAAAGGAAATATCACTATACCGCAAACAGGTTTTCCTGGGGTGATGATCGCCGGGCCGGGGTTTTTTTCATAGATACTGGACTGCTCAAACAGACCACCTGGCCAAATTACTGGCAGGTCTTCGCTAACTGCCTACGAAAATTGTCTGAAGTGATACCACCTCGCTGGGCGAATGTGGCGCCATTCGCTTATGTTGATTTGGCCGCTTTCCCCCATCGTGAGTGGGTCGGCTGGATGGCATTGGTGCCGGATGTCGATCTAAGCAACGAGATGCCCTTTGTCGCGCTGGCGGAGTATCTGCCGGATATTGGCACCCTGATCGTGACCACCAAAGAGCCGTTCGATCCCGAGAACGAAGAGCACATCAAACTGGCCCGAGCGACTGAGGTGTTTCTGGCCGATAGAGGGCTGCTGCCGGAGCGAGGCATTTGATCGGTTTTAGCCCCACGAATCTGTCTGCCCTATCCACGAGTATCCAAGACCTTATCCCTCAAAGGCCGGCAGCGCCATGGCGGAGGCCGGCAAGGAAGTCCTGACCACCGCGGTGGATGACAACCTCGCAATCACGCGCGAGGCGCTTACCGCGGTCGGTGTACTGAACGACACAGCCTCAGAAAGCGGCAGCGACACGCGCTCACGGCCGGTCGCGGGTGAGGTCAGCGATACCGACACCAACGAGGACTGCAACGACTGTGAACCCCGAAAAAGAGGAAGCACATTCATTGCAGGCCGGCGTTTCGAGACGGGTGACGGACGCTGGCCTCACTGCTCGAGATCGCCGACCAATGGAAATGAAGATAGTCAGGACATTACGGATGATCACACGATGGCGAGCGCCGCTCATGAGCGCAATATTACTGCTGGCCACGGCCTGTGGCGCACCGGAACAGGGAGTCCCCGAGATGAACGACCAGGAACGCCAGACCGTCGAGACCTATACTGAAACACAAGCCCCGGTTTGCATTGGCCGTTTTCAGGTCGACATGCCGTCGCAACTGAAACCGAGCTTCAGCAGCCTGACCGTCAATGAGGCCAAGATCAGTGCCAAGTCCAGCAGCCGACAGATGTTCGAGCACCTAATCGACAAGCGCAAAGCCGAACTGGAAGCCATGCATACTGTGGATGCCGGAGATCAGCCCTTTCTCAAGCGGATCATCCATGTTAGCGACGACATGGTCTTCATTGATCGTAACGAAAGCCCCCATAAGCCAGACGCGGCAAGGCTACTGGAAGGCTACAAGTTCGCGGGGCTGACCATGTTCAGCGTGAAACTGACTGCCATCGATGTGGACGATGAAAAATACAGAGAGCAGTGGAAGCTCCGCCAAAGCAACAAATCCGAGCGCCTTAAGCAGGTCGAATATTTGTTGAACCACCTGTCACCCCGGAAGGCGGGAGAGGTTCCCGAACGCCCTGGTCTGTGTTTCGAGCACGGTTTCTTGGCAGGCGGGGCGGATGAGACTATTCCCGGAGCCGCAGTGCCGACACACAAGGAACAGGTCGGAATTAGATTTTCAGATAATAAAAATCGAGATATCTACATTCATTTCTACACGGATAGCATCATTGCTGAAGAAGACACGTTGCTGGATCGTACCAATCAGGCTGAACGAGCATTAGCCAATGATCAACATTTCTCAGTTTTGAGAAAAGGTGAAGTGGATCTCGATGGTATAGATCAGGCGGAAGAATGGCTCAGTGCCGGCACGACTGACGAAAACGTCAAAGGCAATTATTTCAATCTCGAAGCCAATAGCCGGAAAGGTTCGCCCGGCACCCCCTATATTGATATTTCTCTGCGTAACGGTCAGTTTGCTCACGGTGAAGAGCACCCCACTATTGATCAAGCCTCACTGACCAATGCCGAGGCGGTGGGGCTCTGGGACGCCATCACGCGGACATTCAAGCCTCGTCCGGGTGCCTTTTGACCTAAATCGGCGATATGACAATCAACGGTCCCTTCATGCTTTGAAGTGGACGTTTCTCGGCCTGTCCCCCTCTTGCCATCCCGCCATCAGCGCTGCCGAGAGCCGCGAAGCGCTGGAGCACGCCCTGCAGGTCATCGCCGCGACGTTGGGCGATCCGGATCCGATGCTGTGGCAGACGGTTTGAAACACGGACCGTAGCCTGGTCGTGAGTCATCATCACACCGGCAGTGGGCGGTTCTCCGCCAGCGCCTCCATGGCGAAGTAGGAGGTCACGGTGTCGATCTCGAAGCCGTCGATCAGGCGCTGATAGATCAGATCGAAGGCGCCGATGTCCCGCGTCACGATCTTGAGCATGTAGTCGTAATCGCCACCGATACGGTAGAAGTCGATCACTTCGGGAATCCCCAGCACATGTTCGCGAAACGCCGCCAGCCAGGTCCGCGAGTGGCTGCGGGTGCGAATCATGGAGAACACCACCAGCCCGAAACCGAGCGCCTGACGGCTCAGCATCAGCCGCCGCGCCTCGATCACGCCCGCCTCCTCGAGCTGCTTGATCCGCCGCCAGCAGGCGTTCTGGGAGAGATTGATCCGCTCCGCCAGCTCGCGCTGGGAGAGACCGGGACGCTGCTGCAGCGTGCGCAGGATGGTGAGGTTGAAATGATCCAATTTGGCGTCGCTCATGGTGTCAAAACACTCATGTAATGATTGATTACCGGATCATACCGAGAAATTTACCCGTCCACGTCGGGATATCATAGTCGGACGCAGTGCAGGCCCGCGCTCCCCTCCCGATACCAAGGTGCCGCCATGACGACGCTCGCAGATTTTCGCCGCTCCCTGTCCGGACCGGATCTGCTGACCCGGCTGCGGGAAGGTCTGATCGGCAACGACGTGCCGTTCGTCACCCCCTTCGGCGAACGGCGGTTGCTCTACGCCGATTACGTCGCCTCCGGCCGCGCGCTGCGCCAGGTCGAGCGCTTCATCAGTGAAGAGGTGCTGCCGTTCTACGCCAACTCGCACACCGAGGCCTCGCACTGCGGGCAGACCATGACCCGGCTGCGCCAGGAGGCGCGAACGCTGATCGCGCGGGCGCTCAACGCCGAGGATTGCCACGTGGTGTTCAGCGGCAGCGGCGCCACCGCCGGCATCAACCGGATCGTGGCGCTGCTCGATATCGCCGCCCACGTGCGGCGTGGCAAGCGGGTCAGCGTGCTGGTCGGTCCCTACGAGCATCACTCCAACCTCCTGCCGTGGCGGGAGAGCGGCGCCGTGCTGGTGGAGATTCCCGAGGACGCCGCCGGGGGACCGGACACCGCGGCGCTGGAGCGGGCGCTGGATATCGCCGCCGGCAGCGACCTGATCGTCGGTGCCTTCTCGGCCGCCTCCAACGTCACCGGGATCGTCAGCGACGTCGACGACATCACCCGGCGCCTCAAACGGCGCGGCGCCCTGGCGGTATGGGATTACGCCGGCGGTGGCCCCTACCTGTCGATGGACATGGCGCCCGCGCCGGACTGCCGCAAGGACGCCATCGTCTTCTCGCCGCACAAGTTCATCGGCGGACCCGGGGCTTCCGGCGTCATGGTGGTCCGCGACACGCTCGTTCACCGCCGCACACCGTCGCTGCCCGGCGGCGGCACGGTCAGCTTCGTCTCTCCTTGGGAACACCACTACAGCAGCCGTCTCGAAGCCCGCGAGGAGAGCGGCACCCCCAATGTGGTCGGCGACATTCGCGCCGCGCTGGCGCTGCTGGTCAAGGAGGCCATCGGGCTGCCCGAAATCGCCCGACGCGATGCCGAATTGCGCCGACGCGCGCTCGCCCGCTGGGCAGACGAACCGCGCCTGGAACTGCTGGGCCGCCAGGACGTGCCAGCGCTGCCGATCTTCTCCTTCCGAGTGCGCGACGATGCCGGCAACCTGATCCATCACCAGCTTTTCACCCGCATGCTGTCCGACGTCTACGGCATCCAGGCTCGTGGTGGCTGCGCCTGCGTCGGCCCCTATGCCCATCGCCTGCTCGGCATCGATGCCGCAGCCTCCGAAGCGCTGGTCGAGCGGTTGGGCCAAGGCCACGAGCTGGAAAAGCCCGGCTGGATACGGCTGAGCCTGAGCGTTCTGCACGACGATGCCCAGGTGGAGCGTATCCTCGACGGCGTGCGGACTCTGGCGCGGGAGGCGCCGGCCTGGGCCCGTCACTACCGCGCCGATCCAGCCACTGCGCGCTTCCGGGTCGACACCGCCGGGGGATGACAGCCGCACCGGGCCGGGTAAGATGTTCGCTTTGCTGATGCGCTGGAGCCCATCGCCATGCCCGCCCTGATCCGCCACCCCTTCGTCTTTCTGCGCCACGGCCAGAGCACCCGCAATCTCGAACGACGGATCGGCGGCCAGCACGACGTGGCGCTGACCCCGCAGGGAGAGGAAGAGGCGCGGCGCGCCCGGGCATTGCTCGGCGACGTCGACTGGTCGCTAACGGTGTCGAGCCCGCTGCAGCGCGCCTACCGCACCGCCGAACTGGCTTTGGGCCGCGCCCCGGATCGCGTGGTCGACGGGCTGATGGAGCGCCACTGGGGCGAGCTGGAGGGCCAGGCGATCCCCGATACCGTTCCCTACCTGAGCACGCCCGTTGGCGGCGAATCCTGGGAGGCGTTCGTGGAGCGCATCGCCACCACCCTCAACGCGCTGCTCGAGGAAGCCGACACGCCGCTGATCGTCGGCCACTCCGGGCTGGTGCGCGCCGTTCGCGGGCTGACCCAAGGCAGCCCGGCCGGGCCACGCTCGGCCAACGCGATCCCGTTGTGGATCGCACCCATGGGCACTACGCAGTGGACGATCGAACCCTTCGAGGGAGGCCACCTGGATTCGGTTCGCCGGTCATAGCCCAGGCTCTCCGGCGCGCCGGCCAGGGGGCATGGCGGCTAACGCCGCGTTGACCGCATCAAGAATAACAATGATAATGATTATCTTTAATCAAATAGAAGAAGAACGATGCGTGCGCTTTTCGCCAGCCGCCTTGGTCTGGCCATCATCGCGATCGGTTCTGCGCTGCTGTGGTCGACGACCGCCATGGCGGCGGAGCGTACCGACCCGACCGCGGTCCCCCACTTCCCCGTCACCTTGACCGACCTGGCTGGCCAGGAGTTCACGCTGCAGGCCCCGCCACAGCGCATCTTCCTCGACAACCCGCGTCACCTGTTCGCCCTCGCCGCGCTGTTGCCCGATCCCGTCTCGCGCATGAGCGGCTGGCGCGGCTCGCTCGAGAGCTTCGATCCGGTGGCGCAGTCGCGGTTCGAGGCGGCCTTGCCCGCCCTTTCCGACCTGCCGGCACCGGGGACGGCGAACAACGCCATGCTGGGTGCCGAAGCGCTGATCACCCTCGATCCGGACCTGATCGTCGCCGATGTCTCACGCTATCGCGAGTTGCAGACATCGCCGTTGCAGGCGCAGTTGGAGGCACTACGAATACCGATCCTGTTCGTCGACTTCCGCGAGCATCCGCTGGCGGACACCGTCCCATCGTTGCGTCTGCTGGGCCGCGCCCTGGGCGCGGAATCCCGCGCCACCGCGTTGATCCAGCAGCTCGAGACCGAGCAGGCCGCGGTCGACGACTGTCTCGCTGCCGTTACCCGTCGACCCCGAGTGCTGATCGATATCGCCCCCGGGCTCAAGGTCGATTGCTGCCGCAGCAACTTCGACTCCGGCCTCGCCGACCTGGTGGCGTACGCCCGGGGCGACAACATCGCCGCCGGCATGAGCCCAGGCACCGAGAACGTGCTCAATCCGGAAACCATTCTTTCCCGCGACCCCGACGTCATCATCGCCACCGCCGCGCAGTGGCCGAAGGGTGGCTCGGTTCGCGCCGGCTTCGGCGTCGAGGAGAGCGACACCCAGCGCGACATGGCCGATGTCGTGGCCCGTCGCCCGGGCTGGCCGACGCTGTCGGCGGTCAATGATGGCGGCTTTCATGCGCTCTGGCACGGCTATCACCAGGGGCCGTTCTCGGTGGTGGCGCTGCAGGCCATCGCCGGCTGGCTGCATCCTCGCCAATGCGCGGCGCTCGACCCCGAAGAGACGCTGGAGTCGCTCTATCGCCGGTTCATGCCGATCGATGCCAGCGGCACCTTCCAGGCGACCTACGCCGGCAACCCGCCTTGACGGCAATACCAACGACGGGTCTCGAGACCCGCGATAACGAGATCACTCCGGGAACCCCTGTCATGTGTATCACCCCCAGACTCTGCCGATGCTCGCCGATGGCGCTGGCGATGGCCATGCTGTACCTCCCCGCGGCGCAGGCCGCCGAGACCGGCGCCACGGCCCTCGACCCGCTGGTCGTCAAGGCGGCATCGGCGGCTCCCGTCGACGACGCCTATCGTCCAGGCTCCTCCAGCATGGTCACCGGTCGCGCCACCGACTTCCTGAGCCAGGCGCGCACGGTGGACCAGATCGGCACCCGGATGCTCGAGGACATCGGTGCCGATTCGTTGACCGACGCCATGGGCTACGTCAACGGCATCACCCAGGGCAACACCATGGGCGGCACCGAGGCGGGCTTCATCAAGCGCGGCTTCGGCAGCAACAGCGACGGCTCGATCCTGCGCGACGGCATCCGCCAGCCGCGCAATACCTTTCCGCTGTTCACCGCCGAGCGCATCGAAGTGCTAAAGGGGCCGAGCTCGTTTCGTTACGGCATCCAGGAGCCCGGCGGGGTGGTCAACATCGTCAGCAAGAAGCCGCAATACGAGTGGGCGCGCACCATCAGCGGCAAGGGCACCTCTTTCGGCGGCGGCGATGCCAGCGTCGACGTCACCGGCCCGCTGGGCGGCAGCGACGCGGCGTTCCGGTTCATCGTCGGCCAGCAGGACGAGGATTACTGGCGCGACTTCGGCAGCAACCGCCAGACCGTGGTGGCCCCTTCGCTGAGCTGGGAGGACGACGACACCCGGCTGTGGTTCGCCTATGAGTATCGCGATTACGACCTGACCCTGGATCGCGGCACCGCCTTCGTCGACGGCGATCCCGTCGACGTGCCGCGCAAGCGCCGCTTCGATGAGAACTGGTCGCGGGTCACCGGCCACGATCAGTCGTTCACCGCGCGCTGGGAACAGGATCTGAACAGCGCCTGGACCAGCCGCCTGACCTACGGCTGGAACCGACGTCAGTACGACGACGGCCAGCCGCGGGTGCTGAGCGTTGCCGAGGATGGCACCGCCAGGCGGCGCGCCGATGCCAATCACGGCTTCGACCGCCGCGTGATCTACACCGCCGCCGAGCTGCTCGGCGATGTCGAACTGGCAGGCGTTCGCCACGAGATGACCGTCGGCATCGATCACGAGCGCCGCCGCGATTACCTGGCCGACCGTTATCGCGGCGCCACCGACACGATCTCGATCTACGATCCGAACCGCGGCGACCTGACCCTGGACGGCGCCACCTATCTCGACAGCACCAGTCATCGCCTCGACGAGATCGACACCACTGGCGCCTACCTCGACGACAACCTCCATCTGGGTGAACGCTGGATTCTCGGCCTGGGTGGGCGTTTTCAGCACACCGAGCAGTATGGTGGCCAGGGCCGCCCGTTCGTGGTCGGGACCGACACCCAGGACAACATCCTCCTGCCCCACGCCAGCCTGCTCTACAAGCTGACACCGCAGACCTCGCTCTACGCCAGCTACAGCGAATCGTTCGTGCCCAACGAACCCGATGCCGACACGGGCCAGCGCTTCGACCCGGAGGAGGGCCATGGCTGGGAAGCGGGGATCAAACGCCGTTTCCTGGCCGACCGTTTGCAGGCTTCACTGGCCTACTTCGAGATCACCAAGGAGAACGTCGTCGTCAGCGACAACGGCGTCTCGCGGGCGGTGGGCAAGAGCCGTTCGAAAGGGATCGAGTTCTCCGCCCAGGGAGAATTGACCGACCGGCTGTCGATTCTCGCCAACTACGCCTACACCGATGCCGAGGTACTCGAGGACGCCGACGGCGGCACGGCCGGCAACGAGCTGCCCAACGTGGCGCGGCAAACCGCTTCGCTGCTGCTGGCCCGAGAGCTGGGGCTCGCCCCCGACTACGGCCGCTGGCGAGTCGGCGGCGGGGTGCGCTACGTCGGTAGTCGCGAGGGCGACGCCGACAACAGCTTCAGTCTCGACGACTACACCGTGGCGGACGCCTTCGTCGCCTGGGACCACGGCTGGCTGGGCGACAACACCCTCCTGCAGCTCAACGTTCACAACCTGTTCGACACCACCTACTATCCTTCCAGCGGCGGCGATACCCGGGTAGTGGTCGGCGAACCGCTGGAGGTCACGCTGCAGGCCAGCGTGACGTTCTAGTGCGTTGCCGAGTCCGCGCCAGACAAGCGAACGGCCCGCCGGCGTCAAGCCAACGGGCCGTTACGTTAAACCCCACGTTGCGCGAAGCGTCGAGTCGATCAGTTCAGCGTGATCTTCCAGCTCAGCGATTCCCCGGCCCGATAGGGCACGAAGGTGTTGTCGCCCTCGCCCACGCTGGCCGCCACCGGGGTCAGCTGGCGGGTCAGGGTGACCGTGCCTTCGTTCAGCGGCAAACCGTAGAAGCGCGGGCCGTTCTCGGAACAGAAGGCTTCGAAGTGCTCGAGCGCGCCATCCTGCTCGAACACGTCGGCATAGACCGACAGCGCAGCCTCGGCATTGAACACCCCGGCACAGCCGCAGGACGTCTCCTTGGCGGCGGTGACGTGGGGGGCGGAATCGGTACCGAGGAAGAAGCGCGGATGGCCGCTGGCCACGGCCTGGCGCAGCGCCTGCTGATGCTCCTGCCGCTTCAGGATCGGCAGGCAGTAGAGATGCGGGCGAATGCCGCCGACCAGCATGTCGTTGCGGTTCTGGGCCAGGTGCTGGGGGGTCAGCGTGGCGCCCAGGAATTCGTCGCCTTCCAGCACGAACTGGGCGGCATCCCGGGTGGTGATGTGCTCGAACACCACCTTGAGCGCCGGGAACTGGCGGCGAATGTCGGTCATCACCTCGTCGATGAAGTGCTTTTCGCGATCGAAGATATCGATCTCGTCACGCGTCACTTCGCCATGAACCAGCAGCGGCATGCCGATCCGCTGCATCACTTCCAGTAGCGGGTAGACATCGGCAATGCGCTTGACGCCGTGCTGGGAGTTGGTAGTGGCGTTGGCCGGGTAGAGCTTGGCGGCGGTGAACAGGCCGTCCGCGTGGCCGCGCTCCAGCGTCTCGCGGGAGACGCTTTCGTTGAGATAGCAGGTCATCAGCGGGGTGAAGTCGTGACCGGCGGGAGTCGCCGCCATGATCCGCCCGCGGTAGGCGCTGGCCGCCTCGATCGTGGTCACCGGCGGCACCAGGTTGGGCATCACGATGGCGCGGGCAAACGTCCGGCTGGTGTAGGGCAGCACCGTCTCGAGCACCTCGCCGTCACGCAGATGCAGGTGCCAGTCGTCGGGGCGGCGGATGCGAAACGTGTCGGGCGAAGCGGTCATCGGGAACTCCTGGCAGTCGGTGGAACGAATCGGTGCTCATGATACCAGAGCCTGCCGCTCAGGCTGATCAGGCGTCCGACGATTGCCCCTGACGCGACGGCCGCAGCAGCATGGCCAGGGCCACGCAACAGAGCAGTGCCACCAGCAGCGCGAACAGCAGCCCGGTCAGTTGCAGGCTGATGAAGGAGGCAACTACGCCGATGCCGATCACGGGCAACGAGATCGCCACGTAAGCCACCACGAAGAAAGTCGAGACCACCGAAGCCTTGTGCGCCGACGGGCTTGCCGCCGCGATGGCGCCCAACCCGGCACGAAAGGCGATGCCCTGGCCGATGCCGGCGACGACGGGGCCGATGATGAATCCCGTCAACGTTTTCGCGCCAATACCCCAGGCGATCGACAGCACGCCGATCAGCAGGACGCCGCAGCCAATCGGCAGGCGGCGCGCGGCCGGCAACCTGCCCTGCAGGATCTGGCCCGCGGTGGAGGCGATGAAGAGCAGCCCGGCCACGAAGCCGATCAGCGCCGGGTTGTGATGGCCAAGCTCCTTGCCGAGAAAAGCCGGCGTCACCGAGGTCGAGAAACCGCATACCATGAAGCCGGCAAAAGCGGCAATCGCCGCGGGAACGAAAACGCTGCGGACTCCCTCGGGCACGCCGAGCCGCTGTACGCTGAGCCGAATCCGCGCCGGTCGAGCTACCGTTTCGGGCGCCCGCCACAGGCAGAGCACGGCCAGCACGACCAGGGCCAGGTGGACGACGTAGGGAAGGATCAGCGGCATCGGGAACGCCACCACCAGCAACCCGGCCAGCATCGGCCCCAGCCCCAGCCCGCCCATGTTGGCCGCGGTGGCGACCAGCGGGCCGGCCCGCTTCCAGGCATCAGGTACCAGCTCCATGACCGCGACGGTGGCGGTACCGGTGAAGATGCCGGCCGAAATACCGGACAGCACGCGACCGACCAGGATCATGCCGAGACCGCCGGCATGCCAGAATACCAGGTCGCTCAACGCTGACGCGGCCAGACCGGCGAATAGCATCGGGCGCCGTCCCAGCTGATCCGACCAGCGTCCGGTCAGCAGTAGCGCACCCATCACGCCGGCGGCGTAGACCGCAAAGATGATCGTGATCGTCAGTTGGGAGAAACCGAACTGCTGTTGATAGATCGGATAGAGCGGCGTCGGCATGGTGGTGCCGATCATGGTGAGCACGAAGGCGAACGCGGCACCGATGAAGGCGACCGGGCTGCCGGCCGCCGCAGGTCTTGAAGAGGCCATGGAACTCCTTCGGAGTGGAATCGGGTTGGGCGTTGTCGGGTGATCTCGAATGCCTGGCGAGACTCGCCGACCGCCACCATTCTAGCGCACGACCGAACCCGTCGGGCCGCCCCAATCGCTTCGATTCATGGCATACTGAGCCGCTTCACGCACTTCCTCACGGCCGCCTCGCCATGTCGCAAAGTACTTCCGCATCGCACGCCACCGCCGCACCGGCAGTCGGCACGCTCTATATCATTTCCGCGCCATCCGGTGCCGGCAAGACCAGCCTGGTCCGTGCCCTGCTCCAGCGCAACGCGGGCATCGGCGTCTCGGTTTCTCATACCACGCGGGCGATGCGCCCCGGCGAGCAGGATGGCGTCAACTATCACTTCGTCGCCCAGCCCGAGTTCGAGGCAATGGTCGAACGCGGCGAGTTCTTCGAGCACGCCTGGGTCTTCGACCGCCACTACGGCACCTCGAGAGTCGAGGTCGAAAAGCGGCTCGCGGTGGGCGAGGACGTGATTCTGGAGATCGACTGGCAGGGGGCTCGGCAGGTTCGCGAACAGGCGCCGGACGCCGAGTCGATCTTCATCCTGCCGCCGTCGCGGGAGGCGCTGAGGGAGCGGCTTGCCGGGCGCGGGACCGACGACGAGGCGGTGATCGAACGGCGCATGCGCGATGCAGTCAGCGAGATGTCGCATTTCGACGAGTACGGGCATGTCGTCATCAACGACACTTTCGAGCACGCCCTGACCGAGCTCGAGTGCATCGTTCATGCGCGCCGGTCGCGTCTCGACAAGATGCAGGCACGTCATGCGACGCTGCTCGACGAGCTGCTGAACGGCATCGACTGAACGGCCATCGGCGGGCTGCCGCCGGTCGTTGCGTTCTCCTGTCACTCATTGAGGACTCTTGTCACGCGTTGAGGACTCTTGTCAGACAACGCGCCACTCCAGTAGACTGCTCGGTCCCGCAGACCCCGCAGTCCGGGGCGCGTTCACCCAATTTGGCAGGGCTACCCTCATGGCACGAGTGACCGTCGAAGATTGTCTGGACCACATCGAGAACCGTTTCAAGCTGGTGATGATCTCGTCCCAACGCGCCCGCCAGCTCGCGCGCGGCTCCCGCGATGCGCTACTGCCGTGGGAAAACGACAAGCCGACCGTCATGGCCCTGCGCGAGATCGCCACCGGCCAGATCGGCGACAGCATTCTCGACGAGCCGGTCGAAGCCGCGCCACCGCGCCCGCGCCCCGAGCCGACCCAGGAATACGACATCTGAGCCACTCTCCCGGCATGGCCGACGGCCCCCGGGCCGTTGCGCGCTCTCTACGGAGCCGGTTGCCAGACGGGCCATGGAAGACGGGTCGTTAACGAAAAAATAGGCGCGCCGCATGTTCACCATCGATGACCTGGCCGATCGCCTCGGCGGCTATCTCCCTGACGACGAGATTCAGCAGGTCAAGCGCGCCTTCTACTACGCCGAGCAGGCCCACGACGGCCAGCGGCGCCGCTCCGGCGAGCCCTACGTTACCCACCCGCTCGCCGTCGCCAATATCCTCGCCAACATGCACATGGACCATCAGAGCCTGATGGCCGCCATGCTGCACGATGTCATCGAGGACACCAGCGTCTCCCGGGAAGCCCTGGAAGCGCAGTTCGGCGAAGCGGTAGCGGAGCTGGTCGACGGCGTCTCGAAGCTGACCCAGATCACCTTCGAGGACAAGGCGGTCGCCCAGGCCGAGAACTTCCAGAAGATGGTGATGGCGATGTCCCGGGACATCCGGGTGATCATCGTCAAGCTTGCCGACCGCCTGCACAACATGCGCACGCTGGGTGCATTGCGCCCGGACAAGAAACGCCGCATCGCCCGCGAGACCCTGGAGATCTACGCTCGCATCGCCGGCCGGCTGGGCATCAACACCATTCGTGTCGAGCTCGAGGATCTTTCGTTCCAGGCGATCCACCCGATGCGCGCCGAACGCATCAAGCGCGCGGTGGCCAGCGCCCGCGGCAACCGCCGCTCGACCATGCGCCAGATCCAGACCAGCCTGCAGCGCCGGCTCGACGAGGACGACCTCACCGGTAGCGTGGTCGGACGCCAGAAGCACCTGCTGTCGATCTACCGCAAGATGCACGACCAGCGTAAACCGTTCGCCGAGATCATGGACGTGTTCGGTTTCCGCATCATCACCGATAGCGTCGACAACTGCTATCGCGTGCTGGGCGCGGTGCACAATCTCTACAAGCCAGTGCCGGGGCGCTTCAAGGATTACATTGCGATCCCCAAGGCCAACGGTTACCAGAGCCTGCACACCACGCTGTTCGGCCCCAGCGGCATGCCGATCGAGGTGCAGATACGCACCCGCGAGATGGAGGCGATGGCCAACAACGGCATCGCCGCCCACTGGCTCTACAAGGCCGGCCAGACCGAACGTCCCATCGCCGCCGGCAGCCATGCCCGGGCCCGCGAATGGGTCCGTGGTCTGCTCGAGATGCAGCGCCACGCAGGTGATTCGCTGGAGTTCATCGAACACGTCAAGAACGACCTTTTCCCGGACGATGTCTACATTTTCACCCCCAAAGGCGACATCATGGAGCTGCCACAGGGGGCCACGGCGGTCGATTTCGCCTACAGCGTTCATACCGACATCGGCAACAGTTGCATCGCCTGCCGCATCGATCGTCATCTCGCGCCGCTGTCGACTCCGCTGGAGAGCGGCCAGACCCTGGAGATCATCACGGCCCCCGGCGCACGCCCCAACCTCGCCTGGCTCAATTTCGTGATTACCGCCAAGGCACGCTCGGCGATCCGCCATGCCCTGAAGAGCCAGCAGCGCAGCGAAGCGATTCAGCTCGGACGCCGCCTGCTCAACCGGGCACTGGGCAGCTTCGAGACCAGCCTGGAAAAGCTGCCGCCGGAACGTCTCCAGGCGCTGCTGGAGGAGCTGGACCTCAAGACCGAGGACGATCTGCTCGAGACCATCGGCCTCGGCACCCGCCTGGCGCACGCCACGGCGCGACGCCTGGTCGCGCGGGAGCTCACCACGGATGTGGATACCGGGGCGAGCAACGACCCGCTGGAGCGGCTGCTGGAGGATTCGCCTCACAACGGTCCGATCGTGATCAACGGCTCCGAGAGCATGGCGATCAGCTTTGCCCGCTGCTGCCACCCGCTACCGGGAGACCCGGTCATCGGGCACCTGTCCATCGGCAAGGGGATCGTCGTCCACCGTCACGAATGTGGTAACCTCGACGAGTTGCGCGACGACCCCGACAAGCTGGTCTCGTTGACCTGGTCGAAGCAGATCGATCAGGATTTCCCGGTACCGCTGCGGATCGAGGTCGAGACCCGGCGCGGCCTGATCGCCGAACTGGCCAGCCTGATCACCGATGCCGACGCCAATATCGAGCGCATCGGGATCGAGGAGCGCGATGCCAGGCTCTCGATCGTCAACCTGACCATTCTGGTCAAGGGGCGTGTTCATCTGGCGCGAATCATCAAGCGCCTGCGCAATCTGAACCATATCGGCCGCATCGTCCGCGCCCGAAACTAATCGCAGGATCGTTGCCCCGCCGTGGCCAACACGGCGGGGCAACGTTTTTTGCGTCATGGCTCCGTCCATGGACGGCGATATCGCCGAAACGCGGTTTGGATGTCAGGAACGCCGGATGGATCGGCGAGCGGGATGAAGCGCAAGGCGCAAGCACAGACTCGAAGCGAAGCGGACGTCCGACGGACGACCCCGCAGGTTTCGAGTCGACCGAAGCCTATGGATATAGGTGAGGATTGAGATCGGACCGGCACACCGGCACCGCACAACGACGCGAGTCGCCGGGGCCGCCGAGTCTACGCAGACATTGAAACAATGCTGGAGGGTACGCCATGAGCAACAAAGCCGTTATCAACACCGACAACGCCCCGGCCGCCATCGGCCCCTATTCCCAGGCGATCAAGTCGGGCAACACCGTCTATCTCTCGGGTCAGATTCCGCTCGATCCGAAGACCATGGAACTGGTCTCCCAGGAGTTCGAGGCCCAGGCCCGCCAGGTCTTCACCAACCTGTCCGCCGTGTGCCAGGAAGCCGCCGGCTCGCTGCAGGACATCGTCAAGCTCAACCTCTACCTGACCGACCTCGACAACTTCGGCGTGGTCAACCAGGTGATGGAGGAGTTCTTCCAGGCGCCGTTCCCGGCTCGCGCCGCGGTCGGCGTCAAGCAGCTCCCCAAGGGCAGCCAGGTCGAAGCCGAAGCGGTCATGGTCATCGGCGACTGAGTCCGTTGCTCGGCCCGCCGGGATCGGGGCGCACCATCAGGCGCGCGCGGTCTGCGGCAGCTCGCCGCGCAGCTTGCTCACGTCCGCGCGCGGCGGCACTCCGAAAAGGCGGCTGTATTCGCGACTGAAATGGGATGGGCTGCCATACCCCACGCGGAAGCTGGCGGTGGCCGCCTCCATCCCTTCGGTCAGCATCAGCCGGCGCGCTTCATGGAGCCGCAGCTTCTTCTGGAACTGCACCGGCGACATCCGGGTGACCTGCTTGAAACTGTGGAACAGCGACGACTCGCTCATGTTCACCATCTCCGCCAGTTCGCGAACGCGCAGCGGCTCGGTGAAACGATCCTTGAGTGCCGCGATCACCTTCGCGATGCGATGGGTCTGGGTGTCGGCCACCGCGAACTTGCGCATGTGCAGGCCAATCTCGCCGATCAGTGCACGATAGAAGATCTCGCGCCGCACCAGCGGTGCGAGGATGCGAATGTCCTGGGGTGAATCGAGCAGGTTGACCAGCCGCAGCATGGCTTCCACCAGGCCCTTCTCGGCCTGCACGCGACTCAGGCCGCAAGCCGTCTCGGCACACTCCCGCATCTCCATCTCACCCACGCCCTCCCCCAGCTCCAGTACCAGCGCGGTGATCTCCTGGGCATCGACGGCGAGCTTCAGCCCCAGGTAGGGCCTTTCCGCCGAGGCCTCGGTCACCTTGCCCAGCACCGGCAGATGCACCGCCGACACCATGCAGCTCAGCGGTCCGTAGTCGATCTCCCGATCCCCCAGCCATATACGCTTGCTGCCCTGGGCGATCAGGCAGAGCGAGGGGTCGTAGACCGTCGAACCGAGACAGCTGGTGTGCGAGGAGTTGGCGCGCACCAACTCCAGCCCTGGCACCGATGTGGGCGTCAGACCCTCTTCCGGCGCCCACTTCTGAATCTGACGGGCTAGAGTTTTCGCCAATTGGGCGAGCTCGTCATCTAATGTCTGAAAAACCGGTTGCACGATACTCATGTTCTCACCCCGTATGGATCGCCAATTCTCGATCTTGGATGTATCGCGAGTATATGCCGTCATAACGATGCTTTTATGACGATTTGAGGACTTATGCAGGATTGGGCAAGACCTTTGAAGAAACGGGCAAGTCAACCGACGATCCCTGAAGACCGGCAGAGGCCAATAGGTATTCTGCTTCAAAGACTGGCGATATTGACAGGATCAGGCAATCAATGCGGAGGAAACCGATAACGCCCACTTGCGTCGCGAACGTACATTATCAGGCCATGATCCCCCGCCGACACTTGCCGTCTTGCGAAGGGCGACGGCGCGTTTTGACCGGCGCCACTCGCCTCGTCTCCATCGGTTGATCGACGCCCCTCTGGCGCCGTCGGTCGATGACCCCACGACTCAAAGGCACCCCAGGGCGATCCGCCGTGGACGATGGCGCCAGGGATCGATGACCGGGAATGAAACAAGGGAAGCCCAACAATGAACAAGTCCGACCACAAACGTCTGTCGAAAACGGGTCTGACTCGCGGCCTGGGCGTGATGCTCGTCATCGCACTGCTGGCCGGCTGCGATGCCCATGGCGAAGCGGACTCCGCCGCTGCGCCACCGCCTCCGGAAGTCGACGTGGCAACGGTGCTGGTGGAGCCGATCACCCTGCGTGAGACCTTCACCGGCCGCGTGGCGTCGCCGCAGACCGTGCAGGTCCGGCCACGAGTGAGCGGCTATATCGACGCGGTGGCCTTCGAGGAAGGAGAGCTGGTCGAGGCCGGCGACCTGCTGTTCCGCATCGACCCCCGCCCCTACGAGGCTCGCGTCCAGGCCGCCAAGGCATCGTTGGCACAGGCGCGCAGCCAGCGCCGGCTTACCGAAGTCGAGGCTGGCCGGTCCCGCCAGTTGATCCAGAAACACATGATTTCCCAGGAGCAGCACGACCAGCGCCAAGCGGCGGCACTCAACGCCCAGGCCCAGGAAGCCGAGGCCGAGGCCGCGCTGACCAGCGCCGAACTGGACCTGCAGTACACCCAGGTGATTGCGCCAGTGACGGGTCGCACCGGGCGAGCCATGGTCACCAAGGGCAATCTCGCCAGTGCCGACCAGTCGGTACTGACTACGCTGGTGTCGGTGGACCCCTTGTACGTCTATTTCGACAGCAACGAAGCCGAAGCCCCCAGCGCTCAGGCACTGCTGAATCAAGGCAAGACCGCCACGCTGCATATCGGCCTGACCGGCGAGACGGGTTTCCCGCATCCGGCGCAACTGGACTTCGTCGACAACCAGATCAACGCCGATACCGGCACGCTGCGCTATCGCGCCGTACTGCCCAACCCGGATGGCGCCTTCAGGCCCGGCCAGTTCGCCCGCGTGGAGATGCCCGTCGCCAATCTCGCGAAGGCAACGCTGGTGAATCGCAAGGCCGTGCTCGCCAATCAGGACCGACGTCTGGTCTACGTGGTCGGCGACGACAACACCGTGACGCCCCGCCAGGTACAGCTTGGCCGTGAGGTGGGCGATCTGGTGGTAGTCGAGAAAGGCCTGGAGGCTGGAGAGCGGGTGATCGTCAATGGCACCCAGAAAGTGTTCGCACCCGGCATGCCGGTGACGCCGAACCCGATCGCCATGCGGGAAACGGGGACGGGCAATACCGTTGCCACTCGATCCTGAGGCAGCACTGCGCGCCGATCCACTCAACGCTTCCTGAAGCGCTTCTCTCCTCTGAATGACAAGACGCGGCGGGCATCGTCCCCGCCGCCCAGGAGCCTGCTGTCATGAATTTTTCCCGCTTTTTCGTCGACCGGCCGATCTTCGCCGCGGTGCTCTCGATCATCATCTTCGCGGTGGGGCTGATTTCCATTCCCAATCTGCCGATCGGCGAGTATCCGGAAGTGGTGCCGCCCTCGGTGCTGGTCCGCACCACCTACCCGGGCGCCAACCCCAAGGAGATAGCGGAAACCGTGGCGACGCCGCTGGAAGAGGCGATCACCGGCGTCGAGAACATGATGTACTTCAAGTCGGTGGCCGGTTCCGATGGCGTGCTGCAGATGACCATCACCTTCCAGCCCGGTACCGATCCCGAAGAGGCGACCGTGCGCGTCCAGAACCGGGTCAGCCAGGCGCTGGCTCGGTTGCCGGAGGCGGTAAGGCGGCAGGGCGTGACCACCCAGAAGCAGTCGCCCACCTTCCTGATGGTGGTGCACCTGGTCTCGCCGGATGACAGTTACGACACCCTCTACCTGCGCAACTACGCCCGCCTGCACGTGCGGGACCAGCTGGCGAAGATTTCCGGCGTCGGCGAGGCCCAGATGTTCGGCGGCGGCGATTACGCCATGCGCGCCTGGCTGGACCCCGACCGCATTGCCTCCCATGGTCTCACCGCCAGCGACGTGGTCGCCGCCATGCGCGAGCAGAACGTTCAGGTATCCGCCGGCCAGATCGGCGCCGAGCCGATGCCGCACAGCAATTTTCTCACCCTGATCAACGCCAAGGGCCGGCTGTCCACCGAGCATGAGTTCGGCAACATCGTGCTCAAGGTCGGTGCCGACGGCGAAGTGCTGCGGCTTCGCGATGTCGCCCGGCTCGAGATGGGCGCGGGCGACTACACCCTGCGCTCCCGGCTGGACGGCAAGGACGCGGTGGCAATCGGCATCTTCCAGTCGCCCGGCGCCAATGCCCTCCAGATCCGCGATCAGGTGATCCACACCATGGACGAGCTGGCCACCCAGTTCCCGCCGGGGGTGGAATATCGCACCGTCTACGACACCACGCTGTTCGTCAGCGACTCGATCCGCTCGGTGATCCAGACCCTGCTGGAGGCGATACTGCTGGTGGTGCTGGTGGTGACGCTGTTCCTGCAGACCTGGCGCGCTTCGCTGATTCCGCTGCTGGCGGTGCCGGTCTCGGTGGTGGGCACGTTCTCGGTGCTCTACCTGCTGGGCTACTCGATCAACACCCTGACCCTTTTCGGGCTGGTGCTGGCGATCGGTATCGTGGTGGATGACGCCATCGTGGTCGTGGAGAACGTGGAGCGCAACATCGGCCAGGGACTGGCGCCGAGGGCCGCCGCCCACCAGGCGATGCGCGAGGTGTCCGGCCCGATCGTCGCCATCGGCTTGGTACTGTGTGCGGTATTCGTGCCGATGGCGTTCCTCTCCGGGGTCACCGGCCAGTTCTACCGCCAGTTCGCGGTGACCATCGCCATCTCCACGGTCATCTCGACGATCAACTCGCTGACGCTGTCACCGGCGCTGGCGGCGATGCTGCTCAGGTCCCACGACGCGTCCAGGGACCGCCTGACCCGGATCATCGACTTCCTGTTCGGCTGGCTGTTCCGACCGTTCAACCGCTTCTTCAACGCCAGTTCCAATCGTTACCAGGGCGTGGTCGCGGGTAGCCTGCGCCGTCGCGGCGCGGTGTTCGTGATCTACCTGATCCTGCTGGGCACCACCGGCTATCTGTTCAAGCTGGTGCCGCCAGGGTTCATTCCGGTTCAGGACAAGATGTACCTGATCGCCGGCGTCAAGCTGCCCGAAGGCGCCTCGCTGGAGCGCACCGACGAGTTGTTGCGTCAGGTGGTGGATATCGCCATGGAGACCGACGGCGTCGAGCACGCGATCTCGTTCCCCGGCCTCAACGCACTGCAGTTCACCAACACCGCCAACACCGGGCTGGCGTTCCTGACCCTGAAGCCGTTCGACCAGCGCACCCGTACCGCGGCAGAGATCAACGCCGAGATCGCCGGCAGGATCGCCGGCCTCAAGGACGGCATCGCGTTCTCGTTCATGCCGCCGCCGATCCTGGGGCTCGGCAACGGCTCCGGCTATCAGCTGTTCATCGAGGACCGCGGCGGGCTCGGCTACGGTCCGCTGCAGGAGGCGGTGACCGCGTTCCAGGGCGCGGTGGTGCAGACCCCGGGCATGTCCTATCCGATCACCAGCTACCAGGCCAACGTGCCCCAGCTCGATGCCGAGGTGGATCGCCTCAAGGCCAAGACCCAGGGCGTGGCGGTGAGCGACCTGTTCGACACCCTGCAGACCTATCTTGGCTCCACCTACGTCAACGATTTCAACAACTTCGGCCGCACCTGGCAGGTGATCGCCCAGGCCGACGCCCCCTACCGGGACAGTGTCGAGGACATCGCCCGACTGCGTACCCGCAATGCCCAGGGCGAGATGGTGCCGATCGGCTCGATGATCGATATCCACCAGAGCTTCGGCCCCGATCCGGTGCTGCGCTTCAACGGTTATCCGGCGGCGGACCTGGCCGGCGAGGCCGATCCGCGGGTGCTCTCCTCACCCCAGGCGATGGGCGTTCTGTCCGATATCGGCGAGCGGGTACTGCCGGATGGCATCGACTTCGAGTGGACCGACCTCAGCTATCAGCAGTTCACCCAGGGCAATGCCGCGCTGGTGGTATTCCCGCTGGCGGTACTGCTGGTGTTCCTGGTCCTGGCCGCGCTCTACGAGAGCTGGACCCTGCCGCTGGCGGTGATCCTGATCGTGCCGATGTGCCTGCTGTCGGCTCTTGTCGGCGTCAAGATTTCCGGTGGCGACACCAACGTCTTCGTCCAGGTGGGACTGGTGGTGCTGATCGGGCTGGCGTGCAAGAACGCGATCCTGATCGTCGAATTCGCCCGCGAGCTCGAGTTCCAGGGTCGCAGCGTGGTGGAGGCGGCGCTGGAAGCCTGCCGGCTGCGACTGCGTCCGATCATCATGACCTCGATCACCTTCACCGCGGCGGTGATACCGCTGGCGCTGGGTCACGGCGCCGGTGCCGAGGTGCGCCAGGCACTGGGCATCGCGGTCTTCGCCGGGATGCTCGGCGTAACCCTGTTCGGCCTGTTCCTGACGCCGGTGTTCTATGTCGCGCTGCGCAAGCTGGCCGGCCCGCTGCGCCAGGATCACGGCTCGACGATGGAGGGCGAAGAGCCGCGGCCGAACAACGATCCTGCCTGAGCGGGAGCCACGCGCATACCGGGAAACCGTTGGCAACGAGGGGAACAATACGCCACCCTGCTGGCAACGCCACCGGGAGCCGCCATCGTGACCCTTCCTCGCCGACTCTTCTTCGCCCTGTGGCCCGACGACGACAGTCGTCGGGCGCTGGCCGCCGAGGCCGAACGCCTGGTACCCCGCTGCGGAGGCTACCCGCTACCGGCGCAGAACATGCATATCACGCTGGCGTTTCTGGGCAGTGTCGACGCCTCGCGGCTGGCGGCGCTGCTCGAGCTGACCCGGGCGTGGCCGGCGCCGCAGGGCGAGTGGACGCTGGATCGGCTCGGCCATTTTCCTCAGCCGCGCATCGTCTGGGCCGGCAGCCAAGCGCCGGACCCTGCACTGCTGGCACTCGATGCCGAGCTCTGGCAGGCGCTCGCCCGTCACGGTTTCACCGCGCCACAGCGTGACTTCACTCCGCATGTCAGCCTGGTTCGCCAGGCCGACCGCGCGCCATCCTCTGCACGGCTCTCCACCCCGCTGCGCTGGCGCTTCGACCATCTTGCGCTGGTGGAATCGCAGCTCGGCAACGGCGGCTCGCGCTATCGAACGCTAGCCCGTAGTGCCGGCTAGGAGCACGACGTCGGCCGAGACTCGACCTCGGCTGCCTCGAGGAAAGCGCCGGGATCGCCCTGGAACAACGGCAGCATCCGGGCCAGCCGCTCGTGTGGCCAGTCCCACCAGGCCAGCGCCTCCAGGCGTGCCACGGTGTCGGGATCCTCGAAGCGGGGCCGCAACGCCCGGGCGGGATTGCCGACGACGATGGTATAGGGCTCGACATCCTTGGTGACCACGCTACCGGCACCGACGATGGCACCGTTGCCGATGGTCACGCCCGGCAACACGATGGCGCCATGGCCGATCCAGACATCGTGACCGACGACGACACGATCCTCGGACCGCCAGGCGAAGATACGATCATCGACGCCCTGGTCGCTGTCGACGAAGCCGAACTTGCCGGGCCGATAGCTGAAATGATGGAGCGTCGGCCGCCACCACGGGTGGTTGCTGGGGTTGATACGCACGCTCGAGGCGATGGACGTGAATCTGCCGATCTCGGCGAACATCAGGTCACAATCGCGCTCGACGTAGCTGTAGTCGCCCAGCGTGACGTGGTTGAAGACGCAGCGGTCACCTATCTCGGTCCAGGCGCCCAGGCGGCTCTCGTGAAGTTTCGCCGATGGCGCACAGGTCGGTGCATCGCTCAAGCGGCGGGAAGCGGGCTGCGAAGACATGAAATCCCTCTCAGAAAAGAATGTCGCTGCCATCGACGGCCACGGCCACGCCGTCGGGCAGCGTCGGGGGCATGGCCAGCCAATGGGCATCCAGCTCGTGACTGATGTGCGTCAGCCAGGCGCGGGAGGGACCCAGGCGCTCGATGGTCTCCAGCGCCATGGTGAGATTGTTGTGGTTGCGCGGCGCGGCAGACGAATCCGGATGGGTGGCATCGATCACCACGCCGTGGGGCTGCCATTCGCTCAGGAAGCGTTCGGTGGCGCCGGGCAGGCCGACGGTGTCGCACAGCCAGGCCAGCCGTGTGACGCGGTCCTCGATCGCATAGCCCAGCGTCAGCTTGCTGTGATTGAGCGGCAGCGGCGTCACCGTGAGGCCGCCGAGGGTGAGCGGCCGGAACGGCTTGAGGCCGGGGCGGAAGTCGAGGATGCCGGGATTCTTGTGCAGATCGGCACACCCCTGGGCATCCTTGGGGCCGTACACCGGAATCGACTCGCCCCGCCCCCAGCGCAGGTGCAAAAGCCCCTGGACGTGATCGGCGTGGTAGTGGGTCAGCAGGATCGCGGCCGGGCGCTGACGCTCGCAGCGCGCAGCCAGATCCATGCGGCCGGCGTCGATCAGGATCAGCTCGCCATCGAGCTCGAGCTCGCCGGCGCACGGCCCACGGCGGTGGCAACTCAGCAGTCGCGCCCGCTGACACGCCAGGCAGTCGCAACCGAAGCAGGGCACCTGGGCGCTGTCACCGGTGCCGGCGAAACGCAGCTTCATGGCGGCGATGCCGTCGCAGGCGACGCATCGACGAAGGCTTCGAGCGCCTCGACGCTCTGTGCCAGTTCGCCGCCGTTGTCGAGCCGCGGGAGATCGACCAGACTCTCCTCGCCTCCACCCCGCGCCAGCCGCGCCTCGATCTCGGCCGGCGTCTCGCGCCCACGCGCGAGCAGACGCCGACGCAGCACCTCGGCATCCGCCACTACCAGCAGCGGCACCAGCGCCGCACCGAAGCGCGACCGCGCGAGCACCAGCGCGCGGCGGCTGCCGTTGAGCACCACCGTATGCCCGGCCGCCAGCCAAGACTCGATCTCGATGCCGACGCCATAGTCGAGCCCGTGGGCGTGCCACGCCAGGCAGAACAGCCTCTGCGCCCGGCGCCAGGCGAACTCGGCGGCGCTCAGCTCGACACAGTTCTCGCCGCCACCGCTGGCCCGGGTGATATAGCGATGCGCCACCAGCACATCCGGGCGGCGCTGGCGCAGCTCGCGCAGCAGGCTGTCCTTGCCGACGCCGCTGGCGCCCATGACGTAGATCAATCGACCGTCGCTCATTTCAGCCTCTTTCTATCTACGTATTCCAGATATTCCCGGCCGTGAGATAAATTGCCGGGCGTGATGACCGAGACATCGGCATTTATCCAGGGTCGATCTGAAAATCGACGAGCGCAGTCCAGACAAGGCAAAAATCGGCGAAAGAGCGGAGTTTACGGGGTGTAAATGAGCATCTTGAGCCGATTTTTAACGCCGTATGGACAAGCGCAGGCATTTTCAGACGTACCCTCAGTGAACTTGCTGGCCCGCGGACCATACCCGCTGCACCACCGGATGCTCGTCGATCACGCGCACCCGCAGCAGATCGGCACGCAGCCCCGGTGCCAGACGCCCCCGGTCCGTCAGACCCACCGCCTCCGCCGGTAGGCGTGTCGCCGTGGCGACCGCGCCGGGGAGCGCGTAGCCGTTCTCCATCGCCGCCACCTTGAACACCGCATCGAGCAGCGCCGCCGGGTAGTAATCCGACGACAGGATATCCAGCACACCCAGTTCGACCAGCTCGGCGGCGGCGATATTGCCGGAGTGGGAGCCGCCACGGACCACGTTGGGTGCGCCCATCATCACCGCCATGCCGGCACGGTGGGAGGCCTGTGCCGCCTCAAGGGTGGTCGGGAACTCCGCCACCCGGGTGCCGTACTCGGCGCTTTCGACAACGTGCTCGACGGTGGCGTCGTCATGGCTGGCGATCGCCAGACCGCGCTCGCGGCAGATCGCCGCGATGGCGCGACGATGCTCGGCGCTGTAGCGCCGACTGTTGTCGATCTGGGACGCCATGAAGGCGTCCATCGCTGCGCCATCGAGCTTGTACTTGCCTTGATAGTAGGTGCGATAGGCCTCGAGGCTGGCGAACTGGCGCTGGCCGGGGGCGTGATCCATCAGTGACACCAGCCCCAGCAGCGGTGATGACGACAGCTCGTGGAAGCGCGCCAGCGTATTCGGGTGGCTCACCTCGCAGCGCAAGTGCAGGCGATGATCGACCCGCGCCAGCCCATCGTGGGCGATCCGCGCCAGGGCGTGGCACATCGCGTCGAGTGAGCCGTGACGCATGCTCTGCTCGTCGACGTCGCCCACCGAGACCGCGTCGAAGACCGTGGTGATACCGCTGGCCGCCATCTGGGCATCATGGGCCAGCGCGGCCTGGAGCCCCGGCCACTCGACCTTGGGCCGCGGCTGGAAGTACTTCTCCATGTTGTCGGTGTGCAGCTCGACCAGCCCCGGCAGCAGGATGTCGCCCTCGCAGTCGATGGCACCCGCCGCCTGGCTCGCAACGTGATCGATGGCGGCGATACGCCCGTCGCGGATCACCAGCGTACCGTCGATCGTCTCGTCGTCGAGCACCAGTGTGGCGTGGGTCAGAATCTGTTCCCGTGCACTCATGACAGGCTCTCCCGGCAGGTCTGGCTGGCGTTGGACAAGCCGCCCAGGCTGCCATCCAACGGCAGCAGGCGGTCGGCGACGCGCTCGCGCACGTCCTCGTCGTGGAAGATGCCGAGCATGGCGGTACCGCGCGCCTTGGCCTCGCCGATCAGCGCGATCACCACATCCCGGTTGGCGGCATCCAGCGATGCAGTGGGCTCGTCGAGCAGCAGCAGCGGGTGCTCACCGATGAAGCCACGGGCGATATTGACGCGCTGCTGCTCGCCGCCGGAGAAGGTCCCGGGGGGCAGTCGCCACAGCCGCTCGGGCAGATTGAGCCGGGCCAGCAGCGTCTCGGCCCGTCGGCGCGATTCGGCTTCGTCGGCGCCACGGGCCAGCAGCGGCTCCATCACCACGTCGACGGCGGCGACCCGCGGCACCACCCGCAGAAATTGGCTGACGTAGCCGATCACGTCGCGGCGCAGCCCGTGCCAGGCATAGGTCGGCAGGGCCTCGAGATCGAGATCGCCATCGTCGAAGTGCAGCCGGATACGGCCCTGATCGATGCGGTAGTCGCCGTAGAGCATCTTCAGCAGCGTGCTCTTGCCGATGCCGCTGCGTCCGGCCAGCACCAGACATTCGCCGGCCTGCAGCGTCAGCGAGAGATCGCGCATCACATCGATCTCGAGCCCGCCCTGGCCGTGAAGCAGGAACTGCTTGTACAACCCGTTCACCGTGAGGCGAGGTCGAGTGTTCGTCATGGAATGCATCAAGAAGCCCCTTCAATGAGTTTGGGGAGTGTCGAAGGCATCGACGAGCAGTCTTCAGCACAAGGCGCCCGGAGCGCAGGATGCGAGACATAACTGGGTGTTAGGCGAGCAAACGAGCCCCATGTAACGCCGTGATCAAGGTGCGCAGTCATGGATTCGATGCTCCTCAAGGTGTCAGCACGGATGACACCAGCAGCTGCGTATATTCATGCTGCGGATCGTCGAGAATCTGATCGGTGAGGCCGGTCTCGACCACCTGCCCTCGGCGCATCACCATCAGCCGATGGGCGAGCAGGCGCGCCACGGCGAGATCATGGGTCACCAGCACCACCGACAGGCCGAGGCTTCTCACCAGCGTGCGCAGCATGTCGAGCAGCCGCGCCTGTACCGAGACGTCGAGCCCGCCGGTGGGCTCGTCCATGAACACCAGCCGTGGCCGGGTGACCAGGGTGCGGGCAATCTGGAGGCGCTGCTGCATGCCGCCGGAGAAGGTCCGCGGGGCATCGTCGATACGCCCGGGGTCGAGTTCGACCTGGCCCATCCACGCCTGGCCGGTGGCACGGAGCTGGCCGTAATGGCGCTGGCCCTGGGCCATCAGCCGTTCGCCGATGTTGGCCCCGGCGGACACGCCCATGCGCAGACCGTCGCGGGGGTTCTGATGCACCAGCCCCCACTCCAGGCGCAGCAGGGCCCGGCGTCGCGCCTCGCCGATGGCATAGAGATCGAGCTCCGCCTCTGCGTTGGCCTGCGGGTCGCCGCCCAGCGCCTGGGTGCCGCCCCTTCGAGCAGTGTCGGGCTCGTGGACATCGCTGCGAGCGGCTTCGGGCTCGCCAGAAGACCGGCGATAGACCACGCGCCCCGCATCCGGCGCCTCGAGGCCGGCGAGCACCCGCAGCAGGGTCGACTTGCCGGAGCCGGATTCGCCGACGATGCCCAGCACTTCGCCGGCGTGGAGTTGAAAATCGATCGCCTCGCAGCCCTTGGCCGGGCCGTAGAGTCGGGTGATGCCCTGCACATCCAGCAGGACCGGGCGTTCCAGTACCGGCTTCTTCATGCCACCTCTCCCCGCCGGCTCTGGCAGTAGTCGGTATCGGAGCAGACGAACATCCGCCCGCCCTGGTCATCGGTGATCACTTCGTCGAGATAGCTGTGATCGCTGCCGCACAGCGCGCAGGCGTGCTCCCAGCGCTGGATCTCGAACGGATGGTCCTCGAAGTCGAGGCTCTCGACCCGGGTGTAGGGTGGAATCGCGTAGAGCCGCTTCTCGCGCCCAGCGCCGAACAGCATCAGCGCCGGATTGCCGTCGAGCTTGGGGTTGTCGAACTTGGGGATCGGCGAGGGATCCATCACGTAGCGCTCGTCGACCTTGACCGGATAGGCGTAGGTGGTCGCGATATGGCCGTAGCGGGCGATGTCCTCGTAGAGCTTGACGTGCATCACGCCGTACTCCTCCAGCGCGTGCATCAGCCGGGTCTCCTGTTCGCTGGGTTCGATGAAGCGCAGCGGCTCGGGGATCGGCACCTGGAACACCAGAATCTGGCCGGCGCGCAGCGGGGTTTCGGGAATCCGGTGGCGGGTCTGGATCACATCCGCCGCCGTGGTCGCGGTGGTGGTCTCGACCCCGGCCACGCGCTGGAAGAAGTGGCGGATGCTGACCGCGTTGGTGGTGTCGTCGGCGCCCTGGTCGATCACCTTGAGGATGTCGTCGGCGCCGAGAATGCTGGCGGTGACCTGCACGCCGCCAGTGCCCCAACCGTAGGGCATCGGCATTTCGCGGCCACCGAATGGCACCTGGTAGCCGGGGATCGCCACCGCCTTGAGCAGCGCACGGCGGATCATTCTTTTGGTCTGTTCGTCGAGGTAGGCGAAGTTGTAACCGTTCATATTGGGCTCCCGAAACTAGCTGCGTCGCCGGCTACGGCGTCAAACACACCCTCCAAATGCTCATTCATGACCCATGAACTCCGCTTTCTCGGTCGTGTTTGCCTTGCCCCGACTTCCTCGCTGACGTGTCTTCCTCCGTGGAAGGTCGATCCAGCGATTCGCCCCGCTCAGGTGAAGAATGTCGAGCATGTTCGCGGCGCAGCCGCCTGAGCAGATCGAGCTCGGACTGGAAGTCGACGTAGTGCGGCAGCTTCAGGTGCGAGACGAAGCCGGAGGCATCGACGCTGTCGGCGTGGGCCAGTACGAACTCCGCCTGCTGCGCCGGGCCGCTGATCGGCTCGCCCAGCTCCTCGGCGCGCAGGGCGCGATCGACCAGTGCCATGGCCATGGTCTTGCGCTCGTTGTGGCCGAAGGCGAGGCCGTAGCCCCGGGTGAACTGCGGCGCGGCTTCGCGCGAGCCGCCGAACTGGTTGATCATCTGGCACTCGCTCAGCGCGATCTCGCCGACGCAGATCGTCTCGTCCCACTCTTCGACGTGGACCTCGACCTCCACCTGGCCCTGGCGAATCTCTCCGGCGAAGGGGTGATTGCGGCCGTAGCCGCGCTGGGTGGAGTAACCCAGCGCCAGCAGGTAGCCCTCGTCGCCGCGGGCCAGCATCTGCAGCCGGGCGGCGCGGTCCATCGGGTAATCCGGCGGATCGCGGGTGATATCCATGGGTTCGCTACCGTCATCGACCGCCTGCTCCACCAGCCCTTCATCGTTGAGCAGTTCGAGAATCTGCGGGCAGGGTTCGGCGTCGGTGACGTCGTCACGGGTCTCGGCAGGCGGCACCTCGGCGCCGGCGAGCTGGAGGAAGTCGAGCAGTCGATGGGTGTAGTCGTAGGTCGGGCCCAGGATCTGGCCGCCGGGGATGTCCTTGTAGGTGGCACTGATGCGCCGTTCGATGCGCATGCTGGCGGTGTCGAGCGGCTCGCTCACCGCCAGCCGCGGCAGCGTGGTGCGATAGGCGCGCAGCAGGAACACGGCCTCGGTGAGATCGCCGCTGGCCTGCTTGAACGCCAGCGCGGCCAGTTCGGGGTCGTAGAGCGAGGCTTCGCTCATCACCCGGTCGACGGCCAACCGCAGCTGATCGCCGATCTGGGCGACCTCGAGTTCCGGGCGCTCGCGATCGCCGCGACGGCGGTCGGCCAGCCAGCGGTGAGCTCTGGCGATCGCCTGCTCGCCTCCCTTGACGGCAACGTACATCAGTTCACCTCCTTGGCATCGGCGCGCCTGACGCGGGTGCTGCGTGGCACCGCCGCCAGCCGCGCGCCGCAGCCGAAGATCATGTCCAGCCCCTGGGGGAAGCTGGCACGGTTGGCGGCCAGCCGATCCATCAATGCCCGGCAGCCGGGGGAGTCGCCGATGTCGAGTGCGCGGATGGTCTCGATGCCAGGCCCGGAGAGCATCGAGGGCCCGGCGTTGGCCAGTCGCTCGACGACGACCAGCAGCGTGGTAGCGCGATCGGGATAGGTGTCGCTGCCCGGCGCAAACGGCGTCTGTGGATCGAAGGCGTCATGGGTCAGCAGCGCAAAATCGGCGCTCGCCGGGTCGTCGGTGATGCGCGCCCCGGTGTGGAATGCCAGCGCCTGGCGCAGGGCCGGCGAGTCGAGGTCGGCGGCGACCCAGACGCGTGTCTCGAGATCGCAGAGCGTCAGTACCACGCCCCACAGCGCGGCACCGAGTGCGTCACTCGGCGGTGCCGGCACGGCCAGCGTCGCCAGCGTGCCCGGTTCGGACATCGCGCCGAGAATCTGGCGGAACAGGCGCTGGCTATCGTGGGCGGGGTCGGCCAGCCCGGGCCAGGCGGCACTCACCGCGTCTCTGTCCATTCTTTCTGTTGTCACCCTCTCTCTCTGCGCCATCGTCACTCCCCCCTGACCAGCGTGAAGAAATCGACTCGGGTGGCTGCAGCGGTGGCGGTATCCCGGCGCTGGCGCGCGGCGAGTTCGTCGGCCAGCGGCGCCAGTACCCGGGTCTCGAGTGCTTCCTGCCACGCCGTGTGCTGGGCGACGGCATCGGCCAGCGCGATCAGTTCGGCGTGGCGATGGTCGCGACCGCGCACCCAGCCGTGGCCGACGGTGCCGTCACCGAGCGCCACGCTAGCGCGGGTCAGGGTCATCTCGCCCAGGTGGAAAGCGTTGCCGGTGGCGCCGATGCGGCCCTTGAGCATCGCCATGCCGGTCTCCGGCCCGCGCAGGCAGCGGTGGCCTGGCAGCCGGCCCAGCGCGCCCCAGTGGGCCTCGATGTGCTGACGCGGGGAGAGCGCCAGCAGCCGCTGGCGGTCGCCTCGGGAGGTGCGAGTCATGCGTCGTCCTCGTCGGAGGGAAAGAGAGCGGAAGGATCGCTGGCGCCAGGGCTCGCGTGGCCCTGGCCCGCGGCTTCCTCGAAATCAACGTGATAGGAGAGCCGGTCGGCCCGCGCCCGACCCACGGAGACTTCCACCAGCACGCCATCGGCGTCGGTGTTGTTGCTGGTCATCACCAGCAGCGGGGCGTTGAGCGGGCACTGCAGCCAGCGGGTGTCGTCGCGATCGGCGCCGACGGCGTCGATACGGACCTGCCGCCGATGCAGCTGCAGGCCGTAGTGCTGGGCCAGCAGGGCGCGGGTGGAGCCGCCGCGATAACGTGCCAGCCAGCCCGGCACCCGCGCGGGATCGAACCAGTGGCGCAGTCGCATCAGCGGGGCATCGTCAACGGTGCGCACGGTGTCGACCCGCAGCAGCGGCTCGCTGGCAGGCCGCCCGAAGCGCTGGGCGATGGCCTCGGGAGGATTCACGAGCCCCTGCTCGAGACAGCAGGTCGTCGAGGGCAGCCCGAGGCCGGCCAGGTTCTGGGTCACCTTGCTGCCGGCGCTGACGGCGTAGTCGAGCCGGCGATCGACGACCTGGGTGCCACGCCCCTGATGGCGGGTCACCATGCCGGCGGCAACCAGTTCGTCCAGCGCGCGCCGCACGGTGTGGCGGTTGACCGCGAAGCGCCTGGCGAGCTGCGCCTCGGTCGGCAGCAGGTCGCCCGGGTCATAGTCGGCGCGGACCTCGCGCACCAGCACCTCGGCCAGTTCGCGGTAGCGGGGTAGTGTCAAAACTTGTCTAGACATCATCGGATACGCTCAAACCTGGATTGGAATATCCTCCAGGCCGTCTACGAAAAGTCGCCGAGCGACGCCCAGACAAGGCAAAAATTGGCGAAAAAGCGGAGTTTACGTGTGTGTAAATGAGCATTTTGAGCCGATTCTTAACGCGGTATGGGCGAGCGCAGGCAGTTTTCGTAATGGCCTAGATGAAGCGTTTGCGAACACGCTGCGACACCATGTCCAGCAGCGTCACCGCGACGATGATCACCAGCATGATCGTGGCGGTCTCGGTGTACTGGAAACCACGCATGGTCTCCCACAGCGACACCCCGATACCGCCGCCGCCGACCATGCCGAGCACCGTGGCGGAGCGGATGTTGGATTCGAAGCGGTAGAGGCTGACCGAGATCCACAGCGGCAGTACCTGGGGGATCAGGCCAAAGACGATCTCTTCCAGGCGCCCGGCACCGGTGACGCGAACGCCCTCCATCGGCCCGGCATCGGTGGCTTCCACCGCTTCCGAGAACAACTTGGCGAGCACGCCGGTGGTGTGGACGAACAGCGCCAGGGTGCCGGCGAAGGGGCCTAGCCCGACGGCGACCACGAACAGCATCGCGAACACCAGTTCGTTGATCGCACGGCAGGCGTCCATCAGCCGCCGCACCGGCTGGTTGATCCACCAGGGCGCCAGGTTTTCCGACGAGAGCAGGCCGAAGGGGATCGCGAACAGCACTGCCAGCAGCGTGCCCCAGATGGCGATCTGGAGGGTAACCAGCATCTGATCGATGTAGTGGTCGAGACGGCCGAAGGTGGGCGGCACGAAGTCGGCGGCCAGGGTCGCCATGTTGCCGGCGTTCTGGAACAGCAGGCTCGGCGCCATCTCGGCGCCCTGCCAGGCCCAGCCCAGCACGACGACGGCCATGGCCCAGCCCAGCAGCGTGGTCCAACTGCGCTTGCCGGATCGGGTGCGGATGTCGAAGGAAGCGGCGCTTTGCATGTGCGTTGTCCTGACGAAATCGGTGAAGGCCGGGGTGGCGCTATCGCTGGCAGCCGGGCGCTGTCCGCGGCCTTGCTGCCAGCGATGAACGCGGCCTTAGTTGGCCATCGCCGTGGTGTTGTCGGCGCGCTCGGCCTGGGCGGCGTCGCGGGCTTCCATACGCTGGTTCAGCACGTCGAGGCGGGCATCGAGATCCGCCAGTTGCTGCTGCTTGGCGTCGGCATCTAGGGAATCGTCGGCGGCGACCTGGGCGCGCTGCTTGAACAGCTCGAGCTGACGGATCGGCAGCAGCTGGTCGTTGTCGGAAGCGGCGAAGCCGGACCACTGCAGCGGCTCGAGGATCGCTTTCTGCTCGTCGGTATCGCCATAGCTGAGGAAGAACTGGCGCAGTTCGTCCTTGGTCTGCTGCGGCAGATTGGTGCGCCAGACCAGCGGATCGGACGGAATCAGCGGCGACTTCCAGATCACCTTGAGCTGGGCGGCCTTGTCGGGATGCGTGACTTCCAGGCGCTCCATGCTCTCGGTATTGAAGGTGGCGACGTCGACCTGGCCGTTGGCCACGGTCAGTGCATTGGTCTCGTGGTTGGCATTGAGCGTGCGCTTGAAGGCGGTATTGGGGTCGACATGGTTCTTGGCGAAGACGTAGTAACCCGGCACCAGATAGCCCGAGGTGGAGTTGGGGTCGCCATTGCCGAAGGTCAGCTTGCTGGCATTGGCGAGAATGTCCTGAACGTTGTTGTAGGGGCTGTCCTTGTTGACGATCATCAGGCTCCAGTAGCCTGGCGCGCCGTTGGCGGCGACGGTCTGGGCGAAGATCTCGCCGCCGGCGCGATCGACCGCTTCCATCGCCGACTTGTTGCCGTACCAGGCCAGGTCGATCTTGTCGAAACGCATCGCCTGGATCACTGCGGCGTAGTCGGTGGCGAAGAACGGCTCGACCTTGACGCCCAGGGCATCGGACATGTCATCCAGAAATGGCTGCCACTGGGTCGCCTGATTGGAGCTCGACTCGGTGGAGATGATGCCGAAGCGCAGCGCCTCGTCGGCGGCCTGGGCGGAACCGACGGCAAACGTACCGCCGAGCAGGCCGAGCCCAGCGATCAGCGGCAGGGCCGTGCGGCGCAACAGGGATGAAATCATGTCGTTTCCTTGAAGTATCGTGGGTGAGGGATCGTGAGTCGTGGGTCGAACGCCCGCCCGGATCAGCCCACCGCCTGCAGCGGCGGCGCGATCCGATGACCGGGCTGACGGGAGGATTCGAGCTCGTCGAGACCGGCGTTCTCGTAGAGCGCCTGCAGGCGCGCATCGGTGAGGCCGGCGATCGGCCCGTCGTAGTAGAGGCGACCCTGCTTCAATGCGATGGCGCGTCGGCAGTAGCGGCGGGCAACGTCGACCTGATGCAGGGTGACGACGATGGTGCGGCCATCCTCGCGATTGATGCGCTGCAGGATTTCCATCACTTCCCGGGCACTGCGCGGATCGAGGGAGGCGATCGGTTCGTCGGCGAAGATCACCTCCGCCTCCTGCACCAGCGCCCGGGCGATGGCGACGCGCTGCATCTGGCCACCCGACAGCGTATTGGCACGCTGGTGGGCCAGCGCGACGATGCCGACCCGCTCGAGGGCCTGCAGTGCCTTGTCCCGTTCCTGCTGGGTGAAGCGGCCGGTCAGGGCGCGCCAGCGCGGCATCGCGCCGAGGTGGCCGACCAGCACGTTGGTCAACACGCTGAGGCGACCGGCAAGGTTGAACTGCTGGAAGATGTAGCCGCAGCGACGGCGCTGTTCGCGACTGGCCCCAAGCAGGCGTCCGCCGCGCTGCACGTCGCGATCCAGCACCCGGACGAGGCTGTGCGACTGGCGGTCGGCGCGGCTCAGGCCGATGAGGTGGCGCAGCAGGGTCGACTTGCCCGAGCCGGAGGGCCCGATCAGCGTGACCAGCTCGCCGGCGTGGATCTCGAAACCGATCTCGCGCAGCGCCGCATGGGGGCCGAAGGATTTGTCGAGCCGTTCGACGCTAACGATGGCAGTCATACGATTCGTCCCGGAAAGTGTCGGGCCGTTATGTGGGCCCCAAAATGTTGGACACAGTCTGGCGACGTCGTGTGACGGTTATTTATCTAGACAATTAAGAAACGATGACAGCTCGGGCGGTGGTACGGGTCACAAAAAAAGCGCCCGGAGGCGCTTTATCAGACATTTCAGCGGGTTGAGGAATCGCGTCATCGAATCGACATCGATTCGTCCTCGAAACGTCATGGACGAGCGACATCACGCGTCGCGCTAGCGCCCTGACGTCATGCCTTCTCCTTGGCCGACAGAAAGCCGCCCTGCTGGAGCACGTCTTCGTAACCTTCGCGGAAGGTGGGATAGCGAAACGTGTAACCGGAATCGAGCAGCCGCCGGTTGTTGCAGCGCTTGCTCGAGCGCCGCCGCAGCGGCGACTGGATCACCTCCGGCGTCTCGACCTTGAGTCGCTTGGCAATCCACGCCATCACTTCGTGCAGCGGCGCGGAATCGCAGTCGCTGGCCAGGTAGACCGGCTCCAGCGGCTTGCCCTCCAACGACAGTTGAATCAGGTGCGCAATGACTCCTGCACAGTCGTCGCGATGGATGCGGTTGGAGTACATCGGCGGGTTCGAGGCCGCGATCCGGCCCTCGCTCACCTGGCGAATCAGGCGGTCGCGCCCCGGTCCGTAGATGCCCGAGAAACGCACCGCCGTGCCGGGCAGATCATGCGCGAGCAGTGCCTGCTCGGCTTCGCGCATCAACGTGCCGGAGAAACCGTTCGGGTCGGTTTCCGAGGTCTCGTCGACCTCTTCACCACCCTGCTGGGCATAGACACTGGTCGAGGAGACGAAGAGTATCCGCTCCGGCTTTTTCTCACGGGCCCCGAACGTTTCGAGGACCGCTTTCAGCCCGGTCGGATACGCCGCTGCGTAGGCCGACTCCTCGAACCGATCCGCGGTGACGGCGTAGACGATGATGTCGGCATCCGGCAGTGCCGCCAGCGCCGCTTCGTCGGTGACGTCCAGCGCCACCGCCTCGATGCCGGTTCCCTCCAGCGCGCCGACATTGCGCCGCGCGCCGATCACGCGATGACCGGCGTCGATCAACTGCTTCCCGAGCTGAGTGCCAATATCGCCACAGCCGAGAATTAGCGTTGTTTTCTTCACCTTTCCCTAGCCTCTTGGTAAAACGTCCTTGATGATTCGTCCCTGAGGACGCGCACGCACGAGCGTGACCACGAGAATTGCGTACCGCTGTTCACTTGCCAAATCGCGCTGACAGGGAGCCTTTCGGTCCCAGCCAATGACTCTAACAGAACTCCGCTACATCGTAACCTTGGCCCAGGAGCGCCATTTCGGCCGCGCCGCCGAACGCTGCTTCGTCTCTCAGCCGACGCTGTCGGTGGCCGTCAAGAAACTCGAGGACGAACTCGGCATCGCCCTGTTCGAGCGCTCCAAGTCCACCGTCCAGGTCACCCCGCTGGGCGAACGAATCGTCGAGCAGGCCCACCGCGTGCTGGAGCAGGCGACGTTGATCCGGGAGATGGCCACCGAAGGCAAGGATCAGTTGATCAGTCCGCTGCGCATCGGCGCCATCTATACCATCGGCCCTTACCTGTTCCCCCACCTGATCCCGGCACTGTCACGCGTCGCCCCGCAGATGCCGTTGTACATCGAGGAGAGTTTCACCGGCGTGCTGCGGCGCAAGCTGCGCAGCGGTGAGTTGGATGCGATCTTCGTGGCGCTACCGTTCAACGAACCCGACGTGGTCACCAAGACGCTCTACGAGGAGCCGTTCGAGGTACTGCTGCCAGCCGGCCATCCGTGGACGGAAAAGGCGGCGATCGACAAGGAGGACCTGCTGACCGAGCGCCTGCTGCTGCTCGGCGAGGGCCACTGTTTCCGCGACCAGATCCTCGAGGCGTGCCCGGCGATCAGCGCCCAGCTCAACAACCCTTCCAACACCCTGATTGCCGAGGGCGGTTCACTGGAGACCATTCGTCACATGGTCGCCTCCGGCCTGGGCATCACGGTACTGCCCAAGTTGGCGATAGGCACCAGCCACTACGAAGGCGGACTGCTGGAAAGCCGACCGTTCAATGGCGATGTGCCGACGCGCAGCGTCGCCCTGGCCTGGCGTGCCAGCTTCCCGCGGCCCAAGGCGATCGATGCCCTGATCCAGGCAATCGATAAAATCCAGGGTAGCGACGTCGAGGCGGCATGAGCCTCGATACGCCAGTCACCGATCTCTCCGGCGTCGGCGAGGCCCTCGCCCTCAAGCTGGCCAGGCTGGGCATCGAACAGGTCGCCGACCTGCTGTTCCATTTGCCGCTGCGCTACCAGGACCGGACCCGGATCACCCCGATCGGCACCCTGCGCGCCGGCACCGAGGCGGTGGTCGAGGGCGAGGTCAGCGCCGCCGAGGTGGTTCGCGGCCGCCGGCGCAGCCTGCTGGTGCGGCTCAAGGATGGCTCCGGCATTCTCAGCCTGCGCTTCTTCCACTTCTCGCCGGCCCAGCAGCAGCAGTTCGTCAAGGGCGTCCAGGTGCGCTGCTTCGGCGAGGCCCGGGCCGGCAGTACCGGACTCGAGATCTATCATCCGGAATATCGCCTGATCCAGTCCGACGCCACGCCGGTGGACGAACATCTTACCCCGATCTACCCGGCCACCGAGGGCCTGGCGCAACCGCGCCTACGGGCGCTGATCCAACAGGCGCTGAAGCGTCTGGCGGCAGCCCCCGAGAGCCTGCCGGAGTGGATCCCCGAACCGCTGCGGGGCCGCTTTCGGCTGCCGGGACTGATCGAATCGTTGCGCTATCTCCACGAACCGCCGCCAGACGCCCCCCAGGAGCGTCTGGCCGATGGTCGCCATCCAGCCCAGCGGCGGCTGGCGCTGGAAGAGCTGCTGGCGCATCAGTTGAGCCTGCGTCAGGTGCGGCTGCGCATTCAGGCCGACGGCGCCCCCCCGCTGGCCGCCGCCAGCAACCTGCAGGCGCGCTTTCTGACCCAGCTGCCGTTCTCGCTGACCCAGGCCCAGCGTCGCGTGCTCGAGGAGATCGGCCGTGATCTGGAGCGGGAAGTCCCGATGCTGCGGCTAGTCCAGGGCGATGTCGGCTCGGGCAAGACCGTGGTCGCGGCGATGGCGGTGCTCAACGCCATCGCCGGCGACTGTCAGGCGGCGGTGATGGCGCCCACCGAGATCCTCGCCGAGCAGCACTTTCGCCAGTTCCGCGCCTGGCTCGAACCGCTGGGTATCGAGGTGGGCTGGCTGGCCGGCAAGCTCAAGGGCAAGACGCGCCTGGATACCAAGGCGGCCATCGCCGACGGTCGCGTGCAGGTCGCCGTGGGCACCCACGCGCTGTTCCAGGACGACGTGACTTTCCATCGGCTGGGGCTGGCGGTGATCGACGAGCAGCACCGCTTCGGCGTCCACCAGCGCCTGGCGCTGCGCCAGAAGGGCGAGTCCGGCGGCCTCACCCCGCACCAGTTGATCATGACCGCCACGCCGATCCCGCGCACCCTGGCGATGAGCGCCTACGCCGACCTCGATCTCTCGGTGATCGACGAGCTGCCGCCGGGCCGCACCCCCGTGCATACCGTGGCGGTGCCCGACGAACGGCGTCCGGAAGTGATCCAGCGAATCCGCAACGCCTGTGCCGAGGGGCGTCAGGCCTACTGGGTCTGCACCCTGATCGAGGAGTCGGAAGCGCTCACCTGCCAGGCCGCGGAAGTGACTCGCGACACCCTGGTCGAAGCACTGCCGGAACTCAATGTCGGGCTGGTCCACGGCCGCATGAAAGCCGCCGAGAAGGGTGAGGTGATGGACGCCTTCAAGCGCGGTGAGCTGGACCTGCTGGTCGCCACTACGGTGATCGAAGTGGGGGTCGACGTGCCCAACGCCAGCCTGATGATCATCGAGAACCCGGAGCGACTGGGGCTCTCCCAACTGCATCAGCTGCGTGGCCGGGTCGGGCGCGGGCGCGTCGACAGCTACTGCGTGCTGCTCTACCACCCGCCGCTGTCGAACCACTCCCGCCAGCGGCTCGGCATCCTGCGTGACACCACCGACGGCTTCAAGGTGGCGGAAAAGGATCTCGAACTGCGCGGCCCCGGCGAAGTGCTCGGCACCCGCCAGACCGGCCTGGCGCAGATGAAGATCGCCGACCTGGAGCGCGACCGCGACCTGCTCGATACCGTCACCGCGCTGGCCCAGGCGCTGCTGGAAGAAGCCCCCGACGCCGCGACGCCGCTGATTCGCCGCTGGCTCGGCGACGAGGCGGGCAGGTACGGCCAGGTGTAAGGCGGCCGACGCCTCGGCCGCACGGGCGCATCAGCCTGGACGAGGCGCCGGCACCCGGCGTCTCAGCTCGTCTCGACGGCCTTCTCATCGTGCGCCTGCGTCTGAGTCTCGATCAGGCGCGCCGCAGCCTCGCTCATCGGCACCAATTGGCGGCTGATATGGGCGAGCTGCGCCTGGATCAGGCGACGCTCGTCGTCGCCGTCGTCCTGGGCGCTGGTTGGCTCCTGCTCGAAGACGGCGATGAGGTCGTTCTGCTCGGTCTTGAAGTCGGGTATCGCCTCGCGGGCGCTCAGTCCGGCGGCGATGGCATCGAAACCCTCGGCAAGCCGGCGCGCAGCGACATAAGTATCGGTGTCGCGCTCGCTCGCCGCCAGCGTGCCACGATGGGCCCCTAGCGCGGAGAGATAGCCCAGCAACGTATGGGAGACGACGAGGAAGCGGAAGCCTTCGTCGGCATCCTTCTTGCGGTAGTGCCCGGGCTCCTGAAGCATGTTGGCGAGCACGGTCGAGAGCGCGGCATCGGCGTTGTGGGCGTTGCGCCGGGCCAGGCGATAGGCGAGATCATCCTGCTTGCCGGCCTCGTACTGATGGATGATCTCGCGCAGATAGGCACTGCTGCCGGCCAGCGCCGCACCAGCCACCTTGTGGAGCCGGCGTCCCTGCCAGTCGGGCAGGATGAAGAAGACTGCGAGCCCCGAGATCACCGCGCCGATGAGCGTATCGATCAGCCGTGGCATGATCAGGTCGAAACCGTCGCCGACCTGATTGAAGCTCGCCAGCACCAGCGTGGTGATGGCGGCGGTCGCGATCACGTAGTGCTTCTCGCGGTTGGCGAAGAAAACGACACCGGCGACGATGGCGATCAGCGATTGCATCAGCGGATCGGGAAACAGGCTGATCAGCGCCCAGCCGACCACCAGCCCCAGCACCGTGCCGATGATGCGCTGGCGCAGGAAGCGCCGCGTGGCACCGAAGTTGGGTCGGCACACGAACAGCGTGGTGAGCAGAATCCAGAAGCCCTGTGTCGGATGAACCAGATGCAGCACGCCGTAGCCGACCAGCAACGCGATCGGCAGGCGCAGCGCATGGCGGAAGGTCGGCGAGCCCGGCGTCAGGTTGAGGCGTACCCGCTCCCAGGCGTCCTTGAAGCTGCGCGGAGAGCGATTGAACAGGCTCGCATCCTTCTGGTCGGCAACGGCGTCGGGATTGTGGGCGCTGGAGAGCTGATCCTCGAGCGTGGCCAGGTTACGCGCCAGCGCCTGCAGCGAACGTAGCAGCGGCGTCCACGCCGGATTGCGCTGGGCGCGCAGGTAGACGATCGAGGCGCGCAGGTCCTCGAGAGCCTGCTCGCTCAGGCTGTGGTCGAACGGTTGACGCAGCAGCAACGCCTTGCCGAGCCGTTTGCAGGCTCGCCCCTGCTGGTCGAGCAGACGCTGGCAGCGGAACAGCACGTCGTGGTGGAAGAAGGTCTCGGCCAGCGCCGAATAGGGGTAGTGCGAGGCGCTGACCCGCTCGTGGATGTCCTGGGCGATGAAGTAGAGTCGCAGGTAGCGATTGAGCTTGCGGCTGCCACGCTGCCCTTCGAGACGCCGGAAGATCATCTCCTTGGCCTGGTTGAGCGCCATCACCACCCGCCCGTTCTGGCGCGCCAGCGCCACGCGCCGAGCTTCCACGTCGAGCCCGCGCAGTGGCTCGAACAGCGTCGCCTTGATGATCAGATACTCGCCCAGTTCACGGTAGAGCTGGGCCATGCTCTGCTTGACCGGCTGGCGCGAGAAGAGCAGGCACCAGATGACCGAGATCAGGCCGTACCAGGCCGCACCGCCGACCAGCAGCAGCGGCTGATGCCAGAAATTGCCATCGGTGGTACCGCCGTGCTGCTCGATGTTGATCATCGAGTAGACGGAGAGAATCAGCGTGGCGGAAGCGATGGTGGCATAGCGCTGCTCGATGGCGCCGAGCATGATCAGCACGAACGCGGACAGCGCGAGCCCCGGTGCGAAAAGCCACGGCCAGGGGAACAGCAGCTCCACCGAGGTGGAGGCGACGAAGAAGCAGATCAGCGTGACCAGCAGTGCCCGGACCCGGCCTTCCCAGTTGTCGTCGGTCTCGGAAAGGGCGCTGGCAATGATGCCCAGAAACAGCGGGATGGCGAGCGCGATCTGATCGAGAGCCCAGCTCAGCGCGATGGCACCGCTGAAAGCGAGGAAGACACGAAGGCTGTAGGCGAACTTGTCGAGCGTCCAGAGACGGCGCAGCGAGTGGGACAGCGAATCGGAAATCTCGGCTTCTCCAGGGTCGTGGCTCTCGAGGCACGATAGCCTGTCGGACAATAAGTTGACAGGCGTCTTGAGTCGAAGAGCCCAAACGAGCTCAAGTGCTTGGTAGCCGTTATCGGCATGCGAGTCCGGCATCATGCATTAGACTTTAGTATAACGCCGCCACCCCGATCCACCACAATCCCGACAGCGCTTTATTCCCTCGCGCTTGTCCGGCACCATCGCTCCTTTCCGCCACCGTGTCCGCAGGAGGTGCCGCTCGCGCCCGCACTATCCGTTGGGCACTGGCGGTCTCCGTACGCCACCGTCTCATGGAGCGCCATGGCCTTCTCCGTTCGTCCGACTCGCCGCCTGCTTCGCATCCTCGGCCGCAGCGTGCGCGCCATCGCCTTGATCGCCACCATCGGCTGGGGCGCTCTCGCAATCCACTTCGAGCTGCCCGGCTCGCCCGGCGTGGTGATATCGACCCTTGCCGTCTGGTGCCTGGTCGGCGGCATTGCCTTGCTGGCGCCGCTCTGGCAGCGCGCGCGGCCGCACCTCGCGCTGGCGGCACGCTGCAGCTTCGTCATCGCGCTGGTCACCCTCGTTGCCTGGTGGCAGGGTTTGACGCCTCGCAACGACCGCGACTGGGCACCCGATGTCGCCCGCCAGCTCTCCTACGAGCGCGAGGGCGATCGGGTGACGCTGCATGACGTTCGCGATTTCGAGTGGCACACACCGGAGACCGCGACACCGCACTGGGAGACCCGCGAGTACGATCTGTCGCAGCTCGATCGTGTCGACATGATCGTCTCCTACTGGATGGGGCCGGCGATCGCCCACACCCTGATCAGCTTCGGCTTCGACGATGGCCGGCATCTGACCTTCTCGGTGGAGATCCGCCGCGAACGCGATGAAACGTTCTCGATCAGCGGCGGCTTCTTCAAGCAGTTCGAGGTCAACCTGATCGCCGCCGACGAGAACGATATTCTGCGCCTGCGCAGCAACGTCAGAGGCGAAGACGTCTATCTCTACAACGTGGGGCTGTCGCCGGCCGCCCGGCGCGAGCTGTTTTTGGCCTATCTCGACGAAGCCGACAGGCTGCGCGCGGCACCCGCGTTCTACAACACGCTGACCAGCAACTGCACCACCATCGTCTTCGACATGGTCGACAAGATCGTGCCGGGCCTACCCAGGGATATCCGGCTGATTCTCTCCGGCTATCTGCCGGCGTACGTCTACGATATCGGTGGGCTGGACAGCAGCCATCCGCTCGAATTCCTGCGCCAGCGGGGCCATATCAATCCGCGCGCCCGGCAGATCCCGTACAATGCGGGGAGCGAGGCCTTTTCCCGCGCCATCCGCGACGGCGTCCCCGTCGCCGACGGCGAGACCGTTCATGCGCCATCGCCCTGACCCGAACCCAATGCCATGACTTCCCTGCGCGACGCGATCGAAAAGCGCATCAGCCACCTGACCGGCCGCACGCTGGGCGGGGTCGACTACACCGAGCCCAAGGGCGATCCCGGCCTGTTCGGTCCGGATACCGTCGCCTGGCAGGTCCACGGCGAGTTCACGCCGATGATGTGCGGCGGTATCAGCGCACTGCTGCTGCAGACGTTGCACCCGCTGGCGCTGGCCGGCATCTGGGATCACTCTAACTTCCGCCAGGACATGATCGGCCGGCTGCGCCGTACCAGCCAGTTCATCGCCGTCACCACCTTCGGTGCCCGCGATGATGCCGAGCGGGTCATCGAGCGGGTGCGCCGGGTTCACGATGGCGTCCGCGGTCACGCCGCCGACGGCACGCCCTATGCCGCCAACGATCCCGAGCTGCTGGTGTGGGTCCACGTGGCCGAGATGAGCCGCTTCCTGGCCGCCCACATGCGCTATCGCAATCCCCGACTCAGCCTCGAGAACCAGGATCGCTACTTCGATGAAACCGCACGCGTCGCCGAGGCACTGGGCGCGCGCCACGTGCCCCGATCGCGCGCGGCGATCGACGCCTATCTGGAACGTCAGCGTCGGTATCTCGTCTGCGACACACGGACCCGCGACGTGACCGGCGTACTGCTGCACGCCTTGCCGCCCAACCCGATCTTCCGGTCGGCCGGGACGCTGTTCATGCGCGCCGGCATCGATCTGCTGCCCTCCTGGGCGGCGACACTGCTCAGCCTCGAGATGTCGCGGCTCGAGCGCCACGCCGTTCGCGGCGGCATCCGCGCCATCGCCCCGGTGATGCGCTGGGCGGTGCGCAACGGCTCCTATCGCCGGGCCCTGGAACGGATGCAGGCGAGGGCGCAGGCTCAGCGCTGAACGCCGGTCAGCTCGCGGCGCAACCATTCGGCGAGGCGCTCGCCGCGCCGGGTATCGATGCCGGGCGCCAGCCACAGCCCCAGCGACGCATCGGTCTCGATCGCCGGCCACGGCGCCATCAGCCGCCCCTGGTGCAACTCGCTCGCCACCAGCAACTCGGGCGCGATGGCGACGCCCAGGCCGGCCAGCGCAGCCTCCAGCAGATAGTAGAGATGCTCGAAACTGCGCCCCCTGGCGCGCGCTTCGGCCAGCGTCGCGTCATCGACGCCCATGGCCGCTGCCCACTGGGGCCAGGCTTGCGGCCGCGACGCCGTATCCAGCAGCGTGAGCCGCTCGAGCATCGCCCTGGCCGATCCCTTCGCTGCCGTCGTCCAGATCGCCGGTGTCGCGACCGCGACGATGCGCTCCGGCATCAGTGCGAATACCGGCATGTCATCAAACCAGGGCGGCGCGGCGAAACGCAGCGTGGCATCGACATCCTCGCGACGCGGGTCGAGTTCGTTTTCGCTGGAGACCACCCGCAGGCGCAGTTCGGGCAGGTCGGCATTGAGCCGGTCGAGCCGCGGAATCAACCAGCGTGCCAGCAGGCTGCCGGGACAGGCCAGCGTGAACGGCGCCTCGTCGAGATGGCGGGTCAGCGCCGAGCAGCCCTCGCTCAAGCGTGAGAAAGCCTCACCGACGGCGGGATATAGCAGACGACCGTGGCTCGTCGGCACGAGCCCGCGCCCAGCCTTCTCGAACAGTTCGACGCCAAAGTGTTCTCCCAGCGTTCGTAGCTGACGGCTCACCGCACCATGCGTGACATGAAGCTCCTCGGCGGCGGCACTGACGCTGCCCAGGCGGGCGGTGGCCTCGAACGCGCGCAACGCATTGAGAGACGGTAACGTGGCCATCCCAACCCCCTCATTATGTGATTTTTTCTCACATTACGTGGAGAGTTTATCGATTTTCTCCCTCTCGCCGCCAGCCTAGTCTGGGGGCATCGAATCGATGACCGGATATGAACGATGAACTCGACATTGAAGACTCTCCCCGACCACAACGGCTTTTTTGTACCCGCCACCCCTGGCGGCCACCCTTCGGGCCGTCGCCGACGCGACGTCAAAAATTTCCCCCGGGAATTTTTTGGTGGCAACGCGGACGATGGCCACGGCACGCCGTCGAACCTGGGGTACGGCGGGCGCTATGTCGCCGAGACGCTGATGCCGCTGATCGGCGAGATCGAAGCCGCCTATGACGACGCCCGCCTCGACCCCGCCTTCCAGGCCAGGCTGCAGGAGCTTCAGCGCGACTACGTGGGGCGCGCCACCCCGCTCTATTTCGCCGAGCGTCTGACCGAACACTTCGGCGGTGCGCGGATCTACCTGAAGCGCGAGGATCTCAATCACACTGGCGCGCACAAGATCAACAACGCCCTGGGTCAGGCGCTGCTGGCGCAGCGCATGGGGCGCCAGCGGCTGATCGCGGAGACCGGGGCCGGCATGCACGGTGTGGCCGTCGCCACGATCGCCGCGCGGCTCGGCCTGGGTTGCGTGATCTACATGGGGGCGACCGATATCGAGCGCCAGCAGCCCAATGTCCAGCGCATGCACCTGCTCGGTGCCGAGATCGTACCCGTCCACAGCGGCACGGCGACGCTCAAGGACGCCATGAACGAGGCGCTGCGCGACTGGGTCGCCAATGTCGACGACACTTTCTACATCATCGGCACCGTGGCCGGACCGGCGCCCTATCCGCGCATGGTGCGGGACTTCCAGTCGGTGATCGGCGTCGAGACACGCGAGCAACTGTTGGCGACACAGGGCCGTCTGCCGGACACGCTGGTCGCCTGTGTCGGTGGCGGCTCCAACGCCATGGGACTGTTCCACGCCTTTCTCGACGACGACGTCGCCATGGTCGGTGTCGAGGCGGCCGGGGAAGGGCTCGAGAGTGGCCGCCATGCCGCCAGCATCAACGGTGGCACTCCCGGCATCCTGCACGGCAATCGAACCTATCTGTTGCAGGACGACGACGGCCAGATCCGTGATGCGCACTCGATTTCCGCCGGGCTCGACTATCCAGGCATCGGCCCCGAGCACGCCTATCTTCACGACAGCGGCCGGGCGAGCTACGTCGCGGTTACCGACGACGAAGCGCTGGAGGCCGTCGCGCTCTGCTGCCGGCGGGAGGGCATTCTGCCGGCATTGGAATCGGCCCACGCGCTCCATCACGCCGGGCGGCTGGCCGCCAGGCAGGAAGCGGACCAGATCATCGTGGTCTGCCTGAGCGGTCGCGGCGACAAGGACATGGATACCATCACCCGTCACCTGATGCCCGAGGAGGCCGAATCATGAGCGCACCGTCATCGACGATCGACACGCGTGAGACCGATGCCACGCGCCACGTCTCTACCCAGCCCGGTTCGCGCCTGGCGCGCCGTTTCGCGGCGCTGGGTGCCGAGAACCGCGCCGCGCTGGTGACCTACGTGATGGCCGGCGACCCCGATCCCGTCACCAGCGGCGACCTGCTCGCCCGGCTGCCAGCCGCGGGCGCCGACATCATCGAACTGGGGATGCCATTCAGCGACCCGATGGCCGACGGCGTGGCCATTCAACGCGCCGGGCAGCGCGCCCTGGCCAATGGCCAGACCCTGGCGCGAACCCTGGAGATGGTGCGCGATTTTCGGCAGCGCGACGAGGAGACGCCGATCGTGCTGATGGGCTATCTCAATCCGCTCCAGCGCTTCGGCGAGGATCGCTTCCTGCAAGCGGCAGCGGAGGCCGGTGTGGACGGACTGATCCTGGTCGACCTGCCGCCGGAGCACGGCGCCGCGCTGACGGCCAGGGCACGCGACCTGGGTCTGGCGCGAATCCCGCTGGTGGCGCCGACGACACCGCCCGAACGACTGCCGGCCCTGCTGGCGCAGGGTGACGGCTTCGTCTATCGCATCGCCTTCAACGGCGTGACCGGCAGCCGGCGACTCGATATCGCGGCGGAGCTGGAGAGCGCACTCGGCGATCTCAAGCGACAGTCGCCGCTACCCGTCGCCGTCGGCTTTGGCGTGCGCGACGGCGACACGGCCGCCGCCATTGCCCGGGTCACCGATGCAGTGGTCGTCGGTAGCGCGCTGATCGAGCGACTCGCCGAGTCAGGTCCGGAGGGTGCGCTGGCATTGACCCGGGAACTGGCCGATTCGATGCGAAGTGCGCGAATCGGCGAATCCTGAGTGCACGCAATCGTTCGATTTTGCGCATCGATACATGCACAAAAACGCGCTTTTGTTCGATTAATTGATCGATACACTGTCTCCATTGCGCCGTGGCTGACGCTCGGCGCCCGCAACCAGGAGACACTCCATGTTGACGATCAGACAGGCTGACGAGCGCGGTTACGCCGATCACGGCTGGCTCAAGAGCTATCACTCTTTCTCGTTCGCCGGCTATCACGATCCGAAGCACGTCCACTTCAGCGTACTGCGGGTCATCAACGAAGATCGCGTGGCGCCCGGCCAAGGCTTCGGCCGGCACGGCCACCAGGACATGGAGATCTTCTCCTATGTCTTGAGCGGCGAGCTGGGCCATCAGGACACCCTGGGCAACGGCTCGTCGATCGGCCCCGGCCGGGTGCAGATCATGACCACGGGAAGTGGCGTCGAGCACAGCGAGTTCAACCACTCGACCAGCGAACCGGTCCACTTCCTGCAGATCTGGCTGTTCCCGAGAGAGCGTGGCCTGACCCCGCACTATGCCGAGAAGGATTTCACGGATGCCGACAAGCGTGGCCGGCTGTGCCTGATCCTCTCTCCTGACGGTCGCGACGGTTCGCTTACGCTGCAGCAGGATGCATTCATCTACGCGTCGCTGCTCGACGCCGACGAGCGTGCCGAGCTGGCGCTGGCCGATAGTCGTCAGAGCTACGTCCATGTGGTGCGCGGCAAGGTGAGCATCAACGGCCAGGCACTGGAGGGCGGCGATGCGCTGATGCTGGTGGAAGAACCAGGCGTGACCCTGGAACACGGCGAGGATGCCGAAGTGCTGGTATTCGATCTGCCGAAGATATCCTGATCTCAATCATGGCGGCCACCCACGGGTCTCCGCCATTCGACCCGTGTGAAAGACCACCCGACTCGAGGAAGTGACCGATGATGTTGAACAAGATCGTTTTGGCTGCGGCCCTGCTGACGTCGACGGCAAGCGTCAGCGCGATGGCAGAGACCACGACTTACCAGATGGATCCCACGCATACCAGCGTCGTGGCTTCCTGGAGCCACTTCGGTTTCTCTCACCCGACGGCAACGTTCTCGGACGTGACCGGCACCATTCAGTTCGACGAGGACAACGTCGCCAATTCCCATGTCGAGGTGACCATTCCGGTCAAGACCGTGGATACCAAGGTGCCGGCACTCAACGAGGAGTTTCTGGGCAGCGAGTACTTCGACGTTGCGCAGTATCCCGACGCCACGTTCAAGAGTACCGAGATCGAATCGATGGGTGACGACCGATACGACGTGCATGGCGACCTGACCCTCAAGGACGTGACCAAGCCGGTCGTCCTGCACGCCACGCTCAATGGCGTTGGCGAGCATCCGATGGCGAAGGTGCCGGCGCTGGGTTTCGACGCCGAGACAACCATTCAGCGCAGCGATTTCGGTCTGGATCAGTATGTGCCCAATGTCAGCGATGACATCACCATTCGCCTGTCGAGCGAAGCCGAAGCCGCCAAGCCGTCCACCGCACAGTAAAGACGGGATGTTGACTGGCATTCGCGCCGGCCAATAAAAAGCGCCCCTGGCAGTTCATCACTGCCAGGGGCGCTGCGATTCAGGGCCGGCGCATCATCAAGATCGGCTAGAGATGCTTCAGCAGCCCCTGCAGTCGCTCCAGATCGCGGGAATCGCCCACCAACCGCAGGCGGCCATCGAACAGGCCCTCTCGGAAGGCGCGCTGAGACGGTTTACGGAGAAAGCGCGTGGCACTATCGGCGTCACGAAAGCGCAGTTCCAGCGCCAGATCCACCGGCAGGCCAGTGTCGCTATGGACGGCTTGCGGACTCATTCGATAATGACGGGCAATCGAGAGGTCTTCCGTGGCCACGCCCCAGTCGAATCGCTGGAGTTTCTCCAGACTCTCGCGAAACGCCGCCTTGCGCGAACGCGCGCGTTTGAGCATCACGCCAAGCCACCAGAGCATCAACTTGAGCTTCATGCCACCTCGCACGACCGATCAACAGGACAGGGAATGTATCGAAGAATGCCGACCCGCCAGCATCGGGACGGATCGGCTATCGCTGCGCTCATTGGCGGATGAGCGACTCGGGAATTCGAAACCCGAACTTACTTGCTGACGGCGTCCTTGAGAGCCTTGCCGGGCTTGAAGGCCACGGTCTTGCTGGCCGGGATGTTCAACGGCTTGCCAGTCTGCGGGTTCTTACCCGTCCGTGCGGCACGCTCGCGAACCGTAAATGAACCAAAACCGATCAACGTGACATCGCTACCTTTGGAAACCGTACCGGTGATTTCGTCGAGAATGACGTTCAGCACCTGACTGGCCTTGTCCTTCGAAAGATCCGCACGCTCGGCAATCGCCGCAGCGAGTTCTGGCTTACGCATAGAGCCCTCCTAGTTTGGCTATGGCGTCACCTGAAACGCCTCGCATCTGAAACGAGTTGTTGTTCTCGATGAGGGGAATGCCCTCCGAACGCATAATAAGCCGCTCGGGGCGCGGTTTGTCCAGCATCAGGTGACGATTCATGGCTGATACAACCGTAGCCACCGGGGTTAGCCTAGCAACGGGGGGGCGGCTCGCGCCAGTTCGACTTTACGACGAACGCAGCGCCCGGTCAGCGCGAAGCCCAGTAACCGTCCTGCCTGGTCCTCGGCCAAGGCGCTGAAATCTCCGGCCTCTCCCTCGATCCGCCAGTGGTGAGGGGGTTCGCGCGGTGGCAGCGCGACAACCGGTAGCAGCGGTGTCTTGACCACCACCGGCCAGGCGCCGTAGCTCACCTCGGTCGGTGTGCCGGTCAGCGTTGCCGCCAGCGCCTTGACTGCGGCCTGCAGTGGCTGAACGTACATGGCGCTCACCCCGCCGGCCGAGGCGCCGAGCCCATCGACACAGGCGACGTCACCCAGCGCGAAGATCTCCGGCGCACTGGTCGCAAGCCGGCAGTCGGTCAGGATACCGGCTGGCGACACCGCCAGCCCTGCGGCCTCGGCCAGGGCGGTACGCGGGCGCAGCCCTGTCGCGAACAGCACCAGATCCGCTGCCAGCGCTTCGCCGTCGTCGAGTACCAGCGCCACTCCATCGCCATCGTCGTGAAGCGCTGCCACCTGACGTTCGAAATAGCCGCGAATGCCGGCTTCGGCAAAGGCCTCGCCCAGTGCCCGCCCCAGCGGTGGCGGCAGCAGGCGTGGCAGCGGTGTCGGCTCGGGTGCGACCAGTGCGATCCGGTGACCTCCGGCAGAGAGGTCATTGGCGAACTCGCAACCCACCAGCCCGGCGCCGATGATGACGATGCGGGCTCGCTGACCGGGATGGCGATCCAGTACCCCGCGCAAGCGACGGTAGTCATCGAGATCGTTGATCTGAAAGACCCGGTCGCGCAGCGAGGAGGCGACCTCGAACGGCTGCCAGGGGGCGGCTCCGGTCGCCAGCACCAGTTGGCCATAGGGCAGCGTCTCGGCACCGATCCTCAACCGACGGCCGGCGGTGTCGATGGCATCGATGGGCGTCCGGGTACGAACCCGCGCCTTCAGCGTCGCGGCCAGGTCCACCGCATCATGCATGACCAGCGATTGTGGCGTCTGCCGCTTGGCGAAGGCGCTGGAGAGCAGCGGCTTGGTGTACTCGTCGCCGCTGTCGGCACTGATCAGGGTGATCGGTCGCTCGCCATCACGGCTCCGAATGGCTCGGGCCAGGCCCACGCCGGCCATCCCGGTACCGATGATCGTCAGGGGCGCGGTGGAGGGATTGGATTGACTCATCACGGACTCGTTCGGTCGGTCGTCTCGAGGCCCCATGTTACACTACGCCGCCTTCGACCCGCGCCGTCCCGATGGTTCCCGACCGTTCGCGGCGCTTTCCTGATGCGTCCTGATGGAGTCGCTTCGCGTGCCCTCAGCTTGTTACTGCCATGCACTGTCGCCCGCCGAACGATCCTGGCGATGGATTCGCTGGGCTCCCGCCATCACCCGGCGGCCTCGCATGAACGCCGCCTGGTGGCAGTGGGTGGGCTCCACCGACTCGCTCACCGCCCGGTTGGTCGCGGCCTCCGGGCGCCCCTTCCGGGTCCGGCTGGAACACCAGGGCGTCGAACGACCGCGCCGCGACGAGGCGCTTGCACTGGGGCTGGCGCCTACCGACGTCGCCTGGATACGCGAGGTCACGCTGATGAGCGGCGAGCGACCGTGGGTGGCGGCGCGCTCGGTCGCTCCGCTGGATCGTACCGGTTGCCGGCGCCTGCGCACGCTGGGAGAGCGTTCGCTGGGCAGTTGGCTATTCGCGCAACCCGACCTGGAACGCGATCCGATCGAGGTGGCGCGAGTCTCCGCGGGCGCAGAAGGCGTGTGGCTGAGACGGTCACGCTTCCGTCACGGCCGCATTCAACTGCTGGTACAGGAGTGCTTCCTGCATGACATGGCGGAGGACCTGGGCCTGGCTCTCCCGGAACCACGACCGACGACCTGAACGCTGGCTCCCACCTCGAAGCGCGGCCGCAGTTGCAGTAAAGTCGTTGCCGATTCAGAGGCTTTGCCGTTTCGGAGATTCGTATGCCCAGCGCCGGTTCCCCTTCCACGCCCCGCGGCCTCGCCCGCCTGCCGGATTTCCTGCGCCTGACCCGGCTCGACAAGCCGATCGGCACCTGGCTGCTGATGTGGCCGACGCTGTGGGCGCTGTGGCTCGCCGCCGGCGGCCTGCCGGACCGCGCCAACCTGATCATCTTCGTGCTCGGCGTCTATCTGATGCGCGCCGCCGGCTGCGTGGTCAACGACTACGCCGACCGCAAGATCGACGGTCACGTCAAGCGCACCAAGGAGCGCCCGCTGGCCACCGGACGCATCCGCGAGCAGGAAGCCAAGCTCCTGTTCGCGGCGCTGGTGGCGGCGGCCTTCGTGCTGGTCTGCTTCACCAACCTGGCCACGGTCCTGCTCTCCTTCATTGGCGTGGCGCTGGCCGCGCTCTACCCCTTCATGAAGCGCTATACCCACCTGCCCCAGGTGGTGCTGGGCATGGCGTTCTCGTGGAGCATCCCGATGGCGTTCATGGCAGTGAGCCGCAGCCTGCCGCTGGAGGCGTGGCTGCTGTTGCTCGCCAACGTCGCCTGGACCGTGGCCTACGACACCCAATATGCCATGGTCGATCGCGACGACGACATCAAGATCGGAGTGAAGTCCACCGCGCGCCTGTTCGGCCGCGCCGACAAGCTGATCATCGGCCTGCTGCAGTTGCTGACCCTGGCGCTGCTGGCCTGGGTCGGGGCACGGCTGGCGCTGGGCGGTTTCTTCTGGCTGGGACTGGCGGCGATGGCGGCAACCTTCGTCTATCAGCAGTGGCTGATCCGGGAGCGCGAGCGTGGCCCCTGCTTTCAGGCCTTCCTCAACAACTTCTGGTCGGGGCTCTTGCTGTTCGCCGGGCTGGTGCTGGCGCTGTGGCCGCCGGTCTGAAAGACGCGATTGTCGTGGCTGTCATATCGATGTCATATTTTCACGATGTAATCGTCACCGTTCTGTCACGGCCGGTCGCTACGCCCGATAGCGTCATCGACGCCACGCAATCCAGCGAACCGGCGGCTCACTCGAGGCACTGCGCATGAGCTCCAAGACCGTACTCATCGTTGACGACGAAGCGTCCATCCGCGAAATGATCGCCGTTGCCCTGGAAATGGCCGACTATCGTGTGCTGGAAGCCGACAACGCCCAGACCGGCCACGCCATGGCGCTGGACCAGAAACCCGACCTGATGCTGCTCGACTGGATGATGCCCGGCACCAGCGGCATCGAGCTCGCGCGCCGCCTGAAGCGCGAGGAAGCCACCGCCGAGATGCCGATCATCCTGCTCACCGCCAAGGGTGAAGAGGACAACAAGGTCCAGGGACTGGAGGCGGGCGCCGACGACTACATCACCAAGCCCTTTTCGCCGCGGGAGCTGGTGGCCCGGCTCAAGGCGGTGCTGCGCCGGGCCACGCCGCCGGGTATCGAGGAGGCGGTCGAGGTCGAGGGGCTGCGGCTCGATCCCTCCAGCCACCGCGTCACTTCCCATGGTGGCGCCCTGGAGATCGGCCCGACCGAGTATCGCCTGCTGCAGTTCTTCATGACCCACCAGGAACGTGCCTATACCCGCAGCCAGTTGCTGGATCAGGTCTGGGGCGGCAACGTCTACGTGGAAGAGCGTACCGTCGATGTCCACATCCGACGCCTGCGCAAATCCCTGGGTGAAGCGCACCAGCATCTGGTCCAGACCGTGCGCGGTACCGGCTACCGCTTTTCGATCAGGGAGTAAGTCAGGACGTGCGCTACTGGATCAACGAACTGTGGCGCCTCGGCTACATGCTGTTCGGGCTTGGCGCCATGGGGCTGTTGCTCGGCGAGCTGGGCGACGACCTGCTCGCCGGAATGGGCTGGGGGCTCGCGGCCGGCCTGGGGCTCTATGTCTTTCTCCACCTGCGCCACGTGCGCATGCTCTATGTCTGGCTGCTGAAGAATCCCCGCGAGGCGCCGCCACCCGGTACCGGGGTCTGGGGCGATCTGTTCGATCGCCTGTATCACTATCAGAAAGCGCAGACGCAGCTGCAGCAGCGACTGCGCGATATCCTGCGGCGCATCCAGGACTCCTGCGAGGCGATGCGCGACAGCGTTGTGATGCTGGATCCCCAGGGCGACCTGGAGTGGTGGAACAGCGCCGCCTGCGACATGCTCGGCCTGCAGCCCGATCACGACCGCGGGCAGCCGATCACCAACTTCCTGCGCGACCCCCGCTTCATCGCCTACTTCGAGACGGGCGACTATCGCGAGCCACTGCTGATCCCCTCTCCGGTCCAGGCCAATCGTACCCTGCAGTTCCATCTCACCCTGTTCGGTGACAACGAACGCCTGCTGATGGCGCGGGACGTGACCCGGCTGCATCAGCTGGAGATGATGCGCCGCGACTTCGTCGCCAACGTCTCCCATGAGCTGCGCACGCCGCTGACGGTGCTGGCCGGCTATCTCGAAACCTACTCGGACCATGCCGACCAGCTACCCCAACGCTGGCAGCGCGGGTTCGGCCAGATGCAGGCCCAGACCATGCGCATGCAGAACCTGGTCGAGGACCTGCTGCTGCTGTCGCGGCTCGAGATCGACAGCCCCGATGACGACCGCGATGCGCTGGACGTGACGGCCCTGCTTCATGATATCGCCGCCGATGCCCGCGAATTGAGCGCACAACGCCACCAGTTGTCGATAGAAGCCGAAGAGTCGCGGCATCTGCTGGCGAACACCAAGGAGATACGCAGCGCCGTCTCCAACCTGGTCTTCAACGCCGTTCGCTACACGCCGGAAGGCAGTACCATCATCTTGCGCTGGAAGCCCTGGCACGATGGCGCCGCCATCGAAGTGGAAGACAACGGCGACGGTTTCGACCCCATCCATATCCCGCGGCTGACCGAGCGCTTCTATCGCGTCGACAAGGGTCGCAGCGCCGCCACCGGCGGTACGGGACTGGGCCTGGCCATCGTCAAGCACGTGCTGCTGCGCCACGACGCCAGCCTGGAAATCGTCAGCCGCCCGGGGCTCGGCGCGCGCTTCCGCTGCGTGTTCCCGGCGGTGCGCGTGGCGCCCGAGCCGCCGGCTTCCCCTTCCTCCGATACCTCTACGTCAGCCTGACGAATCCCTCCTTTTTCGGCGCTCTCCTTCGACACTCGCTCAATCTTCGGCGTCCCCGGCCGATAACGAGATCGGTTCATAGTTACTAGTTGTTTATATGAATTGCTCCTCGCGAAGAAAAGGACGCCCCTCAAGATGACGATGCGACGAAAACTCTGGATCACGGTTGGCCTGATGTGGCTGGGCATGCTGATCCTGGTGGGCTGGATGGCCCTGGAAAAGCGCGAGACGCTGATGGCCGAGCGCGTCACCAGTCTCAAGAGCTTCGTGGCCAGCGCCCAGACGCTGGTCGAGCGCTATGTTCAGCGCGCCAACGATGGCGAGTTCTCCGAAGATGCCGCCAAGAACTTCGCCCGCAGGAACCTGTCGGCGCTGGACCTCGACGGCAGCTATGTCTACGCCTTCGACAGCGATATCCATCTGGTCTATCACCCCAAGCGCGAAATCGGCACGGACATGAGCGGTTTCCGCGACGACAACGGCGTCTACTTCTATCGCGAGCTCAAGGCGCTGGCGGACTCCCCCGACGACGGCACGCTGGAGTACACCTCCACCGATGCCGATGGCCAGGACGTATCGCGCCTCAACTACGTTCGCTACGTCCCCGAGTGGGACTGGTATCTCGCCGCCAACGTCTATGTCAGCGACATCCAGCACGCCTTCTGGGCCGGCGTGTTGAAGATGAGCCTGATCGCCGGTGTCATCGGCATCATCATCACGCTGATCATGGGCTGGATCATCCGCAACGTGCTGGGCGACCTGGGGGGCGATCCGCGCCAGGCGCGAGACGCGATCCGGGGCATGGCCGAGGGCGATCTCACCACCGCGTTGAAGATCGGAGCCAGCGACCGCCACAGCCTGCTCGCGGCCATCGAGGGCATGCGGATTCATCTGGCCGAATCGATGACCAACGTTCGCCACGCCTCGACCACCATCACCGTCGGCGTGGGCCAGATCCACAGCGGCAACCAGGATCTGGCGGCGCGAACCGAGCAGCAGGCGGCGTCCGTCGGCGAGACGGCCTCCAGCATGGAGGAACTGACCCAGACCGTGCGCCAGAATGCCGACAACGCCCGCCAGGCGAGCGGCCTGGCCGGTGAGGCCCGGGCCACCGCCGCGGAGGGCGGCGAGATGATGGATCAGGTCGTCTCGACCATGCAGGGCATCACCGACAGCTCGCGCCGGGTGACCGAGATCGTCGGCGTGATCGACTCGATCGCCTTCCAGACCAATATCCTGGCGCTCAACGCCTCGGTGGAAGCCGCTCGGGCCGGCGAGCAGGGCCGGGGGTTCGCGGTCGTCGCCAATGAAGTTCGCACCCTGGCCAGCCGCAGCGCCGACGCCTCTCGCGAGATCCGCGAGCTGATCGACACCTCGAATCGCAAGATCGATGCCGGCTCCGAGATCGTCGGGCGGGCCGGCGAGACCATTCGTCGTGCCGTGGATTCCGTGGCCCGCATGACCGACCTGATCGAGGAGATCTCGATCGCTTCCGGCGAACAGTCCAACGGTATCGATCAGGTCAACGAGGCCGTCGTGCAGATGGATCACGTCACCCAGCAGAACGCCTCGCTGGTGCAGCAGGCATCGGCCGCCGCCGCCACGCTCAATGCCCAGGTGGCGAAACTGGAGCGGGCGCTGTCCGGGTTCAAGATCCCCGACATCGAATACGAGGAGATGGTGTCGCGCTATCGTTCGCCGTCACCCTCGATCCCGGCGCCGATATTGGCGGCGCCGTCCTCGCCGGGTGGCAAGAGTGCGACAAGCTCGACGCCGAGCGGCAACGACGATTGGGAGTCGTTCTAGACGGCGCTCTCTCGGCGCGGTCCTGTCTCTCATCCGCGTGGTCTTCCGCCACCGGCCCAGGTTATGGTGGCGGCATCCCGCGATACGGAGTGCCGACAGGTGATATCGACCCCCTCTCCTCTCTGGTGGTGCCGACGGCTCGGCGCCACCGTATTCATGCTGCTGCTATCAAGCGTTATGGTCGAAACACGCGCCGATGCGGTTCCGATCACCTTCCCCGACAGCGTCCAGCAGGGCTCGATGGTGATCGGGCGCGTGCCGCCCGGCAGCCAGGTCACCGTGGCGGGGCACGACCTCAGGGTTACCGGCTACGGCACCGTGGTCTTCGGTGTCGGCCGCGATGCCAGCGGTCGTCAGATGGTATCGGTCACCACGCCGGATGGTCGCCAGCAGAGTGCGGCGGTCACGATCACGCCGCGCGACTGGCCGATCGAACGCATCGACGGCGTGCCGCCCAGGACCGTCTCGCCGCCGCCGGAGATTGCCGCCCGCATCGCTCGCGAACAGGCCGCCGTCAGCGCCGAGCGGAAACGTAACGACGATCGGGTGGGGTTCGCCCAGGCCTTCGTCTGGCCGGTAGAGGGGCGCATCAGCGGGCGTTTCGGCAACCAGCGCATCTACAACGGCACGCCGGGATCGGCGCACTCGGGAATGGACATCGCCGCCGCCGAGGGCACGCCGGTCAAGGCCCCGGCCAGTGGCGTGATCACCTTCGCCGACGATCTCTATCTGACCGGCGGTACGGTGCTGCTCGACCACGGCTACGGCATCAGCTCCAACTTCCTGCATCTGTCGCGGATCGACGTGAAGGTCGGCGATCGCGTCGAGCAGGGCGACGTGATCGGTGCGGTGGGGGCGACCGGGCGCGCCACCGGGCCCCACCTGCACTGGGGCATGAACTGGTTCGATACCCGGATCGATCCGCTGCTGGTACTCGAACGAACTCAGTAGGCGCTGGACTCAGCCGGCCTCTCTCTTCCAATAGCCTGTCACCAAGTGCTGCCCCTTCTGCAGCCCGAACTCCTGTTTAAGACGCTTGCGCAGGCGTTGGCTGACATCGGCTTCACCGGCGAACCAGACGAACAGATCGTCGCGGATGTCGGGCATCGCCTCGGCCACCGCCGAGGCAAGCTGCTCGCTCGGCGCGTGACCACGACAGCGGTGCCGCCAACTGATGCGGCAGTGATCGGCTACCGGCAATTCCAGCTCGTCCACCGGCGATTCGACCTCCAGCCACGCCTCGACCTGCGCGCTCGCCGGCAACGTCTCCAGCAACCGCGCGATGGCGGGAATGGCCGTCTCGTCGCCGGCCAGCAGGTAGTGGGATGCGTCGGCGACGCCCCGGCCGTAGGGGCCGGCCATGCCGCAGATATCGCCCGGCTTGGCTCGGCGAGCGAAATCGCCCCCCGGCCCCGGCGCTTCGTGTAGCAGAAAATCGATCTCCACCTCGCCACTGGCGACGTCCAGGCGGCGAATGGTGTAGTAGCGAATCTCGGCCCGCCGATCTTCCGGCGGCCATTGGGTACCGCCTTCCGCGGTGGGTCGGGGCCACTGGGGGCGATCGATGCCGACCGGTGGAAAATGCAGCCGCACGTGCCACTCTTGCGGATGATCGAAGCGCGCCAGGTTTTCGCCGCTCAGGGTCAAACGGCGGATGCTGGGGCTCAACTCCTCGACTCGAACCACCCGCATTTCGCGAAAATTGGCGAAGGTCGGTGCCGCCACCACGTCTCCATGCCAGTGCAGCGGCAGGGCGTTCTCGCCGGCGAACAGCGAAACGTAGTGCTCGATGATGCCGCGCAGCGTCTCCAGTCCATCCCTCGCATCGGCTTCGGCCTCGAGGTGAAGGCCGACCCGGCTCACCGAGAAACGCGCTTCGCCCCCCGGCAGGTCGATCGCCACCTGACGCTCGTCGGTGCGGTAGGCCACGTCGTACTCATCCAGAAACGCTATCAGGCGCAATCGAAAATCATTCACATCGGTAAGCGTCAGCGTGGCGTCGCAGCGTTGTGCAGTCATGGTGTCGAATCGTCGCGAGGGTGGATCGATGAGCGGACCGGCAGGACGCCAGCGCGGTCAGCGTATCAGAAAAGCCGCTGCGGGGGGAATCCTTGCCGAGGCGGGTACCAACGCAGGATGCCCCCGAAACGGGGGCATCCTGGAACAGCCTGGCATCGGGATATCGACCCGATGATCAGGCAGTCGCTTCGGCGTAGCGACGGTTGACTTCATCCCAATTGATGACGTCGAAGAACGCCGCGATATAGTCCGGACGCTTGTTCTGGTACTTCAGATAGTAGGCGTGTTCCCAGACATCCAGTCCCAGGATCGGCGTCAGGCCTTCCATCAGCGGGCTATCCTGGTTGAGGGTGTTGATGACCTTGAGCTTCTTCTCGGGCGTCACCACCAGCCACGCCCAGCCGCTACCGAAACGACCGGTCGCCGCCTTCTTGAACTCTTCCTTGAAGGTCTCGTAGCCGCCCAGCTCGCTGCTGATGGCCTCGCCCACCTTGCCGGTCGGCTCGCCACCGCCGTCCTTGGACATCACGGTCCAGAACAGGGAGTGGTTGGCATGACCGCCGCCGTTGTTGATGACGGCCTGGCGCTTGTCCTGCGGCACCTTGTCGATATCGGCCATCAGCTTGTCGACCGGGACCTCTTCGAGACCGGTGCCTTCCAGCGCGGCGTTGAGATTGTTGACGTAAGTCTGATGGTGACGAGTGTGGTGAATCTCCATCGTCATCGCGTCGATCTTGGGTTCCAGCGCGTCATATGCGTAGGGTAGCGACGGTAAGCTATGAGCCATGATCAAAACTCCCTTTCATGAGGAGGCATTGCCCGACGTGGGCGCCTCTCGGGTGAATCAAAATAGTGAGCAACGCGTCACGGTGTCAAGCGAGCCCGATCTTCGCACAGCGTTGCCACGATAAAATATCATATTGATTTCAAAAAGATTTTCCGAAGTCTGGGCGAAGCTGGCCTCACCGCTTCGGCAAATCTCCCTGTCGTCCAGTCTAGATGGCGTGTCCCGAGACGGCTTTCAACCCCATCCGCCATTTTTCTTGTCGATCCCGGCCCCGTCGGCGTGCGCTCGCCGCGCGCCATCAACGGGTGGCCGGCACCATGGGGCGGTAGTAGCGATCCCATAGCATGACGCCACCGGCAACGCCGCCGGGCAGCAAAATCAGGTTGAGCACCGGCACCCAGGTCGCCACCGACATGCAAGCGCCGTAGGTCAACGTCGGCCACCAGCGCCCGCGCAGCCGACGGCGCATGTCGGTGAAGCTGACCTGATTGTTGTCCATCGGGTAATCGAGATACTGGACGGCCATCATCCAGGCCGAGAACGCCGCCCACAGAAAGGGGGTGATCAGGTTCAGCCCCGGTACGAACCCCAGCAGGAACAGCACCGCCATGCGCGGCAGGATATAGCCCAGCTTGACCAGCTCCCGCCCCAGCGCATCGACGCCGGTCTTGATCCAGCCGCGCTCGTCGCTGGGCGGGCGTCCGGTGACCCGGGTTTCCACCTTTTCGGCCAGGAAGCCGTAGAACGGCGCCGCGATCAGGTTGGAGACCAGGGTGAAAGTGAAGAAGACGATCAGCGCCAGGGCGACGACCAGCAGCGGCCAGATCAGCCACTCGAGCCAGGTCAGCCAGCCCGGCACCTGGCGCATGCCGTAGTCGAGCCAGCCGCCGAAATTCTCGAAGAGATAGAAGAGCGTGCCACCATATAGCAGCAGGTTGACCACAACCGGACCGATCACGAAGCGGCGCAGCCCGGGTTCGAACACCAGGCGCGTGCCTTGGATAATCGCTTGAAGGGGGTAGATCATGCTGAATCCGTCGACCAGACAAAGTATTGCGTGATCGACACGCTAACACACTCCCTTCGGCGCGGCGTCAATCCTGATCCCGCATGCTCACCAGCCGGCGAGCGACGGGCCCCCGAGCCAGGTCTGAAAACTCCAACCCTTGCCGATACGGCGTCAACGATCGACTGGCGCGCCAAGCCGGTCCTCGCTGTCGCCGATCGCTGCGCTGCACTCCACGGGCGAGATGGAAAATGCATCGAACGCAGGGCATGGGCCCAGGATCGGCCTGCGCCCGTCGGCTTTTCAGCCAGCCTAGCGCTTGTCGCTTCGGCCCAGGGCTTCCCGATCGAGCTCGTCCACTGAGGTATGGCGGATATCGCGCCCCTTCACCAGATAGATGACGTGCTCGGCGAGGTTGTCGGCGTGATCGCCGATACGCTCGAGTGCGCGCAGTACCGTCATGACGCTGAGCACGCCGCCGATGGAGCGGGGGTCTTCCATCATGAAGGTCGCCAGCGATCGCATGGCCGTGGTGTACTCGCTATCCACCGACGCGTCTTCCTGAACCACCTTCAATGCCAGTTCGGTATCGAAGCGGGCGAAGGCGGTCAGCGAATCACGCAACATGCTGCGCACGTGTTCGCTGATGTGACGAATCTCCACGCTGCCCTGGGGGATACGCCCCGACTCGATCAGATCGATGGCATTGCGCGCGATCTTGTTGGCTTCGTCGCCCATCCGCTCGAGATCATTGGTGGCCCGGATGACCGCGATCACCAGGCGCAGATCGGAGGCTGCCGGCTGGCGACGCGCCAGAATCCGCACGCACTCTTCGTCGATCTTGAGCTGCATGTCGTTGACGCTGGTGTCGTTGTCGCGCACCCGAATCGCCAGTTGGCTGTCGCCATCCAACAGTGCATCCAGCGCTTCCTGGAGCTGCTTCTCGACCAGCCCGCCCATGGCCATCAATTGGGTCTTGATGGTCTCGAGATCCTGGTTGTACTGCTGCGAGATGTGCTGACTGTGGGTATCGCTGGTGATATCCATGCGTGACTCCGACGGCTTGTCTTGGGGGCGTTGACGTATCTGGCACGGCGACTGGGCAGTTGAGCCTGCCAGCAAGGATCTGTCTTCGATGGCCTGAACGCGACAGGCGTAGAGACACCTATGGCCGCCATCATCGCATGGAATTGTTGCAACTTCGTGACGATGACGGATTCACAGCGGGGTCAGTTTGGCGAATCCCAGTACCAGCCACTTGTCGCCCTCGCCCTCGAAGCTGACATGGACCCGCGCCCGGGCGCCCTCGCCTTCGGCATCGAGGATCACCCCTTCGCCAAACAGCGGATGGCTGACGCGCTGGCCGAGCGACAGCGATGGCAGGTCGTCGCCGCCTTCGATGCCCTGCTGGCGTGCCGGACCCACGTTGGGCCGGGAGGTCACCGGTCGCGATACCTGGCCGCGCAGGCGCACCTCCTCGAGCAGCTCCTCGGGGACTTCCCGCAAGAACCGCGACGGTCGCGCCATGGTCTCGCGCCCATGCAGGCGGCGAATCTCGGCGTAGGTGAGGTAGAGCTTGCGCATGGCACGGGTCATGCCCACGTAGCAGAGCCGACGCTCCTCCTCGAGCCGCCCTGGCTCCTCCAGCGACATCTTGTGCGGGAACAGCCCCTCTTCGATACCGGCCACGAACACCACCGGGAACTCCAGCCCCTTGGCCGAGTGCAACGTCATCATCTGGACGCAGTCCTCGAACTCGTCGGCTTCGTGATCGCCGGCATTGAGCGCCGCCTCGGCCAGGAACGGCTCCAGCGCCGCGGCGCCTTCGCCCACCTCCTGCAGGTCGATCGGGTTGGCCTGGGCGCTCTGCGAGAACGCTCGCGCCGCGTTGATCAGCTCCTCGAGGTTCTCGACCCGCGCCTGGCCTTTCTCGCCCTTCTCGCTGCGATGATGCTCGATCAGCCCGGAGACCTGAATGACATGATCGATGATCTCATAGAGCGCCATGCCGGCGGTGTCATTGTCGAGGCGCTCGATCAGCTCGGCGAAGGCGTTGATCGCGTTCCCGGCGCGGCCCTTGAGCGTGCCGTCGCTCAGGCTGTCGTGTAGTGCCTGCCACAGCGACACGCTGGTGTCGCGGGCGCGGCCACGCAGGATCTCCACCGTGCGCGTGCCGATCCCGCGGGGCGGCACGTTGATCACCCGTTCCAGCGAGGCGTCGTCCTCGCGATTGAGCAGCAGCCGCAGATAGGCCAGCGCGTTCTTGATCTCGAGCCGTTCGTAGAAGCGCTGGCCACCGTAGATGCGATACGGCACGCCGCTGCGGATCAGCGCCTCCTCGATCACCCGCGACTGGGCGTTGGAGCGGTAGAGAATCGCCATCTCGCGGCGCGCGAAGCCGTTGCGGCCCTGCTCGCCGATGGTATCGACGATGAAGCGCGCCTCGTCGAGATCGTTGAAGCCGGCATAGACCGATATCTTCTCTCCGGTCTCGCCGTCGGTCCACAGCTCCTTGCCCATGCGCCCGCTGTTCTGGCTGATCAGCGCATTGGCGGCATCCAGAATCACGCTGGTGGAGCGGTAGTTCTGCTCCAGCCGGACCGTCCGGGTATTGGCGAATTCGCTCTCGAAACGACGGATGTTCTCGACCTTGGCCCCGCGCCAGCCGTAGATCGACTGATCGTCGTCGCCGACCACGATCATGGCCGCGCGATCGGCATCGCTCCCCCCATTGCCATCAGCGCCGGCCAGCAGCTTGAGCCAGGCGTACTGCAGGGTATTGGTGTCCTGGAACTCGTCGACCAGGATATGGCCGAAGCGTTCGCGATAGTGCTTGAGCAGCGCCGGCGTATCGCGCAGCAGCTCCAGGCTGCGCAGCAGCAACTCGCCGAAGTCGACCAGTCCGCCCCGCTCGCAGGTCAGTTGATAGAGCTCGTAGAGCTCGACCATCTTGGCCATGTAGGGATCGCCGTGGGTCGCCACCTGCTGCGGGCGCAGCCCCTCCTCCTTGCAGCCGCCGATGAAATACTGCACCTGCTTGGGCGGGTAGCGCTCGTCATCGACGTTGTGATCCCGCAGCAGGCGCTTGACCAACCGCAGCTGGTCGTCGCTGTCGATGATCTGGAAATGCTGGGGCAACCGCGCGTCATGCCAGTGCGTGCGCAGCAGGCGATGGGCGATGGAGTGGAAGGTACCGACCCACATGTTGCGCAGCGACGCGCCCTGCAGCGCCTCGAGACGCGTGCGCATCTCGCGGGCCGCCTTGTTGGTGAAGGTCACCGCCAGAATCGCGTAGGGGGAGACGCCTTCCGCCTGCATCAACCAGGCGATGCGATGCACCAGAACCCGGGTCTTGCCCGAACCGGCACCGGCCAGCACCAGCATATTGCCGGGCGGCGCGGCGACGGCCTCGCGCTGGTTGGCGTTGAGGGAGTCGATTAGTGCCGAGACATCATCCATTGGGAACCGTGCGGGGCCTGCTGCTGGAAATAGAGAAGAGCGCGCCAGCTTAACATAGCCGGTGCGCTCCACCTGACATGACGCCCGCCACGGCTGAGCGGCGCGGGGCGATCAGCGCTTCTGCGACGTGGCGGCGTCTTCGGCGGCAGCACGAATCGCCGCATCCTGGGGGCGCGTGGAGGCAGACGGCGCTCCGGCACCGGTTGCCGAGGAGGAGGCGGAGGATTTCGCCGCCGCCCCGGAGGCCGTGGGAGCCGTTGCCGACGGCGTCTCCCGGGGAGCCGACGAAGCCGGCGATACCTTCTCCTTGCCGGCCTCGTCGGCAGTCGGCGTATCGGACGCCTCGTCGCCGGCAGGTCGGTCCTGAGTGATCGCCTCGGGCTTGGGCGGCGGCTCGATCACCGTCTCGTGGTGCATGTCGGCGAGCTTCTCGGCGCCCTTGGCGACGTGGTGATACATCTCGCGATAATCCTCGACCATACGGGTCATGGTCGCGGAGACCTGTTCGAAATGCTCGCGGACGTCCTCCTTGTAGGCAGTGTGTTCGCGGTTGAGTTCGCGCATCGGCTCGGTGTTGTGGCCCCCCATCTTGGTACCCAGCCAGTAACCGACCAATACGCCAACGGCGCCCACCGCCACGACGATCGCGATCCAGGGCCCTACGCCAATGCTCTCCATAAATCAGCCGCCTCTTGTGATTGAAAGACAATTCCAGTGATTGAAAGACAAATACCATCGGTTCTTGCCGCACCACGATTGAAGACAGATCGCACGGCGGGATGGTTCAATGCCTAGCCCTATCTCAGCACCTAACCATAGTTCAGCCCCGCTCGGCCAGTCGCTCGCGACTCGGCGGCCGGCGTTTCGTTTTTCGCTCATTGTGGTTAAAAGGCAGCCTGAAGCCGGTTACGTCGCTTCCGGCTCTTGCTCGTCGCTCGCAGTTCATGGTCCATGTCAATGAAAGTCGCGGCTTCGTGTACTCAACCCCTCCAGCAGGTCGGTGAGGTCGGTCAGGTGCCGGGCGATGACATGACGGACGCCCTCCTGGCTCTCCAGCTTGCCGGTCACCCGCAGCAGGCGGGATTCGAGCAGGATACGGCGATAGCGCTCGGCGAGCCGTGGCCAGACCACGACATTGATCATGCCGAACTCGTCCTCGAGGGTGAGGAAGGTGACGCCCTTGGCCGATCCCGGGCGCTGGCGCCCGACCACCAGCCCGGCGATCACCACACCGACATCGCCGGACAGATCCGCGAGGCGTTTCGAATCCACCACGCCGCCGAGGCCACGGGAGCCATCCGGGCGGCAGCGCTGGCGCAATAGCGCCAGCGGGTGCGGCCCCAGGGTAGTGCCGAGCGTGGCGTAATCCGCCTTGATGGCCTCGCCGACCTCGATGGCCGGCAGCACGAGAGGCTCCTCTTCGCTATCGACTTCGGAAAACAGCGGCAACGAAGCCTCGATCCCGGCCGCGGCCCAGCGCGCCCGATGGCGATCACCCACCAGCCCTTCCAGCGCGCCGGCATCGGCGAGCCGTGACAAGACCGCCCGCTTGACGCCGGACCTCGCCGCCAGGCGCTCGACGCTATCGCAGCCGGGCGTGTCGCGCGCCGCCAGCAGGCGTTGGCCGTCGCTCTCGGCCAAGCCCTTGATCATGTGTAGCCCGAGCCGGATCGCCAGCGCGCCGGTGTTCACGGGGGCGCTCTCGTCCACCGGCTCCAGCGTGCTCTCCCACTGGCTCTGGCGAATGTCGACCGGGCGCACCTCGACGCCGTGGCGACGGGCGTCCTGCAACACCTGATCCGGCGAATAGAAGCCCATTGGCCAGCTGTTGATCAGCGCGCAGGCGAAGATTGCCTGCTCGTGACACTTGAACCAGCAGCTGGCATAGGTGAGCAGGGCGAAGCTGGCGGCGTGGGATTCGGGAAAGCCGTAGCTGCCGAAGCCTTTGATCTGCTCGAAGATGCGCTCGGCGAACTCTCTGGCGTAGCCACGTTCCAGCATGCCGTCGACAATCCGTTGGCGATGGGGTTCGAGCCCGCCGTGGCGCTTCCAGGCGGCCATCGAACGACGCAACTGATCGGCCTCGCCAGGACTGTACCCCGCGGCCTCCACTGCCAGTGCCATCACCTGTTCCTGAAACAGCGGCACGCCCAGGGTACGCGCGAAGACCTGCTCGAACGCTTGCGAGGGGTAGGTGATCGGCTCCTCGCCGCTGCGCCGCTTGAGGTAGGGATGCACCATGTCGCCCTGGATCGGCCCGGGACGCACGATCGCCACCTCGATCACCAGATCGTAGAACTTGGCCGGCCTGAGCCGGGGCAGCATCGCCATCTGCGCGCGGGATTCGATCTGGAACACGCCCAGGGTGTCGGCGCGCTGGATCATGGCGTAGGTCTCGTTGCACTCCTTGGGAATCGTCGCCAGCGCGTAGCCGAGTCCGCGATGCCGTTGCAGCAGATCCAGGCTTCGCCGCAGCACCGTCAGCATACCCAGCGAGAGCACATCCACCTTGAGCAGCCCGACCAGGTCGAGATCGTCCTTGTCCCACTGGATCACGGTGCGCTCCGGCATGGCGGCGTTTTCCACCGGCACCAGCGTCTGCAGCGGCGCATCCGAGATCACGAATCCGCCTGGATGCTGGGAGAGATGGCGCGGAAAGCCGATGAGCGTGCCGGCCAGCACCAGCAGCCGCTGCAGCGCTGGTTCGTCAGGCTCGAACCCCTGCTCGCGCAGCCGCGCCGGATCGGGAATGTGATCGGTCCAGCGCCCGGCACAGCGGGCGAGTCGATCAATGCGCTCCGGCGCGAAACCCAGTGCCCGCCCGATATCCCGAATCGCGCCGGCGGCATGGTAATGGCTGACCACCGCGGTCAGCGCCGCCCGATGCCGTCCGTAGCGGCGGAAGACGTACTGGATCACCTCCTCCCGCCGTTCATGTTCGAAATCGACATCGATATCCGGTGGCTCGTCGCGCTCGCGGGAGATGAAACGCTCGAACAGCAGCGCCGTGCGCGACGGATCGATCTCGGTAATCCCCAGCGCGAAACAGACCGCCGAGTTGGCCGCCGAGCCGCGCCCCTGGCACAGGATGTGCTGGCGCCGCGCGAAGTCGACGATGTCGTGCACGGTCAGGAAGTAGTGCTCGTAGCCGAGCTCTTCGATCAGCGCGAGTTCGTGGTCGATCTGACCTGCCGTCTTCTCGGGCACCCCATCCGGCCATCGCCGCCGGCAGCCTTCGGCGGTCAGTTCGCGCAGCCATTCGGCCGGGGTCTTGCCGTCCGGTACCACCTCGTGGGGGTAGGTGTACTCGAGCTCACCGAGATCGAAGCGGCAGCGCGACGCCAGTGTGACGCTTTCGGCCATCAGCGCGGCGGGATAGAGCGCGGATAGCGCGTCACGCGTACGCAGATGGCGCTCGCCGTTGGGGAACAGGGTATCGCCGGCCTCGAACACGCTCTGGTGGTGGCGGATCGCGGTGAGGCAATCCTGCAGCGCCCGCCGGCCACGGGCGTGCATGTGAACGTCCCCCGTCGCCACTGCCGGAATGCCCAGCGACTCGGCCAGGGCCTGCAGCTGGGCCAGGCGCGCTGCGTTGTCGCAGCCCTGCTCGAAGCCGTAGTGCAGCTCCACCGCCAGCCACAGCCGATCGGGAAAGAGGCTGGCCAATCGCTTCCCGAGACCAGGATCCGGTATCGCACCGGGAATCCACAGCGCGAACAGCCCGTCACCGCCATCGAGTCCGTCGAGATCCGTTGCGAGCAGCCGGTACTCGCCCTTGGCAGCCCGACCGCGAACACAGGTAATCAATCCGCAGAGCGCTTCGTAACCCCGCCGGTTCTCCACCAACAGCACCAGCTTGATGCCGCACTCGGTAAGAAACTCGGCACCGACGATCAGGTCGATGCCGTACTCACGCGCCGCCTGCCAGCCGCGCACGATACCGGCCAGCGTGGCTTCGTCGGTGATCGCCAGGGCCCGATAGCCGTGCCGCGCCGCCCGCTCGAACAGTTCATCCGCAGTGGAAGCCCCGCGCTGGAAGCTGAACGCGGAAAGGCAGTGCAGCTCGGCGTAGGGGTCTCTAGAGGCGCCCGCATCCGCGCCGATTCTACAGGCACCCGCACCCGCGCCTATCGACTCACGGGCGTCCGAAGCGGCAGCGTCGGGCCGCGATAAGTTGGCAGCGTCGGGCCGCAGTGGAAAGAGATCGTTCATCCGAACCATCCGTGCAGATACCAGCCCTGCCGTCCCGGCTCGCACCAGATCCAGGCGTGGCGACCATCGACCCACTGGGCCAGATAGTAGTCGCGTCGAATGTCGTCACCGTCCCACCAGCCACTTTCTATTCGCTCCGGCCCCGCCAGCAGTTGCACCACGTCGCCATCGCAGCGCTGCGGCGCCGGCACTAGCCAGCCGGGGCGAGGCGGGCCGGCGCTGGCGTCACGCGCTCGTGGCCCGAGTCCGCTCAGCACCGCCTTCTCCGGGCGATACTCGCGATGTTCGACCAGCGGCCGGAGTGCCGACTCGCCCAATCGCGCCACCAGACGCTGGTGCAGCGCCGCCCAGGCCTGGGCCTGGCGTGCCGGTCCTTCCAGCAACTCGCGTCTTGTCGGGGCATAGTCGGAGAGCCGAGGTGCGAAGAGCGTCAAGGCCATCACCGGGCCGGCGAGGCACACGCGCTCCAGATGGGCGCGGGTCAGCTCGAGCAAAGTGTCGGCATCGCGATGTACCGACAACAGACCGACCTCGACGGTCTGCGGCGGGCCGTCCTCCAGTTCGAACGTGACCCGGAATCGCTCGACCCCGGCGTCCTGGCCGATCAGAAACAGGCTCAGTTCCTGCAGCAGACGCTTGAGCGGAAAAGCCAGGCCGGCAATGGCATGCACTGGCTGATCGAACGCGAAGGTGCGGGAAAAGCGCGGCGTCGGGCGGTGGTAATCCAGCGCCAGCGGCCACTCTCCCCGCAGTTCGCCCAGGTGACGCATCAGGCGGCCCCCGAAACGTCGGGCCAGGGCGCTGCGTGGCAGGGCGAACAGCTCGCCCAGACGCTGGAAGCCACTGCGGGTCAGGGTCTGCACGATGTCACGATCGGCATCGACGCTCGCCAGCCCGGCCCGATCGAGACGCAGGCTTGCCAACACCGACTCCAGCTCGCTCTCGTCCACCGCCAGGCCGTCATGGACATTGACCAGCACCCGCGCCGCCGCCGGGTTGGGGGCGATCACCAGTCGATGCGAAAAGCCGAGCTCGCCGAGTTCCGCGCGCAGACGCGCCTCCAGCCGTGGCCAGGGGCCGAGCAGAGCGAGACTGCTGGCGATTTCGAACACCAGCGCATGCGGATAGTGAAGGCTGACCTGGGCGCTGAAGCCATAGGCCCAGGCGGCCAGACGTCGACGCCAGCGTTCGACGGATTCGGCATCGAACGGCGCGGTTTCCAGGCCGTCACAGAGCGCTTCGGCGAAGCCCAGTGCCTGTCCGGGCCTGACGCCTTGATCGCGGGCAGCGCGATTGGCAGCACGGATGCATTGACGCGGTGGCGGTCCGTCGATCAGGGCGAACGGGGCCTCGGGATCGGGGCGGCGACGCAGCGCGCCCTCCAGCGCCAGGCGCGGGAACAGCAGGCAGACCCAACGCATGCGGTCACGTCCCGCCGCCGAAGGCGATTCGACGCGAGGACACCAAGCCGCCGCGACACTTGAGGACTTCCAGCTCGGCGTGCCGGTGCAACCGCAACCGCAGCGGTGCGGGCGATGCCTCGGCCACTTTCACCAAAGGCCGATGCACGAAGGCCAGCGTATTCCCGCTCGCCGCCGCCACCTGCAACCGGCGCATGAGACGGCTATCGGCCTGCGGCAGCCAGGCCATGACCGCCCCGCAACAGCCGGCGCGCAGACACTGCTCCGCCGCCCATAACGCCTCGCGACCCTGCACTTCGAGCCAGTGGCACTGCCCAAGCGCCACCCCCGCCTGCCGCCAAGCTGCCGGATACGGCGCCCCCGGTGGCGAGATCAGCACGATCGGCCTGCCTTGCCGTGTCATTCGCGAGAGCACGGGCCACAGCAGGGCCAGCTCGCCGTTGCCGGCGCCGCTCGACAGCAGCTCGCTGACTGCGGCCGGTGGCCAGCCACCGCCCGGCAGGAACGCATCGAGCTCGGCGTGCCCGCTGGCAATCGCCTCGCCGCGATCGCCAGCGGCACCGGTCTGGGCACGCCAGACCTGGCGGCTGTCGAGCAGGGTTTCCAGGCTGCTCATCGGCTGCCCTCCGTAGCGAAGGGTGGCAGTGGCAACCACCGGAAACAGCAGGAAGCGAGTGACGACATGGCGGTACTCGGGACGGTTGAATCGTTGCCACCAGTGTCACTCAGAACATGGATACTGTCTATATATACAGTATTCAAGGCATGAAAAAACGCCACTTCAAGTGACGTTTCCCGGAATGCGAGCGACTCAGGAGACGCTGTTGGAAACCCTCAACGACCCCAGGCTGCGCTTGATCGCCTTGAGCTGATCGCTGATCTGCGGGCCACGATTCTTGGCCACGCCCACGGCGAGCACATCGATGGTCAACAGATGCGCGATGCGCGAGGTCATGGGGATGTAGACCTCGGTGTCTTCCTGCACGTCGACCGGCAGTGTCAGGGTCACCTCGCGAGCCAATGGCGAATCGCTGGGACACAGGCCGATCACGGTAGCACCGGCCTTGACCGCCGTCTTCGCGCTGGCGATCAGCGCCCGGGTGCGTCCGGTCTGGGAGATCGCCACCACCACGTCGCCCGCCTTCAGGGTGGCGGCGGACATTGCCTGCATGTGGGGATCGGCGTAGGCCGAAGTCTGGATCTGGAGCCGGAAGAACTTGTGCTGGGCATCGGCGGCGACGATGCCCGAAGCGCCATAGCCGTAGAACTCGACCCGGTTGGCGACCGCCAGCGCGGCGATTGCCTTGCCCAGCGCCTCATTGTCGAGGCGATCGCGGACCTGTTCGAGCGTCTCGATGGTGCTGTCGAAGATGCCATGGGAGAACTCGGCCACGCTATCGCCGTCGTTCATGGTGAACTGCGCATACTGGCTGCCCTTGGCCATCATCTGCGCCAGCTTCAGCTTGAACTCCTGGAATCCGGCCATGCCCATGGCACGACAGAAGCGCACCACCGTGGGCTCGCTGACCTGCGCCTCGCTGGCCAGGTCGGTGATCCGCATCAGGATCACCTCTTCCGGATTGCGCAGCACGAAGCGCGCCACCTTCTGCTCGGAACGGCGCAAACGATCCATGTGAACGCGCAATTCGTCGAACAGCGAACGACTCATGGCTGGCCCTCGGATGGCAACATCAAGCGGTCTCGTGTCTCTGGATTTCGATCAGAAGTTCGAAGCCTAGTATGCCCGAGTCGGACTGGCGGGAATACGCCGACACGGCGCGTCGGAAGCATGAAAAAAGTGAATCGTCATTATCTTGTAAAGTTGAGTATAGTATGCATGTCGGGCGCAAACCGACAGTTCCGAGGATGCCAGGAGATTCGATCAATGAAGGACATCGAACATCTTCACACCCTGAAGAGCGAAATTCTCGATATTTTCATGACGTTGGAAGTCAACGAGCACGAGCGGCGCAAGCGCAAGGCGGCCGTGAGATACCTCAAGGCCCGGCGCGGCATCGAGCAGCGTCTGGAGAAGCGCCAGCTGGCGGAAGAGATCGCCGAGCTGCCCGAGTAGCGTCCAGTCGGCCGGAGACCGCTACCCAACGATCAGCGGCCGCCACCCTCGAGGGCAACGGCCGCTGCCTGCCTCGCCGGAATCCCCTCCGGCGCGGAAATTCCCGTCACCCCCCGAGACGTGACGGCGGTCCACTACAGGCTGTTGAAGAACACCACGATCACGCCGATCGGTGCGACATAACGCGATACGTAGTGCCATACGACCCGTCCTTTCGGCCCCAGTCCCAGCTCCCGCTTGACGTCTTCGCTATCCAGGAACCAGGCGGTGAAGACGATGGCAGCCAGTCCCGTCAGCGGCAGCATCAGCTTGCTGGTGAGGGCGTCGAGCAGGTCGAAGACGTTGAAGCCGAACGGCTGGAAGCCGGACCAGAGGTTGAACGCCAGCAGCGCGGCGATACCCAGCGTCCAGGTCGCCAGCGCGGCGACGAACGCCGAGCCGAGTCGCGACAGCGGCGTGCGCTCTTCGAGGAATTCGGTGACCGGCTCCAGCAGCGAGATCGCCGAGGTCAGCGCGGCCACCGTGAGCAGGGCGAAGAAGATCGTACCGAACACCAGCCCCCAGGGCATGTCGATGAACGCCAGCGGCAGGGTGACGAAGAGCAGGCCGGGGCCGGCACTGGGGTCGAGATTGTTGGCGAAGACCACCGGGAAGATCGCCATGCCGGCGCCAAGCGCGATCACCGTATCCAGGATCACCACGGTACGCGCGGTCTTGATCAGGTCGACCTCCTGCCCCAGGTAGGAGCCATAGGCCATCATGATCCCCATCCCCAGCGATAGCGTGAAGAAGGCGTGACCCAGCGCCGCGAGAATGACGCCGCCATTCAACTTGCTCCAGTCGGGCGAGAACATGAACTCGGCCGCCTGACCAAAGCCCGAGGTGGACATGCCGAAGCCGATCAACACGACCAGCGCCACGATCAGCAGCGGCATCAGCCACTTGGCCGCACGCTCCAGGCCACCCTTGACCCCACCGGCGACGATGCCGAAGGTCAGCAGCATGAACAGCGTGTGCCAGAACAGCAGCGTGCCCGGCTGACCCAGCAGGGTGGTGAAGTAATCACCCACGCTGACACCGCTGGACTGACCGAGGTCGCCAGTCAGCGTGCTCCAGGTGTAGTTGAGCGACCAGCCGCCGACCACGCTGTAGAACGAGAGGATCAGAAACGAGCCTAGGACGCCGGCGATTCCCACCAGCACCCAGTCCGGCGATTTCTTCGCGTCGCGGCTGACCGTCTGCATGGTGTTGATCGGGTTGGACTGGCCGCGGCGGCCGAGCAGCCACTCGGAGACCAGGATCGGCAGCCCGATCAGCGCGATACACACCAGGTAGACGAGCACGAACACGGCGCCGCCGCTGTCGCCCACCATGTAGGGGAATTTCCAGATATTGCCGAGCCCGACCGCCGAGCCGGTCGCCGCCAGGACGAAGGCCGTGCGAGAGGACCACTGCGCATGGGTGTGGGATTTGGCCATGAGTTCACCATCGACTGGATGTGTTGTTGGAAGTCCACCGGGCCGGCCGGGGCTTCTTATTTTCCGCGCGGATTATAGCGACTCGCGCATTGTTGATCCCACCCTGCGCGGGAAAAGCGATAAAAAACGGGGCAAAAGCCCGGAATCTCCTCTCTAAGCGCGCTTTTCACAACCGCTGGACGACGTGGGCTTATCCGGCGGCAGAGCGTCGCGAGGGCGCTGTGAACCCCTCCCTGGGCGCTACCTTTGCCTTCCCTGGCAAAGGACCCTCGCTTTGCCCTGCCTCCGGCGCCCATCGTCAGAGGGCTTGTAAACACCCTCTAAAGCACCGTCTCAGCGAGGATGGAAGCGCTCCGGCAGATGCGCCCGATGGGCAAAGTGCCGGGCGTTCTTGTAGGGCATCTTCATGTAGCCGGAGATCCCCAGGCCGTCGATCTGCGGCACCGCCGCCAGCAGCGTCTCCAGACAGTCGCGGAACTCCTCCTCGCGGGCCGGATCGAGCAGCCGGTAGTAGCTATGGATCTTCAGATGGGTCGGCAACGCCTCGAAGATGATCATGCCGGTGTGATGGATGGCATTGAGCCGCGACAGCGCCTCGATCATCACTGGCGGCAAACGCAGGAACTCCTCGGGATCCGGACCATCCTCGAAGTAGGAGTGCTCGCGGCTGGTATCTTCCAGCTCCGGCGTGGGGCTGACCTCGTAGGGGATCGCGCAGGCCGCGTCGGGCACGAACGGCCGGGAGGCATCGTCACGGTCGACGTGCAGGGTGCGCCGGGCGTTGAACAGGCAAGCCTTGAACACCCCGTCGCGGCGACGGATCGCCCGGGCGAGATTGACCATGTTGTTCACCGCCGCGACGAAGGCAGTCCGGAGCGACGGCTCGTTGAGGCTCAGCGTCGTGTCGAACTCGACGCCGGCGTCGCTCCAGCGCACCGCCAGTCCGCCCACCACCGGGTACTTGCCCAGCCGCCCCACCGCCACCAGGAAAGCCTTCTCGAGATCGCCCATGCCCTGCATGAAGTGCTTGTAGTAGCGATCGAGCTGGATATCGTTGACCGCGCTCAGGGTGTCGTCGCGCGCGTCATCCTGACGATGGTCATCACGCAGGAAAGCCTTGCGCGAGCTGTAGACCACCGTCTCGATCTCCTGCTCCAGCGAACGTACCCACACCGGGACCAGCGGGATCTCCGGCGATCTCGGTGGCTCACGGATGATCGTCCGGGCGATCCGCGGCATGTGCTGGAGAAAATAGTCGCCGGCCCGACGCCGCAGGCCGGGGTCCTCGCTCAGCATTGCATCCAGCACCCGGGCGAACTCGATCGGCAACCCCAGCGAGGTGGCCGGGATCGTCTCGCGACCGAAGCGGCTGGACTGCGCGGTGGCAAGCGCATAGAGGGTCGCGGCGACGCCCTGTTCGTCGAAGCGCGGCGACGACAGCGCGCCCTCGAGCTGCTCCTCGCCGATATAGTAGACATCACCCATGCGAGCGTTGGTGTGCTGCAGATCGTCGGACATCAGCGCCATCACGTTGCGCGACAGGAACTGGCCCTCGGCATCGAGCTGGGCGAAGACCGACGAGCCCCAGTCGATCAACGCGATCTGCTCGGTTCGCGCGTCGAACATCAGGTTCGAGGGTTTGATATCCCCGTGTACCACCAGACGTCCCTCGGCGGATTCGCGCCGCAGCGTGCGCAGGATATCGGCGAGCTGCGCCGCGATGGCGATGATCAGCCGCGCTGGCAGGCGGCCGTAGCGCAGCGAGTACTCCTCCAGGTTGATGCCCGGGGCGCGCTGCATCACCAGCATCGCTTGATGGCGCAGGGCGCGATAGGCGATCAGGCGGGGAACGCGGGGATGGTCCACCTGTTCGAGCATGAACGCCTCTTCCTCCAGGCGCTCATGGAACGCCTGGGGCAGGTTCTGGCGGGTGAACTTGAACACGTGGCTGGCGCCGGCGCCATCGATACCCGCGAAGACGAACCCGTAGGCGCCCTTGCCGACCAGCTCCACCTCCCGGTAGCCGACCTGGGCGAGCTGGTGGCGGCAGCGCCCGATCCACTCGCGCAGTTGCCGTGCCTGGCTCTGACTGAGCAGGTAGACCGACTGCTCCTCGGGAATATAGAACTGCTGAATTCCCGTCGGCTCGAGGCTCATGGGGTCGCCTCAGCGCAGCTCGGTGAGCATGCTCTCCGGCGCTTCCAGGTAGCCCTTCCAGCGGTTGCAGAAGCGCGCCATTGTGCCGCCGTCCAGCACGCGGTGATCGCCGGACCAGGTCACGGTCATGATCGAACGCGCCACCACCCGCCCCTCGGCATCGAAACGCGGCAGCCGCTGCACCCGGCCGAGGGCGACGATCGCCACCTCCGGCGCGTTGATGATCGGCATGGCATAGGTGCCGCCGAGCACGCCGATGTTGGAGATGCTGATGGTGCCGCCCTTGAGATCCGCCGGCGAGACCCGGCCCTCCCGCGCTGCCCGGGTCAGGCGCTCCACCTCGCTCGCCACCTGGCGCAGGCTCAGCCCCTCCACATGCTTGACGTTGGGCACCAGCAGGCCGCTCTGGCTATCCACCGCCATGCCGATATGGCACCCGGGCTGATAGTGGATCGCCTCGGCGGCGGCATCGAAGCGGCAGTTGAGTAGCGGGAACTCGCTCACCGCCAGCGCCAGCGCCTTCATCAGCAGCGGCATCAGAGTCAGCCGCTCGTCGCGCTCGGCGAAACTCGCCTTGAGCCGCTCGCGCAGGGCCAGCAGCTCGGTGACATCGAACTCGTCGCCGTAGGCGAAGTGGGGAATGCTCGCCGCGGCCTCGCTCATGCGCCGCGCCATCACCGCGCGGATGCCCTTGAGCGGCTCGATCCGATCCGCCGCCGCCGTCTCGCCAGCGGTGGTGGTCGGGCTCTGGCTCCGGGCCTGGGTCTGATTCTGGGCGCCGCGCTCGGCCGTAGGCTGGGCTGTGTCGGCGGCACTGTCACGGCGCTGCTGGAACGCCAGCACGTCCTCCTTGAGCACGCGGCCATCCTTGCCGCTGCCGGGGATCTCATCGAGCGTCAGCCCCAGCTCGCGCACTCGCCGGCGCACCGCCGGGCTAGCGGGAATCCGCCGCCGGCCGGTGTTGTCCCGCGCCGAGCGAGCGGCTGACGACGACCCGGCTCCGCTCTGGGCAGCATGAGTCGCGGCCTTCCCGGCCTGGGCGTGCGTTTCACGTGGAACAGCGCCGGTGGCCGCCGGGGTGTCACCGGACGGGCCGAACTCATCGCCGGCTTGCGGAATGTACGCGAACAGCGGCGAGTGCACCTTGGCAACCTCGTCGAGCTGACAGTACCGGCGCACCAGTCGGCCCGCCTCCGGCGCGGTGATCTCCATCACCGCCTTGTCGGTGCTGACCTCGACGACCGGCTGATCCTCGGCGATCTCGTCGCCCTCCTCGACGTGCCAGGCCACCACCTCGCACTCGACGATGCCTTCGCCCAGGTCGGGCAGGATGAAATCCTTCGATCTCGCCGGTTCCGTTCCCTCTTCGTCCGGCCCGGGCGGCTGCAGGTTCTCGTCCTCGGGAGTGGCGGCAGCCGGCTGGGGCGGCCGAGCATCGTGATGAGGCCGGGTGTCGGTACCGGATCGGGCGCTATCGGCAACGCTTTCGATGGCGAACAGCGGCGCATGGACCCGTGCCGTCTCCCCCTCGCGGACGTAGAGCCGCGTGACGCGGCCGGCCTCAGGGGCGGGAATTTCCACCAGCGCCTTGTCGGTGGTCACCTCGGCGACGGGCTGGTCCTCGGCGATGGTATCGCCCTCGCTGACCAGCCATTTCACCACTTCGCACTCGACGATACCCTCGCCGATGTCAGGCAGCAGGAAATCGCTCATCTCACCTCCTAGAAATCCATCGTGCGGTGGATGGCATCGAGCACCTTCAACGGCCCCGGCATGTACTCTTTCTCAAGCGTCAGCGGGAACGGCGTGTCGAGCCCCGTCACGCGCTCGATCGGCGACTCCAGATAAAGGAAACAGCGGCTCTGGACGGTGGCGGCGATCTCGGCGGCGAATCCCCCGGTCAACGGCGCCTCGTGACTGACGATCAATCTCCCGGTCTTGAGCACCGACTCGACCACGGTATCGATATCCCACGGCACGATGGTGCGCAGGTCGATGATTTCACACGAGATACCCGCTTCCTCGGCCATCTCCGCCGCCTGCTCGACAACCTCCAACTGGGCGCCCCAGGCCAGCAGCGTGATGTCTTCACCGGCCTTGACCACCTCGGCCTGACGCAGCGGCAGCTCGTAGTCGTCGTCTGGCACCTCGCCCACCGACGCACGATAGAGCCGCTTGGGCTCGAAGAAGATGACCGGATCCGGCGAGCGGATCGAGGCCAGCAGCAGCCCCTTGGCCTGGTGCGGGTTGCGCGGTACGACCACGGTCAGCCCCGGGGTGTGGGCGAAGTAGGCTTCCGGCGATTGCGAATGGTAGTGACCACCGGCGATCCCGCCGCCATAAGGTGCGCGCACCGTCAGCCCGCCGACATCGAACAGATTGCCGGAACGATAGCGAAACTTGGCGGTTTCGTTCACCAGTTGATCGAAAGCGGGGAAGATGTAGTCGGCGAACTGGATCTCGGCCACCGGCACCGAGCCCTGGGCGGCCAGGCCGTTGGCGAAACCGACGATGCCCTGTTCCACCAGCGGGGTATTGAAGCAGCGATCGCGGCCATATTTTTCCTGCAGGTGGCTGGTGGCACGGAACACGCCACCGAAGACACCGACGTCCTCGCCGAAGCAGAGCACGCGCTCATCGGCAGCCATCGCGGTATCCAGCGCGTTGTTGACGGCCTGGAGCAGATTCATCCGGCTCATGCCTGGCCCTCCGTCTTGGTGTCGCCATCCAGCCAGGGCGCGCTTCGGGGATAGGCCTCGGGATGACGTCCGATATGGGCCTTCAACGTCGCGAGCTGTTCGCGCAGCAGTGCCGGTGTCTCGGCATAGACATCGCTGACCAGCCTCTCCAGCGCCGGCGGGCGACGCTTCTCCGCCTGTTTCATGGTTTCCAGCACCTCACGGCGCAGCGACTCGGTCAGTTCGCGCTCTTCGTCCTCGTTCCACCAGCCCCGCTCGATCAGCCAGCGCTGCATTCGGCGCAGGGGGTCCTTCTTGTGCCACGCCTCCTCTTCCTTCTTGCTGCGGTAGCCGGAGGGGTCGTCGGAGGAGGAGTGCGCCGCCAGGCGGTAGGTCATCGCCTCGATCAACACCGGTTCGTTATCCTCCACCGCCAGCCGCCGGGCCTCGCGGGTCGCCTCGTAGACCGCCAGCACGTCGTTGCCATCGACCCGGATCGACTGCATGCGATAGCCGAAGGCGCGCGCGGCGACGCCATCGCCGGCGAACTGCTCGGTGACCGGGGTGGAGATGGCGTAGCCGTTGTTACGACACAGGAAGATCACCGGCACCTTGTGCACCGAGGCCATGTTGAGCGCGGCGTGGAAATCTCCCTCCGAGGCCGCCCCTTCGCCGAAGATCGTCAGCGTACAGTGGCCCTGGCCGGCCAGCTTCTGACCGTAGGCGTAGCCGGTGGCCTGGGGAATCTGGGTCGCCAGCGGCGAAGAGATCGTCAGGTAGTGAAGGTCTCGCGAGCCGTAGTGGATCGGCATCTGGCGACCGTGGGCGGTGTCGCGCTCGTTGCCGAACAGTTGATCCATGAACTCGTCGGTGGTGAAGCCGCGGTAGGCCAGTGCCCCCTGCTCGCGGTACTGGGCCATGATCATATCGGCGTCGGCCAGCGCCGCCGTGCTGCCGATCACTGCCGCTTCCTCACCGGTGCACTGCATGTAGAAACTGAGCCGACCCTGGCGTTGGGCCGCCATCATGCGCTCGTCGAGCACCCGGGTGTAAAGCATGGCGCGATAGAGGCGTCGCGCGGTGGTCTCATCGAGAGAGGTTTCACTGGCCCCGGCATAGAGAGTGCCGTCGGGCTTGAGCAGGGTGAACACGGGGATCTGGATGTCGTCGCCATTGGCAAAAACCGGCTTGTGGACGGGTTTCGCCGTGGATCGGGTCTTTTTCATCTGACATGTCCTGAGATCGATGACCAGGGTCGAGCCGCCTCGTGAGCCGCCCTTTCCCATGAGCCGACAGGTCGGGAAACGACCGGTTTCGACAGCCGCCTCAACATGTGACCTTGACGTCAATGTCAACTTGTCGCCATCCGACCTTGGTCTTTCAGCACTAGGTCCTATTGTCCTGCGCGACGGCACGTCGCTAGAACAGAGCGACGCGCCCGATCTACCCGGTCAACCGCGTGCGCCCTCTCACAACGAGGCTTTTCCCAGACGAGGAGTGTCGACTGCTCATGAACTTCGAACTCGACGCCGACCAGCAGGCCTACCGGGATGCCGCACGCCAGTTCGCCCAGCGCGAACTGGCGCCCAACGCCGCCGAATGGGACGCCAACAGCGTCTTTCCGGTGGAGGTCCTGCGTCAGGCCGGAGACCTCGGCTTCTGCGGCCTGTACACCCCGGAAGCCGCCGGCGGGCTGGGGCTGAGCCGCCTCGACGCGACCCTGATCATCGAGGAGCTGGCCCAGGGCTGCACCTCCACCACCGCCTTTCTGACCATCCACAACATGGTCAACTGGATTCTCGCCAGCTACGCCACTGAGGCCGTGCGCGAGGCCTGGCTGCCGTCGATGCTCACCGGTGAGAAGCTCGGCTCCTACTGCCTTACCGAACCCAACGCCGGCTCCGATGCCGCCTCGCTGCGCACCCGGGCGCGCCGCGACGGCGATGCCTACGTGATCGATGGCAACAAGATGTTCATCTCCGGCGCCGGGGATACCCAGCTGCTGGTGGTGATGGCCCGCACCGGTGCCCCCAATAGCGGCGCCGGCGGCATCTCCGCCTTTGCCGTGCCGGCGGACACCCCGGGCATCGACTACGGCAAGAAAGAGACCAAGATGGGCTGGAACAGCCAGCCTACCCGGGCGATCAGCTTCGATGGCGTGCGCGTGCCGGCGGACCACCGCCTCGGCGACGAGGGCGAAGGCTTCCGTATCGCCATGCGCGCCCTCGACGGCGGGCGTATCAATATCGCCACCTGTTCGGTGGGCACCGCCCAGGCCGCGCTCACCACCGCCCACCGCTACCTGAACGAGCGCGAACAGTTCGGCCGGACGCTGGCCAGCTTCCAGGCGCTGCAGTTCAAGCTCGCCGACATGGCCACCCAGCTCGTCGCCGCGCGCCAGATGGTGCGCCTGGCGGCGAGCAAGCTCGACCGCGGCGATCCCGACGCCACGCTCTACTGCGCCATGGCCAAGCGCTTCGCCACCGACCAGGGCTTCGCCATCTGCAACGAGGCCCTGCAGCTCCATGGCGGCTACGGCTACCTGCGCGACTACCCGCTGGAGCGTCACGTGCGCGACTGCCGGGTGCACCAGATTCTCGAAGGCACCAACGAGATCATGCGCCTGGTGATCGCCCGCCGCCTGCTCGACAAGGACGACCTGGAGACCCTGATATGACCGACCACGCCGCCGACGGCCTGCGCCTGGAACGCCGTGGCGCTATCGCCGTGCTGACCATCGACAACCCACCCGCCAACACCTGGCACGAAGGCTCGCTGACGGCGCTCGCCGAGCATCTCGACGCGCTGGCCGCCGAACCCCAGCCGCCGGCGCTGGTGATCACCGGCGCCGGCGACAAGTTCTTCTCCGCCGGGGCCGACCTCAAGCGCTTCACCGAAGGCAAGGCCACCGCACTGGAGATGGCGACCCGCTTCGGCCGCGCTTTCGAGACCCTGAGCGCCTACCCCGGGGTCACCATCGCCGCGATCAACGGCTACGCCATGGGCGGCGGGCTGGAGTGCGCGCTGGCCTGCGACATCCGGATCGCCGAGCGCCAGGCGAAGCTGGCGCTGCCCGAAGCCAAGGTGGGGCTGCTGCCCTGCGCCGGCGGCACCCAGCACCTGCCGTGGCTGGTCGGCGAAGGCTGGGCCAAGCGCATCATCCTGTGCGGCGAGCGTATCGATGCCGAGCGCGCGCTGAGCATCGGTCTGGTCGAGGAGCTGGTCGACGCCGGCCAGGCGCTGCCCACCGCGCTGGCCCTGGCCGAGCAGAGCGGCGGCCAGAGCCCGGACGCGCTGATACGCTGCAAGCGCCTGATCATGAATGCCCGCGACCACGGCATGCCCCACGGCTACCGCATGGAGCGCGAGCTGTTCATGGAACTGTTCGACACCGCCGCCCCGGGGGAAGGCATCAGCGCCTTCCTCGACAAGCGCCCACCGCGCTGGCGCGAGGCCCCGACTTCGGGCGCTGCCGACGACACCGGCGACGGAGATCAGGCATGAGCGCGCCGGTGCAATTCGACACCCTGGCCACCGCCGACGGCCACCGTCTCGGACGCATCGTCCTTGATGCCCCCAAGAGTCTCAATGCGCTGTCGCTGGAGATGATCGAGGCCATCCAGGCGCAGATCGACGCCTGGGCCGCGGACCCCGAGATAGTCGCGCTGTGGCTGGAGGGCGCCGGCGACAAGGCGTTCTGCGCCGGCGGCGACGTGGTCGCGCTCTATCACGCCATCGCCGAGGGCCGCACCGGCCGCGATCCCGAGGCCGCGGATGGCGCCGTGGCGCGCTACTTCACCCACGAGTATCGCCTCGACCACGCCCTCCACACCTATCCCAAGCCGATCGTCGCCTGGGGTGACGGTATCGTCATGGGCGGCGGCATGGGGCTGCTCGCCGGGGCCTCGCATCGGGTGGTGACGCCGCGCTCGATGCTGGCGATGCCGGAGATCACCATCGGCCTCTACCCGGACGTGGGCGCGAGCTGGTTCCTGAACCGTATGCCGGGAGCCAGCGGCACCTTCCTCGGCCTGACCGGCGCCCGCCTCAACGCCAGCGACGCCCTGTTCGTCGGTCTCGCCGACCGCCTGATCGCCGCCGAACGCCGCGATGCGGTGATCGACGATCTGCTCGGCGCCGACTGGTCGCGGCCGCGCCCGGCACTCGACCGAGTGCTGCGCACGCACGCCGCCGCGAGCCGCGAGCTCGCCCCGCCCGCCGAAGTCGCCCCGCGCCAGGAGGCGATCGCCGCACTGACCGACGCCGACAGCGACGAAGATCTGATCGCCGCGGTCATCGCCGCCAGCGACAGCGACGACGCCTGGATCGCCCGCGCCGCGCGTAGCCTGGCCGCCGGTTCACCGCTCTCGGCGCGGCTGATCCTGCGCCAGCTGGCGCGCTGCCGGCGGGTCTCACTGGCCGAGGCGCTGCGCAGCGAGCTCGACCTGTCGCTGGCCTGCGCCAATCACGGCGATATTGCCGAGGGCGTGCGTGCGCTGCTGATCGACAAGGACAGGACTCCCCGGTGGCAGCATCGGCACGGTGAGGTACCCGACGCCGATATCGCGGCCTGCTTCGTTTCCCCGTGGGATCGCGATGGTCATCCCCTGCGCGATCTCGACGATCGGCCTGCCGACGAGGAACCGATTCATGCAACTGACTGACCACACCTTCATCGTCACCGGCGGCGGCTCCGGCCTGGGTGCCGCCACCGCCCAGCGGCTGGTGGCGGCCGGCGCCCGCGTGACCCTGGCCGACCATGATGAGGCAGCGGCGCAGGCCCACGCCGCGTCGCTGGGGGCGAACGCCCTGGCGGTGACCGCCGATGTCACCCAGGCGGCAGATGCCGAGCGGGTGATCGCCACCACCCGCGACCACTTCGGCGCTCTCCACGGGCTGATCAACTGCGCCGGGGTGGCGCCGGCGGAGAAGATCCACGGCAAGCGCGGCGTGCACGATCTCGAACGCTTCCGCCGGGTGGTCGATATCAACCTGATCGGCACCTTCAACATGCTGCGCCTGGCAGTGGCGGCGATGCAGGAGAACCCGGCGACGGAGGACGACGGCGAGCGCGGGGTGGTGATCAACACCGCCTCGGTGGCGGCCTACGAAGGCCAGATCGGCCAGGCCGCCTACGCCGCCTCCAAGGCCGGCGTGGTCGGGCTGACCCTGCCCGCCGCCCGCGAGCTGGCCAGCTCGGGCATCCGGGTGATGGCGATCGCCCCCGGCATCTTCGACACCGCCATGATGCAGGGCATGCCGGAGGAGGTGCGCGAGAGCCTCAACGCCAAGGTGCCGTTCCCGCCGCGCATGGGCCACGCCGAGGAGTACGCCGCGCTGGCCTGCCAGATCCTCGAGAACCGCTATCTCAATGGCGAGGTGATTCGTCTGGATGGCGCCATTCGCATGAGTGCGCGGTGAAAAACGACTGAGCATCGATCCCTCACCAGTATGGGAGAGCAGCCTATGAAAACCCCGGACCCGATCGTCATCGTCGGCGCCAAGCGCACGCCGATGGGCGCTTTCCAGGGCGCCCTGGGCGGACTTGACTGCCCGCAGCTGGGCGCGGCGGCGATTCGCGGCGCCCTCGAACAGGCCCGACTGGCACCCGACAGCCTCGACGAGCTGATCATGGGCTGCGTGCTCCCCGCCGGGCAGGGCCAGGCGCCGGCGCGCCAGGCGGCACTCGGCGCGGACCTGGCCGAGTCGACGCCCTGCACCACCGTCAACAAGATGTGCGGCTCCGGCATGAAGGCAGTGATGCAGGCGTTCGATACCCTCTCGCTGGGTCACGCCGCCCACGCCATCGCCGGTGGGATGGAGAGCATGAGCAACGCCCCCTACCTGCTGCCCAAGGCGCGCGCCGGGCTGCGCATGGGGCATGCCCAGGTGCTCGATCATATGTTTCTCGACGGGCTCGAAGACGCCTACGAGCCGGGGCGGCTGATGGGCACCTATGCCGAGGATTGCGCCCAGGCCTTCGGCTTCGGCCGCGAGGCCCAGGACGCCTACGCCATCGCCTCGCTGACCCGCGCGCGCCAGGCGATCGAGAGCGGTGTCTTTCGGGATGAGATCGTCGCCCTCGACGCCCCCGCCGGCCGCGACACCCGCCGGGTCGACCAGGACGAACAGCCGCACAAGGCCAATCTCGAGCGCATCCCCCAGCTCAAGCCCGCCTTTCGCGAGGGTGGCAGCGTCACCGCGGCCAACGCCAGCTCGATCTCGGACGGTGCCGCGGCGCTGATGCTGATGCGCCAGCGCGAGGCCGAGCGCCAGGGTCTGACCCCGCTGGCGCGTCTCCACGGCCACGCCAGCCACGCCATGCGCCCGGGCGATTTCCCGGTGGCGCCGATCCACGCCGTGCGCAAGCTGTACGAGCGGCTCGGCTGGTCGCGGGAGAGCGTCGATCTCTACGAGATCAACGAAGCCTTCGCGGTGGTGGCGATGGCGGCCATGCGTGAGCTCGCTCTCGACCACGAACGGGTCAACGTGCACGGCGGCGCCTGCGCCCTGGGCCACCCGATCGGCGCCTCCGGCGCGCGCATTGTGGTCACGCTGCTCAACGCGCTCGCCCATCACGACCTGACCCGGGGCGTGGCGGCGATCTGCATCGGCGGCGGCGAAGCCACGGCGGTAGGTATCGAACGGCTGCGCTAGGCGCGGCCTGAAAAGTGCGGCGGTTCAGGACAAAGACAAGAAGAGAGGAAGAGAGATGCACAGCCACGACCCGGGCGCCCCGGCGCATGCTCAATTTCCAGCGCCCAGCTACGTCAGCGGCACCAGCGAGCAGCCACTACTCCCCGAGCTCGCCACCCCGGGCATGTGGCGCTGGGACGAGCTGCACGCCCTCGCCGAGGCGGTACCCGCCGCACGCCTGGCGGCGCTGCAGGCCGAACTGCAGTTCGACGACCCGATCAACATCCAGTACACCTCCGGCACCACCGGTGCGCCCAAGGGGGTGACACTGACCCACCACAACATTCTCAACAACGGCTACTTCGTCGGCGCCGGGATGAACCTGCAGCCGGCACAACGCGTGGTGATCCCGGTGCCGCTCTACCACTGCTTCGGCATGGTGATGGGCAACCTGGCATGTCTCACCCACCGCGCCACCATGATCTATCCCAACGCCGCCTTCGACCCGGCGGCCACCCTGCGTGCGGTGGAAGCCGAGCGCGCCGACGCCCTCTACGGCGTGCCCACCATGTTCATCGCCGAGCTCGAACACCCCGAGTTCGCCAACTTCGATCTCTCCAGCCTGCGCACCGGCATCATGGCCGGCTCCAACTGCCCGGTGGAGGTGATGAAACGGGTGATCGAGCGCATGCACATGGAAGCGGTCACCATCGCCTACGGCATGACCGAAACCAGCCCGGTGAGCCTGCAGACGCGCCCCGACGCGCCGCTGGAGAAGCGCGTCGCCACCGTCGGCACCATTCATCCACACCTGGAGGTGAAGATCATCGACCCGGCCAGCGGCCAGGTGCTCCCGCGCGGCACCAGCGGCGAACTCTGCACCCGCGGCTACAGCGTGATGCAGGGCTACTGGGACAACGACGCAGCCACCCGCCAGGCGATCGACACCCACGGCTGGATGCACAGCGGCGACCTGGCGATGATGGACGACGACGGCTATGTGGCGATCACCGGGCGCATCAAGGACATGATCATCCGCGGCGGCGAGAACCTTTACCCGCGCGAGATCGAGGAGTTTCTCTACACCCACCCGGCGATCTCCGACGCCCAGGTGTTCGGCGTGCCGGACGCCCGCTACGGCGAGGCGGTGGCGGTGTGGATACGCCTGGTGGAGGGCGCCGAACTCGATGCCGAAGGCGTGCGCGCTTACTGCCGCGAGCGCATCGCCCACCACAAGATTCCGCGCTACGTGAAATTCGTCGACGACTTCCCGATGACCGTCAGCGGCAAGGTGCAGAAATTCCGCATGCGCCAGGCGATGAGCGACGAGCTGGCGCCATAAAATGCTCCGGGGAGTAGAGCCGGACGGTGGATATCCGATAGGTCTAATGAAAACTACGGAAGACTAGCGTTTTTTCCTAGTTTTCGTTATCTATCTCTAGTCTCTCTTGCAGGACTTGATATGGACCCGTTCAACAACCCCTTCGCCCCCGGTGCCGGGAGCCGCCCTCCAGAGCTTGCGGGTCGCGATACGATCCTACAGGCCGCACGCGTCTCATGCGGGCGGGCGCTCAAAGGAAGAGCGGCACGCTCCATCATGCTGCTGGGCCTTCGAGGAACCGGCAAAACGGTTTTGCTCAGCGAAATTGGCCGAATCGCGGAGGCCGAAGGCTGTCTCGTATCCAGGGTCGAAGCACCAGAAGAGACCCAACTGGCCAATCTGCTTTATCCAGAGATGCGCAAGGTCTCACGTGCCCTGTCGAGCGTAGAAACCGCTCGGCATCATGCTTCACGCGCGCTCGGTGGGCTGCGCAACTTTGCTTCGGTGTTCAATATCGAGGTGGGAGGCGTGAATATCGGTGTGGAGCCCGCCAGCGAGCCCGGCCTGGCAGAGAGCGGCGACATGCAGCACGACTTGCCGGATCTCTTCGAACAGATCGGCCGTGCCGCCCAAGCAGCCAACAAGGGCTGGGTCCTGCTCATCGATGAGGTGCAATATCTCTCCCAGCAAGATCTCGCAGCATTGATCGTCGCGCTTCATCGCGTATCTCAGGAGGGGCGGCCAATTCTCTTCGTCGGTGCGGGTCTACCCCAAGTAGCGCGCCTAGCCGGCGATGCCAAATCCTATGCGGAAAGGTTGTTCAGCTACCCCGGGGTGGGCGCTCTCGACGAGGCCGCCACTACCGTGGCAGTCGAGAAGCCGATCCGAGACGAGGGAGCCTCCATTTCCCAGGACGCGCTGGCCGCCATCTTCGCCATGACGAACGGCTATCCGTTCTTTCTGCAGGAACTGGCTTACTTTGCCTGGGACAACGCGCCTGGGCCCAGTATCGACGCAAACGATGTCCGACACGCCTACACGCAGACCCTCGCCTCCTTGGATGAGGGATTTTTCCGCGTGCGCTTGGATCGTCTGACCAGAGCCGAAGTGGGATTCGTCAAGGCGATGGCGGCACTGGGTGACGGTCCCTATCAGGTCTCCGACATCGCGCGGGCAATGGGACGCACGCAGAAATCGATCGGCCCAGCCCGCGCCAGCATCATTCACAAAGGCATGATTTACAGCACTGATCACGGCTACCTGGATTTCACTGTCCCGCTCTTTGCCGACTTCATCAGGCGTCGACACATCGAGTAAGCAGAGTAGTCGTACCCTGTCTCAGGCCGCCTTGACCACCGCCATGGTCAACCGCGACACGCACACCAGCCGGCCGCGCTCGTCCTCGATGCGGATCTCCCACAGTTGAGTGGTGCTGCCCAGGTGCAGCGGCCGGGCGCACCCCTCGACCCAGCCTTCACGCACCGCGCGCACATGGTTGGCATTGATCTCGAGCCCTACCGCCATCTTGTTCGGGTCCGCCAGGCACAGGTTGGCGGCAATGCTGCCCAGCGTCTCCGCCAGCACCACCGAGGCGCCGCCGTGGAGCAGACCATAGGGCTGGTGGGTGCGCGCATCCACCGGCATGCGCCCGCGCAGGCAGTCGTCACCCAGCTCTGTGAACTCGATCCCGATATGCGCGACCAGCGTCTGCTGGCACTGGGTGGCGAGGGCTTCCAGGGAAGCGGAACGTTTCCAGATCGACATCGATGGTCTCCTTGATCGACAGATAGGGGCAGCGGGGAGTCTCCCCCTTTCGGCTAGTTGGCGCGATACCATGTTGACGTTAACGTTAATCGATCTCTATGGTCATGTCGTCCCGTGCGGCATCGCGCCACGCGCGTCTCCCGCAGCGCTGACAACGCACACAATCATAACAACACGGCTCCGGCGTGCCTGCGCCATGAGCCCCCGACACAAGGGCCTGGCACCATGAGTACCCTGGCTATCGTCGTCTCGCTGATCCTGCTGATCGTTCTCGCCTATCGCGGCATCACCGTGCTGCTGCTGGCGCCGCTGATGGCGTCGCTGGCGGTGCTGCTGTCCGGGGAAGCCGGGCTGCTGCTGCCGATCTACACCGGCACCTTCATGAGTGCGCTCGGCGGCTATCTGATCAAGTTCTTCCCGCTGTTCATCCTGGGTGCCCTGTTCGGCCAGTTGATGGCCGACTCCGGTGCGGCGCATGCCATCGCCAACTGGATCATCAAGCGCCTCGGCACCCGCCACGTGGTGCTGACCGTGGTGCTGGCCTGCGCCATTCTCACCTACGGCGGCGTGTCGCTGTTCGTGGTGGCGTTCGCGGTCTTCCCCATTGGCGCAGCGCTGTTCCGCGAGACCGGCACGCCCAAGCGGATGATCCCCGGTGCCATCGCCCTGGGCTCGTTCACCTTCACCATGACTGCGCTTCCCGGCACGCCGGCGATCCAGAACGCGATCCCGATCCCGTTCTTCCACACCACCAGCTTCGCCGCGCCCGGGCTCGGCATCATCGCCGGGGCGATGATGCTGGGCCTTGGCACCTGGTGGCTGCAGTCCCGTGCCAGCAAGGCGATGCGCCAGGGCGAGGACTACGGTCATCACCCCAACGAGAAGATCGACATCGCCGAGGTGCCCGTCATCGGCACCGTCGCTGCCTTCGCCCCGCTGGTGATGGTGATCCTGCTCAACGGCCTGCTGACCTACTGGATTCTGCCGAGCCTCGATTTCTCGCAGCTGCCGGAAGAACGCTTCGGCGCCCTCGACCCCAATTCGATGCTCGGACTGTGGGCGATCATCATCGCGCTGCTGATCTCCTGCGCCTGGTTGATCGTCAGCCGCTGGCGCCACTGGGTGGATCTCAAGGAGACCATCAACAAGGGCTGCTTCGGCTCGATGCTACCGGTGTTCAATACCGCCTCCGAAGTGGGTTACGGCGCGGTGATCGCCAGCCTCGCCGGCTTCGTGGTCATTCGCGATGCGGTGCTGAGCCTGGCGCCGGGCAATCCGTTGATCTCCGAGGCGGTGTCGATGAACGTGCTGGCGGCGGTCACCGGCTCCTCCTCCGGCGGCATGAGCATCGCCCTCAGCGTGCTCGGCGACGACTATCTGCGCATGGCCAACGCGGTCGGCCTCGACCCCGAGCTGCTGCACCGGGTCGCCACCATCGCCGCCGGCGGCATGGATACCCTGCCCCACTCCGGCGCGGTGATCACGCTGCTGGCGATCTGCGGCCTCACCCACCGCCAGGCCTACCCCAACATCGCCGCGGTCACCATCGTGGTGCCGATGATCACGCTGGTCGCGGTGATCACCCTGGGCACCCTGTTCGGGAGTTTCTGAGCCGATGAAGGCACCCAACTCCGGCGCCCTGCTGCCAGCGGAGAGCGATTACGACCACCTCCACGCCACCTTCGCGTGGGAGGTGCCGGCGCGCTTCAACATCGCCAGCGTCTGCTGCGACCGCTGGGCGGAGGACCCCCAGCGCCTGGCGATGATCGAGATCGGTGACGATGGCAGCGCCCGCGAGATCACCTTCGCCGAGCTCCAGTGCGGTGCCAACCGGCTGGCCAACAGCCTGGTCGCCCAGGGCGTGCAGCCCGGCGACCGGGTCGGGGTGCTGCTGCCCCAGCGTCACGAGACCGCGCTGGTGCATCTGGCCTGCTTCAAGCTGGGGGCGATCGCGGTGCCGCTGTTCAGCCTGTTCGGCCCCGAGGCGCTGCTCCACCGGCTCGCCGACTGCGGCATGCGCGCCATCGTCAGCGACGCGCGCGGCCTGGCGACGCTCGACGAGATTCGCCACCAGCTACCGGCGCTGCAGGCGATCTACACCGTCGATGCCGTGCCCGAGCCGGGGCGCGCCACCGCTGACGCGCTCGATTTCCACGCCGAGCTGGCCGCTGCCAGCGACGCCTTCGTCACCCGCGATACCCATCCCGACGACCCGGCGCTGATCATCTACACCTCCGGCACCACCGGCAGCCCCAAGGGCGCGGTGCACGGCCACCGGGTGCTGCTGGGGCATCTGCCGGGGGTGGAGATGTCCCACAACCTGCTGCCGCAGCCCGGTGACCGCCTGTGGACGCCGGCCGACTGGGCCTGGATCGGCGGCCTGCTCGACGTGCTGCTGCCGGCGCTCTACCACGCGGTGCCGATCGTCGCCCACCGCATGCTCAAGTTCTCGCCGGAGGCGGCGTTCGCGCTGATCGAGCGCCACCGCGTGCGCAACCTGTTCCTGCCGCCGACCGCGCTCAAGCTGATGCGTCGAGTCGAGCAGCCGCAACGCCGCTGGCAGCTCGACGTGCGCAGCGTCGCCAGCGGTGGCGAGTCGCTGGGGGAGGCGCTGCTGACGTGGGGGCAGGAGACCTTCGGCCTCACCATCAACGAGTTCTACGGCCAGACCGAGTGCAACATGGTGCTCTCGGCCTGCGCGGCGCTCGGCGTGCACCGCCCGGGGGCGATCGGCAAGGCGGTACCGGGGCACGAGCTGGCGATCGTCGACGCCGAGGGTAGGCGGCTCGCCGACGGCGAGACCGGGCATATCGCGGTGCGCGCGCCGGACCCGGTGATGTTTCTGCACTACTGGCAGAAGCCGGAGGCGACCGCGGCCAAGTTCGCCGGCGAGTGGCTGCTGACCGGCGACATGGGCCGCCGCGATGCCGAGGGCTACTTCAGCTTTCTCAGCCGCGATGACGACGTCATCACCAGTGCCGGCTACCGCATCGGCCCCGCGCCGATCGAGAACTGCCTGCTGGGCCATCCGGCGGTGCGCATGGCCGCCGTGGTAGGCAAGCCTGACGAGCTGCGCACCGAGATCGTCGCCGCCTACGTGGTGCTCGCCGAAGGCTGGGACGCTTCCCCGGCGCTGGTGGAGACGCTGCAGCAGCACGTGCGCTCGCGCCTGGCGGCCCATGAGTACCCGCGCGAGATCCACTTCGTCGACGAATTCCCGATGACCGCCACCGGCAAGATCGTGCGCAAGGCGCTGCGAACGCTGGATCGCGACGAGACCCCATGAACACGCCCCTTGCGAGCCCTGGAGTGATCGCATGAACTTTGTCGGCAACGCCTTCGACGAGATCGCCGTCAATGACACCTTCGGCCAGACCCTGACCATCACCGAAGCGCATATCGTCCAGGCCTGTGGCCTGTTCGGCGACTTCAACCCGCTGCACAGCAACGACGCCTTCGCCCAGCAGACACGCTTCGGCCAGCGCATCCTGCACGGGCCGATGACCTCGGCCTACATGACCGCCTCCATCGGCATGTACTTCTATGCCACCGCAGTCGCCTATCTGGCGCACGACTGCCGCTTTCTGGCCCCGGTCTTCGCCGGTGACACCCTGACCACCGAGTGGCGCATCGCCGAGCTGATCGCCAAGCCCCACCATCAGGGCGGCATCGCGGTGCTGGCGGGGCACTGCCGCAACCAGCGCGACGAGATCGTCGCCGAGGCCGACGGCAAGATCCTGCTGCTGGATCGGGCGGCGGTCTCGGGGGAGGCCCGATGCTCTTAGTCCTCCTCGAAGAGCCTAGGTGCTATCTGAAAAGTCGACGAGCGAAGGCCAGGCAAGGCAAAAATCGGCGAAAACGCGGAGTTTACGGGGTGTAAATGAGCATTTTGAGCCGATTTTTAACGCCGCATGGGCGAGCGCAGTACTTTTCAGACAGTGCCTAAGACCATGGTCGAGGGGCTATGGCCCTATCTAAATATTGACGTTAACGTCAACGTATAAAGCCGAGAGCGCCTGCGAGCCATGGCCCGCGACCCCGCGTTCTTGCCTATCGACAGCGGAGGATCATCCGATGCACGCCCCCTACACCGAGCTCGATTTCGGCCTCGACGACGAGTTGAACATGCTGCGCGAACAGGTCAACGCCTTCGCCCGCGACGAAATCGCCCCGCGCGCGGCCCAGATCGACCACGACAACGCCTTCCCCGCGGACCTGTGGCAGAAGTTCGGCGACATGGGCCTGCTCGGCATCACCGTCAGCGAAGAAGACGGCGGCAGCGGCATGGGCTACCTGGCCCACTGCATCGCCATGGAGGAGATCTCCCGGGCCAGCGCCTCGGTGGGGCTCTCCTACGGCGCCCACGCCAACCTCTGCGTCAATCAGATCAAGCTCAACGCCACCGACGAGCAGAAGGCCAAGTACTTGCCCAAGCTGATCAGCGGCGAGCACGTGGGGGCGCTGGCGATGTCCGAACCCGGCGCCGGCTCGGACGTGGTCTCGATGAGCCTGCGCGCCGACAGGCATGGCGACCACTACGTGCTCAACGGCAACAAGATGTGGATCACCAACGGCCCCGACGCCGACGTGCTGGTGGTCTACGCCAAGACCGACCCCGAGGCCGGCGCCAAGGGCATCACCGCCTTTCTGATCGAGAAGGGGTTCGCCGGTTTCTCCACCGCGCAGAAGCTCGACAAGCTGGGCATGCGCGGCTCCAACACCTGCGAGCTGGTGTTCGAGGATTGCCAGGTGCCGGCGGAGAACGTGCTGGGCGAGGAGAACCGCGGCGTGCGCGTGCTGATGAGCGGGCTCGACTACGAGCGCACGGTGCTCGCCGCCGGCCCGATCGGGATCATGCAGGCGTGTCTGGACGTGGTGGTGCCCTACGTCCACGAGCGCAAACAGTTCGGTCAGGCGATCGGCGAGTTCCAACTGATCCAGGGCAAGCTCGCCGACATGTACACCACGCTCAACGCCTGCCGCGCCTATCTCTACGCCGTGGCCGGCGCCTGCGACCGCGGCCGGGTCAGCCGCAAGGACGCCGCCGGGGTGATCCTCTACTGCGCCGAGAAGGCGACCCAGATGGCGCTGGATGCCATCCAGCTGCTCGGCGGCAACGGCTATATCAACGAGTACCCCACCGGGCGGCTGCTGCGTGACGCCAAGCTCTACGAGATCGGCGCCGGCACCAGCGAGATTCGGCGGATGCTGATTGGCCGAGAACTGTTCGCGGAATCGGCGTAAACCCAGCCGTAAGCCATAAGCTTTAAGCTGTAAGTAACAGCATTGCGGTTTTTCTTACAGCTTCCGGCTTATAGCTTATAGCTCATCTCGGAGAGATGAATGGCTATTCTTCAGACCCAGATCAACCCCCGCGCCGAGGCCTTCCAGGCCAATGCCCAGGCGCTGCGGGCGGAGGTCGACAAGCTCCACGCGCTGAGCGCCGAGATCGCCCGGGGCGGCGGCGACAAGGCCCGCGCCCGGCACGAGTCCCGCGGCAAGCTGTTCGTGCGCGAGCGCATCGACCAGCTGCTCGACGAGGGCGCGGCCTTTCTCGAGATCGGCGCGCTGGCGGCGCATGAGGTCTACGACACCCCGGTGCCCGCCGCCGGCGTGGTCGCCGGCATCGGCCGGGTCAGCGGCGTGGAGTGCGTGATCGTCGCCAACGACGCCACGGTCAAGGGCGGCACCTACTTCCCGCTGACGGTGAAGAAGCACCTGCGCGCCCAAGAGATCGCCCGCAAGCACCGCCTGCCCTGCCTCTACCTGGTCGACTCCGGCGGCGCCTACCTGCCGGAGCAGGACGAGGTCTTCCCCGACCACGACGACTTCGGCCGCATCTTCTACAACCAGGCCACGCTCTCCGCCGCCGGCATCCCGCAGATCGCGGTGGTGATGGGCTCGTGCACCGCCGGCGGCGCCTACGTGCCGGCGATGGCCGATGAATCGATCATCGTGCGCAACCAGGGCACCATCTTTCTCGGCGGCCCGCCGCTGGTGAAGGCCGCCACCGGTGAGACCATCAGCGCCGAGGATCTCGGCGGCGCGGACGTGCACGCACGGATCAGCGGCGTGGTCGACCACTATGCCGAGAACGACGCCCATGCGCTGCAGCTCGCCCGCCGCGCGGTCTCCCGGCTCAACTGGCGCAAGCGCGGCGAACTGGCGCTGCGCGAATCCCGCCCGCCGCGGCTCGACCCTTCGGAGCTCTACGGCATCGTCGGCACCGACCTGCGCAAGCCGTATGACGTGCGCGAGGTGATCGGGCGGCTGGTGGACGACTCCGACTTCGACGAGTTCAAGCGCTATTACGGCGACACCCTGGTCACCGGCTTCGCCCACTGGTGCGGCCATCCGGTGGGTATCGTCGCCAACAACGGCGTGCTCTTCTCGGAGTCCGCGCAGAAGGGCGCGCACTTCATCGAACTCTGCGCCCAGCGCCAGATCCCGCTGATCTTTCTACAGAACATCACCGGCTTCATGGTCGGCTCGAAGTACGAACAGGAGGGCATCGCCAAGCACGGCGCCAAGCTGGTCACCGCCGTGGCCTGCGCCAAGGTGCCCAAGTTCACCGTGCTGATCGGCGGCAGCTTCGGCGCCGGCAACTACGGCATGTGTGGCCGCGCCTATGACCCCAATCTGCTGTTCATGTGGCCCAACGCGCGCATCTCGGTGATGGGCGGCGAACAGGCGGCCAACGTGCTGGCGCAGGTGAAACGGGAGCAGATGGAGCGCGACGGCAGCGACTGGCCGGAAGACGAGGAAGCCGCCTTCAAGGCGCCGATCCGCGAACAGTATGAGCGCCAGGGGCACCCGTACTACGCCAGCGCCCGGCTGTGGGACGACGGCGTGATCGATCCATTGCAGACCCGCGATGTGATCGGCCTGGCGCTGTCGGCAGCCCTAAACGCCGAGATACAAGAGACGCGTTTCGGCGTCTTCAGGATGTGAGCCCCTTGCTACGCAAGGGGAGCTATAAGCTTGAAGCTGGAAGTTTCCGCCGCACGCTTCGAAGGCCTAACTGGGGTTCTTACAGCTTAAAGCTTACGGCTTACCGCTTTACCGATGAGGCCGCTGTATATGACAGACACGACAAGCTTTGCAAAGCTTCGGTTCGACTCCCGCGGCGTCGCGCGGCTGACGCTGGACCGCCCCGCGGTACACAACGCCTTCGACGACGCCTTGATCGCCGCGCTCAATGCCCATCTCGAGCGCCTCCACGCCCTGGCTGCGAGCGGCGAGGTGCGGGTGGTGGTGCTCGGCTCCCACGGCAAGCACTTCTCCGCCGGGGCGGATCTCGCCTGGATGAAGCGCATGGTCGACTACAGCGTCGACGACAATCTGGCCGACTCGCGCCAGCTCTCGCGCCTGATGCGGGGGCTGGACACCCTACCCTGCCCTACGCTCTGCCGAGTGCAGGGTGCGGCCTACGGCGGCGCGGTGGGGCTGGCCGCCTGCTGCGATCTGGTCATCGCCTCGGATGCGGCGCGCTTCTGCCTCTCCGAGGTCAAGATCGGCCTCTCGCCGGCAGTGGTCGGGCCGTACGTGCAGCGCGCCATCGGCGCCCGCCAGATGCGCCGCTACGCGCTGACCGCCGAGGTGATCGACGCCCCCACCGCCCGCGAACTGGGGCTGGTGCACCAGGTGGTGACTGGCGACGCACTGGATGAAGAGATCGAACGCCAGATCGGCACCCTGCTCGCCGCCTCTCCCCAGGCCCAGCGCGCCACCAAGGCACTGCTCGCGCAGATCGCCCGCGAACCGGAGAGCGACGCCACCCGCGAGGCCGCGTGCCGCACCATCAGCGAGCTGCGGGTCAGCGCCGAAGGCCAGGAAGGGCTGGCCGCCTTCTTCGACAAACGCCCGCCCGCCTGGCTCGCGGCCAGCGGCGGCGACAAGGAGCCGCGCTCATGAGTCTCGCCACTGCGCCCCGCCCGCTGCGCGCGGTACTGATCGCCAATCGCGGCGAGATCGCCTGCCGCGTGATCCGCACCGCGCGGCGCCTCGGCCTGCGCACCATCGCGGTCTATTCGGATGCCGACGCCCGCGCCCGCCACGTGCGCGAGGCCGACGAAGCGATCCGCCTCGGCCCGGCAGCGGCCGGCGAGAGCTATCTCGCCATCGACAAGGTCATCGCCGCCGCCCAGCGCAGCGGCGCCGACGCCATCCACCCGGGCTACGGCTTTCTCTCCGAGAACGCCGAGTTCGTCGCCGCCTGCGACGCCGCCGGGCTCGTCTTCATCGGCCCGCCGGGCAGCGCCATCGCCGCCATGGGCGACAAGGCCGCTGCCAAGGCGCGCATGGCCAGCGCCGGCGTGCCGCTGGTGCCCGGCTATCACGGCGAAGCGCAGGACGACGCCCTGCTGCGGGAAGAAGCCGGCAAGATCGGCTACCCGGTGCTGCTCAAGGCCAGCGCCGGGGGCGGCGGCAAGGGCATGCGGGTGGTCGAGTCCGAGCGCGAGTTCCAGGCGGCACTCGACGGCTGCCGCCGGGAGTCTCGCGCCTCGTTCGGTGACGAACGCATGCTGATCGAGAAGTACCTGACCCAGCCGCGCCATGTCGAGGTACAGGTGTTCTGCGACAGCCTCGGCGCCGGCGTCTACCTGTTCGAACGCGACTGCAGCGTGCAGCGGCGCCACCAGAAAGTGCTCGAAGAGGCCCCCGCGCCGCACCTGCCCGAAGCGCTGCGCCGCGAAATGGGCGAGGCCGCGGTGCGCGCCGCCCAGGAGATCGGCTATGTCGGCGCCGGCACGGTGGAGTTCCTGCTGGATGCCGGCGCCGAGACCACGCAGGAGCACGGCTCACCGTTCTACTTCATGGAGATGAACACCCGGCTGCAGGTCGAGCACCCGGTCACCGAGATGATCAGCGGCGAGGATCTGGTCGAGTGGCAGCTACGGGTCGCCGCCGGCCTGGCGCTGCCCAAGGCGCAGAGCGAACTGACGCTCACCGGCCACGCCATCGAAGCGCGGCTCTACGCCGAAGACCCGGACAACGACTTCCTCCCCGCCACCGGCAAGCTCCTGCGCTTCGCGCTGCCGCTGGAGAGCGCCGATTCGCACGAGCGCATCCGCCTGGACAGCGGCGTCGAGGCCGGCGACACGGTGACCATGCACTACGACCCGATGCTGGCCAAGCTGATCGTCCACGGCGAGGATCGCGGCCAGGCCCTGGCCGAAATGGCCCGCGCCCTGGCCGCGCTGGATATCAGCGGCGTGACCACCAATCGCCGCTTCCTGCAGCGGCTGGTGACCCACCCGGACTTCATCGCCGCCGAGCTGAATACCCGCTTCATCGAGCACTATCACGACGATCTGTTCGCCGCGCCCCACGCCACCGATGCCGATATCGCCCGCGCGGCCCTGGTGGCGATGGAGCATCTTGCTAACGGAACACCGCGCGCCGACGACCCCTGGCAGCGCCGCGACGGCTGGCGGCTCAATGCACCGCGCCGGCTACGTCTCGCCTTCCAGGAGACCGACGGCAGCGGCGCGTACGAGGTGATCGCCACCCAGGGACTAACACAGGGTCTGGCACAGGGACTGACACAAGAACCAGCACAGGCGACCTGGCAGCTTCAGATACAGCGCGACAGCGAGGAAACGAGCCGACTCGCCGGGCAGTGCCAGCGCCTCGACAACGACACCCTGGCGCTCACCCTGGATGGCCATCGCCAGCGCCTTTTCGCCCGGCTCGACCCGGCCAGCGAGGGCGACGCCATCGTGCTCACCGCCGCAGGTCAAGAGTCGCGCCTGATCTGGCGCCGCGCCGACCGCGCCGACCATCTACCGCAAGAGACCGAAGCCAAGCTGACCGCGCCGATGCACGGCACCGTGGTGGCGCTGCTGGTCGAACCCGGACAGACAGTGGAGAAAGGCACGCCGCTGGTGGTGGTAGAAGCGATGAAGATGGAGCACACCCTGAGCGCCCCCGCCGACGGCGCGGTGGAAGCCTTCCATGTCGCGGTGGGCGACGCCGTGGCGCAGGGGGATGAGCTGCTCGCTTTCGCCAACGCCGAGGCGATGAACGACGCCGGCGCCGACACGAGTGGGGACAACTAAGATGGGGATGCCGAAGCACGTCAGTATCGTCGAAGTTGGCCCGCGGGACGGCTTGCAGAACGAAGCCGAGCCCATCGCCACCGCCGCCAAGCTGGAACTGATCGAGCGGCTCGGCGCGGCGGGGCTCAAGCGGATCGAAGCGGCGAGTTTCGTCTCGCCCAAATGGGTGCCGCAGATGGCGGATCACCGCGAGGTGATGACCGGCATTCGACGCCGGCCGGGCGTGATCTACTCCGCACTCACGCCCAATCTCAAAGGGCTGGAAGCCGCACTCGAGTGCGGCGTCGAGGAGGTCGCCGTCTTCGCGGCAGCGAGCGAAGCCTTCTCGCACAAGAACATCAACTGCTCTATCGCCGAATCGCTGGCGCGCTTCGAACCGGTGGTCGAACGCGCCCGGGAAGCCGGCGTGCGCGTGCGCGGCTATGTCTCCTGCGTGCTCGGCTGCCCCTACGAAGGCAACATCGCCCCGCAGCGGGTCGCCGAGGTTTCCCGGGCGCTTTATGAGATGGGCTGCTATGAAATCTCGCTGGGCGACACCATCGGCGTCGGCACCCCGCTCGAGGCCAAGCGCCTGCTCGACGCCGTGGGCCGGGATATCCCCAGGGACATGCTCGCCGCCCACTTCCACGACACCTACGGCCAGGCGCTAGCCAACCTCTACGCCGTGCTCGAAGAGGGCATCGGCGTGATCGACAGCGCCGTCGCCGGACTCGGCGGCTGCCCCTACGCCAAGGGCGCCACCGGCAACGTGGCCACCGAAGACGTGATCTACCTGCTCAACGGCCTCGGCATCGACAGCGGCGTGGATCTGGATAACTTGGCAGAGACAGGGGTGTGGATAACACAGACGATCGGCAAGCCGAATCGGTCGAGGGTGGGGGTGGCGCTGGCGGCGAAGCGAACCTCTTCATAACGGAACCCCCTAGCCAACTCACGAGCTTGCAGGAATCGCTTCCAAGGATAGAGGGGTATTCACTCAAGCCCGGCGGGAAAGCCATGCATGGATCAACCCCGCCTGGAAAAACGGCACCGGAAGTTCGAAACCGCCTGCCTCGATGATCGAGGCAATCCGCGCTGGCGGTAGCACACCGACATCATGCGCATAGGCATGGCGCATCCGCGCCATCATCTCTTCGGAGACATCGGCCGCGGACATCATGTTCATCCACGCGTGAAGCAGTACGTCATATTCGGGTGACGCGATGTCTGACGCCAGGTCGGCGCTTGCGAGAATGCCACCCGAGTTGAGTTTCGCGGCAATGCCACGGAAGAAACCGGAGCGCTCGTCGAGATTCGTGATGAACTGCGAGACGAGCAGGCAGGTCGCGGCATCGTGTAGCTCGGCGGTGGGTAGTGACTCCAGATACCCCTCATGGAAGGTGCAGCGAGACGTCACGCCTTCCTTCTCGGCCCTTTCCCGACAGACGTCGAGCATACGCCCCGACGGCTCCACGGCCGTAAAACGCCAACCAGGATGCTGTGAGGCGAGATAGAACAGCTCATCGCCCGTCCCCACCCCGACACAGAGAATTCGTGCCTCCGCCGGCAAATCCGCGAACAACGACCCCAGCAACAGATGCAGGCAATTCCGAATCGGTGACGTTTTGGCCCACTGCTGGTCGTAGCTTGCCGCCTGCTGGTCGAACAGTGCCTTGATCTCGTCCTGGTTCATCTTATTCCCTGCGGTTAATCCTGATGCTGACAATCGGCCAACGTACGCGACTGTCCGATTGATAACGAATGATGGGTTTGCCGGGGTGCGGATAACACAGCCCCTCGGCAGGCCAAATCGGTCCAAGGTAGGCGTGGCGTTGGCGCCGCGCTAGCCATTCATGGATCAATCGCTCTAGGCTGCGCGATCTAGCTGGGCTTGAAACGAGCGAGACAACTCAATATAGGTGCGCGCCGCCTCTTTCGTCGGCTCCAGATCGCGAGCCACCTCGCGACGCAGACGCCGCAGCTCGTGATACAGCGTCACCTGTGGCTGCTCGATCAGACCCGCCTGCACCAGCAGTTCCGGCAGCCGAGCCGCTGATACCTCGCCCGGGCCACTATCTTCGCTTTCCTGTGACGATAGCGATGCGCGGGCCGCGCGCTCCAGTCGAGTCCACGCCTCCAATATCGCCGTACGGGGATGGCGCTCGGCCAGCTCGGTAAGGAAAGTCTCCTCTTCACCGGCACGCGCGTTCACGACGTCACCCCGACCTGGCGACAGCGAGCGCAACTGCTCGAGGTCGTGCTCGAACTCAGCCTCGATAGGCCCGGCACGCAGCTTCTTGATGAAGGATCCAAACTGCAGAATTTGGTCGCGGAAGAGAAGCGCGAGAATGAGGGCGAACACCGGCCAGGCCAGCGACCGGACAAGGCTCGAAATGAACGTCAGCCAATCCATCGTCAGTACTCGGTTGGTTCCGCGTGCATGAGTCTAGGCAATAGCTGCAACGTCAGACATTCACCGAATATTGTAGATCACGCGCTTCATCTCCGGTCATGCCGTGAAATCCCCAGCAGTGAGCGGGCTGCTCCTTGAGCGTGATCTCGATATCGATGGGCGATATGCCAAGCTCGGCTTCTATCTGGCGGAAAAGCGCCTTGATCAGCGCCTTCTGCGTCTCCTTGGAGCGCCCCTACATCATGTTGATTTCGATGACCGTGTAAGCCGATGTTCTATCGTCGGGGAAATAGAAATCCTCTGCGTCCAGCGGCACGAACCGATGGGCACGCTTGCCCGCCGGTATCCCGAAAACATCCTGCATGCAGCCATGAATGACATTCGAAAGCTGCGCCTTGATAGGATTCAAGGACTCCTTGATGCCATAAACGACAATCATGCAAAGCCCCAAAAAATATTTATTTAAAAATCAATCTGCGCAGAACTTAATTAGTAGAACCACTGAAAAGCTAACGCCCAAACACCGGCTTGGTTAAGTTGGCAACTCTTTTGCGAAAGCGAAAAAGGTGACAGTTTTACCAAGCCCGAGTGCTTTGACTTGTTAGCCATTTTCACCTGAGTACATATCGCCAATTGAGTCTTTCAGTTTTTTACTTCTTTGACTATAACACCAGCCAGAGTGGCCACTAAACAAAGATATAACGAGCAATACAACCAATACAATCCAAGTAGTTTTATCAGCCTTCGCGCCAGTTGATAGGTTGATAACAATACCTAGGATTGAACCAACAAATAGCGTACATACAGAAAACCATTTGTTTTGATCCGATCTATATTCTTCGAGGGTATCAAATGTGCTGGTTGGCACCAATTTTACAGCCATTTTTTGACTTGAGGGGAGCTGAACTGGAGCAGATAATGTAGCTCCTTTCTTTCTTAGGTCTTCAACTGTTGTTTGAAGCTCTTCAATTTGGTTTTTAAGTTCATCTTCGCCCGGCTTACCTTCCGTCAACTTAGAGTCTAGAGATGATACAATGTATTTTAAATCTTCTAGCTGAGTATTAAACCCTTTAGATATCTCTTCTTTTGATTCTTTATTAGAGGAAGATACGATCTTTTCTATTTTATCGTTTCCTGGTTCGTATTTATCGTAATCGGCTGCAGCCAACAATAAGTTTAATTCATCGGCTTCTAAACCAATGCTATGCCCTATCTTTAGAATTTGATCCCGACCAGGCTTCATTCGGCCTTTTTCGAAGTTGCTAATGAATGGCTGATGCGACCCTATATCATTTGCCAGATCAACCTGAGTTTTCCCTGAGGAAACTCGCATTTTTCTTAGCAAATCACCTAAAGAATCATCAAAGCTCATATCTAAATAAATCCTTATAATAGTCTGCAGAACTGATTGCGCCTAACGCCTGCGTCCAGGCCGGATTGGAGCGCCAGCGGAAATCCGGTCCCGTTGACGCTATGGTTAGACAATGCCGTCTTACACCTGATACTTAATCCGGTTTTCCCTTCTCTGGTGTATTTCCTCGAGCCTCCCTTGGCGCTCATGCTTATAGTCAAAGTGGGAATCGATTAAAGCGATGTAGCCATTAGCATGGAATGCCCATTCATCCTGCTCACCTAGGGAATCTACGAGCAGGTCACCTGTAAAAGAAGGACCGATAGTTTCAAAGGTTAAAGCAACAACGATACTACATACCTCGCTGACATCAGAAACGATATCTTTAAGCATATCAATGGTTTCCATGCCTAAAGATATGCCCTGCTCCCTCAAGCGTAGTTTCTCGTCAATTCTTCTTTGGTCAGATGAACGTAGTTGGAAGCCCTAACCCAAGCCGAACGGACACTAGTTGCAAAATTATTCTTCTGTTTGCCGAACAACCGAAGGGGAAGTTCAAAAACGTGGTCAACGTTGCTTTTGCTTACTTTCTTTCCCCTATAAAAAGCAACTCTCTCATCAAAAGAATCTTTTGCTCGAATTTCATCGACATAGGCAACGTTGACAGCCACTTCTAACATGTACCGTAGTTCTCGGCGTGCAGGGTTCAATGCTCCATTTTCAACTGCCAACTGTGCTGTCAAAGCCGCCTCAACTATGTTGTCAAAGTGTCGTGGCAGTAGATATTTTTTCCAAAATCCTGCCATCTTGACGCAGCAAACTCGCATAGACTAAGCGTATGAATAAGATCCCTAACCGTTTGTCTCAAAAAACCGAGTTCTGATTGATATTCTTCGGATGCTCTTAGCTTTTCATGCTCAGCGGATTTCTTCTCTACCTCTTGCATTGAATTTTTCAGAGCTTCCAATAATGGGTTATCTGAGTCACCTTCCTTCATGGCTCCCTTCTTTTTTGTCTAACGCTGAAATAACCCGCAAAGCCCCGGAAGGTTTTGTCGGGTTCATTTCCTCGTTAGAAGCCTGTCATACCAAAGAATATTATTTACTCAATGCGTTTACGCAGAGACACATTTAAAGCGGGGAATCACTCACCCCAGATCAGGAGCTACGCTGATAGGAGACCTAATAATTTTCTTTCCTCGAGAGCAATGGCCTGTTCTAACAAGACCGGAAGCCAGAGGTTTGTCAGCATTATCATTATGGACAGTGACACTCCCGTCAATCACGCCACGATATATGACTATATTTGCGACATACTCCTCACGGAGATTCATTGACATAAACCCAGAAACCTCAGACCAGTCAGTTCCCATAAAAGCACCTAGGGGTATTGAAGCAGGCTTGCGATTCAATGTAGACCGGTGATGCTGCCACTGCTCTGAAACAACAGACCCGGTCTCACTTAGTCCCCAAAAACGAATGAAGCGTCCGTAAGCTGCCTCAAAGACCAGCGGCTCGCCGCTTTGCCCTTTCAACGGATCCCCGTACCCGACCAAGCACAAGTCTTCAGGCCATAGGTTGGCCTCATTAACAACGATCACTACGACGTCACCCGAAGCCAACAAGCCTTTATCATTCCAGCGCTGGATTTGGCTTTTTTTCTCCATTAATGGGCCGGTAACGCGGAGCAGGCAGTCATTCATGTAAGCAAGCGCATCCTCCGGATCAGGGCACAGCCTAGATTGGATATCCACGTTGCTCGCAGAAACTTGAGATCCTGGCTCGGGTGTAGTCAACTCTATGCATACAGTGTGCCCACCTTTCGACGCAATAAAATCAGGCCCTTTGTCCCGGCTTCGCAACTGAAACCCGTCTCTAACGAGGCGATCATAGAGAAGCATTTCTGCCAGTCGCTGCCGGTATGTGTAGAGGTTGCCGCTAGCAAGACCTTTACTGAAGTTGGTGTCCGCAAGTCCGCTTTTTAAATAGCGGCGCAGAATCCGCCCCAACATAGCCACCGACTTTTCAATTATATCCTCACCAAGATATGCGCAGCGCTCTTGGAAAAACGCCCTCCATTTTTTCTCTAGATCTTCGTGCATTGATAACCAAACCTCAAGATACGAGCTTCTAACAGGTATTAGATGGCGCGCTCGTTTTACCACTTGAACGAACGCGCACGTTCAACGACCTTATGTAGCCTAGCTTTTCGCATTTAACCCTTTGATTTCAAAAGCTCTCAGAATAGCTAGGCGTGCTTTGCAGAATTCGCGTGCTCGCGCGTTTTGCTCAGTCCGATATAACTGTGCATATATACAGTCATGTAACGGTGGGTCGTCCGGTTGGCTATTGGCGAAGACCGCCACGCTACCGCCAGCCATGGAGGATGACGATGGTTACCATCATCCCAGCGCGGCTGTCCCTTGTAAGCTTGTGACTCTGTAAGCCATCTCTTGTGCTGTTCTACACAAAGTAACCAAGCATTACATTGGAAACAACGCCACGAAAGCATTAATCAGTCGTGGCTTCAGAGGCGGGGCACTGTTGCGTCGAAAACCGAAGAACATTTAGGAAGGAGGAGGGCCACCGGCCGCTTGCCGTCACGAGAACGGCCAGATTGAAGCGCTAGCCCGCCGGGGGTTCAGTACATCGGATTTCCGTTCTTCGTTTCATGCGGAATTCTTTGAATGGAATCCCAGTGTTCTACGATCTTGCCGTTGTCGTCGAAACGGAAAAAATCCATCGTGACGTATTCATCGCCTTCGGGCCAGGTCTGGTGCGTGTGTAGGGATACCAGATCGGCTTCGGCCACCGCGCGCACGAACTCGATCTCCTTCCCGGGATACTGCTCAGCCATTGCCGTGAAGTAATCGATGAACGCCTGCTTTCCATTACCGACCATCGGGTTGTGCTGAATGTAATCGGCGCCGACGTACGTCTCGACGGCAAGGGTAGGGTCGCCGAGATACGCCGTGCGATAGAAAGCGATCGCATTGCGCTTGTTGGTTTCCAGGTCATGTTGCATGCCGTTGCTCCGTGCAGATTGACTACCATCGAAGGAGCCGCAGAGCAGAACCGTGTGTACCAACCAGCGCTCAGTGACCCTGTTCCGCCGCCTTCAACTCCCCTAACGCGCCTTTACAACGTTCTTCGACCTGATCCAGCTCGCGCTGCATGATGCGGATATCTTCGAGCTGGCGTTCGAGGTTGACGCGTTTATCGGCGAGGATCTCGAGCAGCCGCTCGAGTTGGCGCACGCTACCGTCGTGACGGGTATCGTAGAGGTCCAGCACTTCTCGAATCTCGATCAGCGAGAAACCCAGGCGCTTGCCGCGCAGGGCGAGCTTGAGGCGAACGCGGTCCTTCTCACGGTAGACGCGAGTCTTGCCGCGCCGCTCGGGGGAGAGCAGGCCCTCCTGCTCGTAGAAGCGAATGGTGCGGGTGGTCACATCGAAGTGTTGCGCGAGTTCGCCAATGGCGTAGGTCTGGCCGGACACGACGTTATTCTCTTTTCTGATTTTCCCTACCCTAGCGTTGTTTAACCTTTACGTGAAGATCAACGTTAAGCGGAGTATCCCCCACGCATCGGCACCGCAGACAGGCGGTCACTGACCATGCGTGATGGGCGACATGGGGTCGAAGAAGCGTGCTCGAGTTATCAACATCCTGTTTCAGATTTGTCTAAAACAGCGAATTCTGTCGCTCTCCCGGGAACTCGGCCAGCGACGGCAATTCGATCCGTTCGGCGATGCGACTGTAGAACTTTCGTGCCAGTTCCGGCGCCTGGCGGTTGTCCGGTGTATGCACAAAGAGAAAAGGGGTTTTCCCCTGTTTTATCCACAGGGTGAGGCGTTCTATCCACGGTTCGAATCGGGCCAGGTTAATGGCTTCGTCGAAGTGCCCGATAAATCGAATAACGGGATTGACCGCCGTGCAGAGCACGTGTAATGGGACTTTCGGCTTTTCGCACTGCGCCTTGGCGAGCCGGTTGTCAAGCCCTGGGGGTGTGGCAAAGAGCGCGCGCACGTCGAGCATAACCCGATTGGCGTCTTGACTTATCAACAAGCGGTTGAATGCCTGTTCCGGTGCCCCTTTGTGGAAAAAATCACTGTGCCGGACCTCGACCGCGCAGGGTATCTCCCGTGGCCAGTGAGTGAGTAATCGCTCGAGGGTCGGCAGCTCGCCCTGGCCGAAATCTCTGGGTAACTGGACCATGATCGGCCCTAGACGATCTTTCAACGGTGAGAGGCGCTCGATGAAGCGTTCGAACTCATCGTCAATATCGCGCAGGCGTTTGCCGTGGGTCAGCTGGCTGGGCAGCTTGAAGCAGAAACGAAAGGTCTCGGGCGCCTGCTCGGCCCAGGCCGCGACCGTCTCCGCCTTGGGAATGCCGCTGTAGAAGGTGGTATTGCCCTCCACGGCGTTGAACACGCTAGCGTAGTCGCGCAGCTCAACGTCGCCGTGGCCGGGCAGCAGGCTGCCTTGCCAGTCGGTGTTGGCCCACATCGCCATGCCCAGGTAGAGCGGGGGTTCATGGGTCGTGGCGAGGTTATCTGAGACGTTCGGCATGAAGAGTGACGGTCGGTGAAACGATATCCTGCTGCGCGGCGATCATCGCCAGCTCGCGGGTGCCGGCGCGGCGGGTGTGTTCGAACAGCATCTGCACCGCGGCGGCGGTCTGCTCCAGGGCGCGGGCGGGGCCTTCTTCGGTAAGCCCGGCGCGCAGGCTGTGGGCGAGGAACATCGCGGCAGTGAAGTCGCCGGCACCGTTGGGCGCGATGGCGAAGTCGACCTTGGGCGTGGCGATCCGCCAGCTGCCACTGGGGGCGTCCACCAGCATGCCGATGTGTCGCTGGTCGTCACCTGCGACTTCCAGCGAGGTGATCAACACCACCCTGGGGCCCTTGGCGCGTAGTGCGGCGGCGGCGGCAAGGGCGTCTTCCAGAGTGTTCACTTCCCGCCCGGCCAGGAAGGCGAGCTCGAACTGGTTGGGGGTGACGATATCGGCGCGGGCGATGGCGTGGTCGCGCATCCACTCGGGGATCCCCTCGCGGACGAAGAAGCCGCGCCCGACGTCGCCCATCACCGGATCGCAGCAGTAGAGCGCCTGCGGATTGGCCTGCTTGACCCGGTCGACGCTATCCAGCACGGCGCGACCGATGCCTTCGTCGCCCATGTAGCCGGAAAGCAGGGCGTCGACATCGTCGAGCCCGATCAGCGATTCGACCCCATCCAGCACGTTCCTGAGATGGTCCGGGCTGAAGACATCGCCGGTAAAGGCGCCATAGCCCGTGTGGTTGGAGAACTGGACGGTGTTGATGGCGGTGACTTCCAGCCCCAGCCGCTGCAGCGGAAACACGGCGGCACGGTTGCCGACGTAGCCATAGGCGACGTGGCTCTGAATGGAGATGACATGGGTCATGAGACGGTCCTGCCGCGAGAGCAAAGCGCACAGTGTAATGCGAGGGGGAAGGAACTTGCAGCGGCTGTCTTTGGTCGATACCTCGCTCGACGCCATCGAGCGGCGGCGATATGCTCGCTCCAGCTTTTATCCATCATCCCGTTTATCCGCCTTCGTCTGTGCATCGTGTTCAAGGATCGAATCTGCATGCTTTCAAGCGACCCGCGCCAGCGCGCATCGTCACTCCGCTTCTCCTGGCTGCTGGCTGCTCTCTTTTTCGCCCTGCTGGTGGCGGGCTGCTCCAGCGGCCCGGTCATGACCCCGGCACCAAGCGGTAGCCCGGAGGCGCGGGTCGAACAGCCGGCGCGCAAGACCACCTGGCACCACCTGCCGGGCTGGAACCGGGACCAACCGATGGCGGCATGGAGCGCATTCCGGGAGAGCTGCAAGCGGCTCGAGCGCAAGCCGACGTGGAAGAGCGTCTGCCACGACGCCCGGTCGGTCGATCCGCTCAATGCGCTGGCGATCCAGAACTTCTTCGAGAGCCGTTTCGTGCCGTATCGCGTGACCAACAGCGACGGCAGCGCGACCGGCCTGATCACCGGCTACTACGAGCCGATCCTGCGCGGCTCCCGCGTGCGCGGCGGGCCCTACCAGACGCCGCTCTACCAGTACCCGAAATACTGGAAGCGACACACCCACGTCGGCCCGACCCGCGCCGAACTGATGCGCAGCGGCGATCTCGATGGCACCGAACTGGTGTGGGTCGACGACCCGGTGGAGGCAGCCTACCTGCAGATTCAGGGCTCCGGCCGCGTCGAAATGACCGACGGCACCACCATGCGGGTGGCCTACGCCGGCACCAACAACCAGCCGTTCCGCTCCTTCGCCAAGCGCCTGATCGACCGCGGCGAGATCACGCCCGCCCAGGCCACGCTGCCCGGCGTGCGCGACTGGGCCCGCCGCCATCCGGGCCAGGTGGAGGAGATGCTCAACGTCAATCCGCGCATGGTGTTCTTCCGCGAGCTCAAGGGCAGCGAAGCGCTGGCCGATACCAGCGGCCCGGTGGGCGCGCTGGGGGTGCCGCTCACCTCCGAGCGCAGCATCGCGGTCGACCCCGACGAGATCCCGCTCGGCGCGCCGGTGTTCCTCTCCACTACCCAGCCGCTTTCCAACCAGCCGCTGCAGCGCCTGATGGTGGCTCAGGACACCGGCAGCGCGGTCAAGGGCGCGGTGCGCGCCGACTTCTACTGGGGCCACGGCGACGCCGCCGGCGAGGCCGCCAGCCGGATGAAACAGCGGGGCGAGATGTGGGTGCTGATGCCCAAATGAGAGCGCGCCCAATCACTTGGGCGCTCTCTGGACATTGCGACCCTCGCTAGCGAGGGCCGGCGAACATCTTGCGCACCCGCAACGCCGCGATCACCTGGATGACGCCGTAGACCAGCGCGACGATCCCGATCCACAGCGCGGTGGCCACCAGGCCACTGAGCGGGCTGACGACGAGCAGGATGCCCAGCAGCAGCGCCAGCACCCCACTGAGAACGGTCCATCCCTCGCCGGGCGCGGCCCAGCCCTGGCCGGCCACCGGGCGGCGAATGCGCAACCCCAGCAGCAGGCGATAGACGCCGGCGATGATCAGCCAGATACCCACCAGCACCAGCAGCGCGCTGGCCATGGAGAGCGGATCGAAGATCGCGAGCAGGCCGAACAGTATCGACAGCACGCCATAGCCGATCAGCCATCCCTTGCCCGCGCCTCGATAGGCCGTCGCCGTCATGAACAGCGTGGAGACGCCTTCCGCCAGTGCCATGATGCCCATGATCCAGGTCAACGCCGCGATGGCGGCCAGCGGCTGAAACACCGCGATCAGGCCGAATACGATGGCGATGACGCCGAACGCCATCAGAATCCACCAGCTACGTCCGATGAGACTTCTCGTTGCCATTGACGACTCCCATTGATATCCCTGTTCGAGGAAACCTGAACGCTGCACCGAATCTAACGCTCAATACCGATCTTCAACATAGACCTTCAACGGAGTGACTTCGATGACCGAATCCGCCCCGGCGGCAGCGCCGCTGGCCATCGTCACCGGCGCCACCGCCGGACTCGGACTGGAGACTGCCAAGGGCCTGGCAGCGAACGGGTATCGCGTCATCGTCGCCGGGCGCAATGCCGACAAGGGCAAGCTCGCCTGCCACGCGGTGCGCGCCCATCAGCCCGGTGCCGAGGTTCGCTTCGAGTTGCTCGATCTCGATAGTCTCGCGTCGGTGCGCCAGTTCGCCGCGCGCCTGCGCGAGCGCGAAACCGGGCTGCACCGGCTGGTCAACAACGCCGGCATCATGGCGCTGCCCAAGCGCGAGCGCACCGAGGACGGCTTCGAGCGCCAGTTCGGGGTCAACTATCTCGGCCACTTCCTGCTCACCAGCCTGCTGCTGCCGCTGCTGGTCGCCGCCTCGTCGGGGGACTTAGCGCCTGCGCGCGTCGTCCAGCTCTCGAGCCTCGCACATCGCGGCGGGAAGATCGCTTTCGATGACCTGAATGGCGAACGCGACTACGACCCGTGGCGCGCCTACCGCCAGTCGAAGCTCGCCATGCTGCTGTTCGCCCAGGCGCTGCAGCGGCAGAGCGACCGGCACGGCTGGAGGTTGTTGAGCGTCGCCGCCCATCCCGGGCTATCGCGCACGGCGCTGTTCGATGCCGGCGTGAAGAGTCGGGCCCTGATCGGCCAGGCATTCAAGCTGGTGATGCCGCTGATCAGCCAATCCGCCGACCAGGGCGCCAGGCCCACGCTTCACGCCGCGCTCGCCGACGACGTGGGCCCCGGCGACTACTTCGGCCCCGACGGCTTCAGCGAGACCCGCGGCGCACCCAAGCGCGCCCATCGCAGCACCGCGGCCAGGGACCGGGCGGTGGAAGATCGGCTATGGACGGTGTCGTGTGAATTGACCGGGGCGGCGTGGTCATCGGATGGTTGAAGACTCACGCCACGGGAATGGTGCCGCCGTCGACGACGAACTCGGACCCGGTGATGCTCGCCGCCCTGGATGACGCCAGGAAAGCGATGAGATTGGCCACTTCCCCGGGCGAGGAGGGCCGTCCCAGCGGAATGCCCCCGAGCGACTGCATGATGATCTCCTTGCCGCCCTCGTAGTCGGTGCCCGCCTCCTCGGCCAATCGCTCGGCGAGCGCGACTGATGCCTCGGTTTCGACCCAGCCCGGCGACACCCGCACCACCCGCACGCCTTGAGGCGCCAGCTCCTTGGACAAGCTCTTGCTGTAGGTGGACAACGCCGCCTTCGCCGCAGCATAGGCCGTGGTGGACTCCGGCAGAGGCAGCGCTCGCTGAATGGACGTCACATGAATCACGACGCCAGAGCCGCGCGCCATCATGTGCGGTACCAGATGGCGGTCAAGCCGTACCGCGGGAAACAGATTGAGATCGAGCTCCTGCCTCCACTCATCCTCGCCCAGGGCGGTGAAGCCGCCACCTGGCGACGACGACCCGCCCAGGACATGCACCAAGACATCGATATGCCCCAGCCGCTCGCGCGCCGACTCCGCCGCCAGGCGACAGCCCTCGTCGGTGGCGAGATCCGCGGCGATGACGAGCTCCGGGTGCATCGTGTCGGGCCTGTGGCGAGCGGCAGTGACCACACTCGCCCCCAGGTCGAGGAAAAGCTCGACGGCGGCTCTGCCAATACCTTTGGTACCGCCGGTCACAAAGACACGAGTATGCTGTAAGCCCAGGTCCATGATCGTTCCTTTTTAGCTATCGTCTTGCTTCAAAAAGCGAACCCGCTCGGTGAAATGCCATTATCTTCGCTGCTGAAAGGGAAACAAGAACGCACGAAATAGTAAGAGGCTTACCCAAAAGTTATGGCCAAGAATCACACGCCGGAGAGCGCCGCGCTCGAGCTGGAATCGATATTCAAACTACTGAAAGGGAGATGGAAACTGCTGATCATCTTCCACCTCTTCGATGGCAAGATTCAGCGTTTCTCCGATCTCGAACGCCAGATCCCGGGCATCTCCCAGAAGATGCTTGCCCAGCAACTTCGCGAGCTCGAAAACGACGGCATCGTCTCCCGGAAGGTCTATCCCGAGGTGCCACCCAAGGTCGACTATCGGATGACCTCCTGGGGACAGGAACTTTGCCCCGCCCTGGATGCACTTCTGACATGGAACGAGAAATCCGAGAAACAAAAAGGGGAATAGATCGCAGTGTCATTCGTCTTACCTGCAGCCGACAGTGACAGGAATTCTCCCGCTGTCGACCGCGGCCCCATGTCGAGGTCGCAGACATTTCGATGACAGGAGTCGATGATGAAAACTCAGATCGTGTCCCACCTGGCCCGAGTCGCCGCCGCCGTGGCGCTTGCCGGATTTCTGCCCGTGCTGGCGCAGGCCGACGATAGCATCGCCCAGCAGGAAGCCATGCAGCGACTGCACCAGCCGCTGAATCTGCAGCCGGCGATGATGACGGCCAACCAGTTCGGCGACTGGCGCGTGGATATCGGCGCCGGCCAAAGCGAAGCCAGCGCCAATGCGCTGCGTGCCGAACAGAACCGCACCGGCATGACCACCATGAAAGCGCTGGGCCGGGCCCAGCAGAGCTTGATAGCGGAAGGGCAGAGTGCTGCTCAGATGGACGTTGTGAAACGTCTCTACAGCGTGGATCCCGCCTGAGAGATGCTTGATGGATAGCGACCTTCACGTCAAAGCCGAGGCTAATCACCTCGGCTTTTTGCTGTCTTTCTACCCTGAATACTGTCTGAAAAGTCGACGAGCTAAGGCCGGGCCGGGGCGCGCAGCCAAGGCAAAAATCGGCGAAAACAGTCCCGTCTTTCGCTTCAGTTCACGGGTTGTAGATGAGCATTTTGACGGGGGCACCGAGCGCGCTGACGCTCCAGCCGATTTTTAACGCTGCATGGACGAGCACAGTACTTTTCGGACAGTGCCTATAGCCTAGAATTATTTTTGCTTTTCCCATACCGACATCAACTTCCTTTAGTCCATATCGACATGGCACTTCCTGATATCTTCAGGGAAACGCTGACAGCGATCGGCGTGGGGTTACACCTACCCCGACCGCTTTACTCAGGTTCAATTCAATCGCCTTTTCCATGAAAAAGCGACCCATGATTCAGGGCTTTCGGCGGCCCTTCGTCATGCTGGCCAGTACGCCGTCCCGACGAATCAAGCCGTGGTACAAGGCTGCCGCCAAGTGGAGAAGAATGAGCGCGAACAGGCTCAGCGCCAACCAGGTGTGGGCGAAACGCAACGCGCTGTAAAGCGTGGGAGAAGGCGAGACCAGATCCGGTAGCGTGACGCCGGCAAAGAGGGTGACCGGATAACCGCCAGCCGAGAGCATGGTCCAGCCGATCAGCGGCATCGCCAGCATCAGCGCATATAGCATCCAGTGGGAGAGGTGGGCGGAGTGGCGCTGCCAGGGCGGCAGGTCCGCGGGCAGCGCCGGGGTGCCATATCGCCAGCGCACCAGAAGCCGCACGATGACCAGCGCGAGAATCGCGATCCCCAGCGGTTTATGCAGTTGCACGAGCCATACATGACGCTCGGAAACCGTAGCCACCATGCCGACGCCGACAAACAGCATCGTCAGGATCATGATCGCCATCAGCCAGTGAAGCAGACGGGCAGGGAGGGAAAAGGTAACGGCAGTCCGCGGGTTCATGATCGTGGCTCCTGGGTCGAGGATGTCGCCGATTCGGCCTCCTCGCGAGTGCGTCGGTTGTAGGATTCCGAATAGGCCGCGGAGCGCGCGCTCAACAGCGGGTCATCGGAGCCGGCGATACCGTCGGGCAGCACCAGCGGGTCGTAGTTGATGTCACGACAGGGGCCGTCGGCCTGATCCTGGGCCCGATCGATGGTGACGATGCCGGCATCGATCTGGCGGCGGTCCGCGGGCCAGGCCAGGGTGGCATCGTTGGTGGGGTCGCCGGGATTGGCCACGGTCACGATCAGGTGCCAGCGCTGGGGACCTTTATCCAGGCGTTCCCGCAGGTCATGGGAGAGGAAATCGGGATCCTGCTTCTGGGCATCGGTCATCGGCGTGAACGGCGCTTCCGGCACCAGCCCCCAACGCACGAAGTGAGTCGTCCCGCCGGCATCGATGAAGCGGAATGCGTCGAGACTGTTGTACTCGACATTGACGAAACTCGAGGAGTGCCGGGCGGTTTTCACCCAGGCCAGGAATGGCTTGGTTTCCGGATGGCCGGCAAAGAAGGCCCCCATCTTCGCGGGGTCCGGCTTGCCGCTCCGGGGATCCGGCTGGGAGGCTTGCAACAGTTCCCAGAACGCCTGTGGCGTCGATACCGGGAACACCGGCATCGCGTTCATCGCGGTTCGCCACTGCTCACCGTTCGGCAACTCGAATTGCAGCGCGAAACTGCGTATCGGCGGCATGCCATCATCGGCATGGGGGTTGCCTCCGGGGATCGCAAGGCGGCCGATGAGCGGGCTGACCTGTCCCGTCGCGAAAACCGTGGCACGCGAGAGACTCTCTGCATTGCCATTGCTCTCGAAACTGCCCACCACGCAGTACCCCTTGGCGTGATTGCGGCGATAACCTTCATGAACGCCGGCGTTGTCTTCCAGCGTATTGATCATCCGATCCGGGGTCAGCCGGCCGGGGTCCAGCCAGCCGCCAACATAGGCGAAGGCCGTCGCCAGGATGGCGACAACGAGTCCGATGACCGTGAACCGGAATATCGTGTTCAGCGGTGGTGGGTTTTTCGGGGTCATGTCTGCTCCGGGGAGGTGGCCTGCATGGAGCGAGTAGGACGCCGCTGCCGATACTTTATTCCCGCTCGGTCATTGCGTACCTGAATCCCGCCGGAGAGCGATTGACGATTCCCTTGACGATGAAAGGGAATAGAATTCCCTCCGGTTCGTCCTACAGCGACTTCCTTCGATACGCTGGAACCTCCATGAATCCACCCGATGACGATCAACTGCGTGAAATCCTGCCCCGTTTGCGGCGCTTTGCCGTGTCGCTGACCCACGATCCCAGCGATGCCGACGATCTGGTGCAGGCGACGATGGAAAAAGCGATCGGCCACTGGCAGCGCCGCCGCCCCGACGGCGATCTTCGCGCCTGGCTGTTTTCGATTCTGTATCGGCAGTTCCTCGACGGTCGGCGTCGCGCCGGACGCTATGCCCGGCTGCTGCAGCTGTTCACCAGCGAACCTCAGACCAGCGCCTCGGCGGAAGATATCGTCGTGGTCAATGCCAGTTGGGACGCCTTCGACCAGTTGCCCCCCGAGCAGCGGGCCCTGCTCATGCTCGTTTCGGTGGAGGGGTTGAGCTATCGCGAGGTGAGCGAAACCCTGGATATTCCGATGGGAACGGTCATGTCGCGACTCTCAAGAGCGCGTCGATCCCTGCGCGAGCTGGATGAAGGAGAATCACGCGAGAAGCGTCCGGCACCGTCACTCAGGAGGCTCAAATGAACCCGAATCAACCCACCGAACAGGACCTGCACGCCTATCTCGACGACCAGTTGGACGCCGAGCGCCGGCAGTGGGTGGCAGCCTGGCTCCAGGCCAATCCGGAGCGGGCGGCGGAACTCGAGGCGTGGCGTCGGGACGCCCAACACTTGCGCGCGCGCTACGCCAATCCGGAACAGTGGCCGGCCAACCCCGCACTCGATCCGGCTGCGATTCGCCGCCGTCAGCGAGCGGGGCAGCGGCGCTGGCTGGCCACGGCTGCCATGTTGGTCATGGCCCTGGGTATCGGCCTGACCGGCGGCTGGACGATGCGCGACATGACGAGTCCGGACTCGCCACCGCCAATGGCGGATGCGGTCCAGGCCTACCGCCTGTTCACCGCTGACGTTTCGCTCGACGGCCATGACGCCATCGACAAGGGCCATATCGTCGATGCCAATGACGCCACGGCCACCACGGCGCCTGTGCCGGCCAGCCACGGTCGGGAACAGATCGCCAGGTTATTCCGGGCCCATTTCAGCGACGGGATCATGCCGCCGGATCTCAGCGCCGCCGGCCTGGAGATGACCGACGCCCGTCTGCTTGCCACCGATCAAGGGCCCGCCGCGATGGTGGTCTATCGCGACCAGAGCGGACGCCAGATGATGATGTATATCCGCCCGCCGGGGGCCGGTCACCACATGCTGGAGCCGGGCAAGCGAGTCGACGGCAAGCTCATGGCGCAGTACTGGTCGAAGGGCAACTACAACTATGCCATCGTCAGCCAGCCCGACGATCCCAACGCCGCGATGCTGGAGCAGATGCTGCGCGAGAGTTGAGCCGTGCCATTCGCGTGAGATCGCTCACAGATCCTTGATCAGACGCAGGGCGTCGTAGATCGCGGCATGGGTATTGCGGTGCGAGATCGCATCGCCGATCCGGAACAGCTGGAATCCCCCGGCCGTGTCCACAGGTTTCACGATCGGCTGCGGGTCACCCACGATCAGCTTGTCGTAGTCCACCGCGCCCTGGTTGCTCGACAGCGGCTTGAGCGACTCGTAGAGATCCTCCATGGGCAGGGTGCCGAAGTTGACCACCACCTGGTCGACGCGGCGCTCCTTGCCCACGCGGGTGTAGTCGCTCTCCACCGACGCCACCAGTTCGTCACCCTCGCGCCGCAGCGCGACCAGGCGGAAGGTCGGCGTGAAGGTCGTATCGAGCACCTGCAGCGAACGCAGGTAGGGCACCAGGTTCATCGCCATCACCTCGGGCGCCAGCGCGCGGTCGGCGGTCATGTACTCGACCCGGGCCCCGCTCCTGGCGATGATCTCGGCGGCCTGCAGCGCGGTATGATCACCGGCATCGTCGTAGACCAGCACGTTGCGCCCCGGCTTGGCATGCCCCGAGAGAATGTCCCAGCCGGTCACCGCCAGTTCGTTGCCCTGGCTCAGCGCCTGCTCGTTGGGCAAACCGCCGGTGGCGACGATGACCACCTCCGGCGACTCGGCGATCACCTCCTCCTGCTCGGCGAAGACATTGAAGTGGAAGGTGACACCCAGCGCCTGACAGCGCTCGTAGCGCCAGTCGATGATGCCCATCATCTCGCGCCGACGCTCGCTCTGAGCGGTGAGGCGAATCTGCCCGCCCGGGGCGTCGGCGGCCTCGAACACCACCACCTCGTGGCCGCGCTCGGCGGCGACCCGGGCCGCTTCCATTCCCCCGGGGCCGGTTCCCACCACCACCACCTTGCGCCGCGTCGCGGCCGGCGCAATGGTGTGCGGCATGCTCGTCTCGCGCCCGGTGGCCGGGTTATGAATGCAGTAGGCGGCGCCACCCTGATAGATGCGATCGAGACAGTAGTTGGCGCCGACACAGGGCCGGATCTCCTCCTCGCGCCCCTCGATCACCTTGCGCATCAGGTGAGGGTCGGCCATGTGTGCACGGGTCATGCCGATCATGTCGACCTTGCCCGAGTCGATGGCGTGACGTGCAGTGGCGACGTCCTGGATCTTGGCACCATGGAAGGTGGGGAAGTCGATTTCACGCTTGATGTCGCCGGCGAAATCGAGATGCGGCGCGCTGGGCATGCCCTGGATGGGGATGACGTCGGTGAGGCCGGCATCCGTGTCGATGTGCCCCTTGACCACGTTGAGAAAGTCGATCAGTCCGCTGTGCTTGAGCCGGCGCGAGATCTCCATGCCGTCATTGGCGTCGAGGCCACCGGGCAGACACTCGTCACCGGTGTAGCGCACGCCCAGCAGGAAGTCGTCGCCGACCCGGTCACGAATTGCCGAGAGCACCTCGAAGGTGAAGCGCAGGCGGTTGTCCAGGCTACCGCCGTAGGGGCCGTTGAGTTCGTTGGTCAGGGGGGACCAGAACTGATCCATGAGATGGCCATAGGCCTGGATCTCGAGCCCGTCGAGCCCCGCGGCATGCATGCGCTCGGCAGCATCGACATAGTCTTGGATCACACGCTCGATATCCCACGGCTCGGCCTTCTTGGGATAGGCCCGGTGGGCGACCTCGCGGTGGTTGGAAGCCGATACCACCGGCAGCCAGTCGCCCTTGTCCCAGCGCGTGCGCCGTCCCAGGTGAGTGAGCTGGATCATCACTGCGGTGCCATGCTCGTGGCAGGCGTCGCTCAGCTCGCGCATCCATGGCACCACCTCGTCCTGGTAGGCGAGGATGTTGTTGAACACCGGCGGGCTATCGCGGGATACCGCCGCCGAGCCGGCGGTCATGGTCAGCGCCACACCGGCCTTGGCGCGCTCGACGTGATAGGCCCGATAGCGCGCCTTGGGCATGCCGTCCTCGGGATAGGCAGGCTCGTGGGAGGTCAGCATGACGCGGTTCTTGAGCGTCAGGTTCTTGATCGTCAGCGGCTGCAGCAGGGGATCGTTCTTCACGGTCAGGCACCCTTGTTATTGTGGGGTGAACTCCACGCTAGCGCCGCCTGTACACCAGTGTCAATTTAAATGACACTGGTGTACACGAAAGGTCAAGGCGGGTCTAAAACACCGGCCTCCGGCCTGCTACGCTCAGCATCCTGCCCACCGTCACCAAGGACTCATCGTGAAAGACGAACTCGCCAACAACCGCAAGGCGTGGGTCGATGCCGCCTATACGCTGTTGATCGGCGCCGGGGTCGGCGCGGTCAAGATCATGCCGCTGGCCAAGCAGTTGAAGACCTCGCGGACCAGCTTCTACTGGCTGTTCAAGGATCGCGAGGAGATTCTGGAGGCGCTGCTGGCGCGCTGGGAGGCGCAGAACACCCAGGCCGTCATCACCCAGAGCGAGCGCTACGCCGCTTCGATCGTCGAAGCTACGCTCAACGTCTTCGACTGCTGGTTCGATCCCGCGGTGTTCGATTCCGAATTCGAATACGCCATACGCAGCTGGAGTCTGCAGGACCCGGCGGTGGCCGAGCGCGTGCAGCGCGCCGACGCCGAGCGGCTGGCCGCGATCCAGGCGATGTTTTCGCGCTTCGGCTACCCCGCGCTGGAGGCGGATACTCGCGCGAGGACCGTCTACCTGCTCCAGATCGGTTACATCTCCATGCACGTACAGGAGAGCAAGGACACCCGCATCACCCGGGTCGCCGAGTACGTTCGCATCTTTACCGGTCAGCCCTGCACCGAGGCGGACCTGGCGCGCTTCGCCGACCGCCATCGCGCGCGCTTTCCCGCCACTGCACCAGCGGAATCCAACTAGGCTATCGTCTCGCTCAGTTGCTCGACCGCCTGCCTAATCTGCAAGATCAGCGCCTCATCCTGCGTGGCGTTGATCAACAGCGCCGCGCCCACCCAAGCAGCAACCAGCGCCAAACGATCACGTGACGGCGGATTACCGGTGAAGTCGGTGATCATCGCGCTGAGTCCCTCATCATAAGCTTGGCGGAAAGCGCTCGCCTGCGGACAGCGCGCAGCGTCTGACGAGAGCATCGCCATCGGGCAGCTCCGATCCGCCGCCTTGGGTTCGAGATAAAACGCGGTCAGACGCCGCGGCTGATCGGCATCGCTCGCGCCCGCAGCAGCGCTCAATGCTTCGCTCGCGCTCTCAAAAGCGTGACGACAGGCCTCGGCAGCCAGTTGTTCCTTGCTACCGAATTGCTTCGACAAAGCGCCTTGGGTCAGACCCACCGACGCCATCAGCTCTCGCACGCCGATACCGTTCAGTCCCTTTTCGCGGATGAGGGCGGACGCCGCCACCACAGCGGCTTCGCGATTGAGGGCGGCACGTTCCTTGGAAACTCGACTCATCTTTCGACTCTTTTTAGATGACACTCGTAATCTATCAGGCTAAATTGATTATGTCATTCGAGAAGTACGTCCCATAGTTTTCACTGGAGAAAGCCATGAAACTCAAAGATGCCGTCGTCCTCGTGACTGGCGCCAATCGTGGCCTGGGAAAGGCCTTTGCCGAGCGTGCACTGACGTTGGGCGCGAAAAAGGTCTATGGCGCAGCACGCAACCCTGATGGAGTAGCCATCCCGGGCGTGATACCGGTTCAAATGGACGTGACTTCACCTGACGAGGTGAAGATCGCAGCCAAGCGCTGCCATGACGTCACCCTTCTGATCAACAACGCCGGCATTGCCGACTCGCGCCCGCTTCTCGATGCTGAGGCGGAAATCGCCATGCAAGCAGAGTTGGCGGTGAATCTATTCGGCCCATTGCGTGTCACAAAGGCCTTTGCACCCGTGCTGAAGGCCAATGGTGGTGGCGGAATCATCAACGTGCTCTCGGTCGCCAGTTGGATCAATACGCCTTTTCTTAGCACCTACGGCGTCAGCAAGGCCGCGGCCTGGTCGCTGACAAATGGCCTGCGACACGCGCTCACCGAGCAGCAAACCCAAGTATTGGCGCTACATGTCGGCTTTATCGACACCGATCTCACCCGCGATCTAGATGTGCCCAAGACGGCTCCTGGCGAGGTCGTGGATACGACTTATGCAGCGCTCGAGGCGAATGCGAGAGAGGTGCTCGCCGACGAGATTTCACGAAGCGTGCATCAGTCGCTCTCCGACTCTCCCGAGATATACCAATTGCCTCTGGAGCGTTGATGGCAACGAATGCCAGGTTGTAGAGGTCGCCCTAGCCTCTTCACTGTATCCCTCCATCGTTTTGTCTCCCGGCCTTCCTCCTGCTCATTCAACGGAGAAGCGCCTAGGCGCTGTCTGAAAAGTCGACGAGCGAAGGCCAGGTAAGGCAAAAATCGGCGAAACCGGACCGGGCTGGTGCGCAAGCCGATGTTTAACGCCGCATGGGCGAGCACAGTACTTTTTAGACAGTGCCTAGCCCGGCTGCGCGGCCGGTGTTCATCACCCGCGACATTCCGCGCGAGTCGCTGGAGAGCCTGCTGGTGGCGGTGAGCTAAAGACGCCTCGTCTCGTACCTGCCGCCAGCACCCTTAAAATGGTTAACCATTAGTCTCAGCTTGGCAGTAGCCGATCCCTTCCAGCCCCCTGCCTGGACGTACCTCGCCGTAACAGACAGACGTCACTCAAGAATCCCGTAATTATCTGATAAACATAATCATTCTTTGGATATAGCGTGGCCGCTTCTTCCGTTCAGACGGGGTTGAGTCGATTCACCCGCTTCGGGTGATAGCGCTGCTGCGACCAAAGTCGGTCTTCTTTTCACTGCAGGCCCTCATTACCGTTAATTGGTCAACCAATTCACGGAACCCGTTCTATGCAGCCGGCTACCCACCGCGTGATCGCCCCCGCCGATATCCCCGCCCTTCGACGACGCGCCTATCGGATCCGTCGCCATGCGCTCCTCATGGGAGAAGTGCAGGGCCAGGGTTACGTGGGCCAGGCCCTGGGCATCGCCGACGTCCTCGCGGTCGCCTACTTCCATGCCATGAACCTGCGCGCCGACGACCCCGAATGGGAAGAGCGCGATCGCTTCCTGCTGTCGATCGGTCACTACGCCATCGCTCTCTATGCCGCGTTGATCGAGGCAGGCGTCATCAGCGAGAGCGAAATCGAGAACTACGGCAGCGACGACAGCATGCTGCCGATGTCGGGGATGGCGGCCTACACCCCCGGCATGGAGATCACCGGCGGCTCGCTGGGCCACGGGCTGGGAATCGGTGTCGGCATGGCGCTCGGCCTGAAGCGCAAGCAGAGCCATTCGCGCATCTTCAACCTGCTCTCCGACGGCGAACTCAACGAGGGCTCGACCTGGGAGGCCGCCGCCTCGGCCGCCCACTGGAAGCTCGACAACCTGGTCGCCATCGTCGATGTCAACGATCAGCAGGCCGACGACAAGTCGTCGAGCGTACTCGACTACGAGCCCATCGCCGACAAGTGGCGCGCCTTCGGCTGGACCGCGCTACGGGTGAACGGCAACGACATCGCCGCGCTGGTCGAGGCCTTCGATAGCGCACTGGAAAGCGCCGACGGCAAACCCTGCGTCATCATCTGCGACACCCTGATGGGGCGCGGCGTGCCGCTGCTCGAAGACCGCGACAAGACCCACTTCATACGCGTCGACGAAGACGAGTGGCGCATCGCCCTGAAGCAACTCGACGATACCTATGCCCATTCATCCCACGCCGCAGGGAGCGAGCACTCATGACGACCCAACCGCGACTCAAGACATCCGCGATGATCGCTTCACTGGCGGCGGAAGGTCAGCCGACCACCTCGGCACCCTTCGGCCACGCCCTGGTCGAGGCGGCCGCGGCCGATGAGCGTATCGTCGGCATGACCGCAGATCTGGGCAAGTACACCGATCTACACGTCTTCGCCCAGGCCTATCCCGAGCGCCACTATCAGATGGGGATGGCCGAGCAGCTGCTGATGAGTGCCGGTGCCGGCATGGCACGCGAGGGTTTCATACCGTTCGTGACCACCTATGGCGTCTTCGCCTCACGCCGGGCCTATGACTTCATCTGCATGGCGATCGCCGAGGAGAAACTCAACGTCAAGATCGTCTGCGCGCTGCCGGGCCTCACCACCGGTTACGGGCCGAGCCATCAGGCGACCGAGGATATGGCGATTTTCCGCGGCATGCCGAACCTCACCATCGTCGACCCCTGTGATGCGGTGGATATCGAGCAGGCTACCCATGCCATGGCCGCCCACGATGGGCCGGTCTACCTGCGTCTGCTGCGCGGCAAGGTGCCCCGCGTGCTCGATCGTTTTCCGGACTACCGCTTCGAGATCGGCAAGGCGCGCAGACTCATGGATGGCGAGGATGCCCTGATCGTCTCCTCCGGGCTGATGACCATGCGTGCCGTCGAAGCGGCCGATCTCCTCGCCGAGCGCGGCATGCATGTAGGTGTCCTCCATTCCCCCACCATCAAGCCGCTGGATGCGCAGACGATTCTCGAGGAGATCCGGCGTCATCCCCAGCGTCCCGTCTACGTGGCGGAGAATCACTCCGTCATCGGCGGGCTGGGCGAGAGCGTGGCCGCACTCCTGATGAATACCGGCGTGCACCCGGAGTTCCACCAGATCGGGCTGCCGGACACGTTTCTCGACGCCGGCGCACTGCCCACCCTGCATGACCGCTATGGCATCTCGACCCAGGCAATGGTGAAGACCCTGGCGTCCCGGATCTCGCTCACGCACGCCAGCTGAGCCGAAACGCGCCACAGCGAGGACTTCACCACATCCCGTCAGCAACCATGAGCGCAACGACAATGATTAAAGCGATTCTGAAAGCGATCCCGACAGAGACCCTGAAAACCACGGCCTTGGTTGCCGCTCTCGCCGCCACCACGCCGGCGCTGGCAGCGCAAACCCTGCAACTGGCCCACAACGCCGCCGAGGGCAATCCCAAATGGGAAGCCTCCGTGCGCTTCGCCAAGCTCGTCGAGGAGGGCACCCACGGAGAGATCCACGTCGATGTGGGTGGCAACGCCCAATACGGCGACGATATGGAAGCGCTGACCCTGATGCGCATGGGCAGCCTAGCGTTCAGCGCCAACAGCCAGGGCCCGGTGGCGAGCATCGTCCCGCAGTTCTCCGTGCTGGGGCTGCCGTTTCTGTTCGATTCGTTGCCCACCGCCTGGAAGGTAATGGATGGCGAGGTCGGCGACGAACTCAAGCGCCTGGCGCAGGAACAGGGGCTGGTCCTGCTGGCGATGTGGGACAACGGCATCCGCCACGTCAGCAACAACGTCCGCCCGATTGAGAAGCCCGCCGATCTGAAGGGGCTCAAGATCCGCACGCCGCCGGACGAGATGACCGTCGATATCTTCGACGCGCTGGGGGCGACGCCAACCCCGATGAACTTCTCCGAGCTCTATATCGCGCTGCAGCAGGGCGTGGTGGATGGCCAGGAAAACCCGCTGATGAACATCTATTCGTCGAAGCTCTATGAAGTGCAGAAGTACATCTCGCTCACCGGCCACAAGTACGAGTCCACGCCACTGCTGATGAGCAAGATCGTCTGGGACGGACTCTCTCCCGAGCAACAGAAGGTCATCCAGAACGCCGCCATCGAAGCCGGAAAGTACAACCGGCAGGCCTCGCTCGCGGCCGACAAGGAGCTCCGCGCGAAGATGGAGCAGGCGGGGGTGGCGTTCAACGAGGTGGATCAGGCGCCTTTCATCGAGGCCACGCGCGGCGTCTACGATGCCTGGCGGCAGAAGTACCCGAAGATGGTCGACATGGTCGTCGAAGCCGCGAAAAACGCGTCACAGTAAACGGGAGCGTTCGCCATGTCTGATGTCATCGCAGGAAGGCATGGCGAACCGGGGCATCCCGGTTCGCCACCACTGCGCCTGAAAGCCGCGATTCATCACCTGTTCAAGTGGCTCGGCATTCTCTCGCTGCTGGTGATGTTCGCCACGCTGCTGGCGGCCGTGTTCGTGCGCTACGTGTGGGAGACGAATCTCGACTGGACGTCGGAAGTCCCCAACATCCTGTTTCCGTGGCTCACCATGTGCGCGATCGTCGCGACCGCAGCCAAGAACGAGCATATCGGGATCGAGGCAGTAGTCGAACGGCTGCCGCAGCCGCTGCGACGTGTGATCGGGCTCGCGACCAACCTGCTCGCGGTCGTCGCCTTCGCACTCATCGCCTGGCACGGGCTGGACGTGGTCGCCATCGCGGGCGGCCAGCGCCTGCCCATTACCGGCATCGCCATGTCGTGGTCCTACTGGTCGGTCGTCGTCGGCTTTACTGGCCTGGCACTGGTTTCCCTGCTCAACGTTCTCATCGCGCTCGACCGCCGGTTGACGGTCACCGAGTCGCTGGCGACCCACGGGGAGAAAGCCTCATGACGGTCAACATGTTGATCTCCTTCGTGCTGCTCATGCTGATGGCGATGCCGGTGGGCTATTCGTTGGTGATCAGCGGCTGGACGGCGCTGTCGGTGTTCGGCTCGATGCCTTCGAGCATGGTGGTGATGAAGATCTTCCAGCCGACCCAGAGCTTTCCGCTGCTAGCGATTCCGTTCTTCGTGCTCTCCGGCAGCCTGATGATGTCCGGCAAGCTGGGGCAACGCCTGGTGGCGCTCGCCTCGATGCTGGTCGGCAAGTACCCCGGCGGGCTCGGCCAGGTCAACGTGGTCGGTTCGACGATCTTCGGCGGTGTTTCCGGCTCTGCCGTTGCCGAGGCGTCGGCGCTGGGGTCGATGCTCATCCCCTGGCAGAAGAGAGAGGGCTACCCTGGCGCCTTCGGCGCCGCGGTCACCGCTTCGTCGTCGGTGATCGCCGGTCTGATGCCGCCGTCGATCCCGCTGATCCTGTTCGCCACGGTCTCCAATGTCTCCATCGCGGCGCTGTTCATTGCCGGCGTGCTGCCGGCGCTGATGCTCGCGATCGGGATGATGACCGCCTGCTACGTGACCGGAAAGCGCCGCAACTTTCCCCGCCTCACCTTGAAGTACACCGCACAGGAGGTCCGGAGCATCCTGATCACCGCACTGCCCGCCCTGCTGATGCCGGTGATCATTCTGGTGCTGCTGCGCACCGGTATCGCCACGCCCACGGAGGTCAGCATCATCGCCGTGGCCTACGCGCTGATGGTCAGCGCGCTGATCTACCGCGACCTGACCCTCGCCCGCGTGGTCGCCGCGCTCTCGGGCACGGTGATGACGACCGGCATGGTCATGCTGATCATCGCCGCCGCCAATATCATCGCTTACATCCTTACCAGCGGTGGTGTGCCCCAGGCGGTGGCCCAGTGGGCGGTGGACACCCTCGGCAATCCGATCCTGGTCATTCTGGCGATCAACCTGCTGCTGCTGTTCATCGGCATGTTCCTCGATCTACCGGCGGCGATCCTGCTGCTGGGGCCGACCCTGGTCTCGATCGCCAACGCCATCGGCATGGATCTGGTCCAGCTCGGCATCATCATGTGCGTGAACCTGAGCATCGGGCTGTTCACACCCCCTATCGGTACCACGCTGTTCGTCGCCTCGGCCATCGCGCGCGAGCGCATCGGCAGCGTCGTGCGCGAACTCATTCCGTTCTATCTCGTTGCGATCAGCGTGCTGCTGCTCGTCTCGTACGTGCCCGCAATGATCCTTTACTGAGGAATCCTGATGAAGAGAGTCGCTGTTGCAGGCCTGGGTGCCATGGGCTGGCCCATGGCCGAGAACCTCGACCAGGCCGGGCTCGAGGTACTCGCTCTGGACGCCCTGAGCGAGCGCGCCGACGCCTTTCACCGCCAGGCGTCCGGTCACAAAGCCGCTATCGATAGCGTCGAGGCGCTGGTGATCATGGTGGTCAACGCCGCGCAGATTCGCGCGCTACTGTTCTCGGATGTTCTCGTCGCCGGTGGGCTGGTATCCCAACTGCCCGCAGACGCCTGCATCGTGCAGATGTCCACCGTCGCGCCGGCCGATGCCGCAGCGCTGGCCGCCGAGGTCGCGGCCGTGCGGCCGGATCTTCATTACGTGGATGCCCCGGTATCGGGCGGCGTGGTGGGGGCGAAAGCCGGCACGCTCAGCATCATGGCCGCCGGCGAGGCGCCATCACTCGCGCGCTGTCATGTGCTGTTCGACATCCTCGGCCAGGCGATCTTCGAGGTGGGCGATCGCCCCGGGCAGGGCGCGGCCATGAAGGCGGTCAATCAACTGCTATGCGGGGTGCATATCGCAGCGGCGGCGGAAGCGCTGGCCCTGGCCGAGAAGAGCGGCATCGACCGGCAGGTCGCCCTCGAGCTGGTCCAGGGGTCGGCCGCCTCGAGCTGGATGCTGCGCGACCGTGGCCCGCGAATGGTCGCACCGCCGGGGGAGGTCACCAGCGCCATCGACATCTTCTGCAAGGATCTGGGCATCGTCTGCGACGCCGCCGGCTCGTCGCGGGCCTACACGCCTCTCGCCCACAGCGCGCATCAGCTCTTCGTGGCCACGGCCGAGGGCGGTGAGGGCCGCCTGGACGACAGCCAGTTGATCCGCACCTATCGCCGGCTCAACGGCTGCGACCCCGAGGGAGGCACCCAGGCATGAGCGCGCTTTCGTGTTCCGTCAGCACCGCGGCCTACGACGGTTACGGCTTCGACCGTATCCTCCCGTCCCTGGCTCGCTGCGGCGTGCGCCAAGTCGAGTTCGCCTTCATCGACGGCTACGTGGAGACGTTCACCGATGCCGATCTGACCCTGGCACTGGCCGACGACCTGTGTCGCGAGATGCGCGGTCTCGATCAGCACTGCCGCTACTTCTCCGGCCATATCGATCTCGGCCTGGACAACGCCCCGGCGCGACTCGAAGCGCGCTGCCGATTCGCCGCAGCACTCGGCGCCAAGTTCGTCATCACCAATGCCGCGACGCTCGGCAACCGGGCACGCTTTCTCGCCAATGCCGAGCGGATGGGTCATATCGCGCGCCACCATGGCGTGCGCATCCTGCTCGAGAACCCCGGCAACGGTGAACCCAACATGCTCGATCACGCCGGCGACATCCCGGCGCTGATGGCCACCCTCGATGATGCGACCTTCGGCATCAACTACGACTGCGGCAACCTGCTCTCGCACCAGCCCGCACGCTCACCCGAGGCGGACATCGAGCAGGCCCTGCCACTAGCGGATCACTTCCATATCAAGCCCTGCCACCGCACGGCCAACGGGTACGACTTCACCGAACTCGGCGACAGCGATATCGACGAGGCCCGCGTGCTCCGCGCCCTCATGGCCGCCGAGCGGCCGTTCTCGCTGGAACTTCCCTTCCGGCTCCACCGGGACCCCCAGGCGCAACCCTGGCGGGACGACAAGCCACTGCCTCTCGATTTGATCGAGGAAAAACTCGGCCGTTCCCTCGAACGGCTCGACAACCTTCAATGATGCCTGGAGATACCCGCATGCTTCTCGACAACAAAGTCTGCCTCATCACTGGCGCCGCCGGTGCCCGTGGCATCGGCTTGAAGACCGCCAGACTATTCCACGAACACGGCGCCAGCGTCGTCATTTCCGATATCGACGAGGCGGCCTGCGAAGCAGTACGCCAGGCGTTCGACCCTGAGCGCTGTCTGGTGGTGGTGGCCAATGTCACCCGCCGCGAGGAGTGCCGCGACGTGGTCGAGCGCGCGCTCGAACGATTCGGCAAGATCGATGTGCTCATCAACAACGCCGGTATCACCCAGCCGGTGAAGTTCGAAGAGATCGACCCCGAGGGCTACGACCGCATCCTCGACGTCAACCTGCGCGGTATGCTCTACATGTCCCAGGCCGTGGTGCCGCACATGAAGGCAGCGGGCGGTGGCGCGATCGCCAACACCTCTTCGGTTTCCGCGCAACGCGGTGGCGGTATTTTCGGCGGCCCCCACTACAGCGCCGCCAAGGCCGGGATGCTGGGCCTGGGCAAGGCGATGGCCCGCGAGCTGGGCGCCTTTGGCATTCGCGTCAACTCGGTGACGCCCGGGCTGATCGATACCGACATCACTGCCGGCAAGTTGACCGAGGAGATGAAGGCTCCGATCCTCGAGGGGATTCCACTCAAGCGGCTCGGTCTACCCGACGATGTTGCCAACGCATTCCTGTTCCTGGCCAGCGACCTCTCCAGCTATATCACCGGTGCCACGATCGATGTGAACGGCGGTATGCACATTCATTGACATGCTAAGCTGCCGCCGACCTCTTTCGACCGACGGCAGCGACTGGAACGCCTATGAGCGAGATTGATTCCGACCTTCTGGCCAAATTGCACGACTTCGTTTCGGTATCGGAACTGTCCCGCGATGGACGTCTGAAACTCCCGCCGGAAAGAACGCTGTGCGAGCGCTTCTCGATGCATCGCTCATCGGTCAGGAATCTGCTGTCGGTGCTCCAGAGCCTGGGATTCATCGAGCGCCGCCAGGGTTCGGGCACGTTCCTGAAAATGCCCGAACCCGTCTTCATCCAGCTCTACTTCGAACTGGCCCTGAAGCTGAACTATATCTCCGTCGATCACATGGAAACGGCGCGGGAGATGTTCGAACGCGAGATCATCCAGGCCGCGGCGACGCATCACACCGCCCAGGAGCTGGAGACACTGGAGCAGCTCTGCGAGCGCATCGTCACCACCACGGATATCAACGACGGCCTCCAGGCCGACTACGAGTTCCACGAACAGCTGGCAATCATGGCCGGCAATCCAGCCATTCTGATCATTTTCCAGGGACTCTCGTCGGTGCTGAAAAAAGTGCTCCACCACCGCCGCGTACTCGCGCGCCAATCCCCCCAGTCCCTCAAGAAGACCAACGAAACCCATATCGCCATCGTCGCGGCGATCAAGGCGAGGGACCCCGACCTGGCGCGTCAGGCCATGTTCGATCACTTCGAGACCTGGAACCAGCAGACGATGCGCTCGTATGCGGGTAGCTGAGATGCATCGCCTACTCCAGCACGTCACCGTGGCGCGCTACTCCACCGTTACGCTCTTGGCCAGGTTGCGTGGCTGATCCACGTCGGTGCCCTTGAGCACGGCGACGTGGTACGAGAGCAGTTGCAGCGGCAGGGTGTAGAGAATCGGTGCGAGCACTTCGTCGATCTGCGGCAGGTGGAGCACGCGCAGGTCGGCGGCGGCGGTCAGCCCCACGCCTTCGTCGGCGAAGACGAACAGTTCACCGCCGCGGGCGCGGACCTCCTGCAGGTTGGACTTGAGCTTCTCCAGCAGCTCGTCGTTGGGCGCCACCGCGATCACCGGCATATCGGCGTCGACCAGCGCCAGCGGACCGTGCTTGAGCTCGCCCGCCGGATAGGCCTCGGCGTGGATGTAGGAGATCTCCTTGAGCTTGAGCGCGCCCTCCAGGGCGATCGGAAACTGGGTGCCACGGCCCAGGAACAGCGCATGGTGCTTTTCGGCGAAGGCTTCCGAAAGTTCGGCGATCGGGCCATCCATCTCCAGCGCCTGTTCGAGCAGCGCCGGCAGCCCGCGCAGGGCCTGCACCAGCGCCGTCTCGCGGGCATCGCCGCGCTCGCGGCGCAGCGCCAGGGTCAGCAGCAACAGCGCCACCAGCTGGGTGGTGAACGCCTTGGTCGAGGCGACCCCGATCTCCGGACCGGCCTGGGTCATCAGTGCCAGATCCGATTCACGGGTCAGCGAGCTGCCCGGCACGTTGCAGATCGCCAGCGCGCCGAGATAGCGCTGGCCGTCCGTGCGGCCCTTGGCGTAGCGCAGCGCGGCCAGGGTATCAGCGGTTTCGCCGGACTGGGAGAGGGTGACGAAAAGGGTATTCTTCGGCACCACCACCTCGCGGTAGCGATACTCCGAGGCGACCTCCACCTGGGTCGGGATGCCGGCCAGCTTTTCCAGCCAGTAGCGCGCCACCAGACCCGCATGATAGCTGGTGCCGCAGGCGATGATATGGATCTGCTCGACGCGCTCGAACAGTGCATTGGCGTCGACCCCGAAGCTGTTCTCCAGTACCCGGCTACCGCTGAGGCGCCCCTCCAGGGTGGCGGCGACTACCGCCGGTTGCTCATGGATCTCCTTGAGCATGAAGTGGCGATACTCGCCGCGGCTGGCGGCGCCGTCACCATGTTCGAAGACGTGGGCTTCGCGCTCGACGCGTTCGCCGTCGGCACTGTGGATCTCGATACCGTGGGCGTCGGAGAGGCGCACCACGTCGCCCTCCTGCAGATAGATGAAGCGGTCGGTGACCTGCAAAAGCGCCAGGGCGTCGGAGGCGAGGAAGTGCTCGTCGATCCCTACGCCGACCACCAGCGGGCTGCCCTTGCGCGCGCCGACGATCTCGCGCGGCGCCTCCACGTGCATCACCGCCAGCGCGTAGGCGCCGTCGATCCGGGCCAGGGTCGCCTGAACCGCGGCGAGCAGATCACCGTGGGCGTCGAAGGCGCGTTCGAGCAGATGCGCCACCACCTCGGTGTCGGTCTCGGAGTGGAAGGTCACGCCTTCGGCCTCGAGAGCGCGCTTGAGCGGTTCATAGTTTTCGATGATGCCGTTGTGCACCAGCGCCAGACGGCGTCCGGCGACGTGCGGGTGGGCATTGGCCTCGGAGGGTTTGCCGTGGGTCGCCCAGCGGGTGTGGGCGATACCGATATGCCCCTTGAGATCCTCCGCAGCGAGCTTCTCTTCCAGCGCCGCGACCTTGCCCAGCGCGCGCCGGCGTGCCAGCGCACCATCGCCGCCCAGCACCGCCATGCCGGCGCTGTCGTAGCCGCGGTACTCGAGCCGCTTGAGCCCTTCCAGCAGGATGCCCTGCACGTTGCGCGCTGCCAGCGCGGCGACGATTCCACACATGTCCGATGTCCTCGAAGCTATTGGGGCGCGTCGGCGACCACCAGCGTCACGCCCTGGGCCTCGATGGCGGCGGCATCCGCCGTCGCGAGGCGCCAGTCGGTCACCAGGGTGTCGATACGTGCCCAGGGGAGTTCCAGATTGGGAATACGGCGGCCGAGCTTGTCGGCCTCGACCATCACCACCACTTCACGCGCGACCTCCGCCATCACGCGGGTAAGGCCGAACAGCTCGTTGTAGGTGGTGGTGCCGCGGTCGATGTCGATGCCGTCGGCACCGACGAAGAGCTGATCGAAGTCATAGGCGCGCAGCACCTGTTCGGCGACCTGCCCCTGAAAGGATTCGGAGTGCGGGTCCCAGGTGCCGCCGGTCATCAGCAGCGCCGGCTCGGGTTCGAGCTCACGCAGGGCGCCGGCCACGGCGAGCGAATTGGTCATCACCACCAGCCCGCGCAAGCCGCCGAGCTCACCGATCAGCGCCGCCGTGGTGGTGCCGCTGTCGACGATGATGCGGTTGTGCTCGCGGATGCGAGCGCGGGCCGCCCGCGCGATGGCGCGCTTGTGGGGCGAGAGCGTCTGCGCCGGTTCGGCCAGCATCTCCTGAGGTAGCGGTGCCGCCCCGCCGTAGCGGCGCAGCAACAGGCCGCTGCTCTCCAGTGAGGAGAGATCCTTGCGCACCGTGACCTCGGAGATGGCGAAGCGCGACGCCAGCACCTCGACCGGCGTCTCGCCATGGGCGTTGACGTAGGCAAGGATGGCGTGACGTCGCTGGGCGGTATCGCGTTTCGGCATGGCGTGAGTTTCGAATTCCGTTTTTAAGTTTCGATTCGAAAGATAATAGGTTCGAATCAAAACCCAAACGCATCATCGGGTCAAGCATCGGTGCTCGGCGTCGGCGCGAAATGACGACGAATAGAGCGACCGTGCACAGAACAGTGAGGTCGTGCGAGGCGGGAAAAAGCGGGTGTGGACAACACAAGGCACGGGCCACGCTGCCTTCCGGCTGTGGATAGATCGCTTCGACGTGCCTGCCTCTCAGCGCAAGAGCAGGCGATAGCCGATCCCGGCCTCGGTCTGGATCAGCGCGGGGGTGTCCGGGTCGTCGCCAAGCTTCTGGCGCAGCCGGCTGATGACGATGCGCAGATAGTGGGTGTCATGGACATGCACCGGCCCCCAGATATCCGACAGCAGTTGGTGCTGGGTGATGACCCGATCGGGCTGGCGGGCGAGCGCGGCCAGCACGCTGAACTCTCGCGGCGTGAGGTGAATGCTCTCGCCGTGCCGGGTGACCCGGCGTCCGGCCAGGTCAATGACCACGTCGCCGAGGCTGAGCCCTTCGCCGGCGGTGCCGGGCGTAGCCTTGCGCAGCGCCGCCCGCACTCGTGCCAGCAGTTCCTGCACCCCGAACGGCTTGGTGATGTAATCATTGGCACCGGCATCCAGGGCGGCGACTTTCTCCGCTTCGCTGGCCCGCACCGAGACCACGATCACCGGCACCTCGCTCTGGGCCCGCAGGGCGTCTAGCACCTCCATGCCATCCATGTCGGGCAGCCCGAGATCGAGCAGCACCAGATCCGGACGCTGGCGGTTGAACGCCGCCATCCCGGCATTGCCATGCTCCGTTTCGACGACCTCGAACCCTTGCGAGGTCAGGCTGATGCGCAGAAATCGCCGGATCTGGCGCTCGTCCTCGATCAGCAGAATGCGCGGACCGTGCTGGCCGGGCGTCGAATCGCTCATGGCTCAAGCCCCGTGGGTGGTTGCTGCATGCGCTGCCTTCTCGTTGTGGGTTGGACGTTAGATCCCGCTTTCGCTGGCATTCTCGACGCCGTCCCCGACTGTCGCTTCCTCCGCTGGCGGCGTCCAGATCGGCAGCAGGATCCGGATCGTGGTGCCCTGCCCCCATGCTGCCGGGCCGGCGCTGATCTCGCCACCGTGGGCACCGATCATGCCACGGCAGATAGCGAGCCCCAGGCCGCTGCCCTGAGGACCGCGATCCCCCTCGCCACCGCTGAAGAACATGTCGAAGATACGCTCGCGCAGCGCTTCCGGAATACCCGGCCCCTGGTCGCTGACCTGGATCGCGATGCGATCGGCCTCCCGCTCCGCGGTGATCCGCAGCCGACCGCCCGGCGGCGAGAAGCGGGCCGCATTCTCGATGACGTTGATCAGCGCCTGTTCGATCAGCGCGGGGTGTACGTAGAGCAGCGGCAGGTCGGCAGCGATGTGGCGCTCGATATCGAGCGTTTCGACCACCGAGCCGAGACGCTTCAGCGCCGAGGCGACGATGTCCGACAGCGCTACCCAGTCCCGCTCGAGCTTGAGCCCACCGTGACCGAGTCGGGTCATGTCGAGCAGGTTCTGGATGTAACGGTTGAGCCGCTCGCTCTCACCGAGAATGCCATCCAGCAGTTCCTCCCGGTCGCCATCGTCGAGCTGCGACCAAAGCTCCCGCAGCGAACTGGCCGAACCGATGATCGAGGCCAGCGGCGTGCGCAGATCGTGGGAGACCGACGACAGCAGCGCCGAGCGCAGGCGTTCGTTTTCCTCCGCCAGCCGGGCGGCGCCGAGATCGGCGACCAGCCGGGTGCGCGCCAGCGCGCTGGCCAGTTGATTGACCAGACTGTCGACCAACGCCTCTTCGGCGACGCCGAGCGGCTGTTGGCGATCGCCCAGCGCCAGCCCCAGTACGCCGCGCGTGGCACCACTCCCGCCCACCGGCAGGAATCGCCAGCGCTGGGCGCTGAGTGTCTGGGTACCGTGCCCGCTCGGCTTGCCGTGCTGGTGGGTCCAGCGGGCGGCCTGGAGCGCGGCGGGCTCGAGGGCGAGGCTTCCCGGATAGGCGGCGGTGGCGCGAGGCGCCTCGGCCGGATCGTCACTCTCGACGAATACGCAGGGTAGCGCCAGCGAATCGGCCAGTGCCTTGAGCGCGATGTCGCGAACACGATCATGATCGGCGGCCCCCGCCAGCGCACGTGAGATCGACAGCATCTCCTGGATCTGGTGACGACTCTGGCGCAGCGCACCGAGCTGTCGACGCACCTTGCCCGCCAGTTGGCCCGCCACCACGGCCACCAGCAGAAAGATCACCAGCGTCAGGATCTGGTCCTGCTGGATCATCGCCAGGGTGAAGCGTGGCTCGGTAAACAGGAAGTTGTAGGTCAGGGTGCTGAACGCCACCGTCAGCATCGCCGCCCGGGTACCGGCACGCAGCGCGCTCGCCAGCACGGCGGTCAGAAAGATCAGCGACAGGTTGGCCAGCTGTACCTGGGTCGTGAGCAGCTGTGCCGCCAGCGCCGCCAGCGCGGTCGTCGCGATCGGCCACAGCCATTCGCGGGCCTGCGGCCACTGCCAGCGTGGCCGGTAGCGCCGGGCGGGGTTATCGTCATCGGCCAGCACGATCAGATCGAACGGCGGGCGCCGCGCCAACAACCGCTCCACCAGCGGACGCCGCCACCCGCTCGCGGGCCAGCCGATCTCGCTCGAGACTCGACCCGCACGGCGACCCGCACCGCCACGCCCGATCATCAACGCGGTGATGTTGTGACGCGCGGCATGATCGAGCAGCTCCGCCATAGGATCGTCGCCGCTCAGGGTCTCCCAACTGCCGCCAAGCTGCTCGGCCTGCTGACGCAGATTGCTCGATTCGCTCTCGGTGGTCGGATCGGCGTCCCGCAACGGCGTCAGTTGCACCACCTGCCACGGAGCCTGATGGCGCTGTGCCCAGCGGCTGGCGGCCCGCAGCAGGACGTGATCGACCCGGCGGCCTTCGACGACGACCAGCAGCCGCGCCCGTACCGGCCATGGGCCGGCGACGCCGCTGGCATCCATCACCTGACGAACGTCGGCGTCCAGCCGCTCCGACATCACTCGCAACGCCAGCTCGCGCAGCGCCGTAAGGTTGCCCGGGGAGAAGTAGTGCTCCAGCGCAGCGCGTGCCTGCTCGGGAACATAGACCTTGCCCTGCTTGAGCCGCTCGATCAGTTCCAGCGGGGTGAGGTCGATCAGAGACACGTCCCGGGCCCGGGCGATCAGGCGATCGGGAACGGTCTCGCGCATGCGGATGCCGGTGATCCGGGCAACATCGTCGTTGAGACTCTCGATGTGCTGGACGTTGAGCGTGGTCCAGACCTCGATCCCCGCCTCCAGCAGCTCCTCGATATCCTGCCAGCGCCGGGTGTGGCGCCCGCCGGGGATATTGCGGTGGGCCAGTTCGTCGACCAGCAGGATCGCCGGGCGCCGGGCCAGCGCCCCATCGAGATCGAATTCATGAAAGGTGCGCCCGTGGCGTTCCCTGGGCGCCAGCGCCAGATTCGGCAGGCCGTTGCAGAGCCGCTCGGTCTCCTCGCGACCGTGGGCCTCGATCACCCCCAGCACGATGTCATCCCCGGCGTCGAAGCGCTCCCGCGCGGTGCGCAGCATGGCGCTGGTCTTGCCAACGCCGGGGGCGGCGCCGAAAAAGATCCGCAGCGCGCCACCGGCGCGGGCCCGGGTGGTATCCAGCAGTGCGTCCGGGTCGGGGCGGCGCATGGCAAGAGGCTCATTCACGGTACGATCTCCCTTGGTCACTCGCCCGTCCGGGACACTCCTGCGGGCGGTTGATGTCTCGCGAATGGCGTTACTCGCGCCCGTCCAGCGCCAGATTGAGCGCCAGCACGTTGACTCTCGGCTCGCCAAGGTTCCCGCGATCACTATAGCGCTGGACCAGCGCCGTGACAGCCGACGGCGCCAGACCGCGCACCCTCGCGATACGCGCAACCTGAACGGCGGCCGACTCGGGGCTGATGTGCGGGTCGACCCCGGAACCCGAAGCGGTCAGCAGATCCGCCGGTATCCGCCCCGGCGGGACTCCGTCGCGGGCGGTGATTCGCTGGGCGTCGGCCTCGGCACGTTGCCGCAATGCCGGGTTGCTCGGCGCCAGATTGGAGCCAGCGACGGCATCGGCGGCGTAGTCGACCGCCGAGGGGCGACCCTGAAAATAGCGGTCGCCGGAGAATTTCTGGCCGATCAAGGCGGAGCCGACGACCCGGCCTTCCCGGTCGCTCAGCAGGCTGCCGTCAGCCTGGTGGGGAAACGCCAGTTGCCCCAGGCCGACGATGACCAGCGGATAGAGCAGACCGAGCAGCCCGGCCATGAGCAGGGTGAAGCGAAGTGCCGTCACTGCGCCGCCGGTGTTGTCGCGGCGGGTGCTGTTCAGGAACGAGGCGAATGACATTTCGAGAACCTCCGTTGGCAAGGGACGATCGGCTAGATGAGCAGCCCGACGACCAGATCGATCAGCTTGATCGCGGGGAACGGCAGCAGCAGGCCACCGAGACCGTAGATCAACAGGTTGCGCCGCAGCATGGCGCTGGCACCCGTGGCACGGACCCGCACCCCGCGCAAGGCGAACGGAATCAACGCGGGAATCACCAGGGCGTTGAAGATCACCGCCGACAGCACGGCGGAGGCCGGCGAGTGCAGGCCGAGCACGTCGAGACCGCCCAATGCCGGCACGCTGGCGGCGAAGATCGCCGGCAGGATGACGAAATACTTGGCGACATCGTTGGCCAGCGAGAAGGTGGTGAGCGCGCCGCGGGTGATCAGCAGTTGCTTGCCGATCTCCACCGCCTCGAGCAGCTTGCCGGGGTCGGAGTCGAGGTCGACCATGTTGGCCGCCTCCCGCGCCGCCTGGGTGCCGGAGTTCATCGCCAGGCCCAGATCCGCCTGGGCCAGCGCCGGGGCATCGTTGGTGCCATCTCCCATCATCGCCACCAGGCGGCCGGCAGCCTGCTCCTCGCGGATCAGTGCCAGCTTGCGCTCCGGCGTTGCCTCGGCAATGTAGTCGTCGACCCCGGCCTCGGCGGCGATCGCCGAGGCGGTGATCGGGTTGTCACCGGTGATCATCACCGTCTTCACGCCCATCTCGCGCAGTTGCATGAAGCGCTCGGCGATACCTGGCTTGATCACGTCCGACAGCGCAATCACGCCCAACAGTACGTTGCCCTCGGCCACCGCCAGCGGCGTGGCGCCGTGGCGCGAGATCCGTTCGACCAGCGCCTCGTAATCATCCGGTAGCCGCCCGCCGGCTTCCTCCACCTGCCGTGCGATAGCGTTCGGCGCGCCCTTGCGCCAGCGTCGGCCGTCGGCGAAATCGAGTCCGGAAACCCGGCTGGTGGCGGAAAACGGCACCACTTCGGCGTCTTCGGCGGGGGTGAGCGAAGCGCCCTGTTCGTCCGCCAGCGAAGCGCCCTGTTCCCGCGCCAGCACGACGATGGAGCGCCCCTCCGGCGTCGGGTCCTCGAGCGAGCAGATACCGGCGACCTCGCGCAGCCGCTTCATGTCGATCCCGTGGCACGGCGCGAACTCGGTGGCGCGACGATCGCCCAGGGTGATGGTGCCGGTCTTGTCGAGCAGCAGGGTGTCGATGCTGCCGGCGATCTCCACCGCCTTGCCGGACTTGGCGATGAGGTTGGCGCGCATGGCCCGCTCCATCCCGGCGATGCCGATGGCCGGCAACAGCCCACCGATGGTGGTGGGTATCAGACAGACCAGCAGCGCCACCAGCATCACCGTCGAGGTCTCTATCCCCACGAATCGCGCCATCGGCACCAGCGTGACCACGACGATCAGGAACACCAGCGTCAGCGTGGAGAGCAGCACCGACAGCGCCAGCTCGCTCGGCGTCTTCTGGCGACTGGCGCCCTCGACCAGGGCGATCATCCGGTCGAGCAGCGACTCGCCGGGGTCGACGCTGACCTCGACGATCAGCTCGTCGGAGAGCAGCTTGGTCCCGGCACTGACGCCGCTGTTGTCGGTGCCCGCCTCGCGCAGGACCGGCGCGGACTCGCCGGTGACGGCGGACTCGTTGATCGAACCGGCACCCTGGACGATCTCGCCGTCGGCGGGGATCAGCTCGCCGGCCGATACGCGGACACGATCGCCGCGGCGAAGTCGGTCGGCGGCAACCGTCTCCTCGCCGCTGTGGGTCAACCGTCGTGCCTTCAACTCACCGCGGGTGGCGCGCAGGCTGCCGGCGTGAGCCTTGCCACGGGCCTCGGCCACCGCCTCGGCGGCGTTGGCGAACAGCACCGTGGCCAGCAGGATCAGCGTCACGCTCAAGGCGAAACCGCCCTGGCCGTTGGACTCGGCAAAGGCGAGGGCGGTGTAGAGCGCGCAGATCAGCGTGCCGATGGCGACCACCGCCATCACGGGGTTGCGCGCCAGGCTGGTCGGATTCAGGCGCTTGAAGGACTCCACCAGCAGGAGCAGCGGCTGCACCTGCAGGGTCGTTGTCGTGGCACGGGGTCGGCGTCTGGTCAGGTCACGCTTCACTGGGCTCTCCCTATCGCTCCCGCTGTCTCTTCCCGTGCGAGAACGGGCAACGAAGGTACTGTCGTCGATGGGCTTCATGGGGCGAGTACCAGTTGTTCGGCGATCGGTCCCAGCACCAGGGCGGGCAGGAAACCGAGCAGATTGACGATGACGATGACACCGGCGGTGAGTCCGACGAAGGCGCCGCTCTCCACGGCCAGGCTGCCACGCCCTTGCGGCGCCGTGCGTTTACCGGCCAGCCAGCCGGCCACCGCCAGCGGCACCAGCATCGGCAGGAAGCGGCCGACCGCCAGCGCCACCACGCAGGTCAGGTTCCACCACGGCGTCGCGTCGCCGAGCCCTTCGAAGCCCGAGCCGTTGTTGGCGAACGCCGAGGTGAATTCGTAGAGCACCTGGGAAAGGCCGTGGAAGCCGGGGTTGGAGTTGCCGGTCAGGCCGGGGAAGGTCACGGTGATCGCGCTCAGGCCGAGAATGATCAGGGGTTGAGCCAGGATCGCCAGCGAGATCCAACGCATCTCACGGGTCTCCAGCGGCTTGCCGAACAGTTCCGGGGCACGGCCGATCATCAGCGAGCCGATGAACGCCGCCAGCATCAGGTAGAGCAGATAGCCGATCAGGCCCACGCCGATGCCGCCGAAGGTGACGTTGACGAACATGTCCATCAGCAGCCCCAGGCCGCCCAGCGGGTTGAAGCTGTCGTGCATGGCGTTGACGGAGCCGTTGGAGGTCTGGGTCGTCCAGCTGCCCCAGAGCGCGGAGAGATCGCTACCGAAGCGCAGCTCCTTGCCTTCGAGGTTGGGGCTGCCTTCCACGACGAGCCCGGCCAGGGCGGCGTTGGGCAGACGCTCCGACGCCACGATCAGGCTGGTGGTGATCAGCGAGAAGACGATCATCACCGAGCCGATTCCCATCATCAGCCGACGCCGACCGCTGATGACGCCCACCGCGATCAGCGAGGCCACCGGTATCAGCATCAGCGCGATCGTCTCGATCAGGTTCGACAGGCCAGTCGGATTCTCCAGCGGTACGGTCGAGTTGGGGCCGTACCAGCCACCACCGTTGGTACCAAGCTGCTTGATCGCCACCATCGGCGCCACCGGGCCGCGCGGTATCACCTGGGCCGCGCCGCCATCGAGCATCATGACCCGCTCGGCGCCCTGGTACGTCGCCGGCACGCCCTGCCACACCAGCAGTAGCGCCACGATCAGCGATAGCGGCAGCAGCACTCGCATCACGATCCGCGTGAGGTCGACATAGTAGTTGCCCACCCCGCCCCCGGCGTTGGTGGCAGGCTGGCGTCGCAGCAGCGTCCGGGTGATGGCGAGCAGCACCGCCAGCCCCGTCGCTGGGGTCAGGAACTGCAGGGTGACGATGGCCAGTGTCTGGCTCAGGTAGGAGAGCTGGGCCTGGCCCGAATAGTGCTGCTGGTTGGTGTTGGTGGCGAACGAGACAGCGGTATGCAGCGCCGTATCCCAGTTCATGCCGGGGATCCCGTCGGGGTTGAGCGGCAGCACGCCCTGGCCCATGAAGACCAGCCAGGCCAGCGCGACCAGCAGCAGATGAAGCTTCAACACCGCCAGCAGATAGGCCGACCAGGACATCGAGGCACGGCGATCGACGCCGGCGAGACGCATCAGGACCGACTCCACCGGCCCGAAGAGACGATCCAGCGGGCTCGGTCGATCGCTGTCCAGCGCCCGACCCATATAGAGCCCGAGCGGCAGCGCCAGCCCGATCAGCAGGGCGTAGCAGAGCATCATCGCGTTCATGGCTAGAATCGCTCCGGCCAGCAGAGCGTCGCCAGCAGGTAGACGGCGGTCGCGAGGGCGACCGCCAGCATCAGGTAGGACATGGCTCACCTCCTCGTTCGAGAGGGTCCAGTGTCGAGTCGAGGTGCGTAAAAATTCGATGAGGAAATTCGGCGCAAGGCGTCAAGAAAGCGTAAAAATGCCAAGCCAGGTGGCACAACGAGCCGGCGGTCGGCATCATCGACTACCAATAACCACCGACTTCACAAGGACAAGCGCCATGTCGACCTCTTTGAACAGCCAAGCGCTCCTCGAAAAGCTGATCGGCTTCGCCACCGTCAGCCGCGACTCCAACCTTGCCCTGATCGAGTTCGTGCGCGATTACCTTGCCGAACAGGGAGTCGATAGCGAACTGATCCACAACGAGGACGGCAGCAAGGCGAATCTGTGGGCGACGATCGGCCCCACCGACCGTGGCGGCGTGGTGCTTTCCGGACACACCGACGTGGTGCCGGTGGATGGCCAGCCATGGACCGTACCGGCCTTCGAGATGACCGAACGGGACGGCAAGCTCTACGGCCGCGGATCGACCGACATGAAGGGCTATATCGCCTGCGTGCTGGCGGCGGTGCCGAGCTTCAAGGCGGCGGAACTCGAAACGCCGATTCATCTGGCGTTCTCCTATGACGAAGAGGTGGGCTGCCTTGGCGTGCGTTCGATCATCTCGATGCTGGAAGACAAGCCGCATCGGCCGATCGCCTGCATCATCGGCGAGCCGACCGAACTCAAGCCGGTACTTGGCCACAAGGGCAAACTCGGCGTGCGCTGCCAGGTGAAGGGCGCGCCCTGCCACTCCGCCTATGCGCCGGAAGGGGTCAACGCCATCGAGACCGCGGCGAAGATGATTACCAAGCTCACCGAGATCGGTGAACGTCTGGCCGATCCAGCTCATCACGACGAGCGCTTCTATCCGCCCTTCTCGACCGTGCAGACCGGCGTGATCGAGGGAGGCCGGGCACTCAACATCGTGCCGTCTGAGTGCCGCTTCGACTGGGAAGTGCGCTCGCTGCCAGGCTTCGATGCCGGTGAGGTCGAGCGCGAGATGCGCGACTACGCCGACACCGAACTGCTCCCGCGCATGCGCGCCGTCGAGCCCGACACCGACATCCGCTTCGAGCCGCTGCAGGCCTATCCGGGGCTGACCACAGAGGCCTCTAGCGACGTGGCGCGATTGATCGCCACCCTGGCGAATCGCGATGACTTCGGCACGGTCGCCTACGGCACCGAGGGCGGACTGTTCCACGAGGCGGGCATTCCTACCGTGGTGTGCGGCCCCGGCTGCATGGATCAGGGCCACAAGCCGGACGAGTTCATCGCCATCGAGCAGCTCGAACGCTGCGACGCGATGATGCAGCGGCTGGTGAAGCATCTCGGCGCGCGAGGAGATTCATGATTTCGGGGCGACTCCGCTGGGCACCTGCCCTTGGCCTGATGCTGCTGGTCGGTTGCAGCACCCAGCCACCGCAGCCCGGCTTCGAGCAGCGCCCGGCAAGCGTGAAGCGTGAACTCGTCAGGTTGATCCCGGCCTCGACGCAGGAGCGTGACGGTTGGGCGACGGATATCACCGCCGCCTTCTCGGCCCAGAACCTGCCCGCGACGAAGGACAACCTCTGCGCCACGCTGGCGGTGATCGAGCAGGAATCGACCTACGACGCCGATCCCAGCGTGCCCAATCTCTCCGCCATTGCCCGCCAGGAGATCGAGCGCCGGGCTGGCGCACTACATATCCCCGGTTTCCTGGTGACTGCCGGGTTGAATCTCGAATCGCCCACCGGCGAGAGCTACAACGAGCGCCTCGATCACATCACCACCGAGCGAGAGATGAGCGAGATCTTCGAGGATTTCATCGACATGGCGCCGCTCGGACGGGAGCTGTTCGGCAGCCTCAACCCGGTGCACACCGGCGGCCCGATGCAGGTGAGCGTCGACTTCGCCGAAAAACACGCCGACAACTACCCCTACCCGATCGACGGCTCGATCCGTCACGAGGTGTTCACCCGGCGCGGCGGACTCTTCTTTGGTATCGCCCACCTGCTCGGCTATCCGGCCAACTACGACGAGCCGATCTACCGTTTCGCCGACTTCAACGCCGGCTGGTACGCCAGTCGCAATGCCGCCTTCCAGGCCGCCGTCACCCAGCTTTCCGGTATTCCGCTCGCCCTCGACGGCGACCTGATCATCCCCGGCTCGCGTCAGGCCGGGCAGACCGAGTTGGCGGTACGCACCTTGAAGCGTCAGTTGGATATGGACGACGGTGAAATCCGCGATGCGCTGGAGAAAGAGGATTCCCTCGAATTCGAACGGACCGCGCTCTACGAAAAGATCTATTCGCTGGCGCTACAGCAGGAAGGTCAGCCCATCCCCTACGCACGCCTGCCGGGAATCAAGCTCGAAAGTCCCAAGATCACCCGCAACCTGACCACGGCATGGTTCGCCAAGCGGGTCGACGACCGCTGGCAGCAGTGTATGCGTCGTTGAGGAGATTCTCTTTGAGGAGGTATCGGATTGGATTCAATGCCGAGCGCTTACCACTGTGGGCTCATAGACCAGCCTTCTGCTCGTGAATGCGAGGGGCAAGCCCCTCGCGCTCCCCTTTTTCGCGCCACAAGCGCACGAAACCCTGCGTATCACGCGCCCACGCTTTGGGTCGGCGCGTAAGGACATCTGACCGCCATGGATGGCGGAAATGCAGAAAATGCAGAAAATGCAGAAAATGCAGGAGCAATTTTCTGCCCTGTCCCAACGCGCCTCTTGCGACATCCATGTCGCAAGACCCAGCTTGGCGAGTGATACGCAGCGCGCGCTCGATAGGCGCTATCGGGTGGCTAATCCCAGCGCTGGTGAAGTTGGCAATGCCTAGAATCAGTTTTTTGGCTTTTTCACCGGGCGCTGCCAGCCGGGCTTGGCCACCTGACGACTGCGCCCGATGGCGAGCTCGCCATCCTTCACCTCACGAGTGATCGTGGAGCCAGCGCCGATGGTGGCGCCGTTGCCGATGGTGACCGGTGCAACCAACGAACTGTTGGAGCCGATGAACACGGCTTCGCCGATCCGGGTGAGGTGCTTGTTGGCACCGTCGTAGTTGCAGGTGATGGTGCCGGCACCGACATTGGTGTCGCGGCCGATCTCGGCATCGCCCAGATAGCTGAGATGCCCTGCCTTGACGCCTTCGCCGAGGCTGGCGTTCTTGGTCTCGACGAAGTTACCGACATGGGCACGCGTGCCGAGCCGGGTGCCGGGGCGCAGCCGAGCGAACGGCCCGCAGTCGCTCTCCACCCCCATTTCGGCGCCTTCCAGATGACTGTTGGCCTTCACCACAGCACCGCGACGCAACACGCTGTCCTTGATCACGCAGTTGGGGCCGATGACGACGTCATCCTCCAGGATCACCTGGCCTTCGAGGATCACGTTGATGTCGATCTGGATATCGCGCCCGACGGTGACATCACCACGTAGATCGAATCGCTCGGGATCGGCCAGCCCCACGCCCGCCGCCATCAGACGATCGGCCTGACGCCGCTGGAAGGCCCGCTCCAGCGAGGCGAGCTGGCGACGGTCGTTGACGCCCTCGACCTCCACCGGCGAACCCGGCTGGCTGGCGGTGACCTCGACGCCGTCGGCGGCCGCCATGGCGATCACATCGGTCAGGTAGTATTCGCCCTGGGCGTTCTCGGCGGAAAGCTCGGGCAGCCAGCGCCGGAGCTGGGCGGCGGTCATGGCCATGATGCCGGTATTGCACTCGCGGATCGCACGCTGCTGGTTGTCGGCATCCTTGTGCTCGACGATGGCGACGACCGAACCCTTGCCGTCACGCACGATGCGGCCGTAGCCCGTGGGGTCGTCCAACGTGACCGTCAGCAGCGCCATGTGACGCTCGTCGACGCCTTCCAGCAGGGTCTCGAGGGTTCTGGCTTGAATCAGCGGCACATCGCCGTAGAGCACCAGCACCTTGCCATCGCCGAGGCTATCCAGCGCCTGCCCCACGGCGTGCCCGGTGCCCTTCTGCTCGGCCTGCTCGCAAAAGGCGAGCTCGCGATCCGCAGGCGTCGACAACGCCTGGCGCACCATCTCGCCACCATGACCGACGACCACGTGCAGCCGCGCGTGCTCCAGCCCCGATGCCGTGTCGACGACGTGCTGAACCAAGGAGCGCCCCGCCAGCTTGTGCAACACCTTCGGTGTCTTCGAGCGCATGCGGGAGCCCTGGCCGGCGGCCAGTATCACGACGTCGAGAGTCATGGCGTTCTTCCTTCTGATCAATGAAAACCGGGCGTCATTCTAGCGTGTCGGAGGCGACCTGGCAGAATCCGATCGTCTGGCCTCCAGGCATGAAAAAGGCGACTCCAGGGAGTCGCCTTCGGGTACTGCCATCAGCGCATGCTGCCTGGGCGCCTGCCGCGTCAGCCGCGACCGCCCTTGCGGCGCAGCTGTTGCAGCGTGCGCAGCTGAGCGGAGGCTTCGGCCAGTTCGGCGGAGGCTCGTGCGTAGTCGAGCTCGCTCTGTTTCTCGTTGAGCGAGGCCAGCGCATGTTGCCGCGCCTGCTCGGCTTCCGCCTCATCGAGATCGCTGGCTCGGGTGGCGGTATCCGCCAGCACCGAGACCACGTCCGGCTGCACTTCGAGGAAGCCGCCGGTGACGTAGTAGAGCTCTTCTTCGCCGTTCTCCTGGATCACGCGCACCGGACCGGGCTTGAGCTCGGTCAGCAGCGGCGCGTGACCGCGCAGGATACCCAGATCGCCGGCCACGCCGGCAGCAATGAGCTGCTCGACGTTGCCCGAGAAGATCTCCTTCTCGGCACTGACGATGTCACACTGAAATGTGGCCATAGCGATTTATCTCCCGGGAGTCTGCAGGCTTAGGAAACACTGCATAAATGACTGCACAGGCGAATCGCTGCGTTGCGCGGTGCTCGAAGACTCGCCTAACCCCATGTTATGTCTCGCCTTCTGCGCTCCGTGCGCTTTGCGCTTCATCCTGTTCGTCGATTTATTCAGCATTTTCCTTACTTCATGCTCTTGGCTTTCTCGACGGCTTCGTCGATGGTGCCGACCATGTAGAACGCCTGTTCGGGCATGTCGTCGTAGTCGCCGTTGAGGATGCCCTGGAAGCCACGGATGGTTTCCTGCAGCGACACGTACTTGCCCGGCGCACCGGTGAAGACCTCGGCGACGAAGAACGGCTGCGACAGGAAGCGCTGGATCTTACGCGCCCGGGCCACGGCCAGCTTGTCTTCGTCGGAGAGCTCGTCCATCCCCAGGATGGCGATGATGTCCTTGAGCTCCTTGTAGCGCTGGAGCACGTTCTGGACACCGCGAGCGGTGTTGTAGTGCTCTTCGCCAACCACCAGCGGATCGAGTTGGCGAGACGTGGAGTCGAGCGGATCGACGGCCGGGTAGATACCCAGTTCGGCGATCGAGCGCGACAGCGTCACGGTGGAGTCCAAGTGAGCGAAGGTGGTCGCCGGTGACGGGTCGGTCAAGTCATCCGCCGGCACGTAGACGGCCTGGACGGAGGTGATCGAGCCGGTCTTGGTCGAGGTGATACGCTCCTGCAGGGCGCCCATCTCTTCGGCCAGGGTCGGCTGATAGCCCACCGCCGACGGCATACGACCCAGCAGTGCCGACACTTCGGTACCGGCCAGGGTGTAGCGGTAGATGTTGTCGACGAACAGCAGTACGTCACGACCTTCGTCGCGGAAGTTCTCGGCGATGGTCAGGCCGGTCAGGGCGACGCGCAGACGGTTGCCCGGGGGCTCGTTCATCTGGCCGTAGACCAGCGCGACCTTGTCGAGAACGTTGGACTCGTCCATCTCGTGGTAGAAGTCGTTACCTTCACGCGTACGCTCACCGACACCGGCGAACACGGAATAACCGCTGTGCTCGGTGGCGATGTTACGGATCAGCTCCATCATGTTGACGGTCTTGCCGACACCGGCGCCGCCGAACAGGCCGACCTTGCCGCCCTTGGCGAACGGGCAGACCAGGTCGATGACCTTGATACCGGTCTCCAGCAGATCGCTGGAGGCGGCCTGATCCGCATAGCCGGGGGCTTGGCGGTGGATCGGCATGCGCTTGGCATCCGAACCGATGTCGCCGGCTTCGTCGATCGGCTCACCCAGCACGTTCATGATACGACCCAGCGTCTCGGTACCCACCGGTACGGAGATCGGGGCACCGGTGTTGACCACTTCGATACCGCGCTGGAGACCTTCGCTGGAGCCCATGACGATGGCGCGAACCACGCCGTCACCGAGCTGCTGCTGCACTTCGAGAACGGCCTCTTTACCCGAGACCGTCAGCGCGTCGTAGACCTTGGGAACGTCGTCCCGCGGGAATTCTACGTCAACCACCGCGCCTATGATTTGTACGATACGTCCGCTCATAGTGGTTCCTCGTAAACCTGCAAATGAAACCTGTTGGGCCAAGCCGTACTCGAGATCGCCGTCACGCAGACGGCGATGTCGTCATACCGCCGCGGCACCACCGACGATTTCCGAAATTTCCTGGGTAATGGCCGCCTGACGCGCCTTGTTGTACACCAGTTGAAGATCGTCAATCAGATCGCCGGCGTTGTCGGTCGCGTTCTTCATCGCGATCATGCGCGCGGCCTGCTCACAAGCCGCGTTCTCCACCACGGCCTGGTACACCTGGGATTCGACATAGCGAACCAGCAGGTGATCGAGCAGGGTCTTGGCATCCGGCTCATACAGGTAGTCCCAGCTTTTGTGCGTGTCGCCGGAACCGGGTTGTTCTTCCCCATCACCTTCGTCATCGACCGCCTCGAGAGGCAGCAACTGACGCACGACGGGTTTCTGGCTCATGGTGTTGACGAATTCGTTGTACACCACGTAGAGCCGATCCAGACTGCCTTCATCGAAGGCATCGAGCATCACCTTGACGCTACCGACCAGATCCTGGGCTTCCGGCGCATCACCAAGACCTTTCTTGGCTGCCAGCAGGTTGCCGCCGCGCTTGCGGAAGAAACCACCGGCCTTGCTGCCGATCGCCGCGAAATCGGCGCCCACGCCCTTCTGGTCCCAGTCCCGTGCGTGCTTGACCACCGCCTTGAACATGTTGACGTTCAAGCCGCCGGCGAGCCCGCGATCACTGGAGACCACGATATAACCGACGCGCTTGACGTCGCGTTCGATCATGTAGTCGTGACGGTATTCCGGATTGGCCTTGGCGACGTGGCCGACCACCCGGCGGATCAGTTTGGCATAGGGCTGACTGGCCGCCATGCGCTCCTGAGCCCGACGCATTTTCGACGCAGCGACCATTTCCATGGCGCTGGTGATTTTCTGCGTGTTCTTGATGCTCCCAATCTGGGACTTGATCTCTTTTCCAGCTGCCATCTCGGATCACCCTGATTCATGCCGCTCAGTCGGGCGGGCCGGCCCGTTCTCGTCCGTGGACAAGAAGGCGGGCCATGCCACTTACCAGGTCTGAGTGGACTTGAACGACTCGAGACCCGACTTGAGACCCTTCTGGATCTCGTCGTCGTAGCCGCCGCTCTGGTTGATCTTGTCGAGCAGATCGGCGTGCTCGGACTTCATGTAGTCGTGCAGGGCACGCTCGAAATCCAACACCTTGTCGACCGCGACGTCGTCCAGGAAGCCTTCGTTGGCGGCGTACAGCGTGACGCCCATCTCGGCCACCGACAACGGCGAGTACTGCTTCTGCTTCATCAGTTCGGTGACGCGCTGCCCATGCTCGAGCTGCTTGCGGGTCGCTTCGTCAAGATCCGACGCGAACTGCGAGAACGCGGCCAGCTCGCGATACTGGGCGAGGGCCAGACGTACACCGCCGCCGAGCTTCTTGATGATCTTGGTCTGGGCCGAACCGCCGACACGCGATACCGACAGACCGGCGTTGATCGCCGGACGGATACCGGAGTTGAACAGCCCCGTCTCGAGGAAGATCTGGCCGTCGGTGATCGAGATCACGTTGGTGGGAACGAACGCGGAGACGTCGCCGCCCTGGGTCTCGATGATCGGCAGCGCGGTCAAGGAACCGGTCTTGCCTTTCACTTCACCATTGGTGAACTTCTCGACGTACTCGGCGTTGACGCGCGCGGCGCGCTCGAGCAGACGCGAGTGGAGGTAGAAGACATCACCCGGATAGGCTTCACGACCCGGCGGACGACGCAGCAGCAGCGAGATCTGGCGATAGGCGACGGCCTGCTTGGAGAGGTCGTCGTAGACGATCATCGCGTCTTCGCCGCGGTCGCGGAAGTACTCGCCCATGGTGCAGCCGGCGTAGGGTGCCAGATACTGCATGGCGGCCGGATCGGCGGCACCGGCGGCAACCACGATGGTGTGATCCATGGCGCCGTGCTGTTCGAGCTTGCGCACCACGTTGGCGATGGTCGACTGCTTCTGACCGATGGCCACGTAGATACAGGTGATCCCCGTACCCTTCTGGTTGATGATCGCGTCGATCGCCACCGCGGATTTACCGATCTGGCGATCGCCGATGATCAGCTCGCGCTGGCCACGACCGATCGGCACCATGGCGTCGATCGACTTGAGCCCGGTCTGCACCGGCTGGTCGACCGACTGACGGGTGATGACGCCCGGGGCAACCTTCTCGATCGCGTCGGTCATCTTGGCGTCGATGTCGCCCTTGCCGTCGATCGGGTTGCCCAGTGCGTCGACCACGCGGCCGATCAGTTCGCGACCGACCGGCACTTCGAGGATACGACCGGTACACTGCGCGGTCATGCCCTCTTCGAGCTCGAGATAGTCGCCCAGGACCACGGCGCCGACGCTGTCGCGCTCGAGGTTGAGCGCCATGCCGAAGACGCCACCGGGGAATTCGATCATTTCGCCCAGCATCGCATCGGCCAGGCCGTGGATGCGGACGATGCCGTCAGCGACGCTGACGACGGTGCCCTGATTACGGGCCTCGGAGGCGACATCCAGCTTTTCGATACGCTGCTTGATGATGTCGCTGATCTCGGAAGGATTCAGTTGCTGCATGCCATGTCCCTCGAACTCAGGCGGTGAGCGCTTCGCGCAGACGTTGCAATCGACCGCGTACCGAACCGTCGATGACGGTGTCGCCGGTACGCAGGATCACGCCGCCTAGCAGCTCGCGGTCCACCTGAGTGGTAATGGAGATTTCACGATTCAGGCGCTTCTTCAGAGCCTCGGCGAGCACGTTCTGCTGCGCATCGTCCAGTTCGAAGGCGGAGACGATGGTGACATCGACCCGCTTCTCTTCCTGGGCGCGCAGCGCCTCGAACTCGTCAAAGATGTCGGGCAACGCAGCCAGACGCCCCTTTTCGCCGACGAGGCGCAGGAAGTTGCCCACGCTCTCGTCGAAGGGTTGGTCTTCGCAGACTTCCAGCAGCAGCCGGGTCTTGTCCTCGAAGGTCAGCCGCGGGTTGCCGAGTATGCGTTCACGGACATCGGCGTCACCGGCCGCCTGGGCGACCAGTGACAGACTCTGGGACCACGCTTGGAGCGCCTTGTTATCGCGCGCGAACTCGAACGCCGCCTTGGCGTAGGGTCGAGCGACGGTAGACGATTCAGCCATGGTGCGCCTCCTTAGAGCTCGGCAGCGAGCTTGTCGACGAGCTCACGATGCTTGGCTTCGTCGATGGAGGACTCCAGGATACGCTCGGCGCCGGCCACGGCCAGCAGCGATACCTGGGCACGCAGCTCTTCCTTCGCGCGATTGATCTCCTGATCGATTTCGCTGCGAGCGCTCTCGATGATGCGCTCGCCTTCGGCCCGCGCGTTGTCACGGGCTTCTTCGACGATCTGATTGGCCCGCTTGTTGGCCTGTTCCAGGATCTGCTGCGCCTGCTCCTTGCTCTCCCGCAGTGTCTCTTCGGCTTTTTCCTGAGCCAGTTCGAGATCACGGGTCGCACGGCTGGCTGCATCCAGACCATCGGCAATCTTCTTCTGTCGTTCCTGCAGCGCCTGCATGACCGGCGGCCATACATACTTCATGCAGAACCAGACGAAGACGGCAAAGGCAATGGCCTGACCAATCAGTGTAAGGTTCAGATTCACGCCAGCACCTCTCGCGTCACGGGTTTGGGGTTAGGGTCACCGGGGCCTCGAGGGCCTTGAGGCGACGTTAACCGACAAACGGATTGGCGAAGGTGAAGAACAGAGCGATACCGACACCGATCATGGTCACGGCGTCGAGCAGGCCGGCGACGATGAACATCTTGACCTGCAGTTGCGGGATCATTTCCGGCTGACGCGCGGCGCCTTCCAGAAACTTGCCGCCGAGGATGCCGAAGCCGATAGCGGTGCCGAGGGCACCCAGGCCGATCAGCAGGGAAACGGCAATCGCGGTCATGCCCAGAACTTGTGCTTCCATGGTTCTCTCCAGTTTCAGTCGAGTCTTGCTCAGTCGAGTTTTGCTAAGGGTCAGGGGTTAACGGGAAACGCTACTCAATGCTGCTCTTCCGTCGCCATGCTGAGATAGACGATGGTGAGCATCATGAAGATGAAGGCCTGCAGCGTGATGATCAGGATGTGGAACACCGCCCACGGGAAGTGCAGCGGCAGCTGCCACAGGCCGATCATGGCTATCAGGATGAAGATCAGTTCGCCGGCGTAGAGGTTACCGAACAGTCGTAACGCCAGCGAGACCGGTTTGGCCAACAAGGTAACGAGTTCAAGCAGTAAATTGACCGGAATCAACAGGATCTGGGCGAAGGTATTGGACGTGCTGAAAGGGTGCAACGTCAGTTCGGCGACGAAACCGGACAGGCCCTTGGTACGGATGGAGTAGAAAATGATCAGCGCGAAGACGGAGAGCGACATGCCGAGCGTGGCGTTGACATCGGTGGTGGGCACGACCTTGAAATAGACGTGGGCCGGGTCGGCACCGAACCAGGCGCCGATCTTCTGCGCCAGCATCGGCAGGAAGTCCACCGGCACCAGGTCCATGATGTTCATCAGGAAGATCCAGCAGAAGATCGTCAGCGACAGCGGCGCTATCAGCCGGCTCTTGCCATGGAACGTTTCGCGCACGGAGTTGTCGACGAACTCCACCATCATCTCGACGAAGTTCTGCAGCCCGGTGGGCACGCCGGTGGAAGCGCGCTTGGCGACCAGGCGGAACAGGTACAGGAACAGCACCCCGAGGCCGATCGACCACAGCATGGTATCGACGTGAATGGCCCAGAATCCCATGGCCTTGGCCTCGGCAGCGGAATGAGCCATCGACCAGCCGTTTTCCGGATGCAGACCATAGGTCATGTTCTGCAAATGGTGCTGGATGTACTCCGTACTCGTCATGTTGTTGCCAGCCATGGTTCAGCCTCGAGATTGAATGTGTGACGGGCGACGCAGGAGCCAGGGCCCCAACCAGTGCGCCAGCAGCGTCACGACATAAGCGCCAAAGAAGAAAGCGGGGTTTGAGGGGGGCACGGTCACGAACACCAGCGTGAACAGTGCCGCCGTCAAACCGAACTTGCCGGCCTCGGCGTGGTAGAAACTCTTGACTATGTATCTCGCCTGCGCCGCCCCCTGATAGCGAAAGGCGCGCCAGGCGAAGAAGGCGTTGGGCATGGCGGCAACGAGACCACCGGTCAAAGCGGAAAACGCCGTCCCGCGGTCCCAGAACCCCCAACCGATGAGGACCAGCCCCATCACCACGCCGCACTGTAACAGGATCAACCCCGCGATTCGCGGTCTGGGAAGCTTGGCCGGTGCCGCTGGTTGCATGGCGTCGGTCTCGCCGTTGATTCCTGGGATGATAGTGACATTTCCGCGTGCGCTGTCTGCGTTCGGCGTCAGCCTGGCAAATCTCGGCGGATTATAGAGAAGCGGTCATGCCGCTTCAACCGAACCTGCACCGATCTGAGGCGTCTCCCCAAGTAAACGATCACGAAAAGTGCGTAATTTCCGTTAACGCGCTAAATGTTTTGACAGCTCTGGACACCGACGGCCGGTGCGGATTCAGCGAATGTGTCCGAGTATGCCATCTAGCTCATCGAGGCTGGTGTAACGAATGGTGACTCGTCCCTTGCCGGAACTGTTGTGGTGAATCTTGACCGGCGCGCCCAGCAGATCGGCGAGACGATTCTCGAGCCGGCCGACGTCCGCCGGCGGCTTCTTGGCATCGGCTTTGGTCTGGCCACTGGCAATCTGTTTGACCAGGGCCTCGGTCTGGCGAACGGTGAGCTCGCGCGCCACGACTTCATGGGCCGCATGACGCTGCTTGGCGGCCGGCAGACTCAGCAGGGCACGGGCGTGGCCCATGTCCAGATCGCCACGTTCGAGTAGCGTCAGCACCTGCGGATCCAGCGCCAGCAGGCGGAGGAGATTGGCGACCTGGGCCCGCGACCGACCGACCGCATCGGCCACCTGCTGCTGGGTCAGCTCGAACTCGTCGAGCAGACGCTTGAGCGCCATCGACTCCTCGACCGGATTGAGGTTCTCGCGCTGGATGTTCTCGATCAGGGCGAGCGCCAGGGCGACCTCGTCGCTGACTTCGCGGATGACGGCGGGGATGGTCTCGAGTTCGGCCAGCTGCGACGCTCGCCAGCGGCGCTCGCCAGCGATGATCTCGTAACGCTCTGCGCCAATTTGTCGCACCACGATCGGCTGCATCACGCCCTGAGCACGGATCGAATCGGCCAGCTCTTCCAGCGCCTCGGGCTGGATATCGCGCCGCGGCTGGTACTTGCCGCGGGTCAGCTGCCGCAACGGCAGGCGCTCGAGCCGCTCCTCGGTAGCATCGAATCCCGGCGGCGCCTGGGCTGGCGAGGGCTTGTCGGATCCCGACTCCGGCGACAGGCTGTCGCGGCGACGGGCACTGGAACCGATCAGGGCATCGAGACCGCGGCCCAGCGGGCGTTTGCGCGTCGTCATGGGGTATTCCTCGCAGCAGTCATCGTCATTACAGCGCCAGCCGGCGAATCAGTTCCTTGGCCAGGACGCGGTGCGCCTGGCTGCCACGCGAGAGCCGCGCGTACTTGGTGACGGGCACGCCGTGACTGGGCGCTTCCGCCACCCGCACATTGCGCGGGATGGTGGTCTTGAGTAGAGAATCGCCGAAATACTGGCCGAGCTGCTTGCTGACGTCGCGGGTCAGGCTGTTGCGCGGGTCGTACATGGTGCGCACGATGCCGAAGATCTCGAGGATGGGATTCACGCTCTCCTGGATCTGCTCGACGGTGTCGAGCAGCGCCGACAATCCCTCCAGCGCATAGAATTCGCACTGTACCGGGATCAACACACCGTGAGCGGCAGTGAGCGCATTGACCGTCAACATGTTGAGGGACGGGGGGCAGTCGATCATCACCACGTCGTAGTCGGCGGCAACGCTCTGGATCGCGGTCTGAAGCACCCGTTCGCGACCATCGCGATCGAGCAGGTCGACCTCGGCGGCGGTCAGGTCGCCGTTGCCCGGCAGCAGTGCATAGCCGGCCACCGCGCAATCGACGATCACCTCGGCGGCACTTTTCTCACCGAGCAGCACGTCAAGGACGCTGCCGTCGAGGTCGTGCTTGTCGACGCCGCTGCCCATGGTGGCATGACCCTGGGGGTCAAGATCAATCAGCAATACCCGTCGATCGAGCGCCGCCAGGCAAGCCGCCAGATTGACCGCGGTCGTCGTCTTACCCACGCCGCCCTTCTGGTTGGTCAATGCAATGATTCTGGTCACTGGCGACTCCCTTCGTCGAGACTGATCCTGTGGATCGCGAGCGATCCGCTGGCGCTGATCCGGCCCGGCGTCGACGACGCCGGTATTCATCACGTCTGGCCCATGCCGAGCCTACTGGCGACGGCCCGCCTGTTCGTCCCGCCCGAGGCGTAGCAGCTGACGTTCGGCGTCGTCCACACCGGGTACCGCCAGGGCAAGCTGCTCGCGCACCACGACATGGGACGGCAACGATTCGAGTTCCCGGGGTTCCAGGCCCCCTTTCATCGCCAGCCACTCGCCGCCCTGGGCCAGCAACGGCTCGGTAAGCCCGATGAAATCCCCCAGCGCGGCGAAGGCACGCGAGATGATCTGGTCGAACGTGGCATCGAAGGATTCGACCCGGACCTGCTCGCAGCGCACGTTCGCGAGCCCCAGCTCCATCACCGCCTGGCGCTGAAAACGGACTTTCTTGCCGTTACTGTCCAGCAGCGTGACCTGAAGGCCGGGATCCAGAATCGCCAATACCAGTCCCGGGAAACCCGGCCCCGAGCCGACGTCCAGCAAGTTGGTGCCACCCACGGCGAAAGCGACGCTGGCGCTATCCAGCAGATGACGGCTGACCATCGCCTCGGGCGAGCGTACTGCGGTGAGGTTATAGGCGCGATTCCACTTGTGCAACAGCGCGAGCAGCGCCAGCAATCTCTGACGCTGACCGGCGTCGCAAGGGACGCTCAGCGCCGCCAGCCCCTCATCGAGAATCCGTTCACACCTCGGTGTCATGCGCTCAATGCCCGGCTGTCGTCGATCAGTCGCCGCTTCTTGAGATGGATCAGCAGAATCGACACCGCGGCCGGCGTGACGCCGGAGATGCGCCCGGCCTGACCCAAGGTCTGGGGACGTGCCTGCTCGAGCTTCTGGCGAATCTCGTTGGAGAGCCCCTCGACCCTGGCATAGTCCAGCGATTCGGGCAGTGGCGTCGCTTCGTGGCGGCGCAGGCGATCGATCTCGTCCTGCTGCCGCGCGATGTAGCCCTCGTACTTGGCCTCGATCTCCACCTGCTCGGCGACCGGCTCGTCGCCGACGGCCTCGCCCTTGAGCGAGGCGACGTCGGCGTAACCGAGTTCGGGACGCCTGAGCAGGTCCATCAGGCTGTACTCACGCGCCAGCGGCTGACCGAGCTTTTCGGCAACGCGCTGGCCGGCTTCGGTCTTTGGCTGGATCCACGTCGCACGCAGGCGAGCACTCTCTTTCTCGATCTTGTCGCGCTTGGTCTCGAAGGCCGACCAGCGATGATCGTCGACCAGCCCCAGTTCGCGACCGGTGGCGGTGAGGCGCAGGTCGGCGTTGTCCTCGCGCAGCAGCAGACGATATTCGGCCCGCGAGGTGAACATCCGATAGGGCTCCTGGGTGCCCATGGTGATCAGGTCGTCGACCAGCACCCCGAGGTACGCCTCGTCGCGGCGCGGCCACCAGAGCGATTCGCCCTGCGCTCGGCGAGCGGCGTTGATCCCCGCCAACAGCCCCTGGGCGCCGGCTTCCTCGTAACCCGTGGTGCCATTGATCTGGCCGGCAAAGAACAGGTTGTGGATAAATTTGGTTTCCAGCGAGTGCTTGAGATCCCGCGGATCGAAGAAATCGTACTCGATCGCATAACCCGGGCGCGTGATATGCGCATTCTCCAGCCCCTCGATCGAACGCACGACCTGCAACTGGACATCGAATGGCAGTGACGTGGAGATCCCGTTGGGATAGAGCTCGTGGGTATCCAGGCCTTCCGGTTCGACGAATACCTGATGGCTGGTCTTGTCGGCGAAGCGGTGGACCTTGTCCTCGATCGACGGGCAGTAACGCGGGCCCACGCCTTCGATCACGCCGGAATACATCGGCGAACGATCGAGATTGGCGAAGATGATCTCGTGGGTGCGTTCGTTGGTATGGGCGATATGGCAATCGACCTGACGCGGATGCTGCTCGCGGCTGCCCAGGTAGGACATCACCGGCAGCGGCGTGTCACCGGGCTGGCGCTCGAGCCTGGAGAAATCGACGCTCTTGGCATCGATCCGCGGCGGCGTGCCGGTCTTCAGCCGATCGACCCGGAACGGGAGCGCTCGCAGCCGCTGGGCCAGCGCATTGGCGGGCGGATCGCCGGCGCGACCGCCGGCATGGTGGTCCAGACCGATATGGATCACGCCGCCCAGGAAGGTCCCGGTACACAGCACCACGGTATCCGCCATGAAGCGAATGCCGGTCTGGGTGGTGACGCCGACAACGGTATCGTTTTCCACAACCAGATCGTCGACACCCTGCTGGAACAGCGTGAGGTTGGGCTGATTTTCCAGCATGCCGCGAATGGCGGCCTTGTAGCGGATCCGATCGGCCTGGGCCCGGGTGGCCCGAACCGCCGGGCCCTTGCGCGAGTTGAGCACGCGAAACTGGATGCCGGCCAGATCGGTGGCCTTGGCCATGGCCCCACCCAGGGCATCGATCTCCTTGACCAGGTGGCTTTTGCCAATCCCGCCGATGGCGGGATTGCAGGACATCTGGCCGAGGGTCTCGATGTTGTGTGTCAGCAGCAGCGTACGGGCACCACTTCGCGCCGACGCCAGCGCAGCTTCGGTTCCGGCATGGCCACCGCCGATCACGATGACCTGAAAACGGTCGGGATACTCCACGGTTTACCTCACGAGGTGCCCGCGGCGCTCTGGCTCGAGCGGGCACCCGACGATGAATGGATCACGAAATCGGCCAAGCCGATTTTACCGTCCTGTTCACGACGGCGATGGCATGGCCCCTAGGGTTCGGTGGCCACGAAAGCCGCCCAGTATAAACCTCCTGTGGGTAACCGTCAGGGGTTTTCCACACCGGGATCGAGGCGATCGGTCAGTCATCAGATTCATTATAAAAAAATGAAAAATATATAAAGAAGTTCTGTTGTGATAGTGACTATTGGTGTGGACACTTTCCGTGGATAAGTAAAAATTCGATAACAAAATCATGCTCTTGGATTGTTATTCGATTGCTTGACAAGCTCTGACGAGCCTGCTGACAAGGGCGTTGATTCCTGTGGACAGCTTTGTCTCTTGTACACAGGCACGACCGCGCACGGGTTATCCACCGCTGCATACGGTAGCTGTTACCGCGACGGTCAACAAACCCCCGATCGTGCCGAGGTGCCTGAGGCGTCAGGGCTGGAGGCAGATCGGTGAAAAAACTGTCCACAGGCAAAAAATACGCTTCGGGATAACCCACGGGTGATGAAATCCGGGGCACGCTATCGATTTTTCCGGCCCCGACGAGCTCGATCGCACGACGCCTGGGACCGAATCCGGTCTGGATGAGCCAATAAAAGGGAGGAGACAAAGAGGGATCGGGGGAGGCGCGGAGGAGACCCATCCGCGCTTTCTGTTTGTGAACCGAGCGCTAGTGCTTGAGCACGCGGGAGAGAAACGCTTGGGTGCGCTCGTGGCGGGGCTGATCGAACAGCTGATCGGGTGGGCCTTGTTCGACGATCTGGCCGCCGTGGACGAATACCACGCGATCGGCGACCTCGCGGGCGAAGCCCATTTCGTGGGTGACGATCATCATGGTCATGCCGTCGTTGACCAGTTCCCGCATGGCATCCAGCACTTCACCGATCATCTCCGGATCCAGCGCGGAGGTCGGCTCGTCGAACAGCATCAGGCGAGGTTCCATGGCCAACGCCCGGGCCAGCGCCACCCGCTGTTGCTGTCCCCCGGAGAGTTGAGTCGGATGTTTGTCGGCCTGATCCGAGATGCCGACCCGCTCCAGTAGCCTGTCGGCGATGGCATTGGCCTGCCGCCGGGTCATGCCGCGGACCTTGCGTGGCGCCAGGGTGACGTTGTCGCGGATCGACAGATGCGGGAACAGGTTGAACTGCTGGAACACCATGCCGACCTCGGTACGGACTGCCTGCAGCGACTTGCCGCTGGCGCCATTGGGCAGCAGCGTCTTGCCGTCGACCTCGATACGACCGGACTGGAATGGCTCGAGACCATTGACGCAGCGGATCAGCGTCGATTTTCCCGAGCCACTGGCGCCGATGATTACCACGACCTCGCCCTGGGCCACGCTCAGGTCGATGTCCTGCATCACGTGCAGGCGGCCAAAGTGCTTGTTGACCCCTTCGAGACGCACGATCGGCGATGAGCCGGACGATTGGGCGGTCTCTTGCCGGTTTGCGCTATCGTTCATCCCACTAACCCCTTGCGTTCGAGCAGACTCAGAGCCAACGACAGACTCAGGGTAATCGCCAGGTAGAGCAGGGCGATCATGAAATAGACCTCCAGCGCGGTGAAGGTATTGGCGATATAGACCTGACCCTGGCGGACCAGCTCGCCCACACCGATGACCGAGAACAGCGAAGTGTCCTTGATACTGACGATGCCCTGGTTGCCGAGTGCGGGAATCATCCGGCGTAGCGCCTGTGGCCAGATCACGTAGCGAAAGGTCTGGGGCGGGGAAAGCCCCAGCGACAGCCCGGCCTCGCGCTGGCCCCGCTCGATCGATTGCACGCCGCCGCGCACGATCTCGGAGATATAGGCGCCGGCGTTGAGGGCGATGGCCGCGATCCCGGCGGTCAATGCGTCGATGGGGCCACCGAGTAGCGTCGGCAGGCCATAGAAGATGAACAGGACCTGGACCAGCACTGGGGTGCCGCGAAACACCTCCACGTAGACGACGGCGGGCCAGCGTATCCAGCGTGAAGGGCCGATTCGCATCAATCCGAAGACGATGCCGATGACGAAGCCGATGGCGAGGCCGGCGAAGGAGATGAGCAGGGTGTAGGGCAAGCCCTTGAGCAGGAACGGCAGCGAATCGATGGCCGCCTGCCAGTCGAACTGGAAGTTGAATTCCACGGGGATCTCCGTTGGCAACGATGAGATCTCTCATCGCGTCACGACGAGAGATCTCCGGCCACTCTGGGAGTGGCGTTCTCCACAAACCATCCGGGGGCCGCGCCACTGGCGTCGGCCCCCGGTCAGGCGGGTGCGGTCACTCGGATTCCGGTGCTTCGCCGAACCACTTCTTGTGGATATCGTCGTAGGTGCCGTCCTCATGCATGGCCTCGAGCGCCTCATTGGCCGGCTCGACCCAGTCGCTCCCCTTGGCGAAGGCGATACCGTACTGCTGGCCCTCGTAGAGCGGACCGACCGTCTTGACCTTGCCCTCGCCCTTGGTCTGGGCGAAATAGCCCACGTTGGGGGCGTCGTAGAAGACCGCATCGGCGCTGCCGCCCATCAGGGCCATGTACATGTCGGAACTGCCCGGATAGGGCGTGATTTCGGCGCTATCGCCCAGTTTTTCCTGCAGGTAGTCGTAGCTGGTGGAGCCGATCTTGGTGGCGATGCGCTTGCCTTCGAGGTCGTCCAGCGAGCTGACGTCGCTGCCATCGGCAACCAGGATGCGCAGGCCGGAATCGTAGTAGGGATCGCTGAAGTCGACGATCTGCTGGCGCTCGTCGGTGATGGTGATGCCGGCGATGGCCAGGTCGACGTTGCCGGTTTGCACGGCGGGGATGATGCCGTTGAAATCCATGGTGTTGAGATCGACGTCGAAACCTGCGCGATCGGCGATCTCGTGAAGGATGTCCATATCGAAACCGACCATCTCTCCGCTCTCCTGATCCATCATCTCGAACGGGACGAAGCTGGGATCGGTGACGGCCTTGAGCGTGGTGTCCTGAGCAGAGGCCAGCCCGGAAACGCTCAGGGAGAGTGCGACGGCGGGGATGGCGAGCCAGTGGCTCGGCGTCATGTTGTTTTTCATAAGTTCCTCAAGTCATTGTTCGATCGGGACAATCAATGACTACCTTGAGGAAGATTGTTACTGAAGGTCAAGTCGACCTAGGCCGCAGCCAGGGACGGCGGACCGTTAGTCACTGCCGGTTCAGACAGAAAACGAGGCCCCACAGCCGCAGGTGGACTGGGCGTTGGGGTTCTTGATGACGAATCGGGCGCCAGCGAGCCCCTCCTCGAAATCCACCGTCGAACCCACCAGATACTGATAGGAGAGAGGATCCACCACCAGACTGACGTCGCCGTTGTCGATGACGGTATCGTCCTCGGCCGTCTTGTCGCCGAGGTCGAATCCATACTGGAACCCCGAACAGCCACCACCCGTGACATAGACCCGCAGCTTCAGCTCGGGGTTGTTCTCTTCGGCGACCAGTGCCCTGACCCGCCTGGCGGCGGCATCAGTGAAGAACATCGGGGTTGGAGCGAAGGACTCCACTGTACTCATCGTCACGCTCCCGTTGGTGCCGGCCGTGACCGGACTGTCGATAATGACGTAGGGCGGCGGGGCCGCCATCACAGCTCCATTATCGTTAATACCGAGTAAAAGGGTCAACTTTAGTGTCGGCGGCACTCACCGCCGACAGTCGTGGATCGGTGTATGATGTCAGTTACGTAACGCTCGCACGATGTGACCGCCCACCATGGCAGGTATCGCGCACCAAAGACGAGCGGTCGAGATCGGGCAAGGAGGAGAGTTTGTCACGCGTGCCGCGGTTCGTCCCACGACGTCCCAGCCTCGAACGTTTCCGACGCCAGTTGGCGAGCGTGGATGCCATGCCCCAACTCTGCCTGCTGGGGATTTTCGCCGGCATTCTGACGGGTTCCGTGATGGTCGTCTTCCGGCTGTTGCTGGAGTTCGGGGCCTTGTTATTCATCCCCGGTGACAATCCCGAAGCCTTCGAGACGCTGCCGCCAACGTTTCGCGCGGTGCTCCCGCTGATCGCGGTCGCCTTGATCGGACTCTGGCTGTGGCCGCAGCCCAGCCGGGCGCTGAAGATGGGGATCGGCCATGTCATCGAGCGCCTCGCCTACCACCAGGGCAAGATGCCGCTGCGCAACTGGATCAACCAGTGGTGGGTCGGGGTGATCTCGGTCATCGGCGGGCTGTCGGCTGGCCGCGAGGGGCCGGCGATCCATCTCGGCTCCGCGGCCTCGAGCTGGATTGGCTCGCGGTTGCGGCTGCCGCACAACAGCCTGCGCGTGTTGGTGGCCTGTGGCACCGCAGCGGGCATTTCCGCGTCGTTCAACACGCCCATCGCCGGTGTCATCTTCGCCATGGAAGTGGTGATGATGGAGTACACCATCGCCGGCTTCATGCCGGTGATACTCGCCGCTACCATGGGCGCGCTGGTGTCGTGGGCGGTCTACGGGTCGGAGCCGGCGTTCAGCGTGCCGCCGCTGCAGCTCAATTCGTTGCTGGACCTCCCCTGGATCGTGTTGACCGCGCTGGTCGTCGGTGTCCTGGCCGGTGGATTCGTGCGCCTGGCCCAGGGGCATCCATCGATCGCCCGAGTCCCCTTCGCCCTGCGGCTGGCGACCATCGGTCTGCTCACCGGAGCCGTGGCATGGTGGTACCCGCAGGTACAGGGGATCGGCTACGACAGTCTTGAGCAGATGCTCAACGGGCCGATGGCGTTGGACGTGCTGCTGGTGCTGGCGGTGGTCAAGCTGGCGCTGACCGGACTCTGCATGGCGGGTGGCGTGCCGGTCGGGGTGATCGGGCCGATGCTGGTTTCCGGTGCGGCGGTCGGCGCGGTGATGGGCATGGTCGGCGGGGCGCTGCTGCCGAGCGTGGTCACCACGCCCAATCTCTACGCGGTACTTGGCATGGCGGCGATGATGGCGGCGGCGCTTCAGGCCCCGCTGGCAGCCCTGTTGGCGTTGCTGGAACTGACCCGCAACTCATCGATCATGCTGCCGGGCATGCTGGCGGTGGTGGTCGCCGTTCTCACCGCACGCCAGCTCTGCCGCTGTCAGGGATTCTTTCTCTCCAGCCTGACCCAGCAAGGGCTCCATCCGCTGCAGCAACCGCTGATGCAGGCGTTGTCGCGGGTCGCCGTACCGGCAGTGATGGAGCGCAATCTGGTCCGCACGCCGAGGATCATCGATCATGACAGGGCCAAGGCGCTGCTCGATTCCAAGCCGACCTGGCTGGTGATCATCCAGGACAACAAGGACAAGCCGCCACTGGCGATGAAGGCTGCCCACCTGGCGCGGGTGCTGCACGATGAGGACTGGCTCGCGGAGCATGAGCGTATCGATCTCGAGGAGGTGCCGGGGCAGCGTCTCGATCTGGCGCCGGTACACTTGGAGGCGACGCTCTCCGAGGCTTACGACACGCTCAACGAATCCGGTGTCGACGCGCTTTACGTCGAGCACACCACGGCGCCGATGATTCGCAAGATTTCCGGTATCATCACTCGCGAGGCGATCGAGAACTATTATCGACGTAAACGTTGATAGGATGAACGCGCCTGGTGTCGAGACTCAGGACACACCGAAGCGATCGATGAGGAGAGCACCCATGCGAGAGATGAACGGCCATCTCGCCACACGCTCCCTGGCGGTGACGAGCGTCCCGGGAGGGACGTCATGATTCGCTACGAGGACAAGCCCGTGGTCATGGTGCTGGCGGGCCACGATCCCAGCGGTGGCGCGGGGCTGGTCGCGGATGCCGAGGCCGTGCGCGGCTGCGGTGGCTGGCCGGTGACCGTGCCCACCGCCATGACCGTCCAGTCGACCCGCGACGTGGTCAGCGTCGAATCGTGCAGCGGCGATTTCATTCGCCGTGCGGCCCGCGTGCTGTTCGACGATTTTCGTATCGCGGCGATCAAGGTGGGGTTGATCCCCGATCTCGAGGTGCTGGAAGCGGTGATCGATGTCGCCCGGATGAGCCCCGGCACGCCGCTGATCGTCGACCCGGTCCTGCGCAGTGGTCGCGGTTCCGATTTATCCACACCCGCTCTGATCGAACCGATTCGCCATCGTCTGCTACCTCTTGTGGATATCTTGACACCCAACCGTCGCGAACTGGCGCTGCTTTCCACGATCGACGACGCCGATGAAGTGGCTCGAGTGGTCGAGGTGATGTCGCTGGGGTGCGCCGCGGTGCTGGTGACCGGTACCGATCCCCTGGGGCAGGAATCGACGCAGGCCCACGTGGTTCACACCTTGCACACGCCCGAGCTCAACCGGCAGTGGCAGTGGCCGCGCCTGCCTGCCGACTATCACGGCTCCGGCTGCACGCTGGCGTCGGCGTTGGCGACCCGGCTGGCCGCCGGCGAGGGACTCGCGGCAGCCTGCGCCCAGGCGCAGCGGTTCACCTGGGATACGCTGGACAATGGTCTGGCGCTGGGTCAGGGCCAGTATCTACCGGACCGGGTCTGGCGTGCGCCGGACTTCGATGCCACGCTGGAGTGATGATGTCGACGCGCCCGCCTTCATCGACCCTGAATGGACTTTACGCGATCACCGACAGCCAGCTGTTGCCGGATGATCGCACGCTGCTCGCGGCCTGCGAATCGGCGCTGAGCGAGGGGATCGCGCTGCTGCAGTACCGTGACAAATCCGCGGATACCGCGCGGCGTTGGCGGCAGGGCGATGCCTTGGCCGCACTGTGCGAGCGCCATGCGGTGCCGCTGATCGTCAACGACGATCTGGAACTGGCGCTGCGACTGCAGCAGCGTTGGGGGGATATCGTCGGATTGCACGTCGGTCAGGACGACGTCTCGCTGGCAACCGCCAGGCAACGGCTGGGCGACCGAGCCATCGTCGGTGCCACCTGCCATGATTCACCGGTCCTGGCGCGCCAAGCGGCCGAATCGGGTGCCAGCTATCTGGCGTTCGGGCGCTTCTTCGCCTCGCGCACCAAGCCGGAGGCTGCGCCGGCGTCGCTATCGATACTCGAGGAGGTGGCTCATCTGGGGTTGCCCCGGGTCGCCATCGGTGGCATCGATGCTCGCACCGCCTCCGAGGCACGACAGGCCGGTGCCGAGATCCTGGCGGTGGTCCATGCCGTTTTCGGTAGGCCGGATGTCGCGCGGGCGGTGCGCGAACTCCAACTCCAGATTGGCGATGGCGCTTCGCCGAATACCACGATCGACCGTCACTCTGTCATCGATCAACGCTAGAGAGAACACCATGACCACATCCGCCGAACTCTTCGAGCGTGCCTGCCGCCACATTCCCGGCGGCGTAAACTCTCCGGTAAGAGCCTTCAAGGGCATGTCCCAGCCGCCGGTCTTCATCGAGCGCGCTCAGGGTGCCTATCTGTTCGACGTCGAGGGCAAGCGTTATATCGACTACGTGGGCTCCTGGGGGCCGATGATCACAGGACATGCCGATCCCGAGGTGCTCAACGCCGTCCGCGAGCGGCTCGACAGTGGGCTCTCGTTCGGGACGCCGACAGCGATCGAGACCACCATGGCCGACCTGATCTGCGAGATCCTTCCCTCCATCGACATGGTACGCATGGTCAACTCCGGTACCGAGGCGACCATGTCGGCGATCCGGCTGGCGCGGGGATATACCGGACGCGACAAGATCGTCAAGTTCGAGGGCAACTACCATGGTCACTCGGACTCGCTGCTGGTGAAAGCCGGTTCCGGTGCCTTGACCCACGGCGAGCCCAGTTCGCCCGGCGTGCCGGCGTCACTGGCCGAACACACCATAACGCTCTCTTACAATGACATCGAAGCCGTGCATGAATGCTTCGAGGCCATGGGCGAACAGATCGCCTGCATCATCGTCGAGCCGGTGGCCGGCAACATGAACTGCATACCGCCGCAGCCCGGTTTCCTGGAAGCCCTGCGCGAGGTGTGCGACAGCCACGGCAGCGTATTGATCTTCGATGAGGTGATGACCGGCTTCCGGGTGGCGCTGGGCGGTGCCCAGGCGCACTACGGGATCACGCCGGATCTGACCTGCCTCGGCAAGATCGTCGGCGGTGGCATGCCGGTCGGCGCCTTCGGTGGCAAGCGCGACATCATGGAACAGATATCACCGCTGGGTCCGGTCTATCAGGCCGGCACGCTATCGGGGAATCCGCTGGCGATGGCGGCCGGTATCACGCTGCTCGAGAAGGTACGCCAGCCAGGCTTTCACGAGGCGCTGTCCACCCGGGTCGAGACGCTCTGCGACGGGCTCGAGACACGCGCCCGCGATGCCGGTATCGAGATGATCACCCAGCGTGCCGGCGGCATGTTCGGCTTGTTCTTCACCGCCCAACAGCGGGTCGATAATTTTGGCCAGACCATGGCGTGCGATGCCCAGGCGTTCCGCGATTTCTTCTCGCACATGCTCGAGTCCGGCGTCTACCTGGCACCCTCGGCATTCGAGGCCGGATTCATGTCCAGCGCTCACACCCATGACCATATTCAGACGACCTTGATGGCCAGCGAGCGTGCCTTCGCCGCCATGCGTCAACAATGAGTCACGAACGCCACTGACAGGGAGACGACGCATGAGCCGAACGCTGATACAGGCGCTCAAGGAGAGTGATTGTTTCGATCATCCGATCGGCGCCGTCGAAGTGTTCGAAACCCCCATCTCCTGGGTGGTATCGACCGGCGATTATGCTTACAAGATCAAGAAGTCGCTGGATTACGGTAGCTTTCTCGATTTCTCGACGCTGGAGAAGCGCCGGCGCCTCTGCGAGCAGGAGGTCGCGCTGAATCGCCGCGTGGCGCCGGCGCTCTACCTTGGCTGTGTGGCCATCTCGGGCACCGAGGAGGCGCCCAGGGTCAACGACGACAGCGCGCCGATCGAGTACGCGGTCAAGATGCGCCAGTTCAGCACCCGTCATCTGCTGAGTTCGCTGCAGGCCAGTGGAGAACTGTCGGCGGAGCTGATCGACGATCTCATCGACCAACTGGTGGCGCTTCACGAATCCGCTCCCAGCGCCTCGGGGGACAATCCCCTGGGGTCGCCGTCGAGCATTCACGAAATGCTGGTCGACGAATTCGACGTGATCGAGCCGCTGCTGGAATCGCCTCGCGATCTCGAGCAGCTAGCCAACGTCAAGACGTTGACGCTCGAGAGCTTCGCGCGCCTGGAACCCATTCTGGCATCGCGCTGGAGAGAGGGCTTCATCCGCGAGAGCCATGGTGACATCCATCTTGGCAATGCGGTGCGGTTCGAAGGCAAGGCGATCCTGTTCAACGGCATCGAGTTCAACGATCGACTGCGCTGGTGCGACGTGGCCTGCGAGCTCGCCTTCCTGATCATGGATCTGGAAGCCCGTGGCGAGCGGGAATTCGCCCATTATGCGCTCAACCGGTATCTCGAGCTGTCCGGCGACTACCAGGCGGTGCGGCTGCTCAACTTCTACAAGCGTTATCGAGCCTTGCTGAGAGCCCGGATCGAGCTGGTACGGGACCACGATGCCGGGGTGATGGACGATCTGCCCGGTGGCGAACCGATAGAGGTCTTCCGCCGTTATCTGACAATGGCTCAGGAGTACAGCGAGTTCCGCTTTCCTTACCTGATCCTGGCGGTCGGCGTCTCCGGCAGTGGCAAGAGCCGGTTCACCGAGGAGATCGTGCGGCGGCTGGGCGGGGTGCGGATCCGGTCCGATGTCGAACGCAAGCGGCTTTTCGATTTCACCGCGGCACCCGACGATGCAAAAGCCGTCTACAGCGAGACAGCGACCGACCAGACCTATCGTCGCCTGGCCGAACTGACAGGGACGGTACTCGAAGCGGGGTTGCCGGCATGCATCGATGCCACCTGCCTGCTGCTGGAACAGCGCAAGCGGCTACGTTTCGAAGCCGAGAAGCGTGGCCTGCCGGTACTGATCGTCAGTTTCGAGGCCGACCGGGCGACATTGCGGGCCCGTATCGTCAAACGTGCCAGGCGTAGCGGAGAGCCTTCCGAGCGGAGTCTTTCGATTCTGGAACGGCAGCTTCAGCGTTTCGAGCCGTTCGCCAGTGACGAGACGACCCACCTGGTACATCTCGATACCACCGCGCCGGATGCCAATCTGACGCTCGCGTCTCTGATTCAGGAGAGGATGCGGCTTAACTGAGAGAGCCGGGAAGCCATGTTTCACTGGCTTCCCGGCTAGGTGACAGGGTGTTACTCGGCAGGTTTAGCGACGCCCGTTGGCATAGCGCGAGGCCATGACCGGAATCGTTCCCAGGTTCTGCCGTGCCCAGTTGGTTGCCTGAATGCGGTTGTGGACGTTGATCTTGCGGAAGAGGTTGTAGAGGTGCGACTTGACTGTATGCTCGCTCACGAACAGCTTTTCCGCGATCTCCGTATTGCTCGCTCCGGAAACCAGCAGCGTGACGATCTCCAGTTCCCTTCGTGTCAGACCGCACACGGGCCGGTAGGTGTTGACCTGTTGGCGGCGATAGAAGTCGATCAACATTGCCGAGAGTGGCCGGGAGATCCAGAGTTCTCCGCCGAGAAGCTTGATGATCCCCTTACAGATGAGCTCGAGACTGTCCTGACGATAGAAAACGCCGCGGAGGTGGATGCCGATCAGCAGCTCCATGACCTGCTTGTTGTCGCGGACATTGAAAGCCGACAGGATGATGGCATCGTTCTCCTCGGCTCTGGTGTTCCAGGCCAGCAGGTCTTTCTCTTGAACGTGATCTCCATCCAGTAGTACGAGTACCCTGCTGCCCTCGGGTACCGGGAAACGATCCTGGGGGCTGAGTGCCGAAACTCGGCAACCCGTTTTCTGATGTATGTAATCCAGAAATAGTACGGATTGAGAGTTACAATCCGTAACAAGAACGATATCGGTGTGTTCGGTGTTCATGGTCTGATCCCTTCGAAGGATTTTAATTAGTGTTTTACGCTTTTTCGCTGTGACCCTTGGCTGAGCAACCTACTGCGGCTCCGTGATTGTTGGAGCTCAATAGTGTTAATAAAACCCATGCGTTGTAAATATAGGGTATTGAGGTTTTCAAAAAGTGACATGGAGACGACAGCTAAGCGTTCCTTAATTTTTCTTTTTTTACATTTTGAATCAATCGCTTAGGTTTCATTTTTTCGTAGCCTTTTTAAAAACCAATGTTTCCTTTTCGAGAAAAAACACGCTAGCGCTCGCGAGGGTTCGGAAACTTCGACAGGAAAATTACTGAGGTTTCTCATCCCGATATGATGAGTGGTTGATGGCTTCCCGGCCCAGGTTTCCTATGCCTCGAATGCCACGCCCCGTAGAATGAACGTTTTGCCAGGAATCTACTCCATGAACCCGCCCACAGAAAATTTGGTCGTCGCCAGTGGCAATCCTGGAAAGCTGGTTGAATTTCAACAGCTTCTCAGTCCGTTGGGGCTGCAGGTCCAGCCGCAGTCGGACTTCGGCGTCGACGACGTCGAGGAGACCGGATTGACGTTCGTCGAAAATGCCATCCTCAAGGCGCGCGCCGCCGCCCGTGCCAGTGGTCTACCGGCGCTGGCCGACGACTCCGGTCTGGCGGTCGATGCCCTCGCGGGCGCGCCAGGTATCTACTCGGCGCGCTATGCCGGGGACTCCGGAAGTGGCGAGTCCAGGGACAGCGCCAACAACGCCAAGCTGCTGGAAGCGCTCAAGGAGATCCCCGAGGGGAAGCGAACGGCGCGATACTGGTGTGTGCTGGTCTACCTGCGTCATGCGGATGACCCGGTACCGCTGATCGTCCAGTGCGACTGGCCTGGCGATATCCTGGCTTACCCGCGTGGCGAGGGGGGATTCGGCTACGACCCGCTGTTCTGGGTTCCCGAACGGGGCATGAGCGTTGCCGAACTGAGCGCCGAGGAGAAGAATCGGCTGAGCCACCGGGGACGTGCGCTGCAGGCACTGTTGGCGCAACTCAGGGAATCGGAAAAGCAACGGGAATGATGGATCTACCACCGCTGGCGCTATACATCCACGTCCCTTGGTGCGTGCGCAAGTGCCCCTATTGCGACTTCAATTCGCACAGCGTGGGTCGAGGCGCCGAGTTGCCGGAACGTCGGTACGTCGATGCCTTGCTGGCCGATCTCGAACAGGATCTGGTGGCAGTGCAGGGTCGCGAGATCGTCAGCATCTTCATCGGTGGCGGGACGCCGAGCCTGTTCTCCCCCGCGGCCTACCAGCGTCTGTTCGACGGTCTGCGCCAGCGTCTCGTCTTTGCCCCGGACATCGAGATCACGCTGGAAGCCAATCCGGGGACGGTGGAGCAGGCGCGCTTCGAGGGGTATCGGCGCTCGGGGATCAATCGGCTCTCCATTGGCGTACAGAGTTTTGCCGCCGGTCAACTCGAAGCACTGGGACGTATCCACAGTGGCGAGGAAGCGAAGCGCGCGATGTCCAGCGCCCGGGAGGCGGGCTTCGACAACGTCAACCTCGATCTGATGCACGGTCTGCCGGGACAGACGCTGGCGACCGCGCTGGGCGACATCGAGCAGGCGTTGGCGCTGGAGCCGACACATCTGTCGTGGTACCAACTGACGCTGGAGCCCAACACCGAGTTCTTCTCCCATCCGCCGTCGCTTCCCGATGAGGATAGGCTCTGGGATATCCAGGATGCGGGGCATGATCTGCTCGAGTCGGCCGGCTTCTCGCGCTACGAGATTTCCGCCTACGCCCGACCCGGGCGACAAGCGCGTCACAATCTCAACTACTGGCGCTTCGGCGACTATCTGGGAATCGGCGCCGGGGCCCACGGCAAACTGTCCTCTATCGACCCGGCAGGGCAGTGGCGGATCGAGCGGCGCTGGAAGACTCGGCAGCCGGAAGCCTATCTGCGCCGAATGAACGACCCGCGGGGATTCGTGGCGGGAAGCCAGCACGTGGAGGGGCAGGCATTGCCCCTGGAATTCCTGATGAACGCTCTGCGCCTGACCGAAGGCGTCGATGCCGAGGATTGGGAAAACCATACCGGGCGACCGCTGTCTGAGCTAACGCCTCGCCTGGACGCGGCGCGACGCAAAGGTCTGCTGATGACTTCGCCATCACGTCTGCAAGCGACCCCGCAAGGCCTGTTATTCTTGAACGATCTGCTCGCACTGTTCGACGAGGAGGCGTAGCTCTCCCCGCCGGCCAAGGCCGGGCAGTGATGGATTCATCGTCACGCACCTCGTGACTGGGCGAGGCGTGACGGTCGGCAAGCAAGGAGCTCTCCAAGCATGAAGATGATGAAAAAGACGTTCTGGTTGTCCATTCCGGTTGCCGTGGCGGTCGGGGTGGCAGGCTGCGCCTCCAACGGTGCCGATACCCAGCAGCAGCAGCAGGGTGGCGGCAACTCCAATACCTGGGGCGGCGCCGGCATCGGTGCGGTGGCGGGTGCCGTCGTCGGGGCGCTCACCGGTGATGGCGGCAGCAGCACGCGGGACCGTGCATTGATCGGTGCGGCAGCGGGCGCGGCGATTGGCGGTGGCGTCGGCGCCTACATGGATTCCCAGGAGAAGGAACTGCGCAATCGCCTGGACGGCACGGGCATCGGCGTCGAGCGTAACGGCAACGACCTGATCCTCAACATGCCGAGCAGCGTGACGTTCGAAGTCGATTCCAGCGATCTGCAGACGCCGGCAAGACAGGCCCTCAACGATGTCAACGCGGTGCTACGCTCCTATCCGGAAACTCGCATCAACGTGGCCGGCTACACCGACAGCACCGGTTCGGAAAGCTACAACCAGAAGCTGTCCGAGCGCCGCGCACAGTCGGTGGCGACCTACCTCGAGCAGGGTGGTGTCGAAGCCGGCCGGATCAACGCGGTCGGCTATGGCGAAACACGCCCGGTCGCCAGCAACGATACCGATGCCGGGCGCGCCCAGAATCGTCGCGTCGAAATCACCCTGACGCCGACCCGGCAGTCCTGAGACGACCAGCCTTACCGGGACGGTCGACGTACCGATCTCGGATCCGGGCGTGGCCAAGAGCCGCGCCCTTTTTGATGGACAGACGCACATGCTTGCCTACCAGCACGCTTATCACGCCGGCAATTTTGCCGATGTTCACAAGCATCTCGGCCTGAGGCGACTCATCTCGGCGATGATGCGAAAATCCTCCGCCATCAGCTTCGTCGATACCCATGCCGGCCGCGGTCTCTATCCGTTGGCTGCAGCAGAAACGCAGAAGCTCGGCGAGTTTCGTGACGGTGTCGAGCGACTGTGGCAGAGGCGTCGCAGCTTTGCCGTCGAGTCGCCCGTCGGGGAGTGGCTGACCTCGTTGTCGACACTGCAGTCCGGGACCGAACTGAGTCGCTATCCCGGCTCTCCCTGGTGGCTGGGCTCGATGCTGCGCCCCCAGGACCGGCTGACGCTGTTCGAGCTGCACCCGGGCGAGCACCGGCACCTGTCGGATCAGACGGTATCGCCCCACGCCGGCGTGCAGCACCGACATGCGGATGGTCTCAAGGGGCTAGTGAAGCTGGTGCCGGTTTCCACGCCGCGGCTGTGCGTGCTGGTCGATCCCAGCTACGAGAGAAAAGATGAGTACGAAGAGGTCGCCGAGACGCTGATTCAGGTGGTGCGAAAGGTGCGGCATGCGGTGGTGTTGATCTGGTATCCGCTGCTGCCGGCCGGACGCCATCGACTGATGCTGGACACGCTGCGACAAGCCGGCATTCCCAAGCTGTGGCGCAGCGAATTGAAAATCCGTGAGCCGGCTGCCGAGCGTGGCATGTACGGCAGCGGGCTGCTGATGCTCAACCCGCCCTGGCAGCTCGACATCGAGCTCGACCAGGCTTTCACCACGCTGGCCTCGGTATTGGCCGATGACGCCAGGCACCAGGGCCAATGGTGGACCGAGGAAACGTGACGGCGCCGCCCGGCGCCGTCATCCTGCTGCTTTCGTAGCCCGTAGCCCGTAGCCCGTAGCCCGTAGCCCGTAGCCCGTAGCCCGTAGCCCGTAGCCCGTAGCCCCTGAGCCCGTCAGACCAGATCGCTGGTCGGATTGGCCGGGCTTTCGGTGCCTTCGGGTTCCTGGCCCTGAATGGCGGCGATGAATTCGTCGCCCCAGCGTCGGATATCGTTGTAGCTGACGATGTCGTTCAACTGGCGCAGGCGTGCCTCCGCTTCCGCGCGAGGCAGGTTGAGCCCCAGGTAGCAGGTCCGGGCCAGATCGTGAAGATCGTGGGGGTTGGTCAGGATCGCGCCCTTCAACTCCGCCGCTGCGCCGGCGAACTCCGACAGCACCAGCACGCCGCAGCCCTGGGTCATGCCTTGGGTGGCAGCGAACTCCTTGGCGACCAGATTGAGGCCGTCACGCAGCGGTGTTATCCACATCACGTCGGCCATCGCGTACCAGGCGACGACCTCCTCGAACGGGAACCCGCGGAAGTAGAATTGAACCGGCGTCCAGCCGACATCGGCGAAGCGGCCGTTGATATGACCGATGGTCTGCTCGATCTGGGTCTGCAGTTCGTTGTAGATGGTCATCTCGCGGGCGGCGGGCACGCAGATGCTGACCAGGGTGACCTTGCCGCGCAGCTCGGGATTCTCGTCGAGCAGGAGCTCGTAGGCCTGGAGCTTCTCGAGAATGCCCTTGGTGTAATCGAGTCGTTCGACCGACAGAATCAGTTTGACGCCTTCGAACTCCTGGCGCAGTTCGGCCATGCGCGAACTGGCGCCCTCCTGGTCGAGCGCGTTCCTGATCCGGTTGAGATCCAGTCCTACCGGGTGCGCGCCGAGCCTCACCACCCGTGAGCCGGTATCGACCGCCGTGGTCATGGTCTCGAGTCCCACCGCGCAGCCGTAGGTCAGGAATCGCGGCGCGCAGCCCTGGCGGGACAACGTGGTCAGCGGGACGACCCCGCGGGCGACATCGACGAAATTCTCGACCTGGCGCGGGATGTGGAAGGCGACATAGTCGCACTGCAGCAGGCTGCCGATGATCTCGCGGCGCCATGGCAGCACATTGAAGACATCCGCCGAAGGGAAATAGGTGTGATGGAAGAAGGCGATACGCAGATCGGGACGCATCTCGCGGAGATAGGCCGGCACCATCCACAGGTTGTAATCGTGAATCCAGATCAGCGCCCCCTCGGCGGCCTCTTCGGCGGTGCGTTCGGCGAAGGCGCGGTTCACCTCGCAGTAGACTTCCCAGTCGTCCTCGCGGAAGTGCGCACGCTCCCAGAAGGTGTGCAAGGTCGGCCAGAACGCCTCCTTGGAGAAGCGTTTGTAGAAAGTGTCGACCTGGACCTTGGTCAGCGGAACGCGGGCAGCCGTCAGCAGCGGATACTGCTTGGCATCGACGCTGGTGTGGGTGACGAATTCCTCTTCGTCCTCCTCCTCGTAGATCGACCACGCGATCCACGAACCGCGTTGGTCGGCGAAGAAACTCAGTAGCGTCGGGATGATGCCGTTGGGCGAGGTCGGACGGCGGCGCTGGATCTTGCCGTCGACCCGATACTCCTCGTAAGGCAGGCGGTGGTAGACCATCACCAGCTCGGCCTTGCCGGTCTGGGTTTCGTCGCGACGGTTCTCCGCCGCCACGCCATGGGCGCCGAGAAAGCCGAAGTGGGCAAACGCTTCGATGATGCCGGCACAGCCGGTGTTCTCGGCGTGCATCACCCGCGTCTGGTTCTGGGTCTGCTCGAGCAGTTTGGGTTCGGATCCGCCGACGCAGACGGATTTGAAACCGGCGGTGAGCATGGCGAGATCGTTCATGGTGTCGCCGGCCACCAGTACTTCTTCCTCGTCGATCTCGAGCCATTCGACCAGTTTCTGCAGGCTGCTGCCCTTGTTGACCCCTTTCGGCAGGAAATCGAGGTAGCGCTCGGCCGAGTAGAGCATCTCGCAGTCCAGTTCCCGGGCGAGGGCGACCAGGGCCTCGTCCGTGGCGCGCTCGGGCGGGCAGTAGTAGGAACAGCGTCGCAGCTGCGGTTCGTCCTGGCGCACCACGTCGGGAAAGCGTTGCATGGCGCTGGCGATCCGGGATTCGCCGGGCCAGCGGGAATCGATCTCGTTCTGCAGCGGCTGGATCGGCTGCAGGCTGTCACCCAGATAGAGGCTGGCGCCGACATCGGCGACGATATAGTCCGGCTGAGGCAGCGTTGGGTCGGACAGCAGCGGCAGGATCGCTTCCAGACTGCGGCCACTGATGTAGGCGAGCTTGATGTCCGGATGCGCGGCAATGGTCTGGTAAAGGCTCAGGCGGGCTTCGGAGTCGCCGCCCAGAAAGGTGCCGTCGAGATCGGTTGCAAGTAGCATGTTTTCCTCCTGTCCGGCCTCAGGGGGCCGGGACGATTTTCCCTGCGCGAGCGGTTCGCGCGTTCGTCGAGTGGCTGTGGCGTAGGGGCTGTTGCCGTTTGGCGCCGCCGTGCATGGCGACAGTCCCTGAATTCGGGGTCAGGCCTTGCTGGCCATCTCGACGATTCGCTGGCGTTCGTGCTCTTCGTAGAAACTGGGGTCGGCGAACAGATCCCTCTGCACGTCGTCGTACATCATCTCCAGGGCTTGGCTACTGGTGGGTGTCATGGGTTCGAAATGGGCCGTATCGCCGCTGACCAGCACCGATACACGACGTCGGCGGTAGATGGCGTAGCCAGCGAGCATCGCCAGGACGGCGGCAATGTAGAGCGGTAATCCCTGGTTGCCGACGTTATGCATGATCACTCCGGCCAGAATCGGGGCAACGGCACTGCCGGCACCTTGTACGACCAGCATATCAGCTGAACCGGCGACGATTTCATCGGGATGCAACTGATCGACCAGTTGGGCCACGGCAATCGGGTAGATCGAGAACGACAGACCGCCCCAGACGAAATATAGTCCGAGCAGCGTCATCTGGTTGGGGGCGAATGGCATGGCGACCGCTGCGATGGCAGCCAGAATCACGACGTAGGTCATGACCCGGGGGCGGTCGTGAGTATCGGAAAATCGACCGATGGGAATCTGCAGCAGCGCACCACCGAGAATGGCGCAACTCATCACCACGCCGACCCCGGCCACGTCGAAGCCGACGCCGCGCGCATACACTGGTGTCATCGTCCAGAAAGCGCCCATCGCCAGCCCGGACATCATCGAGGCGGCAACGGCCAGCGGTGCGAAGTTCAGCAGCGCCTTGAGGCTGCTTTTCGGGCGAGCGCTCATGACCGGCTGGCTGCGTTTGGTGATCGTGATCGGCAACAGCGCCCAACTGATCAGGATCGACGTCAGCGCGAACAGCAGGAAGCCGTCCGGGGTATCCAGGCGCAGGATCTGCTGGGCGATAGCCAGCGCCCCCAGGTTGACCACCATGTAAATCGCGAAGACCCGCCCCCGCTGGTGGCTGGAGGCCTGGCTGTTCAACCAGCTCTCGATCACCGTCATCAGGGTGATGAAGGAGAGGCCGTAGATCACCCTCAGACCCAGCCAGACCCAAGGGTTGATGAAGATCAGGTGAAGCAGCGCGGACGAGGCGCATAGGCCGGCACAGAACGCGAAGGTCCGGATGTGGCCCATGCGTTTGATAAGCCGGCCGCTGATCCAGGTACCGCCAATGAAGCCGATGAAGTAACCGGACATGATGATGCCGATCAGGCTGGTCGAGAATCCCTCATCGGCGCCACGCAGTGTCAACAGGGTGTTGATCAGGCCATTGCCGAGCAGCAGTAGCGCCACACTTCCCAGCAACGCCCGAATGGGTCGCAGTAACGACCACATAGCCTTCTCCTTGCCATCGCTCGAATCAATCCATGCAGTAAGCGTGCCGAAGGGGCTGGCGATCGCAAAAACCGCCTTTATTATAAGATGATATTATCGATTTTTAGCCATAACCATAACCGATGTTATTCGATGCCGTGCACTCGCAGGGTGCATATCGGCTGACCCGATTCAGCTTAGCAGCCGTGAGCGAAACCGCCGTATTGGGTCAGGGAACGCGTCGCAACCAGGCCTCGCTCGAGAACTTGTCGTTGGCCAGGGCATGTGCCTGCTCCAGCTCGTCTTCGGTGAGGGAGGCTGGCATCAGGGTAAAGCGTGCGGCGAACGAGTCGACCATGCGCTGGATGATCGTCTCGCGCTCGAGCCCGGTCTGGCGCCTGAGGGGATCGACGCGCTTGCCGGCACTGGCGGTGCCCTTGTCGGAGAGCTTCTCGCGCCCGATCCGCAGCACGCGGGTCAGTTTGTCGGCGTCGATGTCGTAGGCCATGGTGACATGATGGAGAACGGCGCCATTGATGCGCTTCTGCGCGGCGCCGGCGATCTTGCCGCCCGGCGAAGTGATGTCGTTGATCGGCACGTACCAGGCCTTGATGCCCATGTCGCCCAGTGCCTGGATCACCCAGTCGTCGAGAAAGGCGTAGCTTTCAACGAAGGTAAGCCCTTGGACGAGGGTCTCCGGCACGATCAGCGACCAGGTGATGGTGTTGCCCGGCTCGACGAACATGGCGCCGCCGCCGCTGATGCGCCTGACCACTTCGATGCCCTCGGCAGCCGCCGCATCGCTGTCGACCTCGTTGGTCAGCGACTGGAACACGCCGATGATGATGGCGGCGCGATCCCACTCCCACACCCTCAGCGTCGGGCCGCGGCGACCTTCGGCCACTTCGAGGGTCAGCACTTCGTCCAGCGCCATGTGCAGCAAGGGTGGCTCCGGCGCGCGGTGAATCAGGCCGAACCGGTGGTCGCGCCAATCCGAGGTCCGGGAGAGCGCGCGTCGTATCACGGTGGCGATGGCCGGCACGGACAGCCCGACCATTTCGGTCTGCGATGGCAGCGCGGATTGAATCGTCGCGATCAGGGTGTTGGTAGCGGCATCGACCGATTCGCCCTCGAGGGCGCGGTCGATCGCTTCCAGCGCATCGTCGGGCTCGAGGAAGAAATCCCCGGACAGCTGCACCGAGGCCAGTCGCCCGTCGCGGACCGTGACATCCGCCACCAGCAGTTTCCCGCCTGGTACCTTGTATTCGCCGTGGTAAACCCCTGCGTCACCGTTGACCGCTTCCGACATCGTCTCGCCTCGCCCTGAACGCTTGCATTGCCGCCAGTATAGCGCTGGCTGGTGCGGAATCGTGTCGCTCAGAGATAGAGAGTTCCCTCGCCGACGATGACGGCTTCGCCTTCGATATGAATGAGATCTCCGTGGGTCCCATGCTCGACCTGGCCGTAGATATGGCTGGGGCGCTCCATCTCGACGCCCTGTATCAGATGCCAATCCAGCGTTCGATCGAAGGACGCTTGGCGGGAGAGATAACCGATCAAAGGCGCCGCTGCGCTACCCGTTGCGGGATCTTCGGGAATCCCCATCGCAGGTGCGAACATGCGTGTGCGCAACTGCTGCGCCGATTGGCGAACATAAAGATAGAGGTCGCGATCAGCGGGATTCGGGAACACGCTTTGAAGCCTGGCAACATTGACCTGGGCCTGTCGGAGACTGTCGAGGTCGGTTATCTCGATCAGATTGAAGCGTATACCGCAGGACGCGGCCACGGGTGGTGAGGCAATGGCAATCGTCGGCAGACCAAGTGATTCTGCTGCCATCTCGATCGTGAGAGGACACGGGCTGATCTCGAGCGGCATCGCCGTGGTCAGGCGCGCACGTTTGCCCATGAAGCGGATCGGCACATCACCAACGCCTTCCCTCAACAGCAGGGGACGTTCACCATCGTGCCAACCCAGCGCTTTCAGCAAGCAAGCGGTACCCACGGTGGGGTGCCCTGCAAAAGGAATTTCTCCCACGGGCGTGAATATCCGAATGCTGACGTTATCGATCTGCCGGCGATCGGTAATGAACACGGTTTCCGAAAGATTAAGCTCCTTGGCGATGCGCTTCATGGCATCGCCATCCAGGTCGGCTGCATCGGGGAATACCGCCAGCGGGTTGCCCGCGAAAGGGGTATCGGTGAAGACATCCAGCAGAATGTAGCGATAGGGCTCGCGTTTCCCGACCGGTATCTGAGTTTGTAACGTTTGGGTCATGCCTTCTCCTTGTCGTGGATGGACCTCTTCTCGGGGTTGGGGACTAGCGCCAGAACGGCTGATGGATCTCGTGTCGTGCCTGGGCCGGCGTGAGCCCGATATCCGCTAGCTGTCGCGCATCCAATTGTGCCAACTGCTGGCGGGTACGCCAGCGCACCCAGGGCCCGGGCCGGTAGATGCGTCGGGTGTCCTGGATGCCGGACTTCTGAGTTGTGCTCGACGCGGCTCTCCAGCGGGAAAAAGCCGGAAACAGAGGAGAAAACAGGGCAAGGCGCATGGGACGACTCCCGGTATCTGAACGATGGATCCAGACTACGGCGAGAAGATGGCTCCATACAGATCCAGAAAAATGCTATATCGAGGATACAGAAACCCGATGAGGCCATCTGTATGCCCGACTTCGACAGCATCTGTATCGTGAAGTGACGGCAGCGAGCATACACAATGAGGCCATAGTCTCCGGAGGTCCCATGCACCGCTACGAACGACTGGCCGATCATCTGCGCGAGCGCATCCAGAAGGGCTATTACCGGCCCGCCGACCGGTTGCCCTCGGTGCGCGCCCTGGCACAGGCACATGGGGTCAGCCTCTCCACCGTGCAGCACGCCTACCATCAACTGGAAGATGCACAACTGATCGAGGCGCGGCCCAAGTCAGGTTATTTCGTCTCGCCTCAGCGGGAGCGGCCGCTGCCGCCACCGGCTGGACGAACGGCGCAGCGGCCAGTGGAAGTCTCGCAGTGGGAACAGGTGCGCGAGGGCACCTGCGTACTGCCGGACGCCAGCATGGACAACCTGGGCCGAGGGATGCCGGACATCGATGCGCCGACGCTCAAGCCGCTGCTCCGGGCGCTGTCCCGTGTCATTCGGCGTCAGGACCTGATCGGGCTCAACTACGATACCCTGCACGGGCGCCCCGAATTGCGCGAGCAGATCGCGCGCCTCGCGGTCGGTCACGGCTGCCGGCTGCACCCGGACGACATCGTGGTCACCACCGGCTGCCACGAGGCGATCTCGATCGCCATGCGCGCGGTGTGCGAACCCGGCGGTATCATCGCGGTGGATTCGCCGAGCTTCTATGGCGCCCTGCAGTCGATTCGCGCCTACGGCATGAAGGCGATGGAGATCCCCACCGACCCCGAAACCGGGATCAGCCTCGAAGCGCTGGAGCTGGCCCTGGAGCAGTGGCCGATTCGTGCCATCCAGGTGACGCCGACCTGCAACAACCCGCTCGGTTATACGCTGTCGCTCGAGCGCAAGCGGGCGCTCTACGCCCTGGCGCAGCGCTTCGACGTGGCGATCATCGAAGACGATGTCTATGGCGACCTCAGCTACGCCTTTCCACGCCCGGCGACGATCAAGTCCTTCGACGAGGATGGGCGGGTGCTGTTGTGCAGTTCGTTCTCCAAGACCCTGGCCCCGGGGCTGCGCCTCGGCTGGATCGTGCCGGGCCGCTATCACGAGCGGGCGCTGCACATGAAGTACGTCGGTACCGGCGCCACCGCCACCCACGGGCAGATGGCGGTGGCCGAGTTCATCCGCGAGGGGCACCACGATCCCCACCTGCGCCGGATGCGGGCCCAGTATCAGCGCAATCGCAATCTGATGCTGGACCTGATCGCCGACGCCTTTCCGGCCTCGACCCGGGTCAGCTATCCGGCCGGAGGCTTCATGCTATGGCTGCAGTGCGAGGGAGGTATCGACACCGTCGCGCTCAACGAGCGGCTGATGGCGGAGGACATTCGTATCGCCCCCGGCGTGATGTTCTCCGCCACCGGCAAGTATCGCCACTGCCTGCGCCTCAACCACGCCGTGTTCGATACCGCGACCGCCCGGGCGGTCGCGCGGGTAGGTGAGATGGTGGGCCAGCAGGCGAGCGAGGGGTGCCGGCCCAGGCGTCTGGCCTGAGACATCTGGACCGGCTGCTGGCGACACGCCCAGTAAGCATATACGGCTCACTTGCTGTTCTACTTGCCGATGCAGAAGCTGCCGAAGATCTCGCCGAGCAGATCGTCGGCGGTGAATTCGCCGGTGATCTCGTTGAGCGACTGCTGGGCGTCGCGCAGGTCCTCGGCGAGCAGTTCGCCGGCAGCCGCACCCTCGAGCTGGGCCGTGCCGCTGGACAATGCCTGGGCCGCCCGGTCGAGCGCATCGAGATGGCGGCGGCGGGCGGAGAAGCGGCCTTCGGTGGTGGCATCGAAGCCCATCACCGCCTTGAGATGGGCTTTCAGGTTATCCACACCGGCGCCGGTCTCCGCCGATATCCGGATCACCGGAGGCGTTGTGGACAGGTCGAAGTCGCTACCCTCGCCGCTCTGGTCGATCTTGTTGCGCACCAGGGTCAACCGGCTGGGGTCGGGCAGGCGCGCGACGAACTCCGGCCAGATTCTCGTGGGGTCGAGCGATGCCGTCTCGCGTCCATCGACCAGCAGCAGCACCCGATCCGCCTTCTCGATCTCCGCCCAGGCGCGCTGGACGCCGATCCTTTCCACGGCATCCGGCGTGTCGCGCAGGCCGGCAGTATCGATCACGTGCAGTGGCATGCCGTCGAGATGAATATGCTCGCGCAGCACGTCGCGGGTGGTGCCCTCGATCTCGGTGACGATGGCGCTGTCGCGCTCGGTCAGCCGGTTGAGCAGGCTCGACTTGCCGGCGTTGGGGCGCCCCGCGATCACCACGTTCATGCCCTCGCGCATCAGTGCACCCTGGTTGGCGGCGGCTCGGACGGTTTCCAGCGTCTGGCGCAGCGTCGCCAGCCTGGCGGCGACCACGCCGTCGGCGAGGAAATCGATCTCCTCCTCGGGGAAGTCGATGGCCGCCTCGACGTAGAGACGCAGTTGAATCAACTCGCTGACCAACTGCGAGACGCGCTGCGAGAATTCGCCCTGTAGCGAACGCAGGGCATTTTCAGCTGCGGCCCGTGAGCTGGCGTCGATCAGGTCGGCGATCGCCTCGGCCTGGGCCAGGTCGAGCTTGTCGTTGAGGAAGGCGCGCTCAGAGAATTCGCCCGGCCGGGCCAGCCGTGCGCCCAGTTGCACGCAGCGCTCCAGCAGCATGTCCATCAGTACCGGGCCGCCGTGGCCCTGAAGCTCCAGCACGTCCTCGCCGGTGAAGGAGTGGGGGCCGGGGAAGTAGAGGGCGATGCCCTCGTCGATGACGCTATCCTCGCCGTGGAACGGCCCGTAGTGAGCGTAACGCGGCGTCGGATGATGCCCGAGAATGCGCTCCGCCAGGGTCTTTGCCGACGGCCCCGAAACGCGGACGATGCCGACGCCGCCGCGCCCGGGCGGCGTGGCCAGGGCCGCGATGGTGTCCTGGCGGTAGAGCGGCGCGTGGGAAGAGGGGGACGGCGCGTTCATGAGCTTCTCCGAGAATCGATATCGTGGCCGGCTTGGCGGGCATTGTCCGGGGGCGCTCCGTGGAATGCCAGTGTGGAAAAGCCAGAGCCTGAAACGCCAGACCCCCGCCGGGGCGGGGGTCTGGAGGTGCGGGGGAGATCCGTGTCAGCCCTTGGCTTTCACGGCCTTGCCGTTGCCGGCATCCTCCTTGAGCACCTTGTTGGTGATGAACCACTGCTGCAGGATCGAAATCGAGTTGTTGACGATCCAGTAGATCACCAGGCCGGCCGGGAACCACAGGAAGAAGAAGGTGAAGACCACCGGCAGCATCTTCATGATCTTCGCCTGCATCGGGTCCGGCGGGGTCGGGTTCAGGAACTGCTGCAGCAGCATGGTGGCGCCCATGATGATCGGCAGGATGAAGTAGGGGTCCTTGGCCGAGAGATCGTTGATCCACAGCATGAACGGCGCATGGCGCAGCTCCACCGACTCCATCAGCATCCAGTAGAGCGCGATGAACACCGGCATCTGGATCACCATCGGCAGGCAGCCTCCCAGAGGATTGATCTTCTCCTTCTGGTAGAACTTCATCATCTCCTGCGACATCTTCTGGCGATCGTCGCCGTACTGCTCCTTGAGCCGTTTCATCTCCGGGCCCATCTTGCGCATCCGGGCCATCGACTTGTAGGCCTTGGCCGCCAGCGGGAACAGCACGATCTTGACGCAGACGGTCAGCAGGACGATGGACCAGCCCCAGTTGCCGATCAGGCCATGGATCTTCTCCAGCAGCCAGAACAGCGGGTTGGCCAGGAACCACAACCAGCCGAAATCGACGGTCAGCTCCAGGTTCGGTGCCACGGCCTCGAGACGATCCTGAACCTTCGGGCCCACGAACAGGGTGGCCGCGAGCGTCGCCTGCTGGCCCGGCTCGAGGGTCTGGTTGGGTCCGGCGAAGGCGGCGACGGTCCGGTCGCGATTGTCGACGCTGCCGTAATAAAGGTTCTGCTGGTCCGGATTGGGCACCCAGGCCGAGGTGAAGTAGTGCTGGATCATCGCGACCCAGCCACCCTTCACGTCGCGGTTCTGGAAGTTGCCCTTGCGGATGTCGTCGAAGTCGACCTTGCTGTACTTCTCGTCCGGCGAGGAGAACGCGGCGCCCAGGAACGAGTGCATGCCGACACCCTGGCCATTGGTCGGGTCGGCGCTCTGATCGCGGGCGAGCTGGCCGATGAAGCGGGCGGTGACCGGCTGCTGGCTCTCGTTGTCGATCAGGTATTCGACCTTGATCGCGTAGCTGTCGCGGTCGATCACGAAGCGCTTGATGATATCGACGCCGTTGACACTGCCATGCAGGTCGACGTTGATCGAGTCTTCACCCTGGCTGAGCTGGTAGCTGTTCTGGTCGGCGGTGAACGGGATCCGACCGGAGTGGCCCTCGATCTGCAGCCCCGACTTGGCCACGTAGCTGCGCACGTTGTTGTCGCTGAGCAGAACGAAGGGGGTGTCGGAGTCGAGCGCCTGATCATGACCGAACAGCGCGGCGTAGACGATATCGCCGCCGTTGGGATTGATACGCAGGTCCAGCACGTCGCTCTGGACCTGGATCAGGTTGCTGCCTTTGGCCGGATCGGCGTCGGCAGGCATGTCGTCCTGAATCGGCTTGGCTTTGCCGTTGCTACCCGTCGGTGCGGACAGGGCGCTGCTCTCGCCGTCATTGCCGTTACCCGATGAAGCCGCCATCTCCGGCGCCGGGTTGTTCACGACGTGCTGACCGTAGTCCTGATTCCACTGCATGATCAGCAGGTAGGCCAGCACGGCCAACGGAATCACGAAAAGGAGTCGTTTCAAATCCATATAGGGGTCTGCCCGGTAAGGGAATGGGTCGGTGGGCGCCGGGCATCGGCGATCGACCGGCGAGGTTCGCCGGTGCTCCCCGGCCTTCGGCGCGGGGATGTCCGATCAGGAAGACGAAACGTCTTGACGCATCTGGCGAGCGGACTTCTCCAGCCGTCGCCACATGCCATTGAGCTGGCGGGCGACGCTGGCGTTGTCCAGCTCATGTACCCCTCGTCGCGCGAGTATGACGATATCCACTGCCGGTAAACGATGCTGTTGATGGCGAATGGATTCGCGCACGAGGCGCTTGAGGCGATTGCGGTCGACGGCACGGCGCACGTTCTTCTTGCTGAAGATCAACCCGATCCGTGGATGGCCAAGCGCGTTGGGTCGGGCCAACGCCAGCAATCCTTTACCATGGACCTTGTAGGGAGCGTGGTCGAAGACGTGCTTGTAGTCCCCGGCATTCAGCAATCGCAGTTGCCGGGGAAAACGCTGATCGGACACCCGGCGTCCGATCAGGCGCTCAGGCGTTTACGGCCTTTGGCACGGCGACGGGCAATGACCTGGCGACCGTTCTTGGTGGCCATGCGGGCGCGAAAACCGTGGACGCGCTTACGCTTCAGAACGCTGGGCTGGAAGGTGCGTTTCATAGTTGCTGATTCCCAATTAGTTGATTTCTAAAGAAAACTGGTTGAAGCGGGACGCCCGACGCATTCGCGGGAAGCGGGCTCACTCGACTCAAGAGCGGGAATTCTAGTGAATCCGCGGTTCGGGTGCAATTTTTCCGTGAATTATCCACACCCCGTTGTGAGTGAATCACCAGCCGTCATGCCTTGGACGGAAGACCGATGACGTGGGCGGCCATCGACGATTGTGGTGGCGATGCCGGCAACCGGATGGAGATGCGAGATCGCAGTTCCGCGAGAGTGTCAATCACACCATGTGGTTAACGACGGGGATAACCTTTGTGGATAACCCATAAAATTCATTTTGTATCATGAAGTTGTTAGGTTTTTTGGGTTGTGGGGAAGTTGCGCATGAGCCGTGCATAGGGTGAGGATCGCCAACTGGCGACAAGACCGCCCACACCGTCTTGTCCACGCGGATTGCCCTGGACATCCACAGCATTGCCAGCGATGAGCGTCGACTTATCCACAGTCGTTGGAAAATCGACTTCGTGTGGATAACCTGGCAGGCCGACGCTACAATGTGCGGCCGTTTTTTCCATTCTCTCTCAACGTTCGGTGAGGTCGTGTGTCTGTCGCTCTCTGGCAACAATGTCTGAACTCGCTGCAGGATGAGTTGAGCTCTCAGCAATTCAATACCTGGATTCGTCCTCTGCAGGCGGAGGACGGCGAAGTGGACGAACTCTGTCTGTTGGCCCCCAATCGATTCGTCCGTGACTGGGTCAGCGACAAGTACCTGAAGCGGATCAACGAACTGTTGCGCGAGGTTGCCTCCAGCAGCAAGCCTCCCAAGGTCCATCTGACGGTGGGTAGCCGACGGGCCGCGGCGGTGTCGCCGCGGGATCTTGGTGCGCCGGTTTCCGCCCCGAGTCGTCAGCCTCAGCGATCCGCGGCCCCGGGGATACAGACGAGCCCGCGCTCCAACGAGGCGGCCGAGGAGAAGCAGCTCGATCGAGCCCGTGAACGCGAGGAGAGTGGACGGCGGGGCAGCGAGCGCCAGGTCCAGGTCGAGGGCAGCCTCAAGCACGGCAGCGGACTCAACCCCAATTTCACCTTCGAAACCTTCGTCGAGGGCAAGTCGAACCAACTGGCGCGGGCCGCTTCGCGTCAGGTATCCGAGAACCCAGGCGGGGCCTACAATCCGCTGTTTCTCTACGGTGGCGTGGGTCTGGGCAAGACCCACCTGATGCATGCGGTGGGCAACCATCTCGCGGGTCTCAGAGACAACGCCAAGGTGGTCTATCTTCACTCCGAGCGTTTCGTCGCCGACATGGTCAAGGCGCTGCAGCTCAACGCGATCAACGATTTCAAGCGCTTCTATCGCAGCGTCGATGCGCTGCTGATCGACGATATCCAGTTCTTTGCCGGCAAGGAGCGCTCCCAGGAGGAGTTTTTCCACACGTTCAACGCCTTGCTGGAAGGCGGGCAGCAGATGATCCTGACCTCTGATCGCTATCCCAAGGAGATCAGCGGCGTCGAGGAGCGCCTGAAGTCGCGTTTCGGCTGGGGGTTGACGGTCGCGATCGAGCCGCCGGAACTCGAAACCCGGGTGGCGATCCTGATGAAGAAGGCGGATCAGGCCGAGGTCGATCTGCCCCACGATGCGGCGTTCTTCATTGCCCAGAAGATCCGCTCCAACGTGCGCGAGCTGGAGGGGGCGCTCAAGAAGGTGATTGCCGACTCCCACTTCATGGGCAAGCCGATCACCCAGGATTTCATCCGCGAATCGCTCAAGGACTTGCTGGCGCTGCAGGACAAGCAGGTCGGCATCGAGAACATCCAGCGCACGGTGGCGGAATATTACAAGATCAAGCTGGCCGACCTGCTCTCCAAACGTCGCTCGCGTTCGGTGGCGCGGCCGCGCCAGGTGGCGATGGCGCTGGCCAAGGAACTGACCAACCACAGTTTGCCCGAGATCGGTGACGCCTTCGGCGGCCGCGACCACACGACGGTGCTGCACGCCTGTCGCAAGGTGGTGGCGCTGAAGGAGGAGAGCGCGGACATCCGCGAGGACTACAAGAATCTGATGCGACTGCTGACCAGTTGAGTCGGCGTGTAACGAATTCCCTGGCCTCGGGGATTGCTAGCGACGACCGGCACGGCAAGAATGAGACGGCGCGGCCCGACGGTTTCCTCGTCCGTCCCATGATGCAAAGCGATCCACCGGTTACCGGATTCAACTTCAGGCTTATTGAACCAACAACGGAGCCCCAATGAAATTTTCCATCTCTCGCGAAGCCCTGCTGCGCCCGCTGACACTGGTGGCCGGGGTGGTCGAGCGCCGCCAGACCCTGCCGGTGCTCTCCAATGTGCTGATCGAAGTCCAGAACGAGCAACTGGCATTGACTGGTACCGATCTCGAGGTGGAATTGATCGGCCGTGCCACGCCGGCGCTGGTGGACGAGCCAGGCTCCGTCACGGTGCCGGCGCGCAAGCTGATGGATATCTGCAAATCGTTGCCGGACCAGTCCGACATCAGCTTCTCGCTGGAGGACGGCCGTGTCGTGCTGCGCGCCGGGCGTTCGCGCTTCACGCTCTCCACGCTGCCGGTAGCCGAGTTCCCCAACATCGAAGATGGTCAGAACGACACCACCCTGTCGCTGCCGCGCGGCACGCTGAAGTACCTGATCGACTCGACCTCGTTCGCCATGGCCCAGCAGGACGTGCGCTACTACCTCAACGGCATGCTGCTCGAACTGGCCGACCATCTGGTGCGCACGGTCGCCACCGATGGCCACCGTCTGGCGGTCTGCGAACGCAGCGCCGAGATCGAGATGGAGGCACCGCGCAAGCTGATCGTGCCGCGCAAGGGCGTGCTGGAGCTGACGCGTCTGCTCGACGGCAGCGACGAGCCGGTCGAGCTGATGCTGGGCTCCAACCACATCCGCGCCAACACCGGTGAATTCACCTTCACCTCGAAGCTGGTCGATGGCAAGTTCCCCGATTACGACCGGGTCATTCCCAAAGGCGGCGACAAGGTCTTCATCGCCGAGCGCGGCGAACTGCGCCAGAACCTGGCGCGTACGGCGATCCTCTCCAACGAGAAGTACCGCGGCGTGCGCCTCCACCTCGAGGAGAACAACCTCAAGGTGATGGCCAACAATCCCGAGCAGGAAGAGGCCGAGGAGAACGTCAGCATCGAGTACTCGGGCGATGCGTTGGAGATCGGCTTCAACGTCGGTTATCTGATCGACGTGCTCAACGTGCTGGATGCCGACCGCATGCAGATGACGCTGTCGGACGCCAACAGCTCGGCCCTGATGGAAGAGCCGGGTGGTGGGGATGCGCGCTACGTCGTCATGCCGATGCGCCTCTGAGTGCAGGGAAGTGGCTGCGCTCGATCATGCTTTGTTAAAAACCGGCGAACCTTGCTCACTTATACCCACATAAGCTCCGCTGGTTCGCCGATTTTTGCCGCGCCTGATCGTCGCTCGCCAACTTCTTCCATCTCGGCGGTTAAATGTTCGGGTGCTTCTTTCCACGCTGCCCGCAGTCCGGGCGTTTCCTCTCGTCTCTTGCCATGAGTTGTCACGTGCCATGCCGCTCGATCGGTTGAGTTTCCACGGCCTGCGCAATCTGGGGGCGCTCGAGATGGCACCCGGGCCGCACATCAATCTGATCACCGGGCCCAACGGCAGCGGCAAGACGTCGCTGCTGGAGGGCATCCACGTGCTGGGGATGGCGCGGTCGTTCCGGACCCAGAAGCTCAAGGCGCTGATCGACCACGACGCCGATGAAGTGACGCTGTTCGGGCGGCTGGCCGGCGACCCGCCACTGCCGGTCGGGGTGCGTCGCCGCCGCGATGGCACCGAGCTCGAGCTGCGGGTCAATGGCGAACGCGCCGCGCGCATCACCCAGTTGGCCGAGGCGCTGCCGCTGCAGTTGATCAACCCCGATGCCTTCCGTCTTCTCGAAGGCTCGCCGGCCGCCCGACGCGAGTTCCTCGACTGGGGCGTGTTTCACGCCGAGCGGGAGTTTCTGGACAGCTGGAAGCGGGTCAGAAGGGCCTTGAAACATCGGAATGCCCTGCTCAGACATGATAGAATCGACGTCCAGTCGATCCATGTCTGGGAGCGTGAACTCGCCCACTGGAGCGAGCGTCTGGACGGGCTGCGCGCGAGCTACATGACGCGCTTCTTGCCGGTGTTCGAAGAGACCCTGGCGGCGCTGCTGCCATTGCCGGATCTGACGCTGCGCTACTCGCGGGGATGGGATCGGCAGCGGGCCCTGCTCGAGGTCTTCGAGGCCGGGCGCGATACCGATCGCCAGATGGGCTTTACCCAGCAGGGGCCACAGCGTGCCGACCTGCGCATTCGCGTCGGCCGCCATCCCGCGGTGGAGGTATTGTCGCGCGGTCAGCAGAAGCTGGTGGTCAGCGCCATGAAACTGGCCCAGGGACGCCTGCTCGAGCAGTTGACGGGAGGCACCTGCCTTTACCTGATCGACGACCTGCCGGCGGAGCTCGACGGCGATCATCGGCGGATCTTCTGCCAATGGTTGGAGCGGCTCAACTGCCAGGTCTTCATCACCAGCGTCGATCGCGCGGCGCTGGCCGACGTCTGGCAGCCACAAACGGATGTCGTGGCATCGAAACTGGCCGGCGGGCGGCTGCATTCGGAATGATTTCACCATGGAGTGAGCAATGAGCGAACAGGCCTACGATTCATCGAGCATCAAGGTCCTCAAGGGATTGGACGCGGTGCGCAAGCGTCCCGGCATGTACATCGGCGATACCGATGACGGTACCGGGCTGCACCATATGGTGTTCGAGATCGTCGACAACTCCATCGACGAAGCGCTGGCCGGTCATTGCAGCGAGATCCGGATCGTCATCCATCCGGACGAGTCGGTGACCGTCTCCGACGACGGCCGCGGCATCCCCACCGATATCCACGCCGAAGGCGTCTCCGCGGCCGAGGTCATCATGACCGTGCTCCACGCCGGCGGTAAGTTCGACGACAACTCCTACAAGGTGTCCGGTGGCCTGCACGGCGTGGGGGTCTCGGTGGTCAACGCGCTCTCGGAGCAGCTCAAGCTGACCATCTGGCGCAACAACCAGGTCCACGAACAGATCTATCATCACGGTGTGCCGCAGGCGCCGCTCGCCATCGTCGGCGAGACCGAGAAGTCCGGTACCCAGATCAGCTTCAAGCCGTCCAGCGATACCTTCGCCAATATCGAGTTTCATTACGACATCCTTGCCAAGCGCCTGCGCGAGCTGTCGTTTCTGAACTCCGGCGTCGCCATTCGCCTGCTCGACGAGCGCGACGGCCGCGAGGAGCTGTTCCACTACGAAGGCGGCCTGCGCGCCTTCGTCGACCATCTCAACACCAATCGCACCGCGATCAACCCGGTCTTCCACTTCGAGATCCAGCGTGAAGACGGTATCGCCGTGGAAGTGGCGATGCAGTGGAACGACACCTTCACCGAGAACGTGTTCTGCTACACCAACAACATTCCGCAGCGTGACGGCGGCACCCACATGGCGGGCTTCCGCGCGGCGCTGACGCGCACCCTCAACAGTTACATCGAAGCGGAAGAAATCCAGAAGAAGGCCAAGGTGGCGACCGCCGGCGACGACGCCCGTGAAGGTCTCACCGCGATCATCTCGGTCAAGGTGCCGGATCCCAAGTTCTCGTCGCAGACCAAGGACAAGCTGGTCTCTTCCGAGGTCAAGACCGCGGTCGACCAGGAGCTGAGCCGTCAATTCTCCGACTACCTGATCGAGCATCCCAACGAGGCCAAGGCGATCGTCAGCAAGATGATCGATGCCGCGCGTGCCCGGGAAGCGGCGCGCAAGGCCCGCGACATGACCCGGCGCAAGGGTGCGCTGGATATCGCCGGGCTGCCCGGCAAGCTGGCCGACTGCCAGGAGAAGGACCCCGGTCTCTCCGAGCTCTACCTGGTGGAGGGCGACTCCGCCGGCGGCAGCGCCAAGCAGGGTCGCGACCGGCGTACCCAGGCGATCCTGCCGCTCAAGGGCAAGATCCTCAACGTCGAGAAGGCGCGCTTCGACAAGATGCTCTCGTCCGCCGAAGTGGGCACGCTGATTACCGCGCTGGGCTGCGGCATCGGGCGCGAGGAGTTCAATCCGGACAAGCTGCGCTACCACTCGATCATCATCATGACCGATGCCGACGTCGACGGCTCGCACATCCGCACGCTGCTGCTGACGTTCTTCTTCCGCCAGATGCCGGAGCTGATCGAGCGTGGCCACGTCTTCATCGCCCAGCCGCCGCTCTACAAGATCAAGCGTGGCAAGCAGGAGATGTACCTGAAGGACGAGCAGGCGATGACCGACTACCTCACCACCACGGCGCTGGATGGCGGGCGGCTCTACGTCAATGCGGACTCGCCGGGCATCGCGGGCGAGAATCTGGAAGCGCTGGTCAACCAGTATCGTGACGTGATGAAGCGCATCGACCGGCTGTCACGGGTCTATCCCAACGCCGTGCTGCGCAAGATGGTTCACGCGGTCAAGCTCGACGAAACCAATCTCGACGACCGCAACACCATGCAGAACTGGATCGACGAGCTCCAGGTGGCGATGGACTCGCTGATCGCCCATGAGGGCGGCCCGCGCTATACCTTCCAACTGCAGGAAGACACCGAGCGCGGCCTGTGGATGCCGAGCGTGGCGCTGACGGCTCACGGCGTGACCACGGATTATGTCTGGGGTATCGACTTCTTCCGCAGCGCCGACTATCGCGCGCTGGCCACCCTGGGCGAGACCCTCGATGGCCTGATCGAAGAGGGCGCCTATATCGCCCGTGGCGAGCGCCAGAAGCCGATCGGCAACTTCTACGATGCGCTCGAGTGGCTGATGCTGGAAGCGCAACGCGGGCTCAGCATCCAGCGCTACAAGGGGCTGGGGGAGATGAACCCGGATCAGCTGTGGGAGACCACCATGGATCCGGGCTCACGGCGCATGCTGCGGGTCTCCATCGAGGATGCCGTCGCCGCCGACCAGATGTTCAACACCCTGATGGGCGACGAGGTCGAGCCGCGTCGTGATTTCATCGAGCGCTTCGCGCTGGTGGCCAATCTGGACATCTAAGGGCCGTCCCTTCGGGTTACACGTCGAATCCGCTCAGGCTTCGTTGCGTGACTGGACAAGGCCCTAGTACCGGGTCCGCCAGCGCGGGCCTGTCGAACCAGCGGCTCATCCCTCGGGATGGGCCGTTTTTTTTGCCTGTCGTTGGCGCGGCAGCCCGCCTTGTCGAATTCAATCGGCCGTGACCTCGGCCCCGCGATATAGCGCATTGGTCGATGCGACTTTGGGTGGAGAAGCCGAGCCCGTCTGGCCGGAAAGCGCACCACCATGCGCGGTGGCGTCGGCCAGTGGCACCCGACGCGACCGGGCGTGCATCCATGGTTGTATTGTTAGGCAAAAGCGGTTGGGCAATAGTCGCGATCACCCCACCAAGGCATCGAATAAAGTGGGCCGTTTCGTAAAAGAACGAGATACCGCTCCCCAACAAGAAGAGGAATCGAAGGGATGCATGCCAATCGAAACAAGATCTTCATGAACTGCCTGGGACTGGCTCTGCTGCCATTCGCGCTTGCGCTGCCGACGAGTGTAATGGCTGCCGATACCGCTACCAACGGCGAGGTCGAGGTGCTCAACTGGTGGACCTCGGGCAGCGAGGCCAAGGCGCTGGGTGCGCTCAAGGATGGGTTGTCGGAGCAGGGAATCGGCTGGAAGAACATGCCGGTAGCGGGCGGCGCCGGCACCAACGCCATGGCCGTGCTGCGCTCGCGGATCACCTCGGGCAACCCGCCGACGGCGGCCCAGGTGCTCGGCTACGATGCCCAGGACTGGGCCAAGCGCGACGCCTTGAGCTCGCTCGACGAGGTCGCCGAGGCAGGCAAATGGGATGAGGTCTTCCCGCAGCCGTTGCAGCAGTTCGCCAAGTACGAGGGCCACTGGATCGGTGCGCCGTTCGAGATCCATTCGACCAACTGGGTCTGGGCCAACAAGTCGTTGATGGATGAACTGGATATCGAGCAGCCCAAGACCTGGGACGACTTCATCGCGTCGCTGAAGAAGGCCAAGGACGCGGGCTACACCGGCCTGGCCTATGGCGGCCAGCCATGGCAGGACACCACGGTGTTCGAGAACGTGGTGCTGGCCACCGGGGGCGCCGACTTCTACCGCAAGGCGATGATCGACCTCGATCCCGAGGCGCTGAACTCCGCCACCATGGCCCAGGCGTTCGACCATCTGCGCGAGCTGCTGCAGTACAAGGACGACAACTCGCCCGGCCGTGACTGGAACTTGGCCACGGCGATGGTGATCAACGGCAAGGCGCTCTACCAGATCATGGGCGACTGGGCGAAAGGCGAGTTCCTCAATGCCAATCTCACGCCGGGCAAGGACTTCATGTGCTTCCGTACCCCGGGCACCCAGGACGCCGTGACCTTCAACAGCGACCTGATGATCATGTTCGATACCGACGATGCCCAGCAGCAGCAGATGCAGCAGACCATGGCCACGATCATCGGCTCGCCCGAGTTCCAGATCGCCTTCAGCCAGATCAAGGGCTCCGTGCCGGCGCGGATGGACCTCTCCGCCGACAAGCTGGACGCCTGCGCCCAGCGCGGTTACGAACAGGTCAAGGCTGCGGCCAAGAACCACACCCTGATGGGTAGCATGGCGCACGGCTATGCCGCACCGGCGTCGGTCAAGAACGCCGTCTTCGACATCATCTCCTCGTTCGTCAACAGCGACATGCCCAGCGATGTCGCCGCCGAGCAACTGGCGATGGCGGTGCAGGGCGCAACGTCCTGATGATTGGCCCCGCCGCCAGGCGGGGCGTCTCGTTCACGAGCCGAGAGTGATGTGATGTCCAATGCTTCTCCGGAGCAGGACGGTGGTGCGCGGGAGCGCCTGCAGCGCTGGCTACCCAAGCTGGTGCTGTCGCCCTCCTGCGTTCTGGTCCTGTTCTTCGTCTATGGCTTCATCGCCTGGACCAGCTACATCTCGTTCAGCGACTCCGGCATGATGCCGGACTACACCTGGGTCGGGTTGCACCAGTGGTCGCGGTTGTGGACCTCCTGGACCTGGGGGATCGCGCTGCACAACATCTGGGTCTTCGGGCTGCTCTATATCATCAGCTGTATCGTGCTGGGCCTGATACTGGCGATTCTGCTCGATCAGCGGATCCGGGCCGAGGGCGTGCTGCGCACCATCTATCTCTACCCGATGGCGCTCTCGTTCATCGTCACCGGTACCGCCTGGCAGTGGTTTCTCAACCCCGGGCTGGGGCTGGAGAAAACCATGCACGACCTGGGCTGGCAGAGCTTCAGCTTCAACTGGCTGATCGATTCCAACATGGCGATCTACACCGTGGTGATCGCCGCGGTCTGGCAGGCCACCGGCTTCGTCATGGCGATGTTCCTGGCGGGGTTGCGCGGCATCGACGGCGAGATGATCAAGGCCGCCCAGATCGACGGCGCCCCGGCCTGGAAGATCTATGCCCGCATCATCATCCCCCAGCTGCGACCGGTCTTCCTGAGCGCAGTCGTGGTACTGGCGCATCTGGCGATCAAGAGCTTCGACCTGATCGTGGCGATGACCGGCGGCGGGCCGGGCAATGCCACCGCGGTGCCGGCGACCTTCATGTACTCCTACGCTTTCTCGCGTAACGAAATGGGTATCGCCGCGGCCAGCGCGGTGTTCATGCTGGCGGTGATCGCCGCGCTGATCATCCCCTATCTCTACTCCGAGCTGCGGGAGCCCCGATCATGAGTGCCGCTTCCTTCACGGCACGCCGGGGTCTGGCGACCCGGGCGGTGCTCTACGCGATCCTGGTGCTGTTTGCGGTCGTCTATCTGATGCCCCTCTACGTGATGCTGACCACGTCGTTCAAGACGCTGGAGGAGATCCATCAGGGCAACATGCTGGCGCTGCCCGGCGAATGGACCCTGGATCCCTGGCGCGAAGCCTGGGGCAGTGCCTGCATCGGCCTCGAGTGCAACGGGGTGCACGGCTACTTCTTCAACAGCATCAAGATCGTGGTACCGGCGGTGCTGATCTCCGGGCTGCTGGGCGCGTTCAACGGCTACGTGCTGACCAAGTGGAAGTTCCGCGGCCACAAGATCGTGTTCGGCCTGATGCTGTTCAGTTGCTTCATCCCGTTCCAGATCATCCTGCTGCCGATGGCCCGGGTGCTGGGCATTCTGCATCTGGCCAACAGCACCGGTGGGCTGGTGCTGGTCCACATCGTCTATGGCATCGGGTTCACGACCCTGTTCTTCCGCAACTTCTATGCCAGCTTTCCGGACGAACTGGTTCGGGCGGCGCAACTCGACGGTGCCGGTTTCTTCACCATCTTCTTCCGGATCCTGCTGCCGGCGTCGGTACCGATCATCGTGGTCACCATCATCTGGCAGTTCACCAACGTCTGGAACGACTTCCTGTTCGGCGTCTCGTTCGCTTCCGGCGACAGCGCGCCGATCACGGTGGCACTCAACAATCTGGTCAACAGCTCCACCGGGGTGAAGGCCTACAACGTCAACATGGCGGCAGCGATGGTGGCGGCGGTGCCGACGCTCATCGTCTATATCCTCGCGGGCAAGTATTTCCTGCGCGGGTTGATGTCGGGATCGGTCAAGGGTTGAGGATCACATGAGCTTTCTGCATATCAACAACGTTCACAAGCGCTTCGGCGAGACCCATGTCCTGAAGGGCATCGACATCGCGATCGAGCAGGGCGACTTCCTGGTCCTGGTGGGGCCATCGGGCTGCGGCAAGTCGACGCTCTTGAACATGATCGCCGGCCTCGACTCGATCAGCGAGGGCGAGCTGCTGCTCGACGGCCGCTGCATCAACGACGTGCACCCCTCCCGGCGCGATATCGCCATGGTGTTCCAGTCCTATGCGCTCTACCCGAGCATGACCGTGGCCGGCAACATCGGCTTCGGGCTGGAGATGCGCAAGGTCCCGCGCAAGCAGCGCCGTGAAGCGATCGACCGGGTCGCCAAGCTGCTGCAGATCGAGAACCTGCTCGACCGCAAGCCGGGCCAGCTCTCCGGCGGCCAGCGCCAGCGGGTGGCGATGGGGCGGGCGCTGGTGCGCGATCCGCAGCTGTTCCTGTTCGACGAGCCGTTGTCGAACCTGGATGCCAAGCTGCGCGTCGACATGCGCACCGAGATCAAGCAGCTGCACCAGCGCCTGGGCACCACGATCGTCTACGTCACCCACGACCAGATCGAGGCAATGACACTGGCCTCCCGGATCGCGGTCATGCGTGGCGGCGAGCTGCAGCAGCTGGGGACGCCGCAGGCGGTCTACGACGACCCCAACAACCTGTTCGTCGCCGGCTTCATGGGCTCGCCGTCGATGAACCTGGTCAAGGCGCGGATCGTCGAGCAGGATGGGCTGCCGGTTGCCCAGGTGGCGACGGAGGCGTCCACCCTGACACTGCCGATCGTGCGCGACCGTGACGCACTGCGTGACTGGCGCGACCGCGACGTCATCCTGGGGCTGCGGCCCGAGGCGATCACCGACCCGGCCAGTGCCAATCATCGCGAGGGCAACATCCACGAGGCGGAGCTGCCGGTCGCGCTGGTCGAGCCGACCGGGGCGGATCTCTATGTGGTGACGACGCTGGGTGGAACCCATGTCAACGCTCGCATGCGCCCCGGCACGCCGTTACGTCCGGGCGAGCGGACCCGGTTCGCCTTCGACGTCTCGCGCATGGTGGTGTTCGACCCCGAGTCCGAGCGGCGTATTCGCGACGAGCGCGTCGCCGAGGCCACCCCGATCGGGGAGACGGCCTGACAGGGGCAGGGGGCAGCGGCGCCGAGAGCCGCTCAGCGCTGCTGGGCGACGAACTCGCGGATGCCCTCGGCCAGGCGCCGGCCCTGGCGCTCCAGTGCTTTGCCTTCGACCATGCCGACACCGAGTATCAGCCCGCGGCGAGGGTCGCCCGGTCCGCAGACCCGGCTCAGCGGCCGGGTGACCAGGTGGTGCCGGTTCAGCAGATGTTGCGCCAGGCGCTCGTCGTCGAGTGTGGGCGAGAGTGCCAGACTCAAGCTGATATTGCCGGCCGGCGGCGAGAGATCGGTGACCCCGGGGACGTCGGCCAGCAGCTCGTGCAGCCGTTGCTGGCGCTCCAGGTACTCCTGCGCCATGCGTCGACACCAGCGGTCGAGATCGCCGTCGTCGATGAACGTGGCCAGCACCGCCTGGTCCAGCAGGCGCCCTTCGCGAAAGACGCCGGTGCGTACCCGGTTGATCGCGGTGCTCAGCCCCCTCGGCACGATCAGGTATCCCAGACGCAGGCCCGGAAACATCAGCTTGGAAAAGGATCCGACCAGGATCTGGTTGCCGCGCTCGGGATCGAAGGCCAGCTCGTGGTGCCCGCCGTCGCCGAACTCGTAGTCGTCCTCCAGAATCCAGTCCGGTTCGAGAGCGTCGATCAATCCATGTTTGTGAGTGCTTACTGATGACACCCCCAACGGATAATGGTGGGCGCCGGTGAAGTAGAGCAGTCTGGGGTGTGGCCGAGGCAGCGAACCGACATACCCGTGATGCGGCTCCCAGATGGCGTGGTCTATCTCGAGGCCGGCGGCCTGGAAGACGTTGCGCGCGCCCCAGTAGAACGGCGAGTCCATGACCGCACGATCGCCATGGTCGGCCAGCGTCAGGGCGCATAGCTGCAAGCCATGATGGGCGCCCTCGGTGATGACGATCTGGTCCAGTCCGCAGTCGATGCCCCGCCACCGGGCGAGGTAGCCGGCGATGGCACGTTTCAAGGGGCCGTAGCCGCCGGATGCGTAGGCGAGCAGCAGCGTGTTGTGGGGTACGGTGATCCGCGAGTAGAGCTGTCGCCAGCGGGCAATGGGGAAGTGCGCGATATCCGGAACGCCCGGCACGAAGGCGCCGCTCTGCAGCGGGCTGGCCCCCACGTCATTCAGCAGATCACCGGCGCGGCGGGAGATCGGCCCGATGTCGGCAACCCGTTGCTCTCGCAGGGGTGAGTGCTTGCATACCCAGGTGCCCTTGCCGTGGTCGGTCACCAGATGACCCTGGCGGATCAGACTCTCGACGACGCCGGCCAGCGTGTTGCGGGCCATGCCGAGCGCGCCACACAGGGTGCGATGCCCGGGCAGCCGCTGGCCGTTCTGCCACCGCTGCTCGATGAGCGTCAGCAGGGTCTGCTCGAGACGGCAGTACTTGGTCAGGTGGTCGGGCTGGGCCAGGTAGCCTTGCCGGATGTGGTCCAGCGCCTGACGACGGTCGTCCATGGCCTACCTCACGAGAGACGCGGAAACGTCCGCGGATTATGCGGGGAGAGCTCCATGTGGTCCACCGCCGTCGGGAAGTGGTCTAGTCCCGCTTGCCCAGCGGAGTGATAGCGTGGCGTCAGGGCCGAGTCCCGCGGCGGGATCCGGCCTATCAAAAACAACCTGAAGAGACCCCCTCATGTCGAATGCTCCTCAACCCGCGGAGCTCGTGCGAGTCCTCGCACGAGCGGATGTCCTGGCCCTGGCTTTCGGCGCCATGATCGGCTGGGGCTGGATAGTCCTGACCGGTAGCGCCATCCTCGATGGCGGCAGCGTGGGCGCGATACTCGCTTTCGTCATCGGCGGCATTGCGGTGCTGCTGGTGGGGCTGACCTATGCCGAGCTGGCGTCGGCGATGCCCCAGGTCGGTGGCGAGCACGTCTACAGCTATCGCGCGCTGGGCCATTTCGCCTCGTTCGTCTGCACCTGGAGCATCGTGCTGGGGTATGTCAGCGTGGCGTCGTTCGAGGCGGTGGCGCTGCCGACGGTCGTCGAGCACCTGTTCCCCGGCTACGCCGTCGGCGACCTGTGGACCATCGCCGGCTGGGACGTCAAGGCGACCTGGGTCGCGGTGGGCGTACTCGGTTCGCTGGTGATGATGGCCGTCAACTACGTGGGGATCTCCACCGCGGCGCTGCTGCAGAAGGTCGTTACCGGGCTGATCCTGGTGGCGGGCGTGATGTTCGTGACCGGATCGCTGTTCACCGGCGACGGCGGCAACATGCAGCCGCTGTTCGCCAGCGGCGAGCACGGCGCCTTCGGCGGCATCGTGGCGGTACTGGTGCTGGTCCCGTTCCTGTTCGTCGGCTTCGACGTGATTCCCCAGGCGGCCGAGGAGATCAACCTGCCATTCCGCGATATCGGCAAGGTGCTGGTGCTCTCGGTCATCATGGCGGTGTGCTGGTACACCCTGATCATTCTCGGCACCAGTCTGATGCTCGACAACGAGACGCTCAAGGGGAGTTCGCTCAGCGTCCCGGACGCGATGACGGCGGTGTTCGACGGGGACTGGGCCGGCAATCTGATGGTGCTGGCGGGGATCGCCGGGATCATCACCAGCTGGAACGCGTTCTACATCGGCGGATCACGGGCGATCTACGCCCTGGCGCACTCCGGCATGCTGCCCGCGTTCCTGGGCAAGCTGCATCCACGCTACAAGACTCCGACCAACGCGATCATCCTGATCGGCGTGCTCTCCACCGCGGCGCCGTTCTTCGGGCGTCCGGCGCTGGTATGGCTGGTCGATGCCGGCGGCCTGGGTATCGTGCTCGCCTATCTGTTCGTGGCGCTATCGTTCGTCATCCTGCGCTATCGCGAGCCTGACATGCCGCGTCCCTATCATGTCGGTGCCGGCAAGCTGGTCGGTGTGCTGGCAGTGCTGCTGTCGCTGGGCATGACCTGTCTCTACCTGCCAGGCAGCCCTTCGGCGCTGACTTCCGTCGAGTGGTCCATCTTCGCTGGCTGGATGATCGCCGGATTGGCACTGTACGGATGGGCTCGGCGGCACTACGGTCGAGAGATGGGCGATCGCCTCATTCGGGCAGCCTACGATAAAGCCTGATCCCGATTTCATGGCGCGCCGCCTGCCGAAACCGACGACGACGCGCGATTCACGTTAACGGCATCCGATGCCGTGTCAGGAGGAGTGATCCATGACCAATGCAGAACTCAACGAACTCAAGCAGCGCTACGTGGCCAGCGGTGCGGCCAGCCCGGCGGTCGAGTTCGCCGCGCGGGCGGAGAACGCCGAACTGTGGGACGAGGACGGCAAGCGCTTCATCGACTTCGCTGGCGGCATCGGCGTACTCAACATCGGCCATCGCCACCCCAAGGTGGTCGAGGCGGTCAAGGCGCAGCTCGACCGTGTCATGCACACCTGCCAGACGGTCATGCCCTACGAGGGCTATGTGCGCGTGGCGCAGAAGCTCAGTGAAGTGACGCCGGTCCGTGGCCACGCCAAGGTGATGCTGGCCAACTCCGGCGCCGAGGCGCTGGAAAATGCGGTCAAGGTGGCGCGGGCCGCCACCGGGCGCTCCAGTGTGATCTGCTTCACCGGCGGTTACCACGGGCGTACCTTCATGACCATGGCGATGAACGGCAAGGTGGCGCCGTACCGCAACGACTTCGGCCCGATGCCGGGCCAGGTCTACCGCGCGCCCTATCCGGTGCCGTCCATCGGCGTCAGCGAGGAAGAGGCGCTACGCCACCTCAAGATGGTGCTGAAGACCGATGCCAACCCCAGCGATACCGCCGCCATCGTGATCGAGCCGGTGCTGGGCGAGGGTGGCTTCCATGCGGCGCCGGCCAGCTTCCTGAAAGCGCTTCGCGAGATCTGCGACGAGCACGGCATCCTGCTGATCGTCGACGAGGTGCAGTCCGGCTTCGGCCGTACCGGCAAGTTGTTCGCCATCGAGCACAGCGGCGTCGAGCCGGACATCATGACCATGGCCAAGAGCATGGCCGACGGCATGCCGATCTCGGCCGTGGTAGGTACCGACAAGGTCATGGACGCCTCCGGCGGCAACTCGCTGGGCGGCACCTACACCGGTAGCCCCGTTTCCTGCGCCGCGGTACTGGCCGTGCTGGAAGTGTTCGAGGAAGAGCGCATCCTGGAACAGAGCCAGGCGCTGGGCGAGAAGCTCAAGGTGCGCTTCGACAAGTGGCAGCAGGACTACGCCTCGGTCGCCAACGCGCGCAACCTGGGTGCCATGGCGGCGTTCGATCTGGTCAGCGACAAGAAGAGCGGCGTGCCCAATGCCGAACTGGCGGGCAAGCTCTGCAAGACCGCTCGCGAGCGCGGCCTGATCCTGCTCTCCTGTGGTCTCTACGCCAACACCATCCGTTTCCTGATGCCGGTCACCATCGGCGACGACGTGCTGGAGGAGGGGCTCGACCTGATCGAATCGATGCTGAGCGAATTCGGCGCCTGAACGGCGCGATGTCCACCCCGCCTGGCGGGGTGGCACGCCGAAACGAGCCGACGCTGTTGTCCAGCGTCGGCTTTTTTCGCCTCGATAAAAGTGAGCGCTTACTTACCTTGTGTGTCTCGCGTCCGCTGCATATCGATATGCGGAATCCCGTCTTCCACATAGATATCGCCGATCGGTTCGAAGCCGTGACGGCCGTAGTAGGCTTGTAGATGCGCCTGGGCGGACAGCCGGGCGCTGCGGCCGGGCCACAGCGATTCGATGCGCGTCAGCGCGGCTCGCATCAGGTCGTGGCCCAGGCCGCCACCGCGATGGGCGGGGTGGATGACGACGCGCCCGATGGAGGCCGGTTGGTCGACCGGATCGGGCACCAGCAGCCGCAGGGTGGCTGCAAGCTGGTTCGCCGCCAGGACCTGCAGGTGGTGCGTCGATGCCGCCAGGTCGCGGCCGTCCAGCTCCTGATAGGCACACTGCTGTTCGACCACGAACACCGCCTCGCGCAGCGACAGCAGGGTATACAGCCCGGCGGGGTCGAGCTCTGGCCCGGTCTGCCATATCCAGTCGTATGATCGCATCTGTCCCTTTCCTTGCAGCCGTCGAGCCATCATCATCGATGACACTTTGGCTGGCATATTACGCAGCGCGCCGCGGAATGTCAGTGGCGCCGGAGACAGGAGAGAGCATGACCAACCTGGCGATCGATTACGACGACGTGGCGGCGGCGCACCGGCGGCTGGCGGGCATTGCCCACCACACCCCCGTGCTGCGTTCGACGGCGGCAGACGAGCGCAGCGGCGCTTCGCTGCATTTCAAGGCGGAACATCTCCAGCGCATCGGCGCCTTCAAGTTTCGGGGTGGCTACAACGCCATCAGCCAGTTCGATCGTGAGCAGAAGGCCGCGGGAGTGATCGCCTTCTCCTCCGGCAATCATGCCCAGGCGATCGCGCTCTCGGCCAGGCTGCATGGCATTCGCGCCGTCATCGTGATGCCCGAGGATGCGCCGGCGATCAAGATCGCGGCCACGCGGGGCTACGGTGCCGAAGTGGTGCTCTACGACCGCTATACCCAGGATCGCGAGGCGCTGGGCCGGGAACTGGCCGAGGCCGAGGGCCTGACGCTGATTCCGCCGTTCAATCACCCACACGTCATGGCCGGGCAGGGCACCGCCGCCAAGGAGCTGTTCGACGATGTCGGTGAGCTGGATGCGCTGATCGTGCCGCTGGGCGGTGGCGGGCTGTTGTCGGGCTGTGCCACGGTCGCCAGGGCGCGCTACCCGAGCTGCCGGATCATCGGGGTCGAGCCGGAAGCCGGCAACGATGCCCAGAGAAGCCTGGCCAGTGGCGAGATCGTCTCGATTGCCACCCCGCGCACGATCGCCGATGGCGCCCAGACCCAGGCGCTGGGCAGCCTGACGTTCCCGGTACTGCAGCAGTGCGTCGACGAGATCATGACCGTCACCGACGCCGAGCTGGTCGAGACGATGGGCTTCCTGGCCGGTCGCATGAAGCAGTTCGTCGAGCCCACGGGCTGCCTGGCGGCGGCGGCGGCTTTGGCCGGCCATACGAGGATCGAGGGGCAGCGTGTCGGGATCGTGCTCTCTGGCGGCAACGTCGACCTGAACCGCTTCGCCGAACTGATCCAGTCGGCCCAGGCGTAATCCGCTGTCCGGCGTGGATCAAAGTTGAGGCGCGAGTTCTCGGAGCAGTGACCGGGTGATCTCCTGCCACTCGTCGTCGAGGCTCTGGTCCGGCACCTGGCGTCCCGCCTGCCGATACCAGTAACCGGCATTGCCGATATCGCCTTCCCAGCGGTGAAGATAGGCGTGCACCCAGGCGGCCCGTCGGCCGGCTGCGGAATCCACCTGATCGTGGGCTTTGGACCACTCGGACTTGCCGGCCCACCAGAGTGCGCGCAGCTCGCGATTCAGATCGGCGGGGGGAGACGGTCGATCGAGACTGCCCAGGAAGGTCGTCATGTTGGTCATGGCGCTGTCCCTCTTCTGTAGTCTGTCCTCATCTCACTGTAGCCAAGTAAAGATCGGCCCGACACAACGTGGATCAAGCCGGCGTCCGTGAACCGGGCGCGCCGAAGGGTGGCGAAGCCGTCGAGCTCGCCACCCCTACCACCCGCGCGCCGGGGCCCTTGCGGACCCCGGACCTCATCGGTCGGTCTAGAAGAAACCCATGGGATTGATGTCGTAGCTGATCAGCAGGTTCTTGGTCTGCTGATAATGCTCCAGCGCCATCTTGTGGGTTTCCCGACCCACACCGGACTTCTTGTACCCTCCGAAGGCGGCATGGGCTGGATATTGGTGGTAGCAGTTGGTCCAGACCCGGCCGGCCTGGATGCCCCGGCCCATGCGATAGGCGCGGTTGATGTCGCGGGTCCAGACCCCGGCACCCAGTCCGAATTCGGTGTCGTTGGCGATGGCCAGGGCTTCTTCCTCGTCCTTGAAGGTCGTGACCGAGACCACCGGGCCGAAGATCTCCTCCTGGAACACGCGCATCTTGTTGTTGCCCTTCAGCAGCGTGGGCTGGATGTAGTAACCCCGAGAGAGATCGTCGGAGAGCGATTCCCGCTCGCCGCCGGAGAGGAACTCCGCACCTTCGTCCCGCGCCACGTCCATGTACGACATGATCTTGTCGAACTGCTCCTGGGAGGCCTGGGCGCCGACCTGGGTCTCGGTATCCAGTGGGTGACCACGCTTGATCTTCTTGACTCGCTCGAGGACCTTGGCCATGAACTCGTCGTAGATGCACTCCTGGACCAGGGCGCGGGAAGGGCAGGTGCAGACTTCGCCCTGGTTGAGAAAGCCCATCACCAGCCCTTCGGCGCACTTGTCGATGAACGCCGGTTCGGCGGACATGATGTCCTCGAAGTAGATGTTCGGGGATTTGCCGCCCAGCTCCACCGTGGAGGGAATGATGTTCTCGGCGGCGCATTTCATGATGTGCGAGCCGATGGGCGTCGAACCGGTGAAGGCGATCTTGGCGATGCGCTTGCTGGTGGCCAGCGCCTGGCCGGCCTCTTCGCCATAGCCGTTGACGATATTGATGACGCCCTTCGGCAGGAGATCATGGATGATCTCGATGACCTTGAAGATCGAGACCGGGGTCTGTTCGGCGGGCTTGAGCACGGCACAGTTGCCGGCGGCCAGTGCGGGCGCCAGTTTCCAGGTGGCCATCAGGATCGGGAAGTTCCACGGAATGATCTGACCGACGACGCCCAGCGGTTCGTGGAAATGGTAGGACGCCGTGTTGTCTTCGATCTCGGCGGTGGTCCCTTCCTGGGCCCGAATGCAGCCGGCGAAATAGCGGAAATGGTCGATCGCCAGCGGGATGTCGGCTGCCAGCGTCTCGCGCACTGCCTTGCCGTTGTCCCAGGTCTCGGCGACCGCCAGCATTTCCAGATTCTGCTCCATGCGATCGGCGATCTTCAGCAGCAACGTCGAACGCTCCTGTACGGAGGCCTTTCCCCACGCCGGAGCAGCCTTGTGGGCGGCGTCCAGCGCGGTATCGATATCCTTCTGACTGGATCTGGCGACCTCGCAGAACACTTCCCCGGTAACCGGGGTGATGTTCTCGAAGTACCGCCCCTCGGCCGGCGGTATCCATTCACCGCCGATGTAGTTCTCGTACCGCTTCTCGAAGCCGACGATGGCATCGGCTGTGTTGGGGTTGGCGTAGCGCATGATGAGCGTCTCCGATTATTGAGGGTAGCGACCTCTAGCTTTCTCTCCCAATCTGCGCTCTCCACTGCCTTCGTGCCATTACGCTTTAGGCGACTTCCTCGACCAATGAGCCGGCGGAGGGTTCGACCAATGGCGAACGGTCAGGAAACATGCTGGTGGTACCATGGATCGTATGGTTCAGCGACCTAAAAGGAGGGTCTGACCATGTTCCAGACTCAGCAAGAGAATGCCCAGAATCGCCCGCTGACCGACGATAGCGGCTGCTGTCAGATGAGTTCGATCAACCTGCTGGACGATAGCGTCTCCACTCAGAAAGAGGTGCAGGACCGTAATGTGCTGCAGCTTTATCTGCTGACGGTTCAGGTCAGGGCATTGATGGACGTGGCCTGCCATCAGGGGCATGCCGAATTCCTGACCGAGCGTCTGCGTTTCCATACCGAGCAGCTGGAATCACAGTTTTCCAACTTGGTGAACAAGCATAAAGGCTCCTCGTACACCCGCCATTTCTATGCTCAACAGCAGCAGCGCTTCAATGCCGAGATCGAGAAGCTCATTGGTGCGCTGGAATCGTTGGGCGAGCAGTACCGCAAGAACTCTCAATAATGTCATCCCTACCGCTTGGAAATCCGCCACGGTGAGTAGTTCGCGTTCAGCCATGGCGGATTTCGTATTGTCGCTCCCTTGGCATCACCCAGCTCGGCAATATGCTTGTCGGGTACTAGCCCCCTGACTCGGCCGGCTAGCTCCGGCCCCTCCTTCCGCGGCATCGGTGCTCTGGGTTTTGACGTATACAAGAGTGAGGTGTTTCACGTGAAACCCTCCGTTCATCAGGTTTCACGTGAAACATTCCTCTCAATGGGAGTCGGTCTGAATCTGACTCAGGAAGTCGTTACATGGCGTGGTTTCATCGGCGCTCGGCGATACTAATGCCAACAGCGCTGCCGCTGGCGTCGCCACGGTCCCGAGGAATGCCCCTACCGCACCCCGTGCCAACAGCGAGCCGGCATCGACCCCGGGTGACGGATTCTTCATGGTGCCGTGCACATAGAGCGGTGAGCGCAAGGTGAACACGCGCGCGCCCTTGCTCTCCGGTTCGATATTCAGATCCAGGCCTTCCGTCTTGAAATTGACCGTGCCGTCGACCCGGATCAGAGCGTTCTCCGTGTCGATGACGAAGAAGCGGGTCTTCGCCAAGCCGTCGTCGACCTCCAGGTTGGTGGCCGCACAGTTGATATCGACCTGCTCGTCGCCGAACAGCTGGCCCACGAGATAGTTCCCGACGTTGAGCCCGGCCAGTTCCATCAGGTTCTGGCTGATGACGCCATCGCTGATCAACATCTGCAAACTGCCGTTGCTGCTGCCGAGAATGGCGGCCACCGAGTTGCCCGTGCCACTGAGCGTGGCATCGCCGTTGAGTTCGCCACGGCTGTTCTGCATCAGGTCAACATCGGGAAACATCTCGCTGAGCAGCAGGCGGCGAATGTGCATGTCCACACGACTCTGCATCGGCTCCTGGCTACCATCGAGCCGCAGCGTGGTATTGAGGTTGCCGCTAGCAACGCCGAAACGCAGTGGATCCAGCAGGATCTCGCCGTCTTTCAGGGTCACGTGGGTATAGAGGTCGTCCAGCGGCAGCGAATCACCATGTTCGATACGTTGAGCCGTAAACTTGACGTCGGCATCCATGGTCCGCCACTGGGCAGTCTGGAACTCGCTGACCGGTAGCACCTTGTCCGGCGGCTGCTGGCTCTCCCCACTCTGGTTCCCTTCGCTCTGATCTTCGGTGCCGGTATCGGCACCGATCAGCGGCGCCAGATCGGCGAATCTCAGCTGGCGCGATACGACCTCGCCGGTGAGAGACGGTCGCGGCTCGCCGAGCAGGTAGGTGAGATCACCATGGATATCGCTCTCCCCGATCTGGCCGTCAAAGTCCTGATAACGAAACGACAGCGCTTCCTGGCTGTCCAGGTTTGCGGTGAGATGCCCTCGGGTAGAGTAGGGGGGCGTGTCCGGCAAGGTCACGCCGATCACGTTGTAGAGATCCCCCAGGTTCTGGCCGGAGAAACTGAGATCCATGTCGATCTTCTTGGGAGCGAGAGGATCGGTGAGTGTGCCGTTGACCGACACCCGGGTCGCCCCCGCCTGGAGATCTGCCTGTACGGGGTAGGCAGCACCGCGCTGACGTAACGCCGCCAGGTCGCCCAGCCGACCACTGCCCTCGAAAGTCTGATTTTGGTAGCTGCCCTGGGCGCGCCATCCGAAACGATAGTCGGCGACCTGCTGCTCGGCGACGGCCTGGCCGGCGGCACTCTCGCTGTCGGTCAGCGCGTCGAAGGCGATCGGTTCACCCAGTAGCTCCACCGTGGCATCGACATTGGCCGCCAGCGTTGCATCCTGGTAATGAAGGTCGATGGGGTCGAAGGCAATCTCCCCCACGTCGACAGTCCAGCCGCCTTGCTGATCACTGTCATCCGGCTGCGATGCGTCATCGCCGGTACCGAGATCGAATGTCCAGTTATTGCTGCCATCCTGGAGGCGGACCAGTGTCGCCTCACCGCCGGTGATCTCGATATTGGGTATGGAAAGCGTCTTGTGCAGCAGCGGGAGCGGTGACAGCACGATGTCGAGTGCAGTCAGGCTCGCCAGATCGGCGTCGGTAACCGTGTCAGGGCTGCCCAGATGGATATCCTCGGCACGCAGATGGGGCCATGGTACCCAGCTATGCCAACCGGACTCGCCTTCCGGGCGCTGCCAATCGAGACTGAGATCCCCCTCGATGGCGAAGGGGCGGTGAATGGCTTCCGACACGCGCTGATTGATAGTCGGCTTCAGGCGGTTCCAGTCGAAGGTGAGAATGATGACGATCATCGCCACCAGGATGATCATGACGACCGCCACTACCCAGAGGCTGATCTTCTTTCCCAAAGTCATTTCCGTAAGCCCGTCCGTTGGGGATAACCCAAGGGTAGTTCAGGACGAGGGTTGCGTTTGTGATTTAAAGTGACGACAGCCACTGGCCTCAGTGACCTGTTTCACGTGAAACAAGCCGTGGACACCATCTCGGATCGGGCATCACGAAGGGTTCCGGTCCTAGCCAGCCTGATCGCGAGTGATCCTGGTCACGAAATCATCGAGGTCGTGGCATATCCACGTCGAAGGGAATGCGGATCGCACCTGATCCACGTAGCGCTGGCCCTTGCCGGTCTCTACCAGTGCCGTACGACAGCCCGCCGCGATACCAGCTTGAATATCGCGCAGGCTGTCGCCGACCATCCAGCTCCCCTCGAGGCTTGGTATGGCGAGATCCCGCTGCAGTTGCAACAGCATGCCTGGCTTGGGCTTGCGACAGTCGCATCCGGCCTCCGGGCGATGAGGGCAGTGAAGCACTCGGGTTATCTCACCACCGGCCAGGCGAGCCTTTTCCAGCATCGTTTCATGGATGGCCGTCAAGGTCTCTCCGCTGTAATAGCCGCGGCCAACGCCAGACTGGTTGGTTGCTACCGCGACCGTCCAGCCCGCGGCTCCCAGCCTTGCAATGGCTTGGAACGCCGTGGGGTAGGGGTGCCACTCATCCACTGACTTGATGTAGGCGTCGGAGTCTTCGTTGATGACGCCGTCCCGATCCAGAATGATCACTTTCTTCAAGCTGCAGCCTCCATGGGCCAGGACTTTGAGTCCACGATTTTACCAGCTGACAATAACGTAAAAACGGATACGTCTGGATGGCGAACTTGTTCCACGTGAAACATCGGCTTGAGCTTGGCGCCGACGGGCTCAGGTCCCGGGCGGCCAAACTTTTGCCTGGACTTTGCGGTACCCCGCCCGAATACGAAAAAGCCCGGCGCCCTGATCTTAGATCAGAACGCCGGGCCCTGCTGTTTCACGTGAAACAGTGAAGCCAGCGGCTACTGCTGCAGTTCCGAGATGTCGGCGACTTCGAGGAACAGCGCCTGCAGGCTGGCCAGCAGCGCCAGTCGGTTGGTCCGCACGGCGTCGTCCTCCACGGCGACCATGACCTCGTCGAAGAAGCGATCCACCGGGGCCCTCAGGGTGGCGAGAATGTCGAGAGCCTCCGCGTAGGCTGCTTCGCGGAATAGGGGGTCGACCTGGCTCCGGCAATCGGCGACGGCGTTGGCCAGGGCGATCTCGGCCTCCTCGGTGAGGAGCTTGGCATCCACGTTGGCACCGGCATCGTGTGCCTGTTTGGCCAGAATGTTGGAGACCCGCTTGTTGGCGGCGGCCAGCGAGGAGGCTTCTTCGCGCTGGCTGAAACGGTGGACGGCGCGGAGACGACGTGCGAAGTCCAGCGGGCGCGTCACCGGCCGGGCCCGGACGGCCAGGTAGACGTCCACCGGGAAGCCTTCGTCCTGGGCCCAGGCGCGGAACCGGTCGAGCATATAGGCCATGACGTCGTCTACCAGGCCGTCGGCCTTGGGCAGGGCCCGGTGCTGGGATGCGGCAAGTTCCAGCAGCTCGCGCAGGTCCAGATCCAGCTCACCCTTGATCAGGATGTTGAGCACGCCGATGGTGGCACGACGCAGAGCAAACGGGTCCTTGGCGCCGGTGGGGCGCTGGCCGATACCGAAGATGCCGGTCAACGTATCCAGGCGGTCCGCCAGGGCGATCGCCATGCCGGTGGGCGTGCTCGGAATCCCGTCACTGGCGAAACGCGGCAGGTACTGCTCGTGGATGGCTTCGGCAACGGCTTCCGATTCACCGTCGTGACGGGCGTAGTAGGTGCCCATGATGCCCTGCAGTTCGGGGAATTCGAGCACCATCTCCGTGACCAGATCGCACTTCGCCAGTTGGGCGGCGCGGGCCGCCGCCTGGGAATCTCCGCCTATCTTGCCGGCGATGAACCGTGCGACGACCTCGCTGCGCGCGGCCTTGTCGGCGAGAGATCCCAGCTCGCGCTGGAACACGACGCTGGCCAGGGATTCGCGGCGGGCCTCCAGTGTCTTCTTACGGTCGGTCTCGAAGAAGAAGGCGGCATCGGCCAGGCGTGGGCGGATCACCTTCTCGTTGCCGTAGATGACCTGCTGCGGGTCTTCGCTGTCGATATTGGCCAGCGTGATGAACTGCGGCTTGAGCTTGCCGTCGGCATCGAGCAGGTGGAAGTACTTCTGGTTGGCCTTCATCGAGGAGATCAGGCACTCGGCGGGCACCTCGAGGAAGCGCTCGTCGAAGCTGCCGGTGAGCGCTACCGGCCACTCGACCAGGCCATTGACCTCCTCGAGCAGATCGTCGTCGATGACCGCCTGGGCGTCGTGCACTTCCGCTTCGGCGAGTACCTGCTCGCGGATACGCTCGCGACGGCGTTCCAGACTCACCAGCACGTAAGCATTCTCGAGCACGGACTCATAGTCGTCGGCGTGGGCGAGTTCGATCGGGGCCGGGGCGTGGAAGCGATGCCCCTGTGTCGTACGACCGGACTCCAGGCCGAGTACGCTGGCCGGCACGACCTGATCGCCGTAAAGCAGCACCAGCCAGTGGACCGGACGCGAAAACTCGATGCGCGAGGCGCCCCAGCGCATGTTCTTGGGGACCGGCAGGGCGCTGATGGCGGCATTGACGATAGCAGGCAGCAGTGTCTCGACGGTGTCTCCCTGCTGTCGTTCACGGTAGCCGAGCCAGGTGCCCTTGTCGGTCTCCAGGTGGATCAGATCGTCTACCGTGACGCCACAGGAGCGTGCGAAACCTTCGGCTGCCTTGGTCGGCTGGCCGCCCTTGTAGGCGGCTGCCAGCGCCGGGCCGCGCTTTTCGACCTCCCGATCAGGCTGCTTGTCGGCGAGCGCCTCGATGCGCACGGCAAGACGCCGCGGCGAGGCGAGGGCGTGCGCCGTACCATGGGGAATCTCGGCCTCGTCGAGCCCCTTGGCGACACCGTCGCGCAGGGCGAAGGCGAGGTTGGCCAGCGCTCCCGGCGGCAGCTCTTCGACGCCCAGTTCGATCAGTAGCGTGTTGACTGCCATGCTCATGCGTCTCCCTGTTGAGTTTCCGAGGTTGCCTGCGTGAGCTCTCGACGCAGCGCTTCGGGTGCCAGCGGGAAGCCGGCGGCTTCCCGTGAGCCGTAGTAGGCGTGAGCGACGTCACGAGCCAGGGTGCGAACCCTCAGGATATAGCGTTGGCGCTCGGTCACCGAGATGGCGTGGCGGGCATCCAGCAGGTTGAAGGTGTGGGAAGCCTTCAGTACCTGCTCGTAGGCCGGTAAAGGCAGGTTGGCCTCGAGCAACTTGTTGCATTCGCTCTCGCAGTGATCGAAGGCCTCGAACAGATAGGGAACATCGGCATGTTCGAAGTTGTAGGTAGACTGCTCGCGCTCGTTCTGCAGATAGACGTCGCCATAGGTGACTCGGGTGCCGTCGGGGGCGATCGTCCAGACCAGGTCGTAGACGCTGTCGACGTCCTGCAGATACATCGCGATCCGCTCGAGTCCATAGGTCAGCTCGCCGGTCACCGGATAGCACTCGATGCCTCCGGCCTGCTGGAAATAGGTGAACTGGGTCACTTCCATGCCGTTGAGCCAGACTTCCCATCCCAGTCCCCAGGCGCCGAGGGTCGGGGATTCCCAGTTGTCCTCGACGAAGCGGATGTCGTGAACCCGCGGGTCGATCCCCAGCCGCTCCAGCGATCCCAGATAGAGATCCTGAAGGTCCTGCGGAGATGGCTTCATCACCACCTGGAACTGGTAGTAGTGCTGCAGACGATTGGGGTTTTCCCCATAGCGGCCGTCGGTGGGGCGGCGCGACGGCTGGACGTAGGCGGCATTCCAGCTCTCCGGGCCGATCGAACGCAGGAACGTGGCCGGATGAAAGGTGCCGGCACCCACTTCCATGTCGAGTGGCTGCATGATCACGCAGCCCCGTTCCGCCCAGTATTGCTGAAGGGCGAGTATCAGCCCCTGAAAGGTTTTCGCATCTGCCGTCGAGTCTGTCATTGACTGCGCACCGTTGCCCATGAATTCGTGAGCCGCCAAGTATACAATTAGCGCTCAATCGGTTATAGGCACCGGCGACGATCGGACGCTATCGTTGGCGGCGTGTCATCGAACGTCGGGCGACTCGCGGGGTCGGAGTCGTCATGCCCGATAACCGGGTCGATCGAAGAGGAGTTACGACATGATCGTTGTCACGGGCGGGGCCGGCTTCATCGGGGCCAATCTGGTCAAGGCACTCAACGCACGCGGCCATCAGGACGTCATGGTGGTCGACGATCTCAGCGATGGCACCAAGTTCGTCAACCTGGCGGACTGCACGCTGGGTGACTATCTCGACAAGGATGATTTCCTGGCCCGGGTGAAGGCAGAGCTCAGCGGGGAGATGCGCGGCGGGATCGGCGGCCTGCCCCCGATCGAGGCGATCTTTCACGAAGGCGCCTGCTCGGATACCACCGAGTGGGATGGTCGCTTCATGCTGGAGAACAACTTCGAATACTCGAAGGTGCTGCTCGAGTACTGCCAGAGCAAGCGGATTCCCTTCCTCTATGCGTCATCCGCCGCCACCTACGGCGGCAGCGAAGTATTCGTCGAGGCGCCCGAGCACGAGAAGCCGCTCAACGTCTACGGCTACTCCAAGCTGCTGTTCGACCAGTATGTCCGCGCGCGCTGGGACGATTTCGACAGCCAGGTCGTGGGCTTTCGCTACTTCAACGTTTACGGCCCCAGGGAACAGCACAAGGGCAAGATGGCCAGCGTCGCCTACCATCATCACACCCAAGTGCAGCGCGGCGAGAATCCCAGGCTGTTCGGCGCCTGGGACGGCTATGAGGCCGGCATGCAAAGCCGCGACTTCGTCTATGTGGGCGACGTGGTCGACGTCAACCTGTGGTTCCTGGACAACCCGGAGGTCTCCGGCATCTTCAACCTGGGCACCGGACGCGCCGAGCCGTTCAAGGCCATTGCCGAGACCGCGATCGACTTCTACGGCAAGGGGCAGATCGAGTACATCGACTTCCCCGACGAGCTCAAGGGGCGCTATCAGAGCTACACTCGGGCCGATATCGGTCGCCTGCGCGACGCCGGTTACAGCGCCGAGTTCAAGACCGTGCGCGAGGGCGTTTCCGCCTATCTGGAATGGCTGAATGGTTGATTCGCCGCTCGCCGACGCCAAGGTCGTCGAGATCGACGCCGCGCCACGGTTTCTCGTTGTCGGCCCCTCCTGGGTTGGCGACATGGTCATGGCACAGAGTCTGTTCATCACGCTGAAACGGCGCCATCCGGGCGCGACGATCGGCGTGCTGGCGCCGGGCTGGTCGCTGCCGATTCTCGAGCGCATGCCGGAAGTCGACGAAGCCATCGCGCTGGACGTGAAACATGGCGAGTTCGGCTGGAAGACACGGCGCGATGTCGCACGCTCGCTGAGGGGGCGCTTCGACCACGCCATCGTGCTGCCGCGTTCGCTGAAGTCGGCACTGGTGCCGTTTCTGGCCGGTATCCCGCGCCGCACGGGTTTCATCGGCGAACAGCGCTATGTGCTGCTCAACGACCGGCGCAGGCTCGACAAGACGGTGCTCGATCAGACCGTCAAGCGCTTCGTCGCGCTGGGGCTGGACGCCCGCGCGGCGGTCAGCGGCGATTTCGAAACGCCGCACCCGCGGCTCCGAGTCGATACGGCGCGCCAGGCAGCGCTGCGTGGCGAGCTGGCATTGGGCGAGCGGCCCGCCATCGGCATGATGCCCGGCGCGGAGTACGGCCCGGCCAAGCAGTGGCCGCTCGACTATTTCCGCGAGCTGGCCGAATCGTTGATCGCGCGGGGGTACGCCGTCTGGGTGCTGGGTGGTCCCAAGGATGCCGAGGCTGGCGACGTCATCACCCGGGACCTGGATCATGCCCACAATCTGTGCGGCAAGACCCGGCTGGCGGATGCCGTCGACCTGTTGGCCGCCTGCGAGCAGGTGGTCACCAACGACTCCGGGTTGATGCACGTGGCCGCGGCGGTCGGCACCCGCATCCAAGCGCTCTATGGCTCGTCGTCGCCCGCCTATACGCCGCCGTTGACCGACAATGCCGATATCCACTATCTGGCGTTGTCCTGCTCGCCCTGTTTCGAGCGCACTTGCCCGCTGGGGCACCGCAACTGTCTCAAGCAGATGCTGCCTGACAGCATTCAGCAGGCGATCCAAGGCTGACGACGCGAGCGGCGGCCGGTCGGCTAGCTACTGTCCACTGTCCGTGACGTTGATCGTCCGTCATATCCATCGAGAGCGAGCATGCCGCTACTGACTGCCAAGCGAAAACGCAAACTGCGATCAGCGCTTCGTTTCCTGCACTATCGAATGAAGAATCCATGGTCATCTCGCCGCGTCCCTTCCAGCGGTGATCGGCTCATCATTTCATTGACCACCCACCCGCCGCGTATTCTTCAGGTCTTCGCCACACTGGAATCCCTCTGCGAGCAGGATCTCGACACCTTCGACATCCACCTTTATCTTTCCCGTCGCGATAGAGAGACGATTGGCAGCCTGCCGGGGTCGTTGCAGCGGCTGGTGCGACGGGGAGTGAAAATCGTCGTGACCGAGGAAGACTACCGCTCCTACGACAAGTTAGTGCATGCGCTGGAAGCTTATCCGGCAGCCACGATCATCACCGCCGACGACGATATGCTCTATCCCTCGGATTGGGCGCGGCGGCTGGTCGACGGCGCGACCCGCTTTCCCGGCTGTATCGTCTGCCACCGCGGCCATATGCTCTGCGAGAGCTCGCCCGGCTCGGGTGAAATTTCCTATCAGATGGTCAAGAGTCGCCGAGACCCCGGCGCGATCCATCCCAACTTCGCGCTGATGCCCACCGGAAGCGGAGGCGTGCTGTACCCGCCCGGTGCACTGGACCTCATGGTGTTCGATGTCGAGGCCTTTCGGGCTCTGGCGCCCAATGCTGACGACATCTGGTTCAAGATGGCTTCTCTCAAGGCCGGTACGCGCTGCGTCAGAATCAATCCGCACAATGTGGACTTTCTACCGACCCCGGCAGCAGGGGAGTCGGCACTGCATGAAGATAATATCAAGCGCGGCGGTAACGATGTGCAGTTCGCCAACTGTCTCGCCCGCTATCCTGAGCTCAAGCCGCTGATATTCGGTGGGTCGCCAAGGCGCGAGTGAACGACATGACACGGATGATGACTTCATGACCCAGAGAGTATTGCTGGTCGTACGCAAATTGAGTATCGGTGGCATCGAGCGTGTCACGGTCAATCTGGCCAACGTGCTGGCTCGGGAGGGACACGATGTGCATGTCCTGGTGCTCAAGGGGGGGCACGAACTCGCCCCGGACGACGCGGTGACGGTCCATCGTCTCGACTTCGACAAGGCGTTTCGCAAGACCGGGCTGGGATTGGTGTACGACCTGGTCACGCGGGCGCTGCTGAAACCCGTGCTACCGGGATCGGGTTTCCTGTGGCGCGGCTTCTACGGTGGCCGCTACCTTCAGCGTTTCGTTGCCAGGCTCGAAGGCGAACACGGCCCGATCGACCGCGTCATCATGCGCGGACAGGGGGCGTTCGAGACAGTCTGGTCCTGGCGCGATCCGCGCTTGTGGCAGGTGACGGTCTCCTGGCCCGGAAGCGAGGGGGGCAGGCTGAAGGGGTTCTATCTCCGGCGGCTCTATGAGGGCAAGCAGGTGGTCTGCAACACCCCCAACGTGCGGGCGCAGTTGGAGAAGCAGCTCGGCCATCACGGGATTCGGCCTCATCGATGGGCGACCATCATGAACCCGTGCGATATCGAGGCCATCCGTCGCCAGGCCGAGGAGCCGGTGGAGCTGCCGGCCAGGCCGTTCATCGTCCACGTCTCGCGGCTCTCTGACGTCAAGCGCCAGGAGTGGCTGATCCTGGCCTATCTCGAGGCGGAGATCGAAGAGGATCTGGTCATCGTCGGCGATGGACCCAAGCGAGAGAGCCTGGAGGCGCTGGTCGCGGAGCGAGGGGCGGGTGAGCGGATCCATTTCGTCGGCAGCCGGCCCAATCCCTACCCCTGGATGAAACACGCCCGGCTGTTCGTGTTGAGCTCGCGCAGTGAAGCCTTCGGTATCGTGCTGGCTGAGAGCATGATCTGCGGCACGCCCTGCGTGGCGGTCGACTGTCCCGGCGGTGTGCGCGACGTGTTGATTCATGACCAGGCACGCCTGATCGCCGATAACACCGTCACCGGACTGGCAGCCAAGATCCGGGAAGGACTGGCGAATCCGCCATCGCTGGCAGCCGATCCGGAGTTGATCGAGCGATTTCGGGATACCCGGATCATGCAGCAGTTTCTCGACCTGCCGACGACGCCTGGTGCAACGAGCGAACAGGAGCCGTAGGCAGGAAATTGCATAGCATGCTTATTAATGTGGTATGCTAGACTGTATCGATCACGAACAGTGTTTGATAATACCGATTCCTTTCCCTCCGACCGTGTAAACTGCTCATGTCTCGGCCCTCTTCGCCCGTTTCCCCGCGTCTACCCGCCGAGGATGACGCGTTCAGCGAACTGCACGATCCCCGCATGAAGTGGGGCGTTCGTCGGGCGCGGTGGCAGGCGGCGTTTCGTGACGGTTTCCAACGGGGCGTCGGCGTGCCCCTGGAAGAAGCGCTCTACCGGTGCTGGGCCCAAGGCAAGGCCGGTGGCCGGTGGATCGAGCGCCGCGGCCTGCCGCGGCGCTCGATCGAGGCGAGGCTGGCGGAGGCGCTGGTGGTCCACGTCGATCCGCGCGAGCTGATCCGCGATCTCAACGCCAAGGGGGTTGGGGGGAAGCGCCCCTCCTCCTCGGCTTTCCTCTGGGAAGGTGACTGGGATTTGAGTCGTGGCGATCTGCGCCGGGGTTCGCGCTATCGCTTCATCAGCGATATCGACGAGCACCGGGGCGATCTGACCCAGACCGAACGCTTTCGTCAGTACCGCTCCCGGCTCGAGTCGGGCCACCCCTGGTCTTCCTACCAGCAGGGCATCCTGCTCGACACGGAAGAGAAGATACTCGCCTACCTGCGAACCTACCTCGGCTTCCTCGATGACATGGCGGTCCGGGGATTCGACGTCGAGCTGGGAAAGGACGATCTGGGTGTTGCGGTCACCCGCGAGGGCCGGTTGCTCAAGGTAAACCGGGGGCTCCACCGGCTGGCGATGGCGCAGCGTCTGGGGCTGGCGTCGATACCCGTTGTCGTCCGCGCCGTGCATCGGCAGTGGTGGGAACGCGTGGTCGGCGACTGCCGTGGCGAGGAAGCCCTGACTCGCGTGGCCGAGGCGTTGGGCTCGTGTGCGCCGGAAACCGAACCGGGGATGCTGGATCCCGGCGACGAGCTGGGGCCGATCGAGTGGCCACGGCCCCGTTACGCCTCATCCGAAGATCGCCGGCGCTCACCCGGGCGACTTTGATCATCGGCTGGCGCGCCAGCCCGGTCACCAGGCTCACCCTACCGGCGTGAACGGAGACGCTTCCCCCGATCCTCCGCGCCGGTCTCAGCCGCCTTCGGCCAGGCCGTCGATGGTCCAGACGGCCCCGGGTGTGGCTGGACCAATCCAGCCACGCGGATCACTCCCGGCGTCTCAGTTGACGCCGTTCCAGAGCTGCTCCTGCAGACGGTTCTCGCTGCGCATGCGCTGGTTCATCTCGTCCAGCGAGTAGCGCTCGATCAGGGTGGGAGACGAGGAGAACAGCGAGACGCCCAGCCCGGCCCGATGGTTCGGGATGGTATAACCCATGGCTTCCAGCAGCGTCGGCAGGACATCGACCATGCTTGCCGGGCGTTCGATGACGCGGGGACGCAGGCCGTTGCCCAGCATCATCAGCGTGTTCTCGCGTTCTTCGGCGATCAGGTCCTCCCACGCCGAATTCTTCATCGAGAGATGGTCGCTGGCGACCACCACCAGGGTGTTGTCCAGCAGCCCCTCGGCTCGAAGCCGCTCGATGAAATTCCTGACCAGCCAACCCGTGCATTTGACCGAATAGAGGATATCGGTGCCGTCGAAGTCGCCTTGGTTGTCGATACAGGATTGCGACGGATTGCCGAACGGTGGGTGGCCCGCCAGGGTGAGTCCGAAGAAGGCGTAGGGCTTGCGGCTGTCGTGCAGCTGTCGAATCCGCTTCTCGGCGAGGTCGAGCAGCGTATCGTCGTAGAGTCCCCAGTCGTTGAGATACCCGGCCGGTGCCTTGTCCTCCAGTTCATCGCGGCCGAGGACGGTATCGAAGCCGTGACCATGATAGAACTTCGCCTTGCCCGCGAACTTGGTGCTGGCACCGCCCATGTAGGTGAGATCGTAGCCCCGTGCGTGCAGCAGGTCGCCCAGACAGTCGACCCCCGGCAGCACGTCCGACAGCGGCTCGAACTGGTTGTCGTGCATCAGCCCGGCGGGCATCAATGGCACCCCGCACTGGCTGGCGACCATGCCGGCCATCGTCCAGCCGGTGTTGTCGAGCTGCTTGACGCCATGGAACACCACGCCCTCCTGGCCCAGCCTGGCAAGGTCCTCGTAGGCGTTGCCGAAGCGCTGGGTATCGCCATAGGTGCGCTCGGTGCTCTCCATGTAGAGATAGATCAGGTTGGGTGGCTGGGACGCTTCGGCGACGATCTCGGGTGGCTGGTAGCGATCGTCGAGCCAGCTCTCGTCGTCGTCGATCACCGAGGCGCCGCGCAGCGACAACCCGAACAGCAGCGGATTGAACGCCAGCAGGAACAGGCTCAGCACCCGTTCCCACAGGCGCCAGCGATGATCGGACCGGACCAGCCAGGTCACGGCGACCAGCATGGCGATGGCGGCCACGGTGTAGAGGACCCCGGCGATCTGGCGATCAGTGCTGCCGTTCTCCTCGATGCCGGCCTGGAGATGGAAGATCACGGCCCCCAGGTCGAGTTGGCCGAAACTGTCGTCGAGGTAGATATAGACCCACCACAGGACCAGTGGCAGAGCGGACCATGGCCACGCCTTGCGCTGGGTGGCGCGCTGGGAGACGTGGCCCCAATGAAAGCGATGGCCGATGGCGAGCCAGGCGAGCGCGATGACGAGGGGTGTCCACCAGGGCAGCACCCAGACCACCATGATGGCGTAACCGATACAGAGGCCGATGTAGGTGAGTGCACACCAACGTCGAGTGTCGCGAGAGATGGTCATGACGCGCTTCGATCCGTGAACGTCGTATTCGTTCGATGCCGATTCCAGGCACCGCATGAGGAGTCATCATGACTCTATCATGACCAATCCGAGACAAGCAGGTTATCGACGAGTTCCCGGCGGTTTCAGCGCGCGCTCTTCAACGCCATGTCGCCGGCGTGTCTCGCCATGGCCAGTTCGATCAGGCGGGTGACAAGAGCCGGGTAGTTCAAGCCGCTGGCCTGCCATAGCTTGGGATACATGCTGATGCGCGTGAAACCCGGCAGCGTGTTGATTTCATTGACGACGATGTTTCCCTCTGGGGTGAGGAAGACATCGACCCGCGCCAGGCCGGCGCACTCCAGCACCTGGAAGGTACGAATCGCGATCTCGCGAATCGCTTCACTCGCGCCGGCCTCGATGTCGGCGGGTACGGCAACGGTGGCCGCGTCGTCGTCGATGTATTTGGTGTCATAGGAGTAGAAGCCGTTCTCGACCACGATCTCGCCGCAGACGCTCGCCTCCGGCTCGTCGTTACCCAGTACCGCGCACTCGATCTCGCGGCCGACCACGGCGGATTCGACCAGCACCTTGTGGTCGAAGGCCAGCGCCAGCGCCAACGCTTGCTGGAATTCGAGCGCGGTCTCGACCCGGCTGACACCCACCGACGAGCCCTGGTTGGCGGGTTTGACGAATAGCGGCGAGCCAAGTGTCGCGCTGAGGGTGTCGAAATCGGCCTCGGCGGCCGTACGACGGGTCAGGGTGACGAAGGGCGCCACCGGGATACCAGCATCGCGCAGCAGGCGCTTGGCGACGTCCTTGTCCATGCCGGCGGCCGAGCCGAGCACGCCGGAGCCGACGAAGGGCAGGTTGGCCATGCGCAGCAGGCCTTGCAGAGAACCGTCCTCGCCGAGGGTGCCGTGGACGATGGGAAACACCACGTCGAGTTGTCCCAGCGTGCCTTGGGACGACTCGGTGGCGATCAACTGCTGGCGCTCGCGACCTGGCACCAGTGCGAGATCGCCGGCGGACGGATTGAGGGCGATCCGGCTCGGGTCGTCCGCGTTCAGCAGGAAGTCCGCGGCATCGTTGATATGCCACTGCCCCTGCTTGTCGATCCCGATGACCGTGACCTCGAAACGCTCGCGATCCAGCGCGTCGACGATGTTCCTGGCCGACTGCAACGAGACCTCGTGCTCCGCCGATTTGCCGCCGCAGATGACGCCGACCCGAATTTTGCTCATGGTTATGCTCCGCTTCGCTGACGATCTCGGTGCCGCTCGGGCGCGGCCACTCGGGCGTCATGATGCCACGATCCCGCCGTGCAAGTATTGCGCCCCGCGCCGAGGGCGCGCTAGCGGCCGATGATCCGGCGATAGAGCGCCAGGTAGGCCGCTGCCATGGCTTCGGGGGTGAAGGCGGCGAGCCGCTGGCTGGCGGTGGCCGCCAGCCGTTGCCGACGGACGGGATCCGCCAGCAGCGCGACCAGCGCCGCCGTCAGCGCATCGGCATCGCCGGCAGGCACCAGCAGGCCGCTGACGTCGTCCTCGATCAGGTCGGGAATGCCATCGACATCGCTGGCCACGATCGCCACGCCATGATCCATGGCATCGAGCAGGGTGGAGCCCAACCCTTCGTTGCGGGAGGGGAACGCGAACAGGGTCATCACCTCGAGATAGTCACCGACATCGCGCTGGAAGCCCTCCCAGATGACGTTGTCCAGATCGGCGCTTTCGGCTTTCAGCGCTGCGCCGTCGCCGCCTTCGCCCAGCAGCAGAAAGCGAACGTCCGGGTGTGTCTCGCGCAGTCGCCGCGCCGCCGCCAGCAGGACCCGCTGCCCCTTGTGGCGATCCACCAGCGCGCCGATATGGCCGATGATACGGTGGCCGGCGAAACGCTCGCGCAGTGCGGCCACCTTGGCGGGATCGCCTGGGTGGCCGGAGAGCACGCTGGGAATGCGCGTGACGGGACACCAGTCGCGATCGCGAAGATGGTGCTCGATCACCGACGAGATCGCCACGGCGCTTGCCGCGGCGCGGTAGGTCCAACGGTTGAAGCGCTTGTCCTTGACCGGCTGGGGGACACGCCGTGTCAGGAGGTAGGGCGTGCCGCGCAGGCGACGCTCGATCCACGCCCAGTGCACCGCCTTGGCCTCGTGGGCGTGGACCAGGGTCGCCCGCGGGTGTCGGCCATGCCCGGCCAGGGCATGATCGGCGTCGATCAGTTCGATCTCGGTGCCGAGTGCCCGGTCGGCCAGCGCCGTGCGCATCGGCGAGTCGCGCCGGCAGGCCAGGCTCTGCGTGATCTCGAGCTTCGCATCTTCGACCTGGGCCAGTGCCTCGATCAGCAGCAGCGTCTGGCGCTCGCCACCGCGAAAGCCGCGGGCCAGGTTGACGTGACGAATATGCAGCGGGTGACGTTCCATCGATTCACCAGATCCGGTCGAAGTCTTCGGCGTCGCGCACCTTGGCATCACGCTGCAGCTCGAGCAGCTTGGCGTATTTCAGGTAGGCGTTGACCGCCGCCGACAGTGCCACCGAGACGCCGTCGAGGCCGCCGGCGAATCCACGCTGGAACAGGTACTTGCGCACGAAGGCATTGGCGCCGTGCAGTGCCGGCGACCAGCCGTTGGTTCGCTTGCCCTTGAGGTACATGATCTTGGCCGCGCGATTGGAGAAGCGGCCGCTGGCCTTGCCGAACAGTTCGGCCAGATTGGCGAACGAATAGTGTTCCAGGTCGGCGTCCAGGCGCTGCGGATTCGTCGCTGGCACCGACGCGTGCTGGCGGCTGTCGGAGAAGCCGGTGCGATCGCGATCGAACAGCCGGATGCAGTAGTCCGGATACCAGCCGCAGTGACGGATCCAGCGACTGCCGATGAAATTGCGTCGGCGCAGCGCATAGGCATCGTGGCCGGCGCCGTCCAGGTCGAGTGCGCGAATCGTTGCCACGGCCTCGTCGGTGAGCCGCTCGTCCGCGTCCAGCGACAGCACCCAGCGGTGGCTGGCGGCCTGCGGTCCGACCCGCTTCTGGGGGCCATCGCCCAGGTAAGGCTGATGGATCACGCGGGCGCCGAACATCTCGGCCCGTACGACGGTGTCGTCGCGGGACCCGGAGTCGACCACGATCAGTTCGTCGCAGACGCGCGCGAGCGAGGCCAGGCAGGCCTCGATGTTGTCGGCTTCGTCGAGCGTGATCACCACGCCGGTAATGGCGGCCATGGGCAGTCCTGGATCGTTGGGGGAGTGGAGCGTCATTCGGCGACCGGCGGCGGGGCATCGCGAGCCACGCGATGCGTCGCCGCCGGTCGGCGCCTGAGGCATTGTAGCGCGGGGTTCGTCAGCGGTAGAACTGACGGAACCACTGCATCGCTTCGAACACCGCCGGCGAGAACTCGGCGTCGTCGATGGGATCGAGCTGGCGGTCGACGATGCTCCACTGGCCGGTGCCATCGACCACGGTGATGCGGTCCGGCTCGATGATCCCGTAGTCGATGTAGCTGCTGGCCTCGACCCAGGGGTGATCGATGCCCGGCGTCAGCAGATCCTGGCCCTGGGCGTAATCGGCGAGCGGGTTGGTGCAGCCCAGGGCGTGGCGCATCAGCATCGGCGCGACATCGAGATGGCTGGTCATGCCCTCGACGCGTCCGGGCTCGACCCCCGGGCCGGTGACGATCATCGGCACGTGGGTCTGCGGCGAGGCGAAGTTGCTGTTGTGGCCCCAGTAGTTCTTGCCGAAATCGTTGAACGACTGGCCGTGATCGGCGGTGACCACCAGCATCGTGTCGTCCCACTCGCCCTTGGCCTTGAGATCGTCGATCACCCGGCCGAGCAGCTCGTCGTCGTAGTGCACGGCATTGCGGTGGCGGTTGGCGTAGGGGACCGGGTCGGTGTCCGGGCCCAGGTCCAGATAATCCATGCCCTTCACCGAAGGCTGGTAGGGCTGGGCGGCGCCTTCGGGAACGTCGTAGCCGTGGGGCGCATCGTAGAACAGCATGCTGAACCAGGGGGTGTCATCCTGCTGTGCCTGGTGGTCGAACCAGGCCAGCCAGTCCTCGGTCATTCGCCGGTCGCGACTGGCGGGAGAATCCCCTGGCGTGCTCAGTCGCAGCGGGTCGACCGAGCTGAAGATCGTGCGGTCGAAGCCGATGCTGTCGAGGCTGGCCGAGGAGAAGACGCCCAGCGCGTAGCCCTGTTTCTGCAGCTGCGTGATCAGAAGCGGGGGCGTCTGAGTGTCGTCCAGATAGGCGTAATAGTTGCCGCTGAGGCCGTAGAACAGGCTCATGGTTCCGTTTCGGGTGGCATTGCCGCCGCTGTAGTGCTCGAGATAGCGGCGGCCGCTGTCGTTCAATGCGGCGTATAGATGGGGTGTGTTCTGGGGGCCGTATTCGTCGGCGCGCCAGGAGTCTATCAGGACGACCATGACGTTGGGCTTGGTGCCGGGCTGGCAGCTCAGCGGGTTCTTCGGCCAGTCGAGATTCTGTGCCTGCTTGGCGTCGATGTCGGCTCGTTCGGCCCGTGCGGCTCGGGGGTCGAGCCAGCCGTGCCGCTCCATGAAATCCTTGGCGGTGGCCGGAAACAGCAGCGGATAGATACCGACTTGCTGGGTCACGCTGCGGTGGTAGCGGGCGTCGGCAACGATGTGCAAGCCGTGGCTGCCGAGCAGCGTTACCAGCACTACCCCGCAGCAGACACCCACCGGCACGCGGCGGCCAAGGTTGGCCACGATCAGGCGCCGGGCGAGCCAGCCCTCGAGCGCCAGCGCCGCGACCACACTGCCGACCACCATCAGCCAGGTGGTGGTGGTGAAGCTGAAGATCTCGCCATCCTTGTCGTTGAGGAACAGCGACACCATGAAAGCATTCACGTGGAAGCGGTACTGGGCGTAGACGATCGTGTCCAGCAGCAGCGCGCTCAGCCCCAGTGCCCCGAGCAGGGTTGCCGGCAGCCACAGCCAGCGTGCCTTGAGCACCAGCGCCAGCACGGCCAGCGGGAGCCAGCCGAGCAGGACCAGCATGCCGAAGTGGCCGATCCAGGTCAGGATCAGATAGGCGATCCCCATGGGGTCGTGCGGCATGGCGAGGTAGGGCGAGTAACGCAGGGCGATCAGCCATACCAGCGGCAGTTGGACCAGGGCGAAAAGGAGCGTGCCACGCCAACGGCGCCTCAGCGTATCTTGCATGAAGGGTCAGGCCTTGTGGTGATCCACCGGAGTGTCTTGGTAACCCTCGACGATGGCGGTGAAGAGTGATTCCGCGTTGGCGGGCGAGAAACGAACGAGGGAACGTTCGAGTCGTGACAGATTGCGCTGACGCCAGGCGCCTCCCGGGCGCAGTCGGCAGCGGTCGAAATCTATCAGCCAGACCTTATCGTCGTCTGAAACCAGCAGGTTGCGCGCATTGAGGTCGACATGGTCGAGCCCGGCATCGTGAAACCGGCGGATGGTGGCGCCGACATCGGCGAGCAGTGCCGGCGAAGCATCGGGCAGGCGGTCCGCCAGCGCCCGGCTGCCAGGCAGGCGCTCGGTGATCAGCGCCGCGCGGTAGCGCAGGGCGCGTCTCGACACGATGGTCGCCACCGGCGCCGGAACGGGCAGGCCCCGTTGGTGGAGCGCGCGGGTCAGGCGCATCTCGCGGAAACCGCGGGTGCGCTCGAGCCCCGTCCAGAGATAGTTGCTTTGACTGACCTTGGCGGCCATGCCGCCCCGGCGATAGGGCCGCAGCACCCAGTCGGCCCCGTCGACGGCCAGGAACTGGCTGTCGCCGCGGCCGGGCGCCGAGCCGACCACCAGGCCGCGTTCGGCCCAGGCAGCCGGGTCGAGCCAGGCCTCGCCGAATTCGGGCAGAATCGGCAGGTCGGGCTGAGTGAGGCGCGTCGGATCGTATAAGATATGCGCGTCCCGATGATGGTAGGTCGATAGCGACATGGCCGATCCTTGACGTAGGGCCGAAGCGGGGTTGGCATGGCGCCGAAAGCGTGGCGACATGCAGGGCGGCGACGAGCCGCGGGACGCATTGTAACCGGGCGGACCCGCTGTCGCATGTCGGCGTCTCGGACCGCCGAGCATTGGTCGACCCGTCGGGCGTTCATTGAACTCGAGGAAGCTGTCGTGACCGAAGATTCGCAAGCGCCACTGGCCGTGATCGCCATTCGCCAGGTGGAGAAGAGCACCGGCGCCAGCCGCAATGCCTTCGAGCAGGCCGCGGCACTGAAAACCCTGGGCTATCGGGTGACGATTTTGGCCGAGCGAGGCCGGCGCGAGCTGGCGGAAGCCGCCGGTGCCGAGCTGGTTCGGCTCAAGCGCTGGCCATTCAAGGGACCCTTTCGGCGGTTCTGGTTCAACCGCCGCGTGCAGGCCTGGTGCCGACGTCATCGGCCGGCGATGCTGGTCAGCCACGGCGATGTCGAGACGCCCGATGTCGTCTACATGCACAACTGCGTGCACCTCGCCAGCCAGCGCATCCATGGCCGCGATCTGCCCGCCGGGCACGAGGTGGCCGCCATTCACGATCAGGTGCTGACGGGGGCCCGGTTTCGTCGCCTGGCGGTCAATTCGCAAATGATGGCGAAGGATTTTCGCGATCGCTACGGCATCGACGACTCGCGAATCGAGATCAGCTACCCCGGCTACGATCCCGAGATATTCAATCTCGAGCGGGCCACGGCAGGCCGCGCGGCGCGGCGGCGCGAACTGGGCATCGAGGACGACACCCGCCTGATCGGGCTGATCACCTCGGGCAATTTCACCAAGCGCAACGTGGCCGGCTTCATCGAGATGGCCGCCGGGCTGGAGCAACGCCTGCCGGGGCGGTGCCGTTTTCTCGTCGTCGGCAAGGACGATTTCGCCCCCTACCAGCGCCAGGCCGAACGAGCCGGCATCGCCGAGCGGTTTCTCTGGCGCAGCACGGTCAGCGATGTCGAGACGATCTATGGCGCGCTCGACCTGTTCGTGCTGCCGGCGCACATCGAGGAGTTCGGGCGCGTGTCGCTCGAGGCCATGGCCTGCGGCACGCCGGTGTTGCTTTCGTCCACCACCGGTGCCGCCGAATTGCTCGAGGCCGACCATGCCGAGCTGATGCTGGACAGTCGCGATACCCGAGGCTGGGTCGACCGCCTCGAGGAGTTGATGACGACATCGGACCTCGAGTCGCTTGGCGCCGAGCTGGCCGAGCTGGTAAGCGATTACTCCTATCGCCGTCAGACCGAGAAGTTGCGGGACTCCTTCGCCTCACTGTGAGCGCTGGGCTTTGTACGAAAACTAGCTGCGCTCGGCAATACGGCGTTAAAAATCGGCTCAAAATGCTCATTTACACCCCGTAAACTGGTGCGCCAGCCCGGTCCGTTTTCGCCGATTTTTGCCTTGTCTTGCCCTCGCTCGCTGACTTTTCGTACAAACCCTAGGAACGGATTACGCTGTCGACGAAATCCACCAGCGTCTCCCCGTAGCGGTCAAGATCGAACTCGCGTGCGACCTGCTCGCGTGCGGCAAGCGCCATGCGCCGTCGCAGCGCCGGATCACGGGCCCAGCCTTCGAGGACTGTGGCGGCCTCCGTCGGCTCGAGAACACCAGCCTCGACGAGGCGGTCGGTGGTCGGGTCGTAGATCTCGTCGGGCCCCTGGGCGCAGCGGGGATCATAGCGCGCCAGGCTTTGGCGCGAACGGCCGGGGGTCAGGACGGCCCCGTTGACGCCGTGGTGCACGAGCTCCGGCAGGCCATCGGCATTGCCGACCAGCGTGGGCAGGCCGTGAGCCAGGGCCTCCTGGACCACGTTGCCGAAGGGTTCGCGCCAGGAGGGGCAGATGAAGGCGTCAAGCGAGGCGTAGAAGCCCGACATGTCGTCGACCAGGCCCTTGAAGTGAACGCTGTCGTTCAATCCCCATTGCGCCGTCCACCGCTTCAATACCGGCTCCAGCGGTCCGCTCCCCGCGATCCACAGCTCCGCCTCGGGGCAGCGCTGCTTGAGTTCGGCAAAGGTTTCCAGGGCGACCATCGGCGCCTTCAGGCCCGTCATTCGACCCGCGAAACCGAGCCTGAAGCGATCGCCGGGGTGAGTGGAGGCCTGGTCCGGGAGGCGGATGGCGTTCTGCAGCACGCGATAGGGAATATCGGGATCGAGCTGCCACTTGAGCTGGAGCATCCGCAGGCCGGCGTAGGAGTTGCATAGCACGCCGTCTAGGCGCGCCAGATAACGCCTCAGGCCGGGTGCATCCGCTGCCAGCCATGCACTCCCGCGTTCGAAGTGGATCAGCGGGATGTTGTCGTCGAACGCCAGCGGATGATTGACGATCTTGTTCCAGACCACCACGGCGTCCAGGCCCAGGCGCTGCATCATGGCGAGCTGATAACGCTGGCGCACGCTCGGCAGGAACTTGGGAATCCGCCAGCGCCCGCCCTTGATGCTGTGCATCCGCCCCGTGCGGTGAGGGGCGTAAGCCGGCTCAAGCAGTGAATGGACCTCGTCGGTCTGCAACAGCACGTGGTGGTCGTGCTGGGGGGGTATGACGGGCGTAGAAGCGGGTGAAGTAGCGTTCCACGCCGCCCAGGTTCCTGAGGCTGACGAGATGGCCGATGCGGCTGGTGGTGCCGCGAGCAGATTCTTCGATCATGAATGTCTTATCTGGAGGGTTCGGTCGAGGCGCCATGATTGACGCGCGTTGGTCGGGTTGCGAGTCATGCCCGGTCAACTTCCGTTAGAATGGGCGTTTTACCCAATGGGAATTCATTCAGGCCCATGAAGCAATCTCTGCCAGAGCGCCCGCGACATATCGGTATCCTGCGTCTCTCCGCGTTGGGCGATGTCTGCAACCTGGTGCCCACGGTGCGCGCGCTGCAGCGTCAATGGCCCGAGGCGCGGATCACCTGGATCGTCGGCAAGGCCGAACATGCCCTGCTGGACGGTCTCGATGGCGTCGATCTGGTGACCTACGACAAGTCCACCGGTTTTCAGGGCATGCGAGCGATTTGGCGTCAGCTCGAGGACGTCCGCTTCGATGTGCTGTTGCACATGCAGCAGGCGCTGCGCGCAAGCGTACTGTCGTTGGGACTGAAATGCGACGTGCGGGTGGGTTACGACAAGGCGCGGGCCAAGGATTGGCAGCACTGGTTCACCCATCGCCAGCTGGCCCCCCATCCGCGCGCGCACGTGCTCGAATCCTTCATGGATTTCGCCCGCCTGCTGGGGGTCGAGGATACCCGCCTCGACTGGTCGCTACCGGTGCCGGATGCCGCCTACCAGGAAGCGCGCCAGTTGACCGGCGATCGGCCCTATCTGGTGATCAGCCCTTGCGCCAACCCGCGCCTGCGCAATTTCCGCAACTGGTCCGCCGAGGGCTACGCCGCCGTGATCGAGCACGCCTGGCAGCGCTACGGGTTGAGAACCGTCATGAGTGGCGGCGGCAGTCCCCTGGAGCGCGACATGGGCGAGCAGATCCGCCGGCTGGTGCCCGGGGTCGAGATCATCGACGCCATCGGGCGGACCTCGCTCAAGGGCCTGCTGGCCCTGCTGGATCGGGCGCGCGTGGTGATCGCACCCGACTCCGGCCCGGTCCACATGGCCAATGCGCTGGGCACGCCGACGCTGGGGCTATACGCCACCACCAACCCGGATCGCGCGGCCCCGTACTGCTGGCGCAGTCACGTCGTCAATCGCTACCCTGACGCCGTGCGCCGCTACCTGAAGAAGTCCGTCGAGAGCGTCAACTGGGGCACGCGGGTGCGCCACGCCGATGCCATGGCACTGATCACGCTGGACGACGTGGTCGAGCACCTGGATGGACTGATGACCGCGACACGCGATACCGCCAACGCCGATGACGTAACGGAGCCGCCGCATGAAGGTTGATCTCTCGCAGTTGGAGCACGCCCGTCTGCTGGTGGTGGGCGATGTCATGCTCGACCGCTACTGGCATGGCGCGACGTCGCGGATCTCGCCCGAAGCGCCGGTGCCGGTGGTGAAGGTGGAGGATGCCGACGACCGTCCGGGCGGGGCGGCCAACGTGGCCCTCAACATCGCATCGCTGGGAGGCCACGCCAGTCTGGCGGGCGTGGTGGGGCACGACGACAATGCCGACCATCTCGAACGGGCGCTGGAAGCCGCGAATGTAAGCGCTCACTTTCAGCGTAGCCCGGAAGTACCGACGATCACCAAGCTGCGCGTCATGAGTCGCAACCAGCAGTTGATCCGTCTCGACTTCGAATCGCCGCTGTGGAATGTCGATACCGCGCCGCTGATCGCCAAGGTCGAGGCCGCGCTGGGCGATGCCGAAGTGGTGATTCTCTCCGACTACGGCAAGGGCAGCCTGAACCGGGTCGAGGCGCTGATCGCCACGGCCCGGGCGGCGGGCAAGCGGGTGCTGGTCGATCCCAAGGGCAGCGATTTCAGCCGCTATCGCGGTGCCAGCGTGATCACGCCCAACCTGGCCGAATTCGAGGCGATCGTCGGGCCCTGTGCCGACGATGCCGAACTGGCGGAAAAGGGCGAGGCGCTGCGGGCGTCGCTGGCGCTGGAAGCGCTGCTGGTCACTCGCAGCGAGCGCGGCATGACCCTGATTCGTGAGGGCCTCGCCCCGCTCCACCTGCCGACCCATGCGCGGGAGGTGTTCGACGTCACCGGCGCCGGCGATACCGTGATCGGGGTACTGGGGCTGGCGCTGGCCGCCGGCCACGGCTTCGGCGAGGCGGTGATGCTGGCCAATCTCGCCGCCGGGCTGGTGGTGGCGAAACCCGGCACCGCAGTGCTGTCGGTAGCGGAGCTCTACACGGCACTGCACGGCGACAGTCTGGCCGAATACGGCGTCATCGGGGAGGGCCCGCTCATCGGGGCGGTGCGTGCCGCGCAGGCCCGTGGCGAGCGCGTGGTGATGACCAACGGCTGCTTCGACATCCTGCATGCCGGCCACGTGGCGTACCTGGAACAGGCCAAGCGCCTCGGCGACCGCCTGATCGTGGCGGTCAACGACGACGCCTCGGTGGCGCGGCTCAAGGGGCCGAAGCGGCCCATCAACACGTTGGCGCGCCGGGCACAGGTGCTGGCGGGGTTGGCCGCGGTGGACTGGGTCGTTCCCTTCGGCGAGGACACGCCGGCGCGGCTGATCGAGGCGATCCTGCCGGATCGGCTGGTCAAGGGGGGCGACTACCGGCCGGAGGATATCGCCGGCGGCGAGGCGGTCATCGCCAATGGCGGCGAGGTCCTGGTGCTGGGCTTCGAGGATGGCGTCTCGACCACCACCATGATCGATACCATTCTCGACCGCGAGCGCTGAGTCGCGGTGCGCGCTCGACACGGCCTCCCGTCGCGGCTCGCGCGCTGGCTCTACTCGCTGGCCGCCTACCTGTTGTCGCCGCTGATCTGGTGGCGGGTGTGGCGTGAGTGGTTACCCACTCACCCCCGTCGCGAGCGGCTGGGCTTCATTACCGTGGAGGGTGATCGTCCGCGGCTGTGGCTGCATGCCGCATCGGTGGGTGAAGTCGTCACGGCGGCGCCCCTGATCCGCTCGCTGCTCGATGATCACCCGGATCACGACCTGGTCGTCACCACCATGACCGCCACCGGTGCCGAGCGCGTTCGCCAGGCGTTCGGCGAACGGGTCTCCCACCACTTCCTGCCGCTGGATTTTCCGATCAGCGCGCGACGTTTCATCGCCCGACTGAATCCTCGCCTGGCGGTCATCGCCGAAACCGAGCTCTGGCCAAACCTGCTGGCGGCGTGCCGACGCCGGGGCGTGCCGGTGGTGGTGGCCAATGGCCGCTTGAGCGCCAGTGCCTTTCGGCTCTACCAGCGCTTCGGCGCCCTGAGCCGGGGTATGCTCGAAACGGTGGCCTGGATCGGTGCCAAGTCGCCACTGGACGCCGAGCGTTTCGTCTCGCTGGGCGCCCCGACGACGCGGGTGACGGTCACTGGGGCGTTGAAATTCGACCTCGCCGTCGACGACGAGACGGTGGCCGTGAGCCGGCGATTACGGGCGAGCTGGGGCGCGCGGCCAGTCTGGATCGCGGGCTCCACCCATCCGGGAGAAGACGAACAGGCGCTGATCGCGCATGCCGCGCTCAGACGCCGTTTCCCCGATGCGCTGCTGATTCTGGTGCCGCGCCATCCCCAGCGCTTCGATGCCGTCGACGCGATCTGCCGCGAGCGAGGGGAGTCGGTCGTGCGATTGGGCGCGCAGCGGCCGGTCACCGCGGAAACCACGGTACTGCTGGGCGATACCATGGGCGACCTGATGCGGCTCTACGGCTGCGCCGACGTCGCCTTCGTCGGTGGCTCGCTCGAGCCGATCGGCGGTCACAACCTGCTCGAACCGGCGGCGCTGGGTGTGGCGGTGGTGAGCGGCCCCTATCTCGACAACTTGCGTGAGATCGCCGACACCCTGGCGGCCAGCGAGGCCAGGCTCGAGGTCGCCGATGGTGGAGCGCTAGGCACCACGCTGATCTCGCTGTTCGAGGACGACGATCGCCGCCACCGCCTTGGCGCGGCCGGGCGGGCCGTGGTCGAGGCCAACCGGGGAGCGCTCCGGCAGACCCGCCGGGCGGTGGCGGCGATGCTCGTCGCCTCGACAAACGAGACCTAGGTGCTGTCCGAAAAGTCGACGAGCGAAGGCCAGGCCGGGGCGCGCAGCTAAGGCAAAAACCGGCGAGAACGGACCGGACTGGCACACCCGTTTACCGGGGTGTCAATGAGCATGTGACTCGCTCCGCTCGCCCTTCGGACGTTCTGAACGTTGTTCAGCGAGCCGGTTTTTAACGTCACATGGGCGAGCACACTACTCTTCAGACAGTGCCTAGAAGCCTTCCAGCACCACCTTGCCTCGTGCCCGCCCGCTTTCGATCAGGGCATGGGCTCGTTTGAGATTGGCTGCGTCGATGGTGCCCAGCGTCTCGGTCAGCGTCGTGCGAATCTCGCCACGATCGACCATCGCCGCCACCCGCTCGAGAATGTCACCCTGAGCGTGCATGTCCGGAGTCTGGAACAGCGAGCGGGTGTACATCAGCTCCCAGTGGATCGAGATCGACTTGCGCTTGAAGTCGTCGATCACGAAGCCGACCGGGTCATCGATCAATCCGAACCGGCCCTGGGGCGCCATCAGCGCGATGATGTCATCGCGATGCTTGTCGCTGTGGGTGGTCGAGAAGACCAGGCCGGGGGCACCGAACCCCAGCGCCTCGATCTGCGCGGGCAGCGGCTGGCGATGATCGATCACGGCTTCGGCTCCCAGGCTTTCCACCCACTCACGGGTTTCCGGGCGCGAGGCGGTGGCGATGACCGTGAGATCGGTCCGCCGTTTCAGCAGTTGGATGGCGATCGAACCCACGCCGCCAGCGCCGCCGACGATGAGCACGGCGTTGGCCGCGCCGGGAACGGAACGCGTCACGTCGAGCCGGTCGAACAGCATCTCCCAGGCGGTGAGGGAGGTCAGCGGCAGGGCAGCCGCCTCGGCGAAGCTCAGCGATGTCGGCTTCCTGCTCACCAGCCGCTCGTCGACGAGGTGATATTCGGCATTGGTCCCCGGGCGCTGCAGATCGCCCGAGTACCAGACCTCGTCTCCCGGTGTGAAGCCCTTCACGTCGCGGCCGACGGCCTTGACCACGCCGGCCGCGTCCCAACCCAGTACCCGGGCCGTGCCGGCCTCGGGTGCCATATTGCCGCGCACCTTGGTATCGACCGGGTTGACCGACACGGCGTGAATCTCGACCAGCAGGTCGCGGTCACCGGGCGTGGGTTCGTCGAGTTCGATGTCGATCAGGGCGTCATCGCGGTCGATGGCCCCGGCGTTGCGGTAGGCGACGGCTTTCATTCGGGTTCTCCAGTCATGAGGTGTCTGCGTGAATCCTAGAGTAAAATCGCGGAGGCAACGTACGTACAACGAACGCTGTTAGTTCCCTGTCGTTACCCTAGTGTCAAAAAGGATACCTGGATGGCCAAAGCGCGATTTTCCCGTTTCGATGGTAGCCCCGGCTGCGCCGTGGAGGCGGCGGTGAGTCTGATCTGCGGTAAATGGAAAGGTGTCGTGCTGTGGTATCTGCTCGACGAGGGCACGTTGCGCTTCAGTGAGCTGCGGCGGCGCATCGGTGGCGTCACCCAACGCATGCTGACCAACCAGTTGCGCGAACTCGAGGTCGATGGCCTGATCCATCGCGAGGTCCACGCCGAGGTGCCGCCCAGGGTGGAGTACAGTCTGACGGCGTTGGGGCGCGAGCTGACGCCGGTGCTGATGGCGCTCAAGAACTGGGGCGATGCGCATCTCGATCTGTTCGGGCCGTCGGGGACGCCAGCAGAGCCCCGTGAAGGGGGCGCGGCAGGGCAGGCGTGAGCGTGCCTTCGGGAGCTATCGCCGGGCGCTGAATCGTCGGGCGGATGCCGGGTCGGTGTGTCAGACGCTTGTCATCGCCGGCGACGACAATCGTGGGACGACCTGAATCCCTCTTCCGGTATCACTCCATGAACCTGCGCTTCAGGAGTCGCAAATTGCGATTCTACGCTGGCGGTATCGCCAGCCTGCTACTGCCCGACAGTCTGTATCGCCTGCGCCTGGACCGGCTGGTGGAGCCGCTCTCTCCCATGCAGCGCCAGGCCGTGCTGGCGCGGGTCGACTACTACCATCGTCAGCAGAGCCCCTTCGATCTCGACGAGGCCGCGGTGCGCATCGGCGATTTCCGCTACGAACGACGCGGCGCCTACTATCTGGATGCCAAGCGGGTGGTTCGTCATTTCGACCCCGAGCTGCGTTTCAACTACCGCTTCGGCGATGTGACCTGGGTGGCCGAGACGCCGACGATCGTCAAGAGCCGTCCGATCTGTCGCCAGACCCCGCCGAGCAACGCCAACAATCTGCTGTTGAAACTCAACAGCGTGCGCCACTTTCATTTCGCCAACGACCGGTTGCGGTACGCCGACAAGAAGACCGGCGTCGTCTGGCGGGGAAAGTGTTTCCACGAGCACCGGGCAGCGGTGCTGCGCCAGTTATGCCGGCACCCGCGGATGGATATCGGCCAGAGCCATGCCAGGCGGCACCATCAACCGGATTATCGTCCCTACCTGTCGATCGAGGCGCAACTGCAGTACAAGTTCGTACTGAGTCTCGAGGGCAAGGACGTTGCCACCAATCTGAAGTGGATCCTGTCGTCGAACTCGCTCTGCCTGATGCCGCCTCCGCGTTACGAGACCTGGTTCATGGAAGGCACGCTGGAACCCTATGTCCACTACGTGCCGCTGGCCGAGGATTGCCACGACCTCGAGGAGAAGATGGACTATTACACGGCGCGTCCGGGGGAAGCCGAAGCGATCATCCGCAACGCCAACGCCCACGTGGATCGATTTCGCGACACGCGTCTCGAGCACCTGATCGCGCTGCTGGTGATGCACCGCTATTTCGTGCTTTCCGGACAGCTCTCGCCCCGTGACGCCCCGCTGCCCCTTCATTCGGAGGTCAACGCCAGCGCGGCGAGAAACAACTGGGCGTGACGCTCGGCCAGTGCCTCGAGGTCGCGGTCATAGCCACCGCCGATGACGCCGGCGACGGGAATGCCGCGCCTGCGACAGTCCGCCAGCACCCGGTGATCGCGACGATAGAGACCGTGGTCGCTCAACGCCAGGTGGCCCAGCCGATCGTCGGCGTGGACGTCGGCGCCGGCATCGAACAGCACGAACTGCGGCTGGAAGTCGTTCAGAATCGGGTCCAGCGCCGCCTCGAGCCGCGCCAGATAGGCGTCGTCCCCGGTACCGCGCGGCAGCGCCACGTCGCGATCGCTCTGGCGCTTCTCGAACGGAAAGTTGGCCTCGCCGTGGAGCGACAGCGTGAAGACCCGTGGCTCGTCGCGGAAGATCCAGGCCGTTCCATCCCCTTGGTGCACGTCGCAGTCGACGATCAGGACCCGCTCGAGACGATACTCGGCCAGCAGGTGATGGGCGGCTACCGCGAGATCGTTGAGCAGGCAGTAGCCGCTGGCACGATCGGCGTAGGCGTGGTGGGTGCCGCCGGCGGTGTTGAGCGCCAGCCCGGTCTCCATGGCGCTGTCCACCGCGGCGAGCGTCCCGCCGACTTCCAGCAGGGTGCGGTCGACCAGCGCGGGTGACCAGGGGAAGCCGCTCGGCGTACGCCGCGTGGTCGCCATCTCGCCCAGATAAAAACGCTGCAGGTAGTCGGCGGTGTGCCCACGCAATAGCGCTTGACTTGTCGCCGGGGCAGGGGTGATCCAGCAAACGTCGTCACGGTCGTCGAACGCCAGCGTCGACAGGCGTCGGCGCAGGACTCGGAATTTCGCCATCGGGAACGGATGGCGCTCGGGCCATTCGATGCTATAGCCGGGATGATGGACGATAGGGAGCACGCTCGAGTGACCTCCGCTCGGGTCGATGGAAAAGCCGCCGGGACTGGGCCGCGGCATTTGGTCCCTGGCGGCGGCGCCAGGGATCGCTACGCTGGGAGATGCCCTCCGTTGCCGCGAGTTTTTCGCCATGCGAGTTACCGTTTTCAGTGCCCAGCCCTACGATCGACGCTTTTTCGACGAACTTGCTGCCGTTCAAGATGCCGATGACGACATCGAGTGGCACTACCAGGAAGCCAGTCTCGATGCCGGCACCGTTACGCTGGCAGCGGGCAGCGATGCGGTCTGCGTGTTCGTCAACGACTGCCTGGACGCCGCCGTGCTCGACACGCTGGCCACCCTCGGGATCCGTGCGATCGTGCTGCGCTGCGCCGGTTTCAACAACATCGATCTCGCGGCTGCCCATCGGCTCGGGCTGTTCGTGGCGCGGGTGCCGGCCTACTCGCCGGAGGCGGTGGCGGAGCACGCGCTGGCGATGATCATGACCCTGAACCGCAAGACTCACCGGGCCTTCAACCGCGTGCGCGAGGGCAACTTCGCACTCGACGGGCTGCTGGGCGTCACCCTTCATGGCAAGACGGCGGGCGTGATCGGGACGGGCCGGATCGGACTGTGCATGGCACGCATCCTGAAAGGACTCGGCTGCGAGGTGCTGGGCCATGATCCCTATCCGGCCGAGGCGTTCCAGGCCTACGGGGAAGCGGTCCCGCTCGAGGCGCTGCTGGCTCGCTCCGATATCGTCTCGCTGCACTGTCCGCTGACCGAGCAGACCCATCACCTGATCGATGACGGGACCTTGGCGGCGATGAAGCCGGGCGCCATGCTGGTCAATACCTCGCGAGGGGCGCTGATCGATACGCCCGCGGTCATTGGCGCGCTGAAGTCGCGTCAACTGGGCGCGCTGGCCATCGATGTCTACGAGCAGGAGAGTGAGCTGTTCTTCCGCGACCACTCGGCGGAGATCATCGACGATGACGTGTTCGCGCGCCTGGCGAGTTTTCCCAATGTGCTGATCACCGGACACCAGGGGTTTTTCACCGTCGAGGCGCTGCGCGAGATCGCCCAGGTGACCCGCGCCAACCTGATGGCCTTCGCCGAAGGTATCGAGTGCCCCAACCGGCTGTAGCGGGCCGGGTCAGCGGGTCAGGCGCTCCACCCCAGCGTTGCTGCCCAGCATCAGCACATCGGCCGGGCGTTTGGCGAACAAGCCGTTGGTGACCACGCCGACCAGCGCATCCAGCGCCGCTTCCATCGCCTCGGGCTCGTCGAACAGCTTGTCGTAACCGTCGAGGATGCGGTTGCCGTTGTCGGTCAGCACGCCATCCCGATAGACCGGCGTGATGCCCAGCTTGACCATTTCGCGGGCGACATAGGAGCGCGCCATCGGAATCACCTCGATCGGCAGCGGGAAGCCACCCAGCACCTCGACCCGCTTGCTGGCATCGGCGATGCAGATGAAGCGCTCGGCGCAGGCGGCCACGATCTTTTCCCGGGTCAGCGCCGCGCCGCCGCCCTTGATCATGCGCAGTCTGGCATCGATCTCGTCGGCGCCGTCGACATAGACCGGGACGGTGCCGACATGGTTGAGCTCCAGCACGTCGATACCGTGGGATTTCAGCCGCGCTGCCGTCGCTTCCGAACTTGCGACCGCGCCGCGGAAGTCGTGTCGGCGGGCGGCCAGCAGGTCGATGAAGTGGTTGGCCGTGGAGCCCGTGCCCACGCCGATCACCGCATCCGGGGTCAGCAGGTTGTCGATGTCTTCTAGGGCTGCGGCGGCGACGGCGCGCTTGAGATCGTCCTGGGTCATGTCGGTTCCGGCAGGCTGAGTGGAGAAGGGTTCGATTGGGGTACGCTCGGAGCGCGGCCAGTATAAAGCAAGCGGCACACGCTGCCGATGTCGCTGGACGCTCGGGGCCGGGGTCTGCTAACAATACGGGTCCATCAAAGCCCGCCGCTCTCGAGGCGGGAGCGCTGCACCCCAGCTGTTCGCCAGGACATACCCGAATGCAACTCGAAGACATCGTCAAGAAGATCCTCCAGGCCCGTGTCTACGAGGCGGCCCGGGAGACTCCGATTTCCCCGCTGCCCGCGCTCTCCCGCCGCTTTTCCAACCGGATTCTGATCAAGCGCGAAGACCTGCAGCCGGTCTTTTCGTTCAAGATTCGCGGCGCCTACAACAAGATGGCGCAACTGAGTGACGAGCAGAAGGCCAACGGCGTGATCGCGGCGTCCGCGGGCAATCATGCCCAGGGGCTGGCGATGGCGGCCAGGCAGATGGGGGTCAAGGCGGTGATCGTGATGCCGCGGGTCACGCCGGATATCAAGGTGTCGGCGGTCCGGGGCTGGGGCGCCAGGGTGGTGCTCAAGGGCGACGCCTTCGGTGATGCGCTGAGCCACGCCCGGGAGCTGATCGCCGAACATGGCTATACCTATATCCCGCCCTACGACGATTTCGACGTGATCGCCGGCCAGGGGACGGTGGCGATGGAGATCCTGCGCCAGCACGCCGGTCCGCTCGATGCGATCTTCGTCCCCGTCGGTGGCGGGGGGCTGCTGGCGGGCATCGCGGCCTACATCAAGTATCTGCGACCGGAGATCAAGGTGTTCGGTGTCGAAGCCGAGGACTCCGCCTGTCTCAAGGCGGCCATGGAGGCCGGCGAGCGGGTGACGCTGGAGCAGGTCGGGGTGTTTGCCGAGGGCGTCGCGGTGGCGCAGATCGGCGAGGCGCCGTTCGAGATCCTGCGTCATCACGTCGACGGCGTGATCACCGTCAACACCGACGAGATGTGCGCGGCGGTGAAGGACACGTTCGATGACACGCGGGCGGTGGCGGAAACCTCCGGTGCGCTGTCGCTGGCGGGGCTCAAGAAGTATATCCAGCAGACCCAGGCGCGTGACCAGACACTGATGTGCATCAACTCGGGCGCCAATATCAATTTCGACCGGCTCCAGCACGTCGCCGAGCGCACCGAGCTGGGCGAGCAGCGCGAGGCGATCCTGGCGGTGGAGATCCCCGAGCGGCCGGGCAGCTTCAAGCAGTTCTGCCGGGTGATCGGGCGGCGCATGGTGACCGAATTCAACTATCGCTACGCCGATCCGGAGAACGCGCACATCTTCGTCGGTGTTCAGGTCAAACCGGGGGGCGAGGATCGCGAAGAGCTGATCCGCCGCCTGCGCGAGGCAGACTATCCGGTCGAGGATCTCACCGACAACGAACTGGCCAAGCTTCACATCCGCCATCTGGGCGGCGGTCGACCCCGGGAGCGTTTCGAGGAGGAGGTCTATCGCTTCGAATTCCCCGAACGCCCTGGCGCGCTGATGAACTTTCTCACCCACCTGCCGGCGGACTGGAACATCTCGCTGTTCCACTACCGCAATCACGGCGCCGCCTACGGCCGGGTGCTGGTGGGACTGCAGATGCCCAATGGCGACCGTGCCCATGCCGAGGAACACTTCGATCGCATCGGCTATCGTTACTGGAAGGAGACTGACAATACGGCCTACCGGCTGTTCATGGCCTAGACTTCGTCGGTAATCGTCGTGAAAGGATGAAATAGGCGCTAAAAGTCCCTGAATCCGATCTCAAACTTTTTGTGTTGGTGCCGATACTATTGGGTAACGAAAAAAGGTGTCATCCGGGCCGGAAACACTCTTGTCAAGTTTTTGGCCTGACCCTATAGTCGTGCGCGTCGCTGCGGGGGGCAGCGACCGAACCCAACGCAGCGGAGTCGACATGAGACGCAAGCCCGACTTGGTAATGGCATTGGTACTGATCTTCGGCGTCGGCGTGGTGGCAACAGGCTACGCGCAGACGCTGCTGGGCGCCTGAGGCCGGGAACACGCCGGATCATTCGGCTGGCGACGGCCGGCGAATGAGGGCGTGGTGAAGAGGATCGGCTGGTGGGGTGTGGCTCGAAACGGCCGGTAGCGGAAACGCTGCCGGCCGTTTTCGTTGCAGGCGCTGCCGCCGTCGACCATTCAGTGCCGGCTAGCCTCGTGCTTCAGCGACCGGGTCGGACGATGCGCCGGTCGCTGACGATGGCATCCAGCGGCACGTCCCAGCCCTCGATGGGCAGCGAGTCGACCCGTTGGCAGTCGTGGGCGAGCCCGATCAGCCGGGGCCTGGGGCGCTGGCGTCGGGCAAAGGCGAACGTGCGATCGTAGAATCCACCGCCCATGCCGATTCGCTGGCCATCGTCGTCGAATCCCACCAGTGGCAGCAGCACGGTATCCAACGCCCAGGCGGGCAATCGGTTGGCGCGATGGGCGCCGAAGCGGGTGTCCGGCTCGGCGATACCGAAGCGATTGCGGGTCATCCGGGTGCCGGCGCGATAACGCACGAACCACAGCCGGTTCTCGACCAGGGGGCGTAATACCGGGAGATAGACGTGGGCGCGACGGGCTGTGAACCAGTCGATCAGCGGGCGCGGATCGATCTCGCCATCGTTGGGCAGATAGAGCGCCACGCGGCGGGCGCGCTGCAGTTCGGGCAGGCACCTGAGGCGGCGGCAGAGCTCGCGGGAGGCGTGGCGTCGTTGATCCGGGGTCAGTGCGCGACGGCGACGACGCAGTTCACGTCGAAGCTCGCGCCGATCGAGACGGCCATCGACGGCCGACGACAGGGTCGTGGCAGCCTGGGCTGCGTCAGGGTCGATCGTGGCGGTAGGCTTGTTGAACGACAAGAGAGTTCCCCAGAGTGCCGCTGTCATTCTGGCCCTGAACCTATTGGTTCAAGGTGGGTGGCCGCAGGCAGGCCTTCAGGCTTTCCGACGCGCGGACATGCACACGGGCCTGCCTAGCAATTGGCCCCCTGGGTACTGCGCATAGGCTCGAGGGACTTGTAATGACTGGCGCACACTCCAGGAAACTCCACCATCGTAGCAGAGCGGCCCCCGTTGCCCAATGGCGGATTGCGATGCCGGTGGCGCTTTCGATATCACGGTGCCTGCCGGCCGGGTTCGCCCGCCTTGGCCAGCGCGCGTTCCAGTCTCTCGCTCAAATCACTCAGGCTCTGCTCGCCGGCGCGATGCGAGTCCAGCGCCGTCAGCAGCTCGTGGGTGATATTGAGGGCGGCCATGATCGCGATCTTTTCGGCACCCAGCACCTTGCCCCGCGAATGGATGCCGTGCATGGCGCGATCCAGGTAGCGGGCGGAGCGCTTCAGTTGATCCTGCTCCTCGGGCGGGCAGGCGATCACGTAGGGTTTGCCCAGCAGGGTGACTTCGGTCGTCGGGCGAGACGTGTCGCTCATGTTGTCGCTCCGGGGTGGGCGGTGAAGATCGATGCGGTAAGATGGCAGGCATTCGCGCCGAGCGCGTCCGGATTCGTTACCCTGCCCGCGGTCGGTGACCGGCTGCGCCGGGCGGGGTCGAGGGCCCGGGGAGCGTGCCGCCGCGATTGAGGAATCACTATAGAGAGCCGGTTATTGGCGGTCAACGCGCCGCCTCGCGCCCGCCGGCTCTTGCGATCACCCAATCATGGATGCCGACATGTCGATCATCAACGACCAGCTCGACTTTTCCACCGTCGCCAATGTCTTCCTGGCCCATGGCAGCATGCAGTCGCCAGCGTTTCTCGACGGCCGACTGTGCGCCGAGCTCGGTTTGCACGATTTGAGTGCCGAGGGATGGCTGGAGGAAGTCTGCCTGTCGCTCAACGTGGAACAGCCGGAAAACCGTGAGGATGCGGACGTGCTGCTGGGCTGGCGCCGCCAGACGCTGGACGCGCTCTCCGCCGCCGAGCTCAATTTCGAGCCGCTGTTGCCGGACGAGCTGTTTTCGCTCTCCGAGCGGGCCCAGGGGCTCAAGGAGTGGACCCAGGGCTTTCTCGAGGTCGTCAACGAAGTGGATGGCGAAACCTACGAGAACTGGTCCTCGCCGTTGAAAGAGGCGCTGGAGGATCTCGGCCAGCTGTCGGCGATCGATGTCGATATCGCCGACGACCCCGAAAACGAGAACGATCTCTTCGCGCTGACCGAACATGCCCGGATGGCAGCGATGCTGCTCTACACCGAACAGCACCCTGGAGAACCCCAGGTAGAGCAGGTGGATAACGAGAGTGGCGATACCGCCGGCGGCGAGGACGAGATGCCGTCGGCGCTGCACTGAGCCCGCCCGCGCCGCGAGGCGCGTGATCGACGATATTCCAGGCGTCCCGGCGAATCCCGAGACGCTTCGCTCAAGGAGAGAGACATGCGACCCGAGCCGTTGCCGCGTCCCGCCCCCATCTCGCCAGAGGAGTTTGCGGCCCGTCGCGAGCGCCTGATGGCCGAATTGCCGGCACACAGCGCCGTGCTGTTGCCGGGTGCCGCGCTCAAGACGCGCAATCACGACAGCGAATACGCGTTCCGCCAGAACAGCGACTTCCACTATCTGTGCGGTTTTCCCGAACCCGACGCGCTGCTGGTGCTGCTGCCCGGCCGGGAAGCCGGCGAGGCCATCCTCTACTGCCAGGAGAAGGATCCCGAGAAGGAGGCCTGGACCGGCATTCGTATCGGCCCCGAAGGGGCCGTGCGCGATTACGGCATGGACGAGGCGTTCGATAACACCCAGCGCCACAACCTCACCGAACTGCTGGATGGTCGTCAAACCCTCTACCTGCCGCTGGCCGACACCGCCGCCATGGGCATCGCCGAGGGCGTGCGTGGACAGCTGAGCGCCCGGGCGCGACGGGGTGCCGTCGCCCCCACCCGGTTTGCCGACGTCAGTGCCTTGATCCACGAACTTCGCCTGACCAAGAGCGAGGCCGAGCTGGCGCTGATGCGACACGCCGCGCGGATCAGCGCGCTGGCGCACCGGCGCGCCATGCAGGCGAGCCGCCCCGGACGCTTCGAATACCAGCTGCAGGCCGAGCTCGAGCACGAGTTCCTCTGGCACGGCGCGCGCGCCCCCGCCTACGGCACCATCGTCGGCGGCGGGGCCAACGCCTGTGTGCTGCACTATATCGAGAACGCCGCGCCGCTGAAGGATGGCGAGCTGGTACTGATCGACGCGGGTGGCGAGTTCGACCTCTACGCCGGTGACATTACCCGTACCTTTCCGGTCAACGGCCGTTTCAGCGACGCTCAGCGGGCGTTGTACGACGTCGTGCTGGCGGCAGAAGAGCGTGCCGTGGCCGCGGTGGAACCCGGCGTCACGCTGGAGGCCATCCACCAGGGCGTGGTGCGCGATCTGACCGCCGGCCTGATCGAACTCGGCCTGCTGGAAGGCGAGCTGGAGGAGAATATCGAGTCCCAGCGCTTCCGCCGCTTCTATCTGCACTCGACCTCGCACTGGCTCGGCCTCGATGTCCACGATGTCGGCAGCTATCGGGTCGATGGCGAACCCCGCCGGCTCGAGCCGGGCATGGTGTTGACGATCGAGCCCGGGCTCTACATCCCGGATGTCGAAGACGTGCCGTCGGCCTATCGCGGCATCGGGATTCGTATCGAGGACGACGTCGTGGTCACCGAGTCCGGCCGCGAGGTCCTGACCTCGGAGGTACCCAAGGCGCCAGCGGATATCGAGGCGCTGATGCAGGGGCGAGATTGATCATTTTTTGATCTATCGCCAACCGCGCCAGAAAATTACGTAACCGATGTAATTCAGGTGTAGGGTGCGTGAATACTGGCGTCTGAATTTTCAATCGTAAGGGAGTGGCTGGTGCAGATGTCTCAGACACGGCAATCCACCACGGTCGACGTGGCCATCATCGGCGGTGGTCTGGTGGGCGCCAGTCTCGCCTGCGCCCTAGGCGAGGCCATCGCGGCGGAGCGCGAGCTTGGCGAGGAGCGGGCGCAACTGCGCGTGGCCATCATCGAACCTCGGCCGCTGCCCAGCAGCGTCGAGGCGAGCACGTATCAACCCAGCTTCGACGCCCGGGCCAGCGCCATCGCCTACGGCTCGCGACGCCACTTCGAGCGGCTCGGCGTGTGGTCGGCGATGGCGTCGGAGGCGTCCGCGATCCGCCATATCCACGTCAGCGAGCGTGGCCGGCTGGGCGCGACCCGGCTGCACGCCGCCGAGCTGGGCGTGGAGGCGCTGGGCTATGTCATCCCCAACGCCTGGATGGGGCGAGCGCTGCATGCTCGCCTCGAGTCGCTGCCCATCGACTGGCGCTGTCCGGCACGCGTCGAATCGCTGGAGCCCGAGAGCGGGGGCTATCGGCTCGCGCTGGACAGCGGCGAGGTGATTCACGCCGGCCTGACCGTGCTGGCAGACGGCGGACGAGCCGGTTTCAAGGAGCGCCTCGGTATCGAGAGCGATCATCATTCCTATGAGCAGACCGCGCTGATCGCCAACGTCGAGGTCAGCCGTGCCCATGGCGGCTGGGCCTTCGAACGCTTCACCCGCGAAGGGCCGATGGCCCTGCTGCCACTCGACGGACGCCGGATGGAACTGGTCTGGACCCACCGGGAGGGCGCGTTCGACGAGACCCTGGCGCTTTCCGACGGCGCCTTTCTGGAGCGCCTGCAGCAGGCCTTCGGCGATCGGGCGGGCCGCTTTCGGCGGGTGGGGCAGCGGCACACCTATCCACTGTCGTTGATCACGGCGCGGGAGACGGTTCGCCCGCATCTGGCCATACTGGGCAACGCGGCACATGCGCTGCACCCGGTTGCCGGGCAGGGTTTCAACCTGGCCCTGCGTGGCGTGATGGACTTGGCCGGCGCCATCGGCGCGGCGCGCGCGGACGGCGTTGCCGCCGGCGACCCCCGAACGCTGGCGAGCTTCGAGGCGAGACGAACGGCGGACACGCATCGGATCGTGCGCTTCAGTGACGGGCTGATCCGGCTATTCGGCATCGATCATGTGGCATTGGGGTCGGCTCGGGCCGCCGGATTGGTCGGCCTCAATGCGCTGGGGCCGTTGCGCCGGACCTTGGCGAGACACGCGATGGGCATCGAGCGCTAGCGCTGGCGGTGAATGAGCCTGGATATGAACGGGCCGGCAGGTGGCGCGGCATGCGACGAGACAAGGAGTACGCGTAATGGACCAGAGCGAGAGTGATGTCATCATCGTCGGTGGCGGGGTCGTCGGCTCCACGCTGGCCCTGCTCCTGGGCGAAGCCGGCTGGCAGGTGGCCGTGGTCGATGCGGCACCGGCGCCCGCAGGCGATGCGCGCCTGGGGCAGGGGAAACCGGCGCTTCGCGTCAGCGCATTGACGGCGGCATCGCAGCGTCTGCTGATGGCCCTGGACGTCTGGCCCTGGGTCGCCTCCCGCCGGGTGTCCGCCTACCGGGGCATGCAGGTCTGGGACGCCGAAGGTAGCGGCGAGATCGACTTCGATGCCGACGAGGTCGGTGTCGATGCGCTGGGACATATCGTCGAGAACGACCTGCTGTTGGCCGGACTGGCCCGACGCTTGCAATCGCTACCCAACGTCGAGTGGCTGCAGGGTGTGCGAGTGACCGACTACGAGCGCCAGCAGAGCGCGGCTCGCGACGGTGCCTGCCATGCCAGCGATGCCGTGATAACCCTGGACAGTGGCACCCAGCGACGGGCGCCGCTGATCGTCGGCGCCGATGGCGCCCACTCCCCGCTGCGCAGCCTGGCTGGTATCCCGGTCAGCGAACGCGAGACCGGCCAGGCTGCCGTGGTCACCACCGTGCGCACCGCTGTCGGCCATGGCGCCGTTGCGCGCCAGGCTTTTCTCGCCACCGGTCCGCTGGCCTTCCTGCCGCTGACTGTCGACGGGCGGGATGACCACTGTTCAATCGTATGGTCGACCACTCCCGGCGAGGCCCGGCGGTTGACGGCCCTGGCCGACACCGAGGAGGGGCGCGCACAACTGGGCATCGAACTCGCCCACGGGTTGGGGGAGAGGCTGGGCGACGTCGAGGTCATCGATGCCGCGCCGCACTTTCCGATCACCCAGCGCCATGCGCAGCGTTACGTCGACGACGGCCTGGCGCTGGTCGGCGATGCCGCACACAGCCTGCACCCGCTGGCAGGGCAGGGCGTCAATCTCGGCTTGATGGATGCCGCCGTGCTCGCCGAGGAGTGGGTGCGCGCCAGACGGCGCGGTGCGCCGCCGGGGGATCGGCGAATCCTGGTTCGCTACGAGCGTCGTCGCCGCAACGAAAACGCGGCCATGCTCGCCGCCATGCAGGGCTTCCAGCGGTTGTTCGGCAGCCGGCAACCCGCGCTTCGGCTCGCCCGCAATTGGGGGCTCTCCGGCGTGAACCGCTTCATGCCGGTGAAGCGGTTGCTGATCCGCCAGGCACTGGGGGAGTACGGCGATCTACCCGAGCGGTGTCGATGAAGGGCTGGTCCGAAGATTCGACACTTCTGACAGTTCTCGCTGCGCGAGAGAGAGGGCTGCATCAGCCAATGGTCAGACGCTCGCCGAAGGCCATTTGCCAGTATTTGCACCCTGATTTCTATGAAGTGGGTCGCTCCGGGCAGCATTACACGCGTGACGACGTGCTCAAATCAGCGTACGAGGACCAGGCGGGCTTGGATATCAGAATCCATGCAGAAGGAGATTATTGCCGGCGTCTTTCGGCAGGCTCCGCGCTGCTTTTCTATCGTTCCGCCAATCTTCGTGCCGATGGATCGTGCGAGCGTTGGGCCAGACGCTGCTCGTTGTGGTGGTTGACGCCACATGGCTGGCAGTTGCGATTCCATCAGGGAGCGCCCATCGGATCCCTATCGTGAAACGGCTGCCGTTTGGGCAGCCGTCTCGCCGTTCTTGTCCGACCGATGCCGGCTCGCGGCTCGTCAGGGAGCGGGCTTGGCGCTCTCCTGGGTGGCGGGGGCCGCCGCCGCCCGGGGTCGCTGCACCACGTTGAGCGCCTTGAGCAGGTTCAGCGCCTCCCCCAGCTGGTAGTCGTTGGCCGCGACCGGGGTGTCGGGGTTGTCCTCCGCCTGGTCGGGATTGCCGTTCAGCAGGTGCCCGCGAAGGTTGGACTCGCGCAGCTGGAAGCCGCTGTTCTCCTCGATCTCCAGGCGACCGCTGACGACGCGAACGTCGGGTGCGATGCCCTCGGCCTGGATCGAACGCCCGCTGGGGGTGTAGTAGCGCGCCGTGGTGAGCTTGAGCCCGTCGCCGTTGCCCAGCGGCATCACCTGCTGCACCGAACCCTTGCCGAAGCTGCGCGTGCCCATCAGCACGCCACGTCCCTGATCCTGCAGCGCTCCGGCGACGATCTCGGCGGCTGAGGCGCTGCCCCCGTTGATCAGCACCACCAGTGGCACGTCGGGAGCGGTCGTATCGGCGTGGGCGGTAAAGCGCATGTCGTCATCGACCAGCCGGCCCTTGGTGTAGACCACCAGGCCGCTGGAGAGGAACTGGTCGGCCACGTCGACGGCGCTGGAGAGCACGCCGCCGGGATTGTTGCGCAGGTCGAGCACCAGGCCCTTCAGCGGCCCCGGTTTCAGCAACGACTCCAACGCGTCATGCGTCTGCTGGCCGGTCCGGCTCTGGAACTGGCTGATCCGCAGATAGCCGTAACCGGGTTCCAGCACGCGGTTGGATACGCTCTCGGACTGGATCGATTCGCGGGTCAGCGTCAGGTTGCGGGGCTCCTGATCGCCGTCCCGCAACAGCAACAGCTCGATATCGGTGCCGGCCTCGCCGCGCATCAGGTCCACGGCTTCCTGCAGGCTCAGATTGCTGGTCGGCGTGCCGTCGATGGCCACGATGCGATCGCCCGGCTGAATGCCGGCCCGGGCGGCCGGGGTGTCGTCGATGGGCGCGATGACGGTCAACTGGTCGTCACGCAGGCCGACCTCGATGCCGACGCCGCTGAACTCGCCCTCGGTGGTCTCGCGCAGGTTCTGGAAGGCATCGGCGTCAAGGTATTCGGAGTGAGGGTCGAGCTGGCTGAGCATGCCTCGCATGGCGTTGCGCAGCAGCGTCTTGTCGTCGACCTGCTCAACATAGGTACGCTTGATGCGCTCGAAGACCTCGGCGAAGGTCTGAACGTCCTCCACCGGCAAGCCGTTGGCGGCATCCTGCTCGGCCTGGGTGGGAGCGCCGGCGGTGCTGTCTTGCTGGGCCTGGGCCACCGGGGCCAGGCCAAGGATCAGGATCAGCGCGGCGCCCAGCGTGGGGACGAAGGCGGCTCTCCGGGCGAGAAGATCCGCGCGGGCAGGCCCTGGCTTCAGGCGGCTTGAATTCATGCGGTCTCCGCGACTCGAGCTGGATGGATTCGCTGGCGCCGATACCCGAGGCGACTGGCGATACCGATATCCGTGAAGGAACGGCGTTTGATAACCCAGCATAGCGTTTCGCCGGGTCGATGATCCAGCTTGCCGATCAGCGTTTGGCAATCCAGTTGCTGGGATTGATCGGGTTGCCGTTCTGGCGTACCTCGAAATAGAGCGCCGGTCTCGACTGACCACCCGTGTCGCCGACGGCCCCGACCGTCTGCCGGTTGGAGACCTGCTGCCCGGGGTCGACGTCGATCTGCTGGAGATGGGCGTAGAGCGTGAGAATACCGTCGCCATGATCGAGTATCAGCAGGTTGCCGAAGCCGCGCATCCAGTTGGCGAAGACCACCCGGCCGGCATGCACGGCCTTGACCGCCGTTCCCGTCGGTGCCCCGATCAGAATACCGTTGCGATTGATGCCGTCGCCGCTGCCGTAGCTCGACAGCATCGCTCCCTGGACGGGCCATGGCAGACCGCCTCTGGTCTGGCGGATATCGGTCGAGGGGGGCGGTTTCTTCAGGTTGGCGAGCTCTTTCTGCATCCGGTCCAGCAGGCGCTCGACGTGGGCACGATCCTGGTTGAGATCCTCGAGCCGGGCCTGCTCGCTGTCGTAGCGGCCGTTCAGCTTGGCCACCAGGGTCTGGCGCTCCTTCAGGTTCGATGCCAGGCGCTGCTGCTGCTGCTCGAGATCGGCCTGGACGTCATCCAGGCGCGAGCGCCGCCGATCGATCTCCGCCAGGTTGTCGTCGAGCTGGCGGTTGATCTCCCGGAGCTGGTCGAGGCGTTCCCGGCGTGCCGACGACAGCGCATTGAGATAGTGCTGGAGCCGATCGACCTCGGCCGGATCGTCCTGATTGAGCAGCAGCTTGAGCTGTGGCGTGGTGCCGAGGCGATAGAGCGCATCGAACTGCAGCGCCAGCGCCTCGCGCTGCCGCTGGCGATCAGCGGCCAGGCCCTGGCGACGCTGCTCGAGGTCTGCGACCTCGTCGTCCAGTTGCCGTCGCTCCGCCTGTAGCGAGTCAAGACGCTGGTGGGTCTGGCCGATCGCCGTCTCTACCTGCTTCAGGTCATCCTGGGCGTTGCCGCGAGCGGCCTGGGTGTTTTCCAGCTTGCCCTGCAGCGCCTGGATATCGGTCGCCAGGCTGTCCAGCCGCGCACGGGCCTCCTGCGGGTTGGCCTGGCCGAAGACGGGGCCGGCCAGCAGCAAGCTGCCGGCCAGCAGGAGAGAGAGACCGTTTCTGCGTTGCCCGCGCCGACATGAGAAGTTGGCCTTGCTGGATCTCACGTCGGGCGAATCCTGGCGTGGACGATGGCCTGAGACGAGCCTGCGTTACGCATCATCGATCAGCACGTCACCCGTCATCTCTTCGGGAGCCGGCTGGCGCAGCATGTGCAGCAGCGTCGGCGCCAGGTCACAAAGCCGACCATCCGACTTGAGCCTGGCCGCCTTGTCGCGGCAGACGTAGACCAGCGGCACCATGAACGTGGTGTGGGAGGTGTGCGGATTGCCGGTCTCGGGGTCGACCATCAGTTCGGCATTGCCGTGATCGGCGGTGACCAGGCATTCGCCACCCGCTTTTTCGATCGCCTCGACGACGCGGCCCAGGCAGGTGTCGACGGCCTCGATCGCCTTGGTGGCGGCGCCCAGGTCACCGGTATGCCCTACCATGTCGCCGTTGGCGTAGTTGCAGATGATCAAGTCGTACTTGCCGCCCTCGATCGCCTCGACCAGCGTGTCGGTGAGTTCGAAGGCGCTCATCTCCGGCTTCTCGTCGTAGGTCTTGACGTCCTTGGGCGACTGGATCAGGGCACGATCCTCGCCGTCGAACTTCGCCTCGCGACCGCCGGAGAAGAAGAACGTCACGTGGGCGTACTTCTCCGTTTCGGCGATGCGCAGCTGGGTGAGACCGTGGCTCTCCGCCACCTCGCCCAGGGTATTGACCAGATCCCGCGGCGGGAAGGCGACCGGCGTGTCGATGTCGTCGGCGTACTGGGTCAGCATCACCAGCCCCTTGCCGGCCAGCTTGATCCTTTCCCCCCGGTCGAAGCCGTCGAAGTCCGGATTGACGAAAGCGCGGGTCAACTCGCGGGCGCGATCGGCGCGGAAGTTGAGGAACAGCGCCGCGTCGCCATCGGCCATGGCGATCTTGTCGCCGCTCGGTCGCACTGCCGTGGCGGTGACGAACTCGTCGGTCTCACCGCGGTCGTAGGCCGCCGCCAGGCCGGCTTCGGCACTGTCGGCGACATGTTCGCCCTCGCCGAAACGCACTACCCGGTAGGCCTTCTCGACACGGTCCCAGCGATTGTCGCGATCCATCGCGAAGTAGCGGCCGACGATCGACGCGACGAAGCCATTATCGGCACCGACCAGCTCGGCTAGCCGGGCGTTGGCGCGCTCGATCGAGGCGCCGGCGCTTTTCGGCGCGGTGTCGCGACCGTCCGTGAACGCGTGGAGATAGATGCGCTTGGCGCCGCGCTCGGCGGCCAGGGCGGCCACGGCCAGCAGATGATCTTCATGGCTATGGACGCCGCCGGGAGAGAGCAAACCCATCAGGTGGACGGCCTTGCCGTTGGCGACCGCGTCGTCGATCGGTGCGGTGAGCGGTTCGATGGTCTTCAGTTCGTCGTCCGCGATCGCCTTGGTGATCCGGGTGAAATCCTGGTAGACGATCCGGCCGGCGCCGATGTTCATGTGGCCGACTTCGGAGTTGCCCATCTGGCCTTCGGGCAGGCCGACGTAGTTGCCATCGGTGTGAATCAAGGTGTTGGGGTAGTCGCGCTTGAGGCGATCCATCACCGGGGTGTCGGCGGCGGAGACAGCGTTGTTGGCGCTATCGTCATTCTGGCCGTAGCCATCGAGAATCAACAGCGCGACGGGACGCGGAGTGCGGGGAGTATCTGCCATGACAAGCCTCGAAAAATCGGATGGGCGGCGTAAGTCGTGTCGAAACCTATCGTTCGGCACCGGAGATGCTGGAACCTGCCGTTCTGGAATTCGTCGTTTTGAAACGAAGACCTCAAAGGATAGCGCACCGGGCGAGTCGGGTCAGCCGTCTGCCTTGAGCTTGCCTCGTTTCACCGACGCCCTCGTGTATAATGGCCGGCGCCCGCCAGGAGTCTGCCGGGCTTGGCCGATCGTCGCGAGGAAATTGGATTTTGAGTCAGGTACATCGATCGGATAAGGCGAATAGCCCGCTATTTAACGCATCCGATCGAATGAAATTGGCCAAAAGCCCGGAATTCGCAGTAGATCAGTGCTAAGTCCGACAGGCTTTCAACGGGCCAGGATTATCAGCCGTTCGCGTCCCGAGCCACGAAGGCTTCCACGCCAAGGTGCAAGACGCGGTTTGACGCAGACGCGCCAAGGGCGGAGTCGCACGCCGTGAAGGCGTTTCGCGATCCCATTGGCCCCAGATTTAGAGTGTCGGCAGACCCATGATCGATCAGTTGTTCGAATTCGTCGAAAACCACCCGCTGCTGGTCAGCGCCTTTCTGGTCGTGCTGCTCGCGTGGTTGGCGTTCGAGGCCAAGCGTGGCGGTGCCTCCGGTGTTTCCACCACCGAGACCACCTCGCTGATCAACCGTGAAGACGGTGTGGTGATCGATATCCGCGAGAGCAGCGAGTTCAAGGCCGGGCATATCGCCGGTGCCAAGAACATCCCGCAGTCCCGGCTCAAGGAGCGGCTGACGCAGCTCGAGAAGTACAAGGAGACGCCGGTCATCGTGGTCTGCAAGCAGGGGCAGTCTGCCGGTGCCGCTGTCACCGAACTCAGTCAGGCCGGCTTCACCCGGGTCTACAAGCTCAAGGGCGGCATGGCACAGTGGCAGGCCGACAGCCTGCCGGTGGTGCGCCGCTGAGCAGGGCGCCGCTCGCCGAATCGCCATCGCCATTCTGCCCGGCACGCCGGCCGGTCGGCATGGCCAGTCATTCAGGAATGTAAAGGAAACGCATCATGGCGGAAGACAACAATCAGCAGGGTTCCCAGGAAAAGCCGCAGCTGCAGTTCTCCCTGCAGCGCATTTACGTCAAGGACATCTCGTTCGAGTCGCCCAACGCGCCGAGCGTCTTTCAGCAGCCGTTCAAGCCCAAGGTCGGTCTGGATCTCGATACCACCAGCCAGTCGGTGGGTGAGGACCTCTATGAGGTCGTGGTCAAGGTGACCGCTCAGGTCTCGAACAACGAAGATGGCGCCACGGCGTTTCTGGTCGAGGTCGAGCAGGCCGGTCTGTTCCGCATTGCCGGCCTGGCCGGCGACCAGCTGGATCACACGCTGGGTGCCTTCTGCCCCAACGTCCTGTTCCCCTACGCCCGGGAGTGCATCGACAGCCTGGTCAGCCGTGGCAGCTTCCCTCCGCTGATGCTGGCGCCGGTGAATTTCGAGGCGATGTACGCCCAGAAGAAGCAGCGCACCGCCCAGGCCAGCGAAACCACCCAGTAAGCCCGGATCATGGCCAAGCCACGTATCCATGTCGCCGCCAGCCTGATCGCTGGCGGCGATGTCGTTCTGCCCGAGGGCCCGGCGCGTCACGTCGCGCTGGTATTGCGGCTTCGCCAGGACGCGCCGTTGATCCTGTTCGACGGCGAGGGTCGCGAGGCGCAGGCGCGGCTGACCGAGGTGGGCCGCAAGCGGGTCGTCGCCAGGATCGAGGCGGTAACGGAGATCGCGACGGAATCGCCGCTGCGGGTTCATCTCGGGCAGGCGATCTCCAAGGGCGATCGCATGGACTACGCGATCCAGAAGTCCGTCGAACTGGGCGTGGCCGCGATTACGCCGCTCTATGTCGAGCATGGCGATGTGCGCCTCAAGGGCGATCGCGAGGCGAAGAAACTGGCTCACTGGCAGGGCGTGGCGATTAGCGCCTGCGAGCAGTGCGGGCGGGCGACAATACCGCCGGTTCACCCGCCACGGATGCTGGCGGAGTGGCTCGGCGAGCGTGACGAAGCGCTGCGTCTGGTGCTGCATCCCGCCACTGACGATAGCTGGCGGCCGGCGGATTCGATCGACGCTGCTGCGCTGCTGATCGGCCCCGAAGGTGGGCTCAGCGCCGCCGAAGTCGATGCCGCCCGCCGTGCCGGCTTCCAACCGCTCACCCTCGGTCCGCGTATTCTGCGTACCGAGACGGCGCCGGTGGTCGCGCTGGCGCTGCTGCAGCATCATTTCGGGGACCTTTAGCCGTAGGCCAGGCGCGTCGCGTCAGGTCATCTGCCACCGCAGGCCAGCCAATAAAAACACCCCGCCAGCCGAAGATCCGGTTGGCGGGGTGTTTTGACATTCAATCGCTGACAGCTGCTGGCGTGCGTCGTGCCGGGCGATTACAGCTCGAGATCGTACTCGACGATCAGCGGGGCGAACTCGCTGAAGGTTGCATCGGTATCGATCCAGGCGTCCTTCACGTTGCGCCGGAAGTTGGGGCCGACGATCTGGTAATCGAGGCGCCAACCTTCCTGACGGGTCCGCGACACTTCCTGATCGAGCTTGGGCCACCAGGTGTACTGGTCGGCATCCCGATTGACCTCGCGGAAGGTGTCGATGAAGCCGGTCGGCCCGAACACCTGATCCATCCAGGCGCGCTCCTCGGGCTTGAAGCCGGGCGTCGTCTGATTGTCGGTCCAGTTGGCGAGATCGAGGGTCTTGTGCGCGATATGCCACGTTCCGCAGATGATGTACTCGCGACGCTTGCGAGCCATCTTGTTCAGGTACTCCAGATACTGGGTCATGAACGTCTGCTTGGCGGCCGGATCGTCGTCGCCGCTGGGCATCAGGAAGGTCGCGATGCTGAAGCGGTCGTAGTCGGCCTGCAGGAAACGCCCTTCGTTGTCACACTGCTCGAAGCCCAGCCCATACATGATGGCCTTGGGAATCTTGCGGCAGTAGAGACCCACGCCGGAAAATCCATCCTTCTCCGCATCCAGGAAATAACCTTCGTAACCTTCTGGATAGAGGATGCTGTCATCGAGCTCGAAGCTCTTGGCCTTCAGGTTCTGCACGCAGACGACGTCAGCATCCTGTTCGGCCAGCCAGTCGAGGAAGCCCCGCTCGACGGCCTCTCGGATCCCGTTCACATTGATGCTGGCGATTTTCATACAGTGTTCCTTCTTTGTCGCGCGTGTATGATACCCGAGCTTGAAAGGTTTAGGTAAATGACTGCTTCGTTTGGCCAAAACGGCAGCGGTCAGTCAAGATTCATGAGGCCATGCATAAGGACTTAGGGAGACCCCGGGGTGAGCGTCGAGATTCAGCCGTATCAGCAGGAGTTCATCGAGTTTGCGATCGCCGAAGGGGTATTGCGCTTCGGTGAGTTCACGCTCAAGTCCGGTCGCGTCAGTCCCTATTTCTTCAATGCCGGCTTGTTCCGCTCCGGCCGTGCCCTGGCTCGCCTGGGGCGTTTCTACGCCAGTGCCATCGCCGACAGCGGCATCGAGGCCGATGTACTGTTTGGTCCAGCTTACAAGGGTATACCGCTGGCGGCGAGCACAGCCGTTGCTCTGGCCGATCATCATCAGCGCGACCTGCCCTTTGCCTTCAACCGCAAGGAAGCCAAGACCCATGGTGAGGGCGGCAATATCGTCGGCGCCGAACTGCGCGGCAACGTCCTGATCATCGACGATGTCATCACGGCTGGGACGGCAATCCGCGAGGTCATGCAGATCATCCGAGCGGCCGGTGCCCGAGCCGCTGGCGTGGTCATCGCGCTCGACCGCCAGGAGCGTGGCCAGGGTGATGAGGGCTTGAAGCCGCACAGCGCCATCCAGGAAGTCGAGGCGACGTATCATATGCCGGTTGTCAGCATCGTCAACCTCGATCAACTCCTTGCCTATCTCGAAACCCGGCCAGGCCACGGTGACGGCGGTGCCTCCATCGCCCAGCATGCCGAAGCCATCCGCGCCTACCGTGATCGCTACGGCGTCACCGACGCCCACTGAGCTGAGACCCGATTCCCGACAGCCGTGCTCATGGTGGCCTCTATCTGCCGCGCCCGGCTCGCGGCAAGGCGTTACAAAAGGTTTAAAAACACCGTTTGATAATTTCCCGGATTATGTCACGCTTAAGCGAGTGGTCCAACGCGATTTGGCGCGAATATCGGGAGACGTATCATGATCAAGCGCAACAGGATGAAACCATGGGGCTTTGCCCTTGCCACAGCGACCTTTGTCTTCGCCAGTCAACAGGCGATGGCGCTGAGCGTATCCGCCAACGGTGGTGACGAATCCTTCGGTGTCGAAGCCAGCCAGACCATCCTGCCCTCGGTGCGGGCCGGTGTCGGTTACCTGAACACCGACGACAGTGGTCACAACGCCAAGGCTTACTCCGGTTCGCTGATGTTCACGCCATGGATTCCCGGCATCGATCTAGCCGTTGGTGGGCGTTACCAGTACCAGGATACCCACTACGGCAATGGCGGCGGCCTGGGGCTCGGCGGTTCCGCATTCGTCGACACGCCCATCCCGTTGACCTCCATCGGCGCCTACGGTTTCTACACGCCGAATGGGCTGGCCCACGGCGACATCGACAAGAGCTACGAGTACGGCGCCCAGGCGCGGGTCAACATCATCTCGCAGACCTATGTCTACGGCGGCTATCGCTATATGCGCACCGATTTCGACAACGACGACGGCCACACCCTGGACAGCGGACCGGTGCTCGGCGTCAGCGTCGGCTTCTAGGACACCCCTGGCCATGGCGCCGGCTTCGCGGTACGAGGAGGAGGCCGGCGACGTTCTGAGGGCGCTGTAGAAAGCGGTGTCGATTGCGTATGATGCGAGAGTCACCCGCCTCCGAGCTGGCCGCCATGCTTGATATCGTGCTGTTTGAGCCCGAAATCCCGCCCAATACCGGCAATATCATCCGGTTGTGCGCCAATACCGGATTTCGCCTGCATATCATCGAACCGATGGCCTTCGAACTCGACGACAAGCGCTTGCGCCGCGCCGGGCTCGATTATCACGAGTGGGCCCGCGTCCAGGTCCACGCCAACTGGGCGGCATTTCTCGAAACCGTCGGGCCGGAGCGGGTCTTCGCGGTCTCGACCCGCGGCCGCCACGGCTACCACCATATCCACTATCGCGAAGGCGATGCGTTGGTCTTCGGCCCCGAGACCCGCGGCCTGCCCCAGGAGATGCTGGATGCCCTGCCGCCGGCGCAACGTCTGCGCATTCCCATGTTGGCCGACAGCCGCAGCCTGAACCTCTCCAACGCCTGCGCCATCATCGTCTTCGAGGCGTGGCGCCAGCTCGACTTCGCCGGCGCGGTGGATGTCTGAGCGCGGTGTGATCCGTTGGCCTACAGCCGTCGAGTCATGAACACGCTGTACGGATCTTCCCGGTAACTGCCGAACGGATCGCAGTAGTCGAAGCCGAACGCCTCGTAGAGTTTTCTCGCCGGTACGAATACTTCCATCGACCCCGTCTCCAGACTCAGCCGATGCAGGCCGGCGGCACGCGCCTCCTCGATCAGGTGCGCCAGGATCGCCCGCGCCACGCCTTTGCGTAGATGGTTCGGATCGGTGCGCATCGACTTGATCTCGGCGTGCGTATCGTCGAGGCGCTTGAACGCGCCGCAGCCCAGCAGCTCGTTATCTTCCCAGGCGGTGTAGAAGTGAACCTCCGGGCGTCGCAGCCCGTCGAGATCCAGCGCGTGGCGGCTCTCGGGCGGGGAGTGGGGCTCGAAGTCCTTGAGATGCGCTTCCAGCATGGCGGCGATTTCGGGACCGCGTAGATCGTCTCTTTTGATCTGCATGAGGTGTATCATTCCCGCGTTGTTGTTTTGACTCTGTCGTCCTGATTCCGTCGTGCTCTTTCTCGACGCTTTCTTCACCTCTGCGATTCTGCCCTCATGTCCGATATTCGCCAACGTCTTGCCAAGCTCAACCCGCGCCAGCAGGAGGCGGTGCGCTTTATCGATGGCCCCTGCCTGGTGCTGGCCGGCGCCGGTTCCGGCAAGACCAGCGTGATCACCACCAAGATCGCCTATCTGGTCCAGGAGTGCGGGATGAGCGCGCGCAAGATCGCCGCGGTCACCTTCACCAACAAGGCGGCGCGCGAGATGAAGGAGCGCGTGGGGCAGATGCTCAAGGGGCGCGAGGGGCACGGCCTGACTGTCTCCACCTTCCACAACCTGGGGCTCAACATCATTCGTCGCGAGCTCAAGGCGCTGGGCTTCCGTCCCGGTTTCTCGCTGTTCGACCCGGAAGACGCCAAGGCGCTGCTGCGCGACCTGATGCAGAAGGAGGCGGACACCGATGCCGAACAGATCAACGGCGTGCAGAACCAGATCTCCCAGTGGAAGAACGACCTGGTGCTGCCCGGACCGGCGATCTCCCATGCGGAAGACGAGGACCAGCAGTACGCCGCGCGGATCTACGAGGCCTACAACCGCCATCTCAAGGCCTACAACGCGGTCGACTTCGACGACCTGATCATGCTGCCGGTGGTGCTGCTCAAGACCGACCCCGAGGCGCTGGCGCGCTGGCGAAAACGCATCCACTACATGCTGGTGGACGAGTACCAGGACACCAATGTCAGCCAGTACCAACTGGTGAAGATGCTGATGGACGAGCGCGCCACCTTTACCGTGGTGGGGGATGACGACCAGTCGATCTACGCTTGGCGCGGTGCGCGGCCGGAGAACCTGGTGACGTTGGGCGAGGATTTCCCGCGTCTCAACGTGATCAAGCTGGAGCAGAACTACCGCTCCACCGCCACCATCCTGCGCGCCGCCAATACGCTCATCGCCAACAACCCTCACGTCTACGAGAAGACGCTGTGGTCGGACATGGGCCAGGGCGACCCGATCCGGGTGGTGGTCAACCGCCACGAGGAGGCCGAGGCCGAGCGCGTGGCCGGCGAGATCCTCACCCGCCGGATTAAGGAGCGTGCGGAGTGGCGTGACTTCGCCGTGCTCTATCGCGGCAACTTCCAGGCCCGGCTTTTGGAACTCAAGCTGCAGCACCACCAGATCCCCTACAAGCTCTCCGGCGGCACCTCGTTTTTCTCGCGCAACGAGATCAAGGACGCCATGGCTTACCTGCGGCTGCTGATCAATCCGGACGACGACAACGCCTTCCTGCGTATCGTCAACGTGCCGCGCCGGGAGATCGGCCCCGGCACGCTGGAGAAACTCGCCAACTACGCTTCCGAACGCGGCGGCTCGATGTTCTCGGCCTGCCATGAGATGGGGCTGGAGCAGGTGCTGCCGACCCGTGCGGTCGAGAGGCTGGGGCGCTTTGCCCACTTCATCGATGGCGTGCGCAAGCGCATGGACCAGGGCGACGCCATCGCCGCGATCCGCGAGATGATCCGCGACATGGACTACGAAGCCTGGCTCTACCAGAACGCCAGCGCGCCGACCATCGCCGAGCGGCGCATGGCCAACGTCTGGACGCTGATCGACCAGCTCGAGAAGTCGATGCACCGCGACGACGAGGAGGGCGAGGCCAGTGAGGAGACTGACGACGTGCAGTCGGCGATCTCGCGGCTGGTGCTGCGCGACATCCTCGAGCAGCAGGCCGAGGAGGATGACTCCGACCGCGTCCAACTCTTGACCATGCACGCCTCCAAGGGGCTCGAGTTTCCCCACGTCTATCTGATGGGGCTGGAGGAGGAACTGCTGCCGCACCGCAATTCCATTGAATCCGGCACCATCGAAGAAGAGCGGCGCCTGGCCTACGTCGGCATCACCCGCGCCCGGCGCACGCTGACGCTGACCCTGGCGCGCCAGCGCAAGGCCTACGGCGAACTGCTCGACTGCACCCCGAGCCGCTTCCTCGACGAACTGCCGGCGGACGATCTGGAGTGGGAAGGCCGCGCCGACAAGGAGAACCCCGAGAAGAAGCAGGAGCGTGGCCAGAGCGCCATCGCCGGGCTGAGATCGCTGCTAGGCTAGAGATTACACGTGGCGCCGGTGGCGACAGTCGCTTCAAGGAGAGACGATGAACACGATCGAGCTATGGCAACAGGCCCGCGACGAGGCGATGACGATCTCGCGGCAGGAGCCACTGTTGACCCCCTTGATGCTGGGCGCGGTACTCAATCGCTCGACACTGGGCGCGGGGCTGGCCTATCGCCTGGGTCAACGCCTGGCGCATCCCGATCTGGCGGCCAACCAGTTGATCAAACTGTTCGACGAACTGCTGGCCAGCGATCCCACGGTCGGCGAAGGCATCGGCCAGGATCTGACCGCAGTGATCGAGCGCGATCCGGCGATTCGCCAGGTCACCGAAGTGCTGCTCTACCTCAAGGGATTCCACGCCTTGACCGTGCATCGCTTCGCCCATGTGCTGTGGCAGAGCGGTCGCCGGCAGATGGCGCGCTATCTGCAGAGCCGTAGCTCCGAAGTGTTCCAGACCGATATCCACCCTGCGGCCAGGGTCGGCAACGGCGTGTTTATCGATCACGCCACTGGCGTGGTGATCGGCGAGACCACGGTCATCGAGGACGACGTCTCGCTGCTGCAGGGCGTGACCCTGGGCGGCACCGGCAAGGAAGCCGGGGATCGCCACCCCAAGGTGCGCCGTGGCGTGCTGATCGGCGCCGGCGCCAAGGTGCTTGGCAACATCGAGATCGGCGAGGGTGCCCGCATCGGCGCCGGATCGGTGGTGCTGAAGACGGTGCCGCCTCACACCACCGCGGTTGGCGTTCCGGCGCGTATCGTCGGCGATGCCGGCTGCGCGGCACCTTCACGGGAAATGCAGCATTGCCTCGACAAGCCAATGGAGCCGGAAACCTCGGCACGGCCCGTGCCCGCCAACGGCAAGCTCTGCTGCGGGCGCTAGCCGACGGGGTCGAGCATCCAGGGCGTCTCCGACTGGCTGGCGGCTTGGCTCGCCCTTCGCATCGCGAAAGCCGCCGTCACGCCGCACCGTGGCTGGACAGCCAATGGCCGAGCGGGTAGGATGGCCGCGCTGTTGGCAGGCCATTCGGCTATTCCACGCCATTCGGCACGACGTCACGTCATCGCGCGCCCATAGCTCAGCTGGATAGAGTACTGCCCTCCGAAGGCAGGGGTCGCAGGTTCGAATCCTGCTGGGCGCGCCATCTGGACTTCCTGAACCTTCCGAGAAAGTCCAAAATCGAAAGAAAAAACGCTTATAAACCAGTAGTTTTTTCCTCGCCTCTTCCTAAGCGTTCCTACCGAATCCAGCCGCAATGTGGTACAGATCAGGGTATATATCCCTGTTCGGAAACCCTCGCTATACCCCAACGCCGCTAACTATAAGAAGAATCGAATCAATCGCCGTCATCTGGCCAGGTCAGAATCTCCATGCCGGAATAGGGCTTTTGCCTACAGGCTTCCAGCCTGCTGCTTAGATCACCCACGTGGATCTCGAGCTTATGGCCATCAGGGTCGAGGAAGTAGAACGAATCTCCCTCGCTTCGATTATGCCGCCACGCTTTCACGCCCTTGGCTTTCAGGTGTTCGACGATGGGTGTGAATTCATCGGCCGTAACCGTGAAGGCGTAGTGTGTGTATTCGGGATGCGGTTCGGTGCCGCGGTGCTTGTCCAGGGTGAGACAAAGCCATAATCCTTCAAGCGATAGGTACGCTCCCGCATCCCAATGGGCATTCAGCGTCAGCCCCAGTGTTTCCCGGTAAAATTCAGTGCTTCTACTCAACTCAGAGACGGCGAGTGTTAGGTGGTTTAGACCCTTGAGCATGCTTGGCTCCTGCATGTGACAGATTTTTCTGAATCTCACGAGGATCAGAGCATCGCAATCACTGGCCATCAATGAAAGCCGCGCGGCCGAAGGCTCGGGCCGGGAAGTGAAACGACCGCTGGCCAGCCTCGACCGTAACCCCATCCAACCCCTTCGCTCGCCAGGAGAGAGGGGGTTGCCCAATCCTAGGATCGATGGCGTTTATCACGTGTGTAATAACGCATTGGTGAGATGAGAACCGTTATCGACTGTGAGAGGGCGCTAAATTGCACAATCGTGCGGTCGATCATTCGCCCCTGACGAGCGAATAGGGTGGATCCGGTGCCCGTCCTTCTAAGCTATAAACGGGCCGGCCATTACTCAACCAAGTGGCGGTGTATCCAGGTTGGGACATCAATCGTTTCGAGTCCTTCGCGATAATTGAACGTCGTTTCCTTGGGCCATGCGACGCCAACGCCTGCCGCGAACACGGCTCGATACTTGAACAGGTTGTTTTCAGGATCGGCACGTAGCGCATCGCTAAGGTAGGAAATCGACCAAGCTTCTCGCTTGAAAGGGCGGTCGAGCTGCCGCTCCAGCTCGTCCGCCAATTCCCCGTAGCTGATGGTGTCTCCTGCGACAAACACGGTTTCGTTCTGGAACCGTGGCTCGTGAAACAGTATCGCTGTGGTCAAGCGTCCGATGTCTTCCGGCGTTGTCACGGTAACCTGGTTATCCCAGCTACCCAGGGCGTGAACCTCGCTCTGCTCAAGGTCCACGACGCCAAAAGCCGGTTCGAACAGAAAGCTGGTGAACATTCCCGTGGCGACAATGAGCCACTCTGTGCGGTTCTGCGCCCGGAGCAGGTCGCGCACATCGAGCTGTTCGTCGAATACGTCCTGGGCGCTACCTCGGCCAATCGTGTCGTAGTCGACGCCAAACTGCCACGGCACATAACGCTTCACACCGGCCTGGAGCACTGCCTGGGTAATCTTGGTCTGTGTGCCACGTCCGGCTGAAAAGCCGATGCAGGAAATGACCGTATCATAGGGGGCGAGGAGGGCGGCCAGCTCATCCGTGCCGGTTGCGGCGACATCGCCAGGAACCGTCTCGACGCCCCATGCCCGCAACTGCTCGATTTGCTGCTTCTTGATCGGATCGGTCGTCTCTATCGTGGATTGTCTCAACCGGACGTAGATACGCGCTGATTGATGCTTGCGAGCGTGGTTTGCCAGGTGGCGCAGTACTTCGAAGCCCAGCTCCCCCGCGCCCAATACCAATATCGATTCCTTCCTGTCGGTGCGATTCATGTTATCTCCAAAGTTGACGGCTTTGATCGAGGTAGCGGATGTTTGCACGTCAGGATTCCCCACATAAGTAGGTACATCAGTGATACCGAAAGACGAAGACGACCTGCTCACTCGCTCCCGGGCGCTCTGCGACGCGATGGAAGAAGAGGACGACTGGCTGAAAAGAGAGGTGCTATCCCACGCCGGCAATCGCTGGGCTTTTGGAGTGATTCACGCGCTCATGGAGGGAGGGCGGTTGAGACACGCCGAGCTTCGCAGGCGGCTCGATGGCGTCACTCAGCGGATGCTAACGAGAACGCTGCGGCAGCTCGAGCGCGATGGGCTGATTCTTCGCCAGGATTACGAGGAAGTCCCGCCGCGAGTCGATTACGAGCTGACTCGGTTGGGGGAGGGATTTCTCCTAAAGATCATCCCCATGTGGCTCTGGATCTTCGAGCACGCGGAAGATTTCCGTCAGGCCCGAGAAGCGCATTCGATTGCAGCGGTTGAGGAGCGGGGCGATTCATTGCCCTGACCACCCAGTGAGGCGAGTAGCCGACGCACACCACGTGGCCACCGCCTGCCTCTCATAGCCTTGCTTCCTCTCGGTGCGCTGTCGACTCCCCGCCCCGCCCGCGCTAAATGGGTCGGTTTTGATGCAGCGTTGCAGAGGGCGCTAGGCCGCGCCAGCACTGGGGCGGCAGTGCGATTTGGCAGGCGGAAAAATAGTGCGTAATGATGCATTTTGCAGCCTACCCGACGAAAGGTGGGGGACCTTGGGTAGAGAAGTGCAACGGAACGGGGCAGAGTGATACCAAAGGTATTCCTAACAGGGCTTGAGATGGCTGACAGGTTCCGCCCCGCACGACTGGAACCGGACACAAGCCATCTCGCCATCCATCAGCATGACGGTCGGCGAGAATTCGGTGCTCTTCAAGCTTTTCGAGTACCTGTGCGCGGTGCGTCTCCTTGCCCTCGTAGCGGCCCGCAATGGGAGATTGTCCCATCGCGTTGAAGACTACGTCTTCGCGCAACGCGTTGAGGAAATCTTGCCCCAGCCCTCGCGGGCAAGTACGTCGAAGAGTGTTTTCAAATAAGCATGGTTTCCGTCCTCGACGGCCCTCATACTCTGAGCCCTTCCCCGTGTGGCGCCTCATCATAGAGCTCATTCAGCCCTGTGCGCAGCAGTTCCTGATGCGCTTCGGAACCATCAACGGGCAGTAGCGTGCGCCTGGCGATTTGCCAGTGCCCGTCATGCTTTTCCAGCTCCCACCGGTTCACTACCGCACGATGGATCCGGTATCCCGTGGACACCCCGTGATTTGGCAAGTCGCGTGGCGTACCCTCATGATCGAGATGGACGATCTGCAGATAGGAGGTCACCACCGCGCGATTGCCGCGCAGGTCGATCAGCGGCAGCCCCACAAAATGCGCAAGTCCTCCTCGTCGAGCTTCGTCATGCTCAGGCCGCTGAATGAACGCTGCGATATCCTTCGCGCCACGAGCGCCGTCCAACGTTGGTCCACGATCGAAGACGCCATCGTCGCGATAGACCGATATGGTGTAGTCAGCCGCTCCGGTGTCCGCGCTTGGTGGATGTGACGCGATCAGTTCATAGATCGCGAGTTTGTCTTCGACAAGACACAGTCTTTGTTCCAGCTCATGCACGTCCATGGTCCACCTCTTCTCGATTCCTGGTCATGAAGACAACCATCACCTGTAGTGATGTCATTGTATGCAGCTGGAAAAGAGTTCGATAATACTGATGAGGTTGACCATGATGCCGAACCGGCATCACAAAGCACTTTCGCCATGGGCCCGAGGATGGATCTCAGGAAGCTACACTATTTCGTGAAAGTGGCTGATGCGGGCAGTTTTCGACGCGCATCGGAGATGCTAAATATCGCGCAACCGGCCCTGACGCGTCAGATTCAGGCATTGGAAGCCGATCTGGGCGTGCCGCTTCTCTTCCGCTCCAAAAGCGGCGTTACGCTCACATCCCAGGGTGGACTGCTCGTCGCCGAGGCACGTGAAATCCTAATTCGTACGGATATGCTGCGCGAACTCGTCAAACCCGGTCGAGGCCAACCCAGAGGAGAGGTCCGACTCGGTCTACCCTCGGCCCTGGCGGACATGTTCTTCGGCATGGTCGTCGAGCGCACGAGAGCGAGATATCCAGACATTCAAATCATTTGCCGTGAGGGTGCTGCAGACCTGATCGAGAACGTAGAAAGTGGATCGTTGGATCTCGCCATCGTGAGCATAATATCCCGACGTGCGACCTATCAGTGCCATCTGGAGCATCTCGGAAGGGAACAGGATTATCTGATCACGCTGAAGCAAGACAGCCCTGCTGATCCATTCATCTCAATTGAGGACTTGCTGTCACTGCCTCTCGTTCTGACGCCACGTCCCAATGCGCGGCGTCAAAATCTTGAACGACTTGCCAGCAAGCAAGGCACTACATTGAACATTGTCGCCGAGGCCACGACCATGACTTCACAGCTGAACTGCGTCCTGCGGGGGCTAGGCTGTGCCGTCCTGCCTCTCAGTGCGGCTCAGCCCATGGCCCGTGCCAATGCGGTGCAAATCATCCCGATAGCCAAGCTCTACTCGCATAGAGCGCTTTTGCGAAGCGCAACATCGGACAATCCCGTCGCATCCGAAGTAGTCGCTAAAGAACTGCGCTGGATATTTTCTAGACCTGATTGGAGATCGTCAGGCATTCCTGGCTACGATTAGAGAACCTGCGATAAGGCGCTGCGATCCCGTTTATCAATTTAGCGAATAGATGCGGTCGGCTCTCTCGAGGAGTAAGCGGCCCACACCTCGCCCTTCATGGTCGGCGCGGACGAACATTCCAAACACGCTCCCGGTCTCATTGCGAACCATTGAAAAGCCCATGGGCGCTATATGAGTTCCCGCTGGGGATCGCCTTTGATGGGCTGTGTCACCGTCGTTCGGCTCGAGATGGGGGCACATCAGCTCGCGGAACCAGGCGACGAAGGCGTCGACCCGCGGCGACCGGTTCTGGCGGTGGGGATAGAGTATCGAAACGTCGAGTGGCTCGGCGGTGAACGTCGGCAATAGCTCGACCAGCGTGCCGTCCCGGAGCTGGTCCAGGACATCGTAGCGGGGGACCTGGATGATCCCCAGCCCCGCCTCGCAGCAGGCGATGTAGTTCTCGGCGCTGTTGACTCGTACCTGGCAGGGCAATTCGAGGTGCTGCGAGGCCCCCTCGCTATGGTAGTCGAACGTGCTGGCGTCACTGGTGCCCGTTTCGCTGGCGGCGTAGCCGACCAGACGATGGGCCTGGGTCAGAAGTTGATCGAGCGTGTGTGGCACGCCATGGCGGGCGAGGTATTCGCGGCTGGCACAGTTGACGATGTTCACCTGTCCAAGCCGCTGGACCACCAGTGCGCTGTCTTGCAGAGGGCCGAAGCGAACGGCGCAATCGATGCCTTCGGCAATCAGGTCCACCGGGCGGTCGGTCGCTCGCAACTCCAACTGGAGATTGGCGTGCTGGGCCAACCAGCCGGGGAGAGCCGGCGTCAGCAGGCGGCGACCGACCCGGCTGGGAACATCGACGGTGAGACGCCCGGACAGTTCGAGATGGGGCGGCAGGAACATGCGCTCCAGACGCTCGTTCTCCTCGATCAGGTGGCGGGCCCGGTCGAGCAGCCGCTCACCGTCGTGGGTCAGGTGAACTTGCCGGGTACTGCGATTCAGCAGGCGCGTGCCAATGGCTTTCTCCAGGCGCTGGATCGCCAGCGAAATCGAGGCTCGCGGCCACTCCAGCTTGTGCGCGGCACGAGTGAAGCTGCCCAGTTCGGCTACCGTGACGAACGCTCGCAGGCGGTCGATCCTGTCGGCGCGATGTCCTCCCGCGTGCCGCGATGGGCGATCGTCGGCAGGCATCACCAGGCGGCCACTCCTCGGCGGGATGTTCGCGGCCACACCCTTGCGGAGGCCAGAACCTGGGCGGCGAGGCACGGCAGCAAGCTCTGCGACGTATCGAGCAGGTGCAGGTTGGTGCGCGGGAAGTGGGCTGGCTGGGGGCTCGCGAACGCGTTAACCCGGTCGAACGACAGCCCAACGCAGCGCCCCGGTGCTTCCCTGTCGCCGCGCCGGCGTATCAGGGGGTGGTTGCGTTCCGCCACTGCCGTTCTCCTTCCGCCTTGTATTGCCGGCCTTTGGCACTTGCCCATCCGGCTACTTGGTAGTGTAGCCGCCGTTGGTCAGGATCGTCTGGCCCGTCATCCACCAGCCTTCGGTGACCAGATGACGAATCAACGGTACCACGTCCTCGATGTCGGTCAGCCCCGTCTTGCTGAACGATGACAGGGCGGCGGCGGATTTATGGAATGCCACGGCGTCCTCGCCCTCCTGGCCATAGAAGAACGGCGTGTCCATCGGACCGGGGCCGACGGCGGTGACGGAAATGCCGCGTTCGCCGAACTCTTGCGCGGCGGCTCGGGTGAAGTGTTCCACTGGCGCCTTGGCGCCGGCATAGGTGGAATAGAAGGGCGTGAAAGCGCCCAGCAGGGAGGTCACCAGAGTGACGATCTTGCCATGGTCGTCGAGCGTGCGACCGGCTTCCTTGAGGAAGAAGAAGGCGCTCTTGGCGTTGATGTCGAACATGCGGTCGTACTCGGCCTCGCTGATCTCCAGCATCGGCTTTTTCAGCACCATGCCGACGGTATTGACGGCAATGTCCAGGCTACCGAAGTGCGCCTTGGCGTCGTCGAACAGCCGGGTGACGTTGGCGGGTTGAGTCAGGTCTCCCGGGAACAGCTCAGCCTCGGCGCCAAGGGCCTTTACCTCTTGAGCCGTTTCCTCGGCAGCGCAAGGGGTGGCGTCGCTGTGATAGTGGATCGCGACTGCCTGCGCGCCGTTGCGAGCCAGGTCTCGGGCCAGCAGGCCTCCCAGGTTCTTGGCATCCCCGGCAATCAGCACGACTTTGTTCTGAAGCGTATGGTCAGCCATGACGGCACTCCTTGTGAGTCGGTGTGATGAATGTCCCGATGACAAGAAGCAGTCTAGTGATTCGTCTTCGCCAGATAATGCCCCTGGCCCGAACAACACTATCCAAGGCGATCGACCAATCGACAGTTCCATCCGCCGGCAATCCCGAGGCGATTCTGATTGTCACGGCCTTTCCTCCTCAGTTCGTCGCGCCCGATCACTATGCCCTGAGCTTCACGATCCTGGGGCGCTGTTTCTGGCGATGGAGGTGTTGGCGGTCGCGATCTCTGCCTTGCTGGGCAGCAGGATCGGCAAGTACCTGCGCAGCGGCAAGGCCATGCAGTGGTTCAACCGTGCCAGCGGCAGCCTGATGCTGCTCTCCAGCCAGGGGCTGTCGGCGATGAGGCGACCGGATAGCTGAGGGCTGAACGCCGGTAGCGTTCAGCGTCGATCCTCCCACTCCGAGCCGTAGAGCTTTCCAGATCCTCAAACCGGCGGTTTAGCGCGGATCCTTCGTGACGATGCGTCGATCCGACCGCCCCTCGTCGCCTTTCAGGCAGTGCCGACCGTAGATCCCCCTTTCGTATCGAGTATCCCAAAGTCGAATGGTCCCCGTTATGACTGTCTGACAAGCTGAATTCCAGATATTGAACTCAGTTCATAATACTGAACAAGAGGTGATTTGTGAGCGGACGTGGAACCGAGCGGGTTCTCGAATTGATCGAGTGGCTGTCGTTGCAGGTCGAGGCGCGCTCTTTGACCGAAATCGTCGCCGGGCTCGAGCTCCCCAAGAGCAGCGCCTTGATGCTCCTGCGTACGCTCGTCGACAAGGGCTATGTCGTGCGGGATGCCGACGGGCATTACCGATTGTTCCGGCTTCCCGGCGAGCACAACACGCAAAACCAGGCCTTCGGCACGCTCTGGAGGTTGGCCCTGCCTTACGTGGAAGAGGCGGTGGCGCAGACGCAGGAGAGTGCGTTTATCGCGGTACTGAACTCTTCTTCGCGGGTTGTTTACCTCAATAAATGCTTGCCCGAACGGGAAATACGCTACGACCGCGACATCACCATGACGCGAGTGGCAGAGCATGTGGCGAGTGGGCGCGTGTTGCTGGCGGGTATGGACAGAGACCGTCTCGAGACCTACCTGAGTGACCGCGCAGCCGAGAGTGACAACTCGGACAAGATCAGGCACTGGATCGAGAAAACTCGCGAAGATGGCTATGCGATCAATCTCGAGGGCCGCGTGGAAGGGGCCTCCGGACTGGCGGCCCCCATTCGCGATCACGCAGGCCGATACGTGGCCGCGCTGAACATTGCAGGACCGAAAGAGAGGGTGACTCGCGATCAGAGCAAGATCCTCGAGGTTCTGCTTACTACCGCCGAGAGTATCTCGCTGGCACTGGCGAATGCCTCGGCTCATCAAGCAGTTGGCAGACATCAGGAGTGATTACGATGACAGTAAACACGACAGGGCCGGGCAGCAGGTTCAAAGCCGTCATCGGGGGGCATATGGCCACCCTCGGCCGAGCGATCATGGGACTCTGCCTCGCTGGGTCAATGGCACTCGTACCCGTGGGTAGCGTCATGGCGCAGGACTTTCCCGGTCGCGGCATCGAGTTCGTCGCAGGCTATGGCCCCGGTGGTGGTCACGACACGCTGCTGCGCTCGATGGCGAAAGTCATTCAGAGCGAGGGGATTTCCGACGCCGCCATCAATGTCGTCAACAAGCCGGGCGGAAGTTCATCGGTCGCAATGGGGTATCTGAACTCGCACCGAGGCGACGCGCACTATCTCATGGCGGCAACCTCCTCGTTCATTACCACTCCCTTGATGTCGAACATCGGCCTCGACTATAGCGACTTCACGCCGATCGCCCGCCTTGGCATCGACCCGGAGCTGCTCGTCGTCAACGCTTCGGGCCCCTATCAGAGCCTCGAGGATATCGCCAACGCCGAGAAAACGTTGAATGTGGGCGGTACCGGCACCGGCTCAATCGAACAGATCGTTGCGGTCCAACTCGGCGAAGCCATGGGCAAGACGTTCAACTACATCCCTTTCCAGGGTGACGGCAACGTGACTTCCGCCTTGCTGAGCGGTCAGGTCGATTTCGTGATTACCAATCCCGGTCCGGTCAAGGACTTCATCGCCTCGAAACGCTTTGCCGCCCTGGGTATCAGTACCGGAGAACGCGTCGATCTTTTCCCTGATGTGCCGACCTTCAAGGAGAATAATTACGACATCGAACTCAGCCTGTTTCGAGGCGTCGTGGCCGCCGGTGATATCAACGAAGAGGGCAAGGATTATCTGGTTAGCATGGTAAAAAAACTCAGCCAGTCACCGGAATGGAAGACGTCTTATATGGAACCTAACTCCGTGGTGCCGGACTTTCTCGGTCCAGAAGATTTCGAGAACTATCTTGAAAAGATGAACGGCGTTTATAAGAAATCCTTGACCGATCTGGGCATCATCAAACAGTGACACTCCTGCATGGAGCCGACATGAAAACTTCGGAAATCGTGTTGCTGACCGGGATTTCGATATTCGCCGGGGTCCTGCTCTTCAATAGTCTGGACATGCCATTTTCCTCGGGCATGACCTTCGGTCCGGGATTCGTGCCCCTGATCGTTGCCGGTGCGCTGCTGCTGACCATCGCGATGAAGGTGCTGCACGGTCTGACCCCGCGTACCAGCGCTGGCGCGCAGGTCGAGATGAACGACAGCGAGGATCGCGTCGCAAGCACCGGAGACGCAGCCCCGCAGCGCGCACGATCACACCTTCATGCCGGTCTGGGCATTGTCGGGTTGATGGGCGTTATGGCGCTGGCGATCGCGAGTATGGGCTATATCGGCGTCATGACACCGCTGGCTCTGCTGATGATACTGGTGTCGTGGTACTTCGCGGGGCACTCCCTGATCCGGTCTATCGGCGTAACGCTTTTGGTCATGCTCGCGATCTACGGCGTCTTCGCCCTTTGGTTACGCATCCCGCTGCACTAATGCCAACGGCGCTTGCCGCTGTCACCTCCCGGCATCGTTATCGAACATTGAGGACGAGTGAATGTTAGACACACTGGCGAGTCTCGGCGGTGGGTTTTCGGACATACTGAATCCGCAGAATCTGCTGCTCATCTTCGTGGCCGGTTTGATAGGCACCGTCGTCGGTGCGCTGCCGGGGCTGGGGCCTTCGGCCGGTATCGCCCTGATGATGCCACTGACCTTCGGCATGTCGCAGACCGCAGGATTGTGCCTGCTGACCGGCGTCTATCTCGGCACCATGTATGGGGGCCGAATCACCGCCATTTTGATCAACACCCCGGGCGACGCGCCGGCCATCATCACCGCCTTGGAGGGGTACCCGCTGATGCGCCAGGGGCGTGGCGGCCTGGCGCTGGGCGTGTCCGCCCTGAGCTCTTTCATCGGCGGCACCATCGGCCTGGCAGTGCTGGTTTTCTTCGCCCCCGTGGTCGCGGAATACGCCATCTTTCTCGGGCCGTCGGAGTACTTCCTACTGATGGTGATTGGCCTGTCGACCATCGTCCTGCTCGCGGGCGACAACATCTTCAAGGCCGTCATCGCTACCCTGTTCGGGGTGCTGGTGAGCACCTTCGGCAGCGATTACATCTCGGGCTACGTGCGTTTCGGCTTCACCCCCGAGCTCATCGAAGGTATCGATTTCGTCGCCATTATCATCGGTCTATATGGGCTCGGGGAGGTGTTCTTCAATCTCGAGAAGCGGATCGTCCTCAACCTGGGCAGGCCCGAATTTCGGTTCAGCGACTACTTCCCGGATCGCGGCAGCCTGAAGACCTCGTTCTGGCCGGTGATGCGTGGCGGGGTACTCGGTACCTCGGTCGGGATTCTGCCCGGTGCTGGCGCCACGGTTGCGACCTTTCTCTCCTACGCGCTGGAGCGCAAGCTCTCACGACGCCCCGAGAAGTTCGGCGATGGCGCCATAGAGGGCCTGGCCGGCCCCGAGTCCTCCAATAATGCCGGCGTACCAGGCTCTCTGATCCCGTTGATCACGCTTGGGATCCCCGGCTCCGGCGGCACCGCGATCATGCTCGGGGCACTGATCATGTTCGGCATGCAACCCGGGCCGCTGCTGATGATCCAGTCGGGCGACGTCGTCTGGGCCATGATCGCCGGGCTGATCGTCGGCAACGTGTTCCTGCTCGCCTCCAACGTGCTGCTGATCCCGGTGTTCATCAACGCCCTTCGCCTGATCCAGAACCACCTCTCCAGCATCGTGCTGGGGCTCTGTGTCGTTGGCGCGTTCTCTCTCAATTACGACATCTTCAACATCTGGATCGTGCTGGTCTTCGGCGCGGTGGGCTATCTGATGAAGAAGAACGACTACCCGACCGGGCCCTTCATTCTCGCTGTCGTGCTGGCACCGCTGACGGAGAACTACTTCCGCCAGACGATCATGCAGGCCCAAGGGTCATGGGACGTCTTCGTGACGCGACCGGTATCGCTCGGGCTGCTGATCTTTCTTGTCCTGATCGTGGCTGCCAGCATCGCGAAGAAAGTCGTGGCGAAACGCCGCGGCGATACGACTCCTTGATCCTCGAGACGACACCCTCGACCCAATCGGCAAGGCTTACCTATGTCTCCCACACACGATTCGCACACTGCACAAGACCGTTGGCAGGAACAGCTCTTCTCCGGCGAGACCAGCGCGGCGCTCGCCGGCGTCAAGGTTCTGGACTTGTCGCGACTGGTCGCGGGCAACATGACCTCGATGCAGCTTGGTGACTTCGGCGCCGACGTCGTCAAGGTAGAACCCACCCCTGCCGGAGACCCGCTCCGAGCCTGGCAGAGTGAAGGTGTTTCCTCGTTCTGGAAGGTCTACGGGCGCAACAAGCGCAGTCTGGCGCTGGATTTTCGCCGCGAGGGTGCGGTGGCGCTGCTGCGTGAGCTCATCGCCAGCGCCGACGTGCTGATCGAGAACTTCCGCCCCGGCACGCTGGAGAAGATGGGCCTGGCACCGGAAACGCTGCTTGCGGCCACCCCCTCGCTCATCGTGCTTCGCGTGTCGGGCTTCGGTCAGTCCGGCCCTTATAGTTCGCGCCCCGGGTTCGGCACCGTGGTCGAAGGCATGTCCGGCTTTGCGGACCGCAACGGTGAAGCGGGGGGCGGACCGCTGCTCCCACCGCTGGCGCTGGCCGACATGATCGCGGGCATCTACGGCGCCTTCTCGACGGTCATGGCGCTTCGCGTGCGTGACCAGACCGGCCAAGGGCAGGTCATCGATCTTTCCCTGCTTGAGCCGATCATTTCCACTCTGGGACCGGAAGCGCTGGATTTCGCACTGACCGGCATGGCCAAGCCCCGAGTCGGCAACGGCTCCAATACCTCCAGTCCCCGCAATGTCTACCGCACTGCCGACGGCGAATACATCGCCATCTCGGGGTCGATGCAGAGCATGGCCGAGCGTCTGTTCAGGCTGATGCGGCGCGAGGATCTGCTCGAAGATCCCCGCTACGCCACCAACGCCGCTCGCGTTGCGCATCGTCAGCAGGTGGATGAGATCGTCGGTGAGTGGGTCGGCCGCTTCGAGCGCGAGGAGTTGGTCGCCCTGTTCGAGCGTGAACATATCACCGCTTCGCCGATCTACGACATCGCGGCCATCGCCGAGGATTCGCATTTTATCGAGCGTGGCGTCTACGTGCGCGTACCCGACGAGGAACTCGGGAGCGTGCCGATGCATGCACCGGTGCCCAGGCTCTCCGGCACGCCGGGGTCCATCTTCCGCCCAGCACCGGCACTCGGCGCCGACTCAAGGGCCGTGCTTGCTGATTACGGCCTGCCGGCCGAACGAATCGACAGCGTGATGCGTGACGGCATCGTCGGAGGGGCGCACCCATGACCCTACCGCTCTGGCGCTCCCTGCTGTACATCCCGGCCAACAACGATCGCTTCATCGCCAAGGCAGCCGAACGCGGTGCTGACGCCATCATTCTCGATCTGGAGGATAGTGTTCCCTTCGAGTGCAAAGCCGAAACCCGGCAGAGCCTGGCAGGGACGATCGATGCACTGGCAGGGCAGGGCAGCGATATTCTGGTACGTGTGAACCCGGCCTTGCGTCTCTGCGTGGAGGACATCGCTGCCGCGGTCAGACCCGGAGTGGCCGCACTATTTCTGCCCAAGATAGCCTCGGTGGGGCACCTCGAGCTGCTCGACGACTACATTGCCGAGGTCGAGCGCGAGCGGAATATGGCGGTGGGCTCGGTGGCGCTGGTGCCAATGATAGAAACGCCCCAGGCGCTGTTGCAGTGTGAAGCGATCGCCAGCGCCAGCCAGCGCAATGTTGCCCTGATTCTCGGGGCGGAAGACCTGGCGTCAGAAGCCGGTCTGGTACCCTCTGCTGAAACTCTGCGTGCGCCCAAGCTGCGGGTCGCGATGGCGGCCAAAGCGGCCGGTCTGCTGGCGCTCGGGCTGCTCGATAGCGTCGCCCGGCTGGATTCCGAATCGGATCTCGACGACATGGCCCGGCGGGCGGCAGACCACGGTTTCGATGGCGCCACCTGTATTCATCCGGCGAGCGTGCCTGCGCTGAACCGAGGGTTCACCCCTTCGGCGGAAGCGCTCGAAACGGCGCGGCGAACGGTCAAGGCCATGGAGAGCGCCTGGGCATCCGGGAAGGGCGCGGCGAAGCTGGATGGTCGTATGATCGACCTGCCGGTCTATCATCGCGCCCAACGTCTCATCGCCCGATACGAGCATGTCGCCAATAGGAAAAAGATCGACCATTGACCCTTGCTATTCGAGGGGCGATCTCTCCTCCCGCACTGTGTCTCTTACTCAAGATGAGCTACGAGTGTGAGCACAGCGTGCCAATACCCTTTCGGACTGCTTGCCCCCGGCAATCGACGTCGCTGAAGGTGTCGACACAGGAGAGACACTCCCCTGGTCGAGAGAGCTTTCAGCATCTCTCCCATCGTGAATCATTCAAAGGGAGGGAGAGACTGTAGTGACCGAGTGAATCCGGGCATCCACTGAAGTGGCATCGCCTGCACTCTGCCGAGAGTGATTCATGGCCGAAAGAGGTCGCTCCTTTCCCACCGAGATCAGGTGGGAAGCCGCCAGGCTCTTACCCGACCGGGGTGACTTGGTCGCTGGGACCTCTCGCGCCGTCAATTTGCCGCCGCCGCGTCAATCGCTTGCGTTGCAGCGATATCACCCGCGTATGGGAAGAAGCGTTGAAGACATCTGTCGGCGGTGTGGGATCCTTAGGTAAGAGGCGTCGTGCCCATCTTCCCGATGCCGCCCTGGTTACCAAGGTGCCGGGGAGGACACTCCAGCATGGTGGCAGGCCGCGAGCTGTTAGCGATGAGGCAAGCGAATAGCCGAGAGTCGAACGACGGTAATGTTTGCCATCGATGCCTCCTCTCCTGGTCAGGGGTTGGCCGGTGAATGCCCTAGCAACTAGCTCCGTCGACGGTATCTGGCCGGTGGCAGTGACTGGCCGCGCCGGCTGAGGATGAGCCAGCGTATGCGGTCGGCCATCCAGGCCCTGGCGAGGTTCTCCTCATCGAATTGGCAATCGGTGATGACTACGGTGTGGTTCTTGCCAGGCACATGGAACGAGGGGTGATAGGCCGCCAATCGCTCGCCCTCGTGGCGGGGGCAGGCGCCGTAGCGGGTTTCCACGTCGGGCACGCCCGCTTCGCAGATGTGGACATCGTAGGCGATGGCGATCTGATGGCTGGCGTAGTAGAACCGCTGCAGGGCCGTGGTGTGGTGACGCAGGGTGCTATCACCGTTTTCCGGTAGAGACGGGTCATCGGGACTGGAGCGACGCATTTCATCCTCGATACGTGAACGCAGCAGATAACTTGTGTACTAAATGTACATAAAAGGTGCCTCGAGTACAAACTTCGCACCGGATATGAAACCTGATGAGGGGCACCGCTATCTGCGGGTTCAATTCTCGCTGTCGGATGGGGGCGTGGCGTCCGTCGTCGTGCGGTAGTCCGCCCTGGCGTCCTCGCTGCGATGTCGCTGGTGTTCGCGACTGGAGAGGCGTCTAGCGATCTGCTCGAGCAGCAGCAGATCCGCTTCATCCATGTCGCCGGACAGTACGGCCTGCTCGATCTGGCGCAGCGCCTCGGCGGACCTTTCGGAAGGCTGCCGCGAGTGGGGAGGTAGGGGTTCACCGATATGCCGGGCGTCGTCGGCGGGCGTCGGGGCATCGTCTCTCAGCATCTCCCCCCGGCCGTAGTCCAGCCACTCTTCGCGGATACCGAGCCAGCGGGCCAGCGCGACCTTCTTGTCATGGCCCGGGCGAGCTTCACCGTTCAGCCACTTGCTGGCGGCCTTGGGTGTGACACGCATGGCTCGGGCCAGGCGTGCGCCCATCCCATAGCCGTCCTTGCCTGCGCGACGGAGCGCCTTGTGAAGTCGGGAGCTGAACTCATCCCGGTTACCGGTGTGAACCATGGGTTCAATGTTCCCACCGGTTGAATGTACTTTCAGTACCTGATAATCATGTACTGGAAGTACAGGTACAAGGGGGTGTCATGAGCGCGATCCGTCTTGCGGTCGAGCAACTCGGTGGCGTATCACGCTGTGCCCGGGTCTGCGGAGTCTCGCCGTCGGCTGTCTGCAAGTGGCTGCGCCGGGGGCGTCTGCCCCGAACGGAGTACACCGGTGAAACCCGCCATGCATCGAGAATGGCCGCGGCAAGCGAGGGTGCCTTCACTGCCGCCTGGCTGCTGGCAAATGCCGGTCCTACGACGCCCCCGGCGGCCGGCGGCGGCACGTCATCCGCCGGAGACGCGCCTGGTGAGGAAGATACGGTCGAACAGACCGATGTTCATCAGGCGAGGCCCGGCAAATCGCTGACATCATAACGCAACGAATTCATTGATTTAACGGGTCCTTTGAGCACGGATTATCGAGGGAAATGAGTCAACAAAAAAAGCCCAGCCGAAGCTGGGCAAAATCAGACCATGAGGGTAAATAATAGCAAGAAATATCATAGGTGAGTGATTGTAATTTATCAATATGAAACAAGTTACCAAAAGGTTTTGGCTATTATTAATGGTCGAAACTGTCTCGATTTTATTCTTTGTTTTTGATTGTTCTTATATAGTTTTGGCCTGATTAGAATCCAATTTATTACCGTCTTCTTCTATAAAATTTTTCAAAACTATGCGATTTCTGCCATTATTTTTGCCTCGTAAAGCGCATCGTCGGCTCTCTTCATCCACCGTTTGGTGTCGTCGGAAAGGTACAGTCCGGTGACACCTAGAGAAGCGGTGATCAGACAGGAAGGGTCGCCAAGCTGATTGGCGATAATCTCGCGCAGATCCTCTGCCACTTCGGCAGCGTCAATCTCTTCGATATCCGCCAGTAGTAGCACGAACTCCTCACCACCGAAGCGAAACAGGCAGTCATCAGACCTTACACTCCGACGGATGAGATTGGCGCATTTCGCTAATACCTCGTCGCCATAGGCGTGCCCGAACCGGTCGTTTATGCTCTTGAAATTGTCCAGGTCCAGCAGGATGAGGGAGCAAGGTCGCCCCTCGTCGATCAGCTTGTCCCTGGCGTAAGCCAGCGACTCCTCCAGCGATCGTCGGTTACGGGCGCCGGTCAGATCGTCGTAAGTTGCCAGCCTCTTCAGGGCTCTCTGCTGCAGGTCGCTCCGTCTGGCGTAGAGATAGGCGCAGCTATTTGCCGTGATGCTGGAAGCGATGAAGGAGAAAATACTCTCGGGTCGTGAAAACTGCATCAGTATCGGGGTCATCACGATGCTCATGACGACGTTGATCATGAGTGCACGCCTGGCATCAGTCAGAAAGAAATTCGTCAGCATCATGGGGAACGACCAGAATACACCCACGAAGCCGAGGACGCTGGTGGTGATGCCGGCAAAAAGGGCGCTGGTAACTGCCAGGGTGAAACCACCACGCTGACTGTCATCGGCCCACCAGGAGTAGCCGATGATGCAGAGGATCAGGAGGAGGGCGACACCGTCGAAAAGGCCTTTACCAACGCTGCCTTGAATGAACCTGTAAAGGCTGAACGGTAGCAGGGTGAGCGTCTCGCAGATGCCCAGAAGCGAGATGACTCGGAGGACGAAGTCCCGTCTCAAACGATTTCTGATAGACTTCATCCACGCTTTCATGAGACCGGGTCTCCGCACACTGTCCCTGAGACATTCAAGCCATGGCCTGGCTTGGTAATATTTCATTACATTCAGCGTAGCCAAATTTCATCGGCGGGAGAGACCATTTTTTGCCCCCGATTTCCTTGACATTCCTTGCAAAGCCAAGGCTTTTTTGTATGACGTATGTTGGATCGGTGAGTTCAAGCCAGCCTCGCTTTCACAGGGAGAGACAGCCTATGAGACCTCTGCGGCTGGAGGTGTCCCGAAAGGCAGGGGTAGAGGAATAAGCACCAAGGGTAAGGGATGATGATTCAGAGGTAAGGAATAAAGGGAAGCGAACGAGGGAAAGGAAGAGGGGATCCTGTGGGCGAACGACAAGCCGCCGACTTTGGCCGGCGGCTGTTGCGTTGGTGTTGCGAAGGGCCAGCTTATAGCGTGGTGAAGCTGACCTCGCCGTTACCTCGGGTGTCATGGGCGAACTGTCCGGTGCCCTGTAGCGCTTGAGCTGCGGCATCACTCTGCCCTTCACCGACCAGCGGATTACGGCTTGCCGGAATGCGGGTGGCCAGTTGCGTGGCGTCGGCGACATTCTGCAGGGACTGGGCGGCCGCGGCACTGTGCCCGCCGATCAAGGTATCGCCGTTATAGCGAGTCGGCAGCGCGTGGTATTGAGCGGTCTGTTTGAGGTTGAGCGTTTCACGCTGTGCGGCGAAGAGAGCACTGGTGGCATCGCTGGCTTGAGCGGCAGCGGGTAGTGCGATGGCAATGGCGATAGCGGCGAGAATGCGGTTTTTCATGATGTTGCCTCCAATGATCATTCATGCGGGCGATGGGCCCCGATCCGTGACGTCATTGTCGGACGATTCATGTTAGGCTGCTAATCGAATTCTCTGAAACAAACTATCGACATCAATGATGATGGATCTGGCGCCTGGCGTTTGTCCTTCCTTTAGTCCAAAACACCAAAAAGGGAGCCGAGGGCTCCCTTGATGGACTAGCGCTGTCTTCGTGCCTGAAGGCGGAGACTTACAGGCTGGCGAAGTTCACTTCGACATTGCCTTTGTCATTGCTGACGGTTTGAGTGGCGTTTCGCAGAGCCTGGCGCGCGGCGTCGCTTTGTCCTTCACCGATCAGGCCGTTATGAGACGGATGAACATCGGTGCTCAGTTGAGTCGAGTCGGCAACGTTCTGCAGTGCCTGGTCGGCAGCGGCGCTATGGCCACCGTTGACCGTTTCGACGCTATAGCGGGTCGGCAGCGCATGATACTGCGCGGTCTGCTCGATGCTGAGCGGTTCGCTCTGTTGGTCGAAATGACGCTCGGCTGCGAGGCTGTTGGCCTGGGCGGCAGCGGGCAGGGCGACGGCAATAGCGATAGCTGCGAGAATACGGTTTTTCATGGTGTGGCCTCCAAAATGTCTTTTTTACTAGGGCCTCTCGGCCTCGATCTGTGATGACATTATGGGAGTCTGTTCTTTAGTCTGCTAATCACGTGTAGTGAATTCGACTATCGATGGGATTGATACAAAGGTCGAAGCCATGAGGCGTGAGGATAGTGTAAACCTTCTTTCTGCGCGCAGGGAATGCGGAGCAAGGCGGCTGCCAAGGCAGCCGCGTGTGCTGCGAGCTGCGCTTCTTTGCTCCACATCGCCGCGCCCGCCATAATGGATCCTTCCCAGTCACCGCTTGTCAGCCAGAGTACGCCATGACCCGCCCTCCTCGGGACGACGCTCCCGCCGATGCCCCTACCGCCGCCGAATTGCAGGCCAACGTGGGTGACGTCGCTTATCTGCGCGTGACGAAGGTCAATGACATCGGCGCTTTCCTGAACTGGGGCCGACCCAAGGATCTGCTGCTACCGTTCGGCGAGCAGCGCTTTCGCCCTGACGAGGGCAAGCGGGTGCTGGTGATGATCTATGTCGACGATCGCATGCGCCCGGTGGCCAGCATGAAACTCGACAAGTTCCTGCAGGACGAGTCGGAAGGGCTGACGACGGGGGACCGCGTGTCGCTGGTGATCTCGGATTTGACCGATCTCGGCGCCAAGGCAGTGGTCAACAACCGGTTCTGGGGGCTGCTGTATCACGATGACATGTCGCGCCCGCTACGCCGAGGCGATCGTGTGGATGGCTATGTGCGCCGGGTGCGTGACGACGCGCGCCTGGATCTATCGCTGTTGCCGCCGGGGCAGGCGCGTCTGGATGTGGTCGGCGACAAGGTGCTGGCAGCGCTGGCCGCCAATGATGGGTTCCTGGCCCTCGGCGACAAGAGCCCGGCCGAGGTCATCAAGGCGCGCCTCGGCGTCAGCAAGAATGCCTTCAAGCAGGCCATCGGCCGGCTCTACAAGCAGCGCCGGATCGTGATCGAAGACGATGGGATCCGACGGATCGAGGGCGATTGATCCACGTCTGTCAGCGTTGCTGCCAGGCGCGATACCACGCCAACCCTGTCTCGGTGTCATGGCGGGGTCTGTATTCGCAACCCAGCCAGCCGTCGTAGCCATTCTCGTCGAGCTGCTCGAATAACCACGGGTAGTTGACCTCGCCGCTATCCGGCTCATGCCGTTCGGGTACTCCGGCGATCTGGATATGGCCAACGCCATCGCGATAGCGCTGGTAGGTCTGCCAGATATCTCCATCCATGATCTGGGTGTGGTAGAAATCCATCTGGACCTTGACGTTGGGCTCGTTCAACTCCTTGAGAATGGCATGGCCATCGGCCTGGTGATTGAGAAAGTAGCCTGGCATGTCGCGGGTGTTGATCGGCTCGATCAGTAGCGTCAGGTTGTGTTCGGCAAGCTTTCTGGCTGCAAATCTCAGATTTTCCAGGTAAACCTCCCTTGCCACTGTGTTGAATGTTTCACGGGAAACATCATCGGCCGCGGCTTTCGGGAGCAGCCCGGCCATGGCGTGCAGGCGTGGACAATCCAGCGCTTTTGCATAGCGAATGGCGGTGTCGACACTCTCCCGAAAATCCGCCTCGCGGCCGGGCAGGGCAGCCAGCCCACGCTCGCCGGCGGCCCAGTCGCCCGGCGGCAGGTTGAACAGCACCTGCTCGAGACCGTGGCGTCGCAGCTCCGCGGCAATGGTTGCCGGTTCGAAATCATACGGGAACAGGAATTCGACCCCGGCGAAGCCGTTTGCGGCGGCTCGAGCGAAGCGCTCCATGAACGGCACTTCGTTGAACATCATGCTGAGATTGGCAGCGAAACGCGGCATGGCTTGGTTTCCTCGTTGGTCCGTTTGATCGAGAAGCGGCTTTTCGACAGGGCTGCTACCACTGGGCGCCGAAGGCGTCGCGCAGTTCGTCGATCTCTTTTTCGTTCAGGGTGCGCATGTCGTGCTGACGCAGCAGCAGATAGAGCTTGGCGGTCTCTTCCAGCTCTTCGATGGCGTTGCGCGCGGCTTCCAGGGTCTTTCCCGCCACCACCGGACCGTGATTTGCCAGGAGTACCGCGGCATGATCGGCGGCGTAGTCGCGCACGGCGTCGCCCAGCGCGGCGTCGCCGGGGCGATAGTAGGGCACCAGCGGCAGGCGGCCGACGCGCATCACGAAGTAGGGCGTGATCGGCGGCAGGCAGGAGTGCTCGTCGAGACCGTTGAGACACGACACCGCCGCCGAGTGCGTGGCGTGGAGATGAATGATGCCGCCGGTATCCGGGCGCTGCTCATAGAAGGCCCGGTGCAGGAACGACTCCTTGGTCGGCGGTTTGCCGGCTAGCAGATTGCCGTTCCAGTCGAGCTTGGAAATCTCCGCCGGATCCAGCGCGCCCAGGCTGGCGTTGGTCGGCGTCATCAGCCAGCCGTCTTCGAGCTTGGCGCTGATATTGCCGGACGTGCCCGGTGCCATGCCCAGATGGCGGAACGAGCGGCCGATCTCGGCGATCTCCTCGCGCAGGCGATTCTCGGTTGCGGATGTCGAAGTGCGAATGGCGGTCATGGCATCAGTTTCCAGGCTTTGGTCATGAAATCGGTAGCACCGAAGTTGCCAGACTTGAGTGCCAACGCCAGCGGTTCATCGGTGCCGAGGGTGGTCGTCCAGGGTACACCGGGGTCGATGCTCTCGCCGATCCGCAAGCCCTTCACACCGAGGGCGCTGACGACCGCACCGGAGGTCTCGCCACCGGCCACCAGCAGCCGGCGCACGCCAAGCCGGCCGACCAGTTCGGCGGCGATCTCGGCCATGGCGCGCTCGACCAGCTCGCCGGCTTCCTGCACGCCGAGTCGCTGCTGGGCACGACGGACCTCCTCGGGCGAGGCGCTGGCATAGATCAGCACGGGGCCGGCTTCCAGATGCGCCTCGGCATGTTCCAGCGCGGCATCGACGACGCCTTGATAGTCATCGTTCAGCGCCAGGGCATCGAGGTGGAAGTTCGGCATGTGCGCCCGTGCATGTTCGATCTGAGCCAGCGTGGCCCGCGAGCAGCTGCCGCTCAACACGGCTTCACGACCGGCGACAGGCTCGAGTCGAGCCGCATCTTCGGTGTGGCCGAGGCGTTGGGCGACATTGGCCGGCAATCCCAGCGCCAGGCCGGAACCTGCGGTCACCAGTGGTAGTTCGCGACAGGCGCGGGCCAGTATGAACAGATCGTCGTTATCGATGGCGTCGCAGATCGCGATACCGACGCCTTCGGCCTTGAGCGCGTCGATGCGTGTGTTCACGGCAGCGTCGCCCTGGCGCAGCGTGGCGTAGTCGATCAGGCCCACGGTGTGGCGGGTCTGGGCGCCGAGTACACGGACCAGATTGGCATCGGTCATTGGCGTCAACGGGTGATCCTGCATGCCACTCTCGTTGAGCGGCACGCCGTTGGCGAACAGGTAGCCGTTGAACACGCTGCGGCGGTTGGCCGGCAGCGCCGGGCAGGCGACGGTGAAGTCGGTTTCCAGCGCCTCCATCAGTGCATCGGTGACCGGGCCGATATTGCCCGCCGGGGTCGAGTCGAAGGTCGAGCAGTACTTGAAGTAGAACTGCTCGCAGCCCTGTTCGCGCAGCCAGTCGAGTGCCTGGATCGACTGTTCGATGGCGTCTTTGGCAGGGATCGTGCGCGACTTCAGCGCCACCACCACCGCATCGACATCCGCTTCCAGCGGCATCTCGGGGGTGCCGATGGTCTGCAACGTACGCATCCCGGCGCTAACCAGCATGCTCGCCAGGTCGGTGGCGCCGGTGAAGTCATCGGCGATGCAGCCGAGAATCGGCCGGGGGCGACGCCGTCGCTCACCCGTTTTCGAAAGAGAGTTCGCCATCGCTCAAGCACCTCCGTGATCGTTGGGACCGCCATCGAAACCGGCGTCGTTGGCGGCCATGCCGGGAAGCGTGATACCCGGATAGACCTTGACCACGGCGATGTCGTCTTCACGACCGAGACCTTGCGCCGAGGCCAGCGTGAACTGGCTCAATGCCAGGGCGGTGAGCGGCAGCGGGAATCTGTCGCGATGGGCGGTGTCATGGACGATGCCCAGATCCTTGACGAAGATATCCACCGCCGAATGCGGGGTGTAGTCGCCGGCCAGAATGTGCGGCACGCGGTTCTCGAACATCCACGAGTTGCCGGCGCTCTGGGTGATCACCTCGTAAAGCGTCTGCGGATCGCAGCCGCCGCGAATGCCGTAGGCCATCGCCTCGGCGGCGGCGGCGATATGCACCCCGGCGAGCAACTGGTTGACCAGCTTGACCTGCGAACCCTGACCCAGCCCGTCTCCCAGACGAAATACCTTGGCGGCGAGGGCGTCGAGCACGTTTTCGGCACGCTCGAACAGCGTCGCCGGGCCCGACGCCATGATCGTCAGCTGACCGGCGGCAGCCTTGACCGATCCGCCCGAGATCGGCGCATCGAGCAGGTGAATATCTTGGGCAGCCAGATCGACGCCTAGCGCCTGCACGTCATCCGGGGCACAGGTTGCACACGAGATGACCACGCTATCCGGCGCGAGCCCCGGCAGCAGCCCGCCGTCGCCGAATAGCACCGCTCGGGTCTGGTCGGCGTTGACCACCACGGTCAGCACGATCTCGACCCCGGCGGCCATCTCCGCCGGGGTTGCCACGGCATGGCCGCCGGCCTCGGCAAAGCTTGCCCGCGCCTCCTCGCGTAGATCGCAGCCCCAGGTCTCGAAGCCGGCGTTCACCAGCGAGGTGGCCATGCCCATTCCCATCGAGCCCAGCCCGATGACCCCGACCCGCGGTCGTTGTGTGGTACTCATCGCGAATTGCCTCCCGTGGATTCTGTCGATGACACCGAGGCCGGTCCACGCTGCGCTTCCACGCGCTCGAGCAGATCGGTCGGTGCCTGGCGCAGGCGCGTTTCGGCGTGCTCCAGATGCGTGGCGGCGGCGCGGGCGGCGGCTTCGGCATCGCCGGTGGCAATGGCGTCGAGAATGGCCTGATGCTCGGCGACGACCTGCTGCATGAAGGTGTCGCGCAACGATTCGTTGGTCCGCGTCACCCGGATCGCCTGGTGCAGAAAGCGGTTGTAGAAATCGAGCACGGCGGTGAAGTGGCTGTTGTTGGCCGCCTCGGCGATGGCGCGGTGGAAGGCGAGATCCTGATCGACACCGGAAAGCCCTGCCTCGACCGCTTCATCGATATCCGCCATGGCGTTTCGGATTCGACGCAACTGGGAGGGGGTGCGGCGTTCGGCGGCGAGCCGGGCGGCTTCCACCTCCAGCGGACGCCGCAGTTCCAGCACCTCGACCACCGACTGCAGGTCGGGGTCGGGAATCGCCAGACGCAGCGAGACCGTCGGGGCTTCGGCGACGAAGCTGCCGCTGCCGCGACGCGAGGTGACGAGCCCCCCGTTGCGCAGCATCGATATCGCTTCGCGCACCACCGAGCGGCTGATGCCGAACCGCTCGCCCAGCGCCGCCTCGGTGGGCAGGCGTGCGCCGCGGCTCCATTCGCCGGCCTGGATGGCATCGCTCAGCCGTTGGGCGACCTGTTCGGAAAGCTGCGGCCCGCGCGATGGCGGTTCCGTGTTTTCACTCACGCGGCTGGTTCGCGGTTCTTGATTCACGGTTGGGATCTCTCATGCGTTCGTCGAAGCGGACCATCGCCAACTGCCGTGACGACGGTGCTCCGCTTCGTTCTCCGACCAATGGCGATATTGCCTGTGCTCCGAATTTGTCAGACAAGATGTTAAATCTCAATCGCCGACGCAATTCGTCTTTGGTCAATTCGAGACCATCGGCGGCGTGAGGCAAGTGGCAATTCACCGGCACAGGAGAGAGAGCGAATGCACGTGATCGTGACGGGAGGCGCCGGGTTTCTCGGCGCAAGGCTGATTCGGCAACTGTTATCGGGAGAGGTCTCGATCGCCGGCCAGGCCATTACGCGAGTGACATCTATCGACCTGGCGCCGTGTCCGGTGGCCGATGATCGGGTCGAGTCGCTCACCGGCGATATCGCCGACCCCGCGCTGATCGAACGAGCCCTTGGCGACGACTCCGGCGCCGTCTGCCATCTGGCGGCGGTGGTGAGTTCCCAGGCGGAAGCGGACTTCGAGCTCGGCATGCGGGTCAACCTGGATGCCACGCGGGCGCTGCTGGAAGCGTGTCGGGCCCATCCGAAGCGGCTGCGTTTCCTGTTCGCCAGCTCGCTGGCGGTGTTCGGCCCGGGGCTGGCCCAGCCGGTGGCCGAGGCGATCGGCCCGCAGCCGCGCTCTTCCTATGGCGCGCAGAAGGCGATGGGTGAGTTGCTGGTCAACGATTACAGCCGGCGTGGCTTCGTCGATGGCCGGGTCTGTCGTCTGCCCACCATCGTGGTGCGTCCCGGCAAGCCCAACCGGGCAGCCTCGTCGTTTGCCAGCGCGATCATCCGCGAGCCGCTGTCCGGTCTCGAGGCGATCTGCCCGGTGGATGCCGGCCTGGCAATGTGGCTCTCCTCGCCGCGCGCCGTGGTCGCCAACCTGGCCCATGCGCTGTCGATCGAGGGCGAGGCGCTGGGCGACTGGCGCACGCTAAACCTGCCCGGGATCACGGTGACGGTCACCGCGATGCTCGATGCGCTGGAACGTGTGGCCGGCCCCGCGACCCGCCAGTGGGTGCGCTTCGAGCCCGATGCCGCCATCGACGCCATCGTCGCCAGCTGGCCGGGCGGGCTGGATACCGAACGACCCTTGAGGCTCGGCTTCCGGGCCGACAGCGATTTCGAGGCCATCATCCATGCCTACCGAGAGGACGAGCTCGATAACTGACCCGTTCCCTGTGAAGACGCTCGAGACTCGACAGAACCGTTCCTTGAAACAAGCAGGCAACAACACGCAATAAAGCCCACAAGGAGTTCACGCCATGACAGACACCGTCGCTGGACCCCAGGTCATCATCGGCCTGGGTATCGCCATCTTCGTGATGATCGCGCTGGTGCTGAAGACCCGCGTTCACGCACTGCTCGCCCTGGTCATCGCCGCCTCGATCGCCGGTCTGATCGGCGGCATGTCGCCCAATGCGGTGATCGATGCCATCACCACCGGCTTCGGCAAGACCCTCTCCACCATCGGCCTGGTGATCGGCTTCGGGGTGATGATGGGACGGATCCTCGAAGTCTCCGGGGCCGGCCAGCGCATGGCCTACTCGATTCTCAAGCTGCTCGGCAAGGAGCGCGAGGATTGGGCGATGGCGCTGACCGGTTATATCGTCTCGATCCCGATCTTCTGCGACTCCGCCTACGTGATCCTCAATCCGCTGGTGCGGGCCCTGGCGCGCAACAGCGGGCGCTCGGTGCTCACGCTCGGCATCGCGCTGGCCTCGGGGCTGGCGGTGACCCACAGCGCGGTACCACCGACACCGGGCCCGCTGGGCGTCGCCGGCATCTTCGGTGTCGATATCGGCCTGATGATCGCCTGGGGCCTGGTCTTCACCGCGCCGGCGCTGATCGTGATGGTGCTCTATGCCCGCTTCATGGGGCCGCGTATCGAGGCGATGATCGAGCGTGACGTGCCGGGATCGCTGAAGCGGGAAGCGACGGACGACCCGCTCGCGGCCCCCCTCGAGGAGAGCGAGCTGCCGACGCTTTTCAAGTCGGTGCTGCCGATCGCCTTGCCGATCGCGCTGATCTTCTTCAATACCCTGGTCACCGCCTTGGTGGGCGGCAGCGATGCGCCGGGTCTCTTCGTGCAGGTGGTTCAGTTTGTCGGCCACCCGGTGATCGCGGTCGGCATCGGCGTACTGGTAGCGGTCTACGGGCTGGTGCCGAAGATGCCCAAGGACCAGGTCCTGGCGCATCTGGAAAAAGGCGTCGAGAGCGCCGGTATCATCCTGCTGGTCACCGGTGCAGGGGGTGCACTGGGCGCCGTGCTGCGGGCCAGCGGTGCCGGTGACTACATTGGCGAGAGCATCGCCGGGCTGGCGCTGCCGGCGGTGCTGATCCCGTTCATCATCGCCACGCTGGTGCGCTTCGTGCAGGGCAGCGGCACGGTCTCGATGATCACCGGCGCGTCGATCTCGGCGCCGATCCTGGCCTCGATGCCGGACGTCAACATGGTGCTGGCGGCGCAGGCGGCGTGCCTGGGCGGACTGTTCTTCAGCTATTTCAACGACAGCTACTTCTGGGTCGTCAACCGGCTGCTGGGGGTCAAGACCGCCAAGCATCAGTTGCTCGTGCTGTCGGTGCCGACCACGCTGGGCTGGGCCACCGGGCTGGTGGCGCTGCTGGTCGCCAATGCTTTCGTGGGTTGATGGCCGCCCGTCAAACGACAAGGAGTCCCGACATGAAAATCACGCGAGTCCGCGCCCGGGTTTTCGAATGGAAAGGCGACACGGTGCCGCCCAAGGCGCACTTCTGCACCAATGCCATGGATGCGCTGTGGGATCGCGGCGATGCGATGCAGAGCTTCCGCTTTCACGGCTGGACGGTGATCGAGATCGAGACCGACAGCGGCCTGGTCGGTCTCGGCAACGTGGCGCTGGCACCACGGGTCGCCAAGACCATCGTCGACCAGCATTTGGCGCCGCTGATCGTGGGTCAGGATCCGTTCGACACCGAATACCTGTGGCAGCGCATGTACCGCGCTACGCTGGCCTGGGGGCGGCGTGGTATCGGCATGGCGGCGATCTCCGGCGTCGATATCGCGATCTGGGACCTGATGGGCAAGGCGCTCGACAAGCCAGTGTTCAAGCTGCTCGGGGGGCGCACCAAGGATAAGATCCCGTGCTACGCCTCCAAGCTTTACCACGACGATCTCGATGTCATGCAGGCCGAGGCGCAGGGCTATCTCGATCAGGGCTTCCAGGCGATGAAGATGCGTTTTGGCTATGGGCCCAAGGACGGGCCAAAAGGCATGCGTGAGAATCTGAAAAGTGTCGCGGCCGTGCGGGAGGTGGTCGGCGAGGATATCGACCTGATGGCCGACTGCTACATGGGCTGGAACCTCGACTACGCCCGGCGCATGTTGCCCAGGCTGGCGCCTTTCGACCTGCGCTGGCTGGAGGAGCCGGTGATCGCCGACGATATCGACGGCTATGCCGAGCTCAACCGCATTGCGCCGATGCCGATCTCCGGTGGCGAGCACGAGTTCACCGTCCACGGTTTCCGCCAGTTGCTGGAAAAGCGCGCGGTCTCGGTGATCCAGTACGATACCAACCGGGTCGGCGGCATCACCGTGGCGCGCAAGATCAACGCCATGGCGGAAGCGTTCGAGGTGCCGGTGATTCCGCATGCGGGGCAGATGCACAACTACCATCTGACGATGTCGTCGCTGGCGTCGCCGATGTCGGAGTTCTTCCCGGTGCATGACGTCGAGATCGGCAACGAGCTCTTCTACTACCTGTTCGAGGGTGACCCGGAACCGGTCGAGGGCATGCTCGATCTGGCCGACGACGTGCCGGGCCTTGGCCTCTCTCTCAACGAGCGCTACCTCGACGGTTTCCATATCCTCGAGTGAGGGGCCGTGGCGGCGCGAATAACGTCGCGTCGCCATGCACCGGGCAGCGCTTGACGCCATTACGTCACCACATTCGCTTGAGCAGGTTGTCCCGGCGCACGAACTGATGCCAGGCCACTGCCGCGATATGCAAGCCGATGACGTAGTAGAACACCGTGCCCAGCGTCTTGTGGATCGACTCCAGCGAGTGGCCCCAGTGCGGCAACACGCCGAAGGGCGAGGGTATCGCCAGTGATGTGCCGGGAATCGGGATCGCGCCGTCGCCCAGCCACACCGTCGAGATGCCCAGCAGCGGCTGGGCGAACAGAAACGCGTAGAGCGCCCAGTGGGTGAGTCGCGACAGCAGTTCGAGCTTCGGGTGCAGTGGCGGCGACACGGGTGGGGGCGCATGACGAAGGCGTTCGATCAGGCGGGGAATCGCCAGCAGCAGTACGCCGATACCGGCCCAGAAATGGCTTTGCAGCAGCAGGGTCGGTATGCCGGTATCACGCGGGAAGATGTCCGTCGACAGGATGAGGGCATAGGCCAGCACGACCAGGGCAGCAACGGTCCAGTGGAAATGGCGAGCCTTCGCCGAATAGCGATTGGGTAGCGTGTCGTTCACGACGGACGATCCTCTGAGGCACAAGGGATCTCCATCCTAGGCGGCACTGGCTTAGGGTTGGCTTAACCCCGGCCTGCCGTCGTGGCGGCGAGGCATCACCACGACGGCAACATGGGCTATTGGGCTGCTTCAGCCGTCGGGAGTGGCTCAGGGCGTCCTGGCTTGCAGTCGCTCGGCCAGCCAGGCGCGGGTGCCGGGATGTCCGCTGCGTTCCGCGCGATCGGCCAGCTCCAGGGCGAGCTCGATATCGCCGGCCTTGAGTGCGGCATCGATCATGCGGCGGTAGTCGAAGTCGGCGCTGTGGCTCGTTGCGGCCGAAGCGGGTGTCGGGGCCACGCCCTGCGATTCGGACGGCGTCGGGCGTTGCGCTGGCGGGGGTGCTGCGGCGGCCAGCGGCGTCAGGCCGGCGTTCCCGGCCAGCGACGCGATCTCGAGGGTGATCGTGCCGGTGGCGGCATGCACGGCGCGAGGGTCGGGACCGGGGGGCTCGGCAAGACCTCTGACCCGAGCATAGGCTTTCGCTTCCGACTCGTAGCTCGTCGTTGCCCGGCGATCCTGCTCGCTCGAGTAGATGACGAGGTATTGGGCGTCGGGGCCAGGGGTCAGGCTGAACTGACCCTCGAGACGGGCGCTGGAGAAACCGGTGGGGCGACGTACCCGAAGCGAATCGCTCGGGACTTGCCTGACCGGCTGGAACGCCGCGTCGAGGACCAGCAGTGTCGGCGCGAAGAGCTGGCCGTCCCGGATCGGGCTGGTGATGCTGATCGCCACCGGGCCGTTGTTGCGGGGTAGCGTGAACGCCTGGAAGAAGCTCTTGCCGTCGCCGAAATCGTGAACCGGCGCCTGTGGCGTGAAGTCCAGCGTCAGGGTCTCCTGGGCCGATATCGGCCGATACGGCAGGCTGGCCAGCGAGGTGCAGCAGTCCGGTGCGCTGGCCAGCGCCTGCTGCCCCTGCTGGGCCGGAATGGTCGGGGAGTGCGGTGCCATCAGCGGCGTGCTGCATCCTGCCAGGGCGAAAAGGAGCGTGCTCAAGGGTACGGCGAGACGATACGAACTCAACATTCGGCAACTCCTGCTGGAGACGAAAACGGCTCCGGAGCGACAAGTCTCCGGAGCCCAAGGGATCGAAACAGCGCGAGCATGGATCTCGCGGTCGGGGCTCAGCTACCCCACCACACCTCCATCTGGGCGCCGAACGTCAGCCCGTCGGTGTCGTCGAAGTCGACGTTGTTGGGGCCAGCACCGGTATCGAGCGAGTTGGCGTTGCGAGCGTCGGTATAGGCGTCACCGCTCCATTTGGCATAGGTGGCGAACAGCCGGATGGTGGGGCGGATCATGGCACCGCGCCCCGCCGACCACTGCTGGGCGATGGTCAGTTTGGTGAGGTGGTGGTCGCTGTCGTTGTAGCCGGTCACGCCACTCTGCGGTTCGATATGGTCATAGCCCAACTCGACCGCGGTGCTCATGATATCGCTCCAGTAGTAGACAGGACGCACCCCGGCGGAGAACCACTTGCGACCGGTGTTGTCGTCCATGTCCTTATCCTCGTAGATGAGGGCGTAGAGCATGTCGAGCTGGTCCGGTATCAGCCAGACCTGACCGTGGTCGAGCGCGCGCCACATGCTGCCTTCCTGGCGCAGGGCGCCGGTACCCCGACCCACCGCATTGCCATCGCGGGTGATGATGCCGTCGGTGGCGTACTGCACCGCGAAGGTGTTGCTGCCGCCGAACCAGCCGCTCTGGGTGTGCTCGATGGTGCCCATCCAGCCTTTGTCGCCCTCGTCGTAGTCGACGCCCTGGTCGTCGTAGTAATCCTTCTGCCATTCCGACAGCGACGAGCGACCGTAGTCGACGCCGAGCTCCAGCGAGCCGCCGGGATTGACAGGGATGTCGCTCCAGCGCGCATCGAGGGTGTCGTCGGAGATCTGCTGGCCGGCGTCGGGGAACAGGCCGTCGCCGTCGTCGTCACCTTCGCTACGGGTCCAGGCGAAGCTGAGCTTGCCGGTGCCGACATCGATATCCGAAATCCCCACGCCGGGGCCCGACACGTCCCAGTAGTAGAAGTCGTTCATGTGGATATCGTGGCGCTTGTAGAAGCGCTTGCCCGCCCAGAGCGAGGCCCCGGGGAGGCCGCCGACGACATTGTTGCCGGAGACGTACATCTCCCGAAGCGAGATGTTGTTGTCGTCGTCCTTGAGCGATTCGTCGTCGTTGTCCTGCGCGGTGACGTAGGCGACCCGGCTGGCGAAGTCGAACGACGTATCCTGCTGCTGATAGAGCTGCGCGCCCAGGCCGATCTCGGCATAAGTCTCGCATTCGTTGCCCAGGCGGTATTTGGCCGGTGCACCGGAGGCCTTGAAGCAGGTCTGGCTGCCGCCACCGGAGGTCGAGCCGATACCGGATCGGGCGTAGCCGAAGAACTCGGGGTTGATATCGGCGTAAGCCAGGGCCGGCATGATGCATGAGGCGCCGAGGACGGCGGTGAGGAGCGGCCGGCGTAGCACGGAGTGTGAGGCAATCATTATTGGTGTCCCTCGTGGTCTTGTCATTGATTGCTGTTTGGGCAGCCGGATAAAGCATTCGGCTACGCAAGGCGCTCTGGGAGAGAATCGCCACCGACGTATCGGGGGAGTCGTGAATGGCTCTGCCAAAGCGTCGTGCTCGACATACTCAATATCGCGATCGATATCGAAAGAGATATGAGTCAATCCATTTTTTATTAACTATGGGTATCGTTGCCGTATTCCCTGGATATCGTCACCGTTGGTCCAACCTCATACCGCCAACCGCCATGGAGCGATCATGCTGCCATCGGTATGTTCTGTCGGGTATCAACGACAACGGATAGCCGAGAAAAGGCGTCAAAGTCGGTTCGATCCTCTGCCTGGGACAGTGCCTGTTTTGGCGAAAACCAGTGATGTTCCCCATTAGTCGGGCCGGCCGTCGTTGGCGCGATCGGACTTCTTTTGTGGGGAGCCATTATTTCCATAACTCCGTAAACTTTCATTGTAACCATGGTCTATAAAGACAAAGGTATGAACTATGATTATTGGGTGGTTATGTTTTTATAATTAAATCAATTGCTTATAATAGATCCGTGCGAGTTGTAGCTGATGTGATTAATACCAAGGTGGTAAATATCACCAATATTGGTTTGTGCTAGGCCGTGGCGGTTCTCGGATGAAGTGGCGAAGAAGAACGCTAAAATTTTGCGATAGCCGAATAAAATATCGATTTGTTGTCTGGTGTTTGCCTTTGATTCGGATAAGAGAATGGCAAAGTCGGCGATAAAACAAATGCTTTTTTCAGGAAAAAATGATCCTATCGTTCATCCGAAATCAGCACCATTTCGGTAAATTGGAGAGGGCGATAGGGAGTGATTTTTCGGAAAAGTCGAATGGGTGAAGAAAGCTTGTCTCTCCGTGGACGGCTTGACTTAAGATGGACGGACTCGGTGCTCTGGAAAGGGCGGTAGAGATGACGGGTACGCAGACGGAAAGAGGACGGAGAGCGGCATGACATTGGAGTCAGGGCAGCAGCCGGACATGACCATACCCAAGGAGCGCCACTATTCGGATCGCGTGGGCTGGTTGCGGGCCGCGGTACTGGGTGCCAACGACGGTATCGTGTCGACCGCCAGCCTGGTGATCGGCATGGCGACGGCGGGGGCTGGGCTGAGTGGGGTGCTCACGGCCGGGGCAGCTGGGGCGGCAGCCGGCGCGATGTCGATGGCGGCAGGCGAATATGTCTCGGTCAGCTCGCAGAAGGATACCGAGCGCGCCGATCTGGCGCGCGAGCGGCGCGAGCTCAAGGCCAACTATGCCCACGAGGTGCGCGAGCTGGCGGAGATCTACGAAGCGCGTGGACTGGCGCCGGCGCTGGCTCACGAAGTCGCCGAGAAGCTGATGCATCATGACGCGCTGGCTGCCCATGCCCGTGACGAACTGGGGTTCAGCACCGTCAATCAGGCGAGGCCGCTTCAGGCGGCCATGGCGTCGGCCTTGATGTTCCTGTCCGGAGCGGCGCTACCGTTGATCTGCGTGCTGCTGACCCCGTTCACGATGGCGACATCCGTCATGGTGGCGTTGGGGTCGTTGCTGGCGTTGGCGTTGCTGGGTGCGTTATCGGCCCGAATCGGGGGATCGCGTCTACGGGTGGCCATCGTGCGGGTCACTTTTTGGGGGGCATTGGCGATGGGGGTCACGGCGCTGGTGGGATGGGCGTTCGGTGTGGCAAGTGGCTGACCCGCGCTTCGAAGAGCGTCGGTCGACACCGCCATTGCGTGTTCGATTCATATAGCGCCCTGCGTCGTGATCGACGCCGAGCACGACCGAGGGTGGTGAAACGAGATGTCACCGAAAGACGATCCCGGCGCGATCCAGTCGCCGCTGCACCAGCTCATCGCCGATCTTCCCGACGGAATCGTGCTGCTGGATCCCGATGGACGCTTGCGTTGGGCCAACCCGGCGGCGCTGAAGATGCACGGGGCCGAATCGATCGAGGCGCTGGGGCCCGACGTCGACGCCTACCGGCGGCGCTTCGAGCTCTATTATCGCAATCACCATGAGGTTGGCGAGGGGCGATCGCCAATGGAGCGCCTGGTGGAGGGTGAAGCGTTCGAGGACGTGATTCTCGAAGTCCGGCCTGCCGATCCCGAACTGCCCGTTCGCCATCACCGGGTGCGAGGCAGGACACTCTCACGGGATGGCCGACCCGATGCGCTGGCCCTGATCATCGAGGACATCACCGAACTCATGAGCGCCGAGGAGCGCTTCGAGCGTTCATTCAACGCCAACCCGGCGCCGGCACTGATCTGTCGCCTCGACAGCCAGCGTTTCATTCGCGTCAACCAGGGCTTCCTGGACATGGCCGAGCTGGAAGCCGAGGAGATCCTGGGACGCTCTATCTACGAGTTCGACGTGTTCGCCCATTCGCCTCAGCGCGAGTCGGCGATCCAGCGGCTCTGCGCCGGCCGGTCGATTCCCCAGACCGAAGCGGTGCTACAACTCGGCCGGCGGGACGGCGGCAGCAAGAGCGTGATCGTCGCCGGTCAGCCGATCGACGTCGAGAACGCCCCCTGCATGTTGTTGACCTTCACCGACCTGGAACCGGCCCGCCAGGCCCAGCACGCCTTGCGCCAGAGCGAGGCGCTGTTTGCCACGGCATTCCAGATGTCACCGGTCCCCACGGCTCTGGTGTCTGCCGACAGCCTGACGCTGATCGAGGCGAACGCGGCCTTCGAGCGCGATCTGGTCCGGCGCGCCGATGCTTCGGTGCCTCCCGGGCTGGAGGACTATTCGCCCTTCACGCCGCAGACACGCAAGCAGTTGCTGAAAGCACTGGGGGAGTCAGGTCATGTGGAGGACATGGAGGTGCAGGGCGTCGATGGCGCCAACGCGCCCACCATCTACTTGCTGGCAGCGGAGGCGGTCGAGATCAATCGCCGTGACTGCCTGCTGCTGACGCTGGTGGATATCAGCGAGCGCAAGCGTTACGAGAACCAGCTTTCCGATGCGATCGAGGCGGTAATGAAGGATGCGTCCTGGTTCACTCGCACGCTGGTGGAAAAGCTGGCCAATGTTCGCGATGTGGGCATCGACGCCTCTGGGGCCCAGCAGGCGGCACTGGCGGACCTCAGTGCGCGCGAACGCGATGTGCTGGGGCTGATCTGTGCCGGGCTCTCGGACAAGCGGATCGCCGCTCGGCTGGAGCTGGCGCACAGCACCGTGCGCAACTACGTGGCCTCGCTCTATCAGAAGCTGGGCGTTCACAGTCGCGGCGAGGCGATCGTCTGGGCGCGGCAGCGCGGCTTCCAGGCGAGCCTGGAAACATAATGTAACATTATGTTTTTTTGAGGTATTTTCCCCCGCAAATGCACTGTCTGCACCGGCGCATTTGAATCTATTGGTCGAGACGCCGAGCGCCTATCTTGTGATGACCGCGAGGAGGCGCCAGGAAGGTGCGACAGGAGAGGGATCTTCTGAAGACGGGCAGGCCGCCCGCTCCTCGGCGGACCACCGGTGTCTCGGATCGCCGCGTGGACGGAGTCGCAACGTTACGGTAGTCGAACGTATTGCAGTCAAACGAAGGACCGCTTGATGATTTGGTGGCGCTCAGGATGAGCGGTATCGACGGAAGCGATCCTGTCGTGGATCGACCCACCGAATCTCTTTCCGATTTCCCTCATCTGTCTCGGGTTTCCGCCACACTGTCTCCCCAGCCCTGCAGTCCCTGCTGCCGCGATACTCACACCCCGAGCCCATCTCGCCGGCCCGTTACTGGCTTGCGCCATCGGGGCAACTCGACTAGGACTGAATACATCCCGTCATCATCCTCCGAGGCCAATCTTTTCCATGGCTTTTTACCGAAGGTGACTCGATTCATCCGTTCCGGTTGCAGGGAGATCATAACGTGGTAGAAAAAACGAAGATTCATGCCCAGAGCCAGACCCTACCCGGCCGGGAGAGTCTGATGCAGCCGCCCGCGGAGTTCATTCGCCCCGGCTATCGCGGAAGCGGCAAGCTGGAAGACAAGGTCGCACTGATTACCGGTGCCGACAGTGGCATCGGCCGCTCGGTGGCGATCCATTTCGCCCGGGAAGGCGCCGACGTGGCAGTGATGTACCTCAGCGAGGACGACGATGCCCGCGAGACCCAGCGGCTGGTGGAAGCCGAGGGTCGCCGCTGCCTGCTGATTGCAGGGGACATTCGTGACGCCGCCTTCTGTCGCGGGGCGCTCGATCAGGTGATCGAGACCTTCGGCGGGCTCAACGTGCTGGTCAACAACGCCGGTACCCAGCAGGTGTGCACCGACCTCACAGAGCTCGACGACGCGCTGTGGCGGGAGACGTTCGCCACCAACATGCATGGCATGTTCTACCTGACCAAGGCGGCGCTGCCTTACCTCGGCGAAGATGATGCGATCATCAACACGACGTCGGTCAACGCCTACATCGGTCCCGATTTCCTGGTGGACTACACCGCGACCAAAGGGGCAATCGTCGGTTTCACCCGCGCCCTTTCGAATCAGGTCGTCGGTCGCGGCATTCGTGTCAATGCGGTGGCGCCGGGCCCCGTATGGACGCCGCTCCAGCCCGCCACGCTGGGTGCCCATGATCCGCAGATGCTCGAGGATTTCGGCTCCGACACACCCATGAGGCGCGCCGGACAGCCCTCCGAACTGGGCCCCTGCTACGTCTTTCTGGCCTCGCTCGACGCCTCCTTCATCAGCGGCCAGACGCTTCACCCCAATGGCGGAATGGTCGTCAATGGTTGATCCGCGCGGGAGAGGGCGGCGAAGGTGGAATGGACTTTTGCCGCCAGGACGGGGTGAATAGGCCCGCGCGACACGAATTCCCGATGAGACATCCTCCAGGCTCGGTCTGAAAGATTGACGTGCGACAGCCATGGCCAGGCCCGTTCCCGATGAGCCAACGGACCTCCCACGTTCTTGTGGGTCGCAAGGCAAGAATCGGCGAAACGGACCGGACTGGCGCTCCCGGCAACGGTTAACGCCGCAGGGGTGAGCGCAGGCATTTTTCCGACAAAGCATGAGAGACGACAGGGCAGAGGAGGCCCTACAGCATGCCAGGTACGACTTCCAATCTGCCGCCGCGGCAGGAGAGCTGGCTGGACCGGCCGGCGCATCATCATTGGCTGGAGAGCGAGGGGCAACGCCTGCTGGCGTTCTATCGCGCCTCGCGTCATCCCGACTGCGGTTTCGCCGCGCTCGACGAAGATGGCCGGCTGCCTGCCGATGCCAACCCCGACACCATGATCACCGCCCGCATGACCCACTGCTTCGCCCTGGCCGCCATGCGTGGCGAGCCCGGCATGATGCCGCTGGTCGCTCATGGCGTGGCGGCGCTCAGGGGCGGCCTGCGGGACGACGAACACGGTGGCTGGTATGGCGAACGACCGAAGGCGGGGGAGACGCAGACAAAACAGGCCTATATCCACGCTTTCGTCGCGCTGGCGGCGGCCAGCGCCTGGCAGGCCGGTGACGAAGCGGCCGGACCGCTGCTCGACGACATCATCGGCGTGATCGAGACCCATTTCTGGTCGGAAGACGAAGGACGCATGCGCGAGGGGTTCTCCCACGACTGGCGCGAGGACGAGGCCTACCGCGGCGGCAACAGCAACATGCACGCCACCGAAGCCTTCCTGCAACTGGCCGATGTCCTCGACGAGCCCAAGTGGCGGGCTCGCGCGCTCTCCATCGCCGACAAGATCATCCACGCCCACGCCAAGCCCAACGACTACCGCGTGGTGGAGCATTTCGACAGTCACTGGAACGAGTGGCGCGACTACAACGAAGACACGCCCAAGGATCAGTTTCGGCCCTATGGCGCGACGCCCGGTCATGCTTTCGAGTGGTCCCGGCTGCTGCTGCATCTCGAGGGGGGGCTGCTGCGCCACGGCGAAGCGGCGCCCGGCTGGCTGCTGGAGGATGCCCAAGGGCTGTTCCGCAGCGCCACCGAACTGGCCTGGCACGTGGATGGAGAACCGGGCCTGGTCTACACCCACGACTGGAACAACCGCCCGGTCGTGCACGAGCGGATGCACTGGACCCTGGCCGAGGCGGCCGCCACCGCGGCCCTGCTGCTCAAGCGCACGGGCGACGCGACCTACGAGGTCTGGTATCGCCGCTTCTGGGACTACATCGATCGCTTCCTGATCGATCGCGAGCGAGGCAGCTGGTGGCAGGAGCTTGACCGTCACAACCGCCCGTCCAGCGAAGTCTGGAGCGGCAAGGCCGACCTCTACCACGCCTACCAGGCGACGCTGCTGCCGCGATTGCCGCTGTCCCCGACCATGGCCAGGGCGATCGCCGACGGCGCATTGTAGTCCGCCAGGCGGGCATCGCCCCTCTCGCTACCGGAACGCCTCGATCCATGATCGGGGCGTCGTTCATTCGGACAAACGCCTACCCCGAAAGCGGCATGGGCTTCGTTGCCGAAGTCTGGCTAGCTAGGACCTCCGACACCTGGCCGTGAGGAGCGCGACGATGACAACCAGTGGGGATTTTCGGCAGGCGATGCTAGGGTGGGCCACGCTGTTGCTGGCGGGCCTGCTGCTGGGCGGTTGCGGCACCCAGGGCCTCGAGCGGGAGCCCTCGCGAGAGCCACCTGCCAAGACGGCCAGGCAATCCCCGGATCGCAGTTGGGGGCCGGTCATGGAAGCGGTCGCCATGGCGAAACTCTATCCGGACGGGAAGTCGGTGGTCGACCTGGTGCCCAGGCGCGATCCGGCGGCGATCGTGGCCGACTTCGTGCAACTGCGACAGCCAGAAGGGACAATCGGCAAGGCCCGGTTGCAGGCCTTCGTGGATGCCAACTTCGACCCGCGCCCGGAGAACGAGACGCGTCTCGGCGAGGATGCCGATACCTCGATCGAGGCCCATATCGTCAATCTCTGGCCCTACCTGACCCGGGAACCGGCGGACACCGACGAAGGCCCCTGGAGCAGCCTGGTATCGCTCCCGGCGCCCTACGTGGTACCGGGCGGACGCTTCAACGAGATGTTCTACTGGGACAGCTACTTCACCATGCTGGGGCTGGCGCGCAGCGACCGCTTCGATCTGGTGCGTGACATGGTCGGCAATTTTGCCTGGCTGATCGACACCTATGGCTTCGTCCCCAATGGCACCAGAACCTATTTCCTCACCCGCAGCCAACCGCCGTTCTTTGCCCCGATGGTGGCGCTGCTGGCGGAGCACGACGGCGACGACGTCTATCGCCGCTACCTGCCCGAATTGCTGCGGGAACATGACTACTGGATGCGCGGCGCCGATGAGATCGGCCCCGGAGAGGCACGCGAGCACGTGGTCGAGCTGGCCGACGGCACCCTGCTAAACCGCTACCACGGTAGCGAGAACTGGCCGCGGCCGGAGGGCTATGCCGACGAACGGGAGCTGGCCGCACGTAGCGACCGTCCGGCGGCTGAGCTTTACGGGCATCTGCGGGCCGCCGCCGAAAGTGGCTGGGATTTCAGCTCGCGCTGGATGGCCGATGGCCAGCACCAGACCACCATCGAGACCCGCGATATCCTGCCGGTGGACCTCAACGCCTTGCTGTATCAGCTCGAGCGTACCCTGGCTCGAGCATGGCGGGTGCAAGGCGACGCTGCCCAGGCCGCACGCTTCCAGGCGATGGCCGAGCGACGCCAGAGCGCGATCAACCGGGTCTTCTGGCAGCCGGACGGAGGTTACTACACCGATTACGACTGGCGGGAGGGGCGCCTGACCGATGCGATTTCCGCCGCCATGGTGTACCCGCTGGCGTTCGGTGTCGCCGACCCGGCGCGGGCCGATGCCACGGCCGCAACGGTGCGGCGCGAATTGCTGCGTGCCGGTGGCATGGTCACCACTACGCGTGATACCGGCGAGCAGTGGGACGCACCCAATGGCTGGGCGCCGCTGCAGTGGCTGGCGGTTTCGGGGCTCGACCGTTACGGACACGACGAGCTGGCCGAAACCATCGCCCGTCGCTGGATCGAGACCAACCGTGAGGTCTACCGGCAGACCGGCAAGCTGGTCGAGAAATACGACGTGGTCGACCCCGCCGTGGGTGGTGGCGGCGAGTACGATGTCGTCGATGGATTCGGCTGGACCAATGGCGTGCTGCTGGATCTGATCCATCGTTATCCGGCGGCAGCCCATCGGTAGCCGGCTTCCTCATTGAAGTCCGGGTCGTAGCGCCTGGCCCTGGTGCATCGTCACGTCACGCCCGACTATGCTCGGTCAGCTCGAGTATGCGTGTGCCGTTTCGGCCGCTGCGCTTGACGTCGTAAAGTGCCACGTCACCGTGGCCGATCAGGGATTCGAGATCGCCGGGTGGCTGCTCGAAGTACGTGGCGCCGACGCTCAACGTCACCGCGTCCGGGGTGTCGAAGTTCTGCGCAGCGGTTTCATGGAAGCGCGCGCGCAACGTCTCGCTGAGTTGCCGAATGTCCTTGGGCATGACGTCATGCAGCATGATGGCGAACTCGTCGCCGCCGAGTCGGGCGGCGAGGGCCTCTTCCGGCAGCGCCTCCCGAATCAGGTCGCTCAACGTGATCAGCAGTCGGTCGCCCGCCGCATGGCCGTGGAGGTCGTTGACCAGCTTGAAGTTGTCGACGTCGATCAGCAGCAGCGCCCCCGGCCGCTTGCTGGAAGCGTGGTTCAAGAATCGTGGCGTGCGCGCCTCGAAGGCCCGACGGTTGAACAGTGCGGTCAACGGGTCACGCTCGGCGAGCTGTTCGATCTGGCGCTCCCGCCGATACCGCACTGTCCCGGTCATCGACAGGGCGATCAGCAGGATCGCCATCACCCCCTCGACCAACGAGATGCGGATCACTGCGCCCTGGTAGACGACGAGGTCAATCAGTGTACCGGGAACCAGTGCCAGTCCGACCTTGCTCAGGTAGAACGCGCCATGGACGAGCAGCGTGTAGTGCAACTGACGAGTGCCGAGCGTGGCGACGTCGGCCTCCAGACGCAGCAGCAGGCTGGCCCGGAGCGACACGATCGCCACCAGCAGCGAGTTGACAATCAGATAGAGTTTCGACGGCGCTTGCCCGTCCGGCAGCAGCAGTAGCGCGCACCAGACCGCGACGACCAACCACCACCAGGTCGACAGCCGTCGCTCGACGAAGCGCGTGACGCCGAGCAGAAACATCCAGTGGGCGAATACCAGCAGGCCGTTGGCGAACCAGACGCCGATGAAGAAGTGGCCGCTGCCGCGCAGCAGCGCGAGCGAGCAGCCCAGCGTGATCGAGGCGAAACCGGTGGACCAGAACAGCAACGAGACGTCGCGGGCGCCGCGCCACTCCATCAGCAGATAGAGCGCGGCGGCGGCCGAGATGGCGATGGTCAGGGTCAATATCGTGGCAGGGTCGAACGCCATGTCGTGTCGATCCGTCGTGGCTTGGCGGAAAAGTTCTGCCGTCACGGCGTCTTCGAACGATCATGCGCTGGCGGCGGGCGAGCAGGCTTGCTCATTCGGTCATTATCGGCGATCGCACCGACTTCTTGAACCGCCCGCGATCCAGCGCCGCGCCGCTGGTCCGATCGCGGGCCTTCGCCATGCCGATATCTCGTTGGCCCTCGAGAATCCGGCGACGCGCATGCCAGGAGGAGAGACGTGGATTCCGAGCGGTTGGGACCGCTCGGAATCTCACCGCATGCCAGTCTCGGCCCTACCAGTGGTAGCGCACTTTGGCGAAGATCTCGCGACCCTGGTTGTAGTAGTCCGCGGTGCCGGAACCGACGACGTGTTGTTCGTCCAGCAGGTTGGTGACGTTGACGCTGAAGTCGGTATTCGGCAGGAACTGATAGTTATACGCGGCATCGAACAGTGTCGCCGCTTCGCTCTTGGCGTCGTTGGCGCTGTCGAAGTAGTAGGTGCCGGTATAGCGCGCGCCCAGGCCGAAGCTCATGTCGAGATCGGGCAGGGTGTAATAGCCCCACAGCATGGCGCTGTGTCGCGGCGCGATCTGGATATCGTTGCCGTCGATTGGGACCACGGCGCCGCTGACGGTGATCGAGCCCTCCTCGACTTCCGGTTGCATGTAGGTGTAACCGCCGATCACGCTGAGGTTATCGGTGACCTCTGCCTTGACCTCGAGATCGAGGCCGCGCACCCGGTATTCGCCGACCGTCTGCTGGTCGATGGTGCCGTCGTTCTGGGTGACGGCAATGCCGACGTCTTCGCGGGTCAGATCGTAGACGGCGGCGGAGAATAGCGCGTCCGTCCACAGCGGCGAATATTTGACGCCGACTTCATACTGCTTGCCGCGTTCCGGCGTGACTCCGATGGTGGGCGGTGCCACCGACTCGACGTAGCTCACGTAGGTGGAGACTTCCGGATTGATGATGTAGGTCAGCGCACCGCGCCAGGTGGTTTCTGAGAAATCGTCGGAATCGCTGATGTCGTAGAGGTAGTCGGTGCTGGAGAGATCGAGGTCGTCATTACGCACGCCGGTCGTGACCACGAAGGTGTCGTAGAACGAGAAGTTCTGCTGCAGGAAGACGGCGCGGGTGTCGTACTCCTGCTTCACGTGGTTGTAAGGCGTCAGCGTGGCGGGCGCGCCGCTGTAGACGGGGTCGTCAATGTCGATCGGTGTGCCAGCGGCGTAGACGGAGTAACCGGTGGATTCGCCATCGCGGAACTCGACGCCGGCCACGGTACTGCTGTCGATGTCGCCGAAACTGGCGTCGTACTGCAGCATGGCATTGCCGATCAGCTCCTCGGCGTCCGTGTCCGAGCCGATATAGCCGCGGTCCACGTCGCTGCCGACGCGACTGGCGCTGTCGGTCAGATAGACATAACCGTAATCGTCGGTCAGGTCGCTATAGCGTACGTTGCCACGGAAGATGAGACCGTTGTCAAAGTCATGCGTGAACAGACCGGTGACATTGGTGCGCTCGACATCGTGGTAGTTGTAGTCGGGCTCGCCGAAGAAATCGCTGCGGTCATATTCGCGATCGAACGGGTAGCCGCCGCTGTTGGCAGTGCCATCGCGGTTGAGATAGTCGAAGATGAGCGTAGCCGAGGTTCGGTCGGTTGGCTCCCAGGTCAGTCCGCCCATGATGAACTGATCGTCGTCATCAGAATGGTCGTACTCGTAGCTGCTGTCCTTGGCCTTGCCGGTGAGGCGCCAGGCCACGGTGTCGCCGTCGCCAAGGGTGTCACCGATATCCAGTCCCACTTCCTGATGGTCGAACGAGCCAAAGCCCAGGTAACCCTCGCCGAAGGACTCGAAGCGAGGACGTTTGCTGACGAAGTTGACGGAACCGCCCGGGTCAGCCGGGCCGAACAGCGTGGAGTTGGCACCGCGCAGGACTTCGATACGCTCGTAGGCGTAGGGCTCTTCACGTACGCCGCGCATGGAGCCCAGCGTCATGCCGTCGCGATAGGTCGTGGCCTGGAAGCCGCGAATCGTGAAGTAGTCGTTGCGATCGTCAGTGGCGTAGTAACCGGTCACCACGCCAGGCGTGTATTGCAGCACTTCCTCGGTGGTCTTGGCGTTGCGCTGCTCGATCTCTTTCTCGGTAATCACCGACACCGAAGCCGGGGTGTCCTGAATGCTGGTCGCGACCTTGCCGCCGACCCACAGTTCGCGGGCGAGAATGGTATTGGCGTTGTCGTCCCCTACTGCCTGCGCGTTAACGGTGACCGGTGAGAGGCGGTAATCGTCGCCACTTTGTGACTGCTGCGCGTTCCCGATCGCGGGAAGGGTGAGTAGTGTGGAGCCGCAAAAAACCGCCATGGTGGTCTGGTGCCACCATGGCGGGTTTCCGCGGCTCGCGATGGTGCGATTGCGGCCGCTCATCGTGATGATCCCCAAGAGTGAATGATCCCTGTTTACAGGCCCGCGATTTTTTTAGTGGCGGGCCCGGGGATTATCCTCAGGGATCTCCATGCAATCAATAATATTTCTCAATTAGATTCGCGTTTAAGGTTCAAGGGGTGATTTGGCAGGCCCCTGGAGGGCGGCCGGTAACGCATCAAGCCTTCAATCCTCGATACGTGAAAGCAGGCGTTGGCCCCGGCGAGTCCGACGGGCGCGGCGCAGCCCACTGGAAGCCATTTTCCAGCCCAGAATACGACCCACGCCGACCGCGACGCCGGAAGCGGCGCCCCACAGGAGCGCTTCGCGCCAACGCACATCGGGGTCGTCCGGGTTGACCGGGGGTTCGAAGGCGTGACGTCGGGTGGTGTGCTTGAGAGCCTCCCGGGTTGCCACGCCGGAGATGATGGCCGTGGACGTGCCGATGATGGTCCAGAGCGTATGGGGTTTCATGCTGGCCTCCTTGCCGAGTACGGGGTTCTCAGCATGGTCCATGGCTCGTCAGGATGACAAGTGGGCGTGATTGGCTGGTGTCCGCGAACCTACGGTCTCCGGATTGCCCGCTCTCTAGGGCATTGGCTCGCTCGAGGCGCTGGCGCGACGCCGGGACCATTGCCACAGGGTCCAGTGAGCCAACAGCGGCCAGCGGGGCTGCATGAACTGGAGAAAGCGCTGCCGCCACAAGTTGGTCAGCGATTTGCTCAACCCCAACCGCTCCCCGATCTCGGTATCGTGATACCCCACTACGAGAAGGCGCAGGTATTCGGGCCACAGTTCCCTATGCTGGATATGTGAAAGCGGCGTCTCGGTCAGGTTGTTGTAGCGGCGACCACAGCCATGACATTGATACTCCGTGGCGCGCCGGCTGGTCAGCACCTGGTTCGACGAAGAACCGCAGTAGGGACAGTGCCTGTCGGTCAAGGCTGTGAGCTCGGCAAGCGCCGCGACACATGCTTCCAGCGCCTGCTCGGCTTCATCCGTCAGTTCGGAAACCTGCGTGGACTGATGATCCTCCCACCAGCGATGCAGGTCGGCATCGTAGTCGGCCATGGCCTCCATGAAGGCCCGGCTCCAGGTCATCGAGGCCTTGTTGCTGATCCCCAGGAAGGTGGCGATCAGCTCTTGGGAGAACCCCTGGAACCGATAACTCATCCACGGCTTCCACTTGTCTTCCGAGCGCAGCAGGCGAAGCGGGGTACCGCTCAGGACGTTGAAACGCTTGTTGCAGTTTCGGCAGTAATAGCCATCTCGACGCAATCCACGACTGCCAGCGGGAATGGCCAGTGAGATCGAGCGGCTCGCGCAGGCTGGACATTGGTGAGGTGCGCTGGCGGGCAGGGTGGCGAGATAGGACAGGAAGCTTCGGGCGCTGGGGCGCAACGCCTCCGGCAGCAGCTCCAGCGATGGCCGTCCGAGCAGGAAGTCGATGGTGTCGACGTGCCTTCGCGTCGGGGGGATATTGAATGTCGAGAAAGTCTGCGGGATGGCAGGTGCCATACGGGAAATCTTTTATCGAGATGACGGATTGGCAAGGCCACTGCCACTAGAGTATGCGATGGCGCAGTCACGGTGCCAACACCGACAGGCTCTCGACACCGAATAGTATCGGGCCATGCCGATTTGCCCAGGGCCCCGAAGTCTTCTGATGGCACAAGTATCGTTCGGAGATGGCTCATCGAGAGCGGTCCCCACGCCAAATCATCAAAAGTCTTAGTCATCAATAGCAATTCTCCTACAAACATTCGATGAATACCGCGTTACCCTAATGAATTGCGTCATTCATGGTCACTGCTACCCGGTTGCCTATCCGAGTCGCACCGGAACCTGAGCCCGTCATCAGGAAGACAACATGTTCAACGAACTACTCGACACCTTCGATA
>NZ_PZJW01000029.1 GCF_003206615.1 Salinicola acroporae | reverse complement strand
GAAGATTGCCAATATGGGTGGAAACCCAATTTTCTCCATCGTGGGACCTAACAAAATCGAAGAATGGAAGTTTAACAGCGTCGATTTCGATGGATTCTGGTCAGCCAGCTGCACGCTAGTCGAGGCTAAATATGGATATGGCAGTTGGTTAGAAAGAAACATCGAAGGCGAATGGCAACCTCGCAGCATACCTTTTATGAGCAAGCTCATAGACTCTTTCATAAGCGAGGCTTCGGCACAATCAGTGGCAATTAGAAAAAACATGCCTCCCGCGACCCTAAACTGGTTTTTCTCGGATTCTCATGTCAAAGAACTCACAGAAGATGAGTTTTCAGAAACGGGGCTAATTATATCCTGTCATCTCAAAGGCTTTTAAAAAGGAGCAAAAATGAAATACTCTTTAAGGATGATTTTTCCAAAAAACAAAGAGGATCTCGAAATAGAAGAGGTGTACTTGCTGTTTTTAAAAGCAACAGAAAAAATCTCTGAAGTAGACACAGCCTTAAGCGACTGGCAATATCCTCTCATCACTGAAAAAGACAAAGCCATCTACTGCCCAGTCACTGACAAAAGCAAAGTATTAAAGAGCGCTTATCACGAGACCCACAAAAACAACGAAAGCTACAAAGGCAAAGGCCTGGTCAACTTCACCGCTTGGTCCATGCCCGTTCCCACTCAAGGTTTAAAGGAAAGCGAAAAGCCTTTTTTTGCCAAGGCTCGACTACTCGATGGATCCGCGGATCTCGGAGGATCTTTTGTTCTAAACGCAAACTCTCTCAAAGACACCAAGAGCAAAGATTACTGGTCAACTTACTCCACTCTTTTTAAAAAAATGGCACGCATTAAAAAAGCAAGCTGGTCTAATTTTTCCACAAAAGGTTATCATAGGAAGGCAGCCTTCCCTCATCGAGAATGGGTCGGCTGGATGGCGCTGGTGCCGGATGTCGATCTAAGCAACGAGATGCCCTTCGTCGCGCTCGCCGAGTATCTACCCGATATCGGCACCCTGATCGTGACCACCAAAGAGCCGTTCGATCCCGAGAACGAAGAGCACATCAAACTGGCCCGAGCGACCGAGGTATTCCTGGCCGATAGAGGGCTGTTACCAGAACGAGGCATTTGATCGGTTTTAGTCCCACGAATCTGTCTGCCCTATCCACGAGTATCCAAGACCTTATCCCTCAAAGGCCGGCAGCGCCATG
>NZ_PZJW01000028.1 GCF_003206615.1 Salinicola acroporae | reverse complement strand
CAGCAGCCCACCCGGGTCAGCGTGGGTACCTTCGACTACAAGCAGCCGTCGCTGACCAAGCGTACCGGGCTGGATACCTTGAGCGACCAGGGCAACCTGCCGCCAACCGAACTCTACGACTACGCCGGCGAGTACTACTACCACGGCTACGAGCGCGGCGAGCGCCTGACCGAGAACCGCCTGGAAGCCCACGAGTCCCGGGCCAAGCGCTTCCGCGGCAGCGGCGGTGCGCGCCAGCTCCAGGCCGGGCGCTGGTTCGAGCTCACCCAGCACCCGCTGCACGACACCGGGGGCGAGGAAGAGCGTCAGTTCCTGCTGCTCGGGGTGACCGTGCACGCCGAGAACGCGCTGCCGGTCTCGGCCCAGCTCCAGGCACTGCCGGGCAGCCTGCAGCCGCAGTTCGATGCTGCCAAGAAAGCGCACGGTCTCGAAGCGGATACCGCAGACCCTACTGGCGAGCGTCTCTCCGACTATGCCAGCGGCGGCACCGGCCACTTTCTGGTCGACCTCGACGCCCAGCGCCGCAGCCAGCCCTACCGCCATCCGCTGACCCACCATCGCCCGGTGATCGGCGGGCCGCAGACCGCCACCGTGGTGGGCCCGGCCAATGAAGAGATCCACACCGACCCCCTCAACCGCGTTCGCGTCCAGTTCCACTGGGATCGCCAAGGGCAAAATGATGAAAACAGCAGCGTCTGGCTGCGGGTCTCCCAGCCCAACGCCGGCGCCGGCTGGGGCGGGGTGTTCGTGCCGCG
>NZ_PZJW01000027.1 GCF_003206615.1 Salinicola acroporae | reverse complement strand
TCACGCAGCACAGCAGTTCGTGATGCGCGATGACGTTCTCCTCGGCCTCGGCTCTGCCATGCCGCTTGATCGCCATCACGCTGTGCAATTGGGAAGCCAGCGGCCACCTCGACTATTGTTCGTGCCACCTCGACGACAGCGTGGTACTGCGCGCGAAGGCAGGGATGAGCAGAGACGGGTAGGGATCGCGAGAGTCGCTACGGTAGGCGTCGATCGATTATTGGCATCAGCTGACTGACATGGCGCTGTCGCGGGCCGCAATCAGTGCGCGAATTTTGTCGGCGTCCTCTGGGTTCATCGGGTTATAGACGATCATGCCCAGGTCCGGGCGAGCATCGATGGTGAAAGTCGAGAACTCCATGGCGAAGGCACCCAACTGTGGGTGGTCGAGACGCTTATCACCCTCGCCTTGCCGTTGGACGTCGTGACTGCGCCACATCTCGGCAAAGGCCGAGCTGGCCTGGCACAGTTCATCGACCAGCGGTTGAATCTGGGCCTCGGCGCCCGCGCGAACGGAGTCCGCACGAAATGTGCCGACGACAACTCGTGCCACACTTTCCCAATCATGCTTGGCGACGTGGCTATCCGGATCGAGAAAGATCGAGCGCAGAATATTGCGCTGCGCCGGCGGCACCGCGGCATAATCCTTGAGCACGACTGCCGCAGCCCGGTTCCAGGCAATCACATCCCAGGTGGCATTACGGATCAACGCTACGCTTGGCTCCAGCACATCGAGCACGCGCTGAAGTCTCGGCGTGATGCCGTGATCCTGGTGATAGCACACCTCGGGCGGGCGCCCCAGGCCGACCAAAAACAGATGCTCGCGTTCGGCATCGGTGAGCATCAGCGCGTCGGCGATACGTGCCAACACTTCGGCGGAAGGCTTCCCCCCACGCCCCTGTTCGAGCCAGGTATACCAAGTTGCACTGATGTGGGCGCGCTGAGCGACCTCTTCTCGGCGTAACCCCGGCGTGCGCCGACGCCGCTGAGGGTAGCCCAGCGCCGCGGAATCGAGCTTCGAGCGACGATCCTTCAGATATGCCGCCAAGCGGCTTTCCTGTATCACTCTCATCATCCTGTTGATTTTTATACCCTGATAATGTCACGACTTTAACAGGATAAAGAAGCATGAAGAATCGTCTTCAATGGCTTCGTGACACTCGTCATGAAGTGAACTCACCATGGAGATTTCATCATGCGCGTATTCGTCACCGGTGCTACAGGATTCATCGGATCAATGGTAGTGCGAGAGCTGATTGCCGCTGGACACAGCGTTCTTGGGATGACGCGATCCGAGGCAGGCGCCAGCAACCTGCGTTCTATCGGTGTTACCCCCTTAATCGGCACTATCGAAGACGATGAGCTTCTAAAGCGTGCTGCTGAATCAGCGGACGGCGTGATTCACCTGGCGTTCAACCACGACTTCACACGCTACGTGCAGAATTGTGAGGATGATCGCCGCGTCATCGCGACGCTGGGCAACGCTCTCGTGGGCTCCGAGCGTCCGCTCATCGTCACATCAGGCGTCGGGGGCCTGCCGAGCACACCGGAACATCTCCCGACGGAAGATGACATCCCGCCCAGCGTTGCCGATTTTCCCAGAGCGGCGTCGGAAGAAGCGGCAAAGGCCGCTATGGCGCGGGGCATCAATACATCGATCGTACGATTGCCTCAGGTTCACGATACTGCCCGGCAGGGCCTGATAACTTTCGCCATCGCCATGGCAGTGGAAAAGGGAATCTTTGCCTATGTCGATGAGGGCCAACAGCGTTGGGCTGCTACCCACATCAGCGACGTCGCCAACCTCTTCCGCCTTGCCGTGGAAGCGGCAACACCCGACGCGGTTTACCACGCTGTCGCGGAAGAAGGCATCACCATGAAAGCGATTGCCGAGACCATCGGGAAACGCCTGGATTTACCCGTCGAATCTATCCCCGCAACAAAGGCCAAGGCGCATTTCGACTGGTTGACGCATTTCGTTCAGCTTGACCTCATGGCTTCCAGCCAAAAAACGCGTCATGAACTGGGCTGGCAGCCAGTTGGACCAAGCCTGCTGGAAGACCTCGCACAACTGACAACATAACGCGGCGGCTTCCGGGAAGACATTGTCGAGGGCCAGAACGTGAAAGGCCCTCGGTAATACTGATCACAGCCCAAATACCGGCGAGCGGTGCACGGCCATGGTTCGATGCACCACGGCCGCGTTGGTGCCCAATATCGATCCAATCTGCCCGGAAGTCATCGAGCGAACCTGACGCGCCATATGCAGCAGGGCATGAAGCATGCGGGAAAGGCGGCTATCGATTCTCAAGGTAATGCTGGCTCGCGGGAAATAGGTGAAATGCAGACTAGCGCGTCGAGACGACCCTCTGGCAGCACCCTTCCAGACCATGTCTCGACCGGATCAGCGGCCTTGAGCAGTAAAAATTTCAACTCCGATAGATGCATAGGAATGTATGGGGAAAAACCTACAAACCTAATTAAAGTTTACCTCTGTCGGGCCGATGACTAGCACCGGCTCCAGCCTTTGCTGGAAGCGGAATCGTCAAGGTATCTCCGATGGGACCGGAAGTGTCCATCTACGTCGACCAGGAAGATGGTTCCACCGTCACCGTCATGCCGCCATGCCGCCATGCCGCCATGCGGCGATACCGGAGGATTTCACCATCAAACGCTCGACACTGACTCGCTCGATAGGATTCATGGGAATCGCGCCCATGGCCGCCACACTCACCGGCTACGAGAACGCCCGGGCCCTGGCCTGGGCACTACGCTGGATGCCGCCACGACCGCTTACGCGCTGGACCACGGCTACAGCGAGGCCAATCCCTTGCTGTCGCCCATCGGCGATCCATACCTCACGGCGCTGGCGGCAGTAGGGGTGAAACAAGGCATCAAGTATTCACTCCACGAGTATGGCGGATTGAGTGAAGACTGCGCCCACCACGGCGTGGAGACTGCCG
>NZ_PZJW01000026.1 GCF_003206615.1 Salinicola acroporae | reverse complement strand
GCACCGGCGACCTGGCCAATGCCCTTGTGGGCGCTGAGCAGGGTGTTGCCGATATCGCGGGCGTTCTGGGCCAGATCACCCGGGCGCTGCTGCTCATCCTCCGGCGTATAGCTGCCTGGCAGGGCGGGAGGTTCGCCACTCTCCCCCGTCACCGCGTTGATATCCACGTAGACCGGCAAGGCAGTCCGTACCGTTCTGTTGCTCTCCGCAACCGGGGCGGAGAGATCCCAATAAAAAACCCATGACCAATGCCATGGGTCTTAATTCTAAAGTCACATGCCACAATCTTGGCAAAATAACAGTCTTAGTTGGCGCGACGAATAAAACCACCACCTACCTGAACATTGTGCTCTTTCTGCCATTCTTTGGACTGACGAAGAGCTTCGTCGATCTGCTCTTGAGTCATTTCCTTGGCAATGCGCTGCTTATCATCAACGCCGGCGGAGCCACTGAGATCATAATATTTATAGGCCTGCACAAGATCCGCTTCTGTGCCGACCCCACTCTCATAATACTCTGCCAGGCTGGGAAAATATATTATCTCCCCAGGATCAAACTTTGAAAAAGAGGCTTTTTTTAGCCAATAAAAAGACAGCTCCTCGTCCTTCTTTACACCGACACCCTCACGATATAAATAAGAAAGCTTTGCGGCCGACTCGCTGTCGCCAGACTCACCAGCCTTGCTAAGCCAACATACGGCCTTATCAAGATTTTTTTTATACAATCCTTTCCACTCACTACCCAAATAAGCACGACCAAGCATACGCTGGGATAGCAAATATCCTTCATCGGCCGTTTCTTGAGCCAATTCCTTTACACGGTCAAAATTTTTCTCTACGCAAATTCCACGATAGCTCATCACAGAGAGCATATAGCCTGCATCCACAACCCCCATTTGCCATGCATGGCGCAATAACTCAGATGATTTATCACAACTTTTCTCAACCCCAAACTGCTTAGAACCATTCAAGTAAATCAAGCCAAGATAATACTCCCCTTTTCCTTCACCATCTTCCGCCATCCCCTCAATATCAGACAAGGACATATTTTTAATAGCAGAATTCAGCTCATCCCCGGTTGGGTCTTGAAAAAGGATGCCGGCAAAAGCCGAGTGAAAGAAAAACAACGACAAAAAAGAAAAAAACCATCTCATATCACACCTCCATTTCAAAAACATCACGCTTGATTGCAAGCGCATCATGAGAACTCAGCCGAATCGACAAACGGAGATCATCACCTATATCATCCCTTAAATAAACATGCTTCCACTCAAGAACTCGACAACCACCTATCTTTACAAAGCCTGGCTTACCTGAAGCGCTCAACACCTCACCAAATCTTTCACCTGCCGTTTCTGACGAGTCGACATTCAAACCCTCATAAGACCAGTCAAAAAGAGACTCTCCGACATCCACCGCCAAAAATTGCAAATAAACGGCAGACACACCAGACAAAGGAATCGTCACTTTCAGATTTATCTCAATTTGCTGACTCGCCAACTCAGCAGCTTCTTTCAAGCCTTCCATATCAATATCATAAGGAGACTCAACATATTGATTTGTATCCGGCCTCACCGGCGACCAAGACAGTTCTACCAACCCCCCTTGGAAAACCATCTCCAGCGAACTTTGCTCGGACGCCATGTCATCGAACGGCAGGACCTGCATATCTTCTCGTTCCGATGGCTTACCGAGAATGCTGCGGTTCACCCACATCTGCACCGCCGGGGATACCATGGCCACGAATGCATAACCCAGCAGTAGCGTCAGAATCCCGAAAAACACGCCTACGACGAGCCCAACACCCGTACTCGCGCTAATCACGACGATAGAAGCAATGCCAGCGAGAACCCCAACACCGCCGACAATCATGCCATAGTGGCCGGTAAGACTCTGGCCTGTCTTGTTGGCCTCGTTGGCTTCCGTCAACTTCTTCAGGCCATCCCAGATCGAGATCATGCCACCCGCCGCGCCGAGCACGTCACTGACAAAGGCCCATTTAATCCCACCGATCACCGCACCTTCTGTCGACAGGCCCAGGCTCGCCATGCGGATCTTGTGGTAGCCTTCGATCCCCGCCATCGCGCCACTCGCCACGCTGACACCCGAGCCGATGATCTTGCTCCAGTCAGCCCCCTCCTGATCGTCCACGAAGGCGCCTTCTTGCCAGGAGACGATCAGGCTCCATAGCACCAGGCAGGCACCGGCGACCTGGCCACTGCCCTTGTGGGCGCTGAGCAGGGTGTTGCCGATATCGCGGGCGTTCTGCGCCAGATCACCCAGGCGCTGCTGTTCATCCTCCGGCGTATAGCTGCCTGGCAGGGCGAGAGGTTCGCCACTCGCCCCCGTCACCGCGTTGATATCCACGTAGACCGGCAAGGCAATCCGTACCGTTCTGTCGCTATCGGCCATAAGGGCGGAGAAATTCCAATAAAAAACCCATGGCCAATGCCATGGGTTTTAATTCTAACGTCATACGACGGAATCTTGGCAAAACAACCATCTCAATTGGTGCGACGAATAAAACCACCACCCACCTGAACATCGTGCTCTTTCTGCCACTCTTTGGACTGACGAAGAGCTTCGTCGATCTGCTCTTGGGTCATTTCTTTGGCAATGCGTTGTTTACCCTTAGCACCAGCAGTTCCACTGAGATCGTAATATTTATAGGCTTGAACAAGATCTGAGCTTGTACCAATCCCTTTTTCATAATATTCAGCAAGAGGCAAAAAACCACCTATCCCGCCTCCGTAGTTATCCGACGAAAAAGCAGCCCTCTTCCTCCAAGCAAAGGATTTCTCCGCATCCTTCTTAACACCAAGCCCCTTTAGGTATATATAAGACAAATTGGCAGAAGATATACCATCTCCGGACTCACCTGCCATCTTCAACCAAAAAATAGCTTTTTCCATATTTTTAGGAAAAGCATTCAACTGACCTCTTCCCCAGTAGGAACGGCCTAGCTCACGCTGAGCTAACAGATACCCTTTCCTAGCAGATTTCACTAGGAGTAGCTTAGCCTCTCCAACATCCTTATCAACGCACTCCCCTTTGTAATACATAGTAGAAAGGGTATATCCCGCATCAGCCCCGCCCCTATTCCAAACGTCGTTGAGCAAAGCGACTGCAACCTTACAATCCTTCGACACTCTAAGACGTTCATCTCCTTTCAAGTACAAAAGGGCCGAGATATACTCAAGCTCCTTATCTCGCGCCCCTGCATTTCTAACGATGTCAGAGGGCTCCATACTCCGATATTTTTTATCAAGCTCGAAGCCTTCGGGGTCTTTAAAAAGCACATCTGCAGAAACAATAGAAGCAAATGCAAAAAATGCAACAAAAAAAGCAATCTTTTTCATTGTCAAAACTCCAAAACAAACGCATCTGAGTAACGCATCATAGCGCCCCCCCCTACAGCCTTGTAGAAAGACACTTCAAAGGTAACCTTATCCCCAACTAAAGCTTTAGAAAGCTCATTGTTCCACTCAAAATTAAGATCACCCTTGGACTCAACCAGTTCAGGCTTAGACCCCTCGGAACTATAAGAGGGCTGATTTAATCCGCCATCCGCTGCCGAACCAGCTCGCGCAAGCTGATATCTCCAATCAAAAAAAACCTCACCAGACATTTTATTAGATAACGCGACTTCAAAAACAATGCCCCTTACATCAGGAAAAGCAACCTTCACATTCACTTCAACTTTCCCCAAGGCTTCCTCAGTGGCTGCTTTTAAACCTTCCATATCAATATCATAAGGAGACTCAACATATTGATTTGTATCCGGCCTCACCGGCGACCAAGACAGTTCTACCAACACCCCTTGGAAAACCATCTCCAGCGAACTTTGCTCGGACGCCATGTCGTCGAACGGCAGGACCTGCATATCTTCTCGTTCCGATGGCTTACCGAGAATGCTGCGGTTCACCCACATCTGCACCGCAGGGGATACCATGGCCACGAATGCATAACCCAGCAGTAGCGTCAGAATCCCGAAAAACACGCCTACGACGAGCCCAACACCCGTACTCGCGCTGATCACGACGATCGAGGCGATACAGGCGATAACCCCAACCCCGCCGACGATCATGCCATAGTGGCCGGTAAGACTCTGGCCTGTCTTGTTGGCCTCGTTGGCTTCCGTCAATTTCTTCAGGCCATCCCAGATCGAGATCATGCCACCCGCCGCGCCGAGCACGTCACTGACAAAGGCCCATTTAATCCCACCGATCACCGCACCTTCTGTCGACAGGCCCAGGCTCGCCATGCGGATCTTGTGGTAGCCTTCGATCCCCGCCATCGCGCCACTCGCCACGCTGACACCCGAGCCGATGATCTTACTCCAGTCAGCGCCCTCC
>NZ_PZJW01000025.1 GCF_003206615.1 Salinicola acroporae | reverse complement strand
CGGGGTGTTCGTGCCGCGGATCGGTCAGGAAGTCTTGGTCGACTTCCTCGAAGGCGACGCCGACCGCCCGCTGATCACCGGCCGGGTCTACAACGGCGAGCAGACCCCCGACTGGCACAGCCACGGCCTGCTCTCGGGCTTCAAGAGCAAGACCTACCGCGGCAGCAAGTACAACGAACTCGTCTTCGACGACGCCACCGACCAGGAGCGCGTGCGTCTCAACTCCGAAGCCGAGAAGAGCCAGCTCAACCTCGGCTACCTGATCCACCAGGCCGGCAACACCCGCGGCGCCTTCCGCGGCACCGGCTTCGAGCTGCGCACCGACGCCTATGGCGCCATCCGCGCCAATCAGGGGCTCTACCTCACCAGCTGGGGCCAGCTCGGCGCCAGCGGTGACCAGCTCGACCTCACCCCGGCCAAACAGCAGCTCGACAGCGCCTACCAGCTCACGGACACGCTGAGCCAGAGTGCCCAGGATCACAACGCCGACGCTCTCGACGCCCGCGAGCATCTCAAGCAGGCAGGCGAGGACGCCGACGACACCTACGGCAACAGCGAACAGCTCGCGGATGCCAAGCAGGATAACGCCCGTGGTGCCACCGACAGCGGCGGCCGTGGCGAAGCGGCACGCATGAAAGCGCCCTGGCTGCATATGGCCTCGCCCGCTGGCATCACGCTGAGCACGCCGGAATCGACCCACCTGGCCCAGGGCCGCTCGCTGAGCGTCTCCAGCGGCGAGGACGTCAACGTCGCCACCGGCAAGAGCCTGGTCGCCTCGATCTCCGAGAAGCTCTCGCTGTTCGTGCAGAAGGCCGGGATCAAGCTGTTTGCCGCGCGGGGCAAGGTGGAGATGCAGGCGCAGTCGGACAACCTGGAAGCCACCGCCCGCCGCGACCTCAACGTTACCTCCAGCGATCAGAAAATCGACCTGGCCGCCGCCAAGGAGATTCTGCTGGTCAGCGGCGGCGCCTATGTGCGCATCAAGGGCGGCGATATCGAGCTGCACGCCCCCGGCAAGGTCACCGTCAAGGGCGCGACGAAGAGTTTTGGGGGGCCGGCGAGCCTGGAGGGCGATTTGCCGGAGTTGCCGGAAGGCGAAGATGTGCTTTGTGCCAGCAAGAGCCAGGCTGCGGCAAGCAGCGGTGACGGTAGCGTGGAAGGCTAGCGGTGCGCAGCGTGAGCGACCCGGCGTGGATGGCCGAGGCCAATGAGGCCGCCAGGGAGGGGCGGCTTTACCGCCTGGTGGACCCTTCGGAGTCGCCAGACTGGACGCTGAGCGGCGAGGCTCGCCAGCGAGCGACGCTGATTCGCCACCCGCTCCTGGCCCAGACCCCGGCCCAGCGTCTCTATCTCGAACGGATAGATCAACATCGCGTCGCGGCGCTGACGTCGCAACTCGATCACCAGCGCGCCGAGCGTGGTGCTGGGCTGCTCGGCCCAGTGCCGCTCTGCGGCTGGCTGATTTCTCACCATGCCAGCACCAGTGTTGCCACCTATCTCGGCCGCCAGCTCAAGCAGATGACGCCGGAAGGGAAGCCAGCCCTGCTGCGCTTCTACGATCCCCGGGTGCTGGAGCACCTGCCGCGCATTCTTGAGCGCTGGCAGCTCTCGGCGCTGCTGGGGCCCATCGATCGCTGGGTCTATCTCGATACCGAGCTGCAGCTGCGCGCTCTCGATCCACACGGAGATGTACGCCGGCTCGGCGGCCTGAAACCCAGCGCTGAGCAGTGGCGTGCCATACAGCGCATCGGCCAGATCAATCGCTGCCGGGAGCTCTATCGCACGCTCCCTGGCTCGGCGGGACTCTCGGCAGCGCCCGCGAACAGCGTCGACGCCTTGTTGGTCGCCGCGCACGACCTCGGTCTGCGAGACCGAGCAGACATGGCCACCTTCGTACTTCACGGGCTGATCACGCGGGTCGATTTTCATCGCCACCCGATCATGCAGGCGCTGCTGGGCCGCCTGGGCGGACGGTTGAATTACATTGGATTGTCGAATCAGCTTTCCGACGCTGACTGGGAAGCGATATCGAACATGGGGGAGATGACATAGTATGACGGCACCATCTCAAGCGGGCGCTCACGCAGCGGAAAATGAGGCGGCGGGCCAGGAGAGCGGGAGCTGCCAGTTCTGTGAACGCAAGGGATTACCGATCCTTCCCGTGCGCTACGCCGTCTGCCAGCGTAACGACCGCAATGGCGATATACCGGAACTCGAGACCTCGAGAATCCAGAAGTTCACCGACATCCTGCTGGACAAGAGTCTGGTAGGCGGCGAAGAGCAGGCGAGAAGTGTGCCCGACGAGGTCAGGGCGGAGCTTACGCAGAGCACCGGCAGCCAGGTCAACAAGTACATTCTGCGCCAGTTACGCCAGGGGTATCTCTACTTCTACGATCAGGACAACCCCGACCAGAATTATTGGTACGCCTACGCGATCACCAGCGACGGCAAATACTACCAGTTCCCTGTGCTACAGCCGCGGGCGCTGGACGAAATCAAGTTTCCCGAAAGCTGTCAGGCCAAGCCCGGCGATGTCCTGGATGCTTCTATTGTCACCCTGCCGTTTCCCGAGAAGTCGGGCACGCTTTACTACGCCTTCAGCGAACACCCCTGGTCCAACGCCCACATCCAGATGATCGGCAGTGATGAGGCGTGGCGCAAGGCCCACATGCAGCAGGTGAACATCCCGGCATGGGTGAGTGGGCAGCGGCAATCTTGCGCCTTTGGTATCGATGAGCTGGAGAAAGTCGCCGAGTACAGCGCGGCGGCAGGAAGTCTGGATGAACAGTTCTGGTCCAGCGGCCCGGCGCGACCGCTGTATAAGCCCGGCGAACTCAAGGACGCCATGCAGCGCCGGCTCGACCACGCCGGCAGTGAATACCAGGGCAAGGGGCTCATTCTCGCGGTCAAGGACGAGCTCGGCATTATCGAGGAGTTGAACGCCTATCGGCATCAGGCGTTGGCCAGCGTCGAAGAATTCTTCTACAACAAGGAAGAAGAGGACGACGAGGCGCAGATACACGATGTCCGTCGTCGCAAGCTGCTCTGCATGCAGGCCATCGATGCCTTTCAAAAGCGCTTCGAACAAGGCTACAGGGCCCAGCAGCAAGCGGATGCAGATAAAGCCGTCGAGGATGCCAAAAAAGCCAGGGATGAGTTTGTCGAGAAAAATCGCGAGATTTTAGATCGGGGGCCGTCGCCTGCTCATGCGTTCGATTTCGCTGAGCGAAGCCGTTTGAATCGTGCCGTCGAGCAGGCACAACGAGAACGCGACGAGCTTTTCCAAGTATCCGATGAAGATAAAGCTGAAAGGAAGCGGTTAGAAGACGAGTTGAATGAACTGAATTCTTCTCGTGTGCAAGGCCCTGGCAGCCAGATGAGAAAGACGGAGCTGCGTAACCGAATCAATCGTCTGAAATCTGATGCGGAGTCGGCTAGCGAGCAGCACTTGGAGCAGTTGCATCGCATGTACGATGTCGATGCGCTCAATGCTTTCAAGCAGGCCTACGAGGACAATACGGCACATTGTCAGAGTCTGGCCGCCGTATTCGACGATGACTATGCCATCTGGGCAAGGCATGGTTTACCCGCCGTTATTGGCCGTTACAGCCAGTCCGACTACTGGACCGGGCTGGGGCTCAGTGGCCTGATAGGCAATGCACTGCGTGGCGGTATCATGTCGCCCTCCAGTGGTGGCTTATGGAAGCTGTTGGCCGACGACCTCGAGTCGAGTGAGTCGCCGCTACTCGCGGCGCTCTTTGCCAATGACGCCGAAATGATCGCGCAGGCCCGTGAGCGTCTAGGTAGCTTGCCCGCTGGGTCACAGCTATCGGCGCAGACGCTAAAGTCATGGGGTGAGCGCTTTCAGCAGGTACGTGCACGCACGCAAAAGCCTGACGGGCGCGCGCCGACAAGCGACCAGATCATCAGCCGCTGGCGTCCGATTCAGGACCTACTGGCAACCACGATCGGCAACTCGATTGCCTCGCTGGTACTATACCGAGCCGCTGGTGTGCCCGCGCCGGACTATAAGCCGGCGCTATCTCAGTTCGTGCGCTACCACCAACTGGCCTTCATGGCCGACCCGCAAGCACTGGACGGCGAGCAGCCGGCACCCACCATGGTCGAGCGGGAGATCAAGCTCTCCGAACTCTATCATTGGCTACGTGCCGTCTCGCAAGCAAGTGCCAAAAAGCCGAATCAAGGTGCCGATACCAGCGAGGCAATGAAGTCTCTGGACGGGATGGTCGGCAACTTTTCCGCGCCGATGGCGGATAGCGACAGAACGGTACGCATTGCCTTGCCAGTCTACGTGGATATCAAAGCGGTGACGGGGGGTAGTGGTGCAGAGATACCGGCTGATAGCTATACGCCAGAGGATGAACAGCAGCGGCTGGGTGATCTGGCGCAGAACGCCCGGGATATCGGTAACACCCTGTTCAGCGCCCACAAGGGCAGTGGCCAGGTCGCCGGTGC
>NZ_PZJW01000024.1 GCF_003206615.1 Salinicola acroporae | reverse complement strand
GCGGCGCGCTGACGCCGCCATTGTTGTCGGTGGCGGTGTAGCTAAAGGTGACGTCACGACTCTGGCCAGCGGCCAAGCCGTCGAAGTCCGCACCCGGGTTGAAGGTGTAGCTGCCGTCGCTGTTGAAGCTCAGCGAGCCGTTGCCCTGGCCCACATCCGTGGCGAGCTGATAGCTCTCGACGGTACCGTCGACGTCGGTCGCTGCCGGCACCTGAGCGTTCAGGGCGGCGTTTTCACCAGTGGTCTGGGTATCGGCCTTGGCCACCGGGGCATCATTGGTGCCAGTCACCGTGATAGTGACTGTCTGCGGTTCACTGACACCGCCATTATTATCCGTGGCGGTGTAGCTGAAGGTGACGTTACGGCTCTCGCCCACGGGCAGGCTGTCGAAGTCCGACCCTGGGTTGAAGGTGTAGCTGCCGTCGCTATTGAAGCTCAGCGAGCCGTTGCCCTGGCCCACATCCGTGGCGAGCTGATAGCTCTCGACGATACCGTCGACGTCAGTCGCTGCCGGAACATTGCCTTCGAGTACCTGATTCTCGCCTGTCGTCGGCGTGTCCGCTTTGGCCACCGGCGCATCATTGGTGCCGGTCACGGTGATCGTCACCGTCTGCGGGGCACTCACCCCGCCATTGTTGTCCGTG
>NZ_PZJW01000023.1 GCF_003206615.1 Salinicola acroporae | reverse complement strand
GCGGATGCGTACTTTACGATTCTCAGCGCCACTTGGCAAGGCTCGGGAAACAAAAATCCCGAAATTTCGACTGCGCGTCATCAAACTGTCACCCGGACGTGCACCTTTCTTAGATCACCCAAAGATCCAGGAACGCGTCGACCGGCGTCGAATCGAACCTGCCCCCGTCCTCGTACAGCGCAAGAATCCGCTCACAGCGTTGTACCGGAAAACGGGTTGCCAGGTTGTGACGAAGCTTTTCCTTGAGCTGCGGGATCCCCTCCTCCCGACGTCGCCGATGTCCCAGGGGATACTCCACCTCCACACGCTCGGTGCAGGTTCCATCACTGAAGAAGACCTGAACCGCGTTGGCAATGGAACGCTTGTCCGCCTGATGATATTCACGGCTATACCGCTCGTCTTCGACGACTTCCATCTTGTCGCGCAGCAGATCGATGATCGGGTGCGCAAGATGAAAATCGTCCTCGTAGTGCTCGGCGGTCAGATTGCCGAACGCCAGCGGCACGGCGATCATATATTGCAGGCAGTGGTCGCGATCGGCCGGATTGGCGAGTTCGCCCACCTTCGAGATGATTCGAATGGCCGACTCATGGGTGGTCACGACGATTCGGTCTATCTCATCCAGCCGGTCCCTGACCTCGGCATACAAGATCACCGCAGCCTCGGCCGCTGTCTGGGCATGGAACTCCGCCGGAAAGCTGATCTTGAACAGTACGTTCTCCATGACGTAGGTGCCGTAAGGCTGCGACACGCGAAATGTCCGTTCCGCCTCCGGCTTGATCCGTTGGTCCTTGTTGGTCTTGCTGAAGGCGACGTCGTAGAAGCCCCATTGCGGCGCAGTGAGCACGCCGGGGATACCCATCTCACCCCGAACGGCGATATCGGCCAGCCTTACTGCTCGGGAGGTCGCGTCTCCTGCCGCCCAGCTCTTGCGAGATCCGGCATTGGGGGCATGGCGGTAGGTTCGGAGGCTCTGTCCGTCGACGAACGCATGCGACAGTGCCGAAAGTAGCTGCTCTCGATTGGCGCCCATCAACTTGGCCACGACGGCGGTCGATGCCACCTTCACCAGGATGACGTGATCGAGACCCACCCGGTTGAACGAGTTCTCCAGTGCCAGGACGCCCTGTATCTCATGCGCCATGATCATCGCCTCGAGCACGTGGCGCAGGGTCAGCGGTGACTCGCCCTTCGCGACGCGCTGCTGAGAGAGATGGTCGGCAACCGCCAGAATGCCACCCAGATTGTCCGAGGGGTGGCCCCATTCCGCTGCCAGCCAGGTGTCGTTGTAGTCCAGCCACCGAATGATGCAGCCGATATCCCAAGCCGCTTTCACCGGGTCGAGCCGAAGCCGGGTTCCGGGCACACGGGCCCCGTTGGGAACGACCGTCCCCTCCACCAATGGCCCAAGATGCTTGGTGCACTCGGGGAAGCGCAGTGCCAGCAATCCGCAACCGAGCGTATCCATTAGACAATGCCGGGCAGTCTCCAGCGCCTCCCGACTGTCGACTCGATAATCGAGCACGTAGTCCGCGATGGCCTGAAGCTCCGGATCGTAGTCGGGGCGCTGGTTGAAATCGACGTTGGAGCTCATGAGGTTTCCTTGGATTGTCGTTTATCAATGGCGCATGGCTCGAAGCCGCGGTTACCGGCGCTGCTCGACCGGTACCCAATCGCGTCTTTCCGGACCGACGTAATCGGCACTGGGCCGGATGATGCGGTTGTTGGCGCGCTGCTCGAAGATGTGCCCGCACCACCCGGTCAGCCGCGAACAGACGAAGATAGGCGTGAATAGCTTCGTCGGAATGCCCATGAAGTGATAAGCGCTGGCATGATAGAAGTCGGCGTTGGGGAACAGCTTCTTCTCCCTCTTCATGACTGCCTCGACACGCTCGGATACGGCGTAGAGATGGGTATCGCCCACGTCGTCCGCCAACCGTTTCGCCCACTGTTGGATGATCGCGCTGCGCGGATCGGACTCGCGATAGATGGCATGACCGAACCCCATGATCTTTTCCTTGCGCTCCAGCATCTCGAGCAGGCGCCGCTCCGCTTCGTCCGGCGTCGACCAGCGACTGATCATCTCCATGGCCGCTTCGTTGGCCCCACCATGCAGCGGACCGCGCAGCGAGCCGATCGCGCCGGTGACGCAACTGTGCAGATCGGAGAGCGTGGAGGCACAGACCCGCGCGGTGAAGGTCGAGGCGTTGAACTCGTGCTCGGCATAGAGAATCAGCGAGACATTCATCACTCTGGCATGTAGGTCCGAGGCCGGCTTGCCGTGCAGCAAATGCAGAAAATGACCGCCGACGGAGACGTCGTCCGTCTCGGTCTCGATGCGTTCACCGTGATGGGAGTACCGATACCAGTAGTTGAGCATCGACGGCGTGACGGCCAGCAATCGATCGGCGTGGCGCTGCTGATCCTCCATGCGCTGCTCGGTCTCCAGGTTACCGAGCATCGAAGTGCCGGTGCGCAATACATCCATCGGATGGGCATCGGAGGGGATCTGCTCCAGCACTCTCTTCAAGGGTTCCGGCAGCGAGCGTGAACGCTGGAGCAAGGCGATGTAGTCGTCCAACTGCGACCGGTTGGGCAGCGCGCCCTTCAGCAGTAGATAGGCGACCTCCTCGAAACGCGCGTTTTCCGCCAGTGTCTGGATGTCGTAGCCACGATAGGTCAGTCCCGAGCCGCTTTTTCCTACCGTGCACAGTTCGGTGGTGCCCGCGCTCTGGCCCCGCAAGCCGGTGCTCTTCGTCATCTCTGCCATGAAAGCCTCCTTGTCTATTACTCGCCTCGATCGCTTTCCTTCGCGAAAAGCGCATCGAGTTTGCGTTCATAGGCGTGATAGTCGAGAAACTCGTAGAGCTCGTCCCGCGTCTGCATCAGCTCCACGACATCCCGCTGATGTCCCTTGGCATGGATGTCCCGATACACTTTCAACGCAGCCGCATTCATCGCGCGAAACGCCGATAGCGGATAGAGCACCATCTGGCAGCCGACTTCCGCCAGCTCCTGCTGGGTGAACAGCGGCGTGGCCCCGAACTCGGTGATATTGGCCAGGATGGGGGCGTCGACGCCCTTGCAAAACGCCCGGTAGTCATCCAGGGTATGGACCGCCTCGGCAAAAATGGCGTCGGCGCCCGCCTCTACGCAGGCATTGGCCCGCTCCACGGCGGCTGCAAGGCCCTCTTTCTGGAAGGCATCGGTTCGCGCAACCAGGTAGAAATCCGCATCGTGTCGAGCATCCACAGCGGCCCTGACACGGTCGACCATCTCCGCCTGCGAAACGATCTCCTTGTTGGGGCGATGCCCGCAGCGTTTCTGCGCCACCTGATCCTCGAGATGAACGGCTGCCACGCCGGCCCGCTCCATTTCTCGAATCGTGCGGGCGATATTGAGAGCCCCGCCCCAACCGGTATCGATATCCACCAGCAGCGGTAATTCGGAGGCCGCGGTGATGCGACGAGCGTCTTCGACCACGTCATTGAGCGTGGTCATGCCCAGATCCGGAAGACCGTGGGAGGCATTGGCGACACCGCCCCCGGATAGGTAGATCGCGCGGTGACCTACCGCCTGGGCCATCATCGCGCTGTAGGCATTGATGGCACCGACGATGGGTAGTGGATGATGGGCGGCTAATGCCTTTCGAAAGCGTGCACCGGGTGTCAGCGACGTCATGATTCGATCCTCGAGGTATGAGAAGAAGGGGCCGGTTCTTCCACCAGCGTTCGCGCGTAGTGGGCGGCGACGTTTTCGCGGGAAGCGCTGACGTGGCGACGCATCAACAGCTCGGCGAGCTCGGCGTCACCCGCCTCTATCGCATCGACGATGCGGTGATGCTCGACGAAGGCGCGTTGCGGCCGGGAACCCTTGGCGCTGAACTGCGTCCGATAGAGCCGCACCAGGTAATAAAGGTCATCGCACAGCAGCGTCATCAGCATGCGATTGTGGCTGCCCTGGACGATGCGGTAATGGAAGTCGAGATCGCCTTCACGCTGGTAGTAGGCCTCGCCACTGGCCAGGTCCTCCTGCCGCTCATGAAAGGCGAGAACGCTGCGCAGGCCCGCGATCTCCTCAGCCGTCATCGACGTCGCTGCCAGTCGCGCGGCCATGCTCTCCAGCGCCTCGCGCACGTCGAACAGCTCCAGCAACTCATCCATCGAGAGCTTGACGACCCGCGCGCCGACGTGCGGCACGCGCTCGATCAGCCGGTAGGTTTCCAGCCGGCGCATGGCTTCCCGCAAGGGCCCGCGGGAGATACCGTAGTGAGCGGAGAGCTCCGGCTCCGTGATACGGGTGCCGGGAGGCAGCTCGCCGCGGACGATCGCGCGCTGGAGTTGATGAAACACCCGCTCGGCCAACGTGCGAACCACTGGCAGCTCGGCGTTGACCTGGTGATTATCAGTAGGGAATTGAGACATTAAGTTGTTAACAATAAAAGGGCTTGCTCCTATCATAGGCGCGACTTTTCCTCTCGGCAACGTAATAATCGCGCGATATATGGCACTTTAGTCGGGTTTCAGCAAACAGCGCCCCTCCCATTGTCGACAATCAAGCACTTTCACGCAGGATTGACAGATGCCGACGGCTGCCCCGCACCACGCCCTCCGATGCCGAACCGCAGCCATCAGTTGAGGGCGCAAAGCCCTCGCTCATCACCGAGACTCTCGATAAACTTGCCGGCCGGCATATGCTGCCGATACCCCGAGATGCGGCTCCCGATGCCGAGTCGTCGTTCATTCGTCAGGAAAAGGTGTTCATGGCTGGCGCGAGACCCTGGCTCGAGATAGCCGATCTACCCTACACCCCCGACCCGGGCCCGCTCTTCGAGTGCCTGCATCGACGTCCTGGCGCCGTGCTCCTGGATAGCGGTCGTCCCGACGCGCCGGGTGGCCGTTTCGATATTCTCAGCAGTGACCCGCTGGCGACGCTGACCATCGATGACGGTCAAGTACGATGTGAACCATCGATACCCCTGCCGGACGAGCCGTTCGCAGCCCAACAAGCGCTGCTGGATCATGCCGAAGCCGAGTGGCTACCCCGTCTGCCGGCCGACCTCGCCGCCAGGACTACTAACCTGCCCTTTCTCGGTGGGCTGGTCGGTCACTGGAGTTATTCCATGGCCCCCGCGCAAGACCCGAGCGGCCATTCGCCACCGCGCGTCGATCATCGCCCGGGGCCAAAGCTGCCCTCGGCCAGGCTCGGACTCTACGACTGGGCGCTGATCCAGGATCACGAAGCACAGCGGAGCTGGCTGATCGCGACCGCCGAACGCCGCCAGCAGGTGATGCGCTGGCTGAACGAAACCGCGACGCCGACCTGGCCGGACTTCGCCCTGACCGGCCCATTCGTCGGCGACATCGATCGCGCCGGCTATGCCAGGCGCTTTCAGCGCGTCATTGACTATCTGCACGCCGGCGACTGTTATCAGATCAATCTGGCACAGCGCTTCACCGCCCGTTTCGAGGGCAGCACCTGGCAGGCGTATCGCCGCCTCCGCCGCGCCACGCCTACACCCTACGGCGGCTACCTGGCGTGGGACGACAAGGCCATTCTCTCGCTGTCGCCCGAGCGATTCATCGGCGTCGTCGACGGTCAAGTCGAGACCCGGCCGATCAAGGGCACTCGCCCCCGTGGCTCGCCCCCCGACGAGGACCGGCGGCTGGCGGAGGAGCTCCAGCGGAGCGCAAAGGACCGTGCCGAGAACGTCATGATCGTCGATCTGCTGCGCAACGACCTGGGCCGCGTCTGCCGCCCCGGCAGCGTCACGGTCCCGCAACTCTGCAGGCTGGAGAGCTACGCCAACGTCCACCATCTGGTCAGTGTGGTTTGCGGTGAACTGGCAAGTCCTGCACAACCGCTGGATCTGCTGGCTGCCGCGTTCCCCGGCGGCTCGATCACCGGCGCCCCCAAGCGTCGCGCGATGCAGATCATCGACGAGCTCGAGCCCAGCCAGCGCAGCGTCTACTGCGGCAGCCTTGGCTATCTCGACCGACGTGGCCGTCTGGATACCTCGATCGCGATACGCACCGTCGTCGCCGACGGCGATACCCTGCACATCTGGGGCGGCGGTGGACTGGTCGCGGATTCGGACGAAGAATCCGAATACCGGGAGACCCTCGCCAAGATCGGTAGACTGATGCAGGCGCTGACGGATCGCCCCCAGGCCGAGAACGATTCCCAATAGCATTCCATTGGTTTACGCTGCCCGACGCCATCTCCTAACAACGAAACCACCTTGAAAGCCACGACGATTTCGCCCCGCGCCAGTGCACCGCAGACCACGGTCGATCGCTACCTCTCCCGCCGGCGTCGTCAGCACTGGCTGATCGCGCTGACCGCGGTGGCCACGTTGACGTCGCTACTGATCGACATCGGCACCGGGCCAGGCGCTTACCCGCTACTCGACGTGGTGAAGACCCTGGCGATGCCGTCTCAGGCTTCCCGCGTGCTGCAAGTGGTGGTCTGGGAGATCCGGCTGCCGGTCGCGACGATGGCCATCGTCGTTGGCGCCAGTCTTGCCGTTGCAGGCGCGGAAATGCAGACACTGCTCAACAATCCTCTCGCCGATCCCTTCACGCTGGGGATTTCTTCCGCGGCCAGCTTTGGCGCGGCGCTTGCCATCGTACTGGGTTTCGGCGTCCTGCCCGTCGCCGGCACCCTGCTGCTGACCGCCAATGCCTTCGCCCTGGCCATGCTCGCGTCGCTGATGATCTGGGCGCTGAGCCGACTGAAGGGCGTCAGCGTGCAGACGATGGTACTGATGGGTATCGCGATCATGTTCTTCTTCAACGCCTTGCTGGGGATGCTTCAGTACGTCGCCTCCGCCGAGTCGCTGCAGCAACTCGTGTTCTGGTCGCTGGGTAGCCTGAACAAGGCAAGCTGGGGGAAAGTCGCGCTGGCCGCCCTGGCCCTGCTCGCCACCATGCCGATCTTCGTTCAGGCCAGATGGCAGTTGACGGCCCTGCGCCTGGGGGAGATTCAGGCCAAGTCCATGGGGATCGATGTCGGTCGGCTACGTTTGCGCATGTTGCTCTGCTGCGCGCTGCTGTCGGCGACGGCGGTGGCGTTCGTGGGGACCATCGGGTTCGTCGGCCTGGTCGGCCCGCATATCGCTCGGCTGCTGGTGGGCGAGGACCAACGCGTCTTCCTGCCGATGTCCGCACTGACCGGCGCACTGATTCTCTCGTTGACCTCGATTCTCTCGAAGACGCTCATTCCCGGCATTCTGCTGCCGATCGGCATCCTGACTGCGCTGATCGGCTTGCCGTTCTTCGTTTCGCTGATCCTGCGCTCGCGCAAGGAGAACTGGCGATGAGCCTGCAAATCGAGCGACTCGACTGCTCGCTGGGGCAACACCGGGTACTGCACGACCTCTCCGGCCTGACCGCAAGGCCGGGCGAGATAACGGCGCTGATCGGACCCAACGGCGCGGGAAAGTCGACGCTGCTCAAGGCGATCGCCGGCATCGAGAGTGCCAGCGGCCACATCCTCCTGGCCGGAGAACGGCTCGATTCACTACCGCTCGAGCAACGCAGCCAGCGACTCTATTATCTTCCCCAGGACACCAGCACCCAGGCGGCCCTAAGCGTCTTCGAGGCCGTCCTGCTGGCGCGTCGAACCCAAGTGGCCGAGCCCGCCGCCACAGCGCTCTCGGCCGTCGAGCGCGCGCTGAAATCCCTGGAACTCGAACCGCTCGCCGAGCGCGAACTGGTAGCGCTGTCCGGTGGACAGCGTCAGCGCGTCGCCATCGCCCAGGCCATCGTCCGGCGCCCGGCACTGTTGATGCTCGATGAACCGACCAGCGCCTTGGACCTCCACCACCAACTGCAGGTACTCGATTACCTTCAGCGTCTGGCGCGCCGGGAAGCGATGACCGTCATTCTGGCCATCCACGACCTGAATCTGGCCGCGCGCTTCGCCGACCATCTCTGGGTCATCAAGGCGGGACGGCAGGTCGACAGCGGAACGCCGAGGGAGGTGTTGACGCCAGCCCGGCTGCGGGAGGTCTACGCCATCGACGCCCACGTCGACTGGCCGCCGGACGCCCCGCCACGCATCACCCCTCTCTCGGCGCTGCGATCACTCGGCGGTTAATAATCAGAAGATCGGTTCACATCGACATGTAGATAATTTGGTTATATATAAACCTAACCAAACGGTATTGGTCGGCGCCTCGAGAGGGTTGGTAGAGTGGCAGCCATTCCACCTATCCTCGCTGCGCTTCGTCGGCAACTCAGACGAGCCCTCCAAAGGAGTTACCCATGGCGTTCGACCTCGATGCTCTCAATCGTGAAATCGGCCACGATCCTCTGGCCCTCACCGAGTTTGCACTGGGCCTGGATCAGAAGGCGATCTGCACCACCAATTTCCGTCCGTTCGAGGCCGTGATCCTGCACCTGGTCACCCGCGTTCGTCCCGACATTCCCGTCGTCTGGATGGACAGCGGCTACAACACGCCTGCGACTTACCGCTTCGCCGAGGAGCTGACCAGGCGGCTCGACCTCAACCTGACCATTTATCACCCACACCGTTCGCGGGCCCATCGGGAGTCCGTGGAAGGTCCGACCCCGGAAATCGGCGATCCACGGCATGCAGCGTTCACGGAAGAGGTCAAGCTGGAGCCGTTTCGGCGGGCGCTGGCCGAGACGGCGCCGGATGTCTGGTTCACGGCGCTACGGGCCGAGGACACTCCGGAGCGCTCGCGCATGCAGCCGCTGTCGCGCAACGCCGATGGCCTGCTGAAGGTGGCGCCCGTACTGCACTGGACCGCCAAGCAGATGTACCAGTACCTGCAACAGCATGACCTGCCCAACAACTTCGACTACTTCGACCCGACCAAGGTTGAGGACAAGCGCGAATGCGGGCTGCACCTGCAGCACTGATCTATCCGGGTGTGTCATGCAGAGCGCCCCGCCATCGGCGGGGCGCTCTGCGTTCGGGCAGGCTGAAAGAGGGAAAGTGCCTCTCAAAGTACAGGCAGTTGAATCCCCTTGAACAGCTCGGCCTCGTGCCTCGGGCCCGCTGCCAGCGCTCGCTCGACGGTCTCTCGATCCAGGTGGGGGGCCATGCGCTTGACGAAGTCGTACATGTAAGTCCGCATGAAGGTGCCGCGGCGGATGCCGATCTTGGTGGTGGAGCTCTCGAACAGGTGCGAGGCATCCACTGCCACGAGATCGTTGTCGGCCACCGGATCGACCGCCATGTGGGCAACGATGCCGATGCCGAGACCCAGCCGCACGTAAGTCTTGATCACATCGGAATCGGCCGCGGTAAGGACGACATTGGGCGTCAGATCCCGGGATTTGAAGGCGTCGTCGAGCTGCGAGCGCCCGGTAAACCCGAAGACATAGGTTACCAGCGGGTGCTCGGCCACCCGTTCGAGCGTCAATTCACCGCTCGCCAGAGGGTGTCCCTTGGGCACCAGGACACAGCGATTCCAGCGATAGCACGGTAGCAGCACGAGATCGTTGAACAGCTCGAGCGACTCGGTACAGATCGCGAAATCCGCCGCGCCCTCGCTTACCATCTGGGCGATCTGCTTGGGCGTTCCCTGCTGCATGTGAAGGGCGACATCCGGGTACTTCTGGCGGAATTCACCGATCACGCTGGGCAGCACGTAACGCGCCTGCGTATGCGTCGTGGCAATCGCCAGACTGCCACGGCGCTCGTCACTGTGCTCCTGGGCGACGTGCTTGATGTCATCGACCGTGCGCAGCACCTTGCCGGCCAGCTCGACGATCGCCTCTCCTGCCGGCGTGACGCGTGTCAGGTGCTTGCCGCTACGCGCGAATATCTCCACGCCAAGCTCATCTTCCAACAGTCGAATCTGCTTGGAAATTCCAGGTTGTGACGTGAACAGGCTCTGAGCGGTTGCCGAGACATTGAGCTGATGCCGTGTCACTTCCCATACGTAGCGCAACTGTTGGAGCTTCATGAGCAACCTCGTGGCTTCCAGAATCTTCAAAACGGCATAAAAAACATGACGTAGATTACTTTACGCAATAAGTCGCGGGGCGTGAAGGCGCTGGGGATACGATTATTGGGTATGAAAAAAGAATGTTTAATAACCTGGCGCTATCATTCCGATAAAGCCAGGAATTTGCCAGCACCCTGCGCAAGGGCTAACATCGCCTCCATAAGCTCGAGAAGAGCGCAATGTCTCCAGGAGTTAACGTCATGTCCAATAATGTCGATGTCACCACCGCCAATTTCGAGCAAGAGGTGTTGAACGCGGACAAGCCGGTGCTGCTCAAGTTCTGGGCGCCATGGTGCGGTCCCTGCAAGATGATGGCGCCCGTGGTCGATGAAGTCGCTGACGAGAAAGCGGATGACATCAAGGTGGTCAGCGTCAACGTCGACGACGCCCCGGAGATCGCCTCCGAACATGGCGTACGTGGCGTTCCCACCGTCATGCTGTTCAAGTCCGGCGCCAAAGTGGCGTCACTGGTCGGCGCCCAGTCCAAGTCCCAGCTGACGCAGTTTCTCGAACAGAACGGCTGAGCCTCGCCACGTATCGACAAGGCCGCGCTCCCGGGAGCGCGGCTTTTTTTGTGCCTGAGGACAATCGACCGCGCAGACTCGGAGAACCCCGAGCGCTATTCGACCTTCTCCTCCAGATCGTCCAACGCTTCCTGAACCTTGCGCTGATGTCGGCGACGACGCTCCGAGGGGCTGAGCATCTTCGCGATCCAGCGTGTCTCGGGATGGCTGTCGAGGGCAATCTTGAGGGTCATTGTCAGAGGCACCGACAGCAGCATGCCCACCGGTCCCAGGATCCAGCCCCAGACCACCAGCGAGAGGAACGCGACCAATGTCGAGAGGCCCATCGTCCGCCCCATGACCCGTGGCTCGATGATATTGCCCAGCACGAAGTTGATGGTCAGGTAGGCACCCGCCAGCGTCATCGCCTTCACGACTCCCCCATCCGGCATCGCCAGTGTCAGCAACACCGGGGGTATCGCGGCCAATACCGAACCGATGTTGGGGATGTAATTGAGAATGAAGGCCAGTGCCCCCCAGAGCAGCGCGAACTCGACGCCGACGAGCCAGGCCGAGATAGTGACCAGCAGGCCGGTGATCAGGCTGATCGCCGTCTTCACGGCCATATACCGCTTGAGGTTGTAGCTGAACTCGGTGAAGCGCTCCAGGCTCGGTCCCGGATTGGTCAGCGCCCTGGCCACCTTCTGGCGGAAATCCAGCGTCTCGAAGAGCATGAAATTGACCATCAGCAGGATGACCAGACTCTGAGACAACACCAGACCGAGACCACTGATAAACCCGGATATCCAGCTTTGGTCTCCGGAGTCGTCGACCATATTGGACAACTGCTGCGGGGAGACCGAAAGTCCTTGATTCGCCAGCCACTCCAGCAGATTCAGATAATGGCCTTCCAACTGCTTCTGCATCTCGGGCCAGCTATCCATGAACATCGTGAAGCTGTTGCCCAGCAAGGTGCCGAACAGCGCCAGCAGCCCCCCCAGTATCAATAGCGTGATCAGGACCGCTGCATAGGAGTTGACGCCACGCCGATAGAGCCAATGGACCGGCGAGGTGCAGATCACTGCGACGAACAACGACAGCAGGATCGGGATGATAAGACTTTCCGCAGCGCGTATCCCGGCGATGATGATCGTCAATGACGCCAGCGTCAGCATCAGATTGAAGGGAACGTTACGAAAAGCGGGTTCCTGTCCGGGCGACATATGCAAGATCCTGATGGTCACGTCCTGTGGGCCACGACATTAGCACGATCCCGCCGCAGGTACGTTGCTGCGGCGCAAAGTGAGTGAAAGATAGCTGCCTGCTGCGAGCCTGACGACAAGCGCCCCCGAGTCGTCGACTCGGGGGCGCCAGCTGTCTATCCCAGGGTAAGACTAGGACCGTCGCAGATCAGCCATAACGACCGGTGATGTAATCTTCGGTCTGGGACTCCCTCGGCTGGGTGAATATCTTGGTGGTGTCGTCACACTCGATCAGGCTTCCCAGGTACATGAACGCGGTGATATCGGATATTCGCGCCGCCTGCTGCATGTTGTGGGTGACGATGACGATCGTGTAGTCCTTCTTGAGTTCGTTGATCAGATCCTCGATATACCCGGTCGAGATCGGATCCAATGCCGAGGTCGGCTCGTCGAGCAGAATCACCTCGGGCTTCACCGCGATGGTGCGCGCGATGCACAGGCGCTGCTGCTGCCCGCCCGATAGCGCCTGACCGCTCTGTTTGAGCTTGTCCTTTACCTCGTTCCAGAGAGCCGCCTTGCGCAACGCCCACTCCACGCGCTCCTCGAGATCCCGAGCGGAGAGCTTCTCGTAGAGACGAATGCCGAACGCGACGTTATCGAAGACCGACATCGGGAACGGCGTCGGTTTCTGAAACACCATGCCGACGCGAGATCTCAACAGGTTGAGGTCGACCCCAGCTTCATAGATATCGTGCTCGTCGAGCAGAATCTGTCCTTCGGTACGGATCCCTTCATAGAGATCGTGGATACGGTTGAAGCAACGGATCAACGTGGATTTGCCGCACCCCGACGGGCCAATGAACGCCGTCACCTGACGTTCGGGAATTTCCATGGTGACATTCTTGATCGCCTGGAACTTCCCGTAAAAGAGATTAAGGTCGTTGACGCGAAGCTTGGTGGCGATCTGCGGGGCGGCAGCCGCTTCAGCGGCGCCGGCGTTGCGCTTCTGGTCGAGATGAATATCGGCTGTCATGGCAGTCTCGCAGCTGGAAATCAGGATCGCTGGCGCGAGAAGTAGCGCGCCGCGATGTTCAGAATCAGAATGGCAGCGGTCAGGATCAAGGCCCCGCCCCAGGCCAGGGCGACCAGATCGGGAATGAAGGCGTTGATCGTCATGTTCTGATAGATGGTCATCGGCAGGTTGGCCATCTCGCTGCCCAGGTCGAAGAAGTTCCACTGATTGGAATTCAGCGACGTGAACAGTAGCGGTGCGGTCTCGCCGCTGATGCGCGCGAACCCCAGAAGAATCCCGGTCATGATGCCCGCGCGAGCACCGCTATAGCAGACTCGGACGATGATCCACCAGCGATGTGCCCCCAGCGCGGCCGCAGCTTCCCGCAGCGAGTTGGGGATCAATCGCAACATGTCTTCCGTCGAACGGATGACCACCGGCACGATGATGACCGTCAATGCCAGCACGCCGGCCCAGCCGGAGAAGTTGCCCATCGGGACCACCACTACGGCATAGATGAACAGGCCGATGATGATCGAAGGTGCCGACAGCAGGATATCGTTGATGAAGCGAATCACCTTGGCCATCAGTCCCTTGCCGCTGTACTCCGCCAGCCAGGTGCCGGCGGCCACGCCGATGACGGTGCCGATAACCGTTGCTGCGCAGGTCATGAGGAAGGTTCCCCAGATCGCGTTGCCCAGACCTCCGCCGTTCATGCGGGTGCGCTCGACGAACGTCGACGGAGAGATCGCCCCGATCCCTTTGGTAACCAGCGTGAAGAGAATCGCGAAAAGAAAGATGAAGCCGATCACCGTCGCCAACTGGCAGAGCACCATCACCAACTGGTTGAGGCGCTTGCGACGCCGGTAGAGCGGCGTTTGATTGATATCCATAGACTCTCTCCTCCCGCTCAGGCGTGGCGACCGGTGCTGTTGCGCAGTAGGTACCGCGCGAAGGCCAGCACCGCGAAAGTGATCAGGAACAGGATCAGACCCAGCGCCAGCAGCGCCGAGCGCTGGGTTCCGTCGGACTCGGAGAACTGGTTGGCGATCAGTGCCGCGATCGAGGTGCCCTGCCCGGTCAGGGTGGTGTTGAGGAACAGGTTATTGCCGATGACGAACGTCACCGCCATGGTTTCCCCCAGCGCACGCCCCAGTCCCAGCACGACGCCCCCGACCAGGCCCCCCTTCACCGAAGGCAGGATGACCCGTCGTGTCACCTCCCAGGTCGTGCAGCCCAATCCATAAGCGGATTCGCGCATGACCGCCGGGACGGTATTGATGACATCTCGTGATACGGCCGTGATGAAGGGAATGATCATCACCGCCAGAATGATGCCCGCCGTCGCCAGACCGGTGCCGGCGGGAAAGACCGAGGGGAACCAGGTGCGCAACAGTGGCGCCAGCACCTCCATCCCCCACATGCCGTAGATAATCGAGGGAATTCCCGCCAGCAGCTCGATCAAGGTACTCAGCGGCTGCCGCAGGAACCCCGGACACTGCTCGGTCAGGAAGATCGCGATGCCGAACGAGACCGGCACGGCGATGACGATAGCGATGAATGACGTCAACAGCGTTCCGTAGATCGCCGGCAGAGCGCCGAAGACTTCGACATTGGCCGCCCAGCGGTTTTCCGTGAAGAAGTCCAGTCCGAAGCGCTGGATCGCGGGCCAGCTGGATAACATCAGTGACGCGATGATCGCCCCGAGCAGCAGCAACACGGCGAAAGCGAAGGCAAACAACGTGCGCTCGAACCACACATCGATGCGCGCCTTTCGTTGCAGCCGCCTGCGAGTGGCATCGCTGAGACGCCCCAGGCCGCTGGTGGGAGTCGCGTTGGTGGTGGCCATCTTCGTTCCTCGTCACTTACCACTTACCGCCCTGGGGCGGCCTCTGATACAGCGCCGCGACGGAGGCGGTTGCCCCACCAGCCGTCGCGGTACGTCAGTCAAGGATCACTGGGTCCAGACGGCTTCGCCATTCGGGCCCTTGATCTCGCTCCAGCTGTCACGAACCATGTCGGCAACGTTATCCGGCATCGGCACGTAGTCCAGGTCCTGAGCCATGTCGTTACCATTAGCATAGGCCCAGTCGAAGAACTTGAGCGCCTGATTGGCGGCATCCGCATCCTGAACCTGCTTGTGCATCAGGATGAAAGAAGCGCCCGTGATCGGCCAGCTTTCATCGCCCGGCTGGTTGGTCAGTACCAGATACATGCCTGGCGCATCCTTCCAGTCGGCGTTGGCAGCCGCGGCCATGAACGATTCCATGCTGGGCGCGACGACCTTGCCCGCCTGGTTCTTCAGGTGCACCAGGCTCAGGTCGTTCTGCGCGGCGTAGGCATACTCGACGTAGCCGATCGCACCATTGGTGTTGGCGATCTGGCTGGCGACCCCGGCATTGGCCTTGGCACCGACGCCTGCCGGCCACGCGACGGACTTGCCCTCGCCCACGTTGTCGGCGAACTCCTGGCTGACCTGCGACAGGTAGTGAGTGAACAGGAAGTTGGTACCTGAGCCCTCGGCCCGGTAGACCGGCGTGATCTGGGTGTCGGGCAGGTCCATGTCCGGGTTCAGTTCGGCGATGGCATCGTCGTCCCAGTTGGTGATCTTGCCCTGATAGATGTCGGCCAGTGTCGGGCCGTCCAGGTTGATCGAACCGCCCTCGATCCCCTCGACATGGAACGCGGCAACCACGCCACCCATGACCATCGGCCACTGCATCAGGCCGTTCTTGTCCAGCTCGTCCTTGGTCATCGGGGCGTCACTGGCACCGAAGGTAACCGTCTTGGCGACGATCTGCTGGATGCCGCCGCCGGAGCCGATAGCCTGGTAATTGAGGCCGATGCCGGACTCGTCCTGATAGGCGTCCGCCCACTGCGAATAGACCGGGTACGGGAAGGTTGCGCCCGCCCCGGTAATGGCGTCTTGAGCCTGGACGCCAGCGGCACCCAGAACCATTGACCCGGAAATGAGCGTTGCAAAGACGTGTTTAAGCATAGCGATATCCTGTTTCCACCTTGGATGCGTGAGCGATAACGACGTTGCGAAGGTTGCCAGCACTCTCAGCGCACACCGTACGTCAGTGCCGTGACAGTTTTATGACAGCCGTGTCATGGATGAAAAAGATCATGCCGCCAGCCGTTATTGTCCGAATGAAAAAACCACCGACGATCTGCTGGATCCCCAGAATCGTCGATGGTTCTCGAGGTGCAGCCTGAAGCGCGTGGATGACAACCTTCGCGGCATCCACCATGACAAGTTTAGATGACAACGTAGTGACAAGCGTCAAAACCCGTAACGACGGCGCCGCTTCGGGTAACGGCGCAGGAAGTCAGTCCGTGGCCCGATGCTTGAGCGCACGCCCAGCCAGCGCTCGCACCGCGACGTTGCCCAACAGCGTGGCACCCAGCATCGTCAGCACCGTTGGCCAGGCGCTGGCCAGTTCGAAGGCCCCGACCAGCGCCCCGGAAACGGCACCGCAGGTAAACTGCAGACAGCCCTGCAACGCCGTCGCCGTGGCACTCATGCGGGGAAAGTGGTCCAGCATCGAGGACATGGCATTGGGGCTGATCAGTCCCTGCATCCCCACGAAGACCACCATCAGCGGGGCGATCGTGAAAATGGAATCCAGGCCCGTTGCCACCATCACCACCAGCAATACGCCCGCCGTCAACTGGACTCCGAGGCCCAGCAGCAGGTTCTGCTGCGGCGTACGGGTCTTGAGCAGCCGGATATTGAGCCGGCTGGAGGAGGCCATGATCAGGATATTGGCACCGAAGACGAAGGGATAAAGCGTGGTCGAGAGACCATAATGCTCCATATAGAGGTAGGGCGAGCCAGTGATGAACGCGAACATGCCGGCAAACGACATCGATACCGCCCCGATGTAGCCCATCGCCTCCCGGTGGCGCAGTACGCTGGCGTAGTTCCCCAGAATCTGCCGCACCGAGGGGGCTTGCGGATCGCGTCCATGGGTCTCGGGTAGATAGCGACCAAGCAGCCATAGCACGAAAGCCGCGTAGACGGCGAGAAACAGGAAGATCAGCCACCAATCCGCCAGGTGCAGGAGCGCACTGCCGATGGCCGGCGCAACCAGTGGCGCCATCATCAGGATCATGACCATGGTCGACATCACCTTGGCCGCCTCCCGACCGCTGAAGCGATCGCGCACGATGGCGGCGGAATTCACCACGCACGCGCCACCGCCCAGCGCCTGCACGAACCGCCATCCCCACAGCGTCGCCAGCGAGCCCACCTGGGTCAGCGCCAGACTGGCGACCAGGAACACGCCCAACCCGATCATCAGCACCGGCTTGCGGCCGAAACGGTCCGATAGCGGGCCGCAGACCAATTGCCCGAGCGCGAATCCGAGCAGAAAGACGCTGAGCGACAGCTCGGTATGATGCACGCTGGCGCCGATCGACGACGCCAGCGCCGGCATGGCCGGCAGGTAGGCATCGATCGCCAGCGGTGCCAGCGCCGTATTGGCAGCCACCAGCAGCGCCAGCCGCCGGGCACTCAAGATCGTCACAGGCTCTCCTTCAAGATCATCTCACGGATAAGGCTCCCACCTTCGGCCGGCCGGCTGCCTGCCCCCGTGGCAGCGCATTCGCCCCGACAGACGGGGCGAAAGCCGGGAGTCGCAAGAGAACTTCGCGGCCAAGCGGGCATTCGAGGCCCGGGCGATTCGGACGTGATACGAAGACGCCCCTACCGATTGCACGGACCGCCGACGCGGGCGACGGACGGCCGAAACCCGCGTCGCAGCGCTTGTCATGCGTTACGACCGGGTATGGTTCAACCGTGCGGGGAAGCGTCGATGCGCTGCGATTCGAGCAGTTCGACGAAGGGTTGAAACTCGTGCCGATTGTGCTCGCTCATGTGCATGAGGATACGGTGGGCTTCCAGTATCCGCTGCTGGATGTCGCTCTCATCGGCCTCGACATGAGGCAGCTCATCCAGCTCCGCCGGCTCGGTCAATGGCGCTTCGAGCAGCGTGAAATAGCGTGCGAAGCCCATGACGTCCAGCATCCGCCGAACGTCCGGGTGCTCGGCGATGATCGTGGGCGGGTCATCCAATCGCCCCTGCACGGCCATCGCCACCTTGGCCAGGAACCCCAGCGCGGTGGAATCGACGTTGGTCGTTTCGCGTAGATCGACCATCACCGCCCGCAGCCCGGGCAGATCCGCCAGACGCTGCGCCTCGGCATCCAACGTCGCACATAGCGTCAAGCGCACATCGCCGCAGAGCTTGAGCACAAACACGCCCGACTCGAAGGCCGCTCTTATCCGCCCTTCAATCATGGTCGAAACCACTCAGTGTCATCATGCTGAGATCATCCGGCAGAGGATCCCCCAACGCCAATCCTTCCCTCAGATCGTCGACGCTGGCGCAGTGTGTCGTGCGGTGCTCGAGTTCCTTGAGCCGCGCGTTCAATGACCCCTCCGGCAGGCATTCCAGAATGCCGTCGGAGCAGAACCAGAGTCGAAACGACTCAGGCAACGGGCAACCATAGATGGGGTACTCGACGTCGGGAAACAACCCGACCGGGGGCCCCTCTCCCCCCAGGTATCCGCTTCGTCCCTCTGCCTGGAGAATCGGCATCGGCAACTGGGCGCCGAGCGCATAGTGCAGAAAACGACGCTCATGGTCCAGCACGCCGGCAAAGATCGTGGCGTGCTTGCCGATACCGGTCTCCAGCAATTCCCGGTTGAGTTCGCCCAACCAGCGGGAGGGAAACGCTTCCGGCAGCAGCGTGCGCCACTGGGCCAGCCAGCGATTGCAGAGATACTTCAGCAACACGGTGACGAAGGCGGAAGAGGCGCCGTGGCCGGCAACATCGGCAAAATAGAAGAAACTGTAGCGTTCGTCACATCGCTGAAAATCGAGAAAATCACCCGACAAATAGAGCGAGGGCGCGAACCAATAGTCGCAGCGCACGCCGAGGTGCACGACGCCCGGCGGCGGCAGCAGCTTGCGCTGCACATGCCCACCCGCCCGCTGGTCGTCCCGGAGCATCTCGAGATGCCGCTCGAGACGATCGTTCAACGCCTCGAGCTCGGCCCGGCTTTCGCTGTGATCGCGCGACAACCGCGTCAGTTCCAGGGCCCGCTCGATCAAACGCCGCAGAATGTCGACATGCTTGAGAGGCTCGACCAGATAGTCGATCAGCCCGGCATCGAGCGCCTTGTGCAGGTCGTCGTCGCGGCGGCTCTCGCTGATGACGATGGTCGGACGTCCATCGGCCAACCGCTCCCACCCGTCGTGGGAAACCGCCCGGACGTGCGCCACCACGAGATCGCAATGGGCCGGCAACGTCGAAACCGAGACGGCAGCCCGCACCACGATATCGAGACGGGAAAGTTCTTCGATCAAGCGTTCACGGTCCGGCCCAGGCAGATCGATCAGACCGATCACGGGCAGCTCGTCCGACAGCGTATTGGACACAGGTCTACTCGGCGAAGTCGTCTTCACTATATTCGAAATCGTCACCGAACCCGCCGCTGGCGAACGGATCCTCGCCGGCCGCGCCGTTGGTGACCTCGAACTGGCGACGCTGCAGATAGGCGTCACGGATGAAGCTGTAGCGATCCCCCTGAATCAACGCCTCCTGGTCCAGCAGGCTGGCGCGTAGATCCACGTAGCGCAGGAAGGTCAGGCCGTAACGCCACTTGTCCTCTTCGACATAGGTGACCGGATAGGTGTACATATCGACCGGCAGGCCGCTGGTATCTCGGACCGTACTCGGCCCCAGAATCGGCAATACCAGATAGGGGCCGCTTCCCACGCCCCACACGCCCAATGTCTGGCCGAAATCTTCCTCGTTTTCGTCCAGTCCCATGCGCGTGGCGGGATCGAGCACGCCGCCCACGCCCAGCACGGTGTTGACCAGAAAACGTCCGGATGCGACGCCGGCATTGCCCCACTCCCACTGGAGAATGCTGTTGAAGACCGTGCGGATTTCCCCCAGGTTGGAGAAGAAGTTACCGACGCCATCCTGGACCGGATCCGGCGTGACGATGTCGTACCCCTGCGCAATCGGCTTGAGCGCATAGCGGTCGAGCGTGTCGTTGAACTGATAGACACCGCGGTTGAAACCCTCCCACGGATCCTGGGGATTCGACTCTTCCCCCGTCGAGGCACAACCACTCAACGCCGCGGCGACACAGGCGCCGCCCAGCCAATGGATCGATTTCATCAACACGCATTCCCTTTACGCAGTATCACACTGCCCGCACTGTAGCCCGCACCGAAGGAACACACCACCCCCACGTCGCCGTCCTGCAGGTCGTCGCGATGCAGATGAAACGCAATGATCGACCCCGCCGAACTGGTATTGGCATAGCGGTCGAGTATCACCGGCGCCTCCGATAGCGAGGGCTCGCGGCCCAGCACGCGCTGCGCGATCAGGTCGTTCATGTGACGGTTGGCCTGGTGCAGCCAGAGTTTCCTGACCGAGTCCCCGGTCAGCGACTGGCTCTCCAGATGATCGAGGATCAACGAAGCGACCATCGGGCAGACCTCCTTGAACACCTTGCGCCCTTCCTGGACGAAAAGCTTGTCCAGATCATCCCGCCCGTCGTCGGCAAGACGATTGAGGAACCCGAAGTTATTGCGAATGGCATTGGAGAACTGTGTCTTCAGCCGCGTTCCCAATACCGTGAAGTGCTCCCGATCCTGGGCGAGATGGTCGGCTTCCAGCACGATGGCGGTACAGGCATCACCGAAGATGAAGTGGCTGTCACGGTCACGGAAGTTGAGATGCGCAGAGCAGATCTCGGGGTTGACCACCAGCACCCGCTCCAGGCTGCCAGCGCGGATCGCGTTGGTCGCCATGTCGATGGCGAACGTGGCGCTGGAGCAGGCCACGTTCATGTCGAAGGCGTAGCCGCCGGCGCCCAACGCCGCCTGAAGCTCGACCGCGACCGCCGGATAAGGTCGTTGCAGGTTGGAGCAGGCAACGATGATCAGGTCGAGTTGATCGGCACTCACGCCTGCTTCTTCCAGCGCCTGGCGAGCCGCGGCCACGCCCATCTCCGCCTGGACCGACAGTGCATCGTTGGCCCGCTGAGGAATGCGCGGTCGCATGCGTTCCGGGTCCAGAATCCCCCCGGCTTCCATCACGTAACGGCTCTCGATACCCGACGCCTTGAGAATGAAGGCTTCGCTGGAGTGCGCCAGCGGCTCGCGCTCTCCCTGCTCGATCGCTGCCGCGTGACGCAGATTCTCGGCATCGACCCAGCGATTGAAGCTGGCGACCAGCTCGGCGTTATCGATCGAATCCGGCGGCGTGAACAGGCCCGTCGCGGTAATCACGGCTTGCGTCATCGGCTATTACCTCCCGCGGCATCCGCCGCTTTCATCATTACGCACACCCGCCGACGGCGGATGCAGTGTCTCGAGCCCGCCGATCACATGGTTTGCCCGGTTATCTCCCGCCAGCGTCGCGCCAGACGCTTCTCCGACACGCTCTCGAGCGTGCCCAACTGCTGAGCGAACAGAGAGACTCGCCACTCCTGCAGCCACCAGCCGAACTCGACGAGGTCGGCATCGACGATGCCATCGCGATGGGTCTGCTGGCGCCGAGTGTCGACTCTCTCCTCCCAGGCCTGCACCTGCTGCATCGAGAGCTGATCCCGCCGCAGGTCGCGGGGCGCCTTCTCGAGCCGGATCTCGGCCGCCTGCAGGTAGCGCGGATAATGTTTCAGCCAGGGGCCGGCGTCGCGCACAAAGCCGGGGTAGACGAGGCGCTGCATCTGCGCCTTGAGGTCACTGTAGGTCAGCGCCAACGCCAGCGTGACGTTGCCCTTGAGTGCCTTGGTCACTGCCAGATGGCCTTGCAGCGCCTTGTGCAGGTCGACCAACAGCGCCTCGGCGTAGCCGACCAGATCGCCGCGCCACTGTTCGAGGCGAGCATCGAGCGCCTCCCGCGATCTCGGCAATGGATCGACCGCCACGGTCTGGGCCAGACAGGCATCGATCACATCACGGGCAAGCTGCTCATGACTGCCGACCTTGGCAAACAGCAGCGCGGACTGCTTGAGCGCAGGCAGTTCGCGCTGAATATAGCGCACGATGTCGGGCAACCTGCGCCGAGCCAGATTGACGATACCGTCGCGATGGGCAGTTTCGGCACGCGCGGCGTGGTCGAACCAGGCCACCCGTAGTTCATCGCCTTCCACCACTACCGCCGGATAGACCTCGACCTGAATCCCGGCCTGGCGGGTCGTGCGCGAACCGGGCAGCGGCGTCCCTGGCAGGTCGTCGAAACGTTCGGCGTCCTCCTTCGGCGTCTGGGCCAGCGCCTTGGCACCCGCCGCGGCAGCCTCGCCAAACCGCGTCTGCAGTTGGCGCAGGTCACGTCCTTCGCCCAGCACCTCGCCGTTGTGATCCACCACTCGCAGGTTCATCACCAGATGCGGATCGAGCTGGTCGTGACGCCACGCCGACGGGTCAAGCCGGGTCCCGGTCTTGATCCGCAGAAACTCGCCCAGCGCCTCCTCGATCGGACGCTCGTCTGGCGTCAGCGACGCCAGGGCGGCGTCGACCCAGTCGGGAATCGGCACCACCTGCCGACGCAGCGCCTTGGGCAGCGCCTTGAGCAGCGCAATGCATTTCTCGCGCAGCAGCCCGGGCACCAGCCAGCTCAACCGCCCTTGCGGAAGTTGCGCCAACATCACCGCCGGCACGGTCAGGGTGACGCCATCGTCGCCCGCCCCCGGCGAGAAGTGATAGCTCAGCGGGTAGCGCACGCCGTTGAACACCAGCTCGTCGGGGTACTGCTCGACGCTGACATCGTCGGCGTCGCGCGCCATCAGTGCCGCTTTATCGAGCTTGAGCAGATCCGGCGTATCGCGCTCGGCCTGCTTGCGCCAGTTCTCGAAGCTGCGTCCACCGGCGACGTCCGCCGGGACCCGCTCGTCGTAGAAGGCGAACAGCGTCTCCTCGTCGATGAGGATGTCACGCTTGCGTGCCCGATCCTCGAGATCCTCCACTTCCGCCATCATCGCGCGGTTGTGTTCGAAGAACGACGCCCGGGTCTGGTAGTCGCCCTCCACCAGCGCCCGGCGCAGAAAGATCTCCCGAGCTTCCGCCGGCGCCACTTTGGCGTAATCCACGCGGCGGCCGGTGACGATCGGCAGGCCGAATAGCGTTACCTGCTCCAGCGCCACCACCTGGGCCCGCTTGCGCTCCCAGTGGGGTTCGCTGTAGCTGCGCTTGATCAGGTGCGCGGCCTGCGGCTCGATCCACTCAGGCTTGATCCTCGCCGCATCACGCGCGAACAGACGACTGGTCTCCACCATCTCGCCAGCCATCACCCATTTGGGCGGCTTGCGCGACAGGCCCGACGCCGGATGGATCAGGAAGCGCCGGTTCCGGGCACCGAGAAATTCCCGGCTTTCCGGCTGCAGTTGCCCCAGATTGGAGAGCAGACCGGACAACAGCGCCTGATGCAGGCGCTGGGTATCGACCCGAGGTTTCTCCGCCGGCTGTTGTTCCGCTCCCGCCACCGCACCTGGTTCCTCGGTATCGGGCTGCATGGCACTCGACGGCTCGAGTTTCATCTCGCGGGTCAACTGGCGCAGTTGGCGATAGGTGTCGTGCCATTCGCGCAGGCGCAGGTAGTTCAGATATTGGTCGCGACACCAGCGCCGCAGTTGATTGCTCGACAGCGTTTCGCGCATGGCATCGAAGCCGTGCCACAGATTGAGCCAGGCGACGAAGTCGGAGTTGGGGTCCTCCCACTGCTTGTGACGCTGATCGGCGGCTTGACGCTTCTCCGCCGGCCGCTCGCGGGGGTCCTGCGTCGCCAGCGCGCTGACCACGATCAGTACCTCGCGCAGACACTGGAAGCGCTCGCCCGCCAGCACCATGCGGGCCAGGCGTGGATCGATCGGCAACCGGGACAGCTGCCGGCCGATGGCGGTGATGCGCTCGCCGTCATCGACGGCTCCCAACTCGAACAGCAATCGGTAGCCGTCCTTGACGAAGCGGGCATCCGGCGCATCGACGAACGGGAAGTCGAACACGTCACCCAGCTTGAGCGACAGCATCGACAGAATGACCGAGGCCAGGTTGGTGCGCTGGATTTCGGGTTCGGTGAATTCGGGGCGAGAGAGAAAATCTTCTTCGCTGTAGAGTCGGATGCAGACACCTTCAGCCACGCGCCCGCAACGCCCCTTGCGCTGATCGGCGCTGGCCTGGCTCACCGGTTCGATCGGCAGACGCTGGACCTTGGCGCGCGCACTGTAGCGGCTCATGCGGACCAGGCCGGGATCGATCACGTAGCGTATCCCGGGGACGGTCAACGAGGTTTCGGCCACGTTAGTGGAGAGCACGATGCGCCGGCCGGCATGGGGCTGGAACACCCGGTTCTGCTCGGCATTGGAGAGCCGCGCGTAGAGCGGCAGGATCTCGGTACTCTTGAGCTCGGCACGTCGCAGCGCGTCTGCCGTCTCGCGAATATCGCGCTCGCCCGGCAGGAAGATCAGGATATCTCGCGGGCCGCTGTACCAGCGTTTTTCGCGCTCGATTCGCTCGACCTCGTCGACCGCCGCCAGAATGCCCTCCTGGAGGGTCAGGTCCTCCTCGTCCCGCGACTCCCGGACCAGTGGCCGATAATTCACCTCGACCGGATAGGCGCGCCCGGAGACCTCGACCACGGGGGCGGGCTGCACCTCGCCGTTGCGCTCGACGGCAAAATGCCGGGAGAGCCGCTCGACGTCGATGGTCGCCGAGGTGATGATCACCTTGAGGTCGGGTCGTCGGGCGGTCAGACGCTTGAGGTAGCCGAGCAGGAAATCGATGTTGAGGCTGCGCTCGTGCGCTTCATCGATGATGATCGCCTCGTAGCGCATCAGGTCAGGATCGTGCTGCGTCTCGGCCAGCAGGATACCGTCGGTCATCAGCTTGACCAGAGTGTCGTCGCTACTCTGGTCGGTGAAGCGAACCTGATAGCCGACCTGCTCGCCCAGTGGCACTTGCAGCTCTTCAGCCAGGCGTGCCGCCACCGAGCGTGCTGCCAGGCGGCGCGGCTGGGTGTGGCCGATCATGCCGCGCCGTCCCAGGCCCAGCTCCAGACAGAGCTTGGGTAGCTGCGTGGTCTTGCCGGAACCGGTCTCGCCGGCGACCACCACCACCTGATGCTCGCGCAAGGCCTCGAGAATGGTTTCGCGCTTGGCGGCGACCGGCAACGCAGCGGGGTAATCCAGCGTTACCGGCTGGCGCCGGCGACGCGCCAGCAGCTCACTGGATGCCGCCAGCCGCATTTCGACCTCCTTCAGCGACCGGTCGATAGGCTTGCCGTCGCGGGCACGATGCGCCAGGCGCTGGAGCCGCCGGCGCTGCTCGTGGGCATCGCGCAGCAAACAACCGTCCAGGCGAGTTTCCAGGTCATTCAGGGCTTGCAGCGAGGGGGAAGCGATAGCGCTCAAGAGATCCTCTACATCGGCGAGAACGGGCCGCCACCAAGCGTGGTGACGAACCCGTCATTGTAGCGCCGTCAGCGGACCAACTCACGTCCCGCGGGAGCCGATGTCACGCCGAGGGCGTATCGCCCGCCTTGGTGGCGTCATCGGCCCCGCTCCCGGTCGCCTCGTCACGCAGCTCCCGTCGCAGGACCTTGCCGACGTTACTCTTGGGCAGTTCGTCTCGCAGCTCGACGAACTTGGGCACCTTGTAACCGGTCAGTTCCTGCTTGCACCATTGCCGCAGCGCCTGCGGATCGAGCCCCTCGTTGCGTGCGACCACGAACAGCTTGACGGCTTCCCCGGTCTCCTCGTCGGGCACCCCCACGGCGGCGGCCTCGACGACATCGGGATGCCCCGCCACCACCTCCTCTATCTCGTTGGGATAGACGTTGAATCCGGAGACCAGAATCATGTCCTTCTTGCGATCGACGATCTTGACGTAGCCGTCGTCGAGAATCATCGCCATGTCGCCGGTACGCAGCCAGCCCTCGGTGTCCAGCGTCTTGGCGGTATCTTCGGGACGGTTCCAGTACCCTTTCATGACTTGCGGTCCCTTGACGCAGAGCTCGCCACGCTCACCACGCGGCAGGGCGCGGCCGTCGTCGTCGACGACCTGGATCGAGGTTCCGGGAACCGGCTTGCCGATGGTGCCGATCTGAGGTGCATCGGGGGGGTTGACCAGCGCGATCGGCGACGTCTCGGTCAGGCCATAGCCTTCGACGATGCCGAGCCCGGTGGTCTGCTTCCAGCGGTCGGCCACGGTCTGGGTCAGCGCCATGCCACCGGAGATCGTCATCTTGAGTCGGGAGAAGTCGAGCGCCTTGAAGTCGTCGCGCTGGCACAGCGCATTGAACAGGGTATTGAGCCCCACGAAGACCGTGAACGGCGTTTTCGACAGCGTCTTGACGAAGCCGGCGATATCGCGGGGGTTGGGTATCAGGATGTTGTGCTGGCCGGTGACCATCGCGAACAGGCAGTTCACCGTGAAGGTGTAGATGTGATAGCACGGCAGCGGCGCGATGATCGTCTCTTCCCCCTCCACCAGTGCCCTGCCGACCACCTGTTTGGTCTGCAGCATGTTGGCGATCAGGTTGCGATGGGTCAGCATGGCGCCCTTGGCGACGCCGGTGGTGCCACCGGTGTACTGAAGGGCGGCCACGTCGTCGTTGCGGCTGGCAACCACCTTGGCCTCATGCCGATGACCGACGGCGAGCGCCTGTCGAAAACCGACCGCGTCCGGCAGGGAGTACGATGGCACCAGCTTCTTGACGTGTCGCACCACCCGGTTGATCAGCATCCGCTTGGGCCAGGGATGCAGATCTGCCATTTCGGTCACGTAGACGTGGCGGATGCCGGTCTGCTCGAGCACCTTTTCCAGCTTGTGGGCCATGTTCGCCAGCACCACCACCGCCTTGACGCCGGCATCGCGAAACTGGTGACGCATCTCACGCTCGGTATAGAGCGGGTTGGTATTGACCACGACCAGCCCGGCACGCAGCGCGCCGAATACGGCAACCGGGAACTGCAGCACATTGGGCAGCTGTATGGCGATGCGATCGCCGGGCTCCAGGTCGGTTTCCTGCTGGAGCCAGGCAGCGAAGTCGCCGGAAAGCCGATCCACATCCCGATAACTCAAGGTGTGACCCAGGCAACTGAAGGCAGGCTTGTCGGCGAATCGATTGCACGCCTCGGCGATGATGTCGTTGATCGACTCGAACGCCTCCATGCCCTCCAGCGGCGCTCCCGTTTCGATGCACGGGCTGACGCTGTCGCTCATAGGATCTCCTTGATTCGTGACGGTTATCGCTCTTATAACAGGATCCGACCAGCGAGGCGCTGCCACCAAGGTTGTAAGACGCTCGACCCGGCCGTCACAAGGCAGCGGCGAGGCCGCCGTCGAAGGCTAGATCGACGGCTCCTCGCGCCGGCCCAGTCGGCGCCGCCTGACGGCATTCCGCCAGCGCAGCAGTATCCATGCCAACACGATGACGGCAATGATGATCCAGGTCACCGGCCGCTGCCCGTAGGTCTCCACGTACGGCTTGGCGAATCGCCAGCCCTGCTGCGCCTTGTCGACGGCGATATCGGCCATCTGCGAAGCGGTCAACCCGTCGGTGAAATCATCGCCATCGTCAGAACCCAGGCTGTTGTCCTGCTGACGGGAGTCGCTGGTGATGCCCCGCTGGAGATCCGCGCCGCTCAATCCGACGGAGGCCTCGGGGTTGAGCCGCACGACCGGCAGCTCGAAGTGCAACGTGCGTCCTCCGACACGGGCGTCGGCGGCGATGGTGACCGGCAGCGACTGGCCTGGATCGGTCTGCGGCACCGCAATCGTCCACTCCCGTTCCCCGGTCTGGCGCACGTTGAGCGACCTGCCGGTGAGGCTTGCGCTGAGTTGGGTATTGTTGACGTCCAGATCGGGATGGTTGGCACGCACGACGATCTGCGAGCCGTCCTCGCTCAGCACGGCACTCAGTGCGGCCACCACGTTGACCGTTTGGACCTGCTGGCGAATCATCCGATCGCTGCGCGCGGTGATCGTCAGCCGGGCATTGCCCAGTTGGTCGACCCCCGGCAGTTCGCCGCGGAAGTGATCGTCGGACGGATCCAGCGGCGTGGCGGCGAGGACGGCCCCGTCCAGGTCCTTCAGTTCCGCCCGGACGGTGAGCCCGTCGGGCCGCCTGTCCGCGCCCAGCGTCTCCCCGTCCGACGCCAGCCACACGTCCAGCGGCGTGGAAAAGCCGCGATAGAGCGTGGCCGGAAGCGGTGTACTGCGCAGTACGGTGTCGGCATGAATGCCGATGCGGCTATCGTCACCGATGTCGCCCTCGATTCGCCACTCACCGGCGGCCGGGTCGGGCACGGTAACGAGATCGTAGCGATCGCTGCTTTGCCACTCCACGACACCCGGATGATCGCCGCGCGAGTAGCGCTGACCATCGGGTCCCACCAGCACCGGCGAGTCGACGCCCGGGTCGTGGAACAGCAGCGCGTTGAATTCGTCGATATCGTCGTCGACGCTGAACCGCTGCTGCCCGTCGATGGGAATCTGGTCCCCCGGCAGGATACGGTCGAGGACGTCCAGGAAAGCACGCAGCAACTCTTCCGGCGTATCGGCGACCGCCGCCAGCCCGCCCGTGGTCTGCGCGACCTGCTCGAGCAGCGGCAGATCGACATTGTTGGACAGCGCGATGGCGTGGACGACGACGCCACGCCCGGCAAGCTCCGGCGCCAATTCGCTGATGATGCGTTGCCGCGAGGCACTGTCGCGCTGCGCCTTGTCGCTGCCGGAGGCGGGCAGGTCGACCATGCCATCGGTCAGCAGGATCAGATGCCGGTTGGCGCTGTCAGGCGCCGCATCGGCCGCCTGGCGAAGCGCCCGCTCGATATCCGTGAACTGCTGATAGTCGGTCAACTGCGGCGAGAGGCTGGCCACGCGTCCACGCCAGGCGTCCGCCACCGTCCCACTCGGGAGAGGATTGGAGACCGTGGTACCGAAGGTCCAGATCGATCCCCGGGCGCTGGGCGGCAGCAGTGTCGCGGCGAATCCCAGGGCGTTGGCCCGCAGGTTCTGCGGGTCGTTCTGCTTCATGCTGCCTGAAACATCGACGACGATACGCACGTCCGGCGCGGACTGCGCCAGCGCCCAGGTCGGGGCAAGCCCCGTTGCCAGCATCACCATCAATAACAACGCACGCATCTCTCGCTTCCTTGTCGAAACACATGCCGAGAACGAGATGACGACATCCTCGTCCAGCAATATCGGTGGACAGCCCTTGGGCCCAGAGGATCAGTTGACCACCGGCTCGCGGCGGCCATCCGGCTTGCCATGAGCGTCGCCACGCTTGCCGGACGCCCGTGCCGCGGAACCTGTCGGCCGCCCTGTCTTCCGGCCCTGGCCAGACCCGCCATCGGCATTGTCATGGCGGCGACGCAGCAGACGCCAGGCACCCAGTCCCAGGGCGGCACCGATCACAGCGCCGACCAGCAGCAGTGGCATCGCGCCGGCAACCTGACCGCCATCATGCTGGATGACCCCGACAGCCATCACCACGATGGCCGGGGCAAGGCCGGAGTAGGTTTCCCCCGGCTGCAGCAGCGGCAACGAGAACGGCGCTACCATCCATAACCCACCAGCGACGACACCGACCAGAATCAGACGCGGTAGCAGCGGTATCCAGCGCACCGCCAGATAACCGGTCACCAGAACGATCAGAGAAAGTACCCCGTAACTCAGCCAGAGCTGCGGCAGCGAATCGGAAAACAGCATGGTAATGACTCTCGATTCATACGATTTGCCACATGGTACACTCCAACCAGTCAAAGCACAGCCGCACCTGCGCCATCGGATGCGTGATTCGACGTCATGCCGGCGCGCCCCGGCCACGCCTGCGGAGATTCGCAAGTCGGGCCCGGCACACCGCCTCCAGCGCAAGCCTCGGGCAGATGACGCCCGTTTCACCGACAGCCTTAGCCCGCAAGGATCCCGCAAAGCCCCATGTCCCGCTCGCAGACGACCCAAGCGCTCCCCGCCGTTCACTTTCGCCGTGACGATGACCCCGACTGGCACTGGCTGGAGTCACGCGACGACCCTCAGGTCAAGGCATTCCTGCGCGCCGCCAATCGCGAGAGCGATGCATTCTTCTCCCCCCTCGCGGCGCTGGAGGACGCTCTCTACGAAGGCCACCTAGCGCGGCGGGAACTCAGGGTGGTCGGACTGCCCATGGCGCTGGAGCGTTTCCGCTACTGGAGCGAAACGGCCGGCGACGCGGACTATCCGCGATGGTGGCGACAGCCGATAGCCGAAGAGGCCGAGCCGGAATTGCTGCTGGACATCGAGTCGCGCTCGAAGGCCCACGACTTCCTCGAGCTGGGCGACATGGCGATCTCGTCGGACGAACAGTGGCTTGCCTGGACAGAGGATGTCAGCGGCAACGAATACTTCGACCTCTATCTGAAACGGCTACCGGATGGTGAGCCGGCCCGCCTGCGTCGTCGCATTGGCCCGGACCTCGTATGGGCGGAGGACAACCGCACGCTGCTGTTCACTCGCTACGATGCCACGCAGCGCCCCGCCAGCGTATGGCTGCTACGGCCTGGCGACGACCACTGCCAGAAGATCTTCGAGGAGACCGATGTCGAATTCTGGGTGGGCCTGGGCAAGACGCGCTCTCGCCGATGGCTGATCCTGGAGACGGCCTCCAAGGACACCGCCGAATGCCACCTGATACCGGCTGACGCGCCCGGCACTCCGCCCCGGTGCGTGCGCCCGCGGGAGGCGGGGGTCGAATACGGCCTGGATCACCGCGACGACACCTTCTACGTGCTCCACAATCGCGATGCCTCTCACTTCCGCCTGGACACCGCCCCGACGTCTCGGCCGTCGAGCTGGACCCCCCTGATACCGCATCGCGAAGACGTCACTCTGGAGGGCATCGACGCCTTCGCTTGGGGCCTGGTGATCACCGAGCGTGACCACCACGAAGCCCAGGTGTACCTGCGCGTCGTCGAACTCCCGGACGACGGGCCATCGGAGGAGGACGCCCGGCGGCAGGAGGCGCCGCCGGGCTCGCGGCTCCCGCTGCCCGAGGCCCCCTGCAGCCTCGCGCTTGGCGACACACCCGACTTCCATACCCGCAAGCTTCACCTGCGCGAGGAGTCGTTCACCCTGCCGGTACGATGGATCGAACATGACCTGGACAGCGGCGAGCAGCGCGTTCTCAAGACGCAGCCGCTATATGGTGATCTTCAGCCCCAGGACCTGATCTGCCAAAGGCTATGGGCAGAGGGCCACGATGGAGAGCGCATTCCCGTTTCGGTGGTGGCCAGAGCCGACGACCTGGGCAAGGCGCCGATGCCGACACTGCTCTATGGCTATGGCGCCTATGGCGAGGTCCTCGACCCCTGGTTCTCGATCGCGCGCCTGGAACTACTCTCCCGGGGCGTCGCGTTCGCGGTCGCCCACGTACGCGGCGGCGGCGATCGCGGCGAGCCCTGGTACCTGGCGGGCAAGCTCGAGCACAAGGAGAACAGCTTCAGGGACTTCCTGGCAGCGCGTCATGCCCTGGTCGCCGAAGGCCTGTCGGACCCGAACCGGGTAGCGGCCTACGGCGCCAGCGCCGGCGGCCTGCTGGTGGGGGCCAGCCTCAACATGGAGCCGGAAGCCTTCTGCGCCGCCGTGCTCGACGTCCCCTTCGTCGACGTGCTGCGGACGATGGAGAATCCCGACCTCCCTCTCACTACGGCGGAGTATACCGAGTGGGGCAATCCGGATGAGCCCGCCGCACGCCGACGCATCCGCGATTATTCGCCGCTCGACAACCTGACCGCCCAGCCCTACCCCAGCATGCTGCTGCAGGGGAGCTGGCACGATTCGCGGGTACCTTACTGGGAACCGGCCAAGCTCTACGCGCGCGTGACCGAATTGGGCAGTGCCCGGGGGCCGGTACTGTTGCGCACCGACATGGCGGCCGGACATGGCGGGGCATCGGGCCGATTCAAGGCCTGGCGGGACAATGCCCGTCAGGACGCCTTCATTCTGTGGTCACTGGGACTTGCCGAAAAATAGCGCTGCGGGCGGCGCATCGGTCGATGGGAGATATACCCGCTCGCGTTCAGCGCTGGTCGTCGAGCGGGATGATATCGATGATGTGGGCCTCGTAGTCGGCCTCGTCGACATCGGTTTCACTGACCGCAAAATGGCGCACGCTCATCCGGCGCTCGTGCATGCGACGATCGTCACCGCTTCGTAGCGGATGCCAACTGGCCAGCTTGCGCCCTTCGGAGAGACGACGATAGGCGCAGCTGTGAGGCAACCAGTGGAACTCGTCGAGGTTCTGCAGGCTCAACTGGGTGCACTCGGGCACTTTCTCGAAACGGTTCTCGTAGTCGCTGCAACGGCAACTGCCGATGTCCAGCAGGCGGCACGCCACGTTCAGCGTCGCGACATCTCCGGTGTCGGCATCTTCCATCTTGACCAGACAGCACTTGCCACACCCGTCGCAGAGCGCCTCCCACTCTTGCTGGGTCAGTTCCTCGAGGGAAAAGCGCTCCCAGAATCGATCACGCATATCGACCTCCGCCCCGGTAATCCTCGCCGCACCCTCGCCGCGGGAATATGGCACGCCCCATCACTCTCCCCGCGGCGTGAACAGATCCAGCATCTCCGGATCCTTGGCCGGCGGCATCTGCAGATAGAAGCCCTGGTCGCGGATCGCCGCCATGACCTTGACCACGTCGACGCGCGCCAATGGCCGCTCGGCCCTCAGCAGCAGCGTCATCACCGCGATGGGCGGCCCGAACCGTTCACGTAGTGCCTGCGGCACCGGCGCCATGCCCTGGGCCTTGTCGAGATAGAGATACATCTCGTCTCGCCGCGAACTCTTGACCACCTCGCAAATCAGCCGGGAGGCATCCATCACGCCGCCTCCTGTTCAGCCAGCGCCCGTTCCCAGTCGGCCGAAAGCTCACGTCCGCGCCATCCGGTCGGCAATGGCAGCATATCCCCCTTGAGATGGGCGTTGACGATCGCCTCCATCTCCGCCCGGTTGGCGAGTCGCTCCGGGGCGATGCCAAGCGCCTCGGCATGGGCCTGGACGACCTGCTTCAGCGCCTTGAGGCGGCGCTTGAACGGGGGCGAGGTCGGCACCGGCAGCGGTTCGCAGAGCGCCGATTCATCCTGGTGCTGCGCGGCCTTGACCAGTGCCAGCAAGGTGTCGCCTTCGCGCTTGACCAGGCTGGGGGTGACACCTTCGACGGCCGCCAACTCGTAGCGATTCTGAGGCATGGCCTCGGCGACCGCGAACAGCACGGCGTCCTTGACCAGCCAGCCGCGCGGGACGTCGCGACGCCGTATTTCCACTTCCCGCCATGCAGTGAGTTCGCGGTAGGCCTCGATCTGGCGCGGCTTCAGCCGCCACAACTGACGGTGCCGGGCATACCATTGATCGGCGCCCGCCTCGTGCCCGCGGCTCAACGCCGCGCACTCTTCCTCTAGCCATTCTGCCCGCCCCGACTCGACCAGCTCACGAGACTGACCTTCCCAGATGGCGGGAAGGAACACCACGTCCAGCGCCGCATATTCGAGCTGAGCCGGCGTCAGCGGACGCTCCAGCCAGTTCGAGCGAGTCTCCTCCTTGGGCAGGTCGACGTCGCAGCGTCGGGCGACCAGCCGCCGGTAACCGATTGCCGGATCGCTGCCGAGGAAAGACTCGGCGATCTGGGTGTCGACCAGCGGCGCCACCGTCACGCCGGCCCACAGCGCCAACACGTCCAGGTCCTCGCCACAGGCGTGGATCAGCTTCAACGGCCCTCCGTCCAGCAGGCGCTGGAATGCCTCGCTGGGCGCCACTGCCTGCGGGTCGATCAGGTACACCGTTTCTCCAGCCGTCAGTTGAATCAACGCCGGCACGGGGAAGAAGGTGGTCTCCCGGAAGAACTCGGTATCCAGCGCCACGACATCCGCCTCGGCCAGCGCCTCGTAAGCGGCCTGCAACCCTTCCGGGGTGTCGACCCAACATAGCGAATAGTCAACGCTCATTCAGATTCCTTGCGGCCACGGACGTGGCCCTGCGATACGAAAGAAGAGAGCCTGGTCGCGGCAGCAATTCCTGCCGCGACCAGGCTTCACTCGGAAGAGAACGGCTGGCGCCCTTGAAATGCCCGGCTGAGCGTGCCGCCATCGACATACTCCAGCTCGCCACCCATGGGCACACCATAGGCCAGTCGCGAGAGCCTCGCTTCTCGCCCGACCAGGTGCTCCGCGATGTAATGGGCGGTCGCCTCGCCTTCCACGGTGGGATTGGTCGCCAGGATGATCTCGCTGACGGTCTCCTGGGCGAGTCGTGCTTCCAACTGGTCGAGACCGATATCGTCGGGCCCGATGCCGTCGAGTGGCGAGAGGTGACCATGCAGGACGAAGTACTGGCCTCGGTAGCCACCGGCCTGCTCGATCGCCAGCATGTCCGCCGGCGACTCGACCACGCACAGCAGCGCCGAGTCGCGACGCGGATCCTGGCAGACACCGCACAGGGTCTCCTCGGTCAGGGTTCGACACCGCTCGCAGTAGCCAACCCGCTCGATCGCTTCGGTCAACGACTGAGCCAGCCGACGCCCACCATCGCGCTCCCGCTCCAGCAGATGCAACGCCATCCGCTGCGCCGTCTTGGGCCCCACGCCCGGCAGCACGCGCAGGCTCTCCAGCAGTTGCTCGACCAGCGGTGAGAAACTCATCAGAACGGCATCTTCATCCCGGGAGGCAGGTTGAGTCCGGAAGAGACCTCTTCCATCCTCGCCTTGGACTGGGTCTCTACCTTGCGCGACGCGTCGTTGACGGCGGCGGCCAGCAGATCTTCCAGCAGTTCCTTGTCTTCCTGCATCAGGGACGGATCGATCTCGACCCGGCTGACGTCATGACGGCCATTCATGGTGACCTTGATCATACCGGCGCCAGCTTCGCCCGAGACTTCCATCTGGGCGATCTCTTCCTGCACCTGCTGCATCTTTTCCTGCATTTCCTGGGCCTGTTTCATCAGGCCACCCATGCCACCCTTGAACATGACGAACTCCTTCGAGATGCGATTGTCGAGACTGGGGTCGTTGGCGAGCGTCACACGCGGTCGGCGGTGACGCTCTCTTCGATCAGGCGGGCGCCGAATTGCGCCTCCAGTTCCTGAATATGTGGGTCGACCCGCAACGCTTCAACGGCGCGGGCATGACGCTCGCGAGCCTCGCGGTCGCGTCTGGCCTTGGCCGTTTCGCGCGAACCGTCCAGTTCGGCGACGTTGACCTCGAGACGGCGCGCGTAACCGATACCCGCCAGCGCCTTGGTAATGCGATCGACATGCAGCTCCGACAGCATCGCAGACTGTCCGGGGTCCAGCGTGACGTGAAGCACGTGACCGTCGTCGCTGTCGATGACGCAGTGCGCCGCGAGGTTGCGGGTAAGACCACCGATGTCGAGCCGATCGAAGCGCTCGAGCCAGAGGTCATGCGTCAACGGTATCGTCGCGGCGGCCGCCCCGGCGGGGTCAGGCGACTCGTCGATGACCGCCGGAGCTGACGACTCCCCAGCGCTGACGGCTGCCGGCGGCGTCTCGACGGCGATCGCGGGCGACGTCGGCCCGGACGACTCGATCCCGGCGGCATCGAGCTCGGAAGGCATGTCGGCCGGAGGCGCGGATGACGCATTCGGGTCGACCGATGACGCCGGCACCGGCTCATGGCTAGTGGGAAACGCCGCCAGCGACTCGCCGCGAGAGACACTCGACTGTTCCGCCCAGGCGTAGGCGTCACCCTGCAGATCGGCGTCGCTGTCGAAATCGATCTCGCTGCCGGGTCCATCATTGCCGCTGAAACCGCTGCCGCCGACATCGCCGGCGTCCACGCCAGGGGTAGAGGAATCCGCGGGTGAGGACGATTCCGCCGCCCACGGCTCCCATGACGTCGATCCCTCGGCCGCTGGCGCCGGCTGCTGTGGCGCATCAGCCGCCTCGGCATCGACCGACCAGGGCGGACGGTCATCCGCTGGCGGCTCGACGGCAGCCGGGGATGAAGCAACCGGCTCGACCGGTCGTTGATCGATCGCGGATGGCGGTTCATGCGAAACCGGCTCGTCAGGATTTACGCTCGTCGGTTCCGGTGCCGTCGATCCCGAAGCCACCAGCCCCGAAGCCGTAGTGCTGGCCGCCGAGGCCATCGGTTCGCCCTGCGCGGCACCCTCGGCCCGCGCGCCTCCCGCAACGGCCTCCCCAACGCGCGCCTCGCGCCGGGCGTCGCCACCGCCATCATTCTCGCCCTGCGGATTCCCGCGCAGCGGCAGTTCGGTCTGCGGCGGTGTCGGCACTCCCTGGGGACGAAAGGCCAGCATCCGCAACAGCGTCATCTCGACCGCCGAGCGCGTGTCCGGCGCGTTGTCGATGTCGCCGCGCCCCTGCAGGGCGATCTGGTAGTAGAGCTGGACGTCCTCGGCGGTGAACCGGCCGGCCAGTGACAGCAGTTCCTCGCGATCGCCATGGCCATTGTCCAGGGCCGAGGGCACCATCTGGGCGATGGCCAGACGGTGCATCAGCCCTGACAACTCGTCGAGCACACCGGCAAAATCCGGCCCCTGCTCGGCCAGTGCCGCCACTTCGGCCAGCAGTCGCTCGGCGTCGACGTCCGCCAGGGCCTGGGCGAGGGCAATCAGATGCGCATGATCCAGCGTGCCGAGCATGGCGGCCACATCCTCACGGCGCACTTCGCCCTGCCCGAACGCGATGGCCTGGTCGGTCAGGCTCATGGCGTCGCGCATCGAGCCGTCGGCAGCCTTGCCGAGCAGCCACAGCGCCTGCGGCTCGAAAGCGACCTGTTCGGCCTCCAGCACCCGGGTCAGATGCTCGACGACCCGCTCCGGCGGCATGTTCTTGAGCGTGAACTGCAGGCAGCGCGACAGCACCGTCACCGGCAGCTTCTGGGGATCCGTCGTCGCCAGCAGGAACTTGACGTGCGGCGGCGGCTCTTCCAGCGTCTTGAGCAGCGCGTTGAAACTATGCGTCGACAGCATGTGCACCTCGTCGATGAGGTACACCTTGTAACGCCCCTGGGTCGGCGCGTACTGAACGTTGTCCAGTAGCTCGCGGGTATCTTCCACCTTGGTCCGCGAGGCGGCATCGACCTCGATCAGGTCGACGAAGCGACCGTTATCGATATCGCGACAGGTTTCGCACTGGCCGCAAGGCTGCGAACTCACCCCCTGCTCGCAGTTGAGACACTTGGCGAGAATCCGGGCCAGTGTCGTCTTGCCGACGCCTCGCGTACCGGTAAACAGATAAGCGTGGTGCAGCCGGCCCTGGTCGAGCGCATTGACCAGCGCACGGCTGACATGCTCCTGGCCGATCAGCTCGTGAAAGGTACGCGGGCGCCATTTGCGGGCCAGAACCTGATAACTCATGCGGCGCGATACTCCTCGCAGGTAGGTTCGCGGCTGGACGTGATCGTTGAGAGACGGTGCGGGCGCGACCGAAAACCTCGATGCCAGCATCGATATCCGACGATAATCGGACCATTCTAGCAGGGTCGGCAGAAGCGTGACGAGGCAGGAGGAAACGACTTTCGGACCGCCGTGACATCGACGACGCCCATCGATGTCGGGCCCAAAATGGAGGCGGCCCCGACCAGCCACATCCCGGCACACGCGGCCACCACTACCGTTGCTCCCTTCCGGGCCTGGCGGGGTTTGCGGTTTAGCGTTGCGGGAGGACCGGTAAGGGCCACCGTAACTCGACACATCCACGACATGGATGAAATCGAAGGTCGACAAAGTCTGTTTCATCAAGACGTTGCCGAGCGAGCGGCACTATAACAGCGTCATCGCCTTGCGACAACCGGCAGGCACCGACCGACGCTGAAAAGGCCTGGCTCTACCGCCCGCCGTGAAATGACCACTCTTCTCCAACCGGCAGCAGACGACCGGCCACGAAAAAGCCCCGCCGGATCTCCGGGCGGGGCTTGAATCGCGGCTCTCGTACCGGTCAGCCGACCTTCTCCTTGGCGGCCTGCATCCGGC
>NZ_PZJW01000022.1:778-1210 GCF_003206615.1 Salinicola acroporae | reverse complement strand
CCATCTCAAGCAGCTCGAAGCCGAGTCCATCCATATCATCCGCGAGGTCGCGGCCGAGTTCGGCAACCCGGTGATGCTCTACTCGATCGGCAAGGACTCCTCGGTGATGCTGCACCTGGCCCGCAAGGCGTTCTATCCCGGCCCGCCGCCGTTCCCGCTGATGCACGTCAACACCACCTGGAAGTTCAAGGAGATGATCGAGTTCCGCGACAAGATGGCCGCGGAGGTCGGCATGGAACTGATCGAGCACATCAACGAGGAGGGACGGGCCGCCGGCATCAACCCCTTCGACCACGGCAGCGCCAAGTACACCGACATCATGAAGACCCAGTCGCTCAAGATGGCGCTGGACAAGTACGGCTTCGACGCCGCCTTCGGTGGCGCCCGGCGCGACGAGGAAGCCTCCCGCGCCAAGGAGCGGGTCTACTCCTT
>NZ_PZJW01000022.1:622-759 GCF_003206615.1 Salinicola acroporae | reverse complement strand
CTCGAATCGATTCCCATCGTTCCGCTCTACTACTCCGCGCCACGACCGGTGGTCGAGCGCGACGGCATGCTGGTGATGGTCGACGACGATCGCCTGCCGCTGGAGCCCGGCGAGGTGCCGGAAGAGAAGTGGGTGCG
>NZ_PZJW01000022.1:0-609 GCF_003206615.1 Salinicola acroporae | reverse complement strand
CGCGCCATCGACCGGGACCAGGTGGGCTCGATGGAGAAGAAGAAGCGGGAGGGGTACTTCTAATTCGCCTCAGGCGAATTAGGAAGCTGGAAGCCGGAAGAGAAACCAGCTGTAAGCCATAAGCTTTAAGCTGTAAGAAAAATCAAAAGCCAAAACCTTTTGATTCTGCAGGTAAAAGCGCTATTTCGTTAGCTTACGGCTGGGAGGGGAGTCATGAATTTTGAGAGATTGCAGGTTTGGAAACGCTCGGCACGCTTGTCAGCTGAGCTCTATAAGACCTTTTCCGCCCTGCGTGATTTTGGCTTTCGAGACCAGGTCACACGTTCAGGACTTTCCATTCCTAGCAACATTGCCGAGGGCATGAGCCGGTATACGAGCAAGGACAAACGCCACTTCCTGGTCGTTGCCAGAGGCTCTTGTGCCGAGTTGCGTACTCAGGTCTATATCGGCATGGAAATCGGCTATATCGAACATCAGCAAGGCCAGCGATGGTTACAGGAAACCCGAGAGATATCTTCGATGCTCAACGGGTTGATAGTCACTCTGGATAACGAATGAATCTAGAGCTGGAAGCGGCGGGCTGTGGGGGAACTTACAGCTTACAGCTTA
>NZ_PZJW01000021.1 GCF_003206615.1 Salinicola acroporae | reverse complement strand
TTGCTGGGTAAGATCAAAGGCGCTGTTCACAGAGGGAGAGATAGAGGCCACTGACAGGTGTCTTGCCGCCATTCCTGACACGCTGCCCGCTAAATCTCTATTTTCCGCGGCCATAGCGTTGTTCGATAAGCGATATACAGACGCTGAGCGTTACACGCTGAACACCATGCAAGCCGCTCGCCCTGGCACCAGTACCTTTTGTGAGGCGTTTTATCTTCACCAGGAGGCACTTCGCTTCCAGGGGCGCTTTGATTCCGCGCTGCTTGCACTCAATGCCATACCTTTCGAGGATAACGCCGCCCGCTATTTCCGCGCCTGGCGCCTGGCCGCCCTTGGGGCCAAATGCCCGGAAGCCTATGAAAGCGTAATGATTCGCTTCTCGCCCGGCGACCCAGGATGGCTCCGTTCTCGGAATCACTACCTATTGTTGTTAAGGGACTTGCAGCTTGGCGAGCGTGCAATCGACGAAGCCCGGTTATTGATGCAGCAGGTCGAGCTGGAGCCCGCTGGTCAGCCCAAGACGCCGCCCACACGAAGTGGAGGCCAGAAGCGACGCTGGCAAGAGAAAGCCGGGTTGGCCTTGGTTCAGCTCAAGGAAGACCTCGCTGAGCACGACATCGATTTCTTCCTGGTGAGTGGGACGCTATTGGGTTGCATTCGTGAAGGTACGATTCTGGGACACGACACGGATATCGATGTTGGGGTGATGCCGGAAGTCAGCATGAAGTCCCTTCGCAACGCCATCAAACATTCCCGTCGGTTCAAACTTCAAGAGATTGTCAGCGAGAACACGCTGTATGTAGTGCACCCTAACGGTGTCAAAATCGATATTTTCCGTCATTATGAAGAGGATGGGAAGCTTTACCATGGTGGTATCAAATGCCGCTGGTGGAATACCCCCTTTGAGTTACAAACAATCTCATTTCTCGGTAGCGAATATTGGGTGCCTGGCAACCACGATTTGTATTTGGCAGAAAACTACGGAGACTGGCGAACGCCAGTTACCGACTTTGAAACGTTTTTAGAAACACCAAATATCGAAGTGACAAATGATACCAATATGTCGCTTTATTATATTTCTCAGTGTATATCTGCATGCAAGGCTGGCCATAAAACCAGGGCAAAAAAATATCGGGATCTTGTGGGCCGTTGATGCTAATACTTTAATCGCACATTCATAGAGCAGGGATGTTCAGGTGAAAGAAGTAATCGATAAAGTTCTGGGTTTTCTTGGTGGTCGTGGCGTTGGAAATCCCAAAGCGTATAAAGCTGGGCTGGTTGAGTACCGCCATGAAAAATGGGCCGCTGCTGAGAAGTTTTTCCGTACCGCAGTCCAGCAGAATCCCTATCACGCTTCCTCTTATTTCAAGCTAGGCATGTGTGAATTTCGTCAAAATAAATATGATCAGGCTTATAGCAATATTGATTTGGCTCTGGAAAAAGATCCTTCTCAGTCTCAGTGGCATGTTCAGCTAGCTCAAGCTTTAAAAAATTCATTGAAAACTTTAAAAAAATCTAATTGGGAAAAAGAAAAACTGATAAGGTCTCATTTGGCTAGGCATCCATCAATAGACGCAACGCTCGATAGCCAACTTGTTGACCTGCTTAAGCGTCAGGGTAAATGGTGGGAAGAGCAAGAATATCTTGAAGCGCTAATTGCTCAAAATAAATTTTCTTCATGCACATATTTTCGATTAGGGGAGATAAAAGAAATAAGAGGTGAGCGAAAATCCGCGTTTGAAAATTTCAAAAAAGCGATTGAAATCAATGAATCTCACGGTGAGGCGTCTCCAGCCGATTGGTTTTATCGTGCTGGATATTTATTGCAGTGCACTGTATGTGAAAACACAAACTATGAGAATGCTCACAATCTCTATTATGAAAACGCGATCGCTTTAGACGAACAATTGGGCGCAAAACGTTTTGGAGTTGGCGTATTCCATCAGCAGCGTGCGTTGTGGAAAGAGGCGAGGGATGCCTATCTTGCTCAACTAGCGAATCATCCGACAGATGGAGAGCTGCACTATGCTGTAGCATTGGCTTACGATCATTGTAATCAATGGGACGAAGCCAGCCACCACTACCAAGTTGGATTGGCTATTTCCGGTGGCCAACCTAAGTGGCACTACAGATTAGCCCACGCATTTGAAATGCAGAAGCAGTGGGTGTCTGCAATTAAGGCTTATCGTTACGCTATTTTGATGGACCCAAAGCCACCTGCGCTGTGTCGACATCGATTGGGTGGGGCTTTGGCACATGTCGGCGAGTATCAGGAAGCTGTTGAAGCTCATATTTCTATTCGCGATCAGCCAGGTATCGATTTGCCTAGTGAGGCGATCGATATTTCACTGAAAGATTATAAAAGCTCTTTAAGTGCATCTGCTGTGCTTTTGCTCGAGACGGAGACTCACAAGCACCCTGATGAAGAATCAGCTTGGTATTCACTCGGTAAAGTATATGAAAAGTGCGAGCAGTGGGGCAAAGCGGCTGATGCCTATAAAAAGGCGATAGATCGTAAATCTACTAGATCACAATATTGGTTTTACAGGTTAGCATATTCATTGTACAAAGATGGCCAAAGCCAGAAGGCGCTGTCGATCTTCAATACAATAGCTGAAGATTTACTACTAAGTACAATATACAAAAAAGAAATAAATTTGACATTGTCGGATCTTGTATACTCCAACGGGATCTATCGCTTTTGGTTCAAGCTTTCATTTAAAAGGCCCGTGCTGGCGGTAGATGTTCATTCCCTAGTCATTGATCAACGAGAAGTCTACACGGACCTCGCTAGTAGTTTTCATTTTTTGCCGACAATTCATTACCAGTCGAAAAACGAAATCTTTTACAGCTTTGATGTCGATTTGCGAGAAGTGGATCTTGCATTTCTCTACCATGACTATAGCGTCTCAATGACCCTGTTTGCCGAAGATGGTTGCAGATACGATGTCAAAAGGAAAACCAATACAGTAGTTGAAGGCGTAAAAGCTAAACTCAAAGCATACCCTCTAGAATTAGCCTTATTCCAAGATCAATATATCGTCTACCCTTATCTAACTGCCAGCCAGAAAAGTATTTCTTTTATTAAACGTCACTACAATCAATTCGACGACGCGAAATATAGAGAGCTAGAACTTCTGGCTATCGATCAGTTCGAAAAAGATAGAGAAATATGGGTGGATAAAAAAATATGGCTTATTTTTGAGAAATTTTCTAATACCGCTCAAGATAATGCCTATTATTTCTTTCTTGATATTGTGGGAAAGCGAGACAATGTTTATTATGTAATCGACAAGGATTCACCCGATCGAGAAAATCTAATTGGTTATGAGGATCATGTTGTCGACTTCATGTCTAAAGAGCATATGTTAATGCTGTTGTCATGCGAACTCTTGATCTCATCTGAAACCAGGGGGCATGCTTATGCATGGCGTAGAGTATTTGGCCAGTTTAGAGAAGCCTTGTTTGGCAAGCCCTATGTCTTCTTGCAGCATGGGGTGACGGCTATGAAGAAAAATGACATTAACCTGTCTAAAACAAGTCATATCTGTGCAGCCGACCGGTTTGTAGTGACTTCTGAATTTGAGAAAAATATAATTTTAAAAAACGGGTTTGGCTACACGCCATCCGAATTGATTGTTGCTCCTTTCCCTCGTTGGCATTCATTGACAGATAAGTCGGAAAACAATAATGAGATATTTATAATGCCGACGTGGAGGAATTGGCTAGAAGGCATGGAAGATGAGGACTTTAGAAAGAGTGAATATTTCAATCAATATATCCAATTGCTTACGTCCACAAAGCTGGATTCAATTCTAGATAAGTACGGCTCGACATTAAATTTTTATTTACATCCTAAAATTATTGAGCAGTTGAAACACTTTGACGTTTTAAGTGAGAGAATACGGGTTATTCAGTTTGGTCAAGAATCGGTGAGGGAGCTATTAATGCGTTCAAAGCTTCTAATAACTGATTACTCCAGTGTTGCTTGGGATTTTTATTATCTTAAAAAGCCCGTTTTGTTTTTCCATTTTGATGTTGAAAGATATTTAACCTACCACGGTTCGCATATTGACTTTGACAGTGAACTGCCAGGCTGTGCTTCACAGACTAAAGATGATTTATTAGCTAATATCGAACGTTGCCTCAAAGAGTTTGCTTTGGAAAAGAGTAAAGCCGAAAAAATAGGCGAAAATTTATTCAAAGATTCTTTAGGCGTGAATGGCTCTGAAATTATTTATAATGAGCTTGTTAGCTATTGTGATTCCTTGAAAGCTAACTAATGATGATGGCTAAATTATAGCTTAATTAGGTCGTCGGCTTTAAGTGATGTTGCGATATGGCATGTTATGGAGACCAACTGTTGAAACTTGATTTTCGGAAACAGCTTAGCTCTGTGGGAGTCAATACACGCAAAACCATGTCAATGGGGGCTAGAACTGTGCTCTCATGCGAGGCGCCAGTATCTTTAGATGGTGCATACGGAATGCGTGGCAGAATCGGTGCATACTCGTATATTCGAAGTGGTTGTCGATTATCACCGGGCACAAAAATCATTGGACGATATTGCTCTATCGCACCTGATGTAGTTATCGGAGATGGAGATCACCCAGTTGACTGGCTCTCAACACACCCTTTTCAATGGGGCGCAACAGGTTTGGTTTCAAAGCATCGCGCGGCTGAGCTTAATAAAGAAATACCCGTAAAATCAAAAATCCGTATAGGGCACGATGTTTGGATAGGTGCGGGCGCTATGGTGATGAGAGGGGTTGAAGTTGGCAATGGAGCAGTAATTGCAGCAGGCTCAATTGTTACCAAGAGCGTGCCACCATATGCAATTGTAGGCGGTGTACCGGCTAAAATTATTAGATATAGATTCCCAGAGAGAACGATAGAAAAATTGTTAGCTTTGGAATGGTGGAGATTTGACCTGCCTAATGTAGATGGCTTAGATTTTGCAAACATAGATTCTTGTATAGAGAAGCTTCAGTCATTAATTGCTAACAACAAGGTTGAGGTCTTTAAACCAGACATAATCAAATTCACAAGCGAGAGTATAATTTGATTACTTGCCGTCGTCGTTCGCTTGGTGATCGTGATGTTTTAATTAATTTTACAGGCTCTTTTTGTCCATATGGTTTACGATTGCGAGCAAAATGGTTTTTCAACTTATAATGGCTCTGAGCATAGGCTTTAACCTGAGTTCGTAGAGGTCCGTTCTATCTTCTTTGAAGTTCATTCATATGAAAATCGGTGATTCAATGACAAAGTCATGCTATATAGAGCAAAGATTATTGAATGCTACGGTGTACAGTTTAAATAACAAGCCTTCAATTGGTTTGCTAAATAAATATTCGCATGCTCTTTTGCTCAAGTCATTATTGAATGCGCAGCATTATGATGAGATGTTTCATGCTCTTTGGCTGCAGCTGGATGATGAATCCGATGCCGCAAGTTCAGAAAGGGAAAATATAATTTGCTATAAAGAAAGCTTGGCGTCAAATCAATTTGACGCCATAATAGAAGTGGTTTCTTGTTTACCACTGACAGCAACAGATTATCTCAAGTGTAATTACCTTTTCGCAAATGCTTTGCTAGCATTATCTATAGCTTATGCAGAGTTGTATTCAGAAAATCCAGGAGAGCGCAGTAGTATTGTTAGTTATGCAGGGGAAGCTTTTCTCGCGCATCATTTGGATGGCAACTTTTCTGATGTTCCTAAAAAGAAGTTGATGGCCTTGTCTTCTTTTTTTGAGAAGATTGTGGTTGGTAAAAATAAATTAATAAGTAAAAATGAGCAATTAATTCTTTGTTCGTTAGCGCTGATGGCAGACAAACTGGAGCTTTACAAAAAATTTAGGTTTCACAAATCACTTGCATTGAAAAGTATAGATGCTAGCAAGATTTCAAAAGAATTCGACGACGAAATTGCCCCTGTTACAGGTGAGTCCCCATCAGGTTTTATGGCAGCTGCCCTGAAATTATATGAAGGCAACACTGTTCCATATCGAAATTACTTTAAGCGAAAGCCAAGATATTACGATCCCCAGTATGCGGAGATTATCAACGAAAAAACAGTTGCGATAGTTGGTCCTGTGGATACATTGCAGGATAACGGGGAAGAGATTGATCAGTTCGATGTTGTTATTCGTTTTAACTATAAGGGATTGGATGGGTTTAATACCGCTCGGTTTGGATCACGCGCAGATGTGTCTTATTATATTACCGCAGATGTTAAGCAAATTCTAAAATATACCCATAACTCTACTTCTATAGAAACTCTGAAGTATAGTTTGCATAGCGGTGGTGCATATAATTATGTCAAAGAAAGACGCGAATTTAAAGGACGTTGTGCTAGGCGGCTACCTGTTCAGAAGCCACAATTTAATCCATTTTATCATGGCTCCGCTAACGCTATTCAAAAAACGCTCCTTGATATACTAAGATACAATCCATCCAGGATAAAAATTTTCAACGCAAATTTGTGGGTTGACAATAATAGAGTGAATAAGAACTATAGGGAAAAGCCTAATTTTAGCACTGCGGGTTTTGTTTATCATGACCCAGTATCCAATTTCTGTTTTACAAAAGGATTGTTTTTAGCTTCTTTAATTGAAGCGGATGATGAGCTTGGCAAGGTTCTAAGCTTATCTCCGACTGAATATGTTGATAAATTGATTGAAGCTCATAACGTATAATCCCTATGAGTTTTTGGAATTGATATTTATTAGTTAAATTCTTTGCGATCTGAGCACTGGAGCCCTTATGCAAAAAGTAGCCGCTTTGGTACCATTGAAACTAAAATCTCGCCGCCTTCCTAACAAAAATTTTCTCAGGTTAGGCGATCGCCCGCTCTCCTACCATGTGTTCGACGCATTAGTTAATGTACCTCATTTGTCTAAAGTTCTATGCTATACGAGCCAGCCGCAGGTTTTATCGCTTTTGCCGAATTCTGTGGAGCTGTTAATGCGGCCTCGAAGGCTGGATGGAGATAATGTAAAAGCTAATGAGCTTTTCCGCTTTGCGGTTGAGCAGATTGATGCTGATATTATTGTTTTATGCCACGCCACAGGTCCATACATAAAAAAAGAGTCAATCGTGAAAGGTGTTGAAGCCGTTTCCGGTGGTGAATATGACTGTGCATTTGCTGTGCAAAAGCATCAAACTTACGCGTGGTATAATCAGGAGCCACTAAACTATAATCCAGAAGATATGTCTCAAACTCAGGACTTGACTCCGGTATATACTGAGACTAGTGGTTTTTATGTGTTTAGAAAATCTGATTATCTAGAAAAAAATACTCGTATATCTGGACGACCTTTCTTGGTTGAGGTTGACTTCAAAGAGTCAGTGGATATAGACGAGCCAAAGGATTTTTCTTTGGCCACTTTGCTGCATGATTACGACCCACAATCCCAGAATTTCTCAACAGACGATTTCTTTATAAATCTTGCGAATGAAGATGTTCCGTTCAAAAATATAAAACATATATCATTTGATATGGATGGTGTGTTGATAGATTCTCTTCCGGTGATGGAGAGAGCATGGCAAAAGGCAATGGATGCAACTGGCCAAGAGATCGCATTTACAGAGTATAAGCAACACATTGGTATTCCCTTTTATGATATTTTGTCTAATGTTGGCTGCAATCGTTCAATGTTTTCAAAGGTGAAGAAGGTTTATGATGAATCTTCTTCGTTGGAATTAGATAGAATTGAAGTGTTTGAGGGAATTCTTGAGGCACTCAGGCAAGCTAAGAAAGCTGGGCTTTTGATTTCTGTGGTTACATCTAAAACTAAACAGCGTACGACGGACATTTTAGAGCACCATTTTTCTGATATCGATTTTGATTTCGTAGTAAGTCCCGAGGACGTACCTTCCGGTCGTGGTAAGCCTAATCCTGATCCACTTCTATTGGCATGCATCCAATTGGGCGTGGATCCTTATAATACTATATATGTTGGTGATATGGAATCTGACCGGGAAACCGCACAACGAGCAGGAGCACACTTTGTTCATGCTGCTTGGGGTTTTGCAGACTTAAAAGATGTTAAAGAAATGTGGTTCAATAAGATTGAAGATATGATGGAATATATTCTCGCTGAATGATCTCTTCTTAATGAGGCGCTTATGGAGTTAATGGATCTGAATATTATGGGTTTTAAATCTATAATTTCCCCCAAAGAGTTAAAATACAGCTTGCCTTTAACTGAGCGTGCTAGATCAGTTGTCGACAAAGGAAGACAGGATGTTAAGAGAATACTATCCCGCGCTGACCAACGCCTAATCGTTGTAGTGGGTCCTTGCTCAATTCATGATCCTGAGGCTGCATATGATTACGCTAAAAAGCTTAGTTGTTTAAGTGATGAGTTGAACGACAAGCTCTTAATTATTATGCGTGTATATTTTGAAAAGCCAAGGACAGCCATCGGGTGGAAGGGATTGATTAATGACCCTCATTTAGACGATTCCTTCGAAATTGAAGAGGGCCTTAGACTTGCGAGAAGGCTTCTTCTGGATTTATCCGAGCTAGGGCTCCCTCTGGCTACGGAGGCTTTAGATCCAGTCTCTCCCCAATATTTGCAAGATTTAATTAGCTGGTCTGCAATTGGTGCTCGTACTACTGAATCTCAAACTCATCGAGAGATGTCATCTGGTTTGTCGTGTGCCGTTGGGTTCAAAAATAGCACTGATGGAGGTCTAGATGTGGCAATTAATGCTATTAAGTCATCAATGCATCCACATAATTTTTTAGGTATAGATGAGACGGGGCAAATTGCCATTGTTTCAACGAAGGGAAATGCTTTTTCACATGTTATTTTGCGTGGAGGACACGATGGGGCTAATTACGACTCTGTCAGTATTAAGAAATGCAAGAAGAAAATGGAAGCTGCTAATATAACCCCTAATATCATGGTGGATTGCAGTCATGCAAATTCTGGAAAAAACCCGGAAAACCAACCTTTAGTGGCTGAGGATGTGGTGTCGCAAATTGTTGGTGGCAATACATCTATTGTTGGAATTATGCTTGAATCAAACATTGAAAGTGGATCTCAATCATTAGACAATGGGTTTTCGAATCTAAAATATGGTGTTTCAATTACCGATGCCTGTATTGATTGGATTACCACAGAGGATCTCCTAAGATCTATTTATTCTAGACTGACAGGTTCATAGCAGATTTCAGTCTTCGCTTTTGGCAGTGTTCATGCCGCTAGCTAGATTTAGAAGGCAAAAAATGGGAAAGATTTTAGTTGTTGGAGCATGTGGTTACATCGGTTCTATTATGGCCGCCCAGTTGTTCAAGGCTGGCTATGATTTGGTTTTGCTGGATGATTTGTCTACCGGTTTTGAAAGTTCGATTGTTGATGTGAATTTGAAGCTTGTTATAGGGGATGTGGGTGACCGCGCGCTTCTAGATCTGTTATTCAGTACCGAGAAGTTTCATGGTGTTTTGCACTTTGCATCTTTGATTCAAGTTGGAGAGTCAGTCCTAAAGCCTGCTCAGTATTACCGGTCCAATGTCGCCAAAACGCTGACACTGTTGGAAGCGATGGTTGAACATGATGTTGGTCCGTTGATTTTCTCTTCAACGGCAGCAGTTTTTGGCGAGCCTGAGTACAGCCCGATTGATGAAGCGCATCGCCAAGCGCCTATCAATCCCTACGGGGCAAGCAAGTTCATGATCGAACGGATGCTGGAAGACTTCGATCGCGCTTATGGCTTGAAGTCCGTGGCGCTGCGCTACTTCAATGCGGCGGGGGCTGACCCGGAGGGCCGCATTGGCGAGCGACATGATCCAGAAACCCACCTGATTCCACTGGCGCTGCATGCGGTGTTGGGTGTCAGGCCACCCCTGAAGGTCTTTGGCCGGGATTATCCAACACCGGATGGAACCTGCGTCCGCGACTACATCCATGTCACGGATCTCGCTGAAGCGCACCTGCGAGCGTTAGAGTATCTTTGGGCAGGCAACCCCTCGGCGCGATTCAACCTGGGCAATGGTAACGGGTTCAGTGTTCAGGAAGTGCTTGATGCCGTCGAGCGTGTCACCGGTCGGCCCGTCCCTTCTGAAGATGCTCCGCGGCGGGCTGGAGATCCAGCCAATCTGGTAGCGGACTCCCGAGCTGCCAAATCGGTTCTCGGTTGGAACCCGCAATATGCGGATATCGATACGATCGTTGCCCATGCCTGGGCATGGGAACAAAAGCGCGTCAAACTGCTGTAAGTAATGTGCCTCTTCCATTGAGGAACTTGGAAATGAAACCTTGGACTCGATATCCGATCTGGTTTGGTGAGCTGTTCACCGGAGCAAAGTCGTTCAAGGCCAACCCGCTGCTGGGTAGCGAACGGCTGAATCGCTACGGGCTGCATGCTGCTCGGGTCTGGTCGGCCTACTGGATGTCTCGGCTGCGCATGGCGATGCTGGCGCCCGGGGTGCCCAAGGCGGACCGTCAGCAGTTTCAGCGTTTCGGCTACGTGCTCAAGGAGAACTACCTTTCCGATCAACAGTTCCAGGCGTTGATTCAAGAAATCGGCGCCTACGAGGGTGAGATCCGCGAGTGCTGCCAGGGCGATACCAACACCCATCGGATTCTGCTGGCGCCGGAAGTCATCGAGCGGTTGCCGGCGGTCAAGGCGGTACTGGAAGATTCTGCGTTGAAGCGGCTGTTCCGCTACTGTGCCGGCCACGCCCGCTTGCCGATCTGTCATCTCGAGAACGTTCACAACGGCAGCCGGGATAGCATGACCGAGCGCGACCCGCAGAAGAATCTGCACGTCGATACCTTCCAACCCACCATGAAATTCTGGCTCTATTTGGAGGACGTGACCGACGAGAATGGCCCGTTCGTGTTCGTGCCGGGCTCCAACCGGCCGCACCGTGAGCGGCTGAAGTGGGAGTATGAGATGAGCCTGCGCGCGAAAGCGCATGCGGATCGCTATACGGCGCGGGGGTCATTCCGTGTCAGCCAGGAAGAGGCCGAAAGGTTGGGTGAGGGCGGCCCTCGGCCGTTCCGGGTCAAGGCCAATACGCTGCTCATCGCCAATACCTTCGGCGTCCATGCCCGGGGCAACGCCGAGCCGGGGAGTTCACGCCTGGCGCTGTGGGGCATGAGCCGGACCAATCCCTTCCTGCCGTTGCCGGGGCTCGGGTTCGATTACTTCAATCGGCTTCAGTACCGGGTGCTCCAACGCATGCGCCGTCAGGAAGACGCGAAAGCCGCGGCCAAGGGTGGGCAGTCCTCCTGGCATGTGATCGAGCAGCGCAAGATATAAAGCTGATCGCTTGAGTGGTGCTGAAAGCCCGCCGTTGATCTTTACAACGCCCTAAAGAAAGCAACCTTCGTGGTTGCTTTTTTTATGCCTGAAATTCGAGGGCGATGATCATTCCTTTAGGTCGAGTCGCTCTCGATTCACCCCGCTGACACGCAACGGCAATAGAACCGTCATACATCTCTGTCATCGTTTCTTCACGCTAATGCCATAGGTCGCTTCCCGCGACCGCCACGCAACGGGAGACCGATATGGAGATCGTCGCCGAGTTGAAGAGGGAACCTTGGGTAGATAGCGGCCGCTCTCTAGGGCTGGCCCGGCAGGTATTCGAGGGGCAGGCAAGAGCGTTGGACGCTATTGGTTCGTCACTGAATGAGGACTTCCTCAAGGCGGTAGAGCTGATCCTGGCCTGCACGGGCAAGGTCATCGTTTCGGGGATGGGCAAGTCAGGCATCATCGGGCGGAAAATCGCCGCGACGCTGGCCTCTACCGGCACGCCTAGCTTCTTCGTGCATCCGGGAGAGGCATACCACGGCGATCTCGGGATGATCGGCGGTATCGACCTGGTGCTCTTGATCTCCCATAGCGGAGAAACTGATGAAGTCATCAAGCTGATTCCCTACCTGCGTCACATCCAGGCGAACACGATCGCTATTACCGGCTGTGCAGACTCGACTTTGGCCCAGAGCGCCAGTGTTCATCTTGATGTCTCAATCGAGCGTGAGACTTGCCCGAACAACCTGGCACCAACCACTTCCACGACCGCGACCCTGGTGATGGGCGATGCCTTGGCCGTCACCTTGATGAATCGCCGGGGCTTCATGCCAGTCGATTTCGCCCGTTTTCATCCCGGAGGCTCTCTGGGCAGAAAGCTTCTGACCCAGGCCAGAGACGTCATGCATGAAGTGCCTTGTCTTTTCGGCGAAGCTACTTTTGACCAGATAGTGAACAACATAAGCCAGGGCAAAAGGGGAATTGTTTGCATTGTATCCGCCACGGGTGAACTGCTTGGCGTAGTTACCGATGGAGATCTGCGGCGAGCGCTGGAGAGCTCTACTGAGGAAACGCGCCCGAAAGCCCAAGACATCATGGGGAGGATGCCCACGACGGTAGCTGGTGAAGCCAATCTGCATGACTGCGAGATCTTGATGCGCGAACGCAAACTGACCTCCTTGATCGTCATCGAGTCTGGCAAGCCGCTCGGCGTCATCAAGAGCTTCGATGCTTGATCAACCCTGAGCCCATTCTTATGAGTAAAACGACCAAGTTTTTCAAGCACCCGGTTTTGTTCTGGAAAGACGCTTACCGGAAGAAACAGTTGGCGGTGAATGCCAGACACCCTGATTTCGCGATGTCGTCGAATGGTGGTGGGGCCGTTGCTAAACCTGATGTCTCAAAATCTGAAAGAATCATCCCGGACTGGTATAAGCCGGAGGCGGGGTATGAGTTGAAATTGGCGATGGAATCTACCAAGCCGATTTTTCTCTATATACCCTGGATTGCTGAACATACCAATACGCTGATCGATAACATCCAATCCGAGAAGGATTATACGCTCGCACCATTGGACTTCGTGGTGGATCTCAATGCCAATCGGAGAGACGTTCTGAGATTTGCCCGTGAGAACCCGGACACCTATCGTAAGATGATCGTCCGTCGCTTGATCCCGCTACGACCCAAGCTCGCCGGTATTATATTCACGTTTGACTGGGCACCCGTGATGAGGGTGATTGCTCATGTCTGCGAGGAGCTGGCCATTCCCCGTATATTGGTTCCTCATGAGTCGGTTTTCGTCGATAAGAACAAGTATTACTGGGATCCCAAGTCCTACGCCTCTCAGCCTTTGGCGGACGTCATTTTGGGCTGGGGGGAATTGCAGAAGTCAATTTTCGCGGACCGTGGCTACCCGGCGTCTCGCTTTATCAGTGTCGGGGCACCCAAGTTTGATAAGTACACCGACTATCTGCCTAATCTGAGCCGCTCACAATACTTTCGTCTTTTTGGGCTGTCTCCGGAACAGAAGACCGTCCTTTTTGCCTCGCAACCTCTCGATTCCCAGTTGAACATGAAAATTGCAAGAGAGTCCCAACGCAAGGCGATCGGTGATCTGCTTACTGTATGCGAGGCGCTCGATTTTCAATTGATCGTGCGCTTGCCGCCTTCGAAGGACAATATTCTTGGGGCTGCACTCGGGAAACGTCTGGTGCTCTCTGACAGGGCTGCCATCGATGATGCCTTGTGCTACCTGGTGCCACCCGAGGAAGCGATTTATCACAGTGATGTAGTGGCATCAGTGAATAGCACGATGATGTTCGAAGGCTTTCTGATGGGCAAGATGCCGTTATCCACCAAGTATGTAGAGTTCGATCAGATTTGGGAGTCGTGCCGCTTTCCGGTCGCAACGAATCTCGCCGGTATTAAACGGCACCTTGAAACCTATCGTAGCGATGGTTTCACCGCCGATCCGTCGGGCATGGACTGGGCGGCCTCTCAATTTTCCAATGGTAGCTTTGACGGCCGTTCGACGAACCGAATCAGAGATTATCTCATCGAGGCAGCTAAGCCTGGCAACTTGCTACCTCAGCTATCGCCTCTAAATAAGGTGTTCAACCGGGATCGCATCGACATTATTGCCATACCGTCAAGTGACGAAACTTGGCATGGTGTACAGCGTTACCTGCTACCCATGCTTAACGCCAATCAGCGGGTCCAGAGCAATCGAGGCAAGGAATCGCTGGTCGAGCTGGCATCCGTTGATCTGTTCGTACAATGGGGTATTACGGAGAAGGCTGAAAAGAAAAAACAGATGGAAGTGAGGAATGCGCTTGGGCGCGAACTCTTGATACTCGAGGACGGCTTCGTTCGCTCTGTGGGGATCGGGCTCTCGGGGGATCCCGGGCTATCGATCATACTGGACGACTCGACCTCGTATTACGATGCTACCAAGCCGTCGCGTCTTGAACGATTGCTGCAATCGGGGCCTGAACTGTCAGAGCAGCAGGTGAAAAGGGCGGAAGCATTGAGATCGATGATCGTCGACCATCGTATCTCCAAGTATAACCATGCCCCTGATGCACCGCTCACGATAGGAAGTTCGCAGAGGCCGAAAATTCTACTGCTGGACCAGCGCCGCGGTGATCAGTCCGTCATTTCCGGCATGGCCGATGAAGCGGTGTTTCGAAAGATGCTGCAGGAGGCCATCCACGATTATCCTGGCCATGACATCCTCTTAAAACAGCATCCCGATGCGATAACAGGTGGCAAGGGTAGTTATTTCGACAACCAGTCTCTCGCCTTTATCAAGAACGTCGATAATGTCTTTTTGATAGATTTCGACATCAACCCTCATGCATTATTCGATATCGTGGAGGAAGTCCACGTTGTTAGCTCGGGGATGGGATTCGAAGCGTTAATGGCGGGTAAGAAAGTACATTGCCACGGCATGCCCTTCTACGCAGGGTGGGGGTTGACTGATGATCGCATTCACCTGAACAGGCGTTCCAGAAATCGGTCGTTGAGTGATGTGTTTCACTACGCTTATATCGATTTGTCTCGCTACTACAATCCCGATCTCGGAAGAGCCTGTGAGTTGGAAGAGTTGATTGACTATATCGTCAAGCACAGATAAGGACCTCCACGTTACTGCGCGAGACTGGCGCTATGGAGGCGGGGATGTCAATGGTGAAGCAGCGTAAGGGTTGACATGAATATAGTGACTTTCGGATCCTGTCTTTCGCGTTATACCGCCAATCAGTTTGCCAAGCTGTTTGGTGGCAAAGTGTTGAGTAGTGTCTACCATAATCGGTCCGACGTTTTCTATAAACGCTTTGTGTCCAGGGAGCTTTCCTTCGAGGGGTTGGATAAGTTGATGGCGGCTGTTCTACCTGCTGGCAGCGATGACTCAGGTGTGGACAATAATGCCCGCCGAATACTCGAGAATCAGTCACCTGACAAGATCGGTCTGCATAGGTTGAGCAGAGGAAAGCCGCTTTTAGAAGCGTTGCAGGACCAGCCGGATTTGATCTTGTTCGATAACTATATGGATCTCTCTGCAAAGCTGGTTTCTGAAAAAAACCTGATTGAAGATAGGCCGTTTTTCTTGAAATTGAATGGCTTGGGTAGTGTTCAGGGCGACTACGTCCTAGGTGATTATTTGCCCCCTGAGGATGGGGTCTATTTCATGAGTCGAATCATAAGCCATTTTTCAACGATCAGTCCCAATTCAAAAATGGTATTTATCAACTTTCCTTACAATACCTATGCCGGGGACGAAAGTCGCATGATAAGGACCAAGACCTACCAGGCAAAATTTCGTCATGGTGCTGTGCATGTTGTTCCATGCCAGACGATACGTAAGCCTATGCAGACCAAGGATAAGCAGCATTTTCAGCAGCTGCAGTACGCTGCCTACGCGGGAATGGTGTCTCGGGCAATCCGCTGATAGCAGATTCGGATGGACCGGACCTCGGCTGCAATTACCGCCATTCGACATTTCACGATGCCTGTGACAAGGGATCCACATGAGGCATGCAGGCGCATACGCGTTATTGACCTGATCTGTTCAGAAACCAACATGTCGGTACATTGCCTCCCATTGAAAGCAGGCCGTTAGTCCCCTGATCGTAAGTCAAAAAATGAGTGTTAGATAAACCATCTTGCCGTGGCGGTGACGACTGCCGATGCTGGTGGGCGCTGTCTGTCGCAGGCCGGGGGATATCTGATCTTACCCAGCAA
>NZ_PZJW01000020.1 GCF_003206615.1 Salinicola acroporae | reverse complement strand
CACCCCGTTAAGGCAGTACACTAAGACGAGGTGACCCATGGCAAGGCAAACAGCTTCGATGAAGAAGACCCGTACCCGCTACTCCCAGGACTACAAGGCCGAGGCGCTGGCACTCGCCGACCGCGTTGGCATCAGTGCCGCCGCCCGAGAACTTGGCCTCCAGTCCAGCCAGCTCTACCAGTGGCGAGCCAAGGCCCAGCAGCAGCAAAGCGCTTCAGTACGTGAGCAAGCTCTGGCCGATGAGAACGCCCGACTCAAGCGACAACTGGCCGAGAAGTCGGAAGAGCTTGAAATCACAAAAAAGGCGGCCGCGTACTTCGCCAAGCACCTCAAGTGAAGTACGCCTTCATCCACCAGCATCGTCAGGCATTCAGCATCCAGCGGATGTGCGGAGTTCTCGGGGTTGCTCGCAGTGGCTACTACGCTTGGCGGCAGCGTGAGGGTGAACCGTCCCAGAGGCGCCGCCAGCAGGCGGTTCTCGACCAGCGAGTGGCCGAGGCCTTCAAGCGCCGGAAGGGGCGCTCAGGCGCCCCCAGATTGGTGCCGGACCTGGTTCACGATGGCCTGGCGGTGAATCGCAAGACCGTCGCTGCCAGCCTGCGACGCCAGGGACTTCGCGCCAAGGCGGCGCGCAAGTTCAAGGCGACGACGAACTCGCGACACTCGCTGGCAGTGGCACCCAACCTGCTGGAGCAAGACTTCACTGCCATGGCGCCGAACGAGAAATGGGTCGGCGACATCACCTATCTGGCGACCGGTGAAGGATGGCTCTATCTGGCGGTGCTGATCGATCTGTTTTCACGCAAGGTGATCGGCTGGGCGATGAGCGAGCGAATGACTGCCGACCTGACAGTGGACGCGCTCCAGATGGCGTTGTGGCGCCGTAAGATGCCCAAGAAGGTCGTCGTCCACTCGGATCGCGGTAGCCAGTACTGCTCGACCCTGTACCAGTCGCTACTGACCCGGCACGACCTGAAGTGCAGCATGAGTGCCAGGGGCAACTGCTACGACAATGCCTGTGCCGAGAGCTTCTTCCACAGCCTCAAGGTCGAGGCGATCCATGGCGAGCGATTCGAGACTCGGGACGCCATGCGGCGGCACGTGTTCGAGTATATCGAGATGGACTACAACCGGCAGCGCCGGCACAGTGCGATTGGGATGATCAGCCCGGAGGCCTTTGAGGCCCGAATGATCGCTTAGATCGGTGTCCACGATTGCTGGGTAAGATCA
>NZ_PZJW01000002.1 GCF_003206615.1 Salinicola acroporae | reverse complement strand
GCTGGGGTTTTTTTATGGTGGCATCCTCGGAAGAGAGACGGGCCTGTTCGTGGGCAAAGGGCGACAGCAGGCACTCGTGCTAAACGACACGACGCTCGAGTCGGGCATTGACCAGATCAATAATCTGGCGTGACGCTGTTTCGATATCTGTCTGCGCTGTATCCATCACCAGATCAATATTCTTCCAAGGCTCGTAATGACGCGCTTCGACCAGGGGCCAGTCGGGTAATTCCAGGTTCTCAATATCGCTTTCGCGGCTTTCAACGCGATTCCGATGCGTCGCTTCATCCGAGCAGAACAGCTCGATCTGCACGAATTCCGCGTTGGCTGACTCGGCTGCCCTACGCCATGCCTGTCGGGCGTCCTCGACAGCATTGACCGCATCGCCAATGACAATGCGACCCAGGCGTAGGTTATCCGTTGCCAAGCGGCTGGCAACCATTTATCCCACTGTCCCCACCCCATCATCGGGACAGACGTTAGCGTCCCGGACAGCCTGTTCGATCGTATCGATGCGGAGGTGGATTGCGCCAAGTGATTCTGCCACCCTTCTTGCAACGGAGGTCTTCCCGACGCCAGGTAGCCCTCCCAGAATCATCAGCATCTTCCTATCCCTGTGCCAATCTGCGCCATCAACGTGGCGGGGCATCGGAATCCTCTAAGCCGTTTGGGCTACGGGGATCCCAGGTGGCGCATCTCGTCGCCGTATGAACTAGTCTTCTTGCTGTGCCGATGAACTCATCTTCAGACGAGGGAAAAGCCGTGCTGCCAGCGCTACCCGAAGGATTCACGGCTGTCATGACCGGTGCCGGCGGTGGTATCGGTCAGGCCATGCTGAATCGGCTACTGAAGAGTGATCGTCCGGGGCGTGTCATCGCGGTTTCCCGTCAGAGTCTCGAGCATGACGATCGCCGAGTCGAAAATCTCAAAGCCGATGTCACGACCGAAGAGGGGCGCAAGGCGCTAAAGAAGCAATTGGATGGTGCGCCCCTGCACCTGCTATTCAATGCCATTGGCCTGTTGCATGACGAGCGGCGCAGGATCTCGCCGGAGAAGCGGCTCGAGGACCTCGATGCTGAAGCGTTGTCCACGCTATTTCACGTCAATGCCATCACGCCGGTTCTACTGATCCAGACGTTAGTCAGTTCCCTCAAGGGTCGCCATTCCGCCATCATCGCCAGCCTCTCGGCCAGGGTGGGTTCGATCGGCGATAACGAGCTGGGCGGGTGGTACGGCTATCGAGCCAGCAAGGCGGCACACAATATGCTCCTGCGCACTGCCGCCGTCGAACTGGCACGCTATAACCGGCAGGCGATAGTGCTCAATCTCCATCCCGGCACCACTGATACCGTCCTGTCCCGACCCTTCCAGCGCCGAGTTCCGGAAGGCAAGCTGTTCACGCCAGATTTCGTGGCGGCGCGACTTCTCGCGGTAATGGAAGACCGCCGCCCCGGCGAGAGCGGCAGTTTCTGGGACTGGGACGGCAAGCCGGTACCATTTTGATGGCGCTTGCCTAGACCATGACCTGCAACGCTTCGACCAGGCTGCCCATCTCGTCATCGGTGCCGATCGAAATGCGCAGGAAATCGCTGAGGCCATCCTTGTTGAAATGACGAACCAGAATGCCGCGCTCGCGCAGACCGCTGAACAGGCTGGCCCCGCTGTGTCGGGGATGGCGCACGAACAGGAAGTTGGTCTGTGATGGCAGGACCTCGAACGCCATCGCCTCGAGCTGTTGGCGTGTCCACTCGCGGGTGGCCATGACTTGTTCGCAGCACGCCTGGAAATGCGACTGATCCTCGAGCGAAGCGATGGCGACCTCGCTGGCCAGCATGTCGATCGGGTAGGAGTTGAAGGAATTCTTGACGCGCTCCAACCCTTCGATCAGCTCACGCGAGCCGATCGCGTAGCCCACACGCAAACCGGCCAGGCTGCGCCCTTTCGACAAGGTCCCGGTAACCAGCAGGTTGGGGTGATCCGCGATCAGCGGTACGATACTCTCGCCACCGAAATCGACATAGGCCTCGTCGACCAGGACGACGCTCTCGGTGACGCGCTCCAGCAGCTGCGCGACAGCCTGGCGCGTGTGGCCATGGCCGGTCGGTGCGTTGGGGTTCGCGAACACCACACCGCCGTTATCCGTGTCGAAGGCCTCCAGGGCGATCTGCCAGCGGTCGTCCAGCGCCACGGTTCGATAGTGAATATCGTAGAGCTTGCAGTAGACCGGATAGAAGCTATAGCTGATGGCGGGCATCAGCAGTGGCTTCGGCTGGCAGAAGAAGGTCTGGAACGCCAGTGCCAGCACTTCATCGGAACCATTGCCGACGAAGACCTGGTCCGGCTCGACACCGTGTGTCCTCGCCAATGCCTGGCGTAGTGCCAGCGATTCGGGATCGGGGTAGCGGCGAAGGTGGTCCACCGCGAACGCCTGCAACACCCGCTCGACGGCCGGGGAGGGCGGATAGGGGTTCTCGTTGGTATTCAGCTTGACCAGTTTTTCGCGCGGTTGCTCGCCCGGTACGTAGGGCGTCAGGACGCGAACGGCGGGGCTCCAGAATTGACTCATGATCTCTCGCGGGACGTTTTCTACGATGCTCGTTAGGCGTGGCGGGTCTGAGCTCATAGTGACCTCTGGCCCGAAGCGGCGCAAGCCACTCCCGTCGAATGTGGGTGACAGGGTTGATTAGTGTTCTAACTGCCTCATCTATGGGGTATCCGTTCTACTCAACGATCGAAGGCATTCCATGAATCACGACAGACTGCTCTCGCCCCTCACCGTCGGCGACGTCGAACTCCCCAACCGGGTGCTGATGGCACCGCTGACGCGCGCTCGCACCCCGGACAGCGTGCCGGGAGCGCTACAGGCCGATTATTACGCTCAACGCGCCGGTGCCGGGCTGATCATCAGCGAAGCGACCAATATCTCGCCCACGGCGCGGGGCTACGTCTACACGCCGGGTATCTGGACCGATGCCCAGGAAGCCGGGTGGCGTCAGGTCGTCGATGCCGTGCACGATGGCGGCGGCAAGATCGCACTCCAGCTCTGGCATGTCGGACGTATCTCCCATGAGATGGTGCAGCCGGGTGGTCAGGCACCGGTCGCCCCCAGCGCCCTGCGCGCCGAGGGGGCCAACTGCTTCGTCGAATTCGAAGATGGCAGCTCGGGCCAGCATCCGACCAGTACCCCGCGCGCGCTGGCACTCGACGAGATCCCCGGTGTGATCGACGACTATCGCCAAGCTGCCAAACGCGCCCAGCGGGCCGGATTCGACCTGGTCGAGGTCCATGCCGCCAATGCCTACCTGCTGCAGCAATTCCTCGCCACCGGCAGCAACCAGCGCAACGACCGCTACGGCGGCAGTGTCGTCAACCGCGCTCGCTTGCTGCTGGAAGTCATCGATGCCGTCGTCGACGTCATGGGCGCGGGACGTGTCGGTGTACGCCTGTCGCCATTCATCGAGATATTCGGCCTGTCGGATGATGAGCCCGAGGCGATGATGCGCTACCTGGCCAGCGAACTGAGCCGTCGCCGGATCGCCTACCTGCACGTCAATGAGCCTGACTGGACCGGCGAAGGCCCGCAGCTGACCGACGATTTCCGCCGCGACCTGCGCGAGCGCTTCAGCGGTACGCTGATCTACTGCGGGCACTACACGGCCGAACGCGCGGAGACCTTGATCGACAATGGGCTGGGCGACGCCGCTGCTTTCGGCCGCCCCTATATCGCGAATCCGGATCTGGTCGAGCGGTTCCGGCGTGATGCGACTCTCAACGAACCGAATCCGGAGACATTCTACGGCGGCGGCGCCGAAGGCTATACCGACTATCCAGTCATGGATTGAGACGCGCTCGCGTGGCAGCCTGATGCTCTCGTTTGAATGGGATGTCATGCGGGAGACTTACCGCTATCCTGTAGTCACGTGGCCGCCAAGGCGGCCTGTATGGCCCAGAAGTGTAAGGAGAACCAATATGCAGATCAGGACGTTGCTGGCCAGCGCCGCCACGGTAGCCGTACTGGCCGGTTGTGCCAGTGGTGGATCTCAGACTCAGTCCGGCACCGCCGATTCCTCTGCCGGGATGTCGTCGAACGCCGTCACCTACGAAGGCACGCTGCCTTGCCGTAGCTGCGATGGCATCGACCTGACCGTCAATCTCAACGGTACCGAGTCCTCTCCGGCCTCACAGCGCACCTTCACGCTCGAAGCCGACTACATGAATCACCCGCAGAATCCGGATCCCGAGCAGTACGAAGGCCAGTGGGAAACGATGACGGGTACCGCGGTCGACCCGCAGGCGACGGTCTATGAGCTGACGCCGAATGGCGAAGGCCAGATCTACTATTTCCAGAAGATCGATGACCGCACGCTGGAGCTGATCGATCCCCAGCGTCGTCGTTTCGAGAACGGCCAGATGTTGCGCCTGACTCGCCAGTAGGCAAGGCACTGACGAGCGTAGAGGCGGCCATGGGCCGCCTCTCGTCGTTTTGGGCTGACCCTTTGTGGCACCATACGGGTCTTGCGACCCTCTACCCGGCCTGACGGAGACCCCGCGCGTGGCAAAAGCGAAGAGCGCCTTCGTCTGCACCGAATGCGGTGCGGAGTACAGTAAATGGCAAGGCCAGTGCAGCAACTGCCGTGAGTGGAACACGCTGACCGAGATTCGCCTCGGCAGCGCGCGTCCCGGCGCTTCGACTCCTGGTAGCAACGGCGCTCGTGGCGGCTACGCGGGCACGCTGTCGCGGGAAGTCGTCGATCTCTCTGGTGTCGATCTCACCGAGGTACCTCGGTTCAGCTCCACGTTCGAGGAGTTCGACCGGGTGCTCGGCGGCGGGCTGGTGCCCGGTTCGGCGGTATTGTTGGGCGGTCATCCCGGTGCGGGCAAGTCTACCCTGCTGTTGCAGACGGCCTGCCGCCTGGCCCAGAGCAAGCGGGTGCTCTACGTGACCGGCGAGGAGTCGCTGTCGCAGGTGGCGATGCGCGCCCACCGCCTGCAGCTGCCCACGCAGGGCCTCAAGATGCTCGCCGAGACCAGCATCGAGACGTTGCTGGCCGTGGCGGAGCGAGAGCGTCCCGAAGTGTTGATCATCGACTCCATCCAGACCATGCATCTGGAGGATATCGGCTCGGCACCCGGTGGCGTGGCCCAGGTTCGCGAGTCCGCGGCGGCGCTGACGCGCTTCGCCAAGCAGAGCAACACCGTACTGTTGCTGGTCGGCCACGTGACCAAGGATGGCACCCTGGCGGGCCCCAAGGTGCTCGAGCACATGATCGATGCCTCGCTGCTGCTGGAGGGTGGCAGCGACTCGCGTTTTCGCACCTTGCGCGGCCAGAAGAACCGCTTTGGCGCGATCAACGAACTGGGTGTGTTCGCGATGGTCGAGCTCGGTCTCAAGGAGGTCAAGAACCCTAGCGCGATCTTCCTGTCGCGGAGCGAGGAGCAGGCCTCCGGCAGTCTGGTGATGGTGGTATGGGAGGGCACCCGTCCGATCCTGGTCGAGGTCCAGGCGCTGCTCGACGAGTCCGCGCTGGGCAATCCGCGCCGGGTGGCGGTGGGGCTCGACCACAATCGCCTGGCCATGCTGTTGGCGGTGCTGCACAAGCACGGCGGCCTGTTTACCGGCGATCAGGATGTCTTTCTCAACGTCGTCGGCGGGGTCAAGGTGCTGGAGACCAGCGCCGATCTGGCGGTGCTGCTGGCGGTGGTCTCCAGTCTCCAGAATCGGCCCCTGCCGCGGGAGTTGGTGGTGTTTGGCGAGGTCGGCCTCTCCGGGGAGATCAGGCCGGTCCCCAGCGGCCAGGAACGCATCGTCGAGGCCGCCAAGCATGGTTTCACGCGGGCCATCGTGCCTCGCGGCAATGCGCCCAAGAAGGCACCCGCCGGCATGCAGGTGGTGGCGGTCGACAAGCTGGCCGAGGCGCTGGAGGCGCTGTGAGCGGAGGCGGTTCGGCCGTCGCCGCTGAGTCGCGTCGCCGGGTCGGTTAAACTGACTGCCAGGATCGATATCTCCAGGAACGGGACGAGGAGCCAGAAATGAGTGCCATTCGCCTGACCCAGTACAGCCACGGGGCCGGCTGCGGCTGCAAGATCGCCCCAGACGTGCTCGATCGGATTCTCGCCAAGGCGGGACCGGGCGCCAACAGCAAGAATCTGATCGTCGGCAACCAGGGGCGCGAGGATGCCGCCGTCTACGATCTCGGCGACGGCCGTGGCTTGATCTCCACCACCGATTTCTTCATGCCGATCGTCGACGACCCGTTCGATTTCGGCCGTATCGCGGCGACCAACGCCATCAGTGACGTCTACGCCATGGGGGGTGACCCGGTCATGGCACTGGGTATCCTCGGCTGGCCGCTGGACAAGCTGCCGGCGGAAATCGCCGGTGACGTCATGTCCGGCGCCCAGGCCGTCTGCCGCGCCCTGGGCGTTGCCTTGGCGGGCGGGCACTCCATCGATGCGCCGGAGCCGATCTTCGGGCTGGCGGTCAACGGCCTGGTCGATCTCGACCACCTCAAGCTCAACAGCGGCGCCAAGCCCGGCGACCTGCTCTATCTGACCAAGCCGCTGGGCGTCGGGCTGCTGACGACGGCCGAGAAACAGGGCAGGCTGCAGCCCGGGCATCACGGTCTGGCGCGCGAGACCATGCTGGTCGCCAACGACATCGGCAAGGAACTGGCCAAGGTTCAGGGCGTAAATGCCATGACCGATGTCACCGGCTTCGGCCTGGCGGGTCACCTGAGCGAAGTGTGTGCTGCCAGCGGTGTCGAGGCACGAATCGACTTCGCCAAGCTGCCGAGGCTTGCCGAAGCCGAGGCCTACCGGCGCCAGGGTGCGGTGCCGGGCGGTACGAGTCGCAATCGCGAGGCGCTCGGCAAGGCGCTGCCGGACATGGATGCCGCCCATTGGCAGTGGCTGTGCGATCCGCAGACCTCCGGCGGGCTGCTGCTGGCCGTGGATCCGGCCTGGGCCGACGATGTCGAGCGGATCGGGCGCCACCACCAGCTCAAGCTGGAGGCGTTCGGCGAGTGCATCACGCCTCGCGGCGGCGCGGGACTGATCGAGGTGCGCGGTTGAAAAGCGACGAGTTCATCGACGCGGACCTGGCACTGCTGAAACGGCCTCTGATCGATGTGCGCGCACCGATCGAGTTCTCGGCGGGCGCCTTGCCCGGTGCGATCAACCTGCCACTGATGGACGACGACGAGCGCCGAGAAGTCGGCATTCGCTACAAGCAGGCGGGCCAGGCCTCGGCGGTTGCGCTGGGTAACCACCTGGTCTCGGGCGATCGCCGTGAGAGATGTCTCGCCGCCTGGGAGCAGGCGCTCGGCGCGGCGCCGGATAGCGTGATCTACTGCTTCCGAGGCGGCATGCGGTCGAAGATTTCGCAGCAGTGGCTGGCCGAACGGGGCCATCCGCTGCCGCGAATTCGCGGCGGTTGGAAGGCGATGCGCAATCAACTGATCGAGGCGCTCGAGATCCATAGCCCGGCCCCTCTGTTGCTGGTCGCGGGGCTGACCGGTTGTGCCAAGACTGCGCTGATCAACGCGCTTGGTTCGGGAGTCGACCTGGAAGGTCACGCACGTCACAAGGGCTCTGCCTTTGGCCAGCACCCGATGGCCGGCCCTTCGCAGATCGATTTCGAACACGGTTTGACGCTGGATCTGATGCGGTTGCCGCAGGCCCGCGTGGTCGAGGACGAATCGCAGCGCATCGGCCGGCTGGCGATACCGGCGACCTTCTGGCAGTCGATGAAAGCCGCGCCGTGCATCCGCGTGGAGATGCCGCTGGAGTGGCGCCTCGAACAGATCCGCAAGGATTACATCGAGGATCTCAGCGAAATCTACCATCGCCACTATGGCCCGCAGCTGGGCGAGGTGCTGTTTCGCAAGCAGCTTTCCGGTGCCCTGAAACGTCTCGGCAAACGCTTGGGGGGTGAGCGGCTGGCCCGATTGATCGAGGCACAGCAGAGGGCGTTCTCGGCGCAACGCCTCGGCAACGTGCAGGCACACGATGACTGGCTGGCTCCGCTGCTACGGGAATATTACGACCCGATGTATCGTCATCAGCTCGAGCACCAGCCCCGATCGACCCTGCACGTCGGGGACTGGGATAGCTGTCTGGTGGTCGCCCGGCAGTGGGAGCGCGAGTACGTGGCCTAGCGCCTTCGAAGCTAGCGGCCGCCGAGCCACTGGGTCATGACCCGGTCCAGCAGTGCCGACTGCCGATCGAAGCGTTTCGGGTCGCGCAGGATCTCGTCACGGGTCTGGATATAGGCAGCGGGGGCGGTCGTCGGCAGATCGTGATTGCACAGCGCCGCCGTGCCTTGGGCCGTCGATTCCAGATGGCACTGCAGTGCGACGACGCGACCCCCATCCCAGGCGAATCCCTGGACCGGGCCACCCGGCGTGCTGCCCAGAGGCAGGCAGCCATCCGGCAGGCCGAAAATGTCGCGATGCCAGAGCAGCGTCTCGAACATCTCGGGCAGGTCGAAGGGGCTGTCGTCGGCCAGGGTCAGCGGCTGCCAGCCGATCTCCGGCTGAACCGCGGGGGACACGATGGCGCCGAGCGTCTCGGCGATCAGGCCGGCTCCGAAGCCGATGCCCAGTACCGGCTTGTTGCTCTTCAGGGCGCGATCCACCAGCTTGCGCTCTCGCTTGAACAGCGTCGTCTCCGGTGGCGAGAACGCGTCGAGCAGCACGAGTGCGTCGCAGTTGGCCAGCGGTGGCGGCAGTTCGCCCTCGTCGAGCCGGCAGTGGTTGTAGCTGTGACCCATACCGGTGAGCCAGTCCGCCATGCGGGCTGGACCGAACAGCGGACTATGCTGGAGAAAATAGATATGCATGATACGTCCATGATGGGGTCGATCGGGCGACTCCACAAGCGGGGAGTTAGCATTTAGCCATGGCCATCCGTGCCCAAATTCTCGAACAGATCTATACCATCGTGGCGCAGATTCCGCCGGGGCGCGTCACCACCTATGGTCGGATCGCCGGGATGACGGAAGGGGCCACGGCGCGCATGGTCGGTACGGCAATGCGACAGTTGCCGACCGGGCACGACCTGCCCTGGCATCGGGTGATTGGTGCCAGCCGCCGGATCGCGGATCATGGCGGTGCCCAACGACAACACGAGAAACTGCGCGCCGAGGGTGTCGTCTTCGATGCCAGCGGCCGCGTACCCACGCATTTGATGTGGCCAGAATAACGGAGAGTCCATGACCAAGCCTTCGGGTGGCTTCAACGCCAGATTGCGTCAGCTCGACGCGCGCCAGCGGGTCGCATTCATGGCCGCGCTGAGCGAACGGCTGGTACCCAATTACGCGCTCTATGCCGGTGTGAGCGGCCAGGGCAACCCCAGCGTACTCCATAACGTGCTGGATCTGGTGTGGGAGCGGCTCAAGATCGCCGCGGCGAAGATCGACTTCGACAAGCAGGCCGAGAAGCTCGCCGATGTCGAGCCACCGGAGGCCGATGACAGCTTTGGAGCGAGGCGGGCGACGGAGGCGGTCATGGCTCTGACCACGCTGCTGGACACCCTGCGCGGCGAGGCCCCGGAAGCGGCGCTGGAGGTGAGCCGCGTCTCGCGCAACGGCGTACGCGCCTATATCGAGATGACCGAGGGCAGCGAGGACGCCGAGAGGCTCGATGCGTTGTTTCGCGAGCATGAGCTGATGCAGGACGAGCGCGACTTCCAGGACGCGGTGCTCGAAGCACTCGAGGCGGACCCTGGGCTCACGGAGCTCTCGGCATTGCGCGCGCTCGGTCGCAACCAGGGGGTCAGCAACCTGGGCCTGAGTCTCGACTGACCCGCTACCGGTTGTGGATAAACCGGCTACCCTGAGGCGTGTGGATGACGCTGACGACCACTCAGTGCCTCGACCTACGAATGTTCATGGAGGAACACCATGCAGAAGCGCTGGTTGATTGGCGGCCTGACCCTGGCGGCCGTCATGCTGTCAGGCTGCCATAGCCTGACCGGATGGGGAGGGGACGCGCTGCGAACCGAGGCGGTAGTGAAGAGCGCCCACGAGCCGGGCTGCGAGGAAGACAGCTGCGCCAACGTCAATGCAGCCTACTTGCGTTTCCCCGAGTCGCCGCGGCTTTCCGCCGAACTCGAGCGACGATTGTTCGGGCTGGCGAGCGGGCTCAGCGACAGCCCCGACGGCAATGCCATGGGACAGGCCACCTCGTTCGACGCCTTTGCCGATCAGGTCTTTGCGGCTTCGCGCCGCGCTCGCGAAGACGTGCCGCAGCTGCCGGGCTACGAGGCCGATCTCAAGGCCCACGTCGTGGCGGATCATGACGATCTGCTGGTGATCGAACTCGACGGTTATCTCTACAGTGGCGGCGCTCACGGCTTGCCGTTGACCTCCTACATGGTGATCGAGCGCGACACGCAGCAGATCGTCGATCTCGCCGACATGCTGCGGCCGGGCAAGCGGCCGGCCTACGAAGCGGCGCTGGAGCGGGCCCATCGGCGCTGGCTGCAGACGGATCAGGCTAGCGGACTGTCCAAATCCCAGTGGCCGTTCGTCGTCTCCGACAATGTCGCGCCGCTGGCGGATGCCGTCGCGGTCAAGTATCAGGTCTACGACCTGGCACCCTACGCCGTGGGCCAGCCGGTGCTGACCATTCCCTATGCCGATCTCGAGGGCATCTTCCGGCCGCGCTATCTGCCCTGACTATCTGTCCTGACATAGGCACCGAAGCGCACCGCACCAACGCAAGCGCCGCGACCCGGTCGGGTCGCGGCGCTTTTCGTGGATACGCTCTCGCCGCTTCGGCGCAGATCTCTGAGCGCTCAGAGCCGCATTTCGATCCCGTGCTCGGCCATGTAGCGCTTGGCGTCGGGGATGGTGTACTCACCGAAGTGGAAGATGCTGGCGGCGAGCACCGCATCGGCGCCGCCTTCCTTCACCCCGGCCACCAGGTGATCGAGGTTGCCGACGCCGCCGGAAGCGATCACCGGCACCTCGACTGCGTCGCTGATCGCGCGGGTCACGCCGAGATCGAAACCGACCTTGGTGCCATCGCGATCCATGCTGGTCAGCAGCAGTTCACCGGCGCCGTAGTCGACCATCTTGCGCGCCCACTCGACGGCATCCAGGCCGGTGGGGCGACGGCCGCCATGGGTGAAGATCTCCCAGCGCGGCGACTCGCCCTCGGCGCTGACCCGCTTGGCGTCGATCGCCACCACGATGCACTGGCTGCCGAAGCGCTCGGCGGCCTCGCGCACGAAATCCGGGTTGGTGACGGCCGCGGTATTGATCGAAACCTTGTCCGCCCCGGCATTGAGCATGGTACGGATATCCTCGCAGCGACGAATGCCTCCCCCAACGGTGAGCGGGATGAACACCTCGCCGGCAATGCGCTCGACCATCTCGACGGTGGTGTCGCGGTCCTCATGGCTGGCGGTAATGTCGAGAAAGGTGATCTCGTCGGCGCCCTGCTGGTTGTAGCGCTTGGCGATCTCGACCGGGTCGCCGGCATCGCGGATGCCGACGAAATTGACACCCTTGACCACGCGGCCGGCGTCGACGTCGAGGCAGGGAATGATGCGCTTGGCCAATGTCATGAGCGGGCTCCTTCGGTATCGATCCGGTCACCCCGCATCGAATCGCCCTGAATCGAATCACTCAAGGCCTGGGCCTCGGCGACGTCGAGCGAACCTTCATAGATGGCTCGGCCGGTAATGGCGCCGATGATGCCGCTGTCGGCGACCTTGGCCAGGGTGCGGATATCTTCCAGATCGGTCACCCCGCCGGAGGCGATCACCGGCAGGCCGCCGTCGCGGGCGAGTTGGGCGGTGGCTTCGACGTTGACGCCCTGCATCATCCCGTCGCGGGCGATGTCGGTGTAGACGATCGAGGAGACGCCGTCGTCCCGAAAGCGTCTGGCCAGGTCTACTGCCTTTACCGTCGAGACTTCCGCCCAGCCATCGGTGGCGACAAAGCCATCGCGGGCGTCCAGGCCAACGATCACGTGGCCTGGAAAGCGACGACACATCTCGCCGACGAAGTCCGGCTCCTTGACTGCCTTGGTGCCGATGATCACGTAGCTGACGCCGGCGGCGAGATAGTGCTCGATGGTCTCGGCACTGCGAATGCCACCACCGATCTGGATCGGCAGGTCCGGATAGGCGCGGGCAATTGCCGTGACGGCTTCACCGTTGACCGGCTTGCCCTCGAAGGCGCCGTTGAGATCGACCAGATGGAGCCGCCGGGCGCCGGCGTCGACCCAGCGTGCAGCCATCGCCACCGGGTCGTCACCGTAAGAGGTGGCATCGTCCATGCGGCCCTGCTTGAGCCGCACGCACTGGCCGTCCTTGAGATCGATGGCGGGGATTACCAGCATGGTTTCGAGTCCTTTGAGTCAGTCAGGTGCCGTCTGAAAAGCCGGCGGGGCAGCTACGTCTCGGGTTGTGTCTAGGGCGCCCAGTTGACGAAATTTTCCAGCAGCTGAAGGCCATCTTTGGCACTCTTCTCCGGGTGGAACTGCACCGCGAACACGGTGCCACGGCCGGTGACCACATGGGCATCGGCGCCAGCGTAATCGGTCTTGCCGAAGATATCGGCATCGCTGGCGGCTTCGACGTAATAGCTGTGCACGAAGTAGAACCTCGCGCCGTCCTCGATGCCGCTCCACAGCGGATGCGAATGGTGCTGGGTCACCCGGTTCCAGCCCATGTGAGGCACCTTGAGGCGCTCGCCCTCGGGGCTGGTCAGGTTGTGGCCGAAGTGACGCACGCCTCCGGGGAGGAAACCGAGGCAATCGATGCCGCCATTCTCCTCGCTGCGCTCGAACAGCATCTGCTGGCCGACGCAGATGCCGAGCAGCGGTTTGGCCTGCTCCTCGAGCAGATCCTTGACCAGCCCCTCTAGCTCGGTGCGCTGGAGTTCGCCCATGCAGTCGCGGATCGCCCCCTGGCCGGGAAGCACCAGCCGCGAAGCGCCGCGAATCGAGCGCGGATCGCGGGTCACCATGACGTTTTCATGGGTGACGTGCTCGAGCGCCTTGGCCACGGAGTGCAGATTGCCCATCCCGTAATCGATCACGGCGATCGTCATTGCGGTTTCCTCGCTGAGTCGGTGATGGCGCCGGCCGGTATCACAGGCTGCCCTTGGTCGATGGCATCTGGCCGGCCATGCGCGGATCCTGCTCGACCGCCGCCCGTAGTGCGCGACCGAACGCCTTGAAGATGGTTTCCGCCTGGTGGTGCGCGTTGAAACCCTTCAGGTTGTCGATGTGCAAGGTGACCTGGGCATGGTTGACGAAGCCTTGGAAGAACTCCCAGAACAGTTGGGTATCGAGCCGGCCGATGGTCGCGCGGGTGAATTCGACATCCATGAACAGCCCCGACCGCCCGGAGAAATCGATCACCACGCGAGAGAGCGCCTCGTCGAGCGGCACGTAAGCATGGCCGTAGCGACGTATGCCGCGCTTGTCGCCGATCGCCTGGGCGAACGCCTGGCCCAGGGTGATACCGAGATCCTCGACGGTATGGTGCTCGTCGATCTCGAGATCGCCCTGGGCGTCTATCGTCAGGTCGAGCATGCCGTGGCGCGCCACTTGGTCCAGCATGTGATCTAGAAAGGGGACCCCGGTCCGGCAATCGAGGCGGCCGCTGCCGTCCAGATTCACCGTCACCGTGATCTGCGTCTCGTTGGTGTCGCGCGACACCGTGGCGATGCGCTCGGACATGCGGGGGAAATCTCCCGGTACGGTTGGCGAGAATCGGCCATTATAGTGAATCGGGCGCCGCATCCGCTACAATGGCGGTGTTTATCGGGCGGCTGTCATTCGGCCGTTCTCCACCGCAGTCAAGTCGTTCCGCCGACAGGGAGACACAGGGGGCATGCCGGGAATCGCACAGCAGGTCGAGTCGCATCATCGGGCCATGCCCGGCCGCATCCGGCTCGAGTGGTGCAACGGTGGTTCCCGCCCACGAGTGCCTGCCCATGTTCGCGCACAGGGAGGATTCGAATGAAGGGGCTGGTCAGAGCACTGCTGGCGGCGATCGGTGTACTGGGAATTCTGGTCGTCGTGGCCGTGGTCTATATCACCACGTTCTTCGATCCGAACGATCTCAAGCCGCGTCTGATCGAGGCGGTCCGCAACCAGAGCGGGCTCGAACTGCGTCTCGATGGTCCATTGTCGTGGTCCTTCTATCCGCGCATCGGCGTCAGCGTCAAGGACGCCGAGGCCTGGCTTCCCGAACAGTCGCAGGACGATGCGCCCTTCGTCGGCTTCGACAGCGCCGAGGTTAGCGTGGCCTTTACGCCGCTGCTGACGGGAGACGTGTCCGTCGACGGGCTGATTCTCGATGGCATGCGTCTCAACCTGGCCCGCGACGCGCAGGGCCGGGGCAACTGGCAGGTATTGCTGGATCGCCTGGCCGGCAACGACGACGCCGGCCAGTCGGGGGAAGCGCCGCCGACATCACCGTCGCAGAATACCGCACCGTCGGAGCAGCCGGCCCAGCCCCAGAAACGAGGCCCCGGCCTGAAGGCGGGCGACGACCAGGCCGTGGCGTTCGATATCGCCAGCGTCAAGGTCTCCAACAGCCAGGTGAATTACGTCGACCAGCAGAAATCGTTGGATGTCACGCTGGCCAACCTCAGCCTGCAGAGCAGCAACGTCAGCCCGCAGTCGTCGTTCCCGGTCCAGCTGTCGTTCGATGTCGGCGGACGTCAGCCGAGCGTCGACGGCAACCTCCAGTTCAAGAGCCAGATGCGCATGGATCTCGGCGCTGGGCGCTACACCTTCGAGAACGTGACGCTCAACGGCAAGGCGCAATTGCCGGCGCTTGCCGAGCAGGCTCAGTCGCTCAACCTGAAGGTCGCCACGCTGGTCGCGGATACCCAGGCCAAGCATTATCGGGCCGACGGAATCGAACTGGGCGCCTCGCTCTACCACACGGCCATGCAGGAAACACCGCTATCGCTGGATCTCCGCGCCAATGCCGTGGCCGACCTGGAAGCCCGGACCGCCACGCTCAGCGATGTCGTCCTGAGCGGGGACGATGGGCTGAATCTCAAAGGCAATCTGGACGTCACGCAACTGGACGACACGCCGCAATACCAAGGGCGGTTGGAACTCGCGCCGCTATCGGTTCGAGACTGGCTGACGCGCTTCGGTGTCGAGGTGAACAGCGCCGATGACAAGGCGCTCACGGCGCTCTCGATGAGCGGGCCGTTCACCGCCAACGCCCAGCGTGTCGACTTCGACAAGCTGCAGTTGACGCTGGACGGCACGACGTTACAGGGCTCGCTGGGTGGCGCCTTCGACGGTCGGGCGCTGGATTTCGATCTGGCGGGTGACCAGCTCGACCTGGATCGTTATCTGCCCCCTCGGGCCCCGAGTGCGGAGGGGGCGGAGAGTGGCGACGGCAAGGACACGGCATGGCTTTCGGCGCTCGGGGTCCAGCCGGCGCTGGCCGCGGCCGAAGGTGCCGAGCTGCTGCCGGTGGACTGGCTGGCCGATCTCAAGCAGGAGGGGCATTTGACGCTCGACTCGCTCAAGGCCAAGGGCGTTCAGATGGGTGACGTCGAACTGAATACCAGCGGCAGTGGTGGTCGCCAGCGCATCGACTCGCTTGATGCCTCGCTCTATGGCGGCTCGCTGAAGGCCTCGAGCGCGCTCGATCTTCGCCAGCCGCCGATGAAGCTGTCCTTCACCGAGCGCATGAATGGGGTCGACATCGCACCGCTCTACCGGGACTTCAGTGGCAAGGATTCGCCGCTGCGTGGCAAGCTCAACCTGCAGGGCGATTTCGATTCGCGCACCAATACCGCCGAAGGACTCAAGCAGAATCTCGATGGCCAGGCGGCGCTGCGGATCGACGACGGCGCGATGCTCGATGTCAACGTGTCGCGTCAGCTGTGCAGCGCGGTAGCGACCCTGGAAGGCCGCGAGTCGACCCGCGAATGGAGCGAGGACACCGCCTTCGATCGTCTGCAGGCCAGCGTGAAAGTCGACAAGGGTGTGGCACACAACGACGATTTGGATATCGCCATTCCCGGCATCGCAGTGACCGGCAAGGGCGACGTCAACCTGGTGACCAACCGTTTCGACTATCGTGCGGCGGCGCGCTTTACCGACACCGCTGACAAGGCCGCCTGCGGCGTCAATCCACGACTGGCCAAAATCGACTTCCCGATTCGCTGTCAGGGTAACCTGAGTGATGCGCCTGGGCAGTGGTGTGGATTCGACCGTGAAGCGTTTCAGGATTCGTTGGCGAATCTCGCCACGGACGAGGCCAAGCGCAAGGCTGGCGAGCGTGTCGACAAAGAGCTGAACAAGCAGTTGGATGAAGAGACCCGTCAGAAGATCGACGACAAACTGGGGGAAGGGGCGTCCGAGAAACTCGGCAACAAGCTCCGCGATCTGTTCAATTGAACCGAGCCGGTAGCCGGCACCCTTGCGCCGACGCGATGTCGGCGCCTTCTCGCCAAGCCGTGCCACGGTTGTAGCGCCGGCTGATTTCCCGGAGCGATTCACCCTCGATGATCAACTCGATTCCACTACTCTGGAGAGGTGCTGTTTGGCGGAAATAGCTCTATCGGCCGAGGCCTTTCGCGAGCGAGTCTTCGGCTGGTTCGACGCCCACGGTCGCAAGTCGCTGCCGTGGCAGCACGACAAGACGCCCTACCGTGTCTGGGTATCGGAGATCATGCTGCAGCAGACCCAAGTCACCACCGTCATTCCCTACTTCGAGCGCTTCATGGCGCGCTTCCCCGATGTCCGGACGCTGGCGGATGCGCCCCAGGATGACGTGCTGCATCTGTGGACCGGGCTTGGCTATTACGCCCGCGCTCGCAATCTGCACAAGGCGGCCCGGGTCGTCGTCGGCGATCACGATGGCGAGTTCCCGACCCACGATCTCGAGGCGATGACGGCGCTGCCGGGGATCGGTCGTTCCACGGCCGGCGCCATCGTCAGCATCAGCACCGGCCAGCGTGCCGCGATCCTCGACGGCAACGTCAAGCGCGTGCTGGCTCGCCTGCACGCGGTGGAGGGCTGGCCGGGCAGGAGCGACGTGCTGGCGAGCCTGTGGGAACTGGCGGAGCGCTACACGCCGGAACGCCGGCTACCGGAGTACACCCAGGCGATGATGGATCTTGGCGCCATGATCTGCACACGCGGCAAGCCAAGCTGCCTGCTGTGTCCGTTCGAGGATGTCTGCGTGGCCCACGAACAGGGCGATGAGCGCCGCTATCCCGGCTCCAAGCCCAGACGCGAGTTGCCGACGCGGCGGACGCAGATGTTACTGTTGCAGGATGACACGGGCCGGGTGCTGCTCGAGCAACGTCCACCCAGCGGCCTGTGGGGCGGCCTGTGGGGCTTTCCCCAGTTCGATGGCGACAGTGAGCTGCATGACTGGCTGGAGCGGCGCTATCGAGGCTCTCACCTTGGCACTGCCTGGCAGCCGTTCATACACACGTTCACCCACTTTCGCCTGGAGATCACGCCGAGACCGGCTCGACTATCGGATCGCCGGGCCGCCACCGTGGCCGAATCGAACCAGCAGTGGGTCGATCCCGCCGCACCGGCGAATGTCGGGCTGGCGGCGCCGGTCAAGACCCTGCTGGCCACGCTGGCCCAGGCGCACGCACTTATCGACTGAGAGGAGACTGACATGGCGCAGACGGTATTCTGCCGCAAGTACCAGCAGGAGCTAGAAGCTCTGGCATTTCCGCCGCTGCCCGGTGCCAAGGGCCAGGAGATTCAGCAGACGGTCTCCAGGCGCGCCTGGGAGGAGTGGCAGGCGCTGCAGACGCGGCTGATCAACGAGAAGCATCTCAATATGCTGGACCCGCAGGCGCGGGAGTATTTGACGACGCAGATGAATCGGTTCTTCGACAATCAGGAAACGGATCACGCCGAGGGCTACGTGCCGCCTGACCAGTGATTTTCCGGCAGCGTGAAGGGAACTCATCTTTTTGAAATAAAAAGGCTTGACCCCCAAACGGCATGCTGGTTAAATGCGTCCCCGTTGGCGAGGGCCAGATAGCTCAGTTGGTAGAGCAGGGGATTGAAAATCCCCGTGTCGGCGGTTCGATTCCGTCTCTGGCCACCATCAATGCTGGGGTATCGCCAAGTGGTAAGGCACCGGTTTTTGGTATCGGCATGCGCAGGTTCGAATCCTGCTACCCCAGCCATCGCTGACGTCTCTATGCTCGCCGACATAGCTCAGTTGGTAGAGCAACTGACTTGTAATCAGTAGGTCCCGGGTTCGACTCCTGGTGTCGGCACCAGAGCTTAGAGATTGATTTAAAAGGCTTTTTAAGCCTTTCAAGAGACCGCCCTTAAAGGCGGTTTTTTTGTATGTGTCAACCAAGTGTCAACCGCGCCAGCGGGTTGAATTTTACCGCCTCCTCCAGGTGGTCGGGTGCAAAGTGCGCGTAGCGCATGGTCATTGCCAATGACTGATGCCCCAAGATCCTTTGAAGAACCAGTATGTTGCCGCCGTTCATCATGAAATGGCTGGCGAATGTGTGCCGCAGAACGTGGGTCAGTTGCCCCGGTGGTAGCTGGATCTGGCTGTCTTCAATGGCCTGCCCGAATACCTTGTATGCGTTACCGAACAGTCGCCCCACGCGTTTGCGCTGCCGTATCTGCCCGACCAGTTGCTGGTCGATGGGAACGGTTCGATTCTTGCCGGCTTTGGTGTCGACGAACGTGACGCGGTCGGCTCGGAGGTTTTCGGCGCGTAGCGTTTCGGCTTCGGACCAGCGTGCGCCCGTCGAGAGACAGATGCAGGTGATGTAGTAACAATCTCGATTGGCGAGGCTCTTAAGTCGGGTCAGCAGCGCACGGATGTCGGGTTCGGAAAGAAACGCCATTTCTTTTTCCGTAACGCGGAGCAGGCGGATGCGTGCCAACGGGTTTTCCTGATCCCAGAGCCCGAGGCGTCCGAGTTCGGAAAAGACAGCCTTGAGATAGGTGTGTTCGTGATTGACGCTGATCGGGGAGACTTCCTTGATACGCTCCGTTCGGTACTCTGCCCAGGTCTGGGACGTGAAGTGTCGAACCTTGGGATTGCCCAGTGCCTGGGCGACGTTCTTGAGCGACCTAACGCGTTCCTTCCCGCTTTTCAGCGACATCCCATGATGCGCGTACCAGAGGTCGACGAGATCGGAGAGAGTCCGGTCGTCGCGCTGAGGTTTCAGGTAGGGCGTGCCATCGGCATGCTGAGCCCGGACCTTGTTTTCGAAGCGCTGGGCCTCGGCTTTCGTAGGGAACGACTTTCGAACGCGGCGCTGCCCACGGCCTCCAGGTTGTATGTCGACCTGCCATCCCTTCGCGGTTTTCTTGATCGCCACTAAGCCGCTTTCCCCAGTAGTCGCCGCTCGACGAGCCGTTGCGAGATGAGTAGCCGTAGCTGATCTGCGTCTATCCCTCGTCGCCGGTAGTAGTTGGCGATGTCGTCCCAGGCACCGCAGCGGGTGAGGCCGTTCATGGCTTGTTGGGTGGTGAAGCCCTGGCGTGCGTAGAGCGAGATCAAGTTACCCACGACCAGGGCGACGTTCTTTTCGTTGCCGAGCCCAGGGGCCTTGCGGGCCCGTTTGTAGAGGAAGTGGGGTTCGTGATCGTAGAACCGGGCGTCTTCCTGCAGGAGCTGCCACGCGCTGTCGATAAGGTTGCGGGAGTGGTCGAGCCGGTACTTGACCATGGCGGTGCGCCAGAGGCCGGTGAGGTGGGGCACAGTGTCGATGAAGCGCTTGAAGCCGTGTTCCATGTCCAGGCATTCGCCGGTGTCGACATTGCAGGGGACGCCTTGGGCGAACTCCCGCAGCACGGATTGATGGAACCGCATCTCGATACGCCACACGTCACGGTCGGGGTCGTAGTCGGAGACGGTGGGGTCGTCGCTGGAGGCGGTGTTCCAGATGCTTTCCCAGAAGTGGATCTTGTCGCGGGCGTGGGCCTCCTTGGTCTTGTTGTAGATGCAGCACTGGAGCGCACTGGCGGTACCGAACATGAAGGTTTCGGCGTTGCCGTAGGTGGTGGCGATGGTGCCGTGGTTGAAGCTGAAATCGTAGATGCCGTCGATCTTGGTGACCTTTTTGGAACGGGTGACGAAGCGGTCCATGAAGTCTTTCGGGGGCTTCCAGCCTTGGATGTCCAGGGCGAGGTGAACGGCACAGCCCATGGGCTCGACGTAGGCCATCAGTTCCTTGGCGATGCTGTCCAGGTAGGTCTGGATATCGGCGGTGCTGCGCTCGTGGATGAAGTGGGGTGACAGCTCGATCTTGAGGTGGGTGCCGACGTCTTCGGCCTTGGTGTGCCGGGCGTAGAACAGGACGATGACGCCAAGCTCGTTGTTCTGGAGCCGGTAGCGGAAGCCGCTGTTGGTGTTGCCGGCGCCGACGATCCAGGTGGTGCCGAACAGGTCGATGGTGGCGCCACGTCCCTCGCGGTACGTCTCGATGATCCGGTCGAACAGGTGTATGCACGGCTTGCCGGCGTAAAGCTGACGCACGGTGTCGACGCCAGTGTGGAGAAGCTTGATGTGGCCGAGTTGCTGCTGGCCCTTGGGACTTAGAAAAAGCCGACCCCTGGGGTCTTCACGGTCTTCGATAAGTGACTCGATGGAGTAGCGTTCCCAGCGTTTCATGGCTTGTTCCTCGTAATGGCGGTCAATGACGGTTTATGACGGTTTCGATAGTTAATCTGCGAGACGTGTTACAGGGAGGGTCTCGCCACCTTCCGAGCCTGGGCGGACTGGTTGACTACCGTTGATCCACGACAGATTCGCTCAGGCTCACTAGTCATTGATCCCCGGCAGTCTGCATTTCGGCCGCTTGTCGATTCCGTAATAGATAGCGTTTTCATTGGGTTAGGAAATTTACGGGGTTATGGCCATAACGATGATGGCGATGACCAGGAGATGCAGCGGGTACCAGGAGAGCCGGAGCTGGCGCGGTATGGCCGGCACCGGGACGTCGAAGCGTAGCGAGCCGTTGGCCAGCAGGACGAGCGTCATGGCCGTGGCGGTGCTGATCAGCATGTGTAGCGGTGTTCCGTTGATCATGGCGGCCAGGAGCAATGCCGGGATCGCGGCGACGGTGCGGTGTGGGTAGCGATAGGCCAGCACGAACGCTGGCACCAGGAGCAGCCCAAACAGGCCGTATTCGACATGGGGGCTGATCGAGAGGGCCAGGATGACCAGGACGATACCAATGGCGGCCTGGAGGGTGCGTTCCTGGAGCTGCTGCAGGGCGATGACGGAGAGCATGCCCAGGGCGAGGGTGAAGCAGACGTTCAACTTGTCCGGGGTGATCACCAGGGCATAGGGCAACTGCGCCAGGGAGCCTACCCAGAGCAGCCGAAGGCCGTATCGAGCCGGCCGACGAGTGTTGTGGAGGAGATGCCACGCGACCATGCCGGCGAACAGCGGGAAGGCGACGCGGCCGAGGGTGATGGCCCAGGGCGTGAACGCGGCATCGGGCCAGAGGTATTTGGAGACGTGCTCGACGGTCATGGCCAGGATCGCGAGCCACTGGGCGAGCGGTACCCAGGTATTGTGGGACGACTCCGAACACAAGATGTTGTGCCGGTTCAGCTGACTTTTGCTACCACATATTGTGTTCATGACGTGACCTCCTGGGTGGGTAGCACGGTGGCCTGGAGCAGCACATAGAGATTGCTGGTCTGGGAGCTGGTCGAGGTGGAGCGGAACAGACCGCCGATGACGGGGATATCGGAGAGCACCGGGACGGAGTTCTCCTGGCGGCGGTTTTCTTCGGAGACGAGGCCGCCCAGGAGCACCGACTGGCCGGACTGGATCTGGACCGTGGTGGCGATGCTGCGCTGGTTGGTGATGATGTCCGAGGCCAATAGCGAGTCCGTCAAGCTGTCGGCGGCGGTGTTGACGTCCATGACCACCAACCCCGAGGGGGTGACCACCGGGAACACGTTGAGGGTGATGCCGATGTCCTTGCGCTCGATGGTCTGGAACGGGTTTTCGATATTGGCCGCTTCTCCGGTAATTCGCCCGGTGATGAACGGCACGTTCTGGCCGACGCTGATGGTGCCGCGCTGACCCGAGAGGGTGAGGATCTGCGGCGTGGAGAGTACGCGGGCGTTGGAATCGCGGCGGATGGCGTTCACCGCGAGCGCGAGGGTGTCGCCGTCGAAGATCCCGAACGAGGCCCCGGGCACGGAGAGCGCGTTACCCAGGCTGGAGGTGTTGAAGCCGCCGGCGGGGTTGCTGCCGTTCCTGGCCCGACCGAACGCGACACCGAGATCGAAGGTATCGCCATCGCTGGTTTCGAAGATGATGGCGCGGATCAGCACCTGGGCGCGGGTGACATCGATCTGCGGCAGTAGCTGCTCCAGTGCGTCGATCCGATCCTGGGGGCCGTTGACCAGGAGCGCGTTGGCGGCGTGGAGGATCTGGGCATTGGCGGCGGTGAGGCTGCCGGTGGTGGTCTGCGCGAGGAACGCATCGACCAGGGGCGCGAGATCGTCGGCCCGAAGGTGGGTAATCGGCAGCACGCGGGAGACGGTGGGTTGGAGCGGTTCCGGGGTGCCGATCTGGGCCATGAACGTCTGTTGAGACCGAGCGGGTACCAGCGTCGGCGGATTGCCGGGGACGAGCTGATAGCCGTGGGACTGCATCACGCCCTGGAAGAACTCGGGGAGCTGATCGTCAGGAACATCCGGGGCGTAGACGGTCAGCGTGCCGTCGACGCGGGGATCGATGGCGATGGGTGTGGCGGTTTCCTGGGAATACCAGTGGACGAACTCCCGCACGTCGGCGCCCTGCATATCGATGGGCATGGCGTGAGCGGAGACGGCAGAGAACGAGGCCGCGAGGGTGAGCGCGGCCAGGGCGTGTCTAGCAACCGATGTCGGCATGTTGGGCTCCAGATTCGAGGCGGAGGTGACAGGCACCCATCGGGACGAGGGAGAGCCCTTGGCGCTCGAGATCGTCACTGGTGAGAGGTTGTTTGTCGCCGTCCAGGAGTCGATAGGTGGTGAGGTCGCCCAGCTGGGCATACCCGGTGATCCGCGCCCGTTGGTAGGCCGTGAGGTCGACCGTGGGGGCGGGGGTGTCGGGCGTGGCCTCCGGGTCCGGTCGGCTGTTGCGCGCATCGACTTCATCGATGACCAGCACGGACGTGGTGAGGACGATTCCCAGAACGAAAGCGGCGACCGCCATCAACGGTCGGTTGAAGCGTTTCCAGTAGATGCGGGTCAGGCGCATGAAGAACCTCGCGTCGCGGGGCACGCGGAACACGCCATGGGTGAGCCACGGCGGCAGCATGGAATAGGTCTGGTGGGGATAGGCGTCGGAGAACGCCTGCTTGGTGTCATAGGCCGGGTAGAGGGAACGGCCGGTATAGGTCCAGCGCTCGACGACGAGGCTTTGCGGAGAATCGCCGTACTTGACGATGCCGAGGTGGACCTTGGGCATCGGCAGCTTGCCGCCGGCGAACATCGACCACAGCGAGCCGATGAACGGAATCGAGAGGCGATCCAGGCGACGGCAGTAGACGACGTGTTCCGCCAGGGCAACGCGGGCCTGCTTATCCATGATCGAGAGATCCTGGATCAGGAAAATGATGTCCCAGCCGAGCTTTCGGGCGTGGAGAAACCAGTCGATGACCGCCTGGCGTGACTTGTCCGCCCAGGATCGGGAGTTGAACCAGGTACCGCACTCGTCGAGCACCAGGAGACCGTTCTTGGCCTCGTCGTAGCTTTCGTTGCCCCTACCGATCGCTTCCAGGTCGGCCAACTGGGGCTTATCCGGGATGCGATAGACGCGGGTGTTCCTAGCCTTCTCCCCGATCAGTTTGTTCAGCCGGAGATCCAGGTTGGTGGCCACCGGGCAGCCGCGGTTGAGCTTGTCCTTGATCTTGCCCACCGCGACCAGGGTTTTGCCCGCGCCGAGTTTGCCGGTGACGACGTAGACGGCCATTAGAGCGTGCTCGTCACGAAGGAGACGAACTTCGTCGAAATCGAGAAGAAGAACGAGATGGCTTTGGCCGCGATAATGACCGTCAGACACTCACCGAAATTATCGGGAAGAACGCGCTGGATGCCTTCGAATAGCATAGGTGGCATGACGACCTGGATGCTATCAAAGAGGGGAGAAATCTTGTCCCAGAGATATTCGATACAGAGCTTAAGGATATAGACCTTGATCAAAATCACGGTCCAAATCAGTCCGATCTTGAAGTAGTAAATGCGGAAGCGTGCGAGGATGTTCCCTTCGGCAATCGCTTCAACCAAGGCGAACCAAATCCGACTGCCAATACCGATAAGCGCTGCGAGTGGCATCGTTATTATCTCCGTTTAATGGGGTCGAGCGTTGAACATGGTTGTAATAACGACGTAAGCCGTCAGCGCGTACATGATCCAGGCGAGTGCATCGCGGATAAGATCGAAGATTTCGCAGTCGATGGTGAAGCTGTAGACCTCACCCGGTGCGAAGACGAGAGGGGTGCAGGAAGGCGCGGGGACGGTGGGCATCATGGATTGCCCCCACGACTGCATGTCGTCAACCACGCCGGTCAGCGTGTCGTCAGTACCGTCAACGTACTTCGAGAGATCCGAGCCGAGCCCTTCAACCGCTTGGTTGACCAGAGCGGCATTACCTTCATCGCTGCCATATTTGGCGTCGTAGTCGGCCTGGGTAGGGGCGCCATCAGCGATAGCGGAAAAACGATCTTCGGCGGCCTGATTGCCTTCATCGACGGAAGCCTTCACGTCATCGACGGCATTGGTAACGCCAGTAACCTTATCGACGAGGTTGTTGAAGCCATTGTTGATCGCGCTGCGGACGCCGGCTATGGCATCCAGAACGGCATCGAGACCATCACCGGAATCGCCGTCACCATCGCCGCTATCACCACCGGACGATCCACCATCCCCACTACCGCCCCCTGATGAGCCGCCACCACCAGAGCCGCCGCCACCGCCAGAACCACCGCCGGATGAACCGCCACCAGAGCCACCGGAATCACCACCGGAGGAACCGCCATCAGAGCCGCCAGTATCGCCAGTATCACCGCCGTCACTGCCGCCAGAGTTGCCGCCGTCATTGGAGTCATCGATAACATCCCCGTTTTCGTCGACGTTATATTCCGTCGGTTCGCTCGTACCGGTGTAGCAATAAGACTTGCCGCCGCTGCTGTAATAGCCCCCCGAGCAGCTAGCGGGATCGTCGGTTTGCTGAAATAACGGTTCTTCGACAATGCCAGGTGAAGACTCAGGATCGTTTTCTTCATCTGTCGATTCAGCGACCCAATTAGAGAGACAGGTTTGTGTGCCGTCATCGTTGTTATAACAGGGCATAACGCCGCCGGTAGACGTCACTCGGCAAGCGCCCAGGTTCACTGTCGTGCGAGATTGGCCACCTAGATCTTGAGGTAAGCCGGAAATTTCGCGAGAGCCGCCATATTTAGCCTGACATTGCTCGTCTGTATATGAGCCGCCGTACACTTGATACTGCGAATAGATATCCGGATTAACACTATCAGTAAACGCAGCATCCCAGCCAACGACTGCAGGATAACCCTTATCGCAACTAGTGCCGGTTATCCAGAAAACACGACCTTGTTCATCAGGAACAACGTTAACACGATAGAATTTAGAGGTTGCTTCGGCGATCAAAAGGGGGCAGTTAGAAAGGTCCGAGTTAGCTTTTCCTGTTGACTTAGTAACACCAGCATAGGCAGTCGATGAAAAAGCAAAGGCAAAAATAACCAAAAGAAGGATTCGCATAAGTCACCAACAAAAAAGGAGCCCCGGAAGGCCCCTTGAGTCACCGGCCCCGGTGTACGCCCAGGGCGGAGATCGGGGCCGGTTGAACCACCGGATCAGGTGGCTTTGTTGGCGAACTTCTTGAACAGGCCGATGGCGAGTAGCGAGCCAACGACACCGACTACGACCGGCCACGCTTCGGCAGCCATACCGGTTGCCTGGACGCTCAGCGTGGAGAACGCTTCCGACCAGGGCTGGCTGCCCTCGGAGGCCATGGCGGCACCAGTGCCAGCGAGTGAACCGGCACCGACCAGAGCGGCTTTGCCGGAGACGGACTTGGCGATGTTGCGGGTACGAGCGACAGCGTTTTTCAGTTGAGTTTTCATAGTGTTTTTTCCATGAATTGTTTGAACGCGAGTGTGGACTTACCCCACGCCCAACCTAGGGCGTAGGCTCCTAACAGGTAGCCGATGAGGGTTGCGGAACTCATCGTTGGCCACCCTTGATTGCACCAAGCCCGAAGCAAGCCACGAGCCCGATACAAAAGATGAGGAGGCAGAGTTGATCGAACTGTTCTGCGGTCATGGCTGCCTCCTCGTTGTCGGTGAATGCGTCTGGTGATGAATCAGGGGTTCAGGGTTACGCCTTGGCGGATTCCGGCTTGGCGTTGCTGGACGGTGCCGATCCGGCGCCCTTGGGTCGACGGGCGGCGATGACGTGCATCGAAGTGGTTTGTTGCTTGTTCTGGCCCGCGCGGACCATGCGCAGTTCGATGTCGAGTTCGAGATTGCACGGCAGCTCGACCCCAGCGTTACGAATCTGATCGACGATGGAAAAATCGGCGGACATGTCGGAGCACTGCATACCGACCTGATTGTCGTTGTCGGCGTCGACTTCGTTGATGACGCTGAGCTTGCCGCCCTTGCGGCCGTCGAATTCGTAGCGAGAGGCACCGGAGACGCGAGCGACGATGGTGTTAATCATGGACATGGTTTGGTTCCTTTTAGCGTTGGTACTGGGTTGCCAGGGTGTGGCAGTGGCGAGCGAGTACGACTAGCTCTGTTAGGTCGGATGACTCGGGATCGAGCATCCGGGTTAAGTGTTCGGCCTGGGCGTAGAGGAGCGCGGCGTGACCGAAATCGCGCCCCTGGAGACACCGCCGAGCCCGCTCCCTCAGAACTCGGGGCTCCGGGCAGGCGTCTGCCCACCCGACACCGCCTGCCATCGGTCGTGAAGCACGGCGGCCGATCCCGCACCCCCCGTCAACCCGTGCTGCGCAGGGTATGACGGGGGGCACGGTTCCGGCCTGGGAGGCCGTGCGACCGATGGGCGACGGGTGACGGGCAGGCAGGAACATGATTAGAGCCCCGGTTCCGGGCGGGCCGGAGAAGGGTCACCTTCCAGGACGGAGCGGTCGCCGCGCTCAAGTTGGGCAAGGCCGTACTGAAAGAGCCGTTCGCCCAGGGCGGAAGGGGTCAGGCGGTTGGTGCCAGCCTGGACGAGAAACCGGGAGTGGTCGCTCTGATCCAGGAACACGCGAACGGGTTGTTTCTTCGCGGTGGTCATTGGGTGTTCCTCGTGTGGGTGGGTGCTGCTGGAATGCTGCGATGCGCATTCAGGAGTGAACGCGTAATCGCTTTGGGGAGAAAAAAGGCCCGTGACGCCGGGGAAGCCTGTCGGGCTGGGAACGACGAGCAGGCGGAAGCGCCACGGACCAAGGGGAACGCGGTTGGGGCGGAAAGCGGGGACAAAAAAATGGCCCGGTAAGCGCCACCAGGGAAGATGGTTGACTTACGGGCCGGAAAAGATCGCTTTCTGTGGAAGGCGACCATGAACTCGGTGGAGGCGACATCGATTAGGAGAATCGAATTTAGCCTAATGCGGAAATTGTCGCCGTTCTGCGTCGCCGGGGCAAAGTCAATTTTGACATCGTAATAATATTTTACAATCTCTAGCCAGACTTCAGACCAAAGACGAAGGAAGGTAGCGCTTATCGGTAGGAGAACGTCGATGGAAAGTAAGCGAGAGATACAACCGGCATGAAAAACCCGCGTACGGCATAAGGCTTGGTTGAGCCATACACCGACGCGGGCTGGGAGTGCGTCAACTGATCGAGTCAGGACGTCATTTTTTTGATGACACTGTTCATGGTCGATTTGTAACTGTGCGAGCCGACGAGCGAGCTCATCCGCAGTACGACTAAGGGATAGGGGCCCACCCGGTAGACCGGATGCACAGGTTGATGCTACGCCCTCCGCACGGGGGGAAGCAACCTCGCCGAATGGATAATGACCAAAAGAAACCCGGCCATGGGAAACGTTCAGCGGGGAGCGTTTGCCATGCCGGGTTGAAGCGGCCGCAGGGAAGCAACCAGAACTGGAAATCTTGGCGCGTGTGTCAGCGCAGACATATGTTACCAAATGTATCGGAAAAGTTACGGTTTGATTAAGAGCTGAATACGACGCTTTCTCTGAAAGTTGTGTAGGAGATCGACGATTCATGACCATTCCTCCTCATCGAGGCATTCGCACTGGAGGAGGGCGACGTTGATCATCAGGCGGCGACCGATCTTGCGAGACGGCAGATAGCCACGGCGAAGGTGGCCTTCAATGGTGTCGAGAGACAGTCCGGAGAGTTCGGAGAAGCGCTCTTTGGTCATGAGTGGCACGAGGGCCGGGACCTGGGGCGTTTTGCTTGCTTCCATTGTCGTAAGCCGCCTGTGTTTGTCTGTGGTAGGCTTTTTCTGATTCACGTCGGGATTGAGTAGAGTGTACCCGTACGCGAGGACACCGTTAGAAGGTATACCCTTGGGCGAGTATATGGCAAGCGATTTAGCAAAAAGAATTCGCCTTATCCGTGAAGTGGAGACTTCAGGGCGCGCGGAGTTTTCGCAAGTCACTGGAATTTCTAAGAAAACCATTGAGGGTGTGGAGCAATCTGGTCGTACCCCTAAGGGGGAACTGCTCGAGGCTGTTTGCCTTCAGTGGCCGAAATACTCTCTATGGCTGATGACAGGGCAAGTGAATGAAGCGGCAGGGCAGATAAGCCCAGAGATAGAGGCGACAAGAGATCGGCTTAAGCCGACCGGAACGGATACAGGATCGCGAAGCGAGTAAGGGATCGCTGGTACCAGGGAACAGGGAATTAGTGTTGGGCGGGAAAAGGGATGGGAGGGATGCTAGTCAATGAACGTACATTCTGATAATTTGAAACGGCGCTTTTCCCTTCATCATGCAATGCTACCGTTGCACACAGATAGAACGTGAGGGACAAACGCCCCTCTACGCCATCGCGCCAGGATTACGCTGATTGTCGGATCGCCAATTAGCGCGCGGCAGAAAGTTACGGGGAAAAGCGCTTTTAATTTACATATGAAACTAATTGAAAAAGAAGAAAATCCGCTTCGGGATATAAAATCAATAGACGACCTTTTGTCGGTGTTGAATATCGAAAAAGGAAAGCTTTTTTACGTTCTATATGAAGTTGGTGTTGATAAAAGATATAAGAAGTTTTCAATACCCAAGAAAAGAGGTGGCGAGAGACCTATTTCGGCGCCTACAAAAGGGCTAAGGTTGGCGCAATATCGTTTGTTTAAATTGTTAACGGATAATATAGAGTTTAAGCAGTGTGCAACCGGCTTTGTCAGTAAACGGGGGATAATAAAAAACGCTAAAGTCCACAAGGGGACGAAATGGATCCTTAATGTGGACATCGAAGATTTTTTTGGCACGATAAATTTTGGCAGAGTGCGAGGGGTTTTTATGTCGAGCCCTTTTGATATGCCTAAGCAAGTGGCTACTCTTATAGCTAAAATATGTACTTTTAATAATGCTCTACCTCAAGGCGCCCCTACATCTCCTGTTATATCTAATATAATAGCGTCGTCCTTAGATAATAAGTTGCTACGATTGAGCAAGCAATATCGTTTAAGATATACGCGCTATGCTGATGATATAACATTGTCGGGTTTTGGCCAGCCTCCACAAGATATTGCAAAAATAGTAGAACAAAAGACAGTTCTGAGCGAAAAACTTGTTGCTGCTTTTACAAAGTCTGGATTTAAAGTAAATGAATCCAAAACAAGATTGCAGAAAAAAGTAGTGCGGCAAGAAGTCACCGGGTTGGTTATAAATAGTAAAGTCAATGTGCCGGTTGAGTTCAAGAAAAGCTTAAGGGCTGCAATTCATCAGTGGTGCGATAATCCAGAAGAAGCAGAGCGGAAGTTTTTAGCATCAACTGGAAAGATTAAAGAAGGAGAGGAGGTGACCCAAGGAGGTCAGATTCTTAAGAGAAATATTTATGGGCGTTTGTCATACCTGGCGCAAGCAAAGGGCAATGAGGATCCGACATACATAAAGCTGGCTATGAAGATGGGGCGTGCGGATCCTGAGCCACCAAAATTCTTAAGGCGTATTATGGAAAAATACCACGAGTATCAAGTTTTTATATGTCATGCTTCCGAGGATAAAACTAAAATAGCATCTCCGCTGTATGAAGCGCTTGAAGAAAGGGAGATCTCAACTTTTATAGACAACAAAGTTATCGAGTGGGGGGATTCTCTAGTTGATACTATTAACCACGCACTGTACAAGGCGAAGTTGGTTGTTGCAGTGGTTTCGGAGAATTCTTTAGGCAAGAGTTGGCCACAAAAGGAAATTAATGCGGTTTTAGCCAGCGAAATTCAAGGTGAGAGTAAACTACTAGTGCTTGTTGATGGCGATGGTCAGGAGCTGCTAGGAAGGCTTTTCCTTCTGCAAGATAAGCTATACAGGCAATGGGAAGATAATCCAGATGAACTGGCAGATGAAATTGCACGGATCGCAATGAAGATTCAGTAGTGTCAACGAGATGTCAACCGCGTTGACGCTTAGAGACGTGCTTTGCCGATCCTGTCTCTTATAACCGACTGTTTTTGCGAATAAAGACGGCCAGCGGCAACGCCCTGTAACAACTTGTAATCAGTAGGTCCCGGGTTCGACTCCTGGTGTCGGCACCAGAGCTTAGAGATTGATTTAAAAGGCTAGTGAGCCTTGAAGAAAACCGCCCATCGAGGCGGTTTTTTCGTTTGCGTAGATTGGCTACGTAGAGGAAAGCGACCCATCGCCATGAGATGCTTGCAGCTGGGGTTTTTGATCACCTATCGAGTGCGACATCGCGAGCCGCCATGGAAAACATAATTGCTTTCATCTTCGCGGCCACGCTGCTCACCTTGACTCCCGGCCTCGATACGGCGCTGGTGCTCAGAACGGCTTCGATTGAGGGGCCCTGGCAGGCGGTGAAGGCCGCGCTCGGAATCAATGTCGGCTGTTTTCTATGGGGGCGGCGGTTGCCTTTGGCCTGGGCGCTGTCGTTGCCGTTTCAGAACTCGCTTACAGCGTGCTGAAGTATTGCGGCGCTGCTTACCTAGGCTGGCTGGGTCTGAACATGCTGCTTTCGCCCCGCTGCAGTATAGGGGCGTTCGATCTCCACTCGATCAAGCGTGAAAACTGGTTCCTGAAAGGCGTTCTGGGAAACGCGCTGAATCCAAAGGTGGGTGTCTTCTATGCATCATTCCTTCCTCAATTTATTCCCCAAGATAGCTCGTTAGTCGTCTAGACGTTTGGACTCGTGGCCATTCACGTGCTAATTGGTTCGGCGTGGTGCCTGACTCTTATCGCCGCGACTCGACCGCTCGGTCGCTTCCTGCGCAAAGCGCGTGTTATCCAGTGGCTGGATAGAACTACCGGTATGGTGCTGCTGCTGTTCGCCGCGCGCCTGGCCTATAGTCAGCGCTGACTTCTGATAAGCCGCATCGTTGGACGGCAGTGGGTGAAGCGGCTTCGTCGCCATCCGGCTACGATTCCTCTGCAGTGGGGTGATCTCCCGGTCGTCGATACCCATGCCGTTTCCGGACGAGGTTGGAGCGTGCCGTGGTGAAGAGCCGGGTACCCGGTTCATCGCGCAGGGCCCGCACGTCGTCGATGAGTGCCAGCGTGTCGGTCTGGCGCGGACAGTGCAGCGAGCGATGCCCGGCTCGGCCATCAAGTCGATCGTCAGGTGCCATCTCGTCGCAGTGCCTTTGGCGTTCCCTGTTCAGCAACACGGTCGGACGGTCCCCAAGGCTAGTCATCAAAACGCTCCGAGCGCTAAATTGACGCTTGATGGCAGCGGGTCCGACTTCACTCCCGCCGCACCTGCCGAGGAGAAAAAAACCCCATGAGCTGGAATCCCGCATTCGAGCCCGGCTGCCCCAATGACGTTGACATCGACGCGATCGAGACATTGATCATTCCCCGCGCCCGCGATCTGGGGGGATTCGAAGTTCGACGCGCGCTACCGGCACCCAAGCGGCAGATGGTCGGGCCGTTCATTTTCTTCGACCAGGCCGGGCCGGCCGAGCTGTTGACCGGCCAGTGCATCGATGTCCGCCCACACCCGCATATCGGTCTCGGCACGGTGACCTATCTTTTTCGCGGGGATTTCCATCACCGCGACAGCACCGGGGCCGACCAGATCATTCAGCCTGGCGCAGTGAACTGGATGGTCGCCGGACGCGGTGTTACCCACTCCGAACGCACGACGAGCGCTGCCCGAAATGCCGCCAACAGCCTGTTCGGAATCCAGACCTGGCTGGCACTCCCCGAAAGCCACGAGGACATGGCGCCCACGTTCGAGCACCACGGCAAGGCGACGCTGCCGGTCATCGAGGATGGCGGTACGCGTGTTCGGCTGATCCTCGGTAGCGCCTACGGCAAGACCGCCCCTGCCTCGATGTTCTCCGAGACCTTCTACGCCGAGGTGACACTCGAAGCGAAAAGCCTGCTGCCCCTACCGGATGATCACGAGGATCGGGGCATCTATATCGTCGAGGGCGCGATCTCGATCGCTGGCCAGGATTACGCCGCGCCTCAGATGATGGTTTTTCGGCCCGGCGACCGCATCACCGTCGCTGCCGGTGGAGCCGGTGCACGGCTGATGATTCTGGGCGGCGCCACGCTCGGCGGTCCTCGCTACATCTGGTGGAACTTCGTCGCCTCTTCTCGCGAGCGCATCGAGGAGGCCAAGGCCGAATGGCGGGCCGAAGACTGGGGGCGTGGGCGCTTCGATCTTCCGGTGGATGACCGGGAGGAACATATACCGCTGCCGAGCTGACCGGCGGCGAGCCGGAATAGCGGCGGGTGCGCCCGACACTCCGGGAGCGACATCGCTCCCCGGTATGGGACCGAACGTGGACAAGGAAGTCATGACAGATCGTCTGCCCCCGCCGGCAGGTCAGTATCCCGCCCGCAAGATCCGCATCCTCACCGAGCTGCTGATCGAGAGTTTCGAGCAGACCCCGCAACGTTGGGGTTTGAGTGTCGAAGCATGACGGGTTCGCGGCCTCTTTCCGGCCAGGCTCTAGCCGAGATGATCTTGGGCGCGGGTGACCTCACGTCAACGTTCCTGGGGCAAGTCCCAGGAGCCCAGAGGTGAACGGTCGACGGGAATTGCATCGTTACAAGTTGATCGGCCCGATGCCACCTTCAATGCCGCCCTTGTCCCAGTGTTTCAGTAGTGTCTCGACGAAGCGCTCCGCCGCCGGTGATAGCGCGCTATCCCGTCGCCTTACCATTCCCAGGGTCCGTTTCACCAGCGGCTCGATCAGCGGACACTGGACCAGCAGCGGGTGTTCCTGGTCGGGCATCGACAGGCGGGGAACCGCCGCGACGCCCAGCCCGGCCTCGACCATGCCGAGCGAGGTCGATAGGTGCTGGACCTCGTAGAACCAGCTCGGTCGCTGGGTCAGCGACGAGAGTTCGTGGTCCAGCAGCATCCGGTTGCCGCTCATCTTTCCCACCCCGATCAGCTTGTGCTCGCTGAGCTCGCTCCAGGTGACGCTGCCATGCGTTGCCAGCGGATGATCGTGCCGACAGACCAGCACGAACGGCTCGACGACCAGGGGAGTAAAGACGATATCGGGGTGATGCCCGCTGAGCATGTTGATGCCGAATTCGGCTTCGCCGCTCAATACGGCACCGAGTCCGTCGTTCGCGCTCAGGTCGAGAAGGCGGATTCGGATATTGGGATAGCGGGCGTTGTACTCACGGATGACGGCAGGGAGGAAATAGAACGCGGCGGTGGGTATGCAGGCCAGCGTGATCTGGCCGATCCGGTTCTCGGCCAGGGCGCGAATGTTGAACAGGGCATGGTCGAACTCATCCACCAGTCGCTTGGCCTGGGGGAAGAAGTCCCGCCCGACGGTGGTGAGCGAAACGCTGCGCGTCGTGCGCGCCAATAGCGGCGTGCCCAGAATGGATTCCAGCTTCTTGATGCGTCGGCTCAGGGCCGGCTGGGAGAGATTGAGCGACTGCGCCGCCGCCTGGAAGCTCTCGAGTTCCGCGACCTTGAGGAACGCCTGAATCTGCTGCAGCTCATAGTTCACAACTTAAAGCTCATAGTTCATTGGTCGAATACCGCCTCGGCAGACCTCTCTGGAAAATGTAGCGGATGAATCATTTTAATAATAAATATCAAAAGGTTATGTGATTTTGGTCTATTGATGTCTTTGGTGCATTAATGGTCACGATAATTGCATTGGATCACTCGATACAAGCGTGCGAGTTTGCCTTCCACCAGTGGCCGCGGGTCGGCCGAAACGTGGAAGGAACGATCTATGCAAGCCATTCCCTGCGTGCTGATGCGCGGTGGTACATCGAAGGGCCCGGTATTTCTGGGTAGCGATCTGCCTCGGGATCCTGCCCGGCGCGACGAGGTGCTGCTGGCGCTGATGGGATCGGGCAACGAACTGGAAGTGGACGGCATCGGCGGCGGTTACCCGCAGACCAGCAAGGTCGCCATCGTGTCGCCCTCGTCGGAGCCCGGTATCGATGTGGATTATCTGTTCGTCCAGGTCATGGTCGAACAGCGGCGCGTGGATACCTCCCCCAACTGCGGCAACATGCTGAGCGCGGTCGGTCCCTTTGCGATCGAGCAGGGCCTGGTAGCGGCCCAGGGCGATGTCACGCGGGTCACGATCCGCAACGTCAATACCCAGAGCGTCATCGATGCCGATATCCAGACGCCGGACGGCCGGGTCGCTTACGTCGGCGAGACGCATATCGATGGTGTCCCCGGCACCGCCGCGCCGGTGTTGCTGGAGTTTCGCAACGTCGTGGGAGCGAAAACCGGCGAGCTCTATCCCACCGGCCGGCCACGAGACGTCATCGACGGCCTCGAGGTGACCTGTCTCGACGCCGCCATGCCCATGGTACTCCTCCGGGCTGCAGATCTCGGCAAACGGGGTGACGCGTCGCCGGCCGAACTCGATGGCGATCGCGAGCTGATGGCCAGGCTGGAGTCGATCCGACGACAGGCCGGAGCCGCCATGGGTCTGGGCGATGTCGCCGACAAGGTGATCCCCAAACCCGTTCTGATCAGTGCGCCGCAAGCGGGCGGTATTTTGCAGGTGCGCTATTTCATGCCGCACCGGTGCCATCGCGCGCTTGCCATCACCGGTGCAGTGGGGCTTGCCGTGGCGTGTGCCGACAGCCGCGGTATCACCGACGGCCTCGCCAGCGTGCCGGACGACAACGGACTGATGGAGTTCGAGCATCCAAGCGGCCGGCTGGGCGTGGTCAGCCATTGGCCCACGGGGCAGCCGTGGCCGCGCTGTTCGCTGGTGCGTACCGCTCGCCGGCTGTTCAGCGGTTCGGTATTCGTCCCGGAAACGCTGGAGCTGGATGCCGCCGGCTGAGGACGTCGGACACCTTATCCAAGGAAATACTGAATAAATCGACGAGCAGGATGAAGCGCAACGCAGCGATTCGCCTGCGCAGGCATTTATGCAGTGTTTCCCCAACACAACACCAAGAGAAGGAGAGGATATGCACGCCAAGCCAAAACTCTCGCGAATGCCTTGCCGGCGCTGGTGGATCGCCTGTGCGCTGGCGCTGTTACCGCTATTCGCCGAAGCCGACGACGGCCAGCCCATGCCCGACACGCTGACCTGGACCGTGCCGTTCGGGGTCGGCGGGGGCACCGATGTCTGGGCGCGCTTCATGTCGCATTGGATGGCGCAGTCGCTGCCCTCGCATCCCGCCATCGTCGTCGACAACGTGCCTGGGGGCGGTTCGATCACCGGTACCAATCTCTTCTATACCCGCGCTCAGCCCAATGGCGAGGAGATGCTGGTCACTTCGGCCTCCACGCAGTTCCCGGCCATGCTGCAGGATCCTCGGGTCCGCTTCGATTACGCCAAGTGGACGCCGATCATTGCCGCGCCCACCGGCGGCGTGGTCTACGTCCAGCCGCGCTTCGGCAAGGAGACCGCCGAGATTCTCGACAATCTGCGCGAGGAGCCGACGAAGTTCGCGATGCAGACGCCGACCGGGCTCGAGATGCCGGTGATGCTGGCATTCGACATGCTGGGCCTGGCGGTCGAGCCGGTCTTCGGCATGCGCAGTCGTGGCGAGGGGCGCCTGGCGTTCGAGCGCGGAGAGGCCGGGGTCGATTTCCAGACCACCTCTGCCTACTTCAGCAGCGTCACGCCGCTGGTCGAATCCGGCCAGGCCGTGCCGCTCTTTTCGCTGGGCGTGATGAACGAAGAGGGCGTGATCGTGCGTGATCCCGCCTTCCCCGATCTGCCCACGTTCTCGGAACTCTATCTGGCCCAGCCCGGCGCCAGCCGAGACGACGTCGCCTACGAGGTCTTCCACAAGTTCTTCGCCTCCGGCTATGCCCTGCAGAAACTGCTGCTGGTGCCCAAGCAGGTCGATGCCGAGCTGCTGGGGCGTTATCGCGCCGCTGCCAAGGACCTGACGACGAACGAGGCGTTTATTGCCGCCGCGCGTCAGCAGGTCGGGCCGTACGAGCCGGTCGTGGGAGAAGTTGCCGCCAAGCAGCTGGCGTCAGCGATGGAACTCAGCGATGCCCGTCGTCAATGGGTCGTCGACTGGCTCAAGGATCGTTACGGCGTGCGGGTCGTGACGCGTTAACTGATTCGTCGTCGCCGAGACGGTATGAGGAGACAACACAATGATAGATGCCTTGGTCGCGAGTTTAGGCGAGGTATTCAGTGCCTCGCATCTGGTCTACATGGGTCTGGGGGTGATGATCGGTCTGCTGGTCGGCATCATTCCCGGGTTGGGCGGGATTGCCGGCATGGCGCTGCTGCTGCCGTTTCTTTACGGCATGGAGCCGGGATTGGCGCTGGGTATGCTGATGGGCATGGTCGCGGTCATTCCCACGGGAGACACGTTCACCTCGGTGCTGATGGGAATTCCTGGTTCGAGCGCCTCCCAGGCTACCGTGATGGACGGCTTCCCACTGGCCAAGAAGGGCCAAGCGGCGCGGGCGCTGGCTAGCGCCTTCCTGTCATCGCTGTGCGGCGGCGTTATCGGCGCCATCGTGTTGACCGGATTCATCCTGGTTGCGCGGCCGCTGGTGCTGGCGTTCTCGTCGGCGGAACTGTTCGTGCTGACGCTGCTGGGGCTGGCCATGGTCGCGGTGCTCTCCGGCGACAGCCTGTTCAAGGGCATGGCCGCCTGCGGCCTGGGATTGCTGGCCGGGGCGATCGGGACGGCGCCGGCGACCGGCGAGTTTCGCCTCAACCTTGGCGTCGAGTATCTGTTCGACGGTATCCCGCTGATCGTCGTAGGGCTGGCGATCTTTGCGTTGCCGGAGATCGTCGATCTGCTCATTCGGCGCGGCAGTATCGCCCGTGAGCAGACGTCGCTGGGCCATGGGTGGCGCCAGGGCATTCGCGACGTCGTCGACAATCGCGGTCTGGTCGCCAAGTGCGCCGGTATGGGGAGCCTCATCGGCACCATCCCCGGGCTCGCCGGCTCGGTCGTCGACTGGCTCACCTATGCGTTCGCATCGAAGACGAAGGGCGAGAAGCATTTTGGCCACGGCGACATTCGCGGCGTCATCGCGCCGGAGTCGGCCAACAACGCCTGTGCCTGCGGGGCCATGGTGCCGACGCTGCTGTTCGGCGTGCCGGGTTCGGGCACGGCGGCGATCTTTCTGGGCGGACTGCTGCTGCTGGGGCTTGAGCCCGGGGTTAGCATGATCACCACCCACCTGGATCTCACTTACACCATCATCTGGTCGCTGGCGCTGGCCAATATCCTCGGTGCCGCACTGTGCCTGATGCTGGCGCGGCCGGTCGCCCAGCTCACGCGCATCCCCTTCGTGCTGCTGGCGCCGGTGATCACCACGCTGATCCTGTTTGCCGCCTTCCAGGCCACCCGGTCGTTGGGCGACTGGTACACCCTGGTCGCCGTCGGCGCGATCGGGCTACTGTTCAAGCAGGCCGGCTGGTCCCGTCCCGCTTTCCTGATCGGCTTCGTGCTCGCACCGGGTGCCGAGACCTACTTCTATCAGAGCGTGCAGTTCCATGGCATGGCGGCGTTTCTTCGCCCCGGGGTCATCATCATTCTGGCATTGATCGCGCTGGCGTTTGCCTTCCCGCTGATCAAGCGGTTGCTCCAGCGACGGCGGCAGCCGCTGGCGGTGGGTGCCGATGTCAACCGCCAGACGGCCGACTCGCCGGCGCCGACCTTCGGCAAGATCGATCTGGTGCTGGTCGCGGGCATGCTCGCACTGGCGGCCGGTGCCTGGTACGACGTCAGCGGCATGTCGATGATCGGCGGCATCTTCCCGATGCTGGCCATCGCGATCATGGCCATCGGCGCGTTGCTGACCGGCGCCCAGGCGTGGAAGGGGCAGGCAACCTGGGTCAGCCAACCCATCGGCCAGCCGCTGGTCTGGCTCGGCGGACTGCTGGCCCTGATCGTCGTGGCCTCGCTACTCGGCTTCATCAGCACTGCGGTCCTCATGACGCTGTGCTTCATCCGGTTCGTTGCCAAGGCACGCTGGTCGGCGGCGCTGCTGATCGCCATCGGCATTGGAATCTTCCTGCTCGGCATGCAGGCACTCCTGAACCTGCACTATCCCACGGGATGGCTGGACGCGATGCTGTTCTAAGCTGTCGCTCGTAGGGAGACTGAAGGACAACACCACCAAAACCAGGATGGCACCGGCGACACCGGTGCCGTTTTTTTGGCCTCGAGAGCGATGATACCCAGGAGGCATAACCGCAGGCGCCAAACGGGTCTTGATGTCAGAAATCGATATAACGTTATAACTGTACAGGCGTTACGCTAGGGGTAGGCTTTCCCAAGGAGTCGTCATGAAGACCTTCGCTCTCTCTCGGGGTGATGCAAACGGAGCCCGCCCTGATGTCGCCGGCTTTTTCGATCCCCGCACCTTCAGCATCCAGTATGTCGTCAGCGACCCACTCACAAGCCATTGCGCGATCATCGACCCCGTGCTCGACTACGATGAGAAGTCCGGCGCCACGACGACGTTCCAGGCCGATGAGCTGCTGGCCTATGTCGAGCGCAAAAGACTTAAGGTCGACTGGGTTCTGGATACCCATCCCCACGCGGATCACTTCTCCGCTGCCCGATATCTGCACGAGAAAACCGGTGCGCCTACCGCTATCGGCCAGCCGGTGATCCGGGTGCAGGCGCTATGGAAGGCAATCTACAACTGGCCGGATCTGAAGGACGACGGCAGCCAGTGGGATCATCTGTTCGATGACGGGGACACCTTCAAGCTGGGCGAACTCGACTGTCGCGTAATGCTCTCACCGGGTCATACGCCGGCCTCGATCACCTACCTGATCGGCGATGCGGCCTTCGTTCACGACACCCTGTTTCAGCCCGACTTCGGCACCGCCCGCGCCGACTTTCCCGGCGGAAGCGCTCATCAGTTGTGGCACTCGATCCAGGCGATCCTGGCGCTGTCCGACGAGACCCGGTTATTCACCGGTCACGACTACATGCCCGACGGCCGCGAACCGCAGTGGGAAAGCACGGTGCAGGAGCAGCGCGAGACCAACAAGCACCGACTCGATGACAGTAGCGAGGCCGAGTACGTCGAGCTGCGTCATCGTCGCGACCGCGAATTGCCGATGCCGAAGCTGATCCTGCATGCGCTGCAGGTCAATATCCTCGGCGGACGACTTCCCGAGCCGGAGAGCAACGGCAAACGCTATCTGAAGATTCCGCTCGACGCCCTGGAAGGCGCGGCGTGGGAGTGAGAGGGCGCCACTCTACGCATCAATAGGGCAGCGTGGCGTACCGGACTGCCAGTGGCGCGGCCGGCGCGTTCGGTGCTAAGGTCTCGGCGTGGGAGATGGCATTCCTCCCGAGCGGTTTTCCCGGTCGCTCGAACCACCGTCTATCGGTTAATGATGCCTGCGAGGCGCTTCGGTCGAGGCGTGTCAGCAGGTGTCCGTATTTCCTTCCTTGCTGGCTCGCCTCCTCGAGCGGATCATTCCATCAAAAGGATCTATCGAGGACGTCAGGTATGTGGTTGTCCGTATTGTCGATCGGGGCCGGTGCCGCGATTGGCGCGAATCTGCGATGGCTGTTGGGCGTCTGGCTCAACGCCCTGTTTCCGGCGATTCCGCCCGGTACGCTGGTGGCGAACCTGTTGGGCGCGTGGCTGATCGGCATCGGCATCGCGCTTTTCGCGCAACTGCCGTCCCTGTCGCCGGAGGTCCGATTGTTCGTGATCACCGGCTTCCTGGGCGCGCTGACCACGTTTTCCACCTTCTCCGCCGAGATGTTCGGCAACATCCAGGCGGGGCGCTACGGCATGGCGCTGCTGGGCATCGGCGTTCACGTGCTGGGCTCGCTGGTCATGACCGGCCTGGGTTTTCTGACCTACGGCGTCATCCAGAACCTGCTGGGAGGATCACAGTCATGAATCGGCTCAAGAGCGGCTATGAAGTGATATTCATCGTGCCGGAGTCGCGTCGGCACGAGGGCAAGCGCGTCTATGACTGGATCATCGAGACGGCGGAAAGTCTGGATCTCGGCCGGATGACCCAGCGCAGCGACGTCGAGGGGACCGGGGCGGACGGCAAGCTGCACTCCGCCCATTTCTTCGATCTGGCCGACCAGCCCATCGAGCTGATGTACGCGATGGACGAGGAGACGGCGGAGCGCTTCGTCACGGCCGTCGAGGCAACAGGGGCGCCAGTCTTCTGTCTCTGCCGACCCGTCTACTATGGCCAGTTGAACGACAAGAGCGGCTGAGGCGGCGCGGGGAGAGGCTCCCGAGGAACCTCTCCCTCCTCGATCTTTTTCAAAGGTCGTTGTCAGGCTTCAATGTGTCTTATATTCTGGACATATGGAAATAAAGAACGCTATCGACAGTTTCGCCGCCCTGTCCCAGGAGACGAGGCTCGAGACCTACCGGCTGCTGGTGAGCCATGAACCCGAGGGGCTTCCCGCCGGCGAGATCGCGCGTCAGCTCAGCGTGCCTCACAACACCCTGTCCGCCCATCTCTCGGTGCTGGCGCGGGCGGGGTGGGTCGTTTCCCGGCGGCAGAGCCGGTCGATCATCTACCGCGCCAATCTCTCTCACATGAGCGAGACGATCCGGTTCCTGGTTCGCGATTGCTGCGCCGGGCACCCGGAGGCCTGTGAACCTTTTCTGAACTGTTCCCCCGATGACGGGAATGCCGAAGACAAATCGTGAGGGCGCCATGAAGACGTTGATCTATCACAACCCCGCCTGTGGTACGTCGCGCAACACGCTGGCGATGATCGAGGCCTCCGGCGAGACGCCGGACGTGATCGAATACCTGAACACGCCGCCCACTCGCGAGCGCCTGGTCGAGCTGATCGCGATGATGGGCATCACGCCGCGAGAGCTGCTGCGCCGCAAGGGCACGCCGTTCGAGGAACTCGGCCTCGACGATCCGGCCCTGAGCGATGACCGGTTGATCGACGCGATGATGGCACACCCGATCCTGATCAACCGGCCGATCGTGGTCACCGACAAGGGCGCCCGACTGTGCCGGCCTTCGGAGCTCGTGCTGGCGCTGCTGGCCGACCCGGTGGCGACGTTCACCAAGGAAGACGGCGAAGTGGTGCGGGCCGATGGGGCCGGGCATGAGTGACGGCAATAGGCGTGCCAGCGGCGGGCGTGAAATGAGTGATTCTGTCGATCTCGACGACCTGCCCAATATCGATCCGGAGAAGTTGCAGCCGATCGATGTCGAGGCGCTGGTGGGCGCCGACGCGCCGCGCCATCCGCCAAGGATCCTGGTGCTCTATGGTTCGCTGCGCGAGCGCGCCTTTTCGCGGCTGGCATCCGAGGAGGCGGGCCGGCTGCTGCGCTGGTATGGCTGTGAGGTGAGAACCTTCAATCCGTCCGGTCTGCCGCTGCCGGACGATGCCGAGGCGGAGCACCCCAAGGTACGGGAGCTGCGTGATCTCGCCGAGTGGTCCGACGGTATGCTGTGGGTCAGTCCGGAGCGTCATGGCGCCATGACCGGGGTCATGAAGGCCCAGATCGACTGGATTCCGCTGTCGCTGGGTGGCGTGCGCCCGACCCAGGGCAAGACGCTGGCGGTGATGGAAGTCTCCGGCGGCAGCCAGAGCTTCAATGCGGTCAACCAACTGAGAATCCTGGGGCGCTGGATGCGGATGATCACCATCCCCAACCAGTCCTCCGTACCCAAGGCATTCACCGAGTTCGACGACGCCGGACGGATGAAACCCTCGCCGCTCTACATGAGAGTCGTCGATGTCTGCGAGGAACTGGTGAAGTTCACCTGGCTGACGCGGGGGCGCTCGGCCTATCTTACCGATCGCTATTCCGAGCGGGTCGAGAGCGCAGACGAACTCTCGCGTCGCGTCAATCAGGGCACTCACTGAAAGTGCTCGCTAAACGTAATTGCTAGAAAGTACTCACTGAACGCAGGGGCATTCGATGCTGGCACTGGCTATTTTCGTCGTCACCCTGATCCTGGTGATCTGGCAGCCCAAGGGTCTGGGAATCGGCTGGAGCGCCCTCGGCGGGGCGCTGGTGGCACTGCTGGCGGGCGTGGTGCGGCTCTCCGATGTCGGCGTGGTGTGGGATATCGTCTGGGATGCGACGTTTACCTTCGTCGCCCTGATCGTCATCTCGCTGATTCTCGACGAGGCTGGGTTCTTCGCCTGGGCGGCGCTGCATGTCGCCCGCTGGGGCAACGGCCGCGGGCATCTGCTGTTCCCGCTGGTGGTGGTGCTGGGCGCGGTCATCGCGGCGCTCTTCGCCAACGACGGCGCGGCGCTGCTGCTGACGCCGATCGTGATCGCGATCCTGTTGCGGCTGGACTTCTCGCCACCGGCGGCGCTGGCGTTCATCATCGCCACCGGCTTCGTCGCCGATTCCACCAGCCTGCCGCTGATCATCTCCAACCTGGTCAATATCGTCAGCGCCAACTACTTCGACATCGGCTTCGACCGCTACGCGGCAGTCATGGTGCCGGTCAACCTGGTTTCGCTGGCGGCGACCCTGGGCGTGCTCTGGATCGCCTTCGGCCGTCGGATCCCCAAGCGCTACTCGGTCGAGGAACTCGATGCCCCGCGCTCGGTGATCCAGGATCCGCTGATTTTCCGCACCGCGTTTCCGCTGCTGGCAGTTCTGCTCGTCGCCTACTTCGTCACCGCGCCGCTGGGTGTCCCCATCGCCTTCGTGACCGGTGCCGCGGCCATCGTGCTGATGGCGATCGCCGGTCGCTGGTGGCGGGGCGGCAAGGGCGCCGCCGTGTCGGTCACCGCGGCGCTCAAGGGCGCGCCGTGGCAGATCGTGCTGTTCTCCATCGGCATGTATCTGGTGGTCTACGGGCTGGGCAACGCGGGCCTGACCGACTATGGCGCCCGGGCGCTGCAGTGGCTGGCCGGGCAGGGCGACTTCATCGCTACCATCGGCACCGGCTTTCTCTCCGCCATCGTCGCCTCGATCATGAACAACCTGCCGTCGACGCTGGTGGGGGCGCTGGCCATCGACCGGGCCCAGGTGCCGGCGGTGACCCAGGAGCTGATGGTCTACGCCAATGTGATCGGCAACGACCTGGGGCCGAAGTTCACGCCCATCGGCAGCCTGGCGACGCTGCTGTGGCTGCATGTGCTGGCCGGCAAGGGTTACAAGATCGGCTGGGGGCAGTACATGAAGATCGGCCTGTTGATCACCCCGCCGGTACTGCTGGCGACGCTCGTCGCGCTGGCGCTGTGGCTGCCTGTCATTTCCACACCGTAAGGTGAGCGGTAATAAAGGTCGCCGCGAACAAGGAGTGTCGGCATGACCGGGATCCGGCAGTCCCCCTCCCGCTATGGTGAGATATTTCGGGCGTTTCTGCTGCTCGGGCTGACCTCCTTCGGCGGCCCCATCGCGCATCTGGGGTATTTCCGCGAGGCTTTCGTGGTGCGTCGGAAGTGGCTTTCCGAGCCGGATTTCGCCGATCTCGTCGCGCTTTGCCAGTTCCTGCCCGGTCCCGCCAGCAGCCAGGTCGGCTTTGCGATCGGCCTGCGGCGGGGTGGCCTACCCGGCGCGCTCGCTGCCTGGTTTGCGTTCACGTTGCCCTCGGCCATCGTGCTGGTGCTGTTCGCCTCCGGCGCGTCGGCGCTGGGGGGCGATGTCGGCCAGTCCCTGATTCATGGTCTCAAGCTGGTGGCCGTCGCCGTGGTCGCCAACGCCGTCTGGGGGATGGCCGGGAAGCTGTGTCCCGACCGGCGGCGGGCCGGGATCGCCCTGATCGCCGTATTCATGGCCGTCTTCATCGGCGGCATGACAGGCCAGTTGGGGGCCATCGCGGTGGGAGCCGCTATTGGCGTCTGGCGCTGCCGGCCGGAAACGACGACCCCATCCGATCGCCTCGAGCTCTCCGGGCGCTGGAGCCGATTCGCGCTTGTCCTGTTCTTCCTGCTCCTTCTGCTGCTGCCGCTGGCGGCATCGGTGGGGGGAAGCGAGGTCGTCGCGGTCATGGACGCGTTCTACCGGGCCGGAGCGCTCGTCTTCGGTGGCGGGCATGTCGTGCTGCCGCTGCTGCAGGCCGAGGTGGTCGACCCCGGTTGGATCTCGGAGAGCACCTTCCTGACCGGTTACGGAGTCGCGCAGGCCGTGCCGGGTCCGTTATTTACCTTCGCTTCCTATCTGGGTGCGGCGATGGCGCCCGGCGCTCAAGGCTGGTTGCTGGCGGCAGTGGCGACGATCATGATTTTTCTACCGGGCATGCTGTTGCTGGTGGGCGTCCTCCCGCACTGGGACCGGTTGCGCGCCTCGTCGACCGCGCAGCGGCTGATCCAAGGCACGAACGCGGCGGTGGTCGGCATACTGGGGGCCGCGCTGTACGCCCCGATCTGGCAAGGCGCCGTTGTCGAGCCGGCCGATTTCGCGCTGGCGCTGGCCGGCTTCCTGCTGCTGACGGTATGGCGCTGGCCGGCGTGGCTGGTTGTGATCGCGCTTCCCGTGGGCAGTCTCGTATCGGGCTGATGGTTCCAGCGACGAGTGACTGGGTGATATGGGTCGAACGATCAGGCTGGCGTTACACAACGAAACATAACTTCCGCGCTTCTTTAACCTGCATGAACTTCATTGATGGCTTTGAGGCGTACGGTGGTCTTGCAGCGTCAGGAAGACGCAGTGCCAAGGAGGGAGTCGCGGGAAGCGATGTTCACAAGGACGCATGGCAGGACGCCATGGCAAGTTGGCAAGGAACCGCCACGATCTAACCCCGGCCCCAGTGGCCGGGGTTTTTTGCATCCTCATGGGCGTCGAGAGATGAAGACGCATCTGCACGAGGGGATCGATATGAGCGAGCGAGTTCAGCGACGAACCGGCGCGACGATGGTGACCGCCGTCCTGTTGGGCGTCGGCATCATGGCGGCGCTCGACGAGATCGTATTTCACCAGGTATTGGCCTGGCACCACTTCGTCGAAGCGGAAATCCTACTCGTCTGCTCGTTCTCCCGACAAGGGCGCCCAGTCGGCCGACCACGGCTCGGCATCGAAAAAATCCCGCAAGGCACCCGCCAAGGGCGAACTGGCCAGGCTCTCTCGTGAGGCACGCTACCGACTGGCACAACAACGCGACATCGCCGGGCGCCGTGGCATGACCAAGGCCCAATTGATCGAGGTGCTACGATAAGGTGGCTAGAACGAGGTAGCTGGTTCGGTGCGACTGGCGTGGGGAAAGCGGAAATACCCACGCCTTATCGCTTCGTCGCCGCCAACGTGGGTGGCGCTGCTGTCTGGCCGGCCCTGCCGACTGGCCAAAAAAAGCCGCCAGAACAACGAGGCGGCCAGACAAGTACGATCGAGTGATGAATCAGGCGGCGGAGACTGCTGTGCGGTGCCGGCTTCGGCCAACGGCGATCAGGGCCTTCTCGAGATCCTGGACCTGACACTTGTACGCCGAGCAGTTCGCGCAGATGACACGGGACCCTTCCTCCTGCTTGATAGGCAGTCGAAAACGATGATGCCCGCAGACGCTGCAGTCGAGATTCAGGGTGACGGTCATCATGCCGATTGCCGCATCATCTGCTGCTCGAGACGATGGCCGCTCTCTCTCGCCATCTGCAGGATCAAACCACGCGATAGATTGAGTGTGTGAAGCGCGTAGCTGGGCGAGGCGAGATCGGCCTGGTGGCCGTAGGTGTCGATGAACTCTCCGCACTCCGTGCAGGTGATTTCATCCCAGTCTCGTGGACTATCTGCAGATACTGCGTGGGGGTTTCCACAGCGGGTGCATGAAATATGATGCTTCATGATGCTCCCTCCTTGGTGATGGCTGGCCGTCCTGGCCAGCGAGATGAGGCAGTCCTTGCCTGCGGCGGTTCGACGATCCTTGTCGACTCGGCCAGCGATCCCTGCGGCCGTTAAGAACACTTTGGCATAGCCGTAAAAATTGTACAAGAAAGAATTTGCGTACAAGAGTCGTCATCGTTGGGCAGTTTGGCGCTGCCGAGAGCCCTTCCTCCTTCCATCGCCATATCGATACCTCGTTTGGTTTTTTTAAAAGGGCCTTTACCCTTTCCAATCAATGCTTACGGGCCAAAAATCCATAACGGCGGTGTGTGGTAGCAACATAATGGGCTAAATGAAATTAAGTTTATTTGTACAGCAGCCGATAGGACGTCTCACGGCATGGTGCGAGTGATACAGGCCTTCTCACGCTTGCCGAATCCAGTTCCATACCGCCTGACGGCCAGAGCCGTGGGCATCTATCGGGGGCTTGCCATGCTGCTACTGAATCGAAGTGTGAAATTGCGTCTCGCCGCGAGCCTGGGCGCCTGTGTCGTGATGTTGTTCATCGTCGGAAGCTTCGGATTGTTCGGGCTGAGTTCGACCAAGGACGCTCTAGAACGCACCTACCAAGGTAACGTGCTGACGCTGAAAGCGCTCAGTCGCATCGACCGAGCGCTGCTCAGCAACCGGGTCAAGATCACCGCAGAACAGCGTGATCGTGACCCCGAATCGGCTCGGACGACACAGCAGGAGATTGCGGAAAACGATGCCATCATCGACGCGGCCTGGCAGGACTACTATCCGAACCGTATCAGCGGTCCGCGTGAGCGAGAGATGGCCGATGCCTTCATCACCTCGTTGGCCAAACTCAGACCCACCATCGCCGAGCTCAACACGGCGATGATCGGCAATGATTTCGACCGAGCCCGAGTCATTGCTACCACGACGCTGCGGCAACAGTATCCCGACGTACTCAATGGCATTCAGCAGTTGGTGGAACGCAACAGCGCGCAGGCCGCCGAATCCTTCGAGGGTGCGGTCGCGCTGTATGAGTGGGAGCGCAAGCTCGTCATCGGCACCATGATCGGTGCATTGATCGCGAGCGTACTGCTGGCGCTGTGGCTGATCCGGGGAATCATGACGCCGCTGGGTAAAGCCCAGGATCTCGCCAACGCCATGGCCGACGGCAATCTCGACAACGCGATCGATATCACCTGCAAGGACGAGTTCGGCGTGATGCTGCGTTCGTTGAAGGCGATGGAGAGCCAGTTCTCCCATATCGTCATGAGCGTACGCGGCAACGCCCAATCGGTCAGCATCGCGGCGGACGAGATCGCCCAAGGCACCGACGATCTCAGTCGCCGTACCCAGGAGCAGGCCGCGAGCCTCGAGCAGACGGCGGCATCGATGGACGAGATCACCTCGACCGTACGCCAGAACGCGGAGAACGCCGCCGAAGCCGACAGGCTCGTGCATGACGTCAGCCAGCGAGCCAATGCCGGCGGCGAGGTGGCCGGCGAGGCGGTCAAGGCGATGGAGGGGATCAATTCCTCAAGCCGCAAGATCGCTGGCATCGTCGGGTTGATCGACGAGATCGCCTTCCAGACCAATCTGTTGGCACTGAATGCCTCGGTGGAAGCGGCAAGGGCTGGCGAGCAGGGACGCGGCTTCGCCGTGGTGGCCAGCGAGGTGCGGAATCTTGCCGGGCGCAGCGCCGATGCCGCCAAGGAGATCAAGCAGCTGGTTCAGGAAAGCATGGGTCAGGTCGATGCCGGTACCGAGCTGGTCAATCGGGCGGGTCATGCGCTGGAAGAGATCGTCGAGGGGGTCGCCCGCGTGACCACGCTGGTCGGGGAGATCGCTGTGGCTAGCCGCGAGCAGGCGCAGGGCATCGACCAGGTCAACACCGCCGTGTCCCAGATGGATGGCGTAACCCAGCAGAACGCGAGCCTGGTGGAAGAGTCCAGTGCCGCCGGGCGATCCTTGCAGAGCCAGGCCGCGTCGCTATTGAAAGAGGTCTCTTTCTTCAAGGGGGCCGCGAGCGCCACCACCCAGGCGCTACCCGCCGCCTCGACCGGTGTGGCGTCGACCGTGCCGAGGCCCCAGGGGCTTAAACGACCACCGGCGAAAGCCGTTCCGCGGCAAGCCGAAACCGAAGAGTGGACCGCTTTCTGATACTCGTCACGCTTGAAGCGCCTCCCAAGAGGGGGCGCTTCGTCTCTCGACTACCCTCGGGGTAGCCTCTCGCATTCTGGACTGCCCTCATTCCATTCGGTCCTTACTTCGCTTCCAGCTCGTAAATCCACACACTGAAGCCGCCCAGGGTATTGGGGCCGAAGGTATGGGTCAGCGGCACGTCGGTGGCGTCGCGACCCTGAGCGATCAGCACACGGCCGATGCAGGGCGCGTTGTTGCGCGGATCGAAGGTCCACCAGCGCCCTCCCAGATAGACCTCCATCCAGGCGGCGAAATCCATGTCGGCGTAGGGAGGCGGCTTGCCGATGTCGCTGATGTAGCCGGTGCAGTAGCGAGCCGGCAGGTTCATGCACCGACAGAGGGTGATGGCGAGATGTGTGTAGTCGCGACAGACGCCGACCTTTTCCCGGTAAGCTTCGGCGGCCGTACGCGTGGGGCGCGAGTGCTCGTAGCCGAAGGTGAGGTGCTGGTTGACGAAGTCACAGATTGCCTGGACACGAGTCCATCCCGGCGGCGTGCCCTGAAAGCGCTGCCACGCCACTTCGCTGAGCAGGTCGGTCTCACAGTAGCGACTGCCGAGCAGATACTGGAGGACATCGGCCGGCAGCTCTTCCACCGGATGCTGGCGGGCCGATGGCTCGACGGGATCGTAGCCGCCGTCGTCATGCAGGATCGCATTGGTGCCGAGGGTGAAGGTGCCGGCCGGCGCCACCATCCGGTTGCACCAGTTGCCGAAGCTGTCGCGATAACTCGATAGATCGACCATCGGGGAGGTGATCAGGTGATCGGGCCCCTCCAGGCTCGAAAAGCGCGAGTGGTGCACATTGAGCATGGCAATCATCGGCGTGTGGGCCGCGAACTGGTAAATCATTTCACAACCGAGCTGAATTCTCATGAGCGGTTTCTCCGAGGTGCCGTGTCGGCGAGTGTTGGTGCTTGTGGGGCAGCCCTGCCCCGGCGTTCCTTCATGATCCACCGCCGTCGGCGCTGGCAGTTGGTGTCGGCGAGGTTCGCGGGACGGCACCGGGCCATGCCGGATCGGGCCCGCGTTCCGCGAGACGCAGGATCAACAGATGAGGTTTGCCATCCAGCGTCAGCCAGGCTTCGAAGGCGCTGTCGGGTAGCGGCTCGCCATCCAAGGTGGCGCCGGCAGGCCGGTCCTCGGAGGGGCGCTCGACGCGTATCACGCAGGCGCTCCCCTCGAGGTCGACGGTGGCCGAAAAACCTGGCCAGGTGTCGGGAATGCAGGGTGAGACGATCAAGCGGCGACCTTCGCGGCGGATCCCGAGGATGCCGGCCACGCCGGCCTGATGCATCCAGCCGGCGGAACCGGTGTACCAGGTCCAGCCACCGCGTCCGACGTGGGGCGGTTCGGAGTAGACGTCGGCGGCGATCACATAAGGCTCGACGCGGTAACGCGCCACGTCTTCCGGGGTCAGGGCGTGGTTGATCGGATTGAGCAGCGAGAACAGCCGATAGGCCTGTTCGGCTTGGCCCAGCTTGACGAACGCCAGGATCGACCACATCGCAGCGTGGGTATATTGCCCGCCGTTCTCCCGCAGCCCTGCCGGGTACCCCTTGATGTAACCCGGCTCCATGGCGGTTCGGTCGAACGCTGGCGTGAACAGCAGCGCCAATCGTTGCTCGGGGTGGATCAAGTGGCGCGACACCGACGCCATGGCCTGGTTGGCGCGTTCGGGATCGGCACCTTCCGACAGTACTGCCCAGGACTGCGCGATGGCGTCGATTCGGCAGGCATCGTTATCGTGGGTGCCAAGCCACCGGCCGTCGTCGAAGGTGGCACGTCGGTACCATTCGCCGTCCCAGGCCTCGTTTTCCAGCGCCAGGCGCAATGTCTCGGCGCGTTCCCGCCAGCGTTGGGCAAGGGCACGATCTTCTGGCGCATCGCGGGCTTCGGCCAGCGGCGCAAACAGCCTCAGCGTGCGCAGCGGTAGCCAGCCCAGCCAAACGCTCTCGCCTCGGCCCGCATCACCGATACGATTGAATCCATCGTTCCAGTCGCCGGTGCCGATCAGCGGCAGCCCGTGTTCTCCGAACCTTTCGAGCGTCTGATTCAGCGCCCGGGCGCAGTGCTCGAACAGCGACGCCGTTTCGTCGGCTATCCACGGTTGTGCGAAGTCGTCATGCGCCTCCGGCGCCAGCGGCGGCCCGTCCAGGAACGCGACCCGCTCATCCAGCACGGCGGTGCCGTCTGCCGCCTGGATATAGGTGGCGGTGGCGAAAGCCAGCCACACCCGGTCGTCGGAGATACGGGTGCGCACGCCCTGGCCGGAGTGCGGTAGCCACCAATGCTGTACGTCGCCCTCGACGAACTGGCGGCCGGCGGCGCGCAGCAGATGCTGCCGCGCCAGCGCCGGCATGGCGAAGGTGAGTGCCATGCCATCTTGCAACTGGTCGCGGAAACCGAAGGCACCGCTGGCCTGGTAGAACGCCGAGCGCGCCACGATTTCGACCGTCTCTCCGGGGGCCAGTGTCAGCTCGCACTGCTGCACCGTGCAGGGGTCGTGTCCCGCCCAACTGCTTGCCGACAACGGCCGCATTGCGGTCAACGCTTCCGGCGCGGCCAGCGAGCCCCGGCCGAGGAACTCGCGGCGGTCCGTGGTCCAGCGACTCTGGCGTCCGTCCAGATCGACGAACCCGACCCGTCCTGGGAAGGCCTGGTTCCATGGGTTGTGCATCAACAGTGCACCAGTGACGGTATCGTGTCGGGAGACCAGGAACGGCGCGGTCTTGGCTCGCGCCGTGCCCATCACCCACGCGGTATAGGCAGTCACTATCAGCCGACGGGGGGGGGCGCGGTGCGATTCTCCAGCGTCAGTCGCGATATCTTGATCGGGTGGTTCAACGGCACGTACTGCAGCAGCATCATGGATAGCTGGGGCGTGTCGTGCTCGAAACGGGTGTAGCCGAAACCGTGACGCGTGATGTGGCGAGCTCGGCAAGCAGTTGCATCGATGCATTGGTGATCTCCTGCCGCCGACCGAGGGGATCAGCGCTCGGGTCCAGGCGGTAACGCCATGCCATGGTGAGAAACTAAGCACGCCCGCTGGCGTTAGGCGGTGCCACTCGAAAGTTCGTCGAGTGTCGAGTTGAAAAGCGTCGTGACTGGTCACCACGACGAGCGGAGAGATGAGAGGCTCACGAGAGGTACAGGCCGACCTAGGATGATCGTCACACGCCTGGCGAAAGTCGGAATAGATCGTGAAGTCAGTATGGGTGCTGGATAGCAAATTAGCGAATGCTAACTTCGTTGCCAGCCGGGGCTTTCGGCGCGACGAAGTCGGGCAATCTTCTCTGGCTGGAGTCTCTGCCGAAAAAGGAGTGGCCAGCGGCGTGAGAAGCGACTAGTTTCGAGAGTCTCGATGTCGTCGAGTTGCCCAGTTCTATCCTCCCTCCCATACCATTTCTTCTCACCCGAGAAAGAGGTGGCTAGTGCCTCCAAGGAAGTCGCGATGAAGATCACCCCGCACGAGCAGCGAGTGCTCGTCCCGAGAAAGAGAAACACTCCCAAAGAGGGGAGTCTCTCGGCCAGGGCAGCATTGAGCAAAGTGCCGGTAGGCACACTCAAGACACGCCTCAAGAAACTCGTTGAGAGTGGTCTCGACCGGGATCGTGCGATCGAGGTTGCGCTGGGCCGCCCCATCGGCCCGCAGGGGCGGCCTAGGAAGTTCTGAAATTTCAAGTTTTCAACGAGACGGTGACGTTGCAAGGGGCTTGGCGCGCAGTTGAACTGGGTAAAAAAGGGCGTGAGGGTAGAATTGTGGGCGAAAGTCGGCTCTCGTCGGGCTTTTGCCGGGGGAGACTTTGGCTAGACTGCCTGTCGTTTCGTTTCCTGCGGAACCTTTCCTTGGCCCCGATTTCGATCGGGGCTTTTTTGTGGCCAAAGGGGGCGCATCACGATGCCGGAAACGGCGACATCGGCATTTCCTGGGCTTTGGCCATCCTATCGTGACGGCTTCAGGTACGGAGCCAGCGATAGAGCAGTTTGTAGAACGATACGTCGGTCAACTGGTGGTATCGCGAAAGATCGCGCTTCTGACCGAACTGCAGTTCGGTGAAGTAGTATTCGTCTTCCGACTTGATGATCTCCTTGATGTCATCTTCATCGGCAGACGAATACAACAGGATGCGAGAGCCATGAAGGTACTGCTCCTCGGGAGCGACATGCAGCTTACAACTGCCAAAGGAGAGCGTCAGTTGCTGCAGCGTCAGCTCAAAGGTCTCGTCGAACTTCTCTATCGTATGGGTGGTTTCATCATAGCGGCGATCGATATTTTCCAGCTCCAGCGCATCGACCCACTCTTCGATCTTTGCCTGCAATAGACGCAGGTCTTGTTGACGGGCTTCCAGCTCCTGCTTGAATGTCGCCAGGCGCTGCTGGCAGGCACCAACCTCGTCCCTGATGTGACTTCTCAGCTGCTCGATGTCGACCATGACTTGGATCCTTCGTCGGAACCTCTAATGAGTTTTTCATTATGATTGGCAACGCAAAAAACCGCCTCTTGGAGGCGGCTTTTCGAATGGCAGCTCGCGTCACGCTGCCGCAGGCTGGTGCCTGGCGGGTAGCCGGTTCACGGCACTGAGGGCTTTCTCCAGGTCCAATATCTTGCATTTGAAGGCGCTGCAGTTGGCGCACCGGACATTGGAACCTTGCTGGCTATTGACCGGCAAATGAAACTGTTGATGACCACAAACGGAGCAAGTGAGATCCAGAGTGACTTTCATCATGCCGATTGCCTCAAGTCGAGGTGATGGTCATTCGGAAAGTGATACGAGAAATCGCTCTCGCGCGACATCTTCAATGTCAGGCTGCGGCACTGGTTGAGAATCTGTACCGAGTAACTGGGCGCGTGGATATCCTTCCAATGACCGACGGTATCGAGGAACTCGCCGCATTCGATGCAGCTGATTTCGTCCCACTCGGTGTGCGATTCAAATTGAACCGGCTGAGTATGACCGCAGCGGGTACAAGCAATGGTATCTTTCACGATCAGCCCTCCTTGGCTTGGACGTTGGTCTTCCTGATTGGCCAGTTGGCGGCAATCCTCGTCGCCTCGTGCCGGGCGTCTTTGCCCGATCATTCCGGCTTTCCGTGCCGACTTCACGACTTCATGCTGGCATAGCGACTGAGGGTGTACAAGGGTTGTACGGCGAGGGATTTGATGTCTTATTATCCTGCGTTAAACAGTGCCTGGTAAGTCGCTGAATCGGCTAAGCCGGCCCCAGTCCTGAAAATTGAAATTTTTTGTAAGCCTGCAGGGTGCCGCAACCAAGACATTTCTCCGAGTAGATTCACACCGTTGTTAACGTTTTGTCATCTATCGGGGGCTAGAGTGGCGACGCGATACCGGGAAGGTGTCGATCAGCAGGGAAGCGCAACGCAGGAAGCTTGATACGACATCAGGGACGATGGGTCAGTACCAGCGCTCAGCCGTGAGGCTTGGCGCTTCTTTGCCGTCTGGCGCGGGTGGTTGGAGCGCCTGGACAGGGCAACATCGAATTGTAGGCATTCTTAGTTGAACGCCAAGGTGGCGAGAACGCTATGCTTAGCGTCAGTGACCCTTCAATTCGGAATCCCCATGAGTTCTCTGAGCCAACACAAAGCGTTCATTCTCTTGCTGACGCTGGTGTCCATCGCGTTCGTATGGCTACTGCTGCCTTTCTATGGTGCCGTGCTATGGGCGGTGATTCTGGCGATCCTCTTCCAACCCATGCATCGGCGTCTGGTCATCCGGCTCAAGGGCCGAAGCAATTGGGCTGCGCTCATCAGCGTAATGGCGTGCGTATTCATCGTCATCATCCCCATGTCGTTGATCTTCGGGGCCTTGGTACGTGAGGGGGCGAGTGTCTATCAGCGCGTGGGCAGCGGCGATATCGATTTCAATCAGTACATCCAGCAGTTTCAGGGATCGCTACCGGCCTCGGTTCAGAGCTGGCTGGGGGATGCGGGCTTCGGGAGCTTTTCCGATATCAGCAACCGCCTGGCTTCGGCGCTCGAGCAGGGGAGTCGACTGATCGCCACGCATATGCTGAGCATCGGGCAGAACACGCTCCAGTTTCTGGTCAGCGCCGGCATCATGCTCTATCTGCTGTTCTTCCTGTTCCGGGACGGGCGCACGCTCGGACAGCTGATTCGCACGACGATCCCGTTGAGTGACGAGTACACCTCCAAGCTGATCGAGAAATTCACTGCCGTGGTGCGTTCCACCGTGAAAGGTAATGTGATCATCGCCATCGTCCAGGGGGCGATCGGAGGGGTGGCGTTCTGGGCGCTAGGTATCGAAGCCGCGCTGCTGTGGGGGGTGATGATGGCGTTCCTGTCGCTGCTGCCGGCGATCGGCTCGGCGATCGTCTGGGTCCCGGTGGCTGCCTACCTGCTGCTCAGTGGGGCCTACGTGAAAGGCGTGATTCTGGTATTTGTCGGTGTGGTGGTCATCGGGCTCGTCGATAACTTCCTGCGTCCACCGCTGGTGGGCAAGGAGACCAAGCTGCCCGATTATGTGGTGCTGATCTCGACCGTCGGCGGAATGACTCTGTTGGGGATCAACGGCTTCGTGCTCGGGCCGCTGATCGCTGCGCTGTTCATCGTCGTCTGGTCGCTGTTCCGTCAGGAGCAGCAGCAAGAGACCGAAATGGCGTCACGCGAGGGCACGGCGGGCGAGGTGGTTCCCGAATCGCCTAAGCGTGGCGCGTCAGTGGATGGCTAGGCACTGTTATTGTTATAGTGCTAATTAAATTTTGGAACTCTTTGGATCAAGACACGGATGTCTGATTTCTCTCCGCTCCCTGGCACCATGGCCCGATGGGCCGCTGGTGCCATGCTCGCCGGGACCTTGCTGGCAGGCTGTGCCAACTATGCCGGGATCGAACCACAGCAGACGCTGACGCCCATTAGCCGATTGAGTGCCAATCAGGTGCTTGGCCGCTCACCGGTCTCACCGGCTGCGTGGCCCGATGCCGACTGGTGGAAGCGGCTGGGGGACCCGACGCTGGATACGCTGATCCAGGAAGCCTTGAGCGACTCCCTGGACATCGCGATGGCGCAGGCGAGACTGCGTTCAGCCAACGCGGCCATCGTCTCGGCAAGGGCCGACGAACTCCCCGGTATCGATGCTTCTGCCGAAATCTCGCGCTCCCGCGTATCCAAGGTCGAGGACCCGCGTGGGCAGGGCAACTTCTACTCCACCTCGCGCTCGCTGCTGCTGTCCTTCGACTACGATCTCGATCTGTGGGGCGGCGCCCGTGCCGCCTGGGAAGCCGCGCTGGGAGAAGCCCGTGCCCAGGAGATCGAATACCGTGCCGCCGGATTGACGCTATCGGTCAACGTGGCGCGCGCCTACGTCAGTCTCGCCGACGCCTATGCCCGCCGCGATGTCGCCCAGCGCCAACTGGACCGAGCCCTGCGGATCAACGACATCAACGATGAACTGCTCCAGGCCGGACTCAACAACGAGACCCAGAGCCTGCAGTCGCAGGTGACGGCCGCCAGCGCGCGCCAGGCGCTGGAGGCGGCGCAGCAGTCGATCCGCAGCGAGCGGATTTCCCTTGCCATCCTGCTGGGCAAGGGGCCGGACCGTGGCGATACGATCCCGCAGCCCGACGCGCTATCGCCCGCCATTGCCGCGTTGCCCAGCGTGATCCCTGCCGACCTGATCGGCCATCGGCCGGATGTCGTCGCCGCACGCTGGCGGGTCGAAGCCGCCTCGCGCAGCATCGACGCGGCCAAGGCGCAGTTCTATCCCAATATCAACCTCTCGGCGATGGCGGGATTTCGCTCGGTGCTGGGAGATTATTTCTTCAGTGAGGCGGCCAAGTCCGGTAGTGTCACGCCGGCCATCTCGCTGCCCATCTTCGAGGGTGGCCGGCTTCGCGCCAACCTGGACAGCACCGATGCCGAGTACGATTTGGCTGTGGCGCAATACAACAAGACCATCGTCTCTGCGCTGGGAGAAGTCGCGGACGACGTGACGACACTGCAATCGCTGGAGCGTCAGCGCCAGAGTCAGCAGCAGGCCCTGGCGAGCGCCCGCTCCGCGTACGGGCTGGCCGAGGAGCGCTATCGTGCAGGATTGGCAGGTTATCTCGACGTGCTCAGCAGCGAGCAGCAGTTGCTTTCAGCCGAGCAGAGTCTGACCCAGATCAACACCCAACGCCTAGACCGCTCGGTACAGCTCGTCCAGGCGCTGGGCGGCGGTCTCGCACTGGACGACAGCGTGCCGACGGGTGGAGATGGCCCGAGCGTTGCGCACGGCGCGAAATGAGCGCTCCGAGAACTCAGGCGCGGCGAACGATATCGCGAGCGTCGCCCCAGTTGTCCGCCACGGATTTGGTGATTATGATAGGCGCCGCCTGGCCGGTATAGCTCAGCTGGCAGAGCAACGCATTCGTAATGCGTAGGTCGGTGGTTCGAGTCCACTTACCGGCACCAAAAAATCTTTTTGGTTCAATGTCTTAGGTATCGTCAAAAGTCACCTTCGGGTGACTTTTTTCGTTGTTGTGGCCCCTCCTGAACAGAGTCGACACGTTACCCTCCCTCCCCATTCGGAAGTGTGATCAATCATCAAGTGAAGCGCATCCAGCAAGATGACGCTCTGGCTATTGGATAGACGACGGTAAACCCGATAAAAGGGGAAGAACTGACTCATAAGCGGGCCAAGGTCCGCTATGCTACCCGAGGCGATCAGCGGTAAGACAGTCAATAGGCGAAGTGATAAATCGCGTGATCGATGCCGCGTGCCCGACGAGATAACCAGTGTAATCACCGGCCAAGTAGCGCCACCTACGGAAGGGGTGTCGGGCATCAGTTAGGCGAACAACCCGCGGATTGCGATCGAAGCATCCGTCTAATGCGAAAATTCTGGAACAAAAAAAGGCCCGATAAGCGCCATCAAGGGAGATGACTGACCTATGGGCCGGAAAAGATCGCTTCCTGTGGAAGGCGACCATGAACTCGGTGAAGGCAACTTTGATTAGCAGTACAGAATATTTATTGCCTGATTGCGGAATTGTCGCCGTTTTGCGTCAACCTGGCAAATAGAATTTTTGGACAGTCCGTTGAAACCATTAACGGCAGAGAAGTCGTTACGGCAAAATAAGTAAAATTAATTCAAGATGCGAGCAAACAGTAAAGTGCAAACAATCGTTACAATAAGGCTGAAAAAACCCGCGTCCGGTGAGAGGCGTATTGAGCCAAATGCCGGCGCGGGTTGGGGGTACGTCTTGAGAGACGTTTATGATTGTATAGCGCTGTTCATGGTCGCTATATTCTGGTGCGATCACGGACAGCTACCATCCGTGAATTGAGGATGCCGGGTGAACCTTCACCCTTTACGCTCGGCGCACTAAGGGATGATACCCTTAAGTTTAGTTGGCTAACAAGATGCCTGATCAGAAAAGGCGAGAAATGCCATGCGCTTCTTGTGAGGTCTCCGGCGCGAGGGACTGTCTAAAAGCCCCTGGCCTAGGGGAACCATCAGGGAAGACCGTTTGGCCATGCTGGCTCGAAGCGGCCGCAGGGAAGCGAATAGAACTGGCAATCTTGGCGCGTGTATCAGCGCCGAGGCGGGCCATAGGTGAAAACAACGTTTCCTCCAGAAACGTTCAGGAGATCAACGAATTATTAGCGTCCTCCTCGTCGAGACACTCGCGCTGGAGGAGGGCGAAGTTGATCAGGGGGCGACCCCTCACCCTTCTGAACTAAGCCGACACGTTCCCTTCCCTTCTTGAGAATATGATTGATCAAGAAGTTAAGCGTGTCCCGAGACCACACTTCGGTTATCGCATAGAGGCTGATGGAATCAACGGGTAGGGAGGGCGAAATGGCTTGTGAGCGGGCTTTGGCTTGCATGTTTCCCAAGGTGCTCAGCGGTACGGCAGTGAATAGGCGAAGTGGCAAATCGCGTAGTTGTACGCTCGCTCACTCACCGAAATTACCGGCGCAATCGATATCTTGGCAGAAAGCACCTCTCGGCGGGGGCGCCGGGCATCGGGTTGGCCAGCGGGGCCTGCGTTATGACTGGCACGTCCGTACAGTGCGGAAACTCTAGGCCAAAAAAACGGCCCGATAAGCGTCATTCTCATGATGACTTGCTTACGGGCCTGAAGATGTTGCTCCCTGCGAACTGCGACCATGAAACCAGTTGCAACTGGACGGGATGTTTCCATCCGGGCAGTGCATGAGAGTCATTGTGGACGTTATGTGGCAGAAAAGGGATAGGCAGAATGCAAACAAAAGTTACATAAGGGATTGATGAATAGAAACAGAAAGATACCGCTTGGATAAACGCCTGGGTAGCGGACCCGCCGTAACACTCTGTAGCACTGGGCGCCGCCTGAAATCGATGAGCGAGTCTCGCTGTCATGAAAATCGACGGGAAGCGGAATTTACGCGGTGTGAACGAGCATCTCGAGCCGATGTCCAGCGTCGCCGTATTGTAGGCGTAGTCCTTTTCAGGCAGTGCCTGGGGTCGTCATCTGCGCGGCCAGAGGGTCGGCCAAAAGAAACCCGGCGATGGGAAACCGTCAGGGAAGACCGTTTGCCATGCCGGGTCGAAGCGGCCGCAGGGAAGCAACCAGAAATCGATCTTTGGCCGTTTCTGAGAGGACGTTGTTCATGATCGCCCGTGGAAACTGACCTGCGGCCACTATTACTGCCGATTTAACATAAGTTAACGACAAGTAACAAAGAAAGTGTAGTCCCGGAGCGAAATAAATTTCGGATACTTTCGTAGGGGGCCGATAATCCATGACCATTCTTCCCTGCCGGAGCCTTCGCAGCCAAGGAGCGCGATGTCGGCACTCCTCTATGCAGCACCAGAAGCCCGCTGGCGCGGCGACGAAACGTGCGGTTGGCAATCTTCTCTTGATGCTTTGTAGCGTGCTGGTCTGGAAGCTGCCTGGCGGTCGCGGTATCGACTTCCCTGCTCATGCAACTGATCCATATCCTTCATCCGCGGGTCGCGTCACTGCTCTCATCGCGGTAATCGGCTCTGCCGAGCTCCATGCGCTGGATCTTCCGTTCGCCTTTTCCCGGTCGCGACCGACTGCATACTGATGCGAGGCGTTGTTGATCAACAGCCTGGCGAGGCATCGTCGCTACCCGCTGCACTGGTGGTAGCGCGGTGACCGCTTCGCGAAGGCTCACGCTTTTCGCGCTCCGAGTATGACGCCTTTCAGGCGGCAGCGGAGCGAGGCTCTCTCTACAATCGGGGTTTTCGTCGCGATTCCAGCTCGAAGCGAGAATGCCATGAGAACGCTTGGATGCTTACTGACCGTCATCTGTGTGACGGGCGCGGGGCTGGGCTCGAGTCCTGGCGCCATGGCCAGCGATGGTGCAGAGGCGAATCCCGAGACTTCCCCGGCATGTGTCAACTTCCGCTGTCGTTTCGGGGACGTGCCCAGGGCCGATCCGCCATTGATCGCGGAGCCATTCGTTTCCTTCTATCGCGATCAGGTCGTCAAGCCGCTGCAGCCCTACCACGACTGGGAGCCCACGGCCCGGCAAATACCGATATCCCGATCGCCCCGGGTTGACCTTCCGGACACGGCGGCGCGCAGGTTTCCGGCTTCGGACTGATCGTCGCAGCGCTGGTCCTTCTTTCTCGTCTAGAGGCGCGGAGCACCTGGATTGCCGGGTAATGACAGCACCGCTGTCATGCGGCGTCGGCCCGGTGTTGCCCGGAACGTCGTCTCCGATCGCGAGCCAGGGAGATCATCGCGTTCTCCAGGTCCGCGGAGTAACACTTGAATGCCGCGCAATTGGCACACCGGACTTGTTGTCTCTCGTCGGCTCGCACCGGGAGATGAAACTGGTCGTGGTCGCAGATCGAGCAGGTGAGATCGAGCGTGACGCGGATCATGGCGCACCTCTGGAGCGGGTGAAGGTTGGGTCATCGTCGCTTCGTGGGGCGTAGTGTGGCGGGTGCGTGTGACGTGGTGATGAATGCCGCGCGGCGTCTTTGCCTCTCCCCGCTGCGGTAGCGCGGTATTTCAGGATTACTTGATTTACGTTATCGAGAGCGTGATTGGTGAGTGTCACCGTGGCGTCCCTGGACGAGAGCCCCGCCGGTTGAAATTCCTTGGCTCTTTTCTAGGATAGTTATCCCACTGAAAGACAACTGAGGATCCTTTGACCCTTTCCTAATCAAGTGTCGTGCGGCGCCTCGTTTCGTAAGGCGAATCGCACCTAGGACTGGATCTGAACCCTGATCACAAACTTGGAGGTGATTGGATGTCAGTACAGACCGCATCCCCCAAAACCCGAAGTGCCACGTGGACGAAGCAGGATCGCTATCCGACACGCTTGCGCCAGCCGCAGGACGCGCTCTGGCAACAGCGTCAAGAGGACGTCGTCAAGGGGCGCCATCTGAATGGCCCGCTGAATGGCGAGCAACTGGATCGCTTCGAGCGCGACGGTTTCCTGTTCGAACCCAACTTTCTGGACCAGGCGGAACTCGACGCCCTACGCGCCGAACTGGCCGCCATGCTCGATCGTGACGACTTCCGAGACCGAGACTTCTCGATCACGGAACCCCAGAGTCACGAGATTCGCTCGCTGTTTGCCGTCCACCACCTGTCCCGGCGTTTTGCCGAGCTGGCGGAAGACGAACGCATGGTGGGCCGTGCCCGACAGATCGTCGGTGGCGATGTCTATGTGCATCAGTCGCGGATCAACTACAAGCCCGGCTTCCACGGCAAGGGCTTCAACTGGCACTCGGACTTCGAGACGTGGCACGCCGAAGATGGTATGCCGGAGATGCATGCCGTCAGCGCCTCCATCGTGTTGACGGACAACCATCATTTCAACGGCCCGTTGATGCTGATCCCCGGTTCGCACAAAGTGTTCGTGCATTGCCTCGGCGAAACGCCGGACGACAACCACAAGCAATCGTTGAAACAGCAGGAACTCGGTGTGCCGAGCAACGATGCGCTGCGTGAGTTGATCAAGGCGCGTGGTATCGAGGCGCCGACCGGTGCCGCTGGCGGGTTGCTGCTTTTCGATTGCAACACGCTGCACGGCTCCAACGCGAACATGTCACCGGATCCGCGCAGCAACGCGTTCTTCGTCTATAACCGTCGCGACAACGCCTGTGTCCAGCCTTTTGGTGCCAGGAAACAGCGACCGTCGTTTTTGGCCCACCAGCCGGACGAAGTGTGGACGCCGCCGCAGGGTACCCACTGAGGCACTCTTGATCGCCGTCCCGTGGTCTTGAACTTTCGCCCAACACCCGGGGCCGGGTCGGCGTGATGCCAATAAGCCGCCGTTGGAGGTAGACTCGATGAGTTGCCGCCAGCGGCGGCTTGTTGTGTCTGGAGGTTGCCGTTTCGACGCGAACTTCGAGTCGTCGAGCGGTCCGTCACGTTCATCGTCATGACTTTGGAGTTCGACATGCCCTTTACCACCCGATTCGTCGACGGTCTCGAGACCGGCCTGCCGCTGGGCAAGATTCTCTGCGTGGGGCGCAACTACGCGGAACACGCCAGGGAGCTCAATAACCCGGTTCCCACCTCGCCGATCCTGTTCATCAAGCCTCCGACCAGTGCCGTCGAACTGGAAGAGCCGATCGAGCGACAGTTCAGCCACGGCGAGGTGCATTTCGAGACCGAACTGGCGCTGCTGATCGGCGAACGCCTGAGTCGGGTCAGCGCGGAAGAGGCGATGAGCGGTGTGGTCGGGGTCGGCCTGGCGCTGGATCTGACGTTGCGCGACGTGCAGTCCCGGCTCAAGGAAAAAGGGCACCCCTGGGAGCGGGCCAAGGCGTTCGACGGTGCCTGCCCGATCTCGCGTTTCGTACCGGTGGAGGGCGAGATCGACTGGAATGCGATCACGTTCCATCTCGACATCAATGGCGAGCGCCAGCAAAGCGGCAAGACCAGCGACATGCTGTTCGACATGCCGGCGTTGATCGAAGAGATGACCCGGACCTTCACTCTCGAGCCGGGCGACGTGATCCTGACCGGCACGCCTTCCGGCGTCGGCCAGCTGCCGCGCGACGCCGTTCTCGGACTGTCGCTGTCGCTGGGGCTGGATGTCGGCACGCGCACGCGATAAACGCATCGACGACTGCGCCAGCCTGCGGCGCTTGAATGCAGCGACGAACTACGAAGAAAGCCAGCTAAATGAACCGTCCAACTTTATGGGGTCAGTTCAACATCGCTGGCTTTCTTCTTTATGGCAGACCGCAGGCTGGTTTTCGTGGCTCGTGGCTCGTGGCTCGTCGCCCATCACTCCAGATAGGTATAGCCGCTCAAGCCTTCCGACAGCTCGCTCACGAACAGCTCACGCTCCTCGACGGTGAGCGGACTGGCGATCAGTTGCTCGGTGAGTTTCCGCTTGAGCGCCTCGGCATCGAAGTTGACGTAGCCGAGCACGTCCGCGACCGCGTCGCCCTGCTGGACGTGCGATAGCCGCCACTCGCCGTTGGCATCCAGCGCCACGTCCACCGAGTCGGTATCGCCGAACAGGTTGTGCAGGTCGCCAAGTATCTCCTGATAGGCGCCGACCAGGAACAGGCCGAGCAGCTTGTCGTCGTCGTCGTCCCACTCCGGCAGTGGCAGGGTGGTCTCGAGACCCTGACCGTCGACGTAGAGATCGATGCGGCCATCGGAGTCGCAGGTGATGTCCTGGATCACGCCACGACGAGTCGGCTCGCGATCCAGGCCAGTCAGCGGCAGCACCGGGAACACCTGGTCGATCCCCCAGACATCCGGCAGCGACTGGAACAGTGAGAAGTTGGCGAACAGCTTGTCGGCGAGTTTCTCGGCCAACTCGTCGGCGATTTCCCGGTGGGCGCGGTTGCGGCTGTCGAGGCGCTGGTGCAGGCGCTGACAAGCGGCGAAGTAGACCGACTCCCCCTCGGCCCTAGCCTGCATATTGGCCAGCCCCAGCACGAAACGATCCTGCAGTTCTCCTACCGCCTGGACCACGTCGTGATAGGCCTCGACCAGATCCCGCGGCTCGCGCATGCCCTCGAGACGATCGTAGACCCGCCACAGTTCGGCGACGTGGGCGTCGCCCTCGACCCGGCGCTCCGGTTCGATGTGCCCGAGCCGCTCCTCGCCGATCACGTTGGTGACCAGCACCGCGTGATGCGCGGTCAGCGCCCGGCCGGATTCGGAAATCAACCGGGGATGCGGCAGGTTGTGGGTTTCGCAGATCTGGCGGAAGGCCCACACCACGTTGGTGGCGTACTCCTGCATCGAGTAGTTGATCGAGCAGAAGCTCTGGGAACGAGTGCCCTCGTAGTCCACGCCCAGGCCGCCACCGACGTCGACGGTGTCGATCGGCGCGCCCAGTTCGCGCAGGCTGTGATAGAACCGGGCGCACTCGCGCAGGCCGCGCTGGATATCGCGAATGTTGGCGATCTGCGAGCCGAGGTGGAAATGCACCAGTTGCAGGCTGTCCAGCGCGCCCGCGTCACGGACCCGTTCGGTGATCGCCAACAACTGGCTGGCGGTGAGGCCGAACTTGGATTTCTCGCCGCCGGTATCCTGCCATTTGCCTTTGCCGACGGAGGAGAGCCTGGCGCGCAGGCCGATACGTGGCTTGACCTTGAGCTTCTCGGCCTCTTCCAGGATCAGGCTCAATTCGGAGTATTTCTCGACCACCAGGTAGACTTTGTGGCCGAGCTTTTCCCCCATCAGCGCCAGACGGATGTACTCGCGATCCTTGTAGCCGTTGCAGACGATCAGCGACGAGCCCTCGTCGCCGGATAGCGCCAGCACCGCCATCAGCTCCGGCTTGCTGCCCGCTTCCAGGCCGACCCGGCCATGGCCACGCTCCTGGGTGGCGAGAATCTCCTCGACCACGCGCCGCTGCTGGTTGACCTTGATCGGGTAGACCGCGGTGTAGCTGCTCTGGTAATCCTCCTCCTTCATCGCCCGGTCGAAGGCCATGCAGAGCTGCTCGACGCGGTCGTGAAGGATATCGATGAATCTCACCAGCACCGGCAGGCGCAATCCAGCCTCGCGCAGGCGGTCGACCAGCGCGTCGAGTACCAGCGTCGGTCCGGGGGTTTCGCTGCCCAGGGGCCGGACCAGCGTGCGGCCCTGGTCGTCGACATCGAAATAGCCGCTGCCCCATTGATCGATGTTGTAGGTACGGCGGGCCTTGGCGGCGGGGGAAGAATGCTTCATGACGCTCTCCGATCGACCGGCGGTGGACACCCGGCGTGAACGATGACGGTGGGCCGGGAACGCATTTTCGCGCGCATTATGACGATCACGACCCCTGATGTCAGGGAAAAGCTAGTCGAAAGTCGCCATAGGTACAGTGGTTGGCGTCGTGGGTCCGTCCGGCAACACTGGCTCAGGCGAGGGCGTCGGGGAGTTCGGGGGGCACGGCCTCGAGCCGTCTGCCCAGCAGCGTGCGGAAGCGCGCCGGGTCATGGGGCGTGATGTCGTAGGCCGGCGGATCGACATGGATCACCAGCAGTCGCGAGAGCCAGTAGCGCAGCGCGGTCATCCGCAGCATGGTCGGCCACAATTCGCGCTCCTGCTCGTTCAGTGGGCGATGCGCGAGATAGGCGCCGAGAATGGCGGCGTAGCGAGCCTCGTCGATGTCGCCGGCATCGTCACTGGCCCAGTCGTTGATCACGATTGCCAGGTCGAACAGCAGCTCCCCGGTGCAGCCATTGTAGAAGTCGATGATGCCGCCGAGCCGGTCACCTTCGTAGAGCGTGTTGTCGCGAAACAGATCGCCATGGATGGCGCCGGCCGGCAGCTCGACACCGCCGAAGGCGTCGGCGTAGTCGGCTATCTCGCGACGCATCAGGGCCTGATCGTCGTCGGACAGATACGGCAGCACCTCGCGATGGCGCCGCGTTAACCAGTCGAGATCGCGCGGGTTGGTGCGCTGGCCGGTGAAACGCTGCGAGACCTGGTGCATCCGGCCAAGGGCGTCGCCGAGTGCGGCACACTGGGTCAGGTTCGGGGCGCTGGGGTGGCTGCCCGGCATGCGCGGGAATAGCAGGGCGGGTCGGCCGGCCAGGCGCTGCAGGGCGACACCATCGCGATCGTGGACCGGCCCCGGCACCGGCAGCTGCTGTGCGGCCAGGTAGTCCAGCAGATCGACGAAGAACGGCAGATCCTCGAACTCTCCCTGCTCGAACAGCGTCAGCACCCACTCGCCCTGGTCGGTGGTCACGAAGAAGGTGCTGTTCTCGGTACCGTGCGGCACGCCCTTGAGCGTTTGCAGGCGGCCGACGGTGTAGCGTTCGAGGAAATCGGCGACCTGTTCGTCGCTCAAGGGAGTGAATACGGCCATGGGGTCTCGGTCGTCAGGGGAAAAAAGCCAGCGCGCATTGTAGCTGCTCGCGAAGCGCTCTCCTACCGGCTATCGGGCGCCGGCCGGTGATCGTGCCGAACCGCGGTCGACTCGGATCGGAACGCCCGCGGTTCGTCGCCGGCATCATTTCTGCCCGACCCACGCCGGTACCGCAACGCTGGGTGCCTCGACGCGGGTGAAGTCACCGTCGCCGTTGTCGTCGTAGAGGAAGTAGGGCTTGCCGTTGGCGGGCACGATGCGGATCGCATAGAGCTTGCCGTTGACGCGGCACTCGTCGATCGTGCGCTGGCCGTCCTGCTGCGACGTGATGCTGGGCTGCTCCGCGGGCTGTGCCAGGGCGGGCAGCGCTGCCCCGGTGATCAGCAGTGCCACCAGCAGGCTTGTCAGCGGTGCCATCGTTCGCGAGCTTGAGGTCATTCGCGGCCATCGTGACATGGCGGGCTCCTTAGCGGGTCTCGGGACATTTGCCCTTATGGGATACGGATGAATCCAGTGTATCGCTTTCCACCCCGATGACGCAGGGGGTTAACGCCCTGACGCCGAGCCGAGGCTTGCGTATCATGAGTTCATCGAAAGCCAGCCACGGATCATGCAGCTCATGGCAGATGCCCCCATCGTCCTCGTTGACGGATCGTCCTATCTCTATCGCGCCTTTCACGCGCTGCCGCCACTTTCCACCTCCGATGGACAGCCCACTGGCGCCGTTCGCGGCGTGCTGGCAATGCTCAAGAGCCTGATCAAGCAGTATCCGCAGAGCCCCATGGCGGTAGTGTTCGATGCCAAGGGCAAGACCTTCCGCGACGAGATCTTCGCCGAGTACAAGGCGCACCGGCCACCGATGCCGGACGACCTGCGCCCGCAGGTCGAGCCGCTGCACGATTGCGTCCGGGCGCTCGGCCTGCCGCTGCTGTGCATCGAGGGCGTGGAAGCGGACGATGTGATCGGCACGCTGGCCCGGCTCGCCACCGAGTCCGGGCGCGATGCGGTGATCTCCACCGGTGACAAGGATATGGCTCAGTTGGTCAACCAGCACATCACGCTGGTCAACACCATGAAGGGCGAGACCCTCGACGTCGCCGGGGTCGAGGCCAAGTTCGGTATCCCGCCGGCGCTGATCATCGACTACCTGGCGCTGATGGGGGACAAGGTCGACAACATCCCGGGTGTGCCCGGGGTTGGCGAGAAGACCGCGCTGGGGCTGCTCCAGGGCATCGGGGGTGGTCTGGACGCGATCTACGCCGATCTCGAGCGCGTCACCACGCTGAGTTTTCGCGGCGCCAAGACCATGCCGAAGAAGCTGGAAGAGAATCGTGAGCAAGCCTACCTCTCCTACGAGCTGGCCACGATCAAGACCGATTGCGAGTTGCCGGTCGGGCTCGACGACCTGCATCTGGCCGAGCCGGATCGCGAGGCGCTGAAGTCGCTCTATCAGCGGCTCGAGTTCAAGAACTGGCTGACCGAGCTGCTCGAGGGCAAGGATGAAGGCGTCGATGACGTCCAGAGCGGCAGCCGGGCGAAGCTCGGCGAGGCGGCCAGTGGCGGGATCGAGGAAGACGCCGCGCTTGCCACCTCCAGCCGGGAAGACGAGACGGTGCTGACCCAGGCCGCCTTCGATAGCTGGCTCGAGCGGCTGAAGGCCAGCGAGGCGTTCTGTTTCGATCTCGAGACGACCAGCCTCAACTACATGGAAGCCGCGATCGTCGGTATCGGCCTGGCGCTGGAGCCGGGTAAAGCGGCCTACATTCCCGTCGGCCACGACTATCTCGATGCGCCCGCGCAACTCGAACGCGACGGCGTACTGGCGGCGCTCAAACCGCTGCTGGAAGACCCGAGGATCGGCAAGATCGGCCAGAACCTCAAGTACGATATCTCGGTATTGGCGAACTACGAGATTCGCGTCGCTGGTGGGTTGGACGACACCATGCTCGAGTCCTACGTGCTCAACTCGACGGCGACGCGCCACGACATGGACTCGCTGGCGCTGAAGTATCTCGGCGAGAAGACCATCAGTTTCGAGCAGATCGCCGGGAAGGGGGCCAAGCAGCTCACCTTCAACCAGATCGCCCTCGAAGAAGCCGTGCCTTACGCCTGTGAAGACGTCGACATCACCCTGCGCCTGCATCGCGAACTGCGCCCGAAGGTGGAAGATGCTGGCCGCCTCGCCGAGGTGCTGGATACCCTCGAGCGGCCGCTGATTCCGGTGCTCTCGCACATGGAGCGCAACGGCGTGGCGCTGGATGCCACGCGCCTGCACACCCAGAGTCAGGCGCTCGAGGGGCGGATTCGCGAACTGGAGACCGAGGCCTTCGAACTCGCCGGCAAAGAGTTCAACCTGGGCTCGCCCAAGCAGCTCGCCGAGATCCTGTTCGAGGAGCAGAAGATCCCGGTGATCAAGAAGACTCCCAAGGGCGCACCGAGTACTGCCGAGGCGGTGCTCGAGGAGCTGGCGCTGGACTATCCGCTGCCCAAGCTGATCATGGCCCATCGCGGCATGACCAAGCTCAAGTCGACCTACACCGACAAGTTGCCGCGGCTGGTCAACCCGGCGACCAACCGGCTGCATACCAGCTACCACCAGGCCGTCACCGCCACCGGGCGCTTGTCGTCGTCCGATCCCAACCTGCAGAACATCCCGATTCGTACCGAGGAGGGGCGCAAGATCCGCCAAGCGTTCGTCGCTCGCGATGGCTATCGGATCGTCGCCGCCGATTACTCGCAGATCGAGCTGCGGATCATGGCCCATCTCTCCGATGACAAGGGCCTGCTGGACGCCTTCGCCAACGACCGCGACATCCACGCCGCCACCGCGGCGGAAGTCTTCGGCGTCGCCTTGGAGAAGGTCACCGCGGAGCAGCGGCGTAGCGCCAAGGCGATCAACTTCGGGCTGATCTACGGCATGAGTGCCTGGGGGCTCTCCCGGCAGCTGCATATCGACGCCAAGCAGGCCAAGGTCTACATCGATCGCTACTTCGACCGTTACCCGGGCGTGGCCAGGTTCATGGACAATATCCGCGCCCAGGCCGGCGAAGACGGCTTCGTCGAAACCGTATTCGGACGGCGACTCTACCTGCCGGAGATCAAGGCCCAGAACCACGCCCGGCGCCAAGCCGCCGAACGCACCGCGATCAACGCGCCGATGCAGGGCACCGCGGCGGACATCATCAAGCTCGCCATGATCGACGTGCACCACTGGCTCAACCCGGCCAAGGGCCAGGCCGAGTTCGACGCCTGGATGGTGATGCAGGTGCACGACGAGCTGGTGTTCGAGGTCGAGCGGAGTCAGGTCGACGACTTCCTCGTCGCGATCCGGGGCCGGATGCAGGATGCAGCCAAACTCAATGTCCCGCTGATCGTCGACGCCAATAGTGGGGCGAACTGGGACGAAGCCCACTAGGTGAGCACATGAATGCACGTCTTCAGCGCTTCCCACTTCGCAGCGTGAAATCGGAAAATCATAGGCGATTCGGATGATTCGCCTCTGTGGCTTACACTACCGTCATCGTTATCGCCGCGTGACGGCTTCATTTTCGCAAGGAGCACAAGGTAATGGCCAAACAGCAAATCGGTGTCGTCGGCATGGCCGTCATGGGACGCAATCTGGCGCTCAACATCGAAAGCCGTGACTACACGGTATCGATCTTCAACCGCTCGCGGGAAAAGACCGATGAAGTGATGCAGGAAAATTCCGATAGCAAGCTGGTACCGTTCTATAGCGTCGAGGAGTTCGTGGCATCGCTGGAGACCCCGCGCCGCATCCTGCTGATGGTCAAGGCGGGCGACGCTACCGACAAGACGATCGCGTCGCTGACGCCGCACCTCGACCAGGGCGATATCCTGATCGACGGCGGCAATACCCCGTTCGAGGACACCATTCGCCGCAACAAGGAGCTCTCCGAGGCGGGCTTCAACTTCATCGGCACCGGCGTCTCCGGTGGCGAGGAGGGCGCGCTGAAAGGGCCTTCGATCATGCCGGGCGGCCAGAAGGAAGCCTACGACATGGTGGCGCCGATCCTCGAGAAGATCGCTGCGCGTGCCGACGACGGCGAGCCCTGCGTGGCCTATGTCGGCCCGGATGGCGCCGGCCACTACGTCAAGATGGTCCACAACGGCATCGAATACGGCGACATGCAACTGATCAGCGAAGCCTACGCGATCCTCAAGGGCTCGCTGGGGCTGTCGAATGCCGAGCTGGCGGAGGTGTTCAGCGACTGGAACGAGGGCGAGCTCGACAGCTACCTGATCGATATCACCGCCAAGATCTTCACCAAGCGGGATGACCAGAGCGATCACGACGTGGTCGATATCATCCTCGACTCGGCGGGGCAGAAGGGTACCGGCAAGTGGACCAGCAAGAGCGCGCTCGATCTCGGCGTGCCGCTGCCGCTGATCACGGAGTCGGTCTTCGCGCGCTTCATCTCGGCGCTGAAGGACGAGCGTGTCGAGGCCTCCAAGGTGCTCAAGGGCCCCAAGGAGACGCCGCTCGAAGGTGACAGGCAGGAGTTCATCGAAAAGGTGCGCAAGGCGCTCTTCTTCAGCAAGATCGCCTCCTACGCCCAGGGCTTCGCCCAGATGCGTGCCGCTTCCGAGGATCATGGCTGGGACTTGAACTACGGCGAAGTGGCCAAGCTGTTCCGCGCCGGCTGCATCATCCGCGCGCGCTTCCTGCAGAAGATCACCGACGCCTACCAGGAGAATCCCGAGCTCAAGAACCTGCTGATGGCGCCGTACTTCGGCGATATCGCCGGCAACTACCAATCAGCGCTTCGAGACGTGATCGCTCATGCGGTCCAGAGCGGCATTCCGGTACCCACGTTCTCCTCGGCGATCGCCTACTACGACAGCTATCGCAGCGAGAAACTGCCGGCCAACCTCATTCAGGCCCAGCGCGATTTCTTCGGCGCTCACACCTACAAGCGTGTCGATCGCGACGGGACCTTCCACACCGAGTGGCTGCAGGACTGACGGAGACGACGCGATGGCGGAACTGGAACGGGGTCGCGTTCGCGAGCATCTGGCGGGCCAGGCGCAGCCGACGCTCGACGAGGGCGCCAAGGCGCACTATCGGGCGCGCATCGCGGCGCAGTTGAAGGCGCGTAATGCGGTGCTGGTCGCGCACTACTACACCGACCCCGAGATCCAGGCGCTGGCGGAAGCGACCGGCGGCTGCGTCGCCGACTCGCTGGAGATGGCGCGCTTCGGCAAGGATCACACGGCGACCACGCTGATCGTCGCCGGGGTGCGTTTCATGGGCGAGACCGCCAAGATCCTGAGCCCCGAGAAGCGGGTGTTCATGCCCACGCTGGAGGCAACCTGCTCGCTGGACATCGGCTGTCCGGCGGATACCTTCTCCGCCTTCTGCGACCAGCATCCGGAGCGCACCGTGGTGGTCTACGCCAACACCTCGGCGGCGGTGAAGGCGCGTGCCGACTGGGTGGTGACCTCGTCGATCGCGGTGGAGCTGATCGATCATCTCGACCGGCAAGGCGAAAAGATCCTGTGGGCGCCGGATCGCCACCTGGGCCACTATGTGCGCGAGCGAACCGGCGCCGATGTGCTCTGCTGGGACGGCGAGTGCATCGTCCATGACGAGTTCAAGGCCAAGGGCATTCTCGATCTCAAGGCGCTGCACCCGCAGGCCGCCGTGCTCGTGCATCCGGAATCACCGGCGTCGGTGGTGGAGATCGCCGACGTGGTCGGCTCCACCTCGCAGTTGATCAGTGCGGCCCAGAAGCTCGCCAACCCCAGCTTCATCGTCGCCACCGATCGCGGCATCTTCTACAAGATGCAGCAACTGATGCCGGGCAAGACCTTCATGGCCGCGCCCACGGCAGGCAATGGCGCCACCTGCAGAAGCTGCGCCAACTGCCCGTGGATGGCGATGAACGGCCTCGAGAACACCCTGGCGGTGCTGGCAGACGCCAACGGCTGCGGCCAGGAGATCCATGTCGACCCCGACATCGCGCGTCAGGCGCTGGTGCCGTTGAATCGGATGCTTGAGTTCGGTGCCGAGTTGAAGCGCTAGACGCTGTACGCTGAAAGACGACAACGCCCGCCCCGGTCGATGCCGGGGCGGGCGTTTTTGCAGAGAGGGCGGCGTGGGACGCCCCTGGCGATGTCACCAGTGCTCGGTGTCAGAAGTGCCCGGCGTCAAAAGTGATAGTTGATGAAGGCGCCCGCTCGCCACTGAGTGGCGTCGCCGAGATCGTCGACGATCGGGCTATCCTCGGCGTCGCCGGTGAGGCGTGCCACGCCGACCAGGCCGGTGATCGACCACTGCCGGGTGAGGTAGTAGCTCAGTGACGCATCGCCGCCGATCGCAAAATAGCCGTCATCCGGATCATACGCCTTGATACCGGAGCGTGCGCTCTCGCGGTTCGAGACGCCGAACATGTCCTCGGTCCAGTCGGCACTGGTGTACTCGAAGCGTGGCCCGATGGTGAAGGCCATGCGCTCGCCGAGCTTGGTGACATATGTCGCCTTGAACTTGACGCGATAGCCATCGATGTCGCCGCTGAAGGGCGTCTCTGCGGCGGCACTATAGCGCCAGGCGTCATCGAGGTAGCTGACGCGCAGTCCGGCGGTGGCGCCACCGTCGACTTGATCGAGATCATCGATGTCACCGGTGTCGTCGCGGCCAAAGGTGTAGCCGATGAACGGGGCGACCCGCCAATTGTCCTGCCTGATCACGTTCCAGCCGATGCCATCGGTCACGCTGACGAAAAACGTATCGCCATAGGTGGCGTCCAGTGACGGCCATGCATTCCATTCGTAGTCGTCGCTACCCAGATAGTCCGGGCTGTAGATCGCTCCAGCACCGACGGTACCTTCCCATTCGGGCTGGGCGGCGGCGGCCGAGGCGCTGATCGATAGGCCACCGGCGATTGCCAGCAACCAGATGCCATTCCGTGGAGCAGTCATGTCTCGTATCCCTGTGACGAAGCGGGTTCGGCAAAAACATACGGTAGTGTAGGTAAAAAGGCCAGCCTGTTAGCGGGGCATCATGCCCATTCCTCCACGATCGCGGCGGATTACTCCTGAATGTCATCCGCCGCTTTGCGACCGCCGCTATCCTCCTCTAAGTTGACTGTGATGCCGTCGCCTGACACGACGGCTTCCAACCGACTCCCCGGCCAGCGAACTCTCGCTGCCTGCCTCTGCCTCGCGGGCTTACAGACCAGACGCGCGGGCGACATTGAGGCGCGCCCGACACGAACGATCTCGATAGCGATAACGAAAAGGATCGGGCGGAAACTGATGAGGATGACTCCATGGACGACAACCGACGATCGAGCACGGGTGTGGGTATCTACGAGCCCGGAAACGACTCGACTCAGCCCCGCTCTCCAGGGCGCCGGCGCTTTCTGCAGACGGCGGGTGTTTCCGGCCTGGTCGTGGCGGCGGCCCCGGCGCTCTCCCAGGTGAGCTACGCCGGCTCCCCCGACCAGTCTGCAACGCAGACCGATGCACCGCCCGCCGAGGGCAAGCAGCGGATCACGCTGACCGTCAACGGCCAGCGCCAGCAACTGGACGTGACACCCAACGTGATTCTGCTCGACGCGCTGCGCCACGGTCTCGGCCTCACCGGGACCAAGAAGGGCTGCGATCATGGCCAGTGCGGCGCCTGCACGATCCTGGTCAACGACACCGCGATCAACTCCTGTCTCAGCCTGGCGGTCACCCACGACGGCGACGAGATCACCACCGTCGAGGGGCTGGAGAAGAACGGCCAGCAGCATCCGATCCAGCAGGCGTTTCTCGAACACGATGCCTATCAGTGCGGCTACTGCACGGCGGGCCAGATGATGAGCGCGGTGGCGATCCTGCAGGACGACTCCATCGGCACCAGTGACGCCGACGTGCGCGAGGCAATGAGCGGCAATATCTGCCGCTGCGGCGCCTACAAGAACATCGTCGCGGCGATCCAGTCAGCTCGAGGCGCCGTGAAGGGAGGCAACGCATGAGACATTTCGACTACGCCCGCGCCGAGAGTGCGCAGCAGGCGGTGGCCGCCCACGGGAGCGACCGCGAGGTCTCTTTTCTCGCCGGCGGTACGACGCTCCTGGATCTGGTCAAGCTCGACGTCATGCAGCCGGACAAGATCGTCGACATCAACGGTGTCTCCCTCGACGAGATCGAGCGCCTGGACGACGGTCGCCTGCGTATTGGCGCGATGGTGACCAATACCGCGCTGGCGCGCGACAGGCGTGTCGTCGAGGATTACGCCGTGCTGTCCCAGGCGCTGCTGGCGGGCGCCTCGACCCAGTTGCGCAACAAGGCCACTACCGGCGGCAACGTCATGCAACGGGTGCGCTGCCCCTATTTCCGCGATGGCGTCTCCGACTGCAACAAGCGCGAGCCCGGCAGCGGCTGCGCGGCGATCGGCGGCGTCAACCGCACCGTTCACGCAGTGCTCGGCACCAGCGATGACTGCATCGCCACGCACCCCTCGGACATGTGCGTCGCCATGATCGCCATCGGCGCCACCATCGAAGTACAGGGGCCAGAAGGCGTCCGCGAGATCGATTTCGCCGACTTCCATCTGCTGCCGGGCGATACCCCGGCACGGGAACATGCGCTGGAACCGGGCGAGCTGATTACCCATGTGGTGCTGGATGCGCCGCTCGACGGCAGCCGCTCGGGCTATCTCAAGCTGCGCGACCGCCAGTCGTATCAGTTTGCGCTCGCCTCCAGCGCGGTGATCGTGCAGATGGATGGCAACACCATTACGGATGCCCGCGTGGCGATGGGTGGCGTCGGCACCAAGCCGTGGCGGGCACCGGAGGTGGAGGCTGCACTCAAGGGCAAGTCGGCGAGCGAACGACTCTTTGCCGAGGCCGCAAAGCTCGCTTTCGAGAATGCCATCGCCTACTCCCAGAACGGCTACAAGATTCCGCTCGGCCAGCAGGCCATCGTGCGCAATCTTTCCGACCTGACCGCCGCCTGATCGCCCGCGAGGAGAATCGACCATGAGCGACAAACCGCAAAGCATCATCGGCGCAGGCGTGCCGCGCATCGATGGCCCGGACAAGCTCTCCGGACGTGCCAATTACGCTGCCGACAACCTGCCACCCAACCTGGCCTACGGCTACGGCGTCTTCAGCACCATCGCCAGTGGCAAGATTTCGCAGTTGAGCGTCGACGAAGCCCGCCAGATGCCGGGCGTCATCGATATCTTCCACCACAGCCACTTCCCGTCGCTGTACCGGACGCCGTCGAGCTTCGCCCAGGGCAACAAGGTCGAAGAGACCCGGCTGCCGTTCGAGGATGAGCGCGTCTACTACGACGGTCAGTTCGTGGCGCTGGTCGTCGCGGACACCTTCGAGAATGCCCGAGCGGCGGCACGCCGGGTCAAGGTGACCTACGCGGCGGACAAGGCCGTGGCCAATCTCGATCAGGGCGTCGAGGCCAACGGCACCCAGGCCGGCAGCGGCAATCACGATCGCGGAGACGCGGCCTCCGCCTTCGATAGCGCGGCGGCCACCATCGATGCGACCTACCGCACGCCGGTGGAGACGCATAATCCGATGGAGATGCACGCCTCCACGGCGTGGTGGGACAACGGCGACCTAACGATCTTCGATGCCTCCCAGGGGGTCGTGGTGGCGCGAAACGCCCTCGCCAAGATTTTCGCGATTCCACCAGAGCGCATCACCGTCCACGCGCCCTACATCGGTTCCGGCTTCGGCAGCAAGCTGTGGACCTGGCCCCATGCGATCGCCACCGCAGCAGCTTCCCGCGAGCTGGGACGTCCCGTTCAACTCGTCGTGCCGCGCCAGCAGATGTTCACCACGACCGGGCATCGACCGGAAACGCGTCAGCGCCTGCGTCTGGCGACGGACGACAACGGCAGGCTGGTCTCGCTGCGGCACGAGTCGATCAACACGACCTCTTACACCGACCAGTACGTCGAGACCTGCGGCAGCGTCACCAAGAGCCTCTATCATTGTCCCAACCTCACCGTCAGCCACGAGACGACCCAGGTGAATCGCGGCACGCCCACCTCGATGCGCGCCCCGGGCGCCGCGCCCGGGTTGTTCGCGCTGGAGTCGGCGATCGACGAAATGGCCGACGCCGTGGGTATCGACCCGGTCCAGTTTCGTCTCGACAACTACGCCGAGCGCGACGAGAGCAAAGACCTGCCGTTCTCGAGCAACCATATCGTCGAGGCAACGAAGCGGGCCGCCGATCGGTTTGGTTGGGCAGACCGCAAGCCGGAAGTCGGCAGCATGAAAGAGGGCCGCGAGATCGTTGGCTACGGGATGGCGGCGTGCAACTGGGAAGCGCTCAAGATGGCCTGCGATGCGAGGGTCTCGATTCGCGCCGATGGCACCGCGTTTGCCTCCTGCGCCACCCAGGATATCGGGACCGGCACCTACACCATCGTGGCCCAGGCGGTCAGCGATGTGACCGGCATCCCCATCGATCGCATTACCGTCAAGCTCGGCGACTCCTCCTATCCCGACGGGCCGGTTTCCGGCGGCTCCTGGGCGACGGCGACCACGCTGCCAGCCATTGCCGGAGCCGCGCGCAACGCGCTCGATGAAATGAAGCGCTATGCCACAGGTAGCAACGGAGCCTTTGCCGGGGCCTCCAGCGACGATCTGGAAGTCGCGGATGGCGGCTTGCGCAACGCCGATGGCAAGCAGGTGAGCTTCGCCGACATCCTCCAGGCGGGCCGGTACGGCAGCGCCGATGGCGAGGCGCATACCGAAGGGGCGGATTCGAAGTACTCCTACCGCTCCTTTGGGGCCCACTTCGTCGAAGTGCGCTGGGACCCGGGCATCTCGCGCCTGCGCGTCGCCCGCGTGGTCAGCGCAATCGATGTCGGCCGAGTGATCAACGAGACCACCGCGCGCAACCAGGTTGAAGGTGCCGTGGTCATGGGTATCGGCATGGGGCTGTTCGAAGCGACCGAATACGACGAGCGCAACGCCCGGCCGGTCAACAATGACTACGCCGAGTATGTGGTCCCCGTGCATGCCGATCAGCCGGAGATCGACGTGATCCTGCTCGACTACCCGGACCTGGCGTTCAACGAATACGGCGCCCGTGGCATCGGCGAGATCGGCGTCACTGGCCTGGCTGCGGCCGTTGCCAACGCCGTCCACCACGCGACCGGCAAGCGCATCCGCGAGTTGCCGATCACCCTCGACAAGCTGATGGACGACGTGCCCCAGGTCCGGAGCGCGTGATACCACGAAAGGCAAGATCTGCGTGAGGTGATTGTTCTCGCGTCAACGAAAGCCGCCGCGTCTGTCAGATCACCATATCCGACAGGCGCGGCGGCTTTTCCCTTTGCGTCACTCCTCCCGCAATGTCGCCTCGACCAGCTTCCGCATCGCCTGCTGGAGCGGTTCGACGGCGGAGCAGTCGGCGACGCCGTGGCGTCGGGCGATCCATGCCGGGTCGTTGTAACCGAGCCAGGTCTGGCCGTCGTTATCCTGCCAGACGAGGGCCTTCATCGGCAGGTCGATGCCGGCAGTCGGGGCGCACTGCATCAGTGGCGTGCCACCCTTGGGGTCACCGAAGATGACCACCTCGTTGGGCAGCAGCGCCATGCTGCGGGACATCGCGCCCTGGCGGTGATCGACTCGGGCGAATACGGTCATGCCGCTGGTGCGAGCCTGTTCGGCGAAGCGGATGGCGGTCTCGTGCACGCCAGCGTCGCTCCTGGCAACGATCAGGCCGGGAACGGATGGCGTCGCCTCCTGTGCGGATTCGGCCGGCGGTGTCGCCTGTGCCGATACGCCGGCGGTGAAACCCAGCAGGCCGGCGGTGATCAGCGCGAGGCGCAGGGGGCGGAAGAACGGTCGGGGCATGTCTCGTCTCCGGATCGAGGATGTCGTTCGGTAGTGACGCTCGAGACTGTCGCTCGAGCTTGCGTGTTCAGCGTGCCGATCAGTGATGCGCTGCACCCTGGTCTCCGGTCAGCGCCGCTTCGGCGAGATCGACCTCGCGGACCAGCTTGCGCAGCACGCTGTCGTTGATGCGGTCGCGCTGGCGCAGCTTGTAGTACTCGCGGCGCTCGGCGCGCAGCGCTTCCAGGCGGGTGTCGCGCTCGAGCTGGCGCAAGGCGGCGAGCTGTGGCGTCGACGTCTCCGTCGAGTGCAGCGTCAGGCGCTCGCGATAATAGCTCATCAACTGCGAACTGATGTCGTTGAAGGCGATGATCGTCTCGTCATTGGTCTTGTCGCGGGCGAATTCGCCGGTGCGATCGTGGTGGTAGCGTTCGATGCGATAGATGGCGGCCTCGGCGCCGGCGATTCTGGCCTTGCGCTCCTCCTCGAACTCGTGGGTATCGGCCGGGATCTTGAGATTTCTCAGCACCAGCGGCAGGCCGATGCTGCCGGTTATCAGGGTGAACAGGATCACGCCGGTCGCCAGGAAGATCAGCAGTTCGCGGGCAGGAAAGGGGGTGCCATCAGCCATGACGTGTGGCAGCGACAATGCCGCCGCCAGGGTGATGGTGCCGCGAATGCCGGCGAGTGTTGCCGCCAGCATCAGCTTGAACGGCACACGGCCGCGGCTGTCCGGCGAGGGCAGCCGTGGCCGTCTGCCGAGGAAACCGCTCAGCCTGGTAAGCCCGCGGCCCACTTCCCGGGCCAGCCAGATCCAGGCGAAACGTGAGGCGAGCAGGGCGATCGAGATCGCCGCCACGTAACCCAGCAGGCGCAGGAATTCGAAGTCGCCGATGTCGTGCAGCGAGTGATCCAGCGCGGCGCTGATGATCGCCGGCAGCTGGAATCCCAGCAGCAGGAAGACCAGCGCGTTGAGGACGAATTCGAGCATTTCCCACACCGCCTGGGTCTGCATGCGGGTGTGCAGTTGGCCGACGCGTTTGATATCGGCGCGATTCATCACCATGCCGGCGGCCACCGCCGAGAGGATACCGGACATGCCGAGGTGCTCGGCCAGCAGGTAGGCGGCGAAGGGCAGCAGCAGCACCAGCAGGATGACCTGTACCGTGGTGGCCTCGCCGAGGTGCCGCTCGATCAGTCGCGTGCGCAGGAAATTGAAACCGAAGGCCAGCAATCCGCCGACCACCAGGCCGCCGATCGAAATCAGCAGGAAACTCCCGGCCGCGTCGGTCAGCGAGAAGGTTCCGGTCAGCGCCGCCGCGACGGCGAACTTGAACGCCACCAGGCCGGAGGCATCGTTCATCAACGACTCCCCCTCGAGAATGCGCATCAATCGCGGCGGTACCGGCAGCCGGCCGGAGATCGACGATACCGCCACCGCATCGGTGGGCGAGAGGATCGCCGCCAGGGCAAAGCAGATTGCCAGCGGCAGCGTCGGGAACAGGAGATGGATGAAGTAGCCGACCCCGACCACCGTGAACAGCACCAGCCCCAATGCCAGCGCCAGGATCGGGCCGCGCAGGATCATGAACTCACGCTGGGGGAAGCGTCGAGCATCGGAAAACAGCAGTGGCGCAATGAACAGCAGCAGGAATATTTCCGGCTCGAGTTCGACGTGCAGCCCCGACGCCGGCCATGCCAGCAGGGCGCCGAGCAATATCTGTATCAGCGGGGTCGGGAGCGTGGGGACGAAGCGTGTGATGACACCGGTCGCCGAGGCGACCAGCAGCAGAATCAGAACCAGTAGCAGCGTATTCATCGATCCAGTCGACCGGTGGGAACTCGTTAGCCGCCGAGCTTAACGGATGTCGAGCCCGTTGGGGGGGGCGGTGCGGCAAAATTTCCCGCCGACGGCTTGGGCGAGATCGTGGCGACGTGACTATGCTGTTGTCGGTGGGTGGCATCGATGTCCTGACAACATCGGCTACCCGGCGCTTCCGTGACAGACAGGCTGAGCCGTCGCCTAGCCGTAGGCGGCAGCTGGCGACGGGCGGGTACCGCGACAACTCGTGGTTCAGGCCCGTGACCGAGAGAGCGAGACAATGCTCTGCGACGGTTCGGTCTGCGAAGACGACACCCTGACAACGAACCGTGACGAGGCGCAGTGACGCGCCGTGTCGCCATGGTTCAGATCCCCGATGAGGAGCCGGCAAGATGGATGATTCCGTGCATTCCCGACCCCGGGTGCCAGAGACTCTCGGTACCCAGACGCTCAATTTCACGCTCAACGGCGAACCGCGCACCCTCGACGTCGCGCCAAACGCCGTGCTGCTCGACGTGCTGCGGGAGCAGCTCGGGCTCGGCGGCACCAAGAAGGGTTGCGACCACGGCCAGTGCGGCGCCTGCACCGTGCATGTCGACGGCCAGGCGATGAATTCGTGTCTGCGCCTTGCCGTGATGTGTGAAGGCCAGCAGGTGACTACGGTGGAAGGGCTGGCCCGCGACGGCGAACTCCACCCGGTGCAGCAGAATTTCCTCGAGTGCGACGCTTACCAGTGCGGCTACTGCACGCCGGGACAGATGATGTCCGCCACCGCGCTGCTCAACGACGAGCGTATCGGCACCGACGACGCCTCGGTGAAAGAGGCGATGAGTGGCAACATCTGCCGCTGCGGGGCGTACAAGAACATCGTCGAGGCAATCCAGAAATCCCGCGTGCAGTTGGGCCATGACGCCACGCGCAAGGAGGGAGCGGCATGAGAACCTTCGCCTACTCCCGCGCCGATAGCGTCGATCACGCCGCCCATCGAACGATGCCCCACGCCGCCTTCGTCGCCGGTGGCACCACCCTGCTCGATCTGATCAAGCTCGACGTGCTGAAGCCGGAAAACGTGGTCGACATCAATGCGCTGCCGCTCAAGCGGGTCGAGCGGCTCGACGATGGTCGGCTCAAGATCGGCGCGCTGGTCACCAATACCGACCTGGCCCATCACCCCGAGGTCAAGTCGCACTATCCGGTGCTTTCCGAAGCGCTGCTGGCGGGGGCGTCGACGCAGCTGCGCAACATGGCGACCACCGCCGGCAACGTGATGCAGCGCACCCGCTGCCCCTACTATCGCGATCCGGCGGCCAAGTGCAATCGGCGCGAGCCGGGCAGCGGCTGCGACGCGATAGACGGCATCAACCGCATGCATGCCGTGCTCGGCGGCAGCGACGCCTGTATCGCCGTGCATCCTTCGGACATGTGCGTCGGTATCGCCGCCATCGGCGCGACGCTGACGCTGCAGGGGCCTGACGGTGAACGCGAGGTCGACTTCGCCGACTTCCATCGCCTGCCGGGCGACACACCGCACATCGAGCATGATCTGGCCGACGGTGAGCTGATCACCGCGATCACCCTGGACGCGCCGCTGGCAAACGCCGGTTCACACTATCTCAAGCTGCGTGACCGTGCTTCCTACGAGTTCGCGCTTGCCTCCTGCGCCGCCCAGGTGGTGCTCGACGGCGACACGATTCGGGAAGCGCGCCTCGCGCTTGGCGGCGTCGCCACCAAGCCATGGCGTTGCAGCGATGCCGAGGCGGCGCTGGTCGGTCAGGTCGCCGACAAGGCGAGCTTCGAGCGCGCCGCCGACATCGCCCTGAAGGATGCCCAGGCGTGCGAGCACAACGGCTACAAGATTCCCCTGGCGCGTCAGGCGGTCGTGCGCGCGCTGCGCAACGCGGCCCGTGGCGAGACGCCGGCGAGCGAGACACAGGAGAGCCAGGCATGAACGACATGACCCGACCCGACTTCGACAAACCCCGCGTCGTCGGCCAGCGCACGCCGCGCATCGACGGCGAGTTCAAGCTCACCGGCCGAGCCGGCTACACCGGTGAACTCCACGTCGACGGCATGCTCTACGGCTACCCGGTGTCGGCCACCATCGCCAACGGCGTGCTCGAATCCCTCGATCTTGATGCCGCCCGCGCGATGCCGGGCGTAGTGGACATCTTTCACCACGGCCACTTCGAGGCGCTGCACCGCTCGCCCAACTCCATGGCCCATGGTGACATGGTCAACGAGGTGCGCCTGCCGTTCGAGGACGAGCGCATCTACTACCACGGCCAGTATGTCGCCCTCGTCGTCGCCGAGACCTTCGAGCAGGCGCGAGCCGCGGCCCAACGCGTGGTTGCCCATTACCGTGAAGAGCGCGGCGCCGTCGTCAGCCTGCTACAGACCGAGGCCGAAGGCACGTTGCAGGAGAGCGCCGGTAGCTCCCGTGGCGATCCGGAAGCGGCATTCGGCGGCGCCGAGGTCAAGGTCGACTCGACCTACCACATCGCCGCCGAAAGCCACCTGCAGATGGAGATGCACGCGACCCTCGCCGAGTGGCGTGACGCGGGCAAGCGCCTGGTGGTGCATGAATCGACCCAGGGTGTCTTCTTCCAGCGCAACGCCATGGCGCGGGTCTTCGGGCTCGCCCAGGAGAACCTCGAGGTGATCTCGCATTACGTCGGCTCCGGATTCGGCAACAAGCTGTTCATGTGGCCCCACTCGGTCGCCACCGCGGTGGCGGCGCGGATGATCGGCCGGCCGGTGAAGGTCGTGCTGCCGCGCCAGCAGGACATGACCAGCGGTGGCAATCGGCCCGCCTCGCGTCAGCGTATCCGCCTGGGTGCCGACCGCAGCGGCAAGCTCACCTCGGTGATCCACGACAGCACCACCGAGACCTCGCTGGTGCATCAGTATGTCGACACCTGCGGCAGCGCCACGCCGAGTTTCTACGCCTGCGACAACGTTTCGACTAGCCAGCGCGTGCTCGAGGTGAATCACGGCACGCCGTGCCCGATGCGGGCCCCGGGTGAGGTCTCCGGCATCTTCGCGCTGGAGACCGCCATGGATGAGCTGGCGGTGGCGCTCGAGATGGACCCGGTGGAGCTGCGGCTGAAAAACAACGCCGAGCAGGACCCGGCGAGCGGGCTTCCGTGGTCGAGCAAGCATCTCGACGAATGCCTGACCAGCGCTGCCAAGCGCTTCGGCTGGGAGCAGCGCAACCCGGCCGTCGGCTCGATGCGCGACGGTGACGAAATCATCGGCTACGGCATGGCCTCCTGCACCTGGTCCGCCGGGCGCCAGCCCTGCGAGGCACGGGTCGAGCTGCGCGCCGACGGCTCGCTGTTCGCCGCCTGCGGCACTCAGGACATCGGGACCGGCACCTACACTATCGTCGCCCAGGCCGTGGCCGAACTCACCGGCGCCGAGCTCTCCCGTATCGAGGTCAAGCTGGGTGAGACCAGCCTGCCGGCGGGGCCGCTCTCCGGTGGCTCCATGGCAACGGCGACGGTGCTGCCCGCCGTGGCGGCGGCGGTGCGCGATGCGCTGGATGCGATCAAGGAGGTGGCAGTCGGCAGCGGCGGGGCATTCGAGGGCAGCGACGCCGATGCGCTCTCCGCGGAAGCGGGAGGTCTCACCGATGGTGAGCGCCGCGTGAGCTTCGAGGAGATCCTCGAGACCAGCAAGCTGTCGAGCGTCAACGGTCAGGGCAGCGCCGCGCCCGGCGACGAGCGGAGCGAGTACGCTTTTCGCTCCTTCGGCGCGCACTTCGTCGAGGTCCGTATCGATCCGGAAATCTCCCGGGTGCGCGTGGCGCGCGTGGTCTCCTCGATCGATATCGGCCGGGCGATCAACCCGCCGACGGCGCGTAATCAGGTCGAGGGCGGCATCGTCATGGGCGTCGGCATGGGCCTGCTCGAGAAGCTCGACTACGACCCGCGGGATGCGCGGCTGATCAACGCCAACGTGGCCGACTACATTGTCCCGACGCACGCCGATGCGCCGGAGATCGACGTCGAATTGCTCGACTACCCGGACTTCAAGCACAACGAGTTCGGTGGTCGTGGCGTCGGCGAGATCGGCCTGACCGGCGTGGCGTCGGCGATCGCCAATGCGATCTACCACGCCACCGGCAAGCGCCATCGCGACCTGCCGATCACCATCGAGGCACTGTTGGCGTCATCGTGACGGAAGACCCTTGACGCCATGCAGGAACAGGTCGACACAGCGTGTCACCCGCTCCTCTATCGCCGCCCGCGAGGGCGGCGATTTCAGTTGCAGCACGCGAATCAGGTGCCATTCGCCCAGCAGCATGCCAAGGAATATGCCGGCGAGCTCGACGGTATCGCAGGCTGGCATCAGTTGCCGCTGCACCCGGCGCTCGAAGTAGTTGGCCAGGGCGAGCCGAACGCGACCGGGGCCGCCATCGAAGAACAGCCGGGCCAGCTGTGGCTGGCGGGGGCTCTCGGCCACCACTTCGCGGTAGATACCCAGGGTTTCCTCGCCCATGACCTTGACCAGCAGATCGATGCCGAGTCGCTGGAGCGCCGCCTCGATGGCCAGCTCGTCGACCCCCTCGTCGGTCAGGGTGCCGTAGATATGATGGGAACGGCGTTCGACCATGGCCTGGAACAGGCCTTCCTTGTTACCGAAATGGCGGTAGAGAGTGGACAGTGAACCGCCGGCGCGGCCAACGATGTCGTTGACACTGACCTGGCCGTAGCCGTGCTCGAGAAACAGCTGCTGTGCCGCGTCGAGCAGGGCATCCCGACGCTGAAGGCCCCGCGCGGTGGTCGGGGGGGAGTCTTGGGGGCGTGGTGATGGCATGGCGTTCCCTCGTGCCGGCAAGGCTGGATTTTTTCGATACGCGGTGGCGTTTTCAAAAAGATAGTGTAGTCTACACTACACATTGATTGGGCGCGCAGTTCTGGCATCAAAATAGGCTCGGCATGAAGATCAAAAAGAAACTCTACACGGCAGTCGTGATACTGGTCGCGCTGGCGGTGGCGCTCGTCTTCGCGTGGCACTGGTGGCAGACCAGTCGCTTTTTCATCGAGACCGACAACGCCTATATACATACCGACAGTGTCGCGGTGCGCGCGGAGGTCAGTGCGCGGGTGCTCGAGGTGGCGGTGGACGACAACCAGCGTGTGAAGCAGGGCGATCTGCTGGTGCGGCTCGACGACCGCGATACCCGCAGCCAGTTGGCCCAGGCCCAGGCGCAACTGGCCGTCAGCTCGGCCAACGTGACCCAGGCCCAGCGCCAGGTCGAACTCGACCAGGCCAGTATCGACGAGGCGCAGGCTCAGGTGACCGCTGCCCAGTCCGATGTCGCCCAGGCGCGCCAGCATCTCGAGCGCTCGCAGTCGCTGGCGGCCAACAACTACGCCTCGCGCCAGCAGTTGCAGGACGACCAGGCGTCACTGCGGGTCGCCCAGGCCACGCTGGCGGCGCGACAGGCGAGCGTCGAATCGGCCAAACGGCGACTGTCGGCCGACCAGGCTGCCATCGACAGCGCCAAGGCCAATCGAGACGCCGCCGAGGCGGACATCGATTACAACCAGAGCCAACTGGCCAAGACGCGTATCGTCGCCCGTCGCGACGGTATCATCGGCAATCTGACCGTCGAGCCCGGCGATCTCGCCCAGCCGTCGCTCACCTTGATGCAGCTGGTTCCGGTCGCCAGCGCCTATGTGGTCGCCAACTACAAGGAGACCGAGATCGAGCGGATGCGGGTGGGCCAGCCGGTAACGCTTGCGGTGGATGCCTATCCGGATATCACGTTCACCGGCAAGGTCGACAGCGTGGCGCCGGCCACCGGCACCCAGTTCAGTCTGCTGCCCCAGGACAACGCCACCGGCAACTTCAACAAGATCGTCCAGCGCGTGCCGGTCAAGATCCGGGTCACCGGGCCCAAGGATCAACTGTGGCGGCTGCAGTCCGGCCTTTCGGTCGAACCCTCGGTGGATACCCGCGAGGTCGACGGCCAGGCGATCTACTTCGATCCCGGCCCCGAGCTGGACGATGGGCCGCGATCGTGACAGTCCCTCGTGAGGCCGTGGCATGAGTGAAGTGGCGGCACCAGCCGGCGCCGGCCCGCAGGAGATGCCGTCCTGGCATTACCGCTTCGGTTTCATCGCGGCGGTGTTCGGCATGTTCATGGCGATTCTGGACATCCAGATCGTCGCCAGCTCGCTGAACGAGATTCAGGCCGGCGTCTCGGCCTCGAGCGACGAGATATCCTGGATCCAGACCTCCTACCTGGTCGCCGAGATCATCATGATCCCGCTCTCCGGCGTACTGATGCGCTGGCTCTCGACGCGGGTCGCTTTCGTCATCTCCTGCGCCGGTTTCACCTTGGCCAGCCTCGGCTGTGCGCTTGCCTCGAACATCGAGCAACTGATCGTGCTGCGTGCCATCCAGGGTTTCATGGGGGGCGCGATGATCCCGATCACCCAGGCGATCAGCTTCTCGCTGTTTCCCCGGCGCGCGATGGGGGCCGTCCAGGGCGTGATCGGCATGGTGGTGACCATGGCGCCGTCGATCGGACCGACCGTCGGAGGCTATGTCACCGAGCTGTTCAGTTGGCACTGGCTATTCCTGGCCAACGTGATTCCGGGGATCTTCGTCACCCTGGCGGCGTGGCGCTTCCTCGACATCGACAAGGGTGACAAGGAAGTCGCCAAACGTCTCGATTTTCGCGGCCTGATCCTGATCGCGCTGTTTCTCGGCAGCCTCGAGTTCGTACTCGAGGAGGGGCCGGGCGACGACTGGTTCTCCAGCGAGCTGATCGTGTGGATGGCACTGCTCTGCGCGGCCTCCTGCGTCGGCTTTTTCTGGCGCGTGTTCACCTATGAATTTCCCATCGTCGACCTGCACGCCTTTCGCAATCTCAATTTCTCCATCGGCACCGGGCTCGTGTTCGTGGTCGGTATCGCGATGTACGGCCTTGTCTATCTGATGCCGCTGTTTCTCGGCGGCGTGAGGGGGTACTCGAGCCTTCAGATCGGTGAAGTCATGTTCGTCACCGGAGTCGCGATGTTCTTCACCGCCCCTGTCGTGGGGCGGCTGACCAATTCGGTCGATCTGCGTGTGCTGCTGTTCTTCGGTCTGACGCTGATCGGCATCGGGACGGCGATGAATAACAACCTCACCAGCGAATCCGGGTTCTGGCAGTTCTTCTGGCCGCAGATCGTGCGCGGCATCGGCATGATCATGTGCATCATCCCGGCCTCCCGCATCGCGCTCGGCACCTTGCCGCCGCAGGAGCTGGGCAACGCCGCCGGGCTCTTCAGCGTGATGCGTAACCTCGGCGGCGCGGTGGGGCTGGCGATGCTCGACACCGTCCGCGACTGGCGCGAGGACTATCACTGGAACCAGTTGATCCCCGCGCTCAACGAGGGGCGAGTCGTGGTCCAGCAGCAGATCGACAATTATCAGGCGATGCTGATCGGGCATGTCGCCGATCCCTACCACAGCGCGGTGGCGCTGCTCGGCCAGCGCTTTGGCGTCCAGGCCCAGGTGCTCGCCTACAACGACATCTTCCTGTGGCTTGGCTGCATCTACCTGCTGAGCGTGCCGCTGGTGTTCCTGCTCAAGAAGATCGAGCATTGAGCCGGCTACGCCGGAGCCGCACCTGAGCTTCGCTCGGAGCTGTAAGCGATAAGCTGGAAGAGCGGCACTTCGTGCCTGGAAGAGGAAAGTCGGAAGAAAAAGCCAGACCAAAGACGAAAACCGGTCGCTTTGTTTTATGGTGATGGTTTGGTCTTCCGTCTTCCGTCTTCCGTCTTCCGTCTTCCGTCTTCCGTCTTCCGTCTTCCGTCTTCCGTCTTCCGTCTTCCGTCTGTAATCTGGCTCTCCTGCTGACCCGCCTCAGCGTTTCGTTCGATCGTTCAGGATGGTTTGCCGCTATGAAAACGCCTCAGTCAAATAAACCCGGCGCCGACGAACCGACCCGCACCGTGTTGCGCCTGATCGGGAGTTTCGCCGCGCCGGTGGCGATCTACCTGGTGGCCTGGGAACTGGTGGCGTGGCTGGTACTTCCCGCCGTGGCGGCGGCCGGGCGAGCGTTCACGATCAACCTCTTCAGCGTGCTGATTCCATTCGTCGGCGTGCTGGCCAGCGTCTACCTCGCCGGTGTCAGGGCCGGTCGGCTGCTGGGTGGCGGCGTGATGACGGTGTTCTTCCTCTATCTCTACACCTCTTCCGGCGTCGTGTTCAGCTGGCTGCCGGTCGCGCTGACCCTGGTCGGGATTCTCCTCGCGGTGGCCGCAGCCCGATACTGCTCCACGATGAAACCCGATCTGGGTGACGCCTTCGGTTAGATGTCGGTCATGTCCGCCTCGAATGCGCATCCCAGGCTCGGCGACTGGCTGGTCGTTCGCAGCGAGGAACTTCGGTGCCGTCGCTGGCGAGGCGTGCTGTGGATCGCCGACGACGCCCCCCAGGCAGTCAGCAAGGCTCGGGCCTGGATCGCGGCGGGGCGCTGGCGCTCTCCGCTGTGGATCGGCCCCGAGTTGGCCTCTTTCTCCCAGGCGTCCCCACTACCCGAGGGGGTGACGCGGCTGAGTGCCTCCCGCGCCCGCGGCCAGTTGGGCAGCGAGCACGATCTGGTGATCTTCGACGCCCTATCCCCGGAGGCGGGGTTCGATCCGGATGCCTTCGGTGCCATCAGCGGTACCGTCCTGGCCGGGGGGTGGCTGGTGCTGTTGACGCCGAGGCACTGGCAGCAGCCCACCGATGCGGACTGGCTGCCGGATGCCGACTATCGACGGCTAGCGCACTGGCCCCATGATGCGGAAACCCTGTCGACGCACTACCTGCAGCGCCTCGCCGGAGGGCTTCGAGACAGCGCCGATCTGGCGGTATGGCCGTCTGATGCCGCGTTGCCGCTTTCGTCTTCAGCGATCTTCTCCGGCCCGAGTTCCGATCCCATCATCGATTCAAACATCGACCCAGAGCTCGACCCTGACTCTTACATCGAGGATCGCGTCAACGACAGCGACTGCCTGACCCGTGACCAGGCCGAAGCGGTTTCGCGACTGACGCGAATGCGGCGGCGCCGGCCGGTGGTGCTGGTGGCCGATCGCGGCCGTGGCAAGAGCGCGGCGCTGGGCATCGCGGCTGCGCGTCGGCTGATGCGGGGAGAGCGACGGCTCTGGATCGCGGCATCGAGTGCGGTCGCGGTGGAAGCGGTGTTCGAACGCCTCCAGCGATTGCTGCCCGACGGTAGGCGCGACGCGGGGCGTTTCGAGGTCCGCGTCGACGGCCGGGAGTGCCGGGTCGAATGGCTGGCGCCGGAGCAGGTCGTTCCCGCGCTATCGGCGCCCGACATCGACGCGCAGTCGCCGCCGACGCTGTTCGTCGACGAGGCGGCCGCGATTCCCGCCGCGCGTCTGGTCGACTGGCTGCGTCGCTTCCCGCGGATCGCCTTCGCCACCACGGTGCATGGCTACGAGGGCACCGGCCGCGGGTTCGAGGTTCGTCTGCGTGAGGCGTTGAATCGGCTGACCCCGGAGTGGCGGCGGCTACCGCTGGATACCCCCATTCGTTGGGCGGCCGGCGACCCGCTGGAGGCGTTGACCCGCGACCTGCTGTGCCTGGATGCCGAGATCGTCGCCGCCGACTCCGTCGCCGCTGTCGCGTCCCCGATGCCGGTCACCCATGTCTGGCTGGACCGGGCGGCGCTGGCCCGGGACGACGGCTTGCTGAGATCGATTTTCGGCCTGCTGGTGCAGGCTCACTACCGTACGTCGCCGAGCGATCTTCGCCACCTGCTGGACGGCCCCGACGTTCACCTGCTGGCGGCTTTCGTCGGCGACATGGCCGTCGGTATCTGCGTGGTGCAGCAGGAAGGGGGCTTCGATGTCGCACTGGCCGAGGCGATCCATCGGGGGCAGCGGCGACCGCGGGGGCATCTGCTGGCGCAATCGCTGGCCACCCACGGCGGTTACCGGGAGGCCGCACTCGCCAGCTGGTGGCGAATCATGCGGATCGCCGTTCACCCGCAGGCCCGGCGGGAGGGGATCGGCTCGGCGATGATCGAACGGGTTGCCGCGACGGCACGGGAGCGTGCTGTCGATCACCTGGGTGTGAGCTACGGCGCGGAGCCGTCGTTGACCGGCTTCTGGCGTCGGCAGGGGTTTCGCTCGCTACGGATCGGGCTGACCCGAGAGGCGTCCAGCGGGGAACCTGCGCAGATGATGGCGTTGGCGCTGGCGAATGAATCGGCGCGGCTCCTCGACCGGATGCATGACGATTTCGTGCGTCATCTGCCGGACCTGCTGGCAGCTGAACTGCGGGAGATCGAGCCTCTCGTCGTGGCGGCCTGGCTGCACGAGGGGCCCGAGCCGGTCCTGTCCACCGATTGCCACGAACGACTGGACTGGTTCGCGTCAGGAGGCGGCGAGCTGGGCCCCGTCCGGCCCTGGTTGCGGGAGGCCTGGCTTGGCTGGTGGCGGCAACAGCCGTTGGCCACGGTCGAACGCCTGCTGGCGTGCGAGGAGGAGGGGCCATTGCTGCCCGGCGACCTGACGCGATCGGTGCGGGTGGCCGTCCCGGCGTTGTTCCAGTATCGCGACGAGGCGCTCTCGCGACAGGGGCGGCGGGAACGGCTGGCGAGCGCGCGCGGGCTGGCCGCGGCGCTGCTGGCTTGGTACCACGACCGCCGCGATGTCGAGGGCACCGCACCGGCGCCTGGCTGAAGCGTGCGAGCACTCGGCACATATGGTCAAGCCGCAGTCAGACGAGTAAGGTGTTCGCACCTCAAAACGAGCTGCGGTCCGCTGGCGGCTCGGGTTTCATTCATCACTCTTTCGACACCCGTTGCGGCGAGCTGCTCGCCGCGCGACGAGGCTGGAATCGACCATGAACGATCATCTGCTGCAACTCTCCCCCGAGCCCGTGTGGCGTCATTTTCGTACGCTCTGCAATACGCCGCGCTCCTCTGGCCACGAAGCGAAGTTGATCGACATCCTGCAGCGCTGGGCCGACGACAAGGGCTTGACCCACGATCGCGATAGCTACGGTAACCTGCGAATCCGCAAGGGGCCGAGTCCGGGCTGCGAGGCCGTCCCCGGCGTGATCCTGCAGGGCCATCTCGACATGGTCACGCAGGCCAACAGCGACCACCCCCACGATTTCCTCAACGATCCACTCGACACCTACGTCGAGGATGGCTGGCTCCACGCCCGCGGTACCACGCTGGGTGCCGACAATGGTCTCGGTGTCGCGGCGGCGCTGGCGATTCTCGAGGCGGACGACATCGATCACGGCCCGATCGAGGCGCTGTTCACGCTGGAGGAGGAGACCTCGTTGCAGGGTGCGCTGTCGCTGGACGAGAACTGGCTGGAGGGGCGCTACCTGCTCAATCTCGATTCCGAGGATCGCGGCGAAGTCTATATTGGCTGCGCTGGCGGCGCCGATGTCGTGGTCGACGCCGACTTGCCGATGCGTGGCTGCGATGAGGAGGAGGTGATGCGTCGCCTCTCCCTGACCGGCCTGGTCGGCGGGCACTCCGGTGCCGATATTCACAAGGAGCGGGGCAACGCCAACCAGTTGCTGGTGAGGGCGCTGCGAGGACTGGGCGAGTTCGAGATTCGACTGGTGGACTACCAGGGGGGCACGCTGCGCAATGCGCTGCCTCGTGAGGCGTTCGCCACCATCGTGGTGGACGAACACCATCTGCCGGCGGTGGAGCAGGCGCTCGCCGACCTTCAGGCGCTCTACCGCGAGGAGCTGGCCGGCGTCGACGACGACGTGACGCTCTCGCTGTCGCCGGCCGCGGTCTCTTGCGAGGACGTGGACGCGCTGACCGACACTGCCACCCAACTGCTGGTTTCCGCCCTCCACGCCGCGCCTTACGGTGTCGAGCGCATGAGCGTCGAGGTGCCGGGCGTGGTGGAGACCTCCAACAACCTGGGGGTGGTATCGCTGGAGAAGGGGCGCTTCCACCTCTGCGCGCTGGTGCGATCGCTGCGGGACAGCGCGACGCGCAACCTGGCGGATCGTTTCACGGCGCTGTTCGGCCTGATCGGCGCCCAGACGCGGGTCGAGAACGCCTATCCTGGCTGGACTCCGAGCGCGGACAGCACGCTGCTGACCCGCTTTCGTCGGCTTCACCAGGAACAGCTAGGCAGCGACCCCGCGGTGAAGGTGATCCATGCCGGCCTCGAGTGCGGCATCATCGGTGGCAAATATCCGCAGTTGGAAATGATCTCCTTCGGCCCGGTGATCCGTGGCGCCCACTCACCCACCGAGCGTACCGAGCTGGCCTCGGTCGAGGAGTTCTGGAAGGTGCTCAAGGCGCTGGTCGCCGACATCGCCTCCGGCAAGGCTGCCTGAGGCCGGTCCGGAAGCGAATCTGGCGAGTGCTCTCTCGCGGCAATGGCGCTCCCGCCGGAACGCCATTGAATTGAGAGAATCACTCTCCATGGTGCCCCCCTCGTCTCCATGGACCAGAGGCCAACATTTGGCGGGCCTCTCTCCTGCAAACGACGGTAATACAGGTCGTCAAAGGGCGATAACCACGTCTTATTGCTGCTGCTGGCGGTGCGTGTCCTCGCGTACCGCCTCGCAGCCCTCTTCCGAGATATAGCCTTTCGCCAGCGCATGCTCGGCGATGCTGACGCTGTCGCGGGCGAGGATCAGTTCGCAACCGGCGTGCTTGACTTCATTGGCCAGGGCCTCGATGGCGGCGTCCCGCTGCGGGTCGTCGTCCACCTTGCGGATGTAGATGGCACGGACGCGGTCGGGATGCATCTTGACGATCTCGGTGTAGACCTCCGGATCGCGCTGGCCGCTGTCGCCGATGAGAATGAAGGGGAGCGTGTCGTAGAGCGACAGCATGTTGCAGATGACATCGGACTTGTGGTCCTCCGCCTTGCGTGGCCAGGGCCGCTTGAGCGTCATGCCCCACTCGCGCAGGAACAGGATCGGCCCGACCGGGATACGATTCATGTTGAAGAACATCTCGAGGACCTCGTAGATGCTCCAGGGCCCCCGCGAGACATACAGCATGGGGCGTTTGCGGTTGCCCTCGGCACCGCCGTAGAGCGCGCGATAGAGGGCGGCGACGCCTGGGAACGCGGTGCGCCGGTCGGCCTTTTCCATGAACAGCCGATAGAGCATCTTCAACTTGTTGGCGACGCCGGTGTACATCACGGTGTCGTCGATATCGCTGATCACGATCAGGTCGGTGCTCGCCGGCGGGATGTAGATCTCGGTCTCGGTGCTGATGGCGTCGTCCTCCGAGAGGACTTCCAGCTTGACCGAGTGCCAGATTGCTTCGGCGGGCAGGGTGTGGGTAATGTCGATATGGGCGTGGAAGTAGCCATCGCGATCGGTGGTGACGGTGGCGTGGGTCGCGCCGAGCCGGATGTCGACCCGCGCATCCCTGACTCCATGCCTGACCAGGCGACGTGTGACGTCGACCAGGTCGCGCGCCGCACCACCTTTCTCCCATTTCATCAGTCGTCCGGGCTGGCGGAAGACACGGCCCATGATGAAGGCTTCCGTATGCGAGCCGTAGCCGCGATAGGGATGGACGATCACCCCACCCTCGCCCTTGTCGCCCCCGCGCATGGGCCGAATGAACAGGCGAACCAGCTTCTTGGTGAAGTGGATGAGCTTGGTCACGAACAGCCGGGGGAGCGAGCCAGCGCGGGCGGTGTCGGAAGCGGTGTCGGAAGAGTGGGGCACGATAGCTGGCAATCCTAGGTTCGATTAACGATGAGTATGGGAACTTGCAGGTTATCGTGCAAAGTCTGGCCGAGCCGTTCACCGATACCAGATACCAAGACGCCCACCATAGGGTGGGCGTCCGGACGGTCGTTGTCGAGCGTCGATCAGGCGTGCTGCTTGCTGTGACGACCCTCGGCCAACTCTTCGAGCAACTTGCCGTTGAAGTCGTCGAGATCCTTTGGCGTGCGGCTGGTGACCAGGCCGCTGTCGACCACGACCGACTCGTCGAACCACTGGGCGCCGGCGTTTTTCAGATCCTGCGCGACCGAGGGCACCGAGGTCATCTTGCGGCCCTCGACGACGCCGGCGTTGATCAGGATCCATGGCGCATGACAGATCGCCGCGACTGGCTTGCCGGCTTCGAAAAAGTGCCTGACGAACGCCAGTGCCTTGTCGTTGAGTCGCAGGGTGTCCGGGTTGAACAGGCCACCCGGCAGTACCAGAGCGTGGTAGTCGGATTCGTTGACCGCGTCGAGGCTCTTGTCTGCCTCGTAGGTGTCGCCCCACTCCGTCTCGGCCCAGGCGCGAATGCCCTTGCCGTCCGGGGTGATGACATGAGTCTCGACGCCCTGGCCCTGCAGCGCGGCACGAGGGGAGGCAAGTTCGGACTCCTCGAAGCCGTCGGCGGCGAGAATTGCGACACGTTTACCGTTAAGTTGCTGAGCCATCTTGACCTCCTGGTCTTGATATATCGGCTTGATGTTTCGGTGAATAGCAAGCCCATGAGCCATCCTGGTCCATGTCTCGGCTCACTCAGGAAGTTTGGGATAGTCTGGGCAAAGTTCAAGGAAAAACGCGCGTGGGCACCCCCGGTCTGGAGCACGCCGCTTGCGCGCGGGAGCCGACTCGGGGATGGTGGCCGCCGCGAGATGGCGAGTGGGTGCCAGGGCAAGAGGAAGCGATGCGATGAATGGCGGAGTGGGGGAATGGCTGTTGCCGTCTGCCGGTGGGCTCGTCCTGCTGGGTGGCCTGGTGACGATCCTAGTCGGCGTCCTGGTGTGGCAGCGCCGGCGCTGGAGGGGCGAGCGCGACAGCCTCCAGGTGCGGCTCCAGACCAGCGAGACGCAGTGCCGGCGCCTTGAGCAGGAACTGGCCCAGAGCGATGCCCAGCAGGACGATCTGCGCGAACGGCAGGGGCAACTGCAGCAGCAGCTTGGTGCCCGCGAGCAGCAACTCGAGGCCCTCAACGAGCGCCTGGCGACGCTGCGCGAGCAGTATGGGCGGCTCGAGACCCGGTACGAGCAGCAGCAGAACCAGCACGCGGAACAGCTCCAGTTGCTGGAGCAGGCGAAGACGCGGATGGGGCACGAGTTCGAATCCCTCGCCGGACGCATTTTCGACGAGCGCCAGCGCGCCTACAGCGCCCAGAGCCGCGACAGCCTCGAAGCGCTGCTCAAGCCTTTCCGCGAGCAGGTCAGCGGCTTTCGCCAGCGTCTCGAAGAGATCCATGGCCAAGAGGTGCGCGAGCGCACCACGCTCAAGGTGCAGATCGACCAGCTCGCCACCCTCAATCGTCAGATCACCGAAGAAGCGGCCAACCTGACCCGGGCGCTCAAGGGCGACAAGAAGATGCAGGGCAACTGGGGCGAGATGATGCTGGAGTCGGTGCTCGAACGCTCCGGGCTGCGCCGCGACATCGAGTACCGCCGCGAGGTCTCGATCGAGGGCGAACAGGGCCGTCAGCGCCCCGACGCGGTGATCTACCTGCCCGACGACAAGCATCTGATCGTCGATGCCAAGGTCTCGCTCAACGCTTACGTGCGCTACGTCAATGCCGAGGACGATGCCGAGCGCGAGCAGGCGCTGCGCGCCCACGTGCAGGCGATCCGCGCGCATATCGACGGCCTGGCGGGGCGCGACTATCCGCGCCTGCCGGGGCTGCGCTCGCCGGATTTCGTGTTTCTGTTCATGCCCATCGAGCCGGCCTTCGCGGTCGCCTTCCAGTTCGACGACACCCTGTTCCAGGACGCCTTCTCGCGCGACATCGTGGTGGTCACGCCGACCACGCTGCTGGCCAGCCTGCGCACCGTGGCGAGCCTGTGGAATCTGGAGCGTCAGAACGAGAACGCGCGTCATATCGCCGAGCGCGCCGGCAAGCTGCTCGACAAGTTCCAAGGCTTCGTCTCGAGTCTCGAGGATGTCGGACGCCACCTGGGCCGTGCCCGTGGCAGCTACGATCAGGCCATGGGACGGCTCGCCACTGGCCAGGGTAGTCTGGTCGGCCAGGCGCTGGCGCTGGAGAAGCTCGGCGTGCGCATGAAGCGAGCGCTGCCCGAGCACCTGACCCGGGAGGCGGACGCCGACGAGACGGCACTCGATCGAACGCCGCGCGGCGCCGACGCGAGTCGCGTGGGTGATGACGGTGAAAACGAGAGGGGCGAGAGCGAGCGTGGCGAAGACGGGGTGGACGCCGTTGGCGGCGCGGACAATGACGTGCCCGCGGCGCAAGGCCGCCCGGACCCGGGCAGACCGGGCTAGGCGGGTTCGGGGGTCGCGTCGGCGTTCGGCAGCGTCGCGCTGCTCGTCGCCAAGTCGATCGCCAGGCCCTGCAGGCAGAGCAGCGCCATCACCTGATGGTCGGGGCCGACGCCGAGCGCCACCAGCCGCTTGGCGCGTTCGATCGCCGGGGCCGCGGGATCGATGTCACCCCGCCAGCGCACCACCAGGCTCTCTTCGGCCGCCTCGACGTAATCGATGCGCTGCACCGCATCGGCGAGAAAGCCGATCAGGCCCTGGCCGCTGTCGGCGATCAGCACGTGCTGAGGTGGGCGCGACGTGTCGCGGCCCAGCAGGCGGCGCAGATCGACCAGGGCCACGCTGCGCCCGTGACGGCGCCACACGCCGACGAAGCGCGGGTCGCCGCCGCTGGCGAGATAGTCGGTGGGGGCGGCATCGACCGCGTCGAGCTGGTCGAGCAGGGTGGTGTAGTCGCCCGCACAGGTGAAGCGCACCAGCGCGAAGCGCCGCCGGGGTTGGTGTTCGGCGGCTGAGTTGCCGGCTCGCTTGCCATCGAGCCGCGCATGCAGGCGTGACAGTGCGCTCAGATTGAGCGCCGACAGCAACACCCGGTGATCTAGCGCCAGCGCATCGCGCCCCGAGGGCCCGACGACCAGCCCGGCCACCGCCGCCGCCTGGCCCGGGCCGGCCGGTGACAGGGTGCCGTCGGCGCTGAGCGCGGCGACGTGCTCCAGGGCCAGTGCCAGACGCCCCTCGGGGCCATCGAGCACCACCATGTAGCTGGGCTGTACGCGCTGCGTGGCACGCCCGATCAACTCGCCGGGGGCGAACAGCGGCAGCCGCGCGCCGCGCAGCGTGACGTTGCCGAGATAGGCGTCGAGTTCGATCGGCGGCGGTTCGATCTCGGGGCAGTTGGCGACCTCGCCGACGATCGCGGTATCCAGCGCCAGCGCCTGGCCGCCACTCTCCACGATCAGCCAGCGTCGGGCAGTGAGCCGCGTCGGCGTGGCGTCACTGGTCAGCGTCGGCGGCGCCGAGGTGTCGAAGGATGGGCGCTCGGTCCGTTCCGGTGAGGGTGTCACCGCAACCATCTCCTTCAGCGCGAACAGTGCATCCAGGTCGAGCAGGTAAGCCGGGTGGACCAGGCTCGGGTGGTCGATCAGCGCCGGGGTCAGCGCCAGCGTGCTGCCGTCGCCGTGGCTCACCGCATGGCGCTGGTTGGGCAGCACCTCGATCACATCGACGATCTGGGTCACACACAGCCCGAAACGCGCGCCGCGATGCGCCACCACGGCGACGAAGCTGGCCTGAGCCTTGCTCTGGGGCTCGTCGACATGGACGGCGTCATGGATATCGAAAGTGGGCGCTGCCTGGGGGGCATGGTCGAGCTGCAGCAGCCCTGCCAGATCGACCAGCGGCAGCGGCTGGCCGCGCAGCGACAGCGTGCCCCGCGACCAGGCCGGCGCCCGCGGCCGCGGCGGTGGCAGTTTCTCCAGGCGCACCACCTCTTGCAGATCGTGGGCATCGAGCGCGACATCGCCGGCACCGACGCGCAGGATGCCGAAGACGCGCGCGCTCATGATCTCGCCCGCTCCTCGCCACGGGTTGCCCGGGCCAGTTCACGGATCGCGCTATCGACCCGGTTGGCGGTCTCGAGCTGGGCGCTGGCGGTGGTGGCGATCTCCTCGATCGAGTCGGTGGTCTGGGCCACGCCCTCGACGATACGTGCGAACGAGTCGGTCGCGCGCTGGGTTACCATGTTGCCGCTGTCGATGCGCTTGAGCGACTCGCCCAGCAGGCGGTTGATCTGGCGCGTGGCGTCGGCGGACTTCTCGGCCAGCTTGCGCACCTCGTCGGCGACCACCGAGAAACCCAGCCCGTGCTCGCCGGCGCGGGCTGCCTCGATCGCGGCGTTGAACGCCAGCAAGTTGGTCTGCGAGGCGATCTCGCCGATCACCTTGACGATCGCATCGATATCCTCGGAAGACTTCTGGATCGCCGCCATCGCCTCGCGCGAGTCGTTCAGCGACTGGGTGCCACGGCCGGCTTCCTGCTGGGTCTCGCGGGCCAGTGAGCGGGTCAGCTGGGTATTCTCGGCGATCGAAGCGATAGAGGCGTTGAGCGCGTGGATCGACCGGCTCATGGCCTCGGTCTGGGCCTGGATATGCTCCTCCAGCTCGACCTCGGCGGTGATATCGGTGGCGAACTTGATCACCTTGTAGGGCTTGCCGTCGGCATCGAAGATCGGATTGTAGGTGGCCTGGATCCAGACCCGGCGGCCATGCTTGCCCAGACGCATGAAGCGGCCATCGAATAGCTCGCCGCGGCTCAGCGCCAGCCAGAAGTCGCGGTACTCGCGGCTGACCACATGGTCGGGTTCGCAGAACAGGCGGTGATGCTGACCCACGATCTCGTCGGCGTGATAGCCCAGGGTATCGAGGAAGTTCTGGTTGGCGGCGAGGATGTTGCCCTTGAGATCGAATTCGATCACCGCCTGGGCGCGATCCATCGCCTTGACCTTGCCTTCGTACTCGGCGACGGCGCGCTTTTGCAGGGTGATGTCCGAGGCCAGCTTGATCACCTTATAGGGCCTGCCCTCGGCGTCGAGCACCGGGTTGTAGGTCGCCTGCAGCCAGATATCCTCGCCCTGGCGGGTGACGCGATGGAACTCGCCGCTGACGAACTCGCCGCGCCCCAGGCGCTTCCAGAACTCCTGATAGGCGCGGCTCTGAGCGTAGCGCTCGTCGCAGAACAGGCGGTGGTGCTGACCTACCACCTCGTCGCGGTGGTAGCCCATGACGTCGAGGAAGCATGCGTTGGCATCGAGCACATGGCCGTCGAGATCGAACTCGATCACCGCCTGGGAGCGATTGACCGCCTGCCACAGCGCCTCCATCGGCGGGGCGGCGAGTGCGTCGAAGCTGTCGGTGGGCGTATCGAGGGGCATGATGGCCTCCGCTGGGCGGGAAGTAAGCCGCGAGCCTGCCGGATCGCAGGGCTCGTGGTGGGTACCGCACAACATCGGCCGGAGGATTGTCGAAGTTTAATTAATCTCGACTATCGGTGAGATAGCCCGTGCCCCAAAAGACGATGCCGCCCCTCGGGGCGGCATCGACATTGGCAGCGGCGGTTAGCGTGAGCGCTTCAGCCGAGGTAGGCGTTGAGCATCCACACGGTCTTTTCCTGCTCGCGGATGTAGTCGCTGGCCAGGGAGGCGGTGCCCTCGTCGTCGGCGTCGCTGGCCTGGGAGAGCAACTCGCGCTGCAGCTCGATCAGGACCTGAAATCCCTTCACCAGACCCTGTACGCACTGCTTGCCGTCGGCGACCTGCTTGTCTTCCTGAATCTGCGATACCTTGGCGTAGTCGCTATAGGCGTGCAGCGGCTGGTAGCCCAGGGTCAGGATACGTTCGGCGACCTCGTCGACCTTGGTCAGCAGGTCGGTATAGATCTCCTCGAACTTGGCGTGGAGCTCGAAGAACTGCTCGCCCTTGACGTTCCAGTGGTAGCCGCGGGTGTTCATGTAGAACACCTGGTAGTTGGCGAGCAGCGTGTTGAGCTTTTCGGCGAGCTGCTCGGCGCTGGACGTATACAGGCCGATGGCATTGGTATCGATGTCGGACATGGTATCTCTCCTGAAAGGTGATCGTGACAGTGTAACCGGGCACTCTCCGAAGCCCCATCCAAGTCTCGATATGGCACGGATAGCGTCGTTCTATCAGGACGTTAAGCGCGTTCCATGCCTGGGTATATCAGGGCTACATGACGACAAAACAAGCGTCGCGAAAGATCGTCCGGTGGCGCGTCATCCGTGGTTGCCCGCACGCCACAGTCTGGCCAGCGTTCGCGCGCGATCGGCCAGCAGTTCGCCGCAGCGAGCCAGCGCCTCGTCCAGGGTGATCGGACCATCCGCCAGGGCGAACGCGGCCGTGATGCCATGATCGAAGGAGGCTTGCCACTGATCGCCCAGCCGTCCGGCCAGCACGATGGAGGGAACGCCGAAGCGTTCTGCCCGGCGGGCGATGCCGATCGGCGTCTTGCCCGAGAGACTCTGGCCGTCGAGCTGGCCCTCTCCGGTGATGACCCAGTCGGCATCGGCCAGCAATGTGTCGAAATCGACCTGATCCATCACCAGTTCGATGCCGGGGCGCAGGGTGGCGCCGAGAAAGGCGCGAGCCGCGAAGCCCATCCCGCCGGCGGCGCCGGCACCCGGCAGCTCCCTGAAATCCTCGTCCAGAATCCTGGCGACATGGTCGGCGAAGTGCGACAGCGCCTGATCCAGCCGCTCGACATCGGCCTCGGTGGCGCCCTTTTGCGGGCCGAACACGGCGCTGGCGCCACGTGGCCCGAGCAGCGGGTTATCGACATCGACGGCGGTCTGAACCGTCAGCGAGGCCAGCCGTGGATCAAGGTCCTCGAGATCGAGTGTCGCCAGTTCGGCCAGCGCGGCACCGCCGGGAGGCAGGGGATTGCCTCTGTTGTCGAGCAGTCGTCCGCCAAGCGCCGCCAGCATGCCGGCACCGGCGTCGTTGGTGGCGCTGCCGCCCAGGGTCAATACCAGCGACTTCGCGCCGGCATCCAGCGCCGCCACGATCAGTTGCCCGACGCCAAAGGTCGTGCTGTCGAGCGCGGTACGCTCGTCACGCTCGAGCTGCTGCAGACCGCTGGCCTCGGCCAGCTCGACGAACGCGGTGCGCGATGCCTCGTGCCAGCCCCAGGCCGCGGTGGCCTCGCGCCCCAGCGCATCCTGCACGCTTGCCGTCCTCCGCTCGGCATCCGTCGCCACCAGCAGGGCATCCAGCGTACCCTCGCCGCCGTCGCCCATCGGACACTGGTGCAGGATGGCGTCGGGCAGTTCCCGCTCGATGCCGGCGGCGATGGCGGCAGCGGCGTCGCGGGCGGAAAGGGCATCCTTGAAGCTATCGGGGGCGATGACGATGTTCATGGCATCCTCGGCTGGGAGTGAATCGAAACGCATCGTGGTGGCGCCTGGGCGTCTGTCGGACTTGATACTGATCTGCCGTGAATCCCGGGCCTATGGCCAAGTTCATTCTATCGGATGCTGTAAACAGCGGGCCATTCGCCTTATCCGATCGATAAACTTGACTCAGAACCCATCTTTCCCGCGGCGATCGGTCCCGCAGACGGGCCTTAGCATAACGTCGTTGCAAGCCGGCAGCGACGGGCGGCGGCCTGCGGTCGGCCAAGCGGGGGGAACGGAGTGTCGGCCACGGCGGAAGCAGCATGGAACGGTGGCCGCGAAACTGGCATGCTGAACACTGTTCGCAATCTTCTGCGAGGATGCCGTGATGAACGATCTGCGATATCGGTTGGGGCGCTGGGCAGCGATGTGCGTCGGACTGGGTGTCTTGAGCGGATGTCAGGCCATGTCGGCGCCGGAGCCCACCTCGGCGATGGGCGGTAACGCCTTGCCCGCCGCCTGCCGCTGGCCGGCCGGTAGCGGCGACCCGCTGGTGCGTCTGCGGGCCACGCGGGATGCGCTGGAAAGCCAGGGCTACTCTATCCTGGATACCGACGTGTCGCTGGGGCTGGTCAGCGCCGAACGCAAGACCTCACAGCCAGGCCTTGGCGCCGTCAACAGCCCGTTCGGGCGTACCGGTTTGTGGGGAGGGTTCGGCCTGGGTGGCAGGAGCGGGTATTCGCTGGGGGTGTTCCAGAACTTCGGCGGTGGCTACAACACCGATCCGGTGCAGATCGAGCGTGTCTCGGTGGTGACACCGGAGGCGACGACGCTGGTCGACCGCGATTCGGTGGTGGTCGATCACAACGGTTATCTGATCGATGCACGTAGCTACAATCAGCCTTCGTTCTGCCAGCAGTTGCGCCAGGATATCGAATCTCGTCTGAACCCGCCCGCCACCGGAGTGACACCATGAGAGACCGCGAGACCATGCCTCGCAGGCGAGTCGTGACAGCGAGGTCCGGCGGGCGCAAGGCCGCCTGGCTGGGCGCGCTGGTCGGATTGCTGTTGCTGACCGCCTGTGCGGTGTCGCCGCAGCCACAGCCGCGGAGTATTGCCGTCCAGGCCACGGCGGAGGAGACGCTCAAGGCGACGCTGGCGATGCTGGCCGAGCGCGGGTTCGTGATTCGCCACGGCGATGGCGACCTGGGCCAGCTCGATGCCGTGCTGGCCTCTCGCTCCGGCTACGAGATTCACGCCCAGATCACCAGCGGCGGCGAACGCCCGCCGGGGCTCGTGATGCAGAATGGCGATACCTACCTCACCTTGAGCGGTCGGCGTGGCGGCCAGCCCCTGGATGCGCTGGAACTCGACCCCTTGTTCATCGACGTTCAGACTCGATTGGGATTGCTGCCTTGAGGAAACGGTTTTTTTGGCGACACTGCGCGTGGCTGGGGTTGACGATGAGCGTGCTCCTGGGGGCTTCGCCGGCCGCGCTGGCGCATCCACACGGTTGGGTCGACATGAGCGTCGAGGGTGTCTTCGACGATCAAGGTAACCTGACCGCACTGCGCCAGCGCTGGCGCATGGATCCGTTCTACAGCCAGGTGGTGATGGAGGAGATGGCGACCGTCAAGGACGGTACCAGCATGGCCCAGCGCCTCGATGCGCTGGGCTTGGAGATCCGCAACAATCTTGCCACCCAGCACAACCTGACCAACATCACGCTCGATGGTCAGCCCGTCGCCCAGGGCGACGTCACCGACACCAATACCGACTATCGCGACGACCGACTGGTGTACGAGTTCGTGCTGCCGCTGTCGACACCGCAACGGCTGGCCGGCCATACCCTGAGCTATCGGATTTTCGATCCCACCTACTACATCGAGATGGTGCACGAGGCCAACGAGGACGGCTCCCAGCCACTGCCCGACGCCCTGACACTGGACCATCCGCCGGCGGGCTGCACCACCCGGATCGTCAAGGCGACCCCGGACCCGCAGAAGGTGATGGAGGCGGCGATGCTGGACAAGGGTGAGAATGGCGAGCCGAATCTCGGGCGCTTCTTTGCCGAGACCGGAGAAATTACATGCCCGGCTTGAAAATGACGCTGAGATTCCTGGTGCCGCTGGCGCTGCTGATTGGCGTTGGCGGGGTTGGTTATGCGCTGGGGTGGTGGCAGCAGGTCGCGGTCCAGATCGTCTTCTGGCAGGGCGAGTTCTATCACGCCCTGGTCGAGGCCGTCAGTGCGCTGAAGCGCGCTCCCGACGCGACGACCTGGGCCGTGCTGCTCGGCGTGAGCTTCGGCTACGGTGTTTTCCATGCCGCGGGACCGGGCCATGGCAAGGTGGTGTTGAGTACCTATCTGGCGTCGCAGGGGGGCGCCTGGCGCCGCGCGCTGAGCCTCTCCGCGCTGGCGGCACTGCTGCAGGGCGTGATGGCGATCGCCATCATCGGCATTCTGGTATTCGGTCTGGGATGGTTGACCCGCGAGGCAATGGGCAGCATCGATCAGGCGGAACTGGCGAGTTTCGCGATCGTCACCCTGGTCGGGCTGTGGCTCTGTATCCGGTCGCTGCGACGCCTGTGGCGAACGCGCCACAGCGCTGGCACCGCTGCCACGACGGCCTTCACCTCGACCTTCACGGCGGTGGCGACGACCGCTCCGGCGTCGCGTCATTCGGCGAAAGGCCTGGTGACGCCCGCGCAGCGCCACGCCCACGACGCCCATTGCGGGTGCGGGCACGAGCATCATATCGATCCCCGGCAGGCGGGAGATTGGCGCGTGGCGCTGCTGACGGTGCTGTCGATCGGCATCCGCCCCTGTAGCGGCGCGGTGCTGCTGCTGGGTGCCGCCTCCCTGCTGGATCAGTTCGGCAAGGGGGTGGTCGCGGTCATGGCAATGTCGCTGGGGACGGCGCTGACCGTCTCGTCGCTGGCCTTGCTCAGCGTGCTGGCGCGCGACTGGGTCAAGCGCCACCTCAAGCCCGCCAGGGGCGGTGGCCAGTGGCAGTCATGGGTCGGTCTGGCGGGCGGGGCGCTGATACTGGTGCTGGGCCTGTCGCTGACCCTGGCCCAGTGGCAGCGAGGGCCGGCCGCCGGCCCCCCCATGCTTGGCGCGCCTACCGCGCAGCAATCCGCCCCCGCGCCGGGTCCGTTCGGCGCCGGGCGAGGCTGATCCTCACGGTGGTGAGGTGAACGCCTCCCGTCGGCGTCACAGTGATGACGTCGCAGCGCTCGCCAGCCGCGCGATCTCTGCACGACGCTGTTCGAGCGCGTCCGCCGAATAGGCTTCGATATTGCCATGGCCCCAGACCGGGCCGGGCCAGGCGGCATCGCCGGCAAAGCGCACGATGACATGGAGATGGAACTGCGGCACGACGTTGCCAAGCGTGGCGATGTTCAATTTATCCCCCCCGTAGAACGTCATCATCGCCTGCCCCAGTCGCGTGGCTTCCTGCCATAGGCTCGCCTGATCGTCGCCTGGCAGATCGTAGATCTCGACGATATCGGCGCGCTGCGGGATCAGGATGATCCAGGGGTAGCGGGCATCTCCGCTCAGCCGAACCTGACACAGGGGCAGATCGACGACGTGGATGCTGTCCTGCTGCAGGCGAGAGTCGAGCGTGAAATTGGGCATGACGCCTCCGGCGGTGAAGAAAGGGAGAAGCGGATCGCAAGTCGTCACTTTACGTCGAGGCCACGGGAGCGTCGAGTTGCGCCGCGAACGAGGCAACGATGGTAAGCTCTCGATTCCGTCGCATCGGTCGGCGGCCTTGCAACTGAGGAACATGGCGATGAAAGCTGGTTTGGGATGGCTGGCCGTCGGCTGGCTGATATTGACACTGAGCGCCTGCAATACCATGCATGGCCTGGGCAAGGACATCGAGCGTGGCGGCGAGAAGATCCAGAACGCTTCGCAATAGCGGTTTGGACGCCAAATCCGCGAGTTAGGCAAGATCTCATACGCGTTTGCGCGACTCTCTGCTACTTTGATGACAGGCCGATCACACAACGGCCCGGATGGACCTCGCGTCCATCCGCCTAAAACGTTAAGGAGGACGACATCATGAAACGCCTAATCGCTTTCTCTCTGTCCGCACTGTTCAGCGCAGGTATCCTGGCAGGCTGCAATACGGTCGACGGTGCCGGCAAGGACATCGAAAGCGGCGGTGAAGCCGTTCAGGACGCTGCCAGCTGATAGCCGAATGCCCGATCCACGACGGATCGGGCATTGGTTTCTTTCTTGCTCGTTCCGACGTGGCCCTTTTCCTCCCTCCGATGCGTGATATCGTCATCTTGTCTCCCCGGCAATCGTCGATGGATCGGAGTCTGCCATGACGTCCCCTCTCCGCACCGAGTCCAGCCCGCAGGGGCGCCAAAGCGATCGCGAGCCGCTGACCGGCTACGATGATGCCAGCCCGCACGCACTCGACACGCTGCCCGGACCGCAGGAATCTCCCGTTTCCATCGTTTTCAACGACACCGCCTACGCCACGGTGCTGGCAACGCCGCACCAGCTCGAGGCGCTGGCGGTCGGTTTCGCGTTCAGCGAGGGCGTGATCGACCGATACGCCGATGTCGAGGCGACGGCGGTCGAGACCAGCCGCCACGGTTTTCGGGTCCGGCTGCAGGTGGCCGAGCGGATTGCCCGGCGGGCCGGCAGTCAGGCGCGGGCGACCCTGTCGACCAGCGGCTGCGGTGCCTGCGGGGTTCAGGAGGAGTCGCAACTACTGTTCGGCCTGACCCGACTGCCCGTGTCGTCGTTGCCGCTCGTGGAGAGCCTCGGCGTGGGATTGGACGCGCTGCGAACCGAGTCCTCGCCGGGCGTTCATCTGGCACTGGGGCTTTCCGAGCAGGGCCGAATCGACACCGTCGGCCGCGATATCGGGCGCCACAATGCGCTGGACAAGGTGATCGGTGCCAGCCTGATGACAGGCCGGATGCCGGCGCTGGTAATGACCTCCAGTCGTTGTAGCCTCGAACTGGTGCAGAAGAGCGTCCGGGCCCGGATTCCGGCGCTGGCGACGCTCTCCTACCCGTCCCGGCTCGCGGTCGAGGTCGCCCGCAGCTGCAACCTGACCCTGATCAACTGCCACCGCGGCAAGCGGCTCGAACTGTTGAGCCGTGGCGACGGCTGAGCCGGAACGCCGCCGCTGCTGCCTCTAAAGCCTGGCGCGTATCGGCCGATACGTTACCTCGTTCCGCGTGCCTGCTAGCTCCCGCCAGTTGTCGACAGCCGAAACGTCAGCGGCGTAATATACTTTTGTATTACGACCAACGTCTGCAGCGCGCTCGTCGCTTCTCGCGGGCATCAGCCGCTTTGCGCCGACACCGGATCCAGAATCTCATGCCGACCCAAGCCGACCGTATCGCTGCGCGCCGGCGGGCATCCGTCCGCGATTTCCGGTCGTCACCGAACGTGTAAGGAACAGCATGTCCCAGTTTCAACCAGAGTCCCGTCCCGAGTCTCCCGCCGAGGATGCCCCAAGGGCCGCGTCGGCCAAGGCACCCAAGATATTCGACTATCACAACCCGGCCGGTGGCTGGGGCGCGCTGAAGTCGGTGGGCCGGCATCTGCTGCACAGCCGCTCGCCGGCACTCAACGCCCGCTCGCTGTTCAAGCTCAACCAGCCCGACGGGTTCGACTGCCCGGGCTGCGCCTGGGGCGATCCCGAGCACGGCTCGTCGTTCGAGTTCTGCGAGAACGGGGTCAAGGCGGTGACCTGGGAAGCGACCGCCAAGCGCGTCACCCGCCAGTTCTTCGCCAAGTACAGCGTCAGCGAACTCAAGACCTGGGACGACTATCGGCTGGAGGACCAGGGGCGTCTGGTCGAGCCGATGCGCTATAACGCCGAGACCGATCATTACGAGCCGGTGGCGTGGGACGAGGCGCTCGATCTGATCGCCGACGAGCTCAAGGCGCTGCCGACCCCGAACGACGGCATCTTCTACACCTCCGGCAAGGCGTGCAACGAATCCGCCTACGTGTTCCAGCTGCTGGCGCGCCTGTTCGGGACCAACAACCTGCCGGACTGCTCCAACATGTGCCATGAAGCCAGCGGCGTGGCGCTCAACGCCGCGCTGGGCACCGGCAAGGGCAGCGCGCGGCTGGAAGATTTCGAGAAGGCCGAGGCGATCTTCGTGTTCGGCCAGAACCCGGGCACCAACCATCCGCGCATGCTCGGCGTGCTGCGCGAGGCGGCGGAACGCGGGGCGACCATCGTCACCTTCAATACCCTGAAGGAGCGTGGGCTGGAGAAATTCGCCGACCCGCAGAAGCCGCTGGAGATGCTGCACAACGGCAGCCATCGCATCAGCAGCCACTACTTCCGGCCCAAGCTGGGCGGCGACATGGCCGTGGTGCGGGGGATGGCCAAGGCGCTTTTCGCCCGCGATGCTGCCGGGGAGGCGGTGCTCGACCATGACTTCCTGAACCGACACACCGCGCACCTGGAAGCCTACCGTGCTCGCGTCGAGGCGACCGAGTGGGCGACGCTGGAAGCCCAGTCCGGCCTGACCCGGGAGGAGATGGAGCAGGCGGCCGAGCTCTATGCGCGCTCCAATGCCACCATCGCCTGCTGGGCCATGGGCATCACGCAGCACAAGCACTCCGTGCCGACAGTGCGCGAGATCGTCAACCTGTTGATGCTGCGCGGCAACCTCGGCAAGCCCGGTGCCGGCACCTCGCCGGTTCGCGGCCACTCCAACGTCCAGGGCGACCGCACCATGGGCGTCTTCGAAAAGCCGTCGAAGGCGCTGCTCGACGCGCTGGAGGCGAAATATGCGCGGCCGATGCCGCGTGAACATGGTGTCGACTCGGTGGCGGCGGTCGAGGCGATGCGTGACCAGCCGGGCAAGGTGTTCATTGGCTTGGCCGGAAACTTCACCCGCGCCATTTCCGACAGCGTCGTCACTGAGAAGGCGATGGCCAACTGCCGCCTGACCGCCTTCATCAGTACCAAGCTCAACCGCAGTCACCTGGTTACCGGAGACCAGGCCCTGATCCTGCCGTGTATCGGCCGCAGCGAGATCGATCGCAACGCGGCCGGGAAGTCGCAACTGATCACGGTGGAAGACTCGATGAGCATGGTTCACGGCTCGGCCGGGATCAACAAGCCGGCGGACCAGTCGCTGCGCTCCGAGATCGCCATTCTGACCGGCATTGCCGAGCGGTTGTTCGCCGACGAGGCGATCGCTGACAAGGTCATCGATTGGGCAGCGATGCGCGAGGACTACGACGTCATCCGCGAGCATATCGCCGCGGTGATTCCCGGGTTTCACGATTTCAATAGCCGCGTGCGCGTGCCGCGGGGGTTCTGGCTCGCCAATCCGGTGGCCGGGCTCGAGTTCGGCACCGCGACCGGCAGGGCCGAATTTTCCGCTGACCCGCTGCCAGCGGCGGTGATGCACCAGCAGCTCGCCTCGCGCGAAGGGTGGCTGACGCTGCAGACGATGCGCTCCCACGACCAGTACAACACCACCGTCTACGGTTACGATGATCGCTATCGCGGCATCGAGGGCGGTCGCCAGGTGATCTTCCTCAACCGTGACGACATTGCGCGGCTCGGGTTCGAGGCCGGTCAGTGGGTCGACCTGGTGGGCGAGTCCGACGATGGCGTCGTCCGCCGTGTCGACGGCTTCAAGATCGTCGCCTACGACACCCCGCAGGGCTGCGCCGCAGCCTACTATCCGGAAACCAATCCGCTGATTCCGCTTTCCCACAAGGGCGATTTCAGTCACACCCCGGCCTCCAAGTCGATCGCCGTCAGGCTCGAGGCGAGCACACGACTTGCCTGAACCGCTCGACCCGGAGGCTCTGCAGCGTCGACTGGCGACGCTGCAGGCCGAACATCCCGAACTCGACCCGCTGGCGGCGCTGGTGCTGCTGGCGATTCGTCACTCCAGCGTAGCGGGTGACAGCGGCGTCTCCACGGCACTGGTATCCCGTCGTCTGGGCCTCGAGCACGCGCTTGTCCGCCGGGCGGCGGCCGAACTCGAGAGCGACGGCTGGGTCACGGCCACGCCGGTCGGTGGCGCCAGTCCTGCCCTGCGGTTGATTTTGGCCACCACTTGCTGACTCAATGCCGGTATCGATGCACTTCACGATCACCGGGAAAGGAAGTCAGATGCCAGACGATCAACTGAAGGGACGAGTCGCCGTCGTCACCGGTGGCGGGGTGGGGATCGGTTTCGCCATCGCCCAGGCGCTGGCCGCTGCCGGGGCGCGATTGGTGATCACTTATCGCTCCCACGAGCCTGATGCCGGGAGATTGGCAGCGCTGACCGCCAGCGGCGGCGAACCGGCGCTGGCGCGGTCGCTGGACGTGACCGACGAAACCGCCGTCGAAGGGTTCGCCAGATGGCTGGGGGAGGAAGTCGGCGGTGTCGATATTCTGGTCAACAACGCCGGCGGCCTGATTCAGCGTTCGACCATCGAGGAGATGCCGTTCTCGCTGTGGCGTCGGGTACAGGCGCTCAACGTGGACTCGGTGTTTCTGGTCACCCACCACCTGCTTCCGCTGTTTCGCGATGGCGGGCGCGTCGTGACCGTCTCCTCGCTGGCCGCGCGCAACGGCGGCCACCCCGGCGCGACGGCCTATGCCACCGCCAAGGCGGCGCTGTTCGGCTTCACCCGGGGGCTGGCCAAGGAGGTGGCCGGTCGCGGCATCACCGTCAATGCGCTGGCGCCGGGCTTCATCGAGGCGACGCCGTTTCACGCCACCTTCACCACCGACGAATCGAAGCGCGCCACCCTCGAGACGATTCCCGCCGGGCGGGCCGGATTGCCCGAGGACGTCGCTTCGGCGGCACTGTGGCTGGCCAGCGACGGGGCGGCTTTCGTCTCCGGCACCATCATCGATATCAACGGTGCCCAGTACTTTGGCTAACGGCACTTTTGGTTAACCGACTTTGGCTAACGTCACTTTGACTGGGGGTACCTGGCGAGAAAACCGTCGAGACAGCTGGCCACCGCCTCGGGGCGCTCGAGCATCGGGGTGTGACCGGCGTCGAGCGTCTTGAGCCGCGCGCCGGCGATACCGGTGGCCAGCTCCCGGGCGTGTCGAAGCGAGCGAGCCGGGTCGCGGATGCCGTGGAGGATGAGCGTCGGACAGCGGATATCGCCAAGCCGCGAGGCGAGGTCGAGACCACGCAGGCTCGTCATGGCGCGATGGGCGCGTTCGGGGCCAGTGGCAAGGGCGTAGCGACGCAGTGCATCGCCGTGGCGATCCAGTGCTTCCCGTCCGACGCAGCGCAACAGGAAGGCGTCGATGAACGCCGGCCCCCACTGCGCCCGCAGGCGCTGCGGCAGATCGGGATCGCCATGACGGGCGGCGCTGGCGCCGGTATCGACCAGGACCAGGCCGTCGAGGCACTCGCCCAGCGCTGCCGCGACCTGCAATGCCACGACGCCGCCGGCCGAGTGGCCTACCAGCAGCCGGTAGCCTGGCTCCCGGGCGGGCCAGCGGGCAACGATCTCCCCGGCAGCGAGCTCCAGGTCGCCGGCGCCCGGCCCGGCAAGCCAGTCGAGGGATTCCCACGTCCAGCCCGCTTCCAGCGCTACCGGTTCGAAGATCGTCGGCGGCAGCAGCGTACCGGGCAGGGCGGTCAATCGACCGGCCGGACCGGCGACGCGATCAGCCACCGATGGCGCCGATCAGCCAGGCGAAGGCGAGCAGGATGATGCCGATACCCCAGGCCCACAGGAAGGTGAACTTGAGATGTTCACGCAGCTCGACGCCGGCCAGGCCGATGGCCAGGTAGACGCTGGGCACCACCGGGCTGATGCTGAAGCCGGTGTTCTCGCCGATCAGCATCGCGCGGGCGACCGCCTCCACGGGGACGCCGGCGGCGGTGGCGATGTCGCGCACGATCGGCATCAGCGCGAAATAGTAGGCGTCCGGCGAGAACAGCATTCCCAGGGGAACGCCGAAGAAGCCGACGATCAAGTGCAGTACGCTCGCCGACCCCGCCGGTAGCAGCTCGATCAGCGCACCGGCCATGCCATCGGACATGCCGGCGCCGGCCAGGATACCGAGCAGGATGCCGGCGGCGAGCATCACCAGCGCCATCTGCAGTGCATCGTTGGCATGCCTGGCCAGTTCCTTGCCCTGAGCTTCCGGACGCGGGTAGTTGAGCAGCAGGGCGATGCCGAGACCGACCATGAAGCTGGCGTAGAGCGGGAAGGCGCCGGTGAACAGGATCAGCAGAATGATCAGCGTCAGCCCCACGTTGGCCCAGTAGCGCCAATCGCTGAGTGGCAGTGCCGTTTCCCGCGGCGGCAGCAGGTAGGCGCTCATGTCGCCGCTGGCATGGCCGTGCCCGGTGACCCGGTTGTGGCGCTGCGCCTTGATGCCGAAGTAGCTCGCCAATCCCAGCAGCAGCACGATCCCCAGCGCCTGTACCGGTATCAGCGGGAGCCACAGTTCCGAGGCGTCCACGCCGGCGGTGGCCGCCGCGCGGGCCGTGGGGCCGCCCCAGGGCACCATGTTGATCACCCCGGCACTCAGCCCGACCAGGCAGAGCAGGATCAGCGGGCTCATGTTGAGGCGCTGGTAGAGCGGCAGGAAGGCCGGAATCGTGAGCAGGAAGGTCGCCGCGCCGACGCCGTCGAGATGGGCGATGGCGGCGACCAGCACGGTGACGATGGCGACTCTGAGCGGCTCGCCGCGGGTACGCTTGATCAGGAAGTTGACCAGCGGGTCGAACATCCCGCGTTCACGCATGATCCCGAAATAGAGGATGGCGAAGATGAACAGCGTCGCGGTCGGGGCGACGGCGGTCAGGCCATCCTTGATGAAACCGCCGGTCTCGGCGGGGGTGAAGCCTGCCAGCAGGCTGGCAGCGACCGGAACGAGGGCGAACGCGACCACCGGGGGCAGTCGTTTGAGCAGTATCAGTGCGATGATGCCCAGCATCATCACGAATCCGAGCGTTGTTATCATGATGGCTCCGTGAGTTGGCGTAGGTTGGGGCGCTTGGGCGCCTCTTGGATGGGAACGAGGCCCATGGCACCGTCCTCCGCTGGCTGCCGATCGTCACGACGCGACGACCCCGGTCGCGTTCAATCCCCGGGCGAGGGCAGGCACATGCCCAGCAGCAGATAGCTCAGGCTCTTGCCGTGGCGGTCGAGGGTGGCACTCTGGTTGACGCCGCCCTCCAGCGCGCCCTCGATGACGAAGTTGATGCCGGCGAGCTGGGGCAGGCAGTAGCGCGTTACCCTGTTCGGATGGCGATGGCCGAAGCGCGCCGCCACCGCGTCTTCGGAGAGGTGTCGCTCGAGCCAGGCGTAGTGACGGCGCTCGAAGGCGAACACCGCCACGTTCAGCGTGTTGCCCTTGTCGCCGGCGCGGGCGTGGGCGACATCGGCGAGTAGCACGTCAGGTGTCATCGTCGGTACCTCATGGCCAGGTCACGAACGGTGTCACCCGTTCGCGCGCGATCAGGAAGGATCGGGTGCGCAGCGACTCGCCGAGCTGTCGGCGGACGCCGCCGCCGCCGGCCGGCCCGTTGAGGTAGAGCGTCTCGAGCTCCTGCAGCGCCAGCTCGACGGCCTCGCGATCGCGATCGACGAGGCCCAGGCGCAGGCGGACGTCCTCGACGGCGGGAGCATCCTGCAGACGATCCGCCAACCATTCCCCGCTGCCATCGTTGAACAGGCTGGCGACGCCGATCAGATCGAAATGGGGCCGCAGCGCTGGCAACCGGTCATCCAGCCGCTGGCGCAGAATGTCCATGGCCAGCCGGGCCCGCTCCACCGCGCCGGGGCCGGCGTAGGAGATTCCCGCCTCGCCGAACCACAGCCCGCGCAGCCCCAGGTTGCCCTTCAGCGTCGCCGGGGCCGGGTGGCCCTGGATGCCGTGTATGGCGACACGATCCGGGCCCACCGTTTCCAGGCTCGCCCGGGAGACATCGAGGGTGACGTCCGGGGTCAGGTAGGCCGCAGGGTCGTGGACCTCGTAGAGCAGTTGCTCCTTGACCGTCTGCTCGGTGACGCAGCCGCCGCTGCCCGGGGTCTTGGTGAGGACCAGGCTGGCGTCGCTGCCGACTTCGGCGATCGGGCAGCCGAGGTGGGCAGGGTCGGGAATCGCCTTGCGTCCCGCATCCGCGAAATAGCCACCGGTGACCTGGGTGCCGCACTCCAGCAGATGACCGGCGGCCGTGGCCACCGCCAGGTGCTGCCAGTCGTCGGCCTCCCAGCCGTGGGCGTGGCGCAAGGCACCGACCACCATCGAAGGGTCCGCCAGCCGCCCGCCGATGACGATGTCCGCCCCTCCGAGAAGCGCCTCCGTGACCGCCTCCGCACCGATGTACACGTTGCAGGAGACGATCTCCTCGCGTGGACAGTCGGCGGGAAGCCAATCGGCCGTGTCGTCGAGCGCATCGCCCAGGTCATCGCCCAGCACGCAGGCGATGCGGGCCTCGAGCCCCTGTGATTCGAGTTCTCGTCGCAGCCGACGCGCCGCCGCCACCGGGTTGGCGGCGCCGCCGTTGGTAATGATCGGGATGCCGTGAGTCAGACAGGGCCGGAGGATCGGCGCGAGAAACGCGAACAGGTGCGTGGCGTAGCCAAGATCGGGGTCTTCCAGCCGCCGCAACTGGGCTTCGGCCAGGGTACGTTCGGCCAGCAGTTCGAAGAACAGATAGCGCGGGCCGTCGCGCTCGGCGAGTGCCGCCACCAGCGCGATCGCCGCGTCGGGTCGATCACCGGCAAAGCCGGCACCGCAGCCGATATGCGCTATGCGTCGAGAGGAAGGGTGCATGAGGGGTCCGTGGCATCGAATATCGAAAAACAATGGCGTAGCGCGACAGGATCAGGCAAAGCCATATATCTTATGAATTGATAGAAAATTTCGATCCGGGGGCGAAATGTTTCATCAGCGGCAACTGCAGGCATTCGTGCGAACCGCCGAGTTGGCCAGCTTCACGCGGGCCGCGAAGGACATTCACCTGTCGCAGCCTGCGTTGAGCTATCTGATACGAAAGTTGGAAGGAGAACTGGGCATCGCGCTGTTCGCGCGCAATACCCGTACCGTGGTCCTGACGGAGGGTGGGGCGCTGTTTCTGGGCCACGCCCGGCGTATCCTCGCCGACATGTCGCTGGCGCTGGACGATACCCGCAACGTGCGCGAACTCGAGCGGGGGAAGGTCACGGTGGCCGGGCTGCCTTCGGTGGCCTCATCGTTGCTGCCACGGGCCATCGCCGCCTTTCGCAAGCGTCATCCCAAGGTGACCGTGGTCCTGCGCGACGGCCTGGCCGACCAGGTCCACCATTGGGTGCGCAGGGGCGAGGTCGACATGGGGCTGGGGTCGCCTCTGCAGCGGGACCGGGAACTCGATTTCCAGCCGCTGTTCCACGACGATCTGCTGCTGATCACGCCACCACGGGTGGTGAGGCGCAGTGAATCGCCCTGGTACGGGCTCGACCAGGTGCCGTACATCGCCATGACCCCGGGCTCGAGTGCCAGGCACTACGCGGATCTGGCGATGGAACACGCCGGCAGGCAGGTCGCGCCCAGCTGGGAGGTGAGCTTCATGAGCTCGGCGATCGCCATGGTGAGAGCGAAGCTCGGCTACGCGCTGCTACCGGCCTCCAGCGTCGACGTCTTCAATCTCGACGCTATCACCCGGTTGCCCGTCAACATGCAGGAGCCACGGGAAATCGGCATTCTCCGGCGCAAGCCGCTGCACGCCTCGCCGGCGCTGGACGCCTTCCTTCGGCAGTTGCGCAAGCAGATCCCGCCCACCGATAACTTCCCCTTCGATGAGGAGGGGAGTACCGCCGGTCAGGGAAACATGGCGTAAAGGGCTGCACGGGCAAATCACGTCGGTGTGCGATGCCGGAGCGCCGGTCTGATCAAGATGCTCATTTACACCCCGTGAACTGGCGCGCCAGCCCGGTCCGTTTTCGCCGATTTTTGCCTTGTCTTGCCTTCGCTCGTCAACTTTTCAGACAGCACCTAGGCTTGGCCCCCGAACGAGTAGCGTCGCTCCAGCCGCTCGAACAGCAGGTCGGTGACGATCGCCAGCAGCCCGACCAGCAGCGCGCCCTGGATCACGTAGGCGAGGTTGTTGCCGACCAGGCCGGCGATCAGCGGCGTGCCCAGGCTCTTGGCGCCGACGGTGGAGCCGATGGTGGCGGTGCCGATGTTGATGATCACCGAGACGCGAATGCCGGCGATGATCACCCGCATCGCCAGCGGCAGTTCGACGCGGCGCAGAATCTGCCAACGGCTCATGCCGTTGCCGCGGGCGGCCTCCAGCGTGGTCTGCGGTACCGTGCCAAGACCGGCGATGGTGTTCTGGATCACCGGCAGCAGGCCGTAGAGGGAGAGGGCGATGATGGTCGGGGCGAAGCCGAAACCGGCCAGCGGGACGGCGATGGCGAGCACCGCGGCAGGCGGGAAGGTCTGGCCGATGGCGGCCAATGACGACACCATCGGTTCGAACTCGCGTCCGACCGGGCGAGTGACGAACAGGCCGGCCGCGATGCCGATCGTCACCGAGATCAGCGACGACACCAGCACCAACCCGATATGCGCCAGCATCAGGTTGAGGAAGCTGTCGCGGGCATAGAGCGGGTTGCCGAGATCGGGAAACAGCGCCCGAAACAGCGGCTCGAGCTGGGCCATTCCCAGCGTCAGTGCGATCAACAGCGCGATCAGCAAAAACAGTACGCCGTTGCCGGCGGAAGCCGCCCGCCACTGTCGCGCGCTTCGAGCGACGCCGCTCATGAGGCCGGCCCACCGGCGTGCAGCCCGCCGTCTGACTCGATTCCCATGATGCCCTGCATGCCCACCTCGCCGATCAGCTTGCCGGTTTCATCGACGACCGGCAGCACCATCACGCGATACCAGACCATTCGCGAGAGCGCTTCCTTCATGCTCATCTCCGGCGTGGCGATCCATTCCGACCTGACGTCGGTGTGCTGATGCTGGTCGTCCAGCCGGGCGCCCTCGAGGACGATCGGCCGGCCGGCTTCGTCGAGTCGCCAGCAGTGATCGAGGCCGGGGAGCGTGGCGTGATGGGTCAGGCTCGGAGGCCGCTGGTACTGATGGACCCAGCGTCGCGAGAGCAGCTTGAGCCCCAGGTCGGCCTGGCCGAAGAACTCGCGAACGAAGTCGTCCGCGGGTTTCACCATCATCTCGATGGGGCGGTCGTACTGGACCAGCCTGCCGTTGTTGAGCAGCGCGATCCGGGTCGCCAGCTGCAGCGCCTCGTCCATGTCATGGGTGACGAAGACGATGGTCTTGCCGGTCTGGCCATGAACCCGACGCATCTCCGCCTGGAGCGCCTCGCGGGTGATCGGGTCGACCGCACCGAACGGCTCGTCCATCAGCAGCACTTCCGGATCGGCGGCGAGCGCGCGAGCCACGCCGACGCGCTGCGCCTGGCCGCCGGAGAGCTGGTGCGGGTACTTGTCGCGAAACTCGGCAGGGTCGAGGTGGAACATCGCCATCAGTTCGTCGACCCGGTCGTCGATACGGGACTTCGACCATTTCAACAGCTGCGGCACGGTGGCGATATTCCGGGCCACGCTCCAGTGCGGGAACAGCCCGGTCGACTGGATGGCGTAGCCGATCCGTCGCCTGAGCTGCTCGGCCGGTAGCTCGGTTACGTCGTCGCCGTTGAGAATGATCCGGCCACTGCTCAGCGGCACCAGCCGGTTGATCATCTTCAGGGTGGTCGACTTGCCACAGCCGGAAGGGCCGATCAGCACGCCGAACTCACCGGTCTCCAGCGTCATCGAGACGTCCTCGACGACGTTCTTGCCCGCGTAGGTCTTGGTCAGCCCTTGCAATTCAATCATGGGTCTTTCCTGATCGGTGCCTGAAACGGCGTCAGCGAGTACCGGAAGGGCGGCTCAGGCTGACCAGAATCTGCAGCGCAAAGTCGGCGATGACCGCCAGCACGATGGTCGGGATGGCGCCCAGCAGCACCAGGTCGATGGCGTACTGGCCCAGCCCCTGGAAGATGAAGGCGCCGAAGCCGCCGGCGCCGATCAGGGCGGCGACCACCACCAGCCCGATCGCCTGGACGGTGACGATGCGCAGCCCCGACAGGATCACCGGTAGCGCCAGCGGGATCTCCACCCGCCACAAAATCTGGCGCGTCGTCATGCCCATACCGCGGGCCGCCTCCAGGGCGCCGGTCGAGACACCGGCGAGGCCGGCGTAGGTGTTGCGCACGATCGGCAGCAGCGAATAGAGCACCAGGGCGATGATCGCCGGCGCCACGCCGATACCGCTGACCCCTAGCTCGCCCAGCCACGGCACCGCCCGGCCGAGCGCCGAGAGCGGCGCGATCAGCAGTCCGAACACCGCGATCGACGGCAGCGTCTGGAATACGTTGAGCACACTGAACAGGCCGTTGCGCAGGCGGGCCCGACGATTGGCCAGCAGGCCCAGCGGCAGACCGACCAGCAGGGCGGGCAGCAGCGCACCGCCGACCAGCAGCAAGTGTCGCACCAACTGGTCGATGAAGTTGTCCCGCTGGTTGGCGAATTCGCGCATGATCGACACCGGCGAGAGCAGCTCGCCGGAGAAGCAGACGCCGATCACCGCCAGCGCCGCGACGCCGTAGAGGGCGCGTCCCGCCGGGCCGAGACGCAGCCGTTGCAGGGCATCGATGGCGATCAGCGCGCTGACGAACAGCAGAATCCAGAAGGTTGCGCCCTGCGATACGCGAGCGGCTGGCGAGGCGTTGGCCAGGGCGCCATGGGCGTAGGCCCCGAGTGCCTGAAAATCGAGCGCCAGCAGCGGTAGCGTGGCGCCCAGCGACAGCCACAGTGCGAGGCGTCGGGGCAGCGGCCCGGCCAGCGCCGCGATCAGCAGCAGGAGTCCGATCAGTGCGAAGGTCGCGAGTTGCCAGCCGGCCAGCGCCTGCCACAGCATGACCGGTTGCCCCGACACCAGCCGATTGGGCGACAGGCTGGCAAACGGCAGCAGCACGGCGCTGGCGACGGCCGCGATCAGCAGCGTCGCCAACACCCGGTTGCCGAACCATCGGCGTCGTTCGGGAAGCGCCACGATCGAACTCAGTCCAGCAGGCCTTGCTCGGTCAGGTAGTCATGGGCGACCTGATCGGCCGGCAGTCCGTCGACCTGGATCTTGCCGTTCAGTGTCTGCAGCGTCTCACGGTCGAGGGATTCGAATACCGGCTTCAGCAGTTCCGCGATCTGGGGATAGGTGTCGAGCACCGACTGACGCACCACCGGGGCCGGCTCGTAGACCATCTGCACGCCCTTGGGATCGTCCATCACCTTGAGCCCGGCGGCGGCGATGGCGCCGTCGGTGCCGTAGACCATGGCCGCGTTGGTGCCGCTGGTGCCTTCGGCAGCGGCACGGATGGTGGCGGCGGTGTTGCCGCCCGAGAGCACCAGCAGCTGGTCTTCGTCGAGCGTGAAGTCATAGGCCCGCTGGAAGCTGGGCAGCGCCGCATCGCTCTCGACGAATTCGGCCGAGGCGGCCAGCTTGATCTCGCCACCGTCACTGACCCACTGACCGAAATCGGCCATGGTGGAGAGGTCTTTGTCATTGGCCACGTCCTGGCGTACGGCGATGGCCCAGGTGTTGTTGGCCGGCGCCGGCGTCAGCCATGCCAGTTGATGCGCTTCGCTGTCGGCAGCCTTGATCTTGTCGTAGCCCGCCTGTTCGTCCTTCCAGGCCGGATCGTCGGTCGTGTCGGTGAAGAACGCGCCGTTGCCGGTATATTCGGGGTAGAGATCGATATCGCCCGCCACCAGTGCCTGGCGCACGATGTTGGTGGGGCCGAGCTGCAGCCGGCTATCGACCGGCAGATCGGCGTTTTCCAGTACGTCGACGATCATGTTGCCGAGCAGGGAGCCCTCGGTGTCGATCTTGGAGGCGACGCGAATCGGTTGCTGGTCGTCCTGCGCCAAGGCTTGACCCACGCCGAAGCTGGCGGTGATCGCCACGGCGGCGACGGAGGTGAGGAGGCGAACGGAGAGCGACGGGCGCATGGCGGCGTTCCTTTGCGATCGATGAGCTTGAAGACTCGGTTGTTTTGGGGCGTCCGTCCGGGACGGCTCTGCGTGGCTGACCGCAACAAGGGTCGGCCAATGAGAGTTTGAGTCTAGCGGCACTGCGCCGGGTCGACCAGCCGATGCCGAGCTCGACGCGACCTGCTAGGCTTGGCGAATCCGACATGGCGCCCGGTTCGGTGCGCCTCAATCAACGAGAGCGGTTTCTCCAGCAAGGAGCAAGGCATGAAAATTTCCGGTGCGGCGCTGATCGTGAGTGGCTTTCTATTGGCGGGCTGCAGCACGGCACCCAAGCCCGACGATGCGCCTCGACCCCCCGACGTGAAGCCGGTCCCCGAGGATGCCTGCGGTGCTCAGACGGTGGGTAGCCTGGTCGGGGAAACCCTCACCGATGCGCTGCAGGCAGAGATCGCGGATCGGTCACGGGCCGCCGAGATTCGGGTCATCGAGCCCGGCAAGAGCTACACCATGGACTATCGTGCGGAGCGGCTCGATATCAAGGTCGACGATCAGCGCATGATCACGGATATCTCCTGCGGTTGATCGCGGGAACAGCGAACTTCGAGGGCCGAACCATTCGGCCCTTTTCTTTCACGCAGCGGGCCCGACCGAGGAGGTTGCCATGCTACGTACCGAGATCATCACCGAGGGGACGCTGACCTGTTTTTCTCCCGGCCTGCAATACGAGGACGGCTCTCCGGTCAACGTCGAGGTGTCGGCGGTGGTCTTCGACGGCCGTCGTCTGCTGCTGGCCAGCGACAAGCCGATTCCCGGAGAGGGACGCTCGGCCGTCTTCGCCTTCGATCTGGTGGAGGGATTGCCGGATCCCGAGAGTCATCGATTCCTGACCGCCGATGCCATCCGGCGCGCGGTCAAGTACGAGGACTTCGCCTTGACCGTCGATGGGCGCTACATTCTGGCGACCACCGGGTTCGACCGCATCGACGACGAGAGTCACGATCTCAACGTCTACAATCACCTGCTGATCTGGCCGGTGGGCGAGCCGGAGCGGGTGCAGGTCGTGGATCCCGATCCCCGCGACGGTGTCGAGGGTTCGCTGGAGCTGCGTCGCAAGCTCGACGATGCCATCGGCCTGCCTTACTACAAGATCGAGGGCCTGGCGGCAGTTCCGGCATCGCCTGATCTGGGCGAACCCTGCGATGGATTGTTGCTGTTCGGCGTCCGAGAGCAGGGGCGCGCCCACGACGACTTCGATTACGTGGCTCGCGTGGTGGGCGTTCACTATCGGATGACGGCCGCTGGCAATCTGGAGTTCGTCGACGAGCTCCGCGAGCGCTATCGCTTCGACCCCTCGGAGTACGCGGGCGTCCGGCACATCTGCGGTCTATCGAGCCTCGAATACGATCCCTTCAACGATCGCCTCTATCTGATGGCCAGTTTCGAGGTGGAGGACGAGCATGGCGAGCAGATCGGCGGCTACCTGTGGTCGATGGCACTGGCCGATCTGAGTCGCGGGACCCCACCCGCGATCGTGGAGAACCTCCACGGGGAGGTGCTGGAGTTCGAGCACAAGGCGGAGGGGTTGGCGGTGCTCGACGCCGAGCGGCTGTTCGTGGCCTACGACAATGATCGTGACATGTCACTGGGCCGAATCGACCCGCGGGATGAACGGGAGGCGTGCGAGGCACCCTACACGCTGTTGCGAATCCTGGCATGATCGCGGCAGCGCTGGCGATCCCGTGCGCGCCGTGGCGCGTCGCCGGAAGCCGAGACAGGAAAACGAGACCATGTTGAAGGACTCCCCGCGCGCCTACGGCCGAGTGACGCGAATCCTGCACTGGCTGGTCGCGGTGCTGATCGTCACGCAATTGAGCAGCGTGTTCGTCAACGCCGTCTGGAAGGATAACGCCTTCAGCCAGGCGATCTTCCCGTGGCACACCACCATCGGGGTGAGCGTGCTGATCCTGATGGCGGTTCGTACCTCGTGGGCCTTTTCCCAGCACCGGCATCGCCCGCGCCACGAAGGCCGGTTGCAGCGCCTGGCCATCGTCGGCCACATGACGATGTATGCGTTGCTGATACTGATGCCGCTGTCGGGGGCCTTGATGACCTGGGGCATGGGCTACGGCGTCCATGTATTCGGCAAGGCCTGGTTCGCCGGCGCCGACGTTCCCTGGGCCGCCAGCTTCGGTGGCCTGCACGGCACCTTCGCTTGGCTGCTGACGCTCATGATCGTCGGTCACGTCTGCATGGCGATGTACCACCACTTCCGGCTTCGGGATGGCACGTTGCGCCGAATGCTGGGACCGGCGCCCGACTGACTCGCCGGTTCAGACCCCGCTGGTCGGTCCGGCAGTGTCGTCGCGCCGGGTTTGCGGCTCGCTGAGCTCACTTTTCCAACGCTTGATGGCGACCTGCTCCTTGAGCAGCTCCAGCATGTCGATCAGCACCTGCTGGGTCACCCGGTCGGTCTTGTCGTCGACCTGCAGCCAGGCATCGATACCGCTGCCGACCAGGTCGGTCATCAACGAGTGGAAATGCGGCGAACGCAGGCCATCGATGGCTTCGTGGACGACGCGACTGGCAATGTCGCTGAGGCTGCGTTCGATGCTCTCCGCCACGGCGTCGCCCATGGGCAGTCGCCGCAGCCGCCGCAGCTCCTCGTTCTCCTCCATCGTCCTGGCCACCAGCGCCGCGACGTAGCGGTGCACCTGCTGGTGATTCTCGGCGTAGCCCTTGCTGACGGTACGCTCCAGCCGGCTGGCGATCTCGTCGACGAGCGCCGCCTTGCGCGGCTGAATCACCTCGCTCGAGATGCGCTGGGTCAGGTGTTCGCTGTTGCGTATCTCCTTCTGCAGGTCGCCGAGCAGGTTGATGGCGACGCGATCGGAGATCTCTTCCATCAGCACACCGTAATAGGTGCGATAGAAGCGGTAGAGGCGCCAGCGCGTCACGTCGACAAGGCCCAGGCGCTGCAGCCGGATCAGCAGCGAGACGACTCGTAGCACGCGCAGCAGGCGGAATCCGGCCAGGGGGATGCAGCCGAGCACGTCGTACCAGTGCACGAACGGATAGAAGAACCAGCGGGCATAGCGGCGCTGGGCGATGGCGATGGCCCAGCCCAGCAGCACGTCGAGCAGGAAGATGGCGACGAAACAGAGGTCGATCTCGACGAAATTGGCTCTGATGTAGGTGTCGTAGGCGGTATGAAGGCCCGGCGCCACGGCGCCGAAAGCGCTGTTGAGCGGCGGGATCAGGAACAGGCTGTCGAACAGCAGCAGTGCCAGGTTGATCGCCACCAGCACGACGACGGCAAGATCCCAGATCATCAGCAGCCGCTCGCCGAGGGGACTGGACCGCCTGGCGGTGCGGGCTTGACGGAATTCGGTTTCAGGCATCGAACATCCTTGTTCGTCGGGCGTTCAGGCCGGCGACGATGTCGCGAGAGGGTGAAATGTCACTGTCCGGCCGGATAGGCCTTGAGATGTTCGGCCATGGCGTTGCGCTCTTCCTCGGCTTCCTGCTTGCGCAGCTTCTTGCGCAGCGCCGCCTTCTCGAAGCGTAGCTTCTGCAGTGGGGTCTTCAATTCCAGCGACGGTACCGGGACGGGATTGCCTTCATGGTCGACGGCGACCATGGTCAGGTAGCAGCTGTTGGTGTGGCGTATCACCCGTTCCTGGATCGATTCGGCCAGCACCTTGATGCCGACCTCCATCGACGAACGGCCGACGTGATTGATCATCGCCAGGAAGGTGACCAGTTCGCCGACGTGGATCGGCTGCTTGAACAGGACCTGATCGACGGAAAGGGTCACCACGTAGCTACCGGCATAGCGGCTGGCGCAGGCGTAGGCGACTTCGTCGAGCTTCTTGAGAATCGCCCCGCCATGCACCTTGCCACTGAAGTTGGCCATGTCGGGGGTCATGAGTACGGTCATCGACAGCTCATGCTGTCGGGGTAGATCATCGGGCGTCACGGTATCCTCGGGGTCGTCTGGTGCGTGTTTTTATGCGCCAGATGTACCACGTTTGGCCTGGACTGCCCATTGGTCGTCCTGCAGGTTCCCTCGCGCCGGCTCTCGGGCGCGAGGGCGGTTGGCTAGATCAGGGTCAGTCCCAGCCCGATCACCACCCCCGTGACCGCCAGCTGGATCAGGCAGAATCCCATGATGTCCTTGGCCTTGAGACCGGCGATGGCGAGCACCGGCAAGGCCCAGAACGGCTGCAGCAGATTGGTCCAGGCATCGCCCCAGGCCACGCCCATGGCGACGCGCGAGACATCGGCTCCCAGTGCTTCGGCCGCCGGCAGCATGACCGGAGCCTGAACTGCCCATTGGCCGCCGCCGGAGGGCACGAACAGATTGACGATGCCGGCGCTGACGAACGACCAGAACGGCAGCGTATCGGCGGTGGCGATGGCGACGAACATCTCCGAGAGCGATTGCGCCAGGCCGGACTGCATCATGATGCCCATGATGCCGGCATAGAACGGAAACTGGATCACGATCCCGGCGCCGCCCCTGATGGCCTCGTTGAGGCTGGCAAGCAGGCTGCGCGGCGTGCGATGGAACACGATGGCGAGCGACAGGAACAGGAAGTTGACGCTGTTGAGGTTGAGTCCGCCGCCGGCAAAGACGAAGTAGTGGACTAGGTAGAGCAGTCCGGGTACACCCACCAGCAGTGACAGCAGGGTACTGTTCTCCAGTCGTTCGGCGGGTCGCAGGGCCTGGCTGGCGTCCGGGGCTTCCGGTTCCGAGAGCTGGTCGCGGCTGACAAAGACACTCTCGTTCTCCGGTGGCAGCATCCAGCGATTGATCAACGGCATGATGACGAACAGCGCCACGACGATGGCCAGGTTGTAGCCGGCGAAGATTGTTTGCGACGTGGGAATGATGCCGATCTGGGCCTCGCTGAAGTGCCCCGGCGTGGCGATGGTCAGCGGAATCGAGCCGGCCAGGCCGCCGTGCCACACCACGAAACCGGAGTAGGCGCTGGCGATCAGCAGGCGGTAATCGACCCGTATCTGTCGCGCCAGCGCCTTGGCGAACAGCGCGCCGATGACCAGCCCGAAGCCCCAGTTGATCCAGCTCGCGGCGAGCGATACCAAGGTCACCAGAATGATCGCGCCGGCGGGCGTCCGGGCGGTGGCGGCGAGTCTGTCCAGCAGGCGCTTGATCGGCGGCGAGTTGGCCAGCATGAACCCGGTCACCAGCACCATCAGCATCTGCATCGAGAACGATAGCAGGCCCCAGAACCCGTCGCCCCAGTACTGCATGACCGCCAGTGGCGATTGTCGTTCGAGCAGCATCGCGGCCAGTGCGGCGACGATCGTCAGCAGCAGTACGAAGATGTAGGGGTCGGGCAGGTAGCGCTCGACCAGCTTGACCGCCGGGCGGGAGAGGCGCTGCAGCATGGGGGAGATCTCGTCGGTGAACGTTAGGGAGACACTGCATCACTGTTCGAGCAGGCGAAGCGGCTTCGTTGCGCGGTGCCGGTCCGAGCGGAATCGTCGCATATCAACCGTATGCCCCGGCTGACTCGAGACCTGCGGATTCTCGCCCCTTCGGTGCCGTCTTGAGGACGTTCTCTCCGCTTCGCTTCGAGTCTGCGCTCCGTGCGCCTTGCGACGACGTGTCGCCGACTTCATCCTGCTCGTCAATTCATGCAGCGTTGGCTTGGCGCGAGCCTAACGCATCCCCGCACTCTCCATTAGTCAACCTTGGTCTAGCGACTTGTTTCCGGGGAAGTTTCGCTGCCGGCGGTCGGCGACTAGCGCGTCCTTCGGTAGTACAGGTAGCAGAAGGCGAGAGAGGTCGAACGCACCAGGGTGAAAAACAAAAACGCGAACCACAGGCCGTGATTGCCGTAGTCCTGGGTCAGCCACCACACCGGCAGGTAGCAGGCGAGGGCCAGCCAGACGGTGTCGCGCATCGCACGGCTTTCAGTAGCGCCGATGAAGACGCCATCGAGCAGGTAGCTCCATACCGCCAGCGCCGGCATGGCGATCATCCAGGGCAGGTAGTCGGCAGCGGTGGTGCGGACTTCCGGCAGGTCGGTCAGCAGCGATATCAGCCCATTTCCTGCCACTGCAAACAGTAGCATCGAGCCGCCCGCCACCAGCAGCGACAGTTTGCCGGCGGCACCGACGGCGGCGCCGAAGTCGCTCCAGTCGCGCCGTCCCACCGAGCGCCCGGTCAGCGCTTCGGCGGCGTTGGCGAAGCCGTCCAGGGCGAACGAGACAAGCATGATGAACTGCAGCAGCACGGCATTGGCAGCGAGGACGGTGTCGCCGAAATTGGCCCCCTGGGCAGTGAAGAACGCCTGGGCGAACAGCAGCCCCAGCGTCCGCACGAACAGGTGCTGGTTGACGCGAATCAGCGCCGAGTAGTGGCCCCATACCCACAGCGCCTGGCGCGACAGCGACCCGCCCAGCTGCCGACAGTGGACGGCGACTCGCCACAGGCCGAAGGCCAGCGCGCTGTAGTCGGCGATCAGCGAGGCCCAGGCCACGCCGTCGCTGGCCAGGCCGAAGCCGACCACGAACAGCAGGTCGAGCACGATGTTGACGCCATTGGTGAGCAGCAGGATCGCCAGCGTGATACGCGTCTTCTGCTGGCCGATGAACCAGCCCAGGATGGCGTAATTGGCCAGCACCACCGGGGCCGAGAAGATCCGGATATGCGCGTAGTCGGCGGCGAGCCGCATCGCCGCCTCGCTGCCGTCGAGCAGCCACAGGCCGAAATCGATCAACGGGTGCGACAGCAGGATCAGCGCCAACCCGATCGTGGCGGCCATGACCAGCGACTGCGCCAGCAGCAGGCGCACGTCGCTGTCGTTCTCGCGACCCACCGCCTGGGAGGTCAGGCCGGTGGTGCCCATTCGCAGAAAACCGAATCCCCAGTAGAGGAAGCTGAACAGCGTGGCGCCGAGCGTTACCGCCGCCAGATAGCGCGAGTCGGGGAGATGGCCGACGACGGCCGTGTCCACCAGACCCAGCAGCGGGACGGTGATGTTGGAGAGGATGATCGGCCACGCCAGCTTCCAGATATGGCGGGTCGTATATTGAGAGGCCAAGTCGTGCTTCCTGCGGTTCGTCGAAATCCAGCCAGCGGCGTCCGCCAGCATACTCGCAACTCGGTCCCGTGCGGGTCGCGAGTTGCGCTGTCGGCGAAATTTTCTAGGCTTAGCTCGATGTCACGCGAATGCCATCGTCGTCTGACCGGCCGATCCCGGAGACCGCATTCGCTATCGCCAACGGCTGAACAAAAGCCGAGAGCCAAGGGAACCTGACCATGTCGCCAAGCCGCGAGCAGCCGGCCTTGCCCGGTCGTCGTGCACTCACGTGCGCCTTTCTGATGGGGGGAATGTTCTCCTCCCAGGCCCACGCCATCACTGCTGTCACCGATATCGATTATCTCGGTGCCGGCATCGCCACACCGAGCGCCCCGCATTCGCTCTACGAGAGTGACGATGGACGTCTTCGCCTCAACGGTGGGCTGACCCTCTACGGTTTCGGCGCCGTGACCGATAACGTCAATTTCGGATCGGGGTCCAGTATCGATGGCGGCGCGCCCACCGGGACCAGCCCTGACTGGATGGAAGCCGCAGGCCAGCCGGCGCTGACGGCGGAGTGGGACATCCTCGGCGGCGGCACCTGGTTCACCGGTGTTCAGGGCAGCTACGCGCTGACTCGCGGCAGCGCCTACGGCGACGCGGCCGGCGCGACACCCGGACATCCCGAGCATGCGCGCCTTGATCGTGCCTATCTCGGATGGCGCAGCGGCGATCTGTGGGCCGATACGCTTGGCGAGGACGCGATCACGCTCTCGGCCGGACGCCAGAAATTCGAATTCGGCGACGGCTTTCTGGTCGGTGACGGCTTTACCGATACCGGCAAGTACGCGGGCTACTACATCGGCCCCAGCGAAGGCTTCAAGAACAGTGCCGTCGCCTCGATCGAGAGTCACGGCTGGCACGGCGACCTGTTCCACCTCGAGGCCGATCAGTACGTCAGCGGCGGCCCGGATAACGAAACCAGCACCAATGGCGCCAACGTCGACTACACCTGGGGTGATCGGGCCAAGGTGGGCGCGGCCTACCTGCGAGTCTACGACAGCGACATCGCCGGCCGCGACGGCATGGACGTCTACAACCTGCGAGCCAAGGGCAAGCCGTTCGCCGCCGTCCCCGATTTCTCGCTGGGGGGACAGATCGTCCGCGAGAAGAACAGCGATGAAGGCATCGACGACAACGGCTGGTACCTCCAGGCGACCTACGACTTCTCCGATGTGCCCTGGACGCCGCAGATCGCCTATCGTCACGCCGAATTCGGCGAGGACTACGACACGCTGTTCTACGACTTCGCCGGCGGCTGGGGCAACTGGTTCATGGGCGAGATCGTCGGCGAGTACATGCTGTTCAACGCCAATCTGGATGTCGACATGCTGCGCTTTTCGGTGGCGCCGCGGGGCGATCTGGAGATCGGGGCGATCGGCTACCGGTTCCGCTATCACGACACCGAAGCGGCGGGTGCGAGCCATAGCGACTTCGCCAGCGAATTCAATCTCTATGCCGACTGGTCGATCACCGAGCGTCTCTCGTTATCGGGTATCTACGCCATTGCTGACCCGCAGCAGGGGGCCGAGGAGCGCTTCGGTGGCAACGACGACACCGCTCAGCTGTTCGAGCTCTACGCGACCTACACGTTCTAGCCGTGCCATGAACGATAATGCGCCGGCGCCGCTTCGACCCGGAAATCGGAGCGGCACCGGCGTTTTCAGGGATTGCGCTGGTCCAGCGCGGCGACCAAGGTGGCCAGCTCGTGGCGATGGGTCAGGCGAACGAAGCGGATGTGCCGGTAGGCCGGGTCGATCATGGCGTCCAGGTAGCGTCTGCGGTTCTGGCGCCAGGTTCCCAGCGACCAGAGCAGGATCGAACGGCGGCTGAGGAACGTCTGGCGAAAGCTTTCCCGGTTACCGGTACCGGGCCAGAGTTCCTCGCGGGTGACGATGCGTTCGATGGCGCGGCGCACGGATTGGCCCAGCACTCGCCAGAAGCCCAGGTCGAGCCAGATGACGATATCCGCTTCGGGCCACTTGATATGACGCGTGCGATCGAAGTTGCCGTCGATGACCCAGCCGTCCGGTGATGCTGCCATGGCCCGGCGGAGACGCGCGAAGAACTCGTCGTCGGGCGTGCCTTGCCAGTCGGCTTGCCAGTAAAGCTGGTCGAGCTGGATATGCGGAACGTCCAGCACGCTGGCGAGTTTTCTCGCCAGCGTGCTCTTGCCGCTTCCACTGGTACCGACGACATTGATCTTCATGGTGGGCGTTTCGCGGGTAACGAGCGCGACCCGGATGTGCGGTGGGCTCATACACAGGTCACGGGAGTGGGGCGAGCGGGCTCAGGCTGCGGTGATGATCCGGTACTTTTCCATCAGTTGTTCCTTGCTCTCCTCGCGCTCGGGGTCGAGCGGAATACAGTCCACCGGACACACCTGCTGGCACTGGGGCTCGTCGAAGTGGCCGACGCACTCGGTGCAGCGGGCCGGGTCGATCACGTAGATCTCCTCCCCAGGCGAGATCGCGTCGTTGGGGCATTCCGGCTCGCAGACATCGCAGTTGATGCATTCATCGGTGATCATCAGTGCCATGTAACCGTCCTCGCGGCGCTCACGCGCCGTCTGCCGCGAACCGCCGGCGGAGTGCATCGACAACGCACGGCGATACGTGTTGGGAAACGTCCCCGCCGAGGCGCGCGATCTCGCGCACGAGGGTCGAGGAGATATACGAATTTTCGATCTCGGGGGTCAGAAACAGCGTCTCGACATCCGGTGCCTGGGCGCGGTTCATGTTGGCCAGCTGCATTTCGTACTCGAAGTCCGACACCGCCCTGAGCCCGCGCAGGATGATTCTTGCACGCTGCTGCACCAGCAGTTCGGTGAGCAGGCCGTCGAAGCCGACCACCTCGACATTGGGCCAGTCGGCGACCACCTCGCGAGCCAGTGCCTCGCGCACCTCGAGCGACAGCATCGGCTGTTTGCGCGGGCTCTCGGCGACGGCGATCACGACCTTGTCGAAGATCCTCGCGGCGCGATGGATCAGATCCCGATGACCGTTGGTGATCGGGTCGAAGGTGCCGGGATAGACGACGATATTCTGCATTCGCGAGACTCCGCGCTGACCGAGAGCATGGCGGACGGCCGACTCCGCGGCCGAAGTCGGTTTCCTGTCCGGATGTCGTTGACGGTCCGAACTCAATCCAGTGTACCGAAAGGATTGTCGACCTTCAGCGATACGGGGTTGGCATAGCCGGGTATCCGGATCGCATCGCGACCGACCTCCAGTTCCGGCCCCTCCAGCACGCCCTCGCCGAAGCGGTAGATGACCTCGAACCGTCCCGCGTCGGCGTCGGCTTCGTACTGCGCGGTGGCGGCGAGGGTGCGCTCGCGTCGATGCCGCCAGTCGTCGAGTGCGCGCTGGCCGTGACGCTGGGCCAGCAGGCGTTCGGTCACCTGTGGCGACAGCAGCAGACCGGTGGCGTTGTTGCCGCCGAACCCCTTGGCGTTGATGAAGCTGCAGTCGGGCTCGAGACCGAGCGGTTGCTGGAAAAATCGCAGCCGCTCGGCATGGACATCGTCGGCGACGGCATCGAGGGTCGGAATGCCCGGCACCCAGCCGTGGGTGAACGTGCCCAGGGCGCTGGCGATCTGGTCGCCGGCGGCGCTGCCCTGGGAGTGGCCGATGAACGCCTTGATTGCGGCGACCGGCCAGTTCTCGATGTCGTTGGCCCGGGCCACCTGGTCGAAGATATGCGACTCGGTGGTGCGGTTCTTCGGCGTGCTGGTGCCATGGGCGTGAAGATAGCTTCGGTGTCGCACGCTCTGTTCACCCAGGATCGAGGTGGCCAGGGCCACCGACTTGCCCAGCGTGAGATAGTTGCCGATACCGGGGGCGGAGATCGAACGCTTCCAGCCGTCGGCGTTGACGTTCACTTCGGGCACGGCGGCCAGAATCTGGGCGCCGGTCTCCAGCACCAGCGAGTCGTCCATCAGCAGCACGAACTGTGCAGCCTCGGCGATGGTGAAGCCGCAGTTGCGGGCGAACGGACGGCAGGCGCGCTGGTAATCCTCGTCAGTCAGCAGCTCCAGTGCGTCCAGCGCCATCAGGCTCTGGTCGTCGGCGAGCGCGCTCATGGCGCGAAAGCCTTCGATGATCTCCGGCGTTACCGGCGCATCGCTGGTGCCGACCATGACGATGCGGCGACGGCCCTGGCGGATATCGTCGATGCCGAGTCGCAGGTTGTAGAGGAAGGTGGCGCAGGCGCCCTGGATCGCGCCGGTGGCACCCACGCTGCCAAGCACGTAGGCATTGAGGAAGTCCGCCGGCATTTGGCCATAGCCCAGCGGCATCTGCTTGGAGGTGGTTCGCTGGCCGGTAACGAAGCTCTTCAGCATGCCGCCCCAGCCGGCGTCGTCGAGCTGGCCGATGGAGTTGCCGGCGTAGACGGCAATGGCATCCGGATCCACCCGGTCGCGTAGCGATTCCCAGTCGAGCCCGCTCTGGCCGAGACAGTCGCTGACGCCGAAGATCGCCATCGACAGGCCACGCGGGTGGTGAACGCTGCGGTAGAAGGTCTCCGGCGAGAAACCCGTCGGCAGGCAGCCGGCAGCTCGCACCAGCGCCTGCCGCCTTTCGGGCAGCAGGGCGTTCAGCGTACCGGCGGGCACGCTGACCTCGACGGTCTGCCTGTCGAGCTCTCGGATCTCCCAGCCGTCGGGCAGTGGGTGCGGCAACTGGCGCCGCGACGTAGTGAAGCTCACGGGCTGCGAGAACGTCAGCCGCATCTCGCGGTTGCCGGGGATACCGGCCTCCCGGAAGGCGTCGTCCTCGATGCGCCGGATCAGCGTCTGCTTGAGAATCTGCTCGCGGTAGCGGTCGACGACCGCTGCTTCGCCGAGCGTCTCGCCGTTGGTACTCTGCCATTGGCCCTCGCCGCAAGGGGTGACCAATTGCATCAGGGTCGCCAGGGCAACGAGCGTACGGGTCTGCTCGGCGGCTGGCAGAACGTCGAGAATCGTGCGGCGGTAGGCTTGGTGCCCGGAGGTTCTACCCGCGGCGTTGATGCCGCCCATACCGACGATTACCGGTAAATGTGACAAGCCACGTCCCTCGTGAACATTGGGGCAATCGGTAACCATGACATGGGGATGGATCGACTGCGATGAAAGGATATTCCCGCCGGGACTCAGCTTTCGGCCCGAACCGGTGGAGAAAAGCCCCCGAGCGAACAGGGAAAACAGTGATCGCACATGCCATCGAAGGCCGTATTGCCAGGATTGGCTGAATGTGGGCAGGGATGATACACCTGCGCGCGCGCGCCGTCATGCCACGCCAGGTAAGCTATCGTGCGTTCCGGATGCCAAGGTCGGGCGGCCGGCTGCTAGAATACCCGGCCTGTCGCAGCTTTATCATCGGTGTTCTCATGCAAGCCTCATCGCGCGCCATCGTCTCAAGTCAGCAGGGGCCGCACCAGGATTTGATGCGCCGCGTCCAGCGCGCGCGCGATAGCGAGTGGCAACGCCCACCCGCCGAGCATACGCGACTGGCCTTCGCGGAAGCGGCTCGGTGGCTGGAGGCCCAGTGCCGGCCACTGATCCTCGATGCCGGCTGTGGCGTGGGGCTCTCCACGCGCCGGCTCGCCGAACGTCACCCCGATCACGCCGTGATCGGGGTGGATCGCAGCGAGCTGCGGCTGTCACGAGATCACGGTCCCTTGCCGGACAACGCGCGACTGGTGCGTGCCGATCTGGTCGATTTCTGGCGCCTGGCGCGCGCCGCCGGGTGGCGGCCGGCGCGACACTACCTGCTGTATCCGAATCCCTATCCCAAGAGCACGCAACTCAAGAAGCGCTGGCACGGCCATCCGGTCTTTCCCTCGTTGCTCGCGCTCGGCGGAGTGCTGGAACTGCGCTCCAACTGGGCCATCTATGTCGAGGAGTTCGCCTTCGGCGTCGAGGTGCTGCTCGGGATCGAGGGCGAGATCGCGTCCTTCACTCCCGGCGTCACCTTCATGACGCCATTCGAGCGAAAATATGGCGAGAGCGGCCAGACGCTATGGCGTTATCGCGTCGATCTCGCTCCCTCGCTACCGAACGGGGAGCCCGCCCGATGAGCTATCTGCTCCTCGCCCTGGCGATCGTCGCCGAAGTCGTGGCGACCAGTTCGCTGAAAGCCTCGGCCGGTTTCACACGCTGGCTGCCCAGTCTCGTGGTGGTCGTGGGCTACGGCTTCTCGTTCTATGCGCTGTCGCTGGTGCTGAAGTCGCTGCCCGTGGGCATCACCTACGCGATCTGGGCCGGCCTCGGTATCGTGCTGGTGACGCTGATCGGTATCGTGTTCTACGGCGAGAAACCGGATCTGCCCGCCTACCTGGGCATGGGGCTGATCATTGCCGGCGTCGCCGTCATCCAGGTTTTTTCGAGGCTGTCGTCGCATTGACGTGCGATAGCGCCGCCTCTCTTTCAGCACTTTCGTCTTTTGGTACTTTGACATGACGCCAGGCATCGCCTCCGGGGGGCGTTAATTGGTACGCTCTGGACCAGATTGGCCCTCATTTTTCTTTGAAGCGAGCATCCATTATGCGGCGGTGGCTAGGTCGGAGTTCTCTGTTTCTCGGTGCGTTGTCACTATCGGTGGTCTCTGTCGTCGTCCAGGCGGCCGGGTTCGATCATGTTGCCCGGCTCGCCGACAAAGGGTTCGTGATCAGCGCCCAGGCGCGGCTATTGGATAGCGGGGAGGTGCTGGGCGCCCTCAATCCCTCGCAACCGCTGTCGCCGGCATCCGTCACCAAGCTCTACACCGCCGCCGCCACCCTGGATCGCTGGGGGCCGCAGCACCGGTTCACCACGCGCTTCGTCTCCACCGGCACGCTCGATGGCAACGGCGTGCTGCACGGCGACCTGGTACTCGAGGGTGGCGGTGACCCGGCGCTGACATCGGAAGAGCTGTGGCGGCTGATCCAGAAGCTGCGAGAGCTCGGGGTTTCCAGCGTCGACGGGCAACTGGTGATCAGCCAGTGGCGATTTGGCCCGGTGACCTGCGAGACCAGCGATCGCTGCAAGACACAGACGGAGGGCACCAACGCCTACGCGTCGCTGCTCTCTTCCGCGGCGGTCAACTACGGCAGCTGGTGCGCCACGGTGATGCCGGGGGTGGTCGGCCAGCCGGCACGGATCACCAGTTGCGATACGGTAGCGCCGACCCTGCGAATCGAGAACGACGTGACCACGGTCGCCGCGAGCGGCTCCGCCGACCTCTACGCCAAGCGGGTGACCGACAGCCAGGGGGACACGCTCAAGATCAGCGGCCGGATTCCTGCCGGGACCTATCCCCGTCCCATCTACAAGGCGAGCTCGGATCCGGCGGACCAGACCGGGCAGACGCTGCTGTCGCTGCTGCGCCAGGCGGGCGTGCCTGTCAGCGGCGGCTACGCCGTCAGTCGGCAGGCTCCGCCGTCGGTCGCCAAGGACTTGGCCGCCGTCGAAGGCAAGCCGTTGCAGGAACTGCTGCTGCGCACGCTCAACTACTCGAACAATTTCATGGCCGACACCCTGGCGCTGGATCTGACCTCCGGCACCCAGCAGAATCTGCCGGACGCCGGGCGGGAGCTCGAGCGTTTCGCCACCAGCCTGCCGGGACACGGTGCGGCGATACTGCGCAGCGGTAGCGGGCTGACGCCGGAAAACCGGGTGTCGGCGCAGAGCGTCAACGCACTGCTGAACGCGATGTACGGCAATGCCTCGCTGTTTCCCACGTTCGTGGCCGGCATGCAGGTACCCGCCAACGGGCCGATGCATTTCATCCGTCGTGGCAGCCAGACCTTCCAGGACCACGTGATGCTCAAGACGGGCACGCTCAACGAGCCGGTGACGGTACGCGCGGTGGCGGGCTATTTCCGCACCGACAGCGGCCGTTGGGGCAGCTTCGCCGTGCTGGTCAACGGTACCGCGTCGACGCCGTATCTCTCCTGGCGCGAGACGCTGCCGATGGTTGCCGACGACCTGACCGCGATGATCGAGCGCCACTAGGACGTGTTCACACGCGACGTCGTGAGCCGGGTGAATCGTTTGGACAGGCCCTGGCGTTTTCGCCGAGGGGGCGGTCCGGATTGCCTCCGGGGTCGCCCGCGCGCAAAATCGCCCCGTTTGCTTCACGCTTCCCACATGAGGACGTTCACGTGCTGTCACGCCTTTCCCTATTCGTCGCCGCCATCGTCGTGAGCGTTGCCGGTTGTGCTTCGAACCCAGGTGACGAGGGTGCCGCAACCGGCACCAACACCCCGGCGGCCAGCGAAGCCCTGGTCGGTACCTACTGGAAACTGATGACACTCGACGGTGAACCGGTACCCGTGGCGGACAACCAGCGCGAAGCGCACCTGGTGCTCGATGCGCAGGGACGCGTTGCCGGCTCGACGGGGTGCAACCGGCTGATGGGGGGGTACCGGATGGAAGGGGATACGCTGACCTTCTCGCAGTTGGCCTCGACCCGAATGGCGTGCCCCGGTGAGATGGCGACCCTCGAGCAGGGGTGGCTGGCGACGCTTTCCGAGACGGCGCACTACTCGATTTCCGGGCAGTCGCTCGTGCTGAAGGACGCGGCTGACAGAACGCTGGCCAGGCTCAAGGCCAATGCGCTGTATTGAGCGATACGCAAGCTCCCCGATTCGACCGTGAGAACCGTACCTTGACCCTGATCGACTGCGAGTTCGACCTGCACGGCGATGCCGTGCTGACGATCTTCAATGACGCCATCCTCAATACCACTGCGCTCTACGAGTATCGGCCACGGACGAGGGCTGTCGTCGAGCAATGGTTCCAGACCAAGCGCGAAGGCGACTTCCCGATCCTCGGCATGCTCGACGGCGATAGCGGTCGGCTGATGGGTTTCGCCAGCTATGGCCCGTTTCGGCCCCATGCCGCGTATCGCTACAGCGTCGAGCACTCGGTCTACGTGGATGGCGACTTCCGCCAGCGGGGCGTCGCCAGGCACCTGATGACGGCGCTGATCGCGCGCGCCGAGGCTCAGCAGTACCACACCCTGATCGGCGGCATCGATGCCGCTAACGCTCCCAGCATCGTGCTGCACGAACGGCTGGGCTTCGAACACGCCGGCACTGTCCGCCAGGCCGCCTTCAAGTTCGGGCGCTGGCTCGATCTGGCCTTCTACCAGCGGATCCTGGCGACGCCGGAGCGCCCTCGCGCGGAGTGATCAGGGGGCATCGTCGGGCTTGTCCGACTGGCCGGTGCTGCCGCTGTCGGCATTGCCGTTGATGGCCTCCGTCGGGGTGCTCGGCAGCGCATCGGAACCCATCGCCAGCTTGTCGGCGTCGGCGATGTAGACCTCCTGGCTGCTGCGCAGGAACAGGCAGAGTTCCTGGCCGGCCTGACCGTTCATGTGGTCCTGCGGGTAGTGGCCCTGGATCAACAGGGCCGTCATGCCGGCCTCGTCGTCGAACAATACCGGCTCTCCAGCCGGCGCGGCATCAGGAAACTGGCTGGCTTGCTGGCACTGTTCGATGACCGCCCGGTCGTGCTCCTCCCAGGCGGCATCGCTGGAGGCGCGGGCGGGGCCGGCCATGGCGAGCAGCGCCGTGGCGAGGCAGGTTGGGGCGATGTAGGGCGTGAAACGGCGCATGAGCGAACGGTCCTTGTTGCCGAGGAAAGGGGCGGTGCCGGTGGCGTGTCGTCGGCTACCAGTTGGATGAGCGCGTCGCGCCCGTCGAACTGGCTCATTCTCCACGGCGTCAGCGGCCGTGGATCTTTCACGGGCACTGTTGGCCCGCCACTGGAGTATAGACCTCGTATGGCACTATCCGTTGGATTGCTGTTTCTGGCCGTGGTGTTCTCGACCTCGGTGTTGTCCGGCGTCTTCGGCATGGCTGGCGGGTTGATTCTGCTTGGCTTCCTGCTCGCCTGGTTGCCGGCGGCGACGGCGATCGCCGTTCACGGCGTGATCCAGCTCACCGCCAACGCGTCGCGCGCCTGGCTGTCGCGTCGCTTCATCGACTGGCGCATTGTCGCCATGATCGCCTGCGGCGTATTGATCGCGGCCGCGTTACTGGCCCTGGTGCGCTACTCCCCCAGCGAGACGGTGGTGCTGATCGTGCTCGGGCTGATGCCGGTGATGGTATGGATACCCAAGCGTTGGTTCCATTTCGATGTCTCGCGGCCGGGGCATGCCGTCCTGTGCGGACTCGTCTCCGGGGGATTGACCATTGCCGTTGGCGTATCCGGCCCGACCATCGACCTCGGCTTCATCCGTACCCATCTCGATCGGCGCACCGTGGTGGCGACCAAGGCCACCATCCAGGTCATCGCGCACAGCCTCAAGATCCTCTTCTACTGGCAGGCGGCCCTGGCGATGGATAGCGGCGAGTGGGGCTGGGTGGCGTTGGCGATTCCTTTCGCTTTCGCGGGCACGCGCACCGGCAATCTGGTGCTCTCCCGGCTGACGGATGCCGGCTTTCGCTACTGGACGCGCTGGATTGTCACCGTGGTGGGGGCCTATTACCTGATCCGGGGACTGATGGGGTTGTGGGCGTGATCGCGCCCATCGGCGGGGCTGCCGGCAAGACGTCTACTCCTGGGACGGGCTGACGCCGAAATAGCGCTTGTACTCGCGACTGAACTGCGAGGTGCTGCGATAGCCCACATCGCCGGCAGCCCTGGCCACGTTGACCCGCTGCTGGCCCAGCAGGACCCGCGCCCGAAGTAGTCGCAGGCGCTTGAGATACTGCACCGGCGACAACTGTGTCACGCGCTTGAAGTGGTGATGGAAGTGCGAGGCGCTCATGTTGGCGCGCTCGGCGAGCGCTTCCACGGTCAGCGGCAGCGCGAAATGGCGATGAAGGTAGTTCAGCGACTCGGCGATGCGCGCGTAGTGTCCCTGCTGCTGGACCAGCTCCCGCAAAGACTGGCCTTGCGGGCCGTTGAGCGCCGCGAACAGCACCTCCCGCACCCGGCCCGCGCCTAGCGCCCGGCTGGTGCTCTCGTCCCCCAGGCAGTCGGCCAGCCGTTGTACCGCTTCCGCCATGGTGGCATCGAGGGTGACCGCTGCCATGGGCTCGGGGGAGCGACGATTGCCATCGGTCGGCGCCGGCAGGTGGTGAACCAGTTCGCTCAACGTCAACGGGTCCACGTCGATGGACAGGCCCAGCAGCGGCGCGCCGGGGCGGGCGAGCGTCTCGCATTCGAAGGGTAGCGGCATCGCCTGCACCAGATAGTTGCCGGGACCGTAATGAATGACTCGGTCCTCCAGATAGCCGATCTTGTCACCCTGCGCGATGATGAAGAGCCCCGGTTCGTAGATCAGCGGCGTGCGTGGACAGCTGCATTCCGAGGCGATCAACTTCACTCCGTCGATGGTGGTGGTGGAGAAGCCGTCGGCCCTGGCCAGCGGTGCCAGCGTCCGGGCCAGATGGGAAGCCCAGTCGGGGGCCGGCCGGGTCGGTTCAATGCCGCCCCGCGATGGCTGATCGCTGGGTGCCACCTGGAATACGTGCTCGAGCATGATGTCTCCCGAAAGTGAGGCGATACGGAGGATCAGCGTATTGTGCATGAAAATAGCGTTATAAGATAACAAAATACGTCATTTCAAGAGAATAGGGCGGATGTTCGACAGGATTCGGCATGGCGGCCGTCAAGCGCATCGACCACACTGATCGCGTTTCCGCGCCCCGTTTCACGGCGCGTCATTTGTCTCCTTAACCAAGGATTACCGCTATGACTCAGGCTACCGCCACGCCCGCCAAAGGTTACGCTGCGCATTCCGCCACGACGCCGTTGGCGCCTTGGGACTTCGAGCGCCGTGCGCCGCGCCCGGATGATGTCTCGATCGAAATCCTCTACTGCGGCGTCTGCCACAGCGATCTTCACTTTGCTCGCGACGATTGGGGCATGGCCTCCTATCCGGTCGTGCCGGGGCACGAGATCGTCGGCCGCGTCACGGCCGTGGGCGACGACGTCAGCCAGTACCAGGTCGGCGACCTGGTCGGCGTCGGCTGCATGGTGGACTCCTGCCGCCAGTGCCAGGCCTGTAACGAAGGCCTCGAGAACTACTGCGCCGAAGGTTTCGTGATGACCTACGGCAGTCCCGACAAACATGACGGCACCCTGACCCAGGGCGGCTACTCCGACAAGGTCGTGGTCAGCGAACGTTTCGTCGTGCGCATGCCCGATGGCATCGACCTCAAGTCTGCCGCGCCGATCCTGTGCGCCGGTATCACCACCTATTCACCGCTGAAACACTACGGCGTCAAGCCGGGTGACAAGGTCGGCATCATCGGCATGGGCGGTCTCGGCCATATGGGGGTCAAGCTCGCCAAGGCGCTGGGTGCCGAGGTCACGCTGTTCACGCGGTCCGAGTCCAAGAAGGCCGAGGCCAGAAAGCAGGGCGCCGATCACGTCGTGATCTCCACCAACGACGACGAGATGGCAGCGATCACCGAGACCTTCGACTTCATGCTCGACACGGTGCCGGTGCAGCATGATATCAACCCTTATCTCAATGCCCTGAAGCCGGATGGCACGCACATCCTCGTCGGCCTGCTCGAGCCGCTCGATCCGGCGGTATCCGGCGCCAACCTGGTCTTCCGTCGTCGGGTGCTGGCAGGTTCGCTGATCGGTGGCATGCCGGAAACCCAGGAAGTGCTCGATTTCTGTGCCGACAACGGGATTACCTGCGACGTCGAGATGATCAACATCGATCAGATCAACGAGGCCTGGGAGCGCATGCAGAAGGGCGACGTGAAGTATCGTTTCGTGATCGACATGGCATCGATCAAGGAGAGCTAAGAGCCAAGAGCTTCGAGCCTCGAACGCCAGCGACGATGTCACTGGCGTTTTTCGTTCCACGGCCACGCTGTTTTTCGCGGCTCGCGGCTCGCGGCTCGCGGCTCGCGGCTCAGGGCTCAGGGCTGAACCCTCACCAGCCCCTCCTGCGCCGTCGAGGCCACCAGGCGGCCTTCGCGGTCGTAGAAACTGCCACGAGCGAAACCGCGTGCGCCGCCCGCCCAAGGGCTTTCCATCACGTACAGCAACCACTCGTCGATTCTGGGGTCCTCGTGGATCCACAGGGCGTGATCCAGGCTGGCGATGCGCAGGCGCGGATCGCCGAACTCCACGTCGTGGGCCAGCAGCGAGGTCAACAGCAGGTTGAAGTCCGAGCTGTAGGAGAGCAGGTAGCGGTGCAGTGCCGGGTCGTCCGGCATCGGGCCGCCGGCCATGCGGAACCAGATCATCCGGGAGGGCGGACAGTCATGGCGCTCTTCCACGGTGATGAATTCGACGGGGTGTCCGCGAAAGCGCTGGTGGACCGCCTTGCCTTCCGCCAGCAACGCCTCCGGCGTGGGCACCTCGGGTGCCTTGGGTTGGTGGCTCAGGCCGTGTTCACGGCCCTGGAAGGAGGCGCTGCAGAAGAATATCGGTTTGCCTTTCTGAATTGCGGTGACGCGCCGCGTCGTGAAGCTGCCGCCATCGCGAACGCGGTCGACGGAGTAGATCACCGGGAGTTGGGCGTCTCCGGGGCGGAGGAAGTAGCCATGCAGCGAGTGCAGATAGCGATCCTCGGGCACCGTGCGAGTCGCGGCGGCGGCGGATTGGCCCAGAGCCTGCCCGCCGAAGAGTTGCGGCAGCCCCAGGTCCTGGCTCTGGCCACGGAACAGGTTCTCCTCCAGCGCTTCCAGGCCAAGAAGCTGGATAAGGTCGTTCAGCGCTTGTGTCATTCGGGTATCCTTGATGGCGCGTCGGTGATGGCTGGTCACGAGTATATCCTGCTCGATGGTGACTCGCCGCGACGCGGCGCGGCAATACGGGACGATCATGATACGCAACGACGAATTCTACATGCACCGGGCGCTGGAGCAGGCCCGGCTGGCGCTGGAGGCGGGCGAGGTGCCGGTTGGCGCCGTGGTCGTCGATGGCCGGGGCGAGCCGATCGGTGTCGGCTACAACTGCCCCGTCGGTGGCCAGGATCCGACCGCCCATGCCGAGGTGCAGGCGCTGAGAAGCGCGGCGCGGGCGCTGGGCAATTATCGGCTGGATGACTGTACGCTGTTCGTTACGTTAGAGCCCTGCCTCATGTGCACGGGGGCGATCATCCATGCCCGTATTCGGCGGGTCGTCTACGCGACTGCGGAGCCCAAGGGCGGTATGGTCGAATCCCGCGCCAATCTCTTCGCGCAGCCCTGGTTCAATCACCGCGTCGAGGTCGAGGGTGGCGTGCTGGCCGCGCCGGCCAAGCGCTTGCTTCAGCAATTCTTCCGGGAACGTCGTCGGGCTGACTCGGAGCCGTGAACCGAATCAACTGGCGTCGGTGAGGACCACGCGATTGCGTCCGCCCTGTTTGGCCCGATAGAGCGAATCGTCGGCGGCCTGGAAGAGTCGATCGCGACGGATCGGAGGCTCGTCGGTGATACTGACGCCGATGCTGAGCGTCACCGGCACGTTGCCTGGCAGGAACAGGCCACTTTCGGCCACCGCCCGGCGCAGCGCCTCGGCAATCTCTCCGGCGGTCTGGCGATCGCAGTTCGGTAGGCAGGCCACGAACTCCTCTCCGCCATAACGGGCGAACAGCCCGCCTGCCCGCTCGACCGGTAGCCGGCAGCGCTGGGCGATCGTCTTGAGATAGCGGTCGCCCTCCAGGTGGCCGAAGTGGTCGTTGACGCTTTTGAAGTGATCCAGATCGCAGATCAGCAGTGCCAGCGGTAGTGGGTCCCGATGATCGTCCATCCATCGCAGCAGTTCGCGACGATTGGGCAACTGGGTCAACTCGTCGTGGCGGGCGATCCACTCGATCTCCTGCTGAAGTCGCTCGCGCTCCTTCATCTCCTCGCGCAGAGAGACATTGGCCCGGTTCGCCAGGCGATGCTGGTGGGCCAGTCTCCGGTAGATATAAAGCACCATGTGCAGCAGGTAGGCCAGCAGGATGCCGAAGGCGAGAGTGATTTCCGGCAGCCGACTCCGTTGTACCTGTAACCAGTGCAGAGATGGCGCCACTCTCAGGGTCAGCAGGTCGGCGCCCAGGGTGACCGGCTGTTGATACTGCCAGTCCGCGAGATTGCCCAGCGGGCCGTAGTGAAAGTAGAGCTGGCGATCGCCACTGAGCGTCACCGCGCGGTCTTGGTTGGACGTCTGCGCCAGTAGCGAATTGAGCAGCTTGTCGACGCTCACTACCATCCCCACGGCACCGCGCAGGGTTCCATCGACGACATCGCGTACCGGGAGATAGCTGATCACGCCACGTCCGCCCTGAATGAAATCGACGATCCCCGTCTGCCCCTCGATGCCGTAGACCAGGGGATGGTCCAGCGCCGCCCGGTCCTGTGAGTCCGCCAGGTAGAGGTTGGTGCCGAGCACTTTCTGATTGCCTCTTAGCGGGTAGACGCGGATGACGGTGCCCTCGAGGTCGATGAAGGCGATGTTGCGGAAATAGCCGAAGTCGTCGTGGTATAGCTTGGCCTGTTGCTCCCATTCGGAGCGGGACGGAATATAGCCCAGCATGTTCCAGAAACTGGTGAAGCGTCGCATCGCCTTGAAATGGGAGGCCGTTTCCGAAGCCATCCTGGTGGCGATGTCGTTGCCCTCGCCAGCGGCAAGGTCATACAGGCGCAGGTTGTCGGTCTGGCGTTGCTCCTGCCAACTGATCATGGCCAGCAGCGCGATCAGTCCGCCGACTGCCAAGGGTGGCAGGATCCGCCGCCAGTAGCGATGGAGCGTGGGAAGAAGCGCAAGGCACTGGGCGGACCAGAACAGCCATAACGCCGCCAGGATCGCGAGGGGCACTGCCGTCGTGCTGGAGGCGTATTCCGGCGGTGGAGCCAACGAGCGGTAGCTGAGCCAGACGCCGCCCATGGCGACCAGCAGCAGTAGAATCGGTGAGCCCAGGCCCAGGCGCGACAGCAACAGCACGTTGAGAGTCAGGCCGAACATCATGCAGAGCGAGAGAACCGGAGGCCGGCTGCGGAAGAGCTCCCAGTTGCCCGGCAGATGATCGAGCCAGCGTTGCCAGATATCGGCGCTGAGCCAGGTCTCTGCCACCAGATAACTGGCGAGGATGGTCAGGGTGAGGAGTCCAGTAGGAATCAGCAGCCAGCGACTGGCCCGGATCCATTGGTGCAATGCGAAGATCTGGCCTAGCCAGAGTGCGCCCAGCAGTGGTATCAGCAGCCAGCGTTGATCCGGTCCGTCGGCGGGCCAGAAGGCAATTAACGCGACCGGAAAAGCCAGGTACAGCGACAGACGAGACACCACCATGGGCATAGGCGTTATGGTTCTCCACGGCGCGGTCGCCGATTACAGCAGCGGGGCGACGATTTCGAAGGGCGTGGTGCTCTCATCGTCCAGCGCGCGCTCGCCCAGCTGGTTGAACTGTTGCTGGCTGCGATTGACGTACTTCAGTATCTCGTAATAACGGCGGATGTTACGAACGTAGATTACCGGTTCGCCGCCACGAGCGTAACCATGGCGCACCCGGGAGTACCACTCGCGCTCCTGCAGCAACGGCAGCGCTTCACGGACGTCGGCCCAGCGCTTGGGATCCCCGCCGCGCATGCGGGCGATCTCCTGGGCGTCGAACAGATGTCCCAGGCCGACATTGTAGGCAGCGAGTGCCAGCCAGGTTCGATCGGGTTCAGGTATGTCATCGGCCAGGCGCTGTTTGACTTGAAGCAGGTATCTGGCGCCACCGTCGATACTCTGGCGCGGGTCGAGACGGTTGTCGATGCCGACCTCTTCGGCGGTGGGGTGCGTCAGCATCATCAGCCCGCGAACGCCGGTCGGCGATTCGGCATCGGCCTCCCAGTGCGACTCCTGGAAACCGAGCGCGGCCAGCAGATGCCAGTCGAAGCCGGTCTCCCGGGCGGCCTCCTTGAAGTAAGGTACAAAGCGCGGCAGCCGCGTCCCGACATGGTGAATGAACAGTCGAGCGCCAACGTATTCGAGATAATCGTCGTGGCCGAAATAGCGTCCCACGAGTCCATCGAGCTCACCGTTGCGACGCTGGTCTTCCAGGAAATCGTTGGCGGCGTTGAGCAGATCGATCGGCTGGTTCGTCGAGAAGGCCCAGGCCAGACTCACGGGTTTGCCTAGTGGGAAACCGCGCTCGACATTGGGAAAGAACAACCGGTTGAGCCTGAATTGCTGGGTGTAGACCACGGCGGCATCGAGATCGTCACGTTCGACCATCTCCATCAGATCGGCGATGGTCAGGCCTTCGGCCTCCTTCCAGCCCAGCCCCGGCAGATTCCGCTGCTGCGTGCGCAGCGCCGCGGCATTGCCGGAATCGGCAATGACGCCGATCCGCAACCCCGGAAGATCGTTCAGCGTGCGTACCGGCGGCAACCCCCGGCGATAGACCACCAGCGGCTGCAGCGTCAGGATCGGCTGGCTGTAGCGGATGCCTTCCCGGTCCAGGTCGAGTGCCAGGGCTGCGGCCCCCACGTCCGCATCGCCATGTCTCACCTTGCCGATGACGCCTCCGATACTGGCTTCGGTGTCGACCGACAGGCTGACCCCCAGCGACGCCGAGAAACGGCGCATCAGCTCGTACTCGAAGCCGGTCGGGCCATGGCCCCCGGAATAGAAGGTGATCGGCCCGCCGCGTGTCGCCACCTGCAGGAAACCGCGCTTCTGGATCGGCTCGAGTCCGTCGCTGAAACGCGGTATCCATTGAGCTGGGCAGAGGACGATCGTCAGCGCCAACAGCAGTACCAGTGCGCGCCGCAGACGTGTCAGGAGCTTGGCCATGCAGTCGGGTCGGTGAGAGCGTGACGGCACACCATAGCCGGCCGCCGTCCCGCTGTCATCTATTGGCTAACACGCTAAACGTCCCGCGAGGCGGGGGCGCGGCTTTGGTGGAAGGGACGGCCTGACGCTCTGCAGGAGCATCGGCCGGCGCCGGTTGCGTTGCCTTAGCGAGCGTCGTCGCTTTCCAGTATCATGTCGCCCTGATCCCGGCATTGCTGCCCGTCTCGCACGAGACAAATGCGATCCTCGACCGTCCTGGAGGCTTTCCACGCCATGCTCGAATTGCAAGGCGCCCCCGCGCTATCTGCATTCCGTCACGCCAAACTGCTCGCCGATCTTCGCGCCGCCGTTCCCGAAGTCGAGTCCCTCAAGGCGCACTACGTTCATTTCGTCGACCACCATGACGAGCTCGACGATGAAGCACATCGGGTACTGGAGCGGCTGCTGGACTATGGCCATGGTGCCGAACCCGGACGGGGCACACCGCCCGAGGGGCATCTGTTTCTGGTCGTGCCCCGTATCGGCACGATCTCGCCGTGGTCATCCAAGGCGACCGACATCGCCCACAATTGCGGGCTCGAGCAGGTGGCACGCATCGAGCGCGGCATCGCCTATCGACTGACGCTGAAAAGCGCGCCGACTGCCGACGCCTACGCCATCCTGGTCTCGCGTCTGCATGACCGCATGACGGAAACCGTGCTGTACGACGCCAGCGATGCCGCCAAGCTGTTCTCCCATCACCAGCCGGCACCGCTGGCGACCATCGACGTGATCGAGGGCGGACGCCCGGCGCTGGCGGATGCCAATAGCCAGCTCGGCCTGGCCCTGGCGGAAGACGAGATCGACTATCTGGTCGAGGCGTTCAAGGCGCTGGGTCGCAATCCGACGGACGTCGAGCTGATGATGTTCGCTCAGGCCAACTCCGAGCACTGCCGTCACAAGATCTTCAACGCCGACTGGGTGATCGACGGCGAGCCGCAGAGCCACTCGCTGTTCAAGATGATCAAGAACACCTTCGAGCAGTCCGGCGACAAGGTGCTCTCGGCCTACAGCGACAACGCCGCGATCATCGAAGGGTCGACGGCGGGCCGTTTCTTCCCCTCGCCTGACGACCAGGTCTACGGCGCGACCCGGGAACCGATCCACATCCTGATGAAGGTGGAGACCCACAACCACCCGACGGCCATCGCGCCGCATCCGGGGGCGGCCACCGGTGCCGGCGGCGAGATTCGCGACGAGGGCGCCACCGGGCGTGGCGGCAAGCCCAAGGCGGGGCTCACCGGCTTCACTGTCTCCAACCTGCGCATCCCCGAGTTCGTGCAGCCGTGGGAAGCGTTCGACTACGGCAAGCCCGAGCGGATTCAGTCGGCGCTCGACATCATGATCGAGGGCCCGATCGGCGGGGCGGCGTTCAACAATGAATTCGGCCGGCCCAATCTCAACGGTTTCTTCCGGACGTTCGAGCTCGATGCCGTCGGCGCCGATGGCATCGAGCGCCGGGGCTACCACAAGCCGGTGATGCTGGCCGGCGGCTACGGCAACGTGCGCGACGCTCACGTGCTCAAGGGCGAGATTCCCATCGGCGCCAAACTGATCGTGATGGGCGGCCCGGCGATGCTGATCGGCCTCGGCGGCGGCGCGGCGTCGTCGATGGCGTCGGGTGCCTCCAGCGAGGACCTCGACTTCGCCTCGGTGCAGCGCGACAACCCGGAGATGGAGCGACGCGCCCAGGAAGTGATCGATCGCTGCTGGGCGCTGGGCGACGACAACCCCATCGCCTTCATCCATGACGTGGGCGCGGGCGGGCTTTCCAACGCCCTGCCGGAGCTGGTCAAGGATGGCGGCCGCGGCGGCCTGTTCGATCTGCGCGCGGTGCCCAACGCCGAACCGGGCATGAGCCCGCTGGAAATCTGGTGCAACGAGGCCCAGGAGCGCTACGTGCTGGCGGTGACGCCGGCGCAGCTCGAGCGCTTCGATGCGTTGTGTGCCCGCGAACGCTGCCCCTACGCGGTGGTCGGCGAGGCGATCGAGTCTCACCACCTGGCGGTTCGCGACGGTCATTTCGAGGCCGATCCGGTCGATCTGCCGATGAGCGTACTGTTCGGCAAGCCGCCCAGGATGCAGCGCAGCTTCGAACGTCACACGCTCAACCTGCCCGGCCTCGGGCTCGACAATCTCGACCTGCGGGAAGCGCTGGATCGTGTGCTGCGCCTGCCGACCGTGGCCTCGAAGAGCTTTCTGATCACCATCGGCGACCGCTCGATTACCGGTCAGGTCGCCCGCGACCAGATGGTCGGCCCGTGGCAGGTGCCCGTCGCCGACTGCGCGGTCACCACCGCCAGCTTCGACACCCATGCCGGCGAAGCGATGGCGATGGGCGAGCGCCCGCCGGTGGCCTTGATCGACCCGGCGGCGAGCGCACGCCTGGCGGTGGCGGAGGCAATCACCAATCTCGCCGCCGCGCCGATCGAAAAGCTCTCCGACATCAAGCTCTCCGCCAACTGGATGAGCGCCGCCGATCACGTTGGCGAGAACCAGGCGCTCTATGATGCCGTGCATGCGGTGGGCATGGAGCTGTGCCCTCAGCTTGGCATCGCGGTGCCGGTGGGCAAGGACTCGATGTCGATGCGCACCGCCTGGCAGACGGAAGCGGGTGACGAGAAAAGCATTACCGCACCGTTGACGCTCAATATCACCGGCTTTGCCCCGGTCACCGACGCGCTGCGCACGCTGACCCCGCAACTGCGCCTCGACCAGGACGAGAGCGACCTGATCCTGATCGATCTCGGTCGCGGCCAGCATCGGCTCGGTGGCTCCGCCCTGGCGCAGGTCTACGGCCAGGTCGGCAACGTCTGCCCGGATCTGGACGAAGCCGAGGATCTGGTGGCGTTCTTCAGCGTCATTCAGGGGCTCAACGCCGACGGCAAGCTGCTCGCCTACCACGACCGTAGCGACGGCGGCCTGATCGTGACCCTGCTGGAGATGGCCTTCGCCGGCCGCGGCGGGCTCGAGATCAAGCTCGACTGGCTCACTGACGATGCCGTCGGCGCGGTGGATGCGCTGTTCGCCGAAGAACTCGGTGCGGTGATCCAGGTCAACCGCCAGGATACCGAATTCGTGCTGGCGCAGTTGGCCGCGGCCGGCCTCGAGACCTGTGGCGTCATTGCCCGACCGCGCTATGACGATCAGGTCCGGGTGACGCTGTTCGAGGAGCCGCTGCTGGAAACCACCCGGGCCATGACCCAGCGTGTCTGGTCGGAAACCAGTTATCGGATGCAGGCGCTTCGCGATAACCCGGAGTCCGCCAAGAGCGAATTCGACGGGCTGCTCAACCTGCGCGATCCGGGGCTGTCGGCCAATCCGACCTTCGATGTCGACGACGACATCACTGCGCCTTACCTCCAGACCGGCGCACGGCCACGCGTGGCGATCCTGCGCGAGCAGGGGGTCAACGGGCACGTGGAAATGGCGGCGGCGTTCGATCATGCCGGCTTCGAGGCGGTCGATGTGCACATGAGCGACATTCTCGCCGGGCGCATCACCCTCGACGACATGAAGGGCCTGGTCGGCTGTGGCGGCTTCTCCTACGGCGACGTGCTCGGTGCCGGCGGCGGCTGGGCCAAGTCGGCGCTCTACAATGCCGCCGCACGCGATCAGTTCGCGGCCTTCTTCGAACGTGAAGACACCTTCGGCCTCGGCGTCTGCAACGGCTGCCAGATGTTCTCGCAGTTGAAAGAGCTGATCCCCGGCGCCGAGCGCTGGCCGCGCTTCGTCCGCAACGGCTCGGAGCAGTTCGAGGCCCGCGTGTCGATGGTCCAGGTCGAGGACAGCCCGTCGATCCTGCTCGCCGGCATGGCCGGTTCGACCGTGCCGATCGCCGTCGCCCACGGCGAGGGCCAGGCGCTGTTCGAGGATAGCGGCCACCTGCGCAGTATGCAGACCAGCGGTCAGATTGCGATGCGCTATATCGACAACGAAGGCCAGGTGACGACGCGCTACCCGGCCAACCCCAACGGCTCGCCCGCCGGCATCACTGGTCTGACCACGCCGAATGGCCGCGTCACCATCATGATGCCGCACCCGGAGCGGGTCGCTCGCGCGGTGACCAACTCCTGGCGCCCGCCGGAGTGGAAGCAGGACGGCGCGTGGATGCGGATGTTCCGCAATGCGCGTGTCTGGGTCGGATGATGTAAGGGATTGACGCCAGCGTTGGCGTGATGACGAAAACCGGCTTGTCCTGGGTTTTATAACCTCGGGGCAGGTTGGTTTTATTATGGGTGGTTGGCTGGGCGGCTAGCTCTATCTTGACGACGATACGACTGACGACGCATCTACTGCCCTTGTGCGCGTCATTACGAGGGCCGGTAAGGTTTTTATATGAGGGCGTCACTTTTGCTGGGTACACCTGCCCGCACCTTCGAAAGCGTGCTGGCGGGTTCGCGGCTAGCCGGGTCTTTCGACATGGATGTCGAAAGAGGCGCGCCAGGACAGGATGTCCGTGCGCGCCGACCCGGAGCGCAGCCGGCGGACCGGCCAGGGTTTCGAGATTTCGGGTGCAATAAAGAGGGAGAGCGAAGAGAGGGCGAGCGTTAAGCCCTCTCTTCAGACCATGCGATAGGGCGATAAGGACGTAAACAGTCGTGTCCTTGCTGATCTCGTCGTGACCACCTACCTACCAGGTTATGAGTACAGCGACCAATAGCGCGCCCGTATCCGCTCGAGACAAAGCCGCAGCTCACCATCCAGCGCGCGATCTTCGGCCACCGGGGCGAAATCCTCACGCAGCGTCGCGACCATGGTATCCAGCGGCCCGGGCAGCGGGTCGCCGCGCAGGTGTACCCCCTGCAGCGCTGCCAGCAGTGTCGCGGCGGCGACCTGTTCGGTGAGTTCGAGCACGCGCAGGGCGTCGCGGGCGGCGATGGTGCCCATGCTGACCTTGTCCTGGTTGTGGCACTCGGTGGAACGCGAAAAGACGCTGGCCGGCAGGGTGCCCTTGAGTGCCTCGGCGGCCCAGGCGGAGGCGCCGATCTGCACCGCCTTGAAGCCGTGATTGATCATCGCCCGCACCGCCGGTGCGCCGGAGAGGTTGCTCGGCAGGCCGTGGTTGTAGCGGCTGTCGACCAGCAGTGCGAGCTGACGGTCGAGCAGGTCGGCGACGTTGGCGGTCAGCGTTTTGAGGCTGTCCATGGCGAAGGCGATATGGCCGCCATAGAAGTGGCCGCCATGCATGACGTCGCCGACGTCCGGGTCGATCAGCGGGTTGTCGTTGGCGCTGTTGAGTTCGATCTCGATGAAGCCGCGCAGCCAGCCGAGGCTATCGGCCAGCACTCCCAGCACGTGAGGCGCGCAGCGCAGCGAGTAGCGATCCTGCAGGCGTTGCTGCGGTGCGGCGGCCTCGCTCTCCAGATCCTCGCGCAGCCAGGCCGCGACCCGGCCCTGGCCGGGGTGGGGCTTGGCCGCGAACAGGCGCGCGCCGAAATGGTCCGGATTGCCGCGCAGCGCGACCACGTTGAGGGCAGTGATGCGGGTCGCGAGCTTCAGCAGGTATTCGGCACGAACGAAGGCCTGGCACGCCAGCGCGGTCATTACTGCGGTGCCGTTCATCAGCGCCAGCGCCTCCTTGGGGCGCAGGGTCAGCGGCTCCCAGCCCAGCTCGGCGTGGATATCGGCCGCCATCCGGACATCGCCGCGCCAGATCACCTCGCGCTCGCCACAGAGCATGGCGGCGACGTAGGAGAGCGGCGTGAGGTCACCGCTGGCCCCCACCGAGCCCTCCTCGGGGATTCTCGGCAGCAGATCTTCCTGTAGACAGGCGTGAAGGCGCTCGAGCAGCGCGAAGCGCACGCCGGAGACGCCCTGGCACAGCGACTGCAGGCGTGCCGCGAGCACCGCCCGTGCGGCTTCGGGGTCGAGGAAGCGGCCCAGCCCGCAGCCGTGAAAGGTGTAGAGCTGGCGCGGCAGCGCTTCGACCTGGTTCAGGGGAATCGCGGTGACGCAGGAATCACCGTAGCCGGTGGTGATGCCGTAGATCTGCCCCTCGCGGTCGAGCAGGCCGTCGACGACCGCCGCCCCCCGGTCGATTCGCGCGCGCCATTGCGGATCGGCATCGAGGCAAGATTTCACTCGACGCTTCGAGAGCGCGTCGATCGCGTCGATGGAGAGCGGCTCGAGGCCGAAGACGACAGGAGGGACAGGGAGTGACATGAAAGCGACATCCGTGATTCGAGGATCGCCGAGTTTAGCCCGACGATCAGGCCATGAACCAGCGGATGGCGTACGACAAAGGTCGAATGCAGTGGGCTGTCACCACAGGCTAGCGCGACCGCAGATCGGGCGGTGGCCCTCGCTATCAGCCTGGCCGGACCGCCGTGTAGAAGAACCGGACCGAGGGGGCGGCCGCGAGCAGCGGCGCGGAGCCTTCCTTGAACGGCTTGTAGTGCGGCATCTGGGTGTGATGCTCGAAGGCGGCGCGATCGCGGTAGACCTCGTGCAGCACGACGATGTCTTCGCTGCCTTCCGGGGTCAGCACGTCGAAGGCGAAACAGCCCTCCTCGTTGGCCAGCGACTCGCTGGCATCGTTGTGCGCCAGCGCCAGAAAGGCCGGTACCTGACCAGCCTTGACTTGGAACTCGGCGATGACCACGAAGTGAGTGGTGTCAGCCATGGGAACCTCCTTGTGGGAATGGATGCGTCGCCGGCAGTCTAGGCGCGTGACGGCAAGGGCGAAAGCTGCCGTTCCGGTCAGTGGACGCGCGGAGCCTCGCCCATGCCGAGACGCTCCTGGAATTCGGCCACCGCGCTCTTGAGGAGTTCCAGCAAGCCGGGGATCAGCGCAACGCCCTGGTCCGGCCCCTCGACGAACTGCTCGACACTGACGTGCACGGCTTCGTTGTGGACGACGAGTTTGGCGGCCTTCAGGGTATTCATCACCTCGTTGGCGGTTTCCAGTAACAGCGTCCGGGTGGTGGTCTCCGCGGCCTGCCACACGCCGGGCAGCATCAACTGGAAGAACGCCGGCTCGTCGGCGGCGACGACCAGCACGAACTCCAACTGGTCCTGGCGTATGCGTGCCGCGTGGGTGTCCATCGCCTCGATGTCGATCTCCATGGCACGCAACTGTTCGATGTAACGCGCGAGTGGCGCGTTGGATTCCTGCGAGGTATCGGTTTGCATGGGGCGCTCCGGGCAAAGTCGGTCTTGGGCGCGGTGGCGCCAATGCCATTCATTGTAAGGCAGGAAAGCGTGGAAGGCGGCCAGGTGATCCGAGTGCGATTCAGGCTGGCGTCCCGAGCGGGTTGATAATAGTCGCGCCGAGTCTCTCGAAAGGTTCGACTTTCTCATCGGTAGCATCGGTGATCAGCGTCCAGCGGGGCGGAAAGGCGGTCCAATGCTGCTGGCTCGCACGACCCAGTTTGGTGGCATCCGCCATGACGTAGACTTCGGCGGCGCGAGCAATCATGGCCTCTTTCAGCCACGCCTGCTCGGGACTGGCCTCGCATAGCCCGAGTTCGGTCACCCCGTCGGCGCTGAGAAAAAGCCGATCAACGGTCAGTCTTGCTAACGCGGCATGAGCCAGCGGCCCGTAGACGGTCATGCTCGAGGCGCGTAGGTCGCCGCCCAGCACGGTGGCGTGCCCCTCCGGCAGGTTCGTCAGCCACGTCAGTGCCGCCATGTTGTTGGTGACCACGTGAAGGCCGCGTCGCTCGTTGAGCCGCGCGGCCAGTGCGGCGGTCGTGGTGCCGCCGTCCAGCAGCACGGTGTCGTTGTCCTCGATGCAATCCAGCGCGCGGGCTGCCAGGCGAGCCTTGATGTCGCCTTGACGTGTGCGCCGCTGCTCCAGTGTCAGCTCAGGCTCGCGACGGCCAATGTGCGCTGCCGCACCACCATAGGTACGCACCAGCAATCCCTGGTCGGAGAGCGCGCCCAGATCGCGTCGCGCGGTCGCTTCGGAAATCTCGAAATGCTGGCAGAGGGCATCGATGCTGGTGATGCCGGAAAGGACGGCATCCAGCATGGCCTGGCGGCGTTTGGCGACTTTCATTGACGAATCTGCACCTGTGGTCGGTGGTTAGTATGGCAGACACAGACCTCGCCTGCAGTGCCAGCTCTTATTGATCGGATCAATCATTTTAATTAGACATTGGTCTACACCGTTTCTGAGCTGTTTTTTGAAAATGCTTTAAAAATAGGTATTTGAAAAACTTTTTTGTTCATTGATCCCGTGGTAGTCAAGAGTCGTATTGCTAAAAAGGATTGAATCAATCATTTTGGCGCCACAAAGTCTCTTTTTTGATCGATTTAGTCTCGCTCGGATGATACATCGCTGACGAGCGAAGCCCAAAGTACGAGAAGGAAGATCGACATGATATTACGCAAAGCCGATTGCTGGCTGGCGCTCCTAATGCTGGCTTTCTGTGCCTTTGTCACTTGGCGAACGTTGCTGATCCCATCTTCCGGGGCTGGTGGTCAGGCTGGGCCCGATTTCTTCCCCTGGTTGGCCATTATCGGTATCACAGCATTGTCGGTCGCACTTTTCATTCGTGGGCTGTGCTCGAAAGTCGATGATGTGTCTGCCGAGTCAACGGCTGGAGGCACTGCTGAATCGGGTGCCGGGCGTTACGCCACGGTGGCGCTGATCCTGTTCGTGGCGCTGATGGTGGGGTACGCAGCCGCTTTCGAACGGATCGGCTATCTCCTCAGTACCCTAGTGACTTTTGTCATCGGCATGTTGCTGCTTCGCGAGCGACGTGTCCTTCAGTTTCTGATCGTACCGGCGTTGATCGTGGCGGGTGTCTACTTCGGTTTCACCCACTTGCTCGACGTCTATCTGCCCTGAGCAAAGTATCCGGCGACAGCCGGTAGAGAACAGGCAATCAAAGGGAATCTCATGAAAAAGACACTCTCGACTCTGGTCGTCCTCAGCGCTGGCGCGATGCTGGCCACAACACCGGTCCAGGCGGACGACTATCCGGTGCGGCCCATCCAGGTCATCGTGCCCTACTCCGCCGGCGGCGGCACTGATCTCTCGGCGCGCATCATGGCCGATACCATGAAGAAATATCTCGACAAGTCCATGGTCGTGCGTAATCAGCCCGGCGGCGGTGGCTCGATCGGTACCAGTGCGGTCGCCCATGCACGTCCCGATGGATACACGGTAGGCATGGGGGCACAGGGGCCGCTGGCGATGCTGCCTCACTACGGGGGTGTCGACTACAGCCTCGACGACGTCGAATTTCTGGCGCTGATGGGACGTAACCTGATGGTCGTCGCCGGCTGTCAGGGAGCGCCTTTCGATGACGCCCAAGGTTTCGTCGATTACGCCGAGGAACATCCCGGCGAAGTACGAGTAGGCAACTCGGGGGCGGGTGGTGCCAATCACATCGCAATGGAGGGCTTCGCCGACGCTGCCGGCATCGAAGTCAACAGCATGCCGTTCGGGGGGGCGTCGGCAGCCGTCACCGCGTGCGTCGGGGGACATATCGATGCCGTTGTCGCGTCTCCGGCGGAAGTCCTCCCGCAGGCTCAGTCCGGAAGCATCCAGCCGCTGTTGGTCATGGAGGATGAGCGCATCGATGTGCTGCCGGACACCCCCGTACCCAAAGAACTAGGCATTGATTTTACGTGGTCTTCCTGGAAGGGCGTGATCGCTCCTAAAGGATTGCCCGATGACGTCAAGCAGACGCTGTCCGAGGCACTAGAGAAGACCTTCAACGATGAAGACTTCCGTTCTCGCATGAAGGAGCTGGGGGAATTCGTCGATTATCGCCCGGGGGATGCCTATCGCGAGCTGGCCGAGAAGGATTCGGCGACGGCGGAGAAGATCATTCGCCAGCTCGGCATGTATGGCGTCAACCAATAAACGGAACTCACTGACTTGCCCGCGCTTGCTGCGCGGGCAAGTCATATCCAGCGTTTCTTAGAGCGAGCAGGTCGCTATGGATATTTCGACTCACGTATTGGCAGTGTTCGACCTCCAGATTCTCTGGACCATCGCCCTGGGTACCCTGGGTGGCATGATTATCGGTGCGCTCCCGGGGCTGACGGCCACGATGGGCGTCGCTTTGCTGATTCCGCTGACCTTCGGCATGGCCCCCGTGATGGGGCTGAACATGCTCATCGGTATTTATATCGGTGGTATCTATGGCGGCTGCGTCTCGGCCATTCTGCTGCGTACCCCGGGGACGCCGTCCTCTGCCGCGACAGTTCTCGATGGTTATCCGCTGGCGCAGAAGGGCGAAGCAGGCAAAGCGTTGGGAATGGCCACCATCGCCTCTTTCGTCGGCGGGATCATCGCTGCCGTGGTCCTTGCGGCGCTGGCTCCACAACTTGCTTCGTTGGCGCTGAAATTCGGGCCGGCTGAGTATTTTGCGTTGGCTGTCTTCGGATTGACGATCATTGCCAGCCTCTCCGGCGACATTCTAAAGGGCGCGCTTGCCGGTCTCATGGGGGTGTTGATCGGCTGCGTTGGTGCGGATCCGATCAGTGGTATCTCACGCTACACCTTCGGTGTCACGGGCTTCGCGTCGGGTTTTTCCTTCACGCCGGCGCTGATAGGGCTTTTTGCGCTCTCCGAAGTGTTCGTGCAGATCGAGAAGATCCTCGGTGACCGCATCGAACGGATGAAAGTCTCGGGTATTTGGCCGAGCCGCGAAGAGCTGAAGACGACCGGGATGCCGATGCTGCGAGGATCGCTGATCGGCACTTTCATCGGCATCGTTCCCGGCACAGGATCGGGAACGGCCGCCTGGATCAGCTACAACGAAGCTCGGCGGACGTCGAAGACACCGGAGAAATTCGGCACCGGCCATCTGCCGGGAGTCGCGGCCACGGAGAGCGCCAATAATGCCGTATGTGCTGCTGCATTGATTCCGCTACTGGCGCTGGGGATTCCTGGAGATGTGGTCACGGCCGTGCTTATGGGCGGACTGATGATCCAGGGATTGGCACCAGGCCCGATGCTGTTCCAGCAACACCCGGACGTGGTCGTCGGCATATTCACCGGTGTTTTTGTGGCTACCGTATTCATGCTGATTTTCGGGCTGCTGGGGATTCGCTTCTTCACCCAGATTCTGCGCGTACCGCGGCGTCTGCTGACATTGGCGATCGTAGTGTTCTGCTTCGTCGGCTCGTGGGCGATCAATCTCAATGTGGTCGATCTCTACACCATGGTCGGATTTGGCGTGCTGGGGTTCTTCATGCACAAATACGGCTTTTCACAGGCTGCACTGTGTATCGCGCTGATCCTTGGGCCAATGGCGGAATCCAATCTGCGTCTTGGGCTGATGAGTGCTCGCGACGACCTCGGGGTTTTCCTGTCTGGGCCGCTGACGCTGTTCTTCCTGGGGTTGGCTGCGCTGTCCCTGCTGTTGCCGGCGCTGCGAAGCTGGCGTCAGAAGCGTCAGGCGATGGCGGTTTGATAGCAAAATCGGCGGAGGAGATGACATGAAGCCAAGCTACGCGAAACTCGTGGAGGGCGTGGCGCTGCCTCCGATGGCGCTGGTCCGTCAGCACTTCGATACCGAGGATGCGGGTGACCCGGTGTCTGCCGTGGAAGCCGCGATGGCACAGGCCGCCGTGGTTGGCGACACGATTCGACCGGGGATGTCCGTGGCTCTGACGGTGGGCAGTCGCGGGCTGGCCAGTCTCCCGGAACTCGTCAAGGCTATCGTCGACGAGCTGCTCGCCCGCGGTGCCAAGCCGTTCATCGTCCCTTCCATGGGAAGTCACGGCGGCGCCACCGCGGAAGGGCAGGTCAGCGTGCTGGCGCACCTTGGTGTGACCGAGGAGAGCGCTGGCTGCACGATTCGCTCGAGCATGGAAACGGTCGAGATCGGCCGGCTCGACAATGGCATGTCGGTGCAGATCGATAAGCTTGCTTTCGAAGCCGACGGCATCGTGCTGTTCAATCGCATCAAACCCCACAGTGCCTTCCGTTCCGACAACGAGAGCGGGTTGGTCAAGATGCTTTCCATCGGGCTGGGCAAGCAGTCGGGGGCAGACAACTGCCACGCCTGGGGTTTCCATTACGTCGGGCGTTTCATCGTCGAAATGGCGCGCATGAAACTCGAAAAATGTCGTGTCCTGTTCGGGATCGGCACGATCGAGAATGCCTACGACCGACTTGCCCGGGTCGTTGTTCTGCCACGCCAGACGCTGATCGAGGACGAGCGAGTCTATCTTGGCGAAGCGATGCGCAACATGCCGAGGCTACCGCTCGGGCCTCCGGAGGCGCCGCTTGCCTCCGGTCCGCTGGACGTACTGATCGTCGATCATGTCGGCAAGGAGTTTTCGGGCAGCGGCATGGACCCCAATATCACCGGCCGGCCATCTTCCACGGCGATCAGCGGCGGCCCCGATGTGTCGCGCATTGCGGTATTGGATGTCACCGACAAGAGCGAAGGTAACGCCAACGGCGTCGCTCGGGCCGATGTCATTACCGAACGGCTGTTTCAGCGCTTCGACCGCGAAAAGGTTTATACCAATTCGCTCACCTCCGGCGTGCTGATCGCCGCCTCCATTCCCTTGGCGATGCCTGACGATCGCAGTGCCATTCAAGCCGCGGTAAAGACCTGCGGCTCGCATACGCCGGAGGCGATTGGCGTCATGCGCATCCCCAATACGCTTCATCTCGAATATCTCTACGCGTCCGAGGCGCTACTACCGGCGCTTCGAGATAGGGCCGGAATCGAGATCCTGCAGGAACCACGGCCGATGCGTTTCGGCGATGACGGTCGGTTGCTCGACGAGTGGCCTCACTGAAGCCTCGTTCCAAAGGTCTGGATCGAGATGTTGATCTCGAAGATATCGACATCGGTCATGTTGGGTAACGCGCCATCCCTCACGGGTGGCACGAATTCTTTCGGTAGCGGAGTTAGCCCATCAGCGTGTTAGTGCAACCGGGTGGTGGGGATCCTCGCCGCGCAGGACGGCGATGACGTCCTCGACACAGCTGAGGCTCAAGGTCGTCAGGGCATTCTCTGTGTAGCCTGCGATGTGTGAACTGACGATGACGTTGTCGAGGGCAAATAGAGGGCTGCTCTCCAGCGGTTCCTGCTCGAACGCATCCAGCGCGGCCCCGGCCAGGCGCTTGGCCTCTAGCGCATCGAACAAGGCTTGTTCGTCGACGATGCCGCCACGAGCGGCATTGATCAGCATGGCTGTTGGCTTCATCAGCGCCAGGCGCTTGGCATCGATCAGATGGCGCGTCTGCTCGGACAGGCCCACATGCAGCGTCAGGAAGTCCGCTTCGCGACATAAGGTGTCCAGATCGACCAGTTCCACGCCAAGCGTGACGGCTGTGGCGGGATCGGCGAAAGGGTCGTGAGCGATGACGCACATTTCGAAGCCGGCAGCGCGTTTGGCTACCGCCTGGCCAATACTGCCGATGCCCACGATACCCAGCGTCATGCCATGGACATCGCGACCGAAACAACGGGGCCAGTCGCCTGAACGGGTGCCGGCGTCCACTCTCGGTATGTCGCGTGCCAGTGAAAGCAGCAGGGCAAAGGTGAAGTCGGCGACGGCGTGGCGGTTGGCAGCGGGCACGTTGGTGATACGGACATCGTGACGCGCGGCGGCGGCGAGATCGATGTTGTCCACGCCGACGCCGTGCTTGGCGACCACTTTCAGATTCGGCAGCGCGGCAAAAACAGTCTCGGTCATCGGATTGAAAGCGACGATGGCGGCGTCGGCATCGGCGGCGTGCTCGATGAAGCTGGCCTCATCGATATCTGCTGGCAAGCTTTCGAACGTCATACCAGCAGCATCGATGACTTGGTAAGGCCGCTCCGAGTACTTGGCGAACGAAGGGGAAGTACAGACGATTTTCATGAGAGTTCCTCTGAACGGCGAATTAGAACAGCGACAGCTGATGCCGGGCGGCGACGATATCGGACAGTTCCGGGACGAATTTCTCACCCTCGCCTTGATCCAGGGCGCTGGTATAAAGATCGCTCACGGCGTGAGCGACGCCCGCCTTGACGTTCAGCGCATCGGCCAGTGCAGCCACGTAGCGGATATCCTTGCCCGCGTTGGCAAGGGTAAAACGATGGGCGTTGCGGTCACGTTCCAGCACATATTGGAAGAACGTCTGATAGAACCCGCTGTCCATGCGTGAACCGCGAATGACGCTGTCGAAGGTCTGAGGCGAGATACCGGCCTTGGCGCCGATAGTGAGGGCTTCGGAAAACACGGCACCATAGCTCATGGCCAGGAACTGGTTGAGCAGTTTCATGGTATGTCCGGCGCCGACTGGGCCGCAGTGGAGAATCTTGCCGGCCCAGGTCTCGAGCACTGGGCGTAATCGCGCCAACGTCTCGTCGTCGCTGCCCACGATCGCCTGAAGTTGTCCTGATTCCGCCTGGGTCGGCGTGCCGCCAAGTGCTGCGTCGACCAGGGTGATGCCATCGGTCTCGAGTGATGCCGCCAGCCGCCGTGTCACCGTGGGCTCGGACGTCGAGCAGTCGACGATGATCAGCTTGTGGTCCGCCGCCTTGGCGCCGGCCCGCAGCCCCTTCTCGCCTTCGATGACCGACTCGACATGCTCGGAGGTTGGCACGCAGACGAACACGATGTCGCATTGGGCGGCGAGGGCGGCGGCATCATCTGCTTCACTGGCACCAAGGGCCGTCAATGTGTCGACGGTCCCGCGATTGCGGTGGGCAACAACGGTCAGCGGGTAGCCGGCCTCGAGAATGTTCTGCGCCATGTAGCCGCCCATCAGGCCAAGGCCGACAAAACCGATGCGTTCCATGGTGTTCTCCTTCTCTGTCGTTCGTGCCGCACGCTCGGTGCATTCATTCGAGCGGCGGCGCTTTCAGATGGTGAATGCGACGCCGGCGCTATGCCTGGGCTTTCACGGGACGGCTGGCGAGCTCTACCGCCTGGCGTAGGGCCTCGATCAGGCTGCGTTCGTCGGCGATACCCTTACCTGCGATGTCGAAGGCGGTGCCGTGATCGACCGAGGTACGCACCACCGGCAAACCGACGGTGACGTTGACGCCGGCTTCCAGGCCCATCACCTTGACCGGGCCATGACCTTGGTCGTGGTACATTGCCACCACGCAGTCAAAGTCCCCGCGGCCGGCACGGAAGAACAGCGTGTCGGCAGGCAGCGGGCCCTCGACGTTCCATCCGCGCTCTCGCAATGCCTTGATCGCGGGGACGATCTTTTCCTCTTCCTCGCCATAACCGAACAGACCGTTTTCTCCGGCGTGAGGGTTGATGCCGCAGACTGCAATGCGTGGGTCGTGCTGACCGGCACGCGCCAGGGTTTCGTGAGCGCGTTCGATCGTGCGAGTTACCAGGCTGGGTTCGATACGCGCGATGGCATCGATGATGCCGATATGGGTGGTGACGTGTATGACCTTCATCTTCGGCGTCACCAGCATCATCGAGACTTCTTCTGTACCGGTGAGATGAGCGAGTAGCTCTGTGTGGCCGGGGAAGATATGACCGCCGGCGTGTAGCGCTTCCTTGTTGAGCGGTGCGGTGCAGATCGCGTTCAGCTCGCCGGACTCGATCAGTTCGACGGTCTTGGCGATGTACTGATAGGCAGCATCACCGGCGATGCTGGAAACGGCACCCCAAGGTAGATCGTCGGGGATCAGTCCGAGATCGATACACTCGAGCGTACCGCGCTCGAAGTGCGCTTCACTGGGGGATTCGACGGTGTGTAGCTCTAGCTTCGAACCGACGATGGCCATTGCCTTGCGCAGGCGTCCGGCATCACCGATGACCAGCGGACAGCAGATATCGTGAACCGAGTCGTGGGCGAGCGCGCGGACGATGACTTCGGGACCGATGCCAGCGGCATCGCCCATGGTGATACCAATGACGGGACGTTCGCTCATGACAGTGTCCTTGGGTTGGGCAAATGTGTGGGCGAAGAAGCGGTAGCAATGGGCCTGTCGTTCCAGACCCGTTGAAAGGCGTGGGTGTCGCCGAAACCACCAGCCTTGGTCACGACCTCCAGTTGGCGCGGACCGGGTTGGCAGCGCAGCCGTGCCATACCGGTATCGGGAGCGTCCAGTAGCGAGAGTTCGGTGATCTCGGCCGCTATCAGCAGTGCTCGGGCGGTAGCGCCGCCCGTGGCGATCAGGCGATCGATGGCTTCGAAGTGTGGCGCCAGCAACGCTCCCAGCGCGAGACTGAGCCGTGCCCCTTCAGATGCGTTGCGATCCTGGCTCTGATGAAGGCGCACCATCACGTCTTTCCCCCCTGCTAAGGCCTGGGCAACGCGCAGATTCAACGCGTCGACGGCGCCTTGCGGGGCTGCCGGGCGCAGTGTGGCGGCTTCGATTTCGATCACCTCCAGCCCCTTGGCGTGATCGACAAGCGCGTCGGCCTGCGCATGAGAGGTAGCGCTCATGCTGCCGATGACGATCATTGTCGGGCGTGAGCGAGGGAGCGGCGCAGGATGGCCGGCCACGCTTCCGGCGAGCTTCAGCGCTTCGGGAAGCATGTCGCCAAGACCGGCGGAACCGACCCAGAAGACATTTTTCAACCCGGCACTGAGGGCCGCGAGGCGTCGCAAGTCGTCATCGGTCTCGGCATCGCAGACAACGGCCTGGACGCCCAGCCGCTGCTGCTCGCGTAGTGTGGCGAAGACATCCTCGTCGCGGCCGTTGAGCGCATCGAGATCGAGGTGGGCGGTGCTCAGCGCCGCACCCCGAAGCATCGCCACCAGGTCGGCCTGGCCGGTAATGCCTTCGTTGGTCCAGACCTCCGTCTCTTCTACCGGCTGGCCATGAAGCCACTGACGACCGCCGTGCGTGGTGCGGCCGGTGGCGGGGTAAGCCGGGGCGGTCCGCTGATCGGTCCTGCGTCAGCGTTCGACACGATCGTAGACCTTGATGGCTTGCTTGAGTTTATCCAACGCGTCCGGCTCCAGCGCCTGCACCGGAGAGCGAGCCGGGCCGGCCGGCATGCCGAGGAGCGCGGCAGCCGTCTTCAGTACGCTCGGCATGGTCCCCAGCGCAAAGGCGCTGCGCAGAGGGCGGAGCTTCTCCTGAGCTTCGCGAGCCGTTTCGAAATCGCCGGCCTGCCAGGCATTCCATATCGTCATCACGACATCGGGTACGGCATTGGTGGTTGCGGCAACGGCGCCATCACCGCCGGCCATCAACGTCCACAGGATCATCGAGTCGGTGCCGGTGAAGACGGCGAAGTCATCGCGGCGCAGGCGGATCAATTGCACCAGGCGGTCGAAGTCGCCCCCACTGTCCTTGATGGCACGGATATTGGGTATTTCAGAGAGTTTCGCCACGCTGGGTACGGTTAGTGTCACCCCCGCTTTGGCCGGAATGGTGTAGAGCAGGATCGGCAGGTCGGTGGCCTCCGCGATACGCTCGTAATGCGTGATCAGCTCGGCCTGGGTGGCGCCATTGAAGTAGGGGGTGATGATCGATAGGCCATCGATACCGACGTCTTCCATGCGGCGGTTCAGTTCGATCACGCCACGAGTGGTGTAGCCGCCGGTGCCGGCGAAGACCGGTACGCGTCCCGCGGCCTGGTCCTTGACGATCGAGGCAACGCGCACTTTTTCGTCATCGGTGAGCGAGAAGAACTCGCCGTTGGTGCCCAGCGCGAAGAGCCCGTGAACGCCCTTGTTGATCAGGGTTTCGGCCAGATCACGCAGACCTTGTTCGTCGATCTCCTCATGCTCGTCTAGCGGGGTGATCATGGCAGGCACGATGCCTCGAAATTGCGTGGTACTCATGAGGTGTCCTCGAGTGGGCAAGTTAACTGGCGACTCTCTGGATGGCGTCGACCAGGTTGGTGAGAATGGCGTAGAGCGACCACAGCCCGATGACGGAGATGATGCTCAGGATGAGCGTCTCCCACCATTTGTTGGCGTAGTCGTCGAGCATGAAGCGCTTGCTGGTCGTCAGTATCAGGATGCCGATCAGGATCGGCGGCAATACCGTGGCCGTGACCACGCTGGTGCCAAAGACGCTCAGATAAACGAGATTGGGTGCAAAAGGTAGGGTGATGAATAGTGGTGCGACGATGAATAGACCGATGAGCGTCGGCCGGTAGCGTGGATCTTGCTCGGGACGCATCTCACCGTCTTTCTTGCCGATGGCCAGGTGCAGCCCGTTGAACATGAGTTTGGCGAGCCCATGCGCCTGTGCCGGGAAGCTGGTGAAAGCCGCCATGAACAGGCTAATCCAGAGCAGCGTGGGCCCCCATTCACCCACTGCCATCTGCATCATCGTGGCGAGGTCAGATTCACTGGAGACGGTCACGCCCGTCCCACGAAGCGTTTCCGCCGCCACGATCCAGAACAGCGCGTTGATGATCAGCAGTGGCAGCATTCCGCCGATCAGATCGAGTCGCTGGATCTTGCGATGAGCGGGTCGGTTCCAGCCGCGATCATCCATGAAGTAGGGGTAGAGCAAATTGATCGCTGAGCCGCCGATGGTGCCGATCGTCGCCACGGCGATAAATAGTGCGTCGAACGGGCCGTTATCCTGCGGCACCGCAAACGTCAGCCCGCTGAGCAGAGCGGGGAAATCGATATGGCCGATCCGAAACAGGGCATAGACGAACGAGCCAATGATGACTACGGACGCAACTCGAGCCAGCCGTTCGAGCCAACGAAAGGCGTTGTGGCCTGACAGCATGACCAGTGAAAGCACCATGACGATGAGCCCCATCAGCGAAAGACCGATGTCGTCGGGCAGTGGTACGCCGGTGGACTCGACCAGATGAGCGAGGGCAACCGCGCAGGCGCGCATGAAACTCATCTGAATGATAAGGCCATAGATCAGCATCAGAATGGCGAAAAATGCTGGAAACCCCTTCCACAGGCGTTGATAGCCTGCCATCAGCGATGAGTCTTCGAATCGATTGGCCAGTTTGTATTTGGCGATGGCTGAAATCATGAAGTAGCGAGCGGTCAACGCGAGCACCAGTGTCCACATCAGCGCGTAGCCGTAATTGGCACCCGAAACGGTGGAGCTGACCAGATCGCCGGTGCCGAGAAACGCCATTGCCAGCACGAGCCCTGGGCCCACGCTACGCACGTAGTCGCCCACAGTCCGTGGGAGTTTGGGTGGGAGCGATCCTGAGGCGGCATCGATGTCTTTCGCGGACATGCTGCTGATCTCGATATGATGAATGTGATCAATAAAATGATCGAATCAATCATATTGAACAACATATACCATCGTCTAGCGATACGCCTTAGGTCGTAAACGTCTGGAGTTCTCTGTTTTTATAGAGCGCGCTGGGTGGGGAGTTATCTGGTGATCGTGAACTGACTGAAATGATCAGTTCACGATGCCGGAACGGGGGCGAGGGCTAGAGCTAGAGGAGGTCTCTAGATAGGCAAGATTCTGAGCGGAAGCTGTCAGTCGGCGGCGGTTTGCCGATGCCAGGCCTCAAGCACGAGTCGTTGGGCCTCATCCAACGTTTTGGCGCGTTCGCGAGCGAAACGCGCGATGTCTTCATACTCCGGAGCGACGCGGATCTCTTCGCCGTCCAGGCTGCCGATCTTGAAGCGCACGTTGATGCCATCGATTTCCACAGACTCTATCCGGCGCTCGAGGATGCGTCGCGTGGTGTGGTGACGGCGTACGCCGAACGTCGGCGAGTGGCGCAGCATGAGCGTCTCCAGGCGATCGGCTTCGTCGCAGGGCGCCAGCACCGTGACCAGCGTTCCCGGGCGCGACTTCTTCATCGTCACCGGGGTGTAGAACACGTCGAGGGCCCGGGCGTCCAGCAGGACGCCCATCAGATGACCCAGTTGCTCCCCGGTGGCATCGTCGAGCTGGCAGGCCAGCACGGCAATGGTCTCTCTGCCCTGATCGGGTGCCGCCGTTTCCAGCGAGATCACGCGCAGTACGTTGGGGTGGGGGAAGTCGCGATTGCCGGCACCGTAGCCGATCTCGACCGGTGTCCCCGCTGGCGCAGGGCGGAACGACTCGACCAGCGTGGCCAGGAACGCGGCACCGGTGGGGGTGGTCAGCTCGCCCGCGACATCGGGTTCGAAGGTGGACAGCGGTACGCCCTTGAGCAGTTCCAGCGTGGCCGGCGCGGGGATCGGGAAGCGGCCATGGGCCATGCTGACCACGCCGTACCCCACCGGCACCGGGGTCGCGGTGATCGTCTCGATATCGAGGGCCTCCAGCGCCAGACAGACGCCGAGGATGTCGATGATCGAGTCCATCGCGCCCACTTCGTGCAGATGAACCTCGGCCGGGTCGATGCCGTGGATTCGACCCTCGGCCTCGGCAATCGCAGTGAAGATCGCCGTCGCCCGGCGCCCCACGCGAGGGGGCAGATCGGCGTCGGCAACCATCGCCAGAATGTCACCGGCCCGGCGATGGCCAGGCGCATGCTCGTGGTCGTGGCCGTGGCCGTGGCCGTGGTCGTAGTCGTGGTCGTGGTCGTGGTCTTGGTGGTCATGGCCGTGGGAGTGATCGTGACCCTCGGGTTCGAGCGCGATCCTGAGCAACCGCGAGCGGATACCGCAACGATCCACCGACCGGGTTTCGAGTGCGAACGGATCGATCGGCAAGCGCCGCAACGCCACGGCGATCTGATCCAGATCGGCGCCGAGGTCCACCAGTGCCGCCAGCAGCATGTCGCCGGCGATACCGAAGGTGCAGTCGATGTGAAGCGTCTTCATGAGGTCCGAGGCTCGGTGGAGGCTGGCGGATGAGATGTCGGCGCGGCGGACGCGCTGCTCTCGAAGCTGGCGGGGCGCGGATCGGGGCCGCGTTCTAGCAGCGAAAGGATGCTGGCGGCCTGCCAGGCGGCGCCGAAGCCGTTGTCGATGTTGACCACGCTCATGCCGGTGGCGCATGCCGACAGCATGCCGAGCAGCGCGGTGACGCCTTGCAGGCTGGCGCCGTAGCCCACCGAGGTGGGTACCGCGATCACCGGGTTGCGAACCAGCCCGGTGACCACGCTGGGTAGCGCGCCCTCCATGCCGGCGATCACGATCAGCACGTCGGCCCGGGTCAGCGCCTCGCGGTGGGCCAGCAGTCGATCGATGCCGGCGACGCCGACATCATTGAGTCGGGCGACGTCGGCGCCCAGCCATTCGAGCGTGCCTGCGGCCTCTTCTGCCACCGGCAGGTCGGAGGTGCCGGCGCAAATCACCGCCACGGTCCCGGGAAGGCGTCTGGGGGGAGCGCCCCAGCAAAGCAGCCGGCTGATCGGATCGTAGTGGCCGTGGGGATGATCCCGCAATACTCGATCGGCGCGTTCGGCGTCGAGGCGCGTGACCAGCGCTCGCCGGTGCCGATCGATCAGGCGGCCGACGATGGCGCTGATCTGGTCGGCCTGCTTGCCCTCGCCGAAAACGACTTCGGGGACACCGTTGCGGGCTTCACGATCATGGTCGACGCGGGCGAATCCCAGGTCGGAGATGGAGCGTTCGGTCATGCCTTATCCTGTCGATCCGGAGTCAAGACAGCAGCCGATTCATGCTGCCGCTGCGATAGCCGGCCAGATCCAGCGTCACCCAGGCATAACCCAGTGCCGTGAGCTCCGCGACCAGCCGGTCGTGATGTTCGAGCACCGTCGCCATGTTCTGGGGTTCGACCTCGATCCGGGCCAGTTCGCCATGATGACGCACCCGGAGCTGGCCGATGTTCAGGGCTCTGACGCGACGCTCGGCCTCGGCGATCCGCTCCAGCTTCTCCAGCGTGATGCGCTCGCCGTAGGCAACCCGCGACGACAGGCAGGCCAGCGACGGTTTGTTCCAGGTCGGCAGGCCCATGGCCTGGGAGAGTTCGCGAATCTCGGCCTTGTAGAGCCCGACTTCGTGCAGCGGGCCGCGGACGCCATACTCGCGGGCGGCCTGGGTGCCGGGCCGGTGCTCGCCGTCATCGTCGGCGATCAGGCCGAACACGATATTGTGGAATCCGGCATCGACCATGATCGGCGCGAGATGGGTGAACAGGCCGGACTTGCAGTAGTAGCAGCGGTTGGCGTCGTTGTCGGCGTAACCGGGAATGGCGATCTCCGAGGTCTCGATGACTCGGTGCGGCGCCTCTAGGCGCCGAGCCAAGTCGCGGGCGGCATCGAGTTCCTCGAACGGATAGGATTCCGAATCGGCGGTCACCGCCAGGACGCGTTCGCGGCCCAGTGTCTCCAGCGCGATGGCCAGCAGGAAGGTGCTGTCGACGCCGCCGGAGAATGCCACCACCACGTCGCCCATCTCGCGCAGCACCTGGCGCAACCGTTCGAGCTTGGCATCGAGTTCGGCGCCCTGGGCCACATCGGCTGTCAGCGGCACGCCAGGCGAGTGCGACGGTGCCGCCTCCACGGTCACGGCATCGATCCGTTCGGCTCGGGCCATCGAGGTCATGGGTCCCCTCCCTTTAGATGGTGGTCGATGCTCAATCATCGACATAGGGCACGGTCAGCGGCCCCAGCGGCATCACGGCAATGGTCATTTCCTCGCCGTAACGCGCCTTCAACGTCTGCAGCGTCTCGGCGATATCGTGGACCGGTTCCATCAAGGCGGCGCGCGCCTGGGCATCGCTCAGCGTCGAGTAGAGCATGACGTCGGCCCAACTCTGGATGACCGCCTGCTTTTGAACCTGCCACTGATCGAGCATGGCGAACCCCGGCTCCTCGATCATCTCGAGCAGGGCCTGGGGCGAATCGGCCATGGCCAGGATCTCGGCGAACTTGCCGTGATCGGGAATGCCGTCCGAGCACTCGCAGGCCATCAGGATGGTGCCGCCGCGCTTGACGATCTTGTGCGCGGCGCTCATTCCCTTGACCGCCTGATAGAGGTTCTGGTCCAGCGGATAGCCGGAGTTGCCGGTGATCACGACGTCGAAGCGCCGATCGGCCTTCACCATCGCGTGTTCGAGTTCGTGCTCGCAGCCCTGACGGTGCGCCTCGGTCAGGTCGCCGGCGAACACCCGGGTGATCGCCTTGTCGCGGTTGAGCGTGACGTTGAGCATGAAATGCGGCGGGCACAGCGCGTTGATCTCGCGGGTCATCGCCTGCAGCGGGTTATCGTCCATGTTGCCCCAGGTCGACCGCGGGTCGCCGATCATGCGGGCATTATGGAAGGTCATGATCGTTTCGAGACCGGCGATGCCCGGCATCACGCCCTTGGGGCCGCCGGAGAAGCCGGCAAAGAAGTGCGGTTCGATGAAGCCGGTGACGATGCGAAAATCGGCCTCGACCCAGCGCCGGTTGAGCCACGACGGGCAGCCGAAACTGTTGTCGCCGACGTTGACCAGTTCGTCGTAGTTGTCGCAGTGGTTATTGATGATCTCGATGTGGTCCACCACCCAGTCGCCCAGCATGCCGCGGAGCTCCTCGACCGTCTGGTCGCGGTGGGTCCCGGTGCCGTTGATGATGACGAAATTCTCGTGCGGCACGTGATCGAGCGCTTCGATCAGCAGCGGCACCAGCAGGTGGTTGGGCGTGGGCCGGGTGATATCGCTGATCACGATGGCGACCGTATCGCTGGCCTTGACCATCTCCTTTAGCGGGGGCGTGCCGATCGGCGAGTCCAGCGCTTCGCGTACCCCGGCCTCGGGATCCGTCATGGCGTGTTGTGTCGGCGGTTCGACGACGAAAGCGTCGTCCGGCAAGTCGAGTGCCAGCTCACCCTTGCCGTAGAGCAGAGAGGTTTTCATGAGGGCTCCAGGTTGACGGCGCTGGCGCGCCGCCGGGGAATCGCGTGGTTTTCAGCATGCCACGATATCGACGTGACGTCGCTCAACCGTCGCGCGCCGTGCTCAGCTCGTCGCCGGCACGAAGGTGGGGCTCGTCCTCGAGGGTGCCATCGATACCGCGTCTCTTCTGCCAGCGGTCGACCAGCATCACGGCGATCGGCCCGAGGATGGCGGTCGTCAGCGTGGCGATCGAGATTTGCGACGTGGCGATGTTGACCAGGTCATGATAGCTCTGCGCCTCGGCCGCGCTCATCATGCCCGAGTTGGCGGCCACCGCTGCCGCGGCGGCGATGGCGGCCGGCGTTCCGGCAGCGTTGCCGGCCGTGGTCGCTTCCGACACCGGGGCGATGACACTGGGCTCGCGGAACAGCCGGAAGACCAGGATACCGGCGCCACCAGTCAGTATCGTCGTCATGACGCCCAGCAGCAGGCCGGCCCCCACGACCTCGGGATTGAAGAAGGCCGCCAGGTTCATGTTGGCGCCCAGGGCAAAGGCAAAGAACGGCACCGGCAGGATCTCGCCGGGCTTGAGAAAAGTGCGAATGTCGCGATCGAGATTGCCCAGCAGCATCCCCAGCGCGATCGGCAGCAGTACGGCGATGAAGGCGATCACCGGGAACTGGGAGCCCAGCAGGCCCAGCGACATCAGCGTGAAGAACGGGCCATCGTTGAGTGACAGGATCGCCACCGCGCCGGTGTCGGAGCGGTTGCCGTACTGGCTGGTGAGTGCCGCGTACATGCCGCCGTTGCCGTTGGTCATGGCGGCAATGATCGCCACCGTCGAAAGACCCAGCAGGCCATCGATCGGATCGAACATCAGGCCCAGACCCACACCTACCGCCAGGCCGGTCAGATATTTGGCGGTGACCAGCAGAGCGCCTTTCTTGAGCGCCTTGCCGCCCACGCGCAGGTTCATCTGGCTACCGGAGCAGAACAGGAACAGCGCAATCAGCACTAGCGCCCCATCCTTGAACAGCTCCTGGGAAAAACCGCCGATGCGCAGGAATTCGTACTGGCCGCTGTCGGTCTGCCCCGCACCCAGCCACTGCAGGATCGCGGTGATCCAGGGCAGGTGGAGCTGATCGATGGTATTGAGCGCGGCGCCAAAGATGAGGGGGACCACCATCAGGCCTCCGGGGACCTTCTGGATCGTGGCGAGCAGTTTCATGGGGTTGACTCCCGTGCGCCATGCGTGGCGAGTGGTTCGCTGGGGAAGCGCTGCATAAATGCCTGGGCGGGAAGGTCGCTTCGTTGTGCGGTGCTGGCACGCCAGCCCGGACGGAATTCTCGCCTGTACCGCTCAGGCTCCGGTTTCTGAGCCTCTGGCGCGTCGTGCTTCACGCCGCGCGTCGACTCATGCAGGGCATATGATGATTGGAACGGTAGTTAATTTGATCGAACCAATCATTATTGGCAATTCAACTAAAGATGTAGTGGTCGCGGGGGATGTCGTTGAGCGCTGCGCTCAAAGAGGGGTGGTCACGCCTTGGCCGGACCGTTTCCCCGGCCGCGAGACCTGAGTACCATGCCGCTCATGCCCAGATCCTCCGTCACCTACGCCGCCCCTCGACTCCGCCCCTATCAGCGCCAGGCCGTCGATAACGTCATCGAACACTTCCGGCTTAGCGACGATCCGGCGGTGGTCGTGTTGCCCACCGGTAGCGGCAAGTCCCTGGTCATCGCCGAACTGGCCAGGCTCGCTCGCGGCCGCGTGCTGGTGCTGGCCCATGTGCGCGAGCTGGTCGAGCAGAATCATGCCAAGTACCTCGCTTACGGCCTGGAGGCGGACATCTACAGCGCCGGCCTCAAGCGCAAGGAGAGTGAGCTCCAGGTGGTGTTCGGCTCGGTGCAGTCGGTGGTCAACGGGCTGGACGATTTCACCAGTGGCGAGTTCACGCTGCTGGTGATCGATGAGTGTCACCGCCTGTCGATTTCAAAAGAGGCGCTGGCTCGCGGTGCCGGCAACACCGAGGATGACCGTCGGCGCAGCGTCTCGACCTACGAGAGGGTGATCGCGCGGCTGCGCGAGGCGCGGCCCAACCTCAAGGTGCTGGGACTGACGGCAACGCCCTATCGGCTCGGCGAGGGTTTTCTCTACCACCGCCACTACCACGGCATGGTGAAGGGGCCGGAGGATGCCTTCTTCCGCGACTGCGTATTCGAGCAGCCGCTACGGGTGATGGTGCGTCAGGGCTACCTCGCCGAGCCCAGGCGCATCGATGGCGCCCTGGCGTTCTACGACTTCTCCCGGCTGACGCCACAGCGCAATGGTCAGTTCGCCGAACGTGATCTCGACGGCGTGGTTCGAGGCAATCGTGCTACGCCACGGATCGTTGATGACGTGATCGAGCGTGCCCGCGATCGGCAGGGCGTGATGATCTTCGCCGCCACCGTCGCCCACGCCGAGGAAGTGCTGGGGCTGCTGCCTGGGGAGGAGAGCGCGCTGGTGACCGGGGCGACGCCGGGGCCGGAGCGAGAGCGATTGATTGCGGCTTTCAAGGCCCGCGAGCTCAAGTACCTGGTCAATGTGGCGGTGCTGACGACCGGCTTCGATGCGCCGCACGTGGACGTGATCGCCATTCTGCGCCCGACCGAATCCGTGGGGCTCTATCAGCAGATCGTCGGTCGCGGCCTGCGGCTCTCGCCGGGCAAGACCGACTGCCTGATCCTCGACTATGCCGGCAACCCCTGGGAACTCTACGCCCCGGAGATCGCCCAGGCACGCCCGGACGGCGAGAGTGAGCCGGTGCAGGTCGAGTGTCCCGAGTGCGGTTTTGCCAATACCTTCTGGGGCAAGCGCGACGGTGAGGTCGTGATCGAGCACCATGGTCGGCGCTGCCAGGGGCTCGTTTATCGCGCCCAAAGCCGCGCGAAAGGCGCAGAGCCAAAATCGACGAGAGAATCGGCTGTCGGCGCGGGGTCGGGCGCCAATGCAAGCGAGAGCGCGGGGTCGGGTGCGATGAAAAGCCAGTGCACCTTCCGCTTCCGCTTCAAGGTGTGCGAGCAGTGCGGCGGCGAGAACGACATCGCCGCCCGCGTGTGCGGGCAGTGTGGCGAGCGACTGGTCGACCCCGACGACAAGCTGCGCGATGCGCTCAAGCTGCGTCACGCCAAGGTTCTGCGGGTCGGTGGCATGCAACTGACGGCGACCACCAACGGGCGCGGCGTGCCACGGCTCAAGGTGACCTATCACGATGAGGACGGCGACACCCTGGACGAGTGGTTCGGACTCGACACGCCGGGGCAGCGGCATGTGTTCGAACGCGTCTTTCTGCGCCGGCATCTACGTGCACCGGGTAGCGGCTGGCAACCTCGTTCGGCCGAGGAGGCCGCCGAGCAAGCGGCACGCCTGCGCGCGCCGGACTTCGTCATCGGTCGCAAGACCGGACGTCATTGGCGGGTCGACGAGAAGTTGTTCGACTATGTCGGGCGTTATCGCACGGCGGACACGGCCGCCGCCGAAGGATGAAATTGTTTTCTTGCTAATAAAGTCATTGGGCCAATCGCGACCTTTGACTAGAATGAAGTGGCGCTCGTTCGAGCGTTTACCCCAACCCGAAAGCCAAGGAGCTCCCCATGAGCTGGACGACCCCTGAAGTGAAGGAAATCTGCGTCGGCATGGAAATCAACGACTACATGCCCGCTGAGTTTTGATCCCGCAGCGAGACCCGCGCGGCGGCGCTGTGCTGCAGCTGCGTGTACTGGGGGCGGCCGCCGGTGGCGGTTCGCCTCAGTGGAACTGCCGCTGCGATGTCTGCCGCCTGGCCTGGAAAGGGGATCCACGCGTCTCGCCACGCACCCAATCCTCGATCGCCGTCAGTGTCGACGGCGAGAACTGGGCGCTGATCAACTGCGCGCCCGATATTCTCAAGCAGATCCAACAGACGCCGGCACTGCATCCGCGCGAGGGTCGTCGGCATACGCCGATCGCCAGCGTGCTGCTGACCAATGCCGATGTCGATCATATCGGCGGCCTGCTCAACCTGCGCGAGAGCTCGCCGTTCCGGCTGCTGGCAACGCCGATAATTCAGGATGTGCTGCGCGGCAGTCCGATCTTCGAGGTGCTGAACCCAGACTACGTCAGTCGTGAATCGATCGTCCTGGGCCGGCCGTTTGCCCTGCTCGAAGGTCTGCAAGCGCGGCTGTTCGCGGTGCCCGGCAAGACCGCGCTCTATCTCGAGGGCGACCAGGTCGAGATCGGCGTCGAAGACGAGAGCACCGTAGGCGTCGAGTTGACCAGTGGCGACAAGCGGGCCTTCTACATTCCCGGCTGTGCGGCGATGACCCCGGCACTCGCCGCGCGCCTCGATGGTGCCGACCTGCTGCTGTTCGACGGCACGCTGTGGCGCGACGACGAAATGGTGCGGGCGGGCGTCGGCCACAAGACGGGCCAACGCATGGGCCACATGTCGATGTCCGGGGAAGATGGCAGCATCGCCGCGCTGGCCGACCTCTCGCTGGGCCAGCGTGTCTTCGTTCACATCAACAACACCAACCCGGTGTTGATCGCGGGCTCTCCCGAGCGCCAGGCCGCCGAGGGCGCCGGCTGGGAGATCGCCCATGACGGCATGGAGCTGAGCTGTTGAGCCTCTCTTTCGAGAATCATCCGGATCTCGTCGAGCCGCTGAGCGTGGAGGCGCTGGAAGCCCGCCTGCGCGAGGTGGGCGAGACGCGCTATCACCATCGTCATCCGTTCCAGCTGATGCTGCAGAACGGCGAGCTCGACAAGCGCCAGGTCCAGGCCTGGGCGCTCAACCGCTACTACTACCAGGCGATGATCCCGATCAAGGATGCCTCGCTGATGGCGAGGCTCGACGATCCCGAGCTGCGTCGAACCTGGCGCTCGCGACTGGTCGACCATGACGGCGAAGCGCCGGGCGAGGGTGGCATCGAGCGCTGGCTGAAGCTGACCGATGGTCTCGGGCTGTCGCGGGAACTGGTCGTCTCGACCCGCGGCATCCTCCCGGCGACGCGCTTTGCCGTCGAGGCCTATACCCACTTCGTGCGCGACCGGACGCTGCTGGAAGCGATCGCCTCGTCGCTGACCGAGCTGTTCTCGCCGATGGTGATCGGCCAGCGCGTGCGCGGCATGCTCGAACACTACGATTTCGTCTCCCGCGAGACGCTTGCCTACTTCGAGCCGCGGCTGACCCAGGCGCCGCGGGATGCCGAGATGGCGCTGGACTACGTCAAGCGCCACGCGGTGCGTGCCGATCAGCAGCAAGCGGTGATCGATGCACTGCGCTTCAAGTGCAGCGTGCTGTGGGCAATGCTCGATGCGCTCCAGCACGCCTACGTGGGCTCCGGCTCGGAGGGCTCGGGCCAGGTGCCGCCGGGCGCCTGGGGCAGTGGTGTCGAAGGGCAGGAGATCGAGGGCGACGGCCTGAATGACCACGGGGGGCTTGCTCGGTGAGTGCCGATACCGATAGCAATGGCGACGCCGGCGGCGTGCCCGGTCTTCACGAGTCCGACGTGGTCAAGATCCCGCGTGGCGTGCGGCTGCGCGAGGACAAGACCCGCGGTGGCTGGGTGCTGCTGGCGCCGGAGCGGGTGTTCCAGCTCGATCCCATCGCCCAGCAGGTACTGATGCGTGTCGACGGCGAGCGCGATATCGCCGCCATCGTCGACGATCTGGCGCAGGCTTTTGCCGCACCGCGGGAGCGCATTCTCGGCGACGTGCGCCGCATGCTCGCCGACCTGATCACCAAGAACGTTCTGGAAGTGACATGAATACCCGGCCGGAAGCGCACCAGTCGCCCCCGATGCCGCCGGCGCCTATCGGCATGCTGGCGGAGCTAACCCACCGCTGCCCGCTGCAGTGCCCGTACTGCTCCAACCCGGTCGAACTGACCCGCAAACGCGAGGAGCTCGAGACCGAGACCTGGCAGCGAGTCTTTGCCGAGGCGGCCGAGCTCGGCGTGCTGCAGGTGCATCTTTCCGGCGGCGAGCCGGCGTTGCGCCAGGATCTGGAAGCGCTGGTGGCGAGCTGTGCCGAACATGGCCTCTATTCCAATCTGATCACCGCCGGCGTCAATATCGGTCGCGCGCGTCTCGAAGCGCTGGCAGACGCCGGGCTCGATCACGTCCAGCTCTCGGTGCAGGGTGCGACGGCGGAGGTCAACGATCATATCGCCAACCTTCCCGGCGCCTTCGACAAGAAGCTGGCCTTTGCCGCCGAGGTGACCGACGTCGGGCTGCCGTTGACGCTCAACAGCGTGATCCATCGTGCCAACCTGCGTCAGATCCCCGATCTGGTCGAACTGGCACTGGAACTGGGCGCGCGGCGCCTCGAGATCGCGCACGCGCAGTATTACGGCTGGGCGCTTCAGAACCGTGGCGCGCTGATGCCGCCGCGGGAACAGGTGATGGAAGCGCTCGATCTGGTGGAAGCGGCCCGCGAGCGGCTCAAGGGCAAGTTGGTGATCGACGCCGTGGTGCCGGATTACTATGCGCGGCTGCCCAAGCCGTGCATGAACGGCTGGGGGCGCCAGTCACTCAATGTGACGCCCGCGGGCAAGGTGCTGCCGTGCCACGCCGCCGAGACGATCCCCGGCCTCGCGTTCTGGAACGTGAACGAACATTCTCTTGGGGATATCTGGCAGCATAGCCCCGCCTTCAACGCCTATCGCGGTACCGACTGGATGCCGGACGCGTGCCAGAGCTGCGAGCGGCGCGAGATCGACTGGGGCGGCTGCCGCTGCCAGGCCTTGATGTTGACCGGTGACGCCACCCAGATGGACCCGGTCTGCGAGCGCTCGCCCTATCATGACGAGATCCAGACGCTGGCGATCGTCGATTCGAAGCGAGACGACGACTTCACCTACCGGCGTTTTTCGCGCCAGCCCGCTTGATACTTGGCCGGAGCGGTGTGGCCATCGCCGAACCGTCGACTTCGTGCCGATAGGCCAGCGTCGCCTGCCTTGTTAGACTGCGGTCACTATCCATCAGCGATCCGGGAGGCGGCGTGAGCGTGATCGAATCCGAACAGCCCGATGCCGCCGAGGCGTCGCCATCAGGGCAGTTGCCACTCGACTTCGTGGTCCGGGTCAACGGCGAACGCCTGACCGAGCTGCCGCAGGATCTCTATATCCCGCCGGAAGCGCTCAAGGTCTTCCTCGAGACCTTCGAGGGGCCGCTCGACCTGCTGCTCTATCTGATCCGGCGGCAGAATCTCGATATCCTGGCGATCAACGTCGCCGCCATCACCCACCAGTACGTCGAGTACGTGGATCTGATGCAGGCGATGGAGATCGACCTGGCCGGCGAGTATCTGGTGATGGCCGCGATGCTCGCCGAGATCAAGTCGCGCACGCTGTTGCCGCGGCCGCCCAAGGGCGACGAAGACGACGAGGAAGCCGACCCGCGCGCCGAGCTGAGCCGGCGGCTGCAGGAGTACGAACAGCTCAAGCTCTCCGCCGAGGAGCTCGACACGCTGCCACGCATGGGGCGCGACTGGTATCCGGCACAGGCGGCGCTGCCGGAACTCGAACCGCGGGTGGTCCATCCCGACGTATCGCTGAACGATCTGCTCGGGGCCCTCGGCGGCATGCTCAAGCGGGCCGATCTGCGCCAGACCCACCGGATCAGTCGCGAGGTCCTCTCGACCCGCGAGCGGATGCTGTCGATCATGGCCAGACTGAACGCGGATCGCTACACGCCGTTCGAGGCACTGTTCGACCTTTCCGAGGGCCGCGCCGGGGTCATCGTCACCTTCATGGCGATTCTCGAATTAGCGCGTGAGTCGATGATCGAAATCGTGCAGAATGCGCCGCTCTCGCCGATACACCTGCGGGCCAGGCTGGCGGTCGAGGACGGCGCCGCAGGCGACGATGGCGATATCCCGGGCGAGCCGGCTTTCGAGACCGGGACGTCCGCGCCGGCGAGCGGCATCGAGGCATCCGATAACGGCGACGGCGAGATCCGGGCATGAACCGTCTGACCGACCCTTACGTGACCCCAGCGCTGGACGAGATTCTGGAGGCGGTACTGCTGGCCGCCGGCGAGCCGCTCTCGCTGGAACGGATCGAGGGGCTGTTCGGCGACGGCCCGCTCGGTTCGGGGCAGCCGCCGTCCCGTGCCGCCATCCGCGAGTCGCTGAACAAGCTCGGCGAACGGTTGATGGCGGGCGGGGCGCTGGAGTTGCAGGAGTCCGCCTCGGGTTATCAGGTCAGGATCCGTCAGCGCTACTCGCCGTGGGTATCGCGGCTGTGGGACGAGAAACCGCAGCGATACTCGCGGGCGCTGCTCGAGACCCTGGCGCTGATCGCCTACCGCCAGCCGGTCACCCGCGGGGACATCGAGGAAGTGCGCGGCGTGGCGGTCAGCAGTTCGATCATGCGCACGCTGGTGGAGCGGGGCTGGATCCGGGTCGTCGGTCATCGCGACGTGCCGGGACGGCCGGCGGTCTACGCGACTACCCGGGCGTTTCTCGATGACCTGGGGCTGCAGACGCTGGATTCGTTGCCGCCGATGCATGAACTCAAGTCCTTCGAGACGTTCGAAACGGCCATGCACCAGCCGTTCGCCGATGTGCCCGACGGCGTCGCTGCCGATGCCGGTCCCGGCGCCGACGAGGCGGACGGTAGCAATGCCGAAGCCGGCGTGGATGACACCGCGTCTTCCGACGACACAACGGCCGGCAGAGAAGATTCATCGGTAACGTCGGAACCTGCTTCCGACAATGACGAACACGCCGAGATGGCGTCCCCCGGCGAGTCGCTGAGTTTTGCCGAGCTCGAGGCGCGACTGGCCGAACGTGCCCGCAGACGTCGGGATGAATCGGAGGTGCCGGGTAGCGGCACCGATTCGGACCCCGATGGATCGGACACGGACATCTGACAGTCGCCGCCTCGAGCCGGGCTGCCGACAGCCCGGGCGGAAGCTGGCGACTAGCCGAAGAGGCAATGAAGCATCATGACGGATACCAACACCGAGAAACTGCAGAAAGTGCTGGCGCGCGCCGGATATGGCTCGCGACGCGAAATGGAAGCCGCGATCAGCGCCGGCCGGATCAAGGTCAATGGCCAGGTCGCCAAGCTGGGCGACCGCGTCGGCTCGCGCGACCGCGTGGCGCTCGACGACCGGGCCATCAACCTGCGCGCCGTCGAGGAGGTGCCTCGCCGGGTCATCATGTACAACAAGCCGGAAGGCGAGCTGTGCACGCGCAAGGATCCGGAGGGGCGGCGGACCGTGTTCGAACGCCTGCCGCGACTGAAGGGCGAGCGCTGGATCGCGATCGGCCGCCTCGACATCAACACCAGCGGGCTGCTGCTGTTCACCACCGACGGGGAGCTGGCCAACCGGCTGATGCACCCCTCGCACCAGATCGAACGTGAATATGCCGTTCGCGTCATGGGCGAAGTGAAGCGTGAACACGTGGTCGCCATGGTCGAGGGCGTGATGCTCGAGGATGGCCCGGCGCGCTTCTCCGATGTCCAGGAGTTCGGCGGCGAGGGCATCAACACCTGGTTCCACGTCGTGATCCTCGAAGGTCGCAACCGCGAGGTGCGGCGGCTGTGGGAGTCCCAGGGCCTGACCGTGAGCCGGTTGAAGCGAGTCCGCTACGGCAATATCTTCCTCGACAAGCGGGCCAAGGCCGGCGAGTGGACCGAGATGACCCAGGACGAGATCGACGAGCTGTCGAACCTGGCTGGCCTCGAACCGCGCAAGGTGCCCGAGCTGACGCCGGACGAGAAGAACCGCTGGAGCCGCGACAAGAACAAGCGTCGCCCGGTGACGGCGATGAAGAAACCGCGTCGCCCGCGTCGTCAGGACTCCTGATTCCGGCGTTGCGACATCGGCCGCGGGGCGGGAAAAAACGCTTGCCTGCTCCGAGGCTTATGAGTAATATGTGCGCCCAGTCGGAAGGGGTCGTTAGCTCAGTTGGTAGAGCAGTTGGCTTTTAACCAATTGGTCGTAGGTTCGAATCCTACACGACCCACCACTTTCCGACGGGTCGCACGATGGGTCGTTAGCTCAGTTGGTAGAGCAGTTGGCTTTTAACCAATTGGTCGTAGGTTCGAATCCTACACGACCCACCATCGATCGCTCCCCCGCCGTTTCGGCAGCACTGCACAGCGCCCGCTGTCAGTGTCACGTCTCGGGTCGTTAGCTCAGTTGGTAGAGCAGTTGGCTTTTAACCAATTGGTCGTAGGTTCGAATCCTACACGACCCACCATTTCGATGATTTCCCACTTCGCCGACAAATCGATGCACCTCTTCGCGTGGCTGTGTTACTGATTGAGGATTCCCTAAGGAGCCCCCTCATGACGTCTCGTCCGTCCCAGCCAGATTTCGCCCGTTCTGCCGATGCGACTCGCCTCGAACCGTCCCGGTCCGACGCCATCTACCGTCATGCCGGCGAGCCGATCGGTGACATCGAGCAAGCCTACAGTGGCCGCCTGGCGCCCGATCTGGCGGTGAATACCTTCCGCAATATCGACCGCTTGTTTCCCTCGCGGATCATCGCCGCGGGTGCTTCTCCGCGTCCGCTCGGGCAGGCGCCGACGTGCCTCGATGGGGTGGTCGCCAGCATCAACGGCGAGGCTTACGATCTCTACGACTACCTGGCGTTGAACAGTGTCACCGGCCTGCTGGTGCTACGACGCGGCGACATCGTCCATGAGACCTACCAGCGCGGTAATCATCGCGATACCCGCTGGATGTCGATGTCGGTGGCCAAGTCCGTCTGTTCGACGCTGGCCGGCATGGCCATCCGGGACGGTCTGATCCGCGAAGGCCTGGCCGCACAGGTGACCGATTACGTACCGCTGCTGGCGGGAAGCGCCTACCAGGGCGTCAGCCTGCGCGACCTGCTGATGATGGCGTCCGGCGTCGCCTGGAACGAGACCTATACCGACCCCCGATCCGATCGTCGCGCGCTGTTGAAGGCGCAGATCGCCCAGCAGCCGGGCGGGGCGATGAAGGTGATGGCAGCACTGCCTCGTGCCGCCAAACCGGGCACGCGCCATAACTACAGCACCGGCGAGACGCAGATTCTCGCCGAACTGGTTCGGCAGGCCGTTGGACGACCGCTGGCCGACTATCTCTCGGAGAAACTGTGGCAGCCCTACGGCATGGAGAGCGATGCCAGCTGGTGGCTGGCGTCCGCCGACGGCGTCGAGATCGGCGGCAGTGGCATCGCGGCAACCTTGAGAGACTACGCACGCTTCGGTCAGTTCATGCTCGATGGCGGCAGGATCGAGGGTCGATCTCTGCTACCCGATGGCTGGATCGACGCCGCCACGCGCCCCACGACACTCGCCGGCGGCGATTCGCTGGAATACGGCTACATGTGGTGGACCGCGTGGACGCCATCGTCGCGCCGGGATCGCGCCTTCGCCGCGAGGGGCATCCACGGCCAGCTCATCTACGTCAACCCGGCGCGTGGCATCGTGATCGCTCAGAACGCCGCCGCGCCGAAACCGCTCGGCAGATTGGTGATCGATCCGATGGTGTTCTGCGACGCGGTCGTGGCACATCTCGAGGGGCAGGCCGGCGTGCCAGCCTGAGGCCATGCGGTCAGAAACTCCGCATCGTCTCCCGGTAGCCGAGGAAATCCTTGCGTCGTTGCTCGACGCGGCTGGCCATGGCGTAGTCGCCACTCCGTTTGGCGACATCCTCGGCGGAGTCGATCTGACGAATGGCGGTGTCGATGCGACCCTCGAGCTGGAGCTGCTCGGCGCGAGCCAGCTGGCCCCAGGCATCGCGGCCGGTGCGGCCGGCCGCCTCGGACAGCAGGCCGAACACGTTGGGGTCCTCCGGATACTGCTCGCTCATGTCTCGCAGCACGTCGAACGCCTGTGTCGGCGCCGTCTGCACCAGCGCCTCCGCCTGCACCCACTGTGCCGGATAATAGCCAGGAGAGAGCCGCAGGATGTGTCGTGCTCTCGCCAGCGCGTCCTGGTGGCGCCCGGCGTCGTAGGTGACCTGGGCGGCGGTGGCGGGGATCATCGAAAGGTCGGGATAATCTCCGGCAAGCTCGTCGAGCGTCTTCAGCGCCGCGTCGGGACGCCCCTGTTGTGCATCGGTGAGCGCTTGCAGGTAACGCACGGCAGCCGCTGGCGGGTCATCCTGCTCGAGTATTGTCATTGCCTGGGTCGGGTTATCCCGGTTGAGCATCAACAGTGCTCGCCCGCGGATCATGGCGTAGGTCGGATCGTCCCGGTGGGGCGGGGAGGGCAACTGGTCGGCACGGGCCTGGGTGTCGCTGATCCGCGATTCGGTGACCGGGTGGGTCAGCAGGAATTCGGGGGGATTGCCGCCTTGAAGCGCGGCGAGCTTCTGCAATGTGCGGAACATTTCCGGCATCGCCTGCGGGTCGTACCCGGCCTTGGCCATGGCGCTGAGGCCGACGCGATCGGCCTCCTGTTCGAACCGGCGGGAGTAGGCGAGCTGATCCTGCATGAATGCCGCCTGAGAGCCCATCATCGCGGCGATACCCGCGCCGCCGCCGCCACCTGCCGCGAAGATCATCCCGGCCAGCATGGCCGCCATGGTCGGTAACTGCGTCTCCTCGACCCGCTCCATGCGCCGGGCATAGTGGCGCTGGGCCAGGTGGCCCAGCTCGTGCGCCAGCACCGAGGCGAATTCGTCCTCGTCGGGCGCGGTGGCGAACAGACCGGCGTTGACCCCGACCACGCCACCCGGTACGGCGAAGGCGTTGAGCAGGCGGCTGTCGACCATCGTCACCACGAGGTTCTCGTTGACGCCGCTGTAGGGCACCAGCTTGGCCAGCATCGAGCGCACATAGGTCTGCGTGATCGGATCCTGCCACGGATCGGTCTGGGCACGAAATTGACGCAGCCAGGCCCGACCCAGACGATATTCGTCATTGGACGTGACGGCGGCGCTGGTACTGCCGAGATCCGGGAGCTGGTAGCCTTGCTGAGCGTGCGCGGGCGGCAAGGCGCCGGCCAGCCCCGCGGCGAGCAGTGAAACGGCCAGCAGGCGCCGCTGGAATGATGTCAGTCGTTGACGGTTCATGCTGACGATCTCGTTCCTCATTCAGGCTGAAGCCGGGGTGGCCGATGGTGGTCTGCGCTATCATGCGTTCGACCGCAGCTTGTGGCAGACGTTGCCTAGAAAAGCCGGGCGTTGCAACAGCCGTCATGCCGGGCCTGTCGCGCGAGCGCGCCTCTTTTCCAACCAACCTGGGGTATGTCATGTCTCAACAGCCGGATCGTCGACTGGATGCCTCCGGTCTGAACTGCCCATTGCCGCTGCTGAAAGCCAAGCAGGCGCTGGCGGACATGCAGGCCGGGGAATTGCTCGAAGTGATCGCGACGGATGCCGGTTCGTGGCGGGATTTCGAGAGTTTCGTCGAGCATAGCCGACATACGTTGGTCGGGCGCGAGGAGAATTCGGGTGTGTATCACTACTGGCTGCGTAAAGCCGATGGAGAGGCGCGAGCATGAGTTTGAAGGGCATCCTGCGTAACTGGTTCGAGCGATACCTGTCCGACGAAGAGGCCATCGTTCTGCTGGCGCTGCTGATCGGCGGCTTTGCCATCGTCATCTGGCTCGGCGGTGCGCTGGCCCCGTTCTTTACGGCGCTGGTGGTCGCCTTCCTGCTGCAAGGCGTGGTGGCCTGGCTGGAACGTCGGGGGTTGCCTCGGCTGCTGGCGGTGGGGCTGGTCTTTCTGCTGTTCGTGGGCGCGCTGCTGGCGTTGGCGCTGATCGTGATGCCGCTGGTCTGGAACCAGCTGGTCGAACTGGTGAGGGAGGCCCCCAACATGTTCGCCAGCAGCCAGCGCTGGCTGGGTGAAATGCAGGCCAGATACCCCACCATCGTCACGCCGGATCAGGTCCAGGGCTGGATCGCCACGGCCGGTCACCAGGCGTCGCAGCTTGGCCAGCGCGCACTGACGTTCTCGCTGGCGTCGCTGGGCAACCTGATGGCCGTGATCATCTATCTGGTCCTGGTGCCGATCCTGGTCTTCTTCATGCTCAAGGACCGCGAGCGGCTGGTCGACTTCATGCTGTCGATGCTGCCCGGCAAGCGCACCCTGATGACTCGCATCTGGCAGGAGATGGACGACCAGATCGCCAACTACGTGCGCGGCAAGACGATCGAGATCATCATCGTCGGCAGCGTGGCGTTCATCGTCTTCTGGGCGTTCGGGTTGCCCTATTCGGCGCTGCTCGGCCTCACCGTGGGCCTGTCGGTGCTGGTGCCCTACATTGGCGCAGCGCTGGCGACGCTGCCCGTGGCGGCGGTGGCCGGCTTCCACTTTGGCGTCGGCGACCAGTTCTTCTACGTGCTGGTGGCTTACGCCGTCTTGCAGGCGCTCGACGGCAACGTGCTGGTGCCGATTCTGTTCTCGGAAGCGGTCAACCTGCACCCGGTCTCGATCATCCTGGCGGTGCTGTTCTTCGGCGGGCTATGGGGATTCTGGGGCGTCTTCTTCGCCATCCCGCTGGCAACCCTGATCAAGGCGCTGGTCCAGGCCTGGCCGCGCGGGGAGTCGGACCAGGCCGTGATCACGGAAGAGAGCTGATCGCCGCCATGGCTGTGTTCAGCCGTTCAGCTCCCGCGCTGCTTCCAGCACCTCGTCGACGTGGCCGGGAACCTTGACGCCACGCCATTCGCGGGCGAGCTTGCCTTCCGCGTCAATCAGGAAGGTGCTGCGCTCGACGCCCAGGTGTTCCTTGCCGTACATCTTCTTGAGCTTGATCACATCGAACTGGCGGCAGATCGCCTCGTCGCGATCCGAGATCAGCTCGAACGGGAAACCCTGCTTGGCCTTGAAGTTCTCGTGGGACTTGAGACCGTCCCGCGAGACGCCGAAGACGACCGTGTTGGCGGCCTCGAACTCGCCGATCCTGTCGCGGAAGTCGCCGCCCTCCGTGGTGCACCCGGGCGTGCTGTCCTTGGGGTAGAAGTAGATCACCACCTGTTTTCCACGATAGTCGCCGAGCCGAAAGGGCGTGTCGCCGGTCGCTTCGGCGGAGAAGTCTTCTACGGGTTGTCCAACGCTGAGAGTCATGAGGCGCTCCGAAACCGGGAAGTGAATGGCGAACGATAGCCGATCCTGGCGGTCAATGCTCGGTAGCCGAGGCCTTGCGATGCGCCGGCAGTCGCGCCGATCGCGGCGACAGCCGGCCTGGCGGCTGTACACGCTGGGGCTGCCTGAGTACCATCTGGGGGCGTGAAATCGCGCCTGGGCAGGCGCCACGACCGCATCGACATCATGTCTGACGTGCTGGAGCCCGAGACCGGAACGCGTTGGCCTGGCCTGCACAGGGCACGCCAGCGATTCGGGTGTCGGGGTGCATCCGGCCGGCAATTCGGTTTCCGGCCGTTCGATATCGATTGGACAAGGCGGCCGGCCGCCCATCCGGTCACAGTAGAGAGAGCTGCAAGATGATCACAGGCAGTATCGTTGCCATGGCGACGCCGATGAAAGCCGGTGGCGAGATCGATTGGGAGGCGCTGCGCCGTCTGGTCAATTTCCATCTCGAACACGGCACGGACGCCATCGTTGCCGCTGGTACCACCGGCGAGCCGACCACGATGTCGTTTGCCGAGCATTTCGATGTCATCCGCACGGTGGTCGAAGAGGTCAACGGCCGGATCCCCGTCATCGCCGGCACGGGAGCCAACAACACCTCGGAAGCGGTCGAACTGGCCCGCTATGCCAGTGAAGTGGGTGCCGACTGCTGTCTTTCGGTGGCGCCTTATTACAACAAGCCGACCCAGGAAGGCTTGTATCAGCATTTCAAGGCGGTCGCCGAGGCGAGCGAGCTGCCGATCATTCTCTACAACGTTCCCGGACGGACCTGCTCGGATATCTACAACGAGACGGTTTTCCGGCTGGCGGAGCTCGAGCGGATCATCGGCCTGAAGGATGCCACCGGCAACCTGGAGCGTGCCGAGGAGTTGATCGACCGCCTCGCGGGCAGCGGCTTCGCTCTCTACTCCGGCGACGACGCCACCGCCTGCGATTTCATGCTGATGGGCGGCCATGGCGACATTTCGGTCACCGCCAACGTCGCGCCGAAGTCGATGCACGATCTCTGCGTCGCGGCGACCAGCGGCCAGCGCGAAAAGGCGCACCAGATCAACGCGCGCCTGGCGCCGCTGCACACGGCGCTCGGTATCGAATCCAATCCGATTCCGGTCAAGTGGGCACTCAATCGCATGGGATATGCCGAGACCGGCATCCGGCTGCCGCTGACCTGGCTTTCCGAGCGCTATCACGGCAACGTCGGCGAAGCGCTGCAACTCGCCAATATCGAGACGACGTGAAATCTGCCGACGTGGTTCGAATCGCCAACCAGCCCATTGCTTCAAACAAAGGTGGATGCATGAAGCCCATCCTCAAATGGATGCCTCTGATGTTGTGCTCGTCGCTGGCCCTCTCCGGCTGCGGACTTTTCCAGGACGGTTACTATTACGACCGCAATGCCGAGTATCAGACGGCGGAGATGGCCAAACCGCTGGAGCTGCCGGCTTCGCGCAATCAGGTGCGTTACCAGGATTCGATGCCCGTGCCCCAGGCCGACAGCGATTTCTCCACGTCGGACGCCGTCGACGATGCGCCTCGTCCGCAGCCGCTGGCATCGGGACAGGGCGACGAGCAGCCCTATGCCGAGCTGCGCCAGGCCGGTAGCGAGCACTGGCTTCTGGTCGATGCCGCGCCGGCCAGCGTATGGCCACGGCTGCAGGGCTTCGCCGTCGATCACGGCGTCAACCCGACGGCGATCAATGCCGCCGCCGGTCGCATCGAGGCGGCGCAGGGTAGTGTGAGTCTGCGCCAGGGCCTGCGTAGCGGCACCAGTGAGGTCCGCTGCGACATCGGCGGCAGCGCCCAGTGCCTGAGCTCGATCAAGGCCTACTTGGACAGCAACCACACCGCGGATAGCGGCGTCTCGCTGGCCGCCCAGCCGCTCGATCAGAGCGAGCGCGTGAAGCTGCGCAATCGCGGCGGCAACTGGGAGCTCGACCTGGCACTGGATGGCGAGCGCGCCTGGTCCGAACTCTACTATCAGTTGCAGAATGGCTTCGACAGCAACCGCCTGACGGTGACCGACCAGAACCGAAGCGCGGGCCAGTTCTTCATCGACTACCTGCCGCAGGATGCGGATGACGGTGGCTGGTTCAGCTGGTTCGGCAGCGATCCGCAGCCCAGCCACTATCGTCTCCAGCTCGACTCGAGCGCCGGCAACAGCGTGGTGACGGTGGCCGGCGCCGATGGGCAGCCGGTCGAGCCTGCCACGGCCCGGGAGCTGCTGGATGCCATCGCGTCCACGCTGCGGTGATGCCACTGCCGTCGATGCCCGCTCAGCGGGCTCTACCGGGGCCGCGCCCCGAACCTGGGCTCAGCTTCGCCTCGCTGGGCAGTGGTAGCAAGGGCAACGCGACCCTGGTCAGCGACGGTGAGACCCTGGTTCTGGTGGATTGCGGATTTGGCGTGCGCGAGGCGGAAAAACGCCTCGCCCGTTTCGGCGTCCACCCTCGCCAACTGGCCGCCATACTGGTCACGCACGAGCACAGCGACCATATCACCGGAGTCGGCGCGTTGGCGCGGCGCCATCAGTTGCCGGTCTATCTCAGTGCCGGCAGTTGGCTCTCCGGCAAGCTCGGCGACGTACCCTGTCACCAGCTTCTGGTGCCGCAGGCACGCTTCGCCATCGGCGGGCTGGAGATCGACCCGGTCACCGTGCCCCACGATGCCCGCGAGCCGATCCAGTTCTGCTTTCGCGCCCACGGTCGCCGTCTTGGCGTGCTGACGGATCTAGGCCACCCGACATCCCACGTGGTCGATGCCTTCAGCGGCTGCGATGCGCTGTTCCTGGAGTGCAATCACGATCCGCGGATGCTGGCCGAGGGGCCTTACCCGCCGCATCTCAAGCGACGGGTTGCCGGGCGCTGGGGACATCTGGCCAACGCTCAGGCGTCGGACCTGCTGCGGCGGCTGGGACTCGACCGGCTGCAGCGGATTGTCTGCTCGCACCTGTCGGCGCAAAATAACCACCCCGAGCGGGTACTGGAGGCGTTGGTGCCATTGCTCGACGGCGATGAATCGCGTCTGCTGGTCTCGACCCAGGATCGGGGTATCGACTGGCAGCAGGTGGCGTAACGTTGGCTCCCGCCCACCCCGTCGCCACACCACGCTACACACCCTCTTCATGAACCTGCTGCCCCACGGGGCCGCGACGGAGACAGCTCCATGCAAAAACGCGATCTTCTCTATGCCGGCAAGGCCAAGTCGGTCTACCTGAGCGACGACCCGCAGCGGCTCGTCCTGCACTTCCGCGACGATACCAGCGCCTTCGACGGCAAGAAGAAAGAGGCGCTCGAGCGCAAGGGAATGGTCAACAACAAGTTCAACGCGTTCATCATGGAGAAACTCCAGGCGGCCGGCATCCCCACGCATTTCGAGCAGTTGCTGTCGGACACCGAGTGCGTGGTCAAGAAGATGGAGATGATCCCGGTGGAGTGCGTGGTGCGCAATCTGGCCGCCGGTGGTCTGGTGCGCCGTCTTGGTGTCGAGGAGGGTATCGCCCTGAACCCGCCGACCTTCGAGCTGTTTCTGAAGAACGACGAGAAGGGCGATCCGATGATCAACGAGTCGCTGGCGGAGACGTTCGGCTGGGCGACGCCCGAGCAGCTGGCGACCATGAAGTCGCTGACGTTCCGGGTCAACGATGTGCTCAAGCAGCTGTTTCTCGACGGTGGCATGCTACTGGTGGACTACAAGCTCGAGTTCGGTCTCTTCGAGGGCGAGATCGTGCTGGGCGACGAGTTCTCGCCGGATGGTTGCCGACTGTGGGACGCCGAGACGCGCGAGAAGCTGGACAAGGATCGCTTCCGTCAGGGCCTAGGCGGTGTGATCGAGGCCTACGAAGAGGTGGGGCGCCGTCTCGGCATGACCTTCGGTTGAGCCTTCGCCTGCCGTTCGAGCGACGAAGCCCCGGCGTGGTGACGCCGGGGCTTCGTCGTGTCGGGCCCGTGATGCCCGTGGGCCGTGGCGGGAAAGCGGCGCCTCGGGGGGGCGTCGCCGGGATCAGTCCAGGCGCTCGGCGCCGGTTATCGTGATTGGGGTCTTGGGCACGTCGGCATGCGGGCCCTGGCGTCCGGTGGGCGTCTCGGCGATCTTGTCGACCACGTCCATGCCGGACACGACATGACCGAACACCGTGTAGCCCGGGTTGTAGAGATCGCGATAATTCAGCGCTCTGTTGTCGACCAGGTTGATGAAGAATTGGCTGGTGGCGGAATCCGGGTTGGCGGTGCGCGCCATGGCGATGGTGCCGCGGGTATTGTCGAGACCGCTCTTCTCCAGTGCGATCGGCGGGTGGGTCTGCTTGGGCTCGAGTTCCGCCGTCATGCCGCCACCCTGGATCATGAAGTCCTGCATGACACGGTGGAAGACCGTGCCGGCGTAGAAGTCCTCATCGACGTAGCGCAGGAAGTTCTCCACCGTCTTGGGCGCTGCCTGGGTGTCGAGCTCCACCTCGATGGGCCCCTGGCTCGTCTCCAGGCGCACGTGGGGATGGTCGGCATCGGCGAGCGCCGGCAGCGAGAACAGGGTCAGGGCGGACAGGCACAGCGGGATCAGCGACTTTCGCATCGAAGGCACTCCAGTCTTTCATCGAAGCTCGCCAGCCTAGCGGCATCTGGACGGGCTTGCCAGCGCCGACCGGGGCGTCTACACCGCCAACGGGCCAATGACGAGGTGAAACATGACACGCCATGAGACCGATCGACTGATCCTGAGGAAGCCGGATAGCGCCGATGGACCGCGGCTGTTCGCCATCTACGGCGATCCCGAGACCCACCGCTTCAATCCAGCCGGCCCCCATACCGACGCCACGGTATCGATGGCGGTGTTGAGCGGGTGGCTCGACCACTGGCAGCGCCACGGCTTCGGGATATGGGCCATCGAGGAGAAGGCGAATCCGGGAGGCGTCATCGGCTTTGGCGGCCTGGGCTGGACGAAAGAGGCGGGTTGGGGCTGGATTCTGAACCTGGGATATCGCTTCTGTCACGCCGCGTGGGGCAAGGGGTATGCCACCGAGATGGGCCAGGGGGCGATCGACTACGCGGCCGAGCGACTGGCGGCGGACAGGGTGCACGGCCTGGTTCGCCCGCAGCACGCGAAATCGGTTCGGGTCCTGCACAAGCTGGGCTTCCGCGACGTCGGCACGCTGGAAGACACGCCGGGCGAGCCGGCCAGCCTGGTGCTCGAGCGACTGCTGCGCTGAGCCAGTCAGCGCGGCTCGATCGCTGCTACCCGAATTTCGGTGTCGCCGTCGCGCTCGTCGACCAGAAAGCGAACGTTGACGTCGCGCAGCAGGACGCCATACGGCCTCGAGGCGCCCTGCCGGGCCGTGGCGCTGCCGTGGTAGGCGGGGCGCGGATCCTGCGCCAGTACCTCCTCGATCAGCCGAGCCAGCGACTGGCCGTCGGCGTGCCGACGAAGCGCTTCGCCGGCAGCAGCATCGAAGACGACGCGGCAGCGGGGCGGCGAGGCGGGGGCGAAACCGGCATCGGCGTCGGGGCGGGACTCCGCCCAGGGGAGATACGGCTTGATGTCGAGGATCGGGGTGGCATCGCACAGATCGTGCCCCCGCAGGTGCAGCTTGACCCGGCTCTCGTGCCCGGCCAGGCGCGAACCGGCGATCGGCGAACGGGCCCGCGAAGGGCGCGGGCTGCACTCCACCTCGACCAGTTCCACCAGTGACTGGCCCAGTCGATTGGGACGGTGAGTGCTTCGACTGGCGAATACGCCGACACGACGATTGCCGCCCAGGCGCGGCGGCCGAACCCGCGGTTTCCACGTCAGCGGGCTGCGATCGAAGAGGAACGTCAGCCAGAGATGGCTCATTGTCTCGAGGCCCTCGACGGCAAGCGGGTCGTCGAAAGGCCGCGCCAGATATAGAATCGCCCGCGCCGACGGCGCCAGCCCAGGTTGCCGGGGGACTCCGAACTTGTCGGGATAGTCGCTGGCCACGTGACCGATCGCCTCCAGCGTGAGGGTGTCATCGGGCGAAGGGGAGCCATGGCGGGGCGCTGGTGTCATCGAATCACGCTTCTCAAGGTGAAATTGGGTATTGGTGCCATACTGCAGTGACGTTAGGGCTGTCGACGTATCGGCGCGAACCGGGTTGCGGTGCCGGCGTGGCCGTGGTCGAGACGTCGACAGCCCCCAAGCTCACCGGGCACGAGAGTGGTTAAGGCTCGCATGATACCAAGGAGAGGTGTTGGATGAGTTTCTTGCATGTATATCACGAGGCGGACGGTGATCAGCCGCTGTTGAGCAGCCACGATGCCTATCGTATCTCTCTCGAACTCAGCTCCATCGAGGTCTATTTCGATCGGCTCGAGTTGACGGAGCTACCGGTCGGTGTCGATCGTCGCCAGCTCATGGTGCTGAACAACGATGCGGCGGAGGAGATCCAGCAACTGAGCGGCCGCCGTTATTGCGACCTGCGCGGCATGAGCCCGCAATACCCCGATCTCGAGCTCAGGCGAGAGTTGTTGTGCACCGAGTCGGCGAGCGATGAGGAGGCCTGGCATCTGTTTTTGAGGGGGCAGGCGATCTTCTACTTTCATCTCGACCATCGGGTGTATGTCGTCGGCTGCGACCGGGGCGATCTGATCTCGGTGCCGGCAGGGCTGCCGCACTGGCTGGATATCGGCCCGGAGCCCGACTTCCTGGTGATGACGATGTGCAATGTCCCGTCCCATGACGTGATCGCGACGGCGAGCGATATCGCGCTTCGGTTTCCACGCTTCGAGACGCTCGTCGACGCTGTAACGGCTTGAGACGGCCGCCATGCCATCCTCGATGGCAGGAGAGAGATCGCCATGCTCGAACGAATTCGCTTTCGCCAGGCCCTGCCCAGAGACGCCTCGGATCAGGCCGAGGTCTTTCACCATGCGATCATGGAGGGGGCCGCCGGACACTACACGCTGGCCCAGCGCGAGGCCTGGGCCGGCTCGCTGCCGCGCACCGCGGAGGCGTGGGCGGCACGTCAGGCCCTCTATCCGACGCTGGTCGCCGAGTGTGATGGCCACTGCATCGGCTTTTGCGAGCGCGATGCCACGGCTGGCCGCATCGAGACGCTCTATGTCTGGCCGTCGGTAGCGCGCCAGGGGATAGGCGCACGCCTGCTGGCGCTGTCCGTCAAGGCGGTACGGGAAGCAGGCGTCGCGGAGGTGTCGATCGAAGCCAGCCTCATGTTGGCGTCCTCGCTCTCCGGGCGCGGCTGGGAGACCCTCGGCGAGGAGTGGGTCGAGCGTCGTGGTGAACGGCTGCCGAGGGTGTGCATGCGCCTTCCGGCAGTGTCGTCCGGCGAATAGCGGGGGGATTTCGTGATGGCGGTCCCGGACGGGATTCCCTTGTGGCGGAAAATTCGGTAGAGTCGCTTCCATAATGAAAGTGACCGATGATAGCTCACCCCTCTGCCCGGTAGCCCGCGCGCTGACGTGCGTTGGCGACAGCTGGACCCTGCTGATCCTGCGCGACGCCATGCAGGGCGCGCGTCGTTTCGACGAGTTCCAGCGCGGCCTGGGTATCGCTTCCAGCATGCTGACGCGACGGCTGGAGCGCATGGTCTCCAACGAACTGCTCGAGAAACGCTGCTATCAGCGGCATCCGCCGCGTCACGAGTATCATCTGACGGCCAAGGGCCACGATCTCGCTCCGGTTATCCTGACGCTCTACCGCTGGGGCGAGCAGCATCTGCCGATCGAAGCCAGCGGCTTTCAGCTTGTCGATCGACGGACCCTGGACCCTGTCGAGCCAATCCTCTACGACCGATGCCACGATCGACCACTGTCGCCTGGAGACGTGTGTCTGGCCCCGGGGCCCGATGCCAATCCGGCGGTCCATGCCCGTGTCGAACGTATGCGCAACGCCCTCGGACGAGGCGATTTTCCCGACTCGCAGCCAGCGGCGGCGCGCGCCGACTGCCGGGCCGCCATGGCGGCGAGTGACTCGATCAATGAATGAAAGGACATCGTCATGCGACGTATCGTAGTGACCGGTATGGGGCTTCTCACGCCACTGGGTTGTGGCGTCGAGACGGTATGGCAGCGCCTGCTGTCGGGCGCTTCCGGTCTGCGCAAGCTGCCGGCGGAGATCGTCGAGGGGCTGGCGGCCGGCGTCGGCGGGCCGGTGCCGACGATCGCCGAGGACAGCGCGGGTTTCGACCCCGACGCCACCATGGATCCGAAGGAGCGGCGCAAGATGGACCGCTTCATCCAGATGGCCGTCGCGGCGGCGGAAGAGGCGCTGGCCCAGGCCAACTGGTATCCGAAGACGGAAGCGGAACAGGAGCGCACCGCGACCCTGATCGGCTCGGGCATCGGCGGCTTCCCGGCGATTGCCGATGCCGTGCGCACCACCGACAGCCGTGGCCCCCGCCGCTTGTCGCCGTTCACGATTCCCTCGTTCCTGGCCAACCTGGCGTGTGGCCAGGTGTCGATTCGCCATGGCTTCAAGGGTCCGCTCGGGGCGCCGGTGACCGCCTGCGCCGCCGGCCTGCAGGCGATCGGCGACGCCGCACGGATGATTCACGCAGGCGAAGCCGATGTCGCCCTCTGCGGCGGCAGTGAAGCGTGTATCGATCGTGTCAGCCTCGGTGGCTTTGCCGCCGCCAAGGCGCTGTCGAGCCATTTCAACGACACCCCCGAGCAGGCTTCCCGTCCCTTCGATCAGGCGCGGGACGGCTTCGTCATGGGCGAGGGTGCCGGGCTGATCGTGATCGAGACGCTCGAGCACGCGCTGGCGCGTGGCGCCACACCGATCGCGGAACTGGTCGGCTACGGCACCACCTCCGACGCCTACCACATGACCGCCGGTCCGGAAGATGGCTCCGGCGCGGCACGGGCGATGAAGATTGCGCTGCGCCAAGCCGGGCTGGAGGCGAGCGATATCCAGCACCTCAACGCCCACGCCACCTCGACGCCGGTGGGCGATCGTGGGGAATTGGCGGCGATCCATGGCCTGTTCGGCGATCACTCGCCGGCGATCAGCGCCACCAAGGCGACCACGGGCCACCTGCTGGGCGCTGCCGGCGGGGTGGAGGCGATCTTCACCGTGATGGCGCTACACGATCAGGTGGCACCGCTGACCCGCAACTACACCGAACCCGACCCGATGGCGGCGGATCTGGACGTGGTTCACGGCGAGTCGCGCAAGATGCCGATGGAGCATGCGATCTGTAACGGCTTCGGGTTTGGCGGAGTGAACGCCAGCGCTATCTTCAAGCGCTACGAGGGCTGAGACGGGCTGCGCTTGGCAGCGTGGCTACGAGCTACGAGCTAAGAAGAAAGCCAGCGACAGATGTCGCTGGCTTTCTGCTTTACGGCAAACCGCGGGCGCAGGCTGGCTATCGCGGCTCGCGGCTTCAGGCCATGGTATCGACGATGCCGCCCTCCACCCGCATCGCGGCGCCGGTGGTGGCGCTGGCCTGGGGCGAGGCGAGATAGACACTGAGATTGGCGACTTCCTCGACTTCGGCCACGCGCTGGATGATCGACGACGGCCGATTCTCCTTGACGAAGTTGGCTTCCGCCTCGGCCTCGCTGATGCCCTGCTGGCGAGCGATATCGGCGATCATCTTGCCGACGCCCTCGGACTTGGTCGGTCCGGGAAGCACGGCGTTGACCGTGACTTGGGTGCCGGCGAGCACCTTGGCCAATCCGCGGGAGATCGACTGTACCGCGCTCTTGGTCATGCCGTAGTGGACCATCTCGGCGGGAATGTTGAGCGCGGACTCGCTCGACAGGAACTGGATTCGGCCCCAGTCGCGCTCTTTCATTCCCTTGGCGTAGTGACGCGACAGCCGCACCGCGCTCATCACGTTGACGTCGAAGAACTGCTGCCACTCCTCATCCGGGATCTCGAAGAAGTCCTTGGGCCCGAAGATGCCGACGTTATTGATCAGGATGTCGCAGGAGGGCTTCTGGTCGATGAGTGTGCGGCAACCCTCGGCCGTCCCCAGGTCCGCCGCGACCCCGTCCACGGTTGCATCCGGGAGCTTGCGCTCGAGCTGGGCGATGGCGTCGTCGACCCGCGCCTGGGTACGCCCGGTGACGGTGACGGCTGCACCGGCGCCGGCCAGCCCCTCGGCGATGGCCAGTCCGATGCCGGCGGTGGAGCCGGTGACGATGGCGGTCTTGCCTGTCAGATCGATTTTCATCAGATCTCTCCTCTGTCCTGCGCTGTGGTCTGCGTTTCGCGCGAGTCACGCCGTCTCGAGAGCGAGGGTGATGGCTCCGACGAAAGTCGCGGGGGTACACTTCGAGATCGGGGCATTGGCAGCGAACACAACCCCGTGAGGTCTTTCAGCGTGGGACGCTTTTCGCAATTCGCCGTCCCATTGCTGAAAGCCGCCTGACTGCCGCCTCCTTATACTCAACTGAAACAACCCTAAGGAAACGCTGAATAGATCGACGAGCAGGATGAAGCGCAAGACGCACGGAGCGCAGGAGCCGGAGCCTATGGGGTATAGGTGAGGATTCCGAGCACCGCGCAACGCAGCGATTCGCCTGCGCAGGCATTTATGCAGTGCTTCCCTAAACTTCCAGGGAGAGAGACATGGCCGCGAGCCCGACACGTGACGATTTCGACCACTACATGACCCCCAACTATTCGCCACAACAGGCGATTCCGGTGCGCGGCGAAGGTAGCCGACTGTGGGATCAGGCGGGCAAGGAGTACATCGATTTCGCCGGCGGTATCGCGGTCAATGCGCTAGGGCATTGCCATCCGGCGCTGGTCGGCGCGCTGACCGAGCAGGCCAAGAAGCTGTGGCATCTCTCCAACGTCTACACCAACGAGCCGGCACTGGCGCTGGCCAAGCAAATGGTCGAGCGGACCTTCGCCGACAAGGCGTACTTCTGCTCTTCCGGCGGTGAAGCCAACGAAGCGGCGTTCAAGCTGGCACGGCGGTGGGCGTTCGACAACTTCGGCGAGCGCAAGCACAAGATCATCTCGTTCAAGCAGGCGTTCCACGGCCGCACGCTGTTCACCGTCAGCGTCGGCGGTCAGCCCAAGTACTCCGAGGGCTTCGGTCCGATCCCGGGGGGCATCGTGCATGCCGAGTTCAACGATCTCGACAGCGTGCGCGCGCTGATCGACGACGATACCTGCGCCATCGTGGTCGAGCCGATCCAGGGCGAGGGCGGCGTGACGCCGGCGACGCCTGAGTTCATGCGCGGTTTGCGCGAACTGTGCGACCGACACCAGGCGCTGCTGGTCGTAGACGAGGTGCAATCCGGCGTCGGCCGCAGCGGCAAGCTCTACGCCTACATGCACTACGGCGTGACGCCGGACATCCTGACCACGGCCAAGGCGCTGGGCGGCGGCTTCCCGATCGGCGCCATGCTGACCACCGACCGGGTGGCGCCATCGCTGGCGGTGGGCACCCATGGTTCCACCTACGGCGGCAACGCACTGGCCTGCGCGGTGGGACTGGCGGCGCTGACCACTATCGACACGCCGGAGGTGCTGGCTGGGGTCGAGCGTCGTCATCAGCTCTTCCGCGAACATCTCGAAGTGATCAATCGCAAGTTCGGCGTGTTCAAGGAGATTCGCGGCATGGGGCTGCTGATCGGTGCCGAGATGAGCGACGACTTCGAGGGCCGGGCGCGGGATATTCTGCCGCTGGCCATCGAACAGGGCTTGATGGTGCTGGTCGCCGGCCCCAACGTTCTGCGCATGGCGCCGTCGCTGGTGATCCCGGAAGCCGACGTCCAGGAGGGTATGGCGCGTCTCGAGATCGCCATCGGGCAACTCGTCGAGCCGTCATGATCGACGCCGACGTGGTTTCAGGTGCGATGGAGCAGGGCGCGTCACGTAGCGTCGGTCACCTGCTGGTTCGTCCGGCCCGGCCGGGCGACCTGGCGGCGATCGAGCGGCTCGCCGGCGGCTCCACACCCAGGTTGACCAACCTGCCTGCCCATCGCGACCGGCTGGAGGAGCGAATCGCCCGCTCGACCCGCGCACTCTCCCATAACGTCGATTTCCCCGGCGACGAACTCTACACCTTCGTGCTCGAGGACCGGGATCTGGGCGAGATCGTCGGTACCGCCAGCATTCGGGCCCAGGCGGGAGCGCAGGACGCCTATTACACCTACCGCCAGGAAACCCTGATCCACGCCTCTCAGCAGCTCAACCTGCGCCACGAGGTGCAGACGCTGTCGCTCTCCCACGAGATGTCCGAGGTGTCGCTGCTGTGTGCGCTGTCGCTGGACGCGCGCTACCGCGGCACCAGCGCGGCAACCCTGCTGAGACGGGCCCGGCTGATGTTCATCGCCCAGTACCCCGAGCGCTTCGCGGAAACGCTGGGCGTCGCCTTTCCGGGCTATCTGGATGAGGAGGGCGGATCGCCGTTCTGGGACAGTGTCGGCCGACATTTCTTCGAGCAGGGCTACCACGAGATCAACCTGTTGGCGGGCGTGCGCTCGAAGAGCTTCATTGCCGAGGTGATGCCGCAGTTCCCGCTCTATCTGCCGCTGCTGACGCCGCAGGCCCGGGCCGCGATCGGCCGCGAGCATCCGGCCCACGAGCAGGCGTTGCAGGAGATGCTGGCCGAGGGATTCGTGCGGTCGCGCCATGTCGATATCTTCGACGCGGGGCCGGTGGTAAGGGGAGAGCGCCAGCGGCTGCATACGCTGACCCACTGTGGCTGGCACCCGGTACGGATCCGTCCGGCCGCCTCGTTGCCGGATGCGGAGCCGGCGATGGTGGCCAACCAGCAGTTGGCGGACTTCCGCTGCACCGTGGCGCGCTACGCGCTCACGCCGACCGGCCAACTGCTGCTGTCCGAGGAGCAGGCAGCACTGCTTGGCGTCGAGGAGGGGCGTGCGGTACTGGTCGCGCCGCTGGCGTTACCCGATGTCGAAGACGCGTTGGACGAGGGAGAACTGTAATGCGCCTGCGACCCATTGGGCACCACGATATCGACGAGCTGCAGGCACTGGCCCAGGAAACCGGGGTCGGTTTCACCTCGCTGCCCAACAGCCGAGAATTCCTGGCAGCCAAGATCGCCAACGCGGTGGCGGCTTTCGAGGGCCGAGTCCCCGAGTCGGAGCGACTCTATTTCTTCGTACTCGAGGATGAGCAGAACGGCGAACTGGCCGGATGCTGCGCGATCGAGGCCGAGGTTGGCCGCGAGACACCGTTCTATCACTACCGTGTCGGCAAGCTGGCCCACTCATCGGTTCAGCTCGATCTGCATCGCACCATCGATACGCTGTTTCTGAGTTCGGATCACACCGGCGATGCCGAGGTGGCTTCGCTGTTCCTGCGTCCGGCCTATCGCCGCGATCGCAACGGCACGCTGCTCTCCAAGGCGCGCTGGCTGTTCATGGCGGAGTTTCGCGACTGCTTTCCGGCCAAGGTGCTGGCGGAAATGCGCGGCGTGTTCAGCCCGGAGGGCGTCAGCCCGTTCTGGGAGAGCCTCGGCAGCCACTTCTTCCCGATGGAGTTCAAGCAGGCCGACCAGCTCACCGGGCTGGGCCAGAAGAGCTTTATCGGCGAACTGATGCCGAAGTACCCGATCTACACGCCGTTCCTGCCTCAGGCGGCGCGGGAGTGCATCGGCCAGGTCCACGAGCACACCCGGCCCGCGCTGGAGATGCTCAAGAAGGAAGGGCTGCGCTGGGAAGGCTACATCGACATCTTCGACGGTGGCCCCACGGTCGAGGCCTACATCGACGACGTCCGCGCCATTCGCCACTCGTCCTGCGTCACGGTGGAAGTCAGCGGCGACTCTCTCGCTCAGCCCGAACGCCCCGGCTGGATGGCCGCGACCACCGGCATGAGCGACTTCCGCTGCAGCTGGATCGGGCGCGGACCCGACGAGGATGGGGTGATCGCGCTCACCAGCGCGGAAGCCGAGCGGCTGGGCGTGACCAGCGGCGACGCGCTGCGGGTGCTGGAAACGTAACCCGGCTGCGCCGGGAGCTATAAGCTGTAAGGAAAACCAGCTTTAAGCCGTAAGAAAGGTCAAAAGCGAAAAACCGATTGTTGGATTTCGTGGTGGTGGTTTGACTTTGGCTTGCGGCTTGCGGCTTGCGGCTTGCGGCTTATGGCTTATGGCTTACCCATGAATCATCAGGAGCGACCTAATGCACGCCAAACAACAACTGCTGATCGACGGCCGCTGGATCGACGGCGCCGCCACGCGTTTCGACAAGCGCGATCCCGTCTCGGGTGACTTGCTGTGGCAGGCCGCGGCGGCGTCTCCCGAGCAGGTCGACGAAGCGATCGCGGCGGCGCGGCGTGCGTTCCCAGGCTGGGGGCGGCGGCCATTCGCCGAGCGCCAGGCCATCGTCGAGCGCTTCCGGGACGAGCTGGAAGCCAATCGTGAACCGCTGGCCCGGAGCATCGCCTTTGAGACCGGCAAGCCGATCTGGGAGGCGCGCACCGAAGTGGGCGCGATGATCGGCAAGATCGCGATCTCGCTCACCGCCTACCACGAGCGCACCGGCGAGCGTGCCCGCGATGCCAGTGGCACGCGGGCCGTGCTGCGCCATCGCCCTCACGGGGTGCTGGCGGTCTTCGGCCCCTACAACTTTCCGGGCCACCTGCCCAATGGGCATATCGTGCCGGCGTTGCTGGCGGGCAATTGCGTGGTGTTCAAGCCCAGCGAGCAGACGCCGATGACCGCCGACCTGACGCTGCAGTGCTGGGAGCGGGCGGGGCTGCCCGCCGGCGTGATCGATCTGGTCCAGGGTGCGGCGGAAGTCGGGCAGGCATTGGCGGGCAGCGCCGCTATCGACGGCCTGCTGTTCACCGGCAGCGCCAAGGTCGGCGGCCTGCTTCACCGCCAGTTCGGCGGTCAGGTCGGCAAGATCCTGGCCCTGGAGCTGGGCGGCAATAACCCGCTGGTGGTCAAGGATGTGCGTGATCTCGATGCGGCGGTGCTGACCGTCGTGCAGTCGGCATTTCTCTCCGGTGGCCAGCGCTGCACCTGTGCCCGCCGCCTGATCGTGCCGGAAGGCGAGGCTGGCGATCGACTGGTCGAAAAGCTGGCACGAACCATGGCCGAACTGCGCGTGGCGGAACCTTTCAGCGAACCGGCGCCGTTCTACGCCGGGCTGGTCAGCCCCCAGGCCGCGGAGGGGTTGCTCGAAGCGCAGCGTGACCTCGAAGCCCGAGGCGGGCGCGTGCTGGTGCGGATGCAGTCACTGCAGGCGGGGACCAGCCTATTGTCACCGGGCCTGGTGGATGTCACCGGCTGCGACGTACCCGACGAGGAGCATTTCGGTCCGCTGCTCAAGATCCATCGCTACACGGGCTGGGATGAGGCGATCGCACTGGCCAACGACACCCGCTATGGGCTCTCCGCCGGTCTGATCGGCGGCGATCAGGCCGACTGGGACGACTTTCTGCTGCGAATTCGCGCCGGCATCGTCAATTGGAATCGCCAGACCACCGGGGCCTCCAGCGATGCTCCCTTCGGCGGCATCGGCGACAGCGGCAATCATCGCCCCAGCGCCTACTACGCAGCGGATTACTGCGCCTATCCGGTCGCCTCGATGGAAGCGGATACGCTGACCATGCCCGCGGAGCTGCCGCCCGGAGTCACGCTATGAGCCGCGACGGTGTGAAGGACGACGTCCTCGAGGTCAACTTCGACGGCCTGGTCGGACCGACCCACAACTACGCCGGGTTGGCTCACGGCAACGTGGCCTCGATGCGCCATGGCGGGCTTGCGTCCAACCCCCGCGAGGCGGCGCTGCAGGGCCTGGCCAAGATGAAGTCGCTGATGGATGCCGGCTACGCCCAGGGCGTACTGCCGCCCCAGCAGCGCCCGGATCTGGGCGCGCTGCGCTCGCTCGGCTTTGCCGGCAGCAACGCCGAGGTGCTGGCGCGGGCCGGGCGAGAAGCACCGCAGATCCTGCGGGCGGTCTGCTCGGCCTCGTCGATGTGGACCGCCAATGCGGCGACGATCACGCCGAGTCCCGATGCGCCGGATGGCCGGGTACACTTCACCCCGGCCAATCTGCAGTCGAGCTTCCATCGCTATCTCGAGCCGGAGACCACGGGCCGGGTGCTGGCGGCGATCTTCCGCGATCCGGCGCACTTCGCCCATCATTCGGCGCTGCCGGCGACCCCGGCGTTCTCCGACGAGGGCGCGGCCAACCACACCCGGCTCTGCGGCGACCACGGCGAGCCCGGCGTGCATCTCTACGTCTACGGGCGTCAGGCGTTCGGCGGCGAGCGCGGCCCGCAGCGTTATCCCGCCCGCCAGACCCTCGAGGCGAGCCAGGCGATCGCGCGTCAGCACGGCCTGACTGATGCGCAGACGGTGTTCGCCCAGCAGCACCCCGAGGCGATCGATGCCGGGGTGTTCCACAACGACGTGATCGCGGTGGGCAACGGCCCGGTACTGCTCTACCACGAGATGGCGTTCCTCGACGAGGAGCAGACCCTGGATGCGCTGCGCAGCCGAATGGCCACGCCGCTGATCCCGGTGCGCGTCCCCAGCGAGGCGATCAGCCTGGAGGAGGCGGTCTCGACCTATCTGTTCAACTCGCAGCTGCTCACCAACCCTGGCGGCGACATGACGCTGGTGGTGCCGGGCGAGTGCCAGGAGAACGAGACGGTGTGGCGGGCGATCCAGGATCTGCTGCTGGCCGGGCACAACCCGATCGGCGAGATCCTGGTCAAGGACGTCAAGCAGAGCATGCGCAACGGGGGCGGGCCGGCGTGTCTGCGTCTGCGGGTGGCGCTCTCGGCGCAGGAGCGCGGCGCCCTGGGCGGGCGCGTGCTGCTCGATGAGGGGCTGCACGCCGAGCTGGTGGCGTGGGTCGAGCGTCACTACCGTGACCGGCTGACGCCCGACGATCTGGCCGACCCGCAGCTCGCCGAGGAGACACTGGCAGCGCTGGACGAACTCACCCGCCTGCTGGGCATCGGCAACGTCTATCCATTTCAACTGGCGACATGAGCCTGCCGCTCAGCCTTGCCCCGCGGCGCCACCGACCATGCCGCTGCGCAGGTCGGCGCCACTCTGGCGGTTTCTGACGTGCTGGCTCACCACCTCTTCCGGTGAGCCGGCCATCTCGCGGAACATCCCCATGCTGCCCAGCAGGGCGGAAGACTCGTAGGGGACGAACACGCGCTCGCCATCCTTGGCCATGGTCGGCAGGGCCTTGATGTAGCTCTGGCCGAGCAGGTAACCCACCACGGTGCGCTTGTTCTCTTCCGTCTCGCCGATGGCACTGAGCACCAGCTTGATCGACTCCTGTTCGCCCTGGGCGCGCAGAATGGCGGACTGCTTGTCGCCTTCGGCATTGAGAATCGACGATTCGCGCTGACCCTGGGCCATGGCGATGGCAGCGGATTTCTCGCCCTCGGCTTCGGTCACGGTGGCGCGTCGTTTACGCTCAGCCGCCATCTGCAGGCGCATGGCGCTCTCGACCTCTTCCGGCATGGCGATGTCCTGCACCTCCACGCGAGAGATCTTGACGCCCCATTTCGAGGCCGGCTCCTCCATGGCGGACTGTATGGCGTTGTTGACCTCGGCGCGGGATTCGAACAGCTTGTCGAGCTCCATCTTGCCCACTACCGAACGCAGCGTGGTCTTGGCCAGCACCTCGACGGCCTGGCTCATGTTGGCGACTTCATAGACCGCCCGCTTGGGATCGATGATCTGATAGTAGAGCGCGCCATTGATCGTGACCGTCACGTTGTCGGTGGTCACCACCGGCTGGCCCGGGAAGTCCATCACCGTCTCGCGACGGTCGATGCGAATCTCGTCGGTGGCGATGGGGTAGTACTCTTCGCCCTGCTTGCGATAGCGGATCATGCTGATGGCACGGGGTTGCTCGATGAATGGGATGATGATGTTGATCCCGCTCTCGAGCAGTCGGTTGAAGGAGCCCAGTCGCTCCACCACCATCACCTCCGACTGGCGAACGATCACCAGTCCCTTGACGATGAGCAGCACGCCGATGGCGACGATGATCAGGCTGATGATCAGACCCGGGCTGGCGAGAAGATCCATGAGCGTTACTCCGTAGGACGCTTCAGCGTGACGATGGCTTCGGTACCGTCGAAACGCTGAAAGATGACCGGGCTGCCGAGCGGCAGTTCGGTGGTATCGGTATCGGCGACTCTCAATCGATAGAAGTCGCCATTGATCTTGAGGCCGGTCGCGCCATCGAAATCGCGCTTGAGCGTGCGGTACTCGTTGCCCTTCTCGACGCCGGTGCCGGTGGTGCCGTAGTCGACGCCCGGCGGCGAGAACCTCGGTCGGATCACCTTGACCACCAGCGGCAGCAGCACGCCGGCTGCAAATCCCAGCCCGAGCAGTTGCCAGGTCATCGAGGCACCCAGCCAGGCCAGCAGCGCCGCGATGGCGGCAGCGATCGCCAGTGCCAGCAGCACCAGGGCACCGGAGGCCAGCTCCGCCAGCCCCAGCAGCAGGGCGACGGCCAGCCAGACATAAGCCACGTTCCAGTCCATATCGATTCCCGACGCGCGGTGATGGAAGAGAGGAGGTTGCGATGGGCAATCGAGGCCTGATGGGCGGGTTCCCGTCACCGATTGCAGCACGATCCCGAAGTTTGCCCGCATTCGACCGGCCAGCGTATCAGAGATTGCCGACAAGGGCGGTGAGCGTTTGCCGCCAGCCTGTTCCCCGGGAGGTCAGTCGTCTCCCAGCTTGACCATTCTGGGCCGGCCGATCAGTACGCCGGCCACGCTCTGGCCGGCGAGCAGCACGATCAGAAAGATCAATGACAGCTGCCAGTCGCCGCTCAGGCCGTGCAGGGCGCCGAACAGTAGTGGGCCGCTGGCACCCATCAGATAGCCGATGCTCTGGGACATCCCCGAGAGCATCGCGGCATGCTGGGGCTGACGGGTACGCAGCACGATCATGGTCAGCGCGAAGGCGAAACAGCCGCCCTGGCCGGCGCCCAGCAGCACCGCCCACAGTAGTGGCGAGGCCGCTGGTGCCAGTAGCAGGCCGAACAGCGCCAACGCCACCAGCGAACAGAGCCCGAGCACCAGCAGGCTGTGATGGGTCAGCCGCGAGGCCAGGCGGGCAACGATGTAGCTGCCCGGAATGCTGGTGAGGTTGATCAGCGACAGCATGATCCCCGCGGTCGCTTCGGGGACGCCGGCCTGGATCGCCACCGCCGGCACCCAGGTCTGCAGCGTATAGAAGCTCAGTGACTGGGCGCCCATGAACAGCGTCAGGGTCCACGCCACCGGACTGCGGAACAGGCGCGACATGGGCGGCCGACGGGAGGCGGTCGGTTGCTCGGGCCCCAGCGACAGCGCCATGCGCCACCACACGATGGCGGATCCGATTCCGAAGGCGGCCCACAGCCAGATCGGGGTGGACCAGCTTCCCGAGGCGTTCATCAGCGGGATGGCGCTCCCGGCGCTGATCGTGGCGCCAACGCCCATCATGACCGTGTAGAGACCCATGGTACGGCCCAGGCGGTCACCGCGATCGCGCTTGACCAGGCTCGGCATGAACACATTGCCGAAGGCGATACCCATTCCTGCGCACAGCGTGCCGAGCAGCATGACTGTCAGGCTCTCGACGCCGCGCATCACGCCGCCGACAGCGATCAGCGTGATCGCGCAGGCGATGGCGCGATCGAGCCCGACACGGTCGGCGAACCCCGGCGCCAGCGGCGACAGCAGGCCGAAGCAGAGAATCATTCCGGTGGTGAACAGGCTCGCCGTGCCGGCACCGATGGCCAGTGTCCCCATGATCGGTTCGAGCACCGGCCCGATCACCACGATCGGTGCGCGCAAGTTGATCGCCGCCAGACCGAAGGCCACAAGCCATAGCCAGGCGGGCAGCGATCGAGCAGCAGGGGGAACGGATCGGGACACGGTTGGCGGCCTCCGGTAAAGGGGGCGGCATCTTAGCATTTTCCTGCCAAGGGGCGGATCCGACCTTGCGCGAAGCGCCCGGCACAGGCGGACCGCGAAGATGGCCGAAGACCGGTGAATCGGGCCTTGCACGAGTAAAGTTATCGTTTTACATTGGGGTCATGGACATTCGCACACGACTGATCGACACCGCCGAGCAGCTCTTCGATCGCCATGGCTTCACCGCCACGGGGATGGACCGGCTGACCCACGGCGCCGGCATCTCCAGCCGCACGCTCTACAAGCATGTCGGCAGCAAGAACCGCCTGCTGGCGATCGTCCTCGACGAGCGCGATCGTCGCTTCATGCGCTCGCTGGCGAGCGCCGTCAGCCTGGATGACCTGTTCGGGGCGCTGGGCGCGTGGTTCGCCGACGAGGGCGCGCGGGGCTGTCTGTTTCTGCGCAGTTGGGCCGAGACCGGCGGCGACGTGCCGGAAATCGTCGAGGCCATGACGCGTCACAAGGCGCGGCTGCGGCAGCGCATCGAAGAGATCGTCGAAGCGGAGACCGGGCGTCGCGACGACGAACTGGCCGAATCGATTCTGCTGCTGGTCGAAGGTGTGACCCACGCCGCGACCTATCGGGGTAGCGCGACCGTGGACGTGGCTCTGCGAGCGGCGCGGCGGCTGGTCGAGTCCGCTATGGTCTGACCGCAGGAAATTGCTCTCTCCGGCTCGATGTCGGCGGCTGTGTCACGAGCGTGGGGAAAACGATCATTTTACATCAGGGGCGTCGTCTTGGGATCGTCACTCGAGCCGGATTCGGTAGCCAGGGAGGATTGCATCATGACTCACCAGGAACGTCGGCTCATCGTCGCGGGGACGCTACTGATCGGTGTGAGCTACGGCCTGGCACGCTTCGCCTACGGCCTGTTCCTGCCCAGCATGCGCGAGGATGTCGGGATGGGTTCGACAATGGCGGGGGCCATCGGCAGCGGTGCCTACGTGGGCTACTGTTTCGCCATCGTGATCAGCGCGCTACTGGTGGAGCGGCTCGGCGCTCGAGCCATTGCCGTTGCCGCGGCCCTGGTCGCCGCGACGGGAATGGCGGTCATCTCCGTCAGCACCAGCGCGCCGTGGCTGGCCGGCGCCATCCTGCTGGCGGGAGCCAGCACCGGACTGGCATCGCCACCCATGGCCCAGGCCGTCTCGAGTTCGATCGCAACCGACCGCCAGGGCCGGGCCAATACCGTCATCAATGCCGGTACCAGCCTCGGCGTCGCCATCTCCGGCCCGGTGGCGTTTATCGCCACGGGGCAGTGGCGAATCGCCTATGCCGCTTTTGCGGTGGCCGCTTTGCTCAACGCCGTGCTGTTGTTCGTCAGCGTGCCGCGTGCCGGGACGAGCGAAGCGCGTGACGACACCGCCTCGAAGGCAGCGGGCAGGCCGAACCGAGAAGGAGTGCGGCGGGCCTCGGCCTGGCGCGTGATGGTGGCCGCGATGGGCATGGGCATTGCCAGTGCCGCCTACTGGACGTTCTCGAGCGAGGCGCTGCTGACGCAGGGGGAGTTCTCCCAGGCGCTGGCCAACAGCGTCTGGATTCTGATTGGCGTCGCCGGCCTGGTCGGTGGCCTTGCCGGGGATCTCGTCAACCGCTTCGGCATCAATGGGGTGCACCGGGCAACGCTGCTCGCGCTGGCACTTGCGCTGTCGCTGCTCGCGCTGATGCCCTCGAGCCTGCCGGCCGCGCTGGGGTCAGGCGCCCTGTTCGGGGCGAGCTACATCATGCTCACGGGTATCTATCTGGTCTGGGGCGTGCGCCTCTACAGTGACCGTCCCGCCATCGGGCTCGGGTTGCCGTTCTTGATGATCGCGGCGGGCCAGATCGTCGGTTCGCCACTGGCAGGCTACCTGATCGGCAACCACGGCTACGCCTTCTGTTTCATCGTCTTCGCGTCGATCGCGTTGGCGACGATGCCGATCGGATACCGGTCCGCGCGAGGGGCGCAGGCCGATGCCGCGCCGAAAGCGACGGTATCGAGCCGGCCGGGCGTGCCACTGCAGCACTTCTATCTGCCTGCCATGCCGCCGCTGGGACTGATCGACAAGATCGGCCGGCTCGCTCGTCGTGGGTCCGGACGTTGATGAGGTGACTAAGGCCCGGGTGCGTGATGCATCTCGACGCGTGGCGACATCACCGTTGGAGATCCAGCTCGATCGCGGCCGGCAGCGGTGTCAACCGGCTCTCGCTACCGGCCGCGCCTTCGGTCAGCATGGCGATCAGCTCCCGAGTGGTGGAGTGACGGGTCAGCATCAACGCCGTAACCTCGCCGTCGAGTGCCCTCGTGGCATGCCAGCAGCCGGGATGCATCGACACGCCCAGGCCCTGGGGCAGCCGAAAGGCTTTCAGCGAATCGATATCCGGACCGCCGTCGTGATCGAGACAGACGATCTGCACGAGATCGCCGCCGTGGATCGGCACGACGGCCTGATGGGTCAGCCGATGCATCTCCAGCTTGTCGATGCGCGATGAGTTATCGCGATAGTGCACCCAGAGCACTTCAGCGGGACCGCCATCGATGCCGGTGTCGAAGCTGAGCTGGTGGACGAAATCGCTGGCTGCAGAACGATATCCCGGCTCGCCTTCGGCAAGATCGGCGGGCCACCCCATCACATCGCCATAAGGGGCGAATGACGTCGGCGAGAGTGCGTCGATCGGTAGCGTCTTGATGTCCACGCGCTCTCCTCAGCGGGATTGATCGGTGTCTTGCAGCATCGCTTCCACCACGCAGGCATGCTGCAACAGCATGGTATCGTCGCCCTGGGGGCGCGATAGCATCAGGCCGATGGGAAGCTCGGCGCCGGTCGCGACGTAGGGCAGCGAGATCGAGGCCGCGTCGAGATAGTTGAAGACGCTGGTATTGCGCAGCGCCAGCCGGTTGGCGCGCTGGAAGGCGGCGGCATCGTTCTCGAGCGCGGCCCGTCTCGGGGGCAGCGTGGCGACGGTGGGCAGCAGCACCGCATCGAAGCCGGTCATCTCCTGTTCAAAGCGTTGCTGCCAGCCCGCTCTTGGCCACAGGCGCTGCAGGTAGTCCGCGGCGCTGATGTCCCGGCCGCCCTTCAGGCGTTCGGCGATCAAGGGGTCGTAGTCGGCTTCGGCGCGGGCGAGCTGCTCGCGATGCAGCGCGGCCGCTTCCGGTACCACCAGGCCACCCTGCTGGTTGATGGCCAGCGCCGCGTCGATCGCGGTGAACGACACTCGCTCGATATGGCACCCCTGGGCCTCGAGTACCGCGATCGCGGCCTCGAAGCCGTCACCCACGGCGTCGTCCAGTTCGCTCAGCAGGCCGCCTGCTGCCACTGCCAACCGCAGCGGTCGCGGCGTGGCATCCAGCGCCGGTAGCGGCCTCTCGGCCAGAATCGACCAGAGGCTGGCGCAGCACGCGACGCTGGGCGCGATCGGACCCACGCAGTCGAGACTCGGTGCCAGCGGATAGGCCCCTTCACCGGGCACGCAGGCCTGGCTCGGCTTGAAGCCGGTCAGACCGCAGAACGCCGCCGGGATCCTGAGCGAACCGCCGGTATCGCTGCCCAGCGTGGCGGCGGCGAGGCCGAAGGCGACCGAGGCGGCGCCACCCGAGGTCGAACCGCCGGTGACGCGTTCGCCATCGAACGGATTGGGGGGCGTGCCGTAGTGTTGGTTGAGGCCGAGCCCCGAGAATGCGAACTCGCTCATGTTGGTGCGCCCGGTCAGCAGCGCCCCGGCGCGTCGCAGACGCTGGACCGCCGGCGCATCGCGACTGGCTGGCGGGTTGTCACCCAGCACGCGGGAGGCGGCCTGGGTCACCTCGCCTTGGACATCGAACAGATCCTTGATGCTGATCGGCACACCCGCCAGGGGTTGGGTGGGATCGACCCGCGCCAACCGGTCCCGCAGCTTGTCGGCATCGAATTCGATATAGGTCGTGGCGGTGACCTCGGCCCGTGACCGTGCCCGCTCGATCAGTGCCTCCAGTGCCTGGGTGGGGGTGAAGTCGCCGCTGTCGATGGCCGCCTGCCAGTCGTGCAGCCGGCGTTGGCCGGCAGGGCGATCCCAGAACGCGCGTGCGTCATCTTGTGACGTCTCGGGCGAGCTCATTGCGCGACCTCGAGCTCGATGACGGTGTAGCTATGGCTCAGGCGGCGGTTCAGCACGGGGTCGGTGAGCGTCATCGAGAAGCGCGGGCTGGGGCGGATACCGCCGATGGCTGGCACCGTGCCGCACAGCAGCAGCGTGTTGGGGGCCAGCGATTCGCCCTGCTTGAGTGCGGCGGGCAGCTTGGCCAGTAGCGTCTCGATATCCAGCAGCTCGGCCAGCGTGCCCTGCTGATAGGTGACGACCTGGCCGTTCTCTTCGATCTCGCTGGCCAGTTCCAGCGCATCCCAATGCTCGCGGATGGCCGCTAGCGGCCAGGCCTGTCGGGCGACCGGCTTGGCGCAGAGCTGCTTGGATTCGGCGACACCGACCGCCTCGAGTTTACGGTCGGTGTGGTCGGAGGCGAGCGTCACCCACAGCCGGCCAGCGCTGTCGCTGACGAGGCAGACCTCGGCTTCGCCGGAGCCGTCGCCGCCGAGCATCTCGACGTTTTCAGCCTGGGTCAGCAGTTGCGCACTGGCCCGATAAAAAAGCGGCACGCTGGAGGGCGGCTTGACGCCGATGGCGGCCAGTTCGTCGATATGATGTTGCACGTTCGCCTGATCGCGGCCTGCCCAGCCGGCGATCGCCAGCCGTTCGGGTGTGACGGTGAGCGTGTCTTCGGGGGTATCGAAAGTCAGCATGAGCGGTTCCTGAGTTGTCGTTGGAGCGGCCATTGGCGTCGGCTGCCGCGGGTCATCGATGGCACGGCGTAGCGATAACGCGGCGCCTCGACGACGCGGCGGATCAGAGCGAGTTCGGCAGCCATAGGGCGATGCCGGGGAACAGAATCAGCAGCACGGCCATCACCACCATGGCGGCGATGAACGGCAGCGTGCCGACGATCACGTCGGAGAACGGCTTGCCGCGCCGGGCTGCCTGCACGATGTAGAGGTTGAGGCCGACCGGAGGAGTGATCAGCGCCATCTCGACGAACAGGATCATCACCACGCCGAACCACACCTTGTCGAAGCCCGCGGCGAACAGCAGGGGCGCGATGATCGGCAGCGTGATCACCATCATCGATAGCGTCTCGATGAAGAAACCGAGAACCACCAGCAGCGCCAGCACGCAGAGCAGCAGTGCCATCGGCGACAGGTCCAGTTGCGTCAGCAGTTGCGTCAGTTGGTTGGAGAGACCGGCCGAGGCGAGCGCGAAGTTGAGAAACGAGGCTGCCAGCATGATGAACAGGATCATCGAGGTGGTGCGCACGGTATTGTCGAGCGCTTCGGTCAGCATGCGCCAGTCCAGTCGCCGATTGAACGCCGCGAGCATCAGCGCGACCACCACGCCGATGGCGGCGGCTTCGGTGGGCGTGGCCCAGCCGGTGTAGATCGAGCCGACGATGGCGACGAACAGGATCAGCAGCGGCAGCAGGAACTTCAGATGGCGCAACCGCTCCGGCCAGCTCGAGCGACTGCGTGGCCCACCCAGCGATGGCTTGAAAGCGCAGAACAGGATCGCCGTCAGCATGAACAGGCCGGTCAGCAACAGCCCCGGCAGCAGCCCGGCCACGAACAGCTTGGGGATCGAGGTCTCGGTGAGGAAGCCATAGACGATCAGGTTGATCGACGGCGGAATCAGAATGCCCAGCGTGCCGCCGGCGGCGATGCTGCCGCAAAAAAGCCGTGGGTGATAGCCGAGCTTGTCGCCCTGCGGCAGCGCCACGGTGGAGATCGTGGCCGCGGTGGCCACGGAGGAGCCCGAGGTCGCGGAGAACAGCATCGAGGTCATCACGTTGGCATGCAGCAGGCCGCCGGGCAGCCAGGAGAGCCAGTGATCCATGGCGCGATAGGCGCGTTCGGCGATCCCCGCGCGGACGATGATCTCACCCATCAGCACGAACAACGGAATCGCGATCAGCAGAAAAGAGTCCGCCGCCGACCACAGGTTCTGGCCCAGCGCCCGCATCAGCGGGAAGAACGAGAAGAATTGATCGATACCGAAGGCGAGCAGGAACAGCGTGATGGCGACCGGGATGCCGGTCAGCAGCAGCGCCAGAATTCCGATGGAGAGATAGGCAAGCATCAGGATTTCCCTCCGGTTGCGGCGTTGTCGTGCACGCGGACCTCGAGCGAATCGGCCTCGAGCTGATCGGCGTCGTGGCCCATGCCGATCAGCGTGCGAATCGTGGCGCTATCGCCGCCGGCCGCCGCCAGCAGGGCGCGAATCGCAAGCACCGCCGCCGACACGGCAAACCAGGTGTAGCCCAGCACCCAGACCAGTTGCGGTATCCACAGCGGCGTCGACAGCGGCGTGTTGGCGGTGGTGTGGTTGGAGAGTGATCCCGAGAACACCGGCCAGGCGTGGATGACAATCATCCAGCCGACCAGATTGACGGCGAGTATCGAGAGCAGGTCGAGCGCTGCCCGGGCGGCGATCGGCAGCTTCGAGTAGCCGACATCGATGCGGATATGGGCACGTTCGACCAGCGTGTGCGAAAGCCCCCAGGCCGAGAGAACGGCGAGGACATAACCGGCATATTCCTGGACGCCTTCGAAGGAGCGGCCCAGCAGTTTGCGGCTGACGACCTCCATGATGACCATCACCACGACGGCCAGCAGCAGCAGGCCGATGAGTCGAGCGGCCCAGCGCGAGACGAGGCGGACGGCGCCCACGAGCGCGTCGAACAGAGAGACGAGAGCGAGCATGTTGGATACCTGCCGACGGGCAAGGGCCGAGCACCGGCGTGCTCGACCCTGTTGCCCGTTTACTTGACGATGGGGAGTGCGACGAGCGGCGCGACGTTCTCGTTCCACAGCGAGATCGTCTCATCATCGATCCGCGAGGCCCAGCTCGGCAGGACGGCACTGACCAGCGCCTGGTGGGCGCGCTCGCGGTCGGCATCGGTCACCTCGACCAGGGTCATGTCGCCCGGATTGCCGTGCTCGCACTCGCCATTGCCGGTCAGGCAGGCGATGCCCTGCTGCTCGTCCTTGGCCAGGTTGTTCCACACCGGATCGATGAAGCCGGGTTCGATCTGGTCCTCGATGGTCTGCTTGGTCTGGTCATCCAGCGAGTTCCAGGTGTCGTTGCTGACCGCAGTAATCACCGTGTCCCAGCCACCGATCGGCAGCGGCAAAAGGTAGTCGGCGACGTCCTGCCAGCCGGAGTTGTAGCCGGACAGCGAGCCCGTCACGGCACAGTCGATCACCCCGCGCTCGAGCGAACCAGGCACTTCATTGAAGGCCATGACCGTGCTCTGGGCGCCGATGGCGGAGAGGAACTCCGCCGTGGTGCGGCCACTGGCGCGGACCTTCTTGCCCTGCAGATCGCCGAGGCCCTTGATCGGCGTGTTGCAGAACACCACCTGCGGCGTGTTGGGCGCGATCGCCAGCACATGCGCATTGTAGTGAGACTGCATTGTCTTCTCGGCGATCGGCATGAACGCCTCGCTGACCTCACGAGCCTTCTCGGGGTCGGTGGTCATCATCGGCAGGTCGAGCCCTTCCAGTGCCGGCGCTTCGCCGCCGACGTAGTCGGAGAAGGTCATGCCGACATTGAACAGGCCGTTCTTCAGGTAGGTGAAGACATCACTGCCTTCGATACCCATCTGATCGAAGGTCGTCATCTGGACCTGGATCTGGCCATCGCTCGCCTTGGGCAGGGTCTCGGTCCAGAACGGCTTCTCGAAGTTCTTGTGCAGGGAGACTGCGCTCCAGGTACCGACGACGTTGAGGCTGGTATCGGCGGCGGCGCCCTGGACAAGGCCGGCAGTCAGGGCGGAGAGCGTGAGGCCAAGCAGTGTCTTCTTCATGGGAGTCTCGCTTGTTGAGGTTGTTTTACGAGTCTTCGGCAGGCGCGAGCGGCGCGACTACCGCGATATCGCCGCTACCGATACTTCAGGCGATAGTTGGGAATGTCGGTGATCAGCATGTGACCCGGTGCGTGGGCCATGGCGAAGGGTAGTTTCGCATTCATCAGCGCGATCTGCGGTGTCACCCCGCAGGCCCAGAATACCGGGATGTCGCCGGTTTCCATCACCGGAGCATCGCCGAAGTCCGGCTGGTGGATATCGTCGATGCCGATCAACTCCGGTCGCGCCAGATGCAGGGGCGCGCCATGAACGCTGGGCATGTCGGTGGTGATCTGCACGGCGCGGATGGCCTCGGCCGGTGACATGGCGCGCATCGACACGACGTAGCTGCCGTGGAACGGGCCAGCGGGGATCAGCGGAATGCGGGTCCGGTACATTGGCACGATGGTGCGCGCGGCCATATGGCGAACCGGCACGCCCTCGGCGATCAGCGACTCCTCGAACGAGAACGAGCAGCCGATCGAGAAGGTGACCAGGTCGTCGCGCCAGCGGGAGACGAGGTCGGCTGGCTCGTCGACCAGTTCGCCATGTTCGTAGACGCGGTAGCGCGGCACGTCGGTGCGCAGGTCGATCGCCTCTCCCAGGGCCTGCGGATGGAAGCTGCCCGGTTCGCTGACGTCGAGCACCGGACAGGCGGCGCGATTGGCCAGGCAGAAGCGCAGGAAGTCGGCAGCGTAGGTTTCGGGAATGATGACCAGGTTGGCCTGGGCGAAACCGTTGGCGATACCGGTGGTGGTGGTGGGCCAGTCACCGCGGCGGATGGCGGCGCGCGCCTCGGCCGGAGAGACGGTGGCGTCGAGAGAGAGCATGTTGTCGATCCTGGTTGTCATTGTCGTGGCAGCCTTGGCCGGCAGAACCGGGTGGCGCCTTATGACATCCCACGCTATGGGTTCACGACGCATCAATCCAATCGATTTTTATGATTCTTATTCATCGGTAAAACCTTTCAACGCCAGGTTCATCGATAACGCCCTCCATCATGAGACCATCGGCAACGCCCTGGCAGCGTCAGGCGTGCTCGCGCTGATCCCGTTGCCCGAGTTCGATCGCCAGGTCGATGACACCATCGGCCAGCGCCTTGTCGATGTGCTGCGGCCAGGAGGCCGCGAAGTCGAGCCGAGGCAGATCACAGGGCAGGGTGATGAGCTCGCCGCGGGCGATCTCCTGCTCGACGATGCGGGGCGGGATGGCACCGACGCCGATACCATCCAGCGCCAGGCGTACGATGGTCCAGACCGAGCCGGAGCAGTGCAGCTTGATCCGCTCCAGGCGCTGCTGATGCAAAAGCGACTGCAGCTCCCGGTAGGGGCGGCTGTCGCTGGCGAAGGTGATCAAGGGCGTGCCGGTACGCGCCAGCGCTTCCAGGGTGAACGTCTGGGCCGAGAAGCCCAACTGCGGAGTGGCGATCAGGCCCGTGGCATAGTGGCATAGCGGCCGACTGAGGATGTCCTGGGCATCGACCGGTCCCAGCGTGAAGGCCATGTCGATCTGGCGATTGAGCAGCCGGTTGGCGAGTCCCGGCGTGCCGTCCACTTCGAGCTGCAGCGTCATGTCGGGGAAGCGGTTGGCGAGTTCGGCGATGAACGCCGGCAACCAACTGTGGGCGATGGTTTCGACCACGCCGAGGCGCAGGACGCCCTGGAACGGGTTGTTGGCCTCGAGCATCGCCATCGCTTCCTGGCGCGTCTCCAGCATGTGCTGTGCGTGGCGGTAGAACTGTCGACCCTTGGGCGTAGGTTGGATCGGGCGCTGGGCGCGATCCAGCAGTGGCCCGCCGACGAACTCCTCGAGCCGGGCAATACGATCCGAGATGGAAGGCTGGGTCAGGTGCAGGTGCTGTGCGGCAAGGCGGAACGATCCCAGGCGTACGATCCAGACGAAGGCTTCGATTTCCTTGAAGTCGAACATGGCGGGCTCGCTCGGCGTGCGGTGAAGACGGCAGACGTGATGCCGGCCAGTATTGCACGGATGGCCGCCCTCGAGAGACGCGCGATTTCCGCCATCGTCGGATGTCCGCGCGCGCTCGGTGCCGTTACAATGGGCCACCCTTTCTGCATCGGGCGCGTCCGATTCGCTTCACGAGAGCCGCTTCACAAGAGCCATCGCGTCCGAGCATTGTCATGTGACCGTGACACCTCGACGCCTGCCGACCGTCATCTTTCGAGGCATCGTTTCAGCCGGCATGTGTCGCTCAACCTTCGCCCGACGAGGCAGCCAGACCGCCCTCGAGGCGAACAGCCGAAATACAGGAGCGCTTGATGAGTCAGGATTACCCGGAAAATACCGATCACCGTCGCCGCCACTCCGCCAACGTGGTCGATGGCCCCGGCAAGGCCGCCAGTCGTGCCATGCTGCGCGCGGTGGGCTTCACCGACGAGGACTTCAAGAAACCGCAGGTGGGCATCGCCTCGACCTGGAGCCGGGTGACGCCGTGCAACAGCCATATCAACGTGCTGGCGGAAGCGGCCAGCGACGGTGCCGACGCTGCCGGCGGCAAGGGCGTGATCTTCAATACCATCACCATCTCCGATGGCATCGCCAACGGCACCGAGGGCATGAAGTACTCGATGGCCTCGCGGGAGATCATCGCGGATTCCATCGAAGCCGTCTCCGGTTGCGAGGGCTTCGATGGCGTGGTCGCGATCGGCGGCTGCGACAAGAACATGCCGGGCTGCATGATCGGGCTGGCGCGTCTCGATCGGCCCAGCATCTTCGTCTACGGCGGCACCATCCAGCCGGGCGCAGGCCATACCGATATCGTCTCGGTGTTCGAGGCGATGGGGGCCTACTCCCAGGGCAACAAGTCGCTGATCGAGGTCAAGCAGATCGAGGAGACCGCGATTCCGGGGCCGGGCTCCTGCGGTGGCATGTATACCGCCAACACCATGGCCTCGGCAATCGAGGCCATGGGCATGAGCCTGCCCAACTCGTCAGCCCAGGAGGCGGTCTCCCAGACCAAGCACGACGACTGCCGCGCCGCCGGCGAGGCCGTGCTCAAGCTGCTCGAGCTGGATCTCAAGCCTTCCGACATCATGACCCGCAAGGCGTTCGAGAACGCCATCACCGTGGTCATTGCCCTCGGCGGCTCCACCAATGCGGTGCTGCACCTGCTGGCGATCGCCAACACCGTCGGCGTCGAGCTCACGCTGGACGATTTCACCGAAATCGGCAAGCGGGTGCCGGTGCTCGCCGACGTGCGTCCCAGCGGCCACTACATGATGAGCGAGCTGGTGGCGATCGGCGGCATCCAGCCGCTGATGAAGGTCCTGCTGGATGCGGGCATGCTCCACGGCGACTGCGTTACCGTCACCGGCAAGACACTGGCCGAGAACCTGGCGGACGTGGCGCCGTATCCGGTCGACCAGCAGATCATCAAACCGCTGGACAAGCCGGTCAAGGCGAGCAGCCACCTGCGGATTCTCTACGGCAATCTGGCGCCGGAAGGTGCCGTGGCCAAGATCACCGGCAAGGAAGGCACTCGCTTCACCGGTCGCGCGCGCGTCTTCAATTCCGAGGAGGAGGCCCAGGCACGCATCAACGACCTGACCGTGGTCGCCGGCGATGTCGTAGTCATCCGCTACGAAGGACCCAAGGGTGGCCCGGGCATGCGCGAGATGCTGACGCCCACCTCCGCGATCATGGGCCGCGGCCTGGGCGACAAGGTGGCGTTGATCACCGACGGCCGCTTCTCCGGCGGCAGCCACGGCTTCGTGGTCGGCCATATCACGCCGGAAGCGTTCGTTGGCGGGCCGATCGGCCTGGTCGAGGATGGCGACGAGATCACCATCGACGCCGAGAACGATGTTATGACCGTGCATATCGACGATGCCGAGATGGAGCGGCGTCGCGCGGCCTGGCAGCGTCCGGCACCGCGATACACCCGCGGGACGCTGGCCAAGTACGCCAAGACGGTCAGTTCCGCATCGAAAGGCGCGGTCACCGACCTGCCCGAAGCACTCGAGGACTGAGGTGCTGGACGATTGAGGCGGCTGGCGCGGTCGCCTCCGCAGAATGAACGCCCCGAGGTTCTTCCTCGGGGCGTTTTTCGTGGCTAGGCGACTGCTGGAGCGAGTCATGAGCCCGGTTCATGATCGAGCTGCACAACTTTCATGCGGCTGCACGTCTATTGCGTCTCTGGCTTGGGTATCCTGGCGGCCTGCCTCTTCGGTGGCGCCATGCCAGCCGATCCGCTCGCCACCGCCGAACCGTTCTATAACGCCAGGGAATTGCCATGCAAGCCAGTCGCGACCGCATCATCACCACTCATACCGGCAGCCTGCCGCGCACCCCGGCGCTGTCGCGCATGCTGGTGCTGCGGGAGCAGGGCAAGCCGGTGGATAGCGCAGCGTTCGAGGCTGAGGTCGCGCGCTGTCTCGACGGCGTGATCGGCGCCCAGCTCGAGGCGGGACTCGACAGCATCAACAACGGCGAGGCGCCGCGAGTGGGCTTCTCGACCTACGTGACCGAGCGCATGAGCGGCTTCGGCGGCGAGGGTCGGCGCAAGCCGACGCTGGATATCCAGAAGTTCCCCGGCTACGCCGAACACATGGCGCGCCAGATCGGTGTCTCCGAGGATCTGGCCAAGGTGTGGAACACACCGCTGGCCCAGCGTGCGGTGCACTACGATCCGACACTGGCCGGGGTCAAGGCGGAGCTGGCCTCGTTTTCGGCGGCGCTTGCCGGCAAGCCGGCACCGCTGGAGACTTTCATGACCGCGGCCTCTCCCGGCGTGGTCACCACCACCATGCTGCGCGCCCAGGACAACCCCGACTATCCCACCGACCGCGACTACGTGCTCGCCGTCGCCCGCGAGCTGAAGCGGGAGTACGAAGCGATCGTGGCGGCAGGACACGTGCTGCAGCTGGATGCCCCGGACCTGGCCATGGAACGCGTGATCCTGTTCGGCGACGCCGACCTGGGCACGTTTCTCGAACGCGTCGAGTTGCACGTCGAGGCGATCAACCTGGCGCTGGAGAACATTCCGGCGGACAAGGTTCGCCTGCACGTCTGCTGGGGCAACTGGCAGGGCCCGCACCAGGATGACGTGCCGGTGGCCGAGCTGCTGCCGATCCTCTACCGGGCCAAGGTGGGGGCGTTGAGCATCCCGCTGGGCAATCCGCGTCACGAGCACGAGACGGTCTCGTTCAAGACCCATCCGCTGCCGGATCATATGCTGCTGATGCCGGGGGTGATCGACGTCACCACCAACTATCTCGAACACCCCGAGGTGGTGGCCAATCGCATCTGCGCCTCGGTCGATGCCATCGGCGATCGCGAGCGTGTCGTGGCCGGCACGGACTGTGGTTTCGGCACCTTCGCCAGCTACGAGTTCGTCGCCCAGGACGTGGCCTGGGCCAAGCTCAAGGCGCTGAGCGAAGGTGCGGCGATCGCCAGCCGACGTCTCTGGGGGTGAGGAGTTACTGCCTATCGCGGTCTCGGCGTCGATGACTTTGCAGATCGCGAGGCTCTCCTATACTGCGAGGGCAAATGGCACAACAGGGAGAGGTGCAATGGCGACCCAATGGATGAGGAATGCCGGGCTGGGCCTGGTACTGAGCACGGCGATGTTCGCCGGTGGCGCCGTGGCGCAGGACAAGACGAGCGATCAGCCCAACGTGAACAAGCAGGAGGGGGCGCAGACCAACGAGCAGGAGCCGGCCCATGAAACCGAGACGCAGGCGGAGGGAGCCCCCAAACTCGCCAAGGCGTGTCTCGATCTCGCCCTGCAAAAAGACGAAGGTAGCGAGAAATTTCGAGGCAATTCGATCTACGAGAACAACGCCAAGGACTACGACGCCGATGAGCTCGAGAGGGGAGATACCTTCGAGCTGCGAGTCGATCTGCTCGGCGAGGGCAATGCGAAATACAACCTGACCTGCCAGATCGATGCCGATGGCAACATGACTTACGAGGGCATGGGCAAGTCGACCAGCGTCAAATCATGAGGCGGACTCGTGCAACGCTTCAGACGGCCCCTCGGGGCCGTTTGTGTCTGCACTCCTCGACCGTTTCATCAGGAGATCATCGGTGAGCCTCACCGCGGACATTGTCGAGACGACGTCTCCGGTCGGGGTCATCTCGGATACCCACGGGTTGCTGCGGGACCAGGCCCTGGCGCTGCTGGCGGATTGTCGCCCGTTGATTCATCTGGGTGACGTCGGCGATCCGGCTATTCTCGAACGTCTGGCCGAGCTGGCGCCGGTCTATAGCGTACGCGGCAACATCGACCGGGAGGGGGTGTGTTCGACACTGCCGTCACACCGCCTGCTGGTGATCAACGGCCGGCCCCTGCAACTGGTCCATGATGTGGCGGACGTCGACGAGCGGATGGCGTGCGAGTCCGTGCTGCACGGCCACTCGCACAAGCCGCGCAACGAGTGGCGGGGAGAGGGCGGCGAGCGGAGGCTATGGTTCAACCCCGGCGCAGCGGGCAAGCGCCGATTCAGCCTGCCGATCACGCTGGGCAAACTGTGGATCGACGCCGACGGTATTCGTGGCGCGATCCTCCACCTGCCTCCTTGAGCCCGGCAATCACTCGCCGTCCGGGGTGATCCGGACCAGCGCGCCGTTGCTCGAGTCCGTCAGCACCCAGAGCGCGCCGTCGGGGCCCTCCGCGACATCGCGCACGCGCCCCAGTTGCTCCAGCAGACGCTGTTCGCCACTGACGCGCTTGCCGTCGAGTGTCAGTCTCACCAGCCCGCCCGGCGATAGCGACGCGATGACGAGATCTCCCTCCCAGCCTGGGAAGCGACCACCCTGGTAGAACGTCATGTCGCCGGGCGCGATCACCGGATCCCAGTAGTAGATCGGCTGCTCCATTCCCTCCCTGGCGGTCACGCCTTCACCGATTGGCGCGCCGCTGTAATCCTCGCCATAGGTGATGACGGGCCAGCCGTAGTTGTTGCCGGCTTCGGGGACGTTGAGTTCGTCGCCGCCCTTGGGCCCGTGTTCGATGGTCCAGAGTTCACCGGTGGCGGGGTTCAGCGCCGCGCCCTGCACGTTGCGATGGCCGTACGACCAGATCTCGGGCAGACCGCCATCGCCGTCGGCGAACGGGTTGTCGTCGGGAATCGAGCCGTCGGCGTGGATCCGCACCACCTTGCCCAGATGCGTGTCCAAATCCTGGGCCAGTTGGCGGGGTTCGGGTAGCGAGCGTTCGCCCAGGGTCACGTAGAGTCGATTCTGGTCGTCCCAGGTCAGCGTGGAACCGAAGTGCTTGGTGGAGCTCCAGGCCGGCGTCTGGCGAAAGATGACTTCGACGTCGCTCAGCCGGGCGTGGTCCTGGCTCAGGACGCCACGGGCGACCGAGGTGCCGTTCTCACCGTCGCCCCTGGGCTCGGCGTAGCTGAAGTAGATTCGTCGGTTGCTGGCAAACTCCGGGTCGAGCACCACGTCGAGCAAGCCCCCCTGGCCGCGGGCATCGATCTCCGGCAGGCCCTCGATTGGCGCGGACAGCGTCCCGGCATGCAGGTCGACGGCACGCAGTCGCCCGGCGCGCTCGGTCACCAGTGCCATGTCGTTGTCGACAAATGCCAGGCCCCATGGATGGGCCAGACCCTCCGCTACCGGCGTTGCCGTGAGCGTGACATCGTCATCGAGTGCCGGCGCGCGGGTCTGGCCGTCGAAGGCCGGGGTCTGATCCGGCGCATTGGGCGCGCCGCTCCGCACCGGCTCTGCAGCGAAGGCTTCACCGCCAAGTGACAACAACAGTGCGGCACCGGGGAAGGTCACGAGATTTCGAAGCATGTCGGTCTCCATGGCAGGGGCTGGCATCGCGTCTAATTCATTGACTGTAGCAGCCTTCCGGGCCGGCGTGAGCGGTGACGCGTCGCTGACAGTTTGAAACCAAAGATTGTCGACAAACGATGCCGCGATTTGGTCAAAGTTGATATCATTAGCCTTTTATCGGAGTTCGAACTTGCCCGCTGATCCCCCCGTGCCCCGCAAGCCCTCATCTCGCTTCCGCCCCCCGACGTGGTTGCGATGGCTGCTGCTCGTGCTCGGCTGCGTCATTGCCAACCGGTCGTTGAGTGCGGTGCATATGCCGGCCGGCGGGTTCATCGGCCCGATGGCGGTATCGATTGCCTACGGAGTGCTGGTCGGTGGCCTGAAGTTGCCTCGCACCGGTTTCAAGCTGAGCCAGGGCGTGATCGGCGTGCTGATCGCCCAGACGCTGACCCTGTCGGTCCTGTTCAAGATCCTCGATGCCTGGCCGGTGATGCTGGTCGCCACGGCGATCACGCTGCTGCTGAGCCTGGGGGTGGGCATAGGGCTGGTGCGTTATGGTGGCTTGCCCGGCTCGACGGCGGCCTGGGGCACGACGCCGGGAGCCGCCGCGGCGATGGTCGCGATGGCCGAGGAGAGCGATGCCGATCCGCGGATCGTGGCGGCGATGCAGTACGTGCGCGTGGTCTGCGTCGTGCTGGTGGGGGCGCTGGTCAGCCACTACTTTGGTGTGACGGATAGCGCCGGCAAGGGGCACGCTGCCAACCTGCCTGCCAGCCTGGGAGAGCTGGGCAGCTTCGTTGCCACGCTCGCGGTCGTCGTCGGCGGGGTGTGGTTATTCGACCGGCGGTTGCCCGCGGGCGCGTTGCTCGGGCCGGTAGTGCTGGGCAGTGTGTTGAGCCTGAGCGGTCTCATCACCATCGTGCTGCCCCAGCCGCTCCTCGAACTCGCGTACGGCGTGATCGGCGCCTACGTGGGATTGCGCTTCGACCGGGAGACGGTCCACAACATTGCGCGCGCGCTCGGCAAGATGATTTTCGCTTCGCTGGTGCTGATTGCGCTATGTGCCGTTTCTGCCTGGCTGATGACGCTGCTGATGCATACCACTTTCATCACCGCTTATCTGGGCACGAGTCCCGGCGGTCTCGATTCGATGACGATCATCGCGATCGATACCCATGCGGATGTGGGGTTGGTGGTCGCGTTGCAGACGCTAAGGCTGTTCACGGTCGTATTGGTCGGGCCGGGGATGGCGAGGCTGGTCGCGCGGTTCGCCAAGCCATCGGCGACCTGATGGGGATCTCGAGGGTCGGTCTCTTTGACTCTATCCAGGCGAAGGTTGGGCTGGTGTGGGACGTTCGGCGGGCCACCTGCTGATCGACGCCGGATGGCTTGGCACGAGCGGCTTATGGGCAACGCCTAATGAAGGCTCCATTGCCAGCGCTTGTGCTTTTGGCGCGGGGCCGGGGTGTGGCTGCGCACACGGCTGACCCAGGCCTGGCGCGACTCCCAGCGTATCAGGTAGACGGTCTCGCCATCGCGCAGCGGAGGATTCGCCGGATCGATCAGGACCGCGTCGAACCAGCGCGAGAGATGATAGACCTGGAGCTTGCCCGTGACGGGGTGAGCGGCCACCTGGACGGCGGCTTCCGCGCCGCCGCCGCTATCCGGTCGAAGCGACAGTGCCCACCAGCCCGGCATGCGGTGTCGAAAGATCACGGCGAGCGAGCAGAGCGCCAGCCAAAAGAGGATCTCTCCCGAGGTTGTATTGAACCATGACTCCATGGAATCCCCCTGCGACTCGGTGGCGATAGCCTCCAATGATGGGCAATCGTCCTTTTTATGCGACGCCTTCGAGGGCGCCGTCTGTCTCTGGTAGACCTAGCGTTACTCAGCACGATACGGATAGCCAGTGCCACTCTCCACATCAGAACGGTAAACAATTGCTGCCTTACGTAGCGGTTCCCGGTGATTGTTGCGGTGATTTTCCACCGCGCGAGACGGTTCTCCTCGTCACATTTTCCTGGACACTGTTCCATCCGCGCCAAGGGGTTTGCGGACCCGTGGGGTCTGCAGTATTTCTGAAAGCGCAAGGTCTCCTCGCACCTCGAGGGGAAGCGGGATGCGGGATGCAGCGGCCGGTTTCACCGCCCTGCACCGACGACAACAAGGACAACGACAGTGGCGAGAGGCGGATATGAAACAGCAACACTCCAACATTCAATACCGGCAGGAAGACGCCAGTTACTTCGAACAGCGCGGACTGAGCCGATATGCCGGCCCCTGGTCGCTATGGGCGCTGGGCGTCGGCGCGGTCATTTCCGGTCACTACTCCGGCTGGAATCTGGGGCTTTCCATTGGCGGCTGGGGCGGCATGGCGATCGCGACCGCGTTGATTGCGATCATGTATCTGGGGCTGACATTCTGTATCGCCGAGATGTCCCCGGCGTTACCCCACACGGGAGCGGCATACTCCTTCGCGCGCTCTTCGATGGGACCCTGGGGTGGCTTCATCACCGGTCTGTGCGAGAACGTCGAGTACATCCTGACGCCGGCGGTCATCGTCTTTTTCATCGGCTCCTATCTGGGCAGCATCTTCGAGACGCCAGCGGCGGTGCAGCCGCTATGGTGGGTGATAGGCTATATCCTGTTCGTGGGACTCAACATCGTGGGCGTGGAACTGTCGTTCAAGGTGACCTTGACGGTGACGCTGATGGCGCTGGCGGTGCTGATCGTGTTCTGGGTATCGGCGATTCCCAACATCGACTTCTCCACCTGGGCGCTCAATATCGGTAGCGACGGTGAACTGCTGGAGGGCGGCGGCGGACCGTTGTTGCCGATGGGCCTCGGCGGCGCGCTGGCGGCGATGCCTTTCGCGGTGTGGCTGTTCCTGGCGATCGAGCAGTTGCCACTGGCGGCGGAGGAGTCGGTCGATCCCACGCGAGACATGCCCAAGGGCATCATCCTGGGCATGATCACCCTGATCGTCTCCGCCTCGATGGTGCTTTTCCTCAACCCTTCACTGGTCGGCGTCGGGGCCTACGCCCTCGGCCAGAGCGGTGAGCCGCTGCTGGACGGTTTCGCCGCCATCTACGGCAGCGGCCTGGCCAAGATCCTGGCGCTGGTAGCGATCATCGGACTGATCTCCAGCTTCCACACCATCATCTTTGCCCAGGGGCGTCAGATCTACTCGCTGTCGCGTGCCGGCTACTTTCCGACCTGGCTGTCGGTCACCCACGGCACCCGCAAGACGCCGCACGTAGCGATGATTGCCGGTGCCTGCCTGGGGTTGGTCATCATGCTGACACTGTTCATCGGCCTGGGGATCGACCAGGGGTCGGCGGTGATCGGCGGCACCTTGCTCAACATGGCGGTGTTCGGCGCCATGTGCTCCTACATCGCCCAGGCTGCCTCGTTCATCCTGCTGCGCAAGAATCGCGCCGACATCCCACGCCCCTATCGCAGTCCTTTCGGGGTGCCCGGCGCCTGGATCACCATCGTCATCGCGCTGGTCACACTGTTTTTCCAGTTGAGCGATTCCACCTACCGGGTCGGCATCCTCGGCGTCATCGTGTGGTTCGCCGTCGCGATCACCTATTTCGCGCTGGTCGGTCGTCATCGGCTGATCCTGTCGCCGGAGGAGGAGTTCGCGATGGCGCAACGCGAGGCGACGAGCTAGAGCGTCGAGGCGGCGGTCGCGTTACGGCAGGGAAGCCGATCGCGTTGACTGGCAGAAACGACAAGGCCCCGATCCAGGAACCGGGGCCTTGCGTTCGAGAGTCGGGCGTGGGACGCCCGCCGTCGACCTTCTACTGCTGGGTCTTGAAATACTTGTCGTAGATCTTCTGGTAGGTGCCGTTGTCCTTCAGCGTGGCCAGGGCGTCGTCGAAGCGCTCGGCGAGCTCCTTGTCGCGGGGACGGAAGGCAATACCGAAGCCTTCGCCGAAGTATTTTGCCGGCTCGCTGATCATGTCGCCGACGGTGACGTAGTCGCCATCCTTGCTGTCCAGCAGCGTGGACTTGCCCACCGGGAAGTCGAGGAAGGCGATGTCGACGCGTCCGGCATCCATGTCCAGCACCAGGTCGTCGGCGGTGGTGTAGCGGCTGATGTTGGCCACGTCGCCGTACATGTCGGTGACGTAGTTGTCCTGCAGCGTGCCGCGCTGGACACCGATGGTCTTGCCCTTGAGCGACTCGGGGTAGGTGGTTTCGATACCGCTGTCGGCAGCCGCGAACCAGGCGGAGGGCGGCTTGATGTACGGATCGGAGAAGAGCACGGTCTGGCGGCGCTCGTCGTTGATCGTCATCGACGACATGATGGCGTCGTACTTGCGTGCCAGCAGGCCGGGGATGATACCGTCCCAGGCCTGGACGACCCACTCGCAGTCGGCGTTGATCTGCGCGCACATGGCGTTGCCGAGCTCGATGTCGAAGCCGGTCAGTTCACCGTCCGGGGTGCGATATTCCATCGGCTCGTAGGGAACGTCGACACCGATACGCAGCTGTTCGGTGTCCTGGGCCTGGACGACGCCCGCGATCAGCGCGGCGCCAAGCAGGCTGGTGGTCAGCAGTTTTTTCATGGATCGCTTCTCTCTCGTGATGCGTGTGTTCTTGTGTGTTGCGACTCGGTCCCGGTTCGTCCGGCGCTTCGTGGGCGGCGAACGATCCACGACATCCGATGGATGACAACCGCAGCATAACGAAAGCTTACACGGTTGAATATCACCGCGATCAACGCCTGATTCACGGCGCCAGCAGGTAGCCGCTGCGGTGACTGTGGTGGCCGGCGATATCGGCGACGATCATGCCGGCCGTGGCCATGCGGCGCTGGCTGCGAGCGTAGAACATGCCCGCCTGCGGCGCGCGGACCGGCTCGACGCGATCGCTGATCGGGTCGATGATCTCGGCGATGAGCTGCCCCGCCTCGACGGTCGTTCCCGGCTTGGCGTGGAACACCAACAGCCCCCCGATCGGGGCGTGCAGGAAGTCCATTGCCGCCAGTTCGGTGGCGGGATAGGCCAGCTCGGGCAGGGGTGGCGCCTCGCCGGCGACGAGTCCCAGGTGGCGGAGCCAGTCGATGATCGCCTGAGCGTCGTGAGCGGCGAGGTCGTGATCGACGTCTCGCTGTCCGCGCAGCTCCAGGGTTACCGACTGGCAGCCGTAATCGAGCGGGAAACGGTCGCCGAAGGTCTGCCGAAGCCGTTCCCAAACCAGCGTGAAGCACTCGTCGAACGACTGTCCGCCGGAGTCGGTCGCCAGCATGCTCGCCTTGGCGCCGAAGTAGCGTGCCAGTGGCTCGAACACCGGCCATGCCGCCGGGGTGGTATAGAGATGTTCCACCGCATCGAAATCGCAATGCAGGTCGAGCACGAAGTCGGCATGGCAGGCCAGCCGCTGCAGGGTCAGTCGCATCGACTCCAGCGTCGTCGTCGGCGTCATTGCATCGAGCGCGGCCTCGAACCGGTCGCGGATCAGGTCGCGATTGTGGGCGATGTCGTCGTCCAGCGCGGCGTCCAGACCATCGGCGATCTCGTCGGCAACGTTGGCGTAGCGGCGATTGAAGTTGGTCAGACTCTCGAAGTCATAGCGGCCCAGCGGCGTGTCCATCAGTTGCTGGTCCAGGCCGACCGGGTTGGCTACCGGGACGAGGGTGACGCGGCAGGCCAGCAGGCCCTGAGCTTCGAGTTCGGCCAGGCGCTGTTTCAGGGTCCAGGCCACCAACATGCCGGGCAGTTCGTCGGCGTGCAGGGCACCCTGAATGTACAGGTGGCGCTCGGCGTCTGCCGGGCCGTAGTGAAAGCTGTCGATCTGTCGCTCGGTGCCCGGCACCGGGCTGATCAATGGGTGTTTCCGATGTTCCACGACGCTTCCTCGGCTCGAGAATCGATAGGTCCGGTCGCTGGCGCGGCAACGACCGGGCGGGGCTGGGTTACTGGGCGCAGTCGGCTTCGCTGGGTCGGACCGAGAGGTCGTAGTCGAAGTACTCACCCATCAGCTTGTCGAAGGTACCGTCGGCGTACACTTCGCAGATCGCCTTGTCGAACTTGGCGGCCAGCGCCTTGTCGCGCTGGCGGAACGCCATGGCGGCACCCTTGCCGAAGATCGACGTCGGCGTCTTGATGCTGTCACCGAGCTGCTTGTAAGGGCTGTCTTCCTGGCGGAAATCGATGGCGTCGTTGGCGATCGGAAAATCCTCGAACGTCAGATCGAGTCGGCCGGACTTGAGATCGTTGACCACCTCCTGAGAGGAGCCGTAGCGGTGGATGTCGAGGACGTCACCGTACTCCTGAGTGACGTAGACGTCGCGAATGGTGCCGCGCTGCACGCCCACCGAGAGGCCCTTGAGCGAAGCCTTGTCGTCGATGTCGATATCGCGATCCCGGGCGGTGATCCACACGCTCGGCGTGTTGTAGTAGGGCAGCGAGAACATCACCTGGCGCTCGCGCTCCGGGGTGATCGCCATCGAGGAGAGAATCGCGTCGTACTTGCGTGCCAGCAGGCCGGGAATGATGCCGTCCCAGCTCTGTTCGACCCAGCTGCACTCGAGATTGGCGCGAGCGCACAGCTCGTTGCCGAGGTCGATCTCGAAGCCCTCGAGCTTGCCGTCGGCATCGCGCATGACGAACGGTTCGTAGGGCACGTCGATGCCCAGGCGAACGGTGTCCTTGTCGTCCTGCGCCATGGCCTGGCCGAGGAACTGGCCGGAGACGAGTGCGCCGGCGAGCAGGGCGCTGGTGATCCACTTGTTCATATTCGACTCTCTTGTGATTGGTGGTTGATGATCGGGAATCGGGCCGTCAGGCGCCCCGCGGTCGCAGGTGGGCCAGCAGGCGTTTTTCCAGCCGGCGGAAAACGAACATGATACTGAAGGTCAGGCACAGATAGATCAGGGCGACGAAGATGAAGGCCGGGAAGGGGGCATAGAAGCGTGCGTAGACGTAGTAGGCCGCCCCGGTCAGGTCCATGATCGTCACCACGCTTGCCACGGCGCTGGCGTGGAGCATGAAGATCACCTCGTTGCCGTAGGCCGGCAGCGCGCGGCGGAAGGCGCTGGGCAGGATGATACGACGCATCATCAGGCCCTTGGACATGCCGTAGGCACGTGCCGCCTCGATCTCGCCCTTGGCGGTGTTCTTGATCGCGCCACGGAAGATCTCGGTGGTGTAGGCCGCGGTGTTCAGCGTGAACGCCATCAGCGCCGGGTAGAAGGCGTCCTTGAACACCTCCCAGAAGATGGTGTCCTGAATGCCATTGAAGAACACCACGCCGTAGTAGACCAGATAGAGCTGGATCAGCAGCGGGGTGCCGCGGAAGACGTAGGTGTAGGCGTATATCGGCCATTTGATCCACCACCGCTTGGAGCCGCGGCCGATCGCCAGCGGTACCGCCAGCACGATGCCCAGCAGCAGACACAGGAACACCAGCTGCACCGTGGTGACCAGACCGTTCCAGTAGAAGCCCAGGGTATTGGCGGTGAAGATCGCGTTGCCCGCGAGCAGTTGGGTGAACCAGGCGTTCAGTTGGTCCATTCGCTGGCCTCCCCGAAACCGGTGCTGTAGCGCTTGCTGAGCTTGGCGAAGCCCCACTCCGAGAGCGAAGCGATGAGCAGGTAGATTCCCGCCACCGGCAGCATGAACAAGAACGGCTCATGGGTCGCCTTGGTCGCCTCGGCGGCGACCCGCACCATGTCGGTCAGGCCGATGATCGAGACCAGCGCAGTGGTCTTGAGCAGCACCATCCAGTTGTTGCCGATCCCCGGCAGGGCATGGCGCATCATCAGTGGAAACCGGACACGGCGGAAGGCGAGCAGCGGACTCATGCCGTAGGCTCGCGCGGCTTCCATCTGTCCCTCTTCCACTGACTGGAAGGCGCCGCGGAAGGTTTCGCCCATGTAGGCCCCAAAGATCAGGCCGATGGTGATGACACCCGCCACGAAGGCGTCGACGTTGATGAAGATGTCGATGTCGAAGGCGTAGTAGAGCTGGTCGGTGAGCATGTTGATCCCGATCTGCCCGCCGTAGAACAGCAGCATCATCAGCACCAGATCCGGCACGCCGCGCACCAGCGTGGTGTAGAGCGTGCCGATGCCGTGGATCAGACGGTTGCGCGACAGCTTGGCGCTGGCGGTCAACAACCCCAGGACGACTGCCAGTATCAGCGATAGCACCGCCAGTTCGACGGTAACCAGCGCCCCCTCAAGCAGCCGCGGGCCGTAGCCTTGCAGGTCGATCATGATGGTTTCCGCCTCAGTGCTTGGGCGCCAGGAACTGGCGCAGGCGCTCGGAGCGCGGGTTGTCGAGGACATCGGCCGGGGCGCCGACCTCTTCGACCACGCCCTGGTGCAGGTAGATCACCTGGCTGGAGACATCCCGGGCGAAGGCGATCTCGTGGGTCACCAGAATCATGGTGCGGCCCTCGTCGGCGAGATCGCGCATGACCTTGAGGACGTCACCGACCAGTTCCGGATCGAGCGCCGAGGTCGGTTCGTCGAACAGCATGACCTCCGGGTCCATCGCCAGTGCCCGGGCGATGGCGCCGCGCTGCTGCTGGCCGCCGGACATCTGGGTTGGAAAGTAGTCGGCGCGCTCCAGCAGGCCGACGCGGTCGAGCAGGGCGCGGGCCTCTTCGATCGCCTGTTTCTTGGGCTTCTTCAACACGTTGACCGGCGCCTCGATAACGTTCTCGAGCAGGGTCATGTGCGACCACAGGTTGAAGTTCTGAAACACCATCGAGAGCTTGGCGCGAATGCGCTCGACCTGCTTCCAGTCGGCGGGCTCGCGGCCGTGCTTGGTGGCGCGGAAACCGATGGTCTCGTTGTGAACGATCAGTTCGCCTTCGTCGGGCTGTTCCAGCAGGTTCATGCAGCGCAGGAACGTGCTTTTCCCGGAACCGGAAGCACCGATCAGCGTGATGACGTCGCCTTTCTGTGCCTGGAGAGAGATCCCCTTGAGTACCTCGTGATCGCCGAAGCGCTTCTTGATGCCCTTCGCTTCCAGGGGAATGGGGGTCGCGGCCATGATGTTGTCCACCGAGTGGGTTGGCTGGCGGGAAGCGGCACGGCGTCAGATGGCCCGTCTTGCTGTCGACCGTGCCATCGTCGATGGCGTTGGCGACGCCGACTCCCCGGCGAAAAATGCGGCGATTCTAGCAGTTTCGCCGTTAGGTTCCAGATAACGCCAGGTCGGAGCGTCGACGGGGGCGGGGCAGGGGTAGGTGATCGAAGTGTAAGTCTTTGTTCATTTTGGAAAACTCCTGAATGGTGTTGTCATTGTTTAGCGAATCGAAAATCGTCGTGGGCGAGTCGGCGATCGCGGTCGTCGATGCTGTCGCCGCCAGGTCTAGCCGGGAACATCGCAGGGTCGAACCAACAGCACCGCGCGCGCACCGAGCTCGACTTGGGCATTGGGAAAGACCACCGATAGCGGCGCCTCTTCCACCACGAAGGGGCCTGCCTTCTCGTCCTCGGCCAGCCTTTCTCCCACCGCGAACTCGCTGAAGTTGGCGACGTCCTCGGCGAACGTGAGTCGGAAGGCGTCGCTCGTACGCATTAGCTCGAAGGCGACCTGGAAGAACCGGAGGTCGGCCACGTCGCCACCGGCCGGCGGAACGCCCTGCGCCAGTGTGGCGAGCCAACTCCGCATGCCATCCAAGGCATCGAGGTCGTTGGCGCCGAATGGACGTACCTTGCCGAGTTCCAGCGTATAGGCCTCGGCAGCGTGGTAGTGGCGCGAGTAGTGGGAGAAGGTCCAGCTATGTCGATGCTGCAGCAGTACGGCCTGCATGCCGGCTGCCGCCAGCGCCCGCCACGCCGAACGAGGCTGGGTCCCTGCCTCTCCTTCCGTATAGGGCTCCACGGCGAAGCGCGGATAGCGACTGTCGCGTATGGCGGTGTGCAGGTCGAGATGCAGCGGGCAATGATGATGGCGCGCGAAGAAGCTGTCGACCGCATGCATCAACGCCCGCGCTCGCTCAGGCTCCTCTCCCTCCTGGTCGAGCCCACGCCGGAACAGGCGGTTGAGATTGGTGGTGACGAAACGGGTCTGCGCGCGAATCGAGGGAATGTTGCCAAGGATGACCAGCAGCGGCGCACCCAGCGCGACGCGCCCGGCCTCCAGCGCGGCGAGCAGTTCGCCGACCAGCTCGATGGGCGCGGTCTCGTTGCCGTGGATGCCCGCGGAAATCACCACGCTGCGCGCATCGGAAGCGGCCACATCCGGTACCAGTTCGAGAATCCCCTCGCCATGGAGCCGGTAACGACCGCCAGGTAGCCGGCCACTGGCGGGTCGACCGGCGACGCTGCCGTCGAGCGTTGCCGAGAGCCAGTCATCGAGCATGGATATCTCGGGGCATCGAGGCGCTGTGCGAACTCTCCCGGCAACCGGGAGAGGAGGAGGTCGGCGCGAACAGAGGTTGGATCGGGTTCATGCCGATTCTCGGCTGTTGTCAGGGAACGTCCAGCTTACCCCGATCGTGGGGCCCGGCAAGCGGCCTCGTCGATACGCTGAAAAAACGCGGCCTGATCTTGAAAGCCAGCGGCACCGGATTCAGCGACGACGCTGGCATTCATACGCCGCGGGTCCCGGTGTAGAGGGTATAGATGGAACGGCTCGCCGCCATCAGCAGCCGGTTGCGGTGTTCGCCGACGAAGCAGAGATTGGCGCACACTTCCGGCAGCAGGATCCGGCCGATACGGTCCCCGTTGGGAGAGAAGATCGAGACGCCGTCGTGGCCCTTGCCGCCGGATGTCGCTGCCCACAGGTTGTCGTCCTGATCCAGGGTGATGCCATCGTAGGTCTCGGCATCCTTGCTCGACACCAGGGTTTCGCGGTTGCTGAGCGACTGGCCGTCCTGGGAGAGCGCCCAGCGCGACACCGTTGCCGGGCGGTCGGGAAAATGGGAGGGAGCGGTATCACTGGCATAGAGTGTCCGGCCATCGCCGGACAGGGCGATACCGTTGGGTTTGCCCAGTTCGTCGCTCAGCAGCTTGGGGGTGTCCAGCGTGTCATCGACATAGTAGATCGCCGGCTTGATCTCCAGCGCGCGCTTCTCGCCCTCGTAGTCGACGTGGGCGCCGTAGCCGGGATCGGTAAAGATCACCCCATCGTTGGGCAGGATTACCAGGTCGTTGGGGGCGTTCAACCGCTTGCCCTGGTAGCGGCTCGCCAGCACGGTGGTGGTGCCATCCCATTCGTAGCGCACGACCCTTGCCGGTGAGTGCTCGCAGGCGACCAGGCGGCCGTGGTGGTCGAACGCATTGCCGTTGGAGTGACCCACGCCTTCGCGCAACACGCTGACCTGGCCGGTCATCTCGTCCCAACGCATCTGCCGGGCGCGGGGAATATCGCTGAAGACTGCGTAGCGGCCGACCGCGTTCCAGGCGGGACCCTCGAGCCATAGTCCGCCGGACCAGTGGCGCTCGAGCGGGGTGTTGAACAAGTAATAAGGCTTGAAGCGGTCGTCCAGCACCTGCCATGCCTCGTCGGGATAGCGAGTGGGCGGGGCTTGGGTGGTCTGGGCCAACAGGCCGGGCGAGAATGCGGCAGAGACGCCGATCAGGGCAGAGTTACGCAGAAGCTGTCGACGATCGAGGGGCATGGCGGGCTCCAGATGAAAATGGTTGTACCCACTATAGAACGTCTTTCGGCAATGACCGCCGGAGGCGCCGGGATGTCGACCAAAGCACGAGCGGCAGGCTCAAGCCCGTGGTTTTCCCGAACCGCCGGCTCGCGGGCAGGCATCCGGATCCTGGGTGACCTGAATCAGCTCGTCGACCGGAAACTCGAGCTGGCGGGCCTGCGAGATCAGCGCCGTATAGGTGGGCTCGTCCAGCGTCGGATCCCGTGAAAGTATCCACAGGTAGTCCCGGTCCGGGCCGGCGACGAGAGCATGTTGATAACTTTCGTCCAGCGCCAGCACGCTGTAGCCTGCGTAGAAAGGACCGAAGAAGCTGACCTTCAGATGGCCGACGCTGGGGTCCCCGGCGAAGCTGGCGTGCCCCTCGGCGCTTTCCCAACTGCCCTTGGCAGGGTCGTAGCCACGATTGACGACGCGGATGTCGCCGTCGGCGCGGCGAGTGTACTCCGCGGTGACGCACTCCAGGCCTTCCTCGAAGCCGTGGTCGAGCCGGGCGATTTCGTACCACTGGCCTAGATACTGGTCTAGCTGAAAGTCACCGACGGGTTGCGTACCTTCGGGGACGCCCGTGCAACCCGCGAGCAAAGTGAAAGGGGCGAGCCAAGTCAGTCGCGGATATCGCGGGAGTCTCGAGGGCAGCAACATGAGGATCCTTCCTTTTATGGCTGTTGCTGAGAGTTTTCCGACAGGAAAAAGTTGCACCTCCGCTGCCGGATCCCGGCGACTAGCGTGACGACCGCTCCGGTCGGAGCGGTCGACGGATGTTCGCCATTCAGCTGGCTTCCCGGCTCTCCATCTCATGGCGGTAGGTCTTGGCCAGATCGGCCTTCTTCGAGTCGTCCAGCGCCCGCCCCGCCAACTGGAACACTTCCTGTTCCTCTTCGTCGAGGTGGTGCGTAACCAGGTGCTGGAGTTTCTTGGCACTGGCCAGCCAGCCCGGCGAGTCGTATTCGGTGGCTTCCAGCGTTTCCAGCAACTCGTCGATCTCGTGATGTTCGGCAACGCTGTGCCGCGCCTTCTCCTGGGTCATGTCGTATTCCATCATCGGAATATAGAGCGCCCGCTCTTCGGCGGCGGCATGGTTCTCGAGTTCGGCGCGCAGCCGTTTGAACAGCTCGTCGCGGCCTTCACTGTCGCCATGGGTCTTGACCAGCAGGTCCAGCAGGCGGCGCTGCTTGTCGTGGCTCTCACGCAGGTCTTCGAAAAGCGTCATCGTCTTCATCCTTGTGTCGCGGTCCTTGCGGGTATCGGCAGCGGTTCGTGGCCGCCGCTCGCCACAAGGTTAGGCGATAAGGGTCGTTGCTGCTAAATCCGGTTCACGGTCCTGTCACGGGGAGGCTGCGGCTTAAGTCGGATGTCATTGCCGCGCCAACTGTGATTACCTGTGTCAATAATATTATTAATAATATTGACGATGAGGGTGCCATGACGACCAACTCAGCTAGCGACAAGCGGCATGACAATCCGGACGAGGTGCGCCAGACAGGGCTCAACCAGGGCCTGGTCAACTACGGCGATGCCGGTTTCTCGCTATTCCTGCGCAAGGCGTTCATCAAGGGAGCCGGCTACAGCGACGATGCGCTCAATCGTACCATCGTCGGCATCGTCAATACCGGCAGCGGCTACAACCCCTGCCATGGCAATGCCCCGCAACTGATCGAGGCGGTCAAGCGTGGGGTGATGCTGGAGGGCGGGTTGCCGATCGAATTTCCGACCATCTCGATAGCCGAGAGCTTTTCCACGCCGACCAGCATGTATCTGCGCAACCTGATGTCGATGGACACGGAAGAGATGATTCGTGCCCAGCCAATGGATTCGGTGGTCCTCATCGGCGGGTGCGACAAGACCGTCCCCGCCCAATTGATGGGGGCGGCTTCCGCCAACCTGCCGATGCTCGAGCTGGTCACCGGCGCCATGCTGACCAGCGGTCACCGCGGCGTCCGGGTGGGGGCCTGCACCGACTGTCGTCGCTACTGGGGCATGTATCGCGGCCAAGAGATCGACGACCAGGAGATCGAAGAGGTCAACGCCAAGCTGGTCGGCAGTGTCGGCACCTGCTCGGTCATGGGGACGGCCAGCACCATGGCGTGTATCAGCGAGGCGCTGGGGGTCGCTCTGCCCGGCAGTGCCTCGCCGCCGGCAGTGACTGCGGATCGCATGCGTGTCGCCGAGGCGACCGGCCGCCAGGCCGTGATCAACGCGCGGGCGGGCGTGACACCGGACAAGATACTGACCGAGAAGGCGTTCGAGAATGCGCTGCGCGTGTTGCTGGCGATCGGAGGTTCGACCAACGGCATCATCCACCTGACCGCGATCGCCGGGCGCATGGGTATCGATATCGATCTGGCCGCCTTCGACCGCATGAGCCGCGAGACGCCGGTGCTGGTCGATCTCAAGCCGTCGGGCCAGCACTACATGGAAGATCTGCATCGTGCCGGCGGACTGCCCACCGTGCTGCGCGAGCTGAAGCCGCTGCTGCATCTGGATGCCATGACCGTGACCGGTCGCACGCTGGGGGAGGAGATCGACGCCGCGCCGGCGTTCGAGCAGCGGGTGGTGCATCGCTTCGACGCGCCGCTCTACCCCGCCGGCGGGATCGCGTTCGTGCGTGGCAACCTGGCGCCCGGTGGCGCGATCATCAAGCAGTCGGCCGCCGATGCCCGACTGATGGAGCATGAGGGGCGTGCGGTGGTGTTCGAGGATGCCGAGGACATGGCCGCGCGAATCGACGATCCGACGCTGGACGTGACGGCGGAGGATGTTCTCGTGCTCAAGCGTATCGGCCCGGTGGGTGCGCCGGGAATGCCCGAAGCCGGGTATTTGCCGATTCCGCGCAAGCTGGCCCGGCAGGGCGTGCGCGACATGCTGCGAATCTCCGACGGTCGCATGAGCGGCACGGCGGCGGGCTCGATCGTGTTGCACGTGACGCCGGAAGCCGCCCTCGGCGGGCCGCTGGCGCTGGTCGAGAACGGCGACCGGATTCGCCTGAGCGTCAGTGAACGGCGCCTCGAGCTGCTGGTCGACGAGGCGGAACTGGCCCGGCGCCGGGAGGGCTGGCGGCCAGTCGCGCTGACCGCCGAGCGGGGCTATCGCAAGCTGTTTCTCGAGCAGATCACCCAAGCGGACCAAGGCTGTGATTTCGCCTTCCTGCGGCCGCCGACCATCCAGCGCCGGGTGCCGAAGTGATGGCGGGCCTCGAGGCCCGCCATCACTCTTGTCAGCCGCCTTCCCGAATCCGATAGAGATGCAGGTAACGCTCCTTGGAGGGCTGGAGATGCCGGTAGCAGAGTCGGTGTAGCTCGGCGCGATCCTGGCGCTCGAGCGCGTCGATCATGGCCAGATGCTCGTCCCGGGCCAGCAGGATGGCTTCACGGTCGGTGGTGCCGATGAAGCGGATGGCGTGGGCCTTCTGGGCGAACTCGTTGATCGTGTCGGCGAGGTAGTCGTTGCCGCAGGCCGCGAACAGGGTGCGGTGGAAGGCGATGTTGTGGTGAAACACCGCGCGCAGGTCGCCGCTCTCCACCGCGGCGCTGTGCCGAGCCTGTATGTCGGTCAGGGCCTCGATCAGCGAAGGCGGCGCCGGCATCGGGATACGATCCGCGGCGGCCTCCTCCAGGAGCTCGCGCATGACGTAGATTCCCTCCACCTCTTCGGGTGTATAGGACTTGACGAAGGCCCCGCGATTCTTGATCCGTTCCACCAGGCCGGCGTTCTCGAGCTGAAACAACGCCTGGCGCACCACGTGGCGCTTGCCGGCGAAGCGCTGCATCAGGTCTTCCTCGACCAGTCTCTCCTTCGGATGCGCGCGATTCAGCACGATATCCTCTTCGATGGCCGAAACGATATCGGCGACGCGCACCCCCTCGACCGGGGGTTCCGCGTGTTCATCGGCGAGACGATGGCCGGGGGCGGCGGAGGTCGGTTTGGCGGTGTCTCGCTTTGGCATGAATGTGTTCCCGTCACGATGAAGTTCGCGTCACTCGGTCGGCCATTGTCCGCAGCGGGCAGGGGGCGGAGCAAGCGCCCGTGCTGGGGTGACAGTCCCGCTCCACGGCTGGCTGCAGAATCGATTCTGCCATGCCGACTTCGAAGATGACCCTGCTTTTTCGGCCTTTGGCGTCATTTTGCAGGATGTTACTGCTTTAGTCGCTATTGGCGTCAATATTATTGACAATTTGATCGATAAATTAATACGTTCTTTCTGGCACGACAAGCCGGCAACACGAAGCGTAGGTACGACAACGACAAATTGACTCCGTCAGAGAGGAATCGACCATGCACGCCAAACCCCTCCGCCATTGGCTGACGATCGCCGCCGTGGCCATCAGTCTGTCTCCCCTGGCGCAAGCCGCCGATTACGTGGGAGGCGACGAGATCACCGTATTGCAGGGATTCAAGCCGGGAGGCGGCAGTGACGCCCTGGCTCAGCTGGTACAGCCACGGCTGAGCGAGATCCTCGGTGTCGATTTCGTCAACGAATACATGCCTGGTGCCACCGGGGCCGTCGCGTGGACGCGTCTGGCCAAGCAGTCGCCCAACGACGGCAGCACCATCAGCATCACCAACACGCCGATGCTGATGACCAACTACATCATGAACGATGCCATCACCTACAAGACCGATGAGATGACCCCGATCGCCAACGTGGTGACCGATCCGGGCATCGTCGTCGTCAGTGCGGACAGCCCCTACCAGACCATCGAGGATCTGTTCGCGGCCGCCGAGCAGAGCCCGGGCACCGTGACCATCGGCAATTCCGGCGTCGGTGGCGATGACTTCTTCACCACCATCCTGCTCGAGCAGGCCAAGGGGTTGTCGTTCAAGAAGGTGCCGTTCCAGGGTGATGGCCCCTCCGCGACGGCGGCCATGGGCGGCAAGATCGACGCCAGCTTCAACAACGTGGGCAACGTCTACGGTCAGGTCGAGTCCGGCAACCTGAGGGCGCTGGCGGTGTTCGCCGAGAAGCGTCTGACCAGTCTGCCCGACGTCCCCACCATGAAGGAGAAGGGCGTCGACGTGGTGGCGGGCTCCTCGCGCGGTTACAGCGCGCCGGCGGATATCCCGGCAGAGGCCCGGCAGCAGCTGATCGAAGCGTTCCAGACCCTGGCCAAGGACCCCGACTTCCAGGCCCAGGCGGAAAAGCGCGCCATGAATCTCGATGTCGTCACCGGTGACGACTACCGCGCCATGATCGACAAGATGGAGAGCGACTATCGGGAAATCTGGGACTCGGTCAAGGATCAGGTCGGCCGTTGAGCGACCGGCGAGTTGCCGAGGAGGAGGGCGCCATGAACGTCAGTCGTCTGCTGCTGGGAGTATTCGGCCTCGTCGTGGCTGGCGTCTTCTTCCTCGACGCCAGCCAATACCCCCGCGCCGCCGCCGAGATGCCGATGATCTACGCCGTGGCCGTGGCGCTCATGTCGCTGGCGATGGTGGCCAGTGAGCTGCGCCTGCGACGCCAGGGACCGGCCCTTCGCGAGCCCGCCACCGAGGCATCCGCCATGGCGCCGGACGACGCGCCGCCGCCGCCTCGGCGCTGGATGGCGGTCGCTGTCATCTTCCTGCTGGCGGTGGGATATGTCGCCATGATGACGACGCTGGGCTACGTGCTGGCCACGGCGCTGTTCTTGGCCCTGTCGCTGTCGATTCTGCGCACCGTGAAGTGGACCTTCGCGGTGATCGCCGGGGCGCTGTTGATCGCGATGGTCTGTCTGGTGTTCGTGCAGTTCCTGGGGCTGCCGATTCCGCTGCTGCCGAGCTTCCTTTAAACCCTGGCCGAAGCGGGTGGCCACGACGCTCGGTTCGGGCACAGGAGAGTAGACACGCATGGATTCCTCACTGGTGATGATCGGGCTGACCAACGTGATCAGCGTCAACAACATCGCCTGCATTCTGGGTGGCACCCTGCTGGGGCTATTCGTCGGGGCGATGCCTGGGCTATCGGCAACGATGGCGCTGGCCCTGCTGCTGCCGCTGACGTTCAGCTTCGATCCGGCGACCGGGCTGAGCATGCTGGCCTCGCTCTACGTCGGGGCCTCCTACGGTGGCTCCATCGCCGCGATCCTGCTGCGTACGCCGGGCACGCCATCGGCGGCGGCGACCGTGCTCGACGGCTTCCCGCTGTCGCAGCAGGGCAAGGCTGGACAGGCGCTGGGGATCTCGCTGTTCGCCTCCTTCTTCGGCGGGCTGATGAGCGGCATTGCGCTGCTGACCGCAGCCCCGCTGCTCGGCACCCTGGTGCTTGAGTTCGGCCCGGTGGAGCTGTTCGCCATCGCCGTGCTGGGCATTACCATCATCGGCTCGCTGGCTCAGGGGTCGGTGATCAGCGGTCTGCTCTCCGGTGGGCTGGGACTGCTGCTCAGTACGGTCGGGATGGACCTGACGACCGGCACGCCACGCATGACGTTTGGCCAGATCAATCTGTTTGCCGGAATCGACTTCACGGTGGCATTGATCGGCCTGTTCTCGGTGCCCCAGGCGTTGACGCTGATCGAGAATTCCCATCGGGGCGGCAAGGTCGCGAGCCGTATCACCGACCGGTTGATGCCGCGCTGGCGCACCATCAAGCAACTGATGCCCAACATCCTGCGCTCCAGCGGCATTGGCATCGTCGTGGGCCTGATTCCGGGGACCGGCGGCGATACCGCGAGCTGGTTTGCCTACAACGAGGCCAAGCGCTTCGCCAGGGACAAGAGCCGTTTCGGCAAGGGCGAGATCGCCGGGGTTGCCGCGCCGGAGGCGGCCAACAACGCGGTCGTCGGTGGTGCGCTGATTCCCACCATCGCCCTTGGCATTCCGGGAAGTTCCTCCACCGCGATCCTGCTCGGCGCGCTAATGGTGCAGGGCATTTTGCCGGGCCCCAATCTGCTCACCGACTACGGCGATGTCACCTACACCCTGATCTGGGCGGTGATCCTCGCCAATATCGCGCTGCTGGTGGTGGGGCTGGCGTTCACCAAGATGAGCGTGTCGGTGACCCGGATTCCCGATGGCTTCATCGCCTGCGCCATTCTGACGCTCTGCATCATCGGCGCCTTCGCCATCAACAACAGTCTGTTCGATGTCGGACTGATGCTGGGCTTCGGCCTGTTCGGCTACTGGATGAGCAAGGCGGGCGTCTCGCCGGCCCCGATGGTGATCGGTCTGATCCTGGGGCCGGTGATGGAGACCAGCTTCCAGCAGTCGATGCTGATCGGCAATGACAGTTTCGGTGTGTTCCTGGAGAGTCCGATCGCCACCGTCCTGCTGATCCTCGCGCTGCTCTCGATCCTGCAGGCGACACCTTTCTTCCGCTGGCTGCGCGTGCCGTTCAAGCGTCGCCTGAAACCCGATTGATGCCATCCCAAACATTCGGAGAGTGAGCGATGACCAGAATTACCGAGGTACAGGCGCGAACGGTCAATGTCGCGCTGGACAACCCGACCAGCTTCTCCAACCGGCAAGTCCTTAAGCGGGACTACGCCCTGGTCAAGGTGACCGGGGACGACGGTATCAGTGGCATCGGCTTCTGCTATGGCGGCAACAATGCCGGCCACCTGGTGACGCAGGCGGTGCGCGACCTGCTCAAGCCGGTAGTAATGGGGCAGGACGCTCATCGCGTCGAGGGGCTATGGCAGGAGATGTATGAGAGCCTGTTGCATGGCCGCGCCGGCTCGGTGATGCGGGCGTTGAGCATCCTCGACGTGGCGTTGTGGGACCGTAACGCCCGCGCCGCCGGCCTGCCCCTCTACCAGTTTCTCGGCGCCAGTGACGAACAGAGTGTGGCGGCCTACGCCAGCGGCGGTTATTACCTGGACGGCAAGACGCCGGCCAAGCTGGCGGAGGAGATGACCGGCTACGTCGAGATGGGCTTCCGGGCGGTCAAGATGAAGGTGGGGCGCGAGGATCTGGCTGGCGAGGAGGCGCGCCTGGCCGCCGTTCGAGAAGCCATCGGCCCCGACGTGCTGTTGATGATGGATGCCAACAACGCCTGGCAGGATCTCCCTTCGGCCCTGGCATTTGCGCGAATGGCTGAGCCCTACTCCCCCTATTGGATCGAGGAGCCGTTCAGCCCGGACGACATCGACAACCACCGCCGCCTGGCCGAGCGCACGCCTATTCCGGTGGCGACGGGCGAAATCGAGGCCGGTCGCTGGCGCTTCAAGGAGCTACTGGACAAGGAAGCGGCGATGATCCTGCAGACCGACGCGGCGGTCTGTGGCGGAATCACCGAATTCCGGCGGATCGCGGCCACTGCGGCCAGTTACGGCGTGGAGATCTGCCCCCACTGGTTCCATGACCTTCACGTCCATCTGGTCGGCTCGACGCCGAATGCGCCTTTCGTCGAATTCTTTGCCGACGACCAAGTGCTTAACTTCCGTAGATTGATCGATACCCAGTTGACCTTCGGTGACGGGCGCCTGCATCTGCCACGAGCGCCGGGGCTGGGATTCGATTTCGACGAAGCCGCCTTGTCGCGCTACGCCGTCGAGCCCTGGTCCTGAGTCGACCCGGCCTATCGTCACCATCACTCTCTAATCACCCTGTCTGCCAGAGGTCTGCGCTCATGCCGAATGCGCCCTGCGGTACCGTACTTTCGCCAGTCATCACGCCATTTCGCGATGACCTCTCGCCGGATGCGGCGCGCTTCGTCGAGCACTGTCGCTGGCTGTTGAGCAACGATGTCGGCCTGGCGATCTTCGGCACCAACTCCGAGGCCAACTCGCTGTCGGTGCAGGAGCGACTCGAGCTGCTCGATCACCTGGTCGCGGCAGGGATCGACACGACCCGGCTGATGCCGGGCACCGGCTGCTGCTCGATACCCGATAGCGTGGTCCTGACGCGACATGCGGTGAGCCAGGGGGTGGGGGGCGTGCTGATGTTGCCGCCGTTCTACTACAAGGGCGTCTCGGAAGAGGGGCTGTTCCGGTTCTATTGCGAGGTGATCGAGCGCGTTGGCGACGAGCGGCTTCGTCTCTACCTCTACCATATTCCGCCGGTGGCGCAGGTTCCGATTGGCCTGGGGCTGATCGAGCGACTGCTGAAGCGCTACCCCGAGGCCGTGGCAGGGATCAAGGATAGTTCGGGTGACTGGGCCAACACCCAGGCCGTCATCGATGCCTTCGGAACCCAAGGATTTAGAGTCTACGCGGGCAGCGAGCGCTTCCTACTGCCCACGCTGCGGGCCGGCGGCGTCGGTTGCATTAGTGCCACCGCCAACGTCAATCCTCGCGCGATCTCAGCGCTGGGCGGCAGTTGGCAGGGCGACGATGCCGATGCGCGCCAGCAGGCGCTGAACGAGATTCGCGATATCTTCGAAAGCGTGCCGATGATCCCGGCCCTCAAGGCCGCCACCGCCCATTTCAGCGACGATTCCGGCTGGGACCGGCTGCGACCGCCGCTGGTCTCGCTCGACGAGAGCCAGCGCGACAAACTGCTGACGGCCCTGAAGCGGGTCGATTTTGTGATGCCGGGGCTGGTCGGGTGACGATCGCTATCGGCGTCGACATCGCCGGCGTCGCCGCCGTAATCTCGAACTCTCTGCTCAACGCGTAAGGATCCTTCGTGACGCGCCAACAACGCCGCCTGTCCCGTATTCGCAACTTCCTGGACCTCGAACGTGCCGGCAAACGCCATCTTCCCCGGCCGATCCACGGATACGTCGCCAACGCCGCTGAGGAGGGCAAGAGCCTGGCCGCCAACCGCGCGGCCTTTGACGATTACTGTTTCCTGCCGCGAGCGCTGATCGATGTCTCATGCGTCTCCCTGGAGACAGAACTGCTGGGGCGACACTACGCGGCGCCGTTCGGTATCGCCCCCATGGGGATCAGTGCGCTATCCGCTTACCGGGGGGATCTAGCGCTCGCTCGGGCGGCGGCAAGGGCCAATGTGCCGATGGTCATGAGCGGTTCGTCACTGATTCCCATGGAAGAGGTGGCTGCGGTCGAGGGGTGCGACTGGTTCCAAGCCTATCTGCCGGGAGACGAGCCTGGCATCGAGGCGCTGATCGCTCGGGTCGAGCGCGCCGGCTTTCGCAATCTGGTCATCACCGTGGACTACCCCGTTCCGCCCAATCCCGACAACAACCGGCGCAGCGGCTTCTCGTCCCCGATTCGCCCGACTCTTCGACTGGCACTGGATGGCTTGGTCAAGCCACGCTGGCTCTACGAGACGTTCTACAAAACGCTCCGTCACCACGGCATTCCGCACTTCGAGAACAATCACGCGACCCGGGGCATCCCGGTCATCTCGCGTCACGTCAATCGCGACTTCTCGGGGCGCTCGCACCTCGACTGGAACTATCTTGCCCTGGTGCGGGAGCGATGGCCGGGAAACCTCGTGGTCAAGGGCATCCTGCACCCCGAGGATGCCCAGCGTGCCAAGACGCAGGGCGTGGATGCCATCATCGTTTCCAACCATGGCGGCAGACAACTGGACGGCACCATCGCTCCCTTGCGCGCGCTCCCCGAGGTCATCGAGGCCGTGGGCGACCTTCCTGTGATGATCGATAGCGGTTTCCGACGCGGTACCGATGTGTTGAAGGCACTGGCGCTGGGGGCCCGCTTCGTCTTCTTCGGTCGTCCTTTCAATTATGCCGCCGCCTACGCCGGAGAAGCGGGCACCAGCCATGCGATCCATCTGATGCAGGAGGAGATCGCGCGGAACATGGCGCTGCTTGGCATTACGGACATTCGCCAGATGAATATGAGCCGGCTACGCAGGGTTCCCTGAGATTCCCGCCATCAGTCATCACCTCCCGACAGCGCTTCACAACGCTCCACGATCGGCCTGGTCGCTGGGCGAGTCACGGCAATATGAGTATGCTGTGATGGAAGCTCTGCGGATTGGCGGGCGAAGTCAAGGCTGCCTTTCTGGCCACGCCAGGCAGTGTCCAGGGCAGCGCATAATAATGCGGTAGTAGGGGACAGCAACGATGCTGAAAGAGAAAGCCGGTAGCCTAATCCATAAGATGGCCGCCGTTCCCAGAGTTATTCCGAGACTATCAGGCACTCCAACCTGCGATGCTGGGCGATGAAAAAGACCGGGTCGTAGATGTCTCTGAAATGCAATCGATTTCGGGTCGGGGTGTGTCTTTGACAAACATCATGGCGGAAGCAGACATGTCGGGGAGTCGTGACGCATGCGGCGGACACTGACCGGCTGTGTGCTGCTGCTCTCTCTGTTATCCGTGAATAGTTTCGGAGACGAGCCAGCAACCGTCGTTATCGCCAACAGGACGGTAATGCAGGCCTCTCTGCCGCTAGAGACATTGAGAGCCATTTTCGCGATGCGACAGAGAACTTTCCCCGATGGGCAGGCCGTGCACGTCTTCGTCCTGCCGGACGACAACCCGATTCACGAGGATTTTTCCAAGAAAATCTTGGGTGTCTATCCGCATCAACTTCGACTCGCCTGGGACCGTGCCGTATTTTCCGGTACCGGGCAGGCCCCCAACGAGGTCGCCAGCGAAGCTGAAATGATCGAGGAGGTCGCCTCCACGCCCGGCAGTGTCGGATACATCAAACAATCAAGCCTGACGGACCAGGTTCGGGTGCTCGACATTGAATAAACTGAAACCGCTCTCAATCGCAACTCAAGCAGCGATATCCCTGATGCTCGCGGCCAACGCCCACGCCGTGGAAATGTCGGACACCTTCCAGGTTCATGGCTTCATGAGTCAAGCACTCATCGTGACCGACCATAATGATTTCTTCGGACCCAGTAGCGAGGGTGGTGGAAGCTGGGAGTACACCGAACTAGGCTTGAACGCCTCTTTTCGACCGCTAAACAACGTGTTGGTGGCGGGTCAAATGCTGGCTAGGCAAGCCGGAGATGATGGCGAACTGAATGACCCCGAGCTTGATTATGGCGTGGTGGACTATCAGTTTCTGACTGATAACCAAAATACAGTTGGCGTGCAGTTTGGACGATTCAAGAACCCGTTCGGACTATACAATCAGGCCCGAGACGTGGCGATCACCCGCCCCAGTATACTGCTGCCACAGTCTATATACTTTGATCGCACTAGAAAGCCGGCGTTAAGTTCTGACGGCGTCATGGGCTACGTTGAGCGGCGCATGGACAACAGCGTAGTCAGGCTCCAGGTCGGCGTCGGAAACCCCAGGTTCGATAGCCAAGTGGCAGGATCGTTATTAGGCAGTAACGGCTTGGGGGACTTTTCTGGAGAAACTTCCTACATTGGCCAAGCAAGATATGAGTACGGTGGCGGTGCCATCGTTCTGGCGCTGACAAACGCTAGGGTCAAAGCCAAGTTCGACTCCGCGGAAGAAGCGCCGGGAAATGGTGACTTCCTCTTCGTGCCGTGGATTTTTTCTTTTCAATATAATCAAGAAAACTGGTCCTTTACGACCGAATATGCGCTGAGAAATCTGAAAACAGAAAAATTCTCAGATCCTTATAACTACAATATTACCGGTGAAAGCTGGTATGTCCAATATTCAAGAAGGCTGAATGTCGACTGGGACTGGATCGTGAGGTATGACTCGTACGTCGTGGACCGTGATGATAGAAGGGGGGCTAGTTTCGCGGAACAGTCCCGTCGGCCTGCGTTTTCTCGATATGCAAAGGATTGGACAACCGGTCTTCAGTGGCAAGTTTATCCCAGGTTTCTTCTGTCGTCAGAGCTACATCATATTGAAGGCACGGGATGGGTGCCTGTGGTTGGTGAGGGGGCGTCTGAAAAGCAGGATAAATATTGGAATATGTTGCTATTCCAGGCTTCCTATTTTTTCTAATGACGCCAATTTAAGGCCGGTTAAATGCACAATCGAAAGAATGTTTTTCGGATTAGTCTAAAATGGAGGGCGTTGGTATTTACTAGCTTTTTGCTGCTGGCATTGGCAAGCCTTGTTGCATGGGTGAGCAATCACGCCTTGGTACAGCAATTTAGTCAATCTCAAAAATCGTTCTATGATCGCCAGCGGTATGAAGTATCCCTGACTTTACAAAGTTCGGCGGATGCCATGCGGCAAATAGCTAGCCTATTGGCATCTTCCCCCAGCCTGAGTCATGCCTTACTTGAGGGCGACGCCTCGGACATAGAATCGGCTTTATCACCTCAGTGGCCCACGCTCCAGTTAGATGCCGGACTCGATGACGTCAGTGTCTACGATAGCGATACTAAAAGTGTAATAACACTAGGGCAGGGACAGCCTGATAGTCAAGCCGCTGTAGATGCCGAATGGCTTGGACAGGTGATCAAAGAAGAAAAGCCAATGAAGAGGCTAGCCTGCTACCGAGAGTGTCGCCAATATGTGGCTGTTCCTGTGCTGGCAGAAGGCATGGACGCCGGCGTCATCATGGTTTCCCGTTCGCTTGCCGATGTGACTCGCTATATGCAAAGAAGCTCCGGTAGCGAAGTTGCGCTGTTAGTTACTGCCTCGGGGTTGACCAGATTTGCCAATGACAGGTTTTTGGAAAGCTGGAATGCGAATTTGATTGCCTTGACACATGAAGATACTAGCTGGCCGCTGCTTAAATCCATCGCTGGCGGTATAACGTTCTCCGAGGTTGATGGAAAGGTCGCTCGATATACCGAGGATAACAAGGTCTTTGAAGTCATTGCGATCCCCATCGATAAAGACAATCAGCAAGTGGGCGAAAAATCCGGATATTTCTTGCTGGTATCGGATGTTACGGCTCAGATAAATTCGATTTCCAGCACTACGCGTATGGTTCTTTTGATTGCACTGCTGGGTTGGTTGGCTTCGGAAGTGATTCTGTTCAGCATGTTGAAGAATCGAATGGATAGGCTAAGAATAATTAGTCGAAAGCTTCCCTTGTTAGCACAGCGACGATACGACGTGATGCGAGATTCGATGCCGCCAACGAAGGCCTTCTTCCTGGATGAGCTTGACGTTCTGGAGGGCACGGCAATCGAACTGGAAACCAAACTTGAGGGTATGGAGCAAGAGATAAACCTTCGGGGAGTCGAGCTGGAAAACCGTGTGAAGGAGCTGGCAAGAGAACGTGACTTCGTGTCAGGCCTTTTCAATACCGCTCAAGTTTTAATCGTAATTCATAACCGAAATGGTCATATCACCTTGACCAACCGGTTTTGCGAATGGCTAACAGGACAGTCGTCTGATCAGCTGTCTGATAATAAATTCCAGGATGTCTTTGCGGCAGACCTGGTTAATATTGATGAATTTTTTGATGGTGGTGGTCAACAGGAAAGCAAGTTAGTCTCGGGGGATGGCGAGATCAGAACCATCGTCTGGTATCACACTCCCCTGGAGACAGAAGATCGTGGTTCCCATCAGGAGCTCATTTCTGTCGGGGTGGATATTACCGAGCGAAAGCTGGCAGAAACGAGACTGCTCTGGTTGGCCAGTCGAGATTCTCTGACCGAGCTTTACAATCGACGGTTTTTTGAAGAAGCCTTGTCTCGCGCCGTTACACCCAGCTCGTTTGGCGCAGTTCTTTATCTTGATCTGGACCGCTTCAAGGAAGTTAACGAGACTAGCGGACATCAATCGGGCGATCAGTTGCTACGGTCAGTCGCAGCGGCCTTGTCGGAACTGGGGCGGGGTAATGTCGTGGCGCGTTTGGGAGGGGACGAGTTCGCTATTCTCCTCGAGCATGCATCCCAACAGAGTGCTGTCGATATGGCTCAGCGAATTGCGGACCATCTGGAACAGAAGACTCTGCATGTCGAGGGTCGTATCCATCGCGCCAGCGCCAGCATTGGTATTGCGCTCTATCCGGCTAACGGGGCTTTTCCCGATGAACTGATGGCCAACGCCGATTATGCGATGTACCAGGCGAAAGTCGATGCAGCGCAGCGTTGGTATCTCCTGTCTCCCGAGCAGCAGGGACGGGAGGAGATAAAACAGCGCGTTTATTGGGTAGAGATGATCCGCAATGCGCTACTCAATGACGATTTTGAACTCATGGTCCAGCCAATTTTTCGTTTGTTCGATTTCGACGTCCAACACTATGAGGTTCTACTCCGGCTAAGAGATGCCAACGGTGAAAACTTGTCTCCCGGTATTTTCATACCGGTCGCCGAGCAGAGTGGGCAAATCGTTGCGGTCGACAAATGGGTGTTATCGAATGGCATTCGCTTGATGTCTACGCTTGCCGACACCACGGCCAATTTGGCTATCAATTTATCAGGACAGTCTTTGCATGACGGTGACTTGACTGATTTCATGAAGCATGAGTTCTCGCGTCATGCGGTTGATCCTGCCCGGATCATCATCGAGGTCACCGAGACTGCAGCCGTGACCGATTTTGCCTCAGCGAGATGTGTATTGGAGAGCATCCGGGCTTTAGGTTGCAAGGTGGCGTTGGATGATTTTGGTGTTGGTTTTAGCAGTTTTCACTATCTGGGTCAGTTTCCTGCCGACTATATAAAAATAGATGGTTCGTTTATTCAAAAGCTTCCCGAGAGCGAAGAAAGCCAGTTGATAGTCAAGGCCATCGTGGATATCGCTAAGGGGATGGGCAAGAAAACTGTCGCGGAGTTTGTCGATAGGTCTGAGCTGTTGCCGTACCTTCGTGGATATGGTGTTGACTACGTTCAGGGGTTTTATCTGGGAAGGCCCACCACGATAGCGGATGCAGAATTTTATAAGGGATAAGGGGGCTGGAGTGGAGAATGATTTTTTTGATCTTTTTAGTGTCGTCTTTGCCGCGTCCGAAAGTGACCGCTCGCGGGTTTTTTCCCTCAGGCACAAAGTTTATTGTGAAGAGCTGGGTTATGAGCCTATTGACGCGAAGAACCGGATCGAACGGGACGAGTTCGATGGTCGATCTCTCCATTGCCTGATTGAGCACCGGGCGACAGGACTCTCCGCAGGATGTATGAGAATCGTGTTTCCCGATAACTGGGATGAGGGTGGCTATGGTCTACCAATCGAGGAACATTGTCGTGAACACGGGGTCGCTATAAAGCTCGACTCCAAGGTCCGGTCCGAGGATCTTTGCGAGATATCTCGCGTGGCGATCCCGAGCTATTTTCGGTCCAGCAGGGTTGAAGAAGCGGCGGTGGATGGGTTTGGGGAGTTCGTTTTCTCACAGCAGGAAAGGCGCTTTTTCCCGATGATTGGCGTTAGCCTTTTTTTATGTGCTACGGCATTTACCGGGCTGATAGGACGCTTTCACGTTCTTGCGATGATGGAAAATCGTTTCCAGAGGTTACTGGCGAGGTCGGGGATTCGCTTTTCCCAGGTATCCCAGCCAATCCATTTTCGGGGTGAGCGGGCGGCATTTTATATCGATCAGCGACATGCCGAGTATGGCATGCGAAGCTCGATTCTTCCCTTGTATCGCTCGATCCAGAAGGACTTGTCACGACAAATCATGGAGAAGGGCAGCGTTCCTGGCATTTTGGGTACCGGAACGCTGTGCAAGATATTGAACTGAGGCTTGCTGCCGTCGATCACAGCGATGTCATCATTGACAGCGGCGACGACCCGAATCGCCGCCGCCTGTCATGCTTCAGCCAATCGCTGCGGCGATCTTCTCGCCGAGGCTTCGGGTTGTGCCTTTCCCTTTCAGGTCTGGCGTGAGCGCCGATTTGTCATCACTGGCCAGGACTTGCTCGATCGCGCTGACCATCGCATCGCCCGCCTCCTTGTAGCCCAGGTGCTCTAGCATCATCGCGCCACACCAGATCTGGCCGATCGGGTTGGCGATACCCTTGCCGGCAATGTCCGGGGCGCTGCCGTGGACCGGTTCGAACAGGCTCGGGAACTTGCCCTCGGGATTGATATTCGCCGAGGGCGCGACACCGATAGTGCCGGTGCAGGCGGGGCCGAGGTCGGAGAGAATGTCGCCGAACAGGTTGCTGGCAACGACGACATCGAACCAGTCCGGGTGGAGCACGAAATTGGCGGTCAGGATGTCGATGTGGAACTGATCGACGCTGACGTTAGGATACTTCCCGGCCGTCGCTTTCACCCGCTCGTCCCAATACGGCATGGTGATCGAGATGCCGTTGGACTTGGTCGCGGAGGTGAGTTTCCGGCGCGGTCGACTCTGCGCCAGCTCGAAAGCGTATTTCAGCACCCGATCGACCCCGGTGCGTGTCATCACGGTCTCCTGCATGACCGTCTCACGATCGGTGCCTTCGAAGATCTTGCCACCGATGCTCGAATACTCACCCTCGGTATTTTCCCGCACCACGTAGAAGTCGATGTCACCGGGCTCGCGGTCGGCCAGCGGGCTCTTGATCCCTGGCATCAGGCGACAGGGCCGGAGGTTGATGTACTGATCGAAGTGGCGCCGGAACTGCAGCAGGGAGCCCCATAGCGAAATGTGGTCCGGCACCTTGTCCGGCCAGCCTACCGCGCCGTAGAAAATGGCATCGAAACCGGAGAGCGTCTCGAACCAGTCATCCGGCAGCATCTTGCCGTGCTCGAGATAGTAGTCGCAGCTGCCGAATTCGAAGTGCTCGAACTCGAGGCGGATATCAAAGCGTCTGGCGGCTGCCTCCAGCGCGCGCAGCCCCTCCGGAACCACCTCGGTGCCGATGCCGTCGCCGGCGATGACGGCGATCTTGTGGGTATTGGCTTTAACAGCGTTTTGAGCCATGACTGGCTTACCTCATGAAGTGGGTGAGTTGCTGGAAGAGCGCATCCGGCGCTTCCTCGGGAAGATAATGGCCACAGGGCAGGGCGCCACCCTCGACGCCGTGACTGGAAACCGCCCGCCATTCGCCTACGGCATCGAAGCAGCGCTCGATCACGCCGTGCTCGCCCCACCACACCGCCAGCGGAACCTGAAGATGCCGGCCGGCATCGCGGTCGGCGCGATCGTGCTCCAGGTCGATGGTGCGGGAGGCCCGATAGTCCTCGCACAGGCCATGGGCTGCCCCCGGGAGCGCCAGGCAGCGTTGATACTCGGCAATAGCGCGTGGGGCGAACGGGCCTAGCCCCGCATGGCGGCCCCCCATGATCCGGGTGACATAATCGCCGGGTGCGGCTTCGATCCAGGATTCCGGCAGCGGCCGGGGTTGAATCAGGAAGAACCAATGCCAGTAGGCCGTGGCGAAAACGAGATCGGTGGCTTCGTACATCGCCAACGTTGGCGCGATATCCAGCACCACCAGCTTGATCACCCGATCGGCGTGATCCAGCGCAAGTCGGTGTGCGACTCGTCCGCCGCGATCGTGCCCGCAGAGGAAGAACCGCTCGAACCCCAGCGCCCGCATGACCGCGACCTGATCATGTGCCATCCGGCGCTTGCTGTAGTTGAGGTGCTGTTCGTCTCCCTCCGGCTTGCCGGAATCCCCATAGCCGCGCAGGTCGTTCGCGACCACGGTGTAGTGCTCGGCGAGTCTGGGGGCGAGAAGATGCCAGATGACATGGGTCTGCGGATGGCCATGAAGCAACAGCAGCGCCGGGCCTGCGCCCCCGATCACGCCATGAATGGCGATGTTCGGTTCTACCTCGATATCGAATTCGCGAAATCCTTCGAACATCGGCCTGGCCTCGCTCCTGGGTTCGTGGGGTCGCCGAGATCAGTGTAGACGCTGCCGGATTCGGGATAATCCGGTTAAGATCGAAACCACTGTTGCGTTCAAGTGGAGAATTCGATGTCCGCGGTCGATGATCTGGCCTTCTTTCAGCGGGTCGCGCAGGCCGGCAGCTTGACCGGCGCGGCCCGGGAGCTGGGGCTGTCACTCTCGGCGGTCAGCAAGCGGCTGCAACAGCTCGAGCGACGCCTCGGCGTGTCGCTGGCGGCGCGAACGACGCGCCGGTTATCGCTGACAGCGGAGGGTGAGCGCTATCTGCAGCGCGGAGCGATGATCCTCGATGACCTGGGCGATCTGGAAAATTCGCTGCGGGACCAGGGCGCCGTGCTCTCTGGGCGACTGAGAATCAACGCCACCTTCGGCTTTGGCCGGCGTCATGTGGCACCGCTGATCTCGCGCTTTGCCTCGCGTCACCCTCAACTGGAACTGCTGCTGGAGCTGACCAGCTTTCCGGTCGGCCTCGACGAGCAGGGATTCGACATCAACATTCGGGTGGGCGAGCCCCCGGCGTCGCGCTGGATCGCCAGGCGGTTGCTAGCCAATCGCCGGATACTCTGTGCCGCACCCGGTTATCTGGCGAGCGCGCCCAGGCTCGAACGACTGGAGGACCTGGCTCACCACCGCTGCCTGATCGTGCGGGAGAATGATACCGATTACTCGCTATGGCGGTTCGAGGCTGCCGATGACACCCGCGCCCGGCGTGCCATTCGTGTCCATGGCCGGCTGGCGAGCAACGATGCCGAGGCGATGACGCGCATGGCGCTCGATGGCCACGGGGTATTGTTACGCTCCTGGTGGGACGTTCACGAGCATCTGGCAAGTGGCGAGCTGACGCAGGTGCTGCCGCAGTGGCGGGGGATCCGGGCGGATTTCCACCTGCTCTATGCCGAACGGGCTAGGGACAGTGCCCGGATTCGGCAGTTCGTCGATTTCATGATGGCCGAGATGGCGGGGCGAGTGCCGCCGCTGCCTTGATCGGAAGGACACGGCGCCAGGGGCCAATGCCAGACAGCCGGACAGGAAATGTCGGGGAAGATTTTTGCGTCGCGCCAGCGACGACACAAAGGGTGGACGCCAGGAATGGCAGGGCAAAAAAATGCCCACCAGGGGATGGTGGGCAAGTAAGGGATCATTCAAGGGAACACCTACTCAGAGTCGGCCCTGTTCCATTAGTTCCGGGCGAAGACAAAAAAATCGCCACGAATTTGTAACGGTTTTTTGCCATGTCAGCCCATGGCACGACGGCGCTCCCCGAGGTCCTGATCTACAACGAGAATTTTTCCCGCACCGCGTCCCAGGCCGGCTCGCCCCCGCGGGTCGTGACACCCTCCATCATGGCCTCGATGCGATCCGGATGGTCCTCGATCCAGGTCGTGGCGACCTCTTCCATCGGCTTCTCCTCCTGACCGTACTGCTTGATCATCCAGCTCTGCTCCTCGGCGGAAAACGAGAACTGGTCGAAGAAGGTCACCAGATTCGGGTTGGCCTCGGCGTAGTCGCTTGCCATCAGCGTGCGCACGTCGCTGGCACCGTTGCCCTCGCCGAACAGGTTCTTCGAGTCACTGAGGTAGTGCATCGGCAGCTCGAGGTTCATCCAGTGCGGTGTCCAGCCGACCCAGACGATGGGTTCCTCGTTGGCAATGTGGCTCTTGGCGGCGCTCAGCATGCCGACGGTGCTGGTGTCGACCAGGGTCCAGTCCCCCAGGCCCCAGGTATCGTCCTCGATCGCCTTGTTGAGGATTTCGCTGGCGGCGGAGCCGGCACCGAACCCGTAGATCTCGCCGTTGAACTCGTCGCGATGGGCGTCGAGATCGGCGAAGGAGGTGACCCCGCTGTCGTAGACATAGTCCGGCACCGCCAGCGTCATCTGTGCGCCGGTCACGTTGGTGGCCAGGCGGGTGATACTGCCATCGGCTTCCAGTGGCTCCAGCATCGGGTTCTGGGCTGGCAGCCAGGCGCCCAGGAAGACGTCCACGTCGCCGGAGTCCAGCCCCTGATAGATCACCTGCAGACCTATCTCCTGGGCCTTGCCCTGATAGCCCAGCGGCGCCAGCAACTGGCGGGCGATCTCGGTCTTCACGGTGATCCCGGGCCAGGACGGGACGCCGAAGTTGATGGCTTCGTCAGCCGCCACTGCCGAACCCGTGCCGGCCAGCATCACGCCGGCACTCATCATCAAACCGGTGGTCAGCGTCAGGGCGGAAATCGTCTGCGGTCGTTTCATTTGTTGTCTCCTGTCGTTCCCTAGTGGGCGTATGTCCCCTGGCCAGAATGTCCCGGGGATACACGCGGAAGAGCCGCCCGGTCATGCAGTGATGACGTCGGGCGGCTCGTATCAACGCCGTGCCGTGGGGTTCATCTCGACAGCACGCGCAGATGTGATTGCAGCATGTCCAGGTCGAGATAGGTGCCCTGGAGATGGCGCTTGCCGGTATTGGGGTCGAAGGCGTTGCGGCCGTGCAGCACGCGGCGGTTGTCGAAGGCGACCATCTGACCGGGTTCCAGCGTCAGTTCCACCCGGCCCTCGGGGCGACGCAGAATCTGCCACAACGCACGATAGGCGTCATACCACGCCTCGATTTGATCCGACGGCAGGCTCAAGGTGTCGCGAATCCAGTTGTTGAAGCGGATCTCGCGGGGGCGGCCTTCGCCATCCAGATCGATCACCGGCTCGCGCACGGCGATATCGTGGCCGTCGTCCTGGAAGCGGAAGTCGATGGGCGTTTCCGACAGTACCCGGAAGGCCTCGGGATTTTCCGCCCGCAGGGTCTCGGCGGCGGCGAAGCCGTCGGCAAAGCTGGACTCGCCGCCCTCGGCGTCGTTCTCCAGGCAGTAGAGCAACTGGATATCCGGCGGTTGGCGCCAGTTGGGCAGGTCGGTGTGCAGTTCGAGGCCGATCGCCGTATAGGCGGCATTGTTCGGATTGGGGACCGAGCGCACGTCGAACCGGCCGCCGAAGTTGGTCGAGCGCATCGGGCCGATGCTCTCGGCGATGCGTGAGACTTCCTCCAGCTCGCACGGCCCCTGGTCGAGCATGACCAGACCGTCACGCAGCAGGGCGTTGGCCCAGCGGCTGCGGCCGTCGCTGCCATCGACGAAGTCGGCATGGCTGACGTGGCTCGGCGTGAAGCGCGTCGGCCACGGCGTCGGTGTCGGCAGCAGCGTGGCGAGTTCCTGTCCGGGGCAGCGCTGATAGAGCCAGCCGGCATCGAAGCGCGACACGTGGCCATCCTGCCAGGTCAGCGTCAGTGCATTGGCACCGAACTCGAAAGAGGCCAGCGCGTCATCGCCGTCGAAGCGCTCCCACAGAGGGTCGTCCAGCAGCTTGTAAAGGCGCTCACGGGTCAGCGGGTGGCGGCACTGGTCGCAGGCGCAGTGGTCACGCAGCCACATCATCGGAAACTGGCCGGTACGGCCGTCGGACCAGGTCAGCGTCAGGCGACGTGCCTGGCGCGTCACGCTATCCAGCGTGGCGGCCGGCGCGCCACCGCCCTGGCGATAGCGGCGCAGTTCGGCCATATCGATGGGCGTCTGGCCCTGACGAGCAGTCAGAGCGTCGTTGAAGGCGCCTCCGGATGACAAAAGAGCGGATGACAAAAGGGCACTTCCTCGATGGCTGTCGCGGCCATCTTCGTTAGTAACGTGTGTTATTGCGTTTCACTAGGATGCGGATTGCTTCAGGCCATGACAAACGATTAATCTGGACGCTAAGGCCAAGCTTGGCTAATGACCGGCTTTGTCTATTAGCCCAACGGCTGATTTCGGTAACGCGATTGCAGCCAGCCCCCTTCCGCAAGACGCTTTCAGGAAACGAGATGTCCGAACTTCCCCCGGTACTGTGGTTGCAGGCGTTCGAGGCGGCAGCGCGAACGCTGAGCTTCACCGAGGCGGGGCGGGAGCTCGGTGTCACCCAGTCGGCGATCAGCCAGCGCATCCGGCTGCTGGAGGATCGCGTCGGGCAGTCGCTGTTCGTGCGCTATCCCCGCAGCCTGGCGCTGACCCCCGCCGGACAGGCGTGGTTGCCCAGCGTGCAGGGTGCCTTCACCCGTCTTGCCGAAGGCACTTCGGAAGTCTTCGGTCCCAGTCCGGGGGCACCAGTCACGCTGCGCGCCACGCCGGCCATGCAGCAGACCTGGCTGGCGCCGAGGCTGATCCACTTCCAGCGGATGCACCCAGAGATCACCCTGCGCCTGGTCAGTGCGATCTGGGCGGACGATTTCGGCGCCGAAGGGGCGGATCTGGAGATTCGCTACGGCCATGGCGACTGGAACGACGTGACGGCGGAGTGCCTGGGCGAAGAGCGGTTGCTGCCGGTCTGCTCGGCCGCGCTGGCGGCGGAACTGGAGACGCCCGAGGATCTCGCCGGCAAGACGCTGCTGCACGCGGCGGGATTCGCCGCCGGCTGGCCGCGCTGGCTGGTGGAAGCGGGGTTCGCCGGCCTCGAGCACCGGTGCCAGGCGATGATCTGCGATACCCACGTGACCACGCTGGCCCTGGCCTCCTACGGCGGCGGTATCGCGCTGTCGCATCGCCGCCTGCTCGAGGCCAGCCGCGATCTGGTGGCACCGTTCGAACTCGACATGCCGACCGACGAAGCCTTCTGGCTGGTCCGGCCCAGCCGTCGGCAGCTGCGGCCGGCGGCGGCGGCGCTGTGGGAGTGGCTCTCCCAGACCAGCGAGTCCCCGCCGTGAATCCGCGCCCGGAATCGCGGCGGGCGCTACACTATGCTGACGCAGCAGATTCTCACCGGAGGTGGACCATGCGCACGCTCTTCACGCCCGCCAAGCGCCGCAACACGCTGATCGCGACCTGTCTCGCGCTGATCGTGGCCAGCGCGACGCTGGTCAGCGCTCCCGTCGTCGCCGATGGCGTCTCCGTCGTCGATCCCCAGACCGGCCACCGCGTCAGGCTGCCGGACAACGACCGTGACGGACGCGCCGACTACGTGCCCAAGCGCCTGGATGTCCACGTCAGCCCCGGACTGACCTATCCGCGGGAAACGCGAGAACAGCGGCCCAGCGGTGGCGGCTCGATCTGCCACGGCAACGATGGCGGCTCGACCCTCTCCACCGCGCGGCGGAACTGCGACCCCAGTGCCCCGGCCGGCGATGGCGGCGCTCAGGATGCCCCCGGCGGCGGCGCCAGCTCGCCGTCGACACCGACTCGCCCCAGCTCCTCCTCGTCGACTCAGCTCAACTGAGCGAACCGCCTCAGCCGCGTCTGAAATACTCGCCAACCACGTCGACGACGCGGTCGATATCGGCCATCGAGACATCGCGGTGGGTGACGAAGCGCGGCGCGTAGAGCGCGCCGACCAGAATGTCGCGCGCTTTCAGCCAGGCGTGCAGGTCGGCCGGGTCGAGCGCCGCGCGAGTGAATTCGACGAACACCATGTTGGTGGCCTGTGCGGTCACCGTGATGCCGTCGATCTCCGCCAGGCCCGCCGCCAGACGCTCGGCCTTGGCGTGGTCTTCCACCAGCGGCGCGAGCTGATGCGCCAGCGCGTATTCGCACGCCGCCGCCAGCATGCCGACCTGACGCATGCCGCCGCCGACCACCTTGCGCCAGCGCCGCGCCGTCTCGATGAAATCGGCAGCCCCGACCAGTACCGATCCCGCCGGAGCCCCCAACCCTTTCGAGCAGCAGATCGAGATCGTATCGAAGGGCGAGCACAGCGATTTCAGGCTGGCACCGGTCGCCGCCGCCGCATTGCCGATTCGCGCCCCGTCCAAGTGAGTCGCCAGGCCGAAGCGCCTGGCCAGGGACGTGGCCGCTTCGACATAGCCGGCGTCCAGGACCTGGCCGTGGAAGGTGTTCTCCAGCGTCAGCAGGCGCGTGCGCGCGAAGTGTGGATCGATCGGTTTGACGGCGGCCTCGATCTTCTTCAGCGGCAAGGTGCCATCGGCCTCGTTCTCGATCGGCTGCGGCTGGATACCGCCCAGCACCGCGGCGCCACCGCCCTCCATGCGATAGGTGTGAGCCTGCTGGCCGACGATGTACTCGTCGCCGCGCTGGCAGTGGCTCAACAGCGCCACCAGATTGCTCTGGGTGCCGGAAGGGAAGAACAGTGCTGCCGCCTTGCCGGTGCGCTCGGCAGTATAGGCTTCCAGGCGCGCCACGCTCGGGTCGTCGCCCCAGACGTCGTCACCCAGCGGGGCGTCGAACATCACCTGGCGCATCGCCTCGCTGGGGCGGGTGACGGTATCGCTGCGGAGATCGATCATGGCATTTGGCCTTTTGCGCGGGGGACTTGAGTGGTTGAAGGATTGTAGCGGCAATGATGGCGCGTTGCGGAACCCAGGATTGTCATCGCCAGTGCCGATTTGTCTCGTCAGGAGGGCTGACGCATGATGCAGATCATCTTCGAGAACGTCTAAACGACAGGAGAGGCGCATGAAACAGTACGCCGTGGTGGCCTATGACTATACCGACGCCGAGGCGCTCGATCGCCGGCTGGCCAGTCGCGATGCGCATCTGGCAGGGGTTCGTGAACTGGCCAAACAGGGAAAGTTTCTCAGCGGCGGTGCGATCCTGAATGATGAAGGCAGGATGATCGGCTCCAATGCCCACTTCTGCTTCAGCGACCGGCAGGCGTTGGATGCCTGGCTCGAGAGCGAGCCCTATATGACCGGGCGGGTGTGGGAGCGCGTCGACATTCGCGAAGTGAAACTCTTCGATCCGAACGCCTGAGAACCATGACCGACGCTCAACTCCTGCCCGCGCAGGTTCGCCAGCTGCTAGAGACGGCGCCTCGCCAGACTCTGCCGCTGACCTACCAGCAACTCGCCGAGGCATTGGCCCTGCAACCGCCGCGCACCATCCAGCGTGTCGCCCAGGCACTGGAGAGCACGATGCGCGAGGATGCCCAGCATGGCCGGCCCTTTATCGCCGCAATGGTCGTCAGCCGCCGTGGGGAAGGGCTCCCGGCGCAGGGTTTCTTCGATCTCGCGGTGGATCTGGGGCGATTTCCCGCCGAGCCGTCACGGCAGGCCGAGGTCTGGCGGCAGGAGGTCGAGCGCGTGCTGGTGGCTATGGCGTAGGAGTCGTTGGGAGGCCAGCTTCCCGCGCCCATTCAAGGGCGTCTGCACCTGCGGGAATGCGCATCGGCGCGGCCGGATCGGTTGCCGCACGCCAGACCGCCTCGGCTACATCCCGCGCATAGGTGACCGGGCCCGATTCGTCGCTGATCCGGGCGATCGTCTGCTGAATCAGATCCGCGTAGTCAGCACTCTCCAGCCCGTGACGATGCGCGTTGTCACCGAACTGCGTCTCGGGCGAACGGCCCGGCAGCACCACGCGCACACCGATGCCGAACGGTGCAAGTTCGATAGCCAATGACGCCGAGAACGCATTCACCGCGGCCTTGCTGGCCGTATACATCGATAGCAGCGGCAATGCCTTGAGCGTGACGCTCGAGGTCACATTGATGATGGTGCCGGCGCCCCGAGCACGAAATTGCGGCAGGAAGGCTTGGGTCATCGCCATGGTACCGATGGTGTTGGTCTCGAACAGCGCACGTGCCAGGTCCGGGTCGGTGAGCTCGAACGGTGCGGCCGCGCCCACGCCGGCATTGTTGACCAGTACGTCGATCGGGCCGGCGGCGTCGACGGCCGCGGCTATGCTGGCGGGATCGGTCACGTCGAGTGCAAGCACGCGTAGACGATCGGAGGTCGGTAATACATCCGCGCGCGGCGTGCGCATGGTGGCGATGACATGCCAGTCGCGCTCGAGAAAATACCGCGCGATCTCCAAGCCGAAACCGGACGAACAACCCGTGATCAGAACCGTCTTCATGGGAACTCCTTTGATCCGAACATTGAGCCACACACGATAGGCGTCACTGACCGCACTCACTACAATCCATAATCCAAATTTCATTGGCGAGAGTCCGATCATGATCGATCCGTTGGCCGAGGTGGTTTCCCTGCTGCAGCCCAGCATGCGGTTTTCCAAGCTGATCGTCGGTTGCGGGCCTTGGCGCGTGCGCCGCAGTGATCCGGGCGACTTGTTCTATTGCGTCGTGCTGGAAGGCGAGTGCCTCTCCTCCCCCGGTGCCGGGGAACCGATCCATCTCACTGCCGGTGATTTCCTGCTGGCCCCATCGGCGCAGGACATCGTCGCGTCCAGTCATCCGCCACCGCCACTCGATGTCGAGAACTGGCCGGTCGCCATCGGCGACGGCGTATTCCGGCTCGGCGCGGCGGATGCGGCGCCCGATGTGCGCATGCTGATCGGCCATTGTCATTTCGAATCGCCCGACGCGGCGTTGCTGGTCTCGCTGTTGCCGCAACGCGTGCATATTCGCGATCAGCGGCGACTGGCGATGCTGGTCAAGCTTGTCAGCGAAGAGTCGCGCGCCGATCGGCCGGCGCGCGATATGGTGCTGTCGCGGCTGCTGGAAGTATTGATGATCGAAGCGCTGCGAGTCACCGGAGAAACAGCGGCCTCGCCCGGCCTGGTGCTCGGGCTCGCCGATAATCGCCTGGCGAACGCGATACGCGCCATGCACGCCGAGCCGACACACGCGTGGACGGTGGCAGAATTGGCGCGGCAGGCGGCGTTGTCACGGTCGGCTTTCTTCGAGCGCTTCAAGCAGACGGTCGGCCTTGCGCCGATGGCGTATCTGCTCGCCTGGCGCATGGCGCTGGCCAAGCGAATGTTGAGAAACGATCAGAGTCGTATCGCCGATGTTGCCGAGCGGGTTGGCTACAGTTCGGCGAGCACCTTCAGCGTTGCCTTCACGCGCCACGTTGGCACGCCGCCGACGCGGTACGCCAATGACATAAAGCCGCTAGAAGCGAAATCAGATCAGTCGTCACAGGATCAGGGTCAGTGACGACCTTGGACTGCTTACGGACAAAAGTTGGATGCTTACATCGGGCGCCATCCAATGACTCGCAAAAACACTACCGGCTCGGCGCTTCTTCGATTTCGCGGTAGAGCTAGGGCGGTTCCCCACCGATCCGGCGCAATATGCCAAGGCCTAGCGGGAGGAGTTCGAGCGCGTGTTGGCGGCGATGAAGTAGAGAACTGCGGCAAACACTCCTTCCCCAGCCGAGGTGCGGGTCAGTCGTCCTTTGTGCTGATCGCCGGCAGTTCCATCAATAGCGGCCCACCGGCCAGCGCCTGCTGCAGGCGGGTGGCGAGGAGTTCCAGGATGGCATCGTTCTCGCCCACCAGCCGGGTCGTCACGACGTTCAGGCCAGGGGCGCGAGACATCGCCTGGGCGCAGATCTCGGCGATATCGCCGCCTTCACCGGCGTCTCGGCCCGGCGAAAGAAACAGCATCGAGAGGATCACGTCGCCGTCGGCCAGGGCCGGCGAAGCCAGCAACGTCTCCAGCAGCGGCTCGTTGAAGCGATAGGCGCCGTCCCACGGCGTATCGAACATGATCCGGCGCATCTCTGCGCTGGGGCGGGGGATGGTGTCGCCGCGAAGGTCGCTCATGAAGTTGGCCTTGTCATGAGAGTGATCGGCGTCGATATGTTACTGCTGGTTGGGTCACGATAGCTGGCGGTCAATCGAAGTAGGGTTTCAGCACTGTCTCGATCCAATGCATGAAGACTCTGACGCGCTGCGACAGATTACGCCGATGGGCCACGACGAGCGACGCGGCGAGAGGCTCGGGGCGCAGATCTGGCAGAACCTCTATTAGCGCACCCCGTTGGATGTGATGCGCGAGCGACAAATATCCCGCCTGGATCAATCCCATCCCCGCCAGTCCAGCCGCGTGATAGGTCTGCACACTATTGACGTGTATCGCGCTTGGCAGCGTAAGCGTCGCATAGCTGGAGCCGTCCGGATATTCCCATCCGGCAAGCCGGGTACCGAGCGTTTGGGTATAGTGAATCATCCGATGACCCTGGCTTTGCAGGTCATCGAGCGTGTTTGGCATGCCGTAGTCCGCGAGATAGCCAGGGCTCGCAGCATTGATCATGCGCAGCTTGCCAAGTGGCCGAGCCACCAGCGTCTCATCGATGATCGGGCCCAGGCGGATCACGCAATCGAATCCTTCCTCGACGAGATCGACACGCCGGTCCGTGCTGGAAAGTTCCAGTTCCAACTCGGGGTGCGTTTCCATCAGTTGAGGTAATGCGGGTATCACGACGCTTTGCGCCAATTCGGTTGGCATGTCGACCCGCAGTCTCCCCCGTAGAAGCCCCGCTTGATCTGCGAACATTGACTGTAATTCTTGTACTTCGGCCAGCAGGTCGCGTGCACGTGAATAGAAGGCGCGTCCCTCTTCAGTCAGTTGGACCCGCCGCGTGGTCCGATGCAGGAGAGTCGCGCCGACATCCCGCTCGAGTTCACGAATCGCCGTTGAAACACGCCCCTTTTGAATACCCAGGCTCTCGGCGGCACGAGTGAAGCTCGTCATTTCGGCGACACGGGAAAAGATCAAAAGGGCGTCGAGATTCTTCATTGTTCACCAAAAGTGTAACAGTGCGTTCTATTCCGCGTAATTTATAACTCCGTGGCGACACAGTAAATTCATTTTCCATATTGTCCCTGAAGGACGATGAAATGGAGAGAGCCGACATGACGCAACGAACACCATCGACTAACACAGTCGTCGTCTACCACTCTGGCTATGGACATACCGAGCGTATGGCGAAAGCTATTGCTGAAGGCGCCGATGCCGTGCTGGTTGCGATCGATCCCGACGGCAACATCGACGATAAAGCCTGGGATACGCTGGCCGAGGCAGATGCGATTTTGTTTGGCTCCCCCACCTATATGGGCGGTCCAAGCTGGCAGTTCAAGAAGTTCGCGGATACCTCATCGAAGCCGTGGTTCGAAGGTCGGTGGCAAAACAAGATCTTCGGCGGCTTCACTAACAGTGCCAGTGTCAACGGCGACAAGCTGAATACGCTGGAATACTTCTTTCTGTTAGCCGGGCAGCACGGCGGCATTTGGGTCAGCATGGATATCAAACCGGCCAACGTGAAGGCCTCGAAGCGAGATGATCTCAATCGTATGGGCTCCTATATCGGGCCCATGGCGCAGACGCCTGCCGACGCGTCACCTCAAGAGATGTCGCCTGGGGATCTCGAGACGGCACGCTGCTATGGCGCGCGCGTCGCTCTGATCGCCGGGCAGTTCAAGGCAGGAAAATACTCTAGCCACTGAAATCCGTGGCGCTGTCTGAAAAGTCGGCGAGCGCAGGTTTTTTTCATAAAAGGCTAGTGCGCGGGCTGCGAGAGAGAGAGTGGGCTCTTGGGTGTTTGTTCAGCCCATCCAGAGGGAAAAGATCATGAAGTATAAGCAACTGGGCCGCACCGGCCTGTATGTATCCGAGCTGTGCCTCGGCACCATGACGTTGGGCGGCAACGCCGATGCCGGCATGTGGAAGTCGATCGGTGCGGTCAGGCAAAACGAGGCGAACCAGTTGATCGAGCGCGCGCTGGCCGAGGGAGTCAACTTCATCGATACCGCCGATATCTACTCCTTTGGCCAATCTGAACGTGTTGTCGGGCAGGCGCTGAGAGACCTCGGCGTACCCCGTAGCGACGTCGTGTTGGCGACGAAGGCTGGCGGTGTGATGGGCCCGAAGCCCAACCAACAGGGGGCGTCTCGCGGGCATATCATCGATTCGGTGCAGCAAAGCCTGGAACGGCTGCAGGTGGACCATATTGATCTTTACCAGATTCACGCCAGCGATCCTGTCACGCCAATCGAAGAAACGCTGCATGCCCTCGACGATCTCATCCGACAGGGGCTGGTTCGGTACGTCGGCGTCTCGAATTGGCGCGCTGGAAAGATCGGTAAAGCGCTCGGGTTGAGTGCTGCACTTCATGCCACGCGTTTCGAGACGGTCCAGGCTTATTATTCGATCGCCGGGCGTGACGTTGAACGTGACCTGGTGCCACTCGTGACCGAGGAGCAAATGGGGCTGCTGGTCTGGTCGCCACTGGCTGGCGGTTTATTGTCTGGAAAATTCGGCCCCGGGGCGCCCACCGAAGAAGGTTCACGACGTAGTCATTTCGATTTTCCCCCGGTCAATCTTGATCGCGCCTGGCCGTGTGTTGCCGAAATGCGTGCGATCGCCGACGCGCGGGGCATTTCGGTCGCTCGGACCGCGCTCGCCTGGTTACTCGCCAAGCCGCATGTCACCAGTGTCATTATCGGCGCCAAGCGAGTCGGACAGCTCGAAGATAATCTCGGCGCGGTCGATGTCGTTCTCACCGAGGAGGAGCTTGCCCGGCTTGAGGCCGTAAGTGCGCTACCTCCCGAGTATCCCGGTTGGATGATCGATCATCAGGACGCGACTAGGTACCCGCAACCTTTTACGCCTGTCGCGTCGAACTAGCATCGGCTTCTGTACCTTCGACATTGTCAGGCATCACCACGCTCTGCATCGAAGGCAATACACCCGCAGCGAAAGAGATATTACTATGCCCAAAGGTTATCTGATCGGACATGTCAGTATTACGGATGCAACGGTCTACGCCGCTTATGCAAAAGCCGCCGATGACGCCATGAAGAGTTTCAGCCCGAAGGTCATTGCAGCGTCGGGGCTTTATGAAAATCTCGAAGGCGAGGCCCATGAGCGACATGTGATCTTTGAGTTCGAGTCGTTCTCCGAGGCCAAGCGGTTCTATGAAAGCCCTGACTACCAGGCCGCCAAGGTTCTGCGTGCCGAAGCCGCTACCGGAACCTTTGTCATTGTCGAGGGGACTTCCTGATCTGGACTGCGATGTCGCCAAAGGGGGGCGTTTAGGCAAGACTCATGAGTGGGGGCGGAGAGCGCAAGTAGAGACCTGTCTCGCGGGCATCTCTATCAGCAGCGGCCCGCCGGCCAGCGCCTGCTGCAGGCGGGTGGCGAGAAGTTCCAGGATGGCGTCGTTCTCGCCCACCAGCCGGGTCGTCACGACATTCAGGCCAGGGGCGCGAGACATCGCCTGGGCGCAGATCTCGGCGATATCGCCGCCTTCACCGGCGTGCCGGCCCGGCGAAAGAAACAGCATCGAGAGGATCACGTCACCTTCGGCCAGGGCGGGGGAGGCCAGCAGATCCTCCAGCAGCGGCTCGTTGAAGCGATAGGCATCGCCCTCGCGGCGCTCCATGGAGGCAAAGGTCACACACTCGGCCTCATCGGCCAGCAGCGCGCTCAGTTGCCCGGTCAGGTAGTTGCGTACCGCCGAGACCTCCGGAATCGGGCTGCCGTGATCGACCAGCACCACCTTGGGCCGGGACTGGCCGCTAATGCGCTCGCGCACGTTATCGGCGAGAAGTTGCGCCAGGCGCAGATCCGGTGCCAGCAGCGTATCGACCAGTGGCGGGGCGACCTTCACCGACAGCAGCGGGTAGCTGGCCTGCACCTCGGCCAGACGCTCCGGCAGGTAGCGGGTCAGCGCCTGGCTGGGCCCGAAGAAGAAGGGCAGGATCAGTAGCTCGGTTACGCCCTCGGCCGCATATCGTTCGGCCAGCGGCCCTACCGAGACGGCCTTCTGCCCGCCGAGCTGCTCGGGCGGAATCTTGAACGAGTGCAGCAGCGATGCGGCCTCGACCGCCTCGCCCGTGGCCTGGCTCAAGGCGTCGGCAAGGCGACGCAGGTTGAGCGTCGCGGCAGGGCGCAGGGAACCGTTGTCAACGAGCAGAATCTTTCGCATGGGACCTCAAAGCTGGCGCAGATGGGTGTCAAATCAAGCCTTTCGCGGCAAGACGAGCCGACACGAAACCAGCATAACCGGGTTTTCCCGATAGGGAAAAATAGCGAAGCGGTGGGCCTATGGCGCTCTGGTTTTCCCTATTGGGAAACTGGGTAGCCTTTTGAATGGTCTGATCAGGTGAAATAGCTAGTTGGTCCGCTTTCGGCAAAGAGCAGACATGCGGAGCTATGAGATTAACGCAGCTATGCCCCCATTTATCCTTAGCTCAACCCCCTTGTTCACGCGGACGCGCATCCGACGCTCGCTCAACCGAGGTCGCCCCTGCTATGTCTTTCGATGAGGAAATTGACTGTCACATCCTCGTCTGCCCCAGAGGAGGGACATAACGCAGTGCCATGAGGTTAGAAAATTTGTTCAGGTGATACTTGATCGAGGAGAACGATCGTTCTACCATGGATCTACACGCTCCCGACTACTGGTCTTCCCGTGAAAAAAGCCCCTGCAGATACCCGTGAAAAGATCCTGGCGACCGCCGACCAGCTGATTTATCAGAATGGGATCTACGCCACAAGCATGGACCTTCTAGTGAAAACCTCAGGAGTATCTCGGAAAAGTATTTATCGCTACTTTATTACCAAAGATGACATGGCGGAAGCGGTGCTGAAGGTTCGGGATATACGGTGGATGTACTGGTTCAGAACTGAATGCGACAAGGGGGGTACCCCGCAGGATCGTATCCTGAATATGTTCACCGTGCTCAAAGGCTGGTTCGAGTCAGAAGGGTTCCGTGGTTGTGCGTTCATCAATACGGCCGGAGAAGTTGGTGACCCAGATGATCCCGTTCGCCAAATTGCAAAACTGCATAAGAAAAAGTTGTTGGATTATATATTTGAATTAACCGAGCAGTTGAGTACCGAACAGCCGTTTCTGTTAGCTAAACAGTTGCTGGTACTAGTGGAAGGCGCAATTACCATGGCACGAGTCATGGGCGACTACAGCGCCGCGGGCAGCGCAAGGGAAGTCGCGCAGTTGCTGCTAAAACAGGCTTCGCGCTAAGGGCCTGAGCTTCAAATACGCTAACTCAACTGACCGATCCACTTTACTTGGAGACACCATCATGTCTAATGCCCAAACTCGCCCGCCACTTCCTCCTTTCACTCGCGAAACCGCGGTTGAAAAAGTACGACTCGCTGAAGATGGCTGGAACAGCCGCGATGCTGAGAAGGTCTCGCTTGCCTATACGCTGGACACCAAATGGCGTAACCGCACCGAGTTCGCTACCAATCGCGAAGAAGCTAAAAGCTTCCTCACGCGCAAATGGAAAAAAGAGCTGGATTATCGTCTGATCAAAGAGCTCTGGGCTTTTACCGACAATCGCATCGCCGTGCGTTATGCCTACGAATGGCACGATGATTCGGGCAACTGGTTCCGTTCTTACGGCAACGAAAACTGGGAATTTGAAGCAGATGGTCTGATGCACCGTCGATTCGCCTGCATCAATGACATGCCTATCAGGGAAGACGAACGCAAATTCCATTGGCCACTGGGGCGCCGCCCTGATGATCACCCAGGCCTGACAGAGCTGGGCCTGTAATTACACTGACCACCCCAGCCCCTTCATACACCAAGGGGCTGGAGTGATGAGCAGTGAAACTTCTGGCAGGTTGCTTGGGTAGCGTATTTTCGAACATTAGCTTCGATTTTGGTGGCCTGACTATCAGCAACTTTCGGCCAGCAGCAGTCTCTTGCTATCGGCTGCCTCCGGCCATGAGCTGGCATAGGGTTCATCAGAACTAGCGCACATATCAACGCGGTTATTCGTTTTTTTGGCCTGTTAGACGTCTTTGTCTTCAAGGTTTAGTGTTATCGCGACGATCGCTAGAGCTTGATCTTGAGCGGCTGGTTTCAAGAGTCTCTCAACGGCATGGATCTCTAATCCACTGCCGTCTTGAATAATAAACCTATATGTAACATGATAGGTTACATGAAAAGAGATAGCCGCCTTTCCTCAGTCCTCCACGCACTGCTGCACATGGCCGAACTCGACGATCCGATGACGTCCGAGCAGTTGGCCCGATGCCTGAATACCAACCCGGTCGTGGTACGCCGCACCATGGGCTTCCTGCGTCGGGCCGGAATCGTTGTGTCCGATCGGGGTCACGCGGGAGGCTGGCGTATCGCCTCGGACCTTGCCGCCATCACATTGCGTGATTTGCATAACGCGCTCGGCGAGCCGGACGTCTTCGCCATCGGCCATCGCCATGAAGCACCCGACTGTCTCGTGGAGCAGTCGGTCAATGCTGCACTCGATGAAACGTTTGCCGAGGTCCAAGCTCTCCTGCTCAAGCGTATGGCGCACGTCACACTCGCCGATCTGGCCGACGACTTCGCTCGGCGGCACACGGTTCGGAATTCACATCACAAGGAGCATGAACAAGATGCATGATGTCATCGTCATCGGCGGCGGCTATGCCGGAATGGCGGCCGCGTTACAGTTGCTGCGTGCGCGACGGCGCGTGCTCGTCATCGACGCCGGTATGCGCCGCAATCGTTTCGCCCGCCATACGCACGGATTTCTCGGCCGGGACGGTATACCGTCAAACCAGATCGTGGTCGAGTCACGCGAGCAACTGGCGATGTATCCAGATCTGGTTTGGGTTGATGACGAAGCGGTATCGGTCAGCGGAGTCCGGGATAATTTCGAAGTGTCTCTGCGTCGTGGTCAGATCCATCCGGGTCGCCGTATTCTTTTTGCCACCGGCGTTCGAGATACGCTACCGGCCATCGAGGGCATTGAGGCGCGCTGGGGCCGTTCGGTCTTCCACTGTCCCTACTGCCACGGCTACGAGCTTGACCAAGGGCCGATCGGGGTTCTCGGCAGTAGCCCGATGTCCGCGCACCAGGCCGAACTGCTGACCGAGTGGGGCACGATCACTTTCCTCCCGAATGATGCGACCGCCTTGAACGATACGAAGCGCGACGCGCTGCAAGCGAGCGGGGTCACCATCGAAAACACGGCGATCGAACGGCTTGAGGGCGAGGCCAATGTTCGTCTCGTCGATGGCCGGCTGCTTTCTTTTGTCGGTCTGTTCGTCTCGACGACCGTCTCGCCCGTCAGCGATGCGCCAGTTCGCGCCGGCTGCGAACTGGAAGAAACGCCCTTGGGCACGATGCTCCGAACCGACGCCACCCAACAAACCACGATCCCCGGTATCTATGCCTGCGGTGACGTGACCGACATGCCACACTCGGTCTCACTGGCCATCGGCAGCGGTGCGATGGCCGGGGCCCAGGTGCATTTCTCGCTCGTCTGGCCCGACGCCTGAAACCGGAGAGACAACAAATGACCATCCCACAACATCCCGGCGATGCCGCGACCTATGCTGAGCGCGTGACGCAACACGTACCAGCGCTGCATGACCTGCATCGGATGACCGGGCTTTTGCTGGCCGAGCGCGTGCCAGCATCGGGTCGCATCCTGGTGCTCGGGGCCGGCGGCGGTTTGGAGCTGCGCGCGCTGGCCGAGCGCTATCCGGGCTGGCGATTCGACGGCGTGGATCCGTCGTCGGTGATGCTCGACCAGGCACGCGAGACGGTCGGCGATCTGATGGACCGGGTTGCCCTTCACGAAGGCTATATCGACGATGCGCCCGAGGGGCCGTTCGATGGCGCGGTTTGTCTTCTCACGCTGCATTTCCTGGCGCGTGATGAACGATTACGGACGCTATGCTCACTCGGCCGCCTTCTTCGATCTGGTGCACCGCTGGTCGTCGCGCATCACAGTTTCCCCAACGACGATGCCCAGTCCGATCTCTGGCTACGCCGCAACGCCGACCTCCTGATTTCTCGAGGCGTGGCACCATCGCAGGCCGAGCAGGGGATCGAGACGATGAAGACCCGCCTACCCGTCCTCAGTCCGTGGGAAGACGAAGGGGTGCTCCGAGAAGCCGGCTTCGGCGCGGTGCAGCTCTTTTTTGCCGCTTTTACGTTCAAAGGCTGGGTGGGTGTACGAGACTGAGCCAGTGGCAATGGCTCGGGCTCGAGCCTGAATCGTGACCGTGGCAGGTCACTTGGCCGAATTTTGAGTCGAGCCTCTGTATACGTACAGGTCACAATGGCTAACTTAATGATAAGTGCCTTTTTCTGGTGCTAGGTATGCTTTACGAGGGCGTGCTAAATAGCGCGAATTGCTGCAATGGGTCGCAAGCCGCCTTGATCTTCTTATGCCAATCCCCTAGCCGCGTTTTCTCGCCGCACCGCCTGATTGGTATCTGTACCAATGTTTCCTCCGCGTAACGCCTCTAAGACCAATTCTCTAGTCAGGGTTGGCTTGGGCGTTATGGTCAGTAGGACGCGGTAACTGATATGGGGCGATAAGCATCGGGGAGTAGTGAAGGATCAATCCTGAGGCTGATCGGCCCCAGCCGCTTGACGGCGCTCAAATCGCACCAGCGGTTCCTGTCGGAAGTAGCGGTTCAGGAGGTCGAGCAGGGCGGGATAGACGGCGGCCAGTTGATCCGGGGCGGTGAAGAAGAGTTCACAGCAGACCGCGAAGCATTCGCCGGGGTGGGTGGCGGCGTAGTCGTCGATGGGGGTGGGTTCGTCGCGGGCGAGGTGGGCCTGCAGATCGTCCCACACCGCGGTGAAGACGCGATGCCACTCCTGGGTGGTGACATCACTGTTGGCGGCGAGCGGGGGAAAGCCGTCGACATCCTGCGAGTTGCCCAGGTCGAGCTTGTGGGCGAACTCGTGAATGATGACGTTGTAGCCGGTGTAGTCGCCGCTTTCGGCGACATCGGGAATTGCCAGCACCACCGGGCCGCGCCAGGAGGTTTCCCCGGCGCGCTCGTCGACGTATTCGTGCATCACGCCGAAGTCGTCCATCTCCTCGACGTGGCGATGAAAGGCGTCGGGCAGCAGGATGATCTCGGTGACGTTGTCGAAGGCGGCGCTGGCGTCGCGATCCGACCAGCCCAGGGTGAGCAGGCTGGCCTGGGCGGCGATGGCGAGCAGGGCGGCATCGTCGATCTCGGCCCCGTCACCTGCTACCCAGCGCTTGCTCTGCAGCAGTTGCCAGGCGCGCGGACCGAGACGCTCGGCAGCGGCGTCGTCGAGATCGGCCAGCAGCGGCAGGCCGTGGCGAATCGGTCGCCACGCCTCCGGGTCGAACGGCTGGCGCGAGCGTTGTCGGGCATCGCGCCGGCGGCCCCACCAGGCTTTCCACGAACCACTCCGCAAGCCCATCGATCAGTTCTCTTCCTGGCGCGCCCCGGATTTCCACGACCAGTCGCGCAGGCGCAGATCGAACAGGTCGAGACGGCGATCCTTGAGGTTGGTCACCGCGCCTTCGGAGCGCACCAGCTTGAGCTTGGTCAGGTCGAGATCCGAGAACATCACCATTTCGGTGTTGGGCGTGGTTTCCGACAGCACCGCATCGTGGGGGAAGGCGAAGTCCGACGGCGAGAACACCGATGACTGGGCGTACTGGATGTCCAGGTTCTCGATCGAGGGCACGTTGCCGACGCTGCCGCAGACCACCACGTAGCACTCGTTCTCGATCGCGCGGGCCTGGGCGCAGTGGCGCACCCGCAGGTAGCTGTTCTTGGTATCGGTCCAGAACGGCACGATCAGGATATCCATGTCCTGCTCGGCCAGCAGCCGCGGCAGCTCCGGGAACTCCACGTCGTAGCAGATCAGGATGCCGACACGGCCGGCATCGGTCTCGAACACCTGCAGCTCATCGCCGCCCTCGACCACCCAGTCGCGCCGCTCCTGTGGGGTGATGTGCAGCTTGGCCTGGCGATCGATCTCGCCGTCGCGGTGGCACAGGTAGGCAACGTTGTAGAGCTTGCCATCCTCGCCCAGCTCGACCATCGAACCGGCCACGATGTTGATGTTGTAGGAGATCGCCATGCGCGAGATCTCGGTCTTGAAGCGCTCGGTGAAGCCGGCCAGGAATTGGATCGCGGCGACCTGATCGGTCTGGTCGGTCAACCCCATCAGCGGGGTGTTGAACAGCTCCGGGAAGACCGCGAAATCGCTCTGGTAGTCGGAGATCGCGTCGACGTAGAACTCGACCTGCTGCAGCACCGCTTCCACCGAGTCGAATTCGCGCATCTGCCACTGCACCGCGCCGACGCGAACCTGGGTGCGGCGGGTCTCTATGATCCGGCTGGCCGGTTCATAGAGGATGTTGTTCCATTCGAGCAGGGTGGCGTAGCCCATCGACTTCTCGTCTTCGGGCAGATACTTGGTCAGCAGGCGCTTGACCAGGAAATCGTTGGCCAACTGGAACGACAGGATCGGGTCGTAGAACTCCTTGCGCGCGACCCGATCGATGTACTCGGCGGGGGTCATCTCGTCGGCGTGCTGGTGGTAATTGGGAATCCTGCCGCCGGCGAGAATCGCGCGCAGGTTCATCGAGCGGCACAGGTCCTTGCGGGCTTCGTAGAGGCGTCGGCCAAGGCGATAGCCGCGGTAGGCCGGATCGATCAAGACGTCGAGCCCGTAGAGCGCGTCGCCGTTGGCGTCGTTGAGGATGATCTCGCGATGCCCGATCAATTCGTCGTACTTGTGCGGGTTGGAGAAGCGGTCGTAGTCGACCAGCACCGTCAGCGCGACACCGACGATCTTGCCGTCGTCCTCGATGATGATCTGGCCGTCGGCGAACTCGCCGATCAGCTTGTCGATCGTGAGCTTCGACCAGGCGCCGCCGATGTCGTCGTAGACGGCATCCATCAGTCGCTTGAGCTGCGGGTAGTCCTCGGGCGTGAGGTTGCGCAGATTGAGGTGCAGTTCTTCCAAAGACATTGAGCGCCTGACTCCATCCGGGAAAAGAAATAGGGCGTCGCCAACCAGGCTCTGACCACCGGGCGTTTAATGACAAAGTCTAACACGCCGAGTTCCCCGCGCCCCCGCAGTATCGGGATCTGAATCATCGAACCTCGGCTAATCGACCCTTCAGAAAGACGCCGGCCTGCCGACAATGTTACCCGCGAACCTAATTTTTCTTTGCGACGGCGACAGGTCGAACGCGCCGCCGGAGATGCTGCATGAGACGATTACTTCCGGTCTGCCTGGGGCTGATGCTGTCGGTGACGAGCGTCGTCGCCGAGGCCCGGCCGCTGACGGACGATGGCCGACTGACGTTCAGCGGCTTCGGCACCCTGGGGCTGGTACACAGCAATCAGGGCGATGCTGGCTTCATTCGCGACATCAGCCAGCCCAAGGGCGCTGACAAGGGCTGGAGCGCGCGCAACGATTGGCTGCTCGGCGCCCAGGTCGGCTATCGCTTTACCGATGAGCTGGATGCGGTGGTGCAGGGCATCAGCCGCTATGGACAGGACGGCAACTATCGCCCCGAGGTGAGTTGGGCGTTCCTGCGTTACCGGCCGGATCCCAGCGTTCAGTTGCGCGTCGGGCGGCTGGGGTGGGACGTGTATCAGCTCGCCGACTCGCGCTACGTCGGTTACGCCTACCCATGGGCGCGGCCGCCGGTGGATCACTTCGGCATCCTGCAACTGACCCATATCGATGGCGGCGATGTCACCTTCAAGCAGCCGGTCGGCAGCGACCTGTTGCTGCTCAAGCTCTATGCCGGGCGCTCGAGCAGCAAGATCTATCTGATCGACGACCTCTCCGCGGATTTCGATGTCGACAGCGTCTACGGTGGTCATGTCGACTACGAGACGGGGCCGTGGCGATTCCGGACCAGCTATACCGAAGTCCACTCCGATGTCGGCTTTTCGGGCAGCGTAGCCGACCAGATCGAGCAGATCCCGTTTCTCGCTCTCGATGCGGATACCGTTCTTGGCGATATCTTTGGCTTCGACCGGATTCGGTTATTCTCCCTGGGAACGCTCTATGATCGCGGCCCGCTGCAGGTTCAGGTGATGTGGAACCGCAGCCAGACCAGCCGCCACGAGGGACAGATCGACTCGGGCTTCGTCTCGGTGGGATATCGCATCGACCGGGTAACACCCTATGTGGTGGCATCCCGCGTCGAGACATCGTCCACCAACCCCGATAACAGCGATATCGATCAGCGGACCTGGTCGCTGGGGGCACGTTACGACGTGACCACCAACATGGCACTGAAAGCGCAGTTCGATCGTATCGATACGCGGAGCCCGGGCTTCCTGTGGCGACAAGACGACAGTGACTGGAACGGGGGCTGGAGTTCTGTCTTCAGCCTCGGTCTGGACTTCATTTTCTAGGGGAATGTCCATGAACCGAGTCCAAAGGCTTCTCATCGCCTCCACCTTCTCCGCCACCCTGGTCGTTGCCGTTCCCGTCAGCGCCGACATCGCGGTGGTGGTCAATGCCGGCAGCGGTATCGATCGGCTGACCCAGAGCGACGTGGTCAATATCTTCATGGGACGCTACCGCAAGCTTCCCACCGGCAACGTTGCGCTGCCCGTGGATTCCACCACGCTCAAGGCCCGTTTCTACCGGGCGCTGGTCAACAAGAATCTGGCGGAGATCAACTCCTACTGGGCCAGGCTGGTGTTTTCCGGCGAGGCATCGCCGCCGCAGCAGATCGCCACCATCGATGACGTGCACCAGTTGGTGACCCAGAACATGAATGCCTTGAGCTACGTCGATGGCGCCCAGGTATCCGACGACATGCACGTCGTGTTGATGTTGAGCGAGTGATCGCATGTCTCGCCTGTTGTTGCTGCTGCACACTCGGCTAGCGCTGCGTACGACCGCGATCATCCTGCTGATCGTCACGCTGTTGGGCGTCGTGTTCCTCGCCCTGGCGGTCTATCTGCGGGCGGAGAGCGTTCAGCGGGAGCAGCAGTCACGGATTCAGGAACTGCTGACGACGGTGGAGCGAACCGCGCAGATCGGCTGCTTCCTGGGCGACCGGCATCTGGCGCAGGAGGTGACGGATGGCCTGCTCAGCAACAATATCGTCAGCGCCGTGAGCATCGACGCCAGCGACGGCACGACGCTTGCCAGCGGTCGCGTCGATCCGGAAGGGGAGCCGGCGCCCAGTGTCGTCCGAGACGTCTTCTCACCGTTCGAACCGGGGACGTCGGTCTGCCGGATCACGGTGGCGCCCGACCAGGCCTTTATCGACAAGCTCGTGTCGCAGGCCTCGACTTTCATCGGCGGAGCCTTGCTGCTGCAGTTGGTCGGCATCGGGCTCTGTGTCGTGCTGGTGGTGGTGCGGTTCGTCACCCGGCCGATCACCGGTCTCTCGCATCGGCTGAGCGAGCTGGAGGCGGAGACCGGACAGCAGTTGCAGGCACCGCGCGGCAACAAGGACGACGAGATCGGCCAACTTGTCATCAGCGTCAACGCCATGATCGACAACTTGGTCCAGAGTCTGGGCGAGGAGCGGCGGCTACGGCTCGAGCGCGAGGTCGAGGAGCGCCGCTATCGGGCAATCTTCGACAACGTGGAAGCGGGGATCTTCGAGCTCGACAGCGCCGGCTTCGTCCGCTCGGCCAACCCCGCGTTCCGGCGGCTGTTCGACATGGCGACCGGCACCGATCTGGAACGCCACCCGGTCGCTTTTGCCTCGCTGGTCGGCGATGGCGACAGTGCCACGCACGTTTTTGCCGTCGACGACGAGGCCGGCGGGTACGAGCGCCAGTGGGAAGTGGCGCTGGACAGCGGCGAGCAGCAGCGCTGGTTCAGCTTGATCCTGAGCTCGCTCGAGACGGGGCGGCTGCAAGGGGTGGCGCACGACGTTACCGAGCGCAAGAAAGCCGCGGACGCCGCCGAGAAAATGGCGATGACCGACCCCTTGACCGGCTTGGGCAACCGTCGGGGCTTCGACCACCGCCTGGCAGTGATGGCGCGTCATCATCGTCTGTATCCGGAGCGCTGCCATGCGCTGATCACGCTGGATTTCGATCATTTCAAGCAGATCAACGATAGCTACGGTCATCAGGTCGGCGACCGCGCACTGTGCCATGTCGGCGGCATTCTGGCCGGGCTGATGCGTCAACGTGACTACGTCGCCCGCCTGGGAGGCGACGAGTTCGTCGTGCTGCTGGAAGGGTGCGACCAGCGCAGTGACGTCGAGGTCGTGCTGGAGCGTTTTCTCGACCGCCTCCGGAAACCGTTCGAGGTGGAGGGCGATATCGAAATCGTGATCGGAGTCAGTATCGGTATCGCCATGGTGGGGCTGGATACCGAGGATGCCGAGCAGGCAGTCCGGTTCTCCGACATCGCGATGTATGCCGCCAAGCGTGCCGGCCGCAATACCTGGCGGTTCTACGAGCCCGTCACCCAATCCTGATTCGTCCTCGGGCCAGAATCACCAACTGCCGGGATTCACTACATTCCCCTTGGCCTCCGCCCGTCAGTTCGGCCGGTACATCTTGAAGTTCTGGTCCTGGCTGATCTCGAAATAGTCCGCCGGACCGCCGCCACGCAGGATCGGCCGGGCGGCGGCGGTCTGGTAGACGCCATCTTCGAGTAGTGTCGGATCGATATGCACGCCGACCACCTCACCCAATACCATCCAGGTTTCCAGCTTGTCGCCGGCGGCGGACTGTAGCTGCAGCGTCTGGGTCAGGCGGCACTCGAACACGACCTGGGCCTCCTTCACATGCGGGACGCTCACCACGCGCGACGCGGCCGGCGTCAGCCCGGCGAGTTCGAATTCATCCACCTCGGGTTCCACCGCCGCGCAGCTGGCGTTCATTGGCTCCGCCAACGCACGAGTCGCCAGTTGCCAGCAGAATTCGCCGGTCGCCTCGATATTGCGCACGCTGTCCTTGTAACCGACGCTGGCGAAGCCGACGATCGGCGGCGTGTAGTTGAAGCCGTTGAAGAAGCTGTACGGGGCGAGATTCAGATGGCCCGCGGCGCTGCGGGAGGAGATCCAGCCGATGGGTCGGGGGCCGACGATGGCGTTGAACGGATCGTGCGGCAGGCCATGGCCACGGCTGGGTTCGTAGAAGTGAGCATCGGTAGGCATCGGACGTCTTTTACTGAGAGTAGGCTGTCATTGAGGGGGGCGAGTCTGGGCAATCGACGGTCGATGGCGACGAACGCCACCGATCGGAGTTCGGTTTCACGGGCGCAGGTCGGTCACTTGCGCACGATACGATAGATGCCGAGCAACACGATCGCGCCGATCACGGCGATCACGAAACTGCCGAAGTTGAAACCGGAGACGTCACCGAAACCGAGTGCGGTACCGATCCAGCCGCCGACGACCGCGCCCAGAATCCCGAGAATGATGGTAACGATGAAACCACCCGGATCCTTGCCCGGCATGATCAGTTTGGCAATGGCTCCGGCGATCAGGCCGAAGATGATCCACGCAATAATTCCCATGGCGTCTATCCCTGTTGATTCATGGTAAGTCTTTCATGCCAGTGGCATGCCGTCCTGACATGCCTTCTCGGAACCTAGTCGTAGTACGGTGAAACGACAAGCGAAGATCGCGGCTATCATCATGTCCTGCGCTCGGATTCCGGGCATCATGGTGCAGCAGTCGCCCCCGTGAGATGCGTCTGCAAGTGTCAATCGGTGGGGAAGGAGGGAATCATGCTTGGACAGGCGATCGCTCGGCGGGTGTGGGAGCCGGATCGGTTGTCGATCGGATTGACGCTGCCGCTGATGCGGCGCGGCCAGGCGATGGTCGACGTCGTCGAACAGCGGCGCTTGGCCAGACTCGCCGACGCTGCTGGATTTCGCGCGCTGTGGATTCGAGACGTGCCGCTCAACAGCCGCGACTATCCCGACCCGGTTGGCCATCTGGATCCGTGGAGCTGGCTGGGGGCGTTGGCGGTGGAAACGAGCCGGGCCGCACTGATCAGTGGCGCCATCGTGCTCACGCTGCGGCATCCCCTGCATATCGCCAAGGCGGCGGCATCGGTTGCCACGCTTTCGGAAGGTCGCTTCATCCTGGGATTGGGGTCCGGCGATCGGCCGCCCGAGTTTGCCGCCTTCGGCGAGGACGTCGCCGAGCGGCGGCGGTTGTTCGCGGATCACTGGCAAGTCGTGGCAGAAGCGCTGGGCTCGCCGCAGCGAGTCGTCCCCGACCGCCGCGAGGCGGATTCTCCGGAATTCCAGCTGCGGCCGCAGCCACCGGAGCCCGTGCCGCTACTGGCGGTCGGTTCGGGTGGCCAGAGCGTCAACTGGATCGCCCGCCACGCGATCGGCTGGATGACCTATCATCGTGAACCGGCCCAGCAGCTCGATCGTTACCGGATGTGGCGGGCGGCGGTAGAGCAGAGCGTGCCCGGCGAATTCCGCGGATTCGGCGAGGCGATGCGTCTCGAGCTCGACGCCGATCCGGGCGCGCCGGCGACGCCGATCGACCTGGGCTATCGTGCCGGCCGTGATGCCCTCGTCGAGGTCTTGGACGCACTCAAAGGGATGGGCGTGCACCACGTGGCGCTGAATGTAGGTCTCGATGAGCGGTCGACCGACGCCGTCATCGAGGAACTGGCCGCTCACGTCCTGCCGCGTTTTCATCGGCCCTGATGCATCGGCCCTGATATATCGGCCTTGGCTCATCAGCCCCCAACCGTTCAAGCGTCGCGCCGGAACGCTCGCCACGTTCCGGGTGCGGCCCTACTCGGTGTGGCTGGCCAGGAACGTCAGCGTGCGGCCATGGGCCAGCGCGGACGCATGCTGGTTGTAGCTGGCCCGCGACCAACAGTTGAAGCCGTGTTCCGCACCGCCGTAGAGGTGGACCTCGATATCCGTGTTGCCGGCGAAGGCCTGGCGTGTCTGTTCGACGTGTTCCAGCGGGATGTGGTCATCCTCGGCGCCGAAGTGGAACTGGGCCGGGACCTTGAGCTCGTCGGCACGCGGCAGGTATTCGGTCACCCCGCCGGCGTAGTAGCAGATCGACGCATCGACGCCGGCATCCAGGCCGCAGAGGTAGGAGAGCACGCCGCCCATGCAGTAGCCGACCGAGGCGACCGGGCCGTCGCAGGTGGGGCTCGCGCGCAGCGCCTTGATCGCGGCACGGAGATCGCTGATCGCCGTGGGGTAGTCCAGCGCCTGCTTGTGGGCTACCGCCGCTTTCCAGTCGTCACCGTCGTAGCCGAGTTCCACGCCCGGCTCGTCGCGCCAGAACATGTCCGGTGCGATCACGGTATAGCCATCCATGGCGTACTGCTCGGCAACGCCACGAATATGGCCATTGACGCCGAAGATCTCCTGGATCAACAGGATCCCGGGGCCCTTGCCCTTGTGTGGAAGGGCCTGGTACGCCTTGAAGGTCTTGCCGTCTTCGGCGGTGATCTCGATCCATTCGGTCTTGATGTTGGTCTGGGAATCGCTCTGGGACATGGGGTTCTCCTGGTGGGCGGTTGCTGTAAGTCGAGATGAAGGGTGAAGCCCGAGCCAGGAAGTTTAGCAGGGCAACGACACTTTGCCGCGCGGACCCGGCTCGCGACATGACGAAGCGGAGAAGCCGAAGGTCTCGGCGTGAAACGTGCAGCCATTGCGCCTACGCTAGGCGCTTCGCCCTTCATCCCGAACTTGGCCGTCAGGAGTCGCATGGACGCACACAGCCCGACCTGGATCGCCGCGCAACTGGGCGGTTTCGTCGCCCTCGGCTTCATCATTGCGGCGTTCGCCAGCCGCCAGGACGATCGGCTGCTGCTCTACCTCATCTTCGCCAATGTCGCCTTCGCCGTGCATTTTCTGCTGTTCGGGGAGGCGGTCGCGGCCGGCATGTCGGGCCTGGTCGTCGTCCGGATCTGGCTGGCACGGCGCTTTCCGCGACGCCAGCCGCTCATGTGGCTGGTGCTGATCGCGACGGTGGCGGTCGCCGTGGCGACCTGGCACTCCTGGTACGATATCTTCCCGCTGCTTGCCGCCGTCTTCGGCACCCTGGCGATGTTTCTGCTGCGCGGCCTGCCGATGCGGGTATTGCTGGCGGGAGTGGCGCTGTGCTGGCTCGCCAACGCACTGATCATCGGTTCGATCGGTGGCTTCATCGCCGAGTTGCTGGCGCTGGGCACCAACCTTGTCACCATGTGGCGAATCCACTGCGCCAAGCGCCGGCCCGAGTCAGGCTGACAACGCGGTGCGAGACCCTCTCTTTGCTGCAGGCCGAGACCGGAGTGATCAATCGGGACATCCCCATCGAGACGACCATCGACGGGAATGCCCAAGTGGCCATGATCAAGGTGGTGTGGCAGGCGCTCACCGAGTCGCTCACCAACATCGTCACTTCGCCGATCGATTCCCTGCAAGCGCTGACAGGGGGGATGGTTGAACCGGTGATATGCGCTAACCGACGGTCGCCACTCGAAGACGTCGTCGCTGGAGGGTTCCCTCGCAGCGTCTACCAGCGGCGATCGCCGATAGCCTGCCGGTCGCCAACGTCGTCAGGTTCGCTCTCCAGCGCCTGTTGGCGCGCATCGTAATCCCTTCGGGCCGTTTCGACCTGGTGATGGTATTGCAGCGTCCATTGATGCAGCGCCTGGAAAGGCGCCTTGAGCGTCCGGCCAAGCGGTGTGATCCGGTACTCCACGGCCACCGGCGCCGACGCGATCACGCGGCGTTCGACGATACCATTGCGTTCCAATCGACGCAGCGTATGGCTCAGTGCCTTCTGGGTGATGCCTTCCAACTGGCGCTTGAGCGCGTTGAAGCGCAGCGGTTCGTGGCACAGTGCGGCCAGCACCAGCACGGACCACTTGTCCGCGATCTGGTCGAGAATCACGCGGCTGGGGCAACTGGCCGCGGCTGTCGGACACGGTGAATCGGGCATGTGGTTTCCTCGAGGATACCTGGTGAGTTGAAAGTGGCCGGTGGGTATCAGGTATAAATCCTATACCACGATTCTCAACTCATCATCATCTGGAGCATTGTCATGGCCTCATCCAATGTCGACGCGCTGTTTCGGCCCTTTCAACTGAAATCGCTATCGCTCAAGAACCGTATCGTCATGGCGCCGATGACACGGTCGTTTTCGCCCTCGGGCGTGCCCGGGGACAACGTGGCCGCCTATTATCGTCGGCGGGCCGAGCACGAGGTCGGCCTGATCCTGTCCGAGGGCACCACCATCGATCGGCCGGCGGCGCGCAACGAACCGAACATCCCGTTCTTTCATGGCGAACAGGCGCTGGCGGGTTGGCAAAAGGTCATCGATGGCGTGCATGAAGTGGGTGGCCGCATGGGGCCTCAGATCTGGCATGTGGGCTCGGTCGCCAGTTTTCTCACGGACTGGGTGCAGGACGTACCGGTCGAAAGCCCGTCCGGTCTGGTCGCACCCGGTCAGCCGCGCGGCGAAGCCATGAGTGAAGAGGCTGTCGCCGATACGCTTGACGCCTATGCCCGCGCTGCCGCCGACGCCAAGCGGCTCGGTTTCGATACGGTCGAAATTCACGCGGCCCATGGCTATCTGATCGATCAGTTCTTCTGGGCGGCCACCAATCAGCGCAGCGATCGCTACGGCGGTGCCACGCTCAAGGAGCGTTCCCGCTTTGCTGCGGAAGTCGTCAAGAGCGTGCGCGAAGCCGTTGGCCCCGATCTGCCGATCATCCTGCGCGTCAGCCAATGGAAACAGCAGGATTTCGACGTACGCCTGGCCAATACGCCGGATGAAATGGCGGCCTGGTTGTCCCCGCTCGTGGAGGCCGGCGCGGATATCCTGCACTGCTCGCAGCGGCGGTTCTGGGAACCGGAATATCCGGAACTCGATGGGCCCGAAGGCCTGAATTTTGCCGGCTGGGCCAAGAAGCTCACGGGGGCGTCCACGATCAGTGTCGGCTCGGTCGGTTTGTCCGGCGACTTCATGGGCGCCTTCAGCGGGGAGAGTTTCACCCCGGCCAGCCTGGACAAGCTCGTGGCCCGGATGGAGCGCGACGAGTTCGATCTGATCGCCGTCGGTCGCGCCTTGCTGAGCGATCCGGCGTGGGTGAAGAAAGTGCATGCCCGCGATGAGAAATCGCTAACCGACTTCACCAAGGAAGCGTTGGCCGAGCTGTACTGACCCGCCTTTGATCTCCGCAACCGGTTCGGACCGTCGCAGGGTGGTCCGGCAGCCGGTCGGCGCGCGAGATCGTATCATTTCAATCCGACCCCGAAAGCTCTCGAGTAGACGGGGTCTTCCCTCGAAGGATCGGCTTCAGGCTTGTTGGCGTCGATCCGCGATGATACGCCGGCCACGAACGCAGTCGGCTTCGTGCGGCTCATCGGCCCACGGTTCGGCGATGCCCTGTTCGACCCATTCGGCTACCGCCGGATGCGCGAGCAGACGTTCGACATAGGCCATCGGGGCCGTGCCGAGTTCGATGCCGTAACCGCGAATACGCACCGCGACCGGGGCGAACATGGCGTCCACGGCGGTGAACGCGTCGCCGGCGAGCCACGGTCCGCCGAAGGTGTCCAGACCCTCCCGCCACAGCGTGTCGAGCCGAGTCAGATCCTTGTCCAGCGCCGCGCTCGGCGCGCCCAGGTCGATGCTCAGCGAGCAGTTCATCGAACACTCATCGCGCAGGGCGGCAAACCCGGCATGCATCTCGGCGCTGGCGCAGCGGGCCCAGGCCCGGGCGGCGCTGGCGACCGGCCACACGCGCGGGTGAGCCTCGGCCAGGTACTCCAAGATCGCCAGCGACTCCCATACCACCAGGCCTTCGTCGTGAAGGCAGGGGACCTTGGCGGTGGGCGAGAAAGTCGCGAAGGCGCTCTGCTGGCCGTCACCCTCGAACGGGGTCATGACCTCCTCGAACGGAAGTTCCAGCGCCCGCAGCAGCACCCAGGGCCGCATCGACCAGGATGAGTAGTTCTTGTTGGCGATGAAGAGTCGATAAGCCATGGCTGTCTCCGGGCGAGGTGGACAACCGAGTATGCGAGGATCGGCGGCCGACGAGAAGCCCTCATGATCTCATCGAATAACGAAAGTGCGTTTTAGCCTTTTTGATTGTCGACGCTTGCCCTAACACTCATTGGGTATTCGCTTCCGGTCCGGGCGCACTACCGACGGTTCCGGCCATTTCGTCAACGGGAGGACAGGCGTGGCGCCGATGACACTGACCGACACCAACAGTCCGTTGAGCGCCGACCAGGCCAGGCGCGTGCAGCAGGCACTGGTGGATCTGAACGACGCACAGCGCCAGTGGTTGAGTGGCTATCTGGCGGGGTTGGGTGCCCAGTCGGCCGGTGACTCGCCGAGGGGCGATTCGCCATCGTCGTCGGTCGCCGCCACGGCGCTGACCGTGCTTTATGGCAGCCAGACCGGCAATGCCGAGGCGGTGGCGGAGCTGGCCGCCGAGCGCGCTCGCGCCAAGGGCTTCGACGTAACCCTCACCAGCATGGCGGAGGCCGGCAAGAAGACGTTGAAGGCGGCCGAGCGGCTACTGGTCGTGGTCAGTACCCAGGGCGATGGAGATCCGCCCGACCCGGCGCTCGAGTTTCACGAACTGATGATGGGCCGCAAGGCGCCGAAACTGACCGGGACGCGCTTTGCCGTGCTGGGGCTGGGTGATGCCAGCTACGAGCACTTCTGCCAGACCGGCAAGGAGTTCGACGCGCGCCTGACCGAGCTGGGTGGCGAACGACTCAGGGATCGCGCCGATTGCGACGTCGATTACGAGGAGCAAGCCGAAGCCTGGATCGATGAGGTGCTCGCGTCGCTGGCTGGCGATCTCAAAGGCGCCCCGCTCGACAGTGCCGCCCTTGCGACGACCGCCGCGGCGAAGGAGGGCGCTCAGGCCCAGCCGTCGTATTCGAAGAAACACCCGTTCATGGCCGAGGTGTTGACCCGTCAACCGCTCAACGGGCGCGGTTCCGACAAGCAGACCTTGCATTTCGAGCTGTCGCTCGAGGACTCCGGCCTCGACTACCTGCCGGGCGATGCGGTCGGCGTGGTGCCACAGAACGATCCTGCTCATGTCGACGAGTTGATCGCGATGCTCAACCTCGACGCCGAATCCCCGCTGGACGAGGGCCGGGTGCTGCGCGACGCGCTGCTGACCGATTTCGAGGTGACCACGCTGACGCGCCCGTTTCTCAAGCAGTGGGCGCAGTGGTCCCAGGCACCCGAGCTCCAGCGCCTGTTGGGCGAAGAGGCCCGCGACGAGCTTCGTGAATGGCTTCATGGGCGCCAGCTCATCGACGTGGCCGAGCAGTTTCCGGTTGAGGGGATCGATGCCGCGCAGTTCGTCGCGGCACTACGCAAGTTGCCGCCACGGCTCTATTCCATCGCCTCGAGCCAGGCAGCGGCAGCGGACGAGGTGCACCTCACCGTGGCCGTGGTGCGTTACGAAACCCATGGTCGGGCTCGTAACGGCGTGACGACCACTTATCTGGCCGACCGGGTCGAACCCGGTGACCGGATACCGATCTACATCGACCACAACAAGCAGTTCAAGCTGCCGGACGATGACGAGGCGCCGCTGATCATGATCGGTCCCGGTACCGGCGTCGCCCCGTTTCGCGCTTTCCTGCAGGAGCGCGAGGAGCGTGGCTCCGGCGGTGACAACTGGCTGTTCTTCGGCGATCGGCACTTCCGCAGCGACTTCCTGTATCAGGCGGAGTGGCTCAAGTGGCGACAGCAGGGGCTGCTGACGCGGCTAGACGTCGCCTTCTCCCGCGATCAGGCCGACAAGGTCTACGTTCAGGACAGGCTGCGCGAACAGGCCGAAACGCTATACGCCTGGCTGGAAGCGGGGGCGTATGTCTACGTCTGTGGCGATGCCGAATTCATGGCGCCGGACGTGCATCAGGCGCTGCTCGACGTCATCCGCGAGCAGGGTGGGCATGGCGAGGCCGGTGCCGACGACTATCTGCGCCAACTGCAGCAGGAGAAGCGTTATCAGCGCGACATCTACTAGAAAACCGACTGTACTTGCCCACTCGTCGCTGACGATCGGTCATCGCTGCTCATCAACGATCACGTCTTCTCCGCTTGAGCGCCGATGCTTGCCTGGTCTCGCTGTCGAGCGATCACGCTTCCGGCGATGGCGACACGACGATCCGGTAGATACGACACCTGGTTCCAGTTGAAGGAGGTCGACATGGACATCATCGCCAAACTGCGTGACATCCCTCTGGATGAGCTGCATCCCAACGAGCGACTCAAGGTGGAGAGCGACTATCTGCGCGGCACGCTGGAGGAGAGCCTGGCAGAACTCGCCACCGGCGCCGTCGCCGAGGACGATACCCAACTGACCAAGTTTCACGGCTTCTACCAGCAGGACGACCGCGACCTGCGCGACGAGCGGCGTCACCAGAAACTCGAACCGCTCTACAGTTTCATGGTACGGCTGCGCCTGCCTGGCGGGCTGGTGACCCCCAAGCAGTGGCAGACGCTCGATGACGTGGCTTCACGCTACGCCAACGGCACGCTTCGCATCACCACACGCCAGACCTTTCAGTACCACGGCGTGCTCAAGGAGAATCTGCGCCCGCATCTGCAGACCATCCATCAGGCGATGGTGGATACCATTGCCGCCTGCGGCGACGTCAATCGCAACGTGATCTGTACCGCCAATCCGCATCGCTCCGCCATTCATCGCCAGGTCTACGAGTTGAGCCACCAGATCAGCGCTCGCCTGCTGCCACGTACCCGGGCCTACCACGAGATCTTTCTGGGCGAGGAGCGCGTCGCGGGCGGCGCCCAGGAGCGCGAACCGGACCGCAGCGAGCCGAAGGCCGGCAGCGGCCAGGGGGCGCTCGATCCACAGGAGCCGCTGTACACGCGCCATTATCTGCCGCGGAAATTCAAGGTGGCGTTGGCGATTCCGCCGGAAAACGACGTCGACCTGTTCGCGCATGATGTCGGCTTCATCGCCGACGTGGTGGCGGGCGAATTGCGCGGCTTTACCGTGTGTATCGGCGGCGGCATGGGCATGACCCACGGCGAGCCGACGACCTTTCCACGACTCTCCGATCCCATCGGATACTGCTCGCTGGCAGCCGTTCCCGCCGTGGCGGAGGCGATCATGCGGGTCCAGCGTGACAACGGCAATCGCCGTGATCGCAAACGTGCGCGACTGAAATATACGGTCGAGGAGATGGGGCTGGACGCGTTCAAGGCCGAGGTCGAACGCCATCTTGGTGAGGCATTGGCGCCGGCGCGGGACTATCACTTCGACGACAATGGCGATCGGCTGGGCTGGATCCAGGGCGACGATGGCCTGTGGCACTACGGCCTGTTCGTCCAGAACGGGCGTATCGCCGATTTCCCCGACGGCCCGCAGCTGCGCACCGGCCTGCGCGAGATCGCCGAGCAGCATGATGGTGACCTGGTGCTCACCACCAACCAGAACGTGATCATCACTCAGGTCGACGCGTCTCGCCGTGAAGCCATCGATGCGTTGCTGGACCGGCATCGACTGGGTGTGGAGACCTCTCCGCTGCGACGTAACGCCATGGCCTGCGTGGCCTTCCCGACCTGCGGTCTGGCGATGGCGGAAAGTGAGCGCTATCTGCCGTCACTGATCGACAAGCTCGATACCGTGATGGGGGACGCCGGGCTGGCCGACGACGCGATCATCGTGCGCATGACCGGCTGCCCCAACGGCTGTGCGCGACCCTATCTCGCCGAGATCGGCTTCGTCGGCAAGGCGCCGGGACGCTACAACCTCTATCTCGGTGGTGGCTTCAGCGGCCAGCGTCTCAACAAGCTCTACCGCGAGAACATCGATGAAACGACCATCCTCGAGACCCTGACGCCGCTGATCCAGCGCTACGCCGCCGAACGCGAGGCGGACGAACCGTTCGGAGACTTCGTGATTCGCATCGGCGTGATCAAGGAGACCACCGCCGGGCGCGAGTTTCATGGCGCTTGAAGGGACGCCGGTCGAGAAAGGCTAGCCCCGCTCCGGCACTGGGCGCGCTGCGGGGCCGCCATAGGGCCACAGCCAGCCCTTGGGTATTGGGCCCTTGTTGCGCCCGCCCTGGCACTGTTGCTCCCAGGCGTGGGCGAGAATGCCCACCGAGCGGGAGAGGCAGAACAAGCCGCGAGCCAGCGGGGCCGGGAAGCCCAGCTCGGCGTAGATGACGGCGGTGGCGCCGTCGATGTTGAGCGGAATCGGCTTGCCCTTCATGGCGATGAGCTGGCGCTCGACCTCCCGGGCGATAGCGACGAAATTACCGTCCACCTCACCGCGTTCCGCGGCTTCCTCGACCAGTTGCAGCAGTCGTGGCCCGCGGGGATCGACCGGATGAAAGCGGTGGCCGAAGCCGGGAATGATCCGGGTGCGCTCGCGCTGCCAGGTGGCGATGCCTTCCTGAACCGCTATCTCCAGAGGGTGCCCGCCGATCTGGTACTCGAGGATCGACTGGTAGAGTTCGACGGCCTGCTCGCCGGCGCCACCGTGGACGTCATCGAGCACGTTGACCGCGGAGGCCATGGCGTTGTTGAGACTGCTGCCGCAGGTCATTGCCATCCGGGCGATGGCGATGCTGGGTGCCTGAGGACCATGGTCGACTGCACTCATCAATGCCGTTTCCAGCAACGCGGCCTGGGCGCGGGTGGGTAGCTCGCCGCGAGTCATCAACCAGACCATGTCGGCAAAGCCGACGTTGCCGATCAGCTCCTCGATGGGATAGCCGCGATAGCGGATCTCGCCGGGGCGCATATCGATGATGTCGGTTTTCCACCACTGCCGGGCCTGATATTCCGGGGTGTGGGTATCGGTCATGAGGTATCTCCGGTTTATTCGTCGTTGGCGGCGTGGGTGGGCAGCAGGAGGTCGTTGTCCTGGCCGAGCCGGGGCGGTGGCGAGGCGACGCGAGGCGACTGGCCGTCGAAACGGTATCCGCCGCTGACCACGTCCAGCGGCCGCCCGAGGCTACTGGTGTCGAAACGCTCGATCAGCCCGCGATCGCGAACCTGGGGGTGCGCCAAGGCTTCGGCGACGCTGTAGACGGGGCCGGCGGGCACGCCGGCCTCGACCAGTCGTGGCCACCAGTACTCGGTCGTCTTTCGTTTCAGTACCGCTTCGAGGCAGTTGCTCAACGCCTGCCGGTTCTCCAGGCGTGCCTGGCGCTGGGCGAAGCGGGCGTCGGTGAGCCATTCAGGGTGTTCGAACAGGTGGCAGATCGCTTCGAACTGCTCCTGCTTGTTGGCGGCGATATTGATCAGCCCGTCGGCGGTGGCGAAGGTGCCGGAGGGGCTGGCGGTGACGTTGTCGTTGCCCAGGGGCTGCGGCGGCTTGCCTGCGATCAGCAGGTTGGAGACTGCCCAGCCCATGGTGGCGAGGACGGACTCGAGCATCGATATATCGACGAAGTGCGCCTTGCGCGGGCGTTCGGCCAGGGCGGCATTGATTGCCATCGCGGCGGTCAGGCCGCCGACCGTGTCGGCCAGGGGATAGCCGACCCGATAGGGCGCGTTGTCGGGTGCGCCGGTAATGCTCATCACCCCGGCCATGCCCTGGATGATCTGGTCGTAGGCCGGATAGTTGGCCAGCGGCCCATCCTGGCCGAAGCCGGAGATCGCGCAGTAGACCAGCTCGGGGTTGGCCTCGCGCAATGTCTCGAAGCCGAGCCCGAGACGCTGCATGACGCCAGGGCGAAAGTTCTCGACCACTACGTCGGCCGTCGCCACCAGCGCCAGGAAGGCGTCACGATCGTCAGGTCGCTTGAAGTCGAGCGTCACCGAACGCTTGCCGGCGTTCTGGGCCAGGAACGAGACCCCCATCAGTTCCCTGTTGAGTGCGGGATCGGCGCCCAATTGGCGCGCCAGGTCACCACCCTGGGGCCGCTCGACCTTGATCACTTCGGCGCCGAGATGAGCCAACTGGTGACAGCAGAACGGCCCGGCCAGCACATTGGTCAGATCGAGCACCCGATAACCGGTCAGTGGTGATGACATTGTTTCTCCTGATGAAACGGTTTCTTTTAGAGAGAATATGATTCGCTTGGACGAGTTGCAATACCGTTTTGTCTGTCGCAACATTCGCCATTAGTTCAAGTCCTACTGACCCTGATCGAAAGGAGCGTTCCATGGCCCAGCGACGTGTCGAAGCCGTCGAGCGAGCGCTGACGCTGCTCGAAGCTTTCTCCCAGGAGCGGCGAGAGTTCTCTCTGACCGAACTCGCCAACGCCTCGGGGTTCTACAAGAGCACTATCCTGCGGTTGATGGCTTCGCTTGAGCATTTCGGCTATGTCACCCGCGACGAACGCGGCATCTACCGGGTCGGCCCGGCGGTCTCGCGCTTGGCCCCGCTGGCGGGTGACGGGCCGCAGCTCGAGAATCTGGTAAGACCGATACTCGAGTCGCTGCGCGACGCCAGCGAGGAGACGGCGTCCTTCTATGTCCGCGATGGCGATCACCGGATCTGCCGGTTGCGCGAGAACGGCCGGCTGGAGGTCAGGCACCACCTGGAAGAGGGCGTGAGACTGCCGCTGGGGCGCGGTGCCGCCGGGCGGGTGCTCAATTACGAAACCCCTCGCGGTCAGGTTGCGGTGTCGAGCGGCGAGCGCCAGGCCGGGCTGTCGGCGGCGGCCATCGGTATCTATAACGGCGAGGGGGAACTGATGGGCGCGCTGGCACTATCGGGCCCCAGCGAGCGCTTCAACCTGGCGGCCAAGGATCGCCATGTCCCGCTGCTGTCCCAATATGCGCCGCGTCTCGAACGCCAGTGGCCGCGCGCATTACGGGCTTCCTGAGAGACTGGGAGGATGGGGCCGTCCGTGCGGCCGTGCCCGCGAGCTGGCATCAGTGGTTCGGATGGCTCGAAGCGATGAGCCACCCGAACTGCGGTGCCGGCTTACTGGATCAGGCCGACTTCCTTGGAGATCTCCTCGATATCGGCGATCTGCTGATGCACGTACGTCTTGAAGGCTTCGCCGCTGCGGTCGAAGGGGATCAAGCCATTCTTGCTCATGACTTCCTTCCACTCCGGGCTCTCGTAGACCCTGTGCAGCGTCTCTTCCCACCAGGCCACATCCTCGTCGGAGAGTTTCGGCGGCAGGTAGAACCCGCGCCAGTTGATGCCTTCGACATCCACGCCCTGTTCCTTGGCGGTGGGGAATTCACTGAGCGCACCGGGTAGACGACCCTCGGCAAGCACGGCGAGTACCCGCAGGTCGCCGGATTCGACGAAACCGAGGATTTCCGAGGCATCTCCGGAGAAGGCGTCGATATGACCGCCGACGACCTGGGTCATCGCCTCGCCACCCCCGTCGAACGGCAGATACTTGATCTTGTTCAGCGGTTGGATGCCGTCGGCGCGCGCCATCATCAGCACCTTGAGGTGATCCCAGCCGCCGCTGGCACTGCCGCCGGCGAAGCTGACGCTGGAGGGCTTCTCCTCCATCGCGTCCAGCAGTGCCTCGAGGCTCTGATAGGGGGAGTCCTTGCTCACGGCGATCACGCCATAATCCGCGCCGACGGTGCCGGCCCAGTTGACCATGTCGGCATCCATGCCGGGGAACTGGTGCTGGGCCAGGCGGGTGGTGGTCGAGGTCGACGCCGAGACGATGACGTCGTTCTGTCCGGCCCGCTTGGTGACCACGTGGGAAAACGCGACACCGCCGCTGGCACCCGGCATGTTGGTGGTCTGTACGCTGCCGTTGATGGCACCGATCTCGCTCAGGACCTGACCCACGCTGCGGCAGGTGAAGTCCCAGCCGCCGCCAGGATTGGCAGGGGCGATGCAGTCGATCTTGCCGCTCGGACCGGCTGCCTGCACCAGCATCGGCAGCGTCGCCAGCGAGAGTGCGAGGCACAGCGCGGAAGGCTTCAAGGACAACAGTTTCATGGCGTCTCCGTTATTCTCTTTTATAGAACGTGTTGCGACAGTAGAAATTAGGGCCGCCGAGTTGTCGGGTCAATCCCGACGCCGTCAATTGCGACTAAAGAATATCGTCAGTAGATATATTGTTCTGTTTGGTAGAATTTTAGACGAGAGGCCGGCTCGAGCGTCCCGAGCGGGAGACCGAATCCTGACCCGGTGACAGGTCATCAGGCGGTTTTCGAACGTCGGCCGGTTTTATCGTTACGGAGGAAGCGTCAAACTGTCCGGGTACATCATCCTCTTGGTGGCCCATCGGTCGCGGCCGGATGCTGAGTCACCTTTCTTCTGGCTGGACGACCCTTTATGGCGTTACGACAATCGACCCGTATCAACAAGTACATCAGCGAAAGCGGGATGTGCTCCCGCCGTGAAGCCGATCGCTTCGTGGAGCAAGGCAACGTGTGGATCAACGGCCGCCGGGCCACCACCGGTGACCAGGTGACGGCGGGGGATCGGGTCAAGGTCAATGGCCAGGAGATCGAGCCGCGGGAGGCGGAGGATCTGGTCCTGATCGCGCTGAACAAGCCGGTGGGGATCGTCAGCACCACCGAGTCCAGCGAGAAGGACAACATCGTCGAGTTCATCAAGCACGGGACGCGGATCTTCCCGATCGGCCGGCTCGACAAGGACTCCCAGGGGCTGATTTTTCTGACCAACGATGGCGACCTGGTCAACAAGATCCTGCGCGCGCACAACCATCACGAAAAAGAGTATCGAGTGACCGTCGACAAGCCGGTCACCGACGACTTCATCGAGGGCATGCAGCGTGGCGTCCCCATCCTCGGCCAGGTGACCAAGCGCTGCCAGGTGCGTAGGGAGTCGACCTTCGTGTTCACCATCACCCTGGTACAGGGGCTCAATCGCCAGATACGCCGCATGTGTGAATATTTCGGCTACGAGGTCACTCAACTGATCCGTACCCGGATCATGAACGTCTCGCTCAAGGGGTTGGCGCTGGGCGACTGGCGGGATCTCTCGCCGAAGGAGATCGAGACCCTGATCGCGCTGACCCGCGACTCCGGTGGCGAGGCCGAGCCGACACAGGTGGCCAAGCCCGCGCGCAGCGGCAAAGCCGCGAAGCCGGCGACCAAGGGGCGCCAGCCGGGAGCCGGCAAGACACCTTCCCGGGGCAAGCGCTCCGGCCCGAAAAGCGGCGCTGCCGGCAAACCTCACCCCAAGGCGAGATCGGCCAGCGGCGGCAAACCTGGCACCCAGGGCAAGCCGGGCACCAAGGGCAAACCCGGCGCCAAGGGCAAGCCGGGCATCAAGTCCGCGGCCAAGGGGCGTGGCGGGAAGCCGAGCGCGCCTTCCACCAAGCGCACGCGCGGCAGCGGTAAGAAGCGCTAGGCGTTGGCTTCAGCCAATGGCTTTCGCGCCGGCCTTGGCCACCTGTACATCCTGCTCCGGCTTGACCCCGGAGATGCCGACACTGCCGATCACCTGGCCGTCGTGAATGACCGGCACGCCGCCAGAAAGCAGCGCGGTCATTGGCGCGGTCACGAAGGCGGTGCGGCCATTGTTGATCATCTCTTCGAACACCTGGGTCTCCTTGCGTCCGATGGCCGCGTTGCGGGCCTTCTCGGTAGCGATACCGGCGCTGAAGGGGGCGGCACCGTTCATCCGTCGCAGGCCGAGCAGGTGGCCGCCATCGTCGGCGACGGCGATGGTGACTGCCCAGCCCTGGGCTTCGGCTTCGGTCTGGGCGGCATCGAGGATGGCATTGACATCGTTGAGTTCGAGTGCGGCTTTGGTCTGCATGGTGGGGCTCCAGTTTCATCGTGAGAGTAGCGTCGGGCTACGAGCAAAAGCGAGAAACCAACCTGCCGGGTGCCGTAGCGGGCTGGCCTTGCATGGTCTCGAGTGAGTCGCCGGCGCTACGCCGTGAGCGCTTCGTCGACGACCTCGATCCAATGTCTTACCGGGGTTCGTCCGGCGCTGTTGAGATGACTCTGACAGCCGATATTGGCAGTGACGATGGTCTGCGGCGACGACGCTTCCAGCGCGTCCATCTTGTCGTCGCGCAGGCGTCGGGCCAGGACCGGTTGGGTGATCGAATAGGTGCCGGCAGAGCCGCAGCAGAGGTGTGAATCCCGCACCGGTGCGAGATCGAATCCCAGTCGGGCGAGCACGCCTTCGACGGCGCCCCCCAACTTCTGGGCATGCTGAAGCGTGCACGGGCAGTGGAACGCCAGTCCTGCGGACGCGTCACTCGTATTCAATGATTCCAGGTCCTCCTCGCGCAATATCTCGACCAGATCCTTGGCCAGCTCGCTCACGCGTCTGGCCTTGGCGGCATATTCGGGATCGTCGGCGAGCGTCTCGCCGTACTCCTTGACGAAGGCGCCGCAGCCGCTGGCGGTCTGGATGATCGCCTCCACTTCGGCTGGCGAGGAGGTCGCCTCGCCGCGCCGGTCGATCAGCGGCCACCAGGCATCGATATTGGCACGCATGCGATCGCGACCGGCGGCCTGGGCGTTGAGGTGGAAGTCGATGGCGCCGCAGCAGCCCGCTTCCGGGGCGGGACTCACCCCGATGCCGAGACGATCGAGCACTCGGGCCGTGGCGTCGTTGGTATTGGGCGCCAGGCCGGGCTGGACGCAGCCTTCCAGGATCAGCATCTGGCGGGCGTGTCGGGTCGGGTCGGGCCGCACCCGGCGAGGCTGCTGGCGTGGGGGGATCTTGTCGCGCAGGTCGTGAGGCGCCAGCGGGCGGAACGTCTGCCCCAGGGCCAGCAGCGCCTGGAACCGCTTGGGCTCGACCAGCGCAACGCGCAACCCCAGTCGCAGGGCGCGCTCGCCGGGCCGGCGGCCGACCCGGCGGTCGACTTCGGCACGCCCGATATCCAGCAGCTTGTGATACTCGACGCCGGAGGGGCAGGTGGTCTCGCAGCTGCGGCAGCTCAGGCAGCGGTCAAGGTGCAACTGCGTCTCCTGGGTGACCTGATCGTCGCCGTCGTCGCTTTCCAGCAGCTCCTTGATCAGATAGATGCGACCGCGCGGGCCGTCGCGCTCGTCACCCAGCAACTGGTAGGTCGGGCAGGTGGCATTGCAGAAGCCGCAATGCACGCAGGTACGCAGAATACGGTCGGCCTCGTGGATATGGGGCTTGGCACGGGCGGCCTCGGAAAAATGGGTCTGCATGGGGTAGAGGTCTCCTCACCACTCGGCGTAGAGCCGGCCAGGGTTGAAGATCGCCTGCGGATCGAGCCGTTGCTTGAGCTGGCGGTGGTACTTGGCCAGCACCGGTGGCAGGGGCGTGAAAGGTGAAGCGCCGTTGGCGTTCGGGGTGAAGCGCGTGGCATGGCCGCCGGCGGCAATCGCGGCCTCCTTGATCGCCGTGTCGTCACCGCCGCTGTGCTCCGCGGGGACTCGCAGCCAGCGCTGGGCACCGGCCCAGTCGACCAGCCAGTCACCGTCGAGCGCCGGCGTACGCGCCAATGCCGGCAGCGACAGGCGCCACAGGACATGCGCGTCGTTATCGAAGACGCCGAAGAAGGGCAGTTGCAACTCGCGCAACTGCGACCAGAAGCGCGGATCTTCCGTTTCACCGCCAAGGCGTTGGCGCGTCGCCGAGACGGAGCCCTCGCCACCTTCGAGGCGCAGGTGCAGCGCTTCGCCATCGTGGGCGGCGCCGGTGATGGGCATCGGCTCGCGGCCCCAGGCCGTCAAGCGCTCGAGCGCTTCGGTCAGCGGCAGTTCGAGTCGCAGGCAGGCGTGAGCGTGAGGAATGGGAAGCACCTTGAACGAGACTTCGGTCAGCACCCCGAGCGTCCCCTGGGCGCCGACCATGAGCCGGGACAGATCGTAGCCGGCGACGTTCTTCATGACCTCGCCGCCGAAGCGCAACTGCTTGCCTTCAAAGGTGATGAGTCGAACGCCGAGTACGAAATCCCGCACGGCGCCGGTCCACGGGCGACGAGGACCGGAAAGCCCGGCGGCGACCATGCCGCCGACGGTGGCGTCATCGCCGAAGTGTGGCGGCTCGAAGGCAAGGCGCTGGCCGTTGTCGGCAAGCGCTCGCTCGAGATCCCCCAGCCGCGTGCCGGCGCGGACGGTGGCGACCAGTTCTACCGGATCGTAGTGGACGATGCCGTGATGGCCGGTAGTGGAGAGCGCCTGCGCCGTCTCGACCCGGCGGCCGTAGAACGCCTTGGTGTTGCCGCCGACGATGCGCAGCGTGGCGCGCTCGGCCTGGGCTCGCGCCACCTGTTCGCACAGGGCTTCGCTGTCGTCTCGGCCGGCGAGGGTATCGGGGCCGGGCTCGTTCGGCGGCGTGTACTCCGGCCGCTGGTCCTGCAGGTGGGTCATGGCGATCTCCTTGCGTTTCTCATGCCGTCGCCGACATCAGAATCGCGGCAGTTCGGGGTGCGGCAGTTCGCCGTGATGGACGTGCATGGCGCCGAACTCCGCGCACCGTGCCAGTGTCGGAATGTTCTTGCCGGGGTTGAGCAGACGGCGTTCGTCGAAGGCAGACTTCACCGCGTGGAACAGGGTGATCTCGTCGGCGGCGAACTGAGTGCACATCTGGTTGAGCTTTTCGCGACCGACGCCGTGTTCACCAGTGATGCTGCCGCCCGCATCGACGCAGAGTTCGAGAATCCTGCCGCCGAGCGCTTCCGTGGATTCCAGCTCGCCGGGCTGATTGGCGTCGAACAGGATCAGCGGATGCAGGTTGCCGTCGCCGGCGTGGAAGACGTTGGCGACCCTGAGTCCGTATTGGGCCGAGAGATCGTTGATACCCTTCAGCACCCGGGGCAGTTCTCGTCGCGGTATGGTGCCGTCGATGCAGTAGTAGTCCGGCGACATGCGGCCGACGGCTGGAAACGCCGCCTTGCGACCGGCCCAGAATAGCTGGCGCTCGGTGTCGTCCCGGGCGAGCCGGATCTGAGAGGCGCCCGCCGTCTCGAGCAACTGGCGGACTCGCTCGCAGTCGGCCTGGACGTCACTCTCCACACCGTCGAGCTCGCACAGCAGGATCGCCTGGGCGTCGACCGGGTAGCCCGCGTGGACGAAATCCTCGGCGGCGCGAATCGCCAGGTTGTCCATCATCTCGAGACCGCCGGGGATACAGCCGGCGGCGATGATATCGCCCACCGCCTTGCCGGCCCGCTCGACATCGTCGAAGCAGGCCATCAGCACCTTGGCCACTTCCGGCTTCGGCAGCAGTCGCACCGTCACTTCGGTGATCACGCCGAGCATGCCTTCCGAGCCCATGAACAGCGCCAGCAGATCGTAGCCAGGCGTGTCCAGCGATTCGCCGCCGAGGGTCATGCGCTCGCCCTCGATGGTGACGATCTCCACGCTCAGCACGTTATGGACCGTGAGGCCGTACTTCAGGCAGTGAACGCCGCCAGCGTTCTCGGCTACGTTGCCGCCGATGGAGCAGGCGATCTGCGAGGAGGGATCGGGGGCGTAGTAGAGGCCATGGGGTGCGGCCGCCTCGCTGATCGCCAGGTTGCGGACTCCTGGCTGGACCCGGGCGAGGCGGGCATCGGCATCGACGCTCAGGATCTTGTTGAAACGCGACATCACCAGCAGTACGCCCTTCTCCAGCGGCAACGCGCCGCCGGAGAGCCCGGTGCCGGCACCTCGTGTCACCACCGGTACGGCATGCTCGTAGCAGACCCGCATCAACGCCTCGACCTCGGCCAGCGTCGTCGGCATGGCCACCAGCATCGGCAGCACGCGATAGGCGGACAGCCCGTCGCACTCGAACGGGCGCAGGTCCTCTTCGCGGTCGAGCAGGGTCAGCCTGGGCGCCACCGCCATGATGGCCGCCATCAGGCCGGACTTGTCGACGGTGGCGATCTCGCCATCGATGCGCTCGTCGTAAAGCAGTTCCATGGCGTCTCCTCGCTGGGGCGGGTGCCGCTGGCGGTGGTGAAGATCCGGTTTGTGGAAGGTCTTTCCACAATGCGATGCGGTCATTCTGTGGAAGGCCGCCGGTGACGACCATTAGCCAATAGCCCAATGGGTTGGAAAATGGTCAGACCATAAGAGAGATCCTCCCGGCCGCAGCCGGGAGGATGGGCTCAACTGCCCATGAGCGGGTCGGTGAAGCCGAAGACGTAGAAGGCCAGCAGCCCGATGATGCCGGCGAACAGGCAGTAGTAGAGCGTCGGTAGGATCGTCTTGCGCAGCGTGGTGCCCTCGCGGCCGAGCAGGCCGACGGTAGCCGAGGCCGCCACCACGTTGTGGATCGCGATCATGTTGCCGGCGGCGGCGCCCACGGCCTGTAGCGAGACCATCATCGCGGTGGAGACGCCGAGCACCTCGGCGACGTTGAACTGGAACGCCGCCAGCATCAGGTTGGAGACGGTATTGGAGCCGGCAATGAAGGCGCCCAGTGCGCCGACCGCCGGGGCGAACAGCGGGTAGATCTGACCGACGCCATCGGCGACCAGTTGCGCCATGGCGACCGGCATCGAGACCAGGTCGGACTCGTTGACGCCGGAGTTGATTAGGATGCGTACCATCGGAATGGTGAACAGCAGCACGAAGCCGGCACCGAAGATGGTCTTGGAGGACTCGGCAAAGGCCGCCGTGACCTGCTGGCCGCGCATCCGGTGCAGGAAGATCGTGCAGATCACCGCGATCAGGATGATGCCGCCGGGGAGGTAGAGCCATTCGACGCTACCGGAGATGCCCTGCTCGCCGAGGATGTTGCTCCAGCCGGTACTGATCGAGGAGAGGCCTGCCTTGACCGAAGGGATGGTGCGCGAGATCACCAGCAGAATGGCGACGATGACGTAGGGCAGCCAGCCTCGCAGCGTCGACATCGGCGCGCGGCCGGCGACGTCGTCGACCTTGATCTCGATGGTGCCGAGCCACTCGGCGGGCCACTTCGAGCGCTCCGGGAAATCCCAGGTATCCTTCGGCAGCAGGAAGCCCTTGCGTGCGGCCGGCACTACGATCGCCAGGCCGATCAAGCCGCCCAGCAATGACGGAAACTCCGGGCCCAGCAGGACGCCGACCAGCATCGACGGCACCACGAAACAGACGCCGACGAACAGCGCGAAGGGCGTGATCGACAGGCCTTCGGTCCAGGAGCGGTTCTCGCCGAAGAATCGCACCATCACGACGACCAGGATCAGCGGCATGAACACGCCGATGATGCCATGAGTGATGACCACCTCGGAGGTGATCAGGCGGAAATAGGTTTCCCAGGTCGAGCCGTTGGCCGTGAGCTGTTCGGCGATCGCCGACTGGTTCACGCCGCCGGTGACGCCAACCACGATCGGCGTGCCCACGGCGCCGAACGAGACCGGCGTCGACTGCAGCATCATACCGACAACCACGGCAGCCAGGGCGGGGAAGCCCAGCGCCACCATCAGCGGCGCGGCCACGGCGGCCGGCGTACCGAAGCCCGAGGCGCCCTCGATGAAGCAACCGAACAGCCAGGCGACGATCAGCGCCTGCACGCGGCGATCCGGACTGATGCCGGAGAAGCCGTTGCGAATCGCCATGATGCCGCCCGAGTGCTTCAGCGTGTTGAGCAGCAGAATGGCCCCGAAAATGATCCACAGCAGCGAGACGGTCATGATCAGGCCTTGCAGCGTGGAGGCCAGCACGCGGGTCGCGGTCATGTCCCAGACCAGCAGCGCGATCAGTACCGCGACGACGAACACGATCGGCATCGCCGTTCGTGCCGCCATCCGGAACCCGATCAGCAAGACACCTGCCAGCACCAGCGGCAGGAAGGCAAACAGAGAGAGAAGCGTGTGATCCATATCGAGAGCCCCTGAGTCGTTATTATCGGCTTCGTTTGTCGCCAGGAAGGTCATCGCCGGGTGGCGACGGAACCGGTCAATCCACTCCGCAGGCCGGTCGCGGCGATTGACTCGGAAGATAACCACAGACGGAGGAGCTGCCAATCATGGGTAAATGGTATTACCAATAGCCGGCAGGTGGTGCCGGTATTGGCCAAATGACTGACTGTGAAGCCTTTTCAGGCCAGCTGGCGGAACGATATCGAGCGTTGGCGGGCGCTGCGTTGCGACTAATGGACATCGCCGCCTACCGGAGGGCAGGCGGCGACGGTGCTGGGAAGGCGAGTCAGGCGAGAGCGCGGCATCAATCGGTGGCGAGCATGCCGGTTTCCGCCTCTACCGCCTCCGTGCTCATCAACGCAAGCGTCACCGGGATCGACTTGCCGGCGATGGTATTGCTCTGCCTGTCCCGGTTGCCGACGGGAATCAGGTCGTTGACCTCCGGATAGTAGGCACCGAGACAGTTCTCCGGCAGATCGTAGGCGATGATCTTGAAGCCCGAGACCTGACGCTCGATGCCATCGTCGCTCACCGTCTTCAGCGTGACCTTGTTGCCGGCCTCGAAACCGTGCTTCTCGATGTCGGCGGGATTCATCATCAGCACCATGCGGGTGCCGTAGATGTCCCGGTAGCGGTCGTCATAGGAGTAGACGGTGGTGTTGAACTGATCGTGCCCGCGGATTGAGAGCAACTGGAAATGGGCGTCCCCCGGCTCGGAGGCATCTTCGGTGAGGTGGTCGGCGGGGAACAGGAAGTGAGCCTTGCCGGAGTCGGTGTTCCAGATGCGATCGCGGGCGGCGATATCGAGATGGAAAACGCCCTGGTCGTGCAGTCGCTGATTGAAATCGTAAAACGTCTCCGGCTGGGTCGCTTCGATCTTGTCTCGGACGCGGGCGTAATCCTCGCTCAACCACTCCCAGTCGACCTTGGGATTGGGGGCGAAGGTTGCCTTGCCCAGGCCGGCGACGATGGCGATTTCGGAGCGCAGATGCGCTGACGCCGGCTCGAGCGCGCCCTTGGAGCCTTGCACATTGCACATGCCGTCCTCGATGGTGATGGTTTGCTCGACACCGGCCTGGACGTCCTTCTCGGTTCTTGCCAGCGCCGGCAGCAGGTAGGCCGCCTTGCCGTGAATCAGGTGGCTGCGGTTGAGCTTGGTGGCGATCTGCACCGTCAGCGGGATGTTCTCGACGTGGGGGGCGATGCGAGCCTGGTCGGCGATGGCGCGGAAGAAGTTGCCTCCCATGCCGAGAAAGGCGTCCACCTCGTCGCGCAGAATCGCCTCGCAGCAGAGCGCCACGTCGTGGCCGTGCTCGCGCAGGCATTCGATGCCGAACACTTCGTCCATCTTCGACAGGAATGCCTCGCCGGACTTGTGGAAGATCCCTACGGTCCGATCGCCCTGGACGTTGGAGTGGCCGCGCACCGGACAGGCGCCGGCACCGCGACGGCCAATGTGACCGCCCATCAGCAGCAGGTTGAGAATCTGGTGGATGTTGTCGCCGCCACGGATGTGCTGGGTAATGCCCATCCCCCAGCAGCAGATCACGCGCTCGGCACGGATCCACGCTTCGGCGGCCTGCTCGATCGCCGTCCGTTCGAGACCGCTGTGGCGCTCGATTCGCTCCCACGGTAGATGGCGGCAGTGAGTGGCAAACGCCTCGAAGCCATCGGTGTGCATCGCGATGAAGTCGTGGTCGATGACACGCTCGCCGCCGCTGTCGCGGGCCTCGTCGTCGACCTCGAGGATGCGCTTGCAGATGCCCTGGATCGCGGCGATATCGCCGCCGATGCGGACCTGATGATACTGCGAGCTGATCGGCACGCCGTGGTTGGTCAGCATGTCCCGGGGCGTCTGCGGATTGGCGAACTTGACCAGCGCCCGCTCGCGCAGCGGGTTGAACGTGATCACCTCGGCGCCGCGCAGGCGCGCCTCGTGCAGCAGGCCCATCATCCGCGGGCTGTTGGTACCGGCGTTCTGGCCGAACAGGAAGATGCAGTCGGCGTGTTCGAAATCCTCCAGCACCGTGGTCGCCTTGCCCACGCCGATGCTCTGGGGCAAGGCCACGGTGGTCGTCTCGTGGCACATGTTGGAGCAGTCGGGGAAGTTGTGCGTGCCCAGCATCCGACCGTAGAGCTGCCACAGGAATGCCGCTTCGTTGGAGGTGCGACCCGAAGTGTAGAGCTCGACCCGTTTCGGGTCGTAGGATTTCACCTGCTCGCCGATCTCGCGGAACGCCGTCGTCCAGTCGATCGGATCGTACTTGTCGGTGTCCGGGTTGTAGCGCATCGGGTGGGTCAGGCGGCCCTGCTTCTCGAGGGCATGGTCCGACCAGCCGAGCAGCTCGGCAACGGTATGGCTGGCGAAGAACTCCGGCGTGGTTCGTGCCGCCGTAGCTTCCCAGGCGACCGCCTTGGCCCCGTTCTCGCAGAACTCGGCCGGTCCGGGTTTCGCCGGGTTGGGCCAGGCACAGCTAGGGCACTCGAACCCGCCATCGGGGTGATTGATCTTGAACATCAGGCCGTTGCCCTTGAACGGCACCTTCTCGCGCAGGAAATGTGCCTCCGTGGCCTGGATCGACTGCCAGCCGCCGCCGGGTGCATCGTGTTTGCCTTGGCTACCGTGCAGTTCATCGTCCTTGAGTCGGCGTACCATGATCCACTCCTTCGTGATCGATCTGAGGTGGTAAACCCGCCGTGCTCCCGCTTGAAAAGGTGACTCGCAGGCTCACGGTATGACTGCTATCCGTAACAGTATGGCAACGAATTTCGATTCGCGCCGAGGCAATCTGGATCGGGCGGGCGCCAGTTCAGGGTTTGACGGTTCCCCCTCCCTTGGACATGCTGCGAGCACTGCAGCCGTAACAACCGTATAAAACGAGGAGTGTGGCATGAGCCGTAAAATGTTCGATCTGTGCGGGCGCGACGAGCGACTGCGATTCTCGCCCTACTGCTGGCGGGTCAAGTATGCGCTGGCGCATAAAGGGCTCGATTGCGAATTCGTGCCGTGGAAGTTCACCGACAAGGAGGCGATCGCCTTCTCGGACCAGACGAAGGTGCCGGTCTTCGTCGACGGTGACCAGACGGTCGTCGACAGCTATGAAATCTTCCGCTATCTCGATCGGGTCTACCCGGACAAGCCGCTACTGGGTGATGCCACGGCCGAAGCCCGGGCGCGGTTCTTCAAGTTCTACGCCGAGCGTTCGCTGGCGCCGGGAGTCATGCGCACGATCCTGATGGATGTCTTCAACGCCATTCACCCGGACGACCGCGACTACTTCCGCACCTCGCGCGAAAAGGCGTTCGGCCGCACCCTGGAGGAGATGCATTCGCCGAGCCAGGGGCTGTCGATGCTCGACCGTGCGCTGGAACCGATGCGCGGGCGACTGGATGAATCGCCGTTCCTGGACGGCGACGAGGCCGGCGCCGCGGACTATCTGGTGGTGGGCGCGTTCATGTGGGCGAGGGTGACCTCCGCTGCCGACCTGGTCTCCAACGCCGATCCGGTCTACGCCTGGTTCCAGCGCATGCTGGATATACATGATGGCGTGGGCCGCAACGCCACGCGGATCGTCGACGTCGACGGCGCCTATGCCAATTGATCACGAGCGTTGACCGAGCGAGCAGGCGCTTTTGAACCGCCTGGGGCGACGTCGCGCGAGACGCCGCCCCCCGCAAAGCCTATCCTGACAGCATCCGGCTTATCGCCGGGCGTCACGACAGGAGCCTGTGATGATCGATCTCTACTACTGGACGACCCCCAACGGTCACAAGATCACGCTGTTCCTCGAGGAAGCGGGGCTCGACTACCGGATCCATCCGGTCAATATCGGCAAGGGCGAGCAGTTCACGCCTGAATTTCTCGAGATCGCCCCCAACAACCCATCCCCGCGATCGTCGATCGCGCCCCGGCCGACGGCGGGCAGCCGTTGTCGCTGTTCGAATCCGGCGCGATCCTCGAGTATCTGGCCGACAAGAGTGGCAAGTTTCTGCCCAAGAGCGGACGCCAACGCTATCGGGTGCTGCAGTGGCTCCACTGGCAGATGGGCGGGCTGGGGCCGATGGCGGGGCAGAACCACCATTTCCGCCACTATGCGCCGAAAAAGATCGACTACGCCGTCGAGCGCTACATGAACGAGACGTCGCGGCTCTACCGGGTGCTCGACAAGCAGCTCGATGCCAACGACTACGTGGCCGGCGACGACTACTCCATCGCCGACATGGCGATCTGGCCGTGGATCAAGCCGTTCGAGAAGCAGGGTCAGGACATGGAGGACTACCCGAGCCTGCAGCGCTGGTTCGAGCAGGTCGGCGAACGCGATGCGGTGAGACGCGCCTACGCCAAGGCGGAGGAGATCAATCCCGCCAACAATGTCGAGATGACCGACGAGGCGCGCAAGCATCTGTTCGGACGGTGATATCGATGCAACTGCGTTCAACCCGGTCGGTCATGCATCTGGCTCGATCACGACTCTCCCGGCTGCGGCCGGGAGAGTCGTTTCTGGGCCGTCGGTTTTGACTTGCCCGATCAGGGTGAAAAGAATTCCCGGACCTGGCGAAACGCGGTCGAGAAATAGAGTTCGTAGGTGTCCTTCTCGACGAAGCCGATATGCGGTGTGGCCAGCACGCGGGGGTGTGCCTGGTAAGCGCTGGCGCCGTCGGGTTCGTTCTCGTAGACATCCAGCGCGGCGCCGCCGGGGCGGCCGGCGTCCAGCGCGTCGAGCAGCGCCCCCGGTCGGATCAGCTCGGCGCGGCTGGTGTTGACCAGCAGCGCGTCGGCGCGCATCGCGGCGAGGTCCGCCGGCGTGATCATGCCGCGCGTATCGTCGTTGAGCTTGAGGTGCAGGGTGATCACGTCGCAGCGTGCGAGGAAGGCGTGTCGATCGGGCTCGAATTCGACGCCCAGCTCGAAGGCGCGCCCGGCGCTGCTTTCGCGACCGTGGGCGACAACGTTCATGCCGAACGCCTGGGCGTAACCGGCGACCCGGCTGCCGATCTTGCCCAGGCCCCAGATGCCCAGCGTACGCCCATGGACGGCGTGGCCCAGCGACTCCGCCTCCAGGCGCTCGTTGGTGCGCTGCCAGTCGCCCTCGGCCTGGCGGGCGAGATAGCCGCCGAGGCGCCGACAGCCCGCCATGATCAGCAGCCAAGTGAGCTCCGCCGGCGCGACCGGGGAGCCGCCGCCGTCGCGAACGGCGATGCCCAGCGCCTCGCAGGCAGCGACGTCGATGGCCGAGGAGAGCCGCCCGGTCTGGACCACCAGCTTCAGGTTCGGCAGCTGTTCCAGCAGTTCGCGGGTCAGCGAGGTGCGCTCGCGGATCAGGATGATGGCGTCGCTATCGGCCAGACGGGCGGGCAGCGCCTCGGCGTCGAGATGCCGATGTTCGATGTCCAGGCGCACGTCGCTGCCGTCGAGTTCGTGGGCGGCGTCGAGAAAGGCACAGCATCCCTGATAGTCGTCCAAGACCGTAACCGTTATCGACATGACAGCTCCCTCGAAAAGATGGCGTTGTCGCATTGTTGGCACTTTCGCCGTCGGCTGTCGAGTCGCTTTCGCGGCCTGGGCTCAACCCTCGTTGCGCTCCAGGAACTGCCGCACCCGCTCGGTACTGGCATGGGTGAAAAAGGTCTCCGGGTCGGCCTGCTCGATGATCAGCCCCTTCTCGAGAAACACCACCTGATCGGATACGGCGCGGGCGAAGGCCATCTCGTGGGTGACGATGACCATGGTGTAGCCCTCGGCGGAGAGATCCTTGATCACCGCCAGCACTTCGCCGACCAGTTCCGGGTCGAGCGCCGATGTCGGCTCGTCGAACAGCATCACCTCCGGCTGCATCGCCAGGGCGCGAGCGATCGCCACGCGCTGTTTCTGGCCGCCCGAGAGGGTGCTGGGATAGGCATCGGCCTTGGGCGACATGCCGACCTTCTCCAGCAGGTCGCGGGCGAGCGCCTCGGCCTCGGCTTTCGACTTGCCGAGCACGTGGATCGGCGCTTCGGTGACGTTGTGCAGCACGTTGAGATGCGGCCACAGATTGAAACTCTGGAACACCATGCCGGTGCGGGCGCGAACCTTGGCCAGCTCGCGCACCGGCATCGGCCGGCCGGCATCGTTGACGCCGATGCGCTGGCCGCCGATATGGATGCTGCCGCTGTCGGGGCGCTCCAGCCAGTTGATGCAGCGTAGCAGTGTCGATTTGCCGGAGCCGGAGGAGCCCAGGATCGTCACCACGTCGCCCTCGCGCACCTCCAGGTCCACGTCGCGCAGGACCTCGACGCCATCGAAGCTCTTCGAGAGATGGCGAATCGACACCGCGATCCGGTCGCTGCGGGCTGCGTCATCGGGCGCGGTTCTTTCGAGCGCGCTCTGTTCGGGCGTGGGTTGTCCAGACCCGGCAGGTCCAGACGTGCTTTTCTCAAACATGGTCGAATCCCCGTTTGGCGCTGAAGCGGCCACACTGCTTGATGATGATTTCCATGACCACGCTGACCGCCCAGTAGAAGCCGATGACCACGATGAAGGCCTCGGTAGGAATGAAATAGGTTCCCGACAGGCTGTTGGCCGCGGCGGTGAGTTCCTGCACGGTGATGATCACCAGGAAGGCGGTATCCTTGAGCGCGTAGATCAACTGGTTGCCGAGCAGCGGCCGGGTCTGCATCACGATCTGCGGCAGGATCAGGCGGAAGAACATCTTGCCCTTGGTAAACCCGTGGGCCTTGGCGGCTTCGACTTGGCCGGGCGGGAAGGTCAGCCGCGCGCCGCGAAATATCTCGGCGAAGTAGCAGCCGTGATAGACCGCCAGTGCGCCGACGCCGGACCACCAGGCGTCCAGCCGGATATCGAACGCCGGCAGGCCGTAGTAGAGCAGATATACCAGGATGAGGAACGGCAGCATGCGCATGGCGTCGATGAACACCCGGACCGGCACGGTGAGCCGGGGCCGACTGCCCTCCAGCAGATAGAGCATGCCGCAGCCGATCGCGAATGCGGCGCTGATCGACAGGCCGAAGATCGCCATCGTGCTGGCGAAACCGGACCAGAACTGATCCCGCGCGCCCCACAGAATTTCCCAGTTGCTCATGATCTCTCCTTGGCGTTATCCGATCACATGGCCAGCCGGTTGGCACGGCGCTCGGCGATACGCTGCAGCCAGACCAGGCAGCCGATGACCGCCATGTAGAGCGCGCAGGCCACCAGGATGGGGGGGAGGGGTTCATAGGTCACCGCGGAAATGCGGTTGGTCACGCGGGTCAGGTCGACGATACCGATCACCGCGATTGCCGGGCTGCCCTTGATCAGGAACGACATCTCGTTGATCAGGCCGGGAAGACTCGTGATCATCATCTGGGGCAGCATGATGCGGCGAAAGGTGATCCAGGGCGTCATGCCGGTGGCCATGGCCGCTTCGCGCTGTTCCCGGGAGAAGTTGCGGAACGCGCTGCGCCAGATTTCGGCGTTGAAGGCGGTGGTGTTGAGCGTCAGGGCGAGAATGCCGGCGACGTTGCGATTGAGGCTGAGACCGAAAGTCGGGGCGCTCAGAAAGATGAACAGCGCCAGCGTGACCAGCGGGGTGGCCCGCGCCAGGCTGATGTAGAGCACCAGGATCTGGTCGACCACGGGGATCCTGGCTATCCGGATCAACGCGATGATCAGCCCTGCGATCACCCCCATGGCGATGGAGACGCCAGAGATCCAGATCGTCGTCCAGGCACCGTCCAGCAGCATTTGCCAGGCACTGGCGTTCATGATGCGTCCTCCACGAGACTTCGAAGCGATTGACGCCGCGGACCCGCCGCAGCGTCATGCCGGTGGTTCGTTGCCGATGGCGCAACGAGCCGATGGCTTACTTCATGTTGCTGAATTGCAGCTCGTGGAATTGATCGACGCTGGTCAGCGGCTCGGTGGGCAGGTCGGGGAAGCTCTCGCCGAACCATTTCTCCTGCAGCTCGGCCAGGCGGCCGGTGTCACGCATATGGTCGAGGAAGCCATTCATGTACTCGAGCAGCTCCGGGCTCGACTTCGGCATCGGCCAGGAGACGTATCCCGGACCGGACACCGCTGGCCCCTTGGCGAAGACATCCGGCTTGGATGCCACCAGCGTATTGACCGGCACGGCGGAGTCGATGACGAAGTCGAGACGGCCGTTGGCCAGGTCGGCGAAGGCTTCCGGGTAGGACTCGTACTGCACCACCTCGCCCAGTTCGCCGCCACTCTCCTTGAGCATCTTCTCGAGTTCCGGCAGGCGAGACAGCAGTACGCTGCCGGCCTGCACGCCCAGCTTCTTGCCGCTCAGGTCCGCGACGCTCTGGATGCTGTCATCGCCGGCGCGAGTGATCGCGAAGTGCTGCGCCGAGGCATAGGGAGCGGTGTAGTTGAAGACGCGCAGACGCTCGTCGGAGACAGAGGCGCCGGTCAGCGCCATGTCGTACTGGCCGGTGGAGACGGCCGCGAGCAGGCCGGTCCAGGGCAGGATGTCCTGGTCGACGTCGAAGTCCGCGTATTGGCGCAGTTCCTCCAGCATGTCGGCGTTGAAGCCAACGGGATTGCCGTTGTCGATATAGTTGAAGGGCGCGTAGTTATCCTCGGTCGCGACACTCAGACTGCCGCGGCTCTCGATCTCCGGGAGGTCGGCGGCAAGCACCGTCAGCGACAGGCTCGACAGTGACACGGCCAACAGCGTGCCGGCCATGGCTTTCGCGGCCATCCGGGACAGGCGCGAACCGGAAGCCGTTTTGCGGGCGGAGAATCGCATCATGTAGGTCACCCTCTATGTTGTTGTTGAACGCTATTGTTGTTGGACTTGATGGATCGCGGGTCCGTGCCGATCGCTGATCGGCCAGACACGCCATGGCATTGCGCCTTGGCGGCGTATCGTGGTTCCACCCTAAAGAATCCCGAGGCGGTGGCTATAGAGCCAGTTGGCGACAGTCGTCTGGCCAGATTGGCGTTGTCGCCAGCCCATCAGCCGAGAGCTGCCAGGGCCTGTACCAAGGCCGCGAAGGCGTCACCCTTGAAGCCGATGCCCACCAGCGTACCTGCGCCCGGTCGCAGCGTTGTCGGTGTCCACTCGGCGCGACCGCCGCTCCACTGGAAAACGTAGTGGCGACCATCGGCCTTGAGAAATCCCTTCGCCCGGGCCAGGCCGACGGCATGATCAGCCAGGATGGCCTCCAGCGCCGAACGCGACAGCGACGCTGGGAGATCGATCGCAAAACGCTGCCAGTCAGGTTCGTTGCCGTGGGCCCTGGCTCTGGTGGGGCGGTGTTGCCATGTCGGGCAACGATTCGACGTCGAGGCCGAGGTCCCACGATCGGGGGCGGGAGGAGGCTCCGATGTCTCCTGTGTCGGGAGAGATGGGCCGGTCTCGAGGAGGGCCGTGGAATTGAGGGCGCGGAGTCGATCCGCTTGCCGTTGCCGCGCGTCGGCATCGAGGCGCTCGCCACGATTGGTGCAGAGAAGATCGGCACTCCGGATCTGGTCGGCCACCAGGTCCGCGACCCGCGCATCGGCGAGGCGCTGGCCAAGGCTTGCCAGGTCGACCAGGGTCACGGTGCGCGCCAGGCGAAAGCAGCGGGCCACGCGAATCATGTCGGCAATCCGGCGTGGCCGGGCCACGCCGCTGGTCTCGATGATCAACGCGGCGGGCGGATCCGACCAGCGGCCGATGCGCGAGAGCTGGGTTCCCAGCTCATCGCTCAACGAGCAGCACAGGCAGCCGCTGCTGAGCTTGAGCAGTCGTTCTCCGGCGTAGTCGATCAGCTCGGCATCGACGTTGATGGTGCCGAAATCGTTGACCATGACCAGTGTGCCAGGCGTCACGCCGTCCCGCAGGTGAGCGTTGAGCCAGGTGGTCTTGCCGGCGCCTAGATAGCCGGCGATCAGCGTGACCGGTATCGGGTCGGCCATCGGTTCAGACATTGTCGAAGACGCGGCCGCCGACGACCGTGGCCGCCACGCGGATCGATGCCAGCCGGTCCAGCGGGACGTCGCGGGGATCCTCGTCGAGCACGGCCATGTCGGCGAACTTGCCCACCTCCAGGCTGCCGACGCGATCGTCGAGCTTCAGGGTGTAGGCGGCATCCAGCGTGATCAGGCGCAGGGCGCGTTCCACGCTCAGTGCTTCGTCGGGCCCCAGTACCTCGCCGTTGGCGGTCTGGCGAGCGACGGCGCACCATGCCGTGAACAGAGGCGCCAGCGGCGTGACCGGGGCGTCGCAGTGGGCGGCGATGGGGATGCCCAGGCGGTCTGCCGAGGCCAGCGGTTCGAGACGCTGGCAGCGTTCGAACCCCAATGTGCGGGTACGGTGAATGTCGCCCCAGTAGTAGAGGTGGTTGGCGAACATGTTGAGACACACCCCGAGTCGTGCCGCGCGTTTCAACTGGGCGTGGCTGATGATCTGGCAGTGCTGCAGGGTGTGGCGGTGATCGGCGCGGGGCCAGAGCTCCAGTGCCGACTCGATGGCATCCAGCATCAGCTCGACAGCCTCGTCGCCGTTGGTGTGGATATGCAGTTGCAGCCCGGCCTGATGGTAGCGGTGGACGATCTCGGTCAGCCGCTCCGGCTCGGCGTTCCACATCCCGTTCGGCGAGCCGTCGTGGTAGCCCGGCCACATCAGGCGCGCGGTGTAGCCCTGGATGGAGCCATCGGTCATCAGCTTGACCAAGCCGAACTGCAGCTTGTCGCTGCTCCTTTCGCGACAGCCCAGCACCCGTTCGATACCGTCTTCCGGTGTATAGGTCAGTGCACTCATGGCCGGCGCCAGGCGCATCGGGACGTCGTCCCGGCGGCAGGTGCGTTGCATGCTCTCGACGCCGGTCTCGCTGAGCGGGTTGTAGAGGTCGGTCAGCGTGGTCACCCCGTGACGCTGGCCGATGCGCGCGTAGCGCTCCAGCGTCGCCGCTTCGCTGCCGCGATCGAAAAGATCCAGGTCGAGCGTGTCGAAGATCGCGAACATCGCTGCCATCTCACGCAGCTCTCCATTGGGGCGGCCGTCGTCGAAGGTGACCACGCCCTCGATGTCGGCGTGAGACTCGAGGCCGGAGAGACGCAGCATGGCGCTGTTGACGGTCATCATGTGCAGGTTGGCGTGGATCACGACGATCGGCCGCCGGTCGTCGACGGCGTCGAGGTCGTTGCGATCCAGGCGGCGATCCGGGAAGTAGATGGGATCGAAGCCCCAGGCGATCAGCGGCGTGGCGTCGTCGAGCTTGGCCAGTTGTTCCCGGAGATGTCGCTGGAGCCGGTCGATATCGGTCAGTCCCGGCCAGGTGTGGCCGTCAGGATCCTGGCGCGGGAAGAATCCCGCGTAAGGGTATTCCCACAGCACCCCTTCGAGGGCGTGACTGTGGCCCTCGACGAAACCGGGCAGGATCACCTTGTCGGCGAAGCGCTCGTCGAGTTCGCAATCGCCCAGATCGGCCAGCGTTTCCAGCGAGCCGACGCCGAGAATCCGACCATCTCGCACCGCGACGTGGGTGGCTTCCGGCAGCGAGGGGTTCATGGTCAGAATGCGCCGGGCGGAGAAGATACGAGGCTTCATGAGGGGCTCGGCTCCTGAACGGAAGGTGTCCGGTCATCCCGACGTCGCTGCCACTTGAGCAGCAGCGGGATGCAGATCAGCATCAACAGCAGGTAGCCGCCGAAGATCGCCAGATAGCTCCAGGTGCCGAGCGTCGGGGCGATGGGAGCAACGAAGAACAGCGTCGGGATATTGACCACGATAATGGCGATATTGAAGAACGCCAGCTCCTTGGGCACCGAGGTACTGAAGTCCGCGTCCAGCATGCGCAGCAGCAGCAGGCCGGTACCGGTCGAGCCGCAGCAGCAGCCAAAGGCGGTGACGGCGCGCTCCGGCCCGAGTCGGCCAATGAGCTTGCCGATCGCCATCGCGCCAAGGAAGGTGGCCAGCGTCACGACCACCGCGACCAGCAGGATCGGGATCAGCAGGGCGGAGAGCACCGCGATCTGAATGCTCATCAACGTGGCGACGACCATGAAATCCACTGAGCCGCTGGTGATCCGCTTGAGCGTGTCGTCATCGACCTTGTCCGTCCAGCCGAAGCGATCGATCGCCATGCGCATCAATACGCATACTGTCAGGCCGTGAATGAAGAACAGGTTGTAGCTGAAGAAGACCGAGAGCACCTGGTTACCTGCGACCAGCGGCTGCATCACGGTCAGCCAGGCGTAGGTGATGACATAGGCCACTCCCAGCAGGCCGAGATGCCAGGCCAGCGAGTCCACGGTACCCGAGTGCGAGACCTGCTTGCCGGCGGAAGGCTGGGTCTGCGGGGTGTGGAAACCGCGGATGAAATCGTCGTCGAGCGTCGAGGTGCGGTTGGCGTTGAGGCCGCGCTTGAGAAAGTAACGCGCGGCGGGCACGCCGACGGCGAAGGCGGCCACGAAACCCAGCGACGCGAAGATCACGCCGACCTGGGCGGCGTTGGCAATCCCGTAGTCATTCTCCCAGATCGTACCGTAGGTCAGCGCCTGCCCTGGCCCCTGCGTGAACCCGTGGGTGACGATGGCGCCGAGCAGCGGGCTGAGATCGCTGCCGGTGATCAGGTCGTAGCCCGCCATCACGCCGTAACCGATCACGGCCTGCGCGCCGAGGCTGGCGGTCCAGATCAGCGTCAGCCACAGCCCGCCGGCGACGATGCCGTGACGTTTTTCGCCGGCCGCTGGCTTGGGGCTGCCCGTCAGGCATAGCGACATGAAGCTCAGGGTGAAGAAGTGGAAGGCCAGGGCGGTAAAGTCGGAAGGTCCGTAGCCGGGGATCAGCCCCGTGGAGAGGCAGGCAAAGCCGACGATGCCGGCAACGATACTACCCGGGATCAGGCTCGCTCTTAGCCACGGAAGACGGCTGCGCAGCAGGCTGCCGGCGACCAGCAGAGCGGCGATCAGCGCGAAGGCGATGACGCCGTGGAAGGTACTGCCCATGATCTTGTCCTCGTGATTGACGTTGTTATGTCGGCTATCCGAGCCACTTCGGCGGCGCTGCGATGACCCCGGCGTCGGCTGGGTGACGTCGTGGATGTCATACTAAAGTCCGTCACCGTGGTGCTACAGGACAGATTCCCCCCGTGGTCGAGACAGTTGGCGGTGCCTTGGCCTTCCCCGACCGCGTCGCCAGCGGCGATGGCGCGGATCTTGCAGGAGTGGTGTGTCGTCTTTCAGCGGGAGCTCGGCATGCTCGACCACTACTTCCATCTCGATTTCGATGTTCAGCGCGGCCTGCAGGAGCAGCTGCGCGAGGCGCTGCTGGATGCCATTCATACCGGCACGATTCCCACCGAAGAGGCGCTGCCGTCCTGTCGCAAGCTGTCGCTGCAGTTGGGTATCTCGCGCAACACCGTGGCGCTCGTCTACGAAGGGTTGGTGGAAGATGGTTACCTGGTCAGCCGTCCGCGTAGCGGATACTACCTCCACGATGCTTATCATGAGCCGGATGCACCGGAAATGGGCCGCTGCTCCCGAGACGAGGTCGTCGATGCACCCTCTTGGGGCAGTCGTTTTACCCATCGGCCGAGCCATTTGCAGGGTGTTCTTCGGCCCAGCAACTGGATGCACTACGAATTTCCTTTCGTCTACGGCCAGCTGGATACGCGCCTGTTTCCACTGGAGCAGTGGCGGGAGACCTCACGCCTGCTGCTGGGCGGCCGGCGAGAGCGGCACTGGCTGAGCGATCGCTACGATCAGGATGATCCGATGCTGATCGAGCAGTTGCGTACCCGGGTGCTGCCCAAGCGAGGCATCCATGCGCGCAGCGACGAGATCCTGATCACGCTGGGCTCGCAGAACGCGCTTTTCCTGATCGCCCAGTTACTGTTCGATGCGAGAACCCGGGTAGCGATGGAGAACCCCGGCTATCGCGAGGCCGCCAACGTCTTCCTGCGTCAAGGGGCACAGTTGTGCTATCAGTCGATCGACAGCGAGGGCATGTGCCTGGACGCGGCGGCGGCGAACAGCGATTATCTCTACGTGACGCCCAGCCATCAGGGGCCGACCGGCGTGACCATGAGTCGGCGCCGGCGCGAGGCGTTGATCGAGCAGATCCAGCGTCGCGACCAGATCGTGCTGGAAGACGATTACGATGCGGAGGTCAACTTCGACCGGCACGCCCAACCGGCGCTGAAGGCGAGCCGAGCAGGGTCCCGCGTGATCTACATGAGCAGTCTGTCGAAGCCGCTCTCGCCTGGACTGAGGTTGGGCTACGTCGTGGCGGACGCGGAACTCATCGAGGAGTTGCGCGCGCTGAGGAGACTGATGTATCGACATCCGCCTTCCGGTCTGCAGCAGCAGCTCGCGCAGTTTCTCTCCCAAGGGCACTACGATCGCTATCTGCGGCTGTTCGCCGATGAGATGCGTCAGCGTTGGGAGATCATGGATGCTGCCATCGGCCGCGAGCTGGCCGATTGCCGCCGAGTGGGCGGCGATCATGCCAGCGTGTTCTGGCTCGAGGCGCCCGAGGCTGTCGATACTCAGCGGCTGGCATGGCAGGCGGCCCAGCATGGCGTGTTGATCGAACCCGGGTTTCAACACTTCTTCGACCAGGTGCCGCCGCGCAACTACATGCGCCTGGGGTTCGGCGCCATCGACGCCGAGCGAATCGAGCCGGGGATTCGATCCCTGGCGCGGGCTTTCGGCTAGACGCGACGCGAGCACCTGCCGCTCGGCGCGGGGACAACGCGCGAGGGCGAATCGATCGCCGCAACACGACAGACCGCCATGGCCATGGCCACGGCGGTCTGTCGTTGGGACCGGGGCTGAGGGACGATCAGGCGAGTCGAGCGCTGGCCTCGCCAAGCACCGTGTCGAGAATCGCCAGCCCTTCGGCCACTTCCGCCTCGCTGACGATGCACGGCGGTACCACGTGGACACGATTTTCGACCACGAACGGCAGCAGGCCCTTGGCGATCAGCGCACGCTTGATCTCGCCCATCTCGGCGGCCGGCAGGGGCGAGCGGGTGGTGCGATCGCTGACCAGTTCGAGCGCATGGAAAACGCCCAGGCCACGGGCTTCACCGACGACGGCGTGCTGCTGTGCCAACTGCTGCAGGCCAGCGGCCAACGGGCCATTGCCGACCCGATCGGCATTGTCCACGATGCCTTCCTCGCTCATCGCATCCAGCGTGGCGACGATCGACGCCATCGCCAGCGGATGTCCGGAGTATGTCAGGCCGCCGAAGAACATGTGGTCGTCGAAGTAGCGACAGATCTCATCGGAGATGATGACGCCACCCGCGGGGACGTAGCCGGAATTGACACCCTTGGCGAAGACGATGAGATCCGGCTTGGCGGAAAAGTGCTCCAACGCGAACCATTTGCCGGTGCGACCGAAACCCGCCATGACCTCGTCGAAGATCACCAGGATGCCGTGCTGGTCGGCCAGCTTGCGGACACCTTCCATATAACCCTTGGGCGGGATCAGTACGCCGGCCGTGCCGGGGATCGATTCCAGCAGAATCGCGGCGATGCTGTTGGGCCCTTCACACTCGATCACTCGCTTCAAATGTTGCAGGGCACGCTGGCACTCTTCTTCCTCGTTGCCGGCCCAGAAATCGCTGCGATAGAGGAACGGGTTGAAGAAGTGCGCATGACCGCGGGCGAATTCATTGGGGACGCGACGTGGATCGCCAGTGGCGACGATCGCGGCACCGGTATTACCGTGATATGAGCGATACGCCGAGAGGATCTTGTCGCGGCCGGTGACGGCACGCGCCATTCGCATGGCATTCTCGTTGGCGTCGGCGCCGGCGTTGGTGAAGAACACCTTGCCGAAACCTGCCGGTGCCCGGGCCAGGATGCGCTTGGCGGCTTCGCCGCGGGCCAGGTTGGCGTGGGCAGGAGCGACGGTGGTCAGCTGTTCCGCCTGCGCCTGAATCGCGGCGATAACCTTGGGATGCTGGTGACCGATGTTGGTATTGACCAGCTGGCTGCTGAAATCCAGATACTCCTTGCCCGCGTAATCCCACAGCCGACAGCCCTTGCCTCCCGCGATCACCATCGGCGAGAGATTGCCCTGAGTCGACCAGGAGTGAAACACGTGCTGGCGATCGAGTTGCTGGACGATGTCGTTGGAAATGTCGGTCATGGCAAGGTTCCTGTTATCGGTGCCGGAGGGCAGGCGCGCGAGTGGGCGTTGAAATGCGTGTCGGGATGACGACGCGTCAGCCGTGAGCGCTCGGCCACGAGCGACAGGCCAAGCGCTGACAGCCCAGAGACTAAGGGGCGTCATACGAATCTCTTAGAGCCAGAATGTGTCGGGCCTCGTGACAGACGCATCGGGATGTCCCGTGGTGATGGGGAAACTGGCCCTACCCAGCGCAGGAGCGGCTGAGTATGGTTGCTGCCATGTCGAAAGGTCGCCTGCGCTCAACGGGAGGGAATTCCGCCGATGTCGTCGATGCCCCTGTTGTGGCCGGCCATCACCCTGGCATGTTTTGCCGGTCTCGTCAGAGGTTACTGCGGATTCGGTTTTGCGATGCTGATGGCGCTGGGGCTGATGCTGTTCTTGCCGCCGCTCGAGGCCGTGCCGCTGGCGCTGCTGCTCGATCTGATCACCAGTATCGGGCTGTGGCGGCGGGCTTGCCGTCTCGCCGACTGGCCGCGACTGCGTCGACTGCTGCTTGGCATGCTCGCCGCGACCGTGGTCGGCGTGAGCCTGATCACCTCCATCCCGGCTTCACCCATGCGGATTTCGATCGCCCTGTTGGCACTGGCGGGAGCATTGGCGCTGCTATGGCGTCGTGAACCGCCCCAGGCGCTCGCGGTCACCGATAATGCGACGGGCGGGGGGCCGACGCCGGCCGGTCAGCTATCGAGCGTCGTCGCCGGTGGTATATCCGGGCTTTGCATGACCCTGGCCTCCTCCGGTGGCCCCCCGTTGATGCTCTACCTGCTGCACCAGCGGATGCGTCCGGTGGCACTGAGAGCGACGGCTATTCTGTTCTTCGCTGCCAGCAGTGGCGCGTCGCTGATCGGGCTCGGGCTGGCCGGAGGGTTGGACGGGACGACGCTGTCTCGGGCGGCGTGGCTGCTGGTGCCAGCCCTGCTCGGCAATGCTCTGGGGCAGTGGGCCTTCGAGCGTTCGCCGCCGCGCTCGCTCAAGGTCACCGTGGCGCCGCTTTTGATCGTGCTATCGATATGGGTGCTGGTTCGGGAAATCCTGTAGGGCGGGCCCCGCCCGCTCGAGCGCGCCTGCGTATCGTGATCGCCGGCTGCACCCTGCATGGTGAGGGTTGTCGGGATGAGTTTCAGTCGTTAACGAAGGACGCGGTCATGCGTCCGGTCACTCGAAGTCAGACAAGGAGAATGCTGTGAGCGATGTTGCTTTCATTACCGGTGCCACTTCCGGGTTCGGGCGTGCCGCGGCCCATCGTTTCGCCGAGGCCGGTTGGTCGCTGGTGCTGTCCGGGCGTCGCGGCGAACGCCTCGATGCGCTCGAGGCGGAGCTGGCCGACAAGGTGGCGGTGCATGCCATCGTGCTCGACGTGCGCGACGACGAAGCCGTGCAGAGGGCGGTCGACGATCTGCCCGAAGGCTTCAAGCGGGTACGCACGCTGGTCAATAACGCCGGACTGGCGCTGGCGCCTCAGCCGGCCCAGAAGGTCGCGCTGAAGGACTGGCACACCATGATCGATACCAACGTGACCGGGCTGGTCAACGTGACCCATGCGCTGCTGCCGACGCTGATCGAGGTGGGTGAAGGCGCGACGATCATCAACGTGGGGTCCATCGCCGGACAGTGGCCGTATCCGGGCAGCCATGTCTACGGCGCTTCCAAGTCGTTCGTGAAGCAGTTCAGCTATAACCTGCGCTGCGACTTGCTGGGTACCGGGGTGCGGGTCACCGACCTGGCCCCGGGTATCGCCGAAACCGAGTTCACGCTGGTGCGCACCGGCGGTGATCAGGTCGCGTCCGACAACCTTTATCGCGGCACGACGGCGCTGACTGCCGAGGACATCGCGGAGCAGATGTTCTACATCTCGACGCTGCCCGCGCACATCAACTTCAACCGTCTGGAAGTGATGCCGACACGTCAGGCCTGGTCGGCGTTCGCGATCGATCGCGACGACTGAAGGCGATCGCGTCGCCATCTCGGAGCTGATGGCGCCAACGATGCGCCACCATGAGAAAGACCCGAGCCTGTCAGTGCAGGGCTCGGGTCTTCTTGTTGAGGATAGGGCGAAACTTGTCAGGCGTTCGGATTCTGCTCGATGCCCTGGACGTACCACGGTGCACCGTCACGCAGCGCCCGCTTCAGGTGCCAGGTTTCGTTGAACTCGTTCTCCTCGCCATTCTCCTCCAGGACGCCGTGGAACAGCACGGTGGCTTCGGCTTCGTCCTTGAACTCCTGCACGCTGCCGAGTTCGGCAAACAGGCGCACGATCTCGGTGCGGTTGTTGGCCGGCTGCTCCATGCGCTCCGTTTTCAGCAGGTTGTAGAGCTCGGGGGTGACGTACTCCTGGATCCGGCTCAGGTCGTTGTTGTCCCAGGCGCGCTGCAGGGTGGTGAAGTGCTCCTTGGCGCCGGCCAGGAAGCGCTCCCGATCGAACCATTCCGGCTCGGAGGCGATGCCGCCGGTGTTCATGCCCGGTGCGCCGCTGCTCATGAACGGGGCCGGCTGGGCGCTGGTGTCGTGATGCGGTTGACCCTCATCGCGATGACCGGCCGGGGCGTGCCGCCGACGGCCTGCCAGCAGCCGGAAGCCGATGAAAGCGACCAGCGCGATCAGCAGGAAGTCCATCATCCGGAACCCGTCGAAGGCGCCACCGAAGAACAGCGACGCCAGCAGGCCGCCCGCGAGCATCCCCGCCAGCGGGCTGGCGAAGCGCGACAGTCCGGCGCTGGGCTGGCGGGGTGGGGCGGATGCGTTGGTGCGCGTCGTGGTCGGGGTTGGCTGCTGTACCGAGCGCGAGTAGGAACCGAAGCTCTTGCCGCCACCCATACGGCGAGCCTCGGCGTGATCGACGGCGGCGGCAAAGCCGAGCATACCGACCATCAACATGACGAGCAGATGACGCATGGCGTTCTCCTGAAAATCAGCGTTATTGCGTGTCGAGTGACGATGTCGCGCACTCGTTGCTGCGGGCATTGTTGCAGACGGGTGTGAATGGAAGCTGAACGGCGTGCCATTCGCTCCGATTCTTTGGTCGCATCTCTCTATCTATTCACGATCCCGTTCGCGGCGGCGGAAGACAGGTTTACCCGGCTTGGACTCATCGGGCGCATGGCGGTAGCCGGCGACATCGAACTCGGTCAATGCCACGGGGTCCTCGATTCGTTCACGAACCAGCCAGGCGGCCATCAGGCCACGGGCCTTCTTGGCATAGAAGCTGATGATCTTGAACTGGCCGTTCTTCTCGTCCTGGAATACCGGCGAGACCACGTCGGCCTGGAGTCTCTTGAAGTCGATCGCCTTGCTGTATTCGTTGGAAGCGAGGTTGACCAGCGTCGAGCTGCCGCTGGCCGCGACGGCCTGGTCCAGGTCGGGCGTCAGCCGCTCCCGCCAGTAGGCGTAGAGATCCTTGCCGGCGGCATTTTCCAGCGGGATGCCCATTTCCAGACGATAGGGCTGGATCAGATCCAGCGGTCGCAGCATGCCGTAGAGCCCGGACAGAATCCGTAGGTGATCCTGAGCAAAGGCGTTGTCTGCCTGGCTGAAGGAGGTCGCCTCCAGCCCGACGTAGACATCGCCCTGGAAGGCCTGCGCTGCTGGCTTGGCGTTATCCAGCGAGAACGGTGTCTTCCAGTCGGCGTAACGGGCGGCGTTGAGCCCGGCGAGCTTGTCGCTGATGCCCATCAGCTCTGAAAGCTGCTGGGGGGAATAGCCGCGCAGGATATCGATCAGCTCGCGACTCAGGTCGAGATAATCGGGCCGGGTGACGTCCCGGGTCGTCGGGGGCGTCTCGAAATCCAGGGTCTTGGCCGGAGAGAGGATGCTGAGCATGGCGCGCTTACCCGTGTTGGCAGTGGCGTTATCGGTCGCCGGCGGCGGCGACCATCAGGACCGAGTTTCGGAAACGAGTCTCAGGGCCGAGTTTCATGGGCAGGGGTTGGAAATTCGTCGATGCACGCCCTCGATCGCCTCGAGGACTTCGGCGGACAGCTCGAGTCCATCGCTATCGATATTGGCATCGAGTTGCTCGAGCGTGGTCGCACCGATGATGTTGCTGGTGACGAAAGGCCGCGAGGTCACATAGGCCAATGCCATCTGGGCCGGGTCCAGGCCGTGCCCGCGGGCGATGTCGACGTAGGCCTGGGTTGCCTCCTGCGCGAGCTCGGAGGTGTAGCGGGAGAAGCGCTCGAACAGCGTCAGCCGGCCCTTGGGCGGCTTCTGGCCGTCGAGATATTTGCCCGACAGCACCCCGAAGGCCAGGGGAGAGTAGGCCAGCAGGCCGACGGACTCGCGATGGGCGATCTCGGAGAGGCCGATCTCGAAACTGCGGTTGAGCAGGTTGTAGGGGTTCTGAACGCTGGCCACGCGCGGCAGGCCCTGGGTCTCGGCCAGATGCAGGCAGCGCATGACGCCCCAGGGCGTGTCGTTGGAGAGCCCGACGGCGCGGATCTTGCCGGCATCGACGGCCTCTTTCAGTGCGCCCAGGGTCTCCTCCAGCGGCGTCGCGTCGCTATCGTCGCCCGGCAGGTAGCCCAGTTGGCCGAAGCAGTTGACGTGACGGTCCGGCCAGTGGAGCTGGTAGAGATCGAGATAGTCGGTCTGCAGGCGCTCGAGACTTGCATCCAGCGCCTGATGAATCTGTTCGCGGGTGTGTCGCGGACCGCCGCGCAGATGCGCCATGCCGCGTCCGGCACCCGCTGCCTTGCTGGCGATGATCAGATCGTCGCGCTTGCCGCGCTGCTTCAGCCAGCTGCCGATGTAGGCCTCGGTACGGCCCTGGGTTTCCGGCTTCGGCGGCACCGGATACATCTCGGCGGCGTCGATGAAGTTGATGCCGGCGGCGATGGCACGATCGAGCTGCTCGTGCGCCTCGGCCTCGGTGTTCTGTTCGCCGAACGTCATGGTGCCTAGACACAGGCGCGAGACCTGCATGCCAGTCTTGCCAAGGGGGCGTCGCTGCATGTTGCGCTCCAGATAGGGAAAACGGATGTTGACGAGCCTGAAACGTCACGGAAAAACCGTTGGAAATCGTATGTTACTGGCGCCGTCGGAAAGCGGCAAACCGGCGCCGGGCGCGAGGGGTTGAGTCGCCACGCGGGCAGGCGTATCCTTGCGGCCTTTCGCCGCCCGGCCTCGGCCGAGCGCGCCTGTGAAGAGTCGATTCCGATGCGCCATAGAGCCTTGCCTGGTGTTGCGGTAATAGAAAACAAGATGCGTCCAGATCGACACGGTAGTTCGGACCGTTAACGGGTCCCAGTCTCCAGGGTCACTGTCAGTTATGCCACAGACGTTTTCTTTCTTTACGCGATTCGAGTTCCGTCTGGCCACGCAGCTCAGCCACACGCGCTGGATGACGCGGTCACCGGGCAAGCAGCGATTGATGCTGCGCTGGTTCAAGCGTTGTGCCGATGCCGGCCATGTGCCGGCGCGATCGCTCTACGGCCGGGTGCTGATGCACCGGGGCATCTCTCCCCGTGACAAGTCCACGGGCGCGCGTTACGTCCTGCAGGCGGCCCAGCAGGGGGATCGTCATGCGCAATACCAGGCCGGACGCATCTACGAGCTGGGATGTTCGCAGTACCAGCCCAACGAGCATCACGCGGTGACCTGGTACGCTCGCGCGGGAGAGAATGGCCATCTCCAGGCCGCCAAGCGGCTGGCCGATGCCTACCGGCACGGCGAGCTGGGCCTGCCCCGTGATCCCGCTCGTGCGGACGACTGGCAGCGCTGGACCCGCCAGCTCAGCGAAGACAGCCCCGCCGGCGAGGCGCCCGCCGCGCTCGCGGCGCACTGAGACGCACGCCACCTCTCCGGGCCTCCCGCCGCGTGACTTTCCTCCAGCCCGGTGGCGGGATGAAGTCGCGCTTCAACACTGTCATGATGGCGCATCATCGGCGTCGCAAGATGAGACGGCATCATGGAAGGAGCCCGTGACGTGTTGCTGCCCACCCTGCTAGATATCGAGGCCTCCGGTTTTGGCCGCGGCAGTTATCCCATCGAGGTCGGCCTGGCCCGGCCCGATGGCAGCCGCTGCGCATTCCTGATCCAGCCGGTGCAGGAGTGGACCCATTGGGACCCCAAGGCCGAACTGCTGCACGGGATATCCCGCGCTCGCCTGATCCGCGAGGGCCATCCGCCGATCGAGGTCGCACGCTGGCTCAACGACGAACTGGCGGCGACCGGCATCGCTTACAGTGATAGCTGGGGCTACGACAATACCTGGCTATCGCTGCTTTTCGATCAGGCCCGCATGCTGCCGCGGTTCCGGCTGGAGGCCTTGCGGCGCCTGCTGAGCGAGGCCCAGACCGAGTGCTGGGCCCAAACCAAGGAGCGGATCGCTGCGGAGTATGACATTCGACGTCATCGTGCCGGCGACGACGCCCGGCTGCTGCAGTTGACCTACAAGGCCACGCTGGGCGTCGACTAGCGGCTGTGTACGAACACTGCCTTGCTCGGCAACACGGCGTCAGCCGGGTCGCGACATCCTTGTCGCTCTCTTCGTGCGGCGGCGCTGTCCAAATCGTCGATCCTGACGACTTGTCGCCGATTTCTGCCTTGGCTGCGCGCCCCGGTCTGGCCTTCGCCCCCCAACTTTTCGCACAGACCCCGGCATACTGCGCCGGCTCATCCCTCGCCGCTGACGCTCAGCAGGATCTTGCCGGTATTGGCGTTGTCGGACAGATGCTGCATCGCCGTCTCCGCTTCCTGTACCGACCAGGTGCCGGCGATCAGGGGCTTGATCTCGCCACTGGCCAGCTTGGGCCACACATGGGCATGGAGCGCATCGAGAATGGCACCCTTGGCTCTGGCCGAGCGCGAGCGCAGAGTCGAGCCGATCAGGCGTTGGCGCTTCATCAGCATGCGTCCCAGATTGACCTGCGCCTCGACTCCGCCCATCAGTCCGATCAGCACCAGACGGCCATCGGGGTTGAGAACGGCCAGGTCCTGCGCGATGTAGTCGCCGCCGACCGGGTCGAGAATCATGTCGGCACCGCCCCAGGCCTTGACCGCGTCGACGAAACTGCCGTCGTGACGGTTCCAGCCGGCGTCGGCCCCGAGCTGGTAGCAGGTCTCCAGCTTGCCGGCGCTGCCCGCGGTGACGAAACAGGGGTTGCCGAAGACCTTGCAGAGCTGGATGGCGGCGGTGCCAACGCCACTGGCGGCGGCGTGCAGCAGTACGCGCTGGCCGTTCTGCACCGCCCCCTCCATGTAGAGATTGAGCCAAGCGGTGGCGAAGACTTCCGGTAGGGCCGCCGCCTCCCGCAGACCCAGGCCCTGCGGGATGGGCAGCACCTGGGCCTCGTCCACCGCCACCTGCTCGGCATAGCCGCCGCCGGCAAGCAGCGCGCAGACGCGATCGCCGCGCCGGAAGCGTTCGACGCCGCGGCCGATTTCGATGATCGTTCCGCTGACCTCCAGCCCGGGGATCTCCGAGGCACCCGGCGGCGGCGGATAGTTGCCGCCACGTTGCATCAGGTCGGCCCGGTTGATGCCTGCCCAGGCGACTTCGATGCGCACTTCACTGGCGCCCAGCGCGCCGGGATCATCGTGCTCGCGCCAGATCAGTTGGCCGGATTCGATGGCGATGGCGTGCATCGGTGTGCTCCTCCTTGATGTGATCACTACACTCTAGCAGCCCGGCGATGGCCACGCCGTTGTCATATGCCAGCGCCATGCTGGCAGCCACCCACGTAGGAGAGGGGATGGCTCATGATCGGCACCGACGCGGTGATGCCGGTCCTGAGTACGACTGAGCCAGGCGTCAGGCGGCCGGGTCGCGATCCGCCGCCAGCCGGTCCAGCAGTGATTCGATATCGGCGTCAGCGACCAACGCGCGACGGGTCGAGGCATCGAGAAAACCGTGTTCGACGGTGGTATCGAGAAAGGTCAGCAGTGGCGAATAGAACTCGGCGACATTGAGCACGCCGATCGGCTTGTGATGGAGGTCGAGGTAGCGCCAGGTCCAGATCTCGAACAGCTCCTCGAACGTGCCGATCCCGCCGGGCAGGGCAACGAAGGCATCGGCATGAGCAGCCATGGCGGCCTTGCGCTCGTGCATGTTGTCGACTCTGATCAGCCGGGTCAGGCCATGATGCGAGACTTCACGCTGAACCAGATGTTCCGGCATGACGCCGATCACTTCACCGCCCTCGGCGAGGCAGGCATTGGCGAGTTTGCCCATCAGGCCATTACGGGCGCCACCGTACACCAGCCCCCAGCCGCGTCTGGCGATCGCCGCACCCAGCGCTTCCGTCGCCGCGGCGAAGCGGTCGTCATTGCCTTCACGTGAACCCAGGTAAACACAGATCTGCACGCTATCGCTCCTGAGAAAAACCGATGGAAAGTGTAAAGGTACCGCCCCTATCCCCGCTCAGGGAATGCTGGCGGCTACGTCGTGCTCGGCATCGAGCCAGCGGCCGATGGCGTTGTCGCCGCACAGGTGGTGGGCGTACTGGGTATGCAGGCAGCGCACTTGATCCCAGTTGGTGATGCCACCGACACCCCGTTCGCGCATCAGCGGCGCGAAGCCGCGCCGTTCGATCTCCGCGCGCTGTTCGTCGGTCATGAAGTGCCAGCGCTGGCGGACGTAATCGGCATGGCTCTGGTGATAGCTGGCGAGCCATTCGGGATCCTGCTGCAGGTGTGCCTCTAGCTCCTTGATCACGCCGCTGGCTTCGAGGCGTGACAGCACCACCTTGAGGCGCTCGCAGGAGAGCCAGTAGAGCGTCGGAAAGGGCGCATCGTCGACGATCGGCGCCATGCGCAGGACCAGCGGACGCCCCTGGCTATCAGTGGCGGCGACCGCCTCGAGGCCGCGGGGCGGGCGGCCCAGTTGCTCGGCGATGATCGCCAGTTGGGCATCAGTCGGGTTCTGATCGGTGTGAATCACCATCGGGGAAATCCAGTATGACCTTGTTGGAACGAGCCACGGCGCGGTAGAAGGCCTGGCTCAGTTGCATCGGCGTGGGCGAGTAGAGGTATTCGCGCAGCAGGTAGTCGCGGGCGCGCTCGACCAGCACGGTGTGCAGTCGATTGAACGGCGCATCATAGTCGTAGGGGTCGGGACCCGGCAAACGCAGATGGGGGTAATCGGCCAGACGCTCCATGAAGTAGTGTTCCAGCACGCGCTCGACGGCACGATGGCGATCGAGGTCGTCGGGGTCGATCCACAGGTCGAAGTCGATCGACATGCGAAGGGCTACCCGCGCCGCGCCAGATCCGCGGTGCGAGCCGCGGTCAGGGTGATCAGGTCATCGCGTGCCAGCGACAGTTCCAGCCCGCGCCTGCCGCCGCTGACATGCAGCGTCTCGAGCGTCAGGGCGCTTTCGTCGAGAAAGGTCGGCAGGCGTTTCTTCTGGCCCAGCGGGCTGATGCCACCGACCAGGTAGCCGGTGGCACGCTCGGCCACCGGGACATCCGCCATCCGCGCCTTGCGGACGCCGGCGGCCTTGGCCAGCGCCTTGAGATCCAGTGTGGCATCGACGGGCACTAAGGCAACCACCAGGCTGTCGTCGTCGAGCTGGGCGAGCAGCGTCTTGAACACGCTGGCTGGTGGTAGCGAGAGCGCCCGCGCGGCATCGAGGCCGTAGGAGCCTTGGGCGGCGGTGTCGCTCGCCAGCTCGTAGCTGGTGACCTGGTGGGCCACACCGCGTGACTCGAGCAGGCGGATCGCGGGGGTCATGGCGCGACGGCCATTGTGACCGGGACGGGTTGCGAGAAGCCAGCGGAGGTTTCTAAGCTGATCACGCTATGGAGACTCCCTGTCGATGGTGATGAATGCCGGGATGACCGAACGCTGCGCACTGTGCCAGCGTTCCGCGTCGCTGACGCGTCATCATCTCATTCCCAGAACGTTGCACCGCAAGCCGCGCTATCGCAAGCGTCATGGCCTCGAGCGGATGCGTACGGCGGTGCTGTGGGTCTGTCGACCGTGTCATTCCCACCTCCACCGCACGCTGAGCGAACGCGAACTCGCCGACCATTATGCGAGTCGTGAGGCGCTGTTGTCGCATCCCGATATTCGTGCCTTCGCCGAATGGCTGGGCAGCAAGCCTGCGGGTTTCGTGCCGAAGTCGCCGCCGCGTGGTGCCGGTCGCTGACCGGCATCAAATCAGCCGCAGGCCGCGATAGTCCTGCCAGGCCTCGGCCAGCGGCTCCGCCAGGCAGTCGCGCAAGTGCCCCGGCAAGCTGGCGTGTGCCGTCTCGCAGGCCTCGAATTCTCGATTGTGCAGCCAACAGTAGGCCCAGGCGCAGGCTTCGTCGTGATCACGGGGCAGCGGCTTGGCGGGCATCTGCACCAGCAGGAACAGCGCCGTTCTGGCCGCCCAGCGCGGCGGGGTGGCGTCACCGCTCCAGTGGGTCAGCGTGTCGCCGTCCGGCGTCGACTCGGGCTCGCCCAATTTGGCGATGCGCGCCGTATCGGCCAGAATCATGGCCAGACGGTCCGGGTCCGCCTGGCCCAGCATCAGCCAGTGGCCGACCAGTTTCGAACTGCCGGCCAGGACCCGAGCGTAGAACGGTCGGGAAGAACTCTCGTCAGGCCGCTCGCACATGTTCGTCAATCCATTCATTTCGATGATGAGATCACTATCGTGAATTTCGATTTTGCCACGCGTATCGATCGCCGCCAGCATCCGACCAAGAAGTGGCAGCAGTATGAGGAGGACGTGCTGCCGCTGTGGGTGGCCGACATGGACTTCCGTTCGCCACCGGCGATTCTCTCCGCGCTGGAGGCCCGCGTCGAGCACGGCGTGTTCGGCTACGGTGATGTTTCCGCGGCGCTGAAGCAAACCCTTTGCGAGTGGAGTCGGCATCACTACGACTGGCCGATCGAAGCCGAGTGGCAGTGCTGGGTGCCCGGCGTGGTACCGGCACTCAACCTGGCCGCCATGGCCTTCAGCGAGCCGGGGCAGGGCGTGCTCACGGCGACACCGATCTATCCGCCCTTTCTGAGCGTGGCGAAAAACACCGGGCGCGAGGCCCAGACTTTCGAGCTGGCGGAGCCGGCGGCAGCGGGCGAGCCGTGGCGGCTCGATCTCGCAGCGCTCGAAGCCGCCATCAGGCCGAATACGCGGGTGCTGCTGTGGTGCCATCCGCACAATCCGACCGGGCGGGTCTGGAGCGCCGATGAGCTTCAGGGCCTGGCCGAACTGGCGGAGCGCCATGACCTGATCGTGCTCTCCGACGAACTGCACTGTGATCTGATTCTCGATCCGTCATTGCCACACCAACCGCTGGGACAGCTCTGCCCGGCGTTGGCATCGCGACTGATTACGTTCTGGGCGCCGTCGAAGACATTCAATATCGCGGGCTTGTCCTCGGCCTGCGCGATCATCAGTGACGATGCGCTGCGCGATCGGTTTCGGACCGCGGCGGCCGGTCTCCTGCCCAGCGTCAACGTGCTGGGGCTCAGCGCATCGCTGGCGGCCTATGCGGATTGCGAAGCGTGGCGCCAGGCGCTTCTCGCGGAGTTGCGCGGGAATCTGACCATGGTCGAAGCGCACGTTTCGCGCTGGCCAGGCGTCACGATGTCGACGCCGCAGGCGACCTATCTGGCTTGGCTGGATCTGCGCCGAAGCGCATTGGCCGACGCCCCGCAGCAACGGCTGCTCGAGGAGGCTCGTGTCGCGCTGTCCGATGGTGCGGCTTTCGGCTGGCCGGGCTTTGTCAGGCTCAACTTCGGCATGCCGCGAAGCTGGCTGGAGGAGGCGCTGCTGCGTCTGGATCGTCTACTGGCTGACGAGTCCTCCCGGAGATAAGCTGCAAAACGCCCGGCGCCGATGATGGTCGGTGCCGGGCGTCTTGCCGTCCGTTTCCGGCGTCGATCAATAGAGCATGGCGAACAGGCGACGACGATAGGCCACCGTCAGCGGGTGATTCGCGCCCAATGCATCGAAGACGCGCAGCAGCGTCTTGCGGGCGGTATCTTCACCGTAGGCGCGGTCGCTCTTCATGACCGCCAGCAGTGCCTCGAGGCCGGTTTCGTAGTCACCGTCGGCGATCCGGCGCATCGCGCGTTGATAGCGCGCTTCGCTATCGTCGCGCTCCCCGAGGCCATCGATCTCGGCTTGGCTCAAGGCCTCCTCGCCAAACTCGATGCGGGCTCGCACGCCGCGGGCCTTGGCGGCATCGCGGTGTTCCGGCGGCAGCGCGTCGAGAGCGCGCTTCGCGTCGTCGACCTGACCCGCGGCTACCAGCGCTCCGGCCAGGTCGATCTGATAGTCGTAATGCTCCGGGTACTGCTGAATCAGTTCTCGGTAGATGGCCTGGGCGGTTTCGTTGTCGCCGGAGGCCAGCGCTGCCTCCGCCATCTCTTCCGGGCTCTGGGATGCCTCCGCGGGCGCTTCCAGATATTTTCCCAGCCACTCGCGTACCTGCTTTTCCGGTAGCGCACCCTGGAACTGGTCGTAGAGCTGGCCTTGGGAGATAAGCTTGACGTCCGGCACCGAGCGTACGCCCAATTGCGAGGCGATCTGCGGGTACGCCTCAATGTCGAGTCGGGCCAGCACGAACGCCCCGGCATATTCCTGGGCCAGCTTCTCCAGCACCGGCTTGAGGTTCTTGCAGGGTTCGCACCAGGACGCCCAGCTCTGCAGCAGCACCGGGTGCTGCATCGAACCTTCGAGCACGACCTGCTGGAAGTTCTCCAGCGTGACGTCGACGATGACGTCTTCCGGGGCGACAGCGTTGCCGGCACCGTTGTGGCTGCTTTCTTCCGGGCCGGTCAGCGGCTGCCCGGTGCGAGGATCGACGATAGCCATGCGAAAAACCCTTGATGTTCGATTCGAGATTGGGGACTGTTATGCGGGTTGTCCCGTATCGATTCAACCCCAGCGATCGACTTAAGCTTCGGAACCTGCCTCCTCGATGCCTCTTCCTCGTCCACTCAAGCGCGTTCTGGCAAGCGTGACGGTACTGATCGTCCTGATCGTGGCCCTGCTGTCGGGGCCGGCCTACATGCTCGCCTCCCAGCAGGTGCCGCTGCATGCCAACTGGCATGACGCCGATCGTTCGTCCAGTGGACTGGCTCCCGACCCGGGCGAGGTCAGCGAGGCGGTGGTCCAGGTCTATGCAGCGCGAGCCTTCGAATGGCGAGGCGCCTTCGGCGTGCACACCTGGATCGCGACCAAGACCGAAGGTGCCGAACGCTATCGCGTCTATCAGGTGATGAGCTGGCGCCGACCCACGGTGGAGTCCGGATACGCACCGCCGGATCGCCGCTGGTACGGCAACCCGCCGACGCTGCTCGCCGAGCTACGGGGCGACAGCGCGGCGCGGGCGATCGAGCGGATCGAGGAGGTCGTGCCCGACTATCCGGAATCCGATCGCTATCGGATCTGGCCGGGTCCCAACAGCAATACGTTCATCGCCTGGGTCGTGAGACAGGTTCCGGAACTCTCCGTGGACTTTCCGGCCAATGCCATCGGCAAGGATTATCTGCCGGGCCGGATTGTGGCACAGACACCCTCGCACACTGGCTACCAGTTCTCGCTGGGCGGGCTGTTCGGGCTGATGCTGGCTTGGGACGAGGGTTTCGAGCTCAACGTGCTGGGGTTGACGGTCGGATTCGACGGCCAGTCGCCGGCGTTGAAACTGCCCGGTATCGGTCGTGTCGGCACGGCCCAGCCGACGGGGAGCTCGGGAGAGAAAAGCGTCGATCAGGACGTCCGGTGATCACGGCGAGGAGTGTCGATCGGTGAGCGGGCCTGACGGAAGAGAGATCGGCGTTGTCGGGCGCTGCGTGGGGAAAGGTCCAGGCAAAAAAAACCGGCGCCTGGGGAAGGCACCGGTTAAATAATTTGGTAGCGGGGACCGGATTTGAACCGATGACCTTCGGGTTATGAGCCCGACGAGCTACCAGACTGCTCCACCCCGCATCAATGTGTGGCGTATTATACGTATGGATTAGACGTTGTCAATGGCCTCTGCCTCATGATGGCGACCATTTTGTCCCAGATGCGCCATCACCCCATCGAAAGCCGGCTCGTAGCGCTCCCAGATCTCCATCGTCAGCGGCGCTGTCGCCATCAGGCGCAGCAGCGTCTGCCGGAGTTCCTCTGGGGGCGTCGGCGGGCGGCCGAGGCCATCGTTGAGACGCGCGACCTGCACCTCGAGGCGCAGTGGCTCCAGGGCTTCGGGGATGGCGTCCCCCGCCAGTAGTGCCAGTTGGACCAGGCAGCGTTGCAGGGTCTCCTCGGCCTGGGCCGGTGACTGCAACTGGCGCTGCTCGGTCCGGGACTCGATGGCCTGGCGCAGGTCTCCGGCGAGTTGGCGGGTGTCGAATTCTTCCTGCAGTGATTGACGCATCCAGTGGCGGTAGTCCGGCCACTGCGTTGCTTCTTCCACCAGCGCGAGACGATCGAGCGTGATCTCGCGGGCATGGACGATGCCCTGCCAGCGCTTTTCCATGCCGTCGCTGCGCCGGCTTCGGGGCAGCGGTGCCAGCCGTTGCGCTTCCGCCAGGGCCGCATCCAGCACATCACGCTCTCTGGCGGAACTCGGCTGCCAGGCGTCCACGCGATCGATCAGCGCCTGCATGTCGTCGAAGCGCTGTTGCTGACGCGACTGCTGCTCGCCGCGGGCGGCGTCACGGGCCGCGAAAATGTCGTCGCAATGACTCCGGAACTGGCGCCACAATGTCTGTTCGATGCCCTTGGGGGCGCGGCCAAGCTCCCGCCAGCGCTGTTGCAGCGACTTGGCCTGCTCGGCACGTTGGCTGGCCGGGGCCGAATCTTCCGCCAGTTGTCTTGCCTGCTCGACCAGGTCGCGCTTGTGTCCGGCGACATCGCCGGCGCGTTCATCGATCAGAGACTGCAACTGCCGACGCAGACGGGCGTAACGGCGGCCAGTCGAGGCTGCCTGACGCCGCGGTACCGGCCAGTGATGGTCCCACTGCTCCTGGGCAGCATCGCGGACCTTGCGCAGCCCATCCGGGTCGGCATCGGCGGAAGGATTGGCCAGCAGGGCTTCCAGCTGTTCGCACAGGGCTTCCCGGGCGGTGAGGTTTTCCTGTTCCCGCGATTCGAGCTCGGCTTCCCACTCCGCCAGTTGATCGTGCAAGGCATCGGAGGCGGTGCGGAAGCGCTGCGACAGTTCGCGGGTCGCGGCGGCATCGCCGAGTTGGCGCCACTCCCGGATCAGTTGCTGATGATGGCGATGGCGCTCTGCATCGGGACGCTCCTGCGCCCCGGCCAGCGCTTCTATGGCAGCCAGCAGGGCTTCGCGCTTCGGGGCTGCGGCGAATCCCCGCCAGTCCCTCAACTCGGCAAGGCGGGCGGTCTGCTGCTTGTATCGCTGGTCATGAGCCGGCGTCAGTCTCTGGCCGCTGGCTTCCAGATGCTGGCGGATACGGCGATGCAGTTGCGAGGCCGGCCGATAACGGCCCTGGTCGAGTTCCTGTGTCAGCGCCTCGAGTTGGGCCTCGATCTCCGCCTCCGGCCAGCGGCTTTCACTCTTGGCGGCGTTCTCCGCGTCCGCGCCACGCTGGTCGGCTGCCGCCTGACGCTGGGCATCGAGCACCAGTTCGGTCGGCGGCAGTTCGTCGGGCCACGCCAGCCGGTCGAGAACCGGCGGCAGCGGTTGTTCGCCCTTCAGACCCGCGCGAAGGGTGGGCGCTTCGGCCTGAAGTCGCTCCCAGGCCTGCCAGATCGACTGCGCGCGATGATCGAGGGCCAGGTAGCGTTGCTGAAACGCCTCGCTCACGCCGTAGTGGTCCGAGATGTTCTGCCAGCGCTCCTCCTGCAGATGCCATTTCCCTTGCAACGCCTGCAGTACCTCGGGAGTCAGGCGCTCTGACTCCATGACAATCTTCAACGCCTGGTCGAGGGCGTCGAGGATGCCCTCGCGGGTCGTCTGCGCCTCGGATTTCTCGCGCTTGACGCGTTCGATCTCGCGGTGTCGATGCTGGTGTTCGGCGATTCGCTGGCGGCAGCGTGTCACAGCGGCATCGAACCTCGCACGCTGGGTCTCGTCGGCGTTGCCCGTCAGCGTCTCCCAGCCCTTGATCCAGTGCTTCAGGCGCGCCTCGAACATCGGCTCCCAGGGACGGTGAGCCTGGGCTTCCAGCGTCTCCAGCAATTTTTCGCGCTCGGCCTCTTCCCGGCTCTGCTGCTCGGCATCGGCACGCAGACTCGCCAGCCGCTCGCGGGCCAGACGGGCCACCTGCTTGTCTCGGCGAGCCTGCTTGATCAGCAGTGCCAGCCCCTCTGGAGAGGTGACGCGTTCCGCCGCGGCGTGACGCACCGCGGTGATGCCGTTTTCACAGGCGTGGTGAATCAGGCGGTCCTCGTCGTCGATACGGGCCAGGGCGGACAAGCGCAGGGTCAGGTTGTCACCATGGCTGATCAACGCATCGACCAGCGCGAGATCCTGCAACGCTTCGACCTTCGCCAAGCGGGTATTGAGGTCCGGGCTGGGCGATACCCGGCCGCCAAGCAGGTCGACGAGACGCTGGAAAGACTCATCGGTGGGCGACTGGCTGTGCCACTGGAACAGCGGATCGAGATCCTGCACCCGAGCCAGCGCCGCCTGGCGGACGTGAGCCGATTCGTCCAGCGCGAGCCGGCGGAGCGTGTCGAGTTCGCCCGGGCTCAGCTGTGAAGCGGCTTGGGCTCGGACGGCGGGATCCTTGTGTCGCCAACGGGGGGAGAACAGGCGTTGAAAAAGTCCTGGCATGGCCGGTGTGGCATCCTGAAAAACGACGGGCTGGCAGAGGCCGATCACGCAATTTCGCGGAATCGACGGCAACTGTCTATCTAACCATCTGACGGCCGGTGGTAAAAGCCCGTTTCGCCGGTGGCGTCGGTGGGTAGCGACACCTGACAAAAGGTCTGAGTGGCCTTATGATCGGTTGCAGCGGCGTCCGCCCTCGCTTAGCTTAGGGCCTGTAAACGCCATTTCCCCCGCTGCGGAGTTCGGTCATGAGTCTCAACAGGGATCGGGCAGACACTGCCTTTACGTTCAAAGGCGGCATGCTGCCGATGACAGTCATGGAACTGGCCAGCGGCGATCCGGAGCGCATTCGCGCGCAATTGGCTGGCAAGGTCAGTCAGGCACCGGCCTTCTTCCAGCATACTCCAGTGGTACTGGGCGTCGAGCAGCTCGACGAACCCCATCTCGCCCTCGAGCGAATCTGCGCCGTGTGCCGCGCGCACAAGCTACTACCGGTGGCGGTGCGGGGTGGTTCCGACCCGATCAAACAGTCGGCATGGGCGTTGGGCCTGGGCTGGTTTCCGCCGCAGGAGAGCCGCCCGCGGGCCGTCGAGACTCGAGCCGTGGAAGCCGCGGCCGAGACGGAGTTGCCGGTGCCGCCGCCGGAGGCGTCCGTGCAGGCGGGAGGGCGCATCCATCGCGGGACGGTACGTTCCGGTCAGCAGATTTCCGCCTCGGAAGGCGATCTGGTCGTGATCGGCGCCGTCAATCCCGGCGCCGAGGTGCTGGCGGCGGGCAGCGTGCATGTCTACGGGTCGTTGCGGGGGCGGGCCCTGGCCGGTATCCACGGTGATCGCGAAGCCGGTATCTTCTGCCATGACCTGCATGCCGAGCTGCTCTCCGTGGCGGGAACGTACAAGCGCCTCGAGGATATCGATCCAAAGATGCTGGGGTGCTCGGTGCAGGTGCAGCTCAAGGAAGACCAGTTAAGGATCTCGGCGCTGACCTGAATGGCGCGGGAACGATCAATAGTTATCGGGCAACAGGAAGTTCATCTTGGCCAAGATCATCGTTGTAACATCCGGTAAAGGTGGCGTCGGTAAAACGACCAGTGCGGCAGCCATTGCCACGGGCCTGGCACTGCGCGGCAACAAGACCGTGGTCATCGACTTCGACGTCGGTCTGCGAAACCTGGACCTGATCATGGGCTGCGAGCGTCGTGTCGTTTACGACCTGGTCAACGTCATCCAGGGCGAGGCCGGGCTCAAGCAGGCCATGATTCGCGACAAGCGCTCGGAGAACCTGCATATCCTTCCCGCTTCCCAGACACGAGACAAGGATGCGCTGACGCTCGAGGGTGTCGAGAAGGTGTTGATGGACCTCTCCGAGGAGTTCGACTACATCATCTGCGACTCCCCCGCCGGCATCGAGCGCGGTGCCCAGTTGGCACTCTACTTTGCCGACGAAGCGGTGGTGGTGACCAACCCGGAAGTTTCCTCGGTACGCGACTCCGATCGCATCCTCGGGTTGCTCTCCTCCAAGTCGCGTCGTGCCGAGCAGAACCGGGACCCTATCAAGGAGCACCTGCTGGTCACGCGCTACAACCCCAACCGGGTCGACGACGGCGACATGCTCAACCTGGAAGACATCCGCGAGATCCTGGCGATCGACTTGGTCGGTCTGATCCCGGAGTCGGAGGCGGTGCTGCGTGCCTCCAACCAAGGGGTGCCGGTGATCCACGACGACAAGAGCGACGCCGGTCAGGCATACGCTGACACTGTATCCCGTCTGATGGGTGAAGACGTGCCGCTTCGTTTCCAGTCGGTGCAGAAACGCGGGCTGATCGCACGCATGTTCGGAGGAGGAGGCCGCCGGTGAGGCTACTCGATTTTCTCAAGGGCGAACGCAAGAAATCCGCATCTGTTGCCAAGGAGCGGCTGCAGATCATCGTTGCGCACCAGCGTGGGCATCGGGGACAGCCCGATTACATGCCGATGCTCGAGCAGGAGCTGCTCGAGGTGATCCGGCGCTACGTCAAGGTCGACCAGGACGCCATCAATATCAGCCTCGACAGCGACAACGACTGCTCGGTGCTCGAACTCAACGTCACGCTGCCCAACGAGGGCGAGACCGTCAAAGGCTAGGTCCGGCGATGCGGTAGCCGCCGGGTGGCGGTGCATGAGTCGCACCACCGGCTGTGCTAGGCTTGGCCTTTTGCGCAGCCGGAGAGCGGAATGGCCAACAGCGGAGCGGTCCGTAACAGCAAAGCCCAGCCTCAGGCAGAACCCACCTTCCTTTGGCACGACTACGAAACCTTCGGCGCCGACCCTCGTCGGCATCGGGCTTCGCAGTTCGCGGCGATTCGCACCGATGCCGAGTTCAACGAAATCGGCGAGCCGCTGACACTCTACGCGCGTCCGGCCGACGATGACCTGCCCACTCCCCAGGCTTGCCTGATCACCGGCATCACCCCCCAGGCCGCCATGCGTCGCGGTCTTCCCGAAGTGGAGTTCGCCGCCCGTATCCAGGCCGAGATGAGCGTGCCCGGCACCTGCTCGCTGGGTTACAACAGCCTGCGCTTCGACGACGAAGTGAGTCGTCATCTGTTCTACCGCAACCTCCTGGATCCCTATTCCCGGGAGTGGCAGAACGGCAACTCGCGCTGGGATCTGATCGACGCGGTGCGTGCGTTCTATGCCGTGCGCCCGGAGGGCATCGAGTGGCCCAAGCGCGAGGATGGCGCGCCCAGCTTCAAGCTCGAGCACCTGACCGCCGCCAACGGCATCGAGCACGCCGGGGCGCACGATGCCTTGGCTGACGTGCGGGCCACCATCGGCCTGGCGCGGCTGTTGCGGACGCAGAACCCCAAGTTCTTCGATTATCTGCTGTCGTTGCGTCAGAAGCGCCGGGTGGCCGGACTGCTCGACGTCGACACGCGCAAGCCGATGCTTCACATCTCGCGGCGCTATCCCGCCAGTCGCGGCTGCAGCGCGCTGGTGGTGCCGCTGGCGGCGCACCCCTCGAATCCCAACGGGATCATCGTCTATGACCTCGCGGTCGACCCGGCGCCGCTGTTCTCGCTGACGCCCGAGGAGATCCGCGCGCGCATCTTCGTCAGCGACAGCGAGCTGGCCGAGGGCGAAACGCGGATTCCGTTGAAGGTGGTTCACCTCAACCGAAGCCCAGTGCTGTTGCCGATCGCCACGGCCGACGAGACCGTGACCCAGCGGCTGGGACTCGACCGGCCGCTGTGCGAGCGCCATTGGCAGGCGCTGGTGCAGAATCCGGAGTCCTCCCGCAAGGCGGCGATGGCCTTCGCCGAGCCTCCCGCCGATCCACCGCAGGACCCCGATCTGATGCTCTATTCCGGTGGCTTCTTCTCGCCGCATGATCGCCAGGCGATGGAGCGGGTCCACGCCACGCCGCCGGAGGCGCTGGGACAGACCGGCTTCGCCTTCCAGGATCCGAGGCTGGAGGAGATGCTGTTCCGCATGCGTGCGCGCAGCTATCCAGAGACGCTGGAGAGCGAGGAGAAGGCGCAGTGGGATGCGTTCCGCTGGTCGCGCATGAACGACCCGCAGAGTGGCGGCTTCACCCTAAAGGAGTTCGCCCGCGAGATCGAACGGCTCAACCAGACCCCGCTGGGAGATCGCGAACGCCAGGTGCTCGAGGAACTGGTGATGTACGTCGAGTCGATCATGCCGGAGCAGGCCTTCGACGCCTACTGAACCACGGGCCGGAACGCCCGAAGAGCAACATGAGAACGCAAGCCGCCCCGGANNTCCGGGGCGGCTTGCGTTGGTGTCGACGCTCGCCGCAGCTACCGCTGCGACAGCGGGACGAAACCTTTCGTCAACGCATCCACGTCGCTGGCCTGGTCGCCGGCGTCTGCGGTGACATCGAGCGCTGGGTTGCGGCGCAGTGCCTGCCAGGCGCGGCGAATATCCGATGCGGTCAGCTCGTCGACCGTGGCGGCCAGTTGCTGGCGTCGGTCGAAGTCGGCCTGCGGGTAGGCCAGCGTTTGCCAAAGGCGGTCGGCTCGTGACGAGAGCGACGGGTCACGCTGCAGCAGCTGTTGGCGCACGGCTTGGCGATAGGGCGCCAGATCGTCGTCGCCCAGTGCGGCGATGCGCTGGTCGAAAGCGGCGAGGAAGGCATCCATCCGCTGGCCGATCGTTGCGCTGGAGGCGCTGGGGGACTGAACCAGCATCATCAGGCCCGGCGCGTTCATGAACGGCGCGTAACCGGCGCTGACGATATAGCCGAGCTGCTCGTCGGTGCGCAGCTTGGCGAAGAAGGGCGGTCCGATCAGTTGTCCGATCACGGCCAGGCCGGCCTGGTCTTGCAGCGAGAGGTCGGGGCCTTGCAAGTAGCGCAGCACCGCCGAGTCGCCGCGAGCCGTTGCCGGGTGCAGTGCCGGGGCGTTTGCGGGAACGTCGAGCACCGTCAACGGCGGAATGGCACTGGCGCGGAGTTCGGGCGATAGGGCATTGGCAACCAGCAGCCCCTCACGCTTGGCGAGGGGGGCATCGAGATTGCCCACCGCCATGGCCTGGAGATAGAGCCTGTCGAGGAATTGCCGGCGGTAGTCGCGCACGTCCTGGGCATCGATACCGTCGATCGCCGCCAGCATGTTCGCGGTGCTGACCTGCGGGCGCATCAGGGCCTCGCCCAGGGTACGCTGCATCTGCTGGTAGAGCGCGTCCTGGGGCGCGTTTTCCCAGTTGCGCTTCAAGCCTTGCTTGACCCGCTCGACACTGGCGTCGGTGATCTCGCCCTGGCGCAACTGCTCGACAACGGTCTTCATCAGGCGGTCCTGGTGATCGCGCCAGCCGGAGAAGGCCAGCGTGATTCCGCGACCGTGGGCGTAGGCGGCGAACTCCTGCCCGGCCAGCGATGCCGGATAGAAACGCTCGTTGAGGCCGTCGTTCAGCCAACCGGCGAGCAGCCGGGTCAGCACCGCATGCCGGGCGTCCCGGGACGCATCCGGATTCTGCAGGCTGAAGCGCCATTCGACTCGCGGTGCGCCGAAATCGCTATCGGCCTGATGCCAGATCTCGACGCTGGGGGAGTCGACCAGGCGGGCGGGTTCGTCGCTCTCGAACGGGTGAACGCTCAGGTCCTCGGCGATGTACGGATTGGCGTCGGGCAGTCCCAGGCCATCGAGGGGAGCGCCTGCGGGCCAGCCATCGCGTCGGGTCAGGGTGTAGGGCGTCGAGAAGTAGCGGGTCGTCTCGTTACCCGTCACGTCCGGGCCACTGTAGACCCGCAGCAGGTTGTCGGGTGTCAGGCGCCCGAGAATGTCATCGATGGCTTCCGCGTCGAACCGATCCATGCGGTAGGGCGCGTACTGCACGTCCTGGAGGGGGTAGTGGGCCAGGCTCATCGCCATGCCCCTGACGGTGTCGATCGGCTCGCTGCGCTGCTGGAAGCGAAAGCTCTGCTCGGCCAGCTTGGCCTGTTCCCGGTAGCGCCAGGCCTCGACCCCGTGGTCGCGGATGCGCCGGATCTGATCGAACAGGCTGGCCTGAATGTCGTCGAGATGATGTTCGCCCTCCGGCGTCAGGCTGATCGAGACGTCGAACAGCGCGTGCCGACCGTCACCCGCGCGGGTACCGGCGGACAAGCCGTCGGCCCAGCCCGCCTTGCGCAGGGCTGCCAGCAGGCTGCCTTCGCCCTCGTGTCCGAGCAGGTTGGCAAGATAGTCGTCCGGCTTGTCGGTGTATTCGAGGGTGGGGTCGTCGATGGGGAAGAGAAATTCCAGCTGACGACGCGCCTCGTTGCTCTTGATGCGAATCGACGCCGGCAGGTCACCGGCCCTCGCCAACGGCTGATCGACTACCGGCTTTTGCAGGCCGCGATCGGGTATCGCGGCGAAACGTTGGCGGACCTGCTTCTCCATGGCATCCAGCGGTTCTGGAGAGAGCGCGGTCAGGTGCATGACATTGGCATCGTAATGGCGCTGGTAGAAATCGAGCAGCGCCTGTCGCAGTGGCCTGCGGTCGCTGTTGAGCGTCTCCAGACTGCCGACCGAGAAATGGTTGAGCGGATGCTCTGGGTTGAGCGCCTTGCCCAGCGCCTCGTCGATGCGACGAGCGTCATCGTCGCGCCTGGCCTGGTATTCGGAATTCACCGCGTGGCGTTCGCGATCGACATAGTCGGGGTTGAACTGCGGAGAGATGAAGAACTGCGAGAATCGATCGAGTGCTTCGGAAAAGGCGCCTGGATCCACATCGAAGTAGAAGTTGGTGTCCTGGTCGGCGGTGAAGGCGTTGTGGGACCCCCCGTTCTGGGAGATGAAGCGCTGGTAGCCGTCCGGATCCGGGTAGCCCTCGGTGCCCAGGAACAGCATGTGTTCAAGGAAGTGCGCCAGCCCGGGCATGTCGGCCGGGTCATTGTTGCTGCCCACCGAGACGTCCATGGCCGCCGCAGCCTTGTCGGCCTCGGGATCGCTGATCAGCACGGCCTGCAGGCCGTTGTCCAGGGTGATGGCGCGATACTGGCGGTGGTCATTCGGGCTTTGGATGATGGGGCCCTGAACGAGCGCGACACGATCGGCCGATTCGGGATCGGGAGCGGCGGTCGCCGCACCGGGACTTGCCAGCAATCCCAGTACCAGTGCCATCGCCAGGCAGCCGGCCAGGTGCCAGGAGCCCCGCGCGAGGCGTTGCGGCAAGGTGACGCCGGTGGGCGCCGAGTAATGGCGCGTGGAGTGGAGACGGGGTTCCTGCATACGAACTCTCTCGCTGATGACCAGGGGTGAAGTGCAAGCCGGGGTCTTGAAGTGATGGATCGATGCCTGCCGCGGCGAGGCATTCATGGGGTCCAGACGCGCATGGGGCCGATGGGATAGCCGCAGGCCCACTCCTGATGCGCGGGGTCGTTCACCTGCTTTGATACCGGAAACGCGCCCAACAGTTCCCTGTCGGCCGGGCCGATGAGCCTGCGGACCGACGCTGGCGACGTATCCGGAGAGAGCCAGGCCTCGGTCTGTCGGGGGGCGATGACCACGGGCAGGCGATCGCTGATGGGGGCGATGACTTCCGTGGTGGGTACCGTGATCAGGGCAAAGGAGTCGCGTGCCGTGCCGGCGTCCGGCGCATGGCGGCTCCAGATGCCGGCCAGCAGCAGTGGCGACCGGTCGACATGGGTTACCAGGAAGGGCTGTTTGCCTCGCAGCCCGTTTTGCCAGACGTAAATGCCGGTTACCGGGAGCAGGCACCGGCGCTCGGCCAGGGCCTCGCGGAACATCGGCCGCTCGTCGAGCGATTCGGCACGGGCACAGTGAGGCGCTTGATCCAGTACTTTGAGCCATGTGGGAGTGAGCCCCCAGAACGCGTCACGCAGCACGCTGGCACCCGCTTCGTGGCGCAGAATCGACAGCCAGCGGCGCGGCGCCAGGTTGGGGCCGAACACGGGCGGGTCGATACCACGAAAAGCGGGGCTTGCCGGATGACGGGTCCAATCGTCGACATGCAGCCGACCAGCCATGGTGTCTCCTCTTGAAGGTTCGGGTGACGAGGGCAACAGCCTATGCCACCGCTGGCGCCGGGCCAAGGCGTTATTCACTCGGGAAGGAGGTATGAAGGCGATCTTTCCGCCCGGAGGTCGGGGGCGTAAAACCCTTACGAAATCGTCACGTTAATCCGCTCGGCGCTTGCGTTTACGTGGTATGGCGATATGCTGGGAAACGCTGTTCGATTTTAAGTCGACAACAATATTTTCCGGCTTCCGAATCATCGGCAGCGATTCGACATCATTCCGAGCGAGGAATTTCATGGCTCGACCGCGACAGCACGCCCCCGAGGCGCTCCATGCACAGGTCATGGCGGCCTGCGATGCCTGGCTGCGAGAAAATCCCGTGCACACGCTGTCGCTGCGCTCACTGGCTCGCGATGTGGGCTGCGCACCGAGCACACTGCTCAAGCTCTACGGCAGCTTCAGCAACCTGCTGCAGTACGTCAACATCGAGACGCTCGACAGAATGGGGGCAGCGGTATCCTGGCTCGAGGACGCCGATCCGGAGCCTCAGCTCAAGGCCCTGGCGACGGCATACTGGCAGTTCGCCCAGCATGAGCCTCATCGCTGGCAGATGCTGTTCGAGTATCCGCTGGCGGACGAGGGGGAGCTCGACGAGCGCCAGAGTCATATCATCGATGCGCTGTTCCTCCGCGTCGAGAGCGCACTCAAGGCCCACCAGCCGGCACTCGACGATGCCGCTGCCCGGCGCATGGCAAGAACGCTCTGGGGCAGTGTGCATGGCCTGGTCCAGTTGGGGCTCAATGACCGCCTCGGTTATTGGCAGGGGCAGCCGATGGAAGTGGGCGAACTGCTCGACCAGCTGTTGTCGATGACGCTGAATGGCCTGCGCTACCTGTCGGACGACTCGTGAAGTCGGGGTTACTGGCCCAGCGCCGCTTTGCGCCGTTCTTCTGGACCCAGGCCCTGGGTGCCTTCAACGATAACCTTTTCAAGAATGTCCTGCTGCTGCTGCTGACCTTCGTCGCCGTACCCCGCTACGGTTGGGACACGGGATTGCTGAACAACCTGGCAGCAGGACTCTTCATCCTGCCATTCTTCCTGTTTTCCGCCTGGGGCGGCACGCTCGCCGATCATCTCGACAAACAGAGGCTCGTCCGTCGGCTCAAGCTGCTGGAACTGGTCACGATGATCGCGGCTGCGGCAGCGGTCTGGTTCGAGTTGTTCGGCCTGCTGCTGGCACTGTTGTTCATGATGGGCACGCAGTCGGCGCTGTTCGGTCCGGTCAAGTACGCCATCCTGCCGCAACACCTTGCCGCCACCGAGTTGGTCAAGGGTAATGCCTGGGTCAACCTGGGCACTTTCGTGTCGATCCTGCTGGGTACCCTGGCGGCCGGCGTACTGGCTTCGCTGGAAGGCGCGCTGGGAAGGGCGGCCATCGCGACCAGCCTGGTGGTGATAGCCGTGGTTGGCGTCGTCGTCAGCCTGAGGATCCCGGCGGCGCCTCCGAGCGTGGCCGGGCGCGTGCCATGGCGCCCGCTCTCCGGTACCTGGCGAGTGCTGCGCGAAGGTCTTGCCGAGAAGAAGGTTCGTCCGGCGCTGATCGGCATCAGCTTCTTCTGGTTTCTGGGCGCCTGTTACCTGACCCAACTGCCGGCATGGGTGAAGGACGTGGTTCACGGCAGCGAGGGCGCCGTCATCTTCCTGCTCGGTGCCTTCGCGATTGGCGTGGGCCTGGGGGCGCTGCTCTGCTCGCGGTTGTCGGCGGGGCGGCTGGAACTCGGCCTGGTGCCCATCGGCGCGCTGGTCATCGGTGTCTCCGGGCTCGAGCTGGCTGCGCAGTCGAGCTTCGTCGCGGAACGCCTGACCCTGGTCGAACTCCTGGCGATGACTGATTTCTGGCGCATGAGTACGCTGCTGGCGCTGGTGGGACTCGGCGGCGGTCTCTATAGCGTACCGCTCTATACCCTGATGCAACTGGCCAGTCGCGAGGAGCGCCGGGCCCGCATGATTGCCGCCAACAATATCCTCAACGCGCTGTTCATGATCCTCTCCGCCGTGTTCGGGATCGTGGTGCTGAGTGTGATGGAGCTGTCGCTCTTCACGCTGTTCGCCTGCCTGGGCTGGTCGGCCCTGCTGGTGGGCGTGGCACTGCTGATGCGAAACCCCCGGCCCGCGCTGCGGCTGCTAATTTTCGCCCTGGTTCAAATGCTTTACCGGCTCCGGTGTCGTGGTCGACAGCATGTACCCGCCACCGGGCCGGCGCTGGTGGTCTGCAACCATGTCAGTTTCATGGATGCGCTGGTACTCGGTGGAGCCTGCCCTCGTCCGCTGCGCTTCATGATGGATCGGCCGATCTACGAGAACCCCTGGGTTCACTGGTTCTTCCGGATCGCGGGCGCCATTCCGGTCGACTCCGACCGCCGTGATCCTGGCGGCGTTCGACGCGCGCTGGAAGAGGTCAGTCGGGCGCTGCGCAATGGCGAGGTGGTGATGATCTTTCCCGAAGGGCGGTTGACGCCGGACGGCGACGTGCACGCTTTCCGGCGGGGCCTGGACCTGGTGCTGGCGCGGGATCCGGTGCCGGTGGTGCCGGCGGCGCTGTCGGGGCTGTGGGGATCTTGGACATCCAACAAGGATGGCAAGGCGCTGACCAAGTGGCCGCGCCGGCTGCGGGCGCGAGTGCTGCTGGTCTTCGGCGAGCCGATTCCCGCCGGTTACTCGCCGAGGAGAACCCTGGAGCGTCGGGTTCGAGGGCTCAAGCGGGCGGCCGATCAGAGCTTGTCCCGAAAGCTGGGTGGTCCGATCTAGGCCCTGTACGAAAAACCGTCCGCGCTCGGCAATACGGCGTTAAAGATCGGCTGGAGCGCCAGCCCTAGCTCGGCACCCCCGGTCAAAATGCTCATTGATACCCCGTAAACGGATGCGCCAGCCCGGTCGATCTTCGCCGATTCTTGCCTAGGCTATGCGCCCCGGTCTGGCCTTCGCACGCCGATTTTCCGTACAAACCCTAGCGCCGTTCGCGGTCATCATTCTGTCCGCGCCGTTGTCGTCTCATTCGCCGCTGCGCCGGCGCACGCCCTGCTGCCAGCAGCGCACCGAGGTGATCAGGTTGTCCCCGATCTCGAGGATCTCGAGGCGGGTCGCGCCGATCTGCAGGCAGGCCTGGGCGTCGGGGAAGGACTCCAGCTCCTCCAGGATCAGCCCGTTGAGGGTCTTGGGGCCATCCGTCGGCAGCTGCCAGCCGAGTGCCTTGTTGACCTCGCGGATATTGGCCGTGCCCTCGATGATATAGCCGCCATCCGTCTGCGGGTGAATGTCCTTGTAGGTGCCGGCGACGTCGGTGGTGAACTCGCCGACGATCTCCTCCAGGATATCCTCCAGCGTGGCCAGCCCCTCGACATCACCATACTCGTCCACCACGACGCCGATGCGGCGCTTCTGCTGCTGGAAATTGAGCAGTTGCGTGTGCAGCGGCGTCGACTCCGGGATGAAGTAGGGTTCCCGTGCTTCCTGGACGATCGCGGCCTTGTTGAGGTCCGGTTTGGAGAGAAAGCGCGAGGCGTTACGCAGATGCAGAATGCCGATGATGTTGTTGATGTCGCCCTTGAAGATCGGCAGCCGGGTGTGCTGGCTCTGGCGAATCTGGGCGAGCAGGGTCTCCAGATCGTCGTCCAGGTCGAGGCCCACGATTTCATGACGGGGCACCATGATGTCGTTAACGGTGACGTTCTCGAGATCGAGAATCGACAGCAGCATCGCCTGGTGGCGGCTGGGGATGAGCGAGCCGGCTTCGTGCACTACGCTGCGCAGTTCGTCGCGGGTCAGGTTGTCGGCGCCGGCGTCCAGGTGGCGGACGCCGATGAGCCTTAGCAGGCCGTTGGAGATGGCGTTGACCAGCCACACCACCGGGTAGAGCAGCCGCAGCAGCGGCGCCAGGATCAACGAGGCGGGCAGCGCGATGCGGTCCGGTTTGACGGCGGCGTAGGTCTTGGGCGTCACTTCGCCGAAGATCAGCACGACGATGGTCAGCACCAGGGTGGCGATGGCCGGCCCGGAGACGTCGCCGAAGAAATGGATGGCGACGATGGTGGCAATGGAGGCGGCAAGGTTGTTGACCAGATTGTTGCCGATGAGGATCACGCCCAGCAGGCGGTCGGGGCGCTTGAGCAGCTCGACGACGCGGCTGGCCGAGCGAGAACCGGCGTTGGCCTGATGATTCAATCGATAGCGATTGATCGACATCATGCCGGTTTCCGAACTGGAGAAGAATGCTGACAGGCAGACCAGAACAAACAGCAGGCCCAGCATGAGGCCCAAGGGTATGTCGTCGCTCAAGGCGGAGAATTCCTCATGGAGTTGTCAGGTTGTTGTAGGGCGTTAACCGGAGCCTGTCAACGCGGCCGATGACCGCGCGACTGAGTTTCCGGCCGGGCGAGCGCTCAGGCGTTGTAATGGAAGATGTATTCGAGCATGAACTTGGTGCCGAAGAACGCCAGTACCAGCATCGCGGCACCGGCCAGCGTCCAGCGTACCGCCTTGGGTCCGCGCCAGCCGAGAAGATGATGCCCCGCCAACAGGCCGGCGAATATCAGCCACGCCAGCAGCGACAGGATGGTCTTGTGGGCCAGGTGCTGGGCGAACAGGTTGTCGACGAACACGAACCCGCTGACGATGGCGACCGTCAGCAGCAGCATGCCGCACCAGATCAGCTCGAACAGCAGTTGCTCCATGCGGGTCAGCGGCGGCAGTACCTGCACGATGCCGCTGGTCTGGCGGCGCTTCAGGGCGTGGTGCTGAAACCCGAGCAGCGCGGCCTGGACCGCGGCAATGGCCAGGAAGGAGAACGCGGCGATCGAACTGAGGATATGGAAATAGAGGCCGGGGGAGACCCCGGACTCGATCATCCGGCTGGGCATGCCGACCACGCCGACGATGGTGATGGCGGCCAGCGGGAAAACGCAGACGCCGGCGTTGAGCACGGGCTTGAACAGGCTGGCGGCCAGCAGCAGCGCCACGACCAGCCAGCCCACCAGTGCGGCACTCTGGGTCAGCCCCAGATGCAGGCCGTGCGGGCCGATGATGGCCAGGGCGACGATGAAGGTGTGGCAGCCCAGCGCGACCAACCCGGCGCTGCGTACCCAGGTCGGGCGTTCGGCGACCCGTCGGGCAAGGCTCAGGCTCTGCCATAGTCCGGCGGCGAGATAACAGGCAATAGCGACAAGGGCGAAAGGAAGCGCCGGCATCGGTGTTTTGGCCTCGTGGGCGGTCTTCGAGCAGCCGCCATGACGATGAAAAGAGTGCGAGATGCGGATGCGCCTGGAGCGGTTGCCGCTTCAGCGCGGCCTTACAAGCGGCAACGGATCCTGAATGATAGGCCATCGCGTTTCGCCGCCACTATACCCAATCACCGCCAACTCGCCCAGCCATCGACTGGTGGCACCCCGCTGCATGGAGCCTGGCTGCATCCATGCGTATAATGCTGGCCACATTCCTTTCCAGTGGCGTCGCGAGCTCGAGTTCGAGCCTCTGTGATGCCAGGCATCGCTGCCCGGAGCGTTTCATGTTCGAAAGTCTCTCCAATCGCCTGTCGCAGACGCTCAAGTCGATCACCGGCCAGGCGCGTCTGACCGAAGACAACATCAAGGACACGCTGCGCGAAGTCCGTCGGGCGCTGCTCGAAGCCGATGTCGCGCTGCCGGTGGTCAAGGACTTCGTCGACCGGGTGCGCGAACGCGCGGTCGGGCAGGAAGTCTCCAAGAGCCTTTCGCCGGGTCAGCAGTTCGTCAAGATCGTCCAGCAGGAGCTGGAGTCGATCATGGGCCAGGCCAACGAGGCGCTGACGCTCAAGGGCACGCCCGCCGTCGTGCTGATGGCCGGCCTGCAGGGCGCGGGCAAAACCACTTCCGTCGCCAAGCTGGCCAAGTACCTGCGCGAGCGCGAGCACAAGAAAGTGCTGGTGGTCTCCGCCGACGTCTACCGGCCGGCGGCCATCGATCAGCTCGAGACGCTGGCGAGGGAAGTGGAGGTCGATTTCTTCCCGTCGACCAGCGCCCAGCAGCCGGTGGCGATCGCCGAGGCGGCGATCAAGCACGCCAGGATCCAGTTCCACGACGTGGTGATCGTCGACACCGCCGGCCGGCTGGCGGTGGACGAGGCGATGATGGCGGAGATCCAGGCCCTGAATCAGGCGATCCAGCCTCAGGAAACACTGTTCGTCGTCGACGCCATGACCGGTCAGGACGCCGCCAACACCGCCAAGGCGTTCCATGACGCGCTGCCGCTGACCGGGGTCATCCTGACCAAGGCCGACGGTGACGCGCGCGGCGGCGCGGCGCTGTCGGTGCGTCATATCACCGGCAAGCCGATCAAGTTCATGGGGATGGGCGAGAAGGTCGACGCCCTCGAGCCGTTTCATCCCGATCGCGTGGCCTCACGCATTCTCGGCATGGGCGACGTGTTGTCGCTGATCGAGGAGGCCGAGCGCAACGTCGACAAGGGCAAGGCCGAGCGGCTGGCCAAGAAGGTCAAGAAGGGCCAGGGGTTCGATCTCGAGGACTTCCGCGACCAGTTGCAGCAGCTCAAGAAGATGGGCGGCATGGGTGGCCTGATGTCCAAGCTGCCGGGCATGGGGCAGATGGCGGAGATGGCCCAGAACAAGGGCGCCGAGCAGGAGTTCGGCAAGCTCGAGTCGCTGATCAACTCGATGACCCCGCAGGAGCGCCGCAAGCCCGAGATCATCAACGGCTCGCGCAAGCGGCGTATCGCCATGGGCGCGGGGCTGCAGGTGCCCGATCTCAATCGACTGCTCAAGCAGCACAAGCAGATGCAGAAGATGATGAAGAAAGCCGGCCAGAAGGGCGGTATGCAGAAGATGATGCGCGGCATGTCCGGCATGATGGGGGGCGGAGGCCCCGGCGGGATGGGTGGCATGGGCGGCGGCGGTTTCCCCCGGCGCTGACTCGCCCACCCGCAACAAAAGGTTTCCAATACACGGTGTTTTCCGTAGAATGCTGCGTCTTCGTCTCGGGCGAGTGTCCGAGAAGACTCGATTTCGTGGCGTAACGATTAACTTAACCGAAGGATTATCAACGCAATGGTAACCATTCGTCTGGCACGTGGTGGCGCCAAGAAGCGTCCCTTCTATCACCTGACCGTCAGCGATTCTCGCGTTTCTCGCGATGGACGCTTCATCGAGCGCGTCGGCTTCTTCAACCCGGTCGCCCGCGGCCAGGAAGAGCGCCTGCGTGTCGATCTGGACCGTATCACCCACTGGCAGTCCCAGGGTGCACAGGTCTCCGATCGCGTCGCCGAGCTGGTCAAAGAAGCTCGCAAGGCCCAGGCCTGAGTTCGATCGTCATGCCGCAGGCGGCTCGCAAGACACTGTCGGGTGAAACCTTGCCGAAAGATTCCGAGCAGGACATGCCTATGCAGGGTGACGAGACGCAACTGGTGGTGCTGGGTCGATTGACCAGTCCGCACGGCGTGAAAGGGTGGCTCAAGGTCTACTCGTACACCAGCCCGGCCCAGGGCATCTTCGATTATCCGATGTGGATACTGTCGATGCGGGGGCAGCAGCAGTCGCGGCGTCTGCTCGAGGCGCGGCCGCAGGGCAAGGGTCTGGTGGTGCGACTGGAAGGTATCGACACGCGGGAACTGGCCGAGCAGTGGGCCGGTGCCGATGTGGCGGTGGAAAAGACGGCGCTACCCGAACTGGATAGCGGCGAATATTACTGGCATCAGTTGGAAGGGCTCGACGTGGTGACCCGCGACGGCGTCAAGCTGGGGCGCGTCGATCACTTGTTCGAGACCGGTGCCAACGATGTGCTGGTGGTCAGGCCCTCCGAGGGGAGTCTCGACGATCGCGAGCGGCTGCTGCCGTTCCTGCCTGACGACGTCATCGTTCAGGTCGATCTGGCCGATCGCGCCATGATCGTCGATTGGGACCCCGCTTTCTGACGATGTCAGGGCTGGCACCCGGTGCCGCTGTCCAGGTCGGTGAGAGCCAGCGTTCGGCAACGGGTAGGAGAAGCGTACCGTGTGGATTGGTGTCGTATCCCTGTTCCCGGAGATGTTCGAGGCGATCACCCGGCATGGTGTCACCGGACGCGCCGTGGAGCGGGGGCTGCTGGAGCTGGCGTTCTGGAATCCCCGGGACTACGCCACCGACCGTCACCGCACGGTGGACGACCGCCCCTATGGCGGTGGCCCCGGCATGCTGATGAAGGTCGACACCTTGCGCGGGGCGTTGGCCGAGGCGCGCGCCGGTGCCGAGTCCGCCGGCCATCGGCCCAGCGTGATCTATCTGTCTCCCCAGGGGCGCAGGCTGGATCAGGCTGGAGCGCGGGAGTTGGCAACGCGTGACGGGCTGATCGTCGTGGCGGGTCGTTATGAAGGTATCGACGAGCGCGTGGTCGAGGCCGATATCGATGAAGAGTGGTCGATCGGCGACTACGTTCTCAGCGGTGGCGAACTGCCGGCCATGGTGATGATCGATGCGCTGGCCCGGGAAGTGCCCGGGGTGCTGGGCCACAGCGATTCGGCCAGCGAGGATTCGTTCGCCGATGGCTTGCTGGACTGCCCGCACTACACGCGGCCCGAGGTGATCGACGGCCATCGTGTCCCGGACGTCCTGCTCAGCGGCAATCACGAGCTGATTCGTCGCTGGCGATTGAAGCAATCCCTCGGGCGCACCTGGCTCAGGCGCCCGGATATGCTGGAGAGCCGAACGTTGGATCGCGAACAGCGCAAGCTGCTCGACGAATTCATCGACGAACACGCCGCGGGAAGCATGTCCTCCCGCGACGGCGGTGCATGAGACGGTAGGTTCTCGCACAGAGTGACCGTCGACATGTGTCATCCACGAGTCCGATTCCGCCCCGACCGTTCGTCGGACGGGCGCCGGGATCACGAAACGCCCCAGGGGTGTTTCTTCAACGAGGAGCAAGACATGAGTAGCAAGAACAAGGTGATCCAGGCGCTCGAGAACGAGCAGATGAGCAAGGAAATCCCGACGTTCGCGCCCGGCGATACCATCGTCGTCCAGGTCAAGGTCGTGGAAGGCAGCCGCGAGCGCCTCCAGGCTTTCGAAGGCGTCGTCATCGGCAAGCGTAACCGCGGCCTGAACTCCGCCTTCACCGTGCGCAAGATCTCCCACGGTGTCGGCGTCGAGCGTACCTTCCAGACCTACAGCCCGCTGGTGGCCGGTATCGAAGTCAAGCGTCGCGGCGACGTGCGCCAGGCCAAGCTCTACTACCTCCGCGAGCGCAGCGGCAAGTCTGCCCGCATCAAGGAAAAGCTGGGCTGATCCGGTCCGCGCCTCCGACTGGAGGCGCATCTGGCTGGTCCGCAGGAAACCCCGCGAGTCGTTCGGCTCGCGGGGTTTCCGCGTTATGATGGTGCTTTTGGCCACATAGCCCCTTCCATCACGGAGTCGCATGAACGATCACGACCGACGCGATGCCTTCCTCGATGCGCTGTGGCTGGAGCGCGGCGTCAGCGAGCATACGCTGAGCGCCTATCGCCGGGATCTGACGGCCTGGATCGGTTATCTCGAAGCGCAGGACGAACGGCTGCTGGCGCCCGGCGACAGTACGCTGGTGGCGTTCGTCGACGTCTGTCGTGAGCGCTACCATGCGCGTTCCATCGCCCGTCAGCTCTCCTGCCTGCGGCGCTTCTACCGCTGGGCCCTGGCGGAAGGGCTGATGAGCCACGACCCGCTGGCGGAGGTTCAGGCACCGCGAGTGCAGCCGGGACTGCCATCGACGCTCGAGGAGCACGATGTCGATCGCCTGCTGCTGGCGCCGGATGTGGAGACCGCGCTGGGGTTGCGTGATCGCGCCATGCTGGAAGTGCTCTACGCGTGCGGGTTGCGGGTATCGGAACTGGTGGGGCTGACCCTGAGCGCGATCAACCTGCGCCAGGGGGTCGTGATGGTGCGTGGCAAGGGTGAAAAGGAGCGTCTCGTGCCGTTGGGGGAAGAGGCCTTGGCTTGGGTCGACCGCTATCTGCGTCAAGGCCGCAACGAGCTGATGCAGGACATTCGTCAGCCGCCGCTGTTCCCCGGCCGGCACGACGGTTTCATGACCCGCCAGACCTTCTGGTACCGGCTCAAGCACTACGCCCAGCTGGCGGCCATCGACAAGCCGCTGTCACCCCACACCCTTCGCCACGCCTTCGCGACCCATTTATTGAATCATGGGGCCAATTTACGTGTCGTACAGTTGCTGCTGGGTCACAGTGACCTGTCGACCACGCAGATCTATACCCACGTGGCCCAGGCGCGCCTGGAAGCGCTGCACGCCCAACACCACCCAAGAGGTTGAACATGAGAAGTCGTTTACTGTCCGCACTTGCCCTGGTGGGCGTGGCTCTGGCGCCGAATGCGTTAGCCGAGCCTCCCGCCGACCTCGCCGACAAGCTGAATGCCCACGGTGGCCAGCCGCTGCCGATCGAGGCCATCGACGACTCGCCGGTGCCGGGGCTCTACGAGGTACGCCTGCGCGGCGGTAACACGCTCTATTCGGACGCCGACGGGCAGTACCTGATCGTCGGCGACCTCTACGAAAACGCCGATGACGGCATGGTCAACCTGACCGAACAGGCCGCCAACCAGCGCCGCAAGGCCCTGGTCGACGCTGTTCCCGAGGACCAGCGGGTGATCTACAAGCCGGCCGGCGAGGTCAAGGCCAAGCTCACCGTGTTCACCGACCCCACCTGCCCCTACTGTCACAAGCTGCATGCCGAGCTGTCCCAGCTCAACGACATGGGAATCGAGGTAGACTACCTGGCCTTCCCGCGCATGGGACCCAGTTCGGACGCCGCACGGCAGCTCGCCCAGGTATGGTGTGCCGACAACCGTTCCGAGGCGATGAGCGCTGCGTTCCGCGGTGACGAGGTGGAGGCGCCGAAAAACTGCGATGCGCCAATTGCGTCCCAGTACCGACTCGGTGTCGAGTCCGGTATCCAGGGGACGCCCGCGATCATCTTTCCCGACGGTAAAATGGTACCCGGCTACCTGCCGGCGAAGCGCCTGGCGGCGATGCTCGACGTGAATGCCGACAGCGACGGCTGACGCCTGGCGTGAATCCCCTCGAGTCAGCTTGACAAGGGGGGCTGGGCTTTCTACCGTGACCGCCCTTCAGGGCGCTTTGTGGATGAAATCCGTTCGACAAAGAACAGGTGCCGCGACCGCGGTCACCGCTCCGTGGGGTGATGCGACCAGTACAATCGAGCAGGGGAGAGCGACATCTTGGATCCGGTGAGAGTGGGTATCTGCGGGCTGGGCACCGTGGGCGGTGGCACCTTCGACGTTCTGACGCGCAACGCCGACGAGATCGCCCGGCGCGCGGGTCGCCCCATCGTCATCGAGCAGGTGGGTGCGCGTCGTGACAATCCCGATTGCGACACCTCCGGGGTCAAGGTGACGCGTGACATCTTCGAGGTCGCACGCAATCCCGATATCGATGTGCTGGTGGAACTCATCGGCGGCTATGACGTCGCCCGAGAGCTGGTGATGACGGCGATCGAGAACGGCAAGCACGTGGTCACCGCCAACAAGGCACTGATCGCCGTCCACGGCAACGAGATCTTTCACGCGGCCCACAAGAAGGGGGTCATCGTCGCCTTCGAAGCGGCCGTGGCCGGCGGCATTCCGGTGATCAAGTCGCTGCGCGAAGGTCTCGGCGCCAACCGTATCCAGTGGCTTGCCGGCATCATCAACGGTACCGGCAACTACATCCTGACCCATATGCGCGATGAAGGGCGGGCGTTCGAGGACGTCCTCGCCGAAGCCCAGGCGCTGGGCTATGCCGAGGCCGACCCGACCTTCGACGTCGAGGGTATCGACGCCGCCCACAAGCTGACGATCCTCGCCTCCATCGCCTACGGCGTGCCGCTGCAGTTCGATCGCGCCTATACCGAGGGCATTGCGCGGATCACTGCCGAAGACGTCGAGCAGGCCGATAACCTGGGCTACACCATCAAGCATCTGGGCATCACCCGGCGTGGCGACAACGGCGTCGAGCTGCGCGTTCATCCGACGTTGATCCCCAAGGAGCGGCTGCTGGCCAATGTGCATGGGGTCAAGAACGCCATCGCCGTGATGGGCGATGCCGTGGGGCCGACGCTCTATTACGGTGCCGGCGCTGGCGCCGAGCCCACCGCCTCGGCGGTCGTTGCCGATCTGCTCGACGTGGCCCGCAACATCGCCACCGCCCATAGCTACCGGGTGCCCTACCTCGCCTTCAGCGGCGTCAACGACGAGGCCAACGCGCTGCCGATCCTGCCGATGGAAGAGATCGTCACGGCGTACTATCTGAGGTTGCTGGCGGTGGATCGCCCCGGCGTCCTGGCGCGGGTGGCGACGATCCTCGCCGAGCAGGGTATCTCGATCGAGGCGATCATCCAGAAGGAAGCCACTGAAGGCGAACTGGTGCCGATCATCCTGCTGACCCACCGGACCCGCGAGAAGCACATGAACGAGGCGATCCGTCAGCTAGAGTCGCTGGCCGATATCGCCGGACCGGTGACGCGAATCCGAGTCGAGTCGCTGGACGAGCAGGAATAATCGCAGCCACGAGTCACGGGCTTCGAGCAACATCAGCTCGGGACTCGCGGCTCGAAGCTCGCCACTCACGGAGTGAAACATGCGTTATATCAGTACGCGCGGCAAGGCGCCGGCGCTGAATTTCGAGGAAGTGGTGCTGACCGGCATGGCCTCCGATGGTGGCCTCTACGTACCGGAAGATGTGCCGCAGCTCTCGCCCGATGAACTGGCCTCGATGGCTGGGCTCTCCTACGCCGAGATCGCCTTCCGTGTAATGAAGCCCTTCGTTGGCGGCGAGATTGATGACGAGACCTTCCGTGAGCTGGTGCGCGATGCCTACGCGACCTTCAGTCACGATGCGGTCGTGCCACTCAATCAGCTCGATGCCAACCATTTCCTGCTTGAGTTGTTCCACGGACCGACGCTGGCGTTCAAGGACGTCGCGCTGCAACTGCTGGGGCGCATCCTCGACCACTTCCTGGCCAAGCGCGGGGAACGGGCGGTGATCATGGGCGCCACCTCCGGCGATACCGGCTCGGCGGCGATCGAGGGCTGTCGCCACTGCGACCACCTCGACATCTTCATCCTGCATCCGCACAACCGGGTCTCCGAGGTGCAGCGACGCCAGATGACCACGGTGCTCGCGGACAACGTCTTCAACATCGCCATCGAGGGCAACTTCGACGACGCCCAGGCGATGGTCAAGGCGAGCTTCGCCGACCAGGCCTTCCTCGACGGTGAGCGGCTGGTGGCGGTCAACTCGATCAACTGGGCGCGGATCATGGCTCAGATCGTCTACTACGTGGCCGCCGGCGTGGCGCTCGGGGCACCGCATCGCGAGGTCAGCTTCTGCGTGCCCTCGGCCAACTTCGGCAACCTTTTCGCCGGCTACATGGCGAGTCAGATGGGCCTGCCGGTGAAGCAGTTCATCATCGCTACCAACGCCAACGACATTCTCCACCGTACGCTCGCCGACAACGACTTCTCCAAGCGTGAATTGGCGGCGACGCTGGCACCGTCCATGGATATCGTGGTGTCGTCGAATTTCGAACGGTTGCTGTTCGATGCCTATGACCGCGACGGCGACGCCGTCCGCGACCTGCTCGAACGCTTCCAGCAGGAGCCGGCCGTGCTGGCGGACGCGCCTCTGGCCAGGCTGCGCGAGAAGTTCTCGAGCTTCAGCGTCGACGACGACACCATCCTCGAGGCGATCCGCGATGCGCACCATCGCACCAAGGAGCTGCTCGACCCGCATACCGCCACCGGTTACCGGGCCGCGGAGCGCGCACGTGCCGATGCCGTGACGCCGATGATCACGCTGGCGACCGCGCATCCGGCCAAGTTCGCCGAGGCGGTGGTCAAGGCAGGGTTTCCCGGCGTGCCGCTACCACCGCACATGGATGATCTGCTCGAGCGCGAAGAGCGCTACAGCGTACTGCCTGCCGAGCTGAAAGCCGTGCAGGCGTTCGTCGCCGACAACCGGCGCTGAGCTGAAGCGCACGGCGCGAAACGCCGTATGGGGCAGCAGGGAGAAATAGTCATGTTGAAGATATGGGGACGGGCGAACTCCACCAACGTCAAGAAGGTGTTGTGGTGTGCCGCCGAGCTGGAACTGCCCTTCGAACGAATCGATGCGGGCGGCGTCCATGGCGTGGTCGACGAACCCGCCTACCGGGCCATGAATCCCAACGGTCTGATCCCTTGCCTACAGGACGGCGACTTCGTACTTTGGGAATCGAACGTGATCGTGCGCTATCTCTGCGCCAAGTATGGTCGCGACTCCCTGCATGACGCCGATCCCGCAGCGCGTGCCGAGGCCGACAAGTGGATGGACTGGACGACATCGTCGCTGGCATCCCCCTTCCGGGACGTGTTCTGGAATACGGTGCGCCTGCCGGCTGGGCAGCGCGACGACAAGGCGGTCGAAAAAGGACTCGCCGGCTGCGCTGCGCTACTCGCCATGGCAGATCGGACATTGGCCGAACAGCCCTTTTTATCGGGGTCGGAGTGGGGGATGGGGGATATCCCGCTGGGCTGCTTCGCCTACGCGTGGTTCGAAATGAATATCGAGCGTCCCGACCTGCCGCATCTGGCTGCGTGGTATGCGCGGCTGCAGTCGCGCCCAGCCTATCGCCAGCATGTCATGATCGCACTCACCTGAGTTCCAGATGCCTGTCCTTTCGACTTCGCCCGAGGCGATTCGCGACCATTCCCGTCGCCGCATTCAGCCGCGCCCCCGTGACGAAGGCGTCTATCGGCGCGGACTGACCGCCGGGCTATCCGAGCTTCAGGCGCGGATTCTCGCCGGTCGCCTGCACGGCCATGACGGCCCGTTGGAGGCGCTGACCGCGCCGGCGCTGCGCTACCTCAACCATCCCGAGCAGCTCTGCGACGCTAGGCGTGGCGCCGAGCGCATCGCGCGGGCGGTGAGCGAGGGCGAGCACATCGGCATTCTGACCGACTACGATGTCGACGGCATCACGTCTCACGTGGTGATGCTGCGCTCGATGATCGAGCTGTTCGGCGTGTCGTCGACAAAGCTGCACAGCCTGATCGGCCATAGAATCAACGACGGCTACGGCATCAGTCTGCCGCTGGTCGAGCGTACCCTGGCGCTGAAGCCGCGCCCCAGCCTGGTGGTCACCGCCGACTGCGGCTCCTCGGACGAGCCGCGGATCGCTCGGCTGCGCGAGGCCGGCATCGACGTGGTGGTGACCGATCACCATGCGCTGCCGGTGGAGGGTCCCCCGACTTCCGCCTATGCCACCATCAATCCCACGCGCCCCGACTGCGGCTATCCCGACAAGACCATCGCCGGTTGCATGGTCGCCTGGCTGATGATGTCGCTGACCCGCTCGGTGCTGATCGAGCAGGGCGTGCTCTCCGCGTCGACGCCCAAGCTCGCCCCCTGGCTCTCCTACGTTGCCCTGGGCACGGTGGCCGATTGTGTCTCGCTGGGGGCGAGCGCCGCCAATCGCGCCGTGGTGACTTACGGCTTGCGGCTGATCAATCGGATGGAGTCCGCCTGCTGGCGGGTGATGGCCGAGCGCCTCGGTGCCGACAGCGTGCCGTTCGACGCCGAGACCCTGGCGTTCCAGATGGGGCCGCGCATCAATGCCCGTTCGCGCCTGGACGACCCCTACGCCGCGCTGCACTTCATGCTGGCGGAAGAGGACGGCGTGGCGCGTCAGCATCTTCAGGTCCTCGACGATGACAACCAGGCACGCAAGGCGCTCGAGGCGGAGATGGTCGAGAGCGCTCGCGCCCTGGCCAGGCCGCAGCTGGAGGAGAACTGGCCGGCGCTGGTGATCCATCTGCCGGAAGGGCACGCCGGCGTGCAGGGCATCGTCGCCTCGCGGCTGGTGCAATCCTACGGCCGGCCGACGCTGGTGCTGACGCCGGCGACTACACCGGACATGCTGACTGGCTCGGGGCGCTCGATCGACGCCCTGCATCTGCGCGATGCGCTGCAGCGCGCCCACGAGCTCTCGCCGTCGAGCCTGCCGCGTTTCGGCGGGCACCGGGGGGCAGCCGGCGTGGGCGTACCTCTGGCCGAGAGGGACGCGTTCCAGCGCGCATTCCTACAGGCGGTGCGGGAACAGCTCGGCGAACGGGAGCTGTTCCCGGTAGTCTGGACCGATGGCCCGTTGGCAGCCTCGCAAATGGGCCTTGCGACGTTGGAGGAGCTCGAAGCGCTGGCGCCATACGGGCGTGAGTTCGACGCGCCGCTGTTCGAGGGTGAATTTTTCGTCGAGCAGCTGCGCGCGGTGGGCGCCGAGGGCAATCATCTGATGCTCGAACTCTCCTGCGACGCGGTCGTCTGCCGCGCGATCTGGTTCCGCGCGCTCAACCCCGGCGAGGCCGCGCCGATCTCGCTGGGCGACAGGGTGCGCTGCGCCTTCAAGCTTTCCCGCAACCGCTGGAAGGGGCGCGAGTCGTTGCAACTAATGGTCGAGCACGCCGAGCGCCTTTAGGGTTTGCACGAAAAGTCACCGAGCGTAGGCAGTTTCCGTACAAAGCCTAGGAAAATATTGACTAAACGGCTGCGCGAACTCGGCGTCCCCGGTGGATCACTGCGTCGTGCGGTGCCGGGGCGCCGGTCCGATCGGGATCCTCACCGATATCCCACAGGCTCCGGTTGACTCGAAACCCGTGGTTTCTCGCCGCCCCCGGTTCCTCCGCTCGCCGATTTGTCCCGCGTGTCCTCGGCTTACCGGGGCAAGGGATGCCCGCTGACTTCTTGCCGTCCGTTTCATAGACTTGCCGTTATAATCCCCCGGAGGCGCCACAAGCGCCGACGCTAAATTCGGCTGCCTATCCGGCGGCAAAACGACAACAAGGGGTTCCGCATGGAACGGGTCTATCGCCACCGTCCCCACGAGGACGTGCTGGCCATTCTGCTGGGGGCGTCCTGCGCTGCCCTCGGCTTGGCGCTGTATCATCATGCTCACATCCTGATCGGCAGTACCGCGGGGATCGCGCTGCTGGTGACCTACGTCACCGGATGGAACTTCGGGCCGGTCTTCTTCTTCGTCAACCTGCCGTTCTACTGGCTGGCCTGGCGGCGCATCGGTCACCATTTCACGTTCAAGACCTTCGGCGCGGTGGCGCTGCTGTCATGGATATCCTGGATGCTGCCGGGCTGGATGGAGATCGGCGCGGTCGAGCCCTTGTTCGCGGCGCTGGCGGGGGGAAGCCTGATCGGCCTGGGCGTGCTGTTCCTGTTTCGGCATCGCGGGAGTCTCGGCGGCTTCAACATCCTCGCGGTCTATCTGCAGGATCGCTACGGCTGGCCGGCGGGAAAGGTCCAGATGGGGCTGGACGGCCTGATCATGCTGGCTGCGTTCTTCGTACTGCCGGTCACCAACGTGCTCTACTCGGTCGTCGGCACCGTGGTGCTGGGCGCGATTCTCACCATCAACCACCGCCCGGGGCTCTACACCGGGGTCAGTCAGAGTTGAAGGGCCGGGTGCGGAAGACGCCTCGACCGGCGATGGCGTTCAATAGTTGGGCCACAATCCCGGTGTGACCAGCTCGAGCAGGTGGTCGTCAGGATCGCGAAAATAGAGACTCACGCTTCCTTTCGGCCAGCGTGTTTGGCCTTCGATCGCAATGCCGTGCGCGGCGAGATGCACCTCCCAGGCGTCGAGACTTTCGGCCGGAATCGCCAGCGCCAGGTGTTGGCGACCCTCGCCGTCGTGAGGCGGGATGGTGCCCATGTCATCCGGCAGCTGGACTGTCTCGCCGGTCTCGCCCTGCTGGAACACCAGCAGCATGGTGTTGCCGGTGGGGTAGGCCGTGAAGCGCTCGTCCTCGAGATGAGATTCGAGCCCGAGCACGTGGGTGAAGAAGTGCCGGGCCCGCTTCATGTCGGCCGTGTAGAGAACGCTTTCGATGACGCCGCCCAGCGGTGGCGCGTGGTGGGGTGAGGTCATCGCTTTCTCCTTGCTGGCTTCGCCCTTGGCTGGCTGCGATCAGCCGCGCAGCCAGAACCACCAGACGATGAACAGAATCACCGCAATGCCCAGGGTGTTGAGCAGAAGTGTCATGCTGTCGCTTCCTTGGCGTCGATCTCGTTTGGGTGGCGTTCAGCGCCACCGGGTCGCAACCGCCGTAGTCGGTTGGCGTTGCTGACCACCGTCACCGACGACAGCGACATTGCCAGTGCCGCGATCATCGGCGACAGCAGCAGCCCGGTGAGCGGGTAGAGTATACCGGCGGCGATCGGGATACCCAATGCGTTGTAGCCGAACGCGCCCCACAGGTTCTGCTTGATGTTGGAGAGCGTTGCGCGGCTGATGGCGATGGCGTCACCGACGCCGTGGAGCGAGTTTCGCATCAGCGTCATGCCGGCGCTCTCGATGGCGATATCGGTGCCCTGGCCGATGGCAAATCCCACGTCGGCCTGGGCCAGTGCCGGGGCATCGTTGACACCATCTCCGACCATGCCGACACGCTCGCCTGCCTGCTGTAGCTCGGCGATCACTCGCTGCTTGTCTTCGGGCATCAGCTCGGCGCGCACGTCATCGATCCCCGCTTCGCGGCCGATGGCTTCTGCAGCCGCTCGATTATCACCACTGAGCATCACCACTTTCAGCCCCTCCTTCTGCAGCCGGGCGATCGCCGGGCGGCTGTCAGGACGCAGCGCATCGCGAACCGCGAACAGCGCCGCCAATTGGCCGCCAACGGCGAGATAGACCACGTTGGTCGCCTCGGCTTGCCACCTCTCGACCTCGGCTGCGGCGGCGGCGAGGTCGATGTCGTGCTTCCGCATCAGCGCTGCGTTGCCCAGCAAGACTCGGCTGCCATCGTCCAGCGTGGCGACAACGCCGCGGCCGGTCAGGCTCTGGAAGTCGTGAAGCGCCGGGCCAGCCGTGGTATCTCCGACATGGGCCATCAGGGCATCGGCCAGCGGATGCTCCGAGCCGCGCTCCAGGGCACCTACCACGGCCTTGCTGCGGGATTCATCCTGCCAGTAGCGACTGTCGGTGACGCTCGGCTTGCCGACGGTCAGTGTCCCGGTCTTGTCGACGACCAGCGTGGTCAGGTGGCTGGCCGTCTGCAGCGCCTCGCCGTCGCGAATCAGCACACCGTACTCGGCGGCCTTGCCGATCCCGATCATGGTCGAGATCGGCGTTGCCAGGCCCAGTGCGCAGGGGCAGGCAATGATCAGCACGGTGGTCGCCGCCACCAGCATGTGCACGAATTGCGGTGGTGGACCGACATTGAGCCAGATCATCGCCGAGGTCACGGCGATGATCATCACGCAGGGCACGAAGATCGCCGAGACCTTGTCTGCCAGTGCGCCGATCGGCGGCCGCGACTCCTGGGCACGGGAGACCTGGTCGACGATGCGGCCCAGCCGGGTGTCTTTACCGACGTGGGTCGTGCGGTAGATCAAGCCGCCCTTGCCGTTGACGGTGCCGGCGCTGACCAGATCTCCCGGGGCCTTGCGAACCGGCGCCGGCTCCCCGGTGAGCATCGATTCGTCGATAAAGCTCTCGCCATCCTCGACCTTGCCATCGACCGGGAGGCGCTCGCCGGGGCGTACCCGAATTCGATCGTCGACCTGCACTTGGTCGATCTCGACGTCGTGCTCCTCTCCACCTCGAATCACCCGGGCCGTCTTGCTCTGCAGATCGAGCAGGCGAGAGAGCGCCTGGCTGGTGCGTCCACGGGCACGCAGCTCCAGCGTCTGCCCGACGCCGATCAGGCCAATGATCATCAGCGAGGCCTCGAAATAGAGATGACGCGACCCTTCGGGGATGGCGCCGGGGGCCAGGATCACGGCCATCGAGTAGAGCCAGGCCGCCGCGCTGCCCAGGGCGATCAAGGTATCCATGTTGGCCTGATGATGGCGAAACGCCTTCCACGCCCCGTCGAAGAAGCGCCGCCCGGCCGTCGCCATGACGCCCAGTGTGACAAGCCCCAGCGCTAGCCATATCCAGCGCTCGCCACCGACGAGTTGCGGGGTATGGGCGAACATCGCCAGCATCATCGGCACGCCCAGCGCCAGGCTGACGGCGGATTCGATGGCATGGCGACGTGCCTGACGGTCTGCATTCTGCTGACGCTTGATGGCAGCCTGGCGGAGGTCCTCGATCGGTGATGCGCCGTAGCCGACCTGCTCGACCGCCGCGATCAGGTCGGCGGTGGTGGCCTGGCCGCTGACCTGGGCCGTCTCGCTGGCAAAGTTGACCTGGGCATGCTGCACGCCCGGCGTCCTGGACAGCGCTTTTTGAACCGCGTTGACGCAGCCGGCGCAGGTCATTCCACTGATCGACAGGCGTTGTTGTCGCCCGACCTCCGACATCGACTCCGTTTCGTTGGCCACCGCGGACGAGGTCGGGAGATCGGCTTCCCCGGGGATCTCCTCGTCCGGAGGGTAGCCGGCCTCGGCCAGTATTCGGGCGATTCGGTCCCGCGGCAGCTTGCTGGCGACCTCGAGACGCTTGTTGTCGGGTTCGCCGCTGATGCCGGCATCTTTGTCCTCGGCCTGGACGGCGCTGCGCATCCGGCCGACGCATCCCTGGCAGTGCATGGCCTCGATGCGATACGAGTAGCGGCTCATGGATGTCTCCTCGCGGTGGCAGGGCACTCACCCCCGGTTGCGGGCGACTGCTCGATCAGGCGGCAGATGCTGTGGCCGTCGGGTGTGCCGTCCGGCAGGTTCGCCCACTCCTCCATGGCCCGCTCCATGCGATCCGCCAGGGCCTGAAGTGCCTGAATCCGGGCGTGGATCTGGGGCAGACGGGCGGCCAGCAGGTCGCGCACCAGCGGACAAGGGGAGTCGCCCTGATCCGCCTGTTCCAGAATGTCGGCGATCTCCTTGAGGCTGAAGCCCAGGGTCCGCGCCCGCTGGATGAACCGTAGCCGCTCGAGATCCCGCTGATCGAACAGCTGGTAACCATTGTCAGGGTCGCGGCGTGGATTCAGCAGAGATTGGCGCGCGTAGTGGCGCACCGTCTCGGGAGTGACGCCTGCCGCCCGGGCCAGTTCGGTGACTTTCATTGGATATCCTCGAGGGGCTGTCATGAACATGAGTCTAAAACCTGGGTGTTACCCGTGGGTCAAGGCATCACAGCAGGCGTTTGTCATCACTGTCGAACGGCTATAGCCGTTGGTCTTACGACCAAAGAAATCCCCAAAACTCGATTAAAACGACCGTTTGCTAATTGACGCTAAACCGCCATTCCGTCACAACGGGAAGCGACAAGTCGAGCCTTTCCCTCGCCGGGAATTGGCTTGGAGAACAACGGAATCACCGACCGCATGACAGGCGAGCAAGACGCTGCGGCGGCTTCCTGGGTCCAGGGGAACCAATCATGATCATTCGCTATCGTCGTCTATCGCTGGCCATCGCCTTGGTGAGCGCCGCCGCCTCCGGTCAGGTCATGGCCGGCGCCTTCCAGCTCCAGGAACAGAGCGTCAGCGGCCAGGGTACCTCCTGGGCCGGACGCACCTCCAACGTTCAGGATGGCTCCATCGTCTTCGGCAACCCGGCTGGCATGTCGTTCCTCGACCGCGCCCAGGTCACCGCGGGTACCCACTACATCGATGCCAGCTCGGACATCAGCAATGACAGCGGCACGCAGCCGGCGCTTACGCCGGGTGGTGTCGCCGCGGTCGACACCGGGGGCAGCAGCGACGGTGACATGATCCCGCACAAGGCGGTGCCATTCGGCTACTACGTACAGCCGATCAACGACCGCTGGAGCTTCGGTCTCGGCGTCTATGCCCCGTTCGGCCTGGTTACCGACTACAGCGACGACTTCAAGGGGCGCTACTTCGGCAACTACAGCGACCTGGAGGTCATCACCGCCCAACCCACGCTGTCGTATCGCTTCAACGACAAGTTCGCCATCGGGGTCGGCGTGACCTACAACCACATCAAGGGGGAGCTGGAGAGCAAGACGCCCAACCCGCTCAACCCGACCGCCGGCGGTGACGGTACCGTCAACGTCAAGGGGAACGACGACGCCTGGGGCTACAATATCGGCATGATCTACCGCCCGGTGGCGTCCACCACCCTGGGTCTCACCTATCGCTCCAAGGTCGAATACCATCTCACCGGCGACGTCGATGCCTCCAACGTCTTCGGCGGGGTCGGTGCAGGTGGCCCGGTCTTCCTCAACGCCGACGGCGACGCCTCGCTCAACATCACCCTGCCCGAGACCATCGACTTCTCGGTGACCCACCAGCTCGACGATCGCTGGACGGTGATGGCCGGGGCGACCTATATCCGCTGGAGCCGCTTTGACCAGTTGGTGGTCGACAATGAATTGGGGCTGGATATCAACGAGCAGCAGGACTACCGCGATACCTGGCAGTACGCCGCCGGCCTCGCCTACCAGCTCAATTCGGCCTGGACCCTGCGTGGCGGTATCGCCTACGACCAGTCGCCGGTCAAGGATGCCCACCGCAGCCCACGCGTACCCACGGCTGACCGGACCCTGGTCTCGATCGGCGCCGGCTGGACGCCGATCCCCGACCTGACCATCGACGCCGCCTACAGCTACATCTGGGAAGATCGCGCCGACGTCGACCTTCAGGACGAGAACGGCACCTCCTATCAGGCCGAATACGACAACTCGCTCAACCTGTTCGGCGTGCAGGCGACCTATCGCTTCTAGGACCCAGGTTCGTCTGTCGACGCTCCCGTTCTACCACAATGCGACCCCGGCCTTGGCCGGGGTCTTCGCGTGATGGGGGGCGTGACCGTCTGGCGGCGTATCGACGTCGGCAATCGGTCACTCGAGTCCTTGGAGATGCACAACTGTCGTCAGTCGTTTCCGAATCGTTACACAATAAAAAAATTAGTCACTCATTCACCCTGTCTGGGCCATGGGGAGGCGAGATACTGAATGGTGTCCAGTCGGCCGATTCAGGCTTCCCTTCCCGTTCAGGAGACTATCGATGGCCCCCGCCGTTAACTCAGATCGCGAAATCGAGACACCAGATACCACTGGCGCAGCGGCCGGCTCTCCGCGGTGGCTGTCGACGCTGGTCAGCGCCATCGCCTCGGACAAGACCAACGGCGAGGCAACAGAGACCGGCGATGCGGATAAGCCCGAGCAGGCCTCCGATACCTCACTGAGCGCCGAGCAGATACGCGACAAGCACGATATCCCGGATTTCACCGGCGACGGCCTGATGGAGGCCGAGGTCGATGACACGGACGATGACGGCAACCACAAGACGGTGGGGCAGAAAGCCGCCGAGGATTTCATCCAGGGGATCCGCGATGACGTCAAGAGCGGCAAACTTGGCGAAGACTCGGACGAAGCGAAGCTGGTCGATCTGATCGATGCTCAGGGGGCCACCGATCATGGCTACGATCTCTACGGCTACGTCGAGCTGATCGAGTCCGGCGGTTCGACCTATCGGCAGACACAGACGGAGCCGACACATCTCACCGGTGACGATGCCAAGGCGATCATCGACGAGGACGAACTGGCCAAGCAGATATCCGAGCTGATGCAGAAGGAGAGTATCAGCAAGCGCTATGACGATTCGCTGCAGGGGGCTATCGAGAGCGTCCCCGACGACAAGCGTGAGGCGATCAGCGACAAGGTCAACGAAGCGCTGTTCGACGCCGACGGCAAGGCCAACCTCGATTTCGAGGATTACGTCATTGCGATGAAGGAGAAGGCGGAAGCGACGGACGACGAGGCGCTTTCGGACGGGATTCAGGCTGAAGTCGACAACTACTTCGAAGCCCTGCAGGCGCTGGAGCCGGATCGCTACAAGGACCGGAAGCAGACCTTCGACCAGAACATGATGACCCATCAGCTCGATGGCTACATGGAAAATCCCGACTCGGTGGATGCCGAAAATGTCAGCACGGGACTGCGTGACACCATCGATATCGTGCAGGGGGGTATCAACAGCGCGCTTCAGCACCTGGACAAGACCGACAAGTCCTACAATGCCTATCAGACCCTGAATCGCGACCTGGAATCGTTCAAGTCTTCCCTATCCAATCTGTCGGCGGGCGAGCACAAGAAACTCGCCGAATCCCTGCGCCTGGCGACTGAGGTCACCAACCGGCCGGGTATTAGCCAGGCGGAAAAGAACAAGCTGTTCCAGAAGATCGTCAATGACAACCTGACCGCGCTGCCGGAGGCGGAAAAAGGAACTTTCAAGAAGGTTCTCGATTCGGCCAGCTCCAGCGGTACGCTGGGTGCCATGAGCGGGATGATGAGCCTGATCAGCGGTGGCATGCAGATATCCAACGGCGGTTGGGACGAGATGACCACCGATGAGCGGGTAGGCGCCGTCCGCGATCTGGTGGGCGCGCTCAGTTTCGGCAACGATTTTGCCAAGTTCGGTTCGAATCTCATCGAGACGCTGGGCGGGAAGCGCGAGGTGCCCGGCATCGAAGGTGGCATGCCGCGCGCCAATGCGACCGCCTGGCTTGGGCTGCTGGGTGACAACTTCCCGGATATCTGGAAATCCGGTGCCGATGTCAAAGCCGATCTCTTCGCCGAAAACATCAGCCTGCGCGTGGATAACGGGTCTCGGAGTCTCGGCAATCAGGGCATTCCACTCGACGATCTCGATGAGAACGGGCGAAGAAACTTCGACAAGCTGGCGGAAAACCTGGGCAACCAGATGATCGACACCGGTACCAGGTCCTCTGGCACCGATATTGCGAAGAAGGTCGGGCGCTCGTATCTGCGCTTCATGGGGGGGGCGGGGCTGGACATCACCGGTGGCGTCATGGATCTCGTCACCGGCGTCAAGAAGCTCAAGGATGCCGATACGGCCTTGGAAAAGGCTGGCGCCGGTATTCAGATCGGGCTGGGTTCCTCGACCACCGGCATGGCGCTTGCCAACACGGTGTCGATGTTTGCGCCCAGCGGCAGCAATCTCGCCGCCAATCTCGGTGGTATCGGTACCCGCGTGATGAGCGGGATCTTCATGGGGGCGCGCGTGGCTGGTCCCATCCTGGGCGTCGTCGGCACCATCTTCGGCGTCGCCGGAACGCTGATCGCCGAAGCGATCAATCATCAGAAAATGCAGAAGCTGACCGACTCCCAGGGAGAGTTCTTCAAGGATCTCTCCGAGTACGGCGTGACCGAGGAGGATTGGGGCGACAAGCTCGAGTTCGCCCGCTACGAGTCCTACATGTACGGCGGGCGGGACTCGCCCGACGACCAGTCGATCTTCGACTATCAGTCGAAGGAGTGGCAGCACTTTCAGGATACCGAGGGCGAACACGGCAGCTCGCTCTCCCGGCTGGCGCCCCATCTGCACAAGGACGGCGATCCTGGCACCGAAAATCTGTGGGAGAAACATCTCACCGGTGGCACCACGCGGCAGACCGGCAAGGACCATATCAGCAAGACCGACGACTGGCGCCCCTGGAGCGACACCGATATGGAGGCGGGCGACGAGGGCTTGGGCACCGACGAGCTGCGGCGAAACTCCCGCATGGACGCGATGATGACGCTCTATGGCAAGGATTTCTTTGATGCCCATAAAGCAGAAATCGACACCATCGCCGCCGTGTGGGACGACTGGAACGGCAGCGATGCCATCGTCAGCCGAGATGATCTTCGGGATATCGTGGCGGACGAGGGAAAGAGTCAGGAGGAGCAGGACGCTGCACAGTTCCTGCTTGACGAGAACGGCTTCTACGACGGGTTGGACTCGTTGAAACACGGCGGAGACGGTGACGCCAAGATCAGCACCAACGATCTCGACACCTGGCTGGGAGAGCTCGGCAAGGACAGCGTGGAGGAGTATCGACAGACAGCGGCGGCCAACGATTATGGTTCCGCGTTCTTGCAGGATCACTCGGCTGAACTCCAGACGATCGCCGAGCGCTGGAATGACTGGAACGGCAAGGACGATATCGTCAGTCGGACGAATCTTCAGAAGATCGTCGACGATGGCGGCAGGAGCGATGCCGAGCATGATGCGGCGCGTTTCCTGCTCGAGAACGAGGGATTCTTCAACGCCCTGGACACCTTTCAGAAAGGCGGCAACGGCGACGGCAAGATCAGTACGAAAGATTTCGACGACTGGTTTGCCACCATTGGTGAAGGTGACCTGGATGGCTATCGTCAGGCCTCGGTCGTGGGAGATTACGACATCGATTTCTATCGTGACAACGAGGAGGCGCTGACAGTGGCGATCAACAGTTGGGACGACTGGAACGGCAAGGACGATATCGTCAGCCGCGATGATCTCGAGAAGTTCGCCGACGACAAGGATCGCGACGAAAGCGAACAGGAAGCGGCGACACTGCTATCCGAGGACCAGGGGCTGTTCGCGGTGCTCGATACCTTCAAGAAAAGCGATGGCAGCGACGGCAAGATCAGTACCAAGGATCTCAACGCTTGGCTCGAGACGATCGGCGTCGAGCGGCGCGCCTGAGATCGGGCAGCCACTCGACGCAAGCTGACGGACTCACCTCCCGGCCATCTGGCCGGGAGGTGTCGCTCGGGCTGCTTTTCTTCCATCCGAACCGAGGCTACCAGATCACCACCCGCTTTTCGGTCGGCAGGTAGAGGTCGTTGCCGGGCACGACATCGAAGGCGTCGTACCACGCATCCATGTTGCGCACGATGCCGTTGACCCGGAACTGCGACGGCGAGTGGGGATCGCTCTGGACCCGATTGATCATCTCCTCCTCGCGCATCAGGCGCCGCCAGACCTGGCCCCAGGCCAGGAAGAAGCGCTGGTCGCCGGTGAAGCCGTCAATGACTGGTGCGGTTTCGCCATCGAGCGAGCGATGATAGGCGCTCAGGGCGATGTTCACGCCTCCGAGATCGCCGATGTTCTCCCCCATCGTCAACTGCGGATTGAGCGAATAACCCGGTATCGGTTGGTACTCCGCATACTGTTGCCCGAGGCGCTCGGCCAGTTGGTCGAAATGCGCGGCGTCGGTCGGCGTCCACCAGTCGGTCAGCATGCCGGTACCGTCCGACTTGCGGCCCTGGTCGTCGAAACCGTGGCTCATCTCATGACCGATCACCGCGCCGATGCCGCCGTAGTTCACCGCCGGATCGGCGTTGGGATCGAAGAAGGGCGGTTGCAGGATCGCCGCCGGAAAGACGATCTCGTTGCGTGACGGTGCATAGTAAGCGTTGACGGTCTGCGGGGTCATGAACCACTCGTCCCGGTCCACCGGACCGCCGAGCTTGGCCAGATCATCCTGCCAGTGCCACTGGCGTGCCGCTCCGACGTCGCCGTAGAGATCGTCGGCACGAATGGTCATCCCGGCGAAGCTCTCCCATCGATCGGGATAGGCGATCTTGGCGGTGAAGGCGTCGAGCTTCTCCAGAGCCCGCTGACGGGTCCGGTCGGTCATCCAGCTCGCCTGGTGTTGCAGACGATCGCGATAGGCGTCTTCGAGATTGGCGACCAGTGTCTCCATTTCGCGCTTGGACTGGGGCGGGAAGTGCAGCATCACGTAGAGCTTGCCGGCAGCCTGGCCCAGGAAGTCGTTGATCAGCGATACGCCGCGCTTCCAGCGCTCGCGCTGCTCCGGCTGGCCGGAGAGACGCTGGCCGTGGAAATCGAAATGCGTCTGGCTGAAGTCGCTGGAGAGATACGGGCTGTTGGCATCCAGCAGTCGGAACGTCGCATAGGTCTTGAGCGTCGACAGCGGCGTTTCGTCGTAGAGCCGTGCCAGGCCGCGAATGGCGGTATTCTCCGCGAGCACGACCTGGGGCTGACCGGCAAGACCGCTGGCCGAGAGCCATGCCTGCCAGGGAAAACCGGGAGCATAGTCGTCGAGTCGATCCAACGGCAACGGATTGTAGGTCAGGTCGCGATCCCGTTGTTTCGCCGGCGCCCACTCGATCTCCGCCATGGCGGTTTCCAGTTCGAGGATGCGCTGTGCGCTCTGCCGGGGATGGGGCTGCCTCGCCAGTGTGAGCAGCCTGCCGATGTAGCCGAGATAGGCCTGGCGAATCGCGTCGAAGCGCGGATCGTCGCCGAGGTAGTAGTCCCGCGTGGGGAGAGCCAGCGGGATCTGCGAGAGATAGGCGATATAGCGATCCGGCGCCTTCACGTCGATATCGACGCCCAGGGTGGCGATGGTCGGCACGCCAAGACGACTGTCGGCGCTGAACCGAGCCAGACCCGCCTTGCTCTCGATTGCCGCCAGGCGTGTCAGGTCCGGCATCATCGGCGAGAGGCCCTTGGCCTCGATGGCGCCCTCGTCCATCCAGGCGTGGTAGAGATCGCCGAGGCGCTGCTGGGGTGAATTCGGCGGCGTATTGGCATCGTCGAGCTGGCGGAGGATGTCATGCACCTGCTGCTCGGCCCGGTCTGCCAGCGCGGTAAAGGCGCCGTAGTTGGTGCGATCGGCCGGGATCGGCGTGCGCGCCAGCCACCCCCCGTTGACGTAGTGGTAGAAGTCGTCGCCAGGGGCGACGCTGGTGTCGCGGGCGCTCAGGTCGACGCCCCAGCTTCCTAGCGCGGCAGAGGCGGTGGCCGATGCCGACGCGTGGGAAGGCGCAGATGTGCTCGGCGCTGTCGAGGCTGTTGATTCGCCCGGATTGCCAACGGCGAAGACGCTCGAACCGGAGGTGCCGGCGATCATCAGAAGCATGATGGCGCAGCGGATCGCCGACGGTGGCAGGAAGTCTCTATCAGTCATGACGTCTCGGTAGTTCGGGTGAAAAAAAGCCGCTGCATGAGGCAGCGGCAATCGATCGTTAAGGAACGCGTTGCCCGTCAGAAAGCGTAATTGAAACGGGCGTAGACGGTACGACCCAGCGCGTCGGCATAGCGGGCATCGTAGCCGAGCTGGCCAACTTCCGGCTGGTTGGAGAACGGCGGGTCGCGGTCGAACAGGTTACGCACACCAACGGTAACTGTCGGGCCGGCGGTGAAAGCATACGAACCCAGTGCGTCCCAAGTCGTGTAGGAACCGACTTCACTGTTAGTGGAGGTATCGTAGTCGTCATAACCCGTCATGTAGTGGTTGATTACACCGGCCCCCCAGTGGCCCTTGTTCCAGTTGACGGAAAGCTTGTGCTTCCAGCGAAAGATCGTGCCGTAGCCGGCGCGGTAGTGTCCGACGCGGCTGACGTAATCGCCATCTGGCGTTTCCTGGAAGTCATAGCGATCGACGTAGGTGCCGGTGTAGCCCACCGTAAAGAAGCCGTAGCTTGTCGGCAGTCGGTAGTTCGCCGACACGTCGACACCGTTGGTCTTGGTGGTGCCAAGGTTTTGATAGCGAACCGGGATGTAGTCGATTGACCCATCGTCGTTACGAATGATGGTGTCAGGCTCGTTGGCGATAACGTAATCGGAAGTCGGCAGGGCAACCTCGTTCTCGATCTCGACCCACCAGAAGTCCAGACCCGCCGAGAAGCTCTGAAACGGCTGATAGACGAAGCCGAGAGTCCAGTTCTTGGCCTCTTCCGGTTTCAGGTCCTCATTGCCACCCTGCTCCTCCAGGAACTGGGTGTTACAGTCACGACTGGCGACGCCGCCGTTGGCGGGCGAGCCCCCGGGGCAAAGTCTTGGATCATTGAGGCCGCCTGGCGAGAACGTTTGCGCGGCGGGATCATAGAGCTCGTAGAGCGACGGTGCGCGAAAGCCTTCGCTATAGGCCCCTCGAACCAGCAGTTGCTGGAAGGGTTGCCAGCGGAAGGAGATCTTGGGATTGGTGGTATCGCCCACATCGCTGTAATCGTCATAGCGCACTGCCGCCGTGACCTCGAGCCCGTCGATGATGGGCACGTTCAGTTCAGTGTAGATACCTTTGACGTCACGGCTCTCGTTGATCGATGCATCTGGCGAGAGTCCGCCACTGGTCGCACGAGAGGCTACGTCGGGATCGGTCTCGAGCTTCAGTCGCTCGTGGCGGTAGTCGGCGCCGACGGCGATGGCCGAGGAGCCGGCCCCGAACCAGTCGCCGATCTCACGACTGAGTTTACCGTCCCAGGCGTAGACATCGTTCTGGGCGGTCCATACCAGTCCACTGGCCTCGGCATCCGCCAGGGCCTGTCGGCCGGCAGCAGTCAGCGGGTCGGTGGAGAACGGATCGATCAGTCCATTATTGAAAGCGTCTTGTAGGTCATTGTCGTCGAGATAGCCGCTGCGATAGTTCAGGTCAGTATCACTGCGGTTCCAGGAAACGGCGCTATCGTAGTTGAACCCGGAGAAATCGCCGGTGAAATCCAGTACCAGACGCTGGGCGTCGATGGTGTTGTCGGTCACACGGGGGCCAGCGGGGATGCCACGCCACCGTACGTCGATCGGTTGGGTTGGATCGAGCGCGGGATCGTTCGGATAGAATGGGGTTCCGGGCTGAATGACCGGACCACCGGAAGTCGGTGATGGCGCGCTCAGTGAGGTGTTTTTATTTCGTGACCACAGGTAGGAGAGGGAGGCCGTGTGGTTCTCTGCCAGCTTGGCAGCGGCTCGAGTGTAAAGCGAGGTGTTCTCCGTCTTCTGCTGGATTTGCCCGTACCGACCGTAGTCATAGGTACAGGTGCCGCCGCCGGTATCGACCAATCCTTCTCCGTCACACCCCTCTCCGGCAAGCGGGTTGCCCGCCACGCCGCCCTGATAATAATTACCAGGATAAGCGAAAGAGGACGTGCCGTTGATACCGCGCGCAGGATCATAGATCTGGCGGATACTGCCACGGTCGGTGTAGTCGACGTCATCCTGCTTGCGGTATCGCATCGATCCCATGATGTTGAAACCGTCTTTCTCGAGATCGCCGTTACCCCAGGTCGCGCTGATGTCGCCGCTATCGCCACCACCACTATGGGTGGGCGCGTCATAGCCGAGTTCAACATTTCCACCAGTAAGATTTTTCTTGGTGATGAAGTTGATGACCCCGCCAATGGCATCGGTTCCGTAGATTGCCGAGGCGCCATCACGCAGGACCTCGACGCGCTCGATGGCACCGAAAGGAATCGAGTTGAGGTCGACGGCACTGCCGTCCAGCGAGTTGTTGGCCAGTCGGCGACCGTTCAGCAGCACCAGTGTCTTGTCCGTGCCGATACCGCGCAGGTTGGCGAAACTGGCTCCGCCGGTAATGGCCGTGCCTGTACCAAACCCAGGCCCGTAGCTCGTGTCGTTGGCCGAAATTTGCGAAAGCAGTTGTGCGGTTGAAGTAATGCCCTGCTGCCGCATCTCTTCAGCCTCGATGATCGTTACCGGGACGGCAGTCTCGGCATCGGTCCGGGCAATTGCCGAACCGGTCACTTCCATCCGGCCGAGATCCTGAGTCGGTGCCGCTGCGGGCGCCGCGACGGCCGCGGCAGGGGCGGCAGCCGCAGCGGGTCCCGCTTCGGCAGGCGCTGCCGCTGCCGGCTCGGCAATCTCGTCGGATGCACCGGCCGGCGGGGCGACATAGTCATCGTCACTGCTCTGTGCCATGGCCAGTGGTGCCGCCGCGGCAAGAATCAGGCAGGTCGACACCAGTAGTGAAGACCTTTGCCACAGGGCCGGTCGCATCATCGAGAGTCGCCAGCCGGATTTTGAGCAAAGAGATTCCCTGGGATGCTTGGCATCCCAAATTTTTGGCGTTGTCATTATCAGGGTGTTCCTTGAATAGCAGTTGTTGGTATTCGACGTTCAATGGCTGTTATTCGGGGGCTCTACGCGATTGTTGTCGTTGAGTGTCTATTCTCCCTTTTCAGTGAAACGAATCACGCCAGGCAGGCGTCCCGAGCGTCGCGAGGCGGTGTATCCCAGGCAATCTTTGGAGATCACTGCTGGGTGAGAACGGCAACCTTCTGGATACCAGAACGCTCCAGCGCCGCCATGGCCTTGGCGACGGTGCCGTACTCCACTCCTTCATCCGCCTGTAGCTGTACAGCCTGATCGGGATTGTCGTCATGGGCCTGGACGAGCGCCTGCTCCAGGTCTTCGAAGCTGTACTCCTTTTTGCCAATGAAATAAGCGCCATCGGCATCGACGCTCACGACCATTGGCTCCCTGGCCTCGGGGGGCGCGACCGCCCCTGTCTTGGGCAGGTTGACGTGTACGGCATTGGTCATGAGCGGTGCGGTGACGATGAAAACCACCAGTAGAACGAGCATCACATCGACCAGTGGGGTGACATTCATCTCGCTGAGAACTTCATCGTCGTCGTGACTGGAAAAAGCCATTTCACATTACCTTTTCATGAACGGATTGAGGCTGATACCGATAACTCGAGATCAACCCATTGCTGGGGAAGGCGACGGTATTTCGGGGGCGACAGGCCTGGACGTGTGGCTTTGAAAGGCGTGCTGCTGGGCCAGGCTGTAGAAGTCGTGAGCGAAATCATCCATCAGCGATACGTTGAGTTTCAGCCGGCGTGTGAAGTAGTTGTAAACGAGCACTGCCGGCACTGCGGCGGCGATACCGACCCCCGTCGCGATCAGCGCATGGCCGATGGGGCCGGCCACGGTATCTAGCCCCGCCTCGCCGGTTTCGCCGATGGTGATCAGGGCTTCCATGATGCCCCACACCGTACCGAACAGACCGATGAACGGTGAGGTGCTGCCGATACTGGCGAGGATCGCCAGCCCGCCCTCCAGAGAGCGGCGTTCGCGCTGGATCTGTTGTCTCAACGTGCGTTCCAGGCGATCGGATCGGTTGATCTTCTGGGCCAGGTCCTGATTACGGGGAGAAATGTCGCGCCCGGTGATGACGTCGAATCCTGCACGGGCGATCGATGCCATGGTACCCGGACGTTTTTCGCTGATCGACTCGCCCTCCTCCATGCTCTTGGCCTCCCAGAAAGCTTTCTGAAAACGCTTGTTTTCGACCCGATTACGAGCGAACTGCAGGCCCTTGATCAGCAGAATCGCCCAGGTCGCGATAGAGAAGACGATCAGCGTCCAGAGCACGCCGGGTACGATCATGGCGGTGATGTCATTGGATTCCATCATGGTGTTTTTCCTTGCTGAAAGTGTTGCATCGTTGTTGTTCGTCAATTGGGCAACTGAAACGCGATAGTCTGCAGCGCCCAGCCCTTGATCGGTGTATCGCCCCGTTTGGCTGGCTTGAACGTCCAGCCGCGAACCGTCTCGACGGCGGCTTCGTCCAGTTCCCTATGACCACTGGATTGAATGACCTGTACCTGACCCGCCGTGCCATCGGGCATGACCAGGATCTTCAATTGCACGTTGCCCTCGTAGCCGCGGCGCAGTGCGAGTGACGGATAGCGTGGCGGCGGGTTGCCCAGGCTCTGCATGCCGGATACGGCAGGTGTGACCTCATTGCTGGACGCTGCGCTTGCGCTTTCAGTCGGCGGAGAAGGCTGGCTCGGTGTCGATGCAGGCTTCTGGGGCGCTGGCTTGGGCGCGGGTTTCGGTGGTGGCTCGGGCACGGGCTGAGGTTCCGGCTCTGGCTGAGGTTCCGGTTCCGGTTCCGGCTCGGGTTCGGGTTGCGGTTCGGGCTGAGGCTGCGGTTCGGGCTCGGGTTGTGGCTCAGGCTGAGGTTCCGGTTCCGGCTCAGGCTCCGGTGCCACTTCCTCTTCAGCGGGCGTGACGGCAACGTCATCCACGACCGGCGTCTCCTGAACGGGCGGCGTCTCCTGAACGGGCGGCGGCGGCGGCGGCGGCGGCTCGGGTGGCGGCGCGCTGGTCAATGAGACGGTCACCTCCGATGCCTGGGATGCCTGATTCGGCAACACTTCAGCGGCAACCAGGGGTTGGCGATTCAATGACCACCAGATCAATCCATGGATAAGCACCGAGATCGCTATCAGGACCAAGACTTCAGGCCGAGATATCGAGTGTCTGTGTTTCGGCGTCACTTCCCCAGCGGGAAGCGCGTTGTCAATCGCGGTCATATTGTCTCGATTGTTCTAGTGACTGCTTGTTGGTGACTCCGCGACAGGAGCCACAATCCCTTGTTGGAAGTTGCAGCAATATATGTGCCAATCGGTGCGAATATGGCTGAGGTGGAAAGCAATATTGCCGCTGGGCGGTGGCGGCGGCACTGAATATTTTATACAAAACCGATGGTTTCAGTTTTGGCTCAAGTAAACGATTGTTTTATTGGCGAAATGACGTTGGAAACCTCAAAGGAGAGTAGTCATCTTGGTTGAAGAGCCGCGGGGCGGCGTCGTAGATTCCTTAACACCTGTTATGCTGCGGCGAGTGATGTCGAAGAGGTTTTTACGGCTTTCTACCAACAGGGCTATTGCCGGCCGATTGTGTGTGTTTTCTTGCACTCGATAAGTGCGAATTCTGGCGATTCGCACTGCAAAAAAACATGCGTTTCGTGAATAATGTGATAGAAAAAACGCATGCCGATCATGGTCATTATACCCGGTATCTAAAGTAGATACGGTTGCCAGCTTCGATGGATGTAAGCAAAAAAACGCCCTCGATATGAGGGCGTTGATGCGTAGCGGCGGTGTCATCATCCTGGCTGGAACTCTCAATCCGAGCGTCTTCTACCCGCTCGTCAGCCGACCTTGTCGAGAGCGGCTTCGGCTTCATCGATTAGCTTGTTCATCGTGTCATCGAGTTTGTCGTAGGGTGCCGGCGTTGCAAGGTCCAATCCCGCGTTCTTCAATAACTGATAACCGCTTTGCGCGCCGCCCTGGGAGAGCACGTTGAGATATCTGTCTCGCCACGTCTGGGGATTTTCCTCGAGACCTTGGGCAAACACCTGTGCCGCCGTGATAGAGGTGGCGTATTGGTAAACGTAGAAGTCGTAGTAGAAATGCGGGATGTAAGCCCACTCGGCGTAGTCCGCCTCGTCGATGTCGGTAATACCCTGGTCGACGCCGTAGTACTTGCGCAGAATCTCACCGTACATTTTCGTCAGGCGATCACCGGATAGCTGTTCACCGTTCTCGGCTGCCTGGTGAATGGCCAGTTCGAACTCGGCAAACTGGGCCTGACGGAAGTAGGTTCCGCGAATGGCTTCGAGTGCCTGCCCGATGTAGAAGAGCTTCTCCTGTGGGGTCTTGGCCTGCTGAATCATGCGATCGACCAGTAGCTGCTCGTTGGTCGTGGACGCGACTTCGGCGGTGAAGATCGGGTAGTCCGACGTTGCATACGGCTGGCTCTCCGTGGTCAGCATGCTATGTACACCATGGCCCCACTCGTGAGCGTAGGTCGATACATCGCCGTAACTGCCATTGAAGTTCATCAGCACGTAGGGATGAACGTCGTAGGCCGAGCCGTTCATGTAGGCGCCGGAGCGTTTGCCTTGACTCGGATAGGCGCTGGTCCAGGCGGAGTTGGTGGCCTGTCCGATTAGCTCGGCGTAATGCGGGCCAAGCGGCGTCGTCGCTTCCCGGGTCAACTCGCGTGCATCATCGAGATCGAATGTTCTGTCGAGTTCGGCCAGTGGCGGGTAGATATCGTAGTAGTGCAACTGATCAACGCCGAGAATGCGCTGGCGCAATCTGAGATAGCGGTGCAGCGTGTCCAGGTGGGCGTTGGTCGAGTCGATCAGTTGCTGGTAGACCGCTGGTGGAATGTCATCGCGAGACACCGCGGCGGCCATCGCGCTGTCGTAATGGCGCAGCTTTGCTTCGGTGACATGCTGCTGGACCTGGGCATTGAGCAGTGAGCCAAATGTGGAGGTGTACTGTTGCCAGGCTGGCCAGTAGGCCTCGAACACCCGCTGACGCACATCGCGACCCTTGGATTCTCGCCACTGGCCGTAACCCGCCGCGTCGAGGCGCACACCCTTGCCGCCGATCTCGATGGTGGGCCACTCGATATCGGAATTCGCCAGCAACGAATAGGGCGTCTCGTGGCTCATTACCGGGCCGAGGGCGGCCAGTGCGGTTTCGGTCTGCTCGGAGAGCGTGTGTGGCGCTTCACGAATCACGTTTTCCAGAAAGCGGCGGTGATCCTGAAGTTGCGGGTTGGAGAGCCAGCTCGAGAGGGTGCTTCGGTCCATTGCGATCAGCGTCGGACGCAGATAGCCGATGGCTGAGTCGAACCGCGCCATCAGTTGCTCGGCTTGTCCCTGACGCTCCTGCGCCTGGCCGTCACGTAGATCCTCGTCGGCCTGGAGGGACGCATAGGTCTGGACGCGGTTGGCGGATTTTTCCACCGAGCGAATGGCATCCAGTGCCTTGGCCAGCGCCTCCGGGCTGTCGGTCAATGTCGTCTGATAGTCATGGAGGGTCTGGATACGGCTATCCACCTCCTTTATTGCATGCTGCCAGTCGTCGAGCGAGGCGAAGAGATCGGTGAGATCCCACTCCCCATTTTCGGCGGACGGCGGCTGTGACTGCGCCAACGCGCCCGTGGAAGCCATGATCGATGCGCTGGTCAGGAGTGTGCCAAGGATCAATGACGAGACTGTCTTGTTGGGGATGAATCTGCTGGAAACCACGATACCCTCTTGAGTCGATTGTTGTTGTTGATCGTCTTTCTTCGTCCGCAGGGAGGTAACCTCAGGCCGCGACTTCGCTCTCCAGAAATGCTGCCTTCAGCAGCGCCTGGGTATAGGGTTCTCGAGGATTCGAGAAGATCGACTCCACCGAGCCGTGTTCGATGACGCGCCCTTCCTTCATCACCATCACGTCGTCGGAGAGTGCCCGAACCACCGAGAGGTCGTGGCTGATGAACAGGTAGGTCAGGCCGTACTTCTTCTGCAGGTCTCTCAGCAGGTCGATGACCCGGACCTGAACCGAGCGGTCGAGCGCCGAGGTCGGCTCGTCGAGCAGCAGCAGCTCGGGTTTCAGGATCAGCGCGCGGGCGATGGCGATCCGCTGGCGCTGGCCACCGGAGAACTCATGCGGGTAGCGGTTGCGCATGGCCGGATCGAGGGCGACCTCTTCCAGTGCGGCGATGACCTCGGCCTCGCGTTGACGGCGATTCAACTCGGGATGATGAACCTTGAGACCTTCACTGATGATGTCGCCCACGGTCATGCGCGGGGAGAGCGAACCGAAGGGGTCCTGGAACACCACCTGCAGACGCGAGCGCAGCGGACGCATGCTGGATTTGTCGAGCCCGGAGATGTCGCTCTCCTCGAAGCGGATGTCGCCTTCGGATTTCAGCAGTCGCAGCAGGGCGCGGCCGAGCGTCGATTTGCCCGAACCGGATTCGCCGACGATGCCCAGGGTCTCGCCGCGGCGGATGGAGAGATCGATCCCGCGTACCGCCTCGAAGTACTCGCTCTTGCCGAACAGGCGCTTCTTCAGTGCGAAGCGAACCTTGATGTCCCGCCCGCTCATCAGCACCGGTGCGTCTGCCGGGGCGGGTTCCTTGCGCCCGCGCGGGATCGCGTCGAGCAGCATGCGGGTGTAGTCGTGCCGAGGATTGTCGAAGACCTCCCGCGTGCGGCCGGTTTCGACCACTTCGCCATACCGCATCACGGCGACGTGATCGGCGAAGTGGCGAACGATGCTCAGATCGTGGGTGATGAACAGGATTGCCATGCCGTATTCGGCCTGCAGCGACTTGAGCAGATCGAGGATCTGCGCCTGCACGGTGACGTCGAGTGCCGTGGTCGGCTCGTCGGCGATCAGCAGTCTGGGCTCGCAGGCCAGGGCCATGGCGATCATCACGCGCTGGCGCTGGCCGCCAGAGAGCTCGTAGGGGTAGCTGTCGATGCGCCGTTCCGGCTCGGGAATGCCGACCTGATTCAACAGTTCCAGGACGCGCTGCCGATTGGCCTGTCCCTTGAGCTGCTTGTGCCGGATCAGCACTTCACCGATCTGCTTGCCGATCCGATGCAGCGGGTTGAGCGAGGTCATCGGCTCCTGGAAGATCATCGAGATGTCGTTGCCGCGCACGCGGCGCATGCGCTTGGGCGTGACCTCCAGCAGGTTCTCGCCGTTGAAGCGGATCGCGCCGGTGGTCTTGGCGAGCTCGGGCAGCAGGCGCATGGCGGCGGTAGAGGTGACCGACTTGCCGGAGCCGGACTCGCCGACCAGCGCCATCGTCTCGCCCTCGGCGATGGTGAAGCTCACGTCCTTGACCGCCGTCACCGGCCCGGTGGGCAGCTGGAACGTCACGCTGAGCTTGTCGATTTCCAGTAGTGATTGCGTCATCGAGTTATCCTCAGCGTGTGCGCGGGTCAAGGGCGTCTCTCAACCCATCACCCAGGAAGTTGAGACAGAACAGCGTGGCGGCGAGGAAGAACGACGGCACCAGCAGCATCCACGGGGCGCTCTCCATCATGTCGACGCCCTCGGAGATCAGCACGCCCCAGCTGGTCAGCGGCTCCTGCACGCCGAGCCCCAGGAACGACAGGAAGCTCTCCAGCAGGATCACCTTGGGCACGGTCAGGGTGACGTAGATGATCACCGGGCCAATGGCGTTGGGAATCAGGTGGCGGGTGACGATCTTGGTATCCCGCACGCCCAGCGCATGGGCGGCCTCGATGAATTCGCGACGCTTCAGCGCCAGGGTCTGGCCGCGCACGATGCGGGCCATGTCGAGCCACTCCACCGCGCCAATGGCGGCGTAGATCAGGAAGATGTTGCGGCCGAACACCACCATCAACAGGATCACCAGGAACATGAACGGCAGCGAGTACATGATGTCAACGAAGCGCATCATGAGGTTGTCGACGCGGCCGCCCAGATAGCCCGAGATGGCGCCGTAGAGCACGCCGATCACCAGGCTGACGAAGGAGGCGACCAGTGCGACCGAGAGCGAGACACGGCCGCCATAGAGCACCCGGGTGAGCAGGTCGCGGCCGTTGGCATCGGTGCCCAGATAGTGGGCACCTTCCAGCGTCGGTCCGGTGCCGAAGGCGTTCCAGTCGACCTCGGCCAGCCCCCAGGGCAGTAGCCACGGACCGGCGACGCAGACCACGATGATGGCGATCAGCAGGCCCAGGCTGGCCATGGCGGCACGGTTCTGGGTTAGGCGCCGCCAGGCATCCTTGGCCAGGCTTTCACCCACGGGAGCCGCGGCGGCTTCCGGTTCCGGAGCTCGTGGCGGGTTGGGGCCGCCAGCGGGCAGCGGGGCGCCATCCCGCTGGTCGCCGCTGTAGGGCTTGGAATCAGACGTCATTGGCGGCCTCCCCGGTGGCACGAATGAATGGCGTTGAGGCTCGGTCGTTTTTCATGAGTGGGTCATTGTTCATGAGTCAGTCGTCGTAACGAATTTGAGGGTCGAGTGCGGAGTAGAGCAGGTCGACGATCAGGTTCATCAGCACGATCAGCACGCCGTAGAAGACCACGGTGCCCATCACCAGGGTGTAGTCGCGGTTGAGCGCGCCCTGGACGAAGTAGCGGCCGATCCCCGGGATGCCGAAGATCTGCTCGATCACCACCGAACCGGTGATGATCCCGGCGATGGCCGGGCCGAGGTAGGACATCACCGGCAGCAGGGCGGGGCGAATCGCGTGGCGCCAGATCACTTCGCCCTCGTTGAGACCCTTGGCCCGCGCAGTGCGAATGAAGTGGCTGCCCAGAACCTCGATCATGCTGGCGCGCATCATCCGCGCGATATAGGCGATCTGCTGGATCGACAGCGCCACCACCGGCAGGACCAGGTTGGGCAGGGCGCCACCGTTCCAGCCCCCGGCCGGCAGCCAGCCCAGCAGCACGCCGAACACCAGTGCGAAGATCGGTGCGATCACGAAGTTGGGAACGGCGATACCGGTCAGCGCGGTACCCATGACCAGGTAATCCACGGTGGAGTTGCGCTTGATCGCTGCCGCGATCCCCAGCGGCAACCCGATGATCAGGGCGAGTAGAATGGCCAGCCCGCCGATCTCAAGGCTGACCGGGAACCCCTGCATGATCAGCTCGGTGACCGAGAAGTCCTTGTACTTGAACGACGGTCCGAAATCGCCCTGAAGCAGGTTGCCCATGTAGCGCAGGTACTGCATCGGCAGCGGCTCGTCGAGATGGTAGGCGGCCATCAGGTTGGCCTCGATCTCCGGCGGGAGCTGGCGCTCGCCGTCGAACGGGCCGCCGGGCGCCACACGCATCAGGAAGAACGAGATCGTGATCACGATCAGCAGCGTGGGAATCGCCTGCAGCAGGCGCTTGAGGGTGTAGATCAGCATGTGTTGCGGTCTCTTCTCGGCTTGGCTGCGGTCATGCGTAATTCACTCATCGGCATCGTCATTCAGAGGGGTCATTCGGGATCTTCGAAGTGCATCCAGCGGCTCAGGTGATCGTCCATTGGGCTCTCTCTCCAGCCGAAGAGCGACGGCGAGACCAGTGCCGGTCGAATGTAGAAATAGAGTGGCAACATGGCGTAGTCGTCCAGCAGAATGCCCTCCGCGTCGGCCATGAGCCGCGCGCGCTTGTCCAGATCCAACTCGTTCGAGGCGCGCTCCATCATGGCGTCGTAGTCGGCGTTGCTATAGCCGGAGTGATTGTTGGGCACGCCGGTGCGGAACAGATCCAGAAAGTTACTGGCGTCGTTGTAGTCGGCGTTCCACGGCGCCATGCCGATCTGGAAGTCGCCCTGGCGCAATTTCGAGTAGTAGACGGCGGCGTCACTGTTGGTGAGCGTGACCTCGACCCCGAGCGGTTTCCACATTGCGGCCATGGCCACCGGGATGCGCTTGGTGTCCTGGTTGGTGATGTAGTCGATCGTCAGATGCAGCGGATTCTCAGGGCCGTAGCCGGCCTCTTTCATCAGCGCTTTCGCCTTGGCAAACCGCTCATCCATCGGTTCGTGAGCGAAGTCGAACTTGGGGCCGTCATAATGGCTGATTGCGGTGGGCACCAGGCTGTAGGCGAGGGGCTGATTGAGTTTGGTGATTTGCGTCGTGATGATGTCACGACGAACGGCAAGGTTGAGCGCCTCGCGAACACGGGGATCGTTGAGAACACTGCCCGGGCGCTGGTTGAACGCGAAATAGAAGGTCGCCAGCGTCGGCGTTTCATGCAGCGCGTCGGGCAGATTCTCGCGTGCCCACTCGATGCGATCGGTCGGCACACTGCTGGTCATGTCGACCTCGCCGGCACGAAAGCGATTGAGGGCGGCGCGACCGTCGTCGATGGGCAGAAACCGGACCTCGTCGAGCGCGACATTGGCGGCGTCGTGGAAGTCGGGGTTCTTCACTGCGGCGATGTGGTCGTGGGAGACCCACTCGGTCAGTTCGAAGGCGCCGTTGGAGATCATGTGACCGGGCTTGGTCCAGTCGCTGCCGTACTGCTCGATGGCGACGCGTGGAACCGGGTAGGTCGATGCGTGGCTCAGCATCTCCAGGAAATAGCCCGTGGGGCGGGCCAGCGTGACACTCAGCGTGTGGTCATCGCTGGCCTCGACGCCAAGCACATCGGCTGGTTGTTCGCCCTGGTTATAGGCACGGGCGTTGAGGATTGGATAGAGCATGTAGGCGTAGGGGGCGGCGAGTTCCGGGCTGAGGATTCGACGCCAGGCATAGACGAAGTCGTCGGCGGTCAGCGGCGTTCCGTCCGACCATTTTGCATCGCCACGCAAATAGAAGGTGTAGTTCAGCCCGTCGTCGGAGATGTCCCAGGACTCGGCGACGCCCGGGATCGAGCCGCCGTCGGCATCTCGCGTGAGCAATCCCTCGAACAGATCCGAGATGATGGCCGACTCCCAGGTCCCGGTCATCAGTTGCGGGTCCAATGACGAGGGTTCGGCCCCATTGGCGCGACGCAGAACCTGCTTGCCCCCTTCGATATCAGCCACTGCCATCGGCGGCATCAGTGTGAACATCGCGCAGCTCGCGATAATGAGCAGTTTTCTGATTGTTGTTTTCGTCATGCCTGATTCCGCCCTCGCTCCAGCGGTGTCTCTTGTTGTTGTCATGAGTGCATCTCTGCCAACGCCCCTCGAGATGGGCCTCAGTTCCCCTGCGGCAGCGAAAGCCACCGAGAAAGGTGCCGGTTGAGCGCGTTGTCTTCCCAGCCATCCAGCTTGGGGTTGACCAGGTTGCGCGAGACGTCGACGTAGATCGGTGCCACCGCATAGTCGGACAGCGCCTGCCGCTCTGCCTGCTGCAGCAGCTGCTGGCGGGCGTCTTCGTCGGTCTCGCGGCTGGCTTTGGCCATCAGATCGTCGAACGCCTGGCTGCGATAGCCGCCGTAGTTCTTGGGCGAGTCGCTCTGCAGGATGCCGAGGAAGTTGCTGGCGTCGTCGAAGTCCGCGACCCAACTGCCGCGACCGACATCGAAGTTGCCATTGGCGAGCTCGGCGTAGTGGACCGCGCCCTCGGCATTGATCAGTTGCGTCTCGACCCCGAGTGGCTGCCACATCTCGGCCAGTGCCACGGCGATGCGCTTGTTGGCTTCGGTGGTGGAGTAGCGCAGCGTCAGTTCGAGCGGATGATCGGGGCCGTAGCCGGCGTCCGCGAGCAGACTCCTGGCCTCGGCAATCCGCTCATCCATCGGCCGATCCAGGCCAGGCATGGTCTGGGCATCGTAGTGGCTGACGCCGCCGGGGACGAAGCCGCTGGCCGGGGAGACGACACCGCCCATGATCTTGGCGGCGATCACGTCCCGGCGGATTGCCAGATTGAGCGCTTCGCGCACGCGCTTGTCGGCCGTCGGATGGCCATCGCGCTGGTTGAGCGCGAAGTAGTAGTTGGCCAGCTGGGGCGCGAGATGCACGGCGTCGGGCAGGTTCTCCTGCAGCCACTGGTATCGGTCCGGCGAGAAATCACGAACGATGTCGAGACCGCCGGCGCGGAAGCGTTGCAGACCGGCGCTGCGATCCTCGACCGGATAGTAGTCGACGCCATCGAGGGCGACGTCGTCGGCGTCGTGGAATTCGGGGTTCTTGCGCGCCGCGATGTGATCGTGAGAGGTCCAGCTTGTCGGGGTGAAGGCGCCGTTGGTCGCGATATGATCCATCTGGGTCCAGTCGTTACCGAACCGCTCGACCAGGTGGGAAGGCACCGGCGACGCGGCGATATGTGCCAGCAGCGTCGGGAAGTAGGGCGTGGGCTGGTTCAGGGTGATCTTCAAGGTCTTGGCATCGACCGCCTCGACGCCGAGTTCGGGGGCGTCCTGCTCGCCCTTGGTATGCGCTTCGGCGCCGCGAATCGGATAGAACAGGCTGGCGTAGACGGCACCATTGGCCGGATCGAACAGACGCTGGAAGGCGAGCACGAAGTCCTTGGCGACCACGGGTTCACCATCCGACCAGTTGGCGTCGTCGCGCAGCTTGAAGGTATAGACGGTGCCGTCGTCACTGATGTCCCAACGGCTGGCGGCGCCGGGGATGTACTCGCCGGCCGGGTCCAGCGTGACCAGGCCCTCGAACAGGTCGCCGAGGACGTCGTTCTCCCAGGTGGTACCCCCGATCCGGGCGGTATCCAGCGAGGCCGGTTCACCCTGGATGCCAATACTCAGCGTGGCGGCCCGGGCGGTGTCGACGGACAGGGCTGTCGCCAGGCTCACGGCCGCGAGCAGGGGAAGAACGAGCCTGGCGGTTCTTCGATGTGAGCCGTATCTGGGCTGTGTGCGCATGATCGAGTCCATCCGTTGTTGAGCGTTTGTTATTGCCGGGGCTGTTGGTGCATTCGCCGTTTTTGGCACCCCGTCTCGATCTTAAGTCTTCAGGTTCCTGCTGGAATAGTTCCCGCTGGAATCGCCGTTCCCGGATCGCCCAGGTCGAGATAGCGACGCACGGCGCAGAGCTGCGTTTCGTATCGACTGCCCAGCAGTCGACGACATTCGATTCGGGCGTTGTTGGTCGGCGCGTGCAGCATGCGGTCATCGCCGAGGTAGAGCGCCACGTGGTCGACCACCAGCCGGCCTGCGTCGTTGGGCTTCTCGAAGAACAGCAGATCGCCGGCCTGGCGTTCGTTCAGCTCGATGGGATGCCCTGTCTCGACCTGATCGTGGGCGTCCCGAGGCAGTGTGATGCCGATGGCAGCGAACAGGCTGTGAACCAGCCCCGAGCAGTCGTAGCCGAAGCTCGAGTTGCCGGCCCACAGATAGCGCAGACCGTCGAAGCGCCGACCCAGCGTTTCCAGCGTCGCGGCAGTCGCCGGCAGGCCCTCGCCCGGCAACTGGGCACCGTCGCGTGGCAGCCAGCCGCGTCCCAGCGATGTCTCCACCCAGACGCGGGACGCTCTCCGGTCAGCGACGTCCGTCACCGGTTCGGCCAGTTTCAGCCGAGTCAGAAAACTCAGTTTCAGCGAGCGTCCCTGGGGCAGACCCTGCAGCCAAGCGATGGGAGCGATCACTACCACCGACTCGGCATCGGCCGGGCAGCCCGCTGCCTCGACGAGCTGTGTCGCCGGAATCCAGCCGGGGTAGCCGCGCTCGTCCAGCGAGGACCGCTGGCTCGGGACCACGACGCGACACCAGTCATTGCCGTGGCCATCACGATGGCGCTCGAGTATCTCGACCGGCGTGTCCAGCAGCACCTGGGTGGCGAGCCGCTTCTCCTTGCACAGTGCCAGGCGAGTCTCGTCGTCCAGACGGGAGAGCCAGCGCTCGAGCAGTGCCGGGTTGCCCAGCGCCGGGGCATCGATGGCCCGCGGCGCTTCGGGGGAGGTCCACAATCCCGCCACGGCGACGGCGACACAAGTCATGTCGATGCTCCTGGATGACTCATGTCGGCGCCCCTGCAAGACAGCTCAAGCCGTTACTCGGTGAAGTGAACCCAGCGGGACGGATGATCGTCCTCGACGTTGTCCTCCCAGCCCTCGAGCTTCGGATTCACCAGGTTGCGGGTGACGTAGGTCAGCATGGGGATGAACGCGTAGTCGTCCAGCGCCACGTTCTCCGCCTTTTCGAGCAGCTTCTCGCGGGCATCCAGATCCTGGGTCTGGGCGGCCTGATCCATCAGCTTGTCATACTCCGGATTGGAGTAGGCACCGTAATTGTTGCCGACGCCGGTGTGCAGCAGGGTGAGGAAGTTCTCGGCGTCGTTGTAGTCGGCGATCCAGCCGGCACGGGCGACATCGAAATCCCCCTGCTGGATGGTCTGGTAGTGGACGGTGGCCTCGGAGTTGACCATCTGCACGTTGACGCCCAGCGGCTTCCACATCGCGGCCACGGCGATGGCGATCTTCTTGTGCTCGTCGCTGGTGTTGTAGCGCAGGCTCAGATTCAGCGGATGATCGGGGCCATAGCCCGCTTCCTGCAGCAGTTTCTTGGCCTTGGCCATGCGCGCGTTCATATCGTCGCTGCCCAGGTCCATATGCTGGGCTTCGTAGTGACTGGTGCCCGGTGGAACCATGGCGGTGGACGCCTTGAAGCTGCCGGCCATGATCTGCTCGGAGAGCACGTTGCGACGCACGGCAAGATTGAGCGCTTCACGCACGCGCTTATCGTTCGTCGGGTGCCCGTCGCGCTGGTTGAGCACGTAGTAGTAGGAACCCAGCATCGGACTCATGTGGGTGGCGTCCGGCAGGTTCTCGGTCAGCCACTGATAGCGACTGGAGGGGTAGTCGCTCAACACGTCCAGTTCGCCGGCACGGAAGCGCGAGATGCCGGCGTTGCGATCTTCGACGGTGAAGTAGTTGACGCCATCCAGGGAGACATCGTCGGCATCGTAGTAGGTCGGGCTTTTCTCGACGCTGATCTTCGACTGAGAGATCCAGTCAACCGGCTTGAACGCGCCGTTGGTGGCGATATGGTCCAGCTTGACCCAGTCCTTGCCGTACTCGTCGACCAGATGCTTGGGCGTTGGATAGGCCGTGTAGTGGGTCAACAGTTGTAGAAAGTAGGGCGTTGGGTGGTTGAGGGTGACCTTGAGCGTCTTGCCGTCATCGAGAGATTCCGCCCCCAGCGTATCGGCGGCCTTGTCGCCGGTGTTGATGGCTTCCGCATTGACGATCGGATAGAGCATGTAGGCGTACTTGGAGGCGTTCTCCGGCGCCAGTAGATGCTGCCAGCCGAACACGAAGTCCTCGGCGGTGACCGGCTCGCCGTCCGACCATTTCGCACCTTCCCGCATGTGGAAAGTATAGGTCTTGCCGTCGTCGGAGACCTCCCACTTCGTTGCCATGCCCGGCAGCAACTCACCATCGGGTGACTGCTTTATGAGGCCCTCATAGACGTCCATCAGCACCTGGGATTCCCACACGCCGCCGGAGACCTGGGAGGTGTCGAAGGAGGCGAGCTCGCCCTGGACACCGATACTGAGGGTCTCGGCCAGCGCCGGCGATGCCATCAGCGAGGTGGCCAGCGCCAGGGCACTCAGGGGAAACAGGGTGCGGGGGAGTTGCAGCTTCGACATCTTTGAAAAGCTCCGACTTGTTGTTGTGAAAATCCGTTGTGAAAGGCTCGTTGTAGGGCGATCGCCACGAGCGTGCCATCAGTGAACCGGCTAATGATCAGCCCGGGGATCGATGCGACACCTTCGCGCGAACCTCATGATCCGTCTAATTCAAATGCTCGATAGTCCGTTTCATCTCATGCATATAGGTGCGCGAAGGCGGCAGTGACGCCGCCCCCGTTGTGATTTCGGTCACAGTTAGACGTTGGTCTCGTCACTCCGGCAGCTCGATCCAGCGCGAGGCGTGCATGTCCAGCGCGTTGTCGTTCCATCCCTCGATTTCGGGATTGACCAGGTTGCGCGAGCTATAGGTATAGATTGGCGTCAGCGGGTAGTCGGCCAGCGCTAGCGCTTCGGCCTGCTGCATCAGCTGCGCCCGCTTGCCCGGGTCCTGCTCGGCGTCCGATTGGCTGACCAGCTGATTGTAGTCATCGTTCTGGTAGGCGCCGTAGTTGTTGGTCTCCGCCGACAGCAGTTGGAGGAAGTTCTGGGCGTCGTCGTAGCTGGAGATCCAGGCGGCGCGGGCAACCTGGAAATCGCCCTCCATGAGGTCGGCGTAGTGGACGTTGGCTTCGGTGTTTCTGAGTTCGACATCGACGCCCAACGGCTTCCACATCGCGGCGACGGCCACGGCGATCTGACGGTGCTCGTCGCCACTGTTGAACCGCAGGGTCAGCTCGAGGGGCTTGTCCGGGCCGTAGCCGGCCTCTTCCATCAGCGATTTGGCCTTGGCCAGACGGCTGTCCATGTCGTCATCGAGCCCGGGCTGGGACTGGGCGTCGTAGTCGCTGGTTCCCGGCGGTACCAGCGAGGTGGCCGGCTCGACGCCGCCTTTCAGCAGTTGCTTGGCGATGACGTCGCGGCGAATCGCCAGGCTCAGCGCCTCGCGGACGCGCTTGTCCGCCACCGGCGAGCCGTCGCGCAGGTTGAACACGTAATAGTAGGTGCCCAGCGAGGGGAACAGATGGGTGGCATCGGGCAGGTTTTCGGAGAGGCGCGGATACTGCGCCGCCGGATAGTCACGCAAGATATCCAGTTCTCCGGCACGAAAGCGCTGGATGCCGGCGTTCTTGTCCTCCAGCGGGTAGTAGTCGACGCCATCCAGGCTGACGTTGTCGGCATCATGGAAATGATCGTTCTTGACCGTCTCGAGCTCGGTGTTAGAGACCCACTTCACCGGCTTGAACGCGCCGTTGACCGCAATGTGGGAGGGGTCGCTCCAGTCGTCGCCGAACTCGTCCACCACATGCTTGGGGATCGGGTAGGCGAACGGCAGCACCAGTGTCTTGAGGAAATAGACAGTGGGGGCGTTGAGGGTGATCTGGAGCGTCTTGCCGTCGTCCAGGGATTCGACGCCCAGCGAATCGAGCGGCTTGCTGCCAGCGTTGATCGCCTGAGCATTGACCACCGGATAGAGGCGATGGGCGTAGTTGGACGCGGTCTTGGGGTCGACCTGATGACGGTAGGCGTAGACGAAGTCGTCGGCGGTCAGCGGCTCGCCGTCGGACCATTCGAGGCCATCGCGAAGGTGGAAGGTGTAGGTCTTGCCATCGTCGGAGATCTCCCAGCTTTCGGCGGCGCCGGGGATGATCTGGCCGTCGACATCGATGGCGATCGGGCCCTCGAAGATGTCCCGCAGGACATCCTCTTCCCATACGCCGCCAGTGATCTTGGCCGGGCTCAGTGACGCAGGATCGCCGGAGATGCCCATGTGCAGCGTGGCTGCCTGGATGGGCAGGGCGCTCAGGGTGGCTGCGAAACCGATGGTGGCTGCCAGGCGAGTCGGTGATATCAAAGTGGGATCCCTCGAACGGTGATGGATGATCAGGTTTTTTATTCTTTCCACCTTAGCGCATCGTCTCGATTCGCACAGCGTGAGACGGTCGACGGCGGGATGACGCTATGGCGGGGTTTGGCTACAATAGGCGTCCTTTTTTCGGCGAGTCGATCACCCCCGTTTTCCGGGAAGGCTCGACGCGCCGGTGGCGACGTTGGCAGGAGCCCCATGCAAGAGATCAATCCGATCAACAACCTCATCAAGGACCTGTCCGAACGGACAGACGTCCTGAGGGGGTATCTTTGACTATGCCGAGAAGAAAGACCGGCTAGAAGAAGTCTCCCGAGAGCTGGAAAACCCGGACGTCTGGAACGATCCCGACTACGCCCAGAAACTGGGCAAGGAGCGGGCGTCGCTGGAAGCCGTGGTCGAGACCATCGATACCCTCGACAGTGGCCTGGCCGACAACCGCGAGCTGCTCGAGCTGGCGGTGATGGAGGAGGACGACGCCACCATCGACGAGGTGCGCAAGGAACTGTCGTATCTCGAGGGACAGCTCGACAAGCTGGAGTTCCGGCGCATGTTTTCCGGCGAGATGGACGAGAACAACGCCTATCTCGACATCCAGGCCGGCTCCGGCGGCACCGAGGCTCAGGACTGGGCCAACATGCTGCTGCGCATGTACCTGCGCTGGGCCGAGCACCACGGCTTCAAGGCCGAGCTGACCGAGGTCTCCGCCGGCGAGGTCGCGGGCATCAAGTCCGCCACCATCCATGTCCAGGGCGAGTACGCGTTCGGCTGGCTCAGGACCGAGACCGGTGTCCATCGGCTGGTTCGCAAGAGTCCGTTCGACTCCGGCGGCCGGCGGCACACCTCTTTCGCGTCGGTGTTCCTCTCTCCGGAGGTGGACGACAGCTTCGAGGTCGAGATCAACCCGGCCGATCTGCGCACCGACACCTATCGCTCCTCCGGCGCCGGCGGCCAGCACGTCAACACCACCGATTCGGCGGTGCGAATCACCCACGAGCCGACGGGTATCGTGGTGGCCTGCCAGAGCCAGCGCAGCCAGCACGCCAACCGCGACTTTGCCATGAAGCAGTTGAAGGCGAAGCTGTGGGAGCATGAGATGCAGAAGCGCAACGCCGCCAAGCAGCAGGCCGAGGAGAGCAAGGCCGACATCGGCTGGGGCAGCCAGATTCGCTCCTACGTCCTGGATGACCAGCGGATCAAGGACCTGCGCACCGGCGTGCAGAGCAGCAACTGCGACAAGGTGCTCGATGGCGATCTGGATCAGTTCATCGAAGCGAGTTTGAAGCAAGGGCTTTGAGAAAGCCCGAAGAGCGGCACTTCGTGCCTGGAAGCTGGAAGAAGTAAGAAAGAACAAGGGCAAGACATTACCAAGCCATTGAAAGGCTTTGGCAAGGTGGTCTGATCTTAGCTTCTAGCTTCTAGCTTCTAGCTTCTAGCTTCTAGCTTCTAGCTTCTAGCTTCTAGCTTAATTTTCTTTTCGACAGGCGACGACATGGCGAACCAGGACAACCCGCAATCTCCTTCCGATGCACAGCATGAAGCCCAGGAAGAAAATCGGCTGATCGCGGAGCGCCGTGGCAAGCTGGCGGCCCGCCGCGAACGTGCGGCGGAGCAGGGCGGCAGCGCTTTCCCCAACGATTTCCGACGCGACAGTCTGGCGGCGGACCTGCAGGCGGAGCTGGGCGACAAGGAGAAGCCCGAGCTCGAGGCGCTCGACCGCCAGGCTGCCGTTGCCGGCCGCATCATGCGCAAGCGCGGGCCGTTCGTGGTGATCCAGGACGCTTCCGGCCAGATCCAGTTCTACGTCGACAAGAAGGGACTCCCCGCCGAGTTGCTGGAAGACATCCAGAGCTGGGATATCGGCGATATCGTTGCCGGCCGCGGCCCGGTGCACAAGTCCGGCAAGGGCGATCTCTACGTGATGCTGGTCGAGGCGAAGCTGCTGACCAAGAGCCTGCGTCCGCTGCCGGACAAGTTTCACGGCCTGACCGATCTCGAGGCGCGCTACCGCCAGCGCTACGTCGACCTGATCATGAACCCGCAGTCGCGGCGGGTATTCGAGGTGCGCTCCGGCGTCATCGCCGCGATCCGCCGGTTCATGGTCGAGCGGGGTTTCATGGAGGTCGAGACGCCGATGCTGCAGCCGATCCCCGGCGGTGCCACGGCGCGACCGTTCACCACGCACCACAATGCGCTGGATATCGACATGTACCTGCGCATCGCACCGGAGCTCTACCTCAAGCGCCTGGTCGTCGGCGGCTTCGAGCGGGTGTTCGAGATCAACCGCAACTTCCGCAACGAAGGCCTGTCGACGCGGCACAATCCCGAATTCACCATGCTCGAGTTCTACTGGGCCTACGCCGACTATCGCGACCTGCTCGACTTGACCGAGGCGATGATCCGCGACGCGGCCGAGCAGGTGCTGGGCACGACCACCGTCACCTACCAGGGCACTGACTACGACCTGGGCCAGCCGTTCCGCCGCCTGACCCTGCGCCAGTCGATACTGGAGCATGGCGACGGGCTGGGCGAAGCGGATATCGATACCCTCGACGCCGCCAGGGCGACCTGCGAGCGCCTGGGCATCGCGACCAAGCCAAGCTGGGGGCTGGGCAAGCTGCAGACCGAGATATTCGAGGAGGTCGCCGAAGCCAGGCTCGATCAGCCGACCTTCATCACCGAGTATCCGGCCGAGGTCAGTCCGCTGGCGCGACGCAACGATACCAATCCCCATGTCACCGACCGGTTCGAGTTCTTCGTCGGTGGGCGCGAGATCGCCAACGGCTTCTCCGAGCTCAATGATGCCGAGGACCAGGCCGAGCGCTTCGCCGCCCAGGCCGCCGAGAAGGATGCCGGCGATCTCGAGGCGATGTACTACGATGCCGACTACGTGCGCGCGCTGGAGTACGGCATGCCGCCCACTGCAGGCGAGGGTATCGGCATCGACCGGCTGGTGATGCTGCTGACCGACAGCCCGTCGATCCGCGATGTGCTGCTGTTCCCGGCGATGCGCCCGGAATAATACGGAGCTACGAGCTTGCGAACGTTGCGTTTCTGTTGAGGCTTGCAGTCGCGGCTCGCGGTGCAGCCGGACAAGAGTTATTGGTCAGGGGCGCAGCGAGCGCCCATAATGGCTGCGGTTCGAATTCCGCCGACCCCGTGCGGTTCCCAAGAAGAGGTGACACCGATGAAGCTGCTCAACCGTTCCGCGCTGAGCGTCAAGCCGACCCAGGCGTTCGTCGACTGGGTCAACTCGTTGGAGCCGACAGTCGGTGAAGACGACCTGACGCTCGACGACATCGCTGGCGAGAATACCGTCTATCTCATCCCCGAGATGGATACGCCGGAAGCCCTGCAGGCCTATGTCGGAGAGCGCTACTACGACATCCTCGAGACCGAGCTGCGAGCGTGGGAGGAGGATGAACGCCAGTGGCCGGAGAGCCTGGACTGGGCGCTGTTCGAGACGTTTCTCACCCTGGAACACAGCTATCTGGCGGTGGACCTCGATGACGAAGCCGAGCTGGAAACCTCCGAAGTCGACGACGAACTGCTGATGGAGACCGACGAGGAGTGAGGTTGCGGATGTCACTCGAGGGCGATGCTCAGCGCTTCTTCAGCCCATGCTGAAGCGACTATTCGAGGAGCGGCCGGGGGACGACGGTCTCCCCGGACGTGAACGCAAGCTGGCGCTGCTGGCGATGATCACCGGCACCCAGATGGCCGTGCTGGACAACGGCATCGTCAACATTGCCCTTCCCACGCTGGCCAAGGAGCTGGCGATCAGCGGCGCCGAATCGATCTGGATCGCCAACGTCTATCAACTGGTGACGGCGGCGCTCCTGTTGACCTTCGCCGCGGTGAGTCGACGCGTCGGGCGTCATCGGCTCTATATCGGCGGGCTGGCGGTCTTCACCGTGGCGTCGCTGGGCTGTGCGCTGGCCCGTTCGTTCGAATTTTTGCTGGTGATGCGGGGGCTGCAGGCGATCGGCGCCGCTGCGATGCTGAGCATCGGACCATCGCTCTATCGCATCATCTTTCCTACCCGTCTGCTGGGGTCGGCCATCGGGCTGAGTGCGCTGACGGTGGCGTTCGGCATCGCCGCCGGGCCATCGCTGGGGGGGCTGATCCTGCACCTGGCGAGCTGGCCGTGGCTATTCGCGATCAACGTGCCGATCGGGCTGCTGGCGCTGACGCTCGGGGTTCGCGCCTTGCCGCGGGAGAAGGCGATTCCGGGGCGGATCGATATCTGGGGCGCGCTGATGTCGATCGTCATGCTCAGCGGCAGCGTCTTTGCGCTGGATCAGTTCGGCCACGGGGAGGGCGGTGTGCTGGCCCTGGCGACGCTGGCACTCAGCGTGATCTGTCTGGTGGGATTCGTTTATCGCCAGCGTCATGTCGCCAGGCCGCTGGTGCCGCTGGCATTGTTCGTCGAGCCGCGCTTCTCGTTCGCTGCGGTGGTGTCGATGTTCGCCTTCCTGGCCCAGGGCGTGGCGTTCGTGGGGCTGCCCTTTCTCTACCAGACCGTCATGGGCGTCTCGCCAATCATGTCGGCGGTGCTGTTTACGCCCTGGCCGCTGGTGATCATGATCATCGGGCCGCTGGCAGGGCGCCTGGCTGACAAGGGCAACCCGGCGCTGATCAGCTCGACCGGTCTGGGGTTGTTCCTGCTCGGCATGCTGGCGTTGACCGGCCTTGACGCCGACTCGAGCTACCTCGACGTGATCTGGCGCACCGCGCTCTGCGGGGTGGGTTACGGCCTGTTCCAGGCGCCCAACAATCGCGAGATGATCGGTAGCGTGTCGGTTGATCTCAGCGCCAACGCCTCCGGCGTGCTGGCCTCGGTACGCACCTTCGGGCAGTCGCTGGGTACGGCCTTGGTCGGGCTGATCCTCGGTCTCTCGTTCGGTTCGCTCACGCTGTCGCTGTGGGTAGGATGCGCATCGGTGTCGATCGCACTGGCATTGAGCCTCTATCGCACGCCGATGGCCGCCAAGGGCCTTCGGCGCTGAGCCTTGCTCGAGGCTCACCCAATCCCCGAGCAAGGCGTTACAATGATCCGGTTGGTTCAGGAGGAACTGTCATGAGTGTTCAGGCACGTATCGAAGAGAAACTCGCGACGCTCGAGCCGGTCGAGATGACGGTCGAGAACGAGAGCCACATGCATCATGTGCCACCGGATTCAGAAACCCACTTCAAGGTGACGCTGGTGTCGGATCGATTCGCCGGGCTGATGCCGGTCAAGCGCCACCAGTTGATCTACAGCCTGCTCGCCGATGAACTCGCCGGCCCTGTCCATGCGCTGGCACTGCATCTCTACACGCCGCAACAGTGGTCGACCCGTGGCGGCGTACGCCCGGATTCGCCCCACTGTCGCGGCGGGGGCGGCCAGTGATCGGCGATCCGCAGCGGCTGCAGTATCTCGAGGCCATGGGGATCGCCACCTGGGCCTCGCGGTATCGCTTCGTCAATGCCAAACCGACCGAGCAGGTCGAATGGGAAGTTGCTACCGAGCCGGAAAAACCGGCGCCGGGACAGCGGCTGCAGGCGTTGCTGGAGACGCCGGCACGACCGGTCGAGCGCGACCGGCCCGTCGCCGATGCGTCGCCGACGCAACAGGCCGCGGCGCCGCTGTCGCGCGCCAGGGCCCTGCTCGGCGAAGACGCGCCCCGGATCGAATCGCCGCGGCCGTCTCCCGACCGCACTGCCGATCCCGACACGGCGGTCTTCTCGGCGCCAACGGTCTCCGGGGACGGGCAGCCCCCCGTGGACGTTGCCAAGAATGTCGTGCCCGCTGCCGAACCGCTTCGGTTCACCTTGTCGCTCGCGGTCATCGGTGAGCGTTGGTGGCTGCTGCTTCCCGGCGAGCGGCCGATCTCCGCCGCGGGGCAGGCGCTGCTGGGGCAGATGCTGCAGAGTGCCGGCATGCCCGCCGGTGGAACGCCGCTGTCGCGTCTGACCTGGCCGTTGATGGACCTGCCGGCCAGCGATCCCACCGATGAGGCGCGTGAAGGTATCCAGGTCTTCTGCGCCGGGCAGGCGCATCGCCACGGCATGAAAATCGACGGCGCCATCGCCGTCGGCGACGAGATCTGGTCGTCGCTGCTGAGCGATTCGGCGGACGAGAGCGATTGGACCTGCCATCGCCTGCCGCACCCCGACGACATGCTGGGTTCGGCCAATGCCAAGCGTGAGTGCTGGCCCTTGCTGCAGGCGGCGGGAAGCGCCTGGCGCCAGGGCTTGGCCTCCCCCGAATAGCAGCTCCCGCCTGCCGGAACCGGAGAGCTGGAACGATCCTCCTCGAGTCACGCCCATGCCTATCGACGCTTTTCCTTCCGAGGCCTCCCCTGGCGGAGCCACTCCGGTCCGGCTCGGCGCCGACGACCTGCCGGCGTTGATGGCGTTCGAGCGTCGGGCCAACGATGACGCCTGGTCGGAAGCGCTGCTGGAAGCGGCGTTGAGGGACGACGGGTATTCGGTCTGGGGCATTCGATCGGCCGACGACAGCACGCTGTGGGCCGTCGCCATCCTGGCCTATCTGCCTTTTGACGCCGAACTGCAGTCGATCTGCGTGCTGCCCGATGCGCGACGCCAAGGCCTGGCATGGAAAATGCTAGAGTGGGTGATGCGATGCGCCCGTACCCGGGGGGCCGAGCGCCTGCTGCTGGAACTGCGGGAATCGAACCTGGCGGCGCGGAGACTGTATGAGCGTGCCGGCTTCAGGATCGATGGCCAGCGTCGCGGTTACTACCGCCGTGACGATGGACGTGGAGAGGATGCGCTGCTGATGTCGCGGGATCTGGTCTGACGCGATCGATCGAGGATGCCCGGTCGGACGCGAGGGCAACTTGGCAGGGTGCCCCGGATGGAGAGGCAGCGGTGGACGGGTTGCTGCGCGGGACGGCCTGTGCCGGTCGCCCCGTGCCGCCGTCTCAGCCGTTGTCGCTGGTGGAGGCGCTGTCAAGCGATTGCAGCTTGTCGAGCAACCCTCCGAGGCGCTGTTCCCACTCCTCGCGCTCCTGCTGGAAGCGCGCATTCTCCGCCTTGAGTTCTTCATTCTCCATCTTCAGCATCTCGATGCTGTCGACGGCATCCTGAATCTTCTGTTCCAGTTTGGCGAAGATTTCACCATTCATCTCTACTCTCCTTGAAAGTTCGTGACTCGTTCCCGAGGCATGGCCGCTGGTTCGATGGCCGCAGCCTACGTGGCGCCGAGGCCGGCGACAAGCGTCTCGAAGTGGCGACGTCAGCCGGCATCGGGTTGACGTCTGAAAAGCCGCCCATGACTGTCTCCCGCCACGATTTCGCGATGTAGTTGCCAAGGCGTCGGCGGGGACCAGACGAGCTCGTGTTCCGTCTCGACATAGACGACCGCGTCGGACGCCAGCCAACCGCCCAGTTCGAGGTCGAGGCAGGTCTTCGTGGCAAGCCCCTGGCGGAAAGGGGGGTCGAGAAAGACGAGATCGAACCGGTTGGGCGTCGTCGCCAGGAACCGTTCGACGGGGATTCCGACGACGTCTCCGGCGGCGCCCAGCATGGCGATATTCGCTTCCAGCGCCTTGGCCACCGGGGCGGTGGATTCGACGAACGTGGTCTGGGCCGCCCCTCGCGACAACGCTTCCAGGCCGAGTGCGCCGGTGCCCGCGTAGAGATCCAGCACCTGCCGTCCGGCAATATCGAAAGCCAGCCAGTTGAACAGGGTCTCGCGCACCCGGTCCGGTGTCGGGCGCAGGCCGGGGCTATCCGGTATCGACAGCTTGCGGCGACGAAATTCGCCGCCTATCAGGCGCAACTGGCCACGGCCACCGCGAGCGGTGGCTTGAGAGGGCTGGCGCGAGCGAGCGCTGTCGGAAACCCGGCGTGGGCGGCGTCGATTCATGGCGCGCAATTGTACCCCCGCAACACTCGCGGTGATAGGATGAGCTCTCGATAACGATATTCTCCGAAGCCGTGACGATCGACACTGATGAGTGGCGCGAGCACGGCTTTTCAGCAGTGAAGCCATCCATGTTCGGACTATTCAAGAGTCGTAAAAAGCAGCAGGAAGAAGAGGCGCGCCGGCGCGAGTCGGAACGGGCCGAAGCGGCGTCAGAACAAGAGCAACCGGAAGCTGGCGTGGCCGAAGACCGGGAAGGAGACGTTGAAGACGAACGCTCCACCGGTGCCGGCGAACCGCAGCCATTGGCCGGACAAGGGGGCTCGTCAGTCGCCGGGGAGGCCGATTCCGGGAGCGCCGACACCTCACCTTCGCAGGAGTCAGCGGCCTCGTCGACGGTGGCAACCGCAGCCCCTGCCACGGCGTCGGCCGTCGAGACCGAATCTCCCGATCGACCGGTGCCGGTGGACTATCAACCCTCGCCGGTCGAGACAACGGCCGCCGAGGAGTCGCTGGGCCGCCAGTCGCTGGGCCAGGAGTCGCCGCAATCGGCCCTGCAGGAGTATCCCGCAGATGGCACCCGCGAGGCCGATCTGGCAACCGACGTGACGCCGGCGCCTTCGGCGGAGACAGCGGCAGAGCCGAGTCCGCCCGCACCGAAGGAGAAGCCCAAGGGCGGCTGGCTTTCGCGTGTGCGTGCCGGCCTCGGGCGCACCCGAGCCAACCTGACCGACGGCATTGCCGACCTGCTGCTGGGCAAGAAGCAGATCGACGATGAGCTGATGGAGGATCTAGAGACCCAACTGCTGCTGGCGGACGTGGGAATCGAGGCCACCAGCGAGATCATCGAGCGTTTGACCGGTCGGGTATCCCGCAAGGAGCTGGCCGACGCCGACGCCTTGTACCGCGCGCTGCAGGAGGAACTGGCGGCGTTGCTCGAACCGGTTTCCCAGCCGCTGCAACTGCCGGCCAAGGGTGAAGGGCCGTTCGTGATCCTGATGGTCGGCGTCAACGGCGTCGGCAAGACCACGACCATCGGCAAGCTGACCCAGCGTTTCCAGAACGAAGGGCGCAGCGTGATGCTGGCCGCCGGCGATACGTTCCGCGCCGCGGCGGTGGAGCAGCTCAAGGTCTGGGGCGAGCGCAACCGGGTACCGGTGATCGCCCAGCATACCGGCGCCGACAGTGCTTCGGTCATCTACGATGCGGTCGCCGCCGCGCGCGCGCGCAAGGTCGATGTGCTGATTGCCGATACCGCCGGTCGCCTGCACAACAAGAGCCATCTGATGGAAGAGCTCAAGAAGGTGCAGCGGGTCATGGCCAAGCTCGACGCCAGCGCCCCTCATGAAGTGATGCTGGTGCTCGATGCGGGAACGGGACAGAACGCGATCTCCCAGGCGACGACGTTCGATGAGGCGATTCCGGTGACCGGCATCACCCTGACCAAAGTCGACGGCACCGCCAAGGGTGGCATCATCTTTGCCCTGGCCAAGAAGATGGGAACGCCGATTCGCTTCATCGGCGTCGGCGAGTCGCTGGAGGATCTGCGCCCGTTCGACGCCCAGACGTTCGTCAAGGCGCTGTTCGGACGGGACGGCGACGCCGACTCATGATCGCGTTCGAGCACGTCGGCAAGCGCTACGGTGGTCGTTTCGAGGCGTTGGCCGATATCAATTTCCGGGTCGAGCGCGGCGAGATGCTCTTCCTCACCGGTCACTCCGGTGCTGGCAAGAGCTCGCTGCTGCGGCTGATCATGCGGCTCGAGCGTCCCTCGCGAGGCCGGGTGCTGGTCGCCGGCCACGATCTGGATCGGTTGCATATCAGTCAGGTTCCCTACTACCGGCGTCAGATCGGCGTCGTCTTCCAGGATCATCAGTTGCTGTTCGATCGCGATATCTTTGCCAACGTCGCGCTGCCGTTGACCATTCAGGGCGTCGAGCCCATCGATGCCGGCAGGCGCGTGCGGGCCGCGCTGGACAAGGTCGGGCTGCTGCATCGCGAGCGAGCGCTACCGATCGAACTCTCCACCGGCGAGCAGCAGCGCGTGGGCATCGCACGCGCGGTGGTCAATAAGCCGGCGTTACTGCTGGCCGACGAGCCGACCGGTAATCTCGACCCCCAGCTCTCCGCCGATATCATGCGGCTGTTCGAGGATTTCAATCGCATCGGTACGACGGTACTGGTGGCGAGCCACGATCTCGCCCTCATCGCCCGGTTGCGCCACCGGGTGCTGAAGTTGCGGGACGGCCGTCTCGTCGGCGATGGGGAGGCGGCATGAGCGAGCGCCAGTCCACCGGCGCCTCCCGGCGCGGTGCCCAAAAGCCCACGCGTCGGTCGTCCGGCGGCGGCCGGGCCTGGCTGCGGCATCATCGGGCCATGATGAGCGACAGCGCCCTGCGCCTGGTCAGGCGCCCGATATCGACATTGCTGACCATGCTCGCGATCGCCATTGCGTTGATCCTGCCCGCGGGTTTGTGGCTGGCGCTGGATAGCGCGCGCCTGGTCGATGCCGAACTGGACGAGAGCGCCACGCTGACAGTCTATTTCGACGCCGATGTCGATGAATCCCGGGCCATGAGCCTGGCGACCGAAGTCGGCGAGCAGAGCGGCGTTGCGGGGACTCGCCTGGTGACGGCGGCTGAGGGGCTGGCGGAGTTCCAGCAGACGCTGGGGGTCGAGGATGCGCTCTCCCAGCTCGACACCAATCCGCTGCCGGCGAGCGTCGTGGTGACCCCCTACAATACCGACCCCGCCGCCGTGCAGTCGCTGAGCCAGCGTCTGCAGACGCTCGATGGCGTCGACGAGGTTCGCCTCGACCTGGCGTGGCTGGATCGGCTTCAGCAACTGGCGGCGGTCGGCCAACGTGTCGCGCTGGCACTGGCGCTGTTGTTCGGCCTGGGCGTCCTGCTGGTGGTTGGCAACACGGTCAGGCTGGCGGTGGAGAGTCGGCGTCAGGAGATCGAGGTAGTGACCTTGATCGGTGCCACCCACGCGTTCGTGCGACGCCCATTCCTCTATAGCGGCGCTTGGTACGGGCTGGGTGGCGGGGTCCTGGCGCTGGTCATGCTGGTCGTCGGGGGCAATTGGCTGGCATCACCCGTCGCGGCGCTGGCGGAGAGCTACGGCGCCCAGTTCGCGCTGCCCTCCCTGGGCACCACTCATTCGGCTTTTCTGCTGCTTTTTAGTACACTATTGGGCTGGCTGGGCGCGTGGCTGGCCGTCGGGCGTCATCTGGCGGACATCAAGCCGCGCTAGGTTGGCAGCAGCGGCCCGAAAACTGGTCAAGGTGGGCGAAATACGGTAAGAAGGTCACCCAGGATGCTGGGCCACCACCAGGCGACGCCGGGTTTTCGAGTCATCGAGGCTGGCGAACTTCTTGAACTTTTGTCTAGATTGAGGGTCTCATCAGGTATCCTCGCAAACAGGCAGAACAACCTGTTGCGGCGTGTTTCCGGTGGATCGAGCCGACTGGCTCTCCCCATTGACACGTCGTCAACCATGGAGACAACGCACATGAGCACCAGTCTTCAATCCATCGGGAATCTTTCCCCGGGGCACGATCTCAACGGCTACATTCAGGCCGTCAACGGCATTCCCATACTGACGGCGGACGAGGAGCATGACCTTGCCGTGCGGCTGCACGAGGAGGATGACCTCGAGTCGGCTCGTCGTCTGATCATGTCTCACCTCCGCTTCGTCGTTCACATCGCCCGCAGCTATTCAGGCTACGGTCTGCCCCAGGCGGACCTGATCCAGGAAGGCAACGTCGGCCTGATGAAGGCGGTCAAGCGGTTCGATCCGTATCAAGGCGTTCGTCTGGTGTCGTTCGCGGTGCACTGGATCAAGGCGGAGATCCACGAGTATGTACTGCGCAACTGGCGGATCGTCAAGATCGCCACTACCAAGGCCCAGCGCAAGCTGTTCTTCAACCTGCGCAGTGCCAAGAAGCGTCTGGCCTGGTTGAATAACGACGAGGTCGATGCCATCGCCAAGGACCTCGACGTCAAGCCCAAGGTGGTGCGCGAGATGGAGGGCCGGCTGGCTTCCTATGACGCCGGCTTCGACGCTTCGCCGGGCGAGGACGACGAGCAGAGCTATCAGGCGCCGGCCCAGTACCTCGAGGATCACAGCTTCGATCCGGCGGCGCAGCTTGAGGCGGACGACTGGGAAGCCGACTATACGCGTCGCCTGCGGGAAGCGCTGAGCGAGCTGGATGACCGCTCTCGCGATATCCTGCAGCGACGCTGGCTCTCGGAGCACAAGTCCACGCTGCACGACCTGGCGGATGTCTACGGCGTTTCCGCCGAGCGTATTCGCCAGCTCGAGAAGAATGCGATGAAGAAGATCAAGCAGCAGCTCGGCGACACCATCGCGGCGTAGGCAACCCCGGGGCTGATGAATCGGGGGCGGCAAGCTCCAGGCAGGCCATCGCTTCAGGCAGAGACGCATAAAGCCCGGCAATCGCCGGGCTTTTTGCGTTCGGGCACTCCGGACTCGCCGCTAGACGGACGTCGTCTGGTGGGTCGTCGTGGTCAGCAGCCCACCGCCCAGCAGACGCCACTGGTCCTCCCAGTGGGCGGTGGGTCGGTAACGGAAATCGCTGCGCACGTACTGGCTGATGCGGCCCTCGACGAAGGCCGAGAGCAGGTTGGCGGCGGCGGAGACCGGCAGTTGCGGGCGCAGCCCCTCGCGCAGTTCGGCCTCGCGCAGGATCTGCTTCAACTGGGTTTCGAGCCGCTCGAACAGTTGCGACATGCGGGTGCGCAGCCGGGCGGTTTCGCCCGTCAGCACATCGCCGTCCATCAGCCGGCTGAGACCCGGGTTCTTCTCGGCGAAGGCCAGCACGAGCTGAACGATCGTCTCGCAGCGGACGAGAGCCGACGGCTCGTCGTCGAGGATGCGGCGGATACGCTCGAACAGGCTGGCTTCGATGAACTCGATCAGCCCCTCGAACATGCGCGCCTTGCTCGGGAAGTGGCGGTACAGCGCCGCCTCGCTGACGCCGACCTGGCGGGCCAGGGCGGCGGTGGTGATACGCTTGCCGCTGTCCTCCTCGAGCATCAGTGCCAGTGCCTGGAGGATCTGCTCACGGCGGGAGAGTTGGGGGGTTGCCTGCGTCATGGCGATTCTTATCGGTTGTCTCGTCGAGGCTCCTTCCTGGAGCGTCCCGGGTGCGCGTCGATTGTCTGGCACCCGGGAGGGCCTTCCACGCCCGCGATGTATGAAAAGAGGCTCTTGTCGGGTTCAGCCCCGATGATCGGTGATCTGGGTGCCGACCCCGGCATCGGTGAAGATCTCCAGCAGGGTCGAATGGACGACGCGGCCATCGACGATGACAGCGCTGCCGACACCGCCCTTGACGGCATCCAGGGCGCAACGGATCTTCGGCAGCATGCCGCCGTAGATTGTCCCGTCGGCAATCAAGGCGTCGACCTGCTCGGTCGAGAGACCGGTCATGACGTTGCCCTGGGCATCCTGCAGCCCCGCGACGTTGGTCAACAGCATCAGCTTTTCGGCCTTGAGCGCTTCCGCCACCTTGCCGGCGACCAGATCGGCGTTGATATTGTAGCTATGACCTTCGCGATCGACCCCGATCGGCGCGATCACCGGGATGTAGTCGGCCTTCGAGAGCATCTCGATCAGGTCGGTGGAGATGTGCTCGACCTCGCCGACATGGCCGATATCGATGATCTCGGGTTCGGCCAGTGCCGGATTGTACTGTTCGACCTTGAGCTGGCGCGCCCGGATCTGGGCGTTGTCCTTGCCGGTCAGGCCGATCGCCTTGCCGCCACACTGATTGATCTGGGTCACGATGTTCTTGTTGACCAGTCCGCCCAGCACCATCTCGACCACGTCCATGGTTTCGGCATCGGTCACGCGCATGCCGTTGACGAAGCGTGATTCGATGTTGAGCCGGGCCAGCAACTGGCCGATCTGCGGGCCGCCGCCGTGCACCACCACCGGGTTGATGCCGACCTCCTTCATCAACACCATGTCGCGAGCGAAGGAGTCGATCAGCTTGTCCTCGGTCATGGCGTTGCCGCCATACTTGACCACCACCGTCTTGCCCGAATAGCGCTGGATGTAGGGCAGCGCCTCCGACAGGATCTCGACCACCTGGCGCGGGTCGCGCGGGCTCTCGTTCATGAGGCGTTATCTCTCCAATGTCTGTGCGCCGTGAGCCTACCGGAACCGGCGGCGCGTTCCCTGTTGTTGCAGATGTCTCGTGCGCTGCGATCTCAGAACGGCAGTTCGACGTGCGGTGCTACCGCGAGCACCGCGGCGCCGAACCGCCGTTGGATACGCGCCAGTGCCGCCCGGTCCTTGCCCTCGAATCGCAGGACCAGCATCGGCGTGGTGTTGGAGGCCCGGCAGAGCCCCCAGCCATCGGGATAGTCGACGCGGATGCCGTCCAGCGTCGTCTTGATGCCATCCTGACCGAAGTCGCCATTCTCGGCCAGTCGCTCGACGATCGCGAACTTCTCCTCGTCGGTCACCGGGGCGTTCAGTTCCGGGGTGCTGACGTCCTGCGGAAACGCGCTGAAGTAGCGATCGGCATCCACCGTCTGGCGCGACAGAATTTCCAGCAGCCGGGCAGCGGCATAGAGGCCGTCGTCAAAGCCGTACCAGCGTTCGGCGAAGAAGATGTGGCCGCTCATCTCGCCGCCCAACTGCGCGCCGGTCTCCTTCATGCGTGCCTTGATCAGCGAGTGGCCGGTGCGCCACATCTCGGGCTCGCCGCCGGCCCGCTCGATGATCTGGGCCAGATTGCCGGTGCACTTGACGTCGAAGACGATACGCGCGCCAGGATCCCGCTCGAGCAGGTCGGTGGCGAATGCCATCATCAGCCGGTCCGGGTAGATCATCTCGCCGGCCGGCGTGACCACGCCCAGGCGATCGCCATCGCCGTCGAAAGCCAGCCCCACATCGGCTCCGGTCTCCCGGACCTTGGCGATCAGGTCGACAAGGTTCTCCGGCTTGCCGGGGTCGGGGTGGTGGTTGGGGAAGTCGCCGTCGATCTCGGCAAACAGCGGGACGGTCTCCGCCCCCAGCGCCTCGATCAGCCTGGGCCCCAGTTCGCCGGCGACGCCGTTGCCGCAATCCACTACCACCTTGAGCGGACGCCCGGTGCGGGACTGGTCGAGCGAGACGTCACCCAGGATGCGCTGAAGGTAAGCCTCGCTGATATCGCGCTGCTCCAGCGAGCCTTCGCCTTCGCTCAACTCGCCGCTGCGGATGCGCTCAAGCAGGCCAGTGATCGCCTCTCCGGAGATGGCGACGCCGTCGAGCACGATCTTGAAGCCGTTATAGTCCGGCGGATTGTGGCTGCCGGTCACCATCACGCCGCTACGGCTCTCGTCCAGCGTCGCGGTGGCGAAATAGAGGACCGGGGTCGGCACGCGGCCGATATCGATCACGTCCCTGCCGGCGGCGCGCAGTCCGCGGATCAGCGCCGCCTGGAGGCGAGGGCCGGAGTGGCGGCCATCACGGGCGACGATCACCGTCTGTTGACCCCTCGCCTCCGCTTCGCTACCCACCGCACGACCGATCCATTCCACGGTTTCCTCGGTCAACATCTCGTCGACGATACCGCGAATGTCGTAGGCCCTGAAGATCGAGGCCGGTACGTCGGTACCGGGCCGCTCATTCGTCGTCATGTTCCCATCTTCCTTTGTTTCGCGAACGGCTTCGACGCGAGATTCATGCCCAGCGCTCGAACTCCAGTGCCACAGAAGCCTGGCCGTCGGTCATCAGCCATTCGCCTTCCATCAGGGTGGCGTCGAGGCTCAGGTTGCGCTCGACGAGCGCGGTCAGCGCCGCCAGCGGCTCCGCCGGCGGGCTCCAGACCGCCACTCGGGGCAGGTCCCGAACATCGCTTTCGAGCTTCTTCCACCACTGTGCCGCACTGCGCGGGGCGTAGGGGTAGACCACTACTCGTTCCGCCCGGGAAAGGCCCTGCTTGATGCGCTTCAGCGACGGCTCGCCCAATTCTATCCACAAGAGGATTCGCCCATCCGGTGCCTTGAGCCAGAGATCCGGCTCGTCGTCGGTGCTCAGACCGCGCGTCATGGCGAGATCGTTGTCGGCGCCGATAGCATGCGCATTGTCGATGAATGCCAGCAGGCGCACCATCAGTCGCGTCGCCGTCTCGGAGGGGTGGCAGGCCACGGTCAGCGCATGATCGCCATAGTAGTGGCGGTCCAGATCGCTGACGTTGAGTTTCGCTTTATAGATGGTTGCGCTTAGCGCCACGTGAGATGTCCTTGCAGAGAACGGCTGTAGGGAGGCGGGGTGCGATTCACTGCCGGCCGGAGTGGCCGAACCCGCCGCCCGCGCGCTCGGTAGCAACGAACTCCTCGACGATGTCGAGCTCGGCCTGGACCACCGGCACCAGCACGTACTGCGCCAGCCGCTCGCCGGGCTCGAGCACGAACGTCTCCTGACCGCGGTTCCAGACCGAGATCATCAGCTCGCCCTGGTAGTCCGAATCGATCAGCCCGACCAGATTGCCGAGCACGATACCGTGCTTGTGGCCGAGGCCGGAACGCGGCAGGACGACGCCGGCCAGGCCCGGGTCACCGATGTGGATGGCCAGGCCGGTGCGGACCAGGGCCGTGTCGCCGGGCGCCAGCGTCAACGCTTCGTCTAGCAACGCGCGCAGGTCCATGCCGGCGCTGCCTGTGGTGGCGTAGTGAGGCAGCGGGTAGTCGTGTACCCGCTCATCGACGATCTTGACCGAGAGCTTGGGTCTGGCGGGCGAAGTGCTGAGTGACATGAAGCGTCGTTCCTGAGGGTGCATGAAGTGAGATGGGGAGCAAGCCACACAGCTTATCACCGCTGGGAGGCGGGCCGGATGCGCTAGCGCAGGCGATCGGCGATGTGATCGACGATGGCGTTGGCCAGTGCCGTCTTGGGCTGACGTGGCAACGCGTGGCGCTGGGTCCGCTCCCGCTCCCGCCACAGCAGCGTGGCGGCATTGTCGTCGCCGCCGAAGCCGACCCCCTCGAGGGAGACATCGTTGGCGACGATCAGGTCCAGGCGCTTGCGTTCGAGCTTGCTGCCGGCGTGTGTCTCCAACGACTGGGTCTCGGCGGCAAAGCCGACCGTGAACGGGCGGTCCGCACGCGCCGCGATCGTGGCGACGATATCCGGATTGCGTACCAGCTCGAGGGTCAGCCCGCCGGCGTCTTCGGTTTTCTTCAACTTGTGTTCGCTGACGGCGGCGGCGCGGTAGTCGGCCACCGCGGCACAGCCGATGAACAGATCGCAAGGCATTCGGGACTCGACCGCAGTCAGCATCTCCACCGCCGAGATCACGTCGATCCGTTCGACACCGGGCGGTGTCGAGAGCGTCGCCGGGCCGCTGACCAGCGTGACGCTGGCGCCACGCTCGGCGCAGGCCGCGGCCAGGGCGTAGCCCATCTTGCCGGAGCTGTGGTTGGAGAGATAGCGCACCGGGTCCAGCGCTTCGCGGGTGGGGCCGGCGGTGATGACCACGCGCTTGCCGTGCAGATCCCGGTGCACGGGCATCACCCGTGACGCCTTGTCCCGGGCCGGTTCGAGCTCGCCCATCAGCCGGGCAAGAATGGTGTCTGGCTCCAGCATGCGGCCGAGGCCGACGTCGCCGCAGGCCTGGTCGCCGGCGTCGGGACCCAGCAGCGTCCAGCCCAGTTCCTGCAGCCGGTCGGCATTGGCCAGGGTCGCCGGATGACGCCACATTGCCTGGTTCATGGCCGGCGCCATCAGGCAGCGGGCTTCGGTGGCAAGGCAGAGCGTGGTCAGCAGGTCGTCGGCGTGACCGTGGGCCAGCCGTGCCATCACATCGGCGGTGGCAGGTGCGATCAGGATGATATCCGCCCATTTCGCCAGCTCGATGTGGCCCATGCCGGCTTCGGCTTCCGGATCCAGCAGCGACGTCCGCACCGGCTCGCCGGTCAATGCCTGCAGCGTCAGCGGGGTAATGAAAGCCTGCGCGCCCTCGGTCATGACCACGCGGACTTCGGCCCCCGTCTTCTTCAACAAACGGGCGAGATGGGCGCTCTTGTAGGCGGCAATGCCGGCGCTGATGCCGAGCAGGATTCGGGTTCCGGCCAATCCCGGACCAATCGGTAGCGACATGGGATCTGTCCTGATGGTTCGGTCGTTACCATACCACTGCGGTTGCGGGTTGCGTAATGGTGCGCTGGAAGTGGCGACCGCCGTTGCAGCGGCCACCCGTGGCGATCACTCGGCGTTGCTGAGCTCGCCTTCACCGACGACCTCGTTGCCGTCGAGCCACTCGATGCTCTCGTCACCGTCGTGGCGAACGCCATAACAGGCCGGTTGACCATCGCCGTAGTCGAAGCACATGCGATCATCGACGATCGTGGCCTGGCCGGTATAGCCGTCGCCCTCGATCTTGCCGTCCTGGCGATAGACTTCGTCGTACTGCTGGCCGCCCGCCATGGCGCCCTGCACGCGATGCCCCCAGACCTGCTGCTGGATCTCGTCGCCGCTGAGTCGTTCGCCCTCGGCGGCGGTTGCCGTGGCCGCGAAGGCGAGCGCCGCCAGCGTGGCAGCCAGCCAGAGGATCGGCAATATTCGGGCCGTGGGAGGGACCGGTGATGTCTTGATCGGCATGGTTCATGAACCCCCGCGCTATTGCGTGAATGGTGGTCGTACGAGTCTGCCGTACTGAGAAGCTTACGTGGAAAGGCGTGAAGGAGATGCGTCGGGTCATCGACAGAGCCGCGCTATCGCAAGTTCCACCCCGCGCAGTTCGGCCAGCCCCTTGAGCCGGCCGATCAGCGGGTAGCCGGGGCGAGTGTCGCGGTGGAGATCGTCGAGCAGGTGGTGGCCGTGATCGGGGCGCATGGGCAGACGAGGACCGCCGTCACGCTGGCGACGCCGCTGTTCGCGAACCAGCTCGGCGATCACCCCGACCATGTCGACGTCGCCGTCCAGGTGCTCGGCCTCGTGGAAACTGAGCGGATCGGCTTCGCGCCGGGTCGCGCGCAGATGCACGAAATGGATGTAAGGCGCGAAGCGTCCGGCCATGGCGACGAGATCGTTGTCCTCGCGAACGCCGTAGGAGCCGGTGCAGAACGTCAGGCCGTTGGCGGGGCTCGGGGCGCTGTCGAGCACGAACTGGGCATCCTCGGCGGTCGATACGACCCGCGGCAGTCCCAGCAGTTCGCGGGGCGGATCGTCCGGGTGGATCGCCAGGCGCACCCCGGCTTGCTCTGCCGCGGGGACGACGGCCCGCAGGAATGCTGCCAGATTGGCGCGCAAGCGTTCGGCATCGATGCCACGATAGGCGGCAAGGGCATGGCGAAAGTCATCGAGGGTGTAGTGCTCCTCGGTGCCTGGCAGCCCGGCGATGACGGTGTCGATCAGGCGTGTTCGCGCCGCGTCATCGAGCGTGTCGAGGTAGGCTCTGGCAGCTTCCCGCTCGGCGTCGCCGTAATCCGCCTGTGCACCTTCGCGCCGGAGCAGAAAGAGGTCGAAGGCCGCAAAGGCCGTCTGGTCGAAACGTAGCGCGGTCCCGCCATGCGGCAACGGCCAGGCGAGGTCGGTGCGAGTCCAGTCGAGGATCGGCATGAAGTTATAGCAGACCACGTCGATACCGCATTCGCCGAGATTGGCCAGCGTCCGGCGGTAGCTCTCGATATAGTGCTCGGCTTCCGGCAGCCCTCGCTTGATCGCTTCATGAACCGGCACGCTCTCCACCACGGACCAGACGAGGCCGGCGGCTTCGATCATTCGCTTGCGCGCGGCGATCGCGTCCACCGGCCACACCTCGCCATTGGGAATGTCATGCAGTGCGGTGACGATGCCGGTTGCGCCGGCCTGGCGGATTTCGTCGAGGGTGATGGGGTCGGCCGGGCCGAACCAGCGCCAGGTATGTTCCATGATCAAGCGTCCCGATCAGAAGCGTTGAGGGTCAAGGCGGCAATGGCGGACTCCACGCCGTCGTTTTCCAGTCGCGCCAGTGCCGCGAGGATCTGCCGGGAGAACAGCCGGTCGTCGCGCATTGCCGCGGGAAACACGGCATCGAGGGCGAGGAAGGCGTCGATCAGCGCGGCGGGGTCGTCGCCGTGACGACGGTGGAGCGTCGCGAACGTCTCGGCCAGGGGGTCGTCCACCGGATGCGGCTGGTTGTTGAGATCAGTGCCGGCGGTGTAGCGAATCCAGGCCGCGATGCCGAGCGCGGTGGCGCGCAGGTCCGCACCGTCGTTCGCCGTCAGGCTTTCGACACCGCCGGCCAGCCAGCGCTGGGGTAGCTTCTGCGAGCCGTCCATGGCGATCTGCTGCAGCCGATGGCGCAGGCTATCGTTGCCGAAGCGGGCCAGCAGGCTGTCGGTGTAGGCGACGGCATCACTCCCTGCCGGCAGTGACAGCGTCGGGATCGCTTCCTGCTGCCAGTAGTACTGGAGCAACCCGCGAAACGCCGGGCGCGCGACGCCGGCATCGACCGTCTCGATGCCGGCCAGCGTGCCAACATAGGCGAGCAGCGAGTGGGCGCCGTTGAGCAGGCGCAGCTTCATGGTTTCGAACGGTGCGACATCGGCGACCATCTCGACGCCATCGAACTCCCAGTCCGGTCGGCCCAGCGGGAAATGGTCCTCGACGACCCATTGGCTGAAGGTCTCGCACACCACGGCGGCAGGGTCGTCGATACCCAATCCGGCCAGGCGCTTGCGGTCCGCGTCGGTCATCGCCGGCACGATGCGATCCACCATGCTCGAAGGGAACGCGACATTGGCCTCGATCCAGTCGGCTAGTGCCGACTCGCGATGCCGGGCCAGCGAAATCACCGCGCGACGCGTGCGCCGGCCGTTGTGGGGCATGTTGTCGCAGCAGAGCACGGTAAAGGGCTCGACGCCGGCCGCTCGGCGGCGAACGAGCGCTTCCACCAGCATGCCCGGGGCGGTATGAGGCGACCGGGGCTCGGCAATGTCGTGGACGATCGGTGGCGCGTCGGCCAGCAGCTCGCCGCTGCCCGGGCTGAGGAAATAGCCCTTTTCGGTCACGGTCAGTGTGACGATGCGAACCGCAGGGTCGCTCATCCGCGCCAGCAGTGCCTCCCGGTCCGGGCCATCCGGTCCTGCGTAGAGCGCTTCACGGATGGCGGTGACTTCCCGCAGGGTGACGTGTTCATCGTCGCTGTACTCGGCGACGTGGTAGCGGCAGTCGCCGTCGCGGAGCTGATCGACCAGGGTGCGATTGGCGCGGATATTGGCGCTGCAGATGCCCCAGTCGTCCGCACCGGCCCGATCGATATATCGCTGCACGTAGACCGCCTGATGGGCGCGGTGAAAGGCGCCCAGGCCCAGGTGGACGATACCGATCCCGCTCGGGGGCCGCCGGCTCGGCTTGCGCTCGATGTTGATGTCGGCTGCGATCACGAGGCTATTTCCCCATCAGCAGGTTGGGCAGCCACAGTGATAGCGCCGGCACGAACGATACCAGCATCAGCACGATCAGGTTGCAGATCAGGAACGGCACGATGGCTTTCGCTACCCGTAGCATGGGCAGCTTGCCGATGCTCGAGACCACGAACAGGCAGACGCCCACCGGTGGCGTGGTCAGGCCGATCATCAGGTTCAGTACCGCCATCACACCGAAGTGGATCGGGTCCATGCCGACCCCCGTCGCCACGCCAAGCAGGGCCGGGAACAGGATGATCAGCGCAGCGATGGTCTCCATGAATGCGCCGACGAACAGCAGGATCAGGTTGAGGATCAGGATGACCACGATCGGGTTGCTGCTGATGCCGAGAATCGTGTCGGCGAGCAACTGGGGGATCTGCTGGCTGGTCAGAATCCAGCCGAACAGGTTGGCCAGGCCGACGAGCAGCATCAGCGAGGCCGAGGTGATGACGGTGTCGGACAGGATCCCGCCCAGGTTGCGCCAGTTGATGCCCTTGTAGACGAAAGTGCCCACCAGCAGTGCGTAGAGACTGGCGACGATCGACGCTTCGGTCGGGGTGAACAGGCCGCCGATGATGCCGTAGAGGATGATGAAGGTCATCAGCAGCGCCCAGAACGCGCTGCGGCCTTCCTTGATCAACTCCCTGAAGGTGGCGCGCTTCTCCTTGGGGTAGCCGCGCCGCACCGCCAGCCAGTAGGCGGTGATCATCATCGCCACGCCCAGCAGCAGGCCGGGCAGCGCGCCGGCGAGGAACATGCGGCCGACGGAGATGCCGGAGAGCGAGCCAACGATGATCATCGGCACGCTGGGCGGAATGATCGGGCCGATGGTGGATGAGGCAGCCGTGATGGCGGCGGCGAACGGCTTGTCGTAGCCGGCCTTGGACATGCCCGGGATCATCACCGAGCCGATGCTGGCGGCATCCGCCACCGCGGTGCCGGAGATGCCGCTGAAGATCATCGAACCGCCGACGTTGGCCAGGCCCAGGCCGCCGCGAATGTGGCCGACCAGGGCGTTGGAGAAGCGCACGATATGCTGGGTGATATTGCCCACGTTCATCAGGTTACCGGCCATCACGAAGCCGGGAATGCAGAGCAGCACGAAGGAGTCGATGCCGGAAAACATGCGCTGCGGCACGATGGTCAACGAGATACCGCCAAGCATCAGGTAGGCGAGTGACGACACGCCGAGACAGAAGGCGATCGGCAGACCGATCAGCAGCAGGATCAGAAAGGTGGTGAAGAGAACGGCGATTTCCATCAGAGCGCCTCCTGGCGTTCACCACGAACCATGGCGATGATGCCCTCGGCGAGGCCGATCAGGCTGTAGAGCAGCAGCGTGGCGAACAGCACCACCGATGAGAAGAAGATGTAGAGCATGGGGATGCGCAGCGTCGGCGAGGTCTGGAACGCGCCGATCTGGGCGAACTGCCAGGCGTTGGGCAGCACCACCAGCGTGAAGGCGCACGTGATCGCCGAGACCAGCGCCAGGTAGGCGGCCCGACCACGGAAACCGAGCCGGCCGTGGAACAGCTCCACGTTGACGTGGCGATGACGGTGCTGCACCACGCCGGCACCCATCGCCACCATGTAGATGAAAAGGTAGCGGGTCAGCTCTTCGGTCCAGGAGAGCGTGATCGGCAGGAACAGACGCGAGGCGACCTGCAGCAGCACGGTCAGCGACAGGCCCACCAGCGCGATGACGGCCAGTGTCAGCAGAACGCGGTCGAGGGCGTTGGCCAGTCGGCCGATGGGGCCACCCAGTCGCGGAACGCGGGTCAGCGTCTCGAGGTTTTCCTGGATCTCCTGGTGAATCTCCGTCTGTGGTTGCGACATGGCGGTCTCCCGACGAGATGAGAAACGGGGGCGGCGAGCGCGCTGCCCCCGAGGTCATGGGCTCGTAACCCGCAGGGGATTACAGCGCCTGGATGGCCTTGTAGAGCGCTTTCTGCTCGTCGTCCAAGGCGTCGAGCACGGCAGGTTCGGCTTTCTTGGCGAAGGCGGCCTGATCCACCTCGACGAACGTCATGCCCTTGTCCTTGAGCGCCTGTTCGAGACGCTTCTGGTCCTCGACGAACAGCTTCTCCTCGTAGGACTGCATCTCGCTCGCGGCATCTCTCACCACGCTCTGCAGATCGTCCGGCATCGATTCGAGTTTCTGCTTGCCGATCACCACGTAGATCCAGCTGCGCACGTGGTCGGTCATGTCGACGTACTTCTGCACCTCGTTGAAGCTGGCGCTTTCGATCAGGCTCAGCGGATTCTCCTGGGCCTCGATGGTGTTCTGCTGCAGCGAGGTGAAGACTTCGCTGAACGCCATCGGGGTCGGGCGGGCGCCCAGCGCTTCCCAGGTGTCGACGAACAGCGGCACGTTGGGTACGCGAATGCGCAGGCCGTCGAGGTCGTCCGGGGTCTTGATGGGGCGATTGGAGGTGAGCTCGCGGGGACCGCGCTCGAACCAGGCCAGCGGCACCAGGCCGGTGCGCTCGGTGATCTGCGACTCGATCTGCTGGCCGACGTCGCCCTCCACGGCCTTGCGCATCTGGTCGGCGTCACGGAACAGGTAGGGCACGGCCATCATCGCCGCCTTGGGCGCCCAGTTCTGGAGGCTCTCGCCGGTGATGGTCATGTCGGCGGTGCCGAGCTGGATGCTGTTGATCACATCCATTTCGGTGCCGAGCTGCTCGTTGGGAAAGACCTGGACTTCGATCCGGCCGTCGGAGTTGGCTTCCACCCGTTCCTTGAACTTCAGCGCGGCCTTGTTCCAGATATTCTGCTCGTTGGCCAGATGGCCGAACTTCAGTGTGTAATCCGCAGCCATTGCCGCTTGGCTGCCCAGTAGCGTGGCCCCGAGGGCCGCGCCGGCCAGCAGATGCTTGAGGGTTGTCGTCGTCAACATGGCGTGAGTCTCCTGTCGCGTTGATACGCGTCGGTGTTGTTGTCCGGGCCAGCGCTGTTCCGGATCTCTTCCGGCATGGGTGGCGGACTCGAGCGGACGTTCAAGGCGAGATTTTCACCAGCACCTTGCGCGCCTGTTCCGGATGGTTCTCGAGCAGATCGATGGCACCGGGCATCTCGGTCAGGGGGACGCGATGGCTGATCAGCGCCTTGGGATCGAGACGACCCGTGGCGATATGCTCGATCACCTCCGGGAATTTGCGGTTGTTCAGGCGGGAGCCGACCAGTGTCAGCTCCTTCTTGATCACCTCCAACTGAACCAGGTCGCTGGGCGTCGGACTGAAACCCAGCAGGCCGATGCGCGCGGCGGGACAGGCCATGCGCAGTATTGTGGGCAGCATGGCCGGTACGCAGGCGGCATCGGCAATCAGCGGGATGCCCTCGCCCTCGGTAGCGGCCAGCACGGCCTGTTCGAGATCTTCGCTGCGGCCGTTGATGGTGTGACTGGCACCCAGCTCGCGAGCCGTGGCGAGGCGCTCGTCGAGGATGTCGGTGACGATCACCTGCTCCAGGCCCAGGGCGCGCGCCATCTGCAGCACGGTCAGGCCGATCACGCCGGCACCGATCACCAGCAGGCGGTCGCCGGGCCGAGGGTCCATCCGCGAAAGCACGTTGGCGGCGATGGAGTAGGGCTCGACCAGCGCGGCGGCATCGAGGTCGAGACCGTCGGGCAGTCGATGGGCGTTGGCCGCCGGCACGTTGACCTGCTCGGCGAAGCCGCCATTTCTGTGCACGCCGATCACCTGCATGGCGCTGCAGACGTTGGGACGACCGATCCGGCAGGGATAGCACCGGCCGCAGTTGACGACCGGGTCGATACAGACACGCTCGCCGACACGGGCGGGGTCGACGCCATCGCCCACGGCGCGGATGACCCCGGCGAACTCGTGGCCGGTGATCCGCGGGAACTGCACGAAGGCGTTGTCGCCATGGATGATGTGCATGTCCGAGCCGCAGATGCCGGCGAAGGCCACGTCGACGATCACTTCGCCCGGTGCCGCATTCGGTGCAGGTCGGTCGCCGATGGCGAATGCGTGTGGGGCGCTGACTTCAAAGGCTTGCATCGATGACGCTCCTGGATGTGTCGCGATCGCCCTTGCGCGGGCTCACATGTGCCCTGTTCACCAGTGCCACAGGGTGCCGTCCTCGAGCCGATTGACCGGCAGGCTGGCACGCTTGAACGGATAGCGAGCAGCGGCTTCCTCGTCGATGTCGACGCCATGCCCAGGCGTTTCGCCGACCAGGAAGTGGCCGTCCTCGAAGCGATAGTCGTGGGGGAACACGCTGTCGGTCAGCGGGTCGTGGGGCATGTACTCCTGGATACCGAAGTTGGGCACCCAGGTATCGAAGTGGATCGCGGCGCCGAGACACACCGGCGAAAGGTCTGTGGGGCCGTGGAAGCCGGTGCGCACGTGATAGAGCGAGGCCAGGTCGGCGATCCGGCGCAGCTGGGTGATCCCGCCGCCGTGGGTCAGCGGTATGCGGATGTAGTCGATCCACTGGTTCTGGATCATCTCGCGGCAGTCGTGGATCGAGTTGAACACCTCGCCGATCGCCAGTGGCGTGGTGGTATGTTCGCGGATCAGGCGCAGGCTCTCCTGGTTTTCGGCGGGCACGCAGTCCTCGAGCCAGAACAGGTGGTAAGGCTCGACCGCCTTGCCCAGGCGCGCGGCCTCGATGGGCGTCAGCCGGTGGTGGACGTCATGCAGTAGGTGCAGCTCGTGGCCGAAGCGCTCGCGTACCGCGGCGAACAGTTGCGGCACGTGGTTGAGGTATTTCTCGGTGCTCCAGACGTGCTCGGCAGGGAGTTCGGAATCGGCCGGCTCGTAGCGCTCGCCTTCACGCTTGGCGACACCGTAGATCGTCCTGATGCCGGGGACGCCGGCCTGGACACGGACGGCCTTGTAGCCCAGCTCGACATGACGGGTGACCTCCTCCAGGCAGCTGTCGATGTCTTTGCCGGTGCAGTGGGCGTAGGTCATCACCCGCTCGCGGCTCTTGCCGCCCAGCAACTGATAGAGCGGCATGCCGGCCGCCTTGGCCTTGATATCCCACAGCGCCATATCCACCGCACTGATCGCGCTCATGGTCACCGGGCCGCGGCGCCAGTAAGCGCCGCGATAGAGGTATTGCCAGGTGTCCTCGATGCGGCTGGCATCGCGACCGATCAGCGCCGGTACCACGTGCTCCTCCAGATAAGTCGCGACCGCCATCTCGCGGCCGTTGAGGGTGGCGTCGCCGATACCGTGAATGCCTGATTCGGTGATCAGCTTGAGCGTGACGAAATTGCGTCCCGGACTGGTGACGATGACGCGGGCATCGATGATTTTCATGGAATCTCCGGCTGGCGAAGGCGGCAGCCTCAGTGGGTGGCGAACAGGTCGGGGAAGCGATCGATCAGGCGTGGCAGCGAGGTCAAAAGCTCTCTCAGGTGCGCCTGCACGGCTCGCTCGGCGGCTTCCGGATCGCGAGCGTCGATCGCCGCGACGATGCTGGCGTGCTGGTCGACCAGCGTCTCCAGTGGTGTGCCGTCGGGCACGCTGATGTATCGGACGCGATCGAAATGCGCCTTGACCTCCTCGGTGAAACGCCAGGCGGATTCATGCCCCGCTTCCCGGGAGAGGGTCTGGTGGAAGGCTTCGTCGAGCACGTAGAAACGTTCGTAATCGCCACTGTCGATGGTTCGGCGCTGGCGCTCGACCAGTTCCAGCAGATCGTCCATTCCGCGTCGGGAGAGTCCCTGTTCGGCGGCCGACTTGGCCACCGCCACCTCGATCGCCTCACGCACGAAACGCGCGCTGTAGACGGCTTGTGGCGAAATCTTGACCACGAAGGTGCCGCGTTGGGGGCGGACCTCGACCAGCCCCGCTTCGGAAAGGCGGATGAACGCTTCGCGAACCGGCTGGCGGCTGACCTCGAAAGCATCGGCGATCTCCTTTTCGGAGAGTGCCTGGCCCGGTGCCAGTACCAGCCGGATGATGGCGTGACGCAGCACGCCGTAGAGCCGCTGGCGCACGTGTCCGGCATCCGAGGCGTTCCAGAGTGTCTGCAGGGTCGTCGTGGTCAAGGGCGCTCCGGTGTTCAAGGCTGACTATCTTGTCTGACTAGTATGGTAGTTCTTCTGGCACGTTGACGATTCGACTTTGGGCGCAGGGAAACGTGGTCACCGTCACAGTTCCAACCGGTTTTGCCGATGTCTCTTTTAATCAGCTACGAGCTACGAGCTACGAGCTACGAGCTGGCGCCGGGGCACTATGAAAGGAACCACGGCTTCGCGAACGAGGGAGATAACGCGGCGATGGGCATACGCGATTGGCCGGAGGGGGAGCGGCCGCGGGAGAAACTGCTGATGCTGGGGTCGACGGCACTGTCCGATGCCGAGTTGCTGGCGATCTTTCTGCGCGTCGGGGTCAAGGGGCGCTCGGCGGTGGATCTGGCGCGGGATCTGCTGAGCAGTTTTGGTGGGCTACGCCAGTTGCTGGAAGCGGATCGCCAGCGATTCTGCGCCGAGCATGGCTTGGGCGAAGCGAAGTTCGTGCAGCTCCAGGCTACGCTCGAGCTGTCCCGTCGTCATCTGGGTAGCCTCCTCGAGCGGGAAGCGGCGCTGACCTCGCCGGCGCTGGTGCGGACTTTCCTGAGCGCGCAGCTGCGTCATCTTGACCATGAGGCATTCGCGGCGCTGTTTCTGGACACCCAGCATCGGGTGATCCGCTTCGAGATCCTCTCCGAGGGCACGCTGGACAGCGCCTCCGTCTACCCGCGAGAGGTCGCCCGACGAGCGCTGGCGCACAATGCCGGTGCGGTGATCTTCGCCCACAACCACCCCTCCGGCGTGGCCGAACCCAGCGACGCCGACCGGCGGATTACCGAGCGTCTGCGCGAGGCGCTGGCGCTGTTCGACATTCGCGTGCTGGACCACTTCGTGATCGGCGATGGCGAGGTGATCTCCTTCGCCGAACGGGGATGGTTGTAGAAAAGCCTCGATTTCGAGATTCGGATGGGAAGGCGTGTCGGATTCGGGTAACATGCCGCGCCATGTTCTCGGGTGGTCGCCGCTCCAGCGGTGTATCGGCAACAGCCGACGCGGTGCTCGCAGGGCGTCGGCTGTTGCGAAGAGCAGGGGGCTCTGGTATAAAGTACGCCCTTTGAATCGGGGCATACGGTGACGGCCCGCCATTTCGAGCGTTTTGGAGATGGCAGGAAGAATCGCGAAAAGCAATCTCGACACCGAATGCCCGAGATAAACCGAACAACCCAACCCGCCAGTGGTCGGAGGCTTCCATGTCCCAAGTTTGTCAGGTTACCGGTAAGCGTCCGGTGACTGGTAACAACGTCTCGCACTCACAGCGCAAGACACGTCGTCGTTTCGTCCCGAACTTGCACACGCATCGTTTCTGGGTCGAATCCGAGAAGCGTTTCGTCAAGCTGCGTCTGTCCTCCAAGGGCATGCGCATCATCGACAAGAAGGGCATCGATGCGGTGCTCAGCGACATTCGCAAGCGTGGCGCCAGCCTTTAAGGAGTCGAGACATGCGTGACAAGATCAAGTTGGTGTCCAGTGCCGGTACCGGCCACTTCTACACCACGGCCAAGAACAAGCGTAACACCCCGGACAAGCTGGAATTCAAGAAGTACGATCCGGTCGTTCGCAAGCACGTCATCTACAAGGAAGCCAAGATCAAGTGATCTAGCTTTCCGCCAGTGCTGAAATGCCAGCGCTGGAATGACAGTACGGAAAACCCGGTCCTCGACCGGGTTTTCTCGTTTGTGGTAACCGAACCGCGAGAACAGACGCATGCCCGAGCTCCCCGAAGTCGAGACCACCCGCCGCGGTATTGCTCCCCACGTCGAGGGGTGGGAGATCGTCGAGGTCATCGTGCGCCAACGCAGCCTGCGCGTGCCGATCCCTGGCGATCTGGAATCGACGTTGATCGGTGCCCGGTTCGGCGAGCTTTCCCGGCGCGCCAAGTATCTGCTGCTGCCGCTGGCGGAACGCACCCTGCTGTGGCATCTCGGCATGTCCGGAAGCCTGCGCATCGCTCGTGTCGGCGACCAGCCCAAGAAGCACGATCATGTCGACGTGGTGTTCGAGGGTGGCAATATCCTGCGCTATCACGATCCCCGTCGCTTCGGCTTCGTCGACTGGCTGGCGGGAGGCGTCGAATCGGATACCCGACTGTCGAGGCTGGGGCCGGAACCGCTGTCGCCGGCGTTCGATGGCCAGCGACTCTACCGGCTTTCCCGGGGACGCCGCGCCGCGGTGAAGACCTTCATCATGGACAACGCGGTGGTCGTGGGCGTGGGCAATATCTACGCCACCGAGGCGCTGTTCATGGCCGGTATCGACCCGCGTCGAGCCGCCGGGCGCGTCTCGCTCGAACGTTTCGAGCGCCTCGTCGACGCGATCAAGACGGTGCTGGCGGCGGCGATCACCCAGGGCGGCACGACGCTGCGGGATTTCGTCAGTGGTAGTGGCGAACCGGGTTACTTCGCGCAGCGGCTCAACGTCTATGGGCGTGGGGGGCAGCCCTGCCGCCATTGCGGCCTGGAGCTGCGCCATATCGTGCTGGGGCAGCGCGCCACGGTGTACTGTGCGATCTGCCAGACCTGAACGCTCGCCGTCTCCGTCGGCATCTTGGCCGATGAAGCGGGAACCTTGCCGCTCACTCGTTTTCCAACTCGGGCGCGGTGGCTGGCCGATATATGCCTCCGAGGGTTGGGGAATTCGCGGGTGTTGTTAGAATGCGCCAGCATCTCCGTTCGATATCGCGCCGCCCGAAACGCTTTTTATCTCTTTTGCTGTTGTCCTTCCCGATGGAGCCCCGCCAATGGAGTCAATCGTGACCCAGACCCTGCGCCTCAAGAAGAATGCCGATCGTCGTCTCAAGGCGGGCCACCTGTGGCTCTATTCCAACGAGATCGATATTCAGGCCACACCGCTCAAGGGCCTGGAACCGGGGGCGCAGGTGACTATCGAGGCCGCCAACGGCAAGGCTTTGGGCGTTGCCTATGTCAATCCGAACTCGCTGATCTGCGCTCGTGTCGTCTCCCGCGATGCCGATGTTCGACTCGATCGCTCGCTGCTGGTGCACCGCTTCAATCAGGCGCTGGCGCTGCGCGACCGGCTGTTCGCCAAGCCGTTCTATCGTCTGATCCATGGCGAGGGCGACCTGTTGCCGGGCCTGATCGTCGATCGGTTCGACGACGTGCTCGTGGTCCAGCTCAATACCCTCGGCATGGAGACGGTGCGTGACGAGGTGATAGCGGCGCTCGACAAGGTACTTTCGCCGCGGGCGATCGTGTTCAAGAACGACTCCAGCGGCCGACGCCTGGAGCAGCTCGAGTCCGAAGTGGCGGTAGTTCACGGAGAACTGCCGGACGAGGTGCTGCTGGAAGAGAACGGTGTCCGCTTCTTGGCGCCGGTACTGGACGGTCAGAAGACCGGCTGGTTCTACGACCATCGCGCCAACCGCGCCTGGCTCAACGGTCTGGTCGCCGGCAAGCGGGTGCTCGATCTGTTCAGCTACGTCGGCGGCTGGGGCGTGCAGGCGGCGGCGCACGGCGCCAGCGAGGTCCTGTGTGTGGATGCGTCGCAGACGGCGCTCGACCGCGTAGCCGAGAACGCTGCCCTCAACGGGCTCCACGAGCAGGTCTCGGTCGGCCACGGTGATGTTTTCGAGGCCATGACGGCACTGCGTGCCGAGGGCGAGAAGTTCGATGTGGTGGTGCTCGATCCGCCGGCGTTCATCAAGAAGCGCAAGGATCTCGCCAATGGCGAGCGCGCCTACGCGCGTCTCAATCGCGGAGCGATGCGGCTGCTGGGTCGCGATGGCCTGTTGATGTCGGCCTCCTGTTCCATGCACCTGTTCGAGGAGCGTCTGGTCGAATGCGTGCGTGGCGCGGTTCGCCACCAGGATCGTCACGGTCAGATCATCTATCGCGGTGGCCAGGCCGGTGATCACCCGGTGCATCCGTCGATCCCCGAGACCGCTTACCTGAAAGCGCTTGGCGTGCGGGTGTTCCGGAATTGATGATCGCGACGATCCGGTTGCGGTGAGATGAACGTCGAACAGGTACGGGTCTTTCGTCACGCCAATGTCTTGTTGGTCAGTCATGTTCGTAACGTGATCGAGAGCGCCGGCGTTGCGGCCACGTTGCGCAACATGACCCTGGCCGGCGGGGCGGGCGAGCTGCCGCCCGATCAGTGCGAGGCAGAGGTCTGGGTGGCCGCCTCGGCCGAGGCGCAGGCGATCGAGCTGGTTCGAGAGGCTCTCGAGGGTCCCGCCACGGCCATGCCCGAGTGGCGCTGCCAGGGCTGCGGGGAACGGCTCGAGGGCGTTTTCGACCGTTGCTGGCAGTGCGGTCGCGACCGCCCGGATCGCAACTGATCCCCGTCGCTGCCATTGCGGCGTCGTCTGATTCAAGCCAGGAGGTTTGCATGGACTGGGACCTGCCCACGCCTTTCGTGATCGATATCGATGTCGAGCGCTCGAGCATCGATCACTATGGCCACGTCAACAACGCCGAGTATCTGCGCTGGGTCGAGCGTGCCAGCTGGGCGCACTCGCGCGCGCTGGGGCTGACGCTGGAGGACTATCGCGCGCTCAATCGCGGCATGGTCGTTCACCGTCATGAACTGGACTATCTGGCACCGGCCTTCGAGGGCGACCGCTTGCAGCTCTCGACCTGGATCGTCAGTTGCGATGGCCGTCTGTCGCTGGAGCGGCGCTTCCAGTTGCGCCACGTCGAAACGTCCCGCACGTTGCTGCGTGCGCATACCCGCTTCGTCTGCATCGATATGGAGAGCTGCCGGCCGAAACGCATGCCGTCGCGTTTCGCCGAGGTCTACGGGGGCGCCTGCGTCACTGCGGATCGCTGAAGCGCAAATTCGCCGAATCGAAGCGCCACCGGCCCCNNGGGGCCGGTGGCGCTTCGGCTCATGTGATGGTGGAAGACGTTGGCTCGCGTTCACCGGCCGAGCGAGATGTCGGGCGGCGCGGGGCGACGATCGCCATGAAGCGCGCGAGTGTTGCGTCGCTGGCCGGACGCGTGACCCGGGAAACGGCGACGAACAGCGGTAGATTGACGATCAAGCCCCAGGCGCCGGCGTGGACGCCGAGCGGGTTGGGCCACACCACCGTGAACAGGGCGGTCACGATGAACCCCGCCGACAGTCCACACAGCACCCCGGTTCGGGTGGCTCGCGGCCACACGAACAGGCCGATGAAGGCCGGCAGCATCTGGGCGGCGAAGCCGAGCCCGACCAGCAGGATCATGATCAGGTTGCCGGGATTGAGCATGGCCACCGGGCCGACGATCAGCAGCATGATCGGAAAGATCAGGTATCGCGCGAGCTGGCCGGTGCGTCGCTCCGAAAGCTTGAACAGCGGGCGGATCACGTCCCGGGTCCAGGTCAGCGCGGTGCCGTGGATGTAGGGCTCGCTGGAGGACATCGCGGCGGCCAGCGTGCCGGCGCCGAGCAGGCCGACCAGTATCGGTGGCATCTGCTGGAATGCCAGCTGCAGGGCGACGGTGTCGGCGCGCTCCAGGTCGGGCAGGCTGAAGATGCCAATGAAACCGACCACCACCATCGGCAGGATGACGAAGTAGTAGGTCGGCAGCCAACTGGCGCTGCGGCGGATGCTCTGGGCCGAGTCGGCGCTCATCCACTGCAGCCAGACCGGCTGCTGGAACGAGAACATCGAGACGATGATCGACGAGGTCCAGAAGGCGAAACTCATGTCGCCGAGGCCGCCCGGCAGCGTCAGGAAGTCGATATGGGTGTCGCGCAGGCGTTCGAAGACCCCGCCGAACCACCAGTCGCCGGTCAGCCGATGAGCTGCCCAGAGCCCGATCGTCCAGGCCACGATCAGCATCAGGCCGCCCTGAAACGCGTTGGTCACGCCGATGGCGCGCTGGCCGCTGATGAACAGATAGATCGCGATGGTACCCAGTACCAGCCAGATATTGAGCGTGAAGGGCAGCAGGCCGCCGCTCATCACTTCCAGGATGTAGGCCGCGCCGATGGTCTGGAGGACGGCATAGGCCATGGCGCCGATCGACATCACCAGTGACGTCAGCGCGCCGAGCAGCGGACTCTCGAAGCGATCCGCCACCGCCTGGGCCTGGGTGACGTGGCCGAGTCTGGCGCCGAACGCCCACACCCGGGGGCCGCAGTACCAGGCGATCAAGGCCAGATAGCTCAGGTAGATGACGACGTAGAATACCGGCACGCCCTTGCTCCAGGCCCAGCCCGGCGCGCCCATGAAGGTGTAGGCGCTGATGCTGCCGGCGCCCATCAGCAGATACATCACCACGGGCCCCATGCTGCGTCCGGCGACGCCCCACTGCTCGAGACTGTCCATGCGATGACTGCCGCGGGCACGAACCCCCAGCCACAGCGCCACGGCCACGTAGGCCAGCGTCATCAGCAGCGGAATCGGCTCACTCATCGACACGCTCTCCCGGTCCTGATGCGGCTTTCGTCGGATCTGCCTGGGTGATCGAGGTCGGCAGGGGCAGCAGCCGGTTGGCCAGCAGCATTACGCCGGTCGATGCGAGGATGATCAGGCAGGACCAGGCCGCCAGCGCCGGCAGGCCCAGTATCAGCACGGCGTGATTGGCCAGCAGTACGGCCGGCCACAGCCCGGCCAGGATGACCAGCAGGAAGAGGGCCAGCAGCGCCTTCCCTCTCCTCGTGGCAGGGCGGATCAAGCGGTGGTTCATGAGATGACTCCAGCATCTTGTGGTTGGCGAGGATACCGTGCCCAAGCCCCCGGTTCAGCTTCGTGGTGGTGTCGGCCAGTCGCGAATCGGCCCCCGCCACTGTTCGAAGAGCCGGGCGAGCTGCAGCACCCGATGATCCTCGAACCTTGGCGCGACCAGTTGAATGCCGAGCGGCAGGCCGTCGCGACCGAAACCGCCGTTGATGGACAAGGCCGGCTGCTCGCCCATGTTCCAGGGCAGCGTGAAGCCCAGGTGCTCGAACGGATGCTCCGGGTCGTTGGAGGGGTGGCCGTGCTCGGCGGGGAAGCTGTAGACCGGCGTCGTCGGGGAGAGTATGGCGTCGACATCGTCGAACGCGGCCTCCGTGGCACGGCGCATGGCAAAGGTCTGCTCGAAGCCGTGGACGACATCGACCGCGCTCAACTCGGCGCCGCGTGCCGCCCATTGGGTGATCATGGGGAAGATCCGGGTGCGCTGCGACGCGCTCAAGGCCGCCAGCGACTTCCACTGTCGCGCGCGCCAGAAATTGTCGAGGCCGTCGAGCATCTCGCGGGTCATCACCGGTGCTACCGGCACCAGCGTGGCCCCGGCGCGCTCGAACCCCGCCGCGGCGGCTTCCACGGCCGCCAGGAGCTGAGGATCGACGGCCATGCCGCAGCCGGCGTCGAGCATCACGCCAAGCCGGAGGCCCGACAGCTCGAGCGAGAGGTCCATCCAGTCGATCCGGGATGGCGGCAGGCGGGTCGGATCGCGGCGATCGGTGCGGGAGAGCGTGTGCATCATCAGCGCGGCGTCCTCGACCGTGCGGGTCATCGGTCCGGCACAACGCCCGGTATAGCAGGGGTCGATGGGAATGCGCCCCAACGTGGGCTTGAACCCGACCAGACCGCACCACGCGGCCGGAAGGCGCACCGAGCCACCAATGTCGGTGCCGACATGCAGCGGTCCGAGGCCGGCGGCGGCCGCCGCGCCGGCGCCGGAACTGGAGCCGCCCGGATTGGCGTCGAGCTTCCAGGGATTGCGGGTCAGCCCGTGAAAGGTCGAGACGCCGGAGGACATCATGCCGAAATCGGGGCAGGTCGTCTTGGCGAAGATCAGGGCTCGGTCTTCCCTCAGCCGTGCCGATGGCGGGGCATCGTCGCGGGCCGGCGTCAGTTCGGTGACCACGGTTCCCTGCGGAACCGGCACGCCGCGGGTGGCGATCAACTCCTTGATCGTGACCGGAATACCATCGAGGGGGCCCAGAGGCGCACCGTTACGCCAGCGTCGGGTGGCTTCGGCGGCCTCGGTCGTCAGCGTCGCCTCGTCGTAGGCATAGAGCGCGTTGATGTGAGGCTCCCAGGCCCGAATGTGGGGAATGAGCTCTGCGACGTAGTCGGCGGGCGAAAAGCGACCGTCGCGAAAACCGGTCAGCAGGGTCGTCGCGGATGCATCGAGGAGGTTCATGGTGAGAGGATCCCGTTGGCATTGTCGTGGGTATCGGTCTCCAGCATGCCGCGTATTGGCGGGCGTTCGCCACCGCCAATTGGCCAGCGCGGTGTAATGATCCAGTACCTGTCGGGCCAGGCCCGGTGGCGACGCAGCGTGAACTCACGTCGGCGCGACGATGGCAGGAGGTGTTAGTGCTGATTGGTTTGATCAACTTTTCATGACGCTTTTTTCAAGAATATTTTTTGCCAGAATCCCTATTTTAGTGAATTTGCGTCTTTTCTGGCGCGCTATCCCGTCCTTATCGCTGTTGTGCTGTAATCCCTGCGATCCTTCAATGACAACCAGAGATCGAGGCAACGACCATGCATATCGGCGTCCCCAAGGAAATCAAGAACCATGAATATCGCGTCGCCCTGACCCCGGGCGGCGTGCGTGAACTGGTGGCGCGAGGCCATCGGGTCCGGGTCCAGGCGGAGGCGGGGATTGGATCCGGCTATCCGGACGACGCCTATCGCGAGGCCGGCGCCGACATCGTGGCCGATGTCGATGCGCTATGGGCGAGCGCGGAGTTGATCCTCAAGGTCAAGGAGCCGCAGGCGGAAGAGGTCGCCCGGCTGCGCCCGGAGCAGACGCTGTTCACTTACCTGCACCTGGCCGCAGAGGAGACGCTTACCCGCGGCCTGATCGACAGCGGCGCCACCTGCATCGCCTATGAGACCGTCACCGACGATCTCGGTGGGTTGCCGCTGTTGGCGCCGATGAGTCGCGTCGCCGGCCGCATGGCCGTCCAGGCGGGAGCCCATAGCCTGGAGAAGGCCCAGGGCGGTGCTGGCATACTGCTGCCGGGCGTGCCCGGCGTGGCGCCGGCCAAGGTCACGGTGATCGGCGGCGGCGTGGTCGGCGAGAATGCCGCGCGCATGGCGCTGGGGCTGGGTGCCGAGGTGACCATCCTCGACAAGTCCCTGCCCCGGCTGGAAGTGCTCGACCATCGTTACCAGGGCCGGATTCGCACAGTCTATTCGACTACCGAGACGCTGGAGGCCGCGGTGCGCGAGTCCGACATGATCATTGGCGCCGTGCTGGTCCCCGGCGCGGCCGCCCCCAAGCTGATCACCCGAGCAATGCTCGGCGAGATGAAGCCGGGCAGCGTGCTGGTGGACGTGGCGATCGATCAGGGCGGCTGCTTCGAGACCAGCAAGCCGACGACCCATGCCGAGCCCAGTTACATGGTAGACGGGATCGTGCACTACTGTGTCGCCAACATGCCCGGCGCGGTAGCGCGCACCTCGACCCAGGCGTTGACCAACGCCACGTTGCCGTTCGTGATCGCGCTGGCCGACAAGGGCTGGAAGCAGGCCCTGGCCGATGATGCGCATTTCCGCGCCGGCCTCAACGTTCATGCCGGCCAGGTGACCTACACCGCCGTTGGCGAAGCGTTCGGGCTGGAAGTGGTTGCAACCGAGCAGATTCTGCAGGGCTGAGGTCGAGCACCCTCCGGGGCGGGGGCCAGCAGGCGAGATCGACCAATCAGCGGCGCCGACATTGTCGGCGCCGCTTTCGGTTTCAGGCTGTCGTCGTGCGGCCTTGGCTGACATGCAGTGGGTAAGAATCTCGCTATGTGAGACGAACTCGACAACACGTCTCGGTATGCTCGGCAGAGATCCCGGTTTCGAGTCGTCGACGTGCCATCAACTTCGCGTGAATCCTCCCAGACACCTTCCACCCTGCGCCATGTGATGGCGCTGCTGCGGGCGACCGCGGCGTGCGGCGCCCGCGGCGCTGGCATCGACGATTATCTCGATGCCACCGAACTGAGCCGCCCCACCATCTACCGGCTGCTCAAGGGGTTGCGCGAGGAGGGGTTCCTGCGCTCCTCACCGCTGCGTCATCGCTATCTGCTGGGTTACGAGCTGCTGGTACTCGGTGCCGAAGCGGGCAATGGCGGCAGTCTTCGCGATCTGGCTCGCCCCAGATTGCTCGAACTGGCGCAGCGACTTGGCGACAGCTTTTACCTGTTTGCCCACGACGGCCGCCACGCGGTCTGCCTCGAAGTCCAGAACGGCGCCTATCCGGTAGGCAGTTTCGTGGCCTCGATCGGCGGTCGCGTGCCGCTGGGCGTGGGGCAGGCTTCGATCGCGCTGCTGGCCTCGCTCGAGAGCCGGGAACGTGAATGGATCCTCGCGGCCAACCGCGAGCTACTGCAAGACCGCTACGAGATCAGCGTCGACGCCGTCGAGCGTGAGATCGCGCGTTTCCATCAGGCGGGCCACGCCCGCGGCGTCGAGGGGTCTAGCCTGCCGGAATTCACGGGCCTGGCGATTCCCATTCTCGACCACAGCGGACGCTGTCTCGGCGCCTTCAGTTGCTCGATGCTCAAGTCGCGGATGACGCCGGCTCATCGCCAGGAAGTGCTGGCGATGATGGCGGAGCAGGCCGAGAGCCTGGTGTCGCAGGCCCACGGTTTATTGCAGACGGAATGACGATCATGTCGAAAGCGGTTCAACCGTCCCATCTTCGCCCCTGCGGCTGGCAGGCGCTGCTGCCCGCCCCGAGCTCGCGACCCGAGCTCCAGGGGGATCAGGTCGCGGATCTGGTGATCGTGGGCGCGGGCTACACCGGCGTCGCCGTGGCGCGGACCTATCATCGTCTGGCGCCGGACCGTCGCATCGTGATGATCGATGCCGAGGCGGCCGGGGAGGGCAGTCCGGGGCGCAACTCCGGATTCATGCTGGAAATCGCGTTGGCCAACGATGCGTCCGCGGATCAACTGGCACGAATGTCGACACTCAATGCGCTGAGTCGTCGAGCGATGGCAACGCTCAAGGCGCAGGTCGACGAGCACGCCATCGACTGCCAGCTCCAGCGCACCGGTACCTATCGGGCCGCCCGGGGTGACGAGGGGCGACGTGCGCTGGCCCGGTATCGGGGTTTTCTGGAGGCCGCGGGGTTGTCTCACCAGCGCCTCGAGCGCGAGCAGCTCGACGCCGCGCTGGGCACCCGCTACTACGCCGAAGGAATCTTTTCGCCCGACTGCTATCTCGTTCAGCCGGCGGCGCTGATCCGCGGATTGGTCGCCGCGCTGCCGGAGGCGGTGGCGTGTCATGAACGAAGCCCGGCACTGGCCGTGCAACGGGACAATCGGGCGTGGCGGGTCAGCACCCCGAAAGGGTCGCTGCGGGCCCGGCAGGTGGTGCTCGCCAACAACGCCTTCGCACGTCCTCTGGGCGCCGATGCCTCACGCCTTACCGCCATCTACACCTACGCCGCGCTGACCGCGTCGCTCTCGCCGGGGCTGACGGCTGCCATCGGAGCCGGGCCCTGGGGGCTACTGCCAAGCCACCGGCTGGGGTGCACGTTACGCACCACGGCGGATGGCCGCTTGATGATCCGCGCCCAGTACAGCTACGAGCGGGAGAGGGACAACGCGGCCGTCGCCGCCGGACTCAAGTCGAGCCTGGTCGCACGCTATCCGGAACTGGCGGGCATTGAATTCGAGCGGGTCTGGGGCGGCACCACCGGCCTGACCTACAACGGTGCCCCGCTGTGGGGGGAAGTGGCGGAGAACCTGTTCGTGTCGGCGGGATGCAACGGCGGCGGCATCGTCAAGGGCACCTTGCTGGGCGAGGCCTTGGCGGAGCTCGCGCTGAAAAGGCGGGGAGTCGATATTCCCGGCCTCTTCGGCACGCCGAGCTGGATGCCGCCCGATCCCATTCGCAAGTTGGCCTTCGACGCCATTCGCTTCCACGAACAGCGCAAGGGGCGTGACGAGGCCTGAGCGCGCTTGGCCGCTTTCGATTGAAAGTCCATTACTACCGAAGCGTCATCGAGACCCACAACGCACAACAATCAAGGAGTCATCATGGACCCACAGGTGCACTACGGCATGCTGTCACTGTTGCCGGCTTGTCTTGCCATCGTCTTGGCGTTCGCGACGCGTAACACGATCTTCTCCCTCGCCGTGGCCTGCGTCGTCGGCGTCACGGTCATGGGGCGGGGGCTGTTCGGCTTTCCCAATCTGCTCAAGACGTCATTGGGGACCACGGATTTCTCCTGGATCCTGCTGCTGGAGCTTTTCATCGGTACCGTGATCGCCTTCTTCCAGCGCACCGGGGCGATCCGCAACTTCACCGCCTGGGTCGAGGCGCGCGCGCTGTCGCGGGTGCGGGTCCAACTGGTGGGCTGGTTCATGGGCATGTTCGTGTTCTTCAGCGACTATTTCAGCCCGCTGTTCGTCGGTTCCACCCTGCGCGGGCTCACCGACCGCTACCGCGTCTCGCGCGAGAAGCTGGCCTATATCGCCGACTCCACATCGGCGCCGGTCAGCGTGCTGGTGCCGATCACCGGCTGGGCGGTATTCATCTCCGGGCTCTTGATCGGCATGGGCCCGATCGATACCGCGGGGCAGGCCATGCAGGCGTTCGTCTACGCGGTGCCGTTCAATCTCTACGCCTGGCTCTCGGTGCTGGTGGTGGGGCTGGTGATCGTCGGCGTGGTGCCGCTGTTCGGCCCGCTCAAGCGCGCCGAGGCCCGTGCCCGGAACGAGGGCAAGGTGTTCCGCGACGGTGCCGACCCGCTGCTCGGCGAGGAGCTGACCGACCTGCAGCCGTTCGAGGGCGTGCGCACCAACCTGTTTCTCAACTTCGTGCTACCGGTACTGATCGTGATTGGCGTCGCCGTGAGCACCTTCGCGTTCATGGGCTCGGCCAAGACGATGGAGGCGTTCCTTGCCGCGGCGGTGGTGCTGGGGGTGATCATGCGGCTGCAGGGCATTCCCCTCAACGACATCATGAAGACCGCCACCGCCGGCATGAAAGGGGTGATGCCGGCAATCCTGATCCTGGCGCTGGCCTATTCGCTCAACCAGCTTTCGAAGGAGATGGGGACGGCCGCCTTCATCGTCGAGATCAGCCGCGACTGGCTGTCACCGACGTTGCTGCCCGCGATCACCTTCCTGCTGGCGGCGATCATCGCCTTTGCGACCGGCTCTTCCTGGGGCACCTTCGCGATCATGATGCCGATTTCGGTACCGGTCGCCTTCGTGTTTACCGGTGACACGCTGACGCCGCTGGTCTACGCTACCATCGCCGCGGTGGCCGGCGGCGGGGTGTTCGGCGACCACTGCTCGCCGCTGTCAGACACCACGGTGCTCGCCTCGACCGGCTCCGCCTGCGACCACATGGACCATGTGCGCACCCAAATTCCCTATGCGCTGGCGGTGGCCCTGGTCTCCCTGGCGATCTATCTGCTGGTGGGCGTGACCCTGGTCGATATCGGTTGAGTCCTAGCCTGCCCGCGCCTTGATGGCGGGCACGGCGAGGCGGGTTCGCTAAGGCACGGGCGGCAAGGTAAACTGCCGCCATTCGCCATTTCCCGTCCACTCTCCCATCGATCGAAGAGTTCATGAGCCAGCGACGCGTTCTTACCGGCATTACCACCACGGGTACGCCGCATCTGGGCAACTATGTCGGCGCGATCAAGCCGGCCATCGCCGAGAGCCAGAATCCCGACGTCCAGTCCTACTATTTCCTCGCCGACCTGCATGCGTTGATCAAGGCGCAGGACCCGCAGCGGGTGCAGCAGTCGCGGCTCGAGATCGCCGCCACCTGGCTGGCGCTGGGGCTGGATACCGACAACGCCATCTTCTATCGCCAGTCCGACATCCACGAGATCCCGGAGCTTGCCTGGCTGCTCTCCTGCGTCTGCGCCAAGGGGCTGATGAACCGCTCCCACGCCTACAAGGCGGCGGTGGCGGAGAACGAAGAGGGTGGTATTCCCGACCCGGATCGGGGTGTCACCATGGGGCTGTTCGGCTATCCGGTGCTGATGGCCGCCGATATCCTGATGTTCAACGCCCACCAGGTGCCGGTGGGGCGCGACCAGATCCAGCATATCGAGATGGCCCGCGACATGGCCGGGCGCTTCAACCATATCTACAAGGGTGACTACTTCACCCTGCCCGAGGCGATCGTCGACGAGAAGGTCGAGGTGCTGCGCGGGCTCGATGGGCGCAAGATGTCCAAGAGCTACGACAACACCATCCCGCTATTCGTCTCGGCCAAGAAGCTCCAGAAGCTGGTGCGCAAGATCAAGACCAACTCGCTGGAGCCCGGCGAGCCGAAGGACCCGGAAACCTGCACCCTGTTCCAGATCTACAGCGCCTTCGCCACGGCGGAAGAGAGCGCCGACATGCGTCGCCGCTACGCCGAGGGAATTGGCTGGGGCGACGCCAAGAACGAGGTGTTCGAGTACCTCGATGCGCAGCTGCGCGAACCGCGCGAGCGCTACGAAGCGCTGATCAACGATCCCGGCCATATCGAGCAGGTCCTGCAGCGCGGCGCCGAGCGTGCCCGCGCCGAAGCCAATGTCCTGATGGAACGGCTGCGGGTAGCGGTAGGGCTGGGGCGGTTCCAGTAGGCTTTGAGCCACGAGCCACGAGCCACGAGCCACGAGCCACGAAGCCACGACCGCGTCAGTTTCGGGGCGCGGTAAGGCGGCCACGAGCCGGCGCCGAGCGCTCGGGAAGCCAGCCAGGACAATGGCCAGCGACATGTGTCACTGGCGATTGGCACCAGCGGAACCCTACCCTGATTTCCGACGCCCGACGCCCGACGCTTTCGTCGATTCATCTATAACAAAACCGTCTATCCAAAGACCATTTCGTCGTTTTCGAATTCCTGAGTAAAAGACTAAAGTATCGTCCATTCGATTTTGGTCTATGAAAGGGGTTGTTTTATGACGACTTTGACGAAAACGGCACCGCCCGGCATCGGCCGGCTTTCGCCCAAGGCGTGGATAGCCGCACTGCTGCTGGTGCTGGGCGCGCTGGCCGTCGGCCTCGCCTTCGGTGGCAATCAGGGCTGGCTGATGCTGGTCGGTGGTGGTCTCGGCATCGTGCTTTATCACGCCTCTTTTGGCTTCACTTCGGCGTGGCGGGTGTTCATCACCGAGCGCCGAGGCCGCGGCCTGCGCGCGCAGATGGTGATGCTGGCGCTGGCGGTGGTGCTGTTCTTCCCGGCGCTGGGGGCGGGGACGCTGTTGGGCCATCCGGTCGAGGGTTTTGTCTCGCCCATCGGTGTTTCCGTCATCGTCGGGGCTTTCCTGTTCGGCATCGGCATGCAACTGGGCGGCGGCTGCGCATCCGGGACGCTGTTCACCGTGGGGGGCGGCAACGCTCGCATGGTCATCACGCTGCTCTTCTTCATCGTCGGCTCGGTGATCGGCACGGCGCACTTTGCCTGGTGGCAGAGCCTGCCGGCGTTCCAGCCGACCTCGATGATCGATCTGTTCGGTACCGGGGGGGGTATCGCCGCCAGCCTGGTGCTGTTTGCGGGCATCGCCGCAGTGACGGTCGTCATGGAGAAGCGTCGTCACGGACAACTGGAGCAGGCCTCATCGGTGGCGCCGGGACCGGGCCGCTGGCTGACCGGACCGTGGCCGGTTCTGGCCGGGGCGATCGGCCTGGCGCTGCTCAACTACCTGACCCTGGCGCTGGCCGGGCGGCCCTGGGGAATCACCTCGGCCTTCGCGCTGTGGGGCGCCAAGGCGTTCCAGGCCGTGGGCGGCGATGTCACCGCCTGGGGCTATTGGCAGAACCCCGGGCGCGCAGCTTCTCTCGACAGCAGCATCTTCAGCGATATCACCACGGTGATGAACATCGGCGTCATCCTGGGAGCCGCGCTGGCGGCGTCGCTGGCAGGGCGTTTCGCACCGAGCCTGCGCATTCCGCTACGTTCCGTGGCGGCGGCCGTGATTGGCGGGCTGCTGCTTGGCTATGGCGCCCGGCTCGCCTTCGGCTGCAACATCGGGGCCTACTTCAGCGGTATCGCCTCGGGCAGCCTGCATGGCTGGCTGTGGCTGGTGGCCGCGTTCGCCGGCAACATGCTTGGGGTGCGGCTGCGCCCACTGTTCTTCCCCGGCCCGGCCAAGCCGGTCGCGGCGAGCTGCTGAGCGACCGGGTCGCGACCCGATAAGCTTCGCCACGGCGGGGCTTGTCGTGCGCCGTTACGTCTTTGGTAAGGGGGGCCATGGCAGACATGCCATCGGCGGCGGCAGATGGCATACTGGTCGGCCCCGGTCGGCTTCGTCTCCTCCGGGGCGTCCGTCCGGTTGCGTGGCAGCCGCACGGTCGATAACGACAATGCGCCATCGGGCCCGCACCAACGACCGGTGAGATCGCCCGTCCGACAGGCGCGTTTCATTCGTTGGTTACCGCGAGAGTCGATTCATGTCCGATCACGCCAAGCGCCCGCTTTACATTCCCTACGCCGGACCGTCGCTGCTGGAAACACCGCTGCTCAACAAGGGTAGCGCCTTTACCCGTGACGAACGGGTCGAGTTCAATCTGGTGGGCTTGCTGCCGCAGAACGTCGAGAGCATCGAAGAGCAGCTCGAACGGGCCTATCACCAGTACACCCTGTGCCAGAACAACCTCGACAAGCATATCTATCTGCGGGCGATCCAGGACGACAACGAGACGTTGTTCTTCCGTCTGCTGGAAGAGCATCTCGAGGAGATGCTGCCGATCATCTATACCCCGACGGTGGGCGAGGCGTGCGAAGAGTTTTCCAATATCTATCGCAACCATCGCGGCCTGTTCATCTCTTATCCCGACCGCCATCGGATGGACGACATCCTGCGCAGTGCGACCAAGGACAAGGTGCGCGTGATCGTGGTCACCGACGGAGAGCGCATCCTCGGCCTCGGCGATCAGGGCATCGGCGGGATGGGCATCCCGATCGGCAAGCTCTCGCTCTATACTGCCTGTGGTGGCATCAGCCCGGCCTACACGCTGCCGATCACGCTGGATGTCGGTACCAACAACCAGAAGCTGCTCGACGATCCGATGTACATGGGCTGGCGTCACAAACGCGTGTCGCCGGATGAATATGCCGAGTTCATCACCCTGTTCATGGAGGCGCTGAAGGCTCGCTGGCCCAACGTGCTGCTGCAATTCGAGGATTTCGCCCTGACCAACGCGATGCCGCTGCTGGAGCGTTATCGGGACGAGCTCTGCTGTTTCAACGACGATATCCAGGGCACCGCCTCGGTCTGCGTGGCGACGTTGCTGGCGTCGTGCAAGGCCAAGAACGCCAAGCTCAGCGAGCAGACGATCACCTTCGCCGGGGCTGGGTCCGCTGGCTGCGGTATCGCCGAGCAGATCGTCATCGCGATGACGCGCGAAGGCTTGTCGGAAGCCGACGCCAGAAAACGCATCTTCATGGTCGACAAGGATGGCCTGCTGACCACCGACATGGAGGGGCTGCACAGCTTCCAGCAGCGGCTCGCCCACGATCCCGCCGAGTTGCGCTTTGACAGTGATACCCGCCTGTTGCTCGACGTGGTCCGCAATGCCAAGCCGACCATACTGATCGGCGTTTCCGGCCAGCGCGGCCTGTTCACCGAGGAAGTGATCAAGACGCTCAACGCCAACTGCGAGAATCCGCTGATCATGCCGCTCTCCAACCCCACCTCCAAGGTCGAGGCGGTTCCGCAGGACGTACTGGCGTGGACCAACGGCCAGGCGATGGTGGCGACGGGGAGTCCGTTCCCGCCGGTGGAGATCGACGGTCGCACGATCCCCATTGCCCAGTGCAACAACTCCTACATCTTCCCGGGCATCGGCCTTGGCGTGATAGCCGCCAATGCGACGCGTGTCACCGATAACATGCTGATGGCGGCGTCCAATGCGCTCGCCGACAGCGCGCCGATCGTAAAGACCGGCGAAGGAGCGCTGCTACCGGCGCTTGGCGACATCCGCGAGATCAGCCAACTGATCGCCTTCGCCGTCGGCAAGCAGGCCCAGCAGGATGGCGTCGCGCTCTCCTCCAGCGACGAAGTGCTGTGGGATGCGATCCATGGCCACTTCTGGTATCCGCGCTATCGGCAGTATCGTCGGCGTTCGATCTGATGTCGTGAGCGACGAGCTACGAGCTACGAACAAGCCCCGCCCGAGAGCGGGGCTTGTTCGTTGATGGATATTTCTCTCCACGCTCGAGAGGTGGCAGCCTTCGACGCCTCCGCAATAGCGCTGAACGCGGGAGCGATGAATCGGGTCTTGCGACATGGATGTCGCAAGAGGCGCGTTGGGCAGGATGCCCTTTTGCGCCGACCCGACTTCAGCGTGACTGCGTTCAGGGTTTCGCTATTGCGCTGCGTCAAGAAGGGGAGTGTGAGGGGCTTGCCCCTCACGACCATGAGCAGAAGGGAGGTTGGTGCCCGGTCAGTGGTAAATACGAGGAGATGAAATGAGTCGCCTCGTCCGTTTGGCACAGGATCCACGAAAAAGCCCCACCGATCGGTGGGGCTTCGCTGCCTTCTGTGCAAACGATGCGCTGCGCGCTTACAGCATGCTGCGCAGAACGTAGTGGAGGATGCCGCCGTGGCGGTAGTACTCCAGCTCGTTGGCGGTGTCGATGCGGCACAGGGCGTCGATCTTCTTCTCGCCCTTGTCGCTTTCGATGGTCACCTTGACGCTGGCGCCCGGGGTCAGGTCCGCCAGCCCTTCGATGGAGATGGTCTCGTCGCCGGTGAGCCCCAGCGTCTCGCGACTTTCACCCTCGGGGAACTGCAGCGGCAGCACGCCCATGCCGATCAGGTTGGAGCGGTGGATACGCTCGTAGGATTCGGTGATGACCGCGCGCACGCCGAGCAGCCGCGTACCCTTGGCCGCCCAGTCGCGGGAGGAGCCGGTGCCGTACTCCTTGCCGGCGATGACCACCAGCGGGGTATCGTCCTCGGCATACTTCATTGCCGCGTCGTAGATCGACATCTGCTCGCCGCTGGGCACATGCCGGGTGTAGCCGCCTTCGACGTTGTCCAGCATCTCGTTGCGGATACGCACGTTGGCGAAGGTGCCGCGCATCATCACTTCGTGGTTGCCGCGACGCGAGCCGTAGGAGTTGAAGTCCTTCACCGCGACGCCATGCTCCTGCAGGTACTTGCCGGCGGGGCTGTCCGGCTTGATCGATCCGGCCGGCGAGATGTGGTCGGTGGTGACGGAGTCGCCCAGCTTGGCCAACACGCGGGCATTCTTGACGTCCTCGACCGGCTTCGGCTCCTTGTCCATCCCCTCGAAGAACGGCGGGTGCTGGATATAGGTGGAGTCCTTGGACCAGGCGTAGACCTCGCTCTCCGGGAACTCGATCGACTGCCAGGCCTCGTCGCCGTCGAACACCTCGGCGTACTCCTTGCGGTACATCTCGGTCTTGACCTTCTCCACCGCCTCGGCAATCTCGGCCTGGGACGGCCAGATATCCTTCAGGAAGACGTCGTTACCGTCCTGATCCTTGCCCAGGGGCTCCTTGGACAGGTCCTTGCGGACGTTGCCGGCCAGGGCGTAGGCGACGACCAAGGGCGGCGAGGCGAGCCAGTTGGTCTTGACCAGCGGGTGCACGCGGCCTTCGAAGTTGCGGTTGCCAGAGAGCACCGAGGCGACGGTGAGGTCGCCGTCGTTGACCGCCTTCTCGATCGGCTCGGGCAGCGGGCCGGAGTTGCCGATGCAGGTCGTGCAGCCGTAACCGACCAGGTTGAAGCCGAGCGCGTCGAGGTCGCCTTGCACGCCGCCGGCGGCCAGGTAGTCGGTCACCACCTTGGAACCGGGGGCGAGGGAAGTCTTGACCCACGGCTTGGTGGTCAGCCCTTTCTCGTGCGCCTTCCGCGCCAGCAGGCCGGCAGCCATCATTACGCTGGGGTTGGAGGTGTTGGTACAGGAGGTGATGGCAGCGATCACCACGGCGCCGTGGTTGAGCGAGAAGGTCTCGTCGTCGTAGGTCACCTCCTGGCTGTCACCGGTGCGGTAATCGCTGCCGGTCCGGTAGCTTTCGCCGTCGGCAGGCGGGGCGCCAACCGCGGTATCGCCACCTTCGGACATCCACTTGCCTTGCTCTTCCTTCGAGGCGTCCGGCTTATCGCCGTTCATCAGCCCTTCGAAGGTGGATTTCAGGTCGGTCAGGGCGACGCGGTCCTGGGGACGCTTGGGACCGGCCAGCGAGGCTTCGACTTCATCCATGTCCAGTGCCAGCGAGTCGGTGAAAGTCGGCTCCGCTCCTGGTTCGCGCCAGAGTCCCTGGGCCTGGCTGTAGGCCTTGACCAGCGCGATCTGATCTTCGTCGCGACCGGTCAAGCGCAGGTAGTTGAGCGTCTCGTCGTCGACCGGGAAGAAGCCGCAGGTCGCACCGTATTCCGGTGCCATGTTGGCGATGGTGGCGCGATCCGCCAGTGGCAGGTCGTCGAGGCCGTCGCCGTAGAATTCGACGAACTTGCCCACCACGCCTTTCTTGCGCAGCATCTGGGTGACGGTCAGCACCAGGTCGGTGGCGGTAATGCCTTCCTTGAGCTTGCCGGTCAGCTTGAAGCCGACCACCTCGGGGATCAGCATCGACACTGGCTGGCCGAGCATGGCGGCTTCGGCTTCGATGCCGCCGACGCCCCAGCCGAGAATGCCCAGGCCGTTGATCATGGTGGTGTGGGAGTCAGTGCCGACCAGGGTATCGGGGAAGGCGTAGGTCTTGCCGTCGACCTCCTTGGTCCAGACCGTCTTGCCGAGATACTCCAGGTTGACCTGGTGGCAGATGCCGGTGCCCGGCGGTACGACACGGAAATTGTCGAATGCTTTCTGACCCCAGCGCAGGAATTCGTAGCGCTCCAGGTTGCGTTCCATCTCCATGGCGACGTTGTCCTTGAACGCGGACGCATCGCCGAAATGGTCGACCATGACGGAGTGATCGATGACCAGATCCACCGGCGATAGCGGATTGATCCGCTCTGCCTTCGCGCCAAGCTTCTTGACGGCATCGCGCATGGCGGCCAGATCGACCACGCCGGGAACGCCGGTGAAGTCCTGCATCAGGACCCGTGCCGGGCGATAGCCGATTTCACGGGTCGATTTGCCCTCCTTGAGCCAGTCGGCCAGCGCCTGGATATCCTCCTCGGACACGGTGGCGTCGTCGGCGTAGCGCAACTGGTTTTCCAGCAGGACCTTGAGTGTCATCGGCAACTTGTCGATGTTGCCGAGCGTCTCGGCCGCCTTGGGTAGACTGTAGTAGTGAAACGTCGTGCCGTTGACGTCGAGCGTCGCCAGCGTGTGACTCGGGTCGGTAGACATCAGGGTTATCCTCCTCATGGCGGCGGCTGGTCTCGATGATCGGCACCAGCCAGCCTGTCAGGTTCCGTAGCCACGATCCGACAGCGTTCCCGGCTGTCGACCGCCTTCGATGGGGTGTCTGTACACCGCTCTTGTGTCTGAATTTGTCTGGACTTCGCTGCCACGCCGAAGCGGGTCTCGCGAGAGGCTCGATAGTCGTCGGCATCACCCCCGCGACTGCCGGACGAACAGGTTGTCGACAATCATCATGGGCACGATAACATGCATTTTCAATTGGATGCTTCACGACTATCGTCCGGTGTGGCCTTGAAAGCGTATCCGATCGCCACCAACTCCAGCGTAGTTGGTGGAGAGACACTCTGCAGGTCAAGCGTCGGGCCGGAGGTAACCCATGGCACAGGATTCGCTCATCGATTGGCCCGTTCACTGTCCGTACTGTGATGCCCCCTTTTCCTTGTTGCTGGATTTGAGCGCAGGCGGCTACGACACCTGGGAGGATTGCGCCATCTGCTGCCAGCCGATCCATGTCGTGGTGGAGACAACGCTTTCCGGGGAACTGGAAGGGGTGACGCTGGCCAGCGACGACGACGTGGTATAGGTCCCGGTTTGATAGCGCGCGCAACGAGATTTGATAGTCAATTGCTATATGATTCATTACGCCAATCAAATTGGCCCATCAGTGGTTAGTCTTTAGTCTAGCCACTTCACCATTTGCCACCACACAACGACTCAACACAGGAGATGCCAATGAGCGTACTCGTAGGACGCCAAGCCCCGGATTTCGAAACTGCCGCCGTGATGCCGGATGGCTCCATCAAGGATGACTTCCGACTGTCCGACAGCAACGGCAAGCTACGCGTGCTGTTCTTCTGGCCGCTGGACTTCACCTTCGTCTGCCCGTCCGAGATCATCGCCCACGACAATCGTCTGGCGAAGTTCAAGGAACTCGGCGTCGAAGTGATCGGTGCCTCCATCGACTCCCAGTACACGCACCACGCCTGGCGCAAGACCTCGCCGGACGCGGGTGGCATCGGTGAAGTCGGCTTCCCTGTCGTGGCCGACGTCAAGCACGAGATTTGCCAGGCCTACGGCATCGAGCACCCGGAAGCCGGCGTCGCACTGCGCGCTTCCTTCCTGATCGATGAAGATGGCGTCGTCCAGCACCAGACGGTCAACAACCTGCCGCTGGGCCGCAACGTCGACGAGATGCTGCGCATGGTCAAGGCACTCAAGTACCATCAGACCCACGGCGAAGTCTGCCCGGCGGGCTGGGAAGAGGGCCAGGAAGGTATGAAGGACACCGCCGAAGGCGTGGCCAAGTACCTGGGCACCTACGCCGGCAACCTGTAAGCGGCACGATGTCAGAGGCGGCCCGTCGGGCCGCCTCTGTCGTTTCTGGTATCATGCTCGCCTATCGCGGTGTCCTGTGGCATGGCTCGGGTCCGGGACATGCCACAGGGTGTCGAATAGCGATACACGCCAACCGAATCGTTGATCTGAATCGAGGTAGTCATGAGCGACGCGCGTCACGAACGTCTGATTATTCTGGGCTCCGGGCCGGCAGGCTACACGGCCGCGGTCTACGCCGCGCGGGCGAACCTCAGGCCACTGCTGATCACCGGCATGCAGGCTGGCGGCCAGTTGACGACGACCACCGACGTGGACAACTGGCCCGGCGACGATGAAGGGGTGCAGGGGCCGGAGTTGATGGAGCGCATGCGCAAGCATGCCGAGCGCTTTCAGACCGAGGTGCTGTTCGATCACATCAACGAGGTCGAGCTGCGCGAGAAGCCGTTCACCCTCAAGGGAGACAACGGCACCTATACCTGCGACGCGCTGATCATCGCCACTGGCGCCAGCGCGCGCTATCTGGGGCTGCCCTCCGAGCAGCAGTTCATGGGGCAGGGCGTGTCGGCCTGCGCGACCTGCGACGGCTTCTTCTATCGCAACCAGCATGTCGTCGTGGTCGGTGGCGGCAATACGGCGATGGAAGAGGCGCTGTATCTCTCCAATATCGCCTCGAAGGTTACGCTGGTGCACCGGCGCGACAGCCTCCGCGGCGAGAAGATTCTGCAGGATCGCCTGTTCGAGAAGGTCGAGAACGGCAACATGGCGATCGAGTGGAACCATACGCTCGACGAAGTGCTGGGCGACGGCAGCGGGGTCACCGGGGCGCAACTCCGATCCACGCTGACGGGGGAGACCAAGCAGCTCGAGGCCATGGGTGTCTTCATCGCCATTGGCCATACCCCCAACACCGGTATTTTCGAGGGCCAGCTCGACATGGCCAACGGTTATATCCGTGTCCAGTCCGGTCTGGAAGGCAATGCCACGGCGACCAGTGTTCCTGGCGTGTTCGCGGCTGGTGACGTCATGGATCACGTCTATCGCCAAGCCATCACCTCCGCCGGTAGCGGTTGCATGGCGGCGCTTGACGCGGAGCGGTTTCTGGACGGCCTCGATTGAGGCAGGCCATCTCCGCCCACGACGAAGCCCGGCCGATGCCGGGCTTCGTTGCGTCAGGGCGGTGAACGGCGGCGATCGTGATCAGTAGTGCGGCGGCAGCTCGTCCTCGGGGCGTGGCATCTCGCCGCCCAGCTCGTCGATGGCCTGGCGCTGTTCGCTGAGCCGCTCGCGCATCAGCGCATTGACGCGGCCTAGCCGCTCGAGCTCGGTCGCCTGCTGTCTCACCAGGCGGTCGAGGGTTTCCAGCCAATCTTCCTGAAACGTCAAGCGGCTCTCGAGTGCATCGAGGCGAGCTTCCGAGGTCGTACGCGAGGACGTCTCGACCGTGCTAGACTGCCGACGCTGTGTGTCATCTTCCATTCACGGCACCTTTAGTTAGTAAAAGTCGATTAATAGTTAGTGAAAGTCGATTAACGATATTGGGTATGAAGACCGTTTCCGCGTTGTTGAGAAGGCGCGGTACGTTTTCCTTGTTCCGACGTCTAGAGATATGAGAATCCATGAATAGCAAGGTAATTTTGCGTTGTACGCTGATCAGTCTACTCCTCTCGATACCCTCGCCATTGCTGATCGGTCTTTTGATCACGCTGATCAGCAGCATGCTGGCCACCGACCTGACCTGGTTCTTGAACGTGGAAGGTGTCTCGGCGATGTATGGGGCGACGGTGATCGCCGTCTTCATCGTGCTTTGGCTGGGCACGCTGGCCATGGCGCTGCTGGCGCCAGCGACCCCGCGCGCGGTCACGGCTGCCATGCTGGCGGACGTGGAGAACGACGATCGCGAGCTGGGTGAAGTCAAATGGTTCAATGTCAACAAGGGCTATGGCTTCATCACGCGGGCCGACGGTGAGGACGTGTTCGTGCACTTTCGGGCGATTCGGGGCAAGGGCCACCGGACGCTCGCCGAAGGGCAGAAGGTGCGTTACCACGTGATCGAGAATGACCGCGGACTGCAGGCAGACGACGTGACCGTCATCACCTGACAGCCGCGGCTGGAGTGCCCGAAACCCCCGGAGGCTTGCCTTCGGGGGTTTTTCGTTTTCTGTTCACGCCCCGGAGGCCGATGGCGTCTCGTCGACCCCCGCGCGCGCCTCGGCCTCGACGAATACCCGCTTGACGCCATCGTGGGCCTGCTTGATCTCCCGGTCGAGCTTGGCGATGGCACGCTCGATGCGCTCCGCCGTGGCGCCGCGAGCAAAGCGAACGCTGAGGTTGACCAGGATGAAGTTGGGGCCCATGTGCATGGTCAGGACTTCGTTGACGCCCTCGACGCCATCGGCATCTCCCGCCAACTGGCGAATACTCTCGACCACGTGCTGGTTGGCGCTTTCTCCTATCAGCAGGCTCTTGGTCTCCATGGCCAGCCAGATGGCCGTGCCGCCGAGCAGCAGTCCGATGATGATCGAAGCGATGCCATCGAACAGCAGGATGCCGGTCCACTGCGACAAGGCAACCCCGGCGAGCGCGACCATCAACCCTAGCAGCGCTGCGGAGTCCTCGAAGATCACCACGAACATGGACGGGTCCTTGCCGCGCTGTACCGCCTCGACGTAGCCCCACTTGCCCTTGGTCTTGCGGAACTCGTTGAGCGCGAACGCCCAGGAGGCGCCCTCGAACAGGATACCCAGGCCGAGCACGACATAGTTGACCAATGGTGACTCGATCGGTTCGGGGTGCAGGACGTGGATCACACCCTCGTAGAGCGAGACGCCGGAGCCGATCGCGAAGATCAGCAGCGCGACCACGAAGCTCCAGAAGTAGACCTCCTTGCCGTGGCCGAACGGAAATTGAGGGCTCGGTGGTCGCTTGGCCCGCTTCATTCCCAGCAGCAGCAGAATCTGGTTGCCGGTGTCCACCAACGAGTGGATGCCCTCTGAGAGCATGGCGGAGCTGCCGGTGATCGCGGCCGCAACGAACTTGGTGACTGCGATGAGCAGATTGCCGCCCATGGCGGCATAGATGACTGGCTTGGATTCCGCCATGTGGGTGACTCCCTGTCAGATCGGCCGCGTTCCGGCGGCGACGGCGTGGTCAGCGGCCCGAGTCGGGCCACTCTATGGTGTGCTCGTGACCGTCCGGGGTTACCTGCCAGAACCGGTCGGGATCGTCACCGGGTTGCCAGCCACCCAGCGAACAGCGGGCCTCGCAGCCCAGCTCGCGAGCAGCGTCGCGCGCGCAGTCGGTATCCCTGGGCCAGGGAGTGGCGTCGCAGTCGAACCAGAGGCTGGCGTAACCATCGGCGGCGCGTTCGACCAGCATGATGCCGATACCCTGCTCGGCGCCGGCGGCCCTGCCACGCCAGATCCCCTTGCCGGCCCGGTCCAGCGTCAGGTCACCGTCGCCGAGAGCCTGACGCAGCCACTGGGTGATGGCTTCGACGTCGGCGACGGCCAGATAGATTTCGATATCAGGAAAGCGCTCCATGGGTTCCTCTGGCGAACAGCCGCTCGAGTGTCGTCTCGTAGATGCGGCTCAGGGTATCGAGGTCGTCGGCACGGATGCGTTCGTTGACCTGGTGGATGGTGGCATTGACAGGGCCCAGCTCGATCACCTGCGTGCCCAGTGTAGCAATGAAGCGCCCGTCCGAGGTGCCGCCAGAGGTGGAAAGCGTCGGGCGATGCCCGGTGATCGCCTCGCAGGCACATCGCGCCGCCTCGAGGAGCTCTCCCTCCGCGGTCAGGAAAGGTTCGCCGTTGAGGGTCCAGTCGAGCTGGTAGTCGAGCCCGTGGGCGGCCAGTTTGCGCTCGACCCGTTCACGCAACTGGAGCTGGGTGACCTCGCTGGAGTAGCGAAAGTTGAAGGTCACCTCCAGTTCGCCGGGAACGACATTGGTGGCACCGGTTCCTGCATGCAGGTTGGAGATCTGGAAGCTGGTCGCGGGGAAGAAGTCGTTGCCGGCGTCCCAGGGCTCGTCGACCAGTTCGGACAGGAGCGACAGCGCCTGATGAATCGGGTTGCGGGCCAGTTGTGGATAGGCCACGTGGCCCTGAATGCCGCGTACCCGGAGCACCCCGCCCAGCGATCCGCGGCGGCCGTTCTTGATCACGTCGCCCAGATGGCTGGTAGAGGAGGGCTCGCCGACGATGCAGTAGTCCAGCGGCTCGTGACGCTCGCGCAGTCGCTCCACCACGGCCCGGGTGCCGTGTACCGCCGGGCCTTCCTCGTCGGCGGTGATCAGGAACGCGATTCTGCCGTGGTGGTCCGGATGGGCGGCGACGAAGCGCTCGACGGCCGTCACCATTGACGCCAGGCTGCCTTTCATGTCGGCGGCCCCTCGCCCGCAGAGAAAGCCGGACTCATCAATGCGCGGCTCGAATGGCGGGTACTGCCACTCGCTTTCCGGCCCGCTGGGCACCACGTCGGTATGGCCGGCAAAGGCGAGCATCGGGCCGTGCTGGCCCCGGGTGGCCCAGAAGTTGTCGATGCCGCCGATCGACATCCGTTCGATCTGGAAGCCGATGCGTTCCAGGCGGTCGATCATCAGCGCCTGGCAGCCGTGATCGTCCGGCGTCACCGACGGTCGCTTGAGCAGCTCCAGTGCCAGCGTCAGCGTGTCGGAGGGCGCGGTCGTCATTGACGCTTGGGGCATGCGGGTCTCCAGGGCAGCCGGTCGGGCCGGATCAATTGTGAGCGTGCAGCGATTCATTGAGGGCGACGGCGCTCTTGTTGGTGCGGCACTCCAGGCGCCCGGTCACCGAGTGACGAATGAACAGCAGGTCGTCCTGGCCGGCGAGTTCGCGCGCGGCCACGGTCTGGACGGCTTCGCCCTTGTCGTCCAGGACGGTGACCTTGGAGCCGGCAGTGACGTAGAGGCCCGCTTCGACGGTGCAGCGGTCGCCCAGGGGGATGCCCAGGCCGGCATTGGCGCCGATCAGGCAGTTTTCGCCGATCCTGATCACCACGTTGCCGCCGCCGGAAAGCGTGCCCATGGTGGAACAGCCGGCCCCCAGGTCGGAGCCCTTGCCGACGAAGACGCCGGCCGAGATACGCCCCTCGACCATGCCGGGGCCTTCGGTGCCGGCGTTGAAGTTGCAGAAACCCTCGTGCATGACCGTGGTGCCTTCGCCCAGATGGGCGCCCAGGCGGACGCGGGCGGTATCGCCGATCCGGATCCCCTTGGGGACGACGTAGTCGGTCATCTTGGGGAACTTGTCGACGCAGTCCACCGAGAGCGGGCGTCCGGCCAGGCGGGCCTTGAGCCGCCGCGCGGGAAGTTCCTCGACGTCGATGGCGCCCTCATTGGTCCAGGCGATATTCCTGAGCAGGCCGAACATGCCGTCGAGCTGGGTACCGTGGGGCTTGATCAGCCGATGAGAGAGCAGATGCAGCTTGAGATAGACCTCCGGCACGCTGGCCGGCGCGTGATCTTCGTCCAGGAACACCGCGACCAGCGGGCGCTTGGCATCGACGAACGTCTCGGCGAGGTCGGCCTGATCGGCGGCGCCGGCTGCCCGCAGCGCCTCGGCGAGGCCGGTTGCGTGTTCCGGCAGGAAACTGACGACTTCCTCGCTGGCATCGGCACCCAGGGCCTGGCGCGCGGCGGCGACGAGATCGGCGGGGGGCTGATGCAGCGGCGCCGGATAGTAGACTTCGAGCCAGTCGCCCTGGCTGTTCTGGGTACCGATTCCTAGCGCGAAGCTCAACATCGCAGGTTCCTTATCGTGTTCGGTGAAGTATGTCGTGGGGCCGGTGCGAACCCGCCCGCTAGGCCAGTGTCGCGTAGCGGGCGGGATCGAAGCCGACAATTAGAGTGTCTTGGCCGGCAGGGTCGGTATGCTGCAGCAGCGGACGCTTGATCAGTGTCGGATTGGCCAGCATCAGTTCGCGAGCTCGCTCGGCGTCCAGCGGCTCCCGGTCCGTGGCATCGAGTTGCCGCCAGGTAGTGCTTCGGGTGTTCAACAGCGCCTGCCAGTCGGCATTGGCCAGAAAGGTGTCCAGGCGCTGCGGCCCGAGCCCATCCTCGCGGAGGTCGTGGTAGTGGTGCGAGATGCCCAGCTCTTCGAGCCGGCGGCGGGCCTTGCGGCACGTGTCGCAGGTCTTGATGCCGTAAACGGTGATGGTCATGTCGCTGGCCTGTCGGGCGCTGCCGGAGAAGCGGCAGATTATAGGCGCCCACGGACGGCGGCTCAAACCGCGTCACTGTGGCATCGGCCCGCTGTCGGTCGGGCGTGGTCGCCTGGGGCCGGCGGACTGGCAATCGAACGTACCGGATCGCGCTTGACCTATGGGTAACGCCAGGGTGCTAGCGTCGGGCTTTTCCTGGGGAGAAACAACGTATGATGATTTCGAAGCGCTGGTTGATCGGTATCGTAGCCGCCGGCTCGCTGGTTTTCGCCGTCAGTGGCCTGGCCCAGTCGCAGAGCGATGGCCATGGCGATCATCGGGCCCGTTCTGAAGCGCCCGTCCAATCCAGCGGGGCCAGCGGTGCTAGCGATGGCTATCGTGAGGCGGCGACCCGCATGCAGCACGACATGGAGCTGGCGAACAGCGGCGATCCGGATGTCGACTTTGCCCGCGGCATGCTGGCCCACCACCTGGGGGCAGTCGCGATGGCCAAGGTCGAGCTTGCCTATGGCAAGGATCCGGAAATGCGAGCGCTGGCCCAGAAGATCATCGAGGCCCAGCAGGCCGAGATAGAACAGATGCGGGCATGGCTGAAAGCCAACCCCGCATCGGTCGATTAAGGCGGCCTGGCGCCGGCGAGCCGGACGCTACACGTCCAGGACTTCGTAGAGACGCTCGCGCAGTCGTGCCTGGGCCTCGGGGTCGGTCAGCGGCCGGCCGTGCTTGTCGGTAATGAAGAACACGTCCTCGACCCGCTCGCCGAGAGTGGCGATCTTGGCCGTCGACAGCGCGATGTTCTGCTCCATGAAGATGCGGCCGACCCGAGCCAGCAGTCCCGGGCGGTCGGGGGCGATCAGCTCCAGCGACGTGCGCGCGTTGGCGGGATCCTGCTCGATGATCACTTCGACCGGCACCCGGAAGTGTTTTAGCTGCCGGGGCGTATGTCGGCTGACGATCTGCGGATAGTCGTCGGGATCGTCGAGCTCCTCGACCAGGTGCCGGCGGATCGTCTCCAGCCGCGCAGCGTCGCGGATGGCGTCGTCGTCGTCGTCCAGCAGGATGAAGGTGTTGAGCGTCCAGTCGTCGCTCGAGGTGGCGATACGGGCGTCGTGGATCGACAGGCCCAACTGTTCGATGGCGGCCGCCGTTGCGGCGAACAGGTCGTCGGCCGAGCGCGTATGAATGAACAGCTTGGTGCCGCCCTCGGTCATGTCCTCGCTGGGGGCGCTGACCAGGACCAGTGGCAGGTGATCGTCATGGTGGGCGAGAATGCCTTGGGTCTGCCAGACGATCTCGCTGGGCGTGTACTGCAGGAAATAGTCCTCGCCGAAGGTCTGCCAGAGTGCTGCGACACGGGTCACGTCGGCGCCGATGGTGCGCAGCAGTCCCAGCGCCTCCTCTCGGGTCTCGCTGACCCAGCCTTGCCGATCGACGGTGTTGTCGAGCCCTCGACGCAGCACCCGGCGTGTCTCGGTGTAGAGCTGGCGCATCAGCGAGGCGCGCCAGCCGTTCCATAACGTCGGGTTGGTGGCGCTGATATCAGCGACGGTGAGCACGTAGAGATAGTCGAGATGGGTCTCGTCACGCACGGTACGTGCGAAGGCGTGGATTACGTCCGGATCGGAAATGTCGCGTTTCTGTGCGGTCTTCGACATTAGCAGGTGGTGTTCCACCAGCCAGGCCACCAGTTGCGTGTCCCAGCCCGACAAGGCGTGGCGGCGGCAGAACTCGGCGGCATCGATGGCGCCGAGCTCCGAGTGATCGCCCCCGCGGCCCTTGCCGATGTCGTGATAGAGGCCGGCAATCCATAGCAGCTCGAGCTTGGGCAGCTTCTGGATCACATCGATGGCGACGGTATATTCGTCGGTGTCCCGCTCCTCGCGAAAACGCTGCAGGAAACTGAGCAGGCGCAGGGTGTGGGCGTCGACGGTATAGATGTGGAAAAGGTCGTGCTGCATCAGGCCGACGGCCTCGCCGAATTCAGGCAGATACTTGCCCAGTACCCCGTATCGATTCATGCGAGTGAGCTGGGTGGGGACGTCGCCGCCGCTGCGCAGCAGTTCCATGAACAGGCTCTGGTGGCGCAGGTCATCGCGGAAAGCATCGTCGATCAAGTGACGATGGTCGCGAATCTGACGGATGGTATCGGCCCGGACGCCCTCGATTTCCGGATGCTGGGCCATCAGCAGAAACAGTTCCAGCAGCGCGCCGGGGCGCCGCAGGAAGACGTTGGGGTGGCGGAGCTGGATATAGCCGCCCCGGCTTTCGAAGCGCGCGTTGATCGGCTTGGCCTCGAGTGCCTCGCCGGCGTGGAGAATCACTTCGTCGAAATGCTGCAGCAGCATGTCGTTCAGTCCAGCCAGGGCGGTGACGTGGCGGTAGTAGGCCTTCATGAACTGCTCGACGGCCAGTCGCTGCGGGGTATCGGTGTAGCCGAACAGCTTGGCCAGGGCGCGCTGGTGGTCGAACAACATGCGATCCTCGGCGCGTCCGGCGATCATGTGCAGGGCGTAGCGCACCTGCCACAGGAACGCCTGGCCCTGGCTCAGGATCCGCAGCTCGGCATCGTTCATGAAGCCTTGCGCGACGACATCTTCGTAACGCAGCGGGCCGAAATGGCGCTTGGCCACCCAGCCGATCATCTGAATGTCGCGCAGGCCACCCGGCGCGCTCTTGAGGTTGGGCTCGAGGTGGTACTCGGAGTTGTTGTGCTTGTAGTGACGGGCGATCTGCTCCTGCCACTTGCCCTCGAAGAACGCTGCCGACGACCACATGTGGCGGGTGGAAAGGCGCTCCCGCATGGCGCTGCGCAGCGCTTCCGGGCCCGCCAGGGTGCGGGTCTCCAGCAGGTTGGTGATGACCGTGATGTCGCTTCGGGCTTCCCGTTCGCAGTCATTGAGCGAACGCACGCTCTGGCCGACCTCGAGGCCGATATCCCACAGCAGGGTAATGAATCCGGTCAGTGACTCGCGATAGGGCGTATCGTCGTCCGTGCCGAGCAGCAGCAGCAGGTCGATATCGGAGTAGGGGTGCAGCTCTCCGCGACCGTAGCCGCCGACCGCCAGCAGGGCGACGTTGTCGTCCGGCCATTCGAACCGCTCCCAGGCGATCTCGAGCAACCGGTCCAGGCACCAGGCGCGGCCGTACACCAGGTCGCGGACATCGGCACCAGCGCGAAAACGGTCATCGAGGCGCTCGCGGATCGTCTTCAGCGCCAGCTTGAACAGCGCGACGGGTTGGGAGTCACGTGCCAGCGCCTCACGGAAGGCCGCTGCATCGAATAGTGTCTCGTCGGGTTGAAAGCGGTAGTGATGCAGCAGCATGCGACGGGCGTCTCCGGAGGCGGGGCGGCAGGCAGGCGACGATCAGTCCGTCAGGAAGCCGAAGTCTTCGTCGGAGCGGGCCGTCAGGACCTCCACGCCGGAAGCGGTGACCAGCAGGGTGTGTTCCCACTGCGCCGACAGGCTCTTGTCCTTGGTCACTGCCGTCCATCCGTCCTTCAGCACCTTGGTGCGGTAGCCACCGGCGTTGAGCATCGGCTCTATGGTCAGGCACATGCCCTCGGCGAGTTCGGCATCGGCTTCCGGTGCGTAGCCGTCATAATGCAGGACCTGTGGCTCCTCGTGGAAGCCTGCGCCGATACCGTGACCGCAGAAATCCCGGACCACGGAGTAGCCAGCCTTTTCGGCGTGGTTCTGGATTACCCGGGCGATGGTCGACAGCCTGGCGCCCGGTTTCACTTCGGCGATACCTTTATACAGGCTCTCCTGGGTGACCCGGCTCAGGCGCTCCCCTTGGATGGTGTCGCCGAGCACGAACATCATGCTGCTGTCGCCGTGGTAGCCGTCGGCGGTCTTCACGGTAATGTCGATGTTCATGATGTCGCCACTCTTGAGCTTCTTGTCGAAGTCGGGAATGCCATGGCAGACGACATGATTGATCGAGGTACAGATCGACTTGGGGAAGCCATGATAGTCCAGGGGGGCCGGGGTGGAACCCAGTTCCTTGACGATGAAGTCGTGACACAGGCGGTCGAGTTCGCCGGTGGAGACGCCGACCTGCACGTGCGGGATGATCATCTCGAATACTGCGGCGGCCTGGCGGCCGGCTTCGCGCATTTTTTCGATCTCGTCGGGCGTCTTGCGTGGAATGTTCATGCGCTCTCGCAATGGGGGGTCGATAGGGGCGATGGGGTGTCTCGGGCAGCGGTCGGCTGTCCCCGATGTTGCCGAGCTTCAGGGAAGCACAGGATAAAGGGTTGCGCGGGCGAATCACTGCGTTGCGCGGTGCCGGTCCGATCGGAGTCCTCGCCTATACCCCGCAGGCTCCGGTTTCTGTGCTCCGTGCGCCTTGTGCTTCATCCCGCTCGCCGATTGATTCAGTGCTTCCTTAGACGACCGGCGACTTCATCTTGCCTGTGTTCTATGGTATAAATCCGCGCGCTCGACTGCAATTGCCCGTCTACCGGTTCCGGCAAAGATGGCCGATCTGGCATCCGGCAGATGTCTTTATGCTGTCGCCAGGGTGGTCGAGCCAGTAGCGGCGACGGCCTTCGCACGAAGGTCGCGTCATCAAAAACACACACGCACCGACACATGGTCCCGGGTGCCGCGACGGTTTAGCCGAGCGGTCGGATCCATGGGGTGTGTGGAGGCCTAACCCGATTCTTCAGGAGTCATCATGGCACAAGTCAATATGCGCGATCTGCTCAAGGCAGGCGCACACTTCGGTCACCAGACCCGTTACTGGAACCCGAAGATGGGGCAGTACATCTTCGGTGCACGTAACAAGATCCATATCATCAACCTCGAGCACACGCTGCCGGCACTGCTGGAAGCGACGAGCATCGTCGAGAAGATGGCCTCTTCCAACAACAAGATCCTGTTCGTCGGTACCAAGCGTTCCGCCAGCAAGATCATCAAGGAAGAAGCCAATCGCGTGGGTCAGCCGTTCGTCAACCATCGCTGGCTGGGCGGCATGCTGACCAACTACAAGACCATCCGCCAGTCGATCAAGCGTCTGCGCGAGCTCGAGACCATGCGCGAAGATGGCACGTTCGAGAAGCTGACCAAGAAAGAAGTGCTGATGGCGACTCGTGAGCAGGACAAGCTCGAGCGCTCCATCGGCGGTATCAAGGAGATGGGTGGCCTGCCCGACGCACTGTTCGTGATCGACGTCGATCACGAGCGCATCGCGATCAACGAAGCCAACAAGCTCGGCATTCCGGTGATCGGTGTCGTCGACACCAACTCCAACCCGGATGGCGTCGATTACGTCATCCCGGGCAACGATGACTCCATTCGCGCCATCCAGATCTATGTGCAGGCGATCGCCGACGCCTGCGGCAAGGCGAAGGAAGGTCGTCCCGACGAGTTCGTCGAGGTGAGCGAGACCAGCGAAGCCGCTCAGTAATCGAGAAAACGGCATCGAGTCTGCGCTGAGCATGCTCCCGCAGGGCGGCAATCGGTTCGCCGGTATCGGCGCAGACACAAGGGGGCTCCATAGCCCCCTTTTTACACCCGGAGCGACGCTCGCGTGGCGTCGTTCGTCAGACGAAACAGCGATTCTCAGGGGTAGAACATGGCAGCTATCAGCGCTTCTCTAGTCAAGGAACTGCGTGAGCGTACCGGTCTCGGCATGATGGAATGCAAGAAGGCACTGACCGAAGCCGACGGTGACATCGAGCGCGCGATCGAGGATCTGCGCAAGAATTCCGGTCTCAAGGCCGCCAAGAAAGCGGGCCGGACGGCCGCCGAAGGCGCGATCCTGACCCGGGTCGCCGAAGACGGCAGCTACGCCGCGATGCTGGAAGTCAACTCGGAGACCGACTTCGTCTCCCGTGACGACAACTTCAAGAGCTTTGCCTCCAAGGTGCTGGCCAAGGTATTCGAGACCAAGTCCGAAGACGTTGCGGCCATCATGGACGGCGAGCTGGAAGACGCGCGCAACCAGTTGGTGCAGAAGATCGGCGAGAACATCTCCGTGCGTCGCGCGGTGGTCGTCGATGCACCGGAAGGCGGCGTCGTGGGTGCCTACGTCCATGGCGATCGTATCGGTGTGTTGAGCGTGCTCAAGGGCGGCAACCCGGAAGTGGCCAAGGATGTCTCCATGCACGTGGCTGCGATCAACCCGGTCGTCGCGCGTCCGGAAGATATGCCGCAGGCCCAGCTCGACAGCGAGAAGGCGATCATCCTGGCCCAGCCGGACATGGCCGGCAAGCCGGCGGAAATCGCCGAGAAGATGGTCCAGGGTCGCCTCAAGAAGTACCTGGCGGAGAACAGTCTGACCGAACAGCCTTTCGTCAAGGATCCAAACCAGACCGTTGCCGAATACGCCAAGACGGCAGGCGGCGAAGTGGTCGGCTTCACGCGCTTCGAAGTTGGTGAGGGCATCGAGAAGGAAGAGGTCGATTTCGCCAAGGAAGTGATGGAGCAGGCTCGCCGTAGCTGAGTTCCCGACAGTGCCTGGGATCGTGCGCGGGGCTCTTGCCTGTGGCCGGTCCCACTGATGGCGTGCGCGAAAGCGCACGCCATCGCGTATCCGGCGGATGAGAAAGATCGTCCGCCACCTGCCGAATCCGACTCGTCAAACCAGGAGAGAGCGTCATGCCTGAAGTCATCGATCGACCCAGCAAGCCCAATGAGCGTAGCGACAAGTCGAAGTACAAGCGCATATTGTTGAAGCTGTCAGGCGAGGCGCTGACGGGGGAGCAGGATTTCGGCATCGATCCCAAGGTGCTCGATCGCATGGCGCTGGAAATCGGCCAACTGGTGGGGATCGGTGTCCAGGTCGGTATCGTCATCGGCGGCGGCAACCTCTTCCGTGGGGCAGCGCTGCATGCGGCGGGCATGGAGCGGGTCACCGGCGACCACATGGGCATGCTGGCCACGGTGATGAACGCCCTGGCGATGCGCGATGCACTGGAACGTTCCAATATCCGCTCGCGAGTGATGTCAGCGATCCCCATGAGTGGTGTCGTCGAACACTACGATCGGCGCACCGCGATCCGCTACCTCACTTCTGGCGACGTAGTCATCTTCTCTGCCGGGACGGGTAATCCCTTCTTCACGACCGACTCGGCCGCCTGCCTGCGGGGCATCGAGATCGACGCCAACGTCGTGGTCAAGGCCACCAAGGTCGATGGCGTCTACGACAAGGATCCGGTCAAGCACCCGGAGGCCGTCAAGTACGAGCGTTTGAGTTACGATGACGTGCTGGATCAAAAGCTCGGGGTGATGGATTTGACCGCTATCTGCCTGGTACGGGACCATGACATGCCGGTTCGCGTCTTCGACATGACCAAGCCCGGGGCACTGTTGAATCTGGTGGTCGGTGGGCGAGAAGGCACGCTGATTGATTGAGGTTTAGGACATGATCGACGATATCAAGAAAGACGCTGGCGCACGCATGCAAAAGAGCCTGGATGCGCTTCAGACCAATTTCCACAAGATCCGCACCGGCCGGGCGCACCCGAGCATACTGGATGCGGTGATGGTGGAGTACTACGGCAGTCAGATGCCGATCAACCAGGTCGCCAACATCACGATCGAGGACGCTCGGACGCTGGCCGTGACGCCTTGGGAGCGCCCGATGGTGCCGAAGGTCGAGAAGGCGATCATGACCGCCGACCTCGGGCTCAATCCGGCCACGGCCGGCAACGTCATTCGGGTGCCGATGCCCCCGTTGACCGAGGAGACGCGGCGTAACTATATCAAGCAGGCGCGTGCCGAGGCCGAGAATGCCAGGGTCGCGATCCGCAGCATTCGCCGCGATGCCAATGGCGATCTCAAGACGTTGCTCAAGGACAAGGAGATCACCGAGGACGACGAGCGTCGCGGAGAAGAGGAAATCCAGAAGTTGACCGACAAGCACGTCAGTGAGATCGATCGGCTGCTGGAAACCAAGGAACACGACCTGATGCAGGTATGAGGGCTCGGGCGCTCGATGGCTTCGGCATGCGGGCGCCGCCACCCACCTGTCTTGCGAGCTATCATGACAGACACGCAGTCGCGTGACGTCCAAGCGATGCCGTCGATGCCCCGCCATGTGGCGATCATCATGGACGGCAACAATCGTTGGGCGCGCGCCAGAGGGCTTTCCAGCGCACAGGGACACCGCGCTGGGGTAGAGTCGTTGCGCGCCGTCATTCGGCGGGCGGCGGAGCAGCGTATCGAGACCCTGACACTATTCGCCTTCTCGAGCGAAAACTGGCGTCGTCCTTCGGCGGAGGTCGGTGCGCTGATGGAACTTTTCATGCTGGTGCTCAAGCGTGAGGTGAAGAGGCTTCATGAGAACGGTATCCGCCTGACCATCATCGGCGATCGCCGCCGCTTCTCGTCGTCCCTGCAGAAGCACATGAGCCGTGCCGAGGCGTTGACCCGCGACAACTCCGGGATGCATCTCGTCGTGGCTGCCAACTATGGCGGGCGCTGGGACATCGCGTCCGCCGCGCAGCGGCTGGCGCGCAAGGTCGCCGACGGGCTCATCACGCCCGAGGCCGTGGATGAAGCGGCGCTGGATCGCGAGGTTTGCCTGAGCCAGGAGCCGCCCATCGACCTCTGCATCCGCACCAGTGGAGAACAGCGGATCTCCAATTTCCTGCTGTGGCAGCTTGCCTATGCGGAGTTCGTGTTTGCCCCGGAACTCTGGCCCGATTTCGATGGTGCCGCCTTCGATGCCGCGCTGGAGGCTTTCCAGCAGCGCCAGCGCCGTTTCGGCATGAGCCAGCAGCAGGTCGAGGTTCAGGGTGCTTAAACAACGGATACTGACCGCGCTGGTGCTGGCGCCACTGGCTCTCGGCGGCCTGTTCGGCCTCTCCGGGGGCGGCTTCGCCGCCTTCACTGCGCTGGTGCTGCTGCTCGGGGCCTGGGAGTGGGCGCGCCTGGCCGGATTCGACGAGGTCAAGCCGCGACTGCTCTACACTTTCGGTCTCGGTTTGCTGCTGGTGATCGCATGGTGGTCGGGGTGGGCCGATGAGCGTTGGCCGCTATGGGCTGGCGCGCTCGGCTGGTTGGCCAACGCCTGGTGGGTCTCGCGCTATCCCGGCGCCACCGAGCAGTGGCAGCCTCCGGCGCTGCGCCTGTGCATGGGCATGTGGGTGCTGCTGCCCTGCTGGGTCGGGCTTTACCAACTTCGGCAGCAAGGCAGCGAGTGGTTGCTGTTCGTGTTGCTGCTGGTCTGGGTAGCGGACATCGGGGCCTACTTCGCCGGACGACGTTATGGTCGCCGCAAGCTGGCGCCGAGCGTCAGTCCGGGCAAGTCGTGGGAGGGCGTCTATGGCGGCTGGGTCGCGGTCGCGCTGCTGGTGCTCGGCTACACGGTGTGGCTGGCGCTTGACCTTGGTCAGGCGCTGGCCTTGCTGATCGTCGCGCTGGTGGTGGCTTTCATCTCCGTCATCGGAGACCTGCTCGAGAGCATGCTCAAGCGCTTCCGTGGCTTGAAGGATTCCAGTCACCTGCTGCCGGGTCACGGTGGCATTCTCGATCGTATCGACAGCTTGACGGCTGCCGTTCCTCTCTTCGCCCTGATCCGCCCCTGGCTGGGATAGCACATCGATGTCTTCCTCTTCCTGCAAGGTCACACTGCTGGGCGCGACCGGTTCCATCGGTCGCAGCACGCTGGACGTGATCGCTCGACACGCCGATCGCTATCAGCTTCACGCGGTGACCGCCCAGCGTTCCCGCGAGGCGCTGCTCGAGATCTGCCTGCGGTTCGAGCCGCAGAGGGCGGTGATCGGCACTTTGCAGGATGCCGAATGGCTGCGCTCCCGACTGCGGGAAGCCCGGTTGACGCAGATCGACGTCTCTCACGGGGAGGCTGCCCTGCTGGACGTGTCGCGAGCGGCCGAAGTGGACGTAGTGATGGCGGCGATCATGGGCGCGGCAGGACTGATGCCGACGTTGGCGGCAGTAGAGGCGGGCAAGCGCGTGCTGCTGGCCAACAAGGAGGCGTTGGTGATGTCCGGCGGGTTGTTCATGGACGCCGTGTCGCGTCATGCCGCCACGCTTTTACCCATCGACTCGGAACATAATGCCATTTATCAGTGTCTTCCTATGCAGCGTGACGGTCGCCATCGCGAGCTGACTCGTGAGGGCGTGTCGCGGTTGTGGCTGACGGCCTCGGGAGGACCGTTTCGAACCTGGTCGCTCGAGGCGCTGGAAGATGTCACGCCTGCCCAGGCATGCGCGCATCCCAACTGGTCGATGGGACGCAAGATATCCGTCGACAGCGCCACCATGATGAACAAGGGGCTCGAGCTGATCGAAGCGTGTTGGCTGTTTGATACGGCGCCCGCGCAGGTCGAGGTGGTGGTTCATCCACAGAGCATCGTGCATTCGATGGTCGGGTACGCCGATGGTTCGGTGCTGGCGCAGATGGGCAATCCCGACATGCGCACGCCGATCGCCTACGGCCTGGCCTGGCCCTCGAGACTCGATGCCGGTGTCGAGCCGCTGGATCTGTTCGCGATATCGCGTCTCGACTTCGAGCCGCCGGACGAGGTTCGCTTTCCCTGCCTGCGGCTGGCCCGGGAGGCGATGGAAGCCGGTGGCACGATGCCGGCGACCCTTAACGCCGCCAATGAAGTGGCGGTGCAGGCGTTCCTCGACGGGGAGCTCTCTTTCCCCGGCATCGCCAAGCTGGTGGAGGCCACGCTCGAGGCGACCGAGAGGCGAGCGGCGGATTCGCTCGACGTGATATTGTGCGAGGATGCACGGGCGCGGCGGTCGGCCGAGCACCTGCGGCATCAACGGTCTTTCCAGAGGGGGCGGGCGTGATGGACACGATCCAGAACGTGCTGGCGGTCATCGTCGTACTCGGCCTGCTGATCACGTTTCACGAGTTCGGGCACTTCTGGGTGGCGCGACGCTGCGGCGTGAAGGTCTTGCGCTTCTCGGTAGGGTTCGGCAAGCCGCTGTGGTCGCGCTTCGATCGCCACGGGACGGAGTACGCCATTGCCGCCATTCCGCTCGGCGGTTACGTCAAGATGCTCGACGAGCGCGAAGGCCCGGTGGCGCCGGCAGAGCAGGCCCAGGCATTCAATCGCAAGAGCGTCTGGGCGAGAATCGCGATCGTGGCGGCGGGGCCGATCGCCAATTTCCTGTTGGCTGTGGTCGCTTACTGGGCGCTGTTCGTCTACGGTGCCACCACCGTGGCGCCGGTGATCGGCGAGGTGAAGCCGGATTCCCTGGCCGCCCAGGGCGGGTTGCGCAGCGGACAGGAGATCGTCAGTGTCGACGGGCGCGAGACGCCGTCCTGGAATGAGGTCAATCTGCAGCTGATCGCGGCGATCGGCGCCAACGGCGAACTGGAAGTCACGACCCGAGATCCTTCGGGCGGTGCGACCCGAACTCACGCCGTACCCGTTCAGCAGTGGCTGGTGCGCCAGGATCCGCCGCAGCCGATGGCGTCGCTCGGTATCACGCCATGGCGTCCCGAGGTGCCGGCGGTGCTGGGTCGGGTGCTCGAGGACAGCCCGGCGGCTCGTTCCGGGTTGCAGGCCGGGGATCGCATCGTCAGCGTCGATGGCGGGCCGGTCGGCGACTGGGTCGCGTTCGTCGATGCGGTGCGCAGCCATCCCGGTGCCAAGCTGTCGCTGGAGGTCGAGCGGGACGGCATGACCCACGGCGTCACGCTGACGCCGGAAGCGAGGCAGGCCGAGGATGGCGAGGAGATCGGTTACGTGGGTGCCGCGTCGCGGGCGGTCGAGTGGCCCGAGTCCTACCGGCGCGAGATTCGCTATGGCCCGTTGGCGGCGGTGGGGCAGGCGCTGAACAAGACCGGCGAGATGACCTGGCTGACGGCGGATTCGATTCGCAAGATGATCGTCGGCTGGATCTCGCCCTCGAACCTCTCCGGGCCGATCACCATCGCGCGCATCGCCGGTGACTCGGCGCGCAGCGGCGTCGAGACGTTCATCGGCTTTCTGGCCTATCTATCGATCAGTCTGGGCGTGCTGAACCTGCTGCCGATCCCGGTGCTCGACGGCGGTCATCTGGTCTACTACCTGATCGAGCTCGTCAGGGGCAAGCCGGTATCGGAGACGGCCCAGGCCGTGGGCTTGCGGGTTGGCGTGGCGTTGGTGGGGTGTTTGATGGTGATGGCGCTCTACTTCGATTTGATGCGGCTTTGACGACGGGACGCCGTTGCCGGGCGGCCTGACGGCGCCGAGAACATCGGTGCCCGGGAAGACCCCATGAGTGGTGAGCGACGAGCTTGTCAGTCGTAGGGAGAAATGTATAAGGTGCCTGTTCGATACGCGGGCGGACCCCACAGAAGCGATTGATTGCATGAAACTCAAGACCATCGGATTGGCAGGATTTCTGCTGGCCAGCTCTCCCGTTGCGCTGGCGGCACCTTTTGAGATTTCGGATATTCGTGTAGAGGGGCTGCAACGCGTCTCGGCTGCGTCCGTTTTCAACGCGTTTCCCGTCAGCGCCGACCAGACGGTCGATGACCAGCAACTGGGCCAAGCCGCCCAGCAGCTGTTCGACACCGGGTTGTTCGACGACATTCGGCTCTCCCGCGACGGCGACGTACTGATCGTCAACGTGGTCGAGCGGCCCTCCATCGCCGAAATCAACATCGACGGCAACTCGCAGATATCCGACGACGACCTGCGCAAGGGGCTGACCGATGCCGGGCTGGCCGAAGGCCAGGTTCTGCAGCGCTCGACCCTGGAGGAGATGCAGCGCGAGCTGGAGCGACTCTATCAGTCCCAGGGTCGATACAGCTCGAACATCAAGACGTCCGTCGAGCAGCTCGAGCGCAACCGGGTTCGCGTCAACATCAATATCAATGAGGGTGAAGTCGCCAAGATTCGCCAGATCAACGTCGTTGGCAACGAGGCGTTCGACGACGACACGCTGCGTGATCTGTTCCAGCTCGAGGACAAGCCAGGTTGGTTCTTCGGCTGGTTCTCCGACGACGAGTATTCTCGCGAAGCGCTGTCCGGCGACCTGGAGACGCTGCGCTCCTGGTACCTCGATCGCGGCTATGTCAACTTCGCCATCACCTCGACCCAGGTGTCGATCAGCCCGGACAAGTCCCGCATCTTCGTCACCATCAACGTCGACGAAGGCAAGCGCTACAAGCTCGACAAGATCAATTTCGCCGGCGACCTGAAGATCGATGACTCCACCGCCCGGTCGCTGGTGACCGCCAAGCCGGGCGAGTACTACTCTCAGAGCAAGGTGACCGATTCCTCGGAAGCCCTGCGTCAGAAGCTCGGTGCCGAAGGCTTCGCCTTCGCCGATATTCAGGCCGTACCCACCGTCAACGAGGCGGGCGATACGGTGGATCTGACCTTCCGCGTCGATCCGGGACGGCGGGCCTACGTGCGCCGGATCAATTTCGAGGGCAACACCACCACCCAGGATGAAGTGCTGCGCCGCGAAATGGTGCAGATGGAGGGCGCACCAGCCTCCACCGACCAGATCTCGCAGTCGCGCCAGCGGCTCGAGCGGCTCGGTTTCTTCAAGCAGGTCGACGTGGATACCCGTCCGGTGGCCGGCGAGCCGGACCAACTGGACGTCACCTACAATGTCCAGGAGCAGCCGTCGGGCTCGATCTCGGCAAGTGTCGGTTTCTCGCAGAGCGCCGGCGTGATCTATGGGGCGGCGCTGTCGCAGAGCAACTTCCTCGGTACCGGTAACCGGGTCAACATCGGTGCGCAGCGAAGCGATACGTTCACCAATATCAACTTCGGCTTCACCGACCCGTACTGGACCCTCGACGGTATCTCGCGTGGTTACAACGTCTTTTATCGCGAAACCGACTACGAAGACTCCGATATCTCGACCTATTCGACCGACTCCTACGGCGGCAACATCAATTTCGGGTATCCGATCAATGATCTGTCGCGGCTGAACTTCGGCGTCGGGCTCGAGAACCTGTCGATCGATACCTACGACGACACACCCTCCGAAATCGTGCGCTACACCGACGATCAGGGCGAGGACTTCTTCAACTACAAGCTGACCGCCAGCTGGACTCGCAACGACCTGAACCGCGGGATCATGCCGACCGCCGGCAGCTACCAGCGCGTCTCGCTGGAAACCGCGCTGCCCGGATCGGACGCGGAGTACTACAAGCTGCGCTACCGCGGCCAGAAACTGTTCGAGCTCAACCCCGACTGGTCCGTCAAGTTCAGCAGCAATCTGGGCTATGCCGATACGCTGGGTTCCAACGATCCCTACCCGTTCTACGAGAACTTCTACTCGGGCGGTCTGGGCTCGGTGCGCGGCTACACGGGTAATACGCTGGGGCCGAAGACCACCGAGCGCAACGATGGCGATGACGATACCCTGGGCGGCAATGTGCTGGTCGAGGGCTCCGCGGAACTGATCTATCCGTTCCCCTGGGTCGAGGACCGCCGGTCGCTGCAGACCAGCATCTTCCTGGATGGCGGCAACACCTTCCTGACCGACTGCTACCCGGTGGTGTCAGGTGATGGCCCCTCCAACTGCAACAGCGGGGTCCATCTCGACGATCTGCGCTACAGCGTGGGCCTGGGACTGTCCTGGCTGACGCCGGTGGGACCGTTGACCTTCAGTGTCGCCAAGCCACTGAACGAGAAGGAAGGAGACGATCCGCAGGTCTTCCAGTTCTCGCTTGGCCAGACTTTCTAGTTCAAGCGCGGTGAGTTCGCGGCGTCGGGATGGCGCCGCGAACTCGAATTCAGATGTTTACAGACAGTAAGTCAGGCTCGTTCCAAGGAGATACCGCATGCGCAAGATAGCAGGAGTTCTGGGGCTAGGTTTGTTGACGATGGTTTCCGTCCCGGCAATGGCGACGGAGGTGGGCGTTCTCGACTGGCGCGAAGCGTTGATGTCTTCCAACTCCGCCCAGGCCTCGATGAACCAGCTGAAGAACCGCATCAGCGCCCAGCAGCAGCAAGCGGAATCACTGAGCCAGGAGCTGCAGCAACTGCAGCAGCGCCTGCAGAAGGATGGCGACGTGATGTCGGAGTCCGAGCGCAACTCGGTGACTCAGCAGCTGCGTCAGAAAGGCGGCCAATTCCAGCAGTTGCGTGGACAGATCTCGCAGGCGCAGCAGCAGGCCGAGCAGCAGTATCTGAAAGGGGCCAAGCCCAAGCTGGATCAGGCGATTCAGCGGGTCGTCGACGAGCATGACCTGGATATGGTGGTGGATCGCGACGCGGTGGTCTACTCGGGCGACAGTCTCGACATCACCTCCGAAGTGACGAAGATCTTCAATTCGCTCAACTGATGATTCAATCCGGCGCCCGCTCATGAAGAGAGAGACTTCCCGCTCTTACACGCTCGGTGAACTCGCCGAGCGTCTGGATGCACGCCTGGTCGGCGACGCGGATCTGCGTGTCGATGGTCTGTCGACGCTGGCCGATGCCGGACCGACGGATCTCGCTTTCCTGGCCAACCGGGCGTACCTGAAGTATCTGGCCGCGACCCGGGCCGGTGCCGTCCTGGTGCATCCTGCCCATGGCGAAAGCTGCCCGTGCCCCCGGCTGGAGCTGGACAATCCCTACCTGGGATACGCCAAGTTGTCGCGATTGTTCGATCCGCTGGTCAACCAGTCTCTCCGTGGCGTGCACGCAACGGCCGTCGTCGCGCCGGGCGCCCGGCTCGGCGAAGGCGTCGAGATTGGCGCCCACTGCGTCATCGAGGACGGTGTCGACATCGCCGATGATTGCGTGATCGGCGCAGGATGCTTCATTGGTGCCGACACCACGGTGGGTCGCGGCTCTCGCCTGCACGCCAACGTCACGCTGTATCACGGGGTGATCGTCGGTGATCGCGCCATTCTCCATAGCGGCTGTGTCATCGGCGGCGATGGCTTCGGCTTCGCCCACGATGGCAAGCAGTGGGAGAAGATCGCGCAACTGGGTGGCGTCGTGCTGGGCGACGATGTCGAGGTGGGAAGCTGTTCTAGCATCGATCGTGGCGCGCTGGGAGACACCCAGATCGGCAATGGGGTCAAGATCGACTCTCAGGTCCAGATCGCCCATAACGTGCAGATTGGCGATCACAGCGCCCTGGCGGGCTGTGTGGGCATCGCGGGCTCCACCAAGGTCGGTCGTCACTGTCTGCTGGGGGGAGGGGTCGGGCTCTCCGGCCATCTGACCCTGGCCGACGGGGTCCAGGTGACCGGCATGAGCCTGGTCACCAACTCGATACTGGAGCCCGGTGTCTACTCTTCCGGTACCGGTTCGATGTCGAATAGTCAGTGGCGGAAGAACGCGGTACGCTTCAAGCAACTCGACGAAATCGCCAAGCGGCTGACGCGCCTCGAGCGGGATATCCGCGATAGCTGAAGGGCTTGTACCCCAGGCCCCGTAGCACGCCGAAAGGCTGGCGGTCATCCTTTGCGCCTGTATAATGCCCGCCCACACGGGTGAACGCCGTTTTGCCGCCCCGTGCCTGCCTTCATGGCGGGCATTTCGTTATTTCAGAGGTTGTATTGATGATCATGGACATCAACCAGATTCGCGAATATCTACCGCATCGTTATCCATTTTTACTGGTAGATCGCGTGATGGAAATCACGATTGGCGAGTCGATCGTGGCGTACAAGAACGTCAGCATCAACGAACCTTTTTTCAATGGTCATTTCCCCCATCACCCGATCATGCCTGGTGTATTGATCATCGAAGCGATGGCCCAGGCCTGTGGCATTCTCGGCTTCAAGACGGTCAACAAATTGCCGGCCGACGGCTATGTCTACTACCTCGTCGGCAGCGATAATGTACGCTTCAAGCGCCCGGTCATGCCGGGCGATCAACTGCGGCTCGAGGCCAATGTCATCAAGGGCAAGCGAGGCATCTGGAAGTTCGCCTGCCGGGCCACGGTTGGTGACGAACTGGCCTGCGAGGCGGAAATCATCTGCGCCGAGAGGAAAATCGCTTGATTCATCCCTCCGCCATCGTCGATCCCTCCGCCCGACTGGCCGACGACGTCCAGGTCGGCCCCTTCAGCGTGATCGGCCCCGACGTCGAGATCGATGCCGGTAGCGTGATCGGGCCGCACGTCGTGCTCAAGGGGCCGACTCGACTCGGCAAGCGCAATCGGATCTTCCAGTTCGCGTCGGTCGGAGAGGACTGCCAGGACAAGAAGTACGCCGGTGAGCCGACGCGCCTAGAGATGGGTGACGACAACGTCGTGCGCGAGAGCGTGACGATCCATCGAGGCACCATCCAGGATCGCGGCGTCACCACCATCGGCGACCGCAATCTGTTCATGGCCTACTCCCACGTGGGACATGACTGCCTGATCGGCAACGACTGCATTCTCGCCAACCAGGCGACCCTGGCCGGCCATGTGACCCTGGGCGATTTCGCCATCATCGGTGGGCTCTCGGCCATCCATCAGTTCGCCCATATGGGCGAGCATGCGATGGTCGGCGGATGCTCAGCGATCACCAAGGACATTCCGGCCTTCATCATGGTCAATGGCAACCCGGCCGCGCCTCACGGTCTCAACTCCATCGGTCTCAAGCGCCGGGGTTTCTCGGCCGAGGCGATCAAGGCGTTGGGTGAGGCGTATCGCCTGGTCTATCGCAAGGGATTGACACTCGAGCAGGCCATCGGCGAGATCGAGAGCCGCTTCTCGCTCGACGAGACGCGCCGCTTCATCGACTCTCTCAAGGTTTCCCAGCGCGGTATCATCCGCTAGGAGCGGGCGGATGCGCGTCTATCTCGTGGCCGGGGAGCTGTCGGGCGATATTCTCGGCGCCGGCCTAATGCAGGCGCTCAGGCGTCGCCATCCTCGAGTCGAGTTCCGCGGCATTGGTGGCCCGCGAATGCAGGCACAGGGGCTCGAGTCGCTCTACCCGCTGGAAACCCTCTCGGTGATGGGCCTGGTCGAGGTGCTCAAGCATCTCCCGGGCCTGATCAAGGTGCGTCGTCATCTCAAGCGTGACGCCTTGGCCTGGCGCCCCGACATCATGGTCGGTATCGACGCCCCGGACTTCAATATCGGCCTCGAGCGGCAGCTGCATGACGCCGGTATCCGAACCGCGCATTACGTCAGTCCCTCGGTCTGGGCCTGGCGCCAGGGACGCGTCAAGACGATTGCCAAGGCGGTCGACGGCATGCTCACCTTTCTGCCGTTCGAGGCCGACTTCTACGCCGAGCATCGTGTGCCGGTCGCCTATGTCGGCCATCCGCTGGCCGACGAGCTGCCGCTGATCAACGATCGCGGCGCGGCGCGGCGAGCGCTAGGGCTGGCTACCGACGTGCCGACCCTGGCCCTGCTGCCGGGGTCGCGCGGCAACGAGATCCGCTTCCAGGGCGAGCTGTTTCTGCGCGCGGCATCGATGTTGCGCCAGCGCCTGGGGACGTTGCAGGTGGTCATCCCCGCGGCCTCCCGGGAACGACAGCAGGAGCTCGAGGCCCTGCTGGCCAAATTTCCCGACCTGGCCGCCGGCACGGTGATCGTCGAGGGCCGCTCGCGGGAGGTGATGACGGCTGCCGATGCGGTGCTGTTGACGTCCGGCACGGCGGCACTGGAGACGATGCTCTGCCATCGGGCCATGGTGGTCGCCTACCGCATGGCGCCAGCGACCTACTGGCTGGCGCAGCGGCTGGTCAAGACACGCTGGATCTCGTTGCCCAACCTGATCGCGCAGGAGACCCTGGTGCCGGAGCTGATCCAGGAGGCGGTGACCCCGGATTCGCTGGTCGAGACGCTGCTGCCCTGGTTCGAGGACGTCCGGCTGCGGTCGACACTCGAACAGCGTTTCGCGGCGATGCACGCCGGGCTGCAGCGCGGTGCCAGCGAGCGAGCCGCCGCCGCCATCACGTCACTGGTCGAGCACGGGGCGCTGGACGTCGAGCCACGGGAGGGGGAATGAGGGAAACCATGTCATCGAAATCTTTGCCATCCCTCTGGCCTGAGATCATCATCGAATACGAAGGACACCTGATCGCCGGTGTCGACGAGGTCGGGCGAGGGCCTTTGGTCGGCTCGGTCGTGGCCGCTGCCGTCATTCTCGACCCCGGGTCTCCGATCGACGGGCTGACCGACTCCAAATGCTTGAGTGCCGCGCGTCGTGAAGCGCTCGATCTCCGGATTCGCGAACGTGCGTTGGCCTTCTCGATAGCCGAGGCCTCGCCGCGGGAGATCGATTCGCTCAATATCTATCACGCCACGCATCTGGCAATGCGACGGGCGATCGACGCGCTGCCGACACCGGCCGAGTATCTGCTGGTCGATGGCAATCGGCTGCCTGGTCATGCCTGCCCGGGACAGGCCGTGGTCAAGGGCGACCTCCGGCATCCTGCCATCAGCGCGGCCTCGATTCTGGCCAAGGTGGCCCGGGACGCGCAGATGCTGGCTCTCGATGCGCGCCATCCGGAGTATGGATTTCGTCGTCACAAGGGGTATCCGACGCCGGAACATCTCGCGGCACTGGCCCGACTGGGTCCGCTGACGGAGCATCGCAGCTCCTTCGCGCCAGTCAGAGCGCGGCTCGCCGGCGTGTGAGCGCTCGCCTTGATCGATAGGGCCATTGTGGCCCGTACCGCCTTTGGGCATGCTGGTCCTGCCGATGTGCCGGCCGCGTCGATGCGTCCTGGCGTCGTCGGCCGCATGGCGGGATCGCCTGCCCGATATCCGAATTCATTCGCCGCCTGACTCGAGTTCGTCATGACAACACCCTTCGTTCACCTTCGTGTCCATAGCGAATACTCTCTGGTCGATGGCCTGATCCGGCTCAAACCGCTGATCAAGGCCACTGCCGAGGCCGGCATGCCGGCCGTGGCCGTGACCGACGACACCAACCTGTTCGGTCTGGTGAAGGTCTACAAGGCGGCCCAGGGAGCTGGTCTGAAGCCGATCATCGGCGCCGATCTGTGGCTGCACAATGCTCACGACGAGAGTCACCCCTATCGCCTGACGCTGCTGGCGATGAACGACACCGGCTATCGCAATCTGACCGAGCTGATCTCGCGGGCCTGGACCGACGGCCAGCGCCAGAACATGGCGATTCTCGACAAGGCCTGGGTCTTCGAGCAGAACGAAGGGCTGATCGCGCTGTCCGGCGCTCGGGAAGGGGAGATTGGGCGCTTCCTGATCGCCGAGCAGGTGACCACCGCGCGTCAACTGCTGGAAGAGTGGCAGCGGTACTTTCCCGGCCGCTTCTATCTCGAGCTCCAGCGTACCGGCCGCCAGTACGACGAGGAGTGCGTGCATCACTCCGTTCGGCTGGCCAGCGAGAGCGGCGTGCCGGTGGTGGCGACCAACGACGTGCGTTTTCTCGCGCGCGACGACTACTGGGCGCACGAGACCCGGGTCTCGATCGGCGAGGGCAAGGCGCTGGCGGATCCCCGCCGCGAGAAACGCTACAGCGAAGAGCAGTATCTGAAGACGCCCGAGGAGATGGCCGAACTCTTCGCCGATATTCCCGAGGCGCTCGAGAACAGCGTGATGATCGCCGCCCGCTGCAGCGCGAGCGTGCGTCTGGGCGAGATATTCCTGCCCGAATATCCGATTCCCGAGGGCCTGACCCAGGATCAATTCTTCCGCAAGATCTCCCATGACGGCCTTACCGATCGCCTGAACCAGCTGTTCGGCGGGGAGACACCGATCTACCCCGGTCGTTCGCTGGCGGAGCATGAGCCGGAATACCGCAAGCGACTCGATTTCGAGCTCGATATCATCCTCAAGATGGGGTTTCCCGGTTACTTCCTGATCGTGATGGACTTCATCCAGTGGGCCAAGGACAACGACATTCCGGTCGGCCCGGGGCGCGGTTCCGGGGCCGGCTCGCTGGTCGCCTACGTGCTCAAGATCACCGATCTCGACCCGCTGGAATACGACCTGCTGTTCGAACGCTTCCTCAACCCGGAACGTGTCTCGATGCCCGACTTCGATGTCGACTTCTGCATGGAGAAGCGTGACCGGGTCATTGACTACGTGGCCGACCGTTACGGTCGCGATGCGGTCTCGCAGATCGTCACCTTCGGCACCATGGCCGCCAAGGCGGTGGTACGCGACGTGGCGCGTGCCCAGGGCAAGCCCTACTCGATGGGTGACAAGCTCTCCAAGCTGATCCCGTTCGAGGTCGGCATGACCCTGGCCAAGGCGATCGAGCAGGAGCCGCAGCTCAAGGAGTATCTCGAGTACGACGAGGAGGCCGCCGAGATCTGGGAGATGGCGCTCAAGCTCGAGGGCATCACCCGGGGGACCGGCAAGCACGCCGGGGGCGTCGTCATCGCCCCGACCAAGCTCACCGACTTCTCGCCGCTGCTATGCGAGGAGAACGGCTCGGGGTTGGTGGTCCAGTTCGACAAGAACGACGTCGAGGACGCCGGGCTGGTCAAGTTCGACTTCCTCGGCCTGCGCACGCTCACCATCATCGACTGGGCCCTGGAAATGGTCGATGTGGTGCGCGCGCGTGATGGGGTCGGTCCGCTCGACATCAGCACGATCCCGCTCGACGACAAGCCAACCTTCGACATGCTCAAGAAGGCCGAGACCACGGCGGTTTTCCAGCTCGAATCCCGCGGCATGAAGGAGCTGATCAAGCGCCTGCAGCCGGACTCGCTCGAGGACATGATCGCCCTCGTCGCGCTGTTCCGTCCGGGGCCGCTGCAGTCGGGCATGGTCGATGACTTCATCAACCGTAAGCATGGCCGCGCCGAGCTGGCCTATCCCCACCCGGACTATCAGCATGAACTGCTCAAGCCGGTACTGGAGCCGACCTACGGCATCATCCTGTACCAGGAGCAGGTGATGCAGATCGCCCAGGTTCTGGCCGGCTATACCCTGGGTCAGGCCGACATGTTGCGTCGTGCCATGGGCAAGAAGAAGCCCGAGGAGATGGCCAAGCAGCGCGCCGGTTTCATGGAGGGCTGCGCCGACAACGGCATCGACAAGGATCTGGCGGGCAACCTGTTCGATCTGGTGGAGAAGTTCGCCGGTTACGGCTTCAACAAGTCGCACTCGGCCGCCTACGGCCTCGTTTCCTACCAGACGGCGTGGCTGAAGGCGCATTATCCCGCGCCGTTCATGGCGGCGGTGCTCTCGACGGAAATGGACAACCTCGACAAGGTCGTGCCCTTGATCGAGGAGTGCCGCCACATCGGGCTCACGGTGACGCCGCCCAACGTCAACGTCGGTGCCTACAAGTTCACCGTCGACGAAGACGGCCAGGTCGTCTACGGGCTCGGTGCCATTCGGGGCGTCGGCGAAGGGCCGATCGGCGCCATCGTCGAGGCGCGGGAAGCCGAGGGCGGATTCTCCGACCTGTTCGATTTCTGTCGCCGCATCGACGGCAAGCGCATGAACAAGCGCACCCTCGAAGCGCTGATTCGCTCCGGCGCGCTGGATACGCTGGGTCCGTCGCGAGCGGTGCTGGCGGCCTCCCTGGATGCCGCCATCAAGGCCGCGTCGCAGAACCAGGCCAACCAGAACCTGGGGATGATGGACATGTTCGGCGAGGCGTTCGTCGACGCCGACGAGAACCAGGACATCTATGCCGACTACCGGCACGCTCGGGACTGGAGCGACAAGGAGCGCCTGGCCGGCGAGAAGGATACCCTCGGGCTCTATCTCACCGGCCACCCGATCGATGAGTACGAGCACGAGCTCAAGCGCTTCGTGGCGACTCGCATCGTCGACCTCAAGCCGTCGCGCGAGCCCCAACGGGTCGCCGGGCTGGTCGTCGCGATGCGGACCATGAAGTCCAAGCGTGGCGGCACCATGGCGTTCGTCACTCTCGATGACCGAACGGGCCGGATCGAGGCATCGCTGTTCGGCGAGCTGTTCGACCAGGTGCGCGGAAAACTGACCGCCGACCAGGTGCTGATCATCGAGGGCGAAGTCTCCAGCGATGACTACTCCGGCGGTTTGCGTCTGCGCAGCAAGGACGTCACCCTGATGGCCGACGCCCGTGCTCGCTTCGGCGAGGCGGTGGAACTGTCCGTCGACGGCGGTCGACTCAACGGGCGTTTCTCCCGCACCTTGCACGACAGCCTCTCGCCGTGGCTGAGCGACTCCGGTCTGCCGGTGCGGGTGCGCTATCGCAACGCCAAGGCCAGCGGCTGTTTCGAGCTAGCGGCCTCGTGGAAGGTGTCGCCCAGCGACGAGTTGATGTCGGCACTTCGCGAGGTCGAGGGCTATGAAAACGTCGCATTACGCTACCGTGGCGGCTGACTGCGCACCGGGTGCGGTTGTTTGCCAACATCCGTGAAGGTGCGATAATCATCCGTTTCGCGGCACGCCAGTCGCCGGTATTTCAGAAATCGAAGCTTGCCAGGATCACACAGTAGAAGCTCTATGAATCCCAATTACCTAGACTTTGAACAACCGATTGCCGAACTTCAGGCCAAGATCGAAGAGCTGCGCCTGGTCGGTAACGATAGCCGCATCAGCCTGAGTGACGAGATCGGCAAGCTTGAAGAGAAGAGCCGCAAGCTCACCGAGCAGATCTTCCGCGACCTGACCGCCTGGCAGGTGACGCAGCTGTCACGCCACCCGCAGCGGCCCTACACGCTCGACTATCTCGACAGTATCTTCACCGACTTCGACGAGCTGCACGGCGATCGCCATTTTGCCGACGACGCGGCGCTGGTAGGTGGCGTGGCACGCCTCGACGACAAGCCGGTGATGATCATCGGTCACCAGAAAGGCCGCGACGTGAAGGAGAAGGTGCGACGCAACTTCGGCATGCCGCGACCTGAAGGCTATCGCAAGGCTTGCCGCCTGATGGAGATGGCTGAGCGTTTCAAGATGCCGGTGCTGACCTTCATCGATACGCCTGGGGCCTATCCCGGGATCGATGCCGAGGAGCGAGGCCAGTCGGAAGCGATTGCCTACAACCTGGCGGTGATGTCGCGATTGAAGACGCCGATCATTTCCACCGTCATCGGCGAGGGCGGTTCCGGCGGGGCGCTGGCCATCGGGGTCTGCGACGAGCTCCAGATGCTGCAGTATTCCACCTATTCGGTGATCTCGCCCGAAGGTTGTGCCTCGATCCTGTGGAAGAGCGCCGAGAAGGCCTCCGAAGCGGCCCAGTCGATGGGGATCACCGCCGAGCGGCTGAAGGAGTTGGGCTTCGTGGATACCCTGATCGACGAGCCGTTGGGCGGTGCCCACCGCAACCCGCGCAAGACCGCCGCCAAGTTGAGGGAAGCGCTGACGGGCAGTCTGGACCGGCTGCAGGCGATGGATACCGAGACGTTGCTCGAACGGCGCTACGGGCGGCTGATGTCCTACGGCGCCCCTCAGTAAAGATGACTGGCTGCGCTCACTCATACGGCGTTGAACGCTCGCTCGGACTGCTCATGTAGCGAACTACGCTGCGCATCCTCGCCCGCGCTCGCCTTGTCTGAGTGTCGCTCGCGCAGTCTCTCTGGGTTGAGGGCTGATCTGGTCGTCCTCGAAGCCTCTCTTCCTGTGCCCAGGAGGAGTTGAAATATGACGCTACAACGATTTGTCGATAACGCCCTGGTGAATCACATGCCGGGGCGTGTCGTCTGGGTGGCGCTCTCCGGCGGACTCGATTCCTCGCTGCTGTTGCACATGGTGGCACCACTGGCGCGTCGACACGGCATCGAGCTGCGGGCAATTCATGTCAATCATGGCTTGCAGGCGGCGGCGGGCGATTTCGAGCTGCACTGTCGGGAGCTGTGCCAGGCGCTGGCAGTGCCTCTGAGTGTGGCCCATGTCGAGGTAGAGCCGGCGGGGCGGGGGCTCGAGGCCGCGGCCCGGGAAGCCCGCTACCGGGCATTCGCGGAAACGCTCGCTGCCGGCGACCGGCTGTGGCTGGCACACCACGCTGACGATCAGGCCGAGACGTTGCTGTTGGCGGCGCTGCGGGGCAGTGGTGTGCGAGGTCTGGCGGGCATGCCGGCAACCCGCCAATGGCGGGGAATCCAGATCGAGCGCCCCTGGTTGACCCTGTCTCGTTCCGACCTCGTGCGCGAGGCCCGGCGCCGGGAGATCGTCTGGTGCGATGATCCCACCAACGTCGAGACGATGTTCGATCGCAACTATCTGCGCGCTCATGCCATGCCACCGCTGCGGTCGCGCTGGCCGAGGCTGGCCGAGGTCGTCGGGCGCAGCGCCGCGCATCTGCAGGAAGCCGATGAACTGCTGGGAGAGCTGGCGGCGATCGATCTCGCTGCGGCCGGTGGCGACCCGGAGCGGCTGCTGCTGACGACGCTGCGAATCCTGAGCCCGGCCCGCCTGCGCCTGCTGGTGCGCCATGCACTTCAATCGCAAGGGCTCCCCACTCCACCGGCCAAACGCCTCGCCGAGCTCGAGCGTCAGTTGCGCGCAGCGAGTGGGGACCGGTTGCCTGCCATCGCCTGGGCGGGGGGCGAGGCACGCATCTGGCGCGACCATCTGTTTCTGATGGCACCACCGGTAGCGATCGATCCCGAATGGCAGCGATCGTGGGATGGCAGGGCATCGCTCGAAACGCCCTGGGGCGTGCATTCATGGTCGCTCAGACCCTGGCCGCACGATCCGGCCAGGCCGGTGCTGCAAGTCGGCCTGCGCCGGGGCGGCGAAGCCATGCGCCTGGCCGGCCGGGGCCGGCGGGATATCAAGCGGCTGTTGCAGGAGGTAGGCATTCCACCCTGGCAGCGCGATCGGCTACCGCTGGTGTGGCACGGCGACGAGCTCGTGGCCGTGCTGGGTGCGCTGACTGCCGAGGGTTGGCGGCAGACGGCGCTGCCGATTCCAGCAGCGGCGCAGGCGCGGTTCGAAGACGACGGCTGAAGTGGCGCCGTGTTCAGACGTCGTAAGTCAGCGTCAGTCCCGCGGCCTTCTGGTATTCGGCCTCCTGCTCGAGGTCGTTGAGCAGTAGCGCCTGGAAACTGATCTCCGGTAGCGAGAGATGCAGATCGTCACCTTTGCAGGCTAGCTGGAAATCCACCGGCGCCTGTTCCGGACGCGGATGATTGAGCATGACCGCCAGCCGCAGCAGGCGGGCCAGCCGGCAGTAGGCGGGTTGTATGGCGCAGGGCAGCGCCTCGAGCTCCTTGTGGGCGAACTTGCGTCGATGCGCGCGGACCAGAAAGGCCAGCGCCTGCTGCTCGGGACGCGAAAAACCGGTCAGGTCGGAGTACTCGATGAGATAGGCACCATGGCGATGGAACTGGCTGTGGGAGATCGCCAGGCCGATCTCGTGCAACTGGGCCGCCCAGATCAGGAACAGCCGCTGCTCCTCACCGAGGGCCCATGACTCACGTACCTGGTCGAACGCGACCATGGCGGTTTCCATTACGTGGTCGGCATGGGAGGCCTCGACGCTGTAGCGCCGCATCAGCAGCTCCACGCTATGACGACGGGAATCCTCCGGGGTGTTGCGGCCGATCAGGTCGAACAGCACGCCTTCCCGCAGCGCGCCATCGGAGTAGCGCATCCGCTGGAGGTCGAAGGCCTCGAACACCGCGCAGAGGATGGCGACACCCGCCGGGAACACCCGCGCCCGGTCCTCCTTCAGGCCTTCCATGGCGACCTTGTCCAGTTGACCGAAGCCAATCAGTCGCTTGCGCAGCTTCATCAGGGCGTCGCGCTCGATCAGCGTGGCGTCCCCGTCTCCTCGTGCTCCGATCACGGCCGCCACCGCCTTGATCGTGCCGCTGGAACCGATCGGGTCCTGCCATCCCAGCCGGCAGTACTGGCGCTGGATGTTGGCCAGTTCGGACAGCGCGGCCATCTCGGCGCGTCGGAAACGCTTCTCGCTGAGCTCTCCATTGGCGAAGAACGCGCCGGTATAGGCGACACAGCCCATGTGAAGGCTCTCCAGCGCCTGCGGCTCGAAATCCTCGCCGATGATGAACTCGGTGGATCCGCCGCCGATATCGACGATCAGGCGTCGGCCATGGACTTCGGCCAGCGCGTGGGCGGCCCCCAGATAGATCAGGCGGGCCTCTTCACGACCGCCGATGATCTCGATTGGATGGCCGATCAGGGCCTCGGCACGGTCGATCAGCGCGTGCGCGTTGCGGGCCGAGCGCAGCGCATTGGTGCCGACGATGCGCAGGTCGGCGGCGGAGACACCGGCAACGAAGGGGGCGAAACGTTCCAGGCACGCCAGCGCTCGCTCCATGGCGGTGTCGGTGAAGTTCTCCTGATCGTCCAGTCCGGCCGCGAGCTGGACCTTCTCGCCCATCTTTGCGACGACCTGCAGTTGGCTGTCCTGATAGTTGGCCACCAGCAGGTGAAAACTGTTGGAACCGAGATCGATGGCGGCCAGACGGCGCGTCGCGTCGGTGGCGGTCGACTTCCCGCTCATGGCGTGGCGTCCTCGAAGGCTGGCGTAAAGGCGTGGGTGTCCGCAGGGCCGCAGCGACGCCACGTCGTTGCTGGCATCCAGGGTCCTGCGTCGGGTGGCTCAAGATTGCGGTGGGGGCGTGGCCTTGTCAATCGCCGGGGCGGCAGGCATGCTCGCCAGGCGAGGTCACTTTCACGATCGGGACGGAGGCTCATGCAGTCAGCGCGGCGTCATCTCAATAGCGAGACTTTCGAACAGCAGCGCGAAGCGCGGGAGTCGCCCTGGCTGGCGATCTTCGTCGCCGACTGGTGCCAGCCCTGCGAAACGCTGTTGTCGCGGCTCTCCTCGGTCTCTCATGAGTCGATCCGCGATTTGCCGGTGGGCGTGGTGGATGTAGACCGCGAGCCGACATTGGCCGAACGTTACGGGGTCAAGGGGACGCCCACGATGATTCTGTTCGTCGACGGGGAGCCTCGACTGACGCGGGTCGGAGCCTTGTCGGAATCGCAGTTGCTGCAGGTGGGCGAGGAGTGTACGCGCCATTAGGCTGGGTTCGACGACTGGCCTACCGCGTTGGACATCAGCTCGATAGGCGCGTTGATGCCCCGCGACGGGTCCGCCAGTCCGGTCCGGTTGCGCTGTTTGTTGCCGGATCTGGTCGTCGCACGCCTATTTCCCTGGCTGCCCTGGATGCGGAACTTGATCTTATGGCCCGCGATCTCCATATTCGTGACTTGCTTTCGGAAGATAGCTTGTCTACCATCTGGACGTTCGCCTGTTCCGAATGCTTCTTGACCGCGTCGCGGTCCCCCAAGTCGTCAGTCAATCCCAGTACCGATTCTCGGCCAGCGCCGATTTTTGGATAGCGACAACTCTTTCGGATGACTCTTTCCGCAAGATTGCAGGCGAATCGAATCGCTCTCCCGGCACCTTACGTCACACGCCAAGTCGGCATCCCGACCTGGTTGATGGCAGGGCCAACAGACCGTGCGAAGCGCCTAGCTTCTGGGACGACTGAACGCGCCGCGCGGCATTTGAACTGACCGCCTCTTGTCCTTCTTTTCTATCTCGGCAAAAGTCATTGCCTGCGACACGAGCCCTCTCTGACCGAACTCATGAATCTAACCGAACTCAAGCAAAAATCCGTTCCTGAACTGCTGGATATCGCCCGCGAGATGGGCATCGACAATCTGGCGCGCTCACGCAAGCAGGACATCATCTTCGCCATCCTGAAAAAGCATGCGAAGAGCGGCGAGGACATCTACGGCGATGGCGTCCTGGAGATTCTGCAGGACGGATTCGGTTTCCTGCGTAGCGCCGACTCCTCCTACCTTGCTGGCCCCGACGACATTTATGTCTCCCCGTCCCAGATTCGCCGCTTCAATCTGCGCAAGGGCGACTCGATCTCCGGCAAGATCCGGCCGCCGAAAGAGGGCGAGCGCTATTTCGCGCTGTTGAAAGTCAACGAGATCAATTTCGACAAGCCGGAAAACGCCAAGCACAAGATCTTGTTCGAGAACCTGACGCCGCTGTTCCCGCAGGAACGGATGGTGATGGAGATCGGCAACGGCTCCACCGAGGACATCACGGCACGCGTGATCGACCTCACTGCGCCGATCGGCAAGGGCCAGCGTGGCCTGATCGTGTCGCCGCCCAAGGCCGGCAAGACCTTGATGCTGCAGAACATCGCCACTTCGATCACCCGCAACAATCCCGAATGCCACATGATCGTGTTGCTGATCGACGAGCGGCCGGAAGAGGTGACCGAGATGTCACGCACGGTGCGCGGCGAAGTCGTGGCCTCGACGTTCGACGAACCGCCGGCGCGTCACGTTCAGGTCGCCGAGATGGTGATCGAGAAAGCCAAGCGTCTGGTCGAGCACAAGAAGGACGTGGTCATCCTGCTCGACTCCATCACCCGTCTGGCACGTGCCTACAACACGGTCGTGCCTTCCTCCGGCAAGGTGCTGACCGGTGGTGTCGATGCCCATGCGCTCGAGAAGCCCAAGCGCTTCTTCGGTGCCGCGCGTAACATCGAGGAGGGTGGCAGTCTCACCATTCTCGCCACGGCGCTGGTCGATACCGGCTCGAAGATGGACGAAGTGATCTTCGAGGAGTTCAAGGGCACCGGCAACATGGAAGCCCACCTGGATCGGAAGCTGGCGGAGCGTCGCGTCTACCCGGCATTCAATATTCGCCGCTCGGGCACGCGCCGCGAAGACCTGATTGCGTCCGAGGAAGAGATGCAGCGGATGTGGATTCTGCGCAAGCTGCTCAACCCGATGGATGACGTGGCCGCCACCGAATTCCTGATCGATCGTCTCAAGGATACCAAGACCAATCTTGAATTCTTCGAAGCCATGAAAAGACGTTGATTCTGGCTGGCTGCACTCGATGATGCTGTGTTGGAAAATCGCTCAAGCTGCTCATTTACTCTCGTAAACTCCGCGCTCTCGCGATTTTCCGCCTTGTCTCATCTTCGTTCGCTCACCCAGCTCTCAACGTTTCATGAGATCTATGGGGCAAAGCAGAAAATAGAGGGCAGCATGTTATGCTGCCCTCTTTGCGTTCTTGGATAGCGGGATGCGGGCAACGGTATGAAATATCACGATTTACGGGATTTCATCGCGGCGCTGGAGTCACGCGGTGAACTCAAGCGTGTCACGGTCGAGGTAGATCCCTATCTGGAAATCACCGAAATCTGCGATCGTACCCTGCGCGCTGGCGGACCCGCGCTACTGTTCGAGAACGTCAAGGGCAGTGACATGCCAGTGCTGGGGAATCTGTTCGGCACCCCCGAGCGGGTTGCCTTCGGCATGGGGCAGGAGAGTGTCGGAGCGCTGCGGGAGGTGGGCAAGCTGCTGGCGTTCCTGAAGGAGCCCGATCCGCCCAAGGGGCTCAAGGACGCCTGGGAGAAGCTTCCGATCTTCAAGCAGGTCATGAGCATGGGGCCGAAGACATTGCGCTCCGCGCCGTGTCAGCAGGTGGTGCTTGAAGGCGAGGATGTCGACCTCGACCGCCTGCCGATTCAGCACTGCTGGCCTGGCGATGTCGCGCCGCTGGTGACCTGGGCGCTGGTGGTGACCAAGGGGCCGCACAAGGCGAGGCAGAACCTGGGCATCTATCGTCAGCAGAAGCTCGGCAAGAACCGGCTGATCATGCGGTGGCTGAGTCATCGGGGCGGGGCGCTGGATTTCCGGGAGTGGCAGCAGGCCCATCCCGGCGAACCTTTTCCGGTGGCGGTGGCGTTGGGCGCCGACCCGGCCACCATCCTCGGTGCCGTGACACCGGTACCGGACACGCTTTCCGAATACGCCTTCGCCGGGCTGCTCAGAGGCTCGCGCACCGAGCTGGTCAAGTGCGGCCACGCCGATCTGGAAGTCCCGGCCTCCAGCGAGATCGTGCTGGAGGGCTTCATTTATCCGGACGACATTGCGGCCGAAGGTCCCTACGGCGACCACACCGGCTACTATAACGAGGTCGAGCATTTCCCGGTCTTCACCGTCGAGCGCATCACCCATCGGCGGGATCCGATCTATCATTCGACCTATACCGGCCGGCCGCCGGACGAACCCGCCGTGCTGGGCCTGGCACTCAACGAAGTGTTCGTGCCGATTCTGTGCAAGCAGTTTCCCGAGATCGTCGACTTTTACCTGCCGCCGGAAGGATGCTCCTACCGCATGGCGGTGGTCACCATGAAGAAGCAGTATCCCGGCCATGCCAAGCGCGTGATGATGGGCGTCTGGAGTTTCCTGCGCCAGTTCATGTACACCAAGTTCGTGATCGTGCTGGACGACGATGTCGACGCGCGTAACTGGGAGGACGTGATCTGGGCCATCACCACGCGCATGGACCCGGCGCGGGACACGGTGATGGTGGAGAACACCCCGATCGACTATCTCGATTTCGCCTCGCCGACGGCCGGTCTGGGGTCCAAGATGGGATTGGACGCGACCAACAAGTGGCCTGGCGAGACGAGTCGCGAGTGGGGCGAGCCCATCGTCATGGACCCGGCGATCAAATCGCGGGTCGACGAGCGCTGGGAAAGCTACGGTATCGATGTGCCGGTACCGCCGGCACGAGTGGGAAAGTCGAACGAAGACGGGGCGGCATGACGGCAAGCAACGAGGTGAACATGACGGTCAGAACTTTGACCTGCCAAGTGGAGTCCGTCGAGGATCTGACGCCCGATGTGTTCCGGGTGATACTGGAAGGACGTGCCGAGGCGATCGCGCATGCCCCCGGGCAGTATCTCGAGCTGGAACTGCAACCTGATACGTGGGTGCCTTTTTCGATCGCCTGTGCCGAAACCGGCGACGGGCGGCTGGAGTTGCATATTCAGCACTGGCCCGAGCGCACCCACTCGGCGCGTCTGCGGGAGCTTCTGACCCACCGCAACAGGTTGTCGGTGCGATTGCCCAGCGGCGAGTGCACGCTCCCTGCGGGGCGATCGGAGCCGCTGCTGCTGATCGCGGCGGGCACCGGTTTCGCCCAGATCAAGGCCATCGTCGAGGCGGCGTTGATCGAAAATCCCGATCGGGAGATATCGATCTGGTGGGCGGTGCGCGAGCGGCGCGATCTCTACGCCGAGACCCTGGCCCGGGAGTGGGCACTGAAGCATTCGAGCCTGACCCTCCACGCCGTGGTCGAGACACCGGAAGCCTCGTTCGAGAGCCTGCCCGGCATTCGCTGGCACACCGGGCGCATCGATCAGGTGCTGGCCGCCGAGATCCAGACCCTCGACGACGTCGATATCTATCTGGCCGGCTCCCCCGGCATGGTGTACGCCTGCGTTGACACCCTGGCGCCGCGGGGGCTGGTGGCAGAGCAGGTCCACTCCGACGTCTTCAGTTACGCCCCCCGCGTGCCCTTTCTGCCGCTGCCGGAAGCCGACCCCGAGACGGCGCCGCTCAGCCCCGGCGAGGAGAAGGAGCGCCCGTGAGCCAGTCCCCGATCCTGATCACCGGCGGAACGCAACGCTTGGGTCGTCACTGCGCCGAGCGGCTGCTCGACGACGGCCATCCGGTGATCGTCACCTATCGGCGAGAGCGGGAGACACTGTCGGGATTACGCGAGCGAGGCGCGGTGACGCTGGCGGCGGATTTCGGCAGCGAAGCCGGGATTCTCGATTTCATCGCCCGTCTCCGGGACAGCACCCCGAGTCTGCGCGCCATCATCCACAATGCTGGCGAGTGGCTTTCGGACCCCGAGCCCGAGGCAGCGGGAGCCACCTTCGAGCGCCTGTTCCGGGTTCACATGCAGGCCCCATACCTGATCAATCTCCATGCCAGAAACCTGCTGGAAGCCTGCCAGGAGCCGCAGCGCGATATCGTGCATATCACCGATAGCGTGGTAAGGCGCGGCGCGGCGGGACAGGCCGCCTATGCGGCAACCAAGGCGGGGCTCGAGAGCCTGACCCGGTCGCTCGCAGTACAGTTCGCGCCGCGAATCCAGGTCAATGCCATCGCACCGGGGCTCGTGATGCTGGGCGATGGCGAGGAAAACCGCGGCGAGGGGCAATGGCGGGTGCCGGGCCCGGGCGTCATCTACCAGACGCTACGCTATCTGCTCGACAACGACTTCGTCACCGGGACGGTGGTGCCGGTCGACGGTGGCCGTAGCCTGGTCTGAAACCCGGGGGGCACCGGCTCGCGCTACAGCGAGACGGTAGCGCTGCGAATCTGTACCAGTTTGCCCGCGTCGATCACCGGGCCGGTCGGTTTGCCGCCGGGCGCGCCGGCGCTGGGTTCCATGCTCACCGCGAAATCGGCGGTCTTCATCAGCCCCAGCATCTTGGCGGGCAGTTGCATGGTGGCTTCGCCATGGGCCGGCAGCATGCCCAAAGACACCGGCGTCCCGTTCTCCATCATCCATAGCTCACCGCCCTTGCCTTCCGGCATCGGTTCCGGCGATACCGTCTGCACCATCATCTTGCCGTTGAGCGTGGCGTTCAAAATCCAGGCCGTCTGGCCGTTGGGCTGGTTGATCACGAAGACGTACTCGCCGGGCATCATGGCCGGCTCCCGCGGCACCAGTGCCACGATCGCCAGGATCAGCGCCGCTGCAGTGGCGATGCCGCTGAACGCGCGCCAGAAACCCAGCCGTTGCAATGGCCCCGTCTTCAGCCCCAGGCGCGCCGCGATATCCGGCCAGATTCTCCTGGGCGGCGCGACGGGTTCCAGTTGCTGGTTGAAGAGCTGCAGCCGTTCCCGCCAGGCTTCGACGCTGTGCTGGAGATCCGCGCTGACCGCCAGCAGGGCCTCGAATTCGGCCCGCTGATCGCCCGTCAGGGTGCCCAGGACGTATTCGCCGGCAGCCATCTCGCGCTCCTCGGGATCGGTCAGGCGAAACGTGTCATGCATGCTTTCAACCTCTCCAGGCCTCTTCGGACCCAACTCTTGACGGTGCCCAGTGGCGTGCCCAGGTGCGATGCCAGATCGTGGTGGGTCAGGCCCTCGAAAAATGCCAGTTCGAGCGCCTGGCGCTGCTGCATCGTCAATTCGGTCAAGCAGAGTTGCAGCGACTCCGCCTGCTGATTGATATCACTCTCGCTCTCGAGATCGGATTCTCCCGGCAGCGTCTCGATGATGGCATCGCCGTCGGCCTCCTGCGGCCGCTGGCGCCTGAGCCAGTCGATACCGATGTTGCGCGTCAGCGTCGACAGCCAGGTCATCGGCCTGGCACGGCCGGCATCGTACTGGCCGGCCACCTGCCATACACGGAGGTAGACGAGTTGCAGGCAGTCCTGAGCCGCCGCTTCCTGCCTGACGATACGCAGCAACTGCGCATACAGATGCGGGCTGGTCGCGCGGTAGAGCTTTTCGAACGCAGGACCATCGCCGCGAGCGCAAGCCTGGAGATTGTCGATCAACACGTCATGAGGCGGGTAAGCCATGAAAGTCCTTTGAATTCTTTCTTTTTCTTGATTAGCAGTCTCGTCAACGGGATCGAACAAGTAAAGCCTGGAGAAATACCGTTCACGCTTTGGCATCAAAAGACTTGTCAAACCGTGCCGTCACGTTAGGATAGAGCCACGACTTCGTACACCACACGTCTGCGAGAAAGCGGAAAGCATCATGACCGAACGCCACGATATCGCCCAGATCGACATCGCCAGCCCTGCTGGCGATGCGATGGCGTTTGCGTTCTCCGGTTATGGCTATTGGTTTAGGACTGGCGTGCCCGCCGGTTGGTCGACATGACCTGAACCCGCGAGGCACGCCCGGACCTGGGCTGCCTCCTCGCTTCAAGAACCCCCGGATGGCAGCCCATCCGGGGGTTCTCGCGTTTCGGGTCTCAATCCTTGAAACACAATCATGAAAAGAGATCGTTATGGACGCTGCTACCTCCCTACGGAAACCGACCTCCTCGACACCAGGGCCGGCAAGACCGCTGCCCTTGCCATCGGCATACGAACTGCGCCAGAGACTGCCGGTGAGTGCCTCGCTCGCCAGGCAGATCGCCGACAATCGGCAGGCGGTTCGTGCCATTCTCGATGGTGAGGATGACCGTCTGCTGGTAGTGACCGGCCCCTGTTCCGTCCACGACCCCGTCGCCGCGCTGGAGTACGCCGAGCGGCTGGCAGCACTCGACAAGGTGGTAGGCGATCGACTGCTGCTGGTCATGCGGGTGTACGTGGAAAAGCCGCGCACGACGGTCGGCTGGAAGGGCATGGCCTACGATCCCCATCTCGACGGCAGCGACGACATGGCAGCGGGGCTGGCCATGGCGAGACGGCTCATGCGGGATATCGCCGAACTGGGGTTGCCGGTAGCGACGGAGCTGCTGCAGCCGATGGCGGGTGCCTATTTCGACGATCTGCTGAGTTGGGTGGCGATCGGGGCGCGTACCACCGAATCACAGATTCATCGCGAGCTGGCCAGCGGCCTGGCGGCGACGGTGGGCTTCAAGAACGGCACCCAGGGCAATGTCGACGTGGCGATTGCCGCGATGCAGTCTGCCGCGCATCCCCATCGCCATTTCGGGATCACGGCCGAAGGGTACCCGGCGATGATCGAAACCTCGGGAAACCCCGCCACGCATCTGGTGCTCCGCGGCGGCCAGGCCGGGCCCAATCACGACGCCGCCAGCATCGCCGCCAGTCGCCGGGCGATGTCGCAGGCAGGGCTCGAGGCGAGGATCATGGTCGACTGCAGCCATGCCAACGCGCGCAAGGATCATCGCCGCCAGACCGAAGTTCTCTACGATGTGCTGGAGCAGCGCCTGGCGGGCGACCGCAGCCTGATCGGTGTGATGCTCGAAAGTCATCTGTTCGAGGGAAAGCAGGCGCTCAACCCCTCGGCACTCCGCTATGGCGTCTCGATCACCGACGCCTGCCTGGGCTGGGAAGCGACCGACAGCCTGCTGACGCGAGCGGCCGAACGTCTGCGCTCGACCTGAACAGCCGGGGAGAGGGTCGTCGATCGCTTTCGACATCATTTCGTCATGTCTCCGGACTAGCCTCGTCACGACGATCAATCCGTGACAAGGCAAGGGAGATGACATGAGCCGGGACGTCGAAGATCATCGCATTCACAACAACAGCCACAACGTGCCTTTCGGCGATATCGTCGAGCGTCACCTCTCGCGCCGCCAGATTCTAAGAGGCGGCCTGGGGATGGCAGCACTCTCGATGATGGGCGGATTCGGCCTCGCTGGCACCCAGCGTGCCTTGGCCCAGGGCAAAACCCCATTGGCACTGGCGTTCGAGGCGGTTCAGGGATCGCGCACCGACGCGATCGTGGTGCCCGGGGGGTATCGGGCGCAAGTGTTGATTCCCTGGGGAACGCCGCTCAACGCCCGGGCGAAGGATTGGGCTGGGGATCTCGCCATGACCCCTGAGCAGCAGGCGAACAGCGTGGGCATGCATCATGACGGGATGCACGCCTTCCCGTTGGACCCGGAGAGTGCCTCTCGACGTTTCCTGCTCGCGCTCAACAACGAGTACATCGACCAGCAGGCGCTGTGGGCGCCGCAGGGAGGGCCGACCCAGCCGGAGGGCGTACGGCCGGCCGATGAAGTACGCACCGAAATCAACGCTCACGGTGTCACGATCGTCGAGATCCGGCGTCAGGACGATGGTAGCTGGATGCACGTGGCCGACTCCCCCTACAACCGGCGTCTCACCACGGCGACCCCGATGCTGCTGTCTGGGCCGGTCGCGGGCAGCGACTATGTCCGGACGCGCTACGCCACCGATGGCCGGCGAGCCCGGGGCACCAACAACAACTGTGCCAACGGTTATACCCCCTGGGGTACCTACCTGACCTGCGAGGAAAACTGGCCGGAAGTATTCGTCAACACCGGGGAGCGCTTCCCAGATGATGCCCGCCTGGGGCTGCCAACCGATCGCGGCCGCTACGGTTGGGAGACCGCCGCCGGCGATGGCGAGCAGGACGACGAGTTCGCGCGTTTCGATGTCACACCCGGCTCGGGAGAGGCGACCGATGACTATCGCAACGAGGCGCGGACTTTCGGCTACGTGGTCGAGATCGATCCCTACACCCAGGCAACGGCGACCAAACGGACGGCACTGGGGCGCTTCCGTCACGAAGGCTGCTGGCCGGGACCAGTGCGCGCCGGCGAGCCGCTCACGTTCTATACCGGTCACGACTCGCGCAACGAGTATATCTACAAGTTCGTCAGCGCGGCCAAGTGGGAGCCGGCCGATGCGCCCGAACCGGGTAACGAGGCGGATCGTCTGGCGATCGGCAGCAAGTACCTCGACGAAGGCACGCTCTACGCGGCACGCTTCGACGAGGATGGCCGGGGCGAGTGGCTGGCTCTGACGCCGGACGCCAGAACCCCCTCAGGTGAGACGCTGGCCGCGGCGCTGGGGCTGGCGGCTGACGATGCCGCCGGCATCATCATTCACACCTGCGATGCCGCTGATCTGATGGGGGCGACGCCGATGGATCGTCCGGAGTGGTCGAGCGTGGATCCCGTCTCCGGCGAGGTCTATTTCACGCTGACCAACAACGCCAAGCGCACCGCGGACGGTACCGAGGCCACTTTCACCAATGGCGGTGCGGCAGTCGACGAGGTGGGCAGCGGTTACGCGACGGCGCCGACCAACGCCGCCAACCCGGTAGCCGACAACGAGAGTGGTCATATCATTCGCTGGCGCGAGCAGCCGGACAACCGCTTCGCCTGGGAGATCTTCGTGTTCGGTAGCGACGCCGACGCCGAGACCAACCGGTCAGGCCTGACCCGGAGCAACCAGTTCGCGAGTCCCGACGGCCTGTGGTACGACGAGCGTGGCGATGGGCAGGGCATTCTTTGGTTCCAGACCGACAACAGCGACAATGTCGTGGCCGACTATACCAACGACCAGTTGCTGGCGGTGGTGCCGGGCGCGCTGTCGGCCGAGACAGGCGCGGGTTCGGTCGTCGGCGCCGGCAATCAGGACGGGCTCAAGCGCTTTGCCGTGGGGCCCAATGGTTGCGAGGTGACCGGAATCTTCGCGACGCCGGATCGCACCTCGCTGTTCATCAATATCCAGCATCCTGGAAATTGGCCGGCGGATGGCGACGCCCTGACCCAGGATGCGACCCGGGCCGCGAGTGGCCAGGTTCGGCCGCGCGCCGCCACCGTGGCAATCTGGAAGGAGGACGGCGGGCAGGTCGGCGTCTGACAACCGGCTCGAAACGACAAGGCCGGATGCGTGAGCGTCCGGCCTTGTCATGTCGGTGGAGCACGACCGGCCGACGGCCGGTCGTGCTCAAGCCTGGCTGGCGTAGGCGTAGAGCAGGGTCTCCTGAGCGCTGATCGGCTCGGCAGCTCCGGGATGACGAAGATGATACTGCCCCTCGGTGTCGAGCTCCCAGCTCTGGCAATTGTCCAGCAGGTAGGTATCGATATCCTTGCGCACCTGCTGAGCGACCTTCTTGTCCAGTAGCGGGAAGCAGGTCTCGACCCGGTGGAACATGTTGCGCTCCATGGCATCGGCGCTGGAGCACCAGACTTCATGCTTGCCGTCATTGTGGAAGTAATAGACGCGGGTATGTTCGAGGAATCGGCCGATGATCGAGCGCACCCGGATGTTATCCGAAATGCCTGGGATGCCGGGGCGCAGGCAGCACATGCCGCGAATGATCAGGTCGCAGGTCACGCCGGCCTGGGAGGCGCGGTAGAGCGCGCGGATCAATTTGGGCTCGGTCATCGCATTGCACTTGATGACGATCCTGGCCTTCTTGCCGTTCTCGGCCAGCTTGGCCTCACGATCGATCATCTCGACCAGCGTCTTGTGAAGCGTGAAGGGGGCATGCAGCAGGGTATTGATCTTGCGGGGCTTACCCATGCCGGAGAGCTGCTGGAACACCTTGTGCACGTCGTCGCATAGCTCGTCGTTGGCGGTCATCAGGCTGTAGTCGGTATACAGCTTGGCGGTCTTGGCGTGATAGTTGCCCGTGCCGAGGTGAGCATAGTGGCGCAGTTCGCCTTTTTCGCGCCGGACGATATGCATCATCTTGGCGTGAGTCTTGTAGGCCATTACCCCGTAGATGACGATGGCGCCCGCCTCCTGCAGTCGCGAGGCCAGCGCCAGATTGTCGGCCTCGTCGAAGCGCGCCCGCAATTCGATCACCACGGTCACTTCCTTGCCCCCGCGAGCCGCCTCCACCAAGGCGCCGACGATCGCGGAGTCGGCGCCGGTGCGATAGAGCGTCTGCTTGATCGCCATGACGTCGGGATCGCGTGCTGCCTGACGCAGCAGATCCTCCACCGGCGTGAACGACTGAAACGGATGATGCAGCAGGATGTCGCCCTGGCGAATGGCGGAGAACAGGTTCACCTCGCCGCGCAATGGCTTGGGCAGGCCGGGGGTGAAAGGCCGATAGCGTAGATCGGGTCGCTGGACGTCGCCGAGAACCGCCATCATGCGGGTCAGGTTGACCGGGCCATTGACGCGATAGAGATCCTCCTCGCCAAGCTCGAACTGCTTGAGCAGGAAATCGATCAGGCTGTCGGGGCAGTTGTCGGCCACCTCGAGGCGGACGCCGCTGCCGTAGCGTCTGGCCAGCAGCTCACCCCGCAGGGCGGAGGCCAGGTCCGAGACCTCTTCCGGATCGACCGAGAGGTCGGCGTTGCGGGTCAGGCGGAACTGGTAGCAACCCTCCACCTCCATGCCGGGGAATACCTCGTGGGCGTGGGCGTGGATCATCGACGACAGGAACACGTAATCGGTGAAGCCTGTCTCGCAAAGCGCTTCCGGCAGCCGGATCAAGCGTGGCAGCGAGCGAGGGGCCGGCAAGATCGCCATGCCGCCCTCGCGGCCAAAGGCATCGGTGCCCTCGAGCTCGACGATGAAGTTGAGGCTCTTGTTGACCAGCCGCGGGAAGGGGTGCGAGGGGTCCAGCCCGATCGGGCTGATCACCGGGGCGATCTCCTCCTCGAAGTAGTCGGCGACCCAGGCCGCCTGCTCGGGCGTCCACTGGGCGCGTCGCCGGAAACGGATCTTCTGCTCCTCCAGGGCCGGCACGAGGACGTCGTTGAGAATGCGGTACTGACGTTCCACCTGTTCGTGGCCGATGCGCGAGACCTCGCTCAGCACGCGAGTCGGCGTCATCCCATCGGCACCGGTCTCTTCATGAAACGACGCCAACTGGTGCTTGAGGCCGGCGACCCGGATCTCGAAGAACTCGTCGAGGTTGGAGGAGACGATCAGCAGGAACATCAAGCGGTCGAGAAGCGGATGCGAGGCATCCAGCGACTGTTCGAGGACGCGAATGTTGAACTGCAGGTGCGACAGCTCGCGGTTGAAGTAGAGCGCGGCGTCGTCGAGATCCGCCTGCGAGGAGGGCGTCTCCTTGGCATGGATCCCCTTGCGCGTGCGATTGACGCGCAAGGGTGGTGGCGGGGTCTCCTCTCCGCTGGCCGGTAGGGGGAGGTCGATCGGGCTGCTGGGCGTGTCCGTCGTGCCAGTATCCGTCATCACAAGTCTCCGGTACCGGGGCCGACACGCCCGCGGCCCTCAGGGGTTGAGCAGTTGCGCGGCGCGTTTGGCGAAGTAGGTCAGAATGCCATCGGCCCCGGCGCGCTTGAAGCAGGTCAGCGACTCCAGAATCACGCTGTCGGCATCGAGCCAGCCTTTCTCGAAGGCGGCCATGTGCATGGCGTACTCGCCGCTGACCTGGTAGGCGAAGGTCGGGACGCCGAACGACTCCTTCACCCGCTGGATAACGTCCAGGTAGGGCATGCCGGGTTTGACCATCACCATGTCGGCGCCCTCCTGGATGTCCAGGGCGGTCTCGTGGAGCGCCTCGTCGGTGTTGGCCGGGTCCATCTGGTAGCTGAACTTGTCCGCGCGGCCCAGGTTGCCGCTGGAGCCGATGGCGTCGCGAAACGGGCCGTAGTACTTCGAGGCGTACTTGGCCGAGTACGCCATGATCTGGGTCTCGTGGAGCCCCTCGCGCTCGAAGGTGGCGCGAATCTCGCCGATACGGCCATCCATCATGTCGGACGGCGAGATCACGTCGGCGCCGGCCTCGGCGTGCGACAGGGCCTGCTTGATCAGCGCCTCGATGGTGCGATCGTTGAGCAGGTAGCCGTTCTCGTCCGGCACCCCATCCTGGCCGTGGGTGGTGTAGGGGTCGAGCGCCACGTCGGTGATGATGCCGAGGTCGGGAAAACGTTCACGCAGTGCCCGGATCGCGCGCTGGATCACGCCGTCCGGGTTCCAGGCTTCGGCACCGTCGACGGTCTTCTTCTCCGGCGGCGTGAAGGGGAACAGATCGATCGCGGGGATGCCGAGTTCGACCAGTTCCTCGGTCTCGCGCAGCAACTCGTCGATGGAAAGGCGCTCGACCCCCGGCATGGATGACACTGGCTCGCGGCGATTTTCGCCATCGAGCACGAAGACCGGGAGAATCAGGTCGTCGGTGGTCAATGTCGATTCTCTGGCCAGGCGGCGGGAAAAGTCGCTCTTGCGCAGACGCCGCAGGCGGGTGGCCGGGTACTGACGCGACAGGGAATAACGCATGAATCTCTCCACGATAGGCGGCGAAGGGGCCTCACGGCCCCTTCGCGTCACCGACGATCAAGCTATCAGTGACGAATGACAAAACGATGACATCGGGACTTGACGCCCCCAGTATAACAACCGAGTCGACAGTCGGGATGGGGGCATTGTCGCAGGGGCTGCCACTGGACGAATCAGTCCGTGGGCTCTTCCGCTCGCCGACGCTGGACGAGGCGGCCGAAGAGGATCCCGACCTCGAACAGCAGCCACATGGGAACGGCCAGCAGGCTCTGCGAGATGATGTCCGGCGGCGTCAACAACATGCCGATGATGAAGCAGATCAGGATCACGTAGGGACGTTTCTTGCTCAAGCTCCTCACGTCGGCGATCCCGGTCCAGATGACCAGGAACGTGGCGATGGGGATCTCGAAGGCCACGCCGAAGGCGAAGAACATCTTCAACACGAAATTGAGGTAGGCATTGATGTCCGTCATTACCGTGACGTCCTGCGGTCCGGTGTGGACGAAGAAGCTGAACAGCAGCGGGAACACCACGTAATAAGCGAAGGCGGCACCGCAGTAGAACAGCAGGATACTGGAGGCGAGCAGCGGAAAGGCGAGCGCCTTCTCGTGCTTGTAGAGCCCCGGCGCGATGAATGCCCAGGCCTGATAGAGGATGAACGGGATCGCCGCGAAGATGGCGACCACCATGGTCAGCTTGAACGGGGCCAGGAACGGTGACGTGACTTCCGTCGCGATCATCCTCGAGCCGGCTGGCAGCAGCGCCACCAGTGGGTCGGCCACGAAGCGGTAGATGTCATTGGAAAAAGCGTAAAGACCGACGAATACCAGCACAACGACGATCACGGCCTTCAGCAGGCGCGAGCGCAGTTCTATCAGATGCTCGATCAGCGGGGCTTGTGACTGCTTTTCGTCTGGCGGTGGAGAAGAGGCATCGCTCATCGGGAAGCCGAATCCTTGTCCGCGGGTGAGGCGTCGTGAGGGGCGGACGAGGCATCATCCGATGCGGCGGGTGCTGGCCTTTCGACGCGATGTGGCTCGACGGCGGACGAAGCGGATGGGGCCTGGTTATCCCTCTTCTCGCCGCTCTCGAAATGCTTCTCGACGCTCCGGCGCGCCTGATTGACGTTCTCGTCCAGTTTTTTCTGCTGCTCGGCCAGCTTCTGGCGCAATTCCTCGGCCTCGAGCTGCGAGGTGATTTCCCGCTGCATGGTCGAGACGCTGCGCTTGATCCGCCCCACCCAGAGCCCTGCGGTGCGGGCAGCCCTGGGCAGCCGCTCGGGCCCCAGCACCAGCAGTCCGACGATGCCGATCAGCAGCAGCTCGAAGAAACCGATATCGAACATGCCGGTTACTTGCGCTCGACCTTGTCGTCGGACGTCTTGTGCGTCTCGTCCGTGCGACTGTCGAATGTGCTGTCCTGGGGAGTGTGAGTCGAATCCTGGGAGTGGTCGATGCTGTGCTGCGTGTTGCTCCCTTTCTTCTCCTCCTCGTCTTCGCCGACGGCTTTCTTGAAGCCCTTGACGGCACCGCCGAGATCGCTACCGACGTTGCGCAATTTCTTGGTGCCGAAGATCAGGATGATGATCCCGAGGACGATCAACAACTGCCAGATACTGATCCCACCCAGCATAACTTTCTCCTTACTGATGCGCGTTGACGCGATGATGATTCATGAGTCTCGTCGGCGAGAGGCCTTCTCGTCCAGTCCGGAAACGCCGAAGCGCCCGGCCAGTTCCGATAGCACTTCCCGATGATCGATATCGAGATGCGACAGCATGACCAGGCTGTGAAACCACAGGTCCGCCACTTCGCCGATCAGATCCTGGCGGCTCCGTGCATCATCTACCCGGACATCCTTGGCGGCAAGAAGCGTTTCGGTGGCTTCCTCGCCGACTTTTTCCAGAATCTTGTTGAGACCACGGTGATGGAGCTGGGCGACGTAAGAGCTATCGGGATCCGCATGGCGGCGAGCTTCCAGAACCGTTGCCAATCGTTCGAGAGTATCACTCATGAAATGACATTCCTGCGTATAGGGCTACATTGGCTTCGAGCTTCGAGCTTCGAGCTTCGAGCTTCGAGCTTCGAGCTTCGAGCTTCGAGTCATTATCCTGCGCTCAGCGCCAGATCAGTAGCAACACCCCCAGCCCGGCCGCCACCAGGACCGGCCAGGGTTGCTGTTCCGCCCAGCCCAGCATCGGTTGCCAGGCCAGGGCCACCGCCAGCAGGATGGCCCCCAGGCGGAGACGCCTGGCACGCGGCGCTGCCCGCTGGAAACGCGCTTCCAGCCCCGACAGCGCCTCCGTCTGCTGGCGATAGAGCCGGCGCTGCTGCTCGCGGTCGGAGAGCGCCTGGTGGGCGAGCACCGGCAGCTCGGGAATCTGGTGCGCCAGTTCCGGCGCGTGCTTCTGAAGCGTCTTCCAGAACCCCTTGGGTCCGGCGCGCTCGCGCATCCAGCGCTCGAGATAGGGTTTGGCAGTACTCCACAGGTCCAGGTCGGGATAGAGCTGGCGGCCCAGGCCTTCGATGTTGAGCAGGGTCTTCTGCAACAGCACCAGCTGTGGCTGGACCTCCATGTTGAATCGCCGCGCGGTCTGGAACAGGCCCAGCAGCACCTGGCCGAAGGAGATGTCCTTGAGCGGTTTCTCCAGGATCGGCTCGCACACCGCGCGGATCGCCGACGCGAATTCGTTGGCCCGGGTGCCTTCTCCGACCCAGCCGGATTCGATGTGCAGGACCGCGACCTCATAATAGTCCTGGCGGAAGAAGGCGAGCAGATTGCGTGCCAGATAGTCCTGATCCTCGCGGGTCAGGCTGCCGACGATGCCGCAGTCGATGGCGATGTAGCGCGGTTCGGTGGGGTTTTCCCGCGATACGAAGATGTTGCCGGGGTGCATGTCGGCATGGAAGAAATTGTCACGGAAGACTTGGGTGAAGAAGATCTCCACGCCGCGCTCCGCCAGTTTCTTGAGGTCGGTGCCCTGCGCGCGCAGGGCATCGATATCCGCGACCGGAATGCCGGTGATGCGCTCCTGGACCATGACCTGGCGGTGAGTCAGCGACCAGTGGATGGCAGGGACGTAGAGCAGCGGCGATCCCTGGAAGTTGCGCTTGAGCTGGGAGGTGTTGGCAGCCTCCTTGTTGAGGTCGAGCTCGTCGAACAGGGTCGCTTCGTAATCCTGAACCACCTCCACCGGCCTCAGCCGGCGCGCCTCGGGGATCCGCCGCATCAGACGCGCGAAGGTATAGAGCAGGCCGATATCCTCGCGCATGATGCGATCGATGCCGGGGCGGATGATCTTGACCACGACCTGCTCGCCGCTATGCAGTTCGGCCGCGTGGACCTGGGCGATGGAGGCCGAGGCCATCGGTTCGGTCTCGAACGCGGCGAAAGCCTCCTCGACGGTCTTGCCGAGCTCGACCTCGACCATGGCCCGGGCGGTCTCTCCAGGAAAGGGGGGAACCTGGTCCTGCAGGCGTTTCAACTCGTCGGCGATATCCGGCGGCAGCAGGTCGCGGCGGGTCGACAGCATCTGGCCGAACTTGACGAATATCGGGCCCAGCGACTCCAGCGCCAGCCGTAGCCGCTTGCCGCGCGAGTGATCGCCGATCGGAATCAGCCGGACCGGGGCAAACCGCCACAGCCAGCGAAGAACCGGCGGTAGTCTGTCCTGGGGAACCAGGCTGTCGAGGCGATAACGGGAGACGGTCCAGGCGATGCGAAATAACCGCAGACTCATGAATGCGACTCCCGACGGCGTTGCAACCTGGCCACTCTGGCCCCGACACGGTCGACGGATTGCTGAAGTTCGGTGAGGTGATCGCGCGCGACGGCGAGCTGGTCGTGACCTGCCAGCCAGCGCCGCTCCTCGAAGAGATAGTCGCGGAGATCCTGGCGCCATTCGGTGGCCAGGAAGCGCGCCTGACGATCGAGATGGCGGATGCCATTGGCGACGTCATGGGCGGTACCGTTGCCCACGAGTCCTGACAAGGCGTCTTCCCAGTCGATATCGAGGTCCATGAACAGGGTCTGGATCGGCGACAGCAACCCGGTCTGGCCGATCGACGGGAGCTGGCCGCTGAACAGCAGGCGCTCCGGCGAGTCGCCCGCCATCAACCGGGTCACCACTCGCCGGTCCACGGTGATGTCCAGGTCGTCCTCGTCATGCCAGTCGTGCACACGCCCCAGCGTGACGCCATCGGCGTGGAAGCCGACGCGCAGCCCCAACCGAGCCTCGGCGAACGTCAGCCGCAAGGTGTGTCCGGCCAGGTCGGCCAGCCTGGCGGGGGACGCCGGGTCGCGCCGCAACAGCGTGTTCAACGAGCGCTCCAAGGCGACCAGGGCGAAAGTCTCCACCATCTCGCCGGCCCTCAGAGCTTGATGCCGCGATGCAGCGCGACGATTCCGCCGGTCATGTTGGTGTACTCGACCCGTTCGAGCCCGGCGGCCTGCATCATGCCCTTCAGCGTCTCCTGATCGGGATGCATGCGGATCGACTCCGCCAGATAGCGGTAGCTGTCGGCGTCATTGGCGACCAGACGCCCCATCTGCGGGAGCAGACGGAAAGAGTACTGGTCGTAGGCCTTCGACAGCAGGCCGTTGACCGGTTTGGAGAATTCCAGCACCAGCAGGCGTCCGCCGGGCTTCAGCACTCGCGTCATCGAGCGCAGTGCCGCGTCCTTGTCGGTAACGTTGCGCAGGCCGAAGGCGATGGTGATGCAGTGAAAGCTGTTGTCCGGAAACGGCAGGCTCTCGGCATTGGCCTGGACGTATTTGACGTTGTCGCCAATGCCATGGTCGATCAGCTTGTCGCGCCCGACGCGCAGCATGGATTCGTTGATATCGGCCAGGATGACCCGGCCGCCTGGGCCGACGCGTTTCGCGAACTGGCGGGTCAGGTCACCGGTGCCACCGGCGATGTCGAGCACGCTGTGGCCCTGGCGAACGCCGCTGCGCTCGAGTGTCAGCTGTTTCCAGAGGCGATGAATGCCGAATGACATCAGGTCGTTCATGACATCGTAGCGCGCGGCCACCGAGTGAAAGACGTCGGCCACGCGGGCGGCCTTCTCGTCGACCGCTACCTTTTCATAGCCGAAGTCGGTCGTGCGCTTGTCCATGTGCTTTTCTCCGAGATGACGCGGGCGGCGAACGTGACGCCGTTGGGGCGGCGGCATCGCTGTGCGGGCGATGGGCAGCCGAGCGGCCCGAGCCGTGTGACCGACGCGCTCGAGCCGAGGCCAATCGATGTGAATCGACCGAGTCCGCATTGTAGCGTCTGGTCGTAAACTTGTCTGCGCGCATCGCGGCTGGCAGGTATCGGGGACGGAGGGACCGGCCGGCTTCAGACCTGATGAATCTGGATCACGCTGGGGTCTCGGGAGGCACCGGCACGATCGAGCCGGCTCAGATAGTTCTCCCACCACGCCTGCTGGTGGGTCGCCATGTCGTGGAGATACTCCCAGGTATAGAGCCCGGTATCGTGGCCATCGTCGAAATGCAGCTTGAGGGCGTAGCGACCGGCCTGGGAGATATCCAGCAGGCCGACGTGGCGCTTGCCGGTCTGCAACACGGCTTCGCTGGGATGATGGCCCTGGACTTCCGCCGAGGGCGAGTAGACCCGCAGCAACTCGATCGGCAGACGATAGGTCTGGCCGTCGGGATAGCCCAGTTCGAGCTCACGGTCGCCCTTGTGATAATGGACGCGAGTGGGGATGGGGGCGGGCATGGCAGACTCCTGACTTCGAGCTTCGAGCTTCGAGCTTCGAGCTTCGAGCGCCACTTGCGTTGGCAGCAAGTGGCGATCATCGTTGGCTCGCGGCTCGTGACTTAAAGGATATACCGCGACAGGTCTTCGTCTACCGCCAGTTCACCCAGCTTGTCGTTGACATAGTCGGCATCGACGACCAGTGGGCTGGCGAAATCGCCGCCCTGGAACGAGGCTTCCTCTAGCAGTCGCTCCATCACCGTGTGCAGGCGGCGGGCGCCGATGTTCTCGGTGCCGTCGTTGACCTGCCAGGCGATCTCGGCAATGCGCGAAATGCCGTCCTCGGTGAACTGGACATCCAGGCCCTCGGTGTCGAGCAGCGCCCGATACTGCTTGGTCAGTGCCGCCGAAGGTTCGGTCAGGATCCGCTTGAAGTCGTCCGGCGTCAGTGCCGTCAGCTCGACCCGGATCGGTAGGCGACCCTGCAGTTCCGGAATCAGGTCCGATGGCTTGGAGAGGTGGAAGGCTCCGGAAGCGATGAACAGGATATGGTCGGTACGCACCATGCCGTGCTTGGTGGAGACCGTTGAACCCTCGATCAGCGGCAGCAGGTCGCGCTGCACGCCTTCGCGGGAGACATCGCCGCCGCTGCCGGACTCGCCGCGCTTGGCGACCTTGTCGATCTCGTCGATGAACACGATACCGTTCTGCTCGACGGCTTCCAGCGCACGCTGCTTGATCTCCTCCTCGTTGACCAGCTTGGCGGCTTCCTCGTCCTGCAGCAGTTTCCAGGCGTCCTTGACCGGCACACGGCGGGTCTCGGTCTTCTGCTTGCCCATGTTGGCGAACAGGCTCTGCAACTGATTGGTCATCTCCTCCATGCCCGGCGGGGTCATGATATCGACGCCCTGGCTGGCCGGTGTCACCTCGATGTCGATCTCCTTGTCGTCGAGCTGGCCTTCACGCAATTTCTTGCGGAAGACCTGGCGCGTGGAGGAGTCGTCGCGGCCGGCATCGTATTCGCTGCCCCGCGGACGCGGCAGCAGGGCATCGAGAATGCGATCCTCGGCAGCGTCCTGGGCCTTGTGGCGCACTTCCACCTTGGCCTGCTCGCGGACCATCTTGATCGCCATCTCCATCAGGTCGCGAATGATCGACTCGACATCGCGGCCGACGTAGCCGACCTCGGTGAACTTGGTCGCTTCGACCTTGAGGAAGGGCGCACCGGCGAGCTTCGCCAGGCGACGGGCGATTTCGGTCTTGCCCACGCCGGTCGGGCCGATCATCAGGATGTTCTTGGGCACGATCTCGCCACGCATGTGCTCATCGAGGCGCATCCGGCGCCAGCGATTGCGCAGGGCGATGGCGACGGCGCGCTTGGCGTCGTGCTGGCCGATGATGTACTGGTCCAGCGAGTGGACGATCTCACGCGGTGTCATCGCCGACTGGGTCAACGCAGGCTGCGCGCTGGAGCGTTCTTGGGACGGTTTCTCAGACATGGGGTTCGGCCTCGTTACAGCTCTTCGAGCGTGATCTGATGATTGGTGAATACGCAGATGTCGGCGGCGATGTTGAGCGATTTCTCGGTGATCTCGCGGGCGCCGAGCTCGGTATTCTCGAGCAGTGCGCGGGCCGAGGCCTGTGCGAAGTGGCCACCGGAGCCGATCGCGATGATACCGCGCTCGGGTTCGACCACGTCGCCGTTGCCGGTGATGATCAGCGATGCCGTCTTGTCGGCGACGGCGAGCATCGCCTCGAGACGACGCAGCGCGCGGTCGGTGCGCCACTCCTTGGCCAGCTCGACGGCCGCCTTGGTCAGATGGCCCTGGTACTTCTCCAACTGGGCCTCGAAGCGCTCGAACAGGGTGAAGGCGTCGGCGGTGCCGCCGGCGAAACCGGCCAGCACCTGGCCGCGATAGAGACGACGAACCTTGCTGGCGTTGCCCTTCATCACCGTGTTGCCCAGTGACACCTGGCCATCACCGGCCAGGGCGACCTGATCGCCACGGCGCACGGATACGATAGTGGTCATACAGTTGACTCCTGATGACGCGCCGCCGGATAGCAAAGGCGGCGCCGAAAAAAACCTGTGCGATCGCGTTCCCGGTTGACGATGCCCGTCTCGAACGAGAAACGAAGAACGCGATGCGGCATGCCTCGAGAGGTGTGGGCGGAGAAGGGGGAAATCAAGCGACGGTTTACCGGCGACGTGCGCCAGTGACAGGCCGGCCCCGACGTGTCGCGCCGAACGAGGGCGCGGCGCGCATGGAATCCGGCAGACAAAAACGACCGACAAGCGATGTCGGTCGTTGGGATACAGCAGCAGCGGTACCGGGGCGTGGCGCCTAGTTCTGCAGGCGCAGCAGCAGCGGTTCGATGCCCTGGGTCACCATCAGATCCTGGGCCCTGGAGAGTTCGCGCTTATCCTCGTAGGGGCCGACCTGGACTCGGTGCCAGAGCTGATCGCCATTGGCGCGAACGTCGGTGATCTTGGCCAGCAGGCCGAAATCCTTGAGCCGATTGGCGAGGCGCTCGGCATCATTGATGTCGCGGAAGGACGCCGCCTGCAGTACATAGCGGCCACCGCTGGGTGTCGGCTGCTTGGTGGTGTTGGCGGCATTGTCGGCGGCGGCCTCCTGCGCGGCCTGGGGCGACGGCGCGGGCTCCGCGCTGTCGCTGTTGGGCGCGATGACTTCCGTCTCCGGCAGCAGCGTGTAGAACTCGAACGTCGGCGTGGCCGGCTGTTGGGGCGCGCTGCTCTGGCCGCCGGTGCCACTGCCGCCACCGCCTTGATCGGTGGGGGCCGACGTCTGGCTGGATGTCGGCCTGGGCACGACGGCTGCCACCGGTTCCGGCGAGGAGCGGTCCAGATACTGCGAGAGGGCAAAGCCGGCGATCAGGCCGGCAATGGCCCACAACCAGCCCGGAATGCCGCCGAGACCGCCGCCACTGTTCGAGGCGCGCGGGCGGGACTTGGTGGTCGCGCCCTTGGGGGAAGGGCGGGACGAGGACGAGCGGCTGTTCTGAGCGGGGCGGCGTGCCATGGTTTACATCTCCTCCGGGGCGCTGACGCCGAGCAGCGCCAATCCATTGCCAATGACCTGGCGTGTCGCCAGACCCAGCGCCAGCCGCGCATTGCGCAGCCCGGCATCGTCGACCATGACTTTCTGGGCGTTGTAGCAGGTGTGGAAATCACTCGCGAGGTCGGTCAGATACTGCGCGATCTGATGCGGCTCGCGGGCGCGGGCTGCACGCTCGAGGCTATCCGGATAGCGTGCCAGCCGATTCATCAGGGCTTTCTCCTGGGGGGCGTCGAGGCGCTCCAGGTTGGCCATCGCGACGCCATGGTCGAAGCCGAGGTCATCGTTCTCGGCCTTGCGTAGCACGCTGCAGACGCGGGCATGGGCGTACTGGATGTAGTAGACCGGATTGTCGTTGGTCTGCGAGCGCGCCAGATCGATGTCGAAGGTGAGCTGGGAGTCGGCGCGGCGGGCGGCGAGAAAATAGCGGGTGGCGTCACGGCCCACTTCATCGATCAGATCGCGCAGCGTGACATAGCTGCCGGCGCGCTTGGAGAGCTTGACCTCGACCCCGGAGCGGGTCACCAGCACCATCTGGTGCAGCACGTAGTCCGGCCAGCCTTGGGGAATGCCGACTTCCAGCGCCTGCAGCCCGGCGCGAACCCGGGTGACGGTGGAGTGGTGGTCGGCTCCCTGTTCGTCGATCACGGTGGTGAAGCCGCGCTGCCACTTGTTGTAGTGGTAGGCGACGTCGGGCACGAAGTAGGTGTAGTCGCCGTCGGACTTGCGCATCACCCGGTCCTTGTCGTCACCGAAGTCGGTGGTGCGCAGCCACAGGGCGCCGTCCGCCTCGTAGGTGTGGCCGCCGGCGACCAGCGCATTGACGGTCTCCTCGACACGGCCCTCGGCGTAGAGCGAGGACTCCAGGAAATAGACGTCGAACTCGACCCCGAATGCCTTGAGATCCAGGTCCTGCTCGCGACGCAGGTAGGCCACGGCGAAGGCGCGAATGGCGTCGCCGTCGTCCGGGTCGGCCTTGGCGGTGACCTCGCGGTCATCGGCAGTCACGGTTTCACCGCTCAGGTAGGCCTGGGCGACATCGGCGATATAGTCGCCGCGATAGCCATCCTCGGGCCAGCCCTCGTCATCGGGACCGAGCCCCCGGGCACGCGCCTGAACCGAGCGCATCAGGTTGTTGATCTGGGCGCCGGCGTCGTTGTAGTAGAACTCGCGGGTGACGTCGAAACCGGTCGCTTCCAGCAACCGGCAGAGGCAGTCGCCGATGGCGGCGCCACGACCATGGCCGACGTGCAGCGGCCCAGTGGGGTTGGCGGAGACGAATTCGACCTGGACCTTCTCGCCGGCACCGATCAGGCTGCGCCCGAAGGTGTCGCCGGCGTCGAGAACCTGGCTGACGATGCCGGCGATGGCGTCGGTGGCGGCAAAGAAGTTGATGAAGCCCGGCCCGGCGATCTCGGTGCGGCGAATCGCGTCGTTCTCCGGCAGCGCCGCGATCAGCTTGTCGGCCAGGTCGCGCGGCTTGCAGCCGGCCGGCTTGGCCAGCACCAGCGCCAGGTTGGTGGCATAGTCGCCGTGGGCCTTGTCGCGGGTCGGGTCGACCTTGATGGCGGGGCTCAGGTCGGCCGGCAGATCGCCTGCGCCCTGGAGCGTGGCGACAGCGGTGTCGAGCAGTTGGGTAATCGTCTCTTTCATGGGCTACTTCATCGTCGTGGGGCCAGGGCCTGAGGCCAGGGGCTCGACCCGGCGCGGGATTCCGCGAATCTGGACGTCGTGAACCTGCCGCCACGACGCTGGTAAAAGGCGGCCATTATCAGTGATTGGCGCAAGGCTTTAAACCCTGATGCTCAGCTTCGAGCTTCGAGCTTCGAGCTTTGAGCTTTGAGCTTTGAGCTTCGAGCTTCGAGCTTCGAGCGAAAAAGCCAGCGATGCTGCATTTTTCGCTCGAGGGCAAGATTTTGACTCCCGCGGCTCGCGGCTCGTGATATCAACTCAACGTCATCGGGTCGATATCCAGTGACCAGCGGACACGGCGCGAGGCGGCGCCCTCCATCCAGCCGACCAGCCAGGCGCTCGCCTCGTGCAGCGCGCTGCGTTTTTCCGCGGAGAGCATGAGCTGGACATGGTAGCGGTTCTGGCGGCGTTCCATCGGTGCGGGCACGGGCCCCAGGCAGTGCACCGGCGACTGGCGTTCGGCGAGCCACTGGCGGACGGCGTCGCCGGCAGCCTCCGCGGCCTGGCGGGCATCCTCCTCGCGAGTGGCCTCGAAACGCGCCAGCGCCAGGTAACGATAGGGGGGCAGACCGGCGAGGCGCCGCTCCTCGAGCATCTGGTAGGCCAGCGCATCGTAGCCGCTGTCCGCCAGCAGCCGCAGGTTGGGGTCGTCGGGATGCAGTGTCTGGACCAGAACGCGCCCGGCCCGGTCGGCGCGACCGGAACGACCAGCCACCTGGACCAGCAACTGGGCGCTCTGCTCGAGCGCGCGAAAATCGCTGGCATAGAGACCGGCGTCGGCATTGACCACCACCACCAGCGTCACGTGGGGAAGATGGTGCCCCTTGGCCAGCATCTGGGTTCCCACCAGCAGGCTCGGTTCGCCGCGTCGAATCTCGGTCAGCAGTTGGTCGAAGGCTTCTTTGCGCCGTGTACTGTCACGATCGATGCGATAGACGGGAGTGTCGGGGAACAGGGTGGCGAGCGTCTCCTCGCTGCGCTCGGTGCCGGCGCCGAGCGGCCGCAGGTCGGCACTGCCGCAACCTGGACAGGCGTCCGGCTGGGATGTCTGGTATTCGCAGTGATGACAAACCAGGCGCGGCGGCTGACGATGGAGCGTCATCCGAGAGTCGCAGTGGCGGCACTCGGCAATCCAGCCGCACTGATGACACGCCAGCGACGGCGAGAAGCCGCGCCGATTGATGAAGACCAGCACCTGGCCCTCGGCTTTCAGTGCCTGACGGATGGCGTCGATCGCCGGCGGGATCAGCCCGCCCTGGCGCTGCCTCCCCCGCAGATCGACCAGTTCGAGCTTGGCCGGGGCGTGGCGGCTGGGCCGCTGGGTCAGCCGAAGATGTCGATAGCGTCCGCTGCGCGCCTGGGCCAGACTCTCCAGCGATGGGGTGGCACTGCCCAGCAGGATCGGTACGCCATCGCGGTGGGCGCGCGCCATCGCCAGGTCGCGGGCGTGGTAGCGCAAGCCATCCTGTTGCTTGAACGAGCCGTCGTGCTCCTCGTCGACGATGATCACGCCGGGTCGCGCCAGCGGCGTGAAGATGGCGGAGCGGGTACCGATGACGATTGGCGCGCGCCCGCTGCGAGCGGCCTCCCACGCATCCAGGCGCTCCAGGTCGGTGAGGCCCGAGTGCAGCGCCACGACCGGTGCGCGAAAGCGCTTGCGAAAGCGCGACAGGGTCTGCGGCGTCAGGCCGATCTCGGGCACCAGCACCAGCGCCTGGCGGCCCTGGCCCAGGACCGCCTCGATCAGTTGCAGGTAGACCTCTGTCTTGCCGCTTCCCGTCACGCCATGGAGAAGGCACGGGTGAAAGCGGTCCAGTCCCTCGTGGAGCGCCGCGAGTGCGGCGGCCTGTTCTCGGTTGAGCGGCAGGGCCGGTTCGGCGAGCAGCGCACCCGACCAGCTCTCGCTGGCGGTCAGCGGTTCATGGATGCAAGTGACCAGCGACTTGTCGAGCAGCCCCTGCAACAGGGGGCGCGCATACCCCTGCGCGGTGATGGCGGAGGTGATCATGCCGTGGCGATGCTGGGCCAGCAGCCGGACCAGCTCGCGTTGGCGTGGTGCGCGGCTCAGGGCATCGAGGGCGGCGGCCTCGGGCGCATTGAGCTGCCATCGCTCGCGGCTGCGTGCCTCGAGCGGTCGTCCCTGGCGCAGTGGGCCGGGCAGGGCGTGATGCAGCGTATCGCCCAGTGAGTGTTGGTAGTAGCGGGCGGTAAATTGGCAGAGCCATAGCCAGTCAGCCGGTAGCGGCTCGTCGTCGAGCCGTTCCGTGATCGGTTTCAGTTGGCTGGCCGGCAGTTCGCTCTCCATCGCGCACTCCATCACGATCCCGACCAGGTAACGCCGACCGAACGGAATCTTGACCCGCAGGCCGGGGCACCAGCCGCCGGCAGGGGGCTGGCCCGCGGGGCGATAGTCGAACAGTCGCCTCAGCGGCGTGGGAACGGCGATACGAAGAATCCGAGGCACGGGCGGTGCCGCGCTCCCGGGGGCGGTACTGGAATCTGCCAATTGGCCTCCGTGAACAATTCTGCTAAAATGCGCCGCCTTCCGACGTAGGGTGCGTCTCTTATCCGTGATACCGCCATCGCTAGACGAGACGGGTTACGGGATTCTAGGCGGGCCGGTCGCGCGGGAGTGAACCGCGATTCCCTATCCGTGTACGGTGCCTGGCAACAGATCAGGTGGCGGTACACCGCAAAGCGAGGCTTCACGATGAAACAGTCTATTCATCCCGAATACAAGACAGTCACGGCGACTTGTTCCTGTGGCGCGACCCATTCGATCGGCACCACGGCCAGCGAAGACTTCCACGTCGACGTCTGCTCGCAGTGTCACCCGTTCTACACCGGCAAGCAGAAGCAGGCGACCACCGGTGGCCGCGTCGAGCGTTTCAACAAGCGTTTCGGAGCTGCGGTTCGTCGCGGTTGAGATCGCGTCACGCCGAGAACCGAACGGTTGTCGAGAAGCCCGCCTTCATGGCGGGCTTTTTCATGTCCGATCCTCGGATCCCGTTACCGGAAAGTGGGTGGGCGCTTCAGGCCGGGACCAAGGTCCGAGGCGGTGGATAAGGGATGTTTTATGGCTGGGCGTCCAGTTATAAGTGTCGCCAAATGCATCGAAGTGATTCAAACAGGCACTTAAAATTCGCGAAAGAGGGGTAAAGGGTGAAAGTTGTGTGGGTTGCCTTTTTTCTATAATCTGGCGCGACTCCATGGCACGACGATGCCGAAATACCACACCCTCCATCGGGAAACCTCTCTCATGAGTGACGATAAAAGACAGGCGGCGCTCGATTATCATGCCAAGCCGATTCCGGGCAAGCTGTCGGTCGAATTGACCAAGCCCACCGAAACCGCCAAGCATTTGTCGCTGGCCTACAGCCCCGGTGTCGCGGAACCGTGCAGGGAAATCGCCCTGGATCCGGAAAACGCCTATCTCTACACCGGCAAGGGCAATCTGGTGGCCGTCGTCTCCGACGGCAGCGCTATCCTGGGCCTGGGGAATCTCGGTCCCCTGGCGAGCAAGCCGGTCATGGAGGGCAAGGGGGTTCTGTTCAAGCGCTTTGCTGGCATCAATTCGGTGGATATCGAGGTCGAAGCCGATTCCGCCCAGGCCTTCATCGATACGGTGGCCAACATCGCCAACACCTGGGGCGGTATCAACCTCGAGGATATCAAGGCGCCGGAGTGTTTCGAGATCGAGACGGCGCTCAAGCAGCGCTGCGACATTCCGGTGTTTCACGACGATCAGCACGGCACCGCGATCGTGACCGCCGCGGGCCTGCTCAACGCCCTGGACATCGCCGGCAAGACACTGGCGACAGCGCGTATCGTCTGCCTGGGGGCGGGGTCCGCTGCCATCGCCTGCATGAAGCTGCTGATCGAGTGTGGCGCCCGGGCCGAGAACATCTTCATGCTGGATCGCAATGGCGTCATTCACAGCGGTCGCAGCGATCTCAACCAGTACAAGGCCCAGTTCGCCACCGAGACGCCGCTGCGTACGCTGGATGAGGCGATCGAGGGCGCCGATGTCTTCGTCGGTCTCTCCGGGCCGAACCTGTTCAAGCCCGAGCAGCTCGAGAGGATGGCGGCCAACCCGATCGTGTTCGCCTGTTCCAACCCGGATCCCGAAATTCATCCCGATGTCGCCCGCGCAACCCGCAGCGACGTGATCATCGGCACGGGGCGCTCCGACTACCCCAATCAGGTCAACAATGTACTGGGGTTCCCGTTCATCTTCCGTGGCGCGCTGGATGTCCGTGCCACTGCCATCAATGAAAGGATGAAGATTGCCGCCGTTCACGCGCTGAAGGATCTGGCGCGCGAGCCAGTGACGAAAGAGGTGCTGGATGCCTACGAACTGGACTCGCTGGAGTTCGGCCGTGGCTACATCATCCCCACGCCGGTGGATTCGCGTCTGCTGGAGAGGATTCCGGCGGCGGTGGCCCAGGCAGCGGTGGAGTCGGGTGTCGCGAAGAAGCCGTATCCCGCCCACTATCCGTTGAAGAGCGTCAAGCAAATCTACGGCCAGTAATCGGTCGGGTCGTGAGTGTGAAGATGCCGCCCGCGAGGCGGCATCTTCGTTTTCGGGATTCGGTCGGTCCCTTGTGCCTCGCGCTCTCCACGACGCCGTGGCTCGCTACCAGCTGTAGAGAATCGACACCGAGGTGGTGGTATCGGTGCGTGCCTCGGCGTCGGGCGGCGGGTGGGTATTGCTCTTGACGTCGTAGGAAACGCGCAGTGCAAGGTGAGAGTTCAACTGCGAGGTGATCGTCGACAGCGAGCGCGTGGTTACGCTGATGTGGGTCGCCTCCGCGGAGAGTTCTTGGTCGAATGCGATGTCGTCGCTGAAATTGTAGGTGTAGTCGAGTGCCGAGTAGGCCAGGGCCAGGTCGTCGCTGCCGCCCTCGGCGTAGGCGTCATGGCGATAGCCCGGCCCGACTTCCGCCGAGAGGGTATGCGTCGGCCCGACCAGTATCTGGCGTCCGTAACCGGCAATGGTCGTGAACTGCGAATCGTAGCCGCTGAATCGGTCACGCTCCCAGCGCGCAAAGCCGAACAGGTAGTTGTCGTCCGCAAGCTCGTAGCGTTCGCGGGCGCCAACCAGATATCGCTCCGACGTGGTGTTGTCGTTGTCCTGGACGCTGCGAGTCTCGGCACGAAAGGTGTGGGTATAGCGACCGGTGAGCCAGGTCAGGCGGCCCTTGGCGAGCAAGGTCTGGGTGTTGGTGTTGCCGGTCAGCTTGGTGTAGCCGAGTTCCGCGCTGCCACTGAAGTTGGGCGCATTTTCGTCCGGCGCCGGCGGCGCGTAGAAAAGCTCCGCATGTGATGGGGATGCCATCAGGCAGGTGACCAGCAGCCACCAGCGGCAACTAGGCAGGGGCATGACATCTCTCTCAGCTTCGCTGCGACGTCCTGGTGCGGTGAAGAGCGAGTGTGGAACGAATGGGTCGGGGTTCGAGGCCCCGACCAATGTATCAGAAGATGGCTTCGAAAGTGCCAGTGCCTTGCGAACCGCTCTCATCTTCCAGTTCAGGGCGAATCCCGCGAGGTTGGTACTCGGGCAGATTGTCCTTGCGGAATATCTCGCTGATGCCGCCGGACTGATCGTCATGCAGTCGCTTGCCGGTATTCGGGTCGATGCGTGCCTGGACGATGTCATCGGGCGCCTTCGGAATGACCTCGGGGGTTCCTTTCAGGGCCGGCCCCATGAATGCCTTCCAGATCGGCAGGGCAGCTTGCGCGCCATATTCCGCGGTCGTGGTGTTGTCATCCTTGCCAACCCATACCGTCGTGACGAGCGAGTTGTTGAAGCCGGAGAACCAGGCATCACGCTGATCGTTGGTGGTGCCGGTCTTGCCGACGATGTCGGCACGGTTGAGCGACAGCGCGCCGCGCCCGGTGCCACGCTCGATGACATCCCGCAGGATGCTGCGCAGGATGTAGAGCGCATCAGGGTCGACCACCCTGGGGGCGATGCGACGCGGTTCGCCGTCGACTTCGGTCTGGGTCGCATCGGGTGCGCAGTCGCGACAGGCCACCAGCGGGTTGGCCTTTTCGACCACGGTGTTCTGGCTGCCTTGGGTGACCTGTTGGATGTACCAGGGCGAGACCTGGAAGCCGCCGTTGGCCAGCACCGCGTAGGCGTTGGCGATCTCCAGCGGCGTCAGCGAGGCACTGCCCAGTGCCAGCGACAACCCGTGCGGCAGGCGATCCCGGGAGAAGCCGAAGCGCTCGAGGAAGTTGAGTGCGTTGTCGAGCCCCAGCGACTGCAGTACGCGGATGGTCACCAGATTGCGCGAGGTATACAGCCCGACCCTCAGGCGCGTCGGCCCCTGGAACTGGCGCTCGGCGTTCTCGGGACGCCAGTCGTCACCGCTGTACTGGGACATCACCACCGGGGCATCGTTGATGATCGTCGCCGCGGTCATGCCGCCTTCCTGCAGCGCGGCCAGATAGACGAAGGGCTTGAAGTTGGAGCCGACCTGGCGTTGCGCCTGAATGGCGCGGTTGAACTTGCTGGCGGCAAAGCTGAACCCGCCCTGCAGCGCCTCGATGGCGCCGGTCTGCGGGTCGAGTACCACGATCGCGCCCTCGGCTCCGGGGCGCTGTGACAGTCGCCAGGTGTCACCGCTCTTGAGGATGCGGACCAGGTCGCCGCGCTGGGCGATCGCCTCGGCATTGGCGGGCACGTCGCCGCGCCATTTGGCGCTATGGTAGACCCGGGCCCACTTGAGGCCGTCCCAGTCCAGCGTGATGACCTTGCCGTCGGCATTGAGCACGTGCATCTGCTTGCCGTCGGTCTCGGTCACGATGGCCGGCTGGAGAGGGCCGTATGCCGGCGTGCGTTCCAGCACCTTGAGCCAGTTGCTGACGTCGCCATCGACACCTTCGATGTTGGCCTCGCTGCTCTGGGCCGCCTGACGGGCGGTCTGGATGACCTCCGGTGACTCCGAGAGCTCTTCTTCCAGACCCTGCCGCTCGGTGCGATCCTGCGCTTCGACCAGGCTCGGAGGCACGTCCTTCTCCTCCGGGCCACGCCAGCCGTGGCGGGTGTCGTAGTCGATCAGGCCCTGTACCAGCGCATTGCGGGCTTCGGTCTGCAGACGACTGTCGAGCGTGGTCGTGATGCGGATGTTGTCGGTGTAGGCCTTGTCACCGAACCGTTCGACCGCGTAGGCGCGTGCCATTTCTGCGACATAGGGGGCGTCGACCTCAGACTGCGCGATGTGGCGGCTGGCCGTGATCGGCGCCTTGACGGCCTGTTCGTAGCTGGCCTGGTCGATCGAGCCGAGCTCGCGCATGCGGTAGAGGATCCAGTTGCGTCGGATCAGTGCACGCTCGGGGTTGGCCAGCGGGTTGAAGCTGGATGGGGCCTTGGGAAGGCCCGCGATCATGGCGTACTGCGGCAGCGTCAGATCGGCCAGCGGCTTGCCGTAGTAGGTATTGGCGGCGGCGGCGACACCGTAGGAGCGGTGGCCCAGATAGATCTTGTTGACATACAGCTCGAGAATCTCCGGCTTGCTCAGGATCTGCTCCATCTGCAGCGCCAGCAGGATCTCGCGAATCTTGCGGGTGAAGGTCTGATCCAGGGTCAGCAGGTAGTTGCGCGCCACCTGCATGGTGATGGTGCTACCGCCGGACTGGATGTCCCCCGACGAGGCCAGCTCCACCGCCGCGCGCAGCAGGCCTTTCGGATCGACGCCGGGGTGGTTGTAGAAGTTGGCATCCTCGGCCGCCAGCAGTGCATCGATCAGCGGTTTCGGGATTTGGTCGTAGCTGATCGGCATCCGGCGCTCCTCGCCGTATTCGCCGATCAGCTTGTTGTCCTCGGTGTAGATTCGTAGCGGTGTCTGAAGCTCGTAGTTCTGGAGCTGGCGCACATCCGGCAGGCCGGGCGCGAAATAGAGCCCTGCGCCGACGACTGCCAGCACGACTCCGGCGCACAGCGACAGCAGCAGCCAGAAGGCGGTCGTCAGTAAGCGGGTAAAAAGCTTCATAGAAAGAGGTAATCCTTGACTGGTGGCGGTCCGGCCGCGAGCGTGCCCGCTATCCCTAGCTTCGGACATGATTCAATACCGGGGCATTATATGGATGCGATAGAGCCGGGGCCAGTTTCGTACCCGCCGCTTCCTGCAAGCAACGAGAAATAAGTGTAACAAAATGTCTCAAGTTGCCCGTCGGGCCGCCGTTAACTTCGATTAGGATTTTCGAGTTCCGGCGAGGTGAGACAGTGTTGCGCTTGAAAAGATCCTCCCAAGGATTGGTCGGGGTGGACATCACGTCCGCCACCGTCAAGCTGCTGGAGTTGGAGCGTCACGCCGGCGGGCTGAGGATCGACAGCTACGCGGTGCGCCCTCTGCGCGAGGGGGCCGTCGTCGAGAGGCGAATCCGCGACAAGAGCGAGGTCGTGGATACGCTGCGCCGGGCGGTCGAGCATGCGCAACCGCGGTCTCGCCGCGCCGTGGTGGCGGTGCCCAACTCGGCTGCCATCACTCGGGTGCTGTCGCTCCCGGTCTCGCTCAGCGACGAGGAGATCGAAGCCCGGATCCAGATGGAGTCCGACAAGTACATCCCGTTCCCGCTCAACGAGGTTGCCTTCGACTTCCAGCGCATGAATCGCCATGCCCGCTACCCTGATCAGCAGGAGATCCTGCTGGTGGCCTGCCGTCTGCAGGATATCGAGACGCTTACCTCGACCATGGCAGCGGTGGGGCTGGAGGCGGTGGCCGTGGATGTGGAGGGCTTCGCGTTGGAGCGGGTCTGCCGCGCCCTGCGGGAGTCGGAGGAAGAGGATGACAGCACGGCGCTGGTCGACATCGGCGCCAATCTCTGCGCCTTCCACGTCCTCAAGGGTGGCCGGATCGTCTACAGCCGGGACAATCTTTGCGGCGGGCGGCAGCTCACCGACGCCATCAGCAAGCGCTACGGGATGAGTTTCGACGAAGCCGGCCGGGCCAAGAAGCGAGGAGGGTTGCCCGACGATTATCGACAGCAGGTGCTGTTGCCGTTCATCGACACCCTGATCCAGCACGTCGGCCGATCGTTGCAGCTCTACTACACCGCGGCGGGGCAGCAGCAGGTTCGACGTCTCGTCCTCGCCGGCGGGTCGAGCGCGTTACCGGGGTTCGCCGAGCGGCTGCGTGCCCAGAGCGGCCTCGAGGCGACGCTCGCCAATCCCTTTCACCAGATGCGGGTCCATTCGCGGCTGGATGTGGGTGCCCTGGCCGCGGATGCGCCGGCGATGCTCACCGCGTGCGGTCTCGCCATGCGGGCCCTGTCATGAGGATCGAGATCAATCTTCTGCCTTGGCGGGAGCAGCGCCGCGTCCAGCGGACTCGTCGGTTCAAGCAGGGTTTGATGCTGCTGCTGCTGACGGGCCTGCTGCTCGGCTGGGGCGTTTCCCTGCATGAGAAGTCGCTGGTCCGTGCGGGGCAGGCCCGGGTCGCGCTGATTCAGCGGGATACCGAAGCTCTCACCCGCGATATCCAGGCGATGCGCGATTTCCGCGAGCTGCGGGAGCGCATGCTGAAGCAGATCGAAGTGATCGGCGAGCTCCAGTCGAGCCGGCCGCTGACCATTCGTGTCCTCGATCAACTGACGGCCACGCTGGTCGATGGCGTCTACTACACCGAGTTGGAGCGCAAGGCGGACCGGCTCGAACTCAGCGGAGTCGCGGCGTCCAATCGTCAGGTATCCGACCAGATGCGGGCTCTGGATCACAGTCCGGCGTTCGATATCCCGCTGCTCTCGGACGTGCAGTCCGCGGAAGGACCCGCGGCGGCCAAGCGTTTCCACATGAGCGTCGATCAGCATCCGGTCGACGACAGCGTGGCGGGGGCCGGGTCATGAGGCGTCCGACGATGCGCTTCCGAGGGATGGCGGGGCTTCGCGCGACGGCGGGCGAACAGTGGCGTCAGTTGCGTGAACTACAGTGGCGCGAACTGGATATCAAGGAGGCCGGCAGCTGGCCCGCCGGCCTGCAGGTGATGATTGCCGCGGCGCTGCTGCTGGCGTCGTTCTGGGGTGCGCAGTGGCTGCTGGCCTCGTCGCCCAGGGAAGTGCATCAGCGGTTGATGGCGCAGGAGCAGCAGGCACTGCAGCGCTTCGAGACGCTCTCCTATCAGGCCGTCAATCTCCCGGCGATGAAGCGCCAGATGAGCGAGCTGCAGGCCCGTATGCAGCGGGTGCTCGAAATGCTGCCCAGCGATGCGGAGGTTCCGGCGCTGCTGGACGCCATCAGTGACGCGGCACGCGAGCAGCAGCTCGATATCGATAGCCTCAAGTTACGCCCGGCGGTGGAACGGGAGTTTTACATCGAGCAGCCCTTCGACATCCAGGTGCGCGGAGACTTCCATCAGATCGCCTCGTTTCTGGCTCGTGTCGCCGCCATGCCACGTATCGTCACGCTGCACGATTTCACGCTGACGCCCATGGAGGATCGTCTCCGGCTGTCGATGCTGGCCAAGACCTACCGGTATCGAGAGGACGCCGATCCCGGCGTGGATGCCAAGCCGGGGAGGGGGAAATCGTGAGCGTGAATCGCCTCCTGCTGGCCGGGATGCTCATCGCCAGTGGCCTGCTCACCGGGTGTCAGGATGCCGACCTGGGCGCGCTGGAGGCGCAACTGGATGCCCTGCGGCACAAGCCCGAGGGGCAGATCGCCGCGCTGCCGCAGATGCCGCAATACGCCACCGCCGATTACGACCAGAGCCAGCGCCGCAGCCCTTTCGTGGCCGAGCATGACGAGCAGGTCGAGCCGGTGGATAGGGCACCGCTACCCGATGCCGATCGACCGCGCCAGCCTCTCGAGGCCTTCGAACTCGATAGCCTGACCCTTGTCGGGACCTTGATGGTGGGCAACACCCCGTCGGGCCTGGTCGCTGCGCCGGATGGTCGAGTCCATCGGCTGTTCGAGGGCGACTATCTGGGCCGGGATTACGGCAGAGTCGTTGACGTCGAATCGAGGGCACTGGCGTTGGTCGAGACCGTGCGGGACCCCCAGGGGGACTGGACCGAATGCCGCCAGCGTCTGGCAATGGCACAACCAGAATCCGACGGTGCCAGCCGGCGGCAACCATAGCAGGGGAACCCATGACTCTTCGACGGCATTTCGCCGCTTTGATCGCGACGCTGATTCTATGGGCGGTGGCGTTTCCCGCCTTGGCGGCCTCCACTTTGACCGCGATGACATTCACCGACCAGGGCTCGGGCCGTCTGGACGTGGGCCTCAACTTCGTGGGTGGCGTTCCGGAGATTCGCGGCTATCGGACGGACTCACCGCCCCGGCTGGCGCTGGATCTGCTGGAGACCCGGAACGGTCTGTCCCAGCCGAGCTTCGCTATCGGTAGCGCCGGCGTCAGCGGGGTAAGGGTGCTGGAGGCCGGGGCGCGCACGCGCCTGGTGTTCGAGCTGGAATCGACGACCGGCTACCGGATCGAGCGAATGTCGGGTCGGGTCGTCGTTCACCTGGGGGTCGCCCCCGGCGTTTCGCCAGCGACGGTCTCGACCGCCGGAGGCATCGATGTCCCGGAGAGGGTCTCGGCGGAGCCCAGCATCACCGCGATCGATTTTCGTCGTGGCACGGGGGGTGACGGGCAACTGCAACTGGAACTCGATCGTGCCGGGGTCGCCGCCGAAGTCACCGGACAGGGGCGGCAGGTTTCGGTCACGTTGCCGGGTGTCACCCTGCCCGATGAACAGTATCAGACGCTTGATGTCGCGGACTTCGGCACCAGCGTCCAGCGTATCGTGCCGCGGCGCGGCGATGGCGGGGTGGCCTTCGACATCTCCGCATCCAGTGCCGTGGAACCGCTGGTGACGCAGAACGGGCGTCGCCTGACGATCGACCTGGCTGCCGCGGGGACGATCGAGCGCCCCGAGGCGGAGGATCGGCCCAGTTATACCGGGCATCGCATCACGCTCGATTTTCAGGACATTCCGGTCCGCGACGTGCTGTCGATCATTGCCGAGGAGTCCGGGCTCAACGTCGTGGCCAGCGACGGCGTGCAAGGGAACGTGACCCTCAATCTCACCGACGTGCCGTGGGACCAGGCGCTCGATCTCGTGCTGCGCAACCACGGCCTGTCGGCCCGGCGTGAAGGCAACGTAATGATGGTGGCCCCCACCGGCGAGCTGGCGAGCCTGCAGCGTCAGACGCTGGAAACTCGCGAGCAGTCCGAGCAGCTGGCGCCACTGAGCACGGAGTTCCTGCGGATTCGCTACGCCAAGGCCGACTCCCTCGCCGCGCTGCTGCGCGGCGGCGAGGGGATCGGGATGATGTCGGAGCGTGGTCGGGTCACCGTCGATCCGCGCACCAACACGCTGATCCTGCAGGACACTCGCGAGCAGTTGGACGCCATACGCCGGACCATCGACCACCTCGATGTTCCGGTGCGTCAGGTCCAGATCGAGGCGCGGATCGTGATCGCCCGCGACAGCGCGACTCACGAGCTGGGCGTCAACTGGGGACTTTCCTCGCCGCGGGGGCGTCACTTCGATCTGAGCGGGGCGGCCGACGGCAATCCTTCGACGGTGCCGACGACCTCGGACGATCCCGCGCCCTATGGTGGTGGATTGGCGGTCGACCTGGGCAACGCCACCAACCCGGCAAGCGCTTTCAGTTTCGGCTATCTCTCCGGGGACGTGCTGATCGACCTGGAGCTGCGTGCCCTGGAGAGCGAGGGCAAGAGCCAGACCATCTCCCAGCCCAAGGTGATTACCGCCAACCAGCGCACCGCGGTGATCAAGCAGGGGCAAGAAGTGCCCTACCAGGAGGCTTCCTCCAGCGGAGCGACGACCACCGAGTTCAAGGAAGCCGTGCTGTCGCTGGAGGTGACCCCGCAGATCACGCCCGATGATCGCATCATCATGGATCTGCGAATCAACAACGACGATATTTCCGATACGCGATTCGATGGCGCGCCGGCGATCGATACCAACGAGATACAGACCCAGGTACTGGTCGACAACGGCGAGACCGTGGTGCTGGGCGGAATCCTGACCTCCGAGCAGCTGCGTACGCTGTTCAAGACCCCGTTCTTGGGAGACATTCCGGTGCTGGGCAATCTCTTCCGCTATACCCAGGAAAGCAACGAGAAGGTAGAATTGCTGGTATTCATCACGCCCAAGATCATCGAGGACGGACTGGCCATTCGCTGATGCGGTCGCTTCCCAATCTTTTTCTCATCGGTCCCATGGGGGCCGGCAAAAGCACAATCGGCCGCCTTTTGGCGGCCGAATTGCAGCGCGAATTCCTGGATAGCGACCATCAGATAGAGGGTCGGTGCGGGGCGAATATCCCGTGGATTTTCGATGTCGAGGGCGAGCAGGGGTTTCGTGATCGAGAGACGGCCATGCTCGACGAACTCACCCAGCGCAGTGAAGTCGTGATGGCGACGGGCGGGGGCGCGGTCATGCGTGAAGTCAACCGGCAGCTGCTGCGAGAGCGGGGTACGGTGATCTACCTGGCCACTACCGTCGAGCAGCAGATTCGACGTACCTCGCGGGATCGCAACCGGCCGCTGCTGCAGAATGCCAATCCGGAGCAGGTGCTGAGGGAGCTGTTCGCGATTCGCGACCCGCTCTATCGCGCCACGGCGGATGTCGTCGTGCGGACGGATCGTCGCGGTCCCAGAAGCGTGGTCGGTGATATCCTGCGCCGCGTCTCCCGTCTCGCCGAGCCGCTCGGTGACTCGTCGCCACTCTCTCATCAGAGGTAATTCCCATGTCGTCAGTCTCTTCGCTTTCGGTGGAATCGCTGAGCGTGTCGTTGGGCGAGCGCAGTTATCCAATCCACATCGGCGCGGGCGTTCTGGCGAGTCGGGAACACCTGCTGCCGTACCTGGCGGGCCGCCAGGTGATGATCGTGACCAACGAGGTGATCGCCCCGCATTACCTGGCGGCGCTCAAGCAGACGCTGGCCGGTGCCGATCTCGAAATCCGGGAAGTCGTCCTGCCCGATGGCGAGGCGACCAAGACGCTGGCGTCGGTCGAGCGGATCTGGGACGCCCTGCTGGCGGCCGGCTTCAATCGTCGCTGCACGTTGATCGCGTTGGGTGGCGGCGTTATCGGCGACATGGCGGGCTATGCAGCCGCCAGCTATCAGCGCGGTGTCGCGTTCATCCAGATTCCCACCACGCTGCTGGCCCAGGTCGACTCCTCCGTGGGCGGCAAGACGGGGGTCAATCACCCGCGTGGCAAGAACATGATCGGCGCGTTCTGGCAGCCCCGGGCGGTGATCGTCGATACCGATACCTTGCGAACGCTGCCGGCCCGGGAGCTATCCGCGGGGTTGGCGGAGGTGATCAAGTACGGCCTGATCTGGGACCTCCCCTTCCTCGAATGGCTGGAGGAGAATCTGGCGGCACTCCGGGTGCTCGACGAGGCCGCCATTCGTCACGCCATTCGCCGCAGTTGCGAGATCAAGGCGGAAGTCGTCGCCGAGGACGAGACAGAGCAGGGCGTGCGGGCGCTGCTCAATCTGGGGCATACCTTCGGTCACGCCATCGAGGCGCATCAGGGCTACGGCAACTGGCTGCACGGTGAAGCGGTGGGTGCCGGCATGATGATGGCGGCCCGGCTATCCGCCGCCCGCGGCTGGCTGAGCGAGGCCGATGTCGAGCGCGTCGCGGCGATTCTGATCGCGGCGGACCTCCCGGTCACGGCGCCGGCCAACATGCAGGCCGGGGATTTTCTCTCTCGCATGCGTCTCGACAAGAAGAATCTCGACAGTCGGCTGCGGCTGATTCTGCTCGAGGCGCTGGGGCGCGCCGCGATCCGGGACGATACCGAGGCCGAGCTGCTCCACCGACTGCTGGAACGCTTTCCCCGAGGCTGAGGCGCCTCTTCCCCTATTCGGCTTTACCCCATCTCCCTTCCCCGGCGCTGTTCCGGCGCGGTTGTGCCGCTGGCGCCGGCCCGTGCCGTTCTCAGGGATCGTCCCAAGCATAGACACTGCCTCGGCAGTCCCGTCATAGCGTTCGGCGGGGTGGCCGCCCATGGCGCTCGCCCTGAGATAATCGGGGTATCGACGGCTGTTCTTTCCGGGCGTTGTCGATATAATTGGTATGCTCCATGCCGTATCGGTATGGGCGTCGCGCCTGGGTCTCACGATGATTCGGGCCATCCCGCACAAGGTATTGGACTTTGGTCTATGTTGGAGCCTAAGCCTTTGTGCTAGCAGTGTATTTTGATTGGGTTTTCCGCTAAGTCTTCGATTTTAAATGCATTTGCAGCGAGAAAGCCCGGCGCTCGAATTGCGCTGGAGGGGCTGACTGGCTATTCTGTCCGGCCTTTTTGCGGCCCGCCGGCCTCTGTGCTGTCGGCGGCTCGAGACGAAAATCGGGTCCATGGCGCTACTGGTAATCCAGTCGGAAAAATAAGAAAACCTTATATTATCTCTTTATACCGGACCGAATACAATACCCTGTATTCCGAACAGCTTTGTGAGGCACGCCCATGATGAGAGGTCTTCACCAGCCTGGCGAATTCCGCGACAACTGCGGTTTCGGCCTGATTGCTCATATGGAGGGGCAGGCCAGTCACGATCTGCTCAAGACGGCGATCGAGTCATTGACCTGCATGACCCACCGTGGCGGCATCGCGGCGGATGGCAAGACTGGCGATGGCTGCGGCCTGCTGCTGAAAATGCCGATGAGCTTCATGCGCGCGCTGGCCGAGGATCAGTTGGGTGTCACCCTGGGCGAGCGCTTCGCGGTCGGCATGGTGTTCTTCCCCGATGATGATGCTCGCGAGCAAAGTGCGCGCGAGACGCTGGAAGGCGAGCTCGCCGAGCGTGGCCTGAGCGTCAAGGGGTGGCGTGACGTGCCCACCGACCCGAGCGTGTGTGGGCCGATGGCTCTCGAGTGTCTGCCGCGCATCCGTCAGGTCTTCGTCGAAGGGGAGGTTTCTCAGTCCGATGCGGCGTTCAACGTCGAACTGTTCATGGCGCGTCGCCTGGCCGAGCAGAAGCTGCGCCAGGAAGAGGAGTTCTACGTCTGCTCGCTGTCGTCCAAGGTGGTCTCCTACAAGGGCCTGATGATGCCCGCGGACCTTCCCACCTTCTACCGGGACCTGGGTGACGAGCGTCTCGAGACCTCAGTCTGTGTCTTTCACCAGCGCTTCTCGACCAATACGGCGCCGCGCTGGCCGCTGGCGCAGCCGTTTCGTTTCATGGCGCACAACGGCGAGATCAATACCATCGAGGCCAACCGCGGCTGGGCCAACGCGCGCAAGGCCAACTTCGTCAGCGAACTGCTGCCGGATATCGACGGCCTCGACGAGATCGTCAACACCACCGGTTCCGACTCGTCGAGCATGGACAACATGCTTGAGGTGCTGCTCACCGGTGGCATGGACCTCTACAACGCGGTGCGCATGATGGTGCCGCCGGCGTGGCAGAACGTCGAGACTATGGATGGCGATCTGCGCGCCTTCTATGAATACAACTCCATGCACATGGAGGCGTGGGACGGGCCCGCCGGCATCGTGATGACCGACGGTCGCCACGCCGTCTGCATGCTCGACCGCAACGGCCTGCGCCCGGCACGCTGGGTGATCACCGACAACGGCTACATCACGCTCTCTTCCGAGATTGGCGTATGGGGCTACCAGCCGGAGTCCGTCGTCGCCAAGGGCCGTGTCGGGCCGGGCCAGATTCTCGCCGTCGATACCGAGACCGGTGAGGTTCTGCACACCGACGATATCGATCAGCGGCTCAAGTCCGCCTATCCCTACCGTCGCTGGTTGAAGGAACACGCCCACTATCTCGAGTCGGCACTGACCGAGCTGGCGCGATTCCAGCCGATGGAAACCGACGAGCTCAACGTCTACCAGAAGATGTTCTCGGTGACCTTCGAGGAGCGCGATCAGTTGCTGCGACCGCTCGCCGAAAGCGGCCAGGAGGCCGTGGGCTCGATGGGCGACGATACGCCGATGGCGGTGCTGTCTCGCCAGAACCGGCTGCTCACCGATTTCTTCCGCCAGAAGTTTGCCCAGGTCACCAATCCGCCCATCGATCCGCTGCGGGAAGCGATCGTGATGTCGCTGGAGACCTGCTGCGGGGCCGAGCTGAACGTGTTCGAGGCCACTCCCGAGCATGCCCACCGCCTGATCCTGACCACCCCGGTGCTGTCGCCGCGCAAGTTCACCGCGCTGGTGACCCAGGAAGATCCGGCGTTCGCCTCGGTGCGGCTGCCGTTGCACTACGATCCGGAGACCACCTCGCTGCGCCAGGCGCTGATGGCGCTCTGCCAGCAGGCGGAACAGGCGACCCGCGATGGCAAGGTGATCCTGGTGCTGTCGGATGCCGAGCTGGAAAAGGGCAAGCAGCCGATCCAGGCGCTGCTGGCCACCGGCGCGGTCCATCATCATCTCGCCAAGCTGGCGCTGCGTCCTCGTGTCAACATCGTGGTCGAGACCGGCTATGCCCGCGACGCCCATCAGATGGCGGTGTTCTTCGGCGTCGGTGCCACCGCGGTCTATCCGTACCTGGCTTATCAGGTGATGGCGGACATGCACCGCACCGGCGAGCTGGTCGGCAATCCGGCGGACGCCCGCGAGAACTACCGCAAGGGCATGCAGAAGGGGCTTTACAAGATTCTGTCGAAGATGGGTATCTCGCAGATCTCCTCCTACCGCGGCTCGCAGTTGTTCGAAGCCGTCGGTTTGGGGTCGGAGGTGATGCAGATGTGCTTCGACGGCATGATGTCGCGGATCGAGGGGACCGGCTTCAGCGAGCTGCAGATGCAGCAGGAGCTGGCCGCACGCGATGCCTGGATTCCCCGCAAGGGCATCCGCCAGGGCGGGCTGGTCAAGTTCGTCCACGGTCACGAGTACCACGCCTACAATCCCGACGTGGTGATGCTGCTGCAGCAGGCGGTCCAGCAGGGCGACTACGCCAAGTGGAAAGCGTTCGCACGGCTGGTCAACGAGCGTCCGGTGGCCACCATCCGCGACCTGCTGAAGCTCAAGCCAGCCCCCGAGCCGTTGCCGCTGGAGGAGATCGAGCCCGTCGAGAGTCTGCTGCTGCGCTTCGACAGCGCCGGCATGTCCTTGGGGGCGCTGTCGCCGGAGGCCCACGAAGCGCTGGCCCAGGCGATGAACGAGACCGGCGGGCGCTCCAACTCCGGCGAGGGCGGCGAAGACCCGGCCCGCTACGGCACCATCCGCTCCTCCAAGATCAAGCAGATCGCCTCCGGGCGCTTCGGCGTCACCCCGGCCTACCTGGTCAACGCCGAGGTGCTGCAGATCAAGGTGGCCCAGGGCGCCAAGCCGGGCGAGGGCGGCCAACTGCCGGGTGGCAAGGTCAACGAGATGATCGCGCGGCTGCGCTACGCCGTGCCCGGCGTGACCCTGATCTCGCCACCGCCGCACCACGACATCTACTCGATCGAGGATCTGGCCCAGTTGATCTTCGACCTCAAGCAGGTCAACCCGAGCGCGCAGGTCTCGGTCAAGCTGGTCTCCGAGCCGGGCATCGGCACCATCGCCACCGGGGTGGCCAAGGCCTATGCCGATCTGATCACCGTCTCCGGCTACGACGGCGGCACCGCGGCGAGCCCGATCACCTCGATCCGCCACGCTGGCAGCCCGTGGGAACTGGGGCTGCCCGAGGTGCACCAGGCGCTGCGCATCAACGGCCTGCGCGACAAGATCCGGCTGCAGACCGACGGTGGCCTCAAGACCGGTCTCGACGTGGTCAAGGCGGCGATCCTGGGGGCCGAGAGCTTCGGCTTCGGCACCGCGCCGATGGTGGCGCTGGGCTGCAAGTACCTGAAGATCTGCCACCTCAACAACTGCGCCACCGGCGTCGCCACCCAGCATCAGGAGCTGCGCGACGAGCATTTCCGCGGCACCGTCGACATGGTCAAGCACTACTTCCGCTTCATCGCCGAGGAAGTGCGTGAACTGATGGCGCTGCTGGGTGTGCGCCAGTTGACCGACCTGATCGGGCGCACCGACCTGCTCGAGATGCTGGAGGGCGAAACGGCGGCGCAACGCAAGCTGGATCTGAGCCCGCTGCTGGCCAACGACTTCGTGCCCAGGGACGCGCCGCAGTTCTGTCAGGTCAGCCGCAACGTGCCGCATGATCCCGGCGCCAAGAATCAGGAGGTGTTCGAGGCGCTGCTGCCGGCGATCGAGTCGAAGTCCGGCGGCGAGTACTCGTTCAAGATCACCAACTGCGACCGTTCGGTGGCGGCCCGGGTCTCCGGCGAGATCGCCAAGCGCTACGGCGAAGCGGGGCTGGAAGATGCCCCGATCACGGCGCGCTTCACCGGCGTCGCCGGGCAGAGTTTCGGGGTGTGGAACGCGCGCGGCCTGAACCTGTACCTCGAAGGCGATGCCAACGACTATGTCGGCAAGGGCATGAATGGCGGCAAGGTGGTGATCGTGCCGCCCAGGGCCAGCCGCTTCAACAGCCATGAGACCGCGATCATCGGCAATACCTGCCTCTACGGTGCCACCGACGGCAAGCTGTTCGCCGCCGGCATGGCCGGCGAGCGCTTCGGTGTGCGCAACTCCGGTACGCATGCGGTGATCGAGGGCGCCGGCGACCACTGCTGCGAATACATGACCGGGGGCCTGGTCTGTGTGCTGGGCAGGACCGGGATCAACTTCGGGGCGGGCATGACCGGCGGTTTCGCCTACGTACTCGATGAGGATCGCGGTTTCGTCGATCGCTACAACCATGAGCTGGTGGAGATCCATCGGATCAACACCGAATCGATGGAAGCCTACCGTCGCCACCTGCGCGAAGTGATTACCGAATACGTGGAAGAGACCGACTCGCCACGGGGGCATGCGATTCTCGAGGATTTCTCCGACTTCATTCGCCATTTCTGGCTGGTGAAGCCCAAGGCCGCAAGTCTCAACGGTTTGCTGGCCCAATCCAGGCGGCAGCCTGAATAAGAGTCGGTGACCGTCCGGTCCGGAGGTTCGGCCTCCGGGATACCGGCACCGACCGGAATCCGAGCGCGTCGTCGGCCCAGTGAGGAGAGGGAACATGGCAAACCGTTTGAGCAACGACTTTCAATTTATCGATGTGGGGCGGCGTGATCCGCAGAAGAAGGATGCACGCAGCCGGGCGAAGGAGTTCGCCGAGATCTACGAGCCGTACAAGCCCAGCGAGGCGGCCAGCCAGGCGCACCGCTGCCTGCACTGCGGCAACCCGTACTGCGAGTGGAAGTGCCCGGTTCACAACTATATTCCCAACTGGCTCAAGCTGGTCAGCGAGGGCAATATCCTGGAAGCGGCGGAGATGTCCCACCGCACCAACTCGCTGCCGGAAGTGTGCGGTCGGGTCTGTCCGCAGGATCGGCTGTGCGAGGGCGACTGTACGCTGAACGACGGCTTTGGTGCCGTCACCATCGGTTCGGTGGAGAAGTACATCACCGACACCGCGTTCGCCATGGGCTGGCGTCCGGACATGTCCAACGTGGTCATGACCGACAAGCGCGTGGCGATCGTCGGGGCCGGTCCGGCGGGCCTGGGCTGCGCCGATGTCCTGGTTCGCAACGGCGTCAAGCCGGTGGTGTTCGACCGCTATCCGGAGATCGGTGGGCTGCTGACGTTCGGCATTCCGGAGTTCAAGCTCGAGAAGCACGTGATGGAGCGCCGCCGCGCAGTGTTCGAGGAGATGGGCGTCGAGTTCCGGCTCAACACCGAGATCGGCCGGGACATCACCTTCGAGCAGCTCGACGCCGAGTTCGATGCGGTTTTCCTCGGCATGGGAACCTACAAGTACATGGTCGGCGGCTTCCCGGGCGAGGAGATGGATGGCGTCTACAAGGCGCTCGACTTCCTGATCGCCAATGCCAATCACCACATGGGTTTCGAGAAGAATCCGGCCGACTACGTCTCGATGCAGGGCAGGCGCGTGGTCGTGCTCGGCGGTGGCGATACCGCGATGGATTGCAACCGCACCTCGATTCGTCAGGGCGCGGCCAGCGTGACCTGTGCCTATCGCCGGGACGAGGAGAACATGCCGGGTTCCAAGCGCGAGGTGGCCAACGCTCGCGAAGAGGGGGTCGAGTTCCTGTTCAACCGCCAGCCGGTGGCGATCGTCGGCGAGGGCAAGGTCGAGGGCGTCAAGCTGGTGCGTACCCGCATGGGCGAGCCGGACGACAAGGGACGACGCAGCGCGGAAGTGGTTCCGGGTTCGGAAGAGATCCTGGCCTGCGACGCGGTGGTCATCGCGTTCGGCTTCCAGCCCAGCGAGATCGAGTGGTTCGATACGCATCAGATCGAGATCGACGAGCGCGGCCGGGTGCTGGCGCCGGAAATCCCGGCGCAGGTGGAGCGCTTCGCCTATCAGACCAGCAACGAGCGTGTGTTCGCCGGTGGCGATATGGTGCGCGGCTCCGACCTGGTGGTGACGGCAGTCTATGAGGGGCGCCAGGCGGCGGAGGGAATTCTCGACTACCTCAAGGTGTGACATCGGCCGGGCGCTTCGTGCGCTCGAGTACCGACTCGTGACGAGTCGCGAAGGACGCCAACGCTGGTCTCGACGCCAACGCTGGTCTCGACGCCAGCGTTGGCGTCTGTCGTTGATATCCCGAGCCGGCGCCGGTGACGCTCCTCGCCGACCCGAGCAAAAGAAGCGCCCGTCCCCGGCGGTGGTATAAAGTGAAGCCAGCCTTTACAGTGGCGCGCCCAACATGAACCGCAGACTTTGGAAGGCCAAACCATGATCAGGCTTGAACGTAATATCCTCGACCAGGCGAATACCCACCTGCGCGTGCTGGAAGATCACGTGCTGGATCAGGACGGTGGTGATCGGGCCATTCTGGTGAGCGGCCAGTTGAACGCGCTGTTTTCGCTGGCCAAGCTCAACGACAGCGGGATGTCGGACGAGTGTGTCGGTATGCTCGAAGAGATCGAGCGCCGCTCCAACATCCTGACCTCCCGCTTGCCGACGCGCGACTGAGGCGCCGCTCGGCTGACCGCAAGTCCGGCCCGCATCAGCTCATGGCGATACGGCCGACCAGGGTCTCGGCGCGCTGCGGCGAGGAGTCCGCGAGAACCTCTCGCGCTTCGTCGAGTCGGTCGGCGTCCAGATCGAGCAGCAGCACACCGGCCACCTTGTCGTTCTTCAGGTAGTAATAGATCCCCCGGTCGGAGTCGGGATCGGCGTCCTCGACGATGTCCAGCGAACTGTCCATGCGGCCCACCGCTTTCCAGGCGAAGTCGAAGACGTTGGAGTAGAAGTAGGGCGTGTGGTCGTAGGTCTCGTCGCTACCCGTCATGATGCGCCCGACCGTCTGGCCCATCTGGTTGGCGTTGTCGACGTGTTCGGCATGCCAGCGGCCGAGGATCCGATCCGGATAGGTCGCGACATCGCCGGCGGCGAAGATGGCCTCGTCCGCGGTGGTCAGGCGGGCGTCGACGAGAATCCCGCCGTCGGTCTCGAGACCGGCCTCCTCGGCCAATGCCACGCAGGGCTCGACGCCCAGCCCGAAGATGGCCGCGTCCGCTTCCAGGCTGGCGCCGTCGTCCAGCGCAAGGGTGACTCTTCCATCCTCTTCGCGTCCGCGGGTGACCTTGCGTCCGCCCAGGAGAGTAACGCCCGCGTCGAGGTATGCCCGGTGCAAGCGATCGGCGACGCTGGGCGGGAACATCGCGCCGCCCAGCACGTCCTCGGGATGGATCAAGGTGACCCGACAGCCGTTCTGGATCAGCGCCGCGGCCAGTTCCGTGCCGATATAGCTGCCGCCGACAACGGCGACATGCAGGCCCTGATCGGCGAGCCGCCGCACGCAGTCGTAGTCCTCGACGGTGCGGAAATAGCGCACGCGCTCGCTTGGCGGCAGATCGATCGTTACGGGGGCGCCACCGGTGGCCAGCAACAGCCTGCCGTAGCCGAAGGCATTGCCGCTGGCAGTCGTCACTGTCCGCTGCTGACGGTCGATGGCCGTGACGCGGGTGTCGGTGTGAAGTGTCGTGCCGGCGTGCTGTTCCGGCTGCATCCAGATCTTGTCATAACCGAAATCAGGATCGGTCCACAGTTTCTTCGAGAGCGCAGGGCGGGTGACCGGTCCGTTGGGTTCGGCGCCCAGGATACCGATGGTGCCCTCGGCATCACGCTCGCGAATGCCCTCCACGGCGTTGGCGGCAACCATGCCAGCGCCGACGATCAGATAGTCGTAATGTTGCATATCCACTCCTTGGCATGCCTTGAGGTTGGGGCCGTCGCTCCCGATGGCGTCGCTGGGGGGCTTGCCCGGCCCCGCGGGCGATGGTTTCAGCGTAGTTCACTCGTGACGCTCCATGCCAAGGGAGCATCCGGTCGGCGCTGACGTTAGAATGCGCGTCGGGCCGTCGCTCCGTCGGTCACGCTGAATTCCGCCGCTTCCGTGCGCTCGAATGCCGCCGGCGCCGCCCGGCCTTGCTCTGGAGAACAAACCCGATGTCATCCTGGTTTCCCCGCTGGCGGCGCGTCGATGCCGCTCGCCATCAAGGCCTGGTCGCGCCCGACGAGGCGTTGCCGCCGGTGCAGACGCTGCTGATGGGCATCCAGCACGCCGTGGCGATGTTCGGATCCACCGTGCTGGCACCGTTGTTGATGGGTTTCGACCCCAACCTGGCGATCCTGATGTCGGGCATCGGCACGCTGCTGTTCTTCGTGATCGTCGGCGGGCGGGTTCCCAGCTACCTGGGCTCCAGCTTTGCCTTCATCGGCGTGGTGATCGCCGCCACCGGTTATGCCGGCAGCGGCGGCAACCCCTCCATCGGTCTGGCGCTGGGGGGCATCATCGCCTGCGGTGCGATCTACACGCTCATCGGCATGGTGGTCATGGCATTGGGCACGCGCTGGATCGAGTACCTGCTGCCGCCGGTGGTAACCGGGGCGATCGTGATGACCATCGGCCTCAATCTGGCGCCGGTGGCGGTCTCCAGCGTGAAGGATTCCAGTTTCGACGCGGCGATGGCACTGGTGACCATCCTTTGTGTCGGCCTGGCCGCCGTGCTGACCCGGGGCATGCTCCAGCGGTTGCTGATCCTGACCGGTCTGGTCGCGTCCTACGCCATCTATGCGCTGGTCACCAACGGTCTCGGCTGGGGAGCACCGATCGATTTCTCGGCGATCGGTGCGGCCGACTGGTTGGGGGTGCCCGCATTCACGGCGCCGTCGTTCAGCCCCCATGCGATCGTGCTGATCGCGCCGGTCGCGATCATCCTGGTGGCGGAGAACCTTGGCCATATCAAGGCGGTAGGGGCGATGACCGGACGTGATCTCGATCCCTATATCGGTCGGGCCTTCGTCGGTGACGGCCTGGCGACGGTGGTTTCCGGGGCATCCGGCGGCACCGGCGTGACCACCTATGCCGAGAATATCGGAGTGATGGCGGTGACCCGGGTCTACTCGACCCTGATATTCGTCGCCGCTGCCGGTTTCGCCATCCTGCTCGGCTTCTCGCCACGTTTCGGGGCATTGATCCAGACCATTCCCGGCCCGGTGCTGGCTGGCACCTCGATCGTGGTGTTCGGCCTGATCGCGGTGGCTGGCGCTCGTATCTGGATCCAGAACGGTGTCGATCTGGGCGACAACGTCAACCTGATCGTGGCGGCGGTGACCCTGGTGCTGGGTGCCGGCAATTTTTCCATCGACTTCGGCGGCTTCACCCTCGATGGCATCGGGACGGCCACCTTCGGTGCGATTATCCTGCATCTGGTGCTGCGTCGTGGCGCCGGGCGCTGGCAGGACGTTGCCGGTTGATGCCGATCCGGGCTTCGTTTCGGGCCCATTGAACGTTAGTCTTGGGTGGCGCGCGGATCCGAGCCGTAGCGCGACCCGAACCACCCCGAACCCTTGTCGATCGCGTCCGAGATAGAGTCCCCAATGAGCGAGTCGCAGTCCCGCGATACCCATGCCGACGAACAGGCTCCCGCGACGCAGTCGATCGCGATGACGCGCGAGGTGCTGGAGCAGGACCTGATTCGCCGTCACTTCGAGCATGTCTACCCGGAGGTGGCGTTGAAGAGCCACCAGGAGCTGCGCAGCTCGATCCAGCACGTTCTGGCCACCGCGCCCCCTGGCGTCCAGTTGCGGGACGGGGTGTATCTCTTCGCCTATGGCTCGCTGATCTGGAATCCGTGTGTCGAGGTCGCCGAGCGTCACACTTGCCGGCTCTACGGCTACCATCGCGACTTCTGCCTCAAGCTCGATCACGGCCGGGGCACTCCCGAGACCCCCGGATTGATGCTGGCGCTGGCGCCGGGCGGTTCCTGCCATGGCGTGGCGCTGCGCGTCCCCGGCGATCACCTCGAGCGCGAACTGACGCTGGTATAGCGGCGCGAGATGCTGACCGGTGCCTATCGGCCTCGCTGGATCAAGCTGAAGACGGATGTCGGTCCGATATGGGGTGTCGCCTTCGTGATCAACCCGCACCACGAGCGCTATATCGGTCGCCAGCCCGACGAGACGGTAGTACACCTGCTGCGTACCGGCCGAGGCGTGCTGGGATCCTGCCGCGAGTACCTCGACAACACGGTTGGCGATCTTCACGCGCTCGGCATTCGGGACCGGCGCCTGGAGTCGCTGCAGCGCGCCGTCGCCGGCTGATGCGGCCCTGGGCGTGACGAGGGCGCGATCCAAAATTGAGCCTTTCGCACGAGTCTGGTAATCTGACGTCCCATCCTGGCCCGACTTTCTCCCCCGGGTCTTTTCTCACGAGCTTTACGACCACGATTCGACAGGTTTTCCATGACACGATATATCTTCGTGACCGGCGGCGTTGTGTCCTCACTGGGCAAGGGCATTGCGTCCGCTTCGCTGGCCGCGATTCTCGAGGCCCGCGGCCTCAAGGTCACCATCCTCAAGCTGGACCCGTACATCAACGTCGATCCGGGCACCATGAGTCCGTTTCAGCATGGCGAGGTGTTCGTCACCGAGGATGGCGCGGAAACCGATCTCGATCTGGGGCACTACGAGCGCTTCATCCGTACCAAGATGACCCAGAGCAACAACTTCACCACCGGTCGGGTCTACGAGCACGTGTTGCGCAAGGAGCGTCGGGGCGATTATCTCGGCGGTACCGTGCAGGTGATCCCGCATATCACCGACGAGATCAAGCACCGCGTGGTCAAGGGGGGAGAAGGCTACGATGTGGCGCTGGTGGAGATCGGCGGCACCGTGGGCGATATCGAGTCGCTACCGTTCCTGGAGTCGATTCGCCAGCTGCGTAGCGAAGTCGGCGCCAACCGTGCCCTGTTCATGCACCTGACGCTGGTGCCCTACATCAAGACCGCCGGCGAGACCAAGACCAAGCCGACCCAGCACAGCGTCAAGGAGCTGCGCTCGATCGGTATCCAGCCCGATATCCTGATCTGCCGCAGCGAGGTCGAGTTGGAGGAGAGCGAGCGGCGCAAGATCGCGCTGTTCACCAATGTCGAGGAGCGCGCCGTCATCCCGCTGCAGGATGCCGACACCATCTATCGCATCCCGTTGATGCTGCACGAGCAGGGTCTCGACGACATCGTCTGCGACAAGTTCCGTCTCGACGCGCCGCCGGCGGACCTGGCCGAATGGATCCATGTCCTCGATGCCAAGCTCAACCCGCTCAAGACGATCAACATCGCCATGGTCGGCAAGTACATGGAACTGCTCGACGCCTACAAGTCGCTCAACGAGGCGCTGATCCACGCCGGCATCCAGACCCGGGTGAAGGTCAATGTCGAATATATCGATTCCGAGCTGATCGAGCGCCACGGCACCGAACGCCTGGCCGGGAAAGATGCGATCCTGGTGCCGGGCGGCTTCGGCGAACGGGGCGTCGAGGGCAAGATCCAGACCGCCCGTTTCGCTCGCGAGAACGATATTCCCTATCTCGGTATCTGCCTCGGCATGCAGGTGGCGGTGATCGAGTTCGCCCGCCACGTGGCGGGTTGGGCCGATGCCAACTCCACCGAGTTCACCCGTGAGACCCAGCACCCGGTGGTCGGCCTGATCACCGAGTGGATCAATCCCGAAGGGCAGATCGAGCTGCGCGACGAGGCCTCCGATCTGGGCGGCACCATGCGCCTCGGCGGCCAGGAGTGCCGACTCAAGCCGGGCTCCAGGGCGCACGAGGTGTACGGCCTGGACACGATCACCGAACGTCATCGCCACCGTTTCGAGGTCAACGAGCAGTTCGTCGAGCAGCTCGAGGCGGCGGGGCTGGTCGTCTCCGGCAAGAGCGGTGATCAGGCGCTGGTCGAGATGATCGAGCTGCCGGATCATCCTTGGTTCGTGGCTTGCCAGTTCCATCCCGAGTTCACCTCGACCCCGCGCGACGGCCACCCGCTGTTCACCGGCTTCGTCAATGCGGCGCTGGAGCACAAGGCCCAGCGCCAGCGCCAGCACGGCATGGCCCATCAGGAATGACCGAGTGACCCGGCGGGGGATGAAGCGATTCATCCCCCGCTGTCGTTGGCGAGGCTGGACCTGGGATGCCTGCGCTGGCTAAGCTCCGGAACTGCTAACATGATGGAATCACCGCGCCCGGACCCTCACGCCGGGAACCGGGCGCTTCACGCTCGATGTACCGAGTGATCAACCGAAAGAGCTTTCAACCGACAGGACGACGTAACATGGCTGAGATCGTTGATATCCGCGCCCTCGAAGTGCTCGATTCCCGCGGCAACCCCACCGTGCAGGCGCAAGTCACGCTGAGCGGCGGCATCACTGGCAGCGCCTGTGCGCCCAGCGGCGCTTCCACCGGCTCTCGTGAAGCGCTGGAGCTGCGCGACGGCGACAAGTCGCGCTATCTGGGCAAGGGCGTGCTGAAGGCCGTCGACGCGGTCAATGGCAAGATCCGCGAGCGCTTGATGGGCATGGATGTCAGCGACCAGCGTGCCCTCGACGACGCCATGCTGGCGCTGGATGGTACCGACAACAAGGCCGGCCTGGGGGCCAACGCGATTCTCGCGGTGTCGCTGGCCGCGGCCAAGGCAGCGGCGGCGGAGAAGGGCGTGCCGCTCTATGCCCACATCGCCGAACTCTACGGCCAGCCGGGTCACTACACCATGCCGGTACCGATGATGAATATCCTCAACGGTGGCGAGCATGCCGACAACAACGTCGACATCCAGGAGTTCATGGTCCAGCCGGTGGGGGCGCCGAACTTCCGCGAGGCGCTGCGCATGGGGGCCGAGATATTCCATGCGCTGAAAAAGGTACTCTCCGCCAAGGGGCTCTCCACCTCGGTGGGTGACGAGGGCGGTTTCGCACCGAACCTCTCCTCCAACGCCGAGGCGCTGGCGGTGATCAAGCAGGCGGTCAACGACGCCGGTTACCATCTGGGCAAGGATGTCACCCTGGCACTCGACTGCGCCTCCAGCGAATTCTTCAAGGATGGCAGCTACGACCTCGCCGGCGAGGGCAAGCAGTACGACGCCGCGGGATTCACCGACTACCTGGCCGATCTCTGCGATCAGTATCCGATCGTCTCCATCGAGGATGGCATGGACGAGTCGGACTGGGACGGCTGGAAGGCGCTGACCGACAAGCTGGGCGACAAGATCCAACTGGTCGGTGACGACCTGTTCGTCACCAACACCCGGATATTGAAGCGGGGTATCGACGAGAAGATCGGCAATTCGATCCTGATCAAGTTCAACCAGATCGGCTCGCTCTCCGAAACGCTGGATGCCATCCGGATGGCCCAGGATGCCGGCTTTACCGCGGTGATCTCGCATCGCAGCGGCGAGACCGAGGACACCACCATCGCCGATCTCGCCGTGGGCACCGCCGCCGGCCAGATCAAGACCGGCTCGCTGTGCCGCTCCGATCGTGTCGCCAAGTACAACCGCCTGCTGGTGATCGAGCAGGAACTGGGTGACAAGGCCGCCTATCCGGGTCTGAAGGCCATAAAAGGGCAGTGATGTCTGCCTGATCGATTGAAACGCAAGAAGGCCGCTCAACGAGCGGCCTTCTTGCGTTCTTCGGCAACGAGTGTCCGATTTGCGTAATAGCAAATCAGCGTTCGAGCAGCTCGATCTTGTTGGGCTTGCCGTCCCACTCCTTGGCGTCTTCCGGCGGCTCCTTCTGCTCGGCGATGTTGGGCCACACTTCGGCGAGCTCGGCGTTGAGCTCGATGAACTGGCGCTGGCCCTCGGGCAGCTCGTCCTCCGAGAAGATCGCCTCGGCGGGACACTCCGGCTCACACAGGGCGCAATCGATGCACTCGTCAGGGTGAATGACTAGGAAGTTGGGCCCTTCGTAGAAGCAGTCCACCGGGCAGACTTCGACGCAGTCGGTGTATTTGCACTTGATGCAGTTCTCGGTGACGACGAACGTCATGGGTGATCTCTCCTGTTGTGGGGCTGGCCCTTCTTGTCACGGTCTTGGCGGATATTGGAAACGCTTGATAGAAATCACCGTGCATGACGGTGCCGCCGATGCTACTCGAATGGCGCCATATTCTAGGCGGCGGGCGCCAATCCCGGCAAGCCGGGCTTGGGAACATCGAGGAATGGTGTTATAGCTTCAGCGCCGAAAACGGCCGGCACAGCGCCAACGAAGAGTGCAGACTCCTGACGGCTTGCCTTGAAGGAGGACTGCCTGTGTCATTTCTTTTCATCGGTCTCGATGCACAATCGATCGATTTTTCCCATCTCGCCAGCCGCGGTCTCGCGACGCGCCTCGTCGTGACGCCAGATGCGAATCTGCCGTGTCGCGTAACACTCAACGACGCCAAGCCGTGAAGCTCGGTCTGGCTACTGCATTTCATGCACCACCCTGTCGATTCACCCTATCGGGCTACCGGGCCGGTCTTCGTTGGGGAGGGCGCTACCCGTCGCGTCTACCGAGGCGGTGGCGTGCCGCCCTCGCTTGCCAAGCGATCACTCTCGCTGAGAGCCTACGATGCAAAGGGTTTCCTCTCCGCCGCCACACTCTGCCATGGCAGTGACGTCTCGACCGAGATCGACGCGCTTCTCGAGGACGAACGCACCGACTCTCTGCACGTTCATTATTCAGCTCCTGGCTGCTTCGCTTGTCTCGTCGAACGGCAGTAGTGCGTTCGGGGGTTGCTAATTGGCCTCTATCTCCTTGAGTTCGTAAAGTAGCGCCAACGCCGCCCGCGGTGTCAGCGAGTCGACGTCGAGCGACTCCAGTGCCTCGAGTACCGGATGCGGTGTCGCGGCGAACAGGTCGGCCTGCTGTGGACCCGTGGGCTGGGCGTGCATGTCCGGCATCGCGGCAGGCTGCTCGAGACTGGCCAGCTTGTCGCGAGCGCGGGCGATCACACTTTGCGGCACGCCGGCGAGCTGGGCGACCTGCAGGCCGTAGCTCTGACTGGCCGGCCCCTCCTCGACGCGGTGCATGAAGACGATCCCGTCGCGATGCTCCGCGGCGGTGAGATGCACATTGGCGACGGTCTCCAACTGTTCGGCCAGCGCGGTCATCTCGAAGTAATGCGTGGCGAACAGGGTAAAGGCGCGCTGGCTGGCGAGATGCTCGGCGCTGGCCCAGGCCAGCGAGAGACCATCGAAGGTGCTGGTACCGCGGCCGATCTCGTCCATCAGCACCAGGCTCTCGGCGGTGGCGTTGTGGAGAATGCTGGCCGTCTCGGTCATTTCCACCATGAAGGTGGAGCGCCCGCCGGCCAGATCGTCGCTGGAGCCGATCCGGGTGAAGATCCGGTCCACCGGGCCGATCTCGGCGCTCTCGGCCGGAACGAAACTGCCGGTATGGGCGAGCAGGGCGATCAATGCCGCCTGACGCATGTAGGTCGACTTGCCGCCCATGTTGGGGCCGGTGATGACCAGCATGCGGCGATCGTCATCGAGGATCAGGTCGTTGGGCACGAACGGGTGCTGGCTGACGTGTTCGACCACGGGATGGCGGCCGCCGATGATATGGAAACCCGGCGTTTCCGAGAGCTGCGGACGCACGAACTCCAGGTTCTGGGCGCGCTCGGCGAAGGCGCAAAGCACGTCGAGCGCGCCCAGCGAGCGACCGGTGGCCTGCAGCGCGTCGAGTTCGGCATTGAGCGTATCGATCAGGCTTTCGTAGAGCAGCTTCTCCCGCGCCAACGCGCGCGACTTGGCCGACAGCGCCTTGTCCTCGAACTCCTTGAGCTCGGGAATGATGAAGCGCTCGGCGTTCTTCAGCGTCTGGCGACGGATGTAGTCCGCCGGCACCTCGCGAGCCTGGGCGCGCGGGATCTCGATGTAGTAGCCGTGAACCCGGTTGTAGCCGACCTTGAGGCCCGACAGGCCGGTGCGTTCGCGCTCGCGAAGCTCGAGCTGGACCAGGTAGTCGCCGGCATGCTCGGCCAAGCCGCGATACTCGTCGAGCTCGGCATCGAAGCCTTCACGGATGACTCCGCCATCCCGGATCACCACCGGCGGGTTGTCGATCAGCGCCTGGGTCAGGGTGTTGGCCAGTTCGGGATAGGGGTGGATATGGCGGGCGAGGTCGTCCAGTGCGCTCTCGCCCTCGATCCGCTCGAGATCGGCCTGCAGTGTCGGCAGCACGTTGAGTGCGTCGCGCAGGCGGGCCAGATCCCGGGGCCGGGCGCTGCGCAGTGCCACCCGGGCCAGTATCCGCTCGACATCGCCAACCTCTTTGAGTGGCTCGCGGATCAGCAGGTACTGGTCGGCGTCGAGCAGCAGCTGTACCGCTGCCTGGCGGGCACCGATCTGATGCCGGTCACGTAGTGGCCGGTTGAGCCAGCGCTTGAGCAGGCGCGACCCCATCGGCGTGACGGCCGTGTCGAGCACGCTGGCCAGGGTATTGTCGCCGCTGCCGCCGAGGTTGATATCGATCTCGAGATTACGCCGGCTGGCGGCATCGATCACCACCGATTCGTCACGGCTCTCGACGCTCAGCGCGGTGACATGGGGCAACCGGGAGCGCTGGGTGTCCCTGGCGTAGTCGACCAGCACGCCGGCGGCGACTAGTGCGGTTTCGAGGTGGGTGCAGCCGAAACCCCTGAGATCCGCGACCTCGAATTGGTCGCACAGCAGGCGATTGGCCGTCTCCAGGTCGAAATGCCAGTCGTTCTGACGTTTCAGGCCGCGCCGCTCTGTCAGCGACGGCGAGAGATCGAGACTTTCGGCGATCAGCAATTCCGCGGGCTGCAGGCGATGAATCTCGGCCAGCATGTCGGCCTCGCCATCGATCTCGAGCACGCTGAAGCGGCCGCTGGACAGTTCCAGCCAGGCGATGCCCCAGCGTTCGCCGGTGCGATGGAGGGCGACCAGCAGATTGTCGCGGCTGGCATCGAGCAGCGCTTCGTCGAGCAGCGTCCCCGGTGTGACGATGCGCACGACGCGGCGTTCCACCGGCCCCTTGGTCGTGCTCGGATCACCGATCTGCTCGCAGATGGCCACCGACTGACCGGACTTGACCAGGCGCGCCAGGTAGGACTCGACGCTGTGGTAGGGAATGCCCGCCATGGGGATCGGTTTACCGGCCGACTGGCCACGGGCCGTCAGCGTGATGTCGAGCAGTTGCGAGGCCCGCTTGGCGTCGTCGTAGAAAAGCTCGTAGAAATCGCCCATCCGGTAGAAGAGCAGTACATCCGGGTGCTCGCGCTTGATCTTGAGGTACTGCGCCATCATTGGCGTATGCTGGGTATTCTTGCTGGAGGCCGCTTCCTGCATGGTGTCTCGGAAACTCCGTCGATTCTTGGGACACAGAGGGGCATGGGAATGCCGGGTCGTACCGTAAGGGGCAAGGTTACCACGCGGCGGCTGGGTCCGGCACCGCGAGGCGGCGGGCGCCTTAGAGGGGATCATGCATCAGGTGTAGTGATTTCAGCCTGAGTACCCGCCGATAACTCGTTACAGTGTGTGAAATCGGCACTCGAGGACTCACATATGGCCCGGTTGGTGCTAAACCACCTCAGCGATTCCACGTATCGCCTGTTGGCTATCGAAGCCAACAAGCGTAACGTCAACCTCAGCGAACTGGCCGTCGTGCTGCTGGAGATCGCCGTCGCCGAACTGGCGGCGCGTCATCCGGCGATGATCCCCCCGGATCGGGATCCCCGCGAGCCGGACTGAACTGTCTCCCGCCGTCTCCTAGCCCCGTCAGGGCGTGCTCAACCCTTCGCGATACCCAGACATCCTCGCAGCACTCCTGCAACCATTGCACGAACCACGATTCTCCGCATACTGAATGGCGGTCGGTTTTCCGTTGGTGCTCAGTCGCTGCTATGCAGGGGAAAGGCAGCGAGTGGGACGAGCCCTGAGAGAGGAAGTTGCCATGACGAACGTGTCGATATCGCGCCAGGATGCCGAACCGGATCGCGAGGCGCTCTCCCTGCGCCTGGGGGAGGCCTGTCTGGCCCAGGGCGTCCGGCTGACCACCGCGGAATCCTGTACCGGCGGTGGCGTGGCCAGCGCCATCACGGCGATCGCCGGCAGCTCCGCCTACTTCGAGACTGGTTACGTGACCTATGCCAATGCTGCCAAGCGGCGCTTGTTGGGGGTGTCGCAGGCCACCTTGGAGGCCCATGGCGCAGTCAGCGAGCAGACCGTCAGGGAGATGGTCATCGGCGCCTGCCGTGACAGCGGGGCCGATCTCGGTGTCTCGGTCAGCGGTGTCGCCGGCCCGGCAGGGGGCAGCCCGGACAAGCCTGTGGGCACGGTGTGGTTCGCCTGGGGCAACCAGCATCACCAACGAGTGGAGCGTCACCACCTGCCGGGCGACCGTCGGCAGGTCCGGGAGTTGGCAGTTGCCGTGGCGCTGTCGGGACTGATCGAATCGGTGACGAAAAGTCGGCCCGGCGGCCCCGCGGCGACGAGTGGGGCGTCGGCGCCCGACGCTTCGCGACGGCGGGATTGAAAATCTTCGGCGGGGGATAGGCGAGAGCGCTTTTTTTCGCCATACTACTGTCTAACCATACAGTACGTGAGCCGAGCGCCGTGACCGGCGCTGCCTCGCCTCACTTCGTGCATCCACAGGAGACGTTCATGGCACAGGACGAAAACCGCAGCAAGGCACTCAATGCGGCACTGTCGCAGATCGATCGTCAATTCGGCAAAGGCACCGTGATGCGCTTGGGCGATACCCCGCGTACCGCGATTCCGGTGGTGTCGACAGGGTCTCTGGGCCTGGATATCGCGCTGGGTGTGGGCGGATTGCCCTACGGCCGTGTGGTCGAGATCTTCGGTCCGGAGTCCTCGGGCAAGACGACCCTGACGCTGTCGGTGATCGCCCAGGCCCAGAAGGACGGCAAGACCTGCGCCTTCGTCGATGCCGAACACGCCCTCGACCCGAGCTACGCCGAAAAACTCGGAGTCGATCTCGATGAGCTGCTGGTCTCCCAGCCCGATACCGGCGAGCAGGCTCTCGAGATCTGCGACATGCTGGTACGTTCCGGTGGCGTCGATGTCATCATTATCGATTCCGTGGCGGCGCTGACGCCGCGCGCGGAGATCGAAGGGGAAATGGGCGATTCCCACGTCGGCCTCCAGGCGCGCCTGATGTCCCAGGCACTGCGCAAGATTACCGGCAATATCAAGAACGCCAACTGCATGGTGGTGTTCATCAACCAGATTCGCATGAAGATCGGCGTGATGTTCGGCAGCCCCGAGACCACCACCGGGGGCAACGCGCTGAAGTTCTACTCCAGCGTGCGCCTCGACATTCGCCGTATCGGTTCGGTCAAGCAGGGCGACGAGGTCACCGGCAACGAAACCCGGGTCAAGGTAGTGAAGAACAAGGTCGCGCCGCCGTTCCGCCAGTCCGAGTTCCAGATCCTGTATGGCAAGGGTATCTACCATGCCGGCGAGGTGATCGATCTCGGCGTGCAGTGCAACCTGGTGGACAAGGCGGGGGCCTGGTACAGCTACAAGGGCAGCAAGATCGGCCAGGGCAAGGCCAATGCCGCCCAGTATCTCGAGGAGCATCCCGAGGTGATGGCCGAGATCGAGACGCAGATCCGGGCTCAGCTGCTCGCGGTGCCGGCGACCAAGGAGAAGGAACCCGAAGCGGCTGTCGCCGAGGGCGATGATTCCGGTGACACGCTGCTGTAAGCCACTGTCGCTGGAGACGGGGTGATGGATGGCTGAACGCAACGGCGCCTTCTGCCGCGAGGAGACCTCTCGTGATGAGGTCTCTCGGGAGGTGTCTCCCAGAGACATTGCCATTCGATTCCTGGCTCGGCGCGAGTACGCTCGTGCCGAGCTGGAGACGCGGATGAGCGCAAAGGGCCTGGACAGCGCGGATATCCGACAGGCACTGGACGATCTGGCGAGGGAGGGACTTCAGTCCGATGCCAGATTCGCCGAGGTTTTCGTCCGCTCACGCATCGCGCGCGGACAGGGGCCCGTCAAGATTCGAGTCGATATGGCACAGCGGGGAATCGATGAGTCGCTGATGTCATTGGCTTTCGAGAGCGAGGCCCCGGACTGGAACGAGCTAGCGAGTCAGGCCCTCGCCAAGCGTTTCGACTCACCGGGCTCGACGCCCAGAGATCGCGCCAGGAGAGAGCGCTTCCTGGCGGGACGAGGTTTCGAGTTCGAACAGGTTCACCATGCCATGAGACATGCCTGGCCGAGCGGCACCCCCTGACACCCCAGCGTAGACCCCTTGCCGGCCCAGGCCCCGGGCGGGGTTCCTTCTATATGTCTCCCTACCTCCTGCTCCTTCGCCGTGACCCGGCGACGGTTCGACGTTCCGAAGCCTCGTTGACGGGATGCCCCTAAGCGGTGTCCGGGCGCCCGCGATATTCGCAGGATCCCTCGCTCACTCGCCAATGGCTCGCCAAGCATGGCGAGGGTATCGGACAGGCGACAATGGTGTCGCACTCGACAGACTATCGGCCGACCACGTTATACTAATGCGCTTTGCGATGGCAGGAGAGGCGTTCACGGCGCCGCTCCATTGCCGGATTCTGCGTCGCCACGTGGTCTGCTAGCCGCCGTGGGCACGCCTATCGCCACGGATTGTTTATGAAAAGTGCAGATATCAGACAGGCTTTCCTGAGCTTCTTCGAGGAGCGCGGGCACACGATCGTACCTTCCGCCTCTCTGGTGCCGGAAAACGATCCCACGCTTCTCTTCACCAATGCCGGCATGGTGCCGTTCAAGGATGTGTTCCTGGGACGAGATCCGCGCCCCTACGTGCGTGCCACCTCGGCGCAGCGCTGCGTACGTGCCGGTGGCAAGCACAACGATCTCGACAACGTCGGCTATACCGCTCGCCACCACACCTTCTTCGAGATGATGGGCAACTTCAGCTTCGGCGACTATTTCAAGGCCGACGCCATTCGCTATGCCTGGACCTTCATTACCGAGGTCCTGGCGCTGCCCAAGGACAAGCTCTGGGTCACGGTCCATATCAGTGACGACGAAGCGGCCAGAATCTGGATCGAGGATATCGGCGTCGATCCGGCGCGGGTGTCGCGCCTGGATGAAGACAACTTCTGGCAGATGGGCGATACCGGCCCCTGTGGCCCGTGTTCGGAGATCTTCTACGATCACGGCCCCGAAGTCTGGGGCGGCCCGCCGGGAAGCCCGGAAGAGGACGGCGATCGCTACATCGAGGTGTGGAACCTCGTCTTCATGCAGTTCGACCGCGACGCTTCCGGCAAGATGAACCCGCTGCCCAAGCCGTCGATCGATACCGGCATGGGGCTGGAGCGCATGGCGGCGGTGATGCAGGGCGTCCACTCCAACTACGAGATCGACCTGTTCCGGAATCTGCTGCTGGCGGCGGCCCAAGTGACCGGTCATGACGACATCAAGACGCCGTCGCTGCGGGTCATCGCCGACCATATTCGCTCCTGTGCCTTCCTGATCGTCGACGGTGTCCTGCCGTCCAACGAAGGGCGTGGCTACGTGTTGCGTCGCATCATCCGCCGTGCGGTACGCCATGGGCACAAGCTGGGCGCCAGCGAGCCGTTCTTCCACAAGCTGGTGACAGCGCTCGACGCCGAGATGGGCGAAGCCTACCCGGAGCTGCATCAGGCCCGCGATCAGATCGAGCGGGTGTTGCTGAAGGAAGAGCAACAGTTCGCGCGGACGCTGGATCATGGCATGGGCTTGCTCGAGGAGGCGCTCTCGGCGCTCGAGGACGACGTACTTCCCGGCGAAACGATCTTCAAGCTCTACGACACCTACGGCTTCCCGTTCGATCTGACCGCCGACGTCTGCCGCGAGCGCGGCGTGACGCTGGATGAGGCGGGGTTCGAGCGCGAGCTGGAAGCGCAGCGCCAGCGGGCCCGTGCCGCCAGCCAGTTCGGCGGCGATGATGGTGCCGCCCTCGAGCTCGAGGGCAGCACCGAGTTCACCGGCTACGATCGGCTGGAGGATTCGTCGAAGGTGACGGCCATCGTCGATGAAGCGGGCAACGCGCTTGAGGCTCTCGAGGCGGGCCAGAAGGGTATCGTGGTGCTGGATCGCACGCCTTTCTATGCCGAGTCCGGCGGCCAGGTGGGCGATACCGGCTATCTCCGAACCGACGGTGGCCGCTTCCAGGTCACCAATACCCGCAAGCAGGCGGGGCATCACCTGCATGAGGGCGTGATGGTCGATGGGCGGGTGACCGTCGGCGAGAGGCTCTCACCGCAGGTGGATCCCGCGCTGCGGCTGGCGACCATGCGCAACCACTCGGCAACGCACCTGCTTCATGAAGCCTTGCGATTGACGCTCGGCGACCATGTGCAGCAGAAGGGGTCGCTGGTCAGCGCCGAGCGCCTGCGCTTCGATTTCAGCCATTTCGAGCCGCTCACGCCGGCGCAACTGGCGCAGGTCGCGCATATCGTCAATGCTCAGATCATGGCCAACGCGCCGACCCGAACCGAGCTGCTGACGCTCGACGAGGCCAAGGCGAAGGGGGCTCGTGCCCTGTTCGAGGCCAAGTATCTCGATAGCGTGCGGGTACTGACGATCGGTGCCGACGACTTTTCGATCGAGCTTTGCGGTGGCACGCACGTGGCCCGCAGTGGTGACATCGGGCCGTTCCATGTCGTTTCCGAGTCCGGCACCGCAGCGGGGGTGAGGCGTATCGAGGCGGTGACCGGCGAGGCGGCAATGGCGTGGTTCGAGGCCCAAGAGCGGGAGCTCAATACCGTCAGCGAACGCCTGAAGGTCAAGCCGGAGCAGGTCGTCGAACGGCTGGACGCCGTACTCGAAAGACAGCGGGGGTTGGAAAAGGAACTCGAGCGCCTCAAGGCCAAGCTGGCCAGCGCGGCGGGTAACGACCTGCTCGGGCAGGCGCAGCAGGTCGAAGGCGTCCGGGTGCTGGCGACCCAGCTCGAGGGGGTGTCGGGCAAGGAACTGCGGGGGCTGCACGATCAGCTCAAGCAGAAACTGGGGTCCGGTATCCTGGTGCTGGCAACGGCCCAGGAGGGCAAGGTCAGCCTGATCGCAGGCGTGACAGACGATCTGGTTGCCAAGGTCAAGGCCGGCGAGCTCGTCAATCACGTCGCCGCACAGGTCGGGGGCAAGGGTGGCGGACGTCCCGATATGGCTCAAGCAGGTGGCAGCGACCCGGCACGGCTGCCGGCGGCGCTGGAGAGCGTGCCGGCCTGGGTTGCCGAGCGGCTGGCCTAAATGCATTCACGACCGGCGCCAGCGCCGGTCGACAACGCTAGGGAGCATTGAGCAGACTCATGGCGCTATACGTACAGAAATTCGGAGGCACGTCGGTCGGCTCGGTGGAGCGGATCAAGGCCGTGGCGGAGAAGGTCAAGCGTGATCGTGACGCCGGCCACCGCGTCGTCGTCGTGGTGTCGGCGATGAGCGGCGAGACCAATCGCCTCATCGGCCTGGCCAGTCAGATCAACGAGGATCCGACCCCGCGCGAGATGGACATGCTCGTCTCGACCGGGGAGCAGGTCACGATTTCGCTGCTGGCCATGGCCCTGCATCAGTTGGGCGTGCCGGCAACCTCCTATACCGGTGCCCAGGTCGGCATTCGCACCGACAGCGCGCACACCAAGGCGCGCATCCAGCGCATCGAGACCGATGAACTCCAGGAAGATCTGGATGACGGCCAGGTGGTGGTCGTGGCGGGTTTCCAGGGGGTCGACGAGGAAGGCAACATCACCACCCTGGGGCGCGGCGGCTCGGATACCACCGGCGTGGCGCTGGCCGCGGCACTCAATGCCGACGAGTGCCAGATCTATACCGATGTGGACGGCGTCTATACCACGGATCCCAGGGTCTGCTCCAAGGCGCAGCGCCTGGAGCGGATCACGGTGGAAGAGATGCTGGAACTCGCCAGCCTGGGCTCCAAGGTGCTCCAGATCAGGGCCGTGGAGTTCGCCGGCAAATACAACGTACCGTTACGCGTGCTCTCGAGTTTCGAGGAAGGCCCGGGCACGCTCATCGTGGCAGACGAGGAATTCGAATCGATGGAAGAACCGCTCATCTCCGGTATCGCCTTCACTGCGAACGAGGCCAAGCTGACGCTGCTCAACACGCCCGACGTGCCCGGTGTGGCTTCGCGAATTCTGGGGCCGATTGCCGATGCCAACATCGAAGTCGACATGATCGTCCAGAACGTGGCGCCGGCTGGCGACTATACCGACTTCACCTTCACCGTCGCCAAGGGCGACTACAAGCAGACCATGCGGATTCTGCAGAACGACGTCATCCCGGCCTTGGGCGGAGGCGACCTGCGGGGCGACGAGAACATCGCCAAGGTTTCGCTGGTCGGTGTCGGCATGCGTTCCCATGCCGGCGTCGCGTCCAAGATGTTCCGCGTGCTCTCCGAAGAAAATATCAACATTCGGATGGTTTCGACGTCGGAGATCAAGATTTCCGTCGTGATCGACGAGAAGGCGATGGAGCTCGCGGTAAGAGCGCTACATACCGCTTTTGGCCTCGATAAAGACAGTATTCAAAGCGAATGATCGAATAACACCTTCACGAATGGCCCAGGCGTTCTACGCTAAGGGGGAGTTGGAAGGAAGCGAAGGAAACATGCGCTCTTTCAATGATGCCACGGGTTTTCATGGAATGGCGTCATTGGCCTGAGGGGCCGTATGGCGCATAATCGCTCCTCGGGTGGCACACCTGTCGTGCAGGAGCCCGAGAGCTTGACCCGAGAATGGAAGAAGGCCCTGAGAAGGAGATCAGATAATGCTCATCCTGACCCGTCGCGTGGGAGAGACTCTCATGATCGGCGACGACATTACCGTCACGGTTCTGGGAGTGAAAGGGAATCAGGTGCGTATTGGCGTGAATGCGCCCAAGGATGTGGCCGTCCACCGTGAAGAGATCTATCAGCGCATCCAGCGTGAGAAATCCGAGGACGAAGACGGCGATCCTGGCGCGTGAGTGCTGGATAGGCGCTCTGGTACCGTCTGGGCTGGTGAAGTCGTCCCCTTTATCGGCTCGGGCTATCTCTGAAACCCTCCTTCGTTCTTCCGTACTCGCCCTGGTGGCGCCAGCTTTCCGGTAACTTCTTCATCCTCTAAGGTTTTTAGGAATTTTTTTGGCCTATCGGCTGGACAAGGCCAAATGGAATCGGTAATCTACGCGCCGTGCTGATCGGGGAGAGGTGGCCGAGTGGCTGAAGGCGCTCCCCTGCTAAGGGAGTATAGGGTTTATAGCCCTATCGAGGGTTCGAATCCCTCCCTCTCCGCCATTTTCGCAAGTGCGAAAACCACGACCGGCACAGTGTGAAAGAAGCATGAATCAAGCGCCCGTAGCTCAGCTGGATAGAGTACCTGACTACGAATCAGGGGGTCGGAGGTTCGAATCCTCCCGGGCGCGCCATTCATCAAGCACTGCGCACCTGCGGTGTCACTTCACAAGATTCAAGCGCCCGTAGCTCAGCTGGATAGAGTACCTGACTACGAATCAGGGGGTCGGAGGTTCGAATCCTCCCGGGCGCGCCATACAGATGACACCCGCATGCTTCGGCATGCGGGTGTTTTCGTTTGTACGGTTGTCGTTGAGGGGCTTGTCGCGCTAGCCCGCCAGCGTCGAAGAAGCATGCGCCGCCGTTCCGGAGCTGGTCGAGTCCGACCTCGACCCAAGGTCGCTCAATCCGGCCACAAAGGGCGCCAGTGCGGTCTCTCGGCGCAGCGCGGTGAAACGCGCCGCGGCCTCGGAATCTCGCCCCCGCATGATGTTGAGCCACTGTTTCAGCAGCGAAACGATGACCTTCTCGGCCATTCCCGCGTCGCGTTTGGCGTCGGCATAGCGAATCAGCATGTCGCTGCGGGCCGACCATGGCGTCGGTGGCAGCCGTTCACCGCCGGTTTCCAGCCAATGGCGAATGCGCCGCGCCAGCCATGGGTCGGCGAGCATGCCACGCCCCAGCATGACGTCGCGGCAGCCTGACAGCGTGCGCGCCTTCCAGTAATCCTCGAGTGACCAGATATCGCCATTGGCCACCACCGGCACCCTGACGTCGGCGCGGATCCGGGCGATCCATTCCCAGTGGGCGGGCGGTCGATAACCCTCGCGCCGGGTACGGGCGTGAACCACCAGCTCCTCGGCGCCGCCGGCCTCGGCCGCTTGCGCGCAGGCCAGCGCCAGCCGCTTGTCGTCGAAGCCGAGCCGCAGCTTGGCGTTGACCGAGACACCATGCCGCTGGCTGACCTCGGCCACCGCGCCGACCACGGCATAGACCCGCTCCGGCGTCCTCAACAGCGAGGCGCCGCCGTCATGACGGTTGACGGTCTTGGCCGGGCAGCCGAAGTTGAGATCGAGACGCCTGGCACCCTGGGAGATTGCCTGTTCGGCGTTGGCCGCCAGGCCTCGGGGGTCGGAGCCCAACAACTGCAGCGTAACGGGAGTGGCGGAGGGAGTGACCGGCCCGGTGCTGCCCGCCGTCGCCAGCTCGGGGCAGTGGCGCAGGAAGACGCGCGGCGGCAATCGGGCATCGACGACACGCACGAATTCGGTAACGCACCAGTCCAGGGCGCCATCCTCGCTCAGCAGTGCTCGCGTGTCGCCATCGATGACCCCCTCCATCGGCGCCAGGCCGATACGGTCACGGGGCGAAGCAGACGGTTGGGAAAGGCGGACAGACCCTGACATGCGACCTCCGGGTGATCGGCGGCCACGCTAGGGCCTGCGCACACTATAACGCCGCGAGCCTAAGGGACGGGCCGGTGCTTCCGCAAGGCCTCATGACGAGCCAAGCGCTTGGAACCACCAGAACCCTAGGCTTGCACCTGGCCTCACGAAAAAACCGGCGCCGTCGCGGCCGCGTGGCTAGCGTGAACATGCCTTGCACACCTCTCGCCGAGGGCGAATGCACAGATGCGCGGCGGCCAGAAGAACCGACCGCACGCAGGCTCAGGCCCGGGCTATCGCCCGTTGCTGGAGCAGACGTCGAACGGTGAACGCCACCGACAGCACGGCGAGCAGCAGCAGGGCCGCCGAGATCGGCCGGGTGAAGAACAGCGTCCAGTCCTCGTCCGCCATCAGCGCACGTCGCAGATTGGTCTCGGCGATCGGCCCCAGGATGACTCCCAGCACCAGCGGGGCCAGCGGATAGTCGAGCTTTGCCAGCAGATAACCGACCAGGCCAACGCCGACCAGCAAGTAGAGGTCGGTGATGCGATTGTTGAGCGCCAGGGCACCAACGGCACAGCAGACCAGCACCACCGGCACGATGATCGACTTGGGAATCTCGGTGATCCGCAAGAACCAGCGCATGCTGATCAGGCAGAAGGCCAGAACCATGCCGGCGGCCAGGAACATTGCCAGGAACATGCCATAGACCAGGTCTGCACTATCCATGATTAGGCGAGGGCCGACGCTGATGCCCTGCACCATCAATGCTGCCATCAGCACGGCGTCGACGGCGCTGCCGGGGATGCCCAGCGCGATCATCGGTATCAGCCCGCCGCCGGCGGTGGCGGAGTTGCCGGATTCCGAGGCGACCACGCCATCGGCAATGCCGGTACCGAAACGCTCCGGCGTCTTCGAGGCGCGTTTGGCCTGGTCGTAGGCGATCAGGTTAGCGATGCTGCCGCCGGCCCCGGGGACCGCGCCGATGACCACGCCCAGCAGCGACGAGCGCAACAGGTTGCCCGGTCGGCTCAGGACCTCACGCATCACCGTGAATGGTCGGAAGTGCATGTTGCCGCTGACCAGCGACTCCCCGCGCTGAAGCGCCGTCGGGTTCTCGACCTCGCTGGCGAGCTGGCTGACGGCAAAGATTCCGATCAGCACCACCAGGAACGGGATGCCGGCCGCCAGCACATCGGCGCCGAAGGTGAAGCGCGGTACGCCCATCATCGGATCCTGCCCCACCGTGGCGATGAACAGCCCCAGGAGGCTCATCATCAACCCCTTGAGGATCGACTTGCCGACCAGGCTCGCCACCACCGTCACGGCGAACAGGATCAGCGAGAAGTACTCCCAGGGGCCGAGCTTGACGGCGATCATCGCCAGGGGCGGCGCGGCGACGATCAGCACCACGGCGCTGACCAGCGCGCCGAAGAACGACGCCCAGATCCCCAGCGCCAGCGCCCGGCCGGGCTCGCCCTTACGCGCCATCGGGTAGGCGTCGAATGTCGTCGCCACCGCGGAGGGCGTGCCGGGGATGCCCAGCAGCGCCGCGCTGATCAGCCCGCCCGAGCCACCGCCGACATAGACGGCGAGCATCGTGGCGACACCCTGCAGCGGCGGCATGGTGAAGGTGACCGGGAGTGTCAGCACGATCGCCATGGTGATCGTGAAGCCGGGAATGGCGGCTGCCACGACACCTGCCATGACGCCAATCATCATGCTGGCGAGTGTCGCCAGCGAAAACAGTTGTTCGACGCTGCTGAGCAGCGCATCGGTCATCGGCATGGAGAACCCTCTTGGCCCCTGGCTGTTGTCGGTATGGGGCTGTCGATCTATCGGGGATGAAGCTTCGGGTGACTGTCTTCCGCTACCACAGGTGGCCCGAGGGCAACGAGATCAGGAACACATGGCTGAACAGGGCGTAGAGGCCGAGACCGAAGACCGTCGCCACGAGACAGGCGATCAGCAGCCGGCGCCCGCGGCGCGCGCCCAGGATGACCTGGACCGCCAGCAGGAAGAGCAGCGACGCCAGCGCGAAGCCGATCCACGGCATGAGTAGCGCATAGACGCAGAAGGCCGCCAGCGTGGCGAAGGCCAGCCGCCGTTGGACGAACCAACGGCCGGCTCCCACTCGGGTCGCCGGATCTGTCTGGCGCAGCGCCAGCGCCGACTGGACAACGATCGCCAGGTTGAAGATCACCAGAGCGCCGAGGATCAGCCGGGGAAACGATCCGGCACCCAGCGGTTCCCACATCGACGACGGCAGGTCGCCGGCCTGCACGAACAGGCCGACGAAAAGGGCCGCCAGTGCGGCATTGAAGATGACGTTGGCGAGCGCCTTGCCACGTTCGCTACTGGCCTCCCGCTCGGGGCGGGAGGCCATGTCGGTGGTCTTGCTCATCGCGCCAACTTGCCCGAAAGGCGCTCGATCGTGCCGTCGACGTTGTCGAGGTAGTCGGCGTACGCCTGCGGTCCCATGAACTCGACCTCGGCACCGGCCTTGTTGACCCGATCGACGAACTCGGGATCCTCGGACATGGCCTCGAAGTCTTTGGCCAGCGTCTCGACCCTGGCAGGGTCGATCCCCTTGGGTGCGACAATGCCGCGATTGATGCTCATGTCGAGATTGTCATAGCCGAGTTCGCGGAAGGTGGGAACGTCGGGGGTCTGTTCGAGCCGCGCTTTACTGCCGACGGCGAGGAATCGCAGGTCGCCGTTCTTGACGAACTCCAGGCTCGACGAGATATCGCCGATCGACGCGTCGATATGGCCACCCACCAGCGACCGGATACGGGCACCGGTCCCCTCGAAGCCGACGTAGCGGAACTGGGCGCCGATGGCGTCCTCGATCATTGCCGCGTGAACATGGGGGATGCCACCGAGGGTGGCGCCGACGCGAATCTCGCCGGGGTGCGCCTTGGCGTACTCGGCGAACTCGTCGAAGGTCTTCCAGTCGCTGTCGGCGTTGACCACGAGATATTGCGGCGACGAGGCCAGCGAGGCGATCGGCTGGAAATCGTCCCAGTTGAGCGTCGTCAGGCCGGTGGCGTTGGCGGCCATCAAGCCCTCGTGGATCTGGCCCACGGTGTAACCGTCGGGGTCTTTCTGGGCGAGTTCCTTGAGCCCGATCGTGCCGCTGACGCCGGGCATGTTGATCACTGGCATCGGCTGGCCGACAAATTTCGGCGCCGCATTGGAGATGATGCGCATCAGGGCATCGCTGCCGCCGCCCGGCGACCAGGGGACGATGAATTCGATGGCGTGGTCGGGGTAGTCGTCAGCCTGGGCAGACTGGCTGACTGTCAGGGCGCCGGCACCGAGCCCGACAGCCAGGGAAGCGATGGCTGCCCCGGAGGCGAACAGCCGCCCCAGATGCTTGCGGGGGGCCGGGAGGAGTACGTCGTAGAACATGGGTTGTCCTTGTTTTGGTCTGTTGGTTTGACGTCGTATCGATTTTTGCTGAGTCGTTGTCTCTGTCGCTGCCTCTCTTCAGGATGTTGCCTTGTGGATGCGCTTCGTTTCAGCGCTCGTCTACCCGAGCAGCAGGCCGCCGTAAACCAGTCCGACGACGACGGCCCATACCGGATGAAGCTTGAGTCGCCACAGCATGACGACGGCAATCGCGGCGATGATGCCCGTGTGGATCCAGCCTGCATCATGGACACCCTCGTCGAGAAACGACCAGGTGAGATAGCCCATCAGTACCATGATCACCGGTCTCACCCACTGGCTCATCGACTTGACCTTGATCGAATCCCGGTAGCGATACAGCGTTCCCAGCGCGACCAGCATCAGGATCAGCGAAGGGGCGACGGTGGCGAAGGTCGCCACCAGGCCGCCGCCGATCCCGGCGACGTCATAGCCGATGTAGCCGGCCATCTTGGTCGCGATCGGGCTGGGCAGGGTGTTGCCGAGTGCTAGCGTTTCGGCGAACTGCTGGGAGCTCATCCAGCCGTAGCGGCCGACCACTTCGTTCTCCACCAGGGGGATGATCGCCGGCCCGCCGCCGTAGCCAACGATATTGGGAATGAAGAAAGCCAGGAACAGGTCCCAGTAGATCATGGCCTGGCCTCCCCGCTGGGCTCGCGCCGCCGCTCCGGTCGCAGCAGGGCGGCGATGAGGATCGCGCCGATCACCAGTCCCGGATGGATGTCGAGCCCATAGATCAGACCGCCGGCGACCACGCCCATGACCAGGGTCGCGATCCAGCCGAGCACGACTCGGGATTTCTGGAAGAAGTCCCAGGTCAGTTGGGCCATCATCACCATCACCACCGGGACGACGCCCTCGCTCATGCCCTGGATCCAGCGCTGGTCGCGATAGCGGGTGAACAGCCCGAGCAGCACCATCATCGCCACGATGCACGGCACGATGACGGCGACGACAGCATTGATGCAGCCCAGCACCCCGCCGACCCGATAGCCGATGGTACCGGCCATCTTGGTCGCGATGGGGCCGGGCAGCGTGTTGCCGATGGCCAGTACGTCACCGAACTCCTCATCGTTCATCCACCGATAGCGGGTCACCGCTTCGGCGCGGACGAGGGGAATCATCGACGGACCGCCACCGAAGCCGAGCAGCCCGATACGCAGAAAGGCGATGAACAGGTGGCGCTGGGTGGTGAACGAACGCTTGGCCATCGATCAGAGCACCGCAATGCTGGAGTCGGTGCGGGGCTCGGTGCCGCCGCAATACACGCCACTGTCCGGATCGCGCAGGATGATCTGGCCTCGACCGTAGGCGGTGCTGTCCACGGCCACCGTCATCTGGTGGCCGCGCAGGGACATCTCGCGGACCAGGTGCATCGGGTAGCCGGGCTCGATACCGATCTTGCGCCCGCCCATCCACTGCCATCGCGGTGCGTCCAGCGCCGCCTGCGGGTTGAGGCCGAAGTCGACCAGGTTCATCACGACCTGCATGTGTCCCTGGGGCTGCATGAAGCCGCCCATGACGCCAAACGGGCCGAGCGCGGTCTCCCCTTGAGTCAAGAAGCCGGGAATGATGGTGTGGAAGGTGCGCTTGCCGGGGGCCAGCACGTTGACGTGGTCGGCATCCAGACTGAAGCCGTGGCCGCGATTCTGGAGCGATATGCCGGTATTCGGCACCACCACGCCGGAACCGAAACCGTGATAGTTGCTCTGGATATAGGAGACCATGTTGCCGTCGCTGTCGGCGGTGGCCAGGTAAACGGTGCCGCCAGCTTGTGGCTGCCCGGGCCGAGGATCGAGCGCGCGTTCGCCAATCAGGGCGCGGCGGGTGGCGGCATACTCGTCGCTCAACAGCGCGTCGACGCTGGTGCGCATGTGCTCGGCCTGGGTGATGTGGTGATGGCCGTCGGTATAGGCCAGCTTCATCGCTTCCAGTTGGCGGTGCAGCAGCCATGGATCGTCGCGCACCGTGACGTCGAATCCTTCCATCATCCGCAGCGCCATCAGCGCGACCATGCCCTGGCCGTTGGGCGGGATCTCCCAGACGTCGATGCCACGGTAGTTGACCGAGATCGGGTCGACCCACTCCGGCGCATAGTCGGCAAGGTCGTCGGCGCGTAGATAGCCACCGGTAGCCTGAGAGAAAGTATCGATCTGCTGTGCCAGCTCGCCACGGTAGAAGCTTTCGCAGCGACTCTCGGCCAGCATTTCCAGGGTTCTCGCCTGGGCCTCGTTACGATGGAGTTCGCCCGGGCGGGGCGCGCGCCCATTGGGCGTGAACGCCTCCAGCCAGGGGGCGATGGCGGGATCGTCCGCCTTGGCGCGAAACTCGATCTCGGCGCGCTGCCAGAGTTGGCTGATGACCGGGGAGACGGGGAAGCCTTCCCGGGCGATGCGGATCGCCGGCGCCAGCAGGGTGGCGAAATCCAGTTTGCCGTACTGGCTCGAGAGTTCGGCCCAGGCAGCGGGGGTGCCGGGGACGGTGACCGGGGTCCATCCATGCAGGGGCATCTCGGCATGCCCCGCCGCCTTGACCGCGTCGGGCGTCAATCGCTGCGGCGCATGTCCGCTGGCATTGAGCCCATGGAGCCTGCCGTGTCCAGCCGCACCCTCGGCCAGCCACACCAGGGCAAAGGCGTCGCCGCCGATACCGTTGCCGCTGGGCTCGACCACGGTCAGCATGGCTGCCGTCGCGATGGCGGCGTCTATCGCATTGCCGCCTTGGGCGAGGATGTCCCGCCCAGCCTGACTCGCCTGCGGCTGAGAAGCTGCCACCATGCCGTGTTTGGCATAGGTGGCGCTGCGGCGAGAAGGGAAGGGGTTGTTATGGTCGAAGGCAATAGACATGGCAATACCCGAATTATTGTAGGGCGGTTCGTTGGATGCCGAAGGTCATTCGGTTAACGGATGCTAATCGGTTATGATGTAAAAAATCGATTTTTTACTATGGCGTCGTATTGTTGTGCAGGTCAAGCCCTTGATTGGCGAGACGCCAGGGGGCGATGCGATAGTGAGTCTTTGCCATTGAATCGGAAGGGTCGTGTCTATGGGAGCAGAAGCTGCCACCACCAACATGACGGCGAGCCAGCTGTATGCGGCGCTGAAGCGCGATCTGATCGACGGCCGTTTTACCGCGGGACAGAAGCTGGCGATCACCGTGCTCAGGCAGCGTTACGGCGTCGGCCTGAGCCCACTGCGTGAGACGTTGAATCGGCTGGCCGCCTATGGACTGCTGGAGCAGGAGAATCAACGTGGCTTTCGAGTTCCCGCACTCAAGCGTGCCGAACTCGACGACATCGCCGATCTGCGGCGACGTCTGGAGGGGCTTGCGCTGGCCCAGGCGCTCCAGGCGGGCGGCGACGAATGGGAAGCTGGCCTGCTGGCGGCGTTTCACCGCCTCAAGCGAGCCGACGAGACCCCGGGGCAGTTGGAACACTGGGAGCAGATGCACCTCCAGTTTCATCGCCACCTGCTCGAACCCTGCGGTTCGGCGTGGCTGCTGCGCTTCATCGAGCAGTTGCATGACCAGTTCGATCGATATCGCCGGATGGCGCCGGCCAACGACACGATCCGGGAGACGCTCAACCTCCAGCACGGCCAACTGGTGGAACTCGCCATGGCCCGCGATGTTCCCGCGGCTCGGGCACTGCTCGAGGAGCACATCCGGCTTTCCCACGAGGTGGCACGGGGGGCCTGCCGAGAGGATCAAACCCGCCCGGAAGAGGGGGACTAGCGGACGGGGATCATCGGGCCAGGGCCTCTCGCTCCCGGATCATAGGCGTACGAGCGCGCCCTTGAGGCGCTGCTCCAGTCGCGTCAGCGAGAGGCTGTCGTCGGCCGGCCACGCCAGCCTCAGGCGCGCTCCCTGGCTATCGTAATCGGCGTCGGTGACGGGGACGTCGTGCTCGGCCAGCCAGCGGCGGGCTTCCGCCTCGTTGCTGAAATCGACCTGGATCGCCACTGCGCGGCGTTCGGTGAAAGCGCGCCTGGGCAGCGTGTCGAGCGCCTTGAGCACGGCCTGGGTATAGGCGCGAACCAGACCGCCGGTGCCCAGCTTGGTACCACCGAAGTAGCGCGTCACCACCGCGCCGACCTGGCCCAGGCCGCTACCCTCCAGCGCCTGGAACATGGGGCGTCCGGCGGTACCGCCCGGCTCGCCGTCGTCGGAGAAGCCGATCGCAACCTGTTCGCCGGGCGCGCCGGCGATGTAGGCGGAGCAGTGGTGGCTGGCATCTGGATAGGCGAGGCGGGTCTCGCCCAGCAGGGCCTCGAAGGTGGTGTTGTCCGGGGCAAGGCAGAGCCGACAGATGAACCGGCTCTTTTCGATCTCGAGGGCTTCGACATGCCACGCCCCGAGGGCAAGATCGGGAATGGGGTAGCGCATCAGGCCGCCTGGGGAGGATTGCGCATCACGCCCATGACCAGTCCCAGCACTTGCACATCCTCGTTCTTGAGGTAGATCGGCGGCATCCTGTCGTTGGCCGGCTGCAGGCGGACCCCGGACTTTTCGATGAACAGCTTCTTCAGGGTCACTTCCTGATTGTTGATCAGCACCACGGCGGTCTCGCCGTTTTCCGCCGACTCGTAGCGCTCGATGATGATCACGTCGCCATCGAAGATGTTGCTGTCGATCATCGAGTCGCCACGCACGCGCAGCGCATAGGTGTTGCGACGGACCAGCTTGGCCGGGACGTGAACGGTGGCATTGTCGAGGCAGGCTTCCATCGGCAGCCCGGCCGCGACCTGGCCCAGCAGCGGTATCTCGACCAGGTCGGTCGCGTCGATGGGTTCCCAGTTGCCGTCGATCAGCGGCAGGTTCGGCTGGCGCTGGAGATAGCTCGGTGCGGCGTTTGTCATCGTCTTCTCCCGAGGTGGTATCGCCATCATAGCAAGGCAAGCGGCGGCGGCAAGCCGGCAACGACCCGTGACGTTAGCGGGCAGCGACGTTGCTGGCCGCGTATGGCGGGCCCTTGCGCCTTCGGTGTAGAGTGGCGCCTGCCGTGGCCGGCGCCGTCGGCGAAACCTGTCCGGATCGCGAGGTCGCATGGCGGTGAAGGTGTCATTGCGGGCCAATCGGCTCGCCTGCGAGCGGGATGACCGTTGGCTGTTTCGATCGCTCGACCTGCGGGTCGAGGATGGCCATATCCTGCGTATCGAGGGGGCCAATGGCAGCGGCAAGACGACGCTGCTCAAGCTGCTGACCGGGCAGTTGCCGCCGACCGAAGGGCGCATCGAGTGGCATGGCGAGCCGCTGGCCGCATCCCGCGAGGCCTTCCTGTCGCAGCTTCTCTATGTCGGCCACGCCCCGGGTGTATCGGCTGCGCTCACCGCCCAGGAGAACCTCGCCTGGGCCGCTGCCATGGCCGGCGTCAGGGCGCCCGATCTCGATCTCGAACGGGCTCTCGAGGCAGTGGGGCTGGCGGGCTTCGAGGATATCCCTGCGCGACAGCTTTCCGCCGGTCAGCAGCGGCGCGTCGCCCTGGCGCGGCTCGAACTGATTCCGCGCCCGCTGTGGATCCTCGACGAACCCTTCACTGCCATCGATCGCGAGGGTGTCGCCTGGCTGGAGCAGCGGCTGCTCGCGCACGGTGACGCGGGAGGCGCGGTCGTCATGACCACACACCATACTTTTCACGCTAACGGTCGTGTAGACTCGCTGCTCCTGGGAGAGGCCGCATGAGCGCGAATTCGGGCGGTTCGACAATCCTGCGCGGCGAGGTAATCGGCCTGTGGGGCGGTTGCGTCGCCCAGGTTCGACGCGAGCTGAAGATCGCGCGGCGGCGCGGCGGCGATCTGGTCAACCCGCTGATGTTTCTGGCGCTGGTGGTGATGCTGTTCCCGCTGGGGATATCGCCCGAGCCGGCGCTGTTGGCCAGCGTTGCCCCTGGATTGCTGTGGGTGGCGGCATTGCTCGCCATGCTGCTGTCGCTGGACGGCCTGTTTCGCGGCGACTACGAGGATGGCAGCCTCGAGCAGATGCTGCTTTCACCGCTGCCTCTTCCCGTGCTCTGCCTGGCCAAGGTTTTTGTACACTGGCTGTTGACCGGGCTGCCGCTGGCGCTCTGCGCGCCGTTGCTCGGCGTGCTGCTGGCGCTGCCGGGGGCGGGCTATCTGGCGCTGTTGCTGTCGCTTGCGCTGGGAACGGCAACGCTCAGTCTGATCGGGGCGATCGGCGCCGCCTTGACCGTCGGCTTGCCGCGCGGTGGGGTGCTGCTCTCCCTGCTGGTGCTACCGCTCTACATCCCGGTGCTGATCTTCGGTGCCGGCGCGGTGAAGGCGGCCATCGAGGGCGGGATGGCAGGGCCTGCGCTGGCGTTGCTGGGGGCGCTGCTGGCGCTGGCCGTGGCCGCGGCACCATTCGCGATAGCCGGCGGTCTGAGGATCAGTTTGAACGGCTAGCGAGACCGGCTGCGGCGGGACAAGTCTCGGCAAGAACATGGTGATATAGCGCATGTGGACATTCGTGCACAAACTGGGCTCTCCCAAGTGGAGCTATGCGATCTGCGGCAGGCTGCAGCCCTTCTTCTGGGTCGCCGCGCTGATCCTGCTGCCGATCGGCACGGTCTGGTCGCTGGCGATATCGCCCCCCGATTACCAGATGGGTGACAGCTACCGCATCATCTATGTGCACGTGCCCTCGGCGATCCTGGCCCAGAGCGTGTTCGTCGCCATGGCCCTGGCTTCCGCGGTATTCCTGATCTGGAAGATCAAGGTCGCCGACATGGCCGCCAGCGTGATGGCACCGTTCGGCGCGGCGATGACCGTCCTGGGCTTGTTCAGCGGTTCGCTGTGGGGCGTGCCGACCTGGGGCACCTGGTGGACCTGGGATGCGCGGCTGACCTCGATGCTGATCCAGCTGTTTCTCTACATCGGCGTGATCGCGCTGCGCGGCGCCTTTGGCCGCGGCGACCAGGGCGCCAAGGCGGTGGCGGTGCTGACGCTGGTGGGGGTGGTCAACATCCCGATCATCAAGTACTCGGTGGTGTGGTGGAACACGCTGCATCAGCCGGCCACGTTCAGCCTGACCGAGCGGCCCGCGATGCCGGCCAGCATGTGGATGCCGCTACTGGTGATGGTACTGGGATTCTACGGCTTGTTCATCGCCCTGACGCTGTACCGGCTGCGCAGCGAGCTGATCCGCCGCGAATCGCGGGCTCGCTGGGTACAGGCGCTGGCCGACTGACAACCCGGATCGACAGGGCGACGCCGACCCTGCCGGCATCAATCAACGGAACGTGACATGGCTTTCGATTCATTCGCCGCCTTCCTGACCATGGGCGGCTATGCCAAATACGTCTGGCCTGCCTGGGGCCTGGCGGTGCTGATCATCGTCGGGTTCATCCTGTGGGCCAGGTTCGAGCGGCGCCAGCTCATGCAAGCGCTGACGCGACGCCAGCGCCGCGAGGCACGCCCCTCATGAGAGCCAAACGTCAACGCCGGCTGATCATCGTGGTCGGGCTGGTGGCGCTGGTCGCCATCGCGGTGGGGCTCACCCTCTACGCGCTGCGCGCCAACATCAATCTCTTCTTCACACCATCACAGATTGCCGCCGGCGAGGCGCCCCGCGGCCGCACCATGCGTCTCGGGGGCGTGGTCGAGAAAGACAGCGTCGAGCGCGAAAGCGACTCGCTGGAGGTCACGTTCCGGGTCACCGATTTCGCCGAGGATGTCGAAGTCCGCTACGACGACATCCTGCCCGACCTCTTCCGCGAGGGGCAGGGCGTGGTGGTGATCGGCCAGCTTGACGACGCTGGCGAATTCATCGCCCAGCAGGTGCTGGCCAAGCACGATGAGACCTACATGCCGCCCGAGGTCGCCGAGGCGCTGAAGGCCACCGGCAACCTGCCGGACGGCAGCGTCCCGTCCTCTTGAGACGCTGCCTCGTCAAACGTTGCGAGTGACACCATGTTGATTCGAACTCTGCCCGAACTGGGACACTTCGCGCTGATTCTGGCACTCGCCATGGCCGTGCTGCAGGCGATCGTGCCGCTATGGGGCGCCGCCACCCGGCGCCCGCTGTGGATGGCGTTCGCCCAGCCCATGGCCTGGGGGCAGTTCCTCTTTCTGGTCTTCGCGTATCTCAGCCTGACCGCAAGCTTCGCGCTGGATGATTTCAGCGTCGCCTACGTCGCCAACAACTCCAACTCGCTGCTGCCGTGGTACTACAAGCTGAGTGCGGTTTGGGGCAGCCACGAGGGGTCGGTACTGCTATGGGTGCTGATCCTGAGCGGCTGGAGCTTCGCCGTCAGCCTCTTCTCCCAGCGTCTGCCGCGCGACATGCTGGCTCGCGTGCTCGGGGTGATGGGCTGGATCAGCAGCGGCTTTCTGCTGTTCATTCTGCTGACGTCCAACCCTTTCGAGCGCCTGCTGCCCGACGTGCCGACAGACGGCGCCGATCTCAATCCGCTGTTGCAGGATTTCGGTCTGATCGTGCACCCGCCGATGCTCTACATGGGGTATGTCGGTTTTTCGGTCGTATTCGCCTTCGCCATGGCGGCGCTGCTCGGTGGCAGGCTCGACGCAGCCTGGACGCGCTGGGCACGACCCTGGACCAACGTCGCCTGGGCGTTTCTCACCATGGGGATCGCACTGGGCAGTTGGTGGGCCTACTACGAGCTGGGCTGGGGCGGCTGGTGGTTCTGGGACCCGGTCGAGAACGCCTCGCTATTGCCTTGGCTGGCCGGCACCGCGTTGATCCATTCGCTGGCGGTGACGGAAAAGCGCGGCACCTTCAAGAACTGGACGGTACTGCTGGCGATCTTCACCTTCTCGCTGTCGCTGCTGGGTACCTTCCTGGTGCGCTCTGGCGTTTTGAGCTCGGTCCACGCCTTCGCCAACGACCCCTCTCGCGGTACGTTCATCCTGGCCCTTCTCGGTGTCACCGTGGGCCTGTCGCTGGCGATCTTCGCGCTGCGTGCTCCCCGGGTTCAATCCCTTGCGGGCTTTGGCTGGCTGTCGCGGGATTCGCTGTTGCTGATCAACAACATCGTGCTGGTGGTGATGACCGTCACCGTGCTGCTGGGCACCATCTATCCGCTGCTGCTGGATGCGCTGGGCCTGGGCAAGATCAGCGTGGGGCCGCCCTATTTCAATGCGCTGTTCGTGCCGCTGACGGCGCTGCTCTGCCTGTTCATGGGGCTCGGGCCGCTGGCACGCTGGAAGCGCATGCCGGGTCGGGAGCTCGCCCGGCGCCTGGGGGGAGCAGCCATCGTCGCGATGGTGGTCGCTGCAGTCCTGCCGCTTCTCTACGGCGGAAGCTTCAGTCTCGGCGTCACGCTGGGCTTGCTGCTGGCGCTTTGGCTGGCCCTGTCGTTGGCGCGGGATATCGTTGATAAAACCCGCCGCGGCCGGCTGGGCGGACTGAAGAAACTGACGTTGGCCTACTGGGGCATGGTGCTGGGGCACCTGGGGCTGGCGGTGACCATCGTCGGCGTGGCGATGGTGTCGCATTACAACATCGAGCGGAACGTGCGGCTGGCGCCGGGGCAGCATGTCGAGGTGGGCGGATATCAGTTCGCGATGACCGACTTTCGGGAGCGAAGCGGCCCCAACTACACCGCGGATACCGCCACCATCGAGGTGACCCGGCCCGGACGCGCAAGTTTCACGATGCAGCCCGAGAAGCGCTTCTATGTCGCCAGCGGCATGCCGATGACCGATGTCGCGCTGCGTCCGGGGCTGTTCAGCGACCTCTACGTGGCGCTGGGGGAGAAGCTCGACAACGGCGACTGGTCGCTGCGGATTCAGCTCAAACCCTTCGTGCGCTGGCTGTGGCTGGGGGCGCTGATGATGGCGGCGGGTGGTATTCTTGCCGTCATCGACCGTCGCTATCGCCGGGTGCCGAGGCGCTCCGCGGCGGTGCGCACGCACGAATCGATTCCACCCGGCGCCGGAGCGAGGGGGGATATCTCATGACACGTCGCCTGCTGCTGTTGATACCGTTGCTGCTGTTCGCCGCACTGGTGGTATTCCTTTATCGCGGCTTGGCCAAGGATCCCGCGGCGCGGGATTCGGCGCTGCTGGCCAGAGATTTTCCGGCGTTCAACCTGACCACGCTGGATGACCCGAATCGCACGCTGGACCGCTCGCTGCTCAAGGGCCAGGTGACCCTGGTCAATGTCTGGGGTGAGTGGTGCCCGACCTGCAAGCAGGAGATGCCGCAGTTGCTGGCGCTGGCCGATCGCGGCGTGCGCCTGGTCGGCGTCGATTACAAGGACACGCGGGAGAACGGGCGGCAGTTTCTCGACGAGTTCGGCGACCCGTTCGAGGTCTCGCTGTTCGACCCGGAAGGCACGCTCGGTTTCGATCTCGGGGTCTACGGCGCGCCGGAGAGTTTCCTGGTCGACGCCGAAGGGGTCATTCGCTACCACCACACCGGCTATATCACGCCGCAGGATGTCGAGGACGTGATCCTCCCCGAGGTGAACAAATGGCAGCCATGACCCGTCGACTCCTTTCGATCTGCCTGCTGGCGATCGTCATCCTGACGGGCACCGCGGCTATCGCGGCCATCGAAGTGCAGGATTTCGAAGATCCCGCCTTGATGCAGCGCTACGAGGATCTGACCACCCGGCTGCGCTGTCCCAAGTGTCAGAACGAATCGATCGGCGCCTCGAACTCGCCGATCGCCGCTGACATGCGCGAGCGTGTCGCCGCGCTGCTGCGCAATGGCCAGAGCGATCGGCAGATCGAGAACGCCATGGTCAGTCGCTTCGGCGATTATGCGCTCTACGATCCGCGGCTGGATGCGCGCACCTGGCTGCTGTGGGGCTTGCCCTTCGGCCTGTTGGCGATCGGCGCCGGCGTGGTGGCCGGCTTCGTCTTGCGCCGGCGTCGGCGGGATGGCCGCGAATCGGCCAGCGCCGTTCTGGACGAACACGAAAGGCGTCGACTCGAGGCACTGATCTCGCGTCACGACGCCGGTTCGCACGGCCGTCGCAATGACGGGGGAGCGCCATGATCCCGTTATGGACAGGTATCGTCGCGCTGCTGTTGCTGAGCCTGTGGCTGCTGTGGCTGCCGCTCCGTCGCGCCGCCGGTTTGCGTGACGCGCTGATGACGTTCGAGGCCGACGATCGCAACAATGCCGAGAACCTGGCGATCTATCGTCAACGGTTGGCCGCGCTGGAAGCGGCGCTGGCCGAGGGCGAGATCGACCGGAAGCGCTTCGCCGAGGACCGCCTGGAACTCGACCGGCGGCTTCTGGAGGATGCCGGCAGCACCGGTCGACGGCCGCTGCGACGCGTCCAGGCCGGCCGTTGGCTGCTGCCGGTCGTGGCCGTCGTGGTGATCGCCGGCACGCTAGGGTTCTACGATCAGACCGGCGATCGCCGCGATCTGGCGCTCTATCAGGTCATCCAGTCGCTGACTCATGCGCCGCCGGAGACGCGTCTGGCCGCCCTGGAAGTCGAGGCCCGGCGCCAGGATGACAATCCCAAGGCGTGGGCCGAGCTGTTTTCGCGCTATCGCGACAGCGGCCAGTTCGACAAGGCGATCATGACGCTCGAGCGACTGGTCGCGCTGCAGGGGCGCCAGCCGTCGCTGCTCGCCCAACTGGCGCAGATGAAGTTCTTCGCCGCCCACCGCACGTTGACCGATGAGGTCCAGGCGCTGGCCGACGAGACGCTGAAACTCGACCCGCGCCAGCCGACGGTACTCGGCATGCTCGGCATCGATGCCTTCGACCACGCCCGCTACCCACAGGCGATCGACTACTGGCGCCGCGCCATGGCCGGCTATCAGGATGCCGAGTCGGGTCAGGCGCTGCGCAAGGTGATCGCCGTTGCCCAGCAGCGCCTGGCCGCGGCCCGGGAAACGCCTGCCAATACGCTGGACACGGCGCCGGACGAGACGTCGCCAGTGGGGCCGACGTCGGCTGCTGCCGCAGCGGAGCAACTCTCGTTGCAGGTCGACCTGACGTTGTCGCCATCGTTGCAGGGGCGTCTACCGGCCGATACCCCGGTCTTCCTGGTGGCACGGGACGTCGATGGCCGCCGGCCGCCGCTGGCGATCTCGCGGACGACGCTGGGCGCCTTGCCACGGACGCTGACGTTGAGCGACGCCCAGGCGATGACCGCCGGCGCGCGCCTCTCCCAGGCCGATCGCGTCGATCTGGTGGCGCGCGTCTCGGCGACCGGCCAGGCAACCCCGCAATCCGGCGATCTATATGGTCGGCTCGACGGCGTCGAGGTGGCCGGTTCGGCGACGTTGGCGCTGGATATCGATCACGCAGTGCCTTAGGCTCTGCCGAAACCCGTGGCGGGTTGTCTTCGTCGGCGATCCGCCGCCCACTCGGTTTTCGGAGTTCTCTTTCCCGCATGCGCCTCAAGTCCATCAAGCTGGCCGGCTTCAAGTCGTTCGTCGATCCGGTCACGGTGCCGTTCGACAGCAACATGACCGCCATCGTCGGACCCAACGGCTGCGGCAAGTCCAACGTCATCGACGCGGTACGCTGGGTAATGGGGGAGTCCTCCGCCAAGACCCTGCGCGGCGAATCGATGACCGATGTCATCTTCAATGGCTCCACCGGTCGTTCCCCCATCGGTCAGGCCTCCATCGAACTGGTCTTCGACAATCGCGATGGCGAACTCGGCGGCGCCTATGCCGGATACAACGAGATCGCAGTCAAACGCCTGGTGACCCGCGAGGCGCAATCCAGCTATTTCCTCAACGGCCAGAAATGCCGTCGGCGCGATATTGCCGATATCTTCCTTGGCACCGGCCTTGGGCCGCGCTCCTACGCGATCATCGGCCAGGGCATGATTTCCCGGCTCGTCGAAGCCCGCCCGGAAGAGCTGCGCAACACGCTGGAGGAGGCGGCAGGGATCTCGAAATACAAGGAGCGTCGACGGGAGACCGAAAACCGCCTGCGACGGACCCAGGAGAACCTCGAGCGGCTCGACGACATTCGCGAGGAACTCGACAAGCAGCTCGAGCGGCTCAAGCGCCAGGCGGAGGCCGCCAAGCGCTATCGCACGCTGAAAGCCGAGGAGCATCGCCTGCGCGGCGAGCTGGCGATGCTGCGCGAACGCGCCCTGCGCAGCCAGCAGCGCGAGGAAGAAGCTCGCGTTCGCGACTGCGAGATCCAGGTCGAGCGCGAGATTCTCGGCCAGCGCCAGTGCGAGACGCGGCTGGCGGAGGGCCGGGAAACCCACGACGCCGTTGCCGCCGAGCTGGAGTCCCACCAGGCCGCGTTCTACCAGACCGGCGCTGACATTGCCCGGCTGGAGCAGTCGCTCGAGCACGCCCGGCAGCGGCAGCAGCAGCTCTCGGGTGACCTGGAGAGTGCGCAGCGGGAGCGGGACGCCCTGGCGCAGCTGATCGCACAGGACGAGGCGCGTCGTGGCGAATGGGACATCCGGCTCGAAACGCTGCTCCCCGAGATCGAGATGGCCGACGAGGCGCTGCTGACGCTGGAGATGCAGCTCGAAGACGCCGAGAACTCGGCGCAGGCCTGCCAGCAGCAGTGGGAGGCGTTCAGCGAACAGGATCGTGATGCCCGCCACCAGGCCGAGCGCGAGCAGGAGAGCATCCAGCGCCTCGAGCGTCAGCTCGAGGAACTGACCCGCGAGTTGGAGCGCCGCCGGCAGCAGCGATCGGAACTGCCGGACGTCGACGACCTCGATGACGAGAAAGCTTCGCTGCAGGAAGCGCTGGCCGTGCTGGATGAGCGCCAGCAGACGTTGGAGATTCGCCGCGAGGAGCGCCAGCGCTCCCGGGAACGTGCCCGCGAGGGCCAGGCCGAAGCACAGGCGGCCAGGGATGGAGAGCGCGAGCGCCAGCATCGCTGCCAGGGTGAAGTGGCGTCGCTCGAGGCGCTGATCGAGGCGGCTCTCGACGATGACGACGCCAGCCTGGCCGAACACCTCGCCGATCACCCACTGGGCAGGGCGCCACGAGTCGCCGAGAGCCTGGAGGTCACGGCCGGTTGGGAGCGCACCGTCGCCTGGGTGCTCGGGCCCTGGCTGAAGGCGCGTCTGGCCGAGCCGGAATCCGCCCGTGAGCCGCTGACATCACTGGCGAGCGGGGAGCTGCCGGTGGTGTCGCTTCAGGCCACGACGAGCGCGCCCGCCGAATCGCTGGGAGCCCGGGTCAAGGGGGCTGGGGCTTTGACGACACTGCTGGCGGCGATTCACTGTGCCGACGACACCGCGGCCGCGTGGCGGATGACGGCCGATCTTGGCCCGGGGCAGAGCGTGATCACCCGGGACGGTCTGTGGCTGGGGCGCGGCTGGGCCCGACGACTCGGTCGCGACGATGCCAACGCGGATAGCGTGTTGTTGCAGCGGCAACGCCGCGACGCACTGGTCGAAGAACTCGCCGCGCTCGACGCCACGCTGGTCGAGCGCGATTCGCGGATCGCCCAGTGGCAGGCCGAGATCGATGGCTGCGAGGCTGCACTGGAATCGCTGCGCCATGAAGAGCGGGAACTGGCCGACCAGCGTCAGGCGCAGTCGACCCGGCTGGCGGCGGTGGAGAGCCGGCTAGAGCATGTCGCTTCACGGCTGCGGGAGTTCGAAACCGAGCTGGCGCAGAGCCAGGACCGCCACGCGACGCAGCGGCTGGAGCTCGAAACCACGCGGGAGCGTTGGCAGCAGGCGCTCGACCGGGTCGACGCCAACGCTGCCGAGCGCGAAGTGCTGCAGACGGCGCGCGAGCAGAGCCAGGCGCGTCTGGGGGAGTTGCGTCAGCAACAGCGGCAGACGCATCAGACCCAGCAGCAACTGGCGCTCGAACGCCAGCGTCTCGAGGCGCAGCGCGGCGAGCTTCAGCAGCAGGTCGAGCGCAGCCGAGGCCAGCTCGCCCGCCTGGACGAACGCTGTGAGTGGCTTCGAGAGCAACGAGAGACGCTCCACGAACCCGGCGAGGATCAGCGTGAACGCCTGAAGCGGTTGCTTGAAACGCGATCCCAGCAGGAGGCCACGCTCGACCGCTGCCGGGATCGGGCCAGCCAGATCGGCGAGACGCTACGCCAGACCGAGATCGACCGACAGCAGCACGAGCGCAATCTCGAGGGGCTCCGCCAACGGCTGCAGGAAGCGCGGATGCAGGTTCAGGCCCTGACGCTCAAGGCCGATGCCCAGCGGGAGACACTGGCGGAGCAGCAGCAGGATGAGCAGACGCTGCGGGAGAATCTCGATCCCAATGCCACGGAATCGGCCTGGCAGACCCGCCTGGAGGAGACCGGCGAGCGCATCCGTCGCCTCGGGGCCATCAACCTGGCGGCGATCGAGGAGTACGAGCAGCAGAGCGAGCGGCGCGACTATCTCGAGGCCCAGCACGCCGAACTGAGCGAGGCGATCGAGACGCTGGAGCGTGCGATCAAGCGCATCGACCAGGAGACCAGGACCCGTTTCAAGCAGACTTTCGAGGAAGTGAATCGTGGCCTGATGGCACTTTTTCCCAGAGTCTTCGGTGGTGGGGCCGCATGGTTGACCCTCACGGGGGAGGATTTGCTGGAGACGGGCGTGGCGATCATGGCACGGCCACCGGGCAAGAAAAACAGCACCATTCATTTGCTGTCCGGGGGAGAAAAAGCGCTGACGGCGCTGTCCTTGGTATTCGCCATCTTCCAGCTCAATCCGGCCCCTTTTTGCATGCTCGACGAGGTAGACGCCCCCCTCGACGATGCGAACGTGGGGCGTTACGCGAAACTGGTCAAGGAAATGTCCGAGAGCGTGCAGTTCATCTTCATCACCCATAACAAAATTGCGATGGAAGCTGCCGAGAGGTTGATGGGCGTCACGATGCAGGAGCCGGGCGTCTCGCGTCTGGTATCCGTGGGTGTGGATGAGGCGGCGTCGATGGCAGAGGCGTCCTGAAGTTGGCAAAAATAGCCAAACCGGCTAAAGGCGTAATAGGATGTTCGACATCGAAGGGAATTGAAGGGTGATTGCTGATGGGCAAAACTTTGCTTGACAAAGAAAAAAAGTAGCCCATTTTTGACAAATCACGCTATGCTAGTGCCGACATGCAGAATGCATGTTGTCCTCTTCCAGCATAGTGGCACCGCGAACAGGCAAGACGACCCATGGAACTAAGAGAGTGGCTGATCATCCTGGGGCTGGTTTTGGTGGCGACCATCGTGATCGATGGCTTCCGTCGCCTACAGCGCCAACGTCGAGTTCCACGCCTAGATCAGGCGATGGGAGATAATGGAGTCGACGACGGATCCGAGACGGATCCGGAACAGGCGGCCCGCGAGGCCGAGGTCAACTGGGAATTGCCCAATGGAGGGGCACGTGTCCTGCGTCCGGCGACGTTCGAGCGTAGCGGCGACGGCTCGGAACCGGTCAGACCCTCAGAGCCCAAGCGACAGGAGCGGATTCCGGAAGAGAAGCTGCAGAGCAGCATACTCGACCGTAGTACGCGGTCGTCGTTCGCCGATATGCAGCACAACGTCAAGAGTGCCGTTCGCGCGGGCGCCAAGCGTGTCAGTGAGTCGGCCCAGCGCCTGAGCCACAAGCGCGAGGAGGCCCGGCGCGAGGCCGAGGAGACCCGCGCGGGAACGCCGGCGCGGCATCAAGAGCCTCATCTGCAAGAGCCTCATCTGAGAGCTGATGAAGTCGCCGGTACCGAAACGCCCGACCGTCTTCAGATCACGGCCCTGGTGCCGCCCGGTGATGGCCAGGCTGTCGCTGTCGATGCCGGTGCTCGGATGGCCGGGGAAGCGGAGGCGTCTCAGCAGCAGGATCGTCCGCTGTCAGCTGTGCGTGGCGAGGACGAATCGACCGCCCGCGCCGCGGTGCCGATGGAAGAGATCGAGGAGGCGCCACGCAACGATGTGGTGACTCAACACCCCGCCGTCGAACGTGCCAAGCGCCACCATGTGAGCGCGGCGCGGGCCAGGGAAACCCTGGCGCACTCCGAGGAGATCATCGTCATCAGCGTGCTGGCGAGAACGGAAGCGGGCTTCGACGGTGCCGATCTGCTCAACCTGATGCTGGCCTGCGGTTTGCGCTTCAGCGAGATGGGTATCTTCCATCGCTACGAAACCGAAGCCGACGATAGCGAATTGCAGTTCTCGATGGTCAATGTCGTCAAGCCGGGTGTGTTCGATCTGGATAGCATGCAGGAGATCGTGACGCCGGGCGTGACCTTCCTGATGCCGCTCCCGGGCGCCAACGACACGGCCGCGGCCTTCGAAGCGATGCTGGAGACGGCGATGGTGCTGGTACGCAATCTGGGCGGCGAGCTGAAGGACGAGAACCACAGCGTGATGACCGCGCAGACGATCGAGTTCGCGCGTCAGCGGGTGCAGGAGTTCGAGCGTCGCCACCGGTTGCATCGCTATCAGGCCAATTGACACAGCCTGACACGGAACGCGGTAGCGGTTTGACGACGGGGCCTTCGGGCCCCGTCGTCGTTTCCGGCGTTCGGTGATGGGCGCCACTGCGGCAGTCGCGACGGCCTTCCGCTACAATGCGTGTCACTTTTTGAGCAGCGATCGAACCGAGCGCCATGAGCCAGATTTCCCCAGCGGTCCGCGAACGGGCCAGTGCCCTGCGCCAGCAGTTGGATGACGCCAACTACCACTACTACGTCGAGGATTCGCCGCAGATCACCGACGCCGAATACGACAGGCTGTTACGCGAACTGCAGTCGTTGGAAACCGATCATCCCGACTTGGTCACGCCGGATTCCCCGACCCAGCGCGTCGGCGCGGCGCCTGCCGATCGATTCGACGAGGTGAGTCATGCCGTTCCCATGCTGTCTCTCAATAACGCGCTCAACGAGTCCGAGCTGCACGAGTTCATCAAGCGGACTGCGATCCGGCTGGAGCGTGATGCCGAGACGCTAGAATTCTGCTGTGAGCCCAAGCTCGACGGCCTTGCCGTTTCGCTAATCTATGAAAACGGACGACTGGTTCGCGGTGCGACGCGCGGCGATGGCCAGACTGGCGAAGATGTTACGTCGAACCTCAAAACGCTTCGCTCGATTCCCTTGAAATTGAGAGGCAGCGAGTATCCCGATCTCTTCGAAGTTCGCGGTGAGGTCTATATGCGTCACTCCGGCTTCGAGGCACTCAATGATCGGGCTCGCGAGGATGGCAGCAAAGTATTTGCCAACCCGCGAAACGCTGCCGCTGGCAGTGTGCGCCAGCTCGACTCAAAGATCGCGGCGAAACGCCCGCTCGAGTTCTGCGCTTATCAGTGGGTCTCTCGCGAGACCACTAGCATTGCCAATATCGACGCCTCGCACAGTCAGCAGATGCAATGGCTCCAATCCTGGGGTTTTCGAACCAGCCCTCTGTTGGACGTGGTCAAGGGCGACGAGGGCGTTATCGAGTTCTGTCGGAAATTGGGTGACAAGCGAGAGTCGCTGGATTACGACATCGATGGCGCCGTGATCAAGGTCGACAGTCTGCGCGATCAGCGCGAGCTGGGATTCGTCTCCCGCGCGCCGCGCTGGGCGATTGCCTTCAAGTATCCCGCTCAGGAGCAGGTGACGCGGCTGCTGGACGTCGAATTCCAGGTGGGGCGGACCGGCAAGCTGACACCGGTCGCCAAGCTGGAGCCGGTGCAGGTTGCCGGCGTGACGGTCTCCAACGCCACCCTGCACAACATGGACCAGATTGCGCGACTGGATCTCAAGATTGGCGACTGGGTCCGAATCTATCGCGCAGGCGACGTCATTCCCAAGGTGGTGGAGGTCGTCAAGGATCAACGACCCGATGATCTTTTAGAGATCGTGCTACCGGATCTTTGTCCGATCTGCGACTCCCGAGTCGAGAAGCTCGACGGCGAGGTCGATGCCCGCTGTTCCGGTGGGCTGTTCTGCCCCGCGCAGCGCAAGGAGGCGCTCAAGCACTTCGCCAGCCGCCGCGCGCTGGATATCGATGGCCTGGGCGAGAAGCTGATCGACCTGCTGGTCGAGCGGGACTGGGTCAAGACGCCGGCCGATCTGTTCCGACTCCGGGCCGAGCGGTTGGCGGAGCTGCCCCGGCTGGCGGAGAAGTCCGCCAACAATCTGATCGCTTCGCTCGACGCTGCCAAGCGTACGACCCTGGCCCGGTTCGTCTACGCGATCGGAATTCGTGAAGTGGGCGAGGCGACCGCGGCAAGCCTGGCGCGTCACTTCGGCTCTCTGCAGGCGCTGCGCGACGCTTCGTTGGAAGCCTTGAAGGCGGTCGACGATGTCGGACCGGTGGTGGCCCATCACATCCACACCTTCTTCCAGCAACCGCATAACCAGGAGACGCTGGACGATCTGCGGGCGGTCGGCGTCAGTTGGGAAGAGATCGAGATGGCCGAGCGTCCGCAACCGCTGGCGGGACAGACCTGGGTGCTGACCGGTAGTCTCGAGAGCATGACGCGGGACGAAGGCAAGGAGCGCCTGCAGGCGCTGGGCGCCAAGGTTGCCGGCAGCGTCTCCAAGAAGACCGCGACCGTCGTCGCCGGCCCGGGCGCCGGCAGCAAGCTGGCCAAGGCCGAGGAGCTGGATGTCGAGGTGATCGGCGAGGCGACGTTCATCGGGCGACTGGAAGCGTGGGAGGCAGAAGCATGAGCGGACGCTTTATCGAGATCCCCCATCGCATGTTGCCGGCGGAGACGCTGGACGCACTGCTGGAGACATTCGTCACCCGGCAGGGCTACGACACCACCGATGTGGCGACGGACATGCACGACTGGGTGCGTGACCTCAAGCGACAGCTGGAGCGAAGCGAGCTGCTGATCGTCCACGACCTGCAGACCGAGAGCACCGAGGTGATGACCCTGACTCAGTGGCGCAGTTTCGGTCGTGACCTCGCCGACGACGAGGAAGAGGGCTGAGCGTTCGTCGGCACGCGCACGGTACCCAACGAAACGGCGCCCCCGGTTGTGAGCGGGGGCGCCGTTTTACATCGTAATGCCATCACCCGGCTGGCTTGGGCTGGCGGTTCAGGTAAAGAACAGCGGTACCACGATGCTGGAGATCAGCAGGATCAGCGCACCGCCGAGGCGCGAGGAGATCTGTGCGAACGGCATCAGTTGCATGCGCTTGGCGGCGGAGAGTACCGCGACATCACCGGTACCACCCATGTTTGCCATGCACAGGCCGGCGGTGATCGCCGATTCGATCGGGTAGAAGCCGACCAGCTTGCCGACCAGGCCCGCGCCGAAGGCGGCGCCCGCCACCACGGCAAAGACAATCATCACGTAGGTGATGGAGATCGCATCGATCACCTGGCCGAGGTCGGTGTAGGCGATGCCGATACCGAACAGCAGGGCGAAGGTCCAGTTCTTGGCGACGAACTGAAACCACTGTGCAGCGGCTTCATTGATCGATTCCGGCACCACGTTGGCGATCTTGAGCACGGCAACCAGAATGATCATCAGCGCGTAGGGATGCAGCGGAATGAATCCACCCAGGATTTCACCGGCGACGAAGAAGGTCAGGGCGGCGATGACGCCGATGCCCAGTTTGGAGAGATCCGGCTTGCTTTCGCGCTCTTCGATCTCGACGCCCGGCATCATCTGGCCGTTGCCGGTCAGGCTCGGCATCCGGTTGGCCAGGCCATTGAGCAGGCCGGCAATGATGATGGCGAAGACGTTGCCCAGCGCCAGTGCCGGCACCAGGATCGAGATGTAGTAGCTGGCGGGCTGGCCCAGCAACTGCTCGTAGATCTGGCTCATCGGCACCGCACCGGCGCCCATGCCGCCGCCCATGATCGGCAGGGTAATGACCACGACCGCGTCCTGCGGCGAGAATCCCATGACCCAGCCGACGGCGATCGCGAACAGGGCGGCGAACAGGACGGCGCAGATCAGCGGCAGGGCGTAGCGCGAGCCGACCTTGACCAGCACACGGGAGTCCATGCCCAGGATACTGCCGGTGATCAGTGCGGCGATGTAGAAGTTGAGGAAGCCACCGCTCTTCATGAACTGGGTCACGTTGTCGACGACACCGGTCGGCAGCCACTGGACGTAGACCAGCGCCGCCGCGCCGAAGATGGCCAGGATGGCACCACCACCCAGGTAGCTCTTGACGATCGGCAGGCGATCGCCGATGAATCCCATCAGTTCGCCCAGGATCATCATGACCAACAGGGCGCCGATCATGCCGGTGGGTATCGTGTCCGTCGCCATGGAGACGACGAGAACCCCGGCCGCGATGGCGAAGAGCGGGAAGGGAATGCCGAAGATCGGCGTCGATAGCCAGCTATCTCGACGGCCAGAATCGGACGGCGCGGTTTGCGTCACGGTTGAAGTCATGGTTGGCTCCCCAAGGATTTTCGCCCAAAGGGCGGTAAGCGGTATTCTTGCCCCGATGAGCGGTACGCTGCCGAGGATAGAGGCCCCGAGGTGTCGACCAAGTTTTATGAAATTATTAAAGCCTTTAGAAACTATTGAAAGGTATGGGGTGGTGCGCGGCACACCCCCGGCCCGTAAGGTATACCACCATGGTCTAAAGGGTGCTCGGCCATGGTCGACAGGCCGGCGGGCATGCTTTCCCGCCGGCGCCTGCAGCAAAAGGAGTGGGTAATGAGTTCCGGATCTGTCCGATGCGGCGGACACGCTGGCGTCGTTGCCACGCCGCGCCCGCCCGCCGAGGACAAGGCGTGAAGCGGCTCCGCCTGAGTGCCCAGATATTCGTCCTGGTCGCCAGCATGATCGTGCTGACGCTCGGCGTCGCGCTGCTGCTTTTCAACTATCAGCTGCGTGCCAATCTGGAGGAGGCCCAGGGGGAGCGTGTGATGGGGCTCGCGGCGGTGCTGGCCGATCGTAACGACGTGCGCTCCGCGCTCATGGCCATGCCCATCGTCCATGATCCCGACTCCGAACTGCGGCGGCAGATCGAGGCGCTGCGCAATCGGCTCGGCGTCGATTTCATTACCGTGATGGATCGGAACCATTTGCGCTTGACGCATCCCGACCCCGGCGAGGTCGGGCGGCATTTTCGCGGCGGCGACGAGGGGCCTGCACTGGATGGCCAGTCCTACGTCTCCCGTTCGGAAGGCACCTTGGGTGTCAGTATCCGTGGTTTCTCGCCGGTACTCGATGGGCAGGGCGCGGTGATCGGCGCGGTCGCTACCGGGGTCACCCTGACCCGGGTCGGGCTGCTGCTGGCGGAGCGGCGTCAGGTACTGCTGCTGGGCATCGTGTTGCTGATGATGATCGGTGCCACGGGTGCCTGGTGTCTGGCACGGTACATCAAGCGGATCCTGCTGGGTTTCGAGCCCCACCAGATATCCCAGTGGGTCCAGCAGCGTCAGGCGATGCTGGCCTCTCTGCACGAGGGGGTGCTGGCGATCGATGGCGATTCGGTCATCACCATGGTCAACCCGGCCGCCGGCGAGTTGCTGGATCCGGCGGGCTCCGGCGATGGCTCGGGAATACCCGCATCCACGCTCACGGAGTTGTTCGACAGGGCCGCCCCCGCGCTCAACCGGCGCTTGACGTTGAACGGGCGCGCCTTGATCGTCAACCGCGTACCCATCCGCGGCGAAAGGGGCGAGGGGGGAAGCGTGGTGACGTTGCGGGACCGTAGCGAGGTCAACCGGCTGGCCGAGGAGTTGACCGGTGTCAGCCGCTACGCGCAGGCGCTGCGGGCGTCCACTCACGAGTTCAAGAACCGGTTGCACGTCATTCTCGGCCTGGTGCAATTGCGCGACCTGGGGCGTCTGGAGCGTTATCTGCGTGAGCTCGACGACACCTTGATTGCGCCGGCCGCGGCACGGGTCGCCGGGGTTCGGGACCCCGTGCTGGCGGGCTTTCTGCTGGCCAAGGGTAGCGAGGCGAGAGAGCGCCGGGTCGAGCTCGATATCGACCTTCAGAGCGAAATTCCGGCGCCAGACGAGAGCGAGGTCGTGCACCTGCTGGTGTCCATCATCGGCAATCTGCTGGAAAATGCCTTCGAGGCGGTCTCCGGTCGCGAGGTGCGCCAGGTGAGCCTGACCCTGGGTGTCGACGCCGGCGCGCTCTCGTTGCACGTGTCGGACAACGGCAGGGGCATGAGTGATAGCCAGCAACAGCTCGCCATGGAGCAGGGCGTCTCTTCCAAGGGGGCGGGGCGGGGTTATGGGCTGGCCATGGTCAAGGCCCATGTGGAATCGCTAGGTGGTACGCTGGCGCTCTATTCGACGCCGGGGCGCGGCACGCTGGTCGAGGTGACCGTGCCCTATGTGATGGACGTAATGCAGGTAACCGACGGAGTGACTTGATTCATGCGCGTGCTGGTCGTGGAAGACGATCCAATGGTAATGCGGCTCAACGTCGAGTTCCTCAACCGCATCGACGGCATCGATCTGGTCGCCCAGTGCGAGGACCTGCCGGCGGCGAGAGAGATTCTGGCGCGGGAGACCGTGGACCTGCTGCTGCTCGATGTCTATCTGCGCGAGCACAATGGCCTGTCGCTGGTGCGAGACCTGCGACGCCAGGCCCGCGATATCCAGATCGTGCTGATCACGGCAGCCTCTGAAATGGAGACCGTGAGGGAGGCCAAGCACCTCGGTGTCAGCGACTATCTGGTCAAGCCGTTCGAGTTCGAGCGCTTCAGGGAGGCCCTGACCCGCTGCCTGGACACGCACCAGCGGCTGTCCCGGCTGCCTGCACGCGCCCACCAGCGTGACCTCGACGCGCTGTTTCGGCGGGAGGCGACCACCATGCAACCGGCGCGCCCCGGCGACCTGCCCAAGGGCCTCACCGCCAACTCCCTGGCCCAGGTGGCCAGGGCCGTCGCCGAGCAGACGGGGACACCTTTCACCACCGAGACGCTGAGCGAGAATACCGGCATGTCGCGGGTGTCGGTGCGGAAATACCTAAAGCACCTGGTGGATCGTGGCGTGCTCGAAGAGTCTTTCCACTACGGCCAGATCGGTCGCCCCTCCTTCACCTATCGCTGCCTCGATGGCGAGACGCTGGCCCTGCTGGCGGAAACCGGCGCCGCGACCCCCTGAGAGTCAGAGTCCACCGTGACGGGCCTCGGCCGTCGGGAAAATCGACGAGCGATGGCCAGGTCCAGGCCCGTTCCCGACGTGCCAACGCACTTCCCACATTCCTGTGGGTCGCAAGGCAGATATCGGCGGCAAAATCCTCAGCCTTGACGATAGAGACAGCGCCGCTGCACTCGCTTGTCGGGCTGCCATTAGGACGCGTCGAACATTGTTCGCTGAACCGATCGCCACGCCGAGGGAGCTCGGGCAGCCATCTTCCAGACGAAGCGTCGACTGCCCGCCGCCCGGATCAGCGGCCTCGAATCAGGTCGGCAATGATCCGCCGGCCGGGGTGCAGATGATCTATCAGCTCGCGCTCCAGAGGCATCGGTTCGTCGTGAAGTCGGGAGGCGATCAGTTCGGCGCATAGCGGCGCGCTGACCATGCCCCGGGAGCCGTGCGCGGTGCTCATCCACAGCCCCGGATAGTGGCGGCCCGGTTGGCTGAACGTACGCCTGGCGTCCTTGCCCAGGGCGGCGTAGTCCTGGCGCCAGCGATCGAATTCGGGCAGCGGCCCGGCGTAGGGCGTCTTGTCCGGACTGGCGGCACGAACGCTGGCGCGCCCGCCGCACTCAGCCAGGGAGCGATCCCCAAGCGACTCCGCCAGCGCGGGGACCAGGTGCGCCAGTTCATCGAGATTGCATCGATGATCCGAGCTTCGCACCGTATCGTCATCATCGTTGGGCGAAAAGGTCGCGCCGAAGGTCAGCCGTCCCTCGCGCGGCGGCATGACATAGCCTTGGGCGCAGAGAACGCGATCCAGCGCTGGGGCCTCCCCGGAGCCGTGGCCCGGTGCCAGCGCCAGCGTGGATATCTGACCCCGGACCGGCTGTATCGGCAGTCCGTCGAGCCAGTGGCGGCTGGCGTGACCGGTGGCGAACACGACCTGATCGACGTGAAGCGACTCCTGTCCCAGCGCCAGCCGCCAGCCGGCGTCCGTCTCCCGCAGTGAATCGAGCCTGTCCTGGCGGACCGAGACCCCGGGTGTCGCGGCGAGATGGCGGCAGAGCGCGACGGGGTCGACCCAGCCCGCCAGTGGATAGTGCAGCGCATGCCGGTGAAGCGCCACACCGGCGAGGGTCGTCGCCAGCGAAGGGTCGCTGGCGGCAACGACGGCCGGCGGCAGCTGGTAATGGGACAGGAAGCGTTGCTGGCGTTCGACGTCGCCGGTTTTTCCCGCCAGTTGCAGCAGTCCGCAATCCGACCACCAGCGGCGCTCGGGGTCGAGACGCGCCAGCCAGCGCTGCGTGTAGAGCAGCGCAGCGAGATAGAATCGGCTCTGGAGGTTGGGCTCGACGGCCATTTTGACGTAGAGCGCGGCTTGGGGATTGCCGGAAGCGCCTGCCGCGATGCCCTCGCGATCGATCAGGGTCACCTGGCTACCTCGGCGCGCCAGTGCCGCCGCAACGCTGGTACCCGCGATGCCGGCGCCGATCACCGCCACATGGTCCGCCGGCCTGGGCGGCGGTGGCTGGAACCAGGGAGTGGCCGCTCTGGTCGAGGATCTCCGAAGTGCGGTCGGGGCGGCGGGATCATGCTCGCCCCGCAGCATCTCGCGCTTGCGACCGAATCCCGCTACCTTGCGCCAGCGAAAGCCAGCCGCGCTCAGGCCGCGGCGCACGAAACCGGCGCAGGTGAAGGTGGCGAACGTGGCGCCCGGCCGACTGGCGGTAGCCATGGACGTGAACAGTTCGGGTCGCCACATGTCGGGATTCTTCGAAGGCGCGAAGCCGTCGAGAAACCAGGCGTCCACCTGTCCGTCCAGGCGGTCGAGGCAGTCGGCGGCATCGCCGAAGTGCAGATCCAGGATGACGCGGGCGTCCAGTTGCAGTCGATGGACACCCGCCACCGCCGGTGGCCACTGCTCGAGCAGGACAGCGGCCTGATGCGATAGCTGTGGCCAACTGCGCCAGGCGCGCGCCAACGCCTCGTGGGTGAGCGGGTGCTTCTCGGTCGAGATCAGGTGCAGTCTTGCATCGGCGGGGGCGTTCTCGTCGAAACAGGCCCAGGCACACACCATGTTGAGCCCGGTGCCGAAGCCCGTCTCGCCGATCGTGAACGGGCGTCGCTCGCGCCAGGCCGCCAACCGCTGCGGCAGGTCGTTGTTGTCGATGAAGACGAAACGCGTCTCCTCGCGGCCATCCTGGCGCGAGAAATAGACATCATCGTAAGCGGTCGAGAACGGCGCTTCGACGTCGCCGTCGTCGGCCCGCCAGTCGAGCTCGGCATGTCGTATGGCCTGGCGATGAGAAGTGACCGGCTTGCCGTTCATGGTTTCCACGTCCGGGGATCATCGAACGACCCCTCAAAGAGGGGCCGATGGCGCGTTGTATGAAAATTGAACACTTTTCGCCAGACGGCGGTTTATCGGGAACGGAGGAAGGCGTCCGCGGGATCTTAACAGCGTTATCCACAGCAGGTGTGCAAAACCGCCACGCCAGGGGCTGTGGATAACCAGATCGCCGGAGGAGACCGGGCTACGGAAGGACCCGTTTGAACGGCTTGACCCGAACCTGGGCATAGACGCCAGCGGCGACGTATGGGTCGGTGTCCGCCCAGTGCTGTGCCGCCTCGAGCGAATCGAACTCGGCCACGATCAGGCTGCCGCTGAAACCGGCATTGCCCGGATCGTCGCTGTCGATGGCCGGGTGCGGGCCGGCGAGCACGAGTCGGCCCTCGTCTTTCAGCGTTTCCAGACGTTTCAGGTGCTCTGGGCGAGCCGAGAGCCGCTTGTCCAGGCTGTCGTCGACATCTTCACTGATAATGGCGTAAAGCATCAGGAGCCTTCCTTCGATTGTGATTGCGAGAGATGGCGAGCCAGGAACAGGGCTTGGCCGACCACGAACAGCAGGGTCAGTCCCAGCATGCCGAACAGCTTGAAGTCGACCCAGGTCGCCTCGTCGTAGTAGCTGAAGACATACACGTTGAGCGCGGCCATGGCGAAGAAGAACAGCACCCACGCCAGGTTGAGGCGCCGCCAGACGGCTGCCGGCAGCGACACCGCCTTGCCCATCATCCGTTGGACCAGCGTCTGGCCCCCGAACAGCGGCGAGAGCAGAAAGGCGACGCCGAACAGCGCATTGATGACGGTGGGCTTCCACTGAATGAAGGCCGGATTGTGAAAGGCGACGGTCGCGGTGGCCGACACGATCACGATGACCGAGGTGATCAGCAGCATCTTTTCGATGCGGCGCTGACGCCACCAGACGATGCCCAACTGCGCGACGGTAGCGGGGATGAGCACCATCGTGGCCATGATGATATCGCCGCTGACGTGATAGACGGCGAAGAAGATCGCGATGGGCAGAAAATCGAACAGCAGTTTCATACGGACTGGGCCTCCGGCGGGTGGTGATGGCGCGGACGATTGACCCCGTTCGCCGCGCCCCTCACCATAGTCGATCTATTCTGACAAAGACGCTGGCTGGCGTCATGCCCATGAGCGTTTTTCCCACCGATGACCCCGAGGCCCGCTCGACCGTGCTGTCCGATACGCTGGAAGGTATTCGAGGGATCGACTTGCATCTGCATTCCACGGCTTCCGACGGCAAGCTCTCGCCCGCCTCTCTGGCGGACCTGTGTCACGCGCGTGGCTTGACGCATGTCGCCCTGACCGACCACGACACCGTCGACGGCGTCGAGGAGGCGGCTGCGCAATGCCGGCTTCATGGTCTCTCCCTGCTGGCGGCGGCCGAGCTTTCCTGCCAATGGCGCGGTATCGCCCTGCATATCGTGGCGCTGCTGCCCGAGGGCGTCTCCCCGGCGCTGGAGGAGGGGCTGACGACGCTGGGACTCGCCCGCGACAGGCGAGCGCGGGAGATCGCCCATCGCCTGGAGAAGGTCGGCCTCGCCGATGGCCTCGCCAGGGCACGCCAGGCAGCGGGAAGTGAGCGCCCACTGGGGCGGCCGGATTTCGCAGCGGCTCTGGTTGCCGCCGGCGTGGTGCCGGACGTCAAGACCGCCTTCAAGCGTTACCTGGGCGCCGGCAAGCGGGGGGACGTCAAGATGCACTGGCCCGAACTTGCCACGGTCGTCGGATGGATTCGCGATGCCGGCGGGGTCGCCGTCGTTGCGCATCCGTTGCGCTACGGCATGACCCGGCGCAAGCGCGACCTGATGTTCTCGGCCTTCATCGATGCCGGTGGCGAAGCGGCGGAACTGGTCAGCGGCTATCAGAACCCGGACACGACCCACGACTTGGCTCGCCAGCTCGATTTCCACGGGCTTTACGGGTCCGTCGGCAGCGACTTTCATTACCCGGGAGGCCCTCTGGCGCCGGGAACGATCAGCCCGCCGCCGCGTTCCCACGTCAGGCCGGTCTGGTGTCACCCGGCGTTGCGACGCTTTGCCGGCGGCGAGTAGCGCCGCGTCTGTTACCCTGTGAAGCAGTAACGGCCTGAAGACAGCGGCAGTCCCCTGGACGGCCGTGACGTTTCGGGGGCGGCAGATTTCGACAGCGGTTCCAGGAGAGCGTGAGATGACCCAATTCTTCCAGATTCATTCGCAGAACCCGCAGAAACGCCTGATCGACCAGGCCATCGAGATCCTGCGCCAGGGCGGCGTGGTCGCCTATCCCACCGATTCGGGTTATGCCCTGGGTTGCCGGTTGGGCGAGAAGAAGGCGATCGAGAAGATCAAGTGGCTACGCCAGCTCGATGACCGTCACAACTTCACCCTGGTCTGTTCCGATCTCTCGGAGATCGGCACCTATGCCAAGGTCGACAACAGCGTCTTCCGGCTGCTCAAGTCGCATACCCCTGGTGCCTATACCTTCATCCTCAGCGCCACCAGCGAAGTGCCGAGATTGCTGCTGCACCCCAAGCGCCGTTCGATCGGCGTGCGCGTGCCGGATCACAAGATCACCCATGCGCTACTCGATGCCCTGGGCGAGCCGCTGATGAGCGTGACCTTGATCCCGGTGGGAGAGACATGGCCGATGACCGACCCGGAAGAGATTCGCGAGCGGCTCGGCGCCCACCTGGACCTGATCATCGACGGCGGCGCCTGCCAGTTGGAGCCGACCACGGTGGTCGATCTGCGCGAGATCCCTCCCGTGGTCGTGCGGGAAGGGCGCGGAGATCCGGCGCCTTTCCGCTGAGCGGACCCGGCAGCGGGCTGGCCGCCATCAAGGGCGGGACGTGCGGTGTCCCGCCTCCCGCGCTAGCGAGTCTTCAGGGGCGCTGCCCATGCCTCGAGATCGGCGTCGCTCCAACTGCCGTAACTGGCGTTGGGGAACATGATCCAGTCATCGCCGAAATGGGCATCGTCCTCGGCCACCAGCCGGTGCTGATCCTTCAGGTCGGCGTGATGGAAATCGCTGGAGAAGTCGGCCAGCGAATCGCCCAGTTGCAGGACCAGGTCGTGATCGCGCTCGATGGCGGCACGCCGCTCTCCCTTCGAGGGGCCCAGCAGCCGTACCTGGGCGTCATTGACCTGGGGAAGGTGCAGCGAGCGTAGCGTCGCGAGCGTCGACGCCTTGTTCTCCTCGTAGCGGTCGGAAACATAGAAAATCGTCACACCCTGGGAGTCGGCGTAATTCAGGAACTTGCGCGCACCGGGAATCAGCCGTGGGTGTCCCTCGCGCTCCCATACCTTCCAGGTATCCCAGCCGGTGAAGTCGTGACAGGCCTGCATGTCGCGAACCAGGAGCGCCGAGTTGTCGATGACGGTCTCGTCCAGGTCGGTCATGATCGCCAGGTTGTCCGCCTCGGGGTGAGCGGCGATCTTCTGCTGCAATCTCGCCGTGGCCAGGGCGTAGCTCTGTCGCTGCAGGGCATCGACTTCGGCCGACTGCTGCTGGTAGCGAAGGGCCATCGCGTAGGCCTCGGGGGCGCAGGCGTCATCGGCGGCAGCGGCCTGGGAGATCGAGGCGATACCCAGCATCAAGCCGGTCGTTGCTACCGCCCATGAGAGTCGACGCCGGGAGCTGTTCTTGTGGGTCGTGCTGTTGGTCTCGTGCATTGAAGTGTCCTTGAGCTGGCGGCACGGTGGCAGGGAAGCAGGGCAGGCGCGAAACATGGCTACGCGCCCCTTGAGGCATCGTGGCCCGGCCGGAAACAGGCGGCTGCACCGCGGAGATTCTCCGCCGTTGTCCCGGCGGTGCCTGGCCTCGCGCGGTCTCTCAACGAATACCATTCGATGATATCGGCGCCTGGCGCTGTGCGAGCTGCTCACAGGCGGGCGTTGCTCGTCGTTGCCATGGACTCCGATATGACGCCTCCTCGTGACTTGTCTGGCAAACCGCGCATCCGACATGTCTTCCGAGAAGGAGCCTGTGTCGCTGTCAAACCGGCAGCGCCGCCTGTGCCTCGTGGTGCCGTTTCACGGGGAGGCGGGGCCGATCCTCGGCCAGCTCCATGCTATCCGGCTCGGCGCTCGCCTGCATCCCGGCGTCGAGTTCCGCCACTGGCGCCTCCAGCGTGAACCGATTGCATTGCTCCTGCTGGCGCTGCGCCCGGGCGTCCAGTTCCTGGGTGGCCCTGAGCGTGCGTTCCGCCAGCGCAACGTTGCGCTGGGTGGCGATGTCGATGGCGTTGATGGCCTGATCGATCTGATGAATGCCGTCTCGCTGCTGCCGGCACGACAGCGCGATACCCTCCAGCAACTGGTCGAGGTGCTGGCCGGACCGCACGGCGGTGGCCATCGTCTCCTTGGCCTGGGTCAATACCTGGGCGCCTTTCCTGACCTGGATGTGCGTCCCCTCGATCTGGGCCCGGATGGTCCTGGCGGCCTCGGCAGAGCGCGCCGACAGGCTGCGAACCTCCTCGGCCACCACGGCGAACCCTCGACCCTGTGCCCCGGCTCGGGCCGCCTCGACCGACGCATTGAGTGCCAGCAGGTTGGTCTGGAAGGCCAGCGAGTCGATCATCCCGATCACTTCCAGCGACGATTCCGAGCGGGCCCGAGCCGCTTCGATCTCGACGACGGCCGTCGAGACCTGATCGCCGCTGGCATCGATCCGGCGCCGGTTCTCCTCCGACAGCGCCTGGCCCTGGTCGGCATGATCCGCGGTATGCGAGACGGTGGCGGTGATCTCCTCCATGCTGGCGGTCGTCTGCTGGAGTGCCTGGGCTTGTTGCCGGCTCTGGTCGTTCAGTGCGTGGCTGGCCTCGATCAACTCCTGGGCATCGCCTCGTACCGCCCGGCTTTCCCGCTGCAGTTGCGAGACCAATTCCAGCAGCGCGACCTGCATCGCATCGACGCCGGACTTGAGCAGCCGCATCTCCCTCGCGCCCCGGGGCGACAGGCGTTGGCTGAGATCGCCCTGGGCGATGTCGGCGCAGTGTCGCCTCACGTCGCCCAGCGGGCGCAACAGGTGGCGCTGGAACATGAAGAAGGCGAACAGGATCAACGCCAGCGTGACCACGGTCGCCGTGGTCAGCCCGACCTGCAGGAGATGCACGTCGCGCGCCATGGCCGCCGCTCCCGCCACCGCATTGGCTTTGGCGGTGGCGGACAAGCTGGCAAGACTGGCATCCACCGCGGCGGTCAGATCGTTGGCCTGCTTCACACTCGCTTGGTAGGCCGAGACATCCCACGCCTTCAGCGTATCGAAGCCGGGCTGGATGCCGTCGTCGATCAGCGCCTGGAAGCGATCGGCGAGATCGCTGCCCGGCGCGTCGGGGGGTGCCGGGGGCATCTCCGCGAGGCGCTGCTTCGCGCTCGCGAAGGTGGCCTGGGCCTGGGCCCAGGTCTGCTTGGCGGGCTTGACGCGCAGGCGGTTGTAATCGGTCTGATAGCTGTCCAGCAGGACTCGGGTCTGCAGCAGTTCGGCATAGAGTTCGCGCGCCATACCGAGCTGCACCACATTGAGGGTATAGACCGAATCGAAGGCGTTTCGCGCCTGTTTCATGGCGAGATAGCTGCCGCCGCCGATGACCGACATCAGCAGCGCGAACAGCAGCAGCATGGCAACGAGGCCACTGCGGAGCGTAGGACGAGGCGATTGCATGACAACTCCCGATAATGACGAACAGCCTGACGCGGCGTCGTGGGAGTCTGTCGTTCTTGTGTCACAGTTTGATGACAAAAGTTAACGTTGCGGTCGCCCCATGGCTTCAATTCAATCGCCTTTCTCGTGCGCCTCGGGAGATTCCGACGTCGTGTCGGAAGTCTCGCTGGAGGGCGCGTTGGGGTCCTCGGTCTCTTCATCGAGCCAGGTGCCGCAGAAACGGCAGTACTTGGCCCCGCGTTCGTGTCCCTCGTGACCGCAGCCCGGACAGGCTTCGTCCGAGTAGCGCTCGCGCTGGATCGACCGAATCACCTCGGCGGAGAAGACCCCGGTTGGGACGGCGATGATCGAATAGCCGAGAATCATCATGACCGCAGAGATGAACTGCCCCAGTGGCGTCACCGGTGCGATATCGCCGTATCCGACGGTGGTCAGCGTGACGATCGCCCAGTACATGGCCCTTGGCATGCTGGTGAAACCGGCCTCCGGCGGTTCGATCATGTAGATCAGCGCGCCGAAGATGGTGATGATCAGCAATATGGTCGTCAGGAACAGCAGGATCTTGCGTTGGCTGCGCTGCAGCGCTTCCACCAGCATGCGACCCTCGCCGACGAACTCCATCAGTCGCAGGACCCGGAACACGCGCAGCACCCTCAGCACCCTGACCACCAGCAGCGATTGTGCGCCGGGTATGAACAGGGCAAGCCAGGTCGGGAGTATGGCGAGCAGGTCCAGCACCCCGTAGAAGCTGCGCAGGTAGCGCAAGGGGCGGTCGAGGCAGTAGAGCCTGAGCGCCAGTTCCAGCGTGAAGATCAGGGTGAACGCCCATTCGATGAAATAGAAGATTCTTCCGTAGCGTGCATGCAGACCCGGCACGCTATCGAGAAAGACGATTCCCACGCTCACCAGGATCAGCGTGATCAGAACGATATCGAAAGCCTTCGCTTGCGGTGTGTCCGATTCGAAGATGATTTGAAACAGCCGCTTGCGTAGCTGTGAATCGCCCGATTGCATCAAGTCAGTTCCTGTCCCTGGTGATAGGCGGCGCATCGAGTGCGCTCGATAATGGATGCAGGCGGCACTCAACTTCGTGATTCGACCGCCGATAATGCTAATGATACTTCGATAACGCCGGCGACCATCGCCTGCATCCTGCGGAAAGCGACCAAGTAGCGTGGCACCGCTGACCGATGTCGGAGCGGTAACAGACTCCAGAGTGGTCTTGCCATGATCGGATTGATTCAGCGCGTGCTCATCGACCATATCGAAACCCGCTACGGCGCCTCGGTCGTCGACTCCATCGCCGCCCAGGCCGGCCTGGTCTCGTTGGGGCGGCGGATAGACGTCGATTACGACGACGCCGATACGCTGGCTTTCTTCGCTGCCGCTGGCGATTACCTGCAACTCGACCACGAGGCGTTGATGGCGCTGTATGCGGACCTGTTCGTCAAGTGGACACGCCGACACTACCCCATGTTCTTCTCGATGGCGGAGTCGGCGCAAGCCTTCCTGACCCGTCAGCCTGCCATCCATGCCTCGATCGGTGCCGGCATTCGCGATCCCGAACTCCGGGGCCGGGTCAGCGACAAGTTTCGTATCGTCGAGCAGGCACCGTCGCGTCTGGTGGTGGCGTATCGCTCGGGCAACGGGCTCTGCTCGCTCTATCACGCGCTGTTTTCGCGAATTCTCGAGGAGTATGCGCAAACCGGCACCATCGTTGAGACCCAATGTCGACATCGGGGCGATGACGGTTGCCGTTTCGAGATGACCTTCGGGGAGGCGCCGGCGCCATGAGTGACGCATCCTTGACCGACGCCGAAGCGCGCGAACGGCATCTGATCGCGGAGATCGACTCCATCAGCAACCAGCTGTGCCAGGCGGTCGATGGCCAGTTCGAATTTCACGTCCATACCGACAGCGATGAGATCGCGCTGCAGAAGATGGCGCAGCTCAATAATTTCGTGCTCGATTCAGTGCGTCGTACGATCCGCGATCTCAAGGCGTCCCGCGATGAGCTCGAAAGCCGGGTGCAGGAGCGAACCCAGCGCCTGAACCTGGTACTGACGGCGACCAACGACGGGGTCTGGGAGTGGGATATCGACAGCGGCCAGCTCACGCTCTCTCAACGATGGTCGAGCATGCTGGGACTGCCGCACGACGAAGGACGGCGTGGACTCGACGACTGGCTGGCCCTCATCCACGAAGACGACCGTGCCGACGTACAGCGGTCGCTCTACCAGCACCTCGACGGCCTTACCGCCTCGGTGACCGTCGAATACCGCATCCGTGACGCGCGCGGCGCCTGGCGGATGGTGCTGTGTCGAGGTCTGTGCCAGCGCAACGAGCGCGGGGTGGCCATTCGCATGGCCGGCACCCAGACCGACACCACGGAGCAGCGGCTCGGCGATCCGATGACGCTGCTGCCCAACGGTGCCTATCTCGAATTGCTCCTGCAGGAGTGTCTGGTGCGCTCGCCACGGCCGCCGCTGGCGCTGGTCAAATTCCAGCTGCTCAACGTGGCGTCGTTGTTCGACGGCATCGCCGTCGATGATGCCGTCGGCGCACTACGCAGGCTGGTCCAGCGAATGCGCCAGCAGTTGCCACCCAGAGTGGCGTTGATCGCGCTGCCGGAACATACCTTCGCCATGGTGTTCGAGACCGACGAGGTCGCGCGGCTGGACGAAGCCCTCGAACCGCTCGAGGCGTTGCTTTCGCAGCCGGTGGAGATCGACGGGCAGCAGGTCTGGCTGTCGCATGTCAGCGGGGTGGCCGTGCTTGATCCAGCCGAGCCGGTGAGCGTGGACGAGTGGCGTCACCAGTCCCGCCTGGCGCTGGCCAACGCGCGCCTGTCCGACGTCGGTTCGCGGCGCTACTACAGCGAGTCGCTACGCCAGTGGGAGCGCCAGAACAGCCGTGCGGAACAGTTGATCCGCGGGGCATTGGCGACGAACGGCGTGCGCTGCTTCGTGCAGCCGATCGTCGATTCATCGACGGGCGAGGTCCGCGGCTTCGAGGCCTTGATGCGGCTGTACGATCCGACGGAGGGCATCGTGGCGCCGGCGAGTTTCATCGAGGTCGCGGAGCGCTCCGGGCTGATCGCGCCGCTGTGGGAGATGCTGATGGAGCAGGCCCTACCGCTGCTGCGGGACGACATCGTGCGCGAGCGTTTCGGCGGTGATTTCCTGCTCAGCGTGAACCTGTCCACCCGTCAGTTGATGGATCCGAGGTTGCTCGATGACATGATCGCGGCATCGAGGCGCCACGGGGTACCCCATACCCGGCTGCAGATCGAAGTGACCGAAACCTCGGTGCTCAGCGATCCCATCAAGGCGTTCCACAGCCTGGATCGGATTCGGGAGGCCGGTATCAGCGTCGCCCTCGACGATTTCGGCAGCGGCTACTCTTCGCTGGCCCAACTGACTTCGATGCCCATGGATACGGTCAAGATCGATCGCGAACTGGTGATGAACGTCACCTCGTTGCCCCGCAAGCGCCACGTGCTGTCGGCGGTGGTCGCCCTCTGCCAGCGTCTCGATTACGGCATCGTCGTCGAGGGTGTCGAGGAGCGGGAGACCCTGGAGATCCTGCACGACTGGGGCGCTACCGACATCCAGGGTTACATCTACTCCCGGCCGCTGCCGCTGGATCGCCTGGTACAGGACTTTCGACCGCCCAAGCCTTACCTGGCCGGCTTGTCTTCGGTGTCACTGGCTCGCGGTACATCGCTCCGCGTGCCCTGAGCGACGCCTTGGATCGGGCCCCGCTCCAGCAAGTCCAGCTCCTTCGCGTCCTGGCAGCTACCGGTCCGGCGCTTGCCCGGCCAGTTGTCGAAGAGCCAGCCAGTCCCGGCTTCGCCAGGGGAGGTTTCCTTCCTGCAGGTCCGCCAGGATTCGCTCGCCGGCCTGCCGGCGCGAGGTGTCGTCGTCGATGGTCCATCGCTGGATCAGTCGCTCGCACTGGGCTTTGGCATTGGCGAGCCAGGCGCGGTCCTGGCTGTCCTGCCAGCTATCGATGGCGTCGATCAGCGAATCCACCGAGGCGTGTTCGGGGGCTGTCGGCTCCGGCCAGCGAGTGGCAAGGCTGGACGCCCTGCTGGCCTTGCTGTGATTGGCCGGGCGTGCCGGCAGGGGCGCTGCGGAGGGATCGGCCGGCGCGCACAAGGCGTCGGCCAGCGTCCACAGACATGCGGGATCCCCCCGCTTGAGTTCGAGTTCGAGCTCACGGATCGGCAGGGTGGCCGCCCCGACATCAATGGTGCCCTGGTCGAGGGCGATCTCGATGTCACACTCGTCATCCCGGTAATGCCAGAGTCGGCGCTCGAAGTCGGTCGTGAAGACCGGCCGAAGCGTCTCCAGCGCCAGCCCGGCGAGGGCGGGGTGCTCCAGGGCGCGAAGCCCCTTCACGTCGAGGCCGGCGGCGTTGCACTCGACCCCGTCCAGCGGCCACTCCCATTCGCCGCGACTCGACAGGCCGCCGTGGCTCTGCGCGGCGCTCTTGAGCGTCTGCAGACGCCGCTCGTCCTGGCGCCTGACGCGAAGGGCGACGCGTCGCGATCGCAGTGCCGATTCGGCGGTGTCGTAGTACTGGTTACCCAGCGACACCGTGCGGGAGGTCAACGTGCGGAGCAGCGGATGCTCGATCAGCAGGGCGGGGCCCTGGGATGATAGCGCCAGTTTGAGTTCGATCTCGTCGCTCATGCAGCTTCCTGATGGTGGCCGGTCGTGGGTTGCCGGTCTGAAGTCGCCCGTCCTGAAGCGGGGGCGGGATCACTCGCTCCACGACCAGGCCGGCGGCGTAACATGAATTTTTCATGACGCATCCAGACGCAATCATTATACTGGCGCCGCCACTTCCAACGCATCCAGGCCACGTTATGGTGAGTACCAATCCGTTCTCGGCGCTGTTTGGACGATCGCCGTTCCAACCGCTCCTGGCTCACATCGTCAAGACCAGCGAATGCGCCGGCCAGTTGCTGCCTTTCTTCGATGCCGCGCTGGGGGGCGACTGGGAAGAAGCTCGCAAGTATCGCGAGGCGATCACCCGGCTCGAGCACGAGGCGGACGAGCTCAAGACGCAATTGCGCCTCAACCTGCCCAACACCATGTTTCTGCCGGTGTCGCGTTCCGATCTGCTGGAGCTGATCAGCGTTCAGGACAAGATCGCCAACAAGGCCCGGGATATCACCGGGATCATGCTCGGTCGCAACATGAGCATTCCCGAGCCGCTGGCGGAGCCGATGCGCGACTACCTGCGGACCGCCGTGGACACCGTCGACCAGGCGCGCAAGGCACTGGAAGAACTCGAGGACCTGCTCGAGTCCGGCTTCGGTCGCAACGTCTCCGATGTGATGCACGAACTGATCAGGGAGCTGCACGATCTCGAGCACCAGGCCGACGACCAGCAGGTCGCGATCCGTCGCCAGCTGTTCCAGCTCGAGGCGGAGCTGCCACCGGTCGATGTGATCTTCCTCTATAAAATCATCGAATGGATCGGTGAGTTATCCGACCGCGCCGAGCGCGTGGGTAGCCGCCTGCAGATACTGACGGCCCGCTGAACGCGGGTCTTCGTCATTCTAAGCCTTCGTCACGCCACTCAAGCGAACAAAGCCTATGTCCATCATTGCGCAATACGGTGATGTCTTCATCATTCTCGCCTGTGTCTTCGGTTTCTTCATGGCATGGGGGGTTGGTGCCAACGATGTCGCGAATGCCATGGGAACCTCGGTCGGCTCCAAGGCGATCACCATCAAGCAGGCGATCATCATCGCGGTGATCTTCGAGTTCCTCGGCGCCTGGCTGGCCGGGGGGCAGGTCACCGAGACCATCCGCAAGGGCATCATCGACCCCGGCCTGCTGCAGAGTGATCCCCAGATGCTGATCTACGGCATGCTGGCGTCGCTGCTGGCGGCCGGTTCGTGGTTGATGATCGCGTCCATGAAGGGCTGGCCGGTCTCCACCACCCACTCCATCGTCGGCGCCATCGTCGGGTTCGCGGTGGCCGGGCTCGGGGTCCAGTCGGTCAACTGGGGGTCGGTGGGAACGATCGCGCTCAGCTGGATCACCTCGCCGCTGATCGCGGGGGTGTTCGCCTTCATGCTGTTCCGGTCCGTGCAGGTGCTGATCTTCGACAGCCCCGATCCATTCGCGGCGGCCAAGCGCTACGTACCGGGGTATATCTTCCTGGTCGGTTTCATCGTCTCGATGGTGACCCTGGTCAAGGGGCTGTCCCACGTCGGCCTGCACCTGACCTTCGGCGAGAGCCTGCTGCTGGCGGTGGCGTTCGGCGTCGTCATCATGATGTTCGGCCTGCTGCTGGAAAACCGGATCAATCGGGGCGACCGGCGGGCTCGCAGCAACTACGACTTCTCCAGCGTGGAGCGCATCTTCGGCGTGCTGATGATGTTCACCGCCTGCGCCATGGCCTTCGCCCACGGCTCTAACGACGTCGCCAACGCGGTCGGCCCGCTGGCGGCGGTCATCAGCGTGGTCGAGAACAGCGGCAGCGTGACCGGCTCGGCCACCATGCCGTGGTGGGTCCTGGTGCTCGGCGGCGGCGGGATCGTGGTCGGTCTGGTGACCTATGGCCACAAGGTCATCGCCACCGTCGGCACCGGGATCACCGAGCTGACCCCTAGCCGCGGTTTCGCGGCGACGCTCTCCGCCGCTTCCACCGTCGTGCTCGCCTCCGGTACCGGCTTGCCGATCTCGACCACGCACACGCTGGTCGGCGCGGTACTCGGGGTCGGGCTGGCGCGCGGCATGGCGGCACTCAACCTGCGCGTGCTCGGCTCGATCGTGCTCTCCTGGCTGATCACCCTGCCGGCTGGCGCGCTACTCTCCATCGCCTTCTTCTTCATGTTCAAGGGCATGTTCGGCTGACAGCTCGCGCTGCCCTGTGCCGGTCCGTCATTGACGGGCCGGTCTGCCGGCGCCGAGCACGCCGGTCCTGCTCTACCGGCCCCGAGATGCTCTGGTATAGTTGACGCAGACTCGTTTAAGAAGCGCTGAATAAATTGACGAGCGGCGTAAAGCACGAGGCGTGCGGAGCACAGGAACCGGAGCCTATGGGGTATAGCTGAGGATTCCGATCGGACCGGCGCCCCGGCACCGCACAACGACGTGATTTGCCCGCGCAGCCATTTATGCAGTGTGTCCTCAGAGCCCTGTCTCATTGCCGGAGCGTCAACCCCTTGGACTCGCGTTTTCCCTTCGTCGACTGGTTTCGCCACTCATCGCCCTATGTCAATGCCCACCGTGGCAAGACCTTCGTCGTTCTGGTGGAGGGCGAGGCGATGGCGTCGTCGTGGCGCGGGCAGTTGCTGCAGGATCTGGCGCTGGTGCACACCCTGGGCGTGAGGGTGGTGCTCGTCTACGGCATCCGGCCCCAGGTCGCCGCCGCTCTCGAGAGTGCCGAGGTCGAGCCGGTTCACGTCGACGGGCGCTGGGTGGCCGATCGCGAGATCATGGATCATGTCGAACGGATCGCGGCGGTCCACCGGCTCGAGCTGGAGGCCCAGCTCTCCCTGGGTCTGCCCAACACGCCGTTGCACGGCGTGGAGCTCACGGCGGTTTCCGGCAACCTGGTTTCGGCCAAGCCGCTGGGTGTGCGCGGCGGCGTGGATTTCGACCACAGCGGGGAAGTGCGCCGGGTCCGCAGCGAGGCCATCGAGAGCCTGCTCGCCGGTGGCAATCTGGTGATCCTGCCTCCTCTGGGCTACTCCCGTACGGGAGAGGTCTTCGACCTCGACGCCTCGGAAATCGCCCAGCACGTGGCGGTCTCGCTCAAGGCGGACAAGCTGATCCTGCTCGGCGAGTCGGCCGGACTGCACGACGACGACGGCCAGTTGCAGCGCCAACTGACCCCCGACGAGGCCGATATCCTGCGCGAACGGGCCAGCCCCGGCAGCGAACTCTCCCGCCACCTCAGTGCCGCCTGCGGCGCGGCCCGCCACGGTGTCGGCCGTACCCATCTGCTCTCGTGGCGCGATCATGACGCTCTGCTCGGCGAGCTGTTCACCCGCGATGGCGTCGGCACCATGATCACCCAGAATCGCTACGAGCTGCTGCGCCAGGCGGTGCTGGATGACGTCGGTGGCCTGCTGGCCCTGCTCAAGCCGCTCGAGGCCAGTGGCATGCTGGTGGCTCGAACTCGCGAGCGGCTCGAACACGAGATCGAGGATTACGTGGTGATCGACCGTGACGGCATGGCGATCGGCTGTGCCGCGCTGCATGGCTACACCGAAGCGAAGATGGGAGAGCTCGCCTGTCTGGCCGTGCATACCGATTATCGCCGGGGAACCCGAGGGGAGACGCTGCTGGCGGAGATAGAGCGTCGTGCGCGTCGCCGGGGGTTCACCCGGTTGTTCGCCCTGACCACCCATACCACCCACTGGTTCGTGGAGCGGGGCTTCTCGCTCTCCACGCCGGAAGCGTTGCCGGACCTCAAGCGCGAGACCTACGATCAGGCTCGGCGCTCCAAGGTACTGCTCAAGTCGCTGTAAAGCGACACTCGAAGCGGGCAGTTTCTCATCACGGCGTCTCCAAATGGAGACGCGTCAAGTATATGATTTTATTGAAATAGAAGAGAAAGGGTCAAAAAGCGTCGGTCAAAGCCGACGTTTTCGACCCTTTTTTTTCGTCCTTCCGCGGCCATCGGTGGCCAACGGCGTGAATACATGAAAGGTTGTGAATTTAAGTATATGATATTTATCGTTCTTTAGAATGTTGGCACGGCTATCGCAATAATCTAGATCGAGAGCGACGAGACGATGTCCTCGGACTTGTCTCGCCGAATCCTGGCAGGTGCCTCGACTACCCTGTGCAGGGCCTTCAGGATTCGTCAGCGTCCGCTCCACGCGATGTGTGACTTAGGTTGCGATGAGACGGGTGCGGCCCATCGGGCAAGGAGATGCACCACTTGGGCAAGGATGCCCCGGCAAGGATGCCTTCCCCCTCGTGAGAGGGGACCCATTGCAGCCGGCCGCCGGACCACACTCCGGCGACCGGCGCGAAGACGAAGCAGGCGGTTCGCCGCCCCGGTATTCGGTAGCCCCTGAATGGCTCAGTCGAATACTGGCTTCGGGGCCTTCGGGCCACGGGAGCGATCTCGAATAGCTGATTCAGGCAGTGTTTCAAGGTCGTTCTCGACCCTTCAGTTCCCTGCGTACCTTGGGCCGGCTCTGCCGGCCCTCTTTTTTTGAGTGGATTCCCCGCCCACGATCGGTACCGGCACTGTCGACCGGCGGATGAGATTCGGATTCGCGCTCAACGGTTCGATCTGAATGGGCTTTCAACAAAGATGTTATCCTTGCGGAACGATCCATGACCCCAATGGGTATCCTGCACAGAGCGAATCTCATGACCACCGAGCTCTCCCGACGTTGGCGGCCTCGCTCGCTTCTGCAATTGGTGTTGCTTGCCTTCGTCGTCGTCATGCTGCCGATAGCCGTGCTGATGTTTCAGGCCGGTCAGGCGTTGTCGCAGCTCTCGAGCCTGGCTGACCAGAGCGCTCGTCAAGCCGTCGAGGAGACCCGCCGCGCGCGCATGCTGAGCTCGCTGGCATTGCAGATGGAGCGCAGCGCCCGCCAGTATGCGGTGATCGAGGAGGAGGGCCTGCGCGATATCTACAATCAGAAGGCCCGACAGTTCGGTGAACTGCTCCAACAGCACGAGCCGCTGATGCGCGACAACCCAGACTTTCAGTCGCTGGTCGAGCGCTTCCGCCAACTTCGGGTGCTGCCGTCGTCCTCGGTTGACGATGATATGGGCGCGTTCTTGCAGCGGTTCTCGGGATTTGCCGCGGAGTCCGATGCGGTGAGGGACGCCACCAACGACCTGATCGACGCGCGCATCGCCGATATCCGCGAACAGGCCGACGCGGTGAAGGCTCGGCTGTGGATGCAGACCGCTGCCCTGGTTTCCGCCAGCCTGATGCTGATGCTGTTCTTCACCTGGCTGATCACTCGCCCGATCCGCCAACTCGAGCGACGGATCTTCGGCCTCGGCAGTGGCGATCACAGTGACACGCCGACCCGCATCCAGGGGCCCGCCGAGCTGGTCCAATTGGGCGAGCGGCTGACCTGGTTGTCGGGGCGCTTGTCCGAGCTCGAAGCGCAGAAGCAGCAGTTCCTGCGCCACATGTCGCACGAGCTGAAAACGCCGCTGGCCAGCGTTCGCGAGGGCACGTCACTGTTGTCCGACGGCGTGGCCGGGGAACTCAACGAACGCCAGAGCGAGGTCGTCAGGCTGATCGATGAAAATGGCCTGGAGCTGCAGACCTTGATCGAGCAGCTTCTGGATTACAATCTGCTGCAGAACAGTCGTCGAATGAAGGTCACCCAGTTCGATGTCGCCACGGTCATCCAGGAGGTTCTCTCCAAGCACCGCCTGGCACTCGACAACAAGGGCATGCAGGTCCGGAGTCCGCATCATCCGCTGACCTGGCAGGCGGATCGGGAGCGCACGGCCCGGGTGCTGGACAACCTGATCTCCAACGCGATCGCCTATGGCAGCGACGGTGGCGAACTGGTGATTCGCGCCACCCACCAGCGTGACTGGCTGGCACTGGATGTCGCCAATAGCGGGGAGCCCATTGCCGAGTTGGATCGCGAGCACCTGTTCGAAGCGTTCTATCAGGGCAGCGCGCGTCGGAAGGGGCCGCTCAAGGGCTCCGGTATCGGACTCTCGGTCGCCGCGGACTGCGCTCGATTGCAGGACGGGAAGCTGGCGCTGGTGGATGATACCGAATTGCCCGTCTGTTTCCGGCTCACGCTACCGTGGGCCAGCGCGCCGCTGCGCGGCGCGCAACACGATAATGAGGCCGCGCCGGACGATACGTTTCCGGGCGGTGAGGCAAGGAAAGAAACATGGTCAGTCAGATAAGAACGACGCTCGCCCTGTTCGGCATGATGGCACTGGCGGGCTGCCAGTCATTGTCCAGCGAACCCAGGCAGTATGGCTGCGGCGACATTCCCTCCTACGCCGACAATGTCTGCCTGGTCGACTCCTGGGTCGCGTTCGGGCTGGAAGCGCAGCGGGGCGATGACGAGTGGCGCGACGAGGTGCTGGAGCGGGTCGGTCGCAGCCGCATGGACCAGAAGGCCGTGCGAGCCGTGGTGCTCTCCTGGGATGGCCCCGCTCAATGGGCCCAGGCCTCGAATTTCTACAAGGCCTCGATCGGTTCGGCACCTGCCCGATTGCAGCCTCTGCTGCAGCAATGGCTGAACGAACTCGAAGAGCGTCGACAACTCTATGCCTCGCGAGGCACGAACGGGAGCCATCGGGCGGTAGACAACGATACGCGGGCACTGAAGCAGGAAAACGAGAAGCTGAGGCAACAGCTCAAGGAGATGTCGGACAAGCTGGAAGCGTTGACCGATATCGAGCGGACGATCAACGCCCGCGACTGACAACGCGCAAGCTGCGCACGACAACACTCACGTCAAACCAAGCCATCCGCGCGATGCCAGGCCATATCGGCGCGCGCGACCGCGTCACAACGAACGTGACACAGCCTGATCGGCAGCGATAAGGTACAAGCGGTGGCAGGAGGTGCCAATCCCATGTCATTGAATACAGAAGCTCAGAAGCCCCGCCCGGTACGAACGCCGGCCATGCAACCCGGCAAGAGCGATACAACGGCTCACATTCTGCTGGTCGACGACGATACCAGCCTGCTGAAGCTGCTCGGGATGCGTCTGGAAAGCCGCGGGTTCCGCGTGACCACCGCCGAGAGCGGTCGCGAAGCGCTGACGCATATCGAAGAGACCTCGCCGGACCTGGTGCTATCCGATCTTCGAATGGACGAGATGGACGGCCTGGCGCTGTTCCATGAGTTGCAGCGTCGCATGCCGGGGATGCCGGTGATCATCCTCACCGCCCATGGCTCGATCCCGGATGCCGTCAGCGCCACGCGCCAGGGCGTCTTCAGTTTCCTGACCAAGCCGGTCGATCGCGACGAGCTGTTCGAGGCGATCGACGAGGCGCTCAAGCAGACGCCGACCACCCGCGGCGAGGGGGGCGAGGCGTGGCGATCCCAGATCATCACCCGCAGCCCGCAGATGGAGCGTATTCTCGAGCAGGCCTACATGGTCGCCGCCTCCGACGTCAGCGTGCTGCTGACCGGCCCTAGCGGCAGCGGCAAGGAGTTGCTGGCCAACGCGATGCACCAGGCCAGCCCCCGCGCCGACAAGCCGTTCGTGGCGATCAACTGCGGCGCGCTCCCGGAGCAACTGCTGGAGAGCGAACTGTTCGGTCACGCCCGGGGCGCCTTCACCGGCGCGGTCAGCCAGCACGAGGGGCTGTTCCTGGCCGCTGACGGCGGTACGCTGTTCCTCGACGAGATCGGCGACATGCCGCTGCCGTTGCAGGTCAAGCTGCTGCGCGTGCTCCAGGAGCGCCAGGTCCGCCCGCTGGGCAGCACCAAGTCGTTCCCGATCGACGTGCGAATCATCTCCGCGACCCACCGCGATCTCGACCGTGCCATGCACGAAGGCGACTTCCGCGAGGATCTCTACTACCGCCTCAACGTGGTCAATCTCAAGCTGCCCCCGCTGCGGGATCGCGCCGAGGACATCCCGCTGCTGGCCAAGCACATGGTGGCGCAGGTTTCCGCGCGGCATAAGCCGTTCGTCAAGGGCTTCTCGCCCGAGGCGCTCAACCTGCTCGCCTCCAGCGGCTGGCCGGGCAATGTGCGCCAGCTCGTCAATGTGGTCGAGCAGTGCGTGGCGCTGACCAGCACGCCGATGATTCCGGAAGCGCTGGTCTCCCAGGCGCTGGCCGCCGAGGAGAACGCGCTGCCCTCGTTCAGCGAGGCGCGCGCCGGCTTCGAGCGTGGCTACCTGATCAAGGTGCTCAAGATCACCGAGGGCAACGTCACCCAGGCGGCACGCATCGCCGGGCGTAACCGTACCGACTTCTATAAGCTGCTCGCGCGCCACGACCTCGATCCCGGCAGCTTCAAGCCGAGCGCGATGCCGGAGCAGGCTGGCTGATCTCCGCCGGCCGGCACTCCGAACGCGCCAAGGCGTGGCAGCCGGCCCACTGAAACGACACGACCCCCTCGATGGGCGATCACCCGATTCGGCAAGACACTGTCGAATCGGGCTTTTTATTTCGCCGCTCTGCGTTGTAGCTGAAAGCCGCCCGCTCTCGCCTATCCGGCGTCCCCCAGTCAGTCCGGTCACGCTACTCATTTACCCGGCTTGGACTGGTACGCCAGCCCGGTCCGTCTTTGACTCGCGATATCCGCTCGTAGGTCATGCCGTCGCACTGTCCCGATCGTCAATCCTGACGATCTACCGCCGATTTTTGCCTGGCGATCGATCATCGATTTCCCAGACGACGCCGACTCAGGTGCCGGGTGGCGCAGGTACCGGCATCTCCCCGCCATCCTTCCCCGAAGCCGAAACCAACTCGCCGATCCGCTGGCGCAGCCATCGGTGCAGCGGGTGGGTGGTGGTGCGCTCGTGCCAGACCATGGCCATGTCGAAGCCGGGGACGGGTAGCGGCGGGGCCAGCAGCCGGACCCGGCCGACGCGGTCCCCGGCGACCCGGGTGGGGACCAGCGCGATCATGTCGCTGCGCGCAACGATCTCCGGCACCACCAGGAATCCCGGCGCCGACAGGGCCACGCGGCGGGACCGGCCGACGGCGGCCAGGGCGTCGTCCACGGGACCGTGAAAGCCGCCGCCTGCCGGCGAGACGATGACGTGCTCCAGCCGGCAAAAGGTGTCGAGATCGAGCGGTTCCGACAAGGCAGGGTGGTCCGGGCGCACGATGGCGACGTACTCCTCGCGATAGAGCGTGCGCATGCGCAGGTTTTCCGGCGCCGTTCCGGGGGTGGTCAGGGCCAGATCGACTTCTCCACGCGCCATCTGCGCCTCCAGGAGCCCGGTGTCGATCGTCCGCCAGGCGATCCTGAGCCCCGGTGCCTCCCGGCTCAGGGTCAGTGCCAGCGGCATCAGGACCGAGTACTGCACATAGTCGCTGGCGGCGATAGCGACCGTGGCCCGTGCCGTGGCCGGGTCGAACGGGCTGCCGGTGGCGATGACCTGGCGCACGCCCTCGATGGCGGCGTGCAGCAGCGCCTGAAGCTCCAGCGCGCGCTGGGTGGGGATCATGCCGCGCTGGGCGGGCAGCAGCAGCGGGTCGCCCAGCAGCTCGCGCAGCCGGGTCAGGCGGGTGGAGATCGCCGGCTGGCTGAGATGCAGCCGCTTGGCGGCGCGACTGACATTGCGCTCCACCAGCAAGGTGTCGAGGGTCACCAGCAGATTCAGGTCCAGTCGTTCGATATCCATTCTATTGATACCAGGCCATAAAATATCGGATTTCTACAATACCAGATGACGTCTCAAGATCAGGGTCCGAACCCGATCATTTCCAAAACGAGTAACCGGACCATGAGCCATATTCTGATCGTCCACGCCCACCCCGAGCCCCAGTCGCTGACCAGCGCGTTGAAGGACCTGGCGGTGGAGTTCCTGCAGGCGCAGGGGCATGAGGTGCAGGTCTCGGACCTTTACGCCATGGGGTGGAAGGCGAGCGCCGATCGCGAGGATTTCATCGACACCGTCGACCCGGAGCGCCTGAGCTACATCGCCGAGTCGCGCCACGCCTATGCCTCCGACACCCAGACACTCGATATCGCCGCCGAGCAGCAGAAGCTCTTGTGGGCCGACGCGGTGCTGTTCAGCTTCCCGCTGTGGTGGTTCGGCATGCCCGCGATTCTCAAGGGCTGGGTCGATCGGGTGTTCGCTTTCGGGTTTGCCTACGGGGTCGGTGAACACGGTGGGGAACGCTGGGGCGACCGTTACGGCGAAGGCGTGCTGGCCGGTCGTCGGGCGATGTTGATCCTGCCGATCGGCGGGCGCGCGCCCCACTACAGCGATCGCGGCGTCAATGGCAGCCTGGAGGAGATTCTGTGGCCGATCCAGCACGGCACGCTGTTCTACCCCGGGCTGGCGGTCATGCCGCCGTTCCCGGTCTATTCGAGCGACCGCCTGGACGATGCCGGCTGGCAGCAGGTAGCGACGGATCTCGAGCAGCGCTTGGCGGGGTTGTTCAGCGACGCGCCCATCCCTTTCCGGTGCCAGAACGGCGGGCACTACGATACCGATCAGCGGCTCAAACCTGGGTTGGGTCAAGGCGAGGGCGGGACGCGAATCCATCTGGTACAGCCGGGGGATCCCGAAGAGCGGCTCGCTTAGCGGCCGCGAATGGCTCAGCGCTTCAACCGCCGCTTCACCTCCAGCTTCAGGCGGCCCTCGCCGAGGCGGGCGGTGAGCGTCTGGCCCGGCTGGGTCTGGCTGGCGGCACGCACGACCTGGCCGTCGTCGTCCTGCAGGATCGAGTAGCCCCGCCCCAGCACGGCCAGCGGGCTGACCGCGTTGAGCTCCCGTGCGACCCCTTCGAGCCGATGGCGTTCCCGTTGCAACTGACGCTGCTGGGCGCTCTCCAGTCGCTGGCGTAGCTGGTTCACGCGCTCCCGCGATTGGCGCAAGGTACGGCGCGGGTCGTGGGGCGCGAAGCGCCGGGTGGCGGCCTCGAGCCGCTGACGATCCCGCTGCAGGCGCTGCTGCATCGCCAGTTGCAGGCGACGATCCAGCCCCGCCAGACGCTGGCGCTGCTGGGCGAGCCGTTCACCGGGGTGGCGCAGCCGCGCACGCAGGTGATCGAGGCGCTGGGATTCCACATTGAAGCGCCCGCGCCACGCCTGAAGGAGCCTTCTCCGCTGCTGACTCAGCCTTGCCTCGAGATCGCGGCGATCCGGCACCAGCCGTTCGGCGGCGGCGGAGGGGGTCGGCGCCCGCACATCGGCAGCAAATTCGGCCAGGGTCGTGTCGACCTCGTGGCCGATAGCGGCCATCACCGGCAGCGCCGAGTGGTGGATCGCCCGGACCAGATGTTCGTCGTTGAACGCCCACAGGTCTTCCAGGCTGCCACCGCCGCGGGTGATCAGGATCGCATCGAACGGCTCGGTCGCCGAACGCTCGGCATCCTGTCGTGCTGATTCATAACGTGCCTGGCGATTGACCAAGGCCAGCGCGCGGATCAGCGCCGGCGGTGCCTCGCGACCCTGCACCGGCGACGGGAACACGCTGACGCGCACCATCGGCCAGCGCGCCTGCAGCACCGCCAGCACATCGCGAATGGCGGCGCCGGTGGGCGAGGTGATCAGGGCCAGATGGCGGGGCGGGTAGGGCAGCGGTCGCGCGTTGGCGAACATGCCCTCGGCGCTCAACTGGCGCTTGAGCCGTTCGTAAGCCGCCATCAGTTCGCCTTCGCCGCTGGGCTGCACGGCATCGACGATCAACTGGTAGTCGCCACGCGGCTCGAAGATCGAGACGCGGCCGCGAACCTTGATCCGGTCGCCATCCTTCAGCGGCGTGCGCGACAGGCTCGCCCGGTTGCGGAAGAACGCGCACTTGAGCTGGGCCCTGGCGTCTTTCAGGCTGAAGTAGATATGCCCGGACGCGGGCCGCGCCAGCCCCGAAATCTCGCCCTCGACCCAGCAGTCGCCGAAGCCGCGCTCCAGCATCTGGCGGGCCTGGCGGTTGAGATCGCTGACGGAGAGGGGAGCTGGGGCGTTATCGGGCATCCGGGAGCCTGGTCGATGGCGTTGGAGTGATTGGCGGGCAGTGTAGCATCGACGCGCCTTTGGGCGCGCAAGGCTACAGCAGCTCCTTGCCGCCCTCAATCACCAGCAGCAACCCGCCCAGCACGACCACGCCATCCAGGATCAGGGAGTGGGAGCGCAGGGAGAGACGTCGTGCCAGTCGCTTGGCGAGAAACGTGCCCGGGACGGCACAGACGCCGATCAGCAGGGCCATGGCCCAGAGCGCTGGCGTCAGCGCCCCCGCGGCCTGGAACATCGATACCTTGGCGATGCCCAGCATGAAGGAGATCCCGGCATCGGTGGCGATGACGCTGGCACCGGTCAGGCCCGCCGAGAGCAGCAGCGAGATCAGCACCACGCCGGAGCCCGACGTCCCGCCCATCAGTAGCCCGTAGCCACCCGAGCCGATCGCCAACCCCGGCCTGCCCAGATGGCCGTGGCGCCGCACCAGCAGTGGCCGCAACGGCACGATCAGCATCAACAGCAGCCCGAGCCCCACGCTGATCATCGGGCCGGAGAGCCGAGTGTAGCCGTAGGCGCCGAGTAGGCAGAAGGGAAGGGCGAAGGCCACCACCCAAAACGCTCGAGTGCGGTCGAACTGATGGCGAAAGGCGGCGACGCGGCTGGCATTGGTGATCAGCGCCGACAGGCTGACGACCGGAACGACCGCCTCGGGGCCGATCATCGGAATCAGAATCGGCGGCAGCAACAAGCCGGTGCCGTAACCGCTGATACCGCCGATCACCGAGGCCAGGAAGGCAGTCGCCGCCACGCCAAGGTACTGGGTCGTGTCGAGGTTGGAAAAGATCAGTGTGCTATTCAAGGTAGGTACCCCTTGGGCATGAGGTAGCGGCTTGGGCCGCGAGCAGCCTATATCGATACGGAAACTATCCCCGGTCTTGCAGTCGCCGTCACCTTGCTCCCGTGCCCGATGCGCCTGGTGTATCGAGGGGGCTTGCGGAGAGCGCCCTCGGAGCGGGCTGGGCACTCGACGCCGGCAAGACATGGCCATGACCCGGCGAAACATCGGCCGGGGTAATCGATACCGACAAGCCTCACACGGGCCGCTTTCTGCCGCCCTCGCCTTGGCTTCCCGGCGCGATTGCCATTGAGAGGCACCGACCAAACGACTATAATGCGCGATTAACTTTTCGCGGCCCCGATTCGGTCCCACTGCATGCCTCATCGCGGTGCCGCAGGCTGTTACAGGCTCCCCACCACCTGCCAATTGGGTTTCCGACCATGCTACGTATAGCGCAAGAAGCTCTTACGTTCGATGACGTATTACTCGTACCCCGCTACTCGGATGTCCTGCCCAGAGACGTCGAACTCAAGTCCCGCCTGACCCGCAAGCTGACCCTCAATATCCCGCTGCTCTCGTCCGCCATGGATACCGTCACCGAAGCGCGCCTGGCCATCGCGATGGCGCAGGAAGGTGGCATCGGCATCATCCACAAGAGCATGTCGATCACCCAGCAGGCCGCCGAGGTCCGCAAGGTCAAGAAGCACGAGAGCGTCATCGTCAAGGACCCGGTCACCGTCGGTCCCAACGCCAAGCTGCAGGACCTGCTGGAGATGGCCAAGGAGTACGGCTATTCCGGCTTCCCGGTGGTCGAGGGCGAGACCCTGGTCGGTATCGTCACCGGGCGCGACATGCGCTTCCAGCCGGACCACAGCGACAGCGTCGAAGCGATCATGACTCCGCGCGACAAGCTGGTCACCGTGCTCGAAGGCACCGGGCTTGACGTGATCAAGTCCAAGCTGCAGGAAAACCGCATCGAGAAGATCCTGGTCGTCGACAAGGACTTCCACCTGCGCGGCCTGGTCACCGTGCGTGACATCGAGAAAGCCCGCACCTACCCGATGGCCGCCAAGGACGCCGATGGCCGCCTGCTGGTCGGCGCTGCCGTCGGCACCGGCCCGGAAACCCCGGACCGCATCGCCGCGCTGGTCGAAGCCGGCGTCGACGTGCTGGTCGTCGATACCGCCCACGGCCACTCCAAGGGCGTCATCGACCGGGTGCGCTGGGTCAAGGAGCACTACCCGGAACTGCAGGTGATCGGCGGCAACATCGCCACCGGTGACGCCGCCGTCGCTCTGGCCGAAGCCGGCGCCGACGCGGTCAAGGTCGGTATCGGCCCCGGTTCCATCTGCACCACCCGCGTCGTCACCGGCGTCGGCGTGCTGCAGATCACCGCCGTCGCCAACGTCGCCGAAGCGCTCAAGCCGTTCGACATCCCGCTGATCGCCGATGGCGGCGTGCGCTACTCCGGTGATATCGCCAAGGCGATCGTCGCCGGCGCCAGCACCGTGATGCTCGGCAGCATGCTCGCCGGCACCGAGGAAGCGCCGGGCGAAGTCGAGCTGTTCCAGGGCCGCACCTACAAGGCCTATCGCGGCATGGGCTCCATGGGGGCGATGTCCCAGACCCAGGGCTCCTCGGATCGCTACTTCCAGAGCAAGGACGAAGGCGTCGAGAAGCTGGTGCCGGAAGGTATCGAAGGCCGCGTGCCCTACAAGGGCCAGATGAGCGCCATCGTTCACCAGATGATGGGTGGCCTGCGCGCCTCCATGGGCTACACCGGCTGCCACAACATCGACGAGATGCGCACGCTGCCGGAGTTCGTCAAGATCACCGGTGCGGGCATTACCGAGTCGCATGTACACGATGTGCAGATCACCAAAGAAGCGCCGAATTATCGCGGCGCGTGATTGACCCGTTAGTCGGAAGAGGGAAGGGAGAAGTGGGAAGTGCATCTTTCCCCTTCGCTCTTTCCTCTTCATTCTTTTCCGGCCGTGCTTTTGTCTCGGCAATTGAAACCCTTACGGCGGTGGCCCCTTCATGACCGACATCCATTCGCACAAGATCCTGATTCTCGACTTCGGCTCCCAGTACACGCAGCTGATCGCCCGTCGCGTGCGCGAGATCGGCGTGTTCTCCGAGATCCGCGCCTTCGATATCACCGAAGAAGAGATCCGCGAATACAATCCCAACGGCATCATCCTCTCCGGTGGGCCGGAATCGGTCTCCGAACTGGGCTCGCCGCGCGCGCCGGAATGCGTGTTCGAGATGGGCCTGCCGGTGTTCGGTATCTGCTACGGCATGCAGACCATGGCCGAACAGCTCGGCGGCGCCACCGAAGGCTCCAACAAGCGCGAGTTCGGCTACGCCCAGATCAGCGTTTCCGCGGAAGACGACCTGCTCGGCGGGATCAAGGACCATGTCGATCACGATGGTGGCGCGCTGCTTGACGTGTGGATGAGCCACGGCGACAAGGTCGCCCGCGCCCCGGCGGAGTTCACCGTCACCGCTTCCACGCCGAGCTGCCCCATCGCCGCCATGACCTGGCCGGAAAAGCGCTTCTACGGCGTCCAGTTCCACCCGGAAGTGACTCACACCCTGCAGGGCCAGCGCATCCTCGAACGCTTCGTGCTGGATATCTGCCAGGCGGAAAAACTCTGGACCCCGGCGCAGATCATCGAAGACCTCACCGAGCGCGTGCGCGAGCAGGTCGGTGACCGCCACGTGCTGCTCGGCCTCTCCGGTGGTGTCGACTCCTCTGTGGTTGCGGCGCTGCTGCACAAGGCGATCGGCGACCAGCTTACCTGCGTGTTCGTCGACAACGGCCTGCTGCGCAAGAACGAAGGCGACCAGGTCATGGAAACCTTCGCCAGCCATATGGGCGTCAAGGTGATCCGGGTCGACGCCGAAGATGAATTCCTCGGCAACCTGGGTGGCGAGAACGACCCCGAAGCCAAGCGCAAGATTATCGGCAACACCTTCATCGACGTGTTCGACCGCGAAGCCGCCAAGATCGACGGCGTCGACTTCCTCGCCCAGGGCACCATCTACCCGGACGTGATCGAATCCGCCGCCAGCAAGACCGGCAAGGCCCACGTCATCAAGTCGCACCACAACGTTGGCGGCCTGCCCGAGACCATGAAGCTCAAGCTGGTCGAACCGCTGCGCGAACTGTTCAAGGACGAAGTGCGCAAGCTCGGCCTCGAACTCGGCCTGCCCTACGACATGGTCTACCGCCACCCCTTCCCGGGGCCGGGCCTGGGCGTGCGCATCCTCGGCGAAGTGAAGAAGGAGTACGCCGACATCCTGCGCGAAGCCGACGCCATCTTCATTGAAGAGCTGCACAACGCCGACTGGTACCACAAGACCAGCCAGGCATTTGCCGTCTTCCTGCCGGTGAAATCGGTCGGCGTGGTCGGCGACGGCCGCCGCTACGAATGGGTCATCGCCCTGCGCGCCGTCGAGACCATCGACTTCATGACCGCCCGCTGGGCCCACCTGCCGTATGAGCTGCTGGAGAAAGTCTCCAACCGCATCATCAACGAAATCAGCGGTGTATCGCGCGTGACCTACGACGTCAGCAGCAAGCCGCCGGCGACGATCGAGTGGGAGTGATTTTCTAAAGGTTCAAGGCTCACTGTCGTTATGCGTTAAAAAGCCCGCCATCGAGCGGGCTTTTTGCTTGCTTTCTTGCTCAATGAGACGAAGTCTGGTAACAATTATTAAATTGCTTTTTCTAATGGCGTGGCTGCGTCCCGTAAGCATGCAGGGGTGCTGTTAATAAAAGGCGGTGAGCCAGATGCGATTTTTAAAAGGCGGCGGATGTTTTTTTGTGGTTAAGCTGCAGGGGTTTTTGAGTGTTTTGAAAAAAACCGCTTAATATTGGTTTTTTTAGGTTGTATGGGAATAGAGAGTTTTCTGGCGAAGAATTGTTTGGCTCTGTTTATAAAAAATCTTGGAAGCTTGATGCTTTGACTCCCGAGTATCTTGAATCTGAGCATGAGGGATATGTTGAGACTATAGAGGCTGCTCTTGGAAAAAGCCATATACGGAACATAGCATTATCTGGGAACTATGGTGTCGGCAAGAGCAGTATATTAGGGGAGGTCGCGAGGCGCCAGAAGGGGCGTATTGTTGAACTTTCGTTGTCGACGCTCGCGCCGATCGAAGAATCCAAGATTGATGATTCGGTACCTATTCAAGCGACGACACCGACCAACCGCATCCAGCAGGAAATCGTCAAGCAATTACTATACAGGGAAGATCCTAATAGGATGCCGGCCTCTCGTTTTCGATGGATCGAACGCTTTCGTTTGAAACATGAGACGGTAAGTGCGTTGCTGCTAGGGAGCGTTATAGCTGTTATTTTCTTGTTAACAGGATGGACCGTAGAGATCGCCACTGCGTTAACTGCTCAGAGTGATATAGGCGTCTGGACTCATTTTATGGCAGCCGGCGTTGCGGCGATAGTTTTGCTGCTGGCTCGCTGGTTGTATCATGGGCGGCTTCATATCAAACAGCTTTCGGCGGGCTCGGCAACTGTCACTCTTGATGACAATTCCGTATCGTATTTCGATCAATATCTTGATGAAATTGTCTACTTTTTTGAGGTTTCAGGCCGGGATGTCGTGATCTTCGAGGATATTGACAGGTTCGATGATTCTCATATTTTTGAAACACTTCGTGCACTGAATACGTTGCTTAATGCCTCGCCGCAGATCAATAAGCCTGTTCGTTTTATATATGCTATAAAAGACAGTATTTTCGATAATGTGGGTCTAAGGTTAGAGGGGCGAAAGTTTGAGTCGAGTGTGTTCAAAGTCAATGACCCGGCACAATCCGAGAGTATGCGTGCTAATCGTACAAAATTTTTTGATCTGATTATTCCGGTGGTTCCTTTTGTCACGCATCGGAGTGCTCGTAATATAGCAGTTCAGTTGCTTGGCAAGATCGACCACAAGGTAGAGCCAGAGTTGCTAGATTTGTCTGCGCAATATGTGCCAGATATGCGACTCTTGAAGAATGTTTGTAATGAGTTTGTTGTTTTTCGGGATCGAATATTCTCTGGTGACGGGAAGCAGCTCAATCTCAGTGAGACTGAGCTATTCGCGATGATGCTCTACAAGAGCACGCACCTAACAGACTTCGAAACCATCCGGCTCGGCACGAGTAAATTAGATGTACTTTACAAGGTCAGTCGTGCGCTTGTGGCCGAAAACATCAAACGAATCGAGAGCGAGCTGCGCGTGCTTCGTCAGCGAGCTACACTGATCGATAGAGAGACTACACGAAGTGCAATTTTAGGTGAACGCTTGATTGCACACGTGCAGCGAACGGCAGAGGCAGTAGGCTACTCGACGCATAACGCAACGTTCTCTTTCGACCGGGCTAGCCGGTCAACGGAGGACCTTAAAGGAGCAAGCTTCTGGGCAGACTTTGCTAAGGCAAAGGAAGATGAGGCTGTGTTGAAGTGGAACGCTGCTACTAACTACGGTCGGGTCTCTTTGACGTTCAGTCGGAAGAACCTTGCAGCAGCTCTTGACGATACGTTGGACGCCGAGAGATGGGATGAAGCTGATCGTAAAGCGCTGAATGAGCAGATTGATGAGCGAACTGAAAATATCAGATTCCTGCGGAGTGCCGATCTCGGTGATCTCGTAAAGCGACCGGAGTTCCTTGTGGTGTATAAGCAGGAAAAGCAGTCTTTGGAGTCAATCGCAGAGGCGCTCTTGACTTTGGGTTTGGCTTGTCAGCTTGTCCGTGCCGGATACCTCAATCGTAATTTTACACTGTATACGTCCACGTTCCATGGCAATCGTGTGAGTCCGGCTGCGACAAATTTCATCATTCATCACGTTGAAAGAGACTTGATGGATGAATATTTTGAACTTGCTCCGGATGACGTGGATGCCGTTGTTCGTGAACGAGGCAAAAATGGGTTAAAGGAACCAGCGCTATACAATATTGCCATTCTTGACCGTCTTTTAGTGACTGATGTTAATGCGGCCGATATAATGACTCGCTCCTTGGTCGGCCTCGGGCTGAGTCAGAAAAGGTTTCTGCAGGCGTATCTGACTGCAGGGGAGCAGCGCCGGAGATTCTTGGAGCGATTTACGGGAGCTTCCACGCAAGTTCTCATCTATCTTGTGAGCCAAGCTGAGTTAGATGAATCTTCGAGAATAGAATTATTAGACGTTGCCCTTGCGCATCTTCCAGAGTCGAAGCGACGAACCGATGTCGCGGTGTCTGAATACCTGGCGGCGCACTACGCTGAGTTCTCTGTACTTACGTCTGATGCGACTACATCGACCCTGGCAGAACCTATCGGCGCGCTCTTTGCAGATGCAAGTGTCATTCTGCCTAGTTTGGAGGTGCTTGGTCGATATGTTCGGCCGTCATTCGTATCGCGCAACTTGTACAAGATTACGCACGAGAATCTCTCTATTGTCATTGATAATAAAGTAACGGTGGCGCTCGACGTCATTCGTGCAGCCAATAAGACGGTTTACGCTTATGTGCTTAGCCATTTACAAACGTATTTGGATGCCGTCGAGAATGCTTCTGCGACGATCGATGCAAGCGAAAACTTTATTGCTGTAATAGAGGATGTGCTCGAGCAAGCATCATCCTGCCTCGATGATGTTGTTGAACGCGCGTCTCCAGCTTGTGAGCTTGCAGACATCGCTGAGGCGCCTGAAGGGGTATGGCCGGCATTGCTCAAACACAAGCGAGTTCCAGCAACTTTCAACAACGTAAGCCGCTACTTCGTGGCTCTTGAGTCGGTGGATGCTCCACTAGGGAGGCTACTATCCGCTGCCGGAAAAATTTCAGAGACCGGTGTCGCTGATGAGGAGTTAAAGCCTGACTTGGCAATTGCTATTTTGGCGGCGACTATTTATCTTCCATCCGCAGCGCTACGTGCGGGGCTGGTGGCGAGTTTGAAGCTAAATAAACACCTCGATGTCGAGAATGTTAAGGTTGAGAAAGGTGATCTTTTTGCATTACTGCTGAAGCACGACATCATTGCGGACGAAGCAAAGTCCTACGAACATCTGGCAGCGACTGATTGGCCGACACGCAAGGGATTCATCCGCGAATCGAAGGATTTCTTGAGTTATATGACGCCAGAGCTAGTGAAGGGTGATTTGGAATTTCTTCTCAGCAGCAGTGAAATTAGCTCGGCAGTCAAAGTCACGGTTGTCGAACAGTCGGTAGAGTATGCTGAAGTGGCCGGGCCGAAAGGGCTTGAGGAACTAGCTCGATATGCTGCTCAAAATGAGCACGAAATTCCATCAAATATTGTGCAGCGGATGGCGGAGAAAGGCGTTGCATCGCAGTATGTTGTAAAACTACTCAGTTGTCACATAGGGTCGATCAGCAGTGACCAGCTTTTTATAGTCTTGCAGGCATTGAGTGGAGACTATCCAAAGCTCACTGAGGTTGGGCACGATAAACCTCGCATCCCCAATACACCTTTCGACCGTGCGCTGCTTGAGCGCCTCAAACTGGAAGGCATCGTTGGAAAGTATGATGATCAAGAATCACCGATCAAAGTGAATAAGAAATACAAGTGAGAAGGTCCTGAACAGACTCTGCTGCTGACGTTTTTAATTGCGAGAGACGGCGTACTAGGCATCGCCGATGCCGTGTCCGAGCACAGCACGCCGGACTGTATTTGCGGCGCGTTCGATGGGCGCACCTTTCGTGATGTGGGTGACCCCGGCTGGCAAGCGTGGGATGGCGCCGACCGCGCCTGGAACTGGCGCGGGTCGTCCGAGGCGTTGCTGCCGACCCAGCCTATTGAGATCGAGCGCTATGTCGGCCCGCTGCTCCTCAGTCACGGCACTTCGGATCGTGTCTGGTCGGTAGCGATGACCCGTCGGCTCGAAGCTCGCTTGCAGGCCCACGGCCGGTCCCCGGAGGTTCACTACTACGAAGGCGAAGACCATATACCGCGCAGTGAGGCGGAAAACACCCATCACACCCAATTGCTCGGCTTCTTCGCGCGCCATCTGGCGGGGTGAGTCTTGCCCCGATGCATGGGCCGAGCGGACCACGCACGGATCACTGGTGAGCGGGCGCCGCTGATGATCAGGTGTTAGGCGTATCAATGAAAACGGCCAGGCATATCGATGCCTGGCCGTTTTGCATTACGAGCTATGCCGGGCGAGATCAGCGAACGACGCTGACCGGGCCGTGGTCGTCGCAGTGGTCGCCATGCGGGTGGTGCAGGTGGCCATTGACCAGATAGTCGACATGGTCGCCGTGCGGCACGGCTTCATGGCCGCAGCCCGGGCCGTGCACGTGGTCGGCCGCGTGGTCGCCGCACTGATGGTTCGGGGTGCAGGCGTCCGGGTTCTGATCGGAGACTTCGATCACGTGCTCGTTGACGTGATCACCGTGCGGATGATGCAGGTGACCATCGTGGAGATAGTCCACATGGCCGTTGTGCTCGATCTGGGTGTGACCGCAGTTCGGGCCGTGCTCGTGGGGGTGATTGTCGTGCGTGTTGCAGCTCATCGTCGACTCCTGTTTCTGCGTAAGAACGCTTGTATGAGAAGGGCAGTGGGTGGCGCTTCGGCCCGAGCGAGGCATTCCCGTGTCTATGACGACTGGGCGTCCTCATCGGCATGCGCGAGCGCGTTGTCCATCAGTTGAACGACATGCTGGTCGGCCAGGCTGTAGTAGAGGTGCCGAGCATCGCGGCGCCGCTTGACCAGTTGAGCGTTCAGCAGTGTCTGCAACCGGGCGGAAACCGTCGAGAGCTTGGCATCTTCGCCAACCAGCTCGCCGACACACCGCTCGCCATCCTTCAAGCGGTAGAGCAGATCCAGCCGAGCGGGATCGCCCAGTGCCTTGAACAGCGCCGCACTGCGCGTCAGTTGGTCGGCGGAGGGCAGCGTGGGGGAAGTGGGCGATGCATGCTCATGGTTGCAGGACGTCATGTGAAATTCCAATATTCGATGTAACGTCGTTACGTTAATCGATGGCGGCCTCCTTGGCAAGAAGGCTCTCCGCCGTTCGTGGGCTGAAGAGCATTCCATTTAGGTGCCTTGCACAAGGGCTTTCGAGGGAGTGGTGTAGCCCCATTGTGAGCCCGCGCCTGCGCGGCCTACACTGCCAGCATCACTCCCTGTGCAGGTTCGCCGTCATGCTCGATGCGCCGACGCCGCCTTCGGTGACCCGCCCGGCGGGCGCCTCTTCGCCCGCCGCGGTGCTGCCTACCGCCTGTAGCCATGAGCCGGACCCGGCGCGCGCCGCGCGTGAACTGGCGCAGGCGTTGGCGGAACCGCTGGCAGGGGCGCACCTGGGCGCGGTGCTGTTCTTCTGCAGCGCCGAGTATCCGTTGGCGGCCCTCGGCGAGGCGCTGACAGCCGCTTTCGAGGGCGTGCCGGTCAGCGGCTGCACCACCGCCGGGGAGATCACGCCGAACGGTTACGCCCGCGGCGGCATCGTGGCGATCGGTTTCCCCCGCGCGCATTTTGCCGTGTCGACCGTACTGATCGACGACCTGGCGCACTTCGATCTGATCCGCGCTCAGCGCCTCACCGATACCCTGCTCAATGAGTGCCGCCATCAGGCGCTGGCGCCAATCGCCGGGCACAGCTTCGCGCTGACCCTGCTCGATGGTTTGTCGAGCAGTGAAGAGCAGGTGCTGGCCACACTGGATGCGGCGCTGGGCAGCATCCCCAGCTTCGGCGGTTCGGCCGGCGACGACAATCGCCTGGCGCATACCCACGTCTTCCACCAGGGGCGCTTCCATGATCAGGCGGCGGTGGTGGTGATGGTCAATACGCCGCTGCCGTTCGAGGTGTTCAGCACCCACCATCTGCGGCCGCGTGGCGAGAAGCTGGTGGTCACCGCCGCCGACCGCCAGCGGCGCACCGTGTTCGAACTCAACGCCGCGCCCGCCGCCGAGGAGTATGCGCGGCTGGTGGGGCGCCCGGTCGAGGCGCTCGACGAGACCGACTTCGCCCGCCATCCGCTGGCGGTGCGTATCGGCGAGGCGCACTACGTGCGCTCGATCCAGCGCGTCAACCCCGATGGCAGCCTGACCTTCTACTGCGCGGTGGAGAACGGCATCGTGCTTACCGCGATGACTCCGGCGCCGATTCTCGACGATCTCGAGACAGTGTTCGCCGGGCTGGAAGCGCGCCTGGGGCCGCCGGCACTGGTGATCGGCTGCGACTGCTTCCTGCGTCGCCTGGAGATCGAGGCGCTGGAGAGGGTCGCGGCGGCGGAAGACGTGTTGCGGCGCCATCGTACGGTCGGCTTCAACACCTATGGAGAGCAGCACCATGGGATGCACATCAACCAGACCTTCACCGGGGTGGCTATTGGACGCCCCGAGTGCCGAGACGGCGGAACCGGCGAGCGAGCGTGAGCGCGCGCTGGCCGAGGAGAACGCCCGCCTGCGGCGGACCTGCGCGGCACTGATCGAGCGCGTGGAATCTAGCGGGGTCGCCGGTGGCGCGCCCTACGCCGCCTTCGAGCACGCCGTGCTGCTGGCCGAGCAGGTGCGCGAGCGTACCGAGGCGCTGCACCGCACCCTCGACGAGCTGGGCCAGGTCAACGATCAGCTGCGTGACGAGATCGCCACCCGCGTGGCCGCCGAAGCGCGCCTGCGTGAAGCCAAGCGCGAGGCCGAGGCGGCCAATCTGTCGAAGACCCGCTTTCTGGCCGCGGTCAGCCACGATCTGTTGCAGCCGCTGAACGCCGCGCGGCTGTTCACCAGCGCGCTCGACGAGCACGAGGTGCCGGCGGCGTCCAAGCCGCTGGTCGGCCAGATCGGGCGCTCGCTCAAGGATGTCGAGGCGCTGCTGGGCACGCTGGTGGATATCTCGCGGCTCGATGCCGGCGTGCTCAAGCCGGATATCGCCGCCTTCGGCGCCGACGAGCTGCTCGATACCCTGGCCGAGGAGTACCGCCAGGTGGCGCAATCCCAGGGGCTGACCTTGCACTACGTACGCAGCACCGCGGTGGTCGACTCCGACCTGCAGCTGCTGGCGCGGGTGGTGCGCAACTTTCTCACCAACGCCATCCGCTACACCGCCACCGGGCATGTCCTGCTGGGCTGCCGGCGGCGCCACGACGGCCTGGAGATCGTGGTCGGCGACACCGGGCCGGGGATCGCCGATGATCAGCGCGAGGCGATCTTCCTCGAATTCCGGCGTGCGGCAGCGGGGCTCGACCGTGAGCAGCGCGGCCTGGGGCTGGGGCTGGCGATCGTCGATCGTATCGCCGCGATGCTGGGCCACCCGATCACTCTGCGTTCGCGGCCTGGGCAGGGCTCGGCCTTCTCGGTCCGCGTGCCCTACGCCTGCCGCGCGCCACGCCCCGCGACCCCGGCGGAGGTGATGCCGGGCAATGACCAGCTCGCCGGGGCGAAGGTGTGGATCGTCGATGACGACCCGGCGGTGCTCGAAGGCATGCGCGCGCTGCTCTCGGGGTGGGGCTGTCGCATCGCGGGTGGGCTATCGCTGGCCGCGCTGCGCGAGGCTGCCGTTGAGCTGCCCAGCCCCAACCTGCTGGTGGTCGATTACCACCTCGATGCAGCGGACGACGACGGCCTGGCGGTGCCCGAGCAGCTCCAGCGCGAACGGCCCGGCCTGCCGGTGCTGATGGTCACCGCCAATCATGATGCGGCGCTCAAGGCGCGGATTCGCGAGCGCGGCTACGCCTACCTGTTGAAGCCGGTCAAGCCGCTGCGCCTGAAGATGCTGTTGGTGTCGCTGGTCAGTCTCGCTTCTTAGCCGCGCCCCTTAGCGCGGCGGATACCGAGGATCGTCGAGATCCAGCGTCTGGGCGGTGAGAATCGCCTGCACCCGGCTGTTCACCCCCAGCTTGCGCAGGATCGCCGAGACATGGCTCTTGACCGTGGTCTCGGCGATCGCCAGGTCGCGGGCGATGGCCTTGTTGGACTCCCCCCGGCTGAGACACGCCAGCACCTGCAACTGCTTGGCGGTGAGCTGGGAGATGCCATCGCTGAGGGCGTCGCCGTGGGTCGCCGTGTGTGTGGGCGAGGTCGTATATGCCGATGTGGAGGTCGTGGATGCGGCCGAAGAGGCCAAGGCGCCCGTGGCGGCGTGGCGGGCGGTGGGGCGGCGCAGGATATCCGCCGGCAGGTAGACCTGGCCGGCGAGAATCTGGCGCAGTGCCGCCAGCAGATCGTCGCGCGGGGTCGACTTGGGCAGATAGCCCACCGCGCCCAGCCCCAGCGCTTCGAGCACGATATCGCGGCTCTGCTCGGCGGAGAGGATCGCCACCGGCAGCCACGGCAGCGTCTCGCGCAGCCGGCGCAGGCCTGCCAGGCCCTTGCTGTCGGGCAGTGCCAGATCGAGCAACAGCAGATCGAGCTCCTCCTGCGCCTCGGCCTGGGCGATCGCCTGGGCCAGGCTCGCGGCTTCCAGCACGCGGCTGTCGGGGAGGGCGGCGGCGATCGCACCGACCATGGCCTCACGGAACATCGGGTGATCGTCGGCAACCAGCAAGGTGTACATGGCGTCGGCTCCGGGGTGGCGTCTCCTCCCAAGGGAGGAGACGATTTCCTGCTTGAGGAGTATGTCGCAGCCTGGCGTCGTGACCAAGAATCGATCTGTGTCACGCATAACGATAACGTCAGGAGCACAGCCATGATTTACGCCAATCCCGGAAGCGACGGCGCCCTCGTCAGCTTCGACAAGCGTTACGGTAACTACATCGGCGGTGAGTTCGTCGCGCCGGTGAAGGGCCAGTACTTCGAGAATATCAGCCCCGTCACCGGCGAGGTGTTCTGCGAGATCCCGCGCTCCACCGTGGAGGATGTCGAGAAGGCGCTGGACGCCGCCCACGCCGCCGCCCCGGACTGGGGCAAGACCTCGGTCGCCGAGCGCAGCAACCTGCTGCTCAAGATCGCCGACCGTATCGAGCAGAATCTGGAAATGCTCGCCGTCGCCGAGACCTGGGACAACGGCAAGGCGGTGCGCGAGACGCTCAACGCCGACCTGCCGCTGGCGGTGGATCACTTCCGCTACTTCGCCGGCTGCATCCGCGCCCAAGAAGGCACCGCGGCCGATATCGACGCCAACACCGTGGCCTATCACTTCCACGAGCCGCTGGGTGTGGTGGGGCAGATCATCCCCTGGAACTTCCCCATCCTGATGGCGGTGTGGAAGCTCGCCCCGGCGCTGGCGGCGGGTAACTGCGTGGTGCTCAAGCCCGCCGAGCAGACTCCGGCCTCGATCCTCAAGGTGATGGAGCTGATCGGCGACCTGCTGCCGCCCGGCGTGGTCAATATCGTCAACGGCTACGGCGAAGAGGTCGGCCAGGCGCTGGCCACCAGCAAGCGGATCGCCAAGATCGCCTTCACCGGCTCGACCCCGGTCGGCTCGCACATCCTCAAGTGCGCCGCCGAGAACATCATCCCCTCCACCGTGGAACTCGGTGGCAAGTCGCCCAACGTCTACTTCGCCGACATCATGAACGCCGAGCCGGAGTTCATCGACAAGGCGGTCGAAGGGCTGGTGCTGGCCTTCCTCAACCAGGGTGAGGTGTGCACCTGCCCGTCACGCGCGCTGATCCAGGAGTCGATGTACGACGCCTTCATGGCCAAGGTGATCGAGCGCACCAAGGCGATCAAGCGCGGCAACCCGCTGGACACCGACGTCCAGGTGGGCGCCCAGGCCAGCCAGGAGCAGTACGACAAGATCCTCTCCTACATGGACGTGGCCCGCGAAGAGGGCGCCGAGTTCCTCACCGGCGGTGGCAAGGAGAGCCTGGAGGGCGCCTTCGGCCGGGGTTACTACATCCAGCCGACCCTGCTCAAGGGCAACAACAAGATGCGCGTCTTCCAGGAGGAGATCTTCGGCCCGGTGGTCGGCGTGACCACCTTCAAGGACGAAGCCGAGGCGCTGGCGATCGCCAACGACACCGAATTCGGTCTCGGTGCCGGGGTGTGGACCCGTGACATGAACGTCGCCTTCCGCATGGGCCGGGGCATTCAGGCCGGGCGCGTATGGACCAACTGCTACCACCAGTATCCGGCGCATGCCGCCTTCGGTGGCTACAAGAAGTCCGGCATCGGCCGCGAGACCCACAAGATGGCGCTGGAGCATTACCAGCAGACCAAGAATCTGTTGGTGAGCTACGACATCAATCCGATGGGCTTCTTCTAGAACCTGTCTGATAAGGACTGCGCTCGGCAATACCGCGTTAAAAATCGGCGTCAAGATGCTCATTTACACCCCGTAAACTCCGCTCTTTCGCCGATTTTTGCCTCGTCTTGCCTTCGCTCGTCGACTTCTCAGACAGCTTCTAGTAACCGTCTGACAAAGACGGGCGCCCCGCGGGGCCGGCTGCCTGGCCGGCCCCGTTCTTCAATAAGAAAACCTCTCCAACAAGAAAACCCAAGGAGCCTGTCATGGATTCCACGATGCAAGCCGCCGTGGTGCGTGCCTTCGGCGAACCTCTGGTCATCGAAGAAGCGCCGGTGCCGCGCCCGGGCCCCGGTGAACTGCTGGTCAAGATCGCCGCTTCCGGCGTTTGCCATACCGACCTGCACGCCGCCCACGGTGATTGGCCGGTGAAGCCCGAACCGCCGTTCATCCCCGGCCATGAAGGTGTCGGCCACGTGGTGGCGGTGGGCGCGGGTGTCACGCACGTCAAGGAGGGTGACCGGGTCGGCATCCCCTGGCTCTATTCCGCCTGCGGCCACTGCGAGCACTGCCTCGGCGGCTGGGAGACATTGTGCGAGTCCCAGCAGAATACCGGCTACTCGGTCAACGGCGGCTTCGCCGGCTATACGCTGGCCCAGGCCGATTACGTGGGTCGCATTCCCGATAACGTCGATTTCCTGGAGATCGCTCCGGTGCTGTGTGCCGGCGTGACGGTCTACAAGGGGTTGAAGATGACCGATACCCGCCCGGGGCAGTGGGTGGCGATCTCGGGCATCGGCGGCCTCGGCCACATGGCGGTGCAGTACGCCAAGGCGATGGGCCTCAACGTCGCCGCGGTGGATATCGACGACACCAAGCTGGCGCTGGCCGAGCGCCTCGGCGCCACGGTCACCGTCAACGCCAAGCAGCATGATCCCGCCGCCTATCTCAAGCAGGCGATCGGCGGTGCCCACGGGGCGCTGGTCACGGCGGTCTCGCCCAAGGCCTTCGAGCAGGCGCTGGGCATGGTCCGCCGGGGTGGTACGGTGGCGCTCAACGGCCTGCCGCCGGGGGACTTTCCGCTGTCGATCTTCGACATGGTGCTCAACGGCACCACGGTGCGCGGTTCGATCGTCGGCACCCGGCTCGACCTGCAGGAGGCGCTGGACTTCGCCGGCGAGGGCAAGGTGAAGGCCACGGTGCATGCCGACAAGCTGGAGAACATCAACGCCGTCTTCGATCGCATGATCGCCGGGAAGATCGAAGGGCGGGTGGTGCTCGATATGGCGAGTTGAGTGCGTCAGCGAACTGCCGCTCGGGGCGTGCCAAGGCACGCCCTTTTTTGTGGGTGCTGATCCGGATATCCGCTGGCTTGACAGGCGCCAAGGCGCTTTATCGTCGCAAGCCCGCGCTCTTCATGAGTGTGATTCATCTTGAGCTGAATTCTTATCGCTTTTCATGCATCCAGCCGCTCTGGCATAAATAGCGCATCGCTTCGACGGCAGCCGCCCAGGTGCCTGTCGCGGAGACGCCAGACACGGTAATGGCATTGACGGACGCAGGCCCTCTCAGGGCGCCAGCGGCTCTCTTGACCAATAGCTCGACCAACATCTCGACCAATAGGGTGCTTTCGCGATGAGTCACGACTTCACATTCGATATCAAGAGCGTTCGGTTCGACGAGCATTACCGTCCGGCCGAGAACACGCGCACCACCACCAACTTCGCCAACCTGGCGCGTGGGGAGCGTCGCGAGGAGAACCTGCGCAATGCCCTGACGATGATCGACAACCGCTTCAATGCCCTGGCGCATTGGGACAACCCCAGGGCGGATCGCTACGCCGTCGAGCTCGACATCATCACCGGTGAGCTGAGCGTGGGGGCCGAGGACGAGGACGACACCTTCCCGGCGATCGAGATGTTGAAGACGACGATCATCGACAAGCACACCGGCAAGCGCATTCCGGGCATGGTGGGGAACAACTTCTCCTCCTACGTGCGCGACTACGACTTCAGCGTGTGGCTGTCGGAGCACAACCGCGATCGCGCCGAATTCGGCATCCCCGAGGGCTTTGGCGATCTGCACGGCAAGCTGTTCAAGCGCTTCGTCGACTCCGACGCCTACCGGGCCTCCTTCGGCAAGGCGCCGGTGATCTGCCTCAGCGTCTCCAGCAGCAAGGTCTATCGCCAGACCGACAATCGCCACCCGGTGCTGGGCGTGGAGTATGAAAACGACGACTCCTCGCTGACGGATTTCTACTTCGGCAAGATGGGCCTGCAGGTGCGCTACTTCATGCCGCCGCATGCCGTCGCGCCGCTGGCGTTCTACTTCTCAGGCGATCTGCTGGCCGACTACAGCGATCTCGAACTGATCAGCGCCATCAGCACCATGGAGACGTTCCAGAAGATCTACCGCCCCGAGATCTACAACGCCAACTCGGTCGCGGGCAAGGTCTACCAGCCGAGCCTGGAGCATCAGGACTACTCGCTGACGCGCATCGTCTACGATCGTGAAGAGCGCAGCCAACTCGCCGTCGAGCAGGGCAAGTTCACCGAGCGGCACTTCATCAAGCCCTATCGCCAGGTGCTCGAGCAGTGGTCGGCCAGCTACTCTTTTTGACCGACTCGTGCCAATGGATCGACCCGCGCCAATGGGTCGATCCATTTCAGCGACGTTTTTTGATCAGCCCGTTACAACCATATTCTTTGCTCAACCCGTTATGAAGGTCATTTTTGCATGAAGACTCTGTTGCCCACATCGACCGCCGGTAGCCTGCCCAAGCCCGCCTGGCTGGCCAAGCCCGAGACGCTCTGGTCGCCGTGGAAACTGCAGGACGAGGAGCTGGCCGAGGGCAAGCGGGACGCACTGCGGGTCTCCCTGCACGACCAGCAGCGGGCCGGAATCGATATCGTCAGTGACGGCGAGCAGACTCGCCAGCACTTCGTCACCACCTTTATCGAGCACTTGAGCGGGGTCGATTTCGAGCAGCGCGAGATCGTCAAGATCCGCGACCGCTACGACGCCAGCGTGCCTTCGGTGGTCGGCCCCGTGGCGCGGGAGAAGCCGGTCTTCGTCGAGGATGCCAAGTTCCTGCGCCAGCAGACCGACCAGCCGATCAAGTGGGCGCTGCCCGGGCCCATGACCATGGTCGATACGCTCTATGATGGCCACTACAAGAGCCGCGAAAAGCTGGCCTGGGAGTTCGCCAAGATTCTCAACCAGGAAGCCCGCGACCTGGCAGCCGCCGGCGTGGATATCATTCAGTTCGATGAGCCCGCCTTCAACGTCTTCTTCGACGAGGTGAACGACTGGGGCATCGCCGCGCTGGAGAAAGCCATCGAAGGGGTCGAGTGCGAGACCGGCGTGCATATCTGCTACGGCTACGGCATCAAGGCCAACACCGACTGGAAGAAGACCCTGGGGTCGGAGTGGCGCCAGTACGAAGAGATCTTCCCCAAGCTGCAGGCGTCGAACATCGATATCGTCTCGCTGGAGTGCCAGAACTCCCACGTGCCGATGGAGCTGATCGAGCTGATCCGGGGCAAGAAGGTAATGGTCGGGGCTATCGACGTGGCCACCAACACCATCGAGACACCGGAAGAGGTCGCCGCGACCCTGCGCAAGGCGCTGCAGTTCGTCGATGCCGACAAGCTCTACCCCTGCACCAACTGCGGCATGACGCCCTTGTCTCGCCAGGTCGCGCAGGGCAAGCTGAAGGCTTTGAGCGCTGGTGCGGCGATCGTGCGCCAGGAACTCGCCCGCTAGCTTCGGCCGCTACAGCGAGTTCGACGTCGGTGAGCCATTAACGGCTCACCGACGCGTCTTGGTTCGCTGGAGGGTGTAAGAAAAGGCGCCGGCGCTCGGCCACCTCTGGAAATGCCGCCCCATGACCACGGTCGCGATCTTCGTCGACACCCAGAACGTCTACTACACCACCCGCGACGCCTACGCCAAGCAGTTCGACTATCGCCGCTTCTGGGCGCGGGCGACGGCGGGCCGCGAGGTGCTGACCGCGCGCTGCTACGCCACCGACCGCGGCGATCCCAAGCAGCGCGGCTTTCAGAACACCCTGCGCAGCATCGGCTTCGAAGTGAAGCTGAAGCCGTTCATTCAGCGCGCGGATGGTTCCGCCAAGGGCGACTGGGACGTGGGCATCACCCTCGATGCCATCGAGTATGCAGCCCGGGCGGACGTGGTGGTGCTGGTCTCCGGCGATGGCGACTTCGACCTGCTGGCGCGCAAGATCCGCGAGGTCCACGGCAAGCGGGTCGAGGTCTACGGCGTGCCCAAGCTCACCGCGCACTCGCTCATCAACGCCGCGAGCCAGTTCATCCCCATCGAGGGCGATCTGCTGCTGGGGTGATACGACCACGCGATACTCGGTCTATGAATCGTCTTTGTTAAGGAAATCCCTTCTGCGGTCGATACTTGGTTTGCCGAGACAAATACCAAGAAAAGATTCAAGAAGGGAACATAGATGTATCAAAAAGCGATGTTAGGCGCGCTTATCACCACGACGCTGCTGGCTTCAGGATGTGCTTCTGTGCCCATGGGTTCCAGCGATGAAGATCTTGCACTCAAGCAGTTCCCCGCACCCCCGAAGGGTGAAGCTGGCCTCTACGTCTACCGCGACAGCTTCATGGGCAAGGCACTAAAGAAGTCTATCTCTCTGGATGGCCAACTTCTTGGTGAGACGGCCAATGGCGTCTATTTTTATGAATTGATAGAACCGGGCGAGCACAGCCTGTCAACTGAATCCGAATTCAGTGACAATACGCTCGTCTTTACCGCGAGCGCCGGCGAGAATTACTTCGTTGAGCAGTATATCAAGATGGGCGTGTTCGTTGGCGGGGCAGGTCTCGAAATGAAGAGTAAAGACGAGGGCATGAAGGCTTTGCGGGGGTGCTGCCATTTGGCCGCACCGCAGTAGAGCGTATTCGCTATTCGCCAGGGGAGCCCTGAAAACCAGGGCCTCTCCCTATAAAATGAGTTCATGCCAACGCGTTGCTATTGTCCCAGTTCGTCGAGGTTTTTAGTCCAGAAATTGTGGTTGCATAGCACGATAGTGACATGGCGCTTGTTATCAATTTGGTGTTTGTCAGCGATCGTGCGGCACTTCTCGTTGGAGTTTGACTCTATTGGCGGGATATGGTTTTTCTTTGTATGGGTGTGGCAAGAGGCTCGCTCTCATCAACGACTCGACTTCATCGGCCCCCGGTCGTCCTACTTCGCCTCTGGTTATCATCGAAGGGTTCGTGCTCCCCGTTCTTTACTCGGCGCGCTGCCATTACTCGACGCGCCGCCATTCGATCTGGATCTGGGTCCCCTCGGGCCGCCGAAATCTCTCGGACATGCGGTCACCATCAACAGTAAGCGTCAGATCGTCAAGAGTCCGCACGCTGCCGACCCAGTTCGGGAATGTCGAACCCAAGACACGGTTTCCGCTAAATTCTCCATTGCTGTCGACAGTATAGGTGCCGAAGAATCCGATACTGCGTGACATCGCCATACGGTTCTCTTTATCCGTCCCCTCACCGCGAGCATTGGACGCAAAACGAGGCGTGTCGGCGTCGGTAAGTACCTCCACGAAGTGCATATCGGGCGTAAAGACGAGGAGACTGTTGGGTTTTTCTCCATAGGCGGGAATATTCTTGCCGCCAGGGTCGATCGTCGCCGACACCATTTTCCATGTGCCCAGTACCTGATTTTCAGCGCTGGTCTGTGCGAAGGCGAATGAGGACAAGGTGCCGAGGGCGAGCGCCAGCATGACGGGACGAATAGACATGTTTTTTCCTCTGTTCCTGGTGTCTGGGTTGCTGCGACTTCACGGAGCCTGGCGGTCGGCGGAATGGGCGACCTCCCGCTGCGCCTCGAGGGCCGATAGGCGCGCGGCGAGTGCCTGCGAGATCGACGCGTAGGCGGTGCTGCCCAGCGCCAACCGCAAGGGTGGCGTCGCGGTCTCGGCCGCGGAAATGATGGCGTCCACGGTGCGCGCCGCGTCACCCTTGATCTCGAAGCTTCCGTCGCTGATGGCACGACGGACAGCGTCGGCAGGCGTCTGGTCGTAGGCAGCCCTGGGGGTCGCATAAACGAGATTGGCGCCGAAATTGGTAGCGGTCGGCCCCGGCTCGGCGATGATGAAGTCGATACCGAAGGGAGCCATTTCCTGGGCCACGGATTCGACGAAGCCTTCGATACCCCATTTGGTGGCGTGATAGAGACTGAAGCCCGGATAGGCGATCTGCCCCCCTTCGGAAGAGACCTGCACGATCCTGCCACCGCCCTGTTCGCGAAGGTGGGGTAGGGCGGCGCGGATCAGTTGGATGGACCCGGTGAGATTGGTGGCGATCAGGCGCTCGATCTCATCTTCCGTAAGCTCTTCCGCTGCACCGAACAGGCCGTAGCCGGCATTGCTCACCACCACGTCTATCCGGCCGTGTCGCTGAAACGCGCCTTCGACGGCCGATGCCGTACTTTCCGGCTCGAGCAGATCGAGCGGGACCACATCCAGGCGTTCAGGGTACTCCCGCTCGAGTTCCGTCAGCGCCCCTTGGCGCCTTGTCGTTGCGACCACCGTATCTCCTTGGGCCAGCAGTTGCCGTGTCATCTCGAGGCCGAGCCCCGAGGAAGCGCCGGTGATAAACCACGTTTTCTTCATGCGATTACCCCTCTGCAAGTCTGCGAATGTAGGTCTGCGAATGTAAATCACGGGGATTGGTGTTATAAGATCTTCAATATGGGATGAGGTGGTGAGGAATAATCACGAATGGTGCGTCCCAGCCTGAATGACCTGGCCGCCTTCACGGCAGTGGCCAGTCACCTCAGCTTTCGCAGGGCGGCCGACGTCATGGGGGTCTCGCGCTCCGCGCTCAGCCACACGATCATCGGACTCGAGGGCAAACTGGGCGTCCGGCTTTTCAACCGGACGACACGCAGCGTGTCACTGACCCAGGCTGGCGCCCGGATGCTTGATCGGCTCCACCCGGTTCTTCAGGATCTCGATCAGGCGCTCGATACTCTCTCCGAGGAGCGCGGCACGCCGACCGGCACGCTGCGGATCAATGCCAACAAGAGCGGTGCCCGTATCCTCCTGAGAGACGTCGTGCCTCCGTTCCTGGATCGTTATCCCGACGTCGAGCTCGACCTGGTGTCGGAAGGACGTCTCGTCGATGTCGTGGAACAGGGGTTCGATGCCGGCGTACGCCTGATGGAGACGATTCCGCAGGACATGGTCGCGGTGCCGTTCGGGGGTGACGTGCGCTTCATCGCCGTGGCGGCGCCGTCCTATCTGGAACACAGATCGAGGCCGAGCACGCCCGACGATCTGCACGTGCATTGCTGTATCCGCCAACGCCTGCCCAGTGGAAAGCGCTATCGCTGGGAGTTCTCCAGACGGGGCGCCGAGCTGGCGGTGGACGTTCCTGGCAATCTCACTCTCGATGACAACGATCTTCTGGTACAGGCGGCCGTGGACGGGCGTGGCATCGCCTACGTTCCCGAGCACTTCGCCCTGGCGTACCTGGGATCGGGCCAACTCGTGACCGTCCTCGATGACTGGTGCCCGCCGACGCCGGGTCTCGCGCTCTATTATCCGGCCAACCGTCATGTGCCGGCGTCATTGCGCGCGTTCATCGATATCCTGAAACAAGCGAAGCGGACGCGGTAAGGTGGCCGCAGGGAAGGCGCTGCACGAAAGCGGTTCGAACTGGGCTTCTGCCCGAGTGTCCGAACCGTCTACCAGGCCCGGCAAGAGCGGTTGCTGTGATCACCAAGCGAGGCGTGCAGGAGGGATCGGCCTCCTGCACCCATGGTCGGGCGTGAAACGCGGGGCAACGACCCGATCAAGGATCCACTCGATCCAGGATCTCATAATAGGCCGAGAGGTCGAGCCACTCTATGCCGGATACCACCTTTCCGTCCTCCATCGACATGATGTACATGTAGCCATTAGCGTAGGGTTTACCATCCTTTGCGGTAGTGGCGCTGTCGATCTGGGCGAACACCTTGTCCCCGTCCGCCCAGACGCCACGCACGGTGATCCTCAGTGGCTCGGTGAAGCGGGAGAAAAGCGCCGCCTCAGCGTTGGTGAAAAGATCCTCCAAGCCGTTGTAAGTGCGGGCGACGGGCCCGTGTCCGGCGATCGTCCACTCGACATCCGTGGCGAAAATCGCCTCGAAGAATTTCGTGAAGTCACTTGTCGCAGCCGCAAGAGCGTCCTGGACGACTGCCAAGTTCGCTTTCTCCTGCTCTGAATATGGCACAATTCTCTCCTTGGATTGGACCGGCGTCCGGGGAGGGCGCGCCGGAATGTTTTGAACTGATCGTTCCAATATTAATATGGAACGATCGTTCCGTATTGTCAATGCCATGGAGGTAGCTGGAGCATCATGCCTTTGAATACGACGCCGCCCGAGCGTGGACGCCCTAAAGCGCCGGGCCGGCCCAGGGAGTTTGATCACAGCGCGGCGCTCACGGCGGCGATGCAGGTGTTCTGGAAGTATGGATACGCCGGTGCGAGCATCGGCACGCTCATTGCCGAGATGGGCATCAGTCGAGCGACGCTCTACGCTTCCTTCGGAGACAAGCAGCAACTGTTCAAGCAGGTGCTGGATCTCTATGAGCGCGAAAAGACGGCATATATGCTCGATGCTCTCGAACAGCCAACCAGTCGACGCGTGGCCGAGCACCTCTTGCGAGGGACGGTCGATCTTCAGACCAATACCGCCACCCCCAAAGGAAGCATGGGCGTTGTGCACTCGATCAGCTATGCGCCGGGCGACGAGAGCATCCGTGAATATGTGGCCGAGAGAGGGCGGTTCTGGCGCAGCAAACTTCTCGAGCGGTTCGAACGAGCTGACCAGGAGGGTGATTTTCCCGAAACCTGCAATCCTCACGGTTTGGCTATGCTGCTAAAGGCGGCAACCGATGGCCTGCTCGTGGCTGCAAGCTCAGGCGCCAGCGAGCATGAGCTGAACGAGACGGTATCGACCTTTCTGGAAATCTGGCCCGGCCGCTAGCCACAAACCCCGTCTCCCGGTTTTTCCGGCATCCGTCAGGCTGTCGATGTCATGTTCAGATTCCTCCTTCCCCCACGGCGGCAGCGTGGGCGAAGGGATCTCCCGATACCATCGGTCCCTGCTGGGTCGGGGCAGTGGCGACGTTGGGCGGCCTGGTATCGGACGAACGGGGACCGCCCCGGTTTCAGCCCAATGCCTTGTGCATGAGATAGAGATCGCAATCCGGATACTGGACGATGCCGGCGTGCTGCCAGCCGTACCGGGCGTAGAGCGTCTGGCTGTCCTTGGTGGTCAGATAGATTGTGTCTTCGCCCAGGCGCCGTGCCGCCTGTTCCACGCTCTCGATCAGCAGACCGGCGACGCCCTTGCCGCAAACTCGCTGAACTACCCATTCATCATCGGTTGATCGTGCCGGCACCACGGCGAACGGCGACAGCACCCTTGCCCGCCCGATCACACCGGCAGGCTGCCGCGCAGGGGTGGCGTCTCATCGGTGCACCCAGTCCAGATGCTCGAAGGCGCCGCGGGCATGATCCTCGCTGAACATCTCGTGGTCTCGCCGCACGCGGTCGGCGGCCTCGACAGCGAACTCCACCATGTCCTCGGTGAACAGTGCCGGTGGGCCGATGGCGTCGACGATGGCGGGTTCGATGTCGTAGTCGAGTCTGCCGGATTCGTCGGAGAGAGCATGCACGCGGGCCAGGACGCCACCACAGATGTGAGCGTAGTCCTTCCATTCGCTCTTGGAGAGATCGTCGAGATCGATATCGTCACGGAACGGGGCGCGTTCGCGGGAGAGATAACTCAGGCCATCGAACTCGACGTGACCGTAGAAGATATCACCGCGCACCAGATGCACGGCCTGGGCATGGCTGACGCGCTCGGCGAGGGAATCCAGCTCGTAGGGGGAGGGCGGCACCAGGCCGGACAGGGCGGAGCGCCGAGCCTGCTTGAGTTCGATGATTAGATCGTCCTTGCCCTCGCCGCCGGGGCCTTCGATCAGCACGTAGTAGCGGTTGAGCCCCAGCGAAGCGGTGCCCTGGCCGAGCCGGATCGCGACATCTTTCACGCGTACGCCGTCGCTATCGTGCGCTCGAGCGCGGGCCGGTATCTCGATGTCGTTGTCGGCGATCAGGCGATCCATGATCGCCTGGAACTCGTCACGGCGCGAGGAAATCGGCACCAGCTTTTTGGTCGGGCGGAATCCGCTGCGCGTCTCGTCGAGATAGTCGTCGGCCAGCCACTCGGCGCGATCTTCGTCGGCATCCTCGAACAGCTGGCGAATGAGCTTGGGTGCGTTGTCATGGCGCATTTCCTCGTCCTGCTCGGTGCCTTCCCGCGCCAGCCGCGCCATCTCCGCGATATAACCCTCCACGAATCGGCGCACGATCTTGAGGCGATGCTTGCGCTTGAGCTCTCCTTCGACCTCCGCGGCGATCATGAAGCCCACCGCGCCACGCTTGATGTCCCAGGTGAACGGCGCGTAATACGCTTCGTCGAAGTCGTTGACCGAGAAGATCGGCACGTTGTCGATATTGGGCATGACGCCGAAATTGCCCGGATGGACGTCTCCCAAGGCGAGCACGGTCGGCATCCAGGCGTCGTCGCCGGCCATGTCGCGGTAGAACAGCAGCGCGGTGCCGCGAAAGAACGAGAACAGCGAGTCGGAGAGCTTGTCGAACTTGATGCCTCCTTCCTCGGAGCCATTGGCGATCCGCATCCGGTGATCCTCGCGCAGTGTCTGGCGCAGGTGCCGTCGCCGCTCGTAGCCGGTCAGCGCGCGCGGTCGCAGGACGAATTCACCGTCGGCCACCGCTTCGGCCAGGCGCTTGAACGTCTTGAATCGCGTTGCAGCCTCCGGTGCGGGTTCCTTGGGCGGTTTCTGCTCGAGCGCCGCCGCCAGTTGCGCCTTGGTCATCGACGAGCGACCCTCGATGCCGCGTTGCTGGGCTTGTTCGTATAGCGCTTGGCGAGTGGGCTCCGAGGGTCGGGTCATGGGTGCTCCTGGTCGACGCGGACGGCAGTGGGTGAAGAGAGAGTCGATACGACCAGCATGAACGACTTCGAGCAATCGTGCATGGGGGGCGGCAGGATGGCAGGCGGGCGCCATCAGACCCGGCTCGCCAATGGTCTTCATCGGCAGCAGCCCATCCGTCTCGTCATACCCATAGCGCTGGCGCGCAGCTGATCAACCCGGCAGGGTAATGATGATTGCGCCGCGATCCGTCGCCACGACCGTATGTTCATACTGCACGGCGGGAGCGCTGGGTTCGCTGTAGAGCGTCCATCCGTCACTCCCTTCGGTGGCCCAGAGCCCACCCCGGGAGAGGAACGGCTCGACGGTCAGAACGAGCCCCTTGTTGATACGCCGCTGGTCATTTCGGGTCGGCCAGGTCGCGATTTCCTCGGGGTATTCGTGCAGGGACCTGCCCACGCCATGGCTGGCGAGATTGCGAATGAGCGTGTAGCCCCGGTCCGAGGCAAAGCGCCCTATCGCCTGGCCAATACCTGCCAGCGGCTTTTCGCTGCCGACCTTGGCAATGCCAATGTCCATGGCAAGTTTGCCGTCACGGCAGAGACGCTCCAGAGAAGGCTCCACCTGGGCGACACGAAAGGTTGCCCCGGTATCCGCGAAATAGCCGTCTTTCGACGCCGAAACATCGATGTTGACCAGGTCACCCCGCGCGATCACCCGCTCGCCCGGAACGCCGTGGGCGATCTCTTCATTGACGCTGATGCAGGTTGCGCCGGGGAAGTCGTAAATTGCCTGGGGTGCCGATATCGCACCCTCTCGCTCCAGCAACGCCTTGCCGATCTCGTCCAGCTCTCGCGTCTTCATGCCGGGCTCCATCGACCTCGCCATGGCGTGCATCGTGTTGGCGACGATGCGGCCGATGGCTTTCAGCCCCTCCAGTTCGGCCTGTTTGGTGATCGTCATTCCGGGGTCCTTTGCTGAATCGAGTTGTTCATCCGGCGCGAGCCTGCAGGCGGCGGCGCTGTCTCGGTGGGCGCCGTCGTGCCGGGTTCTGATCCCCCCCCGCTATGAGCGCCGGAGGAATCCGTCAGGATGGCGTCGGCAATGAGTGTGAAGAGATGATCGGCACGAGCCGCATGCGATGGCTGCTCGCGCAGCCAGGCGAGCGCCGCGATGAGATCGAACAGCTCCGCGCCACTCAGGTCATCCCTGGCCTTGCCCTCGGCTTGGGCGCGGGTGAGAAGGGCCGTGCCTGCCGCCCGCAGCATGACGCATGAGTCATGAAGCGCGGAATTCGTATCCTCGATGGCTCCCATCATCAACGCGATGATGCCACGTTGGCGGTAAGTGAACTCAGTGGTTTCTTGCATCCACGCCACGAGCGCTTCGTCGGCGGAGTCCGAGCTCTCGAGCACTTTGGCCCGCTCCGCCAGTGCCTCGAAGCTGGCGCAGCAACGATTTGAGTCGCCATCGACCGTCATCTGGGCACGGGCGAAATGACGATCAGCGGTGATCCATCCCTGCTGAGTGAAGGGCTGGCGGCAGCGCACGATCCGATCATGGGTCGTGCGGCATGGCGGGACAGTCCGATGGAGGCAGACTCTTGCACCTTCCTTGGCGCTTTCGCGCCATCGAACCTGGGGAACGGCAACTCCCCCCACTAACGATCAGGCGTTCGTCGGCCAGGTCGCCAGAGCCTGATCGGCTACCGCATCGAGGGCTTCTCGACTGAACCCGGACTTGGCCTGCACCGCCATGCCGTGGGTCACCGCCATCAAGAACGCGGCCAGCGCGGCGCAATTTGTGGTTGCCGGCAGATCTCCCTCCTGCTGCGCCCGTTCGAAGCGCTCGCGTAGCTGGGCTTCTCCCTTCGCGCGCGCTGTTATCAGCGCCTGGCGCACGGGTTCCGACTCGTCCGACCCCGCCAGCGCGCCATTCACGATGAAACACCCGCTGTGCTCCGGATGACGGGTATTCAGTTCGGCGACACCGCGCAGTACGTGCTCGGCGACGTCTCGGGAGGTTGACTGCGCGAGCGCCTCCGGCAAGAAACCCAATTGCTGCTCCTCGTAGCGCTCCAGGGCGCGAAGGAACAGGGCTTCCTTGTTGCCGAAGGCCGAGTAGAGTGCTGGCCGTTCGACCCCAGTGGCCCGGGTCAGATCGTTGTAGGACGCGCCTTCGTAACCCTTGCGCCAGAACACGCACAGCGCTGCCTCCAACGCCTGTTCCACATCGAACTCTCGACGTCGTCCCATGGGACTCTCCTTTATTTCGTAACGGCCATTATAAAACACTGGACAGTCGCGAGCCATTTCGTAATCATCGTTACCGTAACGATCGTTATTTAATTTGGGTCGTCAACGGTGAGGTCTCGATCCGCAGGCGACATGTCATCGGTCAGGAGGAGCAGAGATGGATCGGATATTGGAAGGCAAGGTCGCGCTGGTCACCGGCGGCTCGCGGGGACTCGGCGCGGTAACGGCAGCGCGGCTGGCGGAACTGGGTGCCGATGTGGCAATCAGCTACGCCTCTTCCGCCGACAAGGCGAATACGGTGGTGGAACAACTGAAGTCGACAGGGGCCCGCGCGATGGCGATCCAGGCGGATCAGGCCGATCTCTCGGTCGCCAGGCCGTTGATCGACGCCGTCATCGCCGAATTCGGCAAGCTCGACATCCTGGTGAACAACGCCGGCATCGCGATCCAGGGCCAACTGGTGGATGATCCCGAACTCGACGGGGAAAACTACAATCGTCAGTGGCAGGTCAACGTGATGGGAACCATCGCGATCACGCGGGCGGCGGCGCCCAGACTGACCGATGGCGGTCGCATCATTTTCATCGGTTCCCTGCTCGGCTCCTACGTGCCTTTCGCTGGCGTCGCCGATTACGCCGCCACCAAGTGGGCGCTTGCCGGCTACGCCAAGGGCATCGCTCGCGACCTCGGCCCGCGCAACATCACGGTGAATGTGGTACAGCCGGGCATCATGCCCACGGACATGGCCTCGGACGTGGCCGGTGAGCTTCCCGACCGTGACGCCATTCTGGACATGCACCCGATCCGTCGTATCGCGACCCTCGAGGAAGTGGCGGACATCGTCGGTTTCCTGGCCGGGCCTTCCGCCGGCTACATCAATGGCGAGGCCATCAACGTCGCCGGTGGTCTCGGCATCTGAGTACGGGTGTCATCACCTTGCTCCGCCGCTTTGCACCGCTAGTGAAGCGGCGGATGTCGTGTCTCCATGCTGGGAGAGGGGCGAAGCGCTGGCTGACACTCGTCTTGATCGTCGCACGCACTTCAACGCGACACCTCGATCCGGCGCAGACACGGCGGTGGCAGCAGTCCGCCTGCCCCGGCGCCTGCTTGACCATGAACGGATCACGACGCCAGACGACGCTTTCGGCGGCTGGCCCCCGGGGGTTGTCCGGTGACGCGCTTATAGGCGCGGCTAAAGGCTGCCTGCGAGGTATAACCGAGCCGCAGCGCCACCTCTTCGATATGAAGGCCGTCCTGAGTCAGCCACTGGCTGGCTAGCTGCATTCGCAACTCGGTGGCATAACGCAGCGGTGGCGTGCCGATGGTGGCTTGAAAGCGCTCGGCGAAGACCGAACGCGAAATATGGCACTTGGCCGCCAGCTCTCCCACGCTCCAGTTGTGAGTGGGTTCCCTGTGCAGGGCAAGAATGCCCATGGCCAATCTGGGATCGCGCAGTGCGGCGACCATCCCCGCGGCATTGTCGCAGCCGCACTCAACCCAACCACGGACGATCATCGTGGCCACCACATCGGCGAGCCGGGCTAGGACACCGGCGAACCCAACCCGTCCAGAGCAGATCTCGCGTTTCATGGCGGTGAGAATCGGCACGAGGTCGGGATATCGCTGCCCCGCGGCATCGACCATCATCACGTCGGGCATCAGCCGGCTCAGGCCCTGCATGCCACCGAGATCGAACGCCATGCAACCATGAAAGAGAATCGCGCCGGGTATGTCCTGCTGACTGGGACAGATATCGATGGCGCAAACCGCGTCGCCGAGCGAGGCCACCTCGAAGCTGGAAATATCCTGAACCGCGAGATCAAGGCCGGATAACAGCTGATGTGCGGTGCCGTGCGGCATCAGCACGGCATTGCCCGCCGACAGCTCATGCAGCGTGCCATCTTTCATGCGCAACAGGGCGTCGCCTACCGCGAGGAAGTAAAAATGGGCGTGGCCAGGCCTGTCTTCAAAGCTGAAACCAAATGACGGTCCTGTCTGAATACGACGGTACCTGACGCCTCGCAAGCGCATGCCGGTGAGCATTTCGCTGATGAGATCGGAGGAGAGGGCGAAGGGATCTGGCGTTGCCATAGGGGTAACCGCATTCGGGGTTTCAATCAAAAAATCAGGGTTTAGTGTCATGGATCATCCTGCACGCCGATCATAGACTGCCGCTCATCATGAATGCCAAGGGATATTCTCTGATGAACAGCAGTGCCTGTGGTGTGGTATCTGATGCCAACCTGGATCAAGCGGTCGAGACGGAGCCTACCTCGCCAGCCTGGATGGCCGTGTTGTCGCTGGCGATGGGGGTGTTCGGGTTGCTGACCGCGGAGTACCTGCCAGCCAGTTTGTTGACGCCGATGGCTGCTGCGCTCGAGGTGTCGGAATCGATGGCGGGGCAGGCCGTCACGGTAACGGCGGCGGTGGCGCTCTTTGCCGGTTTGCTGGTTCCACGGCTCACCCGTGGCATCGACCGACGTACGGTGCTGCTGGGTTTCACCGCGATGATGATCGTTTCGAATCTGTTGGTCGCCCTGTCGTCCAGCCTGGCCGTTCTATTGATCATGCGGGTTTTCCTGGGCGTCGCCCTGGGCGGCTTCTGGAGCATGGCGGCAGCGGTGGCCATGCGGTTGGTGCCGGCGGCGCTGCTGCCACGCGCCTTGTCGATCATCTTCAGCGGCATCGCTGTGGGCACGGTCGTGGCCGTGCCGCTCGGCAGCTACATGGGCGGGCTTTATGGCTGGCACAGCGCCTTTCTGGCGGCCGCTGCGGTCGGGATGACAACGCTCGTCTTTCAGTGGTTCACGCTCCCTCGAATGACACCCACGGGAACCGCTCGGTTAACAACCATACTGGAGGTGCTGGCTCGGCAGGGAATTGGCGTGGGCATGTTGGGTTGCATACTGGCTCACACCGGCCATTTTGCCTTGTTCACCTACATTCGTCCCTTTCTGGAGAGCACGACAGGTGTCGGATCGGATGCCCTCGCACTCATGCTGCTGGGATTCGGCGTGGCTAACTTTATGGGAACGCTGCTGACCGGCTGGTTGATGGAACGGAGTTTGAGAGGGGCTTTGATACTGATGCCACTCCTGGTCGGTATCTCCGCGCTGGCGCTGGTGCTGCTGCCTTCATCGATCGTGAGCCAGGCGCTACTGGTCGCTTTCTGGGGCATGGCATTCGGTGGCGTGCCGGTTGCATGGTCCAACTGGGTAGCGCAGGCCGTGCCGGACCAGACAGAGAGTGCCGGTGGCATGGTGGTCGCGTCGGTGCAGTCTTCCATCGCAGTGGGGGCGGCCGCGGGTGGGGCCATGTTCAGCGTCAGTGGCATCATCGGGGTGTTCGTGGTGGGGGCCGTCGTCATGCTGCTCGCATCGCTGCTGATCGCGCTATGGGTCAGGGCATAGACAACCTGAGCCTCGAAACCAATGGGGAAGATCGATGGGGACGACGAGGATCGCGGTAGCCCTGAATGCCGGCATCGTCCGGCGCCTCGTCCAGGCTCGCGAAGGTGGATTGTCGTTCTGGCCGGCTCCTCCTTGGTTTCGACCCATTGGTTTCACCCCACCGGTTTCAACGCAACACCTCGATCCGACGCAGGCGCGGCGCGGCGAAATCGATGAAGGCTCGAACCTTCGCTGCCGCGCGGCGCCCCTCCACATGCACGAGATGAATCGGCAGCGGGGCGGGCTCGTGCGCTTCCAGCACGGTCTGGAGCGTACCTGACTCGAGATCGGGCCCGACCTGATACGACAGCATTCGACACAGCCCCCAGCCTTGCCTGGCGATATCGATGGCCGCGGCGAGGCTGCTGACCGTGAGTCGAGGATTCACCCTGACGCCATGGGTGCTGTCCCGCCCGAACCGCCATTCGTCAAGGGGCAGGCTGGCACCGCTCGATATCACCCGATGGGAAGCGAGATCGCTCGGTGTCTGCGGACGGCCTCGCGTGGCGAAATAGTCCGGCGAGCCGCAGATGACACGGCGAACCTGGCCGATCCGGACCGCGGAGAGTTCGGATGAGGGCAGGTGGCCGATACGCACGGCGATATCCAGGCCCTCCTCGACCAGGTTGACGATGCGGTCGACCATCAGCACGTCAGCGCGAACCCGCGGATATTCATCGAGAAACTCGGTCAGCAGCGGCGCAACGTGGATTCGTCCGAACTCCTGCGGACAGGTGATTCGCAGCTGTCCGACCGGTGTGTTGGCCGCGCCCGAGGCCATGTCGTCGGCGGCTTGAAGATGCGCGAGGATGTCGCGCACTTCCCCGAGGTAGGTCCGGCCTGCCTCGGTCAACCTGACCTGCCGTGTCGAGCGGGTGAAGAGCCGAGCACCGAGAGCGGCCTCGAGGGTGTTGATGGCTCGCGTGGCGGAGGGGGCGCTTAGCCCGGTGGCGCGGGCTCCCCTGGCAAAGCTTTCGGCTTCGGCAACAGCGACGAAAACGTTGAGGGCCTGAAGGCGGTCCATGATGTCCAGCTCGGCTACAGAGACGTGATAGTTTTAGAATATAAAACAGTTTCTTTCATAACGACCCTATTCTTTCGTGATTCATGAGGTTCTAGAGTGACGTTTCCGATCACCCGATCATCATCGCGATGAAGGAGCCTGTCATGTCGAACGCCAATGCCCTTTCCGATGTCCCCGTAAAGCTCTATCGCAATCCCAAGTCGGGCCACTGCCACCGTGTCGAGCTGATGCTGGCCCTGCTGGAGGTGCCTTACGAAACCGTCGACCTCGACATGGCCAACGGCGCCCACCGAGAGCCCGCCTATCTGAAGCTCAGCCCGCTGGGGCAGGTGCCGGCGATCGAGGACAACGGCATCACGCTTTCGGATTCCAACGCCATCATCACCTACCTGGTCGAGCGTTACGGTGATCCTGCCCTCTGGATCGGCAACAAGCCGCTCGAGAAGGCTCAGGTACAGCGCTGGCTCTCGATTGCGGCAGGCGAGATAGCCGCCGGTCCCTGCGCCGCGCGACTCGTCACCGTGTTCGGCGCACCGCTCGATCATGAGGCCGCCAAGACCAAGGCGTATGGTCTGCTGACGATGATGGATGCCCACCTCGAGGATCGCGACTGGCTAGCGGCCGATCGGCCGACGCTGGCCGATATCGCCGGCTACAGCTATATCGCCCACGCCCCGGAAGGCGGGGTGAGCCTCGATCCCTATCCGCACGTCCGGGCCTGGCTGGTGCGTATCGAGGCGCTGCCACGCTTCATCGGCATGGCACGCTCGCCGGTGCTGGCTTGAATCGGGTAAGTTCGAACGGAGGCGAGTCATGAATCGCGAACCGCCGTCCCTGGAGACGCCATTCCACGCCGGTGAGCTTGAGGCGCAGCGGCGCGCCGGGGTGGAAGGCATTGCCCGTTCGGCCGGCAGCTTCATCCGTGACTTCATGCCCGAGCAGCATCGCGAGTTCTTCGCCCAGTTGCCGTTCATCGTCATGGCCACCGGCGATGCTCAGGGTCGTCCTTGGGTCACGCTGCTGGAGGGCGAGGGCGGCTTCATCGAGACGCCCGATGCGCGGACGCTGGCGATGGCAGCGGCGCCCGATGCCCAGGACCCGCTGGCCTCGGCAGTCATGGCCGGGGTCGACGTGGGCCTGCTCGGAATCGAGCTGGCAACGCGTCGCCGCAACCGGCTCAACGGGGTGGTCCGGTCGGCGCAGGAGCGTCTGGTCGTCGAGGTGCAACAGAGCTTCGGCAACTGCCCGCAGTACATCCGCGAGCGCGAGTGGCGGCGCGTCGAATCCGTGGCCGCGCCGGACGCCACCGTCTCCGAACGACTCGATAGCGGGCAGCGTGCGCGAATCTCCGCGGCGGATACCTTCTTCATCGGCTCCGTCGCCGGCTCCGTCCACGATTCAGACAGGGAGCCCAGCGCGAGCCGGGGTTACGACGCCTCTCATCGCGGCGGCGAGCCCGGCTTCGTGCAGGTGACCGAGAACGGAACGCTGTGGATCCCGGACTACGCCGGCAACAACTTCTTCAACACCCTTGGCAACCTGATCCAGGATCCCCGGGTGGGACTGCTGTTCGTCGATTTCGAAACCGGCGGCCTGCTGCAGATCACCGGCCGGGCCCGCATCGACTGGTCGCCGCAGCAGAGCCGAGATCCGAACGCCAAGCGCTGGATCGAAGTGTGCGTCGAGCAGGTCGTCGACCGGCCGGCCGCGCTGACACTGCGATGGCGGCGGGAGGACGAAGCCCCGCTGCGGTTGACGGTCGTCGACAAGGTGGCAGAAAGCGACCAGATCACCTCTTTCTACCTGGCCGAGCCGGAGGGGGGAGCGCTGCCGCCATTCCAGGCCGGCCAGCACCTGGCGGTCGAGCTGGAGGTGCCACATCAGCCGGGGCGGGTCGGTCGCAGTTACTCGCTCTCGGGATCGCCATCCGACGCGACCTATCGCATCAGCGTCAAGCGCGAGGCGCGGGGCACGGCGTCGCGTTTTCTGCACGACGGGATCGCTATCGGTGACTCCATCGCGGCACGTCCGCCGTCGGGTGAGTTCATCTTGCCCGACCGGCTAGGGCCGCTGGTACTGGTCAGCGCCGGGGTGGGGATCACGCCGATGTTGTCGATGCTGCACTCGGTGGTGGCGAAAGCGGAAAACGAGAGACCACCGGTCTGGTTCGTGCACGCCACGCGCAACGGCGGGACGCACGCCTTCCGGGCCGAGGTCGGGGCATTGGTGGCCAAGGCCGACAATGTGAAACGACGTATCTTCTATAGTGCACCGCGCCCGAATGACACGGCAGGTGTCGATTACGACATCCAGGGGCGAGTCACGCCCGACGACCTGCTCGAACTCGGCGCTGGGGCGGACGCGAGCTATCTGCTCTGCGGCCCGGCCCGGTTTCTCGCCGAGATCAGCGCCGGGCTGGAGGCGCGCGGTGTCGAGGCGGATCGGATCGACTTCGAGACCTTCGGCCCGGCGGGATGACACGGCAGCAGCGCCAGGGGCAGAAGCTCCGACTAAAGTCCTAATTTCGAGAGCCGCTCTTCTGCGAGGAGACTTGGTACGCTAGCGGCTCATCGCAGCTTCTGGTTTCCCTCGCCGTGCGTGGCGAGCTTATTTTTCATCGCTCCCGAGCCGAGCGACTTTTTCACTGCTCCCGAACCGAGCGTTAAGGCGAATCCATGATCATCTCAGGCCCTTCCGATTACCGCCGAGCTGCCAGGCGGCGTGTTCCTCGCTTTCTGTTCGACTACCTCGATGGTGGCGCGGTGACCGAGAGCACGATGCGGAGCAACGTCGAGGCCCTGCAGGCCATTCCGCTGCGCCAACGGGTGCTGCAGGGCGGTGGCACCCCAGCGCTCGAGACCGAGGTGCTCGGCAATCGCTGGAAGCTGCCGGTGGCGCTGGCACCGGTCGGGGCGACCGGCATGTACGCGCGTCGCGGCGAGGTTCAGGCCGCCAGGGCGGCGGAAAAAGCTGGTATTCCCTATACGCTGTCGACGGTGTCGGTCTGTTCCATCGAGGAGGTGGCGAAGGGCGCTGGCGGAGAGTTGTGGTCCCAGCTCTATGTGCTGAAGGATCGCGGCTTCATGCAGAACGCGCTGGAGCGCGCCTGGGCGGCGGGCATGAAGACGCTGGTCTTCACCGTCGACATGCCGCTGCCGGGCTCACGCTACCGCGACCGCCACTCCGGCATGTCCGGCCCCCATGCCAAACTGCGCCAGGCCGTCCAGGCGCTGACTCACCCCCGTTGGGCGTTCGACGTCGCGCTCAAGGGCAAGCCCTTGTCGTTCGGCAATATCGAGGCGTACACCGGCCGCGAGATGACCATGGACGACTACATGGGATTTCTGGCCAAGAACTTCGATCCCTCCATCAGCTGGAGCGAACTGGAGTGGATCCGCGATAGCTGGAAGGGCAACCTGATCATCAAGGGGCTGCTGGACAAGGAGGATGCTCGTGATGCGGTGCGCATGGGCGCCGATGGCATCATCGTCTCCAATCATGGCGGGCGGCAGCTGGATGGCGCCATCCCCACCGCGCGGGCATTGCCGCATATCGTCGACGCCGTCGGTGACGAGCTGACGGTGCTGGCGGACTCCGGAGTTCGATCAGGGCTGGATGTGGTCAGGATGCTGGCGCTGGGGGCCAAGGGGGTGCTGCTCGGCCGCGCCTATGCGTATGCGCTGGCGGCGGGTGGTGAGCGCGGCGTCTCGCATCTGCTGGAACTGATCGCGGCTGACCTGCGCGTGACCATGACGCTGATTGGGGCCCACTCGCCTGCCGATATCAATGCCAGCCATCTGGAATCGGCCGTGAAGTCGTTGGCGCGCGAGCAGGGTCCCGCGGTGGCGTCTCCGGAAACCGCAAGATTCTGAACGCGGGAAGTTACCGTCGGTCGTGACGACAATGCCCCGCTGGAGTGCACCGGCGGGGCATCGTGGATCTTGCCGTCGTGATCAGGTCGAGCTGTCGGTCTCGCCCTCGGCCGCCGGATCGTCGCTGGCGGTGTCGGCTTCCCCGCCAGTCATCGCGGATTCGTCCTCGGACATGGCAGCGCTTTCGTCGTCATTGGCGGGGCGGTTGGCGCCATCCCGCGTGACGCGCCACACCGCGTTGGTCAGGTCGTCGGCGATGATCACCGAGCCATCCGGCGCAACGGTCACTCCCACCGGGCGCCCCCGCGTCCTGCCGTCATCGGTGAGAAAGCCGGAGACGAAATCGATCGGGTCGCCGGCAGGCTCGCCGTTCTGGAACGGGACGAAGACGACCTTGTAACCGACGGGGTCGGCACGGTTCCAACTGCCGTGCTCGCCGACGAAGGCGCCATCGGTGAACTCGCCCCCGACGGCCTCATTGGAGAAGGCGACGCCCAGGGGCGCGCGATGTGAGCCGAGACTGTAGTCGGGGGCGATCGCCGACTCGACCAACTCCGGGTTTTCCGGCTTGACTCGCGGGTCGACGTGCTGGCCCCAGTAGCTGTATGGCCAGCCGTAGAAGCCGCCATCCTGGATGGAGGTGAGGTAGTCCGGCACCAGATGCGGGCCGAGCTCGTCACGCTCGTTGGCGACGGCCCAGAGTTGGTCCGTCCCGGGCTGGATGGTCAGCGCGGTGGGGTTGCGCACGCCGGTGGCGTAGGCGCGATGCGCGCCGGTCTCCGGGTCGATCGCCCAGATTTCCGCACGGTCGACCTCCGCTTCCATGCCTCGCTCGGTAATGTTGCTGTTCGAGCCGATACCAACGTATAGCGTCTGCCCATCGGCGCTTGCCGTCAGCGCTTTGGTCCAATGGTGATTGATCTCGGCGGGCAGCGGTGTCACGAGCTCGGGCTCGCCGCTGGCTTGGGTTTGGCCTTGCTGATAATCGAATCGGACCAGCGCTCCCTGGTTGGCCACGTAGAGATCGTTGCCGATCAGGGCGAGACCGTAGGGCGCGTCGAGATTCTCGGCGAATACCGTCTGTTCTTCGTAGGTGCCGTCACCATCGCTATCACGTAGCAGCGTCAAGCGGTTGCCACCCTTGACCGAGGTCTTGCCCTTGGCCTTGATCACACCGGCGATGAAGTCCTTCGGCTTGAGTTTCGGGGCGTGGCCGCCGCTGCCTTCGGCAACCAGGATATCGCCATTCGGCAGCACCAGTGTCTGACGCGGAATCCGGAGATCGGTCGCGATGGGCTGGATGCTGTAGCCATCCGGCACCGTGGGTCGCTTGTCATCCCAGGGCGCCTGCTCGGGGACGCCCATGTTGGGCAGCAGGCCGCGCTGGGGATCGGGCAGTTCCGGGTCGGCGCCATACTGCTGATCGTCGTCAGCGGCGTGGGCACTTCCGGCCAGCAGCAGGATCGACAAGGGGGCGGCATAACGCATGCGGGTTGATCTGTTGGCGTGTTTCATGAGTAACCTCCGCTCTTGCGGCTGGTGAATCCGATCCAGACGGCGGCGAACGCGAGCACCGCGACGACCACCGACAGGGTCAGGCCCGTTGGCATCATCGCCCAGGCATCCCGGGCGTGAACCAGCGCATTGACGAAGCCGAGGACCCAGGTCACCAGCAGCAGTACGAAGTAGAGTACGGAAAGGCCGCGGCTGCCGGCGGGGCGAAAGATCCCGATCAGCGCGCAGATCAGCGCAAAGCCGCAAAACACCAGCCCACCGGCGATCAGCCAGGACGAGAAGGTGGCCCACTGAATGTGGAAACTCGTGAAGTAGGCGTAGTCGCTCAGCGCGGCGCCCAGGAAGAGCGGGAAGCCGCCGGCAAGCAGCATCCCGTGGAGTGGATTCGGTCCTGTGCGGACCGGTCGTTCGTCGGTGGCAATCATGGCAAGCTCCTTTTGCTGGTCAAGCGAAGACACGTCACCGGGGCGACAAGGGCCTTTGCCGGGGAAGACATCCCGTCCAGTGGGTAAAGTGTAGTCGACTCGTCGAGCCCTCAACACGCCGATCACGCTTCCGTTTCCGCCGAGAGCATCGGTGGGAACGGCGATGGCGGCCAGGCCGGGGCTTCAGGATGAGTCTGTCGGCTATCCAGCGCGCGGGAGCGCTATTCGACGATTTCAGTCGGGGCTAGTGTCGAAATCTCTCCGCCAGCCTGCTGGAACCGATCGAAATAGCGGTGTGAATCCAGGAGCTGATACGGGAAATAGAGTCCGGGTGGCGTGGCAGGCCCGCCATCGAGTCCCAGCAGCCTCTCGAGCACCAGTGCCACCCCCAACCCGGTCAGCGGCATCTGGCCCTCGGGGTGGATCACGGCATGGCGCGTGCATAGCGACTGGCCGTCATGATCACGGCCGGCGAGTTCGACCAGAATCTCGGTGGACATCGGCTCGCCGCGTCGGCGGCTGGAACTGACGCCGATCGCGAGGTTGAATTCGACGTTCGGAGCGCCGGTCGCGGTGGCCAGGGCGACGACATCGTGGGGCGAGAGCGCGGAGGCTTCCATCTCGATGCCATCGGCGGCGAGGAAGGTGGTCTTGAGGTCATCCCCGGTTCGCCAGATCCAGGCGCCCTTGCGACGGACCTGAACGGCGGGAATGGCCTGCGTCTGGCGCTCGAGATCGTCGAATGCGGCCGGTCCGCCTTCGTCTTGGATGTCCAGCAGCGCGCCAAGCCGAATCGAATCGACGCGGCTGAACGCCTTGGCGAACTCGAGCGTGGGGATCGTCGTGGCGCCCACTAGCCATTCCGTGCCCAGCACCACTGGCGCGGCATCCGGCGCGTGCATGTAAGCCGCGATTTCCGGGCCGGTCTCATACAGGGCGGGTGAGATGCTGAGATAGGGGACCTTGCGGGCCTGGGCAAAGGCGAGCGCGGCGCTACTTGTATCGGTGAAATAGATCGCGACCGCGCTGATCGGCCGCTTGCCAAGGCCCAGATCGGCTGCGGCGAGATCGACCGTCACCGCTTCCGCATGGCCGATCTCCCGGGCCATACGCTGCGCCTTGTCGAGATCGCGGCCGCCGATCAGTAGCGGTACATCGGGGTATGAGTGGCGCAAGTATTTCGCCGTCTGGCGACCGACGATGCCGGCACCGCCAACGAGCAGAATGGGATCGGGTGTCATTGCGACGTCTCCTGGGATCGTGATAAACCTACCAAAAGTAGGTTGTGAGAAACGATAAGCTACTTTTGGTAGGTTATCAATGAGGAGTGATCGATTGGCAGGCGAGGAAAAAAAGGGCAATCCCCAGGAGCAGACGGAAAAGCCTGTATCGCGCCGGCTTTCCCGTTCCCAGCGGCGGCGGCAACTGCTGGATGTGGCGTTGACGATCGTTCGTGACGAGGGCGCCGACCGATTGACGCTGGGACACCTGGCGGCTCGAGCCGGGATCTCGAAACCGGTCGCCTACGACCATTTCGGTACGCGTTCGAAGTTACTCATCGAACTCTACAAGTCGATCGACCAGACACAGGCAGCGGCGCTCCAGGCCGCACTGACAACCGGCGAGCGCAGCATCGAAGAGACCATCGCCGCTCTCGCCTCGGCCTACATTCATTGCTACGCCGATACCACTGGCGAATGGCATGCGATCGGCGCTGCGCTGGCGGGGAGCGAGGAGAAGGAGGCGGTATATCAGGAGCTGCTCGATGGTTACGTCCAGCTGTTCGCCGCCGTGCTGAAACCGCATATCGATCTACAGCAGGCCGAGCTGGAGCGGCGCTGCATCGGCTTGATCGGTGCCGGTGAAGCCTTGTCAGGCGCGATGGTGCGCGGCAATTGCGGTGAGCCCGAAGCCGCAGAGACTTTCGCATCGCTGATTCGGGGTGGGTTGCGAGAGTCCTTGTCATGTCGATCAAACGGGGAGGCGTGAATGGACTTGAAGCCGCGCTATGAAGCTTATATCGCGTGTTTGAACGCGCGAGATCTGGACGGCCTCGATGAGTTCGTCAGTGATACCGTCATCCACAACGGTTCGGCGCTTGGCCTAGGGGGGTATCGCGAGATGCTCGCCGGCGACTACCGCGACATACCCGACCTGCGCTTCTCCGTCGAACGGCTGGTATCCGACGCCACGACCGTTGCCAGCAGGCTGTGTTTCGACTGTCATCCCAAAGCCGAATTCATGGGACTGCCCGTCGACGGTCGGCGGGTCGTGTTTCACGAGAACGTCTTCTATCGATTCGCCGAGGGGAAGATCCAGGAGGTGTGGTCGGTGATCGACAAGGCAGCGATAGAACTGCAGCTGTAGATTGCACGGCCAGTACCGTGCGTAGTCATTGATGCTTTTCGTTCGAAAACGGCGGCGTCAGACGAGGAAATTCGGCGAACGATCATGGCGCATCAAAAAACCAACCTCCCCACCAGGCTCTGTCCTGTCTGCCAGCGGCCGTTCACCTGGCGCAAGAAGTGGGCACGGGACTGGGAGAATGTCGTCTATTGCTCGGAGCGGTGTCGGCGCCAGGGACGAGACTGACCTGCACGGAGGCGCCTTCGGTGGTGTTGACCCATGTGATGGACGCGCTCCGGAGAAGTCGGGATGATCCGCCGGATGAACTACACGGATGACTCACTAGAGCGGTGACGCACGGATGAAGAAAATCGGCTCATGGCAGCGGTGGTTGGTGGCGGCATCGATATGGCTGGTATCCAGCCTGTGCCTGGCACAGACCCAGGATGCAGACGGCGTGCAGGACTGGTACGCCATCGATTCGCTGAATACCGGTCTGGGGAAGGCGCCGGGTTCCGTCAAGCTCAGAACGCCGCGGGAGTCGATGCGTACCTTCCGCGATCTGACCGACCAGGGCGATTTCGAGGCGGCGGCCCACATCCTCAACCTCGCCGATCTTTCCCCGCCGGCGCAGCGCGAGCGGGGCGCCGAGCTGGCCCGACAGCTCGCCGCCATCTTCCAGCGTGGCAAGTCGATCCGTATTTCGCACCTCTCCGGACGCCAGGATGCCGCCATCGAGGATCCTACCGGCGAGAGCCCCCATGCCGGCGAGCCACGTCGCGATATCGAGTTGGCCAGGCTCGCGGCCGATGGCGACACCTACGATATCCGGCTGGGTCGCTATCAACTGGATAGCGAGGAGCCGGTCTGGCTGATCATGCCGGAGAGCGTGGCGGCGATTCCCGTGCTCTATGACGAGTACGGCCCGGCGGCGTTCGAGCGCCACATTCCCGAGAGTCTCAAGAACTCCTTCGGGCCGCTCAGGATCTGGGAGTGGATCGCGATCCCGCTGGTGCTGCTGGTGGTCGCGCTGATCGGCAAGGGGGTCTATCGGTTGGTCGAGGTGATGACGCGCTGGTTGCCTTCCGGCTCGCCGAGCATCTTTGCCAAGCAGATTCGCGGCCCGGTGGCGCTTATCGTGATGTCGTTGCTGACCCAGGCGCTGCTCGACTATGTCGTCTCCTTCTCGGCGATCGCGACGACCACCCTGCGAGTGGTGCTGATCGCCATCCTGGCCTGGGGAATCGGGGCCGTCGGGCTGCGGCTCGTCGATACCATGATGCTGAAGATGACGCGTCGCCTCGCGGGGCAGATCGATGACTCCAAGCCCAAGGACGACCGCAAGCTGCTCACCACACTCTATGCGGTTCGACGCATCATCATTCTCATTCTGGTGACGGCGGTTTCGATCTATGTCCTTGGGCAGGTCCAGCTCTTCGAAACCCTGGGGCTGTCGATTTTGGCCTCGGCAAGCGTGCTGGCGGTGCTGGTGGGCGTGGCGGGGCAGGCCGTTCTCGGCAACATCCTGTCATCGTTTCAGCTGTCGCTGGCCAAGCCGATACGGGTCGGCGACCTGGTGATGTTCGAGGGGCAGTGGGCCTATGTCGAGGGGATCTTCTACACCCATATCCGGCTGCGGTTATGGAACGAGCGACGCCTGATCGTGCCGGTCACCTATTTCGCCTCGAAGGCCTTCGAGAACCTCTCATCCAAGAGTACCAAGGAGTATCGCAGCCTCGTGCTGACGCTGCACCTGAGCGCCGATATCGCGATCCTGCGCGACAAGTTCCTCGAGTTCGCCAAGGCCGAGGAGAACGTCATCGAGCATCACAAACTGCTGTGCTGCGTGA
>NZ_PZJW01000019.1 GCF_003206615.1 Salinicola acroporae | reverse complement strand
GACCTCGCGGATGATATGGATGGACTCGGCTTCGAGCTGCTTGAGATGGGTTTGGCGCTGAGCGCTGACGATAGGAGCTGTCATGGTCGATGTCTCACGGTCGCCATCAACACGAAGATGGCAGGACGGAATAAGAATATGGGCTTCCTGGGAGGCAAACCCTAGCGAGACATTGGTAATAACGTCAAAGAATCAAAAATGATCCAAAAAGCGTTTTTAGTTATAAACACTCAGAGCTCGACCCGCTCGACCCAGGTCGACAGCGTCTCGCCACGGAGCTCGAGCACACGCAGACCGGGACGCGCCGCCTCATCGATCGTGAATTCGTGGCTCTTCGGCAGGAACTGATCCGATGTCGACGGGCAACCATAGACGGCCACGACGTCCTGCCAAGCCGCGAACGCCTGATGGATATGACCACAGATCAACGCCCTGACCTGAGGATAGGGGGAAAGCGTCTGCCACAGGGCGTCCCGGTCCTTCAATCCGATCGCATCCATCCATACCGAACCGATATCCAGCGGAGGATGATGCAGAGCAATCAGTGCCGGCCGGTCGTCGGCCTCGAGCTGCAGCGCAAGACGCTGCAACTGCTCCTGGCCCAGCTCCCCACCGGGTTGGCCGCTGACCCGCGAGTTCAACAGCAGTACCTGCCACTTGCCGAAGTCGAGTTGCTCGTGAAAAGGATGGCACTCTTCCATCAACTCCGGCTGATCATGGTTGCCGGGGATCCAGAACCACGGACAGCCCAGGGCCGCGAACGCCCGGCAGGCATGACGATAGGCCGCAGAAGTCTCGTCCTGAGCCACATCGCCGGTAACCAACAGCGCATCGGGCCCCAGTGCCCGGACGCGTTCGAGCACCGCCTCAAGTTGACGCAGCGGCAACCCTTTTCGCGAAGTTCCCTTAGGATCGGCCAGCAGGTGGCAGTCGGTAATCTGGACCAGACGCATCAAGGCGTTTCCGGCACGTCAGCGGCGTGGCCATGTGCCAGCCCGTGCTGCAACCACTCGCCCAGAAAGCGATTGATCTGCAGCTTCTCGTCGGGCTGATGCATCTGGGGGTTCGGGTAGCGGTAGCGCCCCTGGAAATGGCGTTGACGCTGAAAATCGGTCACTTCCGCCATATCGGCGTCGTGATAGAGATGCACCGTCATCCGCGGCGAGTCGACGAAACTGTCGAGCACGCCGGTCTGGGATACCCGAGCGACCGTGGTGTAGGGCGCCTGTTCGAGTACCTCGAACCACAGCGTGCCAAAACGGGCATGCTCCCCCGAGAGCGGTACTTCCTTGACCTCACCGGGCTCCATATCCATGACCAGACGGCAGAGCCGCAGATAATTGCTGCTGCACTCGGCCTGGAGCGTCTTGAGATCCGTAACGTAAGCAGTCTTTCTCATGCAGTTCTCCTGGCGCCTGACGGCCTGTGAAGGGCGCGAACGCGGACAGCTCACGCTGACCCGCATTCATCGCCGCTGCCCCTCGCGCTAGGCCATGACTCTCAACGTGGCACGCTCGCGCGCCAGCCAGTGAAAGCCAATCAACGCCATGGCATTGTCCAATTGGCCCGCCATTAATCGGTCCCAGGCATCCAGGAACGACATGACATGAACCAGAATATCCTCGTGTTCGTCTTCCAAGCCATGCACACCACCGATGTCCTGGCTATCGATCAAACCGCAAAACAGGGTGACTCGTTCGGTACACGCGCCGGGACTGGGGTAATAACGATGGAGTTCGATCAGCTCGCGGACCTCGCAACCGGCTTCCTCCCGGGCTTCACGCCGGGCGACATCGGCAGGAGACTCTCCCTGCTCGACCAGGCCCGCCACCGGTTCCAGCTTCCACGGCGACGTATCGTCATCCAGGGCACCGGCTCGAATCTGCTCGACCAGCACCACCTCGTCTCGAGTCGGGTCGTAGAGTAGTACGCCCACCGCGTCACGGCGAACGTGAACCTCCCGATCGAGAATCTCGCTCCATCCGCCATTGAATTTCCGGTGACGCAAGCGACGCTTCTCGAGATCGAAAAACCCCGTGTAGAGCCGCTGATCCTCTATTCGCTCGACATCCTTGGTGCCGAAGCGGTTAAGCGGGACGATCTCGTGACCCATGGGGTGGCTCCTTGGAACTGAAGGCTCATTATTGCGGCAGCCGTCAGCGATTCCAACCGGCGTTGACAGATTCCCGCCACGGAAAGGCCTTCCAGGTTCCGGCAAGGCTGCTCATCTTCACGCCAAAGAATGCCCAAGATAGCCAAAGTAAATTTTGAAGATAATAAACAATAGTTAGAGCGCAATATAATTCGCCTAAACATTTATATCCTGCCCGATTAACGATGAAAAAAATCGCGGATAAAGGTTAATTAAATCTCACCAAGAAAGCATAAAAATACTTAGGATTTGCAATAAAAATCATAATTATTAACACCCTAAAAATACTCAATTACTTGATTTTAAAGATAAATTAATGAGTATCAAAAAATTACAACAAACAACAATTTTAACAGTTTGCAATGAACTAAGTTCTCTCCTATCCCTACTTAAAAACCAGAAAAGCCGTCCATGTTGACTAAAAAAGCTGACGCTTATGCGTTTCAAGTGATTCAGCAGGGAGAGCCCCATGCCCATTTCAGCGAAAATCAGCCAGCTCAATGAAGATGTTGCTGCAGCGCCCGTCACTACGGTCGGAGACAGCGGGACGATCGCCCTCGACCAACCCAAGAAGGTGCTGCTGAGCCTCTCCCCGGACGACGTGCAGGAACTGCAGCGCGACGGCAATGACCTCCTGCTTCGGACCACGGACGGGCAAGTCATCCGTATCGAAAATTTTTACGGCACGGACCCGGCCATAACGAGCCAGCTCTACCTGACCGGCGACGATCAAGAACTGATATGGGCAAACCTTGGCCCTTCTTCCGGTGACGGAATCGTCTTGGCGGATTATCTACCCCAAGGAGAGTTCGGCGTATTCGAGCCTGCGGCCATTGCCAGCGAAGGTACCGGTGGCGCCTTTGTCACTCCGTTGGGCTGGGCCGCCATCGGGGGTGGCGCACTGGCAGCCGGTGCGCTTGCAGCAGGTGGTGGTGGTGGTGGTGGTGGCGGAAGCGATGATGACGACGCGGCCCCCCCCCGATGACGGAGACGGTGAGACCGACAACCCCCCCCGGACGCGCCGACGATATCGATCAACAAACCGGAGATCTCGACAGCGGAGATCTCGACAGCGGAGATATCACCAACGACGATACGCCGACACTGGACGGCCAGGCTGAGGCCGGAAGTATCGTCACGATCTTCGCCAATGGTAACGAGATCGGCACCATGATGGCCGACAATCAGGGCAACTGGGCATTCACCACCGACAATCTCGACGATGGAGACTACAGCTTTACCGCCACCGCCACCGATGCGGCCGGCAATGTTTCCGAGACCAGCGATCCCTTTGCACTGACCATCGACACCCAACCTCCCTCACCACAGATCGACTCCATTGCCTTTGAGGACGGTGGGGATGGAAGGCTTTCCGCCGAAGAGGTCGGCAGCACCGGATTTACCGGACACGTCGAGCCTGGCGATACCGTGGACTCGATCGTCATCAGCGATGCCAATGGAGAGACGATAACCGCCAGTGGCGACGACATCACGGTCGACAGAGAGGGTAGTTTCAGAGTCACGCCGCGAGCTTTGTTCAGCCTAATGAGCGACTCCAGAACCGACCAGCAGGACTCCTCCAGCCAGGATGAGAACCTCCATGTAACGCCGCAAGACTTGAGCGAATTGCAAGATGGCATGCTCACGGTGACGCTGACCGTGGAAGACATAGCCGGCAACACGATCCGTGTCACCGATTCGTCCACACTGGACACCCACGCCCCAACCGTTAGCGTCGATGTCCCCGATACCGATGACACGCACGTGCCGATCACCGGCAAGGTGGAAGATGCCAATGCCGATCTCGTCGTCACCATAGACGGAGAAGGTCATAACGCAACCAACAATGGCGATGGCACTTGGATAATAGACCAAGAAGACATCGTGCTGAACGAAAGAGATCATGATATTTCCGTGCTCGCTATCGATCTCGCCGGCAACGAAGCAAGCGACGCAGATACGGTAACCGTCGATATTACAGCCCCGGCTCCCCCTACGGTCGACAGTGCAACCGACGATGCTTCTCTTGTCACCGGGAACCTGACATCTGGCGACGCGATCGTCCCATTCTCAGCGGCACTGCCGAAGCCAATAGTATCGTCACGATCTATTCCGGCGAGACCGAACTCGGCACGACCATCGCCAATGCGGCGGGAGAGTGGTCGTTCACGCCAGAGGCACTCGATGACGGCGACTACGACTTCACCGCGACTGCCACCGACAGCGCTGGCAACGTGTCTGTCGCCAACGACCAGCGCCGCGAAATCCGTCGCAGCGTGCTGACCTTGATCGAGAATGCCGAGGTCTACCGTCAGCGCCAGCAAGCGCTGACCGAGCAGGTCGAAGAGGCCCGGTCCGTGGGCGGTCTCTACGACGACCAGTTCTCAGTAGGGCTGCGCGACGTCAACGACCTGCTGACGATCCGGCAGGAAGCGTTCTCGGCTCGCCGCCAGTTGATCGATCTGGAGAGTCAGCAGAAGCGCATCCAGTATCGCGCCGCCTCGCAACTGGGACTGATCAATCCGTTGATCACCGGCCGCCTGGGAGGTGACGACTCATGAGCCTTTCCGCCTCCGAACGCTTCACGGATCCGATCGACGAGAGCAGCGACCCGCTGCGGGAGGGCATGGTACTTCTATGCCGTCGCCTCGGCCGGCCCACCTCCCTGGCAGAGCTCGGCGACGGGCTGCCATTGGAGCAGGGACGGCTGCCGCTGAGGGAAGTCTCCCGCGCCCTGCGCCGGGCCGGGGTCAGCGCCCGGGTGAGCCGACGCTCGCTGAAGGATATCTCGCCACGATTGCTGCCGGCGCTACTGATTCTCGAGAACGACGAGACGGCACTGCTGGAATCGCTGGACGGCGAGGAAGCCCGCATCGCCCTCCCCGAAGCCGACGGCGGCGAGGAGACGCTGACGCCGGAAGCACTGGACTCTCTTTACAGCGGCACGGCAATTTTCGCCCGGCCGGCCGCCCGCAGCGACGACCGCGCCGGCAACTTCGCCCGGGCTGCGCCCAAACACTGGCTAAAGGAGCCGCTGAGAGCCTGCTGGCCCGCCTATGCCGAAGTCGGCGTCGCCGCCCTGGCAGCCAACGTCCTGGCGATATCCACCGCCCTGTTCGCGATGCAGGTCTACGATCGCGTCGTTCCCAACGCCGCCTTCGATACGCTGTGGGTGCTGGCCAGCGGCGTAGCGCTGGCGGTACTGCTGGAGTTCCTGCTCAAGGGGCTCAGGGCACACCTGCTCGAGGTGATCGGCAAGCGCCTGGATCTCGAACTCTCATCGAAACTTTTCGAGCAGGCGGTTCGCCTGCGCCTCAACGCCAAGCCCTCCTCCACCGGCGCCTTCACCAGCCAGGTGCGCGAGTTCGAATCGGTGCGCGAATTCTTTACTTCCGCCACCGCCGGCGCCATCAGCGACCTGCCCTTCGTGGCGCTGTTCGTGCTGATCATCGCCTGGATCGGCGGCCCGGTGGCCTGGGTACCGGTAGCCGCCATCGCCGGCATGATCCTCCCCGGGCTGCTGCTGCAGCGCTATCTGGCCAGGCTGGCGCGCGAGAATCTGCGCGAGGGCGCGGTCAAGAACGGGGTGCTGCTGGAGTCGCTGGACCAGCTCGAGACCGTCAAGGCAACACGGGCCGAGGGCAGAAACCTGGCGCTGTGGGAGTCGCTCTCGGCACAGCTCTCCAACGCCTCGATCCGGCTGAGAGCCGTCACCAGCATGCTGACGCATTCGGCCTCGCTGCTACAGCAACTGGGGTATGTCGGCATCGTCATCGTCGGCGTCTACCGCATCAGCGCCGGCGACATGACCATCGGCGCGCTGATCGCCCGCTGGCAGCACGTCAAGGCAGCAGTCGAAGGGTTGGACGAACTGATGCAGGCCCCCAACGAAAGCGGCACCGGCCAGAAAGTCCGCAAGCCCCGGCTTCACGGCGACTATCGCCTGGAAGAGGTCGTGGTCCGCCATCACGAAGAGGGGCCGGCCGCGCTGAAGATCGACGAACTGACGATCGAGGCGGGCTCGCGGATCGCGCTGCTGGGCGGCAATGGCGCCGGGAAATCGACCCTGCTGCGGCTGCTTTCGGGCTTCGTCGAGCCGACCGCCGGCCGGGTGATGCTAGACGACATCAATATCACCCAGATCGAATCCGCCGACCGGCGTCGGGCGATCGGCTATCCCCCCCCGGACATCGCGCTGTTCTACGGCACCCTGCGGGACAACCTGACCCTGGATGGAGCGGCCTACGAGGACGAGGAGATCTTCCAGGCGCTGGACGGCGTCGGCCTGGGCCGCTTCGTGCGCAGTCACCCCCAGGGGCTGGAGCTGCCGATCGCCTCCAGCGGCGGCGTCTCCGGCGGGCAGCGTCAGGCCATCGGCCTCGCCCGGCTGGTGCTGCAGGACCCCCGCGTCGTGCTGCTGGACGAGCCCACGGCCGCCTTCGACCAGAACAACGAGAAGCGCGCCGTGGCATTCCTCAAACGGTGGATGGAGGGCCGCACGCTGATCGTCTCGACCCACAAGAAACCACTGCTGGACCTGACCGATCGCGCCATCGTGCTGCGCGACGGCAAGCTGGCAATGCAGGGTAGCCTCGACCAGGTCGTGCAGGGCAATCGGGTCGCTTCGAGCAATCCGACCCAGCGGGAGGGACGCTAGATGGCCACCACACTCAGCGACCAGCAGCTTCAGCGGCAGCTTGGCGACCCACGGGCCAACCTGCGTCATCCACTCGCCCGCCCCGTGGTATGGGCCGTCTTGGTCTGCCTGCTCAGTTTCATCGGCTGGTCCGCCTGGGCGCACATCGCCGTGGTGACACACGGCGAGGGCCGCGTGATCCCGGTCAGTCGCATCCAGTCGATCCAGAGCCTGGAAGGCGGGATCATCGATGAACTCAAGGTGCGCGAAGGCGATATCGTCGACAAGGGCCAGTTGCTGGTCAAGCTCAGCGGCACCCGCTTCCGCAGTGCCTACCAGGAGACGGAAAACCAGGTGCAGGCGCTGAAAGCCGCCATTGCCAGACTGCAGGCCGAAGTGCTCGAGGCGGATAACATCGACTTCCCCGCGGATGTCGATGCCCAGAGCTCGCTGGCCCGGTCCGAGCGCGAGCTGTTCCACGCCCGCCGGGAGAAGCTGCGCGAGGCCACCCACTCCTTGGATCACGAGATCCAGATGGCCAGCCGACGGCTGAACCTGATCCAGCCGCTGGTCGAGCGCAAGGCCGTCAGCCAGATGGAGGCGCTGCAGCTGCAGCAGGATATCGCCTCGCTGCGTGGCAAGCGCGCCGAGATCCAGAACAGTTACGTGCAGGACGCCTACACCGAACTGACGGACAAGAAAGGCGAGCTGTCGTCGCTGGAGCAGGTCCTGGTGCAGCGCCAGGATCAGTACCAGCGTACCGAGCTGCACTCGCCGGTGCATGGCAGGGTCAACGCGATCAACTACACCACCCGGGGTGGCGTGGTGCCGCCGGGCGAGACCATCATGGAAGTGATTCCGCTGGAAGACCAGTTGCTGCTCGAGGCCAAGATCAAGCCGCAGGATGTTGCTTTCCTGGCGCCCGGCATGCCGGCTAGCGTCAAGATCACCGCCTACGATTACACGATCTACGGCGATCTCGAAGGCACGGTCGAGCAGATCAGCGCCGATACCATAGAAGAGGAGACGCCGTGGGGCACGGAGTCCTACTACAAGGTCTACACCCGTACCGACAGCGGCTCGTTGACCCACAACGGCAAGGAGCTGCCGATCATCCCCGACATGATCGCCCAGGTCGATATCCAGACCGGTGAGCGCAGCGTGCTGGACTATCTGCTCAAGCCGCTGCTGAAAGCGAAACTCTATTGAGGCTTGCCAGCGCCGTTCGACGGCGCTGGCAGCATTGGCCTATCGATGTTCGGCGAGCCAGCGCTCGGCCTGCTGGCGCAGCGCTTCGTCGGAGCTGCGATCCGCTCGCGCCTGCCCCGCCACCGCCCGCTGTGCGTAGTCGAGGGCCTGGGCATGCTCGCCTTCATCTTCCAGATATTGGGCATAGTAGAAGTTGGTATCGATGCCGTCGGGCCGGATATCCACTGCCTTCCGCAGCAGCTCCCGCGCCTTGTCCGAATCGCCGAACGCGATCGGCCAGCCCGGCGCGTGCTGGTAGAGCGCCCCCAATGTCACGTAGGCCGAACCGTTCTCGCCCTGGGGATCGATGGCGATCGCCTTCTCCAGCGCCGTGCGCGCCCGCTTGGCCAGGTCCAGCGCCCCCAGGCCGCCCTTCGCCTTGGCGTAGGACGCCAGCACGACCCCCTGGGCCGTCAGCACATGAGGGTTGTCCGGCTGATTCCTGGCCAGCGCATCGGCCTCGTTGGCCAGGTCCTCGAACGCCTTCATGCGGGCGTCGCCCTGCATCTGGTATTCGACATTGCCCCACCGCTGCATGAGGGAAAACAGGGTCGGGTCCGGCGTCTGCGCCACGGCGGCAGCCGCCGCGAACAGAAGCCCCACTACCACGCCGATCCGCAGCACCGGCCGCCTCCAGGGGCGGTAAGAGGGAAAACGCTGCCGCCATTGTCCTTGCACTGCCGCAATACCTGAAAGAGCCATCGGTGCCACTCCTGAACGAGCCATCGTTGCAATCTAACGATCGTTTGAATTCACCACTATAGGGTTTTAGTCGCAAGCTCTGGGCCCCGGTCTCGAAATGACAGTCGAAAACTGAATAACGTCTACGCTCATGGGTGAGAGGCACCGACGTGCCACCTGGCGAGGTAGATAGTCGTGACAGATGTCATGGAGTCGGTTCCCCCCTGTCTATCGGCTTTATCGGCCTCCGAGTTTGCCGCGTCGCTGCACCGGCTTACCGCCGATTGGCCCCATCCCGCTGCCGATCCCGAGTCGCTGGCCCGACGTTTTCGGCATCTCGTGGCATCGCGACTCGACCGGCTTGACCTCCCCGCGCGGGGAAGCACGCGGGTCCGATGGCAACATCTATCGGATATCGCCGCGCTCGACCTCGGCCTGGCCAAACTGTTCGAGGGGCACACCGACGCCCTGGCGATTCTGGCCGAGATATCCAGTCTCGAGCGCTATCCCGCCGCGGCGCACTGGGGTGTCTGGGCGGCGGAGCCTCCTTTCGCCCGCCTGATGCTGCGGCCGGCCTCCGGACGACCGGGAGCGCTGGTCGATGGCGACGAGGTCGTTCTCGGCGGCACCAAGGCGTGGTGTTCCGGGGCGCATGCCGTGACCCACGCGCTGGTCACCGCCTGGTTCGAGAAGACCCCCTGCCTCGCCGCCGTGGACCTGTCCCAGTCCGGAGTCCAGGTGACCACGCGTGGCTGGTCGGCGATCGGCATGGCAGCGACTGCCAGCGTCGAGGTCGAGTTCGAGAACGTCGAGGCCACCCTGGTTGGCGACCCCGAAGCCTACCTTCGACGCCCCGGCTTCTGGCAGGGCGGTATCGGCGTTGCGGCTTGCTGGTGGGGCGGCGCACGACGGATCGGAGAGACCTTGCTGGCTGAGGCCACCCCGGAAGATCCCCATCGCCTGGTCCACCTAGGCATGGTGGATCTCGCCCTGCACAACGGCGCTTCGAGGCTGCGCGAGGCCGCCGCCTGGATCGATGCTCATCCGCAAGAGGACGCCCGGTTTATCGCTCTCTCGGTCAGGGCCGCGATCGACGACATGGTCGCGACGATCATCGAGCACGCCGGGCGGGCGCTGGGCGCCGCGCCCTACTGCCGCGATGCGGCCTTCTCCCGGATGATGGCGGACCTGCCGGTCTTCGTGCGCCAGACCCATGCCGAGCGGGATCTCGAGTCGATAGGCCGCGACTTGCTGCAACGGCGCCAGGACGACAAGGCACCCAGTAACGCCCTGCCTCACCATGGATGGAGATTGATGTCATGAATGACGAAGCCACGGGATCCGAAGCGACCACGATCGCCGATGACCGCCAGATCGTCGGCGCGGGTACGCCGCTCGCCGAGTGGCGGCAATGGCCAGGTCTCTCGGCGCTTCCCGCGATCGACGCCGGGACGCTGGTGCTCGCCGGCGCCCGCGCCGTGGTCGTTGCCCCGCATCCCGACGACGAGATTCTCGGCTGCGGCGCGCTGCTGCAGCAGTGGTCGGCGCTGGATCGCGAGTTGTTGATCGTGTCGGTCACGGAGGGAACCGGCAGCCACCCAGGCTCTTCCGCCTGGCCGCCGGAGCGGCTGGGCCAGCTGCGCCCCGAGGAGAGCCGGCGGGCGTTGTCGCGGCTCGGTCTCGAGGGCGTGGACGTCATCCGGCTGCATCTCACCGATACCCGGGTCGGCGAGGAGAGCCATGAATTGGCCTATCGCCTGCATCGACTCCTGCGGCCCAACGACGTGCTCGTCACCACCTGGCGAGGTGACGGCCACCCGGACCATGAGGCCACGGGGCGCGTCTGCGCCCAGCTTGCCGACGACCGCGGGCTGGCGCTGATCGAACTGCCGATCTGGATGTGGCACTGGGCCGAGCCAGGGGACCGTCGTGTCCCCTGGCACCGGGCCCGGCGCGTTGCCGTCGATGACGATCAACTCGCGCGCAAGCGAGCGGCGATGACCGAACATGCCAGCCAGTGCGAGCCCGACCCGTCGATGGGTCGGCCCGCCGTCCTGTCGTTGCCCACGCTTGCCCGTCTCATGCAGGACCACGAGATGGTGCAGGCATGAGCGACGCCCCGCTGATGGCCCATTTCGAGCGGCTCCATGCCGGCTCCCCCGACCCGTGGGGATGCGACACAGGCTGGTACGAGGCTCGCAAGCGCGCCCTGACCCTCGCCATGCTGCGCCGGGAGCGCTATCGCCACGGCTTCGAGCCAGGCTGTTCGGTCGGCGCCCTGAGCGCGGCGCTGGCCCGGCGCTGCGACAGCTTCACCGGTTGGGATGCCAGCGCCAGCGCCGTGGCTCGCGCCAGAAAACGGCTTGGGCATCTCGACCATATACGCTTCGAACAGCAGAAGCTCCCCACCACTCTGCCCATGGCCACCTTCGACCTGATCGTCTTCAGCGAGATAGGTTACTACCTGGACGAGACAGCGCTGGTGGCCACGCTGCAGTCGCTACAGCGAGCCCTGGTGCCCGCCGGCGATTTCATCGCCTGCCACTGGCGCCCCCCCCTGGCCGACGGCTACCGCTCCGGCGATGCCGTCCACCAGCATCTGCACGAGCAACTGGGGCTGACCGCTGTATCGAGCCTGATCGAGCCGGACTTTCGCCTCGAGCTGTGGTCCGGGCTGGCCCCCGAGGTCGCGCCGAAGGGAGAATCGAGATGATGCTGGTGACAATCAGGGGATCCTCGCCCAGGCGGAGTCCCGCGCCTTGATCGGTATCGTGGTGCCCGCGCATGACGAGGAGGAAACACTCGGCGCCTGTATCGCCTCGCTGCAGATCGCTGCCGCGCATCCGGCCTTGCAGTCCGAACCCGTCCGGATCGTGATCGTGCTGGACGCCTGCCGGGATGGCTCTGCGACAATCGCCCGCCAGGCCGGCGTCGAACGGCTCGAGGTCGCCTTTACCAATGTCGGCCGAGCCAGACATCACGGAGCGTGCTGGTCGATCGACCAGGGTGCGCGGTGGCTGGCCTTCACCGACGCCGACACGGTCGTCGAGGCCGACTGGCTGGCGCGCCAGATCGCCAGCGCCGCCGATGTGGTGTGCGGCAGCGTCCATCTGCTCGATTGGGCGACGCTCTCGACGGACCTTCGCCGGCGATACCTCTCCCACCGTCAATCCGTGACGGCCGGAAGGCATATCCATGGCGCCAATCTCGGAGTGAGTGTCGCTGCCTATCTCGCGGTGGGGGGCTTTTCGCCATTGACCACTCACGAGGATGTCGTGCTGGTGGAGGCGCTCCGGCAGCGGGGATTCACCATCGACTGGTTGCAGGAGATGCGGGTCAAAACGAGTTCGCGCCGGGCAGGCCGGGCGCCGGGAGGGCTGGGAACATTACTGCAGTCGCTCGAGTAGAGCGCCAATGGCAGGCGCCGTGGCATTCGCGTTAGGCTACCGCCATCCCCAGGCCGTTGGAGACGCCACCTCGATGCAAGGACGGAACATGACTCGCTGGCGCGATCCCAAGAAGGATCCGCGCCAGGAGAAGAAAAGCAATCTGATCACGCCACAGGGTTTCGATCGGCTCCAAGGCATTCACGATCATCTCTCCCGCGTCAAACGACCGCAATTGTCGACCAAGGTCGGTGAAGCCGCCGCACTGGGTGACCGCAGCGAAAATGCGGACTACACCTACAATAAGAAGGAGCTCAACCGGGTCATCGCGCGAATCCGCTATCTGCGCAAGCGCCTGGACGAGCTCCAGGTCGTCGATCGCTTGCCGGCGGATACGGGAAAGGTCTATTTCGGCGCCTATGTCACGCTGGAAGACGACAACGGGGAGGAACTTTGCGTGCGCCTGGTCGGCCATGACGAAACCGACACCGGCAAGCACTGGATCAGCGTCGATGCCCCCCTGGCTCGGGCACTACTGGGGAAGGCGCTGGACGACGACGTCGTGGTCGCGGCACCCGGCGGCGAGACCCATTATATCGTCACCGATATTCACTATACGGACGGCGATAGCCAGTGAAGGACCACCCGACTTTTGAATGAATCAGCGGAGATTCAGAAAGCGGCGTAACGGTCGATAGACAAACTCGACAGCATTAGCGTCGACGAATCTAGATGAACGAGACCCACCGAGGACAGCCCATGCAGGAGGCCACCGAACACGCAGCACCGGCAGTCCTGTTCGCGCGGCAGCCGATTTTCGACGCCTCCCTGGACATCGTCGCATTCGAGCTGCTGTTCCGCCCCACCGATGGCGGCCCGATGCCGATGCCATTCGATGGCAACCGGGCGACCAGTACCGTCTTGCTGAATGCCTTTACCCAGGGCGATCTGAACGCGGTCAGCCAGGGCAAGCCGCTGTACGTGAACTTCACCTCCGAAACGCTCAGCGACGACCTGCCGTTCGACGCATCCCGACTGGTCGTCGAGCTCCTGGAAGACATCCCGTTCGACGACGCCATCCGTGCCCAGCTGGAAGCGCTGCGACAGCGAGGGTTCACGCTCGCGCTGGACGACTATGTCGAGGCCGATGCCACTCATCCCTGCCTGCCACTCGTGGATATCGTCAAGCTCGAGTACCCGCACTACAACGCGGCAGGGTTCGATCACATCGTCCAGCAATTACGCCGGCACTATCCAAAGCTCAGGATCCTGGCGGAAAAACTGGAGACGGAGGAGGATCTCAGGCGGTGCCAGCAGGCCGGCTGCGATCTGTTCCAGGGCTACTTCCTCGCTCGCCCCCAGCTTGTTCATGGCGCTGCGGTCACCACCGACCGCCTCGCCATCCTCAAGCTCATCGCGACGCTCAACAAACCGAAAGTCAGCGTGGGCGAAATCTCGTCGGCGATCGAGCGCGATCCGACGCTGGGCGTACGACTGCTGCGGCTGGTGAATACGGCGCAGTATCAGCGCCAGGTCGACATCACCTCGCTGCATCAGGCCGTGGCCCTGATCGGTACCCAGCGTATCCGCAGCCTGGCGACGTTGCTGGCGCTTTCGGAGATGGAAGACAAGCCGGAATCCCTGCAGCAGCTGGCGCTGTCACGCGCCTGTCTTTGCCGGGAACTGGCGTTCGGAGACCCGGACCTGGCCGAAAAGGCCTTTATCGCGGGCCTGTTCTCCTACCTGGAAGCCTTTTTCAATCGCCCCCTGGAGGAGCTGGTCGAATCGCTCCCCCTGCACGCCTCGATCACGGCTGCACTGCTGCATCATGATGGGCCGGTCGGCACGCTGCTCGAGACCGCGACTCGGCTGGAGAGCGGCGAGTGGAACGAAATTCCCTGGGCACGCCTGAAATCACTGGGCATCAAGCCCTCGAACATTGGCGAGGCGAATCAACGCGCCATGCAATCCATGAGGGAGCTGCAGACTAGCGCCAGGCTTTGATCGCCCGATAAACCCGGAACCGCCGATCGTCAGCCAGTACCTCGAAATCGCCAAAGGCAGCCCGCAGCCACTCGGGGTACGGCAGGAACGCGTTGGCGACCAGGGTCAGACTGCCACCGCCGAAGAGATGCGCCGGTGCCTCCCTGATCAATCTCTCGGCGGGCCCATAATCGATGGCGCGCTCCTGGTGGAACGGCGGGTTGCTGACGATGGCATCGAAGGTGGCGTCGATCTGTTCGTAGACATCGCTCTGGACGACGTGGCCGCTCAGCCGGTTGGCCGCCAGGCTGCGGCGGGTCGCCTCGACTGCGAATGCATTGATGTCTCCCGCCGTGACCTCGCACCCCTTTCGAGCCAGCCAGGCCGCCAGGATGCCGTCACCGCAGCCCACGTCCAGGGCCCTGATCGCTGACTGGCCGGAGGCCGGCAGCGGTGACCGGGTCACGGCCTCCATCAGCAGCCGAGTGCCGTCATCCAGCTTGCCATGGCCGAAGACGCCCGGATGTGTCGCCAGGGTCAGGCCATCCACCGTCAAGGTGTGCCAGACGGACTCTGTGTCGCCAGCATCTTCCGCCGTCCGGGTGGCAAACAAGGTGCAGCGGCGCGCCGTATCCAGTTTTCGACACGCCTGGTCCAGCCCCGCCAGCACCTTGGGAACCCGCTTGATGCCCCCCTGGTTCTCCCCCACGATCTGCAGCGGCGTGCCGGCTGGCAGCGCCGCATTCAGCGCCGTCAACCACCATTCCCCCAACGCATGACTCTTGGGCCAGAACAGCACCGCACCCGGCACCTCGGTGGGTAGCGGCGTCAAGGCGCCATAGGCCGGGCGCCCCGCCCGCTGCCACGCCGAGCAAACATCCAGGTCCGCGCTCCAGACCACCCCTTCACCCGACTCCAGCCAGCCGTCACGTGGCGGCGCCACCCATAGCCAGCCGCGATAATCGGCATCCTGGCGGGCCAGCAACTGGCAGGCGGGGGACTGCGTCGCCATCAAGACATCTCCTCGGGGTCGGTGCCGTCGGCACGTCGAATCAGATAGTGAAGGTAACGCCCCAGCCGCCAGTGCGGCTCGACCCGACAGTAACGCTTCTCGAGTTCGATGATCGTCTCGAGCTGCGCCTCGCTCGGCGAGCGCTCACGCAAGTAGTCGTGGAAAATCCGGATGCCGGCGACACTCTCGATCACCAGCCCTTCCTCCCGGCACCAGCGCTCGATATCGGCATGCGTCAACGGCGAGATCGGCGTCAGGCGTTGGCGCCGGCCGGTGCCCGACAGCCGATCCTCCAGCGCTTTATCGAGATTGCCCTTGACCACGTTGGAGAAACGCAGCGCATCGCGGTTGAACACCATCAAGGAGAGCCGACCGCCCGGTGCCAGCAACGCGTTCAGGAGGGAAAACGCTTCGCGCGGCTGCGCCAGCCACTCCAGCACCGCATGACAGACGATCAATGGCCATGGCCCCGGCGCCAGCTCAGGCAACGCCTGGATCGGCGCCTGCAACGTCTGGATAGGCAGCCCGCCGAAGCGGGCCCGCGCCCCTGCCAGCATGTCCGCCGAGGGTTCCGCCAGGGTGACGTGATGGCCCCGCTCGGCCAGCCAGCCGCTCATCTGGCCAAGGCCGCCGCCGACATCCAGCGCCGGCCCACCCTCCGGCGGCAGGGCGCGGGACAGCACGTCGTCGAGCACCGCCAGACGGATCTGGCCGCGCGCCGTGGCATAAAGGCTGTTGGCGAACTTATCGGCCAGGCCGTCGAAGATCCGGTCCTGTCCCACGGGAATATCGTTGCCGTGCCGCGTGCGCGAGGCGGTGTCATCAGAACAAGGCATGAGATAGCGATGGCTCGAATCGGAAAGGCGGCATTGTACCAATGCCAACGCGGAGCGTCCCGGCGCAATGGCGACCGCGGGTTTATCTTGGCGAATCCGGCGCTTATACTATGCGCCGCCAGAGACGCATGCACCGTCCATTCCATGGCGGTCGTCACTGCCTACCGATCTCGCCCCCATAGCTCAGCTGGATAGAGCGTCCCCCTCCTAAGGGGAAGGTCTCAGGTTCGAATCCTGATGGGGGCACCAAATTACATTCCTTAACGTTCCGAGAAGTTCCAAAAAACAAATAAAATTCATAGCTTTACACTACAATTCAGTCCTCAGCGTTCCCAGTTCTTCCTCCCAAATCCGGCATACAGATGGCATACTCATCGGAGTAACCCTCTGTTCGATTGTCACTCGTATGCCACTATGCCGCTAACCTCCCGCAAGATCGAAACAACCAAACCAGGTCCCAAAACCATCGCCCTATCAGACGGCTTGGGATTGGAACTCAGGATTTCGCCCAATGGCCACCGGGGCTGGCGTTTGCGTTACACCCGACCCAACGGCAAGCGCAACATGATGAGCCTCGGCCCATATCCCGAGATCACGCTCGCCGAAGCCAGAGAAAGGCGAACGGACGCGCGACGCCTCATCGCTAAAGGCATCGATCCGGTCGAACAGCGCAAGGAGGAAAAGCTGGAGAAGGAGTTGGCTAACACTCATACCGTTCGAGCCATGGCCAAGGAGTGGCACGACACCATGAGCCATCGCTGGAAAGCCGGCTCAGGCAGAGACAAGCAAAGCTGGGGAGCACTGGAGCGTCACGTTTTCCCCTATGTGGGTTCCCGCCCCTTAGAGGGAATCAAGCCGCTCGAATGGCTAGAGCTGCTGCGTCGGCTCGAGTCAGCGGGCAAGGGGGAGCAACGCCGGCGCGTTCATGCCTTCTGTCGAGACATCTACCGCTTTGCCATCATTACCGGGCGCGCCACCTACAATCCGTTAACGGACCTTGGCGCAGCGCTTCTGCCTCAGAAGAAAAAGCATTACCCATTCCTTCCTCAAGACGAATTCCCGGCTCTCGCCGAGGCCATCGAGGGGTACACCAACAGCCCCATCGTTCGCATTGGCCTGAAATTGCTCACCTTGACCGCCGTTCGTCCCGGTGAGCTTCGTCTGTCCAGATGGAATGAATTCGATCTTCAGGCTGGCGTTTGGGTGATTCCCGCCGAGCGAATGAAAATGGGCCGCGAGCACAAGGTCCCACTGCCCTCTCAGGCCATTCTCGAGCTTCGCGAACTCCATAGGATGACCCACCCTTTCGGCTGGCTTTTTCCGGGCAGGAACAACCCTCGCCAACCGCTCTCGAACGCGACGTTCAACATGGCGTTCAAGCGCATGGGGTACGAGGGCCGCTTGGTGCCCCATGGCTTGCGCCACATGGTCGCCACCGGGCTCAAGGAGTACGGCTACCCCCGCGAGTGGATCGAGATGCAGCTCTCGCACAAGCTGCCAGGCGTCGAGGGAATCTATACCCATGCCGAGCACATGGCCCCTGAACAGCGGCCGGCGATGATGCAGTTTTGGGCCGACAGGCTTTATCCGGTCGATGCACGATGAGAGCGCTGGGGCAAAAATGCCCGGTTCACGGGTTGCCGATGCGGACCCTGATCTGGGAAAACAGAGCCGACGGGACTATATGGGTCGCGCTCGGATGCATCATGAGTTCCTGTGGCATGCACCAGACGGCGACGATCCGTTTATCCCCCACCCGCTCTTACACTCGCAGGCGACAAGATGCCGCCGCTGATCCTCTCAACGAGTTCCCGCTCGAGACGAAGCTGAGTAGTCGCCCGGGTCGCGAAAGCGACTATTTCGGATATCCGGTCGATGATATCCAGGGGCTTCACCAGAGCTGCCCTAAGTGCGGCACGGCCATGCGGATTCGCAATAGTCGGGAATTGAGCCCGAATCTGAAGTTGATCTACCTCCAGTGCCGCTACGCCAAGTGCGGCTGTCGGCTGAAAGCCGAGCTGACCATCTCCGACCATATCTATCTGGCTCCCAACCTCGATTGAATCGTCTCCGACGACGGTTTCAGCGGTATCAAAGTCGATCAATTTTTGATCAAAAGGTGTATGGAGTTGTAGATAGCTGACTTACAGCTCGAACCGCTCGAAGTCCTCTTTTCTCCTCGGCATTCTGTGCATGTCCCGCCGCCGACTGGCCCGGGCACGCCCTGACAGCCACCGAGGAACCAACATGGCCAACGTCACATCGACAGCCGCCCCGTACGAGACAGTCGAGCGCCTGCAGCTCGGCAATCGTCTCCTTCGACGCCGCGACGTGGAGCTCAAGACCGGAAAGAGCCGATCCGCGATCTATGCCGGCGTCAGCAACGGCACCTTTCCGGCTCCGCTGCCCATCGGCGACAAGAGCGTCGCCTGGCTCGAGGAGGAGGTGGATAGCTGGATCGCCAACCGACTCGCCGAGCGTAACCGCACGCTGGCCGGTCGCCAGATCCAACACTTCGGCTCCCACGCCCAGGAGGCTCGCGCATGAAATGCTTCACGTTGACGGTAGGCGGACAGACGCTCGATTTCACCGACCAGGATGTCCCGGCGCTGGATGAGGCCCTGAACGTTGCGATCAATAGCGCCGGGCGGGAAGTGGTGCGCCACAGCGCCAGCGGCGAGCGCATCACCGTGTTGATGCACCGCAATGGCGGTGAAGGCAAGCATTCCACGCTGCCCCGCGATCCCAACACGGTGCTGATGCGCGACCTCAACTGCGATCTCAGTTACGAGCAGACGGACTGCTAGGCCGCCCGCCGCACGCTCGCACCACTCAACGACAGCGAATCAGCCAGCCGCTCGGCGTCCGCGCCGAGGGGAACAGGGAGGCTTTGTGCCCAATAAACGCGAAAACCCCGGTCAGCGTGGGGCTGCCGGGGCTCTCGAAGACACTCTTTGCAACGACGATCCTAGCAAATTCCGGCGCGGTGTCACGCCCCGGCACACGCCGATGGTCCGGGGGCTGGCGCTGGCCATTCATCATCCTTTGGCCGGGGAAGGCTTGCACCTTCCCAACGGGTCCGGCTACGATGCTCGCGTCACGGCAAAATCCGTGACCGGGCGTGAGAACCCGAGCTACTCAAGGCGCTACAGCGCCCCTACCTTTGCAGGCGCTTTTTTTGTGCCCGCAATGCGTCGTTATGGCGGCTGTGCGTGGGCGGGCTTCGGCCCGGCCGGTTTCCTTGAGTGCCGGTTTCTCACCCTGCGTACAGTCGCCCCCATTCGCGTGAGAACGAAGGGTGGCGGCTCCGGAACTACTCAAGGAGCTGGCCCCATGGCAGAACACGCCCCCCGTGCGTCCGCACGATCCGTTATTCCCCCGCATCAAATCGCTACCGCCGTCATCGGCGCCAAGCTGATTGCCTTTCGCGTCAATCGTCGTCCCGAACAGCTCGCTCACCTGCTGGGCATGACCCGCATGGCCGCCGAGCTGGGCGCGATCACCCAGGAAGAGCGCCAGCAGTTCCTGGCCGACCTCGACACCCTGATGGCCGAGGGGGTGAACCATGGATAAGCGCCTCGAGGACGCCAATTGCCTGACCGAAACCGAGTGCCTGTTGATCGATCCGCGCACCGACCGCGAGACCCTGCTGGACAATGCGGAGATGCGCCTCGACGCGATCAAGGATCTGATGTTCACGCTCTCGACCATGAACGGACAGGACCGCGATCTGACGTCGGTGGATCTCTCCAATCTGGCCATGGTGTCGCGGCTCCTGATCGGCGACGCCAGCGATTTGCTGGTCGCCGCTCGCGGCTATCAAACGCCTGTCACCGCCCGGCGTCAGAACGCGGGAGGTGGCCATGTCTGAGGTCATCGCCAAGATCCAGCGCGTGTCCCGCGCCTCGCTGGCCCACGCCGAGACCCTCACCCGCGAATGGCTGCCTCAGGGCAGCCGTCAGGGCAGCGAGTGGGTGGCCCGCAACGTCGCCCGGGGCGACCGCGCCAGCGGCTCGTTCGGCGTGTCGCTGGTCAGTGGCAAGTGGAACGACTTTGCCGACAACAGCGCCCACGGCGGCGATCTGGTCTCGCTCTACAGCTACCTCAACGCCTGCCGGCAGGTCGACGCCGCCATGGCGATCGATCGCCGGCTGGGGCTGGGCGTGTTTCGCCGTGGCGTCACGCCACCGGTGAACGACGCCGCCGAGGCCGCCGCGATGGTGGCCTATCGTCAGCGTCTCGAGGACGACGCCGCCGAGCGGGAACTCGCTCGCCAGGAAGCGGCGGACCGGGCGCGGTCGGCATGGCGTGCCGCGCGGCCCGCGCCGTCGACGCATCCCTACCTGATGACCAAGGGCATTCCGGCCTACCACCTGCGCCAGTGCCGCCGGGGCTGGCTGCTGGTGCCGCTCCATTCCGGCGGTGAGCTGGTCAATCTGCAGTGGATCACCCCCAACGGCCAGAAACGCTTTCTCAAGGGCGGACAGGTCCAGGGCGCTTACGCCGTAATCGGCGAAATCGTTCCGGGTGGCCGGGTGTACGTCTGCGAAGGCTGGGCGACCGGGGCGACGCTGCATCGCCTCACCGGGGATCCCGCCGTCTGCGCCATGCACGCCGGCAACCTGCGCGCCGTCGCCGAAAAGCTGCGCAAGGCGCTGAACGGTTCGCTGGATCTCGTTATCGCCGGCGACGACGACCGCCAAACCCAGGGCAATCCCGGACGACAGGCGGCCAACGACGCCGCGCTAGCCGTCGGCGCGATGGTGCTCTATCCCAAGTGGCCGGACGGCTGCCCCGACGACCTGACCGACTTCAACGACCTGTATCGCTGGCATCGGGCCCGACTCGATGACGCGTCCCAAGACGACCAGAGACAGGCTGGCAGCACTGACATGACGGGAGGTGACCATGAGTGAATCGCAACCCACCCTCTCGCTGGTCGGCGAGCCCACGGCCCCGAACCTCGACCGTCTCGAGCGGCCCGCCTTCGCGGTCTACGAGGGGCCGATCAGCGCCGATGGCAAGACGTTTCGCGCCGGGACGTGGTTCCACGGCATCAAACACTCCAACGGCGACGAGGCCGGCCAGCCTTACGACGTCTGGATCTGCGCGCCACTCCACGTCGACGCCGAGACCGTCAACAGCGACGACGGCAGCGTGGGGCGTCTGCTGCGCTTTCGCCATCGGGGCCGCTCGGTGGAACACGTCATGCCGATGGAAGCGCTCGCCGGCAAGGGCGAGGAAGTGTTGAAGGCGCTCATGCGCCAGGGCCTCGAGATCGAGTACAACCAGCGCCGCCACGTCCCGGCCTACATCGCCAGCCACCACGGCCTCGACCGCATCCTGGCCACCACCACCCGCCCGGGCTGGCACGACACCAGCGGCGCGTTCGTGCTGCCGAACCGGATCATGGGCGATGCCGACGTGCGCTTTCAGGACAGCGGCAAGGCCGCCCACCTCTTCTCCGAGCGCGGCACGCTCGAGGCGTGGCAGGCCGAGGTGGCCCATTACTGCCAGGGTAACCCGGTGCTGATCCTGGCGGTGGGCTGCGCGCTGGCCGGGCCGCTACTCTCCCGCGTCGGCGTCAACGGCGGTGGCGTCCATCTGGTCGGCGACTCCTCGAGCGGTAAATCGCTGGCGCAGTCGCTGGCCGCGTCGGTGTGGGGCAATCCCGGCGTCTTCGCCGCCTCCTGGGACATGTCCAAGGGCGGCATCGAGATCGAGGCCTCCTCGCGCAACGACACGGTGCTGATCCTCGACGAGATCAAGCGCGCCGATCCCAAGCGGGTGCAGGAGATGGCCTACGCCATCGCCAACGGGACCGGCAAGGGCACCATGACCCGGGAGCGGGAAGGACGGCCCAAGCTCTACTGGCGCGTGCTGGCCCTCTCCAGCGGCGAGCGCTCGCTCTCCGAGCATGCCGCCATCTCGGGTAACAGCGCTCACGCCGGGGCGGAGCTGCGCATGGTCGACGTCAACGCCGGCACCCGCACCTATCGCGCCTTCGATGACGTGCACGGCAGCGATGGCGCGTCGTTCCACCGTCGGCTGACCACGGCGGCGTCGCAGCACTTCGGCCAGATCGGCCCGGCGTTCGTCGAGCGGCTGGTGACGGAGAACGATCCGGACCACTTCCATCGTCGCTTCAAGGAGGTGCGCCAGCGCTTCGAGACGTCGAGCCCCCAGGCGGGCCGGGTCGCCGACCGCTTCGCCGTCATCGGTCTCGCCGGCGAGCTGGCCATCGAATACGGCCTGCTGCCGTGGCCGCCCACCAGTGCCGCCCGGGCCTGCCGCCAACTGTTCCTTGAGTGGCTGGCCAGCGTCGGCGACGGCAACGCCGAGGATCGCCAGATCCTGGCCGCCCTCTCGGACTTCATCGCCCTGCACGGCGACAGCCGGTTCTCCGACATCGCCGCCACGCTGCCCAATCCCAACGTGCGCCACCGTGCCGGGTACTTCGAGATCGACAACGGCAAGCGCCTTTATCTGTTCAACCGCGCCTCGCTGGCCGAAGCGGCTGACGGCTACGGGCGGGCTCGCATCATCCGCACGCTCGAGACCAGCGGCGTGCTGGCCAAGACCGACGGCAACCGGCACCAGAAGAACTACCGCCTGCCAGGGGGCGGCTCGGCACGGTTCTTCGTCATCGATCCCGACAAGCTCGACAGCGACCGGGGCGCGGCATGACCGACCCGCGCCCGGCCAATCCACCCCAGCCAGCCACCGAGACCAGGAGCGACACCCGCATGAACCACACGACCCACAACGCCGACAATGCAACCCCAGCGCCCGGAGAGACCGAGACCATGATCGACGCCAATGCAACGACGCAAGGAACCGAAAACGTGACTATCGACGCCAACGACACCAGCAACGCCCAGGAAACCGACGCCGTGCCCGAGCACATGGCCACTCAAGCCCAGTTGCGCGATGTCTACCTCGCCAAGCGCAGGGATCTACAGACTTACGTCGACCGACTGCGCCGCAATCAAAAGGGCGCCGCCGCCGCTCGCGAAGAAGCGGAAACCAGCGATACCCGCTGGCGCGAGCTGCTGCGTGAGAACGACGGGGAGGTGACCCGCGAAGTGAGGCAGCTCAAGCGAGCCGTCACCGATAACAGAGAGACCGCCGAGGAGTTGGAAGCGTTGGCGGCCGAGCTCGAGAAGGAGTACGAAACCCGCAACATCGATGTGATCGAGGCGCGCACCGCCTACGGTTCGGCCGCATACAAGGCCAAACGGATCGAACTGCGTAAGAAATTCGACCGTGCCCTGGCGGCGGTCATCGCGACACCGGAAGGACAGGCCCTGATCGATGTCATGCGCCCCATGCAGGAGATGCTCGAGCGGGATACCCGTGACAGCTACCAGGGGCTGTACCAAGCTGGTGTCGTCAGCGATTCCTACCATGCGGCGATCCAGGCGGAAGCGAAGAACCGCCTGCCCGTGTTGCTGTCCACGCGTCTACGAAAAGGTCAGGATGAAGCGTTGCGCCCAGTAGTGGCCGAAGACGATCCCCTCGAAACCTTGAAGACGATTCCCCAGCTCGACTGCGAACGGGAGTACAAAGGTCCAACTAACGCGCTGCAACTTGAAATGAGACGCCGTCGCCGTGTGTTGGAAGAGCAGCGCACCGGCCGAGTTCAACGCTGATGCCCTGATCCTGCCGCCTAGCTATCGGTGACATCCGAAAGGCCTCCCATGCGGAGGCCTTTTTTGTGCGCGACGAACGGCTCTCCCCACAGGGCGACACAACAGCCGGCCAGCCGAAATCGTAACCCCACCTAACCCCATCGCTCGCCAGAGAGGGAGTTGCTGCACCTGGACGGCGACCCGCCGACACCATGGCGACCGGCCCGGCCACCGAGAAAGGAGTTTTTCACAGGAACCTAGTTTTTGTGGCAACAGTGGCAACAAGGCAACGCCCAGCAATGACGGGGGCTGTAGCGTTGCCTATAGGAATAAGGGAATGGCAACAATGGCAACACATCTCCTTGTATCAGTAATCCCCCTCTGACGCTGTTGCCATTTTGAAAAGGGGTGGCAACGCGTTGCCACTTATAAGCCATTGAAAATAAAGGCTGTTACCACTGTTGCCGCGTTGCCACGATTTTTGAAAACAGTCAGGGGAATATTGGGGGGATCTGGGATACACGACACCCACGGCGACGCATTGACCCCTTCACCCCCTGGCGAGCGATGGGGTTGGGTCTGTCACTCGATCCAGGGCAATAGAAACTGCTCGAGGGAGCACCAGAACCCGCGAGAGCGTCGTGGTGCATCGACCCGACGGGATGGACCGAGATTGGCCGCCATGTTGCCTACAGCGGCGCTATGACCCCGCCTCGGCAGTGCGCCCCCGCGCCGCGCGATCAGCACCCCGCCCCGCCCGCGCACTAAATGGGTCGAAAATTACGCAGGTGCAGAAACGGCCTCGAGCCGCGCCACTGCTGGCGCGGATGAGGGGTAGAAGGTGCGGAAAAATTATGCGGATTTATGCAGTTTTACCCACTCCCAACGGTTAGTAGAGAGTGAAAACGCTCAAGTCTGTCTGTGCGACGTCAGATAGACAAAAGGTGGATTCCTGAGAGAGCCTGATTGGGCCAAAGTGTTACTAACAGTAATAGGAAAGTAGCCTTTGCTGTTGCAGGGGCTCGGATTACAGGGGGATCTATGCCGGCACCACCGGCGCGCTGTCGACTCCCCTCCTCCCCTGCGCGCTAAAGGGGTCGGTTTCGATGCAGCGTTGCAGGGGGCGCCAAGTCGCACCGGTACTGAGGCAGCGGACCGATTAGGGGCCCGAGAAAATAGTGCGAAATGATGCGTTTTGCAGACTACCCGACGAGAGGCGGGGGAAATTTGATAGAGAAGTGAAACGGAAGTGGCAGATTGATAGTAAATGTATTCCTGACAGGTTTTGAGAAGGCTGATGGGTTACGACCCAAATCGGGTGGTCCGAGGACCGCCGCAAGCAAGTTCAAGAGCGTTCTTCAACAATCATGATCATTAGTTCTACACTGCCAAGCCATATTTAATGGCGATCGATTTCAATAGGTTAAGGGCTTTTTTGCAATGCATAATAATATTATTGAACGCGCATGCGCGTTCAAGTCAATAGACGAGCATGCTGCCTAATACCTGTTATATCTAAGGAGACACTCGGATGCCCTCGCGTATCTCTGGACAAGATTTGATCCAGATCAAGGACGCTGTCGTCCAGGATTTCGATTCGTCAAATTGGCGCGAGCTTGGTGCCCTCACAAATATGATTGATGAGGTTGAGAGACACCCCCGACTATTGCGGAGCCTCTCTTTTGGCGACCCCGATTATGACGGGTTGGCATTGACCTTTCTGCGAAAAATGATAGGTCAAGAAGACGAGAATCTTGATATTGTCATGAAATATATTCACAAAACCTGCGGCAATGCTGGGGAGAACGTTTCTAGTGAGGTAGCCCAAGGGCGGAAAATAGTGTTTTCTCCGACCATCTTTGACGTTCCCAGCGATTCTATCGATACAGACCTGATCTCGGTAATGATGCCTTTCGACGCCTCAATGAGCGGTATCTATAACGCTATTGTATTAGCTGCCCAGCAAGCAGGTTTCGAGTGCCAAAGAGCGGACAATATCTGGGACCACTCGACCGTAATCCAAGATGTTTTCACACTCATTTTTAAGTCTTACATTGTTGTATGCGACTTCACAGGTAAGAATCCGAACGTATTTTACGAAGCTGGTATCGCACATGCATTGGGAAAACATGTGGTGCCAATTACTCAATCAGAGCAGGACGTGCCGTTTGACTTAAGGCATCATCGCTTTGCCAAATATCTGAACAACGGTGAAGGCTTGGAAAGGCTGAAGGAGGATTTGGCCAGTCGCTTTTTAACGTTGGCCACGAGGCGGTCGAGTTCAGGCTGGGTATAACCAGTTGCCACACTCGGAAAATTACTCGCTGCGCTCATAATTTTCCGGTGAGCAAGGCGTTATTCATATAGAGGGATTTAAATGTTCTTTGAGCCGGAATTTATCGCGAAGGTGGAAGAGGAGCCTATCGAAGGGCTAGTCAAGGCATGCAAGAGGGCAATGGCTGCACAAGATGAACTAGACAATAGAGAAGAATGGACTGCTCAGGAGCATGAACTACTGTGGGAGGCGTCGATATTCGTGGATTTAATAATAAAAGCTAAAGAAATAGATTTGGATTTAGAGCTCCCTGAGCCATCGATAAATATTCACGAGAACTGCAATACTCTTAGAAAATATCTTGAGGAGGTTGAAAAAACTCTTCAAGGGGAAGCTACAAAGTTAAAAATAAATTCTTTTAAAAAGCAATATGAAAACGTGCTTAAGTCATCATTCGCCTATGAATTTACTCAAGGTGATCTTGACCGTGTGCAATTACTCATCAATGAGATCAGAACGCATCTTTCAAGGGTTGATAATTTAGATTCGGGGCACAAGCAACGTCTTTTAAAAAGGCTAGAGAGTTTACAGGCTGAGTTGCACAAACGTGTCTCGGATCTTGATAGGTTCTGGGGGTTGGTAGGCGACGCAGGAGTAGTTCTTGGAAAGCTTGGCAAAGACGCAAAGCCAATCGTAGACAGAATAAGAGAAGTTGCAGAAATTGTGTGGAAAACACAGGCACGGACAGAAGAATTACCCAGCGGCACCAACAATCCTGTTTTAGAACAGAAAGCTGACTCATAATCAGCGCAGACACAGTGAAGCCCATTACATTGCGTCTTCGGCCCCATCTCATAGGCGCGCATGCTGCAGGCGTTAGCTCTTCGAAGGAAAAGAGAATTATGTGGGAATTTTCTGGTTCAGTTGAATACGTGTGTAATAGCTGCGAATCTAAGGATGAGATTTCCATAGCAGATTTCTCTGTCGAATGTGTGGGTGGTGGTGATCGCCAAATGGGGGAGGAAAACTTATATGATGTGATTCATGAGTTCGAGTGCACTGGCTGTGGTGCAGGCATCTCTCTTAATTTTCAGGTCTCTGAATACCCAACAGGAGCACTAAACTTTACACTAAACAACTCAACTGGAGCACAGACTGAGGGCGAGCCGGAGTTTGAGTATGTTAGAGAAATTTACAACGCAAGAGACTTGTTTGAACTACATGAATCAATATCAGAACTGATCACAGCTTTAAAAGCAGACAATCGGTTTCTTAGTGAATTAACATCTCGTCAGTTCGAGGAGATTGTTGCTGAAGTTTTTAACCATAAAGGCTATGAAGTCGATTTGACCAAAAAAACAAGAGATGGCGGAAAAGATATCATTGCCATTCATACAGATGCATTAGGAATAAAAAATAAATATTTTATTGAGTGCAAGTATTACTTGGAAAGCAACAAAGTCAGTGTTGGCGTAGTGCGAGAAATATATGGAGTTAAAAACACGAAAGATGGCCCGAACAAAACAATCGTAGTGACTACTTCGACTTTTACTAGCGATGCGAGAAAGTTTGTAGAAAATGAGGCGTCGAGCAGCTGGGATTTATCTTTGGTAGATAGAGAACAGCTACTTAACTGGTTAAATGAGTATAAAAGCTAACAAGGCGCTGTTATCGGACCAATTTCCCGCTACGCTCCAAATTTTCCGCAGAGAACGGCGTTAGCCATATAGGGAGTTAGATGGACGAAAGTACCTTGGAAAAACTTGCTGGGTTCATATGCGGTAACGATGAGGAAAACCCTGAATACCGATCTGGCTCGAAGATAACAGCGTTCTTTCAGAGGGCTGGCTTACCTCAGTTCGTCCATGATGGTTCCACTCGTCAGTGGTGGGTTTTGGAACGGCTTAAAGAGTGTAACCGGGAGCAACTGGCTGGAGTGCTGAAAAGGCTGGCATCGCCAAGGGAGTACGCAGGAGATAGAGAAAAGACAAAATCCGCATTGCTTCAACTGAATAACATTCTCTATGTTGAGGGCTTCAAGATAAAACTCGTGGAGACGGAGCCTAAGTTTGAAAAGATTACAGTAGATTTTTCCAATGTGGGTGAGAATGAATACGAACTACAACCATTGTCGGCTCCTGATTTCCTTGCTCTAGGTCTAGAGTACGGGGTTGGAGAGGTCCTGAAGAATCGCTGGGAGGAGTCTCAGCGCTGTGTTGACGCTGGAGCCTTTCTATCCGCTACCATTGTTATGGGTAGTATGTTGGAAGGTTTGTTGCTAGGAGTATTCCAGAGAAATCCTGCATTTGTAAATAGATGCCCGAGTGCACCAATGGATCATAAGACAGGGAAGGTGAAAAATTTCGCTAACTGGAAGCTGGCCGAGATGATAGATGTTGCCCATCACGTTGGATGGCTTGACCTGGATGTTAAGAAGTTCTCTCATTCTCTGCGGGAGTTCAGAAATCTTATTCATCCATACGAGCAGATGGCAACCCGTATGAATCCTGATGCTGATACATGCGGGATCTCGTGGCTAGTAGTGCAGGCTGCCGTCAATGATTTAGCAAAGCAGTTAAAAAATGGCTGAATAGCGTGGATTATCAGATAGATACTGTCCCGCGCTCCAGCCGCAACTGCAAGCGTTATGTAATTAATGGAGGTCCACTTTGAACGGAACCGCTGCTGCTTGCGAAAGGTTCTTTAGGCTGTACCACAAGCATTGTGTCTCACCGGACCGGGACACACTGTTTAACTATCTGAATAGCGTTCATAGCCTGAATGACAAGCTGAATTTAAATCATCAAGAAAACTTCTTTGAAATTGAAGAGTTTGTTGCTTTAAAAGCATTGAGAAACCTCTATCATCACCAGGAAGAGTTGATCAACGAGCTCAAAATCATACCTGTTCAAGAACTGCCTCCGATAACAACAGACCTATTGTATCTCTGCTTGGTTCCAAGAGCCCTAATCGAGGCCTCTATAGAAAATATCAGCGCGCGCTACCGTAAAGACCAAGAGAAGATGATTCGATCAATTTTGGGTTGGCATGGTGAGGTAGTGAACATCAACCCCTGCATCTTCAATTTCTCTGTGAAAGTGTTTGAGAAGATATGTGATTTGGGCATGGACGTATCAGGTGAAGAATTTGAAGAGTTCAAGGCTTCATACGCCTATGAAAATGAATGGGGGCACTCTCATTTCGTTACTGGCGAGATAGGGTGCCACAGTGGAAGTGTCGACGATGTTTTAAGAGTTGCCTATGGCAACGTTACATAACAATTGCAGGCAGAGAGACGTCCTTTAGATTGCGCCTTCGGCTCCACCCCAAAGATGCGCCGCGTGTGAGCGGTCAATCTCCGCAACCCACACACAAGGGCCCTGGGCGATCTCGGCGGCAATGGTATCGGGTGTGACGCCCATTTCGGCGAGCTGCTCGAGCGAAAGATGGTTCTCGGCCACGCTGGTGCGAATGGCGAAGATCTCCCCAATGTCTGTCTCTCTCGCTTCTCTCACTTGAATTGACATGAATCGATACGCTTGGCAGTGATTGACAAGCCCATGGGCGATCATTGTGGGGCACACTGTGCCCACAGACGAGCTTGCTGGGCGGCCTGGAGCCGTAGCGGCGTAGTTATGCGATGGACAACCATAGGGTCAGCTTTTGAGGCTGAGAGGTATATCGCGTGGTATATCTGAATTATCCAACCTGGATAATTGCTCGCAAAAACATATAGATACCTCTAATTATAGAATCCTGATGGGGCACCAAGTAGTCTCTTCCGCTGTTGCCCAGAGACCTATAAAAGCGCTGTTGATCACAGGCTTGCAATTGCCATCGATTGGCCCCTCCCTGAAGAGACAGGTATACGGACGGCAGGATCAATGGCCAATCCCCTATTCGATTGTCACTTGTAGACCGACGTGCGCTTGTCCTTACCAAGACGGAAACAGCCAGGCCAGCTAGCGTCGATCAACTGCCACCCAGCAGCGTACCTGCCGGGTGCCATCCACGATCGATGCGAGCCATCGTTGCACCTGGGTCGTCAAGCGCTCGAGCGTTGCCGGGTGGCTTCCAGAGCAGCCTCCAGGCTCAAAGGAGGATGGAAGAAGTATCCCTGCCCCGCGTCACATCGAAAATCCCGTAGCCGATCTACAGTCGCCTGATCTTCGATCCCCTCTGCGACGATCTCGAAGCCAAAGTGCTGCAGCATCTGGATCAGGCGGAAAACGATGGCTCTACTGCCGGCGTTGTTGTCGATGTCGCTGACCAGGCTCCTGTCCAGCTTGATGACGTCCGCGGGAATGCGCCGGAGGTAGTTGAGATTGCTGTAACCACTCCCGAAGTCATCCAGCGCCACCCTGACCCCGGCATCTCGAAAGACCTGGATGGTTTCGACCGCGCGGGGATCCTGGAGCAGCTCCTCCATTTCCAGGCACTCAACTTCCAGATAGCTGGGGCTGACACCATGCTCGTCCAGCATGTCGAGAATATCCAGCGCGAAGGATTCCTCGAGCAAGTTCGTGGTCGTGACATTGACGGACACGACCAAGGGCACGCCTTCGCGTTCGAATCGCTTGATCGCGTGAATCGCCTCGCAGACGACCCACTGGGTCAGGGGACTGATCAACGTGGTCTGGCTGATCAGCGGGATGAAATCCAGGGGCGGCACATTGCCATACTTCGGATGATTCCACCGCAGTAGTGCTTCGACCCCCACTACCTCGCCCGATCGCAGGCTCACTCTCGGCTGATAGACCAGGTGCAGCTGGTCGGATGCCTGAAGCGCCTCCAGGAACCCCGTCGTGAGTTCAAGCTGGCGGCGCTGCGCCTGGTCGAACTCCACGCAGTAGGGCATCACGGGTTTTCTTTTGCTCAACGCCTCATGCAGCGCGCTTAGCGCCCGGCCAAAAGCATCGACGGGCCTGGTGAGTCCGGGGTCGAAGTCGTAATAGCCAGTGCGGAGGTTCAATCGGGTTGGCAGATTCGTTTCATATTCACCGCTGGACACCCTGGCGGCCAATGCCTTCAGTGCCGTGAAGGCGATCTGTTTATCTGCCTGCTTTATCAAAATGGCGAATCTTGAAAGCGTTACCGCATAGAGAATCTGACTCGAGGGTAATGAGATTCTCAATAGATTGGCGACGTCCCGCGACTGGCTCTCGACCGCATCGATGCCAAACCCGTGCATCAGTTCGTTGTAGTAACCCGGCCTGGTGGTTTCGACAAAGATCAATGTGGCCGGCAGAGCCGCCTGGTCGGGCGCTCTTTCATTGAGCGTGTTCAGATCTCTGATCAATTTCTGCCGGTTAGGTAACATCGTCACGGAGTCGATAAACCCAACGGTATTGCTGGTCTCGAAGATGCCCTTGGCCAGCTCGGCAAGGGTGACGAGGATGCCGCGGTCACGCTCGCTGAGCGAGCGTGGCTGGTAGTCGATGGCACAGACACAACCCATGGCCTGCCCCTCGCTGGAGAACACCGGCGCCCCGGCGTAGAAGCGAATCCGGGGTTCGGCCACGACGAGAGGATTGTTCCGATACTCTTCATCGAGCGTCGTGTCTTCGATCACCGTCAGCGCATTGCGCTCGATGGTTCGCTGGCAGATGGCCAGGTTGGCAGGCGTTTCGCTCACCGGGAAGTTCTGCTTCGCCTTGATCCACTGGCGCTCCTCACCGATCAACGTCACCAGGCTTGTCGGTACACCGAGGAGTTGCGTGACGAGCCTGGTGATATTGTCCAGCGAACGGTCCGGCCCAAGCTGCGCGAGTCGCTGGGCCTCCAGCGTCGCGAGCTTCTGGCGTTCGCTCTGGGTAAGATTTCTATCGACGCCCAAGCCTTACTCCCGAATGATGAGCAACATCGGAACAGATCTGTCTTCCTTATCGGCTTTAACGAGCACAAATTCAATCGATACGAAATCAGAGCGCCCCGTTGACGGGGCGCTGAGCGATTCGATCAGAAGGCCTCCCAATCGGCGCTTTCCCTCGCCGGCTCGAGAGCCCTCGGCTTGAGCTGCCTCGACGCCAGCTGTCGATCCCTGGGCGGATTGGCATTGGGGTGGTTGCTGGTCGCCCGTGACGGGGAACCGTCGGTGTCTTCGGCCCCCTTGAAAAAAGAGACCTCTCTCAACAGCTCGGCCGCTTGCTTCTGCAACGACCGGCTCGCCGCGCTGGACTCCTCGACCAGGCTGGCATTCTGCTGGGTGACACCGTCCATCTGCGAAACGGCGGTATTCACCTGATCGATGCCCTGGGACTGCTCACGGCTGGCCACGGCAATCTCTCCAGCCAGGGTGGTGACGCGATGGATACCCTCGACGATCTCCGCGAGTGCATTCCCGGCCTGGTCGACCAGCGCAGAGCCGGCATCCACTTGTGCGATGCTCTCTTCGACGAGTCTCTTGATATCCTTGGCGGCCTCAGCGCTCCGGCTGGCGAGGTTGCGGACTTCGCTCGCCACGACGGCAAAGCCGCGCCCCTGTTCGCCCGCGCGCGCGGCTTCCACCGAGGCATTGAGCGCCAGCAGATTGGTCTGGAAGGCGATTTCGTCGATCAGCCCCACGATGCCAGCGATTTCCCGACTGGAAGCGTTGATGCCCCCCATGGCCTCGACCGCCTTCTGGGCGACTTCTCCACCCGAGCTGGCCTGTTGGCTGAGGTCATTGACCAGACGATCGGCCGCCAGGGCATTCTCGGCGTTCTGCCGGACCGTTGACGTGATCTCATCCATGGACGCGGCTGTCTGCTCCAGGCTCGCGGCCTGTTCCTGGGTGCGGCGACTCAGATCGTCGGTGCCTTGGGCGATTTCATTCGCCGCGAGATCCACGGACTCTGCATTTCTTCGAACGGTCAGGACCACGCTGGAGAAGCGCTCCTCCATCGTTTGGAGGGAGCGAAGCATGTCGCCGAACTCATCCTTGCAGGTAATGTTGATGTCGTTGCCGAGCTTGCCTTCGGCCAGCGCGTCGGCGAGCGCACGCGCCTTGCCCAGTGGCGTCATGATGCCGCGTGTCAGCCAGATGGAAAGCCCAACCCCGATGACGATAGCCAGAGCGATAGCGCCAAGCGTCAAGGCACGCGCCCGCTCATAGTCCGCCGTGGAACTCACATACGCGGTGCCGGCCTGCTGGCGATTGAGTTCGACCACTTGATTGATCGTGTCCAGAACCCGGGTGTATCCACTATTGAGGCGAGCGCTGGAAATCTCCTGGGCACGCTGGAAGTCCCCCCGCATCATCGCCTCGTACTGCTCGTCCAGATCGGCGCGCAGTGAACTCAGCGCGGTCTGGAATTGCGTCGCCAACTGTTTCTCGGCATCGCTATCGACTCGCTCGGGGTAGTAGTCGGCCCAGGCTTCGTCAGCCTCGGCATCGTTCTCGGCCAGGACCTGATGGAGCTGGCCGAGGGTTTCGACGTTCTTATCCCTCTGCGCTTGAAGCGTCAGCACCCGGTTGCGTAGAAGAAGATTGCTGACCCGCCCCAAATCCTCCATGGTCACGACGTTTCTGTCGTAGGTTCCCCGCATTTTCTGATTGCCGGTGCTCAGACCCCATAGCGCGAACAGACCGATCACGATCACCATCGCGATGCACAGCCCTAGGCTCGCACCGAGACGCAATTTGACACTTCGATTGAGTAACAACATCCATCTTCTCTCCGTGAGGCCCTTCGCTTCCTGCGGTGGGCGATACCCATCAATGCAGCTGGAGACCCGGGAGTGCGTCCCATAGGCCAGCCACCTCGCTTGCGATATCGGCACCCTCTCACGAGAACTTAATAATAATTAGCGATTGGATGGCATAGGCAAAATTGATCACGGGGCGCTCGAGCGCTTGGCCAGCCTCATTCACCTGGCCACGCTCCCTGCCCAGGGTCAGGTCGACGCCAGACAGGCCTTGGCTTGGTTGCATAAAAATGCATATTGATGCAGATTTACGCAAAATCATGCAGGGAAGTCGTCATGCTCAATGTCCCCCAGACCCGGCAACAGAAACTCCTGGCACGGCTCGCCAACGGCGATGAGCTGATCGCCCAGGAGCTCGCCGTGGAGTTCGAGGTATCGCTGGACACCATCCGCCGCGACATCATCGCCCTGGAGCAGCGGGGCGAAGTGCAACGGGTTCGCGGCGGTGCGGTCTCCGCCGCGCCTCCGTCACCGCCGATGCAGTATCGAACCTCGAACCAGAATCCTGCGGTCGCGGCGATTGCCTCCCGCACGCTGCGCGAAATCGAGGGCGCGTCGACGCTGCTGCTGGATGGCGGCACTACCCTGCTGGCGGTGGCCGAGCGGTTGCAGCCGAAGCCGGGCTTGCTGGTCATGACCCCATCGCCGTGGATTGCCGTGGCCTGTCAGAAAAACGGGGTCGAGGTGTTCATGCTGGGGGGAAAATTGAGCCCCAGCGGCGGCATCAACGTCGGCGATGCCGCGCTGCTGGCCACGACGGATGTCCATGTCGACATCGCCGTGCTCGGCGTCTGCGGAATCGACCCTGCCTTCGGCCTCAGCGCCGATGACCTGCACGAGGCGCAACTCAAGCTCGCGATGACACGGGCCTCGGCCAGAACGATCGCCCTGGCCTCGCGCGAGAAAATCGGTCGCCGCGCACGCTATCGCGCGGTCGCGCCTGAGTATCTGGACTGCCTCATCACCGACGCCGACGCCAGCGCCGTCATGGACTTCAATCAGGATGGGATGGAAATCATTCATGCCTAGTGCACGCCGGATCTGGCTCGCCGTTGCCGCCGCTTTTGTCCTCAACGGGGGCCTGTTCGGCGCCTGGGCATCGCGGATCCCCACCGTCGTGCAGCGCAACGGGATCGATGGCGGCCAGTTGGGGCTGTTATTGCTGCTGCTTGCGTTGGGCGCCATCGTCTCCTTCCCGCTCGCCGGCCGTGCGTCGGATGCTTTTGGCGCGGCAAGAACGACACGCGCCATCGCGATCTTCTACACGCTGACGCTGATCCTGATCGCGCTGGCCCCGGGGCTTTGGGTGCTGGCACCCGCACTGTTCCTGTTCGGCGGCGCCCACGGTGCCATGGACGTGGCCATGAACAGTTGGGCCGGCGAGGCGGAGCGACACATCGGCAAGCGAGTGATGTCGTCACTCCATGCGATGTGGAGCCTGGGCGCCGGCCTCGGTGCCGCCGCCGGCTACCTGGCGGTCAAGCTGGAGCTGGGACTGGTGGTCCATTTCACCGTCTTCGCCTTGTCGCTCTACGCCGTCACGAGCTGTATCGCCTCTCCTCGCTGGCACTCCGAAACCCGCCCACGCGCTCCCGGCGGCAGCCTGTTTCCGCTGCCCAGGGGTGGCCTGCTATGGGTGGGTATCATTGCCATGTGCGCCTCGATCGGCGAAGGCGCCATGGCGGACTGGAGTGCGCTGTTCCTGGTGGCCGTGACGTCGGCCAGCGAAGCGCAGGCGGCGCTGGGCTATACCGTGTTTTCGGTAGCCATGGTGGTCATGCGGCTCATGGGAGATCGCCTGATATCGGCCTTTGGCCCGACAAAGGCGGCGCGCTTTGCCGGAATCTCGGCGCTGGCCGGCGTGCTGCTGGCGGTGCTGTTCGCTAATCTCTATACCGCGCTGGCGGGCTTCGTGCTGCTTGGCGTGGGCTACGCCCTGATCATGCCGTTGGCGATCACCCGTGCCGCCAACGATCCGGATACGCCGCCGGGCGTGGCGATCGCCAGCGTCTCGACGCTGGGTTACGGGGCGATGCTGGTCGGCCCACCGGCGATCGGTTTTACCGCCCACTTCATCACCCTGCACTACGCCTTCTGCCTGCTGGGCATCCTGGCATGCTTTATCGTCATCTTCGCGCCGACGCTCGACCGGCGCTGATCCGGCCACACACCGCTAGCGGTTACCGCGATGCCCATCCCCGACCGAGGAGGATGTCAAGCGATGAACGATACGGCTCGCCCCGGTCAGGCGCGGGCCGTTCAGGCCGAATGACCCAGCAGTACGCGCAGTTGCTGACGATTCTCGACCAGATCGGCCAGCACATAGCCGTCGAGCACGGCCAGAAAAGCCTGCTGGGCCTTGGCTAGCACGCCCTTCAAGCGGCAGCCCGGTTCGATCGGACAGGTCGATTCCGGCCCGAAGCACTCCAGCAGTTCCAGGTTTTCAGTTTGCCTTACCAGCGCGCCGATGCCGATCTCCTCGGCGGGCTGTTGAAGCCGCAGGCCGCCTCCCCGCCCGCGCAGGCTGGCCACGTATCCCAGTTGCACCAAAGTCTGGGCCACCTTGGCCAAATGATGGGCGGAGATGCCGTAGTGTGCCGCTGCCGCCTGTACCGTGGCCGGCATCTCATCGCTTCTCACCGCCAGGTAGATCAGCAGTCTCAGGGCGTAATCGGTGTGCGTCGTCAGTTTCATCAGCGCTTGACAGTTATAATTTGGTAAATAATACTCCTGTTTAAATAGGTATTTAAAATACCGATTAAAAACCTGCCACAGGAGTCGATATGCCAACCGCCGCCCAGATCGAGATCGTCAAACGGACCATCCCGGTGCTGAGACAACATGGCGAGACGCTGACCCGCCACTTCTACGCCCGCCTGTTCGAGCACGCACCCGACGTCCGGCGCTACTTCAATCCCGCGCATCAGCGCTCCGGCGGTCAACAGCGCGCCCTGGCCGGCGCCATTCTCGCCTACGCCCAGCATATCGACGATCCGGCGGCGCTTAGTGACGCCATCGAGGTGATCGCGCAGAAGCACGCCTCGCTGACAATCCAGCCGGAACACTACCCGATCGTCGGCGAGCACTTGCTGGCGTCGATCCGGGAGGTGCTGGGCGATGCCGCCACCGCCGACGTGCTCGATGCCTGGGCGGCTGCCTACGACGAGCTGGCGGGGGTATTCATCGAGCGGGAACGGACGATCTACGCCGAACAGCGCGCGCATCAGGGCTGGGCGGGATTCAAGCCGTTCACGATCGTGCAGCGCGAACGCGAGAGCGACAACACCGTCTCCCTCTATCTGGTGCCGGCGGACGGCAGCGAGCCGCCCGCGCATCTACCGGGGCAGTATGTCTCGATTCGCGTGCAGGATGCCGATGGCCATACCGCCATGCGCAACTACAGCCTTTCCAATGCGCCGGGCGCTGCGGCTTATCGGATCAGTGTCAAACGTGAGGTCGGGGATGGCGAGGTGCCGGGCGGCGATGTCTCGAACCGTATCCACGACGGCCTGGACCAGGGGGATCGACTCGAGCTTTCCCCACCGTGCGGTGCGTTCACGCTCGAGCTGCCGGAGCCTGACGACCGGCCACTGGTGTTCATCGCCGGAGGAATCGGTATCACACCGCTGATCTCCATGGCCCACGCAGCACTGCAAGCTTCCCCGTCGCGGCGGGTGATCTTCATCCAGGCCGTGCGCCACGGCGGGCTGCGACCCTTCACCTGCGAACTGGAGACACTGGCCGGCCGTTACCCGAGCTTCAGCCTGCACGTCTGCTTCACCCAGCCTCGAGAAACGGACGGCGTCGGCGACCCAAGAGCCAAGCGCGGCGAGCTGGAACCGGCAGATCTACAACGCTGGATCGGCGGTTGGGAGGCGACCTACTATTTCTGCGGGCCGCTACCGATGATGAGCCGGGTCGACCGAATGCTGGAAACCCACGGCGTGGCGATTGATGATCGCCGCTACGAGTGCTTCGGCCCCGCACAGCCGCTGGCCGCCCGAGCGGATGATGAGGGAACGCTGGAAATGCACCATGAACCGACCCTGGCCTGACACCCACCGGGAGATAGCGCCATGACCTGCGAATTCATCAATGACCTGGGGTTGGATGCCCCGATTTTCCAGGCACCCATGGCGGGCGTCTCGACACCGGCCATGGCGGCGGCGGTCTCCAATGCCGGAGGACTGGGTGCGCTGGGAGTGGGGGCGGCGACGCCGGATATCGCGCGCAGGACCATTCAGGAAACCCGCGCGCTGACCGCTCGGCCGTTCAACGCCAACGTCTTCTGCCACGCGCCGGCGCTCCCTGACAGCGACCGCGAACGGCGCTGGATCGAGCGCGCCCGTCCGCTGTTCGAATCGTTCGGCGCGACCCCACCGGCACGGTTGAGGGAGATCTATGCGTCCTTCCAGGCGAGCGACGCGATGCTCGAAGTCCTGCTCGAGACCCGCCCTGCCGTGGTCAGCTTCCATTTCGGCCTTCCCCGACCCGACCAGATCGAGGCGCTGCGCCTGGCGGGCTGCCGGCTGATGGCGACCGCGACGTGCCTTGCCGAGGCCCGGCAGATCGCCGGACGCGGGCTCGATGCGATCATCGCCCAGGGTTGGGGTGCGGGCGGTCATCGCGGCGTGTTCGACACCGATGCCACGGACGAGCGGCGAGCGACCCAGGCACTGACCCGCCAGCTCGCCCAGGAGCTCCCCTTGCCGATCATAGCGGCCGGGGGCTTGATGAACGGCGCCGATATCGAGCGCGCCCTCTCCTGGGGAGCGGTAGCGGCGCAACTGGGGACGGCGTTCATCCGCTGCCCGGAAAGTGCGGCCGACGACGCTTACCGGGCTCACCTGGTCTCCGGCGCGGGCACCGTGATGACGCGTGCGATTTCCGGTCGCCCGGCCCGCTGCCTGGTCAATCGGTTTACCGCTTGGGCCGAAGATGCGGACTGCAAGGATATTCCGGCCTATCCGAGTACCTACGATCTCGGAAAGGCGCTGAATGCCGCGGCCAAGGAACGAGGCGAAACGGGCTTCGGAGCACAATGGGCTGGTATCGGCAAAGCGCGGGACGACAGCCTCCCGGCGGGAGAACTGATTCTAAAGCTGGAAGAAGAGCGACGGGCGGCGGCTTCAGCCGGCGGTCATCGGTTCGGATAGCGAGCAAGATCGATGGGCGATCCGGCTCAGGCAATCAGCACAGCGGATAAGAGACCCTGTCGTGACAGGCCTCAGATACGCTGCTGTTCCTTGCCAATCAGCTCCACGGCATCCTGCCGTGCGTCCCTGTGAGAACCGCTTCCTGCGGTTTCCTTCCGTTGATTCGGTACCTCCCTGGTACCGACCCCCACAGTAGACGGGTTATTCGGTGAATAAGTTGATCCAGATCATCTAACGCGAAATAAAATGCGATGCTCGAGAATCCGGCTGTCGCCAGCCGGCCGCATCCACACCAAGCCTCCCGAGGCTTCCTTGCCTAGCGTCCCTGGCGGCATGTTTGGATATGTGGACCCCGCATCATCCCTGACGCAAGGCTCACTGTGGTGCAGAAAGCCCGATCACGCCAACGCGGATAGCGAAAGCGAGCGCTATCAATGTGGCCCGGGCCACTCACAATGGTCCATTAATCATGCGCTTGACCGGAGTCAAGCCACTCGCGCGCTACTGGAAAAAGAGATGTCTCGAGACGAGAGGCGTCTAGTCGTCCAGTTCGCGGATCCACTGACGTACCCGGTGACGCCTCAGGCGCGACGCATATCGTCGAGTGACGAGCCGCGTCGGCACCAGCGCTTCGCCGGACTCGCCCATGGTCAGCGAGAACGTTCTGGCGGCCCCCACGGGCGAATCCTCGCTGCCGTAAACGGCGATGACCCGCAGCTCTATCGACTGGAGCGTGCGCCCATCGGTTGACTGAAAGTCATCGGAGGGAAGGCCGTTGGCACGAAGCACCCGGCCGACGATGTCATGAAAGGTGCCGATATGATTGTAGCTACCCGAGAGCATCGGCCCCTGCCGGGTCGTTTCGATCAAGCGCCCGGCCTCGCCCTGCTCGTCAGGCGACGCCTCGAAATCGATCAGGTCCTTGGAGATCGCCTCCCGGTCCGAATGAAGGATCGCGATGATGTGCTCGATGAAGATCGGCTCGGGGCTCATGTTGCTGATGACGCAACGGGCCTGCAGCGTGCGGCCGAACCCGCGATTGATGATGATCTTGGGTTGACGTTGGCGTCTAAAATTCAGGTACAGCAGTTGCGCATAGAATAGCCAGACGAAGAGCGTACACACACTCGTCAATGCCGTAATGGCCGAGCTGTTTTGGGAGATCCAATCCATTATATCGATGCTCGCAACCTCTTCCCTCCAGGCATCGCTGCCGGCCGCAGTAGAGAAACGATCCCGCTCTCGAACGATACGCGGCTGAAATCACGCTGGAACGATCACGTTGCCCCATGGCGCCAGCGTCCGCAATGCCCCGGATAATGAAAGGGGAGAATCTTCCATAAAATAAAGTGGGGAGCCGGCAAACCGGCTCCCCCTAGCGCTGCTCGTCCCTGAAGCCATCCATGGCTGCTACCGACGGCAGTCCCTGCCCACGCGTCCTGCGACATCATCCTTGTACAGTCAGGCTTCCCTGCCTCTACACACTGTGAACCCTTCAGCCATTAGATGAATTGATCCCTATCAAGAACGTCGAACCTTTTTGTTTCAAAATGTTTCCATACTTAAGGTGGAAATCATTGAATCAGCGAGTGCCATGCCGTTTTCACCCTAAAAGCCCTCATTGATAGATAACGCCTGCGACAAGGATGACTGAATCTTGCCACCTCACCATAAAGCGCTCGACGCTCTGTCGACGCCTCGAACCCAAGTTAAATTAATGATTCTAAAGCTGGGGGAGCACATTACAATCGGCAACAAATAAACGGGAAAAATCGACCTGAAAAATTACACGTTCAGCGCTTTTCGATAAAAGCACTGCAAGGGCAACTCCGCCGAAATTTACTGTTCTGGCTAGCATCCCTGCGGCCGCTTCGACCCGGTATGGCAAAACGGTCTCCGCTGACTCTTTCCCATAGCCGGGTTATTTTTACCATCCGCTTCCCTCTCGCGCCGGACAGCCACTGCGGACAATCACTGGCAAAAAGCACTTTTCCGAGAGGTGCGAATTCCGAGATACACGGTCAGTAAAGCGACGAGGATCCTGCATCACACATTATTATCAAGCCAAGATACATTAACGGCGAAAGTCGCTCATGCTCCTCGACCTTTTATTCGGCACCAGTGATGCATTCCACTTCGGAATCGGCAAGGTAAGCGACCACTCCAGTCGCGTACTTACCTGTCCACAATGCCCAATAGCCACTCCATGGATCACGAACTCTGCTATAAGGGCAGCAACCCTGGATCAAACGTCGTTCCGGGGGGTTGCTTCATCAACGGTATGGTTACTTGTTAACTCTAGCCCTTCGGCCACCGGATCGTGTAGTCCGCCACCACCGACCAGTCGCGCTCACCGAGACCCGAATCGACCGTTTCGGCCATTCTTTGATAGACCGCCGCCAGCATCGGTAGCGAACCTCCGGTTTCCTCGGCGGCCTCAGTAGCCAGGCGCAGATCCTTGAGCCCCAAAGTCGCCTTGAATCCCGGTTCGTAGTTACCCGCAGAGATGTTGGCCGAGTAGACCTGGTAGGAGCGACTGCCGAACAACGTGCCAAGGATCAATTCGAAGAAACGATCACGCTGCACACCGTTGCCCTCGGTCAGCGAGACCGCTTCCGCCATTGCCTCGATCGCCATGGCAATCATCATGTTGCAAGCGATCTTGGCCGCATTGGCAGCGAGCGGCCGGTCGCCCATGAGCCATACCTGCTTGCCAATGGCCTCGAACACCGGTTGTACCCGATCAACCGCCGCGACGCTTCCCCCTGCGAGGATGTTGAGTTCACCCTTGGCAGCGACATCCGGCCTGCCCAACACCGGCGCCGCGACGTAATCCACCCCGGCGTTGGCATGCAGGGCCACCAGCTCGTGCGAGAACGCCAGCGAGATGGTCGAGGCCACGATATGTACCGTGCCTGCTGCAGCATTTTCCAGGACACCGGCTTCCAGCAGCGCCTCCCGAATCGCCGCATCGTCGGGGAGCATGGTCAGCACCGCGTCACTCTGGAACGCCTCCTGTGGCGAAGCCACCATGGTCACGCCGTCGAGCTCGCCACCGGAGCGGTTCCAGGCCTTGACCGTGTGCCCAGCCGCAACGAGATTGCTCGCCATGGCGCGCCCCATCGCCCCCAATCCAATAACGCCAATATCCATTGCGCTACTCCTGTTGTCTGAAGGTTTTCGGCACCAGCCTTCTATTGATGTTTACCGAGACCGCTTGAGCAGCCGGTAATGAGCCAAGTCTTGTTCATGACGCTCTCCTCGATGTCTTATGCAAAAATCTGTGCAGTCCGTTCATAGCGGCTGGCGTTACGGTCGCCCGGCCCCCGAGATGGGGCCGGACTGATAGGTATGGCCGACCAAGCTCATGCGTTCGCCAGGCAGCCAAGAATGTCCGCGGCGGACGTGACATAGACCGTGACGGCTGTCTCTCTTTACGTAGCTGTCATGCAGACTCTCCTTGCCGATCATTCACGGCTCAAGCGCCGAAGCCGCCATCGATCGTGTGCATGGCACCGGTAATGCCGCGCGCGTGTGGTCCGGCCAGATAGGCGGTCAGATGGGCCACGTCCTGGGCGGTGCCGTGACGCTTAATCGCCATGACGCTGTGCATCTGCTCGGCAAGTTCGCCGTCGGCGGGATTCATGTCGGTATCCGTTGGCCCCGGCTGCACGATATTGATCGTGATGCCGCGCGGCCCAAGATCCCGGGCTAGCCCGCGTGCCATACCCTGCAGCGCCGACTTGCTCAGCGCATAGGCGGCAAGGCCCGGAAACGGCATCCGATCGCCGTTGACCGACCCGATCACGATGATGCGCCCACCTTCCTTCATGCTCCGGGCAGCCTCCACTGATGAGTGGTACGGCGCTCGCACATTGACGTCGATCAGATGATCGACCGCATCCGGATCCAGCGTCAGCGGATCACCCGCTACCAGTACACCGGCGTTGAATACCATGATGTCCAGAGGCCCCGCCTCACGCACGGTCGCCATCATCGCGTCGCGGTCGGCCGCATCGGTCTGGACTGCTGTCGCCCCGGTCTTCGTCGCGAGGCTTTGCGCCGCTTCTCGCGATCCGGAGTAGGTAAAACTCACCCGCGCCCCGCTATCGGCAAAGAGAGCCACGATGGCGGCGCCAATGCCACGGCTTCCCCCAACGACCAATACACGCTTGTCCATGAAATCCATGTAGGGCACCTCGGGTAGCAAATTGGATAGCGATCACTATAGAATTAGGCCAGACGCCTGCGCAAGGGTTTTTGTAGTGACCACTAAAGAAAATACCAAATCAACGCCGAGGCCTCGAGGCCGACCCCGTGCCTTCGACATGGAAACCGCACTGGATACGGGCCAGCGGTTATTTCATGCCAGTAGCTACGAGGCGGTGGGATTGGCAGCACTGACCGACGCACTGGGAGTGAAACCGCCCAGTTTCTACAAGGCGTTTGGTAGCAAGTCCGAGTTTTTCGAACAGGTCATCGAGCGCTACGCGCAAGCGGCCCTCGCGCTGGACGAGATTCTGCTGCCCGGTCGGGCGCCGGTCGACGCACTGGCGGAATTGCTGGAGAGCGCCGCACGAACCTATGCGCGAGATCCGCAGCGGCGGGGTTGCCTTGTACTCGAGGCCGCGCGAGGCCCTGACGGAGATGACAGCGTCATTCACGCACGCCGGATGGCCAATCAGCGCCGCGACCGAATTCGCGAGTTCGTCGCCCGCACCCATCCGGAGCGCGCATCCGCGGTGACCGACTTCATGGACAGCACGATGTCCGGGCTCTCAGCCAGTGCGCGGGAAGGGATGGACGAGTCCCGGTTACTCGATGTGGCACGCACCGCCGTTGCGGGACTGAAGGCGCAATTGGATGCGAATTGATGGTGGGTATCCCCCCTCATCTCTTTGTTGAGGTCACAACCTAAGTTTTCGACAGGTTCGGCGTCATGTCGAGCGGCTAACATTAATCCGGCAGTCTTTGGTCAAAGGACTCGTTATGACGGAGAAGACTTCGAATATGGTGGGCCCAGTAGGACTTGAACCTACGACCAAGGGATTATGAGTTTGCTTTTAAAACAATAAGTTACTGACACAAAAGGAAAACTGACCGAAATCTAGCGTAAGGTACAGTTCTTTGTAATCAGTAACTTAGCGGAAGTTAAGGATAGCACACGAAGCTGGTGTGTGTACCGATAATGTACTGATTGAGATGTGATGGTATTTACCTGACAGTTGACCACTGAAAGCGAGTTGGCATAGCGCTCCCCGTGGACTGTAGGGAAACGGCAGAAAACACTGCTTAACTATAGGGAGCCCACGGGGGCATGTGTTAGGCGAATACAATCACTATACAATCTAGCACTAATCAGCCAAGCGCTAACCAAACAACTTCATATTAGGTGACGCAAGGACATCAATTCCATATAGAGACTCAACTTGATTTAAAAACACATTCTTCCCACCATAGCTTGGATGGCGAACTTTAAAAACCTCACAAGTATTTCGAAACTTATTAGCAGCACTCGAAGCATCATTTCCAACTGCAATTAACCTTTTCGGCCTCAGATTATCAATGAGCATTGATAGAAGCTCTTCTCCTGCCTGCCTTTCTTTAGCGTTATGGTTTCGATTACTGAATTTGGCCCCTGGCTCAAATGGGTGTAGTGGGAAAACATTCCACAAAAAAACAGGTAAAGTGATTTTCTCCAAAACGCCCCAAATGACAGAAGCAGTTCTCTCCGGCATAGCATCCCCTTTGGTAGGACGATCACATTCAACCGACCATCTGTTAACGTGATGAGACAAATGTACATCATCAGTAAGTGCCAAGCCAGTCCGCCTACCACCTCTATAACCTAAATCTCTACCAATCCAAATAGCATCAACCTCTACTTTATCAGCAGCTTCCAACATTCCTCTTAACATCTTCCTGCGTTTTTGTGGCGCATCAAAATAATCATATACTTCGCACTTTTCCACATAAGGATTAAAGGTGTTATCAAATGATAAACCGGATAATTCCTTAACGAACTTATCAGCGCTCACAAGCATCTCCAAAAGAGCGGTACAGGAGAGTTCTTTTCTCTCTGTCACCTATCACAATACCACCATCATTTTCTCTAACTTTTCTAAAAACAGCATAACCTTGAAGAATGGCATCTTCCCATAGCTTTAATGGGCATTTCTCCACCTCATAGCCTTGAACAAACCTCTGGATGGTTTTAAGTATATCATAAGAAATGCCATCATGCCCTTCGAAATAATCTAACCTTTTTGAACAAGAATAGAGCCATGCTGTTAAACCTTCTTCAACAACAATGGCCCTACCGCCATCCTGGGCTTCATCAAACATACGGTCACTTTTTCTTTTTTGCTTGATCAAAGCCCTAAAAGTAGGTGACCAATGAAGAATTGCCGCATGAGCAAGATGCAGCACATCATGGAAGCGATAGCCGTCAGGGTCTTTAATATTGTCTGTCAATGGTGATCTTACCCAGCAA
>NZ_PZJW01000018.1 GCF_003206615.1 Salinicola acroporae | reverse complement strand
GACCTCGCGGATGATATGAATGGACTCGGCTTCGAGCTGCTTGAGATGGGTCTGGCGTTCGGGGGTCATGTTGGTCATATGATTTCCATGAAAGCGGCGTCGATCAGGCATCGAGAAGGAAGAGATAAGCGCCGCTACGCGGCTAGAAAATGAAAGAAAATTCTTCACTTTTCTCTCTTATCTCTCATCTCTTCCCTCTCATCTCTTTCCTCTTATCTCTTCAAACTGGCCCGAAGGGCCTCTTCCCAGCGGGAATCACGCTGCCCACAGACGATGAAGAACGGGTTGAGCGTGCTTTCCTGCTGGTTGCAGCGCAGGGGTTCGAAGGTTTCGGCGTCGAGCACCTGGCCGCCGGCGGCGGTGACGACGGCCTGGGCGGCGGCGGTGTCCCATTCGCAGGTCGGCGCCAGGCGCGGGTAAAGGTCGGCCGCGCCTTCGGCAACCAGGCAGAGCTTGAGCGAGCTACCCATGGAGACCCGTTCGTGGGCCGGCAGCCGGGCGCAGAAGGCCTCGAACGATTCGGCGCCGTGGGAACGGCTGCCGACGATCAGCCAGGGTTGCTCGTCCGCCGCCGGCAGGTCACGCACCCGAATCGGTTGTTCGCCGTCGGCGGTGATCTTGAATGCGCCGCTGTCGGCATCCCCCCACCAGGTCATGCCGAGTACCGGCGCATGGACGATGCCGAAGCGCGGCACGCCGTTCTCGATCAGCGCCACGTTGAGCGTGAACTCGCCGTTTTTCTTGATGAATTCCTTGGTGCCATCCAGCGGGTCGATGAGCCAGTAGCTCGACCACTCCCGACGGGTTTCGAACGGGATCGCATCGCTCTCCTCGGAGAGCAGCGGTATCTCCGGGGTCACGCGCCGGAGCAGCGCGGTCAGCGCCCGGTGGGCAGCCATGTCCGCCTGGGTCAGCGGGCTGTCGTCGGCCTTGGTCTCGACGCTGAAATCCTGGGCGTAGATCTCCAGCACCCGCTCACCGGCGGCGACCACGCCTTTCAGCAGCGCCAGTCTCGTGGCTTCGTCGATCTTCATGGTGCGTCTCCATTCAGTCCTTCGGCCAGACCGCTCGCCAGTGGCGCCGTGTCAGAACGGCCAGATGAAAGGGATGAGCAGAATCGAGGTGCTCCCGACCAGAACGCTCACGGGGAACCCCAGTTTGAGATAGTCGTGCATTCGGTACCCCCCCGGCCCCATCACCATCAGGTTGGTCTGGTAACCAAGAGCGGTCATGAAACTGGCCGAGGCGGCGATGGTGATGGCGATCACGAACGGCATGAAATCCACCCCCAACTGCTGCGAGACCGCCAACGCGATGGGGAACATCAGCACCGCCGCGGCGTTGTTGGTGATCATTTCGGTGAACAGCACTGTCATCAGGTAGATGAACGCCAGCGCCAGCCAGGGCGAGTCGATATGCCCGACGACTAGCTCGGCGATGGTCCGGGCCGCGCCGGACTGGGTCATCGCCGCGCCAAGGGAGAACGAGGCCGCGATCACGATCAGGACGGAAAGGTCGATATAGCGCCGCGCCTTGCCCATGGTGAGGCAGCCGGTCATCAGTAGCGCACCGGCGGCGAGAAAGGCGGCCTCGAGAATCGACAGCATGTTGGTTGCGCTGAGTACGACCATTACGCCGAGGATACCCAGCGAAAGCGGCGCCTTCTGGAAATTGGGCGGCGTCGAATCGTTCAACTGGCTGACCAGCAGGAAGTCCTTGCGGTAACGATACTGCTCGACGAACTCCTGCCCGGTCTCCAGCAGCAGGGTGTCGCCGACCTGGAGCTCGATGTCGCCGACCTTGCCGTTCAGGCGTCGACCATGGCGGGAGATCGACAGGATCACGGCCTGGAACCGCGAGCGAAACCGGGACTCCCGGACCGTCTGCCCGATGCCGGTGAAGTCCGGGCTCACCACCGCCTCGACCAGGCAGCGCCTGTGGTGGGCGACATCGAGCTTCTGGACGTTGCCGTTGGCGGGGCTCAACCCCCGAATCTCGCGAAGCTCCCTGGCGCACTCCGGCGCGCCGATGAAGACCAGCGTGTCGCCGCCCAGCAGCTTGGTTTCGGGCGGAACTGCCGTCATCAGGTGGTCGTCGCGCTCGATATCGGCCAGATAGCCGAACTGAAGGTTGCGCAGCCCGGCATCGGCGATCGACTTGCCCACCAGCGGGCCGCCGGTCTCGACGGTGACCTCCACGCTGTACTCCCGGATCTGGTCCAGTTGGGCGTTGGTGCCATCTCGCTGCGGCAGCAGCCAGGTCGCGAAGACCAGGATGAAACCACCGCCGACGAGCAGGATCGGCAGGCCGATCCAGGTCAGTTCGAACATGCCGAGGGAGACGCCCAGTTGGCTCTGCAGCAGGCCATCGACCACCAGGTTGGTACTGGTGCCGATCAAGGTACAGGTACCGCCGAGAATGGAGACGTAGCTCAGCGGAAGCAGCAACTTGGAAGGCGGCAGCCGCAAGCGACTGGACCAGTCCTGGATGGCGGGTATGAACATCGCCACCACCGTGGTGTTGTTCATGAAGGCGCTGAGGATCGAGGCCGGCAGCATCACCCGCCACTGGGCCCGACGCAGCGTCGTCGGCTGCCCCAGCAGTTGTGCGGCGATCCACTTGATCGCGCCGGTCTCCTTCAGCGCCGCCGCCACCACATATAACGCTGCGATGGTCATCACCCCGGTATTGGCGAAGCCGGCCAGCGCCTCCTGGGGCGTCAACACGTTGGTGAAAATCAGAAACGCCATCGCCCCGACCAGAATGGCGTCCGGCGCGATCCGCGTAAAAACGAGCGTGGCCAGAACCGCCAACACTACCGTGATGCTCAACCAGGCATCGATATCCATACCTTCCCCTGCCAAACGCCCGGATGTCGCTGATTTAACCTATATAAATCAGTAATTTAACCGATAAAAATAGCTTACTAAGGTAAAAAATCCTCGGTCGAGGCATTCTAAGCCGCTCGCTGCAACGGGCACCAGCACGGCTTTTCTAAGAAAGGTAATGACACGGTTAATGAGGTGAACGGCATGAGAAACCGCGAATCGAGGATCGACGAGGCGCCGTAATGGACTCAATGTCCTTGGGAAACGGCTCCGAATCCCGGGCGTTTTCGACCCCATGACTCGGCGAACCGCCGGTGCAGATACCTGCTCTCTTCCATGGCGTGGAAATCGGGGTGACGCCGCGACAGCGCGAAGTAGGTCATGATCAGCCATCCCAAACGCAACGCATCCGGCCTGGGGACCCCTTCGCGAGCCTGCACCTCCTCGATCCACGCTTCGGCGAGCCTGGGCGGCACGCTCAGCAACAGGCGGGCGAGATCGCAACCCACCGGCAGCATCCCGGCGTGATCCCAGTCGATGAAGATCGGGGCACCGGTGGACTCCTGAACCAGCACGTTCTGAGGATGCAAGTCGCCGTGGGAGAAGACCCGCGGCAGTCGATAGACAACCAGCGCCATTGTCAGCAGCCGTTCGAGTTCTCGCCATTGGCGCCGTTTCAGTGCGGCGAGACAGACGTCCGTGATCATCCGGCTCAGCGCGCGACGCCCCCGCCGGCCGATATCACGATCGGACCAGCCATCGGGACGGCCGACCCGCACGAGCCACTCGAGCGAATCCAGCGTATCGCGGAAGACGGCCTCCCTGCCCTCGCGATACGCGGCCAGCGGCTGCCCTTCGATTCGCTCCACCACCAGGCTGGCGGTTTCCCCGTGATCGATGACTGCCTTCAGCGATGGCGCCGCGATACCGGCGGGCGCGAGCACCTGGCGGTAGAGTCGCTCCAGCCCGAGAGCGTGGGCGCGCGGTAGCTGGCAGTGGACGATATAGCGGGAATCCGCCGTTCGTACCTCCAGTGCGGAGAACTGCCCGGTATGGCCCGGCAACGGGCGGAACGCCCGAACGTCGAGATGGGGCCGCAGCGGCGCGATCCAGGGCCCGAGGACGGGATTGGCCATGCCAGCCTCGACAGCGATGAATCCATCGGTGGCATCATCCTCCATCACCACGGCCAGGCCGTCGTTGAGCAGTCGCCCGCCGTCGAGCGCGCTGACCCGAACGAGATCCCCTGGTCGCAGCGGTATCGGCGCGAGAAAACCGACGTCGCTCCGGGTCGTGATGCCCGCCTCGACCACATCGGGTCTCGGCTCCTGGCACAGCGCGCAATAGCGGGCCTCGCCGTTGATCGAGACCAGCACCGCGCGGGGCCCGACCCGGCGGTCATCGACATGCCAGCCACGGACTACCTGCTGACTGACTTCATCCACGAACCCTGGCATGACGCGTCCCGCCCCTATTGTTATTGCTCCCCGCTGTTATACCAATGTCCGGGGTCGGGTTGCGTAACGTCTTACAACCGGCGCGGAACGCTCCCACAACACAAGCCAACATTTTTTTGCATTCGCCGCCTTACACGTGCGGGTGGGCCATGGAGCATAGAGAAAATGGGGAGCGGAGCCGATCCGCGCGGGTCACTGCGACGGTCTCGTTCCTGGGGTGTCGATGCCAACGTCCCGCTCCTCTGCCGATCACTCGTGTTACGTGGTCGTGACAACGACTGACGACTCTACGACAGGGTGACACGTCTTTTATCGAATTGGCGCTGAATCAGGCTGGATATTGAACGAGTATTTAAGTTCCGCCTGAGAACTGCCTGCGCTCAGCCATACGGTGTTAAAAAACGGCTCAAAATGCTCATTTGTTCCATGTAAACGCCGTTTCTTGCCTTGTCTGGCCGTCGCTCGTCGATTTTTCGAACAGAACTTAATAAAACCACCGGAGGCTCATCCCATGGCTCAGGAAATAACGCGCGAGAATGTCTCGAATCCTCTCCCGGATGCTGGCGACCCGGGTGCCGACGGCCAGCGCACCGGGCAGTGGCAGTCGACGCTGTCGAAGACCCTGACCCTGAGTCGAAAATCCACATCCACCCGTGACGACGACACCCAATCGGCGAAGCGCGCCGACGGCGATACCAAGGCCCCCAGGAACCTGAACGACTACAACCAGATCGTGACTATCGGCGATGACCTCATTCGCTACGAGACCAAGGGCGGCAAGACCGTCGAGGTCGACCGCCACGCCACGCCGGCGCTGTTCGAGACGGTCAAGCAGGATGCCACCCAGATGACCGCGCTCAACCAGAGCGGGGAGGATGGCTACGGCGTATTGCCGCTGGATGCCGAGCCTCCCGGCAAGCTGAGCGACTACCGCTTCATCGGCCCTCCCGACGAAGTCGCCAAGGGCATCGTCCGCTACGAGATGCAGAACGGCGCCCGTGTCGTGGTTGCCGAACGCGCCAACCCAGAGCTCTTCGCTGCGATCAAGAAGGATTATGAAAGCCTGATCGGCATCAATAAAAGCGAGTCGGATGGCTACGAGCGCATCACCGGCGACGCCACGCCACCGCCCTACTACAACACCGAAGTCGGCGCGCCCGGCGAGATGGGCCCGGAGGTGATTCGCTACGAGCATGACGGCGAAAAGTTCGTCGTCGCGCGCAGCGACAACCCGGAACTCTACGACTATCTCAGCGAACAGCATGCAACATTGACCGGCGACGCCGAGCATCAGGACGCCATCGATGGCGCGGTCGACGATGGCGCCATCATTGCCGGTGCCGAGTCCGAGGCACCGGACTTCAACGATTTCAAGCATTTCAGCTGGCAAACCGATGCGCGAGACGACGTCATTCGCTTCACCACTCACGATGGCAAGGACGTAGTCGTTTCAAAAGCCCTGACGCCTGCGTTGTTCGAAACGGTTTCCAACGCACAGAAAACCTGGGATCGAATCCACGAGCTCGAGGACGATGGCTACAAGCTGCGCTCGGCCGACGACGACATCCCGGTGTTGGGCAAGGGAGACAGCGTCAAGAGCGCCACCGACGAGCACGGCGACGTCATCGAAGGGCTCAAGCTGGTCGAAGTCGATGGCGAAAAGTTCGTGGTCTCCAAGGGGGTGACGCCGGAGCATTTCGAGGCTGCCTCCAGCTTCCAGCAGACCTCGAGCGAAGATGTCATCGACGATGTGTTCGCCGCTCACGACCTGCCCGGCTCGGAAGAGACCAGTCTGATGAGCCAGGAGACCACCGTCGAGAATGACGACGGCGAAGCGAAGACGGTCAGCGAACTCTACATGGATCAGCTCGAGGAGAAGGCGGAAAACTCGGACAACGAGAACTTCAAGAAATACGCTCGTCTTCTTGAACTCAAATCCCAACTGGACAACGGCAGCTTCCAGTATCTGCCCTACATGACGGTCAATCACGGTGGCGACTGGACCTACTACGGCACCGATACTCAAGGCATGGACCCGGCCGATCTTCGCGGCTTGATCGACGAAGAGAAGCTTGGCGAGGAACTCTCGAAATTGCTTGAAGACGAGGAAATCGCTCAGTTCACCGACGAGGCAATGACGGAGGCTCAGAGCAAGATCAAGGATCGTGACGGGCTCGCCGACAAGCTTTACGACTCGTTGACTGGTGACAAGGGGGCGGAATATCTCGACGCCCTTGAGGAACTGCGTGGCAAGGGTTTTGGAGACGAAGCCGCCACCCGTTTGAACAATGACCTGAACACGCTGCAAGCGCTCGACCCAGACCGCGCGGCCGAGGCGAGAGGCAGCATCACGGCAGCCAGTACCGCCAGAGGTGTCGAGGAAGAGCTAAGCGATATCGACGCCGAATATGAGAGTGGCGATATATCGCCGGAGAGCGAAGAGGCCGCGGAGCAGGTCGCCGCCGACATGGTGCCGGGCATCCTCACCGGCATTACCTACAGCACCTTCGGCATTCAGACCACCGATGGCGTCTGGAACGCGGTAAAGGATGCTCTGTCCGCCGACAAGATAGATCCCAAGGGCACGGTACCGCCCAATCTGTCGGCGGACGAGAAACTGCAGTTCACCAAGATCATGGCAATCGCCGCCGGCCTCAAGGAGGTCATCAAGAAGGCGGCGTTGAGCGGTAGCAATGTCGAGACGGCGCTGAAGGATTCGTCTCTCATGCGCGATGTCATGAAGAAGGTGAACGAGCAGTTCCGCAATATGACGACCAGCCGCGACGGCCAGCCGCCCATCGTCGAGCTCAGCGACAGCGAGCGCGCCAACGTGCAGGGCTCGCTGAAATCCCAGTTCCGCAGCCTGATGAACTCGAACACGATGTTCGCGATCGGCGGCACCGCAGCGCTGGTCAACGCCATCTATCGCCGCTCGGGTGACGATTTCGGCGACACCTGGCAAGAGCGCATGACCGTCGCGCGCGGCATGCTGGTGTTCATCGGCACCACGCCTTTCGCGCTCAAGGGCATCACCGATGCGGTGGGCCCCAAGCTCGATGAAGGCGGCCGGCTGGGCAAGCTGTTCGGCACCACCAACATCACCCAGGCGCTCGGTCTCGACAAGGAGATGGGAGATGTCCTGCGCGAGCGCTTCCCCGACAAGTTCAATGGCGACAAGGCGCCCTCTCTCAACCCGGGCGAGCAGGCGCGAGGCAAGCTGGACGACATTCGCGGCAAGCTTGATTCGTTCGACACCCTCCTCGATCAGCGGGATGCTCCCGACTTCGAGCAGAAGGCCCAGGGCCTGGTCGACGATATCCAGGGTCAACTCGACGAGGTCGACCGCATCGTTAAGGCGTCCGACTCGCTCAGCGACGACGAGAAGAAGGAGATCCAGCAGCGCCTGGATACGATCGAGGATCGGCTCGACAAGGTCGAGATGAAGAAGGAGGGACTGGCGCCCCAGAATGCGGACGACCTCAGGGGACTCGTCGACGACCTGTTCGAGGAGATCCAGCCTTTCGCCTCCTCCGCGACCCCCTCGGAGCAGCGCTTCGCCCAGATCGACGACTTCGACCGGGCGGTGGCGGAGTACCGCGAGCTGCTGGATGCCGACGGCAAGGGTAAGGGCAAGATGCCGGAACAGGCGCCGGCACTATTTGATGACATCATGGAAAAGCACCGAGCCATTCGCTCGTCGATCGAATCCGACCCAACGCTCTCCGATGCCGAGCGCACGCAACAGCTCGAGCGGCTGGACGATATCGCCAGCCGTCTGGATGACGTGCGCCCAACGGAGAGTGGCGCCCTGCCCAGCGGCGCCAGCGACGCGCTGGACGACCTCGACAGCCTCAGCGACGACCTGCACCAGCGCTTCGACCCGTCCAACGGCGAATCGTCGAAATCCGCCATGCAGTCTTGGAACCAGACGCTGGATGCCGAGGCCGACGTGATGACCAACGGCGAATCAAACCCAGGCGCTAAATCTCCCGACGGCCCCGGCAGCTCCAGTGGTGACGGTCAGTCCAGCAGCAAGAATAAGACCAATATTTTCGGCCCGGCTTTCAAGGGACTCGCTTACATGACTGACTTTGCCGGCGGTATCCTCGATACCGTCGTCGCCGGTATCGGGTTGAATCAGGCAATCAAGAATGGCGGCGACCCGATGGAGCTTGCCGTCAATTCCACAGGCGTGGTCTCCGGCTCGTTCTTCACCATCGGCGGCGCCGCCGAAATCGGGGCATCGTTGCAGACCGCGTCCCGGGTGCTTTCAGGGCTGGGCGCTGGCCTGCGTGCGGCCGGTCCCATCGGCAATCTGATCGGACTGGGCGTGGGTTTCGTCAGCCTGATCCTCAATATGGTGATGGCTCAGAAGAAAGGCGCCGAGACCGAAGGCAAGATACGCGATCAGTTCGAACAGTTCTCAGACGATGGCGTGACCGAGGACGATTGGGGCGAGAAGTTCAACTACCTGATCAACTCCAGCTATGGTTTCAAGGACATGGTGCACGCTGGCGACGATGACAAGGAGCCCGATCCTCTGTTCAAGGAGTGGTTCCCCGAGGACATGGCGGCATGGGAAGCGCAGCCGGAGCAGTACGACAAGTTCACTCAGGAGATCCGGGAGAACGGCAACGTCGACGACTTCTTCTTCGACTTCGACCAGGACCAGATGCAGCTCAATATCCACGGCCAGGACTTCTACCAGGAGAACAAGGAGACCATCGACACTATCCTCTTCAACTGGGACGAGGGCGATGGCGGCAACGACTGGACGGGCGGCGACGATATCGTCAGCAAGTCGGACCTCGAGAAGATCGCCGACCCGGAAAACGGCCACTCCAAGAAGGAGCGGGACGCGGCGCAGTTCCTGCTCGACAACGAGGACTTCTTCGCCCTGCTGGATACGCTGCACAAGCAGGATGGCTCGGACGGCAAGATCAGCAGCGCCGATATCGACTCCTGGATGCAGTTGATCGGCGAGCGTGCGATCACCGATGACAACCCGGCCTTCGCCGAGGAGGACAGCATCTGGGACAACCCGGCGTCGTACAAGCTGTAGGCTGAAGCTACGGGCCACGAGTTGCGGGCGATAAAAAGCGGGCCATGCCTCTCCTCGAGACGTGGCCCGCCGTCGTTGCAGGTTGGGCTGACCGGCGAGGCTCACCCAAACTCAACGCTCACCCGAACTGGTTCATGGTGTTGAGCCCGCCGCCGGCCTTGAGCGCTGCGGCACCGGAGAAGTACTCCTTGTGGTCGTCGCCGAGATTGGAGCCGGCCATGTCCTGATGCTTGACCGAGGCCAGACCTCGCCGGATCTCCCGGCGCTGGACGCCGGCGACGTAGGCCAGCATGCCGGCTTCGCCGAAGTAACCCTCGGCCAGCTCGTCGGTGGAGAGCGCCGCCGTGTGATAGGTCGGCAAGGTGATCAGGTGGTGGAAGACGCCAGCCTCGCGGGCCGCATCACGCTGGAACGCCTGGATACGGCGATCCGCTTCCTGCGCCAGTTCGGAGTCGTCGTAGGCGGCGCTCATCAGCTGGCCACGCTCGATACCGGAGAGCGACCGCTCCTCTCGTTGCTCTTCTGTCTGCCCTTCTCGTTCCCAGTCGTCGAAGACCTGTTGGCGGAAGTTGAGCGTCCAGTTGAACGACGGCGAGTTGTTGTAGACCAGCTTGGCGTTGGGCACGACCTGGCGGATACGGTCGACCATGCCGGCGATCTGGCCGACGTGGGGCTTCTCGGTCTCGATCCACAGCAGGTCGGCGCCGTTCTGCAGCGCGTTGATGCAGTCCAGCACGACACGATCCTCGCCGGTATCGGAACGGAACCGGTAGAGTCCGTTGGCAAGCCGCAGGGGTTTGCGCAGGTCGCCGTCGAGCTTGATCACCGTATCGCCCTCGTTGACATCGTCCGCCGAGCAGATCGGCACGGTGCAGAGGAAGCTGTTGTACTGGTAGGCGAGATCCCCCGGCTCCTTGCTGACCGGCAGCTTTTGGGTCAGGCCGGCGCCCAGCGAGTCGGTCCGGGCAACTATCACGCCCTCCTCCACCCCGAGTTCCAGGAACGCATGGCGAACCGCGTTGATCTTGGCGACGAAGTCCTCGTGGGGGACGGTGACCTTGCCATCCTGGTGTCCGCACTGCTTGGCATCCGACACCTGGTTCTCGAGCTGGATGCAGCAAGCGCCGGCTTCGATCATCTTCTTCGCCAGCAAGTAGGTCGCCTCCTCGTTGCCGAACCCGGCGTCGATGTCGGCAATGATCGGCACGACATGGGTCTCGAAGTTATCGATCTTCTCCACGATTCCCCGTGCCATCACCTCGTTGCCCTGCTTCCTGGCGCTGTCCAATTCCCGGAAAAGCAGCGTCAACTCCCTGGCGTCCGCCTGGCGAAGAAAGGTGTAGAGCTCTTCGATCAGGGCCGGGACGGCTGTCTTCTCGTGCATCGACTGGTCGGGGAGCGGGCCGAATTCCGAACGCATGGCGGCGATCATCCAGCCGGAGAGGTAGAGATACCGGCCCTGCGTCGTACCGTGGTGTTTCTTGATGGCGATCATCTTCTGCTGGCCGACGAAACCATGCCAGCATCCCAGCGACTGGGTGTAGCGGGAAGGGTCCCGGTCGTAGGCCTCCATGTCGCGGCGCATCACGGCGGCGGTGTAGCGGGCGATGTCGAGGCCGGTACGAAAACGGTTCTGGGCCCGCATCCGTGCCACGTTTTCGGGATCGATGTTGTTCCAGCGGCCGTTCTGTTCCAGACGCAATCGCTCGAGTGAATCGATATCGCTCTGATAGATGGACATGGCAGTCTCCACACAGGAATGGGAATACTCTCTTGGGGCCGGCTTCTTGCCCTGTCATTTTCAACGATCCAAAACGGCCGTTTTAATTCTGACAATGAAAAGAAAAAAGCCCCATCGGCGAACTCACTATGTAAGAAACGGTGCCACGACAACAATCCGTACTTAGCCGCCATCAGGGTAAGACTTCTACCAAAAATGGCGCTTATGGATGAATCCTGTAGTCATGTATGACGTATGATGCGGATCGTTCCAACGCAGGGAAATCATTCGCCGGAAAACCGCTGTCGCCCTGCCAGATTTCCAACGGGTTCCAAAACCCCCGCAGTTTCATCACCTTGGAGGAATCGCGACGCCAGGGTCTCGAGCCCGGTGCGGCTGCCGAACGCCGTGGCGACGGCCGACGAACCTTCGACTTTCGTCGACAGGGAGTTAGCCGGGTTTCAAATTATTCATCCGCGGTAGCCAGTTCCAGCCCTTCGTGGGTGACCTCCGCCACCAGGGCCAGCTCCTCCGGCGAGATCACGTAGGGCGGCATCCAGTAGATGACGTTGCCCAGCGGCCGCAGCATCACGCCGCGCGAGAGCGCGTGCTCGTAGACACGCAGGCCGCGACGCTCGCGGAAGTCGTAAGGCGTCAGACTGGGCTTGTCCGCGACCATCTCGATCGCCACCACCATGCCGGTCTGGCGAACGTCGCCGACGTGGGGATGGTCGCGCAGCGGTTCGGCCAGCCGACCCATCGCCTCGGCCTTGCCCCGGTTGGTGGCGATCACATCGTCCTGCTCGAAGATATCCAGCGTCGCCAGTGCGGCAGCGCAGGCCAGCGGGTTGCCGGTATAGCTGTGGGAGTGCAAAAACGCCTTGAGCGTCGAGTAGTCGTCGTAGAAGGCGGCGTAGACCTCGTCGGTGGTCATCACCACCGATAGTGGCAGGTAGCCGCCGGTGAGCGCCTTGGAGAGACACAGGAAGTCGGGGCGAACGCCGGCCTGCTCGCTCGCGAACAGGGTCCCGGCGCGGCCGAAGCCGACGGCGATCTCGTCGAAGATCAGCTGCACGCCGTGGCGGTCGCAGGCTTCGCGCAGCCAAGTGAGATACGCCGGCGGATACATGCGCATGCCGCCGGCGCATTGGATCAACGGTTCGACGATGACCGCCGCCAGTTCATGGGCGTGGCGCGCCAACGCCGCTTCCATCTGCGCGAAGGCGTCCCGCGCCTGGTCGACCCACTGGTCTCGCGGCAGGCCGAAGCCGTCCGGCGCCGGCACCTTGATCACGTCCAGCAGCAGCGAGCGGTAGGTGTCGGTGTAGAGCGCCACGTCTCCCACCGACAGGGCCCCCAGCGTCTCGCCGTGATAGCCGTTGGTGATGGTCAGAAAGCGCCGCTTCTCCGGCCGCCCGACGTTGCGCCAGTAGTGGTAGCTCATCTTGAGCGCGATCTCGACGGCGGAAGAGCCGTTGTCGGCGTAGAAGCAGTGGCCGAGACCGGCGGGCGCCAGTTGGCCGAGCCTTTCCGACAGCTCGATCACCGGCTGATGAGTGAAACCGGAGAGGATCACGTGCTCCAGCTCGTCGAGTTGGCTTTTGATCCGGTCGTTGATCCGGTCGTTGGCATGGCCGAAGACGTTGACCCACCAGGAGCTGACGATATCGAGATAGCGCTTGCCCTCGAAATCCTCCAGCCATACACCCTTGCCACGCCGGATCGGCACGACGGGCAGCGTCTCGTGGTCCTTCATTTGGGTGCAGGGATGCCAGAGGCTGGCCAGGTCACGCTGCATCCAGTCGCGATTGCGGTCCATGTGTCGTCTCTTTGCGGTGTGAAGCCTTGCCTGGGTTCGCCCGTGCCACTCAGGCACGGTCGTTCAGCAGCGGCGCGAGATCGAGAAAGTCGGCGGTGGTCTCGGCATCCGGTGCCTCCAGCCAGGGCACCACCCCCAGGCAGGGGACCCCGCCCTGCCCGCCGAGCCAGTGCGTCAGCGCCTCGAGGTTTTCCTCAAGGCGCGGGGTTGCGGCTTCGAGCGTGTTGGCGACCCAGCCGGCGACACGGACCCCGTCGCGCTGGATCGCCTCCAGCGTCAGGCGGGCATGATTGATCGCACCCAGGCGCACGCCCACTACCAGCACCACGGGGATTTGCAGCGACATTGCCAATTCCGGGATCGACTCGCGCTCATTGAGCGGGACGCGCCAGCCGCCCGCCCCTTCGATCAGGGTGAGATCGGCGCCGCGTTCCCGCAGCCTTCGCATCGGCCCGGTCAGCCGCGGGATGTCAAGCACGACGCCGGCTTCGCGGGCAGCGATATGCGGCGCGATGGCGGGCTCGAAGGCGAAGGGGTTGATGGCGTCATACGGCAGCGCCGGGTGGCACTGAGCCTGGATGGCCAGCGCATCGGCGTTGCGCCAGCCTTGCGGAGTGCGCTCGCAGCCAGAGGCGACCGGCTTGCCGCCCGCGACGGTCAGCCCCCGGCGTCTGGCGGCGGCCATCAATCCCGTGGTGATCACGGTCTTGCCGGCGTCAGTGTCGGTACCGGTGACGAAATAGGCTCTCATGGCTCAATCCTGCAGGGTGTGACGTTGCATCAGCACGGTGGCAACGCGGTAGCGGGTAGGGATCCCGGCCGGCTCGCGCCAGCGCTCCAGCGCCTGGGCCAGCCGGTCGAAGCGGCGACGGCCGGACAGGCCAGCACCGGCCGCCACCGACGCCGTTATCGTGTTGGCACCGATACGCTTCAGCGCACGCAATGTGTCCGCCGGCGTGGCATGGTGGGTTCGGCGCGTGGTCATGGTTACCTCGGCCGGTCGCCAGCCGGGGGCCCGCAGCGTCTCGACCAGCCGGGATTCCGCCAGGAACTCGTTGACGTGGACCGCGCCATCGACCCGCTGCCACGCCCATTGCAGCTCTGCCAGCGTACCCTCGCACAGGGTGGTGAAGCCGAGCCAACCGCCGGGCGCCACCACCCGGGCGGCTTCGCGCAGAAAATCCTCGAGCGAATCGCACCACTGCACCGCCAGGCTCGATACCACCAGGTCGACACTGCCGGCGGTCAGCGGCAGCGACTCCGCGCAGCCGGTCACCCAGTGGATCGAACGGCCGGCGTGCCGGCGCCGGGCCTGATCCAGCATGCCGGGGGCGATGTCCAGCCCGATGGCGGGCCCACCGTGGCGCTCGACCAGGCGCGATACCAGGTAGCCGGTGCCGCAGCCGATATCGACCAGCGCGCGGCGGGAGGCCGATTGCGGCAGCCGCGCCAGCAGGTCGTCGGCGACGGCCTGCTGCAACTGGGCGGCGCCGTCATAACCGGACGCGGCCCGGGAAAAAGCGTCGGCGATCCGCCGGCGACGGCTCTCCCCGGCGACAGCGGCGCGGCGTGGGGGCGTCATCGCGGTCATCAGACGGCCTCGTCGGCGGCGAGGATGAAGGCTGCCATCAGTGCCGCGGTCTCGTCGGCGCGTTCCAACGGAAAGGCGTGGCCCGCCTCCGCGATCGATGCCGTGCGGCCACCGCGGGGCAGGCGCGCAGCGATGGCGTGGCGCGCGGCCCCCGGCACCAGGGCATCATCCTCCCCGAACAGATGGAGCTGCGGGATCTTCAGCGTTGCCGGGACCTCACGCAGATCGAGGGCGGACAACACCCCCAGTCCGGCCAGGGCCTGATCGAGTGGCGTCGTCTCCAGCGCCGCCAGCAGCTCCCGCCCCAGCCGACGCGTATCCCGCCCCCCCTGGGCGCTCAACCGGGAGAACCGCTTGAAGGTCCGAGTGGGCGATGCCCGCAGGCCGCACCGGAAGTCTTCCAGCGCCTCACCCGTCATCGCCTGCGGCCAGCCAGACCGAGTGACGAAGCTGGCATTGGCAGCCAGCGCGATCAGGCCCCGCGCCCGGCGACCGCGCCACTGCGCCAGCGAGGTGGCCAGCATCCCGCCCAGGGACCAGCCCGCCAGCCAGGCGTCCTGGGGCAGCGCATGGTCGAGCGCCGCCACCCAGCTTTCGGGCCGATGACTGGTCAACCCGGGATAGTCGATGCACTCGACCCGATAGCACGCAGGCAGCCGCCGATGCAGGGCCTCGGCCAACGGCGCCAGCGGTGCCGAGCCTAGCGCCCACCCGGGCAGGAGCACGATAGTCTGCACGCTCATGCCGACTGACCCGCGCTGAACAGCCGACGGGCGGCATCGAACAGCGCGCTCAGCAGCCGGTCGAGATCGTCATGGGTGTGGGCTGCCGAGAGCGTGAAGCGCAGCCGCGAGGTGCCTTCGGGCACCGTGGGAGGACGGATTGCGCCGCACCAGAACCCGGCCTCCTGCAAGGCCGCCGCCAGCGTCAGCGCCGCGGCCTCATTGCCACCGCGCTCGCCCGGCACCCGGCTCCAGCTCGGCCCGACCACCAGCGGCTGGATCGGCGTATCCGATGACATCAGGTGTAGATCGAATTCGCTCAGGCTGGCGACTTCACGACGGAAGCGCCGGACCAGTGAGGCGAGATGATCACGGCGTTCCGGCTCGTCGCGGACGATATCCAGACTGGTCAGCGTCGCCCACGCCAGCGCGGGCGAGAGACTGGTGGTATAGACGTAGGGGCGGGAGAACTGGATCAGTGCCTCGATCAGCGCCTCGCTGCCGGCGACGAACGCACCCTGGGTGCCGAGCGCCTTGCCCAGCGTGCCGACGGTGACCGCGATCCGGTCCGGCGCGATCCCCTGCGCCTGGCGCGTCCCACCGCCCTCCTCGCCCAGCACGCCCAGGCCGTGGGCGTCATCGATCATCAACCACGCCCGCTGGCGCTCGCACTGAGCCGCCAACGGCTCCAGGTCGGCGACATCGCCGTCCATGCTGAACACGCCATCGCTGACGACCAGCGCGCGCCTCTGGGCGGCCAGCATCGCCAGCCGTTCGCCGCAATCGTCGGCATTGCGGTGGGCGAAGCGCTCCAGCCGGGCACCGGCCAGCCGTGTCGCGTCCAGCAGCGAAGCGTGGTTGAGGCGGTCGTGGAGTGCCACGTCCCCGCGGCCCAGCAGCGCAGAGACGACGCCGAGATTGGCCTGGTAGCCACTGGAGAAGAGCAGTGCCCGCGGATAGCCGGTCAACCGGGCCAGGCGCCGTTCCAGCCGTTCGTGGGCCTCGCCATGGCCGCAGACCAGGTGCGATGCACCGCCGCCGGTGCCGAAACGCCGGGCCCCTTCCGCCAGCGCCTCGGCCAGGCGCGGATCCCCCGCCAGCCCGAGGTAGTCGTTGCTGCAGAAGGCCAGTATCTCGCGCCCCCGGCACTGAAAGCGTGGCCCGATGCCGGTCGTCGTCGCCCGCCGGCGATAGCGCTGGTGCTGCCGCTGGCGCGCCAGCCGCGCCGCCAGCACGCTATCCAGCGAATCGTCCCGCGCTTCGGGCGCTGTCCCCACGGCCTCGCTCATGCCCGGGCCGTGGCGTCGGTGACCATGGCGTCGAACCGGGCCCGGGCCACCTGCTCCCGGAGGGCAGCCTCGTGGACACTGTCGTCGACGTCCTCGCGGCGCTCGGGATGCAGCCCCAGGCGATCGAAGAGCCGCTGGTCATGGCCCGCCTGGGGATTGTCCGCGGTGAGCAGGCGCTCGCCGTAGAAAATGGAGTTGGCGCCGGCGAGGAACGCCAGCGCCTGGGTCTCGTCGCTCATCAGTTCACGCCCGGCGGCCAGTCTCACGTGGGAGCGCGGCATCAGGATGCGCGCGACGGCGATGGTGCGGATGAAATCGATGGGGTCGAGATCCTCGACGTGCTCGAGCGGCGTGCCCTGGATCCGGATCAGCATGTTGATCGGCACGCTTTCGGGGTGCTCGGGCAGGTTGGCCAACTGCTGCAACAGCCCCGCTCGATCGCCGACGCTCTCGCCCATGCCGAGAATGCCGCCGCTACAGATCTTCATGCCGGACTGGCGGACGTGGTCCAGGGTCTCCAGGCGGTCGGCATAGGTGCGGGTGGTGATGATCTCGCCGTAGTACTCCGGTGAGGTGTCGAGGTTGTGGTTGTAGTAGTCGAGCCCGGCCTCGCCGAGCTGCTCGGCCTGGTCGCGGTTCAACATGCCCAGCGTCATGCAGGTCTCCAGCCCCAGGGCCCGCACGCCCCGGACCATCTCCAGCACGTAGGGCATGTCTTTGGCGCTGGGATGCTTCCAGGCCGCCCCCATGCAGAAGCGGCTGGCGCCGATCGCCTTGGCCTTGCGCGCTTCCTCGAGCACGGCCTCGACCTGCAACAGCTTCTCGCGCTCGAGTCCGGTGTTGTAGTGCCCGGACTGGGGGCAGTACTTGCAATCCTCCGGGCAGGCGCCGGTCTTGATCGACAGCAGCGTGGAGATCTGGACGGCGTTGGGATCGAAATGCTGGCGGTGCACGCCCTGCGCCTGGAACAGCAGATCGTTGAATGGGCGCTCCAGCAACGCCTGGATCTCCGCCCGCTGCCAGTCGTGGCGCAGCGGCGTGGTTTCCGTTGCGGAAAGTGACCCGCCCTGGGTTGCCGGCAGTGCGCGGTTTTCCATTCGAGCCGACAGCGTGCTGCTTTGCGTTTGAGAAAGAGGCGTTGCCATGGGCCAGTCAACCTTTATCGTTTAATAAGTTGACGGAATGGTGGCACGACCACTGGTCAACTTCAAATCAAAACCAGGTTGACTAAACGCGGGGACACGGCACCGGCGTCGGCATGGCGCCCCGCGATGCGGGCGACGAGCGCCGGCTCGTCATCTCAGCGAGCCGGCACGCCGTCCCCGGCGTCATCGTCCTGCGCCGGCCGCGCCTCGGGGCCACCATCGTCGCCGAGATCCAGCGACCGGGCGAAGTCGCTGTCGAAGCTTGCGGGATCGAGCCGCTGCGACCAACCGATGATCGGGATCATGTCGTCGTTCGGACCTCCCCGCGTCGGCACGACATACTCCCAGGCAATCTGGCCTTCCCGGGTCACTTCCACCAGGCGACCGCCATCGGATTCGCTGATCAGGGTGTTGCCGTTGTCGAGCCGATGCTGGTCGCCGCGGATCTCGCTCTCCAGCGGCCGCTCCGGCGTGCCGGCGTACTGCCAGACGACCTGCAGGGTGCGGGGATCGAACTCCACGACCCGCGATTCGCCCTCCGGGGTATGGTAGTGACCGCGGTTGTCGAACATCACGATATCGCCGTTGGGCAATACGTCGGGGTCGTGCTGGCGAATCCATGGGCCGCGCGTTGCCCAGGTGATCTTCTGCGAGCGCGGGTCGAACACCGCGATGGAACTGGTCTCGCGGAACGACAGCAGCAGGTCACCCGGGTTGCCGAAGGGGAAATTGCGAGCCTTGGCGTCGGTGAGGTAGTCCACCGCGTTGGCGTGGATGGGGTCTCCCAGCATGATCCCCGGCACGTTGTTCAGCAACTCGCTGAACGGCGAGTGCTGGACCGTCGGCAGCAGGCGGGTGCGCTGCAACTCCTTGCCCTCCGGCGACAGCACCACCAGCGAGTCCTCGAGACGCGGCGGCTTGAGGTAGTCCAGCCCTTCGATCTCGTCGTCGAAGATGCCGTGAATCAAAGCATAGATCTTGCCGTCCGGCGCGACGGCGAACTGGTGGTGGGCTCGACCGGCGTAGCGCCAGATCACGTTGGAGTCCTTGTCCAGCTTGACCAACCCGTAGCCGTAGGGGGTATCGCCGTTGCCCTCGTAGAGCGCGATCAGGTCACCGTTGGGCAGCACTTGTGCATTGCGGAAGTGGATGAACTCGTCGGGCCGCGGATTGGCCACGCCCTTCCCGTCGGCCCACACCTCGCTGTAGGGCTTGCGCCACTCGTGGATCACCTTGCCGTGCATGTCGACAAGATAGGCAGCCGGCTCGGTGCCCACGGTGTAGAGGGTCAGGCCATTGCGGGCGAGCCGGGGATCATACTGGGTGACGCCCTTGGCATCGGTGCGCTGGGGACGCCAGATATCGCCCTTGTAGACGTCGTTGTAGTCGGTCGCCTGATGGTAGAGCGCCTGCCCCGCCTGGTAGGCGTGTTGAATCTGCGGTCCGGGAAAGATCTCGGTGACCACCGAAAAGGCACCGATCACGAACACCAGCACCAGAGCCGCGATGATCGAGAAGGTCTTGAAGAGTTTATCGGTGAACGTGTCGGCATCCTGCCGGACCGGGCGCTTTTCGGGCGTCTTGGGCGAATCCATGATTCCACCATCCTGTATGGTTTCCAGGTGGAGCGCGGTTGGACCGTCGCTCGTCGATTTCGGACGAGTCTTAGAGCGAGATGGCGATGGGGAGGTTCAGCGGGGTGTGTTGTCTTAACGTTGTCCGTCGACGTCATTTACGTAACGTTTTCATCAACGTCGGGATCATCGTCGACAGGGAAATAGCGTCGAGAGATGACGAGCGAGGCCGTCCGACGTTGATCGGCCGTCGTTCCAGGTTGATTCGGCGGGAAATCGGTCTTCAGTGGGTTTCCGCCCTGGCCCGCTGGTAGAGATCCAGCGCAACCCGACAGAGCGCGCCAGCCAGCAGCTCCAGGTTGTCGTCCGACTCGTCGTTGGCGACGACGACGCCAAAGGAACCGTCCGGACGTTCGGTCAGCTCGATGCTGTAGCGCTTGAGATCCTGCGGCTTGATCGTTTCGCCCATGACATGCTCTCCGCTTGTCGAGATTTGTCTTTCTGCGTCGACAGAGTATCGCGGGCCAATATGTCAGCACCGTGACAGACTCGTGATGTTTGGGAGAACCAGCAAAGACAATCTTGCGGAGACACACGACCGTGGACTTGTCCGGGCCTGGAGATTCGAGACCTTCAAGAAAAGGCCTGCGGGAAGGTCTCGGGGCTGACCCTACCCGAGACCGCTGTGACGACAGGGCCGACTGTGAGGGCCTGTCGGGATTTCCCGCACGACCGCCCGGCACGACCCCGCCACGGCAGGGATCTCCACAAGGCACCAGGCCATGTCTGAAAAGCACTGCGCTTGCCCATACGGCGTTAAAAATCGGCTGGAGCGCCAGCCCGGTCCGTAATTCACCGATTTCTGCCTTGTCTGGCCTTCGCTCGTCGACTTTATCAGACAACGCCTAAAGCAGGTCCTCGATTCTGATCGGAAGGTGGCGGATACGCTTGCCGGTGGCGTTGAAGACGGCGTTGGCGATCGCTGCGGTCGCACCGACCATCGCCACCTCACCCGCCCCCTTGACACCCGATATGTTCAACCGGGTGTCGGGTTCATCGATGACGTCGACATCGATCCAGTCGATATCGGCGTTGACGGGCACCAGGTACTCGGCGAGATCGTTGTTGAGGACCCGGCCGTAGCGGGGGTCGGTCTCACCGATCTCGCGCAACGCAGCGCCGACAGCCCAGACGACGCCCCCCTTGACCTGGCTTTCCGTTGTCCGTCGGTTCATCACCCGACCGCAATCGATGACGCTGGCGAACCTTCGCACTCGGGCCCGCCCCGTCGAGGGCTCGACATGCACCTCGGCGAAATGGGCGATCCAGCTGAAGGCCAGGAAGTCGGTGTACTCGGGGCCCGCGGCGACCGGCCGCCCCTTGCGCAGATCGTCGATCGCCTGTGGATTTTCGCCCAGCGGAATGGTGTCGATCTCGACCTTCAGCATGGGCCGCCGCGTCCTCGCCAGTTGCAGGTAAGCCGGACCTTCGAAATCGTCACGCCCGGTCAGTTCGACCAGATTGGCACGCAGCTTGAGCGCGGCAGCCCGCGCCGCGGGCGCCACGCTGGCGGTACCCCAGGAGCCGGCGGTGAGCATTTGCGGGGCAAAACCGGTATCGCCGACCCTGATGTCGAGCTTGGCGGGATCGACGCCCAGAACATCGATCAGTTCTGCCGCGATCACGCTGCGTAGCCCCTGCCCCATTTCGTGACCCGACAGCGAAATACGGCAGGCGCCGTTTGCCTGGAGCCGAAGCGTCGTGATCGCCGGGCTCATCGCCGCCTTGTAGCTGCCGCAGGCCACGCCGAGCCCGATCATGTCGCCGTTCTCGGCCCGCAGCCTCCCAGGCTCCCGTCTTCGGCGGCCCCAGTCGATCATCCTGGCGCCGCGTTGCAGACACGCCGCCAAATGCCGCGACGAGTACGGCTTGCCGGTGATGGGGTCCTTGTCGGTGTCGTTGGCCAGCCGCAGCTCGACGGGGTCCATGCCCAGGTCATGCGCTAGTTCGTCCAGAGCGCACTCGGTGGCATAACTGGACGGATGTTCGTGGGGAGCGCGCTGGTGACCCGGCGTCTGGGTGTCGACGCGAATCACGCGATCCTCGCCCGCCCAGTTCGGGTAGCCGTACATGCGTGGCGGGGTTTCGCCGAACAGCGGGTTGTAGCCGTCATAGCGGCTGTTCTGCTGCTCGGTTCGGTAGAGGCCGGCCGCCAGCTTGCCACCGGCGTCAGCCGCCAGACGCACGTGATGCAGGCTTCGCGGCCGATACGACGCCGTGTGGAAGAGCTGGCCGCGCGGCATCACCAGCTTGACCGGGCGCGCCATGATCGTGGCGGCGCGGGCGACCAGCGCACTCTGCTCCTGTATCCCGTTCTTCTGCCCGAAACCGCCGCCGACATAGGGGCTGGAGGCGCGAACCGATTGCGGGTCACGGCCGATCATGCCCGCCAACCCACCGGCGAGGGCCGAACTCCACTGGGTGCCCTCGAAGATGCGCAGCTTGCCCTCCGAGAAGAGCGCCGTCGTCGAGATCAATTCGATCGGGTTGTGATGCTGCTGGGGATGCCGATACGTCACATCGACCTTGTGGGCGGCACTTGCGAAGGCCCCTTCCGCGTCGCCATGGCCAAGGCGGGTGAAGACTTCTGGCGCTTCCTCGGCTCCGCCCTGCTCCATCAGCGCGGTGAACTCCGCCGCCTCGTGATACTCGACCGACACCGATTCGGCGCCCTCGATGGCCGCCTCCAGGGTTTCGGCCAGTACCAGCGCGACCGGCTCGCCACGGTGGACGATATCGGGACCGGTCATCGGCTGGTAGCCTTTCCCCGGCTGCCCGTAGGCGCCCCGCGACGCCGGCGTGATCTGGATGTCCGCGAAGTCTTCGAAGGTCATGACCCTGACGACGCCGGGCACCTTCAGCGCGGCGGATGCGTCGATAGCGCGAATCCGGCCCTTGGCGATGGAGGCCGGAACCGTCATGGCGTGGAGTAGATTCTCGACCCGCTGGTCGGCCGCGAACAGCGCTTCGCCGAGCACTTTCTGACGCGCGTCGACACGTGGACGATCCGGGTTGGGCGACAGGGTCATGATGCGCTCCTTTCTGCAGCGATCGTGATCGCATCGGCGATCGTGTTGGTGGCGAGATCGATCTTGAAGCCGTTGTGTCGGCCGGCCCTGGCGTCGGCGATCGCGGCACGTCCCGCGGCCAGTGCGTTCTCCCGGGTCGGCGCCTTGCCCCGCAACACCGCTTCCGCCGCTTCCGACCGCCAGGGTTTGGTGGCGATGCCCCCCAGCGCGATATGGGCCTTCTGGACCTGGCCACCCTCTATCCGCAGGGCGACGGCGGCGGAGGCAAGCGCGAAGGCGTAGGATTCCCGGTCGCGCACCTTGTGATAGGTCGAGGCGCGACCGGCAGCCGTCTTGGGCACGCGGATCTCGATGATCAGTTCGCCGGGCGCCAGCGAGAATTCGCGATCCGGCGTGTCCTGGGGCAACAGGTAGAACTCCGCGATCGGAATGGTGCGGTTGCCCTGCGGCCCGAGCACGACGATGTCGGCGTCGAGCGCGGTCAACGCCACCGGCCAGTCTCCGGGCGACACCGCGGTACAAGCGCCGCTGGTCCCGAGGATGGCCTGGCCGCGGTCCAGCCCCTCGATGGCGGCGCATCCCGCTCCCGGCTCGCGCTTGTTGCAGGGATAGACGCCGCCCGCGCCGTTGCGGAAATAGGGGCAGCGGGTGCGCTGCAGCAGGTTGCCGCCAACGCTGGCCATGTTGCGCAATTGCTGCGAGGCGGCCCGCCAGAGGCTCTCCGCCAGCAGCGGATACTCTCTGTTGATCGTCTCGTCGTCGGCGATATCGGCCATCCGCGCGCCGGCACCGAACCGCAGCTTGTCGCCGGAGGTTTCGATCAGATCGCTTCCGTCGAGTTGGGAGACGTCCACGAGATGGGCGGGTTGCTCGACATTGAGCTTCATCAGGTCGAACAGCGTCGTTCCGCCCGCAATGTATCGCGCGCCCTCTCCGGCATCGGTGAAGGCGGCCACGGCGGCTTCCGGACTCCGGGGGCGGCTGTAACTGAACGCACGCATGTTTCAGCCCTCCCGCAGGTGCTTGGCGACCTGCTCGACCGCGGCGACGATGCCGTTGTAGGCACCGCAACGGCAAATGTTGCCGCTCATGTATTCGCGAATGGTGGCGGTATCGGAGGCGTGACCTTCCTCGATACAGGCGATGGCGGCCATGATCTGTCCCGGCGTGCAGTAGCCGCACTGCAACGCGTCATGATCGATGAAGGCCTGTTGCATGGGATGAAGCGTCTGCCCATCGGAAATGCCCTCGATGGTCAGCACTTCCGCGCCATCGGTCTTTGCCGCGAGGGTCAGGCAGGAAGCGACCCGGCGCCCGTCGACGTGCACCGTACAGGCACCGCACTGGCCGTGATCGCAGCCTTTCTTGGCCCCGACCAGGTCCAGCCTCTCGCGCAGCAGATCGAGCAGCGAGGTGCGCGCATCCACCCGCAGCGTCCGGCGAGTGCCGTTGATTCGCGGTGAAATCTCGATGACGTTGCCGGCCGCCAGCCCCGGCGCCGGTTGCCCGGCCGCGTCGGGTTGCTGCGCATTGGCCTTCCAGGGGGCCATGACACCCAAGGGCACCATGGTGGCTGACATGGCCCCCACCTTCATGACGGTACGTCGTGTCACGCCCGATGATTGGCAAGGCGCTTTCCAGCCCGGCGGGCTTGATTCAGGGTCCATTACCGCGGCCTCCTCTAGGGTTTCAATACTGCACTCTGGCTTGGCTACCCATCACCTAGCTGCGTCTCAGAACGCTTTGGAGCGAGAAAGCCCCCGGTCCACCTGCGGCGAAACAAAGTGCCACCACGCCGAGAATCAGGGGATATTCGTATCCCCCATCGATCCATACGAAGGTGGGGGCATGGATATAACAGATGAAGACCATCTCGACGGCTATCGCCAGGGCGATGAGGCGGGTATGGAGTCCCAACGCGATGGCCAGCGCACCGAAGGTCTCCAATATCGCCGCCGCGAAGGCAAAGACAGGCGCGGCCGGCAGACCGAACGATGACTCGATCAAATGGGTCGCGCTAGAAAAAGGATCCGGATTCTCGCCATGGGGTAGGCCCAGTAATTTAGGGTAGCCATGGGTCAGCAAGACGAGCCCGAAAACGATGCGGAGAACGGTGTAGCCGGTCGCCGACAGAAGACTGCTTGACCTGCGCTCCAGTAAGAATGCCATTACCGCGGACAATGACATGCCCGCGCCAGCCCGGCCTCTGAAATGGGAATTGTCAGACATTCGAGTCTCCTTGATTTAGGATTCGACGGGATCATGGCACCGATGCCAAACAGAGGCTATTACGCCCATGCTGACTTCAGAATTCAGAAATCAATAACAACAGGATTTGGATTGAAAATCAGGCCACTTCAATAGCCAACTCGGCACCGTCGTGAGCGAAAGCCACACCATTGAATATCGCCGCTTTCATCCCACCCCACTCGGTAGCTTCAGTCACATGATGCGATATCGATGGAGACTCTATCCCTCGGGTCCGACCCATTCCGCTTATCGCCGGTTCGTTTCCGTAGCGGTGACCAGCACACGGATCCACCTCGAAAGAGATCATTGAAAGCGGGCCCATTTCCACGCCCGTGCCGGGCCGATGCCGTCATCCGGCGCCAGTCCGGCGACGACCGCTACCGTTTACTGTCAGGCACTTTTTGACGGTAAGCCCATCTTCTCCCGTGTCAGCGTTTCATCCGCCCGGCCCCAGCCGCCGTCGGCGACCTCTTCCACCAGCACCATGGTGTAAGGTCGAACGTCCTCTCCAAAATATTCGACGAACATCTCGGTAGTACGGTGAATGATTTCTTCCTTGCGGGCATGATCGACGATGCCCTCCGGGAACTTATAGTTGGCAAATGGCATGATATTTCCTGTTCAATTAAAGATAAGAATGGCGTTCTCTACACGATAAGTGGCGGATCCAACCGAGCTCATAGGACGACGCCCCCCTTCTGGAAACGTTTCGGTTTCAGCAGCTGGCCAAAGCCGATCCGACGAAGGAACTCCTCGCGAATCCGGTCGATAACCCCGTAGGAAACGGCGGAACCATCGTCAGCGGGATCGATGACCACGCGAAACGGTCGCTGGCCGAACGGCGTCGCGACGATCTCGGCCACTTGATCGGCAACCGCCTGGGGGTCGGCCTCTTCTGGGACAGTATCCGCGAGGGCTTTGCGCATCGTGTCGCCGAACCCATCGGGTAGACCCGCCTCGTATTCGCGCTCCCGCCGGGTGTCCAGCGGCGAGCCTGCGTGCGCGAAGTGATTGGTGCCGCGAGTGTAGGCACCCGGCACCACAATCGAGGTCTCGATACCGAAAGGCGCCAGCTCACGGGCGTAGCTGACAGCGAGGGCGTCCATTCCCGCCTTGGCCGCAAAGTAGGGCCCGAGCATGGGCGGAACACCGCCAGCCACGCTGCTACTGCCGATCCAGACGACCAGACCTCTGCTCGCCGAGCGCATATGGGGAAGTACGGCTCGATTGACCCGCTGCGTGCCCAATACGTTGACGTCGTAGAGTTCGTCGAGCTGCTCGGGCGTGAAGGCTTCGCTCGGGCCCCACACCATGTGGCCAGCGTTGTGGATCAACACGTCGATGCGCCCCTGCTCGGCGATGATTCTGTCGATGGCGCGCTGGGCGGAAGCCGCTGACTGGACATCCAGCTCGATGACACGCAGATCGACCGCGTGTCGCTCGGCATGGGCCGCGATCTCCTCCGCACGCGAGGCATTCTTGCCATCGAGCCCACGCATGGAGGCGTAGACAACATGGCCGGCAGCGGCGAGCGCGTTGGCCATCAGACGCCCAAAGCCGCTGGACGCACCGGTCACCAGGATGACTTGACTCATCATTGACCTCTCCGTGTCGATCACGCGAAGCCGCCATTGGCACGGAGAATCTGGGCATTGACCCAGCCTCCGTTCGGCCCTGCCAGGAACCCCACCACACCGGCAATGTCCTCCGGCTGGGCGAGTCGTTCCAACGGTGCCATGGCGGCAATGGACTGGATCTGCTCGTCGCTCTTGCCCTCGAGGAACAGATCGGTCGCCACGGGCCCGGGCGCCACCGCGTTGACGGTGATATTGCGCCCGCGCAGTTCATTGGCGAGCACTTTCACCAATCCCTCGACCCCCGCCTTGCTGGCGATGTAGGCCCCGTAACCGGGGAACGATTTCGCTAGCACTGACGAGGAAAGCGCGATGATGCGCCCCCCTTCCTGCAGTTCCTCCGCGGCTTTCGCCATGACCAGCCAACTACCGCGCAGGTTGGTTGCCAGCATACGGTCGAAAAGATCGATGTTGGCGGTCGAGATCGGTGCCAGATCCATGATGCCGGCACTGTTGACCACCACATCCAGTCGCCCAAACGTCTCCAATGTCTTGTCGAACAGCCGGGCGACGGATTGTGGGTCGGCGATATCGGCCTGAACGGCCAGCGCCTGGCCGCCCTTGCCTTCGATGTCGGCAACGACCTGGGCAGCCGATGAGGCGTTACCGGCGTAGTTGACGACAACGGTGAAACCGTCATCAGCGAGCTTGAAGGCGATCGAGCGACCGATACCGCGAGAGGCACCGGTAACGAGCGCGATCTTTCGGGTGATATCCGTCATGCGTCTTCCTCCTGTCCGAGTGAGTATGGCCTTTTGCCACACGATACGAGCAGGAGCAGTATTGATGTTCGCCGTGGATCAATAAATCAGCTAGATTGACAAGACCATTCACCTCCGACAAACAATCAAAATGGACAAACTCGATGCCATGACGCTCTTCGTACGCATCGTCGAGAGCGGTAGTTTTACCAAGGCGGCCAATGCGCTCGACATTCCCAGGGCTACCGCCACACTCGCGATCCAACAGTTGGAGAGTCGCCTTGGCGTTCGACTGTTGGAACGCACCACGCGTCAAGTCCGCCCGACGCCGGAAGGCGAGGCGTTTCATGAACGCTGCGTGCATTTACTGGCGGAGCTGGAGGATGCCGAAGCGATCCTGCGACCGGTCTCCACCACGCCCTCCGGCGTGCTTCGGGTCGAGATGCATGGCGCCCATGCGCAATTGATCGTACTGCCTCGCATCCAGGCGTTTCATGAGCTTCAACCCAAGCTGAACCTGATCCTGACCAGCGGGGACCGGCGAGTCGACTTGATCGGAGAAGGGGTCGATTGCGCGGTACGTGCCGGTATCCCGGACGACTCGAGCCTGATTGCTCGCAAGTTGGCCGAAATGTCCCAGGTCATTTGCGCCAGCCCGGCCTATCTGGAAAGTGCCGGCCACCTCGACCACCCCGAAGCGTTACGGTCACACCGGGTCGTTCGCTTTTTCTCAGGCAACGGCGCCATCGACGCCACACTGGAGGTTGTCATCGATGGCCAGCCGCAGATGTTCGAGGCCAGCGGTTGGATCACGGTCAACGACGCCGCCAATTACGTCGAATGCGCCCGACAGGGATGCGGCATGATCCAGCTGCCCCGCTTTCACGTCGCCCCCGAGCTCGAGACAGGCGAGCTCGTGGAGATCCTCCCCGACTGGCCCAAACCCACCTTGCCTCTCTACGTGGTCTACCCCCAGCGTCGCCAACTCTCGCCCCGCGTAAAGGTCTTCCTGGATTGGCTTACGTCGATCTACGCCGAGCGTCAGCTCGGTTAGGCGCCCCCTCTCCTCACCCTTGACCTTCAGGGAAGCGGAAGTCGATCCCCCCGGCAGCCTGTGCGGGCCGATCCCCTCCTGTGTCACCGAGCCCCGCTTGTGCGTGAGGCGGGATGACTCTCTCATCGAGACCGAATCTCGAGACACGACAGATTGCCGGCAACGCCCGCGGAAGGTATGTTATAATGTAACACATTCATGAGATAACCATTGGCCATGACTTCACTTCGCCCACTTCCCGATGTCGCCGGACAGACCGGCACGACGGGTAGTCATCCGCCTCGCGCGCTGCAACATGTCGGCATGGGTGGCATCGCGTCTCGCCTGCTGTTGGAGGATGGCGCCCGGCTTCCCGTCACCGTGGACGTCGGCGTGGATCTGGCAGCCGGCCATCGGGGCATTCACATGTCGCGACTCTACCGCCTGCTCGACCGGCTCGACGAAACGCCGCTAAGCGTCGATAACTTCCGCGACCTGGGTGTTGCGCTGCTCGACAGTCAGGAAGGGATCAGCGAACGCCTCGAGCTCTCGCTGCATTTCGATCTGCCGTTGCGTCGACCGGCGCTCTTGAGCAACGCCAGTGGCTGGCGACACTATCCGATCACGCTCGCGCTCGGCGGCATGCGCGGTGATCGGCACACGGTGCTGACGCTGTCGCTCGACTATTCATCCACCTGTCCCTGCTCGACGGCCCTCGCGCGTCACGCCATGGCGCGGGACTGGCGTGCCTGGGCAGACGAGCATCCGGACGCCGCGCGTGTCCCCGACACGCTAGCCCGCTGGATCGAGCAGGATGGCAGCTTCCCCACGCCGCATAGCCAGCGCAGCCGGGCACGCATTGCCCTCATGCTCGCCGAGTCGGCAACGCTGGACTTCGCTTCCCGTATCGACGACTTCGAGCAGGCGCTGCAGACACCGGTGCAGACGCTGGTCAAGCGGGTCGATGAACAAGCGTTCGCCGAGCGCAATGGGGCCAATCTCATGTTCTGCGAAGACGCCGCGCGTCGCCTCGGCGACTGCTGCCACGACCAACCCGGTGTCGACGGCTATCGCGTCGATATCACTCATGCCGAGAGTCTGCACGCCCACGATGCGGTTGCACGGATCGAACACAATTTCGCCACGCGCTGAGTCGAGCCGACTCGCGCCTCGTCGGGAGAGCGTCACGCGACGATCGCTCTCCATCGAGCCGTCCCGAGGCCGTCAATTCCTCAAGTGAGAAAGGCCGCCTCCAGCGCCACGGCGGCAGGTCATAAGCCACCTAGGCGTACTAGCGGCCGCTTGTCGGAGAAACCAGAGTGACGCTTAAGACTCTACGCTCTGTCTGAAAAATGCCTGCGCTCGCCCATACGGCGTTAAAAATTGACTCAAAATGCTCATTTACACCTCGTAAACTCCGCTTTTTCGTCAATTTTTGCCTTGTCTGGCCATCGCTCGCCGATTTTTCAGACAGAGCTTAGTGCGCAAAGCAATAAAACTAAAAAACCGCCAATTAAGTTTAAAAAAAACACTCCCCTAATCAGCTCACTCCAACAATGCTACTAATATTCAAACAACAGGCCAAGTTATAAAACACCAGGGTTAGAAAGATTTCGATACCGTTCCAAACTGGTGGAGAGATGAACTCTCATAGCCTCACGTGCTTTCTCGACACTAGCCTCTCTGATGGAATGGGCAATTTTTTCATGTTCACCGAACATTTTTTTCAGATAATCGCGAGAGAGCTTAGGCTGCCAATCGTGAATTAGCTGGCTAGGTGGGATAATGACCGGGCCTATAAAATCCAGAAACTTTGGCATATAACTATTACCACTAGCCACAGCTATCGCCATGTGGAAATCGAAATCAAGTTGGCGTGGATTAAGCATGAAATCATCGATATCACGCGCCTTATCCAAGACATCGAATATACGAGAAATTGCTACTTCATCGCGACGTTCTGCAGCTAAGCCAGCAGATTCAACCTCAACGCCAAGTCGTAACTCTAAAATATCGATGATCTCCGAAATCTCTCCAAGCTTTTCGGCTCTAATTTTAAGAACTGAGCGCTCTTTGCTGGCAACAAAAACGCCTTTACCTTGTCTTGAAATGACCAGTCCTTCAGAACGAAGTAGTGCCACCGCTTCTCTAACTACACTTCGACTTACATTATAGGCTTCAACCAGTCGGGACTCCACCGGCAATTGATCTCCTACTGAATACTCGCCAGATGAAATCTTTTGGGCAATTCCAAGAGCGACAGAGGAAGACAAGCTGTTGCGATTTTTCTTCATAGCATTCTCAAAATAAGATAAGCTAAATACCGTCCATCAGTTCATCATACTACTTTGGACAAAAAATCGCTACAATGCGCTTGCCTCCCTGCCCAAAGTGCGAAGATTTCTTTGAAATCGTTTGCTTTTAATCCTAACGGCTTGCTACCAAGCCATCTCAGGAATTGAGCACACATTTAATTCGAACCTATCTCGATCTACTCCATTAAGGTCTGCAAGCGAAGCTCCCCCCTTAAGCATATTTTTCCAGTCCATTTCTTTCTCTTCATCCGCCTTGGCTTTCTCAACAATTTTCCAGATTTCATCCTCGAGAGGATCGATGCACAAAACACCATTGAGATCACCAAAAATCACATCGCCAGTTTTAACAGTCGCACGACCAATTTTTATTTCGGATGTCAGTCGTGCGCCGGGGGCGTATGAAGCACGAGTCGTAACAACCGTAGTGCCTTTTGCGTACAACGGCATACCAAGTGCGGTAACTTCCTCTAAATCAGTGATAACGCCATTGACAATGATGCCTTGGGCGCCTTTGAGTTGGGCAGCAGTCGCAACCATTTCTCCTACGCATGCCATCTCAGTATTACCGGCTCTATCTATGACCAACACATCACCTGGCCGTAGCAACTCGATCGCCAGATGAACAGGTGTAGAGTCGGAGGTCGGCTGATGCACTGTAAGCGCCGTGCCAATACACCGACAGAAATTATTCAATGCCTTAATATCATACGGCAGTGCGACATCAAGATAGTGCCCAAGTGAAGCCGGCTGAAGGCCAGACAACGCAGCGATCAAGCGCTCGGCGCTCTTTCCCCGGAATTTATTAAAAACATCACGCATGATTGGATTCCTTCGGCAGTTCCAAATCGTCGGTAATTTTTGCGAGACCCTGATTAATGAAAGCAATGTCGTTTCCTACCAAGAACATGGAAGCCCCTAACCGCCGCAAAATTTCCAGTTTTGTACGATTAGTAGGAAAGCAGCCCAACATAATTTTTATTTTTCTTTCATTGCACTTTGCGGCCAATAGCTCTACCACATCGCGGAGTGAGGAAGTATCCATGGTATAGTCGACAGCGCATCCATATGACAACGCAAAATCTGCGGGGCCAAAATGAATCGCGTCGATGCCAGGAACAGCCAGGATTTCATCGATCTGATCAAAAAATTCGATATTCTCGGCCATTGGTATTACTTTACAGCGCTGGTTCTCCTGCTGGATATAGTCGGCCCATCCAAAATCACGGCTTGCGTAGACAGCACTCCTGACGGAACCGTCACCGCCTCTTCTTCCCAAAGGCGGAAATTTCATGGAATCGACGACGCTGGCAACTTGTTCGGCTGAACGGATCTGAGGCACGATTACGCCCTCGGCTCCCATCTCGACGGTTTTGCGTAGCAAAACCGGGTTACTGTCTGGGACGCGGACCAGTGGTGCGATTTTGGCCGCTCGCGATGCCAAGATCAGTCGTTCAAGTGCCGAGTCGACACCTACGGGGCTGTGCTCCGTATCGATGAATACGAAATCTAGCCCCCAATTGGCCGCGATCTCAATCGCGGCGGGTGAGGCAGAATAGACGTTTATACCGAAAACATCCTTGTCGAGATTCAATAAGCTATCCAGATACATGGATCACACCTTCTCTGACAGCAGCTTGTAATCCTGAGGGCGGCGATCCTGAAAAGGGTGAACCTCATACACACCCGGATCACGAATAATGGACTTGTTGCGCGCGGAAGAAAGATCAACTTCATAGTAAAAGATGCCATCGGCCTTCCCGGCATTGATCAACTCCGCACCATCCGGACCAATCAAATGGCTGGCCCCCATGAACTCCATGCCGTCGTCCAGATCATTTCGATTAGATGATAAGAAGTATGTGAAGTTTTCCGCCGCGCGCACCTTGCTAAAAATGTCTGGCAACAGGCGGGCTGCTTCTGGCCAAGCAGCCGGTAGGACGATGAGCTCTGCTCCAGCCAAAGCCAGGGCCCGAAACACTTCAGGAAAGCGAATTTCATAACAGATGGCGAGGCCGATCTTACCGATTTCCGTCTCAAAAATCGGGGGTTGATAAGTATCGGGAATATCCGTAAACCGGTCGCCTATCATGAAAGGTAGGTGCATCTTATGATGCAAGCCAATAATGCCCTGTGGCCCTACTAACGCGGCTGTATTAAAAACCTTGTTGCCCATAGTTTGGTAAAAGCCAACGACGACATATATCAAACTATTCTTAGACGCTTGAACGATAGGGTCTAAATCCCCACGTGCAATATCGACGGCGGATTTTTTTAGCTGCTCTCTTGAATCAAAAGATCCACCAGTTAGAAAGCACTCGGGAAATGCAATGAGGCGGGCCCCACCTTTCGCCGCCTCTTTTGCCTTTTCGGCCACCAGGTCTATCGTTGCTTTCGTATCACCATGCTTAGGCGAAAACTGTGCGAATGAAACTAACATAAAAACCTCGATCCAATCTTAAAATTCAGTTCAATTGATAACCAACCGCATCGAAAACTTCTTCGACCAAATCAGAATCAAAGGTTTCGACATATTTATTGATAACTGGAGATTCTGCGTCCAGCATTGCTTGGCGCTGTTCATCGGATATTTGAGTAACAACATTTCCTGCATCACGAATTTTGTCTAGCGCCTCCAGCTGTGCTTTACGAGAAATATCCCGTTGTTCTTTAGCAGTTTCTCTTGCTACTTTAACCAATAAATCTCTTTCATCAGCATTGAGCTGATCCCAAAACGGCTTGCCGATCAACACGATCTGAGGGTTGTAATTGTGACGAGTCACGGTCACATACTTTTGAACTTCGTAATATTTAGACCCCCAAATAAAAGGCGCTGTTGTTTCTTGCCCATCGACAGCACCTGTCTCCAATGCCGTATATAGTTCCGTGACAGGCATTGGAGTTGCGTTGGCACCCAATGCTTCCCACATGTCTACCAACAAGGGGTTTTGCTGAACACGAACTTTCAGACCTGAAATGTCCTTTAGACTTTTAACTTCACGCTTGTCATTTGTCAGGAGTCGAAATCCTTGCTCCCAGAAAGCGAGTCCGACTACGTTGTGCTCAGGTAGCTGGTCGGTTAGTTTTTCCCCCACGTCGCCATCAAGAAGTTGGTCCATCACTTCGGGGTCCTGATAAATAAACGGCAGGTCTAGGATACCAAAATCCTGAACCTCGCTGATCATATTACCCGCATTCCAGACCATCATCTCCACGACCCCACCTTTAAGTGAAGATAGAACTTGGACGTCACCTCCGAGCTTGCCGTTCGAGAAAACTCTGACTTTTATTTTCCCATCACTCTGATCCTCTAGCTTCTTGGCGAAAATATGCATCCCTTGGACTGGCGGGGTTCCTTCCTGCCCAGTAGCAGCGAATTTAATCGTATGACTACGATACTCTTGAGCCTGTGCAGTCAAGGCAAACCCTAAAACCATCAGCCCGATAAGAATTTTTTTCATGAATCACCTTGTGTTTGTGTTGATGTTACGTACGTTCATTTACCAGATAGCCAAGTTGCCGGAACTTGAACTATTTCCGGTATCATCACTATGAGCGCCAATACGAGGAGCTCGGCAATCAGAAAAGGCGTGACACCTCGAGTCAGCGCCGTGAAATCTAACTTCCCCACAGAACAAACGACGTTGAGTACGGTTCCTACTGGCGGTGTTATTAGCCCAACTGCACCCGTTATCATAAAGATGACTCCGAAGTAGATCGGGTCTACCCCAGCATTAGTTACGACAGGAACGAGGATGGGCGCGAGTAAAAGAATCGTTGGTGTCAGATCCATTGCAGTCCCTATCAACAAGATTAGTAGCACCACTACCGCGACGAGGAGTTTGGGATGATCCATAACTGGTTCTATCAAACTAATGATTTGATCTGGAATGTCAGCAATCGAAATCATCCAAGCAGGAATTGCTGCGGCGGCTACGAGAAACATGACGGCCGCTGAGGTCTTTGCCGCGTTGAAGGCAAGATCCGATAGATGAGAAAGTGAAAGCTCGCGGTACACGACACATGAAACGAAGACGGAATATACAGCGGCAACGGCGGCGGCTTCAGTCGGAGTCATAATTCCAAAGCGAAGACCGACTAAGATGATCACGGGCAGCATCAGTGCCCAAAATCCGTCGACCAAAGCTTTACCCCTCTCCGACCATGATGCTCTCGCCGAAACTTCCAGATCGTCACGATACGCTACGATGCTCCACGCGATGCAAAGAGCCAACGCTATTATTATGCCAGGTACGATACCGGCCAGGAAAAGTTTACTGATCGACAAATTGGTAGCAACGCCAAAGACAATGAAGCCAATACTCGGTGGTATGATAGGGCCAATAATGGAGGCTGAGGCAACCAACCCGGCTGATGTGCCTTGTCGATATCCAGCACTTATCATCATAGGCAACAATAGAGCCGTTAATGACGCAGCATCGGCAAGAGCAGAACCAGAGAGACTGGACAGCAATACGCCAGCAAATATGACGACATAGCCAAGTCCCCCTTTTCGGTGCCCAACCAGTGTTTGCGCTAGCTTGATGATGCGCTTAGAAAGCCCTCCTGCATTCATCACCTCCCCTGCCAGTATGAACAACGGTATCGCCAACATTGGAAAGCTATTGGCAGCATTAATCATATTTTGTGCAATAATTTGACCGTCAAACAGGCCCATTTGCCACATCAGAGCGATACCGCTAATGATCAGCGCATATGCTATCGGTGTGCCAATCGCCAAGAAGCCTAGCAAAGACGCCCCAAATAATAAAACGGTCATTTCGAGCTCCTTGCTTGGTCATAATGATTTACGTCGCCCTCATGGAGAGCTGATTTTCGCTCAAAGCTCTTCGACACCGACTTAATTAGTCTCACAATCATAATACCGCCGCTAATAATGGAAAAAAACACTCCTGATGCATAGAGTAAGGCGGAGGAAAGTAGAGTTGAACTGGAAATGACGTTTAGGTTCAAAATGGTTTGATGCCAGCTTCCTCTGAAAATCATAACCGAAACGCCCAACATCGCAATATTAATTAATATCTCACATAAACTTCTTGGAATAGAAGGTAGTTTAGAGACAACAACGTCGACAGCTATCAACCCTCGTTCATAGACAACAAGGGCCGCGCCCACAAAGGTCATCCAAACAAATAGCAGTGATGCCCCTCCCTCCGCAATGTAAATACTGCTATCGAAAAGATAACGTAATAAGACATTCGCAAAGACAAGCAGCACCATGCAGGCTAGACATAAAATCATAAAGTAGCGCATAGACTTGAGACCGACGTTTAACATCGTCATGCGATATAGCCTCTTGGTATTGTGTTTATATCCAGCTTCGAACCGGAAGCATTTTCAACTTATTTAACCACTTCACATGAGGCATGAATCTAGCGTCTTGACGGATGACTGACAACTTCGACATTAGTCTAATCCTCGGCTCACCTCTTCTTCTTTCCCCTTCCATACGGCGACATGATGCGGGTCGCAGCGTTGACTGCTTAGGCAAGAATTTCGGCGATCTCCAACCAAAAATTACGTAACGAGAAATCCTTAGGCTGCTAAAACGCGCATAGCGGCAGGTCCATATCATGCTCTTAATCAGGTATTAGCCATCGACTTTCAGAGCGAGCGTCTTACCGTCCGGCTGGAGCATAATCCAGTGCCAGCCGCCTTCGGCGATGGGCAGGGTCAGCTTTGACCTGCCACGGGTTTTTTCCTCCATCGTCAACTAGGGCCCGACCTCACCAGAGGACGGACCATGAAACGCGCGAGATTCACCGAAGAACAGATCATCGGCATCCTGGCTGAGCACGAAGCAGGGGCGAAGTGTGCCGATCTATGTCGCAAGCACGGCATATCTGCTCTGCTCCCTGAAAACTGGACTACGTTTAGCTGGAGTTTGCGGTGCCTCATCCCTCGCCATGACTCACCTCCCCGGCTCCGCCATCCACCACGGCGGCATCACGCTCGACCGGCTCATGCAGACTCGGCGGGTTGCTGAAATCCACATGGATCGGCGACGGCATGACGCCCGTCCACCACTGATCGCCCGTGGCGTATTTGGCGCGCATGCGACCCGCGATGTCACCCACGTCCCTCGGCACGTCCTCGGTCTTGTCCGGCAACGGTAGCGGCATGCGGATCTTCCAGAGCTGGCCGCCCTCGAGCAGCGCGAAGGCCTGCCCCTTGGGCAGATTGATGACATCGTTGGGCGTCAGCATCTCCACGGACTCGGTGCCGATGCGGTCGCCTGCCGAGGAGCTGAAGTCCTGGTCGCTATTCACGTCGGCATTGTCACTGGCCATCGACACCATCAGCCGGGTCGAGACGTTCACCTTGGCCAGCTGGTCGGTCAGCAATCGCGCGGTGCGCTCCTCGCGCATCCTCAACATGATCAGATTGTTGAAGTTGCCCACCACCTGGCCGGCCTTCGCCGTGGAGCCGATCCGCGCTTCGATGTCCGAGAGCGTCTGGGTATAGGCGGTCACCTGGATGCCGGCGCCGCCCCCTTTGTTGATCAACGGGATGAACTCGCCGCCCATCAGCTCGTTGAATTCGTCGCAGTGCAGGTTGATCGGCAGCTTCTGGCTCCCACCCTCCCCGGGCAGGCCATCCTCGGACCCGAATTTGTAGATGTGACCGGCGACCGACACGATGTCGGCGAACATCGAATTGCCCACCGCCTGAGCGACCTCAAAATCACTCAGCGCGTCGAGCCCAACGTAGACCACTCCCTTCTTGCGAATGATCTGCTGCCAATCGATGATCGGACGCTCGTCCTCGATGTCGTCGTAGTCCGGCGAGAGCAGCTCGGCGATCTTGCCGCTGGTCAGCTTCTCGAGCAGCGGTAGAAGCGACGCCACGATCTTGTCGAAGTAGGTCTTGTCATAGCGCACCGCAGAGAGCAAGCCATCGAGCACGGGGTCGCTCAACGATTCGATGACATCGGGCTGTTGCAGGTACTGGACGATCGCGACCACCCGCTTGTGGCGACCCTGCAGGTTACGCGGCGTGTTCTTGTCGTTGGTCTTCCCCTCGATGTCGGTGATCTGTTGGTTCGACCCTGGAAGCTGCTGCTCCAGCATCTGCTGGACGTACTACATCAACAGCGCATCGATGTTCACCACATCGGCCAGGATCTGGCCGTAGCTCGGCCGCTCACCCAGGGCATGCCGAGCGCGTGCCACGATGTTGACGAAACGCCAGGCGAACTGGCGAAACGCGGCAGAGTTGCCCTCGCCGGAGAGCTGACCGGTCACGCGGGTCGATACTTCGGATAGGCGCGAAAAGCGCCCACGGCGTTGTAGCGGCACGAGACGTCCGGCCAGCCCAGATGGAAGATGTAAAACTCGTCACCCCGTCCAGCCTTCTGGGCCTCGGCGTACATGCGCATCATCAGATCCGCGTCCCCCTTGGGATCGAAGCAGATCGTGATGTCGCCACGCCGGATGTCCTGGGTGATCAGAATCTCGGCCAGACGCGTCTTGCCCACGCGGGTCGTTCCCTCAACAAGGGTGTGCCCCACCCGCTCACCGAGCGGCATCCAGACGTCGTGCTCTCGCCACTCGACGGCATGCAGCGCCGGACGCCCGCCGACCGGTGGTAGCGGCCGCACCGGATTGAGCATCGAGTCCCAGCGCAGCAGCGCGGCGATATGTTGGCCGACCGCTCCGCCCTCCATCGACTGCTCGAGACGGCGGGCGCGCTGATACCAGGGGCTCGGCTGGACGTAGCTCTTGGCAGCCGGCTGAGCCGCTTCATGCAACCGCTGGGTGTGCTGGGCATCCCATTTGAAGCCTTTGCCCAGCCACAAGCTCCGCCGGCTCAAGGGCACCTTGCGCGCCGGCAACGCGAAGCGCGGCAGACGGCGCATGTTGCGGCGATAGCGCAGCACGACCCATGCCTGACGAAAGCGCCAGGCGACGAACGCGGCAAAGCCCGCTGCCGTGGTGATGCCGACACTGGGCGCCAGTGCCAGCGACCAGGGTGCCCAGATGCACAGGACGACGCAGCCGGCGCAGATCCAGACGGTGTACAGCTCGACGGCGGGTCGCAGTAGGGATTCGAGGGGGTGATTGCTGCTCATTGCTCGATGCCCCGCTGGCTGATCAGCGCGGGGTAATGTCGAAGGCCAAGTCGCTCGGCCAGTCCATCACCGGAAACGGGGCGAAGCTCGAGCCCCTGGGCTGCATCGCGCAGAGCCTGCAGGGACGGCTCATTGGATACCTGAACCACCAGCCCCACCGCGTTCATCTTGCGCAGGATATCGCCGCGCTGGGCAAGCCACTGACGAGACAAGTCGTCATCACCAACCAAAAAGACGGGCGTGAACCCGCCAGGTAGGTCCAACTGACGCGGCGTCACGGTGCCAGGCGTCAACTGCTCGCTCTCGAGCGGCAGCATGTCCTGTTCCCCAAAGGGGCGGGCAGGACGCGCCTCGCCACCCAACTGCGGTGAGTAGCCTTCCTCCTCACCGACCCCGGCGCCCTTGATCGCCACATAGTAAGGTCGGGCCGGCTCGCCCCCGTGATCGGCGATCACCGTCAGCTGAGGCAACCCAGGGGGGCGCTTGGCAGAAGTCTGAGCCCATGCAGATGTCGACAGCAGCGCTATCGCACCCACTGACAGCAGGCTGAGGCAGCGTGATTGTTTCATCGGGATCTCCTATCGGATGGCGACTTCGGCCATCCAGGGACGCTGCTCCGGCGTTACCCAGGTGACGTCGGTGTCGGGCGTACGTGGACCGGGGGTCACCCAGGTCAGCCCCTCATCCGACGCAGTTGAGTGGCCACTCTCCACTGACGCTAGTGTTGGTCGATGGGATCGCTTCGAGACCGGCGTCTGACGTGCAGCCATCCGTGCCGGCGAGTCAATTTCTAGAGAGGGGGATGTGCCGAGCCGAGCCAGCTCCTGACTCACCACGGCGCGGTAGCGCTCGGCGGGACGGCCACCTGCTGGACGGTGATAGCGACCGGCAGCGATCAACCAGTCACCGGCATCATCGAAGTGGGCGCGTATGAGTGCCGCCGCTTCATCGAGATTGGCGTAGGGATTCAGCCCATCGCAGGGATCCGCGAAACGCTGGCCAGCGCCGAACAATTGCGGCTGCCAGCGCACGTTGAGCTGCGCGATCCCCACGTCGACGATCTGCGTTGTCTCGAGCGCATCAGTCAACGCCTGGCACGCGGAGGTTCGATCGCCGAAGCGCATCGACTCTCCCGCGACGTTCAACGTCCAGGGCCAGGGGCGACGACGCGCGTCGAGACTCACCACCGACTCGGCGCTGGCCACGGCGTAGAGCACCGCCGGCGGTACACCATGATCCTCGGCGGCGACCACATAGGCTGACGGGATGTCGGGTTGCTCGGCGTGAGCCAGGCCGGCAACTACCGCCGTCACCAGCCCAGTCATTGCAGACTTCAACGCGCGCGAGATCATCGCTCAGCCCCTCGGCGCAACACGTGGCAGCTGACTGCTGTCGACGTCCAGCGATCCGCCATGGTTGAGCGTCACCGTGCCGGTACGCACTTTCGCCGGTGGGATGCCGACCTGAGCCGCCCAGCTGCGAATGCGATCGTCGTCTCCGTTGGAGTCCAGGACCCAGATGTCCATGGCCGCACCGCTGCTCAGCAGACGCTTCACAGTCGCATCGCATTGGTCACACCCCTCGGTGGCCACGACCACATTCAGACGCTGACTGGAGGCTCCCGGGTCGCTACCGAACACCGATCGGGTCGCGTCTTCACCATCTCTTGTGGAGAATGAATTGACCGGCATGTCGTTGGGATAAAGCCGCTGCCAGGCGTCGTCGTAGGCGCGTTGAAACGCGAGTTCCGCCTCGACGCGGGCGCGCTCGGTTTCCACCAACTTCTCGGCGTACTTCTGACGCTCGGCCTGACTGCGAGCTTCCAATCCCAAGGCGGTCAGCGGATCCAGATCGGGAGACCAGGTGCCACGCGGCCCCTCCATGATCGACTCATAGCGTCGGTACTCCTGCTGATTCAGGCCCCAGGCCTCGGCAGCCCGTGGACTGCTCTGCTCCAGGCGCGTCTGATCGATACGCGTCGACTCGCTCTCCTGCCCTTCCTGAGCCCATACGGGCAAGGCCGTAAACAGCAGCAGCACGTAAGCCAGGCGTCGATTGCAATTCAGCGTCATGGGGCTCTCCTCAAGGAACCGGGACGACCACGGTCTGGCCGTTGATGATGAACGCCGCCGAGTGACCCTCGATCGACGACAGATGCCACTGCCCGATCCTCTGCCCCTCACCTACCAGGCGTAGATCACTCAAGCGCCCGGCAGCCCCGGATGCCACGGCGAGATAGCTGCGCCCGCCACGCAGCTCGACGCCCGACACCGAGAACGGCGGTGACGGCGGCTCGGTTTGACGTCGTGTCTGACGTTGAGGGCTTGGCTGGCTTTGCTGGGTGCTGGTCTTTTGGCTGGCTCGGAGCTTGCGCACCTCCTCGATCGACGACTCGAGCGACTGCTCTTTTTCCTGCGCCGCACTGAATCGCACGTCCACGGAGCTGGACAGCTCATCGAGGCGTTGAGAGAGCGCCTGGACGCGCTCGGGCAATGCCTGCAGCGGCGAATCCTGTCGGCTCGTCTCGAGATCGTCGAGGCGTGAAGCGATTTCGCCAAGGCGGTTGCTGGTGCCCTCGGCCTGACTACGCCGCTCGTCCTGTCCGCTCTGCAGCTCTTCGACCCGCACGCGCAGTTGGTCGATGACCTGCTGCTGAGACTGCAACCGAGACTCCAGCGTCGGCCCCTCCGGCTCCGAACCGGCAAATAGAACGAAGTAGATGAGCCCCAAAACGGCGAGAGTCCCAAGCCCCAGGAGCGTCAACCGTAGCGGGCTCCAACGTCTGCGACTCTCTGCGTAGGGGGTGTAATTTGGCACCTCGTGGCCGGTTTCCTCGCGGTTGGCGTCACTGAAGTCCTGTCTGTCGTCATCATCGTGATGGGAGAACGAGGGTTCGCGACGACCGACGCTTCCCGTATCCGAATCGACTGGCGCTTCCGATCGAGGCTCCTGCTCCGGATCACCGGAATCGACGGGCCGCTGGCGATCATCCGTCATGACCGGTCTCCTCGATCAGTCGCTGATCGCGTACCTGGTAGCAGATGGTTCGCGCAATGGGGTCGGCCTGAACCTCGAAAGCACTACCGGCGAGAACCTGCAGGGCCTCGCGAAGCGGCATCGGCCCCAGACGGAAATGCGCCGCCGGCAAGGGTCGGCTGTAGAGCATCTGCTGCGGTTCACCCTGGGGAGCACAAAGGCTGTAACCGGTGTGCTGCAGGGTGTAGCGCAAGCCATCCCCCACCGATGGGCTCATGGAGGCAGGGATCGAGACATTGACGGTCTGCTCGAGGAGGTTACGCTGCTGCAACGTGGCGTTGGCCGTGACCAAGGCGTAGCGCCCGCCTCGCATCACCTCGACTCGTGACGCATTGCGATCACGGTAGACATCAGGCTCGACATCGTGGGTGGGCTGATCCAGACCGGTGGCCACGACGCGGGCATGATGCCCTTTCTTGTTTCCCGCAAGGGCCATCTTCTCGGCGTCGGGATAGTCGGCGGCCAGGCGCTCGCTCTCGCTTGGCTGCTGGGAAGGTTGCTGATGCGCGCAACCGGCGAGCAGCGCAATGAAGAATGCTAACGGGACGACACGGGTTTTCTGGAAGGGATACATCGAGTTTGGCCTCGCGCGGGGGAACCTGAATGATCGTGATCGGGTTCACCGTGCCGAAGGCCGAGGGTACTCGCGACGGGAAATGTTAATTGCACCAGCAGGGATTTCTTAGCTCTATCGAGGCCCTACCTAGTGACGATACTCATTTGAAAAAAGCCTTGATCCGGTAATTGCTTAGTCCTGGTTGATCAGAGGGCACTCGTCATCAGCCCCTGGATAATTTTCAGGTCAACATTTTCTCCCGAAATTTTTAATTGCGACTAACGTCGGATACCCCTATTTGCATGTGATTGCATACTCTTGGATACAACGCATGGCATGAGTCACTGAATATTGATGGAGAATCGAGATGGCAACACCCCAAACGGTCTGGGCAATGCTGGAGGAGCAAGCGGGGAAGCATCCAGGTGGGTTGGCTGTCCACGACGCCAGTGATATCGGTAAAGGGCAGGATTTCAGCTATCGCGAGTTGCATGACAGGGCCTTGAGAACAGCTGCGTTTCTAGAGTCAAACGGCATAAAGGCAGGCGACAGCGTTGCCTTGCTGATCCCCAATTGTATTTACTGGCTGGATGTTTTTTTCGCAGCGGCCAGGACCGGGGCACTCTTGGTGCCACTCAACACTCGTTATCGCGAAAATGAAATTCACCACCTTCTGGAGACCAGCAAGGCCAAGATCCTGTTCACAGCGGCCCAGTTCGAAAGTGTCGATTTCACCGATCGTCTGCATGGTGCACTGAGTGATGGCTCCCTACCATCCTGCCTCGAGCACGTAGTCGATTACAGCGATACGCTCGACAATCTCCCCGGAGGCATTACGTTGCACGCGTCGACGTCGCCTCTGAACAGGGAGCCGACGTCCAGCTCGGCCAGCGTCGGGACGTCAAATCCGCTAATCGTGTTCGGGACTTCTGGGACTACCTCTGCGCCGAAGCTAGCCATCCACACCAACGAAACCACCCTGCCGCATTTGCGTGCGTCAACGGCGTGCTTCGACGTACCACCGGGTCGCTTCCAGTTGTCGGTATTATCGCTCTCGGGCACCTTCGGCTTCGTCCCGGCCATGGCGGGTCTCCTCCATGGCATCCCCTTGGCACTACTGCCGATCTACAACACCGAGCGAGTGTTGGAGAGTATCGCGACGTTGCCCATTCATCTCATCGTTGCTGCTGAAGGGTCACTACGCGATCTCCTCGATACCCTGACTCCCCAGAATTGCGGGGGCCTAGCCCAGTTGATCACCGCCGGGCTCGCTATTCAGGACATCGTGGATAAGGCAAGCGCTCTGAACATCACTGCCAGAAACGTCTACGGCTCAAGCGAGGTATTCGCTTTTGCTGGATCGGCGCTGGTGAGCACGGACCGGGAGCACCGCTGTCTGCCGGGCGGCGACGTGGTCAACCCATCCATGCGTATTCGCGTCATCGACCGAGAGACCGGTAACACACTTCCAGTGGGTGAAGTCGGCGAGCTCCAGTTCAAGGGAGGAAGTCTGTTCACGCACTATCTGAATAATCCAGAGGCCACGCAAAAAGCGTTCACCGAGGATGGCTGGTTCAAGACCAACGATGCCGCCAAATTGCTGGCCGAAAGTACTTTCGAATACCTCTCTCGAGGTAATGACACTCTCCGTCTCGGTGGCTACTCGGTGGCTTTCGTCGAAATCGAGAGTGCCATCGAGTCCATGAGCGGCGTCAAGCAAGCGCAAGTCGTGGGCGTCAAGGATGAGCGCAGCGGGGACGATATTGCTGTAGCTTTCGTCTTGGCCGAAGGCGTAAACACGCCGAATGCATCATCGATAATAACCCACTGCAAAGCCAATTTAGCAAGTTTCAAAGTGCCAAAACATGTCGAAATCGTGGCGCAATACCCCACAACACCCAGCGCCAATGGCGACAAAGTTCGCCGTGATTCGCTTCGGCAGCAGGCCCGCGACATCCTCAGCCACTTAAACGAAGAAGGGAGTGATCATGTCTCAGCATGATACATCTCATGATGATGAGAAAGCAGTCTCGAATATCTCGAGAGTCACTCATGATTCCGTGCATATCCATGGTATCGACCTAATCGCCATGCTGGGAAACGTCAATCTCGGTGACTTCGCCTTTCTAGAACTTTTCAAACGCTTGCCGGAAGAACGGGAGTCGATTGTTTTCAATGCGCTTGTTGTGGCTCTGGTAGAACATGGTCTGATGCCGAGCGCTATTGCCACGCGAATGACTTATCTAGGCGCCCCCGAGTCGATTCAAGGCGCCGTCAGCGCTGGGCTTCTAGGGCTGGGTAATACTTTCGTAGGCACGATGGAAGGCTCGGCACGACTCTGTCAGGAATTCATGGCGGAAGGCGCCGGTCCCGAAACTGACATCGAGGCAGCGGCCGAGCACATCATCACCCACTACCGCGAGCAGAAAAAGGTCATTCCGGGAATCGGCCATCCTGTGCACAAACCTCGCGATCCGCGCGCGGACAAGCTGATGGCAATCGCCGTGGAACAGGGCTTCGACGATACCCCGATTCGTCTGATGCAGGCTATCTCCGAGCAAGCATCAAGGCGCTTCGACAAAACGTTACCGGTCAACGTGACCGGTGCCATCGGCGCTATCGCTACCTCCATGAACATCGACTGGAAGATTACCCGCGGGCTGGGCGTCATGGCTCGTGCAATCGGTCTGGTCGGGCACATCCTTGAAGAGACTCGGACCCCCACGGCCCAGAAAATATGGAATCGCGCCGAACGCGAGTGCAACGAAGACACTGACCCATCGAATTGAGTCGAGAACCATCATGAAATGTCGTGCTGCTGTCATGTATGAGCAGGGCAAACCTGCTCCTTACGCCGAGTCGCATCCCTTGGTAGTGGAAGAGATTACGCTGGCACCGCCAGGCCCGGATGATGTCCTGGTCGAAATTGCTGCGGCCGGCCTTTGCCACTCGGACCTCTCCGCAATCAACGGTTCACGGATACGCACACTGCCAGCCGTCGTCGGACACGAATGCTCAGGTATCGTCCGAGAAGTTGGCAGCAACGTCACTGAGCTGAAAGCCGACGACCACGTCGTCATGGCATTCGTATCGAGCTGCGGATGCTGTGAATTCTGCCAGGATGGCCGAGCCAATCTCTGCGGCTCGTCGTGGGAGTCTCGCAAGAATGGCACTCTGCAGGGTGGAGGGCGTTATATCCAGCGCGCCAGCGATAGCGTAGAGCTAAACCACTACAGCGGCATCTCGGCTTTCGCCGAATATGCAGTGGTGTCAAAAAATTCGCTGGTCAAGATCGATCCCGCTATTTCACTAGAAGATGCTTGCATCTTCGGCTGCGCGGTGCTGACAGGCGTTGGTGCGGTGGTCAACACGGCCAAGATCGCGTTGGGCAGCACGGTTGCAGTAGTGGGTTTGGGCGGTGTCGGTCTCAGTGCAGTGCTAGGCGCCAAAGCCTCGGGTGCTGCAGAAATTTTTGCTTTCGATGTCAGCAACGACAAGTTGGATCTGGCCCTGACCCTGGGGGCGACGCAGGTGTTCAACGTTACCGACCCCGATCACGTCGAGCGAGCCCGTGAGGCATCTCGGGGCGGCTTGCAGTTCGTGTTCGAAATGGCCGGAGTGCCCGCCGCAACGGAGACCGCATACGGCGTCGTCAGACGAGGCGGAAAGGTGGTTCTTGCTGGCTTGCCAGATCCCTCCACGCGCTTTGAGTTGCCGCTCGAGTTTTCGGCTTCCAACGAAATTGCAGTCGTTGGTAGCTATATGGGTAGCAGTGTGCCGCGCCGTGACATCGTGCGCTTTCTGACGATGTATCAGTCCGGACAACTACCGGTTAACAAACTTCGCTCTGGCACGGTGACCTTGGACACGATCAATGAGGGCTTTGATCGCCTCGCCAAGGGCAAATCGGTTCGCGACCTGCTGATCTTTCCTTCCTGATTCTGCGAGATCCTGACATGCAATTATTTATTGACAGCCAATGGCGTGACGGCGAGGAAAAGCAAACGCTGCATGATTGTTACGACGGACAAGCCTACGGCGAGATTCCGGTGGCCTCTGACAAACAGATAGATGCGGCTGTCGCCGGCGTCAGACGGGGTTTTCAGGAGAACAAGCTGACGCCGATCAAACGCGCCGAGATTCTCTTTAAGGCCGCCGAGATTCTCGAAAGCCGGCGCGATTCGCTCCAGGTGCAGCTACGCCATGAAGTCGGTTTTCCCGACGTCGACTCAATCAATGAAATCAACCGTTGTGCCCGCACGCTGGCGCTGTCCGCAGAAGAAGCCAAACGCGTTCTCGGTGAACTCGTGCCCATCCAGGCGACGCCTGGTCCCACGCCTCGCTTCGGCTACACGGTCCGTGTGCCCAAGGGCGTCGTTTGCGCCATCACCCCTTTCAACTCACCGCTCAATACCGTGGCCCACAAGATTGCCCCTGCGCTGGCCGGGGGGAATGCAGTTATCGTCAAGCCGTCCGAGGTCGCGCCGGGCAGCACGCTGGCGCTGGTCCAGGCCCTTCTTGATGCAGGCTTACCACCAGCGCTGATCAGCGTCGTTCACGGTCCTGGTGAAACGGTTGGCCAACAGCTGCTGGAAGATCCGCGTATCGACTATTACACCTTCACCGGTAGCACGGCCGTTGGCAAGAAGGTGCGAGACGCAGCAGGCATTCGCGGCACCCAACTGGAACTCGGCAGTATCGCCAGCACCATCATCTGCGCCGATGCCGATCTAGAGAAGGCCGCCAAAAAGTTGATTTCAGGTTGCTTTCGCAAGGCGGGGCAGGTGTGCACCTCGGTCCAGCGTCTCTATGTCCACCGAGACGTCTATCAAAAGTTCAAAGAGACTTTTCTACCCTTGGTCGAAAGTACGCCTTGGGGATCCCCCGAGAAAAGCGAGACGGTCGTCGGCCCCATGATCAACCTCGACAACGCTAAACGTGTGCATAGCTGGATCGAGGAGGCCGTGAACGCCGGAGCCTCGCTATTGTGCGGTGGTCGGCGCCACCATAACGTGGTCGAGCCAACGGTGCTTGAATTCGTGCCAACCGACGCGCGTCTCTTTTCGCAGGAAGTTTTTGGCCCGGTCGTGTCGCTGGTCGAATACGATGATCTGGAAGCGGCAATCGACTCTGCCAATGCCACCCCTTACGGCTTGGCCGTCGGCGTTTTCACGAATAGCCTGGATCTTCCCTTCCATCTTGCCGATCGGCTGGATTTTGGCGGCATACATATTAACGAAACCTCCAGTTCCAGACTCGATGTCATGCCATTCGGCGGCGTCAAGGATAGCGGGTACGGCAAAGAGGGCCCGCATTACGCGATCCGAGACATGACCGACGAGAAGCTGATCACGATCGCCTACTGATCGATCAATACCGGCAATCCATGAGGCGCCCGCCAACGCGCCCTTTCCAATCGTGACTGGCATGCACAGGGCTGGTGAGGTCGCAGCGACTTCGCCAGCCCCGTCAAGCCGGAGTTCGAAGGTATGCACTCATGAATCACACGCTCTACTGGGAAGACTTCAGAGCTGGACAACGCTTCCTGAGCGATACATTTTCCTTCTCGGCTCAGGATTTCACCGATTTTGGCCATGTATCCGGTGATCGCCATCCCATGCACATGCCACAGGCGGATCGCAACGGTGAACCCTTGATTGGCCATGGGCCGCTGGGATTGGCGCGCTATTTCGGCACGCTGAACGAGATGGGGTTTCTACAAAAATCCATCATCGCCCTGCTCGATACGCATTGGCATTATCGTCGGCCGCTAGAGCCTAATCAGCCTCTTCATTATGAAACCGTCATCACCGGTACTCGCCTGACATCAAAACGCGACCGTGGCATCGTCCGCCGCTGCATCCGGTTGCTCGACGCCGACGATCAGGTGATGCAGGAGGGCACCTCCTCGGCAATGGTCAGAACACGCCATGAGCCGGATCCCAGTAAGCAGACCGATCAGGACTTGTTGGGTGTGGCCTGGTGCAAAGTACTGGCAGAGAAGCTAAATGCGCTCGACGAATTCAGAGAATCCCTACAGCTGTTTGATGGCTGCATCGCGCTAAGTAGTGAGTACAACACGACCCAATTGCGTATCTACAAAGGTCGAGTTATCGATGTAGGCCGACGTACACCCAAGGGAGCGGATTTCACGCTTTCCGGCACAGAGCTCGCCTGGGTCGAGCTGTTTCGTAGTGATCGTGTCGACTTCGTCGCAAGGGCCACTCATGGCGAATTCAATGTGTCGGGCAACGTGTTCGTCTATCTGCAGATCACCAGCGCCATCGTACAACTCGTCGAAGTCGCCAAGACGCTTATACCGGCAGGAGATCGCTAACCATGAATAGCTCAGCACACTATCTGGATATCGATGGCCGGCCGGGTTTTGTCATGACTTTCGGCAGCGGCAAGCCCGTCGTCTGTATCCACACAGCCGGCCAAAGCGCATTGCAATGGCAAGAGAGCATCAAGGGGCTGGTAGAGGGCGGATACCAAGCGATCATTCCCGATCTGCCGGGGCATGGTCATTCCGAGGAACCAGCGACCGGTCCAGTGGAAGACCTGGAGTATTACGCCAGTTGGATCATCGAAGTCATCGAGCGTCTGGAACTTGACCGCCCCTATGTGGTGGGCTGCTCGATTGGTGGCAAGATCACCTTGAGCCTAGGCGTTCGTTACGCCGCCAAGCTATCGGGCATCGTCGCTATGGCCGCCGATGCCCTCAATGATGGCCAAAGCGAACGCGCGTTGCGCAAGAACCTCCAAGACAGCGTATCCCCCAGCCGTTCGGATCGAACCTATTACGGCACCCTCGCCGCGTGTGGCGCAAGCGTCTCGAAAAAACGCGTCGAGCGAATCGCAGCACGCCATCGTCGAGAAGATCCGCAGGTCGCCCTCCGTGACCTCATTGGCTGGGCACGTCACGATATCTCCGGCCAGCTTGACCGTATTACCTGTCCGGCACACCTAATCGTCGGTGACGACGACTTCTGGCTTTCACCACAGACGGTCGAGGCCACTGCCAGAGAAATCCCCCATGGCCGCTATACACGACTCGAAGGCATTGGCCATTATCCCATGGAAGAAATTGCCGACTTTGGCAGCCAACTCGTCAAATGGCTAAGTGAACTATAAAAACTCAAGTGACTCAGGAGTGACCATGAGTACGCCCGCACCCTCTCAGCAAGTCCAAGACAGATCGGTTGCCCGGAAAGCCGTTCGAGGCGCATCGCTAGGCTTCGCGATCGACTGTTATGATATTTATCTGCCGATCATCGCCTTGGCGCCGGCAATCGCCTACTTCCTTCCCCCAAACACCAGCCTTGCCGATTTTGCACTCATCAATGGCCTGATATTCGCCGCGACACTGTTGGGGCGCCCATTGGGTGCAGTGATGTTCGGCAATATCGCCGACCGCTCCGGACGAAAAAAAGCGACTGTCATTGCCATGTTTGGCTCCGGGATTGGCACTTTGATAATGGCAACGATTCCTGGCTACGAACACATCGGCCTTGGCGCTATTTCCAGCATCATCGTCTTGCGCTTTCTAACCGGAATTTTTCTCGGTGGACAATATACGGGCGCAGTACCATTGGCCATGGAAAGCGCGGGGCCACAGAAGCGAGGCCTTTACGGTGGACTGATTTCCATGGGCTTTCCTATCGCGTTTTGCGTCGTCTCCGCCATCACCTATATCATTCTGACGTTGTCAGGACCGTCCGATGGATCAACGGATGACTTCTACCATCAATGGGGTTGGAGAATTCCATTCCTCATCGGAGCCATAGCCACGCTATCATTCACGTTATATTACCATCAGACGGTAGTAGAAAAAGCCAGAAATCCAGTAGTAAAAACCGAGCAAAAAAGCCCTTTTATCCAGCTATTCTCTGGGGAAAACTCTAGAAGCCTGCGCCAGGTATTTATTCTTATGACCGGTGTCTGGCTGCTATCCAACGCCACCAGTGCGTCATTTCCCGGCACGCTACGATCATTGGAAAGCATGGGCAATACCCGCGCGACACTGCTGATCGTCCTTTATCAAATTGCATTGATAATTATCTACCCGCTGGCCGGTGCGCTAAGCCAAAAAGTCGGACGCAGAACGTTTTTCATCATCACCGGTATACTAGGTATGGTGGCAGCACCCATCATTTATACCATCATCATTAGCGGAAGCTTGGAAAGCAATGTCAGTTACCTGATCTTGACGATCGCTCTCGTGACGTGTTCGATCTGCACTTTCGGTTGCACTGGCTCCTATCTGTCGGAGCGCTTCCCCGCCTCAGTGCGATCATCTGGTTATGGTGTTGCCTATAGCGTGGCCATCATTATCCCGGCCTTTTATAACATTTACGAAAATTGGCTATCGGCTTTCATGCCACTCCAATACACTACTATCACTCTCTACGTAGTTGGAGGGCTATTAGTCACAATCGGAGCTATACTCGGACCAGAGACTCGACACATAGATCTGAGAGAAGACAGATATCAATGATAATAGTTAATCGACTACAACACCGCGCAATCGCGCGGTGTTTTTTTATTATCTTGAAAACACAACACACACCATCTCAAGAAGACCAAAATGAGGTTGAAATACAGACAAAAGTCTTGGTTATAGGAATCGATATTGCCACATAAGTGGTTAGAGGATACGCTGCCATCATCCTTAGCTTTTGAGTTGGAGATATGACGTGAGCGAAAAATCCTCTCGTTCGGAGCAAGCCTACCAGAAGATTCTGGAAGGCATTCGTGAAGGCTCTCTGAAGCCAGGGAGTCGAATCAAGGAATCCGCTATTGCCGAGTGGATGAATTTCAGCCGCACTCCTGTCAGGGAGGCGCTGAAGCGCCTCGAAGCTTCCGGCTTGTTGGTTGTGGCACCTTACAGCGGCATGCAGATTGTGAAACTAGGCTATCAGGAAGTGATGGAGCTCTATCACATGCGCGTGGTGTTGGAAGCCTCTGCTGCCGGCCTCGCTGCCAGGCACGCCAGTGACGCGGAGATCTTTTCGCTCAACGAAATACAGAAACGCTACGAGTCCGCTCAGGGGGCAGCGGAGCAGGCGCGCCAGAACCGCATTTTCCACAACGCCATCTTCCATGCCGCTCATAACCGTTACCTGCTTAAATCCTTGAACTCCCTACGCGATTCGATGGCACTTTTGGGCAAGACAACTTTCGAGGTTCCTGGGCGCTCTCAGGAAGTCGTCGATGAGCACAAGGAACTTTTCGATGCCATTGCCGCGAGGGACGAGGAGCGTGCACAGAGAGCCGCCACCCATCATATCCTGGAAGCACAGAAGGCACGTATCCAGATGATTGGCGATGAACTCGACGATTATCAACCCTCATCGTCCTGAGATCGCCACTCATTTCATACCCCGCAAATGCCGAGCGATCACGCAGAAGACTCGACGAGCATTATCGCCGAGTCTTCTGATCAGGAGAAGTCCTTAAAACTCGAACTCTTTGCGACAACATCTTTACCAATCATGCGGATTGGGCATATCTCTCATTGTGATATTTGATCAGCGAGGCGATTCGAAAAAAAACATGAATAAACTTACTAAAGGGTAAAATTGCAAATAGTGCACCCACTACCCCTAAATGAATAATGAGTAGAACGCCCATGGCAGAAGTTTCCCTCAGCGCCAACAACGCAATACCCGTCACACTAACCCAGAACAGCAAGTTCAGAAATGCATAGTCCATTCCGAAAACAGCTTTCCACATTGGCCCGTCGTGCATTTTAAGCTTAACCCAGGTCAGCCCGGCGGTACCAATAATAATACCAATACCACCAACCGTTCCCAGTAGTACCGGCAAGCTGGTATAGGCATAGGGTGCCACCCAGCCAAAAAAATGATCATAAATCGTCGCTACCGATGTCGCCGCAAAGCACAGCAAAAATCCGTACATCATACTGTGATGGAATCGTCGGCGACGGTTGCTGAAACGGCTACTTTCATCATTGCATCCCTGACCGTCACTTCCGAGATTTTTCAGGGACATTGCATCGTGAAACGCCCGCTTAAGCGGCTGCCAAGCAAACAGGTAATGCCACTTTCCACCGATCTCCCGCCAGTACTTTCGCACCCCCAGTGCAATAGCCAACACATCGAAAATCGCGATCGCTCCTGCAATACCAACCATGAGCTCGTAAGGAATGATCTTATAAAAAGCCCCGGACCCATTTTGCACCGAAAATAGACTGCTGGCATCGACGAACAGCAAACCTGCCAGCATGACCAAGGTTAGAATCAACGCACTGACAAGCGATACAATCGTTCCATTACGTTTAAAAACACGCCCCAGTGACGCCGGCCAGACATAGGTTTCATAGCTGGCCATCCTAACCTGTGTGAGCGCTTTCGGCACATTCATATCGAAAACGTGCGGTGTCGTATATTGGCAAGCGTGATAGCAGCCCGTACAGTTATGGCATAGATTCGCCAAGTGATCGATATATGACTTGTCGAACTCCCGCTTCATCTCGATAGCGGGGAAGACAGCACAGAGCCCCTCGCAGTACCGGCATGAATTACAGATTTCTACATTGCGCCGCGCTTCCTGCGTAACATCAAGCACACTAATCGATTCCATGAGCTGCCTCCCTACCTGCAGTAATACCGAATACCGTTCCTATCGCCATACCGATACCAGCCAGATAACCTTGTCCAAGAATGTTGCCCGCCATGATTTCTCCAGCGGCAAAAATAGTGTTCGATGGTCCGCTTTCCTCGAATATCACTTGAGCACGATCAGTCACTTTGACTCCCATGTAAGTGAAAGTGATGCCCGGCGCGAGGGTATAGCCATAATAGGGGGGCGTATCGATGGGGCGAGCCCAATTGGTCTTGTCTACCGCCAATCCATGAGTGCGACAACCATCCAACCGGTCCTTATCGAAAGGCGCATCTCCGATCGCCGCATTGTAAGCATCGAGAGTTTGCTTCAAAGACGCGGGCTCTAACCCCAGCGTCGTTGCGAGCTCTTCGACCGAATCTGCCACGAGCGGCGGAAAAACCGAGGGCATGAAATCACCTATCGCCTTACTGTCGATGATGACGTATCCGACCTGATTCGGCTGCCTGGCGATCAACCGTCCCCAGATGGCGTAGCGTTTTGGCCAGAAGTCCTCGCCCTCGTCATAGAAACGTTGGCTGTGTCGATCAACGACGATACCAAAAGACACACAGTCCAGACGTGTAACGATGCCGCCATCATACTTCGGAGCGCGACCATCGATCGCAACGGCATGGCATTGATCTGGTTCACCGACGATGACCGCGCGATGACGCATTAGCTCCTTCAGCATCAATCCTTGATTGAACTGCGTTCCACGGATCAAGAAGTTCTTGGCGCTAGGCCCCCAAGCTTCTTCCAGCCAATCGGTATTAGATTCGAACCCACCCGAAGCGACCACGACACGACTCGCAAAAACCTCATGACGGATACCCTTGCAAAGAACGATAGCTGACCCAAACTCCCCTTTTTCGATATTGAGACGCACCGCTTGAGCGTCGAATACAAACTGTACTCCCTTACTTTCTGCAGTGTTGTAATAGGCGTTAACCAACGCCCTGCCGCCACCCAGAAAAAAGGCATTGGTCTTGGAAAGGCTGAGAGTTCCACCTAAGGATGGCTGAAAACGCACGCCGTTTTCCGCCATCCAGTCATAGGCCGAGAATGATTCGCGAATCGTCTTGCGAGCGAGATCGACATCCGTCTTTCCCTTGGTCACACGCATGAGATCCTCGTAATACTCCTCCTCACTATAGGCGCCAGCCAAAATGCCCTTTGGCGCCTCGTGCATGCATCTGAAATTACGCGTGTGCTGACTGTTACCGCCTCGAAGGGACTCTGGTGCGTGCTCGATCAACAACACGCTCTTACCTTCATCAGAAGCACTGATAGCCGCGCACAGCGCCGCGTTCCCGCCACCTATGACCAGGATGTCGGTGTAGAGGGGATCACCTGTCTTGAAATCACGCAGACCCATCGTCAGTCTCATCCTCGGAATGCAATTGAACACAAGCGTATACAATAAAATTTCCTGCGGCAATAAGCCCAAAGATGTAGGCAAAGCTATCTAGTCAGGGTCACTTCAAGTTGACTACGGGCAATGAAGCGACCCCAGCTATTAGCCATATCCAGACCCTTGCCCCGATACCCCTCACCTCGGCTACCATCACATCCGAGTCATACGGGGCCAGCTGATAGGTCAAATAGTCACTCGTAGGTTGCTACTTGATTCATCATTCGGATAGGAAACCCTCGGGGCGTGACCCCAATGGGTGAGTGGTCTCGGTAGCGACTTAGATCAGCGCGACCCGCGTCATCGGACGAGTGGCGAAAGTGTCAAGTGATCTTACCCAGCAA
>NZ_PZJW01000017.1 GCF_003206615.1 Salinicola acroporae | reverse complement strand
GCATTTTGCCTGCCTCCCTGCCTTGCGCCAACCGATTGTTTCAATCAAATCAAACGCTTGGCTTTCTTCCTCACCGCCTCCGAGAACCTCTCTCGGCGGCAGCGGATGCGTACTTTACGGATCGGACGCCGCGTTGGCAAGCCCTTGAGTCAAAAAAAAACTGAACTCGATGACGACCGATGGTGGAGATCTGATATGTCCTGGGCCATCCAGGCCGATTGTCAGCGTCATCCCGAAGCGGTGGCGCGTCGATTGAGGCCTGGGCGCTTCATACTTTGGTCCGAATCGAATTCCGATAACCGCCATGACGGCAGGCAGCGCTTTGAGCGATGCCGGAACATTGGTAAAACCAATCATTGGAATCGTTATCGGGAGCTCCATCGCGTGACCTACCCCACCGTCAGGCAACCTCGCCTTGCCGATGTCATCACCGAACGTCTCGAGACGATGATCCTCGAGGGCAGCCTCAAGCCGGGGCACCGCCTGCCGGCCGAAAGGCAACTGGCCGAACGCTTTGGCGTGTCACGCCCCTCGCTACGGGAAGCCATTCAGAAGCTGGCCGCTCGAGGCCTGTTGATCAGTCGACAGGGTGGCGGCACCTACGTCAGTGAAAGTCTCGCCGCCAGTTACGGCGACCCAATGCTGGAGATGCTGTCGCGTCACGACGAGTTCCATCTGGATGTGCTGGAGTTCCGCGATGCAATGGAGGGGATCACGGCCTACCATGCAGCGATGCGGGCAACCCCGGCCGACAAGGAGATGCTGCAGCAGCGGTTCGAGGCGCTGGACAGAAGTTACCGGGACCCCGTTCAGCAGGGCGACCCACTACGCGAGGCCAAGGCCGATGCCGCCTTCCACCTCGCCATTGCCGAGGCCGCCCACAATGTCCTGATGCTGCATACCATTCGCGGCCTGTTCCATTTGCTGGAGAAGAGCATCGTCGGCAACCTGGCACATCTGTTCGAGCGCCCCAATGCCCGCCAACGCCTGATGGCACAGCATCGCGCACTGCTCGAGGCGATTCAGGAAGGGAGAGCCGAGGATGCTCGCACGTTGGCCCATGAGCATCTCGACTACGTCAAGGCGGGGCTGATCGACATGCAGCGTGCCGAATCGAGGGCCCGACGCGCCGAGAGGCGCTCGCAACTGCTGAGCGACCGCCTCGAACCCTGAGCGCGCCAGTCACCGATCATTCTCCGCTCAGGTGCTGGTCCTTCAGCTTGACGTAATTCCCCGCGGAGTAACTGAAAAACGTCCGCTCGGCGGCCTTGAGTTCGCGTAGCGGTTTGGCCGGGTTACCGGCATAGACATGGCCGCTCTCCAGCACCTTGCCCGGCGGAACCATGGCGCCCGCAGCGACGATCACCTCATCTTCGATCACGACTCCGTCCAGCACCACGGCGCCCATTCCGATGAGAACCCGATCCCCGATACGGCAGCCGTGCAGCGTGGCCTGGTGGCCGATCGTGACATCGTCCCCGATGATCAAGGGATGGCCGCCTGGGTTGTAATCGCTTGCGTGGGTACAATGCAGCACGCAGCCATCCTGCACGCTGGTGCGCTCGCCGATGCGAATGCGATGGACGTCACCCCGGATGACCGCCATCGGCCACACCGAGCAGTCGTCACCCAGCGCCACGTCTCCCAGCACGACGCTGGTATCATCGATGAACACCCGTTGTCCGAGGCTGGGCGCCACACCCTGAAATGTTCGAATTGCCATGAGTTCCCCTCCTGTACGCTATCCAGAATCGGCTTGACCCTCGCCGCATGGCCTAGAGAAGGCTGGACGCCAGCACCACGACCGTCAGCGGGATCGACACGTAACGCACCAGCCATTGCCATAGCCGGAAGCTGCCGGCGCCGACGCCCAGCGCCGCCACGGCGGCTTCCCTCGACATCACCCACACCGCGAAGATGGCGATTAGCAGACCACCGACCGGCAGGAAGATGTCGGGCGGAATGGTCGACACCAAGGTGAAGAAGTTCATCTCGCCGACCCAATGGACGTCTGCCAGGGTAGAGAACGAGAGCACCGATAACAGCCCCACCAGCCACACCAGCGACCCGACCAGAATAGCAGCCCGGCTGCGCCGCCACCCGGAACCGACCAGCATCGACACCATCGGCTCGGCGAGATTGATCGACGACGTCCAGGTCGCTACCAGCAGGAGCAGAAAGAAGGCGCCCAGCCAGACCTGCCCGCCTGGCAACTCACTGAAGGCGATCGGCAGCGTGACGAACATCAGTCCGGGCCCTTCGCTGGGATCGAGACCATGGGTGAAGACCACGGAGAAGATGGCAATACCGGAGAGCAGCGCCACTGTGATATCGAGCAGCGCCACGGCGAAGACGGCCTTGGGCAGACTCTGCTCCTCGGGCATGTAGGCACCGTAAGCCATCAGGGCGCAAGCGCCCACCGCCAGGGTAAAGAAGGCGTGCCCCATGGCATTGAGCACGACGCTCCAGGTGATGGCGGCGACGTTCGGCGTGAACAGCCAGTGCATGGCGGCCCCGAAACCCGGCGTGGTCACGGCATAGCCCCCGAGAACGATCAGGATCGCGTACAGCAGCGGCATCATCACGTTGTTGAGCTTCTCGATGCCGTTGGCGATGCCGGCCGCCACCACCGACATGGTCAGCAGCATGAACAGCGTATGGTTGAAGGTCATGCGCAGCGGATCGGCCAGGAAGGCATCGAAGCTCGCGCCGATCTGCGGGGGAGAGAGACCAACGAAGTTGCCATTGATGGCACTGACCAGGTATTCGATCGACCAGCCGGAAACCACCGAGTAGAACGACAGGATGAAGAAAACCGTGATCGCGCCGAAAAGCCCCAGCCATTTCCAGTGCCGACTGACATCGGCCTCGTCGGCCAGGAACGCCAGCGCCTGCATCGGACTGCGTCGACCGGCGCGACCGATCATGATCTCGGCCATCATCATCGGCAGCCCCAGCAGCAGCACGAAAACGATGTAAAGCAGCAGGAATGCCGACCCACCATTCTCGCCCGTCATGTAGGGGAAGCGCCAGATGTTGCCCAGGCCCACGGCGGCGCCGGTGACCGCCAGGATAAAGGCACGGCGGGACTGCCAGCGCTCCAGAGTTTCACTCATCATTCGGGACCTTTATCGAACGGATTGCGGCCGAGGGCGACCCACCCGGGACAGGCAGGGCTGGCACGAAAACGCGAAGAGCCTATCAGCACCGGGACGACTCGCCAATCTCGCCCAGGCCGGCATCCAGCAGCGGGCATTGCCAACGGTAGCCACCGGATTGAAAGCTGGCTCGGCTCACCCCATATAGAATGGCACTGATTCCATCGCCCGAGGTGACCATGTCGAATAATCCGCTGCTCGAGCATCATACCCTGCCGCCGTTCGAGGCGATCCGCCCCGAACACGTCGTACCGGCCATAGAAAGGATCATTGCCGACAACCGGCAGGCCACCGAGGCCCTGGCCCGGCAGCAGGACGTGAGCTGGCAGACCCTGGCCGCGCCGCTGGAATCACTCGACGACCGCCTGTCCCAGGCGTGGTCTCCGGTGTCCCACCTCAATTCGACGATGAACAGCGACGCGCTGCGCGACGCCTATCAGCAGTGTCTGGCCATGCTTTCCGAGTACGGTACCTGGGTCGGTCAGCACACCGCGCTTTTCAAGGCTTTCGAACGTCTGCGGCAGAGCGACGAGTTCGCCTCACTCGAGACCGCTCAGCGCAAGGCGATCGACAACACCCTGCGTAACTTCCGTCTCGCCGGCGTCGATCTGCCGGCCGAGGACAAGAAACGCTACGGCGAAATCCAGGCTCGCCTGTCGGAACTCGGCAACACCTTCTCCAACCAGTTGCTGGATGCGACCCAATCCTGGCATCTCGATCTTGCCGACGCCGACCGCCTGGGCGGCCTGCCCGAGAGCGCTCTGGAAACATTGAAGGCCAATGCCGAAACCAAGAGCGTTACCGGGTACCGGATTACGCTGGACGTCCCCAGCTTCCTGCCGGTCATGACCTTCGCCGAAGATCGCGAGCTGCGCCGTGAGGTCTACACCGCCTATGTCACGCGGGCTTCCGACCAGGGCCCCAAGGCCGGCGAAAACGACAATGCGCCGGTAATAGAGGAAACGCTGCGGCTGCGTCAGGAACTGGCCCGCCTGCTCGGTTTCGACACCTACGCCGACTACTCGCTGGCCACCAAGATGGCCGAAACGCCCGAACAGGTGCTTGGCTTCCTTGACGACCTCGCCGAACGCGCACACCCGCAGGCGCAGCGCGAATTCAACGAACTGGAGGCTTTCGCCAAGGAGACCCTCGGCCTCGATGCGCTGAAGCCATGGGACACCGGCTTCGCAAGCGAGAAGCTGCGTCAGGCGCGCTACGATATTTCTCAGGAGCAGTTGCGTCCCTACTTCCCCGCGCCGCGTGCCATCGAGGGCCTGTTCCGCGTTACCAACAAGCTTTACGGCATCCGCATGGCGGAGAATCCGGAAGCGCCCCGCTATCATCCGGACGTGAAATACTTCGACGTGCTCGATGGCGATCAGCCTATCGCCGGCTTCTATCTGGACCTGTACGCCCGAGAAGGCAAGCGTGGCGGCGCCTGGATGGATGTCTGCCGCACGCGTCTCCAGCGCGAAAGTGGCGAATTACAGCTGCCGGTGGCCTATCTCACCTGCAACTTCACGCCCCCGGTGGCGGGCAAGCCGGCACTGCTGAGCCACGAGGAGGTGCTGACGCTGTTCCACGAGTTCGGCCATGGCCTGCATCATATGCTGACGCGGCAGACGGTCGCCGATGTTTCCGGCATCAGTGGCGTCGCCTGGGATGCCGTCGAGCTGCCGAGCCAGTTCATGGAGAATTTCTGTTGGGAGCGCGAGGGTCTCGACCTGATCGCCGGCCACGTCGACACCGGCGACAAATTGCCGGACGAGTTGCTGGACAAGCTGCAGGCGGCGCGCAATTTCCAGTCGGCAATGCAGATGATGCGCCAGCTCGAATTCTCGCTGTTCGACTTCCGTCTCCATCACGAGCTCGAGAAACCGAGCGCCAGTGACGTCCAGCGTCTGCTCGATGACGTCAGAGCCAAGGTCTCGGTCGTGCCGGCCGTCGACTTCAATCGCTTCCAGAACGGTTTCGCCCATATCTTCGCCGGTGGCTACGCTGCCGGTTATTACAGCTACAAATGGGCCGAAGTGCTGTCGGCGGATGCCTACAGTGCCTTTGAGGAAGCCGGGATCTTCGATCCCGAGACCGGCCGACGCTTCCGCGAGGCGATTCTCGAACAGGGTGGCTCACGGGAAGCGGCAGAACTGTTCGAAGCCTTCCGTGGCCGTGAACCGAGCATCGATGCACTATTGCGCCACTCCGGTATCGACGCCAAGAACGCTGCCTGATCCTGGGCGGTGTCTGATCCCACAGTGAACCGGGCGGGCGCCAGTCAGCGCCCGCCCACTGCTTTCGAGGTAATGCATGTCCCAGACGCCGAAACGCTTCATTGCCGGCGCAATCTGCCCTCGCTGTGCCGCCATGGACCGCATACGTTCGTGGGAGCAGAACGGCATTCGCTACCGCGACTGCGTCAGCTGCGACTTCTTCGAGCAATTACCGATCGAGGACGACACGCCGCAGGAAATTCCAACTCGCGTCAATCAACCGCGTGACAAACAGCGGCCAGCCAGCGACGAGGTCCGCCCGGTGCGGATCATCGACCCCGGCAAACTGCATTGACGCCACCGGCAGTAGTCGTCACTGCGCGACAGCGCGCTGAACCAGACGGGCAAGGTCGTCATCCTGCCAGTCAGGCACGCTGCCGAGCTGTGGGTCCATTGCCTTGCCTGGCCGTGCGATGAACCCGGTTCGCAGCCCGGCCGCATTGGCACCGATCAAATCCCACCCGTGAGCGGCGATCATGATCAGCTCGGCGGTGGCGACGCCCCAGTGGCTCGCCGCATGCCGATAAGGCTCTGGAGACGGCTTGTATCGCCCCACGCTCTCGACACTTAGAATGGCATCGAAATAACCGCTCAGTCCGGCGTTGTCGAGCTGCCGATGCGCTGCCTTCAGCGCGCTATTGGTCAGCGCCGTCAGCGTATGCCCCTGCTCGCGCAACTGCGCCAGCGCCGCCGCCGAATCGGCGTGGGCCGGCATCGATAGAATCGCCTCGACCAGTGCCTGCTCGTCGCCTACAGCGATCGCGACACCATGTTTGGCACCGAGTTGGCGCAGCGCACTTCTGGCGAGATCTGCAAAGGGCTCGAACTCCCCCACCAGATTGGCCGTCATCCAGGTCTCCTGAAGCGTCAGGAACCATTCAGAGCGTGCAGCGTCGGTGCCGAACCAGCGCTTGAACAGCGGATCGAGCGCCCCCGTGTCGAGCAGTGTTTCATTGACGTCGAATACCAGATGCATCGTGGACTCCATGCCATCATTGGGGCTGATGATTCAGATCGGATGGGAAAAGCGTAGCGAGGGATAACGTCTAACGCTCGCAAGGTTCTCGATTCGGCGTCATCGATTGGCGGCCCCGCACCATCGCCTCAGTGCCACAGCGCCACACCCTGCATTACCAGCTGCCGCAGCACCGAGAAGGACGGTAGCCAGCTCAACAGGTGCGCCGATATCAACGCCAGCATCAGCGCACTGCCCGGTGACTGCCAGCTAAAGAATTTAAGGGCGGTACCGAACGAACGCTTGAAGCGCGCCCCGGTGAGATCGACGCTGTACAGCTCGTCCAGCATCAGGTGGATGACGAAGCCCAGTGTCATCGCCACCCCGTGTATCCAGGCCAGCCGTTCAGGCTGGTCCAGCAGGGAGAAACTGATCGCTGCCGTCGACAGCCCGCTGATCGACGCGGCCAGCAGCGAATGCCACAACCCGCGATGAACCGTGAAGCGTGCGAAAATCGCACCGGCCAGGTAGCGCACGCCGAGATAGATACCGCCGCAGGCGGCAAACAGATAGGCTGGTGTGACCCGATGCTGCAGAACCAGTACTGCCAGCACCACCGCGACGACGGCCAGGATATTGAAGATCAGGCGAATGGCCTGGGACTGATCGGCATCGATATCCGGGAGAATACCGCCGAACGCCACCAGCATCGCGACCACCAGCGACTGCCAGCCGCTCCACTGCCCTGCTTGCCATCCGGCCTGAGCGACCGCGACTCCCCCGACGGTCGCCACGCCGAGATGCGTTCGAAAATTGGCCATTGGCCGGGCGCCCCACAACTGGATAAATGAACAGATTATGGCGCGCCAGCCAATCAGAAAACAATAGCTTAAGAAAAGCCGCTCCAGGACGAACCGGCTTCGCAGCGACAAGAAAAGGCTCCACCTGTGGTGGAGCCGTCAATCTGCGTGCCGTTCAATGCGCGCTAGCTGCCGTCGATGACACCGCAGGCCACTCGGCTCCCGCCGCCACCCAACTTGGGCTCGTCGCTGTAGTTGTCGCCACCTTGGTGAATCATCAGCGAGTGACCGTCGAGATCGGCTTCGGCGAGTCGAGGTGCCAGCACCGGCGTCGTCGCTGTGCCGTCGTCCCCGACCGTAAGTGCCGGCAGATCCCCGAGATGACCCTCGTCGCTGTAAGGCCCCTGGTGTGTGCCGGTCTCGTCGGGATCGAAATGGCCACCGGCAGCGCCACCCGGGGTGACTTCGCCATCGGTCTCGCTGGTCTCGCAACTGGCGTTGGTGTGCAGATGGAAACCGTGAAGCCCGGCCTTCAGGCCCGACAGGTCGGGCATCAGCAGCAGACCATATTCGGTGTCCTTGGCGACCACCGTACCGACGCTATCGCCGATCCCGTCGGCGGATACCGCATGCATCTCCACCGTGGTGTCCGCCTGCGCCCACCCCGACAGGGCTAGCGCAACCCCCGCGGTCAGACCGATCCATCCGTTGCGTTGCATGGCGTTCTCCTCTGCATGAGTGACGGGTCTCGATCAGCGACTCGCTCGATCGGGACTGGTTTCAACGTAGCCAACCAGCGACCCGAACGCGAACGGCAGGGCTTCGACGAGGCGAACTCGGAGGCCAGGTTCAACTCAGGTTGTCGAGCACCCGAAGCACCGGCGCGGATTGATTCAGCGTGTAGAAATGCAGGCCAGGGGCCCCGCCATCCAGTAACCGCCGGCACAGCCTCGAGATCACCTCGGTACCGAAGGCCTGGATGCTGTCGCTGTCGTCGCCGTAGGCCTCGAGCTGCTTGCGGATCCAGCGCGGAATGTCGGCGCCGCAGGTATCGGAGAAACGAGCCAGCTTGGTGTAATTGGTGATCGGCATGATGCCGGGAATGATCGGCGTCTCCACCCCCATGGCGCGAACCCGGTCCACGAAGTGAAAATAAGCGTCGGCGGTGAAGAAATACTGGGTGATCGCGAGATCGGCGCCCGCCTTGGCCTTACGGGCGAAGTTTTCCAGGTCGCGTTCGAAGCTGGCTGCCTGGGGATGGGCTTCCGGGTAGGCGGCAACCGCGATCTCGAAATGATCGCCGGTCTCGTCGCGGATGAATTCGACCAGCTCGTTGGCGTAACGCAATTCGCCGGCGCCCCCCATGCCCGATGGTAAGTCACCACGCAACGCCACCAGGCTATCCACACCATCTTCACGGTAGGCGTGCAGCAGATTACGCAGCGCCGACTTGTCGCTACCGACACAGGAGAGATGCGGCGCCGTGGTGACGCCGCTGCGGCGGACCGCCTTGACGGTGTCGAACGTACGCGCCTGGGTGGAGCCACCGGCCCCATAGGTCACCGAGAAAAACCGCGGCTTGCGGGCGGCCAGTGCATCGCGGACCCCGCCGAGCTTTTCGCGCCCCGCGTCGGTATTGGGAGGGAAGAATTCGAAACTGAATCCCAGGGGAGGCTGCGTGCTCATGACAGTGTTCTCTTCGATGCGGCCCCGCGTGATCGCAGGCGGGGCGAGGTCTCGCTCTCGAGCGCTGATGTCCCGGTAGCGACGACCGACGATGGATTGACGACCATATGATGGCGATTCTGCCTTCCCGGGGCGATCACGGCCAATGAAACCTTCCCGCCATTTTCATGAACAAGGCTCATCACGAAGCGACATCCCGCGCGACAGGGTCAGGGATGCACGATCATGCCGTGGTTGCACTCGCCACCGGTGAGGCAGTCTCGCGTCTCGACCTGCAACGTGGCGTGCTGGATCCCGAAGCGGGACTGCAGCGTGGCATAGGCACGCTCGATGACACCGTCGTGAAAGGCGGGAGACTCGATCACCAGGTGCGCGCTGAGCAGCGGATCCTGTGGCGTCAGGCCCCATACATGAATGTCGTGCAGGCTCTTGACGCCCTCGACGTCGAGTAGCGCCTGCCGGATCTGACCGACATCGACACCTTCGGGCGTGCCCTCGAGCAGGGTATGCGCCGAGCGGCCCAGAATCTTCCAGGCGGCGCGCAGAATCAACGCCGCGGCCAGCATCGACAGCAGGGGATCGATCGGAGTCCAGCCAGTGAGCAGGATCACCACGGACGCCACGATAGCCGCCACCGACCCCAGCAAATCGCCGATCACATGCAACAAGGCACCGCGCAGGTTGAGGTTTTCCTGGTCGCCCCCGTGCAGGATCCTGAAGACCACGATGTTCACCAGCAGGCCCAACACGGCCACCACCATCATCGGGCCTGCCAGGACCTCGACCGGCTGGGTGAATCGCTGGATCGCAGCGATCACGATCCATACCGCGATCGCCAGCAGCGTCAGCCCGTTGACGAAGGCGGCCAGTACCTGGAAGCGCTGATAACCGAAAGTGCGAAACCTGTCCGGTGCCTTGTCGCCCATATAGAAGGCGAACAGCGCAAGCCCGAGCGAGAAGCTGTCGCTGAACATATGCCCGGCGTCGGCCAGCAGCGCGAGCGAGCCGGAAATCCAGCCGCCCACCACCTCCGCCAGCATGAAGCCGGCGGTCAGGACCATCGCCAGCCTGACGCGCCTGACACTGTCTGCCGTCACGGTTGGCGCATGATCGTGGGAGTGACCATGGTCGTGGCCGTGAGAATGCCCTTGCCCGGCGTGATCATGAGAGTCGTGATGCGAGTGGTCGTGCGAAGCCATGTCGTGGATCCTGACGGATGTGTCCCTGGATCTTAGCTCACGACCCCGACGCTATTGTATTACACGCTGTTGGCATGGCGAGCGCACTCGGCTCCCACGATATCCCTAGGACAACGGGGTTCGATCGACTACGTTGAGATCACGACCGGGGCGTGCCGGAGCCTGGCCGCCACCCATCGCGCCATCACCATCGAGGAGGAAGTCATGAGCGAGCAGACCTTTTTGACCGACATCAAGACGATTCGCGAGCGAGCCCGCCAGCATATCGAGAATGGCGCCGTCACCGAGGGGTATGGCGCCGACCGCGAGATGGTCATCAAGATCCTCAACGAGGCACTGGCAACCGAGATCGTCTGCGTACTGCGTTACAAGCGGCATTACTACATGGCCGACGGTCTCAGCGCGAGCATTGCCAAGGATGAGTTTCTGGAGCATGCCCAGGAGGAGCAACAGCACGCCGACCAACTTGCCGAACGCATCACCCAACTGGGCGGCGCCCCCAATTTCTCGCCGGAGGGGTTGCTGAGCCGCTCGCACTCGGAGTACGCCGAGGGAGAGACGCTCGAGGAGATGATCAAGGAGGACCTCATTGCCGAGCGGATCGCGATCGACAGCTACCGCGAGATCATCACCTATCTTGGCGACAAGGATCCGACCTCCCGCCGAGTGATGGAGGACATCCTGGCCCAGGAGGAGGAGCATGCCGACGACATGGCGGCGCTACTCGAGGGGGTCAAGACCCGCAACTGATATCGCCATCGGGCCATTTCGACCCGCCGAACTGGCCCGAGCCCCCAACGCCTCAGTCGTCATGTCGCGAGCGTTGGCGCCACAGATCCCAGGCGATCCCCGAGGCGATGCCCGCGCCAATTCCCCACCCCCATTCGGCGGAAATCATCCAGACCACCAGCCCTACCACGATACCGATCAGCGAACCCTGCATGGAGTCTCCATCGATGGCGACGTTGTCGTCGAGGCATCATTGTAGTCACGACTTGCACGGCAGCGGGAATTCACGATTACGCAGGAGGTTGCGCGACGGGCCAGGCCGGCGGCGAAATACAGACTTCAGCGTGACTGGGCGTCGAAATCATGGCAATACGAAGTGAGCGGCAGGATATCAACGACACCGAACCGAGGTAACGGTGTTCGGAATCGGTGGTGGCCGATAGACAGACTGGAAGAGAGAACCCACTCCCACGTTCCTTCGCGGTGAGAGCCACTTGGCTAAGTGGGCAATGTCAGAGTGGACCTTCATCGTCGCCACGCCAACGTTTTTCTCGTGATATCTTGATCGGTTTTGCTAATAACAAAACTTAAGTGTTCTTAATCATGCGTTTATAAGCCACTGACTATCCAGTAAAACACGTAATTTTTTGCAACAGCCGGAAATTGGCCGTTTTCGTGTCACCGATGCGAGGCAGAGCACCGGAATCAAGCGGCTGCCGACACCGGACAGCCTCCTCGTCCGCAGGCAAGATGATGGCGGAAGAGAGTGGGAGTCGAACCCACCAGAGACTGCTGGCAGCCCCTACAGGAGTTGAAGTCCTGGCGCCCCACCGGGGAACGATTCTCTTCCTGAGAAAGGATTCGCAAAATGCCCTTGCCGGCCGACCTTGCAATCCCCTTCGGGTGCTCGACCGCCGAGGATCGGGCCCAATCACTCGAACAGCATATCTTTCCGGATCACCTTATGACCATCCCCGACCCGCCGGGTGAAGCCGATCCGATCGAAAAACTCGAGAATCGCCACCGCCAGTTTCCGGCCACAGCCGATCCGATCGCGAAATGCCGCCGCCGTCGCCCCGGCTGGCGACTCGCCATCGAGTTGCTGAATCAACGCTGCCAGTTCGGACACTCGGCTCGCCAGGAAGAAGTGATCATGACGCAGCTGATAGACATCGCCCAGTAGCGCGCAGTCATGCAGTAGCTGGCGCACGTCGGTCTCGGCCCAGCCAAGCTGCCCGGCGATGTCGCGCACCCGAGGCGGATCGCAGGGCTGCGCCACGAGCAGCGGGCGTACCGTATCCCAGCGCTTTTCGTCCTGCGCCGACAGCGATGCCGTATGCGATGCCAGCGCCACGAACGGGCCGTGCTGGGCGAGATCACCCCGCGCTTTCCAGTGCTCGAGCAGCGGCCGGAACAGGTCGGCGGGTAGTCGAGGCGCCACCATGCGACGCAGACGATCGATGTCGACGCCTCGCATTGCCGGCTCCAGCTCGTGGATCGACGCCAGACGTTCGGTCGCATCGTCATACAGCGATCGCTCATAGGTCGGCGCCAGGGCGTGATGCTCCGCCTGGTTCGACAGCACGAGCCAACGCGCCGCTGACGCGCTTCGCTGCAAATCGTCGACCGGCACGTCGAGATTCACCGCCAGCGCCGCGAGATCCACGCTGGTCATCTCGGGGGGCGAGCCCTCTTCGCGGCGGGAAAACAGCAGTTGCCAATCCGGCGGCCCGGCCCCCTCCGACAGCACCTCGCGCAGTCGACCCAACCAACTCAGTCGATCCGGTTTCCGGCCGCCGCGACGGGGCGGGGCGACGTCCAGCACCCTGGCGCCCCCCAGGGTCCGGCTGGCGCCATGATCGCGGATCACGATGCGGTCGCCATGGACGGCCTGCAGCGGCGAGTCCAGCACCAGTTGCGCCAGCGCCGAGCCGCCGGCGTCCAGCGTGTCCGCCTCCAGCAGTGCAACCCGCCCCGTCACATGGGCACTGCCGTGGTGCAGATGGACCGGCGTCCAGTGCCTGAGCGCTGGGGCTTCCGGCAGCCAGTCCAGGGCGACGTCGAGGCGTGTTCGGTCGGCTGCCAGGGAGGCGGACGTCACGACCCAATTCCCTCGGGCGAGCCGGCTCCGCTCGATGCCCGACCCGCTCAGATTGATGGCACAGCGCTCACCCGGCCGCGCCAGGTCGACCTCACGATCTTGCGCGCGCAGCCCGCGCACCCGTGCGTCCATTCCGCCAGGCAACAGGCGTACCGTGTCGCCGAGGGCGACGCGGCCGCTGCGCACAGTACCAGTCACCACGACGCCAGCACCTGGCTTGACGAAGACACGATCGACGGCGAGCCGGAAGCGCCCCGCCTCATGAATGGGCAAGGGTCGCGCCGCCTGCGCCCACAGCGTGCTCTCGAGCGGTTTCAGACCGACACCGGTGACGCTGGAAAGCGGAAAGATCGGCGCGCCGGTGAAAGCTGTCGTGTCCAGCCAGGCGGCGATCTCGCGGCGCACCTCGTCGATGCGCACCGGCGCCACTCGATCGATCTTGGTCAGCGCGACCCAGGCCTGGGTCACGCCCAAAAGTTCGAGGATGCGTGCGTGTTCGAGCGTCTGCGGCATGATGCCGTCATCCGCCGCGATCACCAGCAACATCGCCTGCATACCCACGGCACCGGAGAGCATATTGGCAACGAAGCGCTCGTGCCCCGGCACATCGATGAACCCCAGCACGGCCCCGGCCTGTCCCGGTGGCGGCTCGGGATAGGCATAGCCAGCCTCGATGGTGAGTCCCCGTGCCAGCTCCTCCTTCAGGCGATCCGTCGCCACACCGGTCAGCGCATGGATCAAGGACGTCTTGCCGTGGTCGACGTGGCCGGCGGTACCAACGATCATCGGGTGGCACGCCACAGCTGCCGAATGCCCGGGAGCTGCGCCAAGAACATCCGCTCGTCCGCCTCACGGCACAGGCAACGAAGATCGAGCCACAGTGCGCCTTCGTGCAAACGGCCGATCACCGGTCGCGGCAGTGCGCGCAGGGTGCGCTCGAGCCGGGCGAGCGCCGGGCCCTCGGCGCACCCCACGACCAGCGCATGGCTGTCGAGCCGATCGACCGGCAGCGAGCCGCTGCCGAGCTGACTTCGGCAAGCCCGAGTGACGACCTCGGCGATGCCATCCAGTGCCGTCTGCATCTGCGGCAACAGTCGCGCCGCTTGCGCTTCGATCTCTTCGACGCCACGCGAGAGCATCGCCAGCGTCGGCAGATGCCGGGCCGGCTCGGCACTATCGCGATAACACCGGAGCGTGGCTTCCAAGGCTGCGAGCGTGAGCTTGTCGCAGCGCAGCGCCCGCTTGAGCGGATGCTGCTTGAGTCGCTCGATCAGCTCGCGCTTGCCGACGACGATACCGGCCTGGGGGCCGCCGAGCAGTTTGTCGCCGCTGAAGGTGACCAGATCCGCCCCGGCGGCAATCGCCTCTCCCGGTCGCGCCTCGTGAGGCAGGCCAAGCTCGCGGAAATCGGTCAGCGCACCACTGCCGAGATCGATCATCAACGGGATGCCGTGGTCGTGGGCGATTGTGGCCAGCTCGGCCTCCGGCACGCTGCTGGTGAAGCCGGTGACAGCGTAGTTGGAGGTGTGCGCCTTGACGATCAGGCCACTGTCGTCACCGAGAGCCTGACGAAAGTCACGCGCGTGGGTGCGGTTGGTGGCACCGACCTCGACCAACCGACAGCCAGCCGCGGTCATCACGTCCGGCATCCGGAAGGCACCGCCGATCTCGATCATCTCGCCGCGGGATATCACTGCCTCGCGGCCGGCGCCGAGCGCCGTCAGGGCCAGCAGTACGGCAGCGGCATTGTTGTTGACCACCGTCGCCGCCTCGGCGCCGGTGAGCTCGATCAGCAGTCCCTCGACCAGGCGATCACGATCCCCACGCCGCCCCTTGTCGAGATCGTATTCCAGCGCTACCGGATGGCGCGCTGCCTGAACCACGGCATCGATGGCCGCTTCGGAAAGCGGTGAGCGGCCCAGATTCGTGTGGATGACGGTCCCGGTGAGATTGAAGACGGCGCGGACGTTGAGGCGCGCCTCGGCGGCCAGCGCGCGCTCCACGGCCGCGAGCAGCGCCGCTTCATCGATCATCGGGAGCGGCGATCTCGCCGGATCGCCCAGACGGCGTCGCCATTCGGCCAGGGTCGCACGGACGGCCCGAATCACGAGACTATCGCCATGCTCGCGGCGCGAGGCTTCGAAGCGGGGGTGATTCAACAGCTGATCGACCGCCGGCAACTGACGACGCGGGTCATTCGGATTGGCAGCACTATCGGACATGAACGGCTCGCGGTAACCGGCGGGAGGAGTCTCGATTTAATCGTTGCCGGCGATTGGGAACAAGCATGACGACAGCCAATGACACCCGGCGAGCCACGGGGAGGGTACGCCGTGGCTCGCCATCATCAGCGCGATCCCAACAATTGCGTGGATTCAGGCCGGCTCCCCCAGCACCAGTAGTGGATTGAAAGCGCGGCGCGCCAGATCGCGGTCGGCGATCATCATGTCGAGTGCCAGGCTGGCGAGGTCGTCGGCCAAGGGATCGGCTGCGGCCTCCCACTCCCGGTTGACCCATTTCAGATAGCTGTGGCAGTGATCGCAGGTCTCGGCCTGAACGGGCAACACCCGTTCGCCCTGCTCATCCTCCAAGCCACAGTAATCCAGGTCTTTACTGTCGCCACACTGCGCGCATCTGGCACGCTCGGCGTACCACTCGCTGGCGCACAGCCCGCACTGCAGATAGCGCACCCGGGAGCGGGCCATCCCGATCTGCACCAGACTCCCCACCGCCGGGGCACCACAGCAAGGGCACAAGGCGCTGACGGCACCCGCCGGGCGCGGCGGCGGCACGGGGAGCGAGCGCGCCTGGCGAGTCCAGGCCACCTGCAGTGCCGCGCCCATGAGCGGCGCCATCCCGCGTTGCTCCAACGCCAGCGGCTGACCGGCCAGTACGGCCCGGGCCAGTTCGACACGCTCGGCGACGGGGAGATCGCGGAGCGCGTCGAACCAAGCCCGCTGGGGCGCCACGACGTGGCCGTCCAGCTCCACCAGCAGTGCGTCGAGGTCTTCCGCCCAGGACATGTCCCGCCACAACCCATCCAGGGAGAGGGGCGGAATGCCATGGGTCATCGCCAGCTGTGCCCCGCCTACCAACGAGGGCCGGGGCAGTTGGACGACGCGATGCTGGGCCTCGACGATCATCGCCATGAAGCGCAGGTAGGCAGTCATCGTCGGCAGCCGTTCGGCCAACTGCCGCAGCCGCTGGGCACGCTCGGCGAAGACCTTGCGCGAAGGCAGCGTCACCATCGGCGGCGCCCCCGGGGAAGGGGGCGCCTGACCGAAGGCGTGGTCGCCGTTCGCGCCTGGCGTTGCTTCGGACGTCGGATCGTCAGGGTTGGCGTTCACGGCGCTGCGTCTCCTCTTGTTCACGAGCCCACAGGCCATGGTGATGACGAGCCCAGGCGCGGGTCACCCAGCCTCGCGTCATCGAACGGACCGAGCCCTTGACCCAGATCGCGGCATAGACGTGAACCACGATGGTGACGATGGCGACGAAGGCTGACACCGCATGGAGCAGGCTGGCGAACCGAATCAGCGGAATCGGGAAGTAGCCGGCGAACCATGGCCGCCACATGATCACGCCGCTGACCAGCAACAGCGCGATCGACACCACCAGCGACCAGTAGACCAGCTTCTGACCGGGGTTGTACTTGCCGATGGGCGGCAATTTTTCGTCACGATTGTCGAGCACGTCACCGATCTGGCGCATCCACTGCACGTCGTTCTCGCCGAGCAGATTGCGGCGCACGTGCCGTACTGCCATGGCGTAGAACAGCAGTACCAGCGCCACGCCGAGGAACGGGTGGAGAATCCGCGCCCATACCGGCCCGCCCAGCGTATGGCTCAGGAAGAAAAATGCCGGGTGGAAGAACGCCAGCCCGGAGAGCGCCAGCAGCACGAAGACCATGGCCATGGTCCAGTGGTTGGCGCGATCCAGCGGCGAGTAGCGAATCAGGCGATCCCGAGGCATCTTCATCGATTTTCTCCCTGCGGACGATCGTCCGCACTCCGCCCGGCTCCGGGGCGCCGCCGGGTAGCGTCATAGCCCAGCGAGGCAGGCGGGACGCCGTCGTCGCGCGCCGCTCGATGCTCCTCCTCGGGCGAGTCTTCCGGCTCTTCCTTGGGCCCCTTGGTCATGTAGTGGATCACACCGGCAAAGGCGGTGATGCCGATGATCGCGGACATGATCGGCTTGGTTGCCCCCTTCCACGCCCCGACCAGCGGCGAAATGCGTGGATCCTTGGGCAGCCCGCTGTAGCGATTGGGGTCATTGGCATGATGCAGCACGTACATGACGTGGGTACCGCCAACCCCGGCCGGATCGTAGATACCGGCATCGCGGAAGCCCAGCGCCTTGAGATCGCCGACCCGCTTCTCCGCTCGCGCCAGCATGTCCGTCTTGGTGCCGAACTCGATGCAGTTGGTCGGACAGGTCTTGACACAGGCCGGCTCCATTCCCGCATTCACCCGATCCGAACAGAGCGTGCACTTGTAGGACTTCTGGTCCTTGGGCGAAATGCGCGGAATGTCGAACGGGCAGCCGGTGATGCAGTAGCCGCAGCCGATGCAGTGGTTGGAGTCGAAGTCGACGATGCCGTTGGCGTACTGCACGATCGCGCCAGGGGCCGGGCATGCCTTGAGGCAGCCCGGCTCGGCACAGTGCATGCAGCCATCCTTGCGAATCAGCCACTCGAGATTGCCGTCGGCGCTTTCATGCTCGCTGAAACGCATCACCGTCCAGGACTCGGCGGTGAGGTCGGTGGGGTTGTCGTAGGTGCCGTGGCACTCGCCGACATCGTCACGCAGGTCGTTCCACTCCATGCACGCCACCTGGCACGCCTTGCAGCCGATGCACTTGGAGACATCGATCAGCTTGGCCACCTCCTCCACATGGCTGCGCGCCTGAGGAGGCTCGGTGGTCGTGGCGGAGCGGGCGATGATGTTTTGCGAATTGATCATGGCGAGCTCCCTATGCCTTCTCGACGCGGACGGTGAACGACTTGTATTCCGGCGTCTGCGTGTTGGCGTCACCGACGAACGGGGTCAGGGCGTTGACCAGGTAGCCTTTCTTGGCCACGCCGGTAAAGCCCCAGTGCAGCGGAATACCCACGTGGTGAACCTGCTTGTCGCCGATCATCATCGGCCGCAGCCGTTTGGTCACCACCGCCACCGCCTTGATGAATCCACGATTGGAAGACACCTTGACCCAATCCCCGGCGACGATGCCGATCTCACTAGCCAGCGCTTCGCCGATTTCGACGAACTGCTGCGGCTGCACGATGGCGTTGAGCTCGGCGTGCTTGGTCCAGAAGTGGAAATGCTCGGTCAGACGATAGGTCGTCGCCGCGTGCGGGAACTCCTCCGGCTTGCCCAGCGCTTCGCGGTCCTCGTCGAAGATCCGGGCGGCCGGATTGTTGCGCGCCTTCTCCTTGCCCGGGTGCAACAGATTCTGCGGCACCGGCGACTCGAACGGTTCGTAGTGCTCGGGGAACGGCCCGTCGACCATGCTCTGCCCGGCGAACAGATGGCCAACCCCCTCCGGCTGCATGATGAACGGCATCTGCCCCTGGGATGGCGGCGAGTGGGTCGGGAAGTCCGGCACGTCCGCACCGACCCAGGCTCCCTGCCGGCCATCCCACCAGATGAACGCCTTGTTGGCGCCCCACGGACGGCCCTGCAGATCGGCGCTGGCCCGGTTGTAGAGGATGCGGCGATTCATCGGCCAGGCCCAGGCCCAGCCCAGGGTGTTGCCGGTGCCGTAGGGGTCCGAATTGTCGCGATTCGCCATCTGGTTGCCGTCTTCGGTCCAGCAGCCGGTGAATATCCAGCAGCCGGCCGCCGTGCGACCGTCGTTGGTCAGTTCCGCGAATCCGGCAAGCTGCTCGCCGGCACGCCGGGTCACGTTGCCCTGTTCGTCGGTGAGATCCTCCAGCGCGCGACCGTTATACTCCCGCGCAAGCTCCTCCGCCTTGGGGTCCGCGGGGATCTTGTAATCCCAGGTCAGGTTGAGGATCGGATCGGGAAAGACACCGCCCTCATCGAGATAGAGCTGTTTCAGCTTGAGAAACAACTCGCCCATGATCCGGGTATCCGGCCGAGCGTCACCGGGCGGCGGCGCGGCCGCCCAGTGCCACTGCAGCCAGCGCGCGCTGTTGACGATCGATCCATCGTCCTCGGCGAAGCAGCAGGTCGGCAGACGAAAGACCTCGGTGTCGATCTGGCTCGGGTCGACATCGTTGTATTCGCCGTAGTTCTTCCAGAACTCGCTGGTCTCGGTATTGAGCGGGTCCATCACCACCAGATACTTCAGTGACGCCAGCGCTCGGGTCACCTTGGCCCGGTCGGGGAAGGAGGCCAGCGGGTTGAAGCCCTGGCAGAAGTAGCCATTGAGCTCCCCCTTCGACATGCGCTCGAAGGTATCGAGAATGTCATAGAGCGGCCGTTCGAGCTTGGGCAGCCAGTCGAAGCACCAGTTGTTGCCCTCGTTGGCGGCCCTGCCGAACCATGACTTCATCAGGCTGACGTGGAATTTCTCGTAGTTCTTCCAGTAGGAGACCTGCCCCTCCACCGTCGGCTGCTTGGCACGTTTGTCGATATAGGCGCGGTACTCCTGCTCCTTGGCGTTGGCCAGTGTCATGTAGCCCGGCAGCAGTTGGGAGAGCAATCCCAGATCCGTCAGCCCCTGGATGTTGGAGTGCCCGCGCAGGGCGTTGACGCCGCCGCCAGGCATGCCCATGTTGCCCAGCAGCAACTGGACCATGGCCGCGGTGCGAATGATCTGCGAGCCGATCGAGTGCTGCGTCCAACCCAGCGCGTAGAGGATGGTCATGGTCTTGTCGGGCACCGCCATCGCCGCGATCTTCTTCCAGATTCGCTGGATGGTCTCGACCGGAATCCCGGTGATGCTGGAGACCATGTCCGGCGTGTAACGCGAGTAGTGCCCGCGCAACAGCTGGTAGACGCAGCGGGGATCGCTCAGCGACTCGTCGCGGCGCACGAAGCCATCGTCGCCCATCTCGTACATCCACGACTGCTTGTCGTAGCTGCGGGTCGATTCGTCGTAGCCTGAAAACAGGCCGTCCTCGAAACCGTAATCCGGGCGCACGATCAACGCCGCGTCGGTGTAGTTCAACACGTATTCGCGCTGGATCTGGTCGGTCTCGATCAGGTAGCTGATCAGCCCGCCGAGAAAGGCGATATCGGTGCCGGTACGGATGAACGCCTTGTCCTGCGCCACGGCGCCGGTGCGGGTGAAGCGAGGATCGATGGTGATCAGCTCGGCGTGGTTGTGCTCGATGGCCTCGGTGACCCAACGGAAGCCCACGGGGTGCGCCTCGGCCGAGTTGCCGCCCATCGATAGAATCAGATTGGCATTGCGGATGTCGACCCAGTGATTGGTCATGGCACCGCGACCGAATGAAGGGGCAAGACCTGCCACCGTCGGTCCGTGTCAGACGCGTGCCTGATTGTCGAACGCCACCATGCCGAGATTGCGCACCACCTTGTGGGTGATGTAACCGGCTTCGTTGGAGGAACCGGACGCCGCCAGGAAACCCGTCGTCGTCCAGTGATTGACCGTCTGCCCCTGGGCGTTGCGCTGGACGAAGTTGGCGTCGCGATCGTCCTTCATGTGCCGGGCGATTCGGTTCAGCGCCTCATCCCAGGTGATTCGCGTCCATTCACTGGAACCCGCTTCGCGAACTTGCGGATATTCGAGCCGCCCCTGGCTATGAACGAAGTCGAGCAGGCCTGCGCCCTTGGGGCAGAGCGAACCACGAGACACAGGATGGTCGGGATCGCCTTCGATATGGAAGACATTCTGTTCGACGTTCTTGGAGCCGTCGCCCCGGCTGTAGATCAAAATGCCGCAGCCGACGGAGCAGTAGGTGCAGGTGTTACGAGTCTCTTTGGCGTGGGTCAGCTTGAATTGCCGAATCGAGGCCTCGGCGGGCTCCGGGGCGAACCCCATCATCGCCAGGCTCGAACTCGCCAACCCCGCCCCGCCCAGTTTGAAAAACTGGCGCCGAGTGACGTTGATAGCCATCAGTTATCCTCATCGGTCTTTGACTGACACCTCTGCTGCCGGACGGGTGCCTTGGATTCCTTATAGCAAACCTCTGCCGGGAATGCCCGCCGACGTCACTCGATGGATCGTTACCGCCGCCGACAACGTGCCCGGTCCGTTCGACCGTCCCGAGATCGAAAACGCCCGCCCTCCCTGGCGGGAGCGCGGGCGTTGCCGTAGAACTCTGCATCGTCGTGCAGAGGCAGACCGCTGTCGGGCAGCCGTCAGCCGCCGACGGGCGCCTGCTGGGGCGGCTTGGCCTTGGCCAGCAGGAACAGCACCACGGTGATCACCGCACCGACGACATCGCTGGCCAACCCCGGGAAAATCAGCGCCAGCGCGCCGACCGCCGCCAGTATTCGCCAGAAGGGGTTGAGCGGCCGGCGCAGGTAACCCTCCACCGCGACCGCCAATAGCAACACGCCGATCACACCGGTCACGATGACCCACAGCGTATTCCAAAGCGTCGCATCGATCATCAGCATGCTGTGGGCGAACACGAACATGTACGGCACCACGAACCCGGCGATCGCCAGCTTCATCGCCTGGAAGCCGGTGGCGTTGGGTGACCCGCCGCTGATACCGGCGCCCGCATAGGCGGCCAGCGCCACGGGGGGCGTCAGGTTGGCGAACAGCCCGAAGTAGAAGACGAACATGTGGGCGACGAAGATCGCCGTCTCATTGCTGCCGGCCAACTCACGGAACATCGGCAGGTTGAGCAGGATCGGCGCCGCCATGGTGCTGGTGATGATGTAGGTCGGGATACTGGGTAGCCCCATGCCCAGCACGATCGAGGCGATCATGGTCAGCACCAGCGTGACCAGCAGTTGGATCATCGGAATCGGAATCTGCTGGCCCAGCGTCACCACGGCATCCGCCGCCTCCAGCGCAATGCCGGTGAGCGTGGCGATGCCCACGATGATTCCCACCGCTCCGCAGGCCACCGCCACGGGAATCGCATTGCGCACGCCATCGTGCATGGCGTCACGGCAATCCCCGACATCCATTTTTTCGGCCACCATCCCGAGCCTGGCCCGAAGCGCATTGATCGCCACCGGAACCGCGATGATCACGAACAGCATCCAGCGACTGGCCGGGAAGTTGGGCAGGGCATGCCCGCCGACCAGCGCCCGCAGCTGTGGCTCGAAGATCAGCAGGATCAGGATCAGGCTCAGGCCGAGGGTCACGCGACGCGTGCCGCAGATCAGCACCGTCGCGGCGATCGACCAGAAAGCGGCGAAGAACGGCGCCCGGCCCTCGAACAGCAACCACAGCAACACCGCCATCGGTATCAATAGATGGCCGCGCTTGAGCATCACCTCCTTGAGCGGGGTCAACTGAGAACGGGGAATCCCTTCCAGCCCATTGCGCATGGCTCGCAGATGCACCTGGAACAGCACCCCGAGATAGAACAGCAGCGCCGGGATGATCCCGGCCAGGATCACCTGGGTGTAAGGCACCGAGAGCACCTCGGCCATGATGAACGCCGCCGCGCCCATGATCGGCGGTAGGATCTGCCCGCCGACGCTGGCCGCGGCCTCCACCGCGCCGGCGAAATTGGGCTTGTAGCCGGTCTTTTTCATCAGCGGAATGGTGAAGGCGCCGGTCGTCACGACGTTGGCGATGGCGGAGCCGTTGATCGACCCGAGGAAGCCGCTGGCGATGACCGCTACCTTGGCCGGGCCGCCTCGGGTATGCCCGGCGATGGCCAGCGCCAGATCGTTGAACAGCTGCCCCAGGCCGGACTTGCCGAGGAAGGCGCCGAACAGGATGAACAGGATGATGTAGCTCGCCGAGACCCCGATCGCAGTGCCCAGCAAGCCCTCGGTGATATACACCAGGTGCGAGACGATCTGCTTGCACGTCGCGAGAACGATCGCCTCGTTCACCTGTGGATAGAACGAAAGCTTGGCGTAGAAGCCGTAGACCAGGAACAGCGCGGCCAGGATCGTCAGCCCCCAGCCGGTCACCCGACGCGTGGCGTCCAGCACCAGCAGAATCGCCACGAAGCCGACCACCATGTCGACATTGTTGATGCGCCCCGCGGAAGCGATGACCCGATCCGACACCGTCAGCATGTAGACACCGATGCCGAAGGCGACCAGCGCGAGGATGGCGTCACCCCACGGCACGTGGTCCCGCGCGCCCTTGCGGGTCAACGGATAGAGAATGAATGCCAGCCCCAGCAGCGTATAGAGGTGAATGCTGCGCTGGGCAACGTCCACCAGTGGCCCGGAAAACGAGGTGTAGAGATGGAACAGCGCCAACATTACCGACACCGCGGTAACGAACTGGATCACCCTGTGCGGCAGTCGATCCCGGACCAGGCTCTCACGATCGAATTTCTCCAGCGCCTCCTTGACCGACGGATCCTCGGGACCCTCGGCGGAAACCGTGACTTTTTGTTCGGACATACTTCTTTCCTCGCCAGGCGGGGATCTACGATAACCAGGGACGCAACAGCGCCGGCAGTGCTTGCCACAACGGCACCCTGATGATGGAAAAGGTGAGAATCGGCGGCGGATCGTCCTGAGACAACGCGATGGTGTGACCGGCGAAGATCAGCCTGTAGTGCTCCTCTGTCGCGGCCTGGACAGCCAGCGGATCGACCTCGCGATCGATCCCGGTCATCACCACCCAACCGTCCTCGAGAAGCGTTTCGGTGCCGGCATCCGACGGGACACCGGCGCCGAAGGTCTTGAAGCGCGTCCCGGTAATCTCGATGGCGTCGTCGTCGGTCACCCTGAACCACTCTTCCCAGTCCTCTTTTTCGACCGAATGCATCCAGCGAATGGTAAAGGTCGTCCCCTGCCAGCCGGGAAACGCGAACCGCCACTGTAGCCCTTCGCGGATGACCAACCACGGCAGCGGAACCGAAGCGGTGGCGATCAGGAGGATCGCCACCGCTGCATGACTCAACCAGGCTTTACGCATCGAGATCGCACGTCATCGCGGTACCTGCCGGTGACGCCCGCCAGCGCTCAGGACTGTGGTTCTTTGTCCTGGGCATTCTCGCTGCCGTTGGTGTCGCTACCTTCGGTCGTCTCGATATTGTCTTCTGGCGTCTCGGCGCTGGTCTGCTTGGCCGGTTTGGATTCGGCGCCATCGGTTTCGGTCGTGGCCGCCTGCTCGTTGGCCGGCATGGAGGCGGTCTCTTCCGACAGATCGCTGTTGTCGCCAGCGGTCGTAGCGTCGTCGCCGGACGTCGCATCCGCGGAGCCAGCCAGCGTCTCGTAATACGCCTCGGCCCCCGGGTGCAACGGCACGACCAGGTTCTGGTCCATGGTCGCAGGATCGAACTGCTTGAGTGCGCCGACGGAAACGTTGCCGGATTCCAGGTAGTCGTGGAAGCGCTTGGCCAGGTCCTCGGCGACATCATCGCGCATCGAGGACGGCACGATCAGGATGTTGCGGATCGCCACCGTATCCACGGCGTCGCCCAGGTTGTAGCGCTCGGGGGCACCGGCCGGGATTTCGTAGTTCTCGTAGTACGGATATTTCTCCAGCAGCGTGGAGGCGACGTCACCGCTGACCGGTACGAAGGTGATGTCGGTGCTCTGCATCAGACCGGTGATGCTGGAGTTGGGAACGCCGGAGGTGAAGAACGCGGCATCGAGATTGCCGTTGCTCATCTCGGTGACGCTGTCGGCGTAACCGGTATGGCTGACCTGGGCAAGATCGTCGTAGCTCAGACCGGCAGACTCCAGCACCTTGGCGGCGCTCTGCTCGACCCCGGAGCCGACCTTGCCGACGCCGACGCGCTTGCCTTTCAGATCGGCAATGCTGTGGATATCGCTGTCGGCGGTGGCGACGACCTGCACCACGTTCGGATACATCCCGGCGATGGTCTCGATATCGGCGGGCTGGCCGTCGAACTGGTTCTGACCCTTGACCGCGTCATAGGCCACGTCGCTCATCACGATGGCGACCTGGTTGAGGCCGTCGGTGATGTTGTTGATGTTCTGCACCGAGGCGCCGGTCGAGACCACCTGCACGCCATTGACCAGATCGCTCTGCTCGAAGACGCTCTTCAGCGCGCCGCCGATCGGATAGTAGGAGCCGCCGGTACCGCCGGTGCCGAAGATCAGGTTCACCGGCTCGCCACTCGCGCCTGAGCCATTGTCCTCGCCGAGCGCGGCAGTCTGCTGATCGTCTGCAGCATTTCCGCTGCCCGTACTATCAGACCCGGCCGTATTCGCCGAGGTGCCACTTTGCTGCTGAGAAGATTGCGAATCGCTGGTCTGCTCGTCGCCATCGTCACCGCAGCCCACCAGAAGAGCGCCGGAAAGTCCGAGCGCCGCGATCAGCAGCCCTGTGCGTCGTGTCATGATTCACCCCGATCTTGATTCCCGAGAAAACGTATTTTCTGTCAATTAATCAGCGATAAGAGTAAGTAACCGCAGGCAGGCTTGCCATGGGTAGCAGCGCAACTACAACCAAAGTCTAACCCCCTTCCCCCCTGTCGAGAGCACCCTCCGGACCAGCGCGCCAATGGTCAGTCCCTGAGAGACTATAGAGAACAGCACGATCAGATAGGTCACGTTGAGCAGCACGTCGCGGGCCTCGCCCGCTGGCAGCGACAGCGCCAGCGCCACCGAAATCCCGCCGCGCAGGCCGCCCCAGGTCAGCACCGCGATAGAGCCGTGCCGGAAATGACGATGTGCCAGAGAGACGGGGATGGCCACCACGAGCAAGCGCACCGCGATCAGCAGCACGATCAGCGGCATGGCGACCAGCAGGTAGTTCCAATGAAAAGGCAGCGCCAGCAGCTCCAACCCGATGATGACGAATAACAGCGCGTTGAGAATCTCGTCGATCAGCTCCCAGAAGTCGTTGAGATGCTGCCGCGTCTGCGTCGACATCGCGTGAGTCCAGGCGTGGTTGCCTACCACCAGCCCCGCCACCACCATGGCAATCGGCCCGGAAACGTGCAGATGCGTCGCCAGGGTATAGCCGCCCAGCACCATGGCCAGGGACAGCAACACCTCGACCTGATACTGATCGACGCGCTTCATCAGTGCATGCACGCCGTAACCGAGCAGCAGGCCGAATAGCACCCCGCCGCCAGCCTCCTCGACGAACAGCATCAGTGCATACCCGCCCGCCAGAGACTCACCACTCTGCGCTGCTGAGAGCAGCAGCGTGAAGAGAACGACGGCAACGCCATCGTTGAACAGCGACTCACCGACAATACGCACCTCCATATCGTCCGGGGCGCCAGCGCCGCGCATGATGCCGAGCACCGCCACCGGGTCGGTCGGCGAAATCAGCGCACCGAACACCAGACACCACGGCAGTGCGACCGGCACGCCTAGGATGCCGAGCAGCCAGTGCGAGGCAAATCCGATCAAGAGAGTGCTGACGATGGTGCCGAGGATGGCCAGCACGCCGATCGAAGCCCAGTAATCGCGCAGCTTCTTGATATCGACGTGCAAGGCGCCAGCAAACAGCAGAAACGACAGCATGCCGTTCATCAACAGCGAATCGAAATCGAGCGCCTCCACCCAGCTACGCGTCAACGCCGCCGGGGCATGGATGCCGACACTGGAGAGCCCTTGAATCACGAGCGACAGGAACAGTGCAATCACCATCACACCGATGGTTGCCGGCAAATGGACATAGCGCTCGTTGAACCAGGCCAGCACGGCGGTCACGGTCAGCACGATGGCGGCGAGCTCAAGCACCTCATACTCCTTGGAAAAGATGTTTCGAACGCAGGTCCCAACGCAACGAACCCGCCGCGGCGGGTTCGTCGTCAACAGCGCTTGGCTACCTCATCAGAGCCCCGCCGCCGACTTCAACGCATCGGCCTTGTCCGTCTTTTCCCACGGGAAGGCGGTGAAGGTCTCGGTCTGCGTTTCACCGTTGACGTCGGTCCAGGTATAGCTGGACTCGAACGGTTCGCGGCCGAAGTGCCCATAGGACGCGGTGAGTTGATACATCGGGTGGAGCAGATCGAGCATGCGGGTGATCGCGTGCGGGCGCAGGTCGAAGTGCTCGCGCACCAGCTCGATGATCTTGGCTTCACTGACCCGGGCAGTACCGAAGGTATTGATCGACACCGAGGTCGGCTCGGCGACGCCGATGGCGTAGGAGACCTGAATCTCGCACTTGTCGGCCAACCCCGCGGCGACGATGTTCTTGGCCACGTAACGTCCGGCGTAGGCGGCGCTGCGATCGACCTTGGACGGATCCTTTCCGGAGAACGCGCCGCCGCCGTGACGCGCCATGCCGCCGTAGGTGTCGACGATGATCTTGCGCCCGGTCAGGCCGCAATCGCCCACCGGGCCGCCGATCACGAACTTGCCGGTCGGATTGATATGGAACCGGGTGTTGTCGTGAATCCACTTCGCCGGCAGCACGTCGCGGATAATCAGATCCTCCACCGCCTTGCGCAGATCATCCTGGGAGATGTCCGGATCGTGCTGGGTCGAGAGCACCACGGCATCGACCCCGTTGGGCTGGCCCTGGTCGTCGTAGCTGAAGGTGATCTGGCTCTTGGCATCCGGGCGCAACCACGAGAGCGTGCCGTTCTTGCGCAGTTCCGCCTGGCGTTCGACGAGACGATGCGAGTAGTGGATCGGCGCCGGCATGAACGACTCGGTCTCGTTGGTCGCATAGCCGAACATCAGGCCCTGATCCCCTGCGCCCTGATCCTCGGGCTTGCTGCGGTCGACGCCCTGGGCGATATCGACGCTCTGCTTGCCGATCAGATTGATCACGCCACAGGTTTCACCATCGAAGCCGACCTCCGACGAGGTATACCCGATATCCATGATCACCTTGCGCACCAGCTCTTCCAGATCGACCCAGGCGGTAGTGGATATCTCGCCGGCGACGATGGCCACGCCCGTCTTGACCAGCGTCTCGCAGGCGACGCGGGCCTGCTTGTCACGGGCGATGATGGCGTCCAGCACGGCATCGGAAATCTGGTCGGCGATCTTGTCCGGGTGCCCCTCGGACACGGACTCGGAGGTAAACAGAGAGTATTCACTCATGGCGTACGGAGATCCCTTCGTTCACTGGTTGCGGCCCGCGCTTGCGGCCCGCCTGACAAAACGCAGCGCCGCCGGTCGGAAGGACGGATGAAACGACGCACGGCATCGCTGCCCCGAGTCGGTCGGGACAGGGTACAAAAGTCTACACACAGAATAGCTAGCTGCCTATGTTTTGCCACCGCCGCCATCGCTTTCGCCGTGCGCTGCGTCGCCTCCGTCGGCGTCACGCCCATGCACGATGGCGACCAGCCGCTCGATGCCCCCGGTCACGCCCTCGCGCTGCCAGGCATTGCGGCCGAAGATCACGCCGCTGGCGCCATTGTCCAGCGCTCCCCGGGTAAATCGCGTCAGCGCCTCGTCATCGTTCATCGCGGCTCCTCCCAGGACGAGCACCGGCACCGGACAACTTTCCGTCAAAGCCCGCATATCGTCGGGCTCGCCGGTGTACTGCGCCTTGATCAGGTCGGCCCCCAGCTCGGCGGCGATCCTCGCGATTCGCGCGATTCGCTCGCCATCGAGCAGCCCTTCCTCCCTGGCCCCCCACACCACCGCCTCGACGATCAGCGGCAGCCCGATCGCCTCGCACTGACGCGCGGTCTCCGCCACCGCCTCGAGATTGTCGGCCTCGCGCCGGGGGTCGTCGTAGCCGGAGATCAGGCACATCACCACGGCATCCGCGCCCATCGCCTGCGCCTGGGCGGGCGTGGCAATCATGCGGTGATGCTCCTCCCCCGCCAGGGTGAAGTCGCCCACCATCGGATAATCGATTCGCAGCACGACCCTGGGGGCCCGGCTGTCGGCGAACAGCGACCCGCAGGACTTGAGCACGCCCGGCGACAGCAGTACCGCATCCGGACGCGAGTTGACGATGGCTTCGCAGGTGCGGCGCGCATCGATCGCATGCGCCACCGGGCCCGACAGCAGCGTGCGATCGAATGCCACCATGCAGGTCAGGCCGGTCTCGCGACGAAACAGCCGCCCCGTTCTCAATCCGCTGGCGGAAAGCCTGTGGGTCATGATGCTGACTCCTGAGTGGAAGAAGGCCCCTTGCGCGGGACGCTTCCCGATGGAGAAAGGGGCAGCTCGGTGGCACCGGCCGTGGTGTCGTCAACAACCGGGGCGAGCGAGACACCGTGCGTGCGCATCGCGATCTCCCGTACCCTGTCGATCTCATCCCGGCAATGGTCTTCCGACCACGCCAGGGCCCCGCTGCACAGTGTCGCGACCTCCTCGATCACCGCACTGTCGAGCAGGCCGGCCAACGCGATCGGCAGACGCCGGAACAGCACGTCCGCCAGATGCTCGACGCGCTCGAAGCGGCAGGCGAAATCGATCTCTCCGACCCGATAACCGGCCAGCGAATCCAGCGGCCGCTGGCGGCAGGCGCCGCCAGCGTTCATCCCCGCGCAGTGCCGTGCCACCGCTTCGCCCCGCGTACCATAGCGATCCAGCAGGGTGATGGCCCGATACCGGTCGCCCTCGCAGAGGGCCGTCACCCGGGCGAGCCACGCCTCCCGCGAAGTCGCATCGCGGGGAAAGTCCCGCCCACCGCCGATGGCCAACAGCCGGGTATCGATCTCGCGCCGACGTCCCAGTCTCGCCAGCAGGTCGTCGGCTGCCTCTTCGGCGAACCCGCGAAATGTGGTCCATTTACCCCCCACCAGGGACAACACCGGCCAGGCGTGGATGCGATCCTCGACGATGGCGTGATCGCGGCTGATCTGGCCCGGATCGGCGGCGTCGCTGCGCGGTAATGGCCGCACGCCGCTATAACGGTAGCGAACCTGATCCGGACCGATCGTCACCTCGGGAAACAGGTAATGCACCGCTTCGAGCAGGTAGTCGCGCTCGTCGTCGTCGCAGACGGCCTGGTCCGGGTCGGTACAGCGGATGTCGGTGGCACCGACCAGCACGTGGTTCATGAACGGATAGATCAGGCAGATGCGGCCATCGGGCGTGCCGAAATAGATCATGCGGCCGTCGAGCTGATCGCGGATCTGTGGCACGTCGACGATCAGGTGCCCGCCCTTGGTACCGCCGATATGCCGCGTTTCCTGCCCCAACTGACGGTTGATCTCGTCGATCCAGGCGCCGCCGGCATTGACGATGATCCGCGGTCGCACCTGGAAGGCGCTGCCGTCTTCATCGGCGAAGATTATCGCCTCATCATCGCTACCGGTCAGGCTGACATGATTGAGCGCCATCGCGCCGCGATGGGCCCTGCAGCCGTCGTCGATCAGCTCGAACCCGAGCCGCTCGGCCTGGCTGATCGCGGCATCGTAGTATGTGTGCAGCGCCTTGATGTCTTGGCGCACGTCCGGCAGCGACTCGCGTACCCGGCGCCCCAGCGTCACCGAGTGACGTGGCATGCTGCGGAAATGGCGCCCGAGGAAATCGTATAGCGTCAGCCCAACTTCGCTGATCAGGATGCCGCGATCGTCGATCTTTGCCGGACGGCGAAGGAACCGCTGGATCGACGGCCAGATCCCGCCCCACCAGCTGTGCGTCGGCATTGCCGTGCGCAGCGGGTGCACCACGTGCGGCGCGTTGCGCAGCAGCAGGTTGCGCTCGCGGGTCGACTGCGCCACCAGCCGAAACTCGCCGGTCTCGAGATATTTGAGTCCGCCGTGGATCAGTCGCGACGGTGCGGCGCTGGCGCCGGCACAGAAGTCCTGCTTGTCGACGATCAAGGTATCGACGCCCTGCAGCGCCAGGTCGCGGAACAGCCCGGCGCCGTTGATTCCGGCCCCGATGATCAGTACTGACACCGCGGGATCCGCGCGCAGGCGATCCAGGGTCTGCCGACGCGTCAGCGGCGCGGCATTGGCGGGTTCCGTCATTGTCCTGCTCCCATCGTCGGCGTGGATTCGGTCGGGGTGTCGGGCGAATCCGGGGGCGACGCCTCCACGTCCAGCGTCGCCCATAGCGCTCTCATGCCTTCGATCAGACGCTGGTAACGCTCGAAGCCCTGCTGACACACTGCCTGACGCTCCGAATCGGGGCTGTAGCGGTGGTCGACCTCGCAAAGCGACGTGGCCGACTCGATGGAGGGAAATACTTCGGCTGCCACCCCGGCGCAGATCGCGGCGCCCCAGGCCGCAGCCTCCTGAATTCGCGACGTTTCCAGCGGTCGCCCCAGCGAGTCGGCGAACAGTTGGGCCAGCCGAGGCGAGTGACTGCCGCCCCCGGTGATCCGGATACGGTCGATGGGGAACGTCGACGCCAGCGCATCGACATGCACCCGGTGATTGAACACCACCCCTTCCAGGATCGCGCGCAGGACATGGCCCCGGTCGTGCCAGCCCTGGAGACCGAACAGCCCGGCACTGGCCGGCTCGTCGTAGGGCGAACCATAAAGGAAAGGGTGGTAGACCAGTCGCGACGGGCTGCGGAAGGCGGCGTCGAGTGCCGCCTCCATGTCGGCGAGGAAAGCCCCGGTGCCGCCGTCTCCCGGCTGCCCCCACTGCCGATGAAACCACTCGAGATTGCTCGACGAAGCCGGTGAAATCGCCATGTTGAGCCACTGGCCAGGGCGCAGCCCATTGCGTGTTGCCCAGCGCGAGTCGGGCTTGGGCGCATCGGAAAAGACTTCGTTGATGCTGAACGTCCCGGCCGCGATGGTCAGCGTATCCGATGCGATATTGCCCAGCCCCACCGCGCTGGCGGTGACGTCATGCAACCCCGTGGCAACCGGTGTACCGACTTTGAGGCCGGTGACGCGCGCGGCGGACTCGCAGACCTGGCCGGCGACCTCCTCGGGCAGTCGAACGTCGGGCAGGGCCTCGAAGACCGAGGCGATGCCCAGCATCGACAGCGCGTCGCGGCTGTAGCGCTGGGTGTTGACGTCGGTATAGCCGGTGCTGGCCTCGGTGAAGTCGGTGGCGATCTCGCCGGTCAGCTTGAATCGCAGCCAGTCCTTGCAGGTCAGGACGTGGCCGAGAGCGGCGTAGCGCTCGGGTTGATTGGCCTGCAGCCACGCCAGCAGGGTCACCGGTGAAAAGGCGAAAGGCGTCTGCCCGATCCGCGTCAGCGCCTCCTCGCGCATGCCCTGCTCGCACCACCGCTCGACGATACCCGCCGCACGGCTATCAAGCGAGGTGATGGCGTGACCGAGCGGCTCACCCTTGCGATCGAGTGGGTAAAGCCCATCGCCGTGGGCCGTGACCCCCACCGCCAGAATCTCACCGCCCTCGAGACCGGCAGCCGCCAGGGCGGCGCGTATCGATTCGGCGGCGCTCGCCCAGGCGACGTTCATGTCACGCTCGACCCAGTGCGCCTGGGGATGCTCGAGCCGGGACGCTTCCCGCCCGATTCCCACGACGTTGCCCCGGGTATCGAAGATCACCGCCTTGGTGGAACTGGAGCCACCATCGAGCCCCAGCAGATGACCGCGTGACATGGCTGCCTCCCGTGTACTGGCCCCCGCCGGCACACTTGCCTATCGTTGCGAGAGCTTCATGAGCGCCATTTCTAACACCATCTTGTGATCCCTGGACGTTAGACGATGGTGTTAAGCCAGAACTAAAATTTTTAAAATGAATTTATTTTCAAATATTTAAAATAACACCCACGAAGAAACGGTTTCACCGAGACCAAAGTCATAGGGCGAATCGTCACGTTTTGATGTTATTTCTTCACCACTCATCGCTGTCATCGCTGTATTCAGCCATGCCCTTGCCAGGCTTTCACTTAGCTATCGCCGGAGTCTCCGATGTCCGCCACCCAACCGGCCCGTCCGGAACCAACGCCGCTACCCGATGACATGCAAGCCGTGGTCTGTCGTGGCCCCGGCGACTACCGGCTGGAGCGTGTGCCCACGCCCAGACCCGGCCCCAACGAGCTGGTTCTCGGGATCCAGGCCTGTGGCATCTGCTCGAGCGATCTCAAGTGCCGCGACGGCGCCGCCATGTACTGGGGCGACGGCGACCGCTTCGCCCCTTTCGTCAAACCACCGATGATCGTCGGCCACGAATTCGCGGGGGAAGTCGTCGCACTGGGCGAGGGTGCCGGGACACATTTCGGCGTTGCGCTCGGGGATCGCGTCGTGCCGGAACAGATTCTCCCCTGCGGCAAATGCCTCTACTGCCAGCGCGGCCACTACTGGATGTGCGAAGTGCATCATATCTTCGGCTTCCAGGGCGGCGTGGCCGATGGGGGCATGGCCGAATACCTGCGTGTGCCGGCCAATGCGGTGCTGCACCCGGTCGACCCGGGCCTTAGCGTCGAGGACGCCGCCTTTCTCGAACCGCTGGCCTGCGGCATTCACGCCGTCAACCGCGCCGAGATCCAGTTCGACGATACCGTGGTGATCGCCGGCGGCGGCCCGATCGGCCTGGCCATGGTGCAGCTCGCCAGGCTCAAGACGCCCAAACAGCTGATTCTGGTCGACACCCATGACGACCGCTTGACCCTGGCCCGCGACTACGGCGCCGATCACGGCCTCAATCCGCATCGCGACGATGTTGCCAAGGAAGTTCGGGCACTCACCGGCGGTTACGGTTGCGAGGTCTACATCGACGCCACGGGCTCGTCGAGCGGCGTGGTCCAGGGCCTGGAGTCGCTACGCAAGCTCGGTCGGTTCGTCGAGTTCAGCGTCTTCAAGGAGCCCACCAGCGTCGACTGGTCCACCATCGGCGACCGCAAGGAGCTGGACATCCGTGGCTCGCACCTCTCTCCGCACACCTACCCGGTGGCGATCGACCTGCTGGCCCGCGGGCTGGTGACGACTCGCGGCATCGTCACCCATCGCGTTGCGCTGGCCGACTTCGAGCACGGCTTCGAGATCGCCGCCCGGCGCGACTCGATCAAGGTCGTGTTGACGACGGGAGCGTCATGACCTCGCCCGCCACCTTGACTACTCGCACCGTGACACGGGGGGCACCAGCGCGCCGCCAGGCGATGCTGGACTACATCATCCAGGCCGGCTCGGCCCAGGTCGACGAGCTGGCCGAGCGCTTCGGCGTCAGCCGGATGACGGTGCACCGCGATCTCGACGCGCTCTCCGAGCAGGGCATGGTCAACAAGCAGCACGGAGGGGTCACCACGCGCTCTTCCAGCGTGTTCGAAAGCAACTTCGCGCTGCGTTCGCATATCGCTACGCGGGAAAAGCAGGCCCTGGCCCGTGCGGCGCTGGAGGAGATCGCGTCCGGCGAAGCGGTGATGCTGGACGACTCCACCACTGCCGCCGAACTCGCCCTGCTGCTGCCGGCGCGGGAGCCGCTGACCGTGATCACCAATGGCCTGGAGAGCATCGACCGGCTCAAGACCGCCAGCGGTATCAAGCTGATCACTTTGGGCGGCGACTACCAGCCCCGTTTCAATGCCACCTTCGGCCTGCTCTGCGAACAGACGCTCGCCAACTTGCGCGCCAATGTCGCGATGCTTTCCGCCTCGGCGATCCTCGGCACTGCCGCCTACGTGCAGGACCCGACGGTGACCCAGATCAAGCGTGCCCAGATGGCGGCGGCAGAGCGCCGGATACTGCTCGTCCACAGTGCCAAGTTCGGCCAAGGTGCGCTGCACCGGCTCGCCGATCTCGACGAGTTCGACCTCGTACTGATCGATGAAAGCCTTGCCGCCGAGCATCGCACCACGCTGGACGAGGCCGGGATTCACTATCGACTGATCGAAGCTAGACCGTGAATGTCAGCGACAAAAAAACCGCCGCGGGCGAGGGCCCGCGGCGGTGTTTCGGGGGAACGGCCTTGCGTCTTACTGCTTGAGCACGAACGGGGAGACGTACTTGTCGACGTTATCCGGCGTGATCAGGATGCAGTCAAAGAGGTGCTTCTCGCCCTGGACACCGGTTTCACCGGTGGTGATGAACTTGTCGGCCATCTGCACCGCCGCCTTGGAGAAGATCGCCACCGGCTGCAGCACGGTATAGGCGAGCTCGCCGGACTTGACCGCGTCGACCGCGTCGGGCGAACCGTCGAAGCCACCGACCACGACATCGTCCAGCTTGCCGGCTTCCTTGAGCGCGGCGATCGCACCCAGGGCCATCTCGTCGTTGCCGCTGATCACGCCTTGAATGTCAGGGTTGGCCTGCAACAGGCTCTGCATCTTGTTGAACCCCTGGGTGCGGTCCCAGTTGGCGACGTCCTCGCCGACCTTCTTGAGATCCGGGTACTGGCTCAACACCGTCTCGTAGCCGTTGGAGCGGGTCGCGGCGTTGTTGTCCGACGGCGCGCCCTTCAGCTCGACGTAGTTGGCCGAGTCGCCGACCGTCTGTACCCACTGCTGCGCACCGAGGGCGGCACCCTGGGCGTTGTTGGAGACCAGTTGCGCCTTGGCCAGCCCCTGCTCGTTGATTTCCGCATTGACCAGGAACACCGGGATGCCGGCGTCGACGGCCTTGCGCACCGCACCGACGGAACCATCGGCATTGGCGGGATCGAGAATGATCGCCTTGGCCTGATTGGTGATCGCGGTATCGATCTGGCGGCTCTCGGTGTTGGTATCCCCCTTGTGGGCGCTGACGTTGGCGCGATACCCCAATCCCTCGGCCGTTTCCCGGGCGATCTTGCCCTCGGTGAACCAGTAGGGGTTGGAGGTATCGTTGACGATGACCGAGATCAGCCCCTTGTCCTGCGCCATGGCGCTTCCGGCGAGCAACGGCGCGCTCACGGCGAGGGCTGCGATCAGCAGGCGTTTTCCTGTCTTGAACATGATGGATCACCCTTCTTTTGCGATTGTGATGACTAGCGTGCAGCGGTGAGGCTAGTGCTGTGTTGCCGGTTTACCGGCCGTACTTTCCGCCTCGGGTGTCACGCGCGCGGCATTGCCGCTCGAGGCCGGAGAAGAGGGGGTGTCGGGTGCCTTCGGTTCCGCGGGCTTGGCCACGCGTTTCCGGCGCCCGCCGTACTGAATGCTGTTGAGCAGCACCGCCAGCACGATCACCGCGCCGGTGAAGACGGTCTGCCAGTAGGAGGAGACACCGATGATGACCAGGCCGTCGGACAGGAAGCCGATGACGAAGGCCCCCAGCAGGGTGCCGCGCACGGTGCCGCGGCCACCGGTCAGCGCCGCGCCGCCGATGACGACGCCGGCAATGGCGGTCAGCTCGTAGGTGGTGCCGGCGGTGGGGCCGGCGGAGGTGAGCTGCGACGACAGCACCAGCCCGGCGATCGCCGCACAGATGCCGGAGAGCACATAGACCGAAACCTGGACCCGCTTGACCGGCACCCCGGAGAGCTCGGCGGCGCGGGCGTTACCGCCGGTGGAGTAGACCCAGCGCCCGAACGGCGTGCGCGCCAGCGCCAGCAGGGTGACGACCGCGACGATCGCCAGCACCCAGACCCCCACCGGCACCCCGAACAGGCGGTTGAAGCCGAGCCAGTCGAAACCGGTATTGCCGAGCGCCGGATCGCCACCGAGGTTGTTGTAGGTCAGGCCGTCGGTCATCAGCAGCGCCACGCCGCGGGCCACATAGAGCAGGCCCAGGGTGGCGACGAACGCCGGCACCTTGAAGTAGGCGATCAGCACGCCGTTGATGGCCCCGATGAAGGCCCCCACCCCACAGGTGAGGATCACCACCACCCAGACCGGCGGATAGAGGGTCACGCCGAACGCATCCAGCGTCACGCCCTGCATCAGAAAGCCGGCAACCACCCCGCACAGGCCCAGGGTCGAGCCCACCGACAGATCGATGCCACCGGTCAGGATCACCAGCAACATGCCGATGGAGAGCAGCCCGAAGATCGCCACGTGGGACGACATGGTCAAGAAATTGTTGGTCGAGAAATAGACCGGCGACAGCGCCGAGAAGATGATGATGATCGCGATCAGGGCGAAGAAGGCGCGACCCTCGAGCAGCATTCGCCCCAGATCGAAGCCACCACCCTGGCGCGCTGGCGCTTGGCTGTGCTTGGACATAATCAGAACTCCCTTCGAGTAAAAGCGCTCACGCGACCACGGCCTCGCCCGAGGCGGCCATGATCTGTTCCTTGGAGGCGTCGGCGCCGAACTCCGCCGCGATGTGTCCGCGGCTCATCACCACGATGCGGTGGGCGATGCTCAGGCACTCGCCGACTTCGGAAGTGGAGAAGATCACCGCCAGCCCCTGCTTGGCGGCCCCTTCCGCCAACAGCTTGAACACCTCGGCCTTGGCCCCGATGTCGATACCGCGGCTCGGCTCGTCAAGCACCACCACCCGGGGATGGGTTGCCAGCATCTTGCCGATCACCACCTTCTGCTGGTTGCCGCCGGAGAGCGAGCCGATCTCGGCCCTGGGCCCATCGGTCTTGATATGGACATTGGCGATCGACTCGTCGACCACGCCGCGCTCGCGGCTGCCCGAGGTCAGCAGCCAGCGGGTGAACGCCTTGATGCTGGCCAGCGACAGGTTCTCGCCCACCGACATGGTCTGCACCAGGCCATCGCGCTGCCGGTCTTCCGGCACCAGCACCAGGCCCTTGGCAATGCGCTCGGCGATGGTCAGGTGCGAGACGTCCTCGCCTTCCAGCACCACCCGGCCGCCGCTCAGCGGCACGCGACCGGCCACGCACTCGAGCAGTTCGGTGCGCCCGGCGCCCATCAGGCCATAGATGCAGACGATCTCGCCGGCGCGCACCTCCAGCGACAGGTGGTCGACCACCGAGCGGTCCGGTACTGCGGTATCGGCGACGCTGACATCCTCGAGCGACAGCGCCACGTCGCCCATGGCGTGCCCGGTGGGCGGCGAGCCGAGATCGAAGTTCTCGCCGACCATGTTGCGCACGATCCACTCCAGATCGATGTCCGCCCGCCTGGCGTAGGCGGTCATCACGCCGTCACGCAGCACCACCGCGTGGTCGGTGATGAGCAGCGCCTCCTCCAGGTGGTGGGAGATGTAGACGATCGAGACGCCGCGACTCTTGAGGTCGCGAATCACCCGGAACAGCACCTCGACCTCGGTCGCCGACAGTGCCGAGGTCGGCTCGTCCATGATCAGGATGCGCGAGTTCACCGATAGCGCGCGGGCGATCTCGACGATCTGCTGCTGGCCCAGGCGCAGGTCCTCCACCGGCGTCAGCGGATCGATCGGCTCGTCGAGTTCCTCCATCAACGCCCGGGTCTGACGCGCCTCCTCGGCATAGTCGATGCCGGCAGGCCCCTTGATCTCGCGGCCCATGAAGATGTTGTCGCGGACGCTCAGGTTGGGCGCCAGGCTCAACTCCTGATGGATGATCGAAATGCCCAGGCGCTGGGCATCGGTGGTCGAGGCGAATCGTACCGGCTCGCCCTCCAGCACGATCTCGCCGGAAGTCGGCTGGATCACCCCGGACAGGATCTTCATCAGCGTCGACTTGCCGGCCCCGTTCTCGCCGAACAGCGTGGTCACCTGGCCGCGATAGACGTCGAAATTGACCGTCTTGAGCGCATGCACGCTGCCGAACGATTTGGCGACATCCCGCGCCGACAGCACCACATCGTCGACCGGTTCGCCGGCGGGAGCAGGCCGATTCGAGGAGGAAGCCATCACTGCACCTCCATGCTGACGGGCGTCACCAGCCAGTTCTTGGGGTTGATCAGCTTGAACACGCCGGTCACGCTGACGGTCTTGCCACTCAGATCGGCGGTATCGATGTCCGCCAGCACCGCTTGCTTCATCGCATCATTGATCGACGCCCCCGCGTTCTGATACTCGATCTGGTTGGCAAACTCGCCGAACGAGATCTCGCCGGTGGCGTCGCGCAGGTCGGTGCCATTGATCGCCGGGCCGGTCTGCACGCGCAGTGTGACCTCGTCGGGCACGCCCTTGGCGTCGACGGTATAGATGCCTGAACGCGCCTCACCGAATGTCCCGCTGAAAGTGACCGGCACCACCGGGCCGAAGCCGCCGCCGACACCGTACTTCTGACCCGCCGCCGCCGAATCCGCGAGTACCGCCGACGCCAGTTCACCAGCATCGACGGCACGCTCCTCGACGCTCGCCTGAATCGCCGGGAAGTGCTCCCCGCCATAGGTCTCGGCGGAGAAGCCGCCAGCCAACTCCGCCTCGTGGCCGATCTCGACCACCGTGGTATCCCAGGCCATCGCGGCCAGCACCACGACCACGCAGGCACCGATGATCAGGCGCCCTTTCAGCTTGCCCGGCGCTGCTGGCCGACTGGCAACTGTTGTACTCATCGCTTCAAGCCCTCTTTCCTGATACCGCCGTCTTCATCTGCACGGAGCGGGGGCGACCGCCGGCCGCGCGCCGACATCACGGGATCAACACAATCTTCAGTGACTTCGATCCGCTCTTCATCAGCTCGAAGCCTTCCTCGTATTTCTCCAGCGGCAGCTTGTGAGTCACCACCCCTTCGGTCGGGAAATCGCCGTTGCGGATCCCCTCGATGACCAGCGGATAGCAGTACGGGCCGAGGTGGGATCCAAGCACGTCGAGTTCCTTGCGGTCGGAGATGATGCTCCAGTCGACACTGACCGGATCCTTGAACACGCTGAACTCGACGAAACGCCCCAGCTTGCGAATCATCGACAGCCCCTGCTCGACCGACTTGGGATGCCCGGTCGCCTCGATGTAGACATCACAGCCGTAGCCCTCGGTCATCTCCTTGATGATCGAGACCACGTCGTCGCGCTTGGGGTTGAGGGTCAGGTCGGCACCGAATTTCCTGGCCAGTTCCAGGCGGTCGTCGAACAGGTCGAGCACGATCAATTTCTCGGCGCCCGCTTTCTTGGCCGCTCCGACCATGCCAAGCCCCAGGGTGCCGGCGCCGGAGAGCACCACCACGTCGCCCAGTTCGATCTTGGCGCGCTGCACCGCATGCAGCGAACAGGCGTAAGGCTCGATCAGGATCGCCTTCTCCAGCGGCAGCTCCTCGGGGACGTGATAGTTGATCGCCTCCTTGGTGAACTTCATGTACTCGGCCATGCCGCCGTTGACGTTGTTCTGGAAGCCGTACAGGTCATGCTTCTCGCACATCCAGTACTGGCCCCGACCGCAGAAGCGACAGTTCCAGCACGGCACGATCTGCTCGGAAATCACGCGATCGCCGACGGCGTAGCCTTCGACCTGGGAACCGACCTTGACCACCCGGCCGATGAACTCGTGCCCCGGAATCATCGGTGCCTTGATATAGGCGGGCTGGGTCTCGTCACCCCAGAAGCTGGGCGCGCCGTCGTAGGACTTGATGTCCCCGGCGCAGATGCCGCAACCCTCGACCTTGACCAGGATCTCCTTGTCGTCGATCTCGGGGACCGGCACCTCTTCGTAGCGATAATCGTTGGGTGCGTAGGCAACCACCGCTTTCATCGTGCGGGGAATGTCGCCGTGGGAAGTCGCTTGGGTGGATGTCACGGTGGCGTCGCTCATGGAAGATCTCCTGCGCTTAAACACATGATCAATATTTGGTCATATGTTTTTAGCGCAGCAGCGGAAAAGACATCAATACGCAGAGCGAAAATGCACTCTAAGACTTTAGCCAAATGATTTTTATCTTATTGATAAACATAAACTTAAAATGAATTCATTTGATCATGTACGACTAAAGTTATCGTCGAGCTGGTGGCAAGATTCGGGAAATTGATCAGGATCAAAATGCGTTAGAATGATCTAAAACAGATCATATGTTCACCACAAGGGCCAAAATGCACGCTCGTGATCGTGAGTGACGGCAGCGGCGTGGTTCGCGTGCGCCACTACCCATCAGAGAGAAGGAAGTCGGTGCCGGGCATCCGGCCGTCGGACCGCTATACCGGCCCGACGGCCGGGCCAGTCAATCGCGCTTGAAATAGCGCCGGGAAATGGAGTCCAGCGAGATCGCGATCACCACGATGGCGCCGCTCACCATCGACTGCCAGTACGGGGAAATGCCCAGCAGCACGATCACGTTCTCGATCACTCCGATGATGGCCGCACCGAAGATCGCCCCCAGTGGCGTACCGATGCCGCCCGTGGTCGGCACCCCGCCGATTACCGAGGCGGCGATAGGCCCCAGCACCCAAGAATCCCCGATGGAGGGCTGCGCCGAGCCCAGCCGGGCGACCATCAGCATGCCGGCCAGCGCCGCCAGGAAACCTGCGAACGCAAACACGCCCAGACGAACACGATCGGCGCGAATGCCCAGCATCCTGGCGGCCGACAGGTTACTGCCGACGGCATACATGTAGCGTCCGAACGGGGTCTTCAGCGTGATGAAACAGGCCACGATCAGGAACAGCAGCATGATCCAGAACGGGACCGGCAGCCCGGCCCACTTGCCGCTGCCGAGGAACCCGATGTCGGCGGGAATGCCGGTGATCGCCACCCCCTTGGTGATGACCAGGTTGAGGCCGCCGTAGACACCCGCCATGCCGATCGTCAGCACCAGCGAGGGCAGCCGGAGCAGCGTCACCAACAGGCCGTTGAGCAGCCCGAACAGCGCGCCTATCACCAGGCAGAGCGCGAATGCCAGCCACGGATTCAGCCCCAGCTTGACCATGAGGATGCCGCCGATCACGCCGCAGAAGCCACCGATGGCGCCGAGCGACAGGTCCAGCTCCCCCAGGATCATCAACATCGACTGCGCGATGGTGATCATGCCGATGAAGGCCAGCGACCTGGCGATGATGACCAGGTTGTAGCTGTTCAGGAAGTTTTCCGACAGCAGCGACGCCACCACCACGATGAGCGCCAACACCCCCACCACGCCACTCAGGGGGTTGCTGACCATGAATCCCATTGCCTTACGCAGCATGTCCGCCCCCCCCGTGACCGTGGATGGCTCCGACCAGCGCGTCTCCGCTGGCCTGATCGATATGAAACTCTCCGCTGACCTTCCCTTCGTAGAGCGTGATGATTCGATTGGCGCAGCGCCGCAGCTCATCCATCTCCGATGACACCAGGATGATTCCCACGCCACGCTCCGCCAGCGCCTTCATCAACCGATAGATCTCCATCTTGGTACGGATGTCGATCCCCTTGGTCGGCTCGTCGAAGATCAGTACGCGAGGGTCGCAGGCCATGGCGCGCCCGATGATCGCCTTCTGCTGATTGCCTCCCGACAGGAAAGCGATGTTCTTGTTCATGGTCGGCGTCTTGATGTCGTAGTCACGCACGATGTCGCCGACCCGCGCCCGCTCCCGACGGGCGTCGATCACCCCGTGTCGGGCCGTGGTGCTCAGCAATGCCATGCCGATATTGCGGCGCACGCTCTGGCCGGGAAAGATGCCGTGATACTTGCGCTCTTCGGAGAGATAGAAGAGACCGTGGCGAATGGAGTAGTGCGTATCCCCCAGCCGCCACGGCGCCCCCTCCAACTGGACCGTCCCGGACCGGGCCGGCAGAAAGCCGAACAGCGTCTGCATCACCTCGGAGCGGCCAGCCCCGACCAGGCCGGCGAACCCCAGGATCTCCCCGCGCCGCAAGGCGAACGAGACATCCTCGAATCTTTTCCCGCAGAGCCCCTCGACCTGCAGCATCACCTCCCCGCTTCCGCCCTCCGGCTGCAGCCGGCTGTCCGTCTTGACCTCCTGCCCCGACATCAGCGAGACCAGTTGGCGGTCGTCCAGCTGCGACGCCGGCCGCGTCTCGATCTTGCGACCGTTGCGCAGCACGCTAATGGTGTCGCTGATGGCGAACATCTCGTCGAACTTGTGCGAAATGAAGACGACACCGCAGCCCGAGGCCACCACATCCCGCACCACACGGAAGACGCGCTCGACCTCGGTCTCCGTCAGCGAAGAGGTCGGCTCATCGAGGATCAGGATCTTCATCGATTCGTTGGTACAGGCCCGCGCGATCTGCAGTAACTGCTGATCGGAGATCGAGATGTGGCGCACCTTGTCGCCAGGGCTGGCCGCGATCTTGAATCGATCGAGCCAGGTCTGCGCCGCACGCTCCAGCTCGCGACGCTTGAACAACCAGCCCCCGCGCCGAGAGCGCGAGAACGGCATGAAAAGATTCTCGGCCACGGTCATGTTGCCGAACAGGTTGATCTCCTGGGGGACGTAGGCAATGGTCTTGTGCAGGTGATCGTGACTCGACGCGTCCTGACCATCGATCATCACGCGCCCCCGGGATGGCTTCTCGGTGCCGGTCAAGATCTTGACCAGCGTCGACTTCCCCGCGCCATTTTCCCCTGCCAGCGTGTGCACCCGGCCCATCTCGATCTCGAGCACGATGTCATCCAGCGCCTTGACGCCCGGAAAACGCTTGCTGACATGATCGACGTGCAAGTAAGCCATCGTCGTCTCCCGTGGACTCTCGCATTGAATCACCGCAACCGCCCCCGCCGAGACATCGCTGCCGGCGGGGGCGCTTTAGGCCTCACTCCACGAAGGAGTCGACGTTATCGGGCGTGATCATGACGTTGCCGGTATCGATGTGATTGGGGGTGATCGCCCCGGTAGCCAGTTGCCACATGTTGATCACCGACCAGTAGCCCTGCATGGTCGGGCGCGAAGCCGATGACGAATCCGCCACTCCCTCCTTGATCAACACCAGCATCTGACTGAGGTCATCGAGCCCGACCAGCTGGACCTTGCCGACCTTGTCGGCCTCCTTGATCGCCTGGCCGATACCGACCGGCCCGGCGGCGTCCGATGCCACCCAGCCATCGAGGTCGGGATTGGCCTGCATGATCGCGGAGGCCTGCTGCTGCGCGGTATTGATGTCATCGTTGTCGACGCCGGTCGCGACGACATCGATACCCTCGTGTTCGTCAAACACGGCCTGCGCGCAGCGTGCCCGCTCGGCATGATTGGGAGCCGTGGGCACGCCCATCATGATTGCCACCTTGCCCTGCCCGTCCAGTAGCTCGATCAGGCGATTGGCCGCCATCTCGGCCTGCTCGCAGAAATCGCTGCCGACGGTGGTCAAGTTCATTCCCTCGGGATTGATCGAATCGAACAGGGTGATCGGAATCCCCTGCTCCTGGGCCTCCTGCAGCACGGTGCGGTTGCCACTGGGATCGAGAAGATCGACGATGATTCCGTCGGGGCGCGTCGAGATGGCACGCTCGATGATCTCGTTCTGCTGGGCGACGTTGGCACTCTGGGGAGCCGAGTACTGGATCTCCACGTCGGACCCGGTCTGCGCCTTGATGGCAGCAGCAGCCTGCTGCGCGCCCTGGTTGACCTTGTCGAACCAGGGGTGAACCACCTTCGGCACCACCACGAAACGATAGCTGTCGTGCTTCTCGGTCCCCGGACCATCGGCGGCGAGGGCCGATGAAGCCACTCCCGCGGATGCCAGAATGCCGAGCGCCAGTACCACACTCGCCTTGACGATTTTCATGAAGAACCCTCCGCAATGATCCAAACCATCATTCATATGAGATGAACCAAGTTCATATGAACGCATTTTCTTAGCATCATTTACCGCTTGGCTTGCAAAATGAACAAGGCAGACTTTAGTGGCTACGATTAAAAGCCATCTTTTTTATACTTCACTTTCATTATCTTATTGAATTTTAGACAAGAACTGCTTCAGCCCGAGGAAAACTCGGACAGTCATTCCTGGGCGATCATATGATCACCCTGTAACACCGTTTACCTCTCGCGGCATGCCCGGACCGCCGATCGTCCAGACGTCCCGCTGGAAATATCCGGCGGATTGCCGAGACGTCCACCCGGCTCAGCGATGCTCGCGCTCGTAAGCCTCGATCCGGTCCACCTTGGGCTGCGAACGGCCGCCGGGCTCATATTCGTTGCCCAGGAAGCTCTCGACGATCGTCTTGGCCAACTCGATACCGATGACGCGCGCCCCCATGGTGACGATCTGGGCATCATTGCTCTTTCGAGCGCGCTCGGCGGAGTAGGTATCGTGAGCCTGGGCGGCGCGAATGCCGGCCACCTTGTTGGCGGAAATCGCCACGCCAATGCCGGTGCCGCACATCAGGACGCCGCGATCGTAGCGCCCCTCGGCAATCGCCTCCGCGACCTCGATCGCGATGTCCGGATAGAGCACCGGCTTCGCCTCGTGCGTGCCGAAGTCCTCGACTTCGTGCCCCAGCGCCCGGACATGCTCGATCATCGCCTGCTTCATCTCATACGCCGCCTCGTCACACCCCAGCGCCACTCGCCACTGCTTTGCCATCACTCACCTCCCATGCTCTCAATGGCGTCGAACATCGACGGCGTCATCATAGCCACACATTGTTCATATGAACAAGAAAACCTCATATGACCAAAAAGTCGTGTGCCAAACGGCGCCAATTCCCCAAGGATCGGCGCCAAAGCCGCTGACAAGCCGCGAGAAGCCCGGTCGAACAACGCGACAGAATGGAGCGATATCACCACCAAAGTCGCATATCCGCGTCCTTTTCGGTCGCTATGATGGTCTCAAGCGCCACAGACAACCAAATGCGCAGCAATAGATCATATTTTCAGCAGGCCAGATCCGGACAGCGATCGTCCATGGCCTGGCACTCACCTCAATAGCCGGGAGCGTCGGCCATGACACGTCTTTACAACGATCCTGTGAATTTCGTCGACGAAGCGACCGAGGGGTTCGTCGCCGCGCATGCGCAGCGGGTTTGCCAGGTACCCGGCGGGGTCATCCGCAGCACGCGCAGCGAACCGGGTACCGTCGCCGTCGTCATCGGCGGTGGCTCCGGCCACTATCCCGCCTTCGCGGGGCTGGTCGGCCAGGGTCTGGCTCATGGCGCGGTGATGGGCAATCTGTTTGCCTCGCCCTCGGCGCAGCAGGTCTACAACGTCTGCAAGGCCGCCAACAATGGCGCCGGCGTGCTGCTCAGCTTCGGCAACTACGCCGGCGACGTGCTGCATTTCGGCCAGGCCCGGGAGCGCCTGATCCGCGAGGGCATCCCCTGCGAGATCGTCGCGGTCATCGACGATGTCTCCAGTGCCGGTCAGGACGAGCTGCACAAGCGTCGCGGCATCGCCGGCGACCTGACCGTCTTCAAGATCGCAGCGGCAGCGGCCGAGGCCGGCTATTCGCTGGAGGAGGTCGTACGCGTCTCCCGCGCGGCCAACCTGCGTACCCGCTCCATGGGCGTGGCGTTCGACGGCTGCACGCTGCCGGGTGCGAAGGATGCGCTGTTCCATGTTCCCGCTGGCAAGATGGCGGTGGGCCTGGGCATCCACGGCGAACCGGGAATCAGCGAGCAGGATGTTCCCAGCGCCGACGCTCTCGCCGAGCTGCTCGTCTCTCACCTGATGGAGGAGATCCCGGACGGGGTCGGCGGTGTCGAGGGGGCCAAGGCCTCGGTGCTGCTCAACGGCCTGGGCTCGATCAAGTACGAAGAGCTGTTCGTGGTCTATCGGCGGGTCAACCAGTTGCTGACGGAGGCCGGCCTGGAGATCGTCGAGCCGGAAGTGGGAGAACTGGTCACCAGCCTCGACATGGCGGGCGCCTCGTTGACGCTGTTCTGGCTCGACGACGAGCTGGAACGGTTGTGGAAGGCGCCGGCCGATGCGCCGGCCTATCGCAAGGGCAGTCTCGAGGCCGCCCCGCCGATCGACGCCTCCGAACTGGACATTCCGGATGCCGATGCCATTCCACCCGCCAGCGAAGCGTCGATCGCCGCCGCGCGCTGCCTTTATCAAGGCTTGAGCGCGACGCGCAAGATCATCGACGAGAAGGTGGAGGAGCTGGGGCGACTCGATGCCATTGCCGGGGATGGCGATCATGGCATCGGCATGCAGCGCGGGGTGGTTGCCGCGGAACTGGCCGCGGAAGACGCGGTGAGCCGCAGTGCCGGCGCCGGTACGCTGCTGCGCATGGCCGCCGAGGCGTGGTCGGATCGCGCCGGCGGTACCTCCGGCGCGATCTGGGGCGTGATGCTCAATGCCCTCAGCGTGACGCTCGGCGACGACGACGCACCGACACCGGCGCACTATGCCGAAGGCATCACCAAGGCCAAGAATGACGTGATGGCGTTCGGCAAGGCCAAGCTGGGCGACAAGACGCTGGTGGATGCACTGGCGCCGTTCAGCGAGGCGCTCGAACAGGCCGTGGATGCCGGCGACGATCTGGCGACGGCATGGCGCAAGGCCGTCGAGGCCTGCGAAGCGGCGGCGACAGCCACCTCCGAGCTCCGGCCGAAGATGGGGCGCGCCCGCCCGCTGGCCGAGAAGAGCCTCGGCACGCCGGATCCCGGTGCGGTCTCGCTCTCCCTGATCGTCGCCGCCATTCAACCCGTCATCGATCGGTGACCCCGGTCTCGATGGCCCGAGGCTAAACAACCGCGAGGACGCCATGGCTCAAGCCCCGATCACCCTGGGCATCAGCTTCAAGATGTACTTCGGCTATGCCCAGACCCTGGAGTGGTGTCACCGGATCGCCACCCTTCTCGCCCACCACCCGGCCGTCGTCGACGGCCGGGTGTCGCTGTTCGTGCTGCCCAGCTTCCCGGCGCTCGCCCCGGTGCTCGACTGCTTCGCCAACACCCCAGTCGGCGTGGGTGGCCAGAACCTGTATCAGGCACCACCCGGCGCTTATACTGGCGAGGTGAGCGGGGCCATGCTGGCCGAGATGGGCTGTCGTTATGTCGAGATCGGCCATGCCGAACGTCGGCGCCTGTTCGCAGAAGATGACGCTGTCGTCGCCACCAAGACACGGATCGCCCTGGCGCAGGGGCTGATACCGGTGCTCTGCATCGGTGAAGCCGATCGTGGCGAGCCGCGCAATGCCATTGACGAATGCCGGCATCAGGTCGACTCGGCGCTGGCGCTGGCGACGCCGGCGCAGCGCTCGCAGCCGCTGGTGGTAGCCTATGAACCGCACTGGGCGATCGGTGCCTCGGAACCGGCATCACTGGCACACATTGCAGCGGTCTGCCAGGGGTTGCGCGATCACCTCTCCACGCACCCATCTGCTAGGGTGATCTATGGTGGCAGCGCCGGGCCCGACCTGTTGACCCGCCTGGCGGGGAAGGTCGATGGTCTGTTCCTGGGGCGTTTTGCCCACGATCCGGCCGCGTTCGAGGCGATCGTGAACGAAGCCTCGCTGCTCGCGTCAAACGGATCAGCCGCGCGGAACGAATCCTCCGCATCGGATTGACCATCCGCGCTAAACTGAACAGCCACGTTAGACTTGATTGCCGTGTCGAACCGAGTGCCAGATCGCGTCTCGCGACATTATCCATTTACGATCTAGGGGATCCGAAAGCCAATGCCATCTCGTCGTCAGCTAGCCAACGCCATCCGCGCGCTTTCCATGGACGCCGTGCAGAAGGCCAACTCCGGCCACCCCGGCATGCCGATGGGCATGGCCGATATCGCGGAAGTGCTGTGGAACGACCATCTCAAGCACAACCCCGCCAACCCGGACTGGGAGGATCGCGACCGTTTCATTCTCTCCAACGGTCACGGCTCGATGCTGCACTATTCGCTGCTTCATCTGACGGGTTACGACCTGCCGATGAAAGAGCTCGAGAACTTCCGCCAGTTGGGTTCGAAGACCCCCGGTCACCCGGAACACGGTTACACACCCGGTATCGAAACCACCACCGGCCCGCTGGGCCAAGGCCTGGCCAACGGCATCGGCATGGCCATCGCCGAACGCACCCTGGCGGCGCAGTTCAACCGTGACGGCCACGAGATCGTCGATCACCGCATCTGGGTCTTCGCCGGCGACGGCTGCCTGATGGAAGGGATCAGCCACGAGGCGTGCTCGCTGGCCGGCACCCTGGGTCTGGGCAACCTGACCGTGTTCTACGACGACAACGGCATCTCCATCGATGGCGAGGTCGAGGGCTGGTTCACCGACGACACCGCCAAGCGCTTCGAGGCCTACGACTGGCACGTGGTGCGCGACGTCGACGGCCACGACGCCGAGCAGATCAACGCCGCCATCGAGGAAGCCAAGAGTGTCACCGACAAGCCGACCCTGATCATCTGCAAGACCGTGATCGGCTTCGGTTCGCCCAACAAGGCGGGTAAGGAAGAAAGCCACGGTGCCGCCCTGGGCGAAGACGAAGTCGCGGCCGCACGCAAGGAGCTGGGTTGGGAATATCCGGCGTTCGAGATTCCCGACGACTACTACGCGGCGTGGGACGCCCGCGAGCAGGGCCAGAAACGCGAAGCCGAGTACGACGCCAAGCTGGCGGCTTACGAGAAAGCCTACCCGGAACTGGCCAAGGAGCTGAAACGTCGCTACAACGGCGAACTGCCGGCCAACTTCGACGGCGATGCCCTGATCAAGACAGCGCAGGAGAAATCCGAGACCACCGCCTCGCGCAAGGCCTCGCTGGGCGTCCTCAACGAGCTGGGACCGGACCTGCCCGAGCTGTTCGGCGGCAGCGCCGACCTCGCCCCCTCCAACCTGACCCTGTGGAAAGGCGCCAAGGCGATCAGCAAGGAAGACTTCGACGGCGGCTACCTGCACTACGGCGTGCGCGAGTTCGGCATGGGCGCGATCGCCAACGGCATCGCCACCCACGGCGGCTTCATTCCCTACGACGCGACCTTCCTGGTATTCATGGAGTACATGCACAACGCCGTGCGCATGTCGGCGCTGTCGCATACCCGCATCATTCACGTCTTCACTCACGACTCCATCGGTCTCGGCGAAGATGGCCCGACCCACCAGCCGATCGAGCAACTGGCCGACCTGCGCAATCTGCCCGGTCTGGCGACGTGGCGCCCGTGTGACGCCACCGAGACGACGGCAGCCTGGGTCGAGGGCCTGAAGCGGGAGAAAGGCCCCACGGCGTTGATCTTCTCGCGCCAGGATCTACCGGCCCAGCCGCGCGACGACGAGCAGCTCAAGCAGATTCGTCGCGGCGGCTACGTGCTCAAGGAAGCCGAGGGCGGCAAGCCGGAGCTGATCCTGATCGCCACCGGTTCCGAAGTGGGCCTGGCGATGGACGCTGCCATCGAACTCGAGGGCAAGGGCAAGAAGGTCCGCGTGGTCTCCATGCCCTGCACCAGCGCCTTCGACGAGCAGGACGAGAGCTATCGCGAGTCGGTGCTGCCGGGCGACGTGCGCAAGCGTCTGGCGGTCGAGGCCGCCATCCCGTCGACCTGGTACAAGTACGTGGGCCTCGACGGCGACGTCATCGGCATGACTACCTATGGCGAGTCCGCCAAGGCCGGCGATCTGTTCAAGCACTTCGGTTTCACCGTCGACAAGGTCGTCGCCCGCGCCGAGAAGCTGCTGGGCTGATTCACGCCCGACAGCATCAAACCTAACGCCCGGCCTGTTGGCCGGGCGTTTTTCGTTGGTGGGTTCGCGACGTGGCGGCCCGGGCGGCGAGGGACACGCCGGTCCCTGCCAATGCTCAATCGGACTTGTCGTCGACCCGCGTCGCCTCGTCCAGGCGCAGAATGGTATGGGCGTTGGTGACACTGGTGGCGAGAGTATCGATCACTCCGGTGCGCAGCGCGCCGAGGATACCGGCCGCCTTGGTGTTCTCGGCGGCGATGGCGATCACATCGGGGATCCGGGCCAGATCGGTAATGGTCAGGCCGATGACGCGACCCTGCATTGGTGTCATCGACGGACGGCCGTAGATGTCGATGAAGTCGTAGCCCATCATGTCGCCGACCGTGCCGGAGAGCCGTGCCTCGGCGGTTTCCTGGGGGGTGAACCAGCCCATCCGCACCATGTTGCTGTTCTCGCTGAGATCGCCGATGCCGATCAGAGCGAGATCGGCGCGCCGGGCGCGGTCCAGGGTCTGGCGAATGGTCGGGTTCTCGTACATGGCGTCGCGCAGTTCGAGGTTCTGCACCAGCGCTGGCGCGTAGAGCGTCTCGCTGTCGCCGCCGAACTTGATCGCCAGTCGGCGGCAGATATGGTCCGGGTTCATGTACTCCCCCGCCCGCACCGAGCCGCCGATGGCGCAGACGAACGAGCACTGGCGCTGCCCCTGCTCGAACACGTTGTCCGCCACCGCCCCGACGTTGCGCCCCATGCCGACGGCGACGATCGCCCCCTCGCTCAACTGTCGCGAGAGATGATCGGCCACCAGACTGGCCACATTGGCGCGCTGAACGTCGGCATCGGCGTGATCGAGCGCGATCAGCGCGCGCTTGACCCCGAAGCGCCGCTTCAGCGCCTGCTCGATCTCCGCACTGACGGCGGGATGCTGGCGCACACGAACGTCGACGATGCCTTCCGCCTGCGCGCGCTTGAGCAGGCGCCCCGCCTTGACCCGCGAGATCCCCAGCCGATTGGCGATGACCTCCTGGGTCTCCCCCTCGGTGTAGTAGAGGGTGGCGATTTCCGTCATCAGAGCGATATCGGCGTTCTCGTTGCGCTCGTTCATGCACGCTTCCATAGTTTGAAGATCGAGTGTTGAGAAGATCGGTCTTGAACGGCTCGAGGTGGGCGGCGTCCCACCCTCGCCCAGCCGGCCGCTTCGACCGGCTCACGATACCACAGGGTCCACCGCGTTCGACTTTCTTGCGCGCCGGGATCGGCGTAGACTATCGGCGGATTGCGGTTCGCCGCGATCGGTTCTCAGGGCGGGGTGCAAGTCCCCACCGGCGGTAATGATGCGGCGTGAAACGAGCGCCAGCCTCTCAGCCCGCGAGCGCTCGCCGATTATCGGGGGCGCTGGAAAGACAGACGAGCCGTTGAAGCGCAAGGCGCACGGCGCGCAGAGGACGAGGCATAACGGGCTGTTAGCCAAATTCTCGAGCACCGCGCAACGCAGCGATTCGTCGGCGCAGTCGTCTTACCAGTGTCGCCGCGTCGAGGTCAGCAGATTCGGTGCAACTCCGAAGCCGACGGTGATAGTCCGGATGAAAGAGAACGGCTCCCTTGCAACGACGATTCGGTCAGCCGCGCGGCGATCGGCGATGTTCACCGTTCGCGCCCACGCCAGCCGCCTCCCGTGACTCCCAAGCGGATCCGAAGCCCTGATTCTGGTTAACGTGACTTCGGTCACCGATCAACAGGAAATGACCATGAATCAGCCCTATCCGCCGCAGCTCTCGCCTCAGACGCTGTCGCAACGCATCGCCTTCATTCGTGCCGACTGGCACGGCGATATCGTCGGCAACTGCCACGCTGCCTTCCTCGAAGCGGTCGCCGAGCGCGGCTTTGCCACCGAGCAAGTCGATACCTTCACCGTCCCCGGAGTTTTCGAGATTCCGCTGCAGGCCAAGCTGCTGGCCAAGAGCGGCCGCTACGCCGCGATCGTCGCCTCCGGCTTCGTCGTCGACGGTGGCATCTATCGCCATGACTTCGTCTCTTCCGCAGTGATCGACGCACTGATGTCTCTGCAGGTCGAACAGGAAGTGCCGGTGCTCTCCGCGGTGCTGACACCGCACCACTTCCATGAGCACGAGGCCCATCTGGCATTCTTCCAGCAGCATTTCCTCACCAAGGGACGCGAGGCCGCCGAGGCGTGCCTGACAACGATGGAAAACCTCAATCAGGTGCGCAAGCTTACCGCCGACTGAGTGTTCGCCAGCGAGTTGCAGACTGGTGTCATAGAAAAAGCCCATGCCATCCTCGATGGCGTGGGCTTTTACGTTCAGGCTAGTCGAGCCCTGACTTCTGTCGATCGGATCAGCTCTCGACAGCGGCCTGACGCCGGTTGCGGATGTTGAGATAAATCGCGAAGGCCAGCGAGACCGCGATCAAGACCCACAGGATCACAGCGATCGGACTCTTGGTGAAGAAGATCGAATAGTTGCCGTAGGATTCGAGACTCTTGACGAAATAGACCTCGGCCGACTTGCCGAGAATGAAGCCGATGATCAGTGGCACGGTTTCCAGCCCGATCTTGTGCGCGACCCAGCCGAAGATACCGAAGAGCAACAGCGTCCACACGTCGAACATGATCCCGTAATTGATCGCGTAGGCACCGACCACGCACATCATGATGATCAGCGGATACAAGATGTACTTCGGCACTTCGATCACCTTGGCGATATGCCGGATCGCGAAGTACATGATGCCGAACATCAGGACGTTGGCGATGATCAGCGCGATGATGATCAGATACCAGGTATCCATGTTATTGCCGATGAACAGCGGGCCGACCTGGATGCCCTGCAGCGTGAATGCCCCGATCAGGATCGCGGTAGTGGAGTCACCCGGAATCCCCAACGACAGCAGCGGCACCAGCGCGCCGCCGGTCAGCGCGTTGTTGGAGGACTCCGAGGAAACGATGCCCTGCGGTGCGCCCTTGCCCATTTGCGAGGAGTCGCGGGAGAAATTCTTCTCCTGACTGTACGCCAATACCGACGCCGCACTGCCGCCAACACCCGGCAGCATGCCGACGAAGGTGCCGATCCCCGAAGAGCGAATCAGATTGGTCAACTGGCCCTTGAAGACGCCGAAAGAGAATTTTTTGCCACCCTTCAGTGAGATCCGTCCGCGTTCACTATCGCCCTTGAACCCGGTCTCGGCATCGAGCAGCACCGTAGTGAGACCGAAAATGCCGATCAGTACCGGCAGCAGCGAGAAGCCGTCGATCAGGTAATACTCCATGAAGTCGAACATCAGCCGAGGCTCGCCGTTACCGCCCTCCATGATCGAATAGGTACCGATCAGGCTCAGCCATACGCCCAGCACGCCGCTGAAGATCCCCATCAGCAAGTTCGAACAGAGCGAAGCGATGACGGTCAGCGCCAGCAGAATGATCAGGAATTTCTCGACGTTGGAGAACTTGATCGCGAAATCCGCCAGCACCGGCGCGAAGAAGAACAGTACGGCGGCACTGAACAGGCCACCGAAGATCGAGGCGACGATACCAGTCTTGAGCGCGCGCTCGCCTTCACCCTTTTGAGCCATGGGATAGCCATCGAACGTCGTGCAGATCGATGAGGGCGTACCCGGAATATTGAGCAGTACCGCCGGAACCATCCCGCCGGAAATACCCCCGACATAGAGACCAAGCAGTAGTGCGACACCGTTTTCGAGACCGAAGGCATAGGTCAATGGCAGGCAGACAGCGACGGCCATGGTCGCGGTCATGCCGGGAATGGCACCGAAAATGATGCCGATCAATGTCCCCGCGGCGATGAGCCCGAAGAACATCGGTGTTAGGTGAGACAGGATATCCATGACGCGAGTCTCCGGCAGTCAGGATGATGAGATCAGGGCAGCGTGATGCGAAACAGTTGCGCGAGCACGTACCACGCAATCGCGGGTGCGATCAGTGCATTCAAGACGATGATCACCACCAGCCGCCGCGACAACTGGCCCACGTACAACATCGATAACGAGAACACGAAAACGATGGAGCAGATCAAGAAGCTGTAGCCCGTATTGGGAAAGACGTCGCTCAACACGCCCATCATGTAGAAATAGAGAGTCGTCAGTACCAGCGTGCCAAAGAATCGCTTACGGTCGAACTCGCCCTCTCGACCGGCCAGCACGCGCCCGGCATGTTTCAAGCCCGGCACCAGCAAGCGATAGCGGGTTACCAAAATCAGTCCCAGCAGAATCACCAGAATCCAGGTGACGATTCGAGGGAAAAAGAGATGCGATTGGTCGAAGTCGATCGTCACATCGAACAGCGATAGCCATTGGCTTTCCATGGAAAGCGGCTCCTGCGCCGGATCGTCGCCGGCAGTATCTTGGTTGGAAACGAACCGTGCCGGCCGGCAATCGCCGGCCGGCACGCCGCAGGATCAACCCTTGAGGTTGTCGATGATGGTTTCGTATTTTTCGTTCTTCTGCTGGATCCACTCCGAAGCCTCAGTCGATGGCTTGAAGTCCGGCACCAGGAACGTGCGTTTCAGCTGCTCGTTCACTTCGTCCTCTTCGAAGACGTCGGCCAGGGCGTTGTCGATGCAGTCGACCGCCGCCTGATCCATGTCCTTGTTGTAGAGGAAGAAGAACTCCTTATCGAAGGTGAAGCTCTCGTCGGAGTCCGCACTCATGGGAATGTCGACGTCGGCATACTGCATGAGCTGCTCGCGCGTCGTTTTGCCCATGCCCTCTTCATTGGTCTGGGCGATGGTTTCCTCGGGCGAAGTGAGCCAGACGAAGCGCATGGCTTTCTGGTCGTCTTCCGGCAGATTGGTATATTGCTCGTTGGCCTGAACCGAGCCGTTGATGACATCTACCGCGCCATCGAACAGCAGCTGATTCTTGTCGGCCTGAGAGCCAGTGTTGACCGCAACGATGTTGCTTTCCTTGCCCGGGTGCTTGAGACGAACGGCGTTCTTGAGTGCGGAGAAACCGAGTTCGGATACGCCGCCCGGCTGGATGGCAACACGAATCTTCTTGTCGTTACCGGCTGCTTCGATGATGTCGTCCATCGACTGGTACGGGGAATCCTTCGGCACCAGATAGGCGTTACCCGGGTTGATGGCAAACGTCGGGCCGACCTTGTAGTTCTCGAAGATGTCGGGATAACCGTTCACACCGTAGAGGTTGCCGAGATAGCTGCCATCATGGAACACCATGATGGTGTTGCCGCGGCGGTCGCGCTCGAGAGCTCGGAAGGCGCCCATCACGCCCACGGCGTCGACCTTGGCATTGATGTCGAGCTTCTCGGCCAGTTGGTCGACGATGATACTGGATGCCTGGTAGGTATCACCGCCGGTAGACGTCGAGCCGATGACGACGCGCAAATTGCTCGGTAGCGGACATTCATCCTGCGCCTGAGCAGAGGCCGATACACCGATGGCGGCGCTAGTCAGCATTGCCAGACAGGTCTTTCCCCAAATCGCTTTCATGACACGTCTCCCTCATACCGTTGCCCACTCGAGTGGCGCGACTCGCGACGCCATATCCCGGCGGGGACAAAATGATAGCGTTATCATCAAACACGTCTTGCACGGTAATGAAGGAGACTTTGTCAGACAATTCAACTTAAGTCCCTAGACCAAGGTCGTAAGCCGTAGGCCGATGCAACTCCCTGAAATCGAGGCAAAAAAAAGCCCGGCGATGGCCGGGCTTCGGAAATTCCATGGCGTCTTGCGTCTAGCATCGACCCTCGACCCGGGATCAGGCGACGGTGACATCCTTGGAAAGATAGACATCCTGAACCGCGTTGAGCAGTTCGATACCCTCGTTCAGCGGCTTCTGGAACGCCTTGCGCCCCGAGATCAGGCCCATGCCGCCGGCACGCTTGTTGATGACCGCCGTGCGCACCGCTTCGCCCAGGTCAGAGTGCCCCTTGGAGCCACCGCCGGAGTTGATCAGTCCGGCGCGGCCCATGAACGAGTTGGCCACCTGGTAGCGGGCCAGATCGATCGGGTGGTCGCTGGTCAGCTCGCTGTAGACCTTGTCGTGGGTATGGCCGAAGCCGATCGCCTTATAGCCGCCGTTGTTCTCGGGCAGCTTCTGCTTGACGATGTCGGCCTTGATGGTCGCCGCCAGATGCACGGCCTGGCTGGTGAGGTCGGAGGAGACGTGGTAATCGGTCCCGTCTTTCTTGAACTCGGGATTGCGCAGGTAGGACCACAGCACCGTGACCATGCCCAGCTCGTGGGCGCGTTCGAAGGCTTCGCTGACTTCCTGGATCTGGCGGCGGCTGTCCTCGGAACCGAAGTAGATGGTAGCGCCAACCGCGATACAGCCCATGTCGTGGGCCTGCTCGATCTGCGCGAACATGGTCTGTTCGTACATCGCCGGCAGGGTCAGGCTCTCGTTATGGTTGAGCTTGAGCATCATCGGAATCTTGTGCGCATAGCGTCGCGCCACCGAAGAGAGTACCCCCAGCGTCGAGCAGACACAGTTGCAGCCGCCCTGCAGGGCAAGCTCGACGATGTTCTTGGGATCGAAGTACATCGGGTTGGGGGCAAACGACGCACCGGCCGAGTGCTCGATGCCCTGGTCGACCGGCAGGATGCTGAGGTAACCGGTACCGCCCAGGCGACCGGTATTGAACAGCGTCTGCAGGTTACGCATCACGTGCGGGCTGCGATCGGTGTCGGAGAAGACGCGATCGACGAAGTCGGGGCCCGGCAGATACAGGTCTTCTTTCTTGAAGCCCGTGCAGGTATAGCTGAGTAGGCTGTCTGCTTCCTTGCCCAGCAGCTTGGCAATATCGGTCATGTTGCTTTTCCTCTGTCCTCAAGATGGATCATCCGGGAAATCTCGACTTGGGCCGCTTCCCTGTCTACCAAAGATGGCTAACCGATAATGGCTGCGTGGCATGGTCTCGACCCGCTGCCCGTGGCGCCAACTCCCCTCTCTAACCTCGGCGATCATCGACTAGCCGTTGAGAGCGTTTTCAAACAATGGCTGCACGCGACAATACGGCGTTGAAATCGGCTTCAAAAGGAGCATTTACCCTCGGGTAGCCGAATATGCCTGCCCGCTCCGTCTGCGCCGACCCTGCCAGGTCTTGCCTTCGCTCGCCGAATTTGTGAACACCCGCTAAGGAAACACCGCAAAATTGTCCGCGCTTCCAGAGATCACCGCCAAGAATAAGCGACTATGCGCCGCAGTTCACGCCCATGCACCGTTTCTGCATCGCCTGTCTGCTCGATCGGACGCCCTGACGGGGCTGCTCCAGATTGTCACGTTTCGTATCCCGGCGACGGCTGAAAATCGTCATGGGAAAGTCTTGAGCGCTGGCCGAGGTCAGACCGGCGGGTCATGGTCGGCGGGACGACGCCAGGCATTTGCTATGATGCTCGTCCCTCACGCAATGCGAGATTGTCAGGATGTCCGTTCTTCGCGGCTTTTTGTGGCTGCTGGTCTTTCTGCTCCTGGGACAGGCCACGGTAGAACTGTTCCACCTCCCTATGCCCAGCGGCGTCATCGGTATGCTGTTGTTGACCATCTTTTTCGGCTACCGGGGCGGTATGAACCCGGATGTCGTCCACGTCAGCCAACCGCTGATCGCGATGCTGGCGCTGCTGATCATGCCCGGTGTCGTCGAGATCTTTTTCGTCGCCGGCCAATTCGCGGACCAGTGGATCGCCATCGTGACCGCGCTGATCGCGGGCACGCTGCTGAGCGTGCTGTCGAGCCTGCTGCTGATGCGGCGCTATCTGCCCACGAGCGACACCCCAGGGAACCCCGGCGATGAATGAGTGGCTCGAGCGCCTTTCGCAGCTGCCACAGCAGTGGTTCGACTCCCCGGTCGCCGCCATCGCGCTCACGCTCGGCGCCTATTTCTTCGGTATCCGCCTGTTCAAGCTGATGCATCGGCCCACCTGGTGCCCACCAATGCTGATCGCGGCGCTCCTGATCGCCGCAGTCATCGCGTTGCTGCCCATCGGCATCGACGACTACAACCGCGGCGCCGGCTGGCTCATGCTGCTGCTGGGCCCGGCCACCGTCGCGCTGGCGGTGCCGCTCTACCAGCAACTGCCGCAGATTCGCGCACTGTGGAAGCCCATTATGCTGACGCTACCGCTGTCGGCGACCCTGGCGGCCTGCTATGCCGTGATCATCGCCGCCGCCATGGGCGCCCCGGCAGAGGTGCTCGCCTCGCTGGCGCCCAAGTCGGTGACCTCGCCCATCGCACTCGGGCTGGCCGAAGAGCTCGGTGGCTCCCGGGCGCTGCTGATGGGGGCGCTGCTGACGACCGGCGTCACCGCCATTTTCGGCGTGGAGTGGCTAAGCCGGGCACTGCGCATTCGCGACCCCCGCCTGATCGGCCTGGCCCTGGGCATCAACGGGCACGCCCTGGGCACGGTACGCGCGTTCGAGATCAGCAGCGTCGCCGGGGCATTCGCTTCGCTGGGCATGAGCCTGACGGGTGCCTTCACCGCCATCGTGCTTCCTCTCGTCTGGCATCTGTTCGCCTGAGCATCGCTTCGTGCCCCCAATCGATGCCTGACAGCGACGCACATCCCGCTACGCTGTTATCAGGCCGTCGCCTGCTGCGACGGTTGCGGCAAGGAAAGCCCGACAACGGCAAGGCCTCGACAGGAGAGACCCGATGACGATAGCCAGTGACAGCGGTCAGGGAAGCCCGACGCTGGTGCTCATGCACTTCTTCGGCAGTTCCCATCATGAGTGGGAAGCGGTCCTGCCGCTTCTCGACGAGCGGTACCGAGCGATCACGCTGGACATGCCGGGCTTCGGCCGCGCCAGCGACGTGGCGGGGTTCGATGACCCGCCACGTCGAGCAGTGTATCGACGCCGCCGGCCTCGACGACGTCATCCTGGTCGGCCACTCGTTCTCCGGCCGGATCGCGATGACCGTCGCCGCCGACCGCCCCGCCTGGCTGCGCGCCTTGGTCCTGATCGCGCCCTCTCCACCCGGGCCACAGTCGATCGACGAGGAGGAACACCGGTTCCAGCTCGACTTCGATTTCAGCGAGGCCCAGGCACGCCAGTTCATCGACGGTGCCAGCGAAGTGTCTCTCCCCCCGGCGCTCTACCAGCAGGCGGTGGAGGACGCCATCAACGCCAATCCTGCGGCATGGCGGGCCTGGCCGACAACGACGTACGCCGAGGACTGGCGCCAGCGCGTCGACAGGCTGCCCTATCCGGCCTGGGTCCTGGTCGGTGACAGGGATCCGTCGCTGCCACCGAACACCCAGCGCGCCGAGGTGATGCCCCACCTCCCCCAAGGCAAGCTCGAGGTCTTTCCCGGCTACGCACATCTCCTGCCCATGGAGATGCCGGAGACCCTGGCGGAACGACTCAACGCCATCGCTGCAGAGATGCCGTAACGACCTCAGTTGGTGGAGAGTGCCGGCGCCCGGCCGACGATCGCCACGCAGAGCGCAAGCGGCCAAGGCAACTCGGCGCTCGCCCGCGGTGTCGCCGGGTCGCTGAGCGGCATGGCACCGAGCGCTCGGCAAGCCTCGACGAAGCGCGTCGTCGCCTTGCCGGACGCCTCGATCGTCGTCGGCACGCGAAACCCGTCGCCCCACTCGACCAGGCGGGCGACAAGGGCCAGGCCCGCCGGGCCGATATCGATATCGCCGCCGACATGCAGGCGATCCACGTCGAGCAGGGCCCGTGCGCCGCGCAGGCGGGCCATGCGCAAGACGACCCGCATCGCGGCCTGGGCGGCCGGGCCGGCGCCGCCAGCGAGATAGTGCCGATCCTCCGGCGATAGCGCGAAGCCATCGTTGGCCGCGGTGACGGGGGCCGGCTCGTGCCCCAGTTCGCCGCCGGCGGTGACGCTGGCCAGCCCCGCCAGACGCGGGCCACTCACGACCAGCCGCCTGCCGCGATAAAGCGTGATGAGATGCGCCGCCTGAGCCATGGCGAAGCGGGCGTCATCCAGCACCACCAGCGGCAGCGAGAGAGACAGTATCTCTTCGGCGGCGATGGCTTCCAGAGCGAAGGCCGCGTCGGGACGGTCGAGCACGACCAGTGCCGGCCCTTGGTCGGCATGGATGGCTTCCAGCAGTCCCGCGCCCGCGTCGCTCGAACCCGGCCCGCAGGAAACGACCAGCGCTCGCCCGGCGACGGGCTCGCCGCCCGGCTCGTCCCGCGCTGGCAGGCCCTCCCATAACCGGCAGGGCATCGAGCGGGTCAGGACCACCCCGCTGGCCTCGCCCTCGACCAGGCAGTCGGCGGCGGAAAGATAGAACGACAGCGACTCGAGGCGGCGCATCACGGCGTTGTCGCCTCGAAGAGCGACGAGAGCGCGAGAACCACGGCAGCGGCGATGGCAACGACTATCAATGAAGCGTCCCGGCATGAGAGAGATCATCTCAAATTATGAGTCGAGCGCGCTCGCGTCCAGTGCTTTAGCCTGACCTCCGGCTCGGACTCGGCTGGCCCGACCCGAATGCGCTAAGATGGACGGCCTCGAACCTCGCCTCCAACCTCGGGTTATCGGACTCGCCCATGACCTACCGCGTCGCCATCAACGGATACGGCCGTATCGGCCAGAGCGTCCTGCGGGCACTGATCGAGCGCCCCGATCTGCCGCTGGAGATCGTCGCCATCAACGAGCGCTCCGATCTCGAGACGATCGCCTACCTGACCCGCTACGACACCACCCACGGCCGCTTTCCCGGTCATGTCGAGGCGGGCGATGGCTGCCTGATCGTCAACGGCAGATCCATTCGTGTCCTCAACGCCGAGGCACCGGAAACGCTGCCGTGGGAGGAGCTCGGCGTCGACCTGTTGCTGGAGTGCTCCGGCAGCTTCAAGGATCGCGCCACCGCCGAACGCCACCTGCAGGCCGGAGCGTCGCGGCTACTGTTTTCCCAGCCGGCGGAGGCCGACGTCGACGCCACGGTGGTCTACGGCGTCAATCAGGCGACGATCGCCCCCGGGATGCGAATCGTCTCGGCAGCATCATGCACCACCAACTGCCTGATACCGATCCTAGACGTCCTGGAGGCCAGCTTCGGCGTCTCCCACGGCGTCACCACCACCATTCACTCAGCGATGAACGACCAACCGGTGATCGACGCCTATCACAACAGCGACCTGCGCCTGACCCGCTCGGCGATGCACTCCATCATCCCGGTCGATTCCGGCCTGGCGCGCGGCATCGGCCGCTTGATGCCGCATCTGGCCGACCGCTTCGAGTGCCTTCACGTCCGCGTGCCGACCATCAACGTCTCGGCCATGGACCTGTCGATCTCGCTCGAGCGCGACACCGATGCCGACGCGGTCAACGCCTGCCTGGCCGCCGCCACTCGCGAGCGCTACCTGGGCCTGCTCGGCGTGACCTACGAGCCGATGGCCTCGGTCGACTTCAACCACGATCCCCGCTCGGGTATCGTGGATGCCACTCAGACCCGCGTGGCCGGCGGCCGCCTGTTGAAGGCGCTGTGCTGGTTCGACAACGAATGGGGTTTCGCCAACAGAATGCTCGATGTCGCCCGCCACTGGCTCGAATTGCCCGCTTCCGCTTCCGACCCCGTCACGTCTCTTCACCGCAAGGAAAGGACTTTATGAACGTACTCAAGATGTCTGAACTGGATCTCTCCGGGAAGCGCGTATTGATCCGCGAGGATCTCAACGTCCCGGTCAAGGGCGGCAAGGTGACCAGCGATGCCCGCATCCGCGCCTGCCTGCCGACGATCCGGGCCGCGCTCGACGCCGGCGCCAGCGTGATGCTGATGAGTCACCTGGGTCGGCCCACCGAGGGCGAACCCGCCGACGAATTCACCCTGGCCCCGGTGGCGGAACATCTCTCCGAGCTGCTGGGCAAGCCGGTACGGCTGGAGAAGGAGTACCTCGATGGCAACGTCGAGATCGCCGCCGGTGAAGTCGTGCTGCTCGAGAACGTGCGCTACAACAAGGGCGAGAAGAAAGACGACGAAGCCCTCGCCAAGGCGTATGCCGCCCTCTGCGATATCTACGTGATGGACGCCTTTGGCACCGCCCACCGCGCCCAGGCCTCCACCCACGGCGTGATCCGGTTCGCGTCGCAATCCTGCGCCGGCCCGCTGCTGGCCAACGAACTCGACGCTCTGGAGCAGGCGCTCAGCGCGCCCAAGCGCCCGATGGCCGCCATCGTCGGCGGGTCCAAGGTATCGACCAAACTCGACGTGCTCTATTCGCTATCGGAGAAGTGCGATCAGTTGATCGTCGGCGGTGGTATCGCCAACACCTTCATCGCCGCGGCCGGTTACGGCGTGGGCAAGTCGCTCCATGAGGCGGACCTGATCGACAAGGCCAAGGAGCTGATGGCCAAGGTCGAGATTCCGCTACCCACCGACGTGGTGGTCGCCACCGAGTTCTCCGAATCCGCTACCGCGACCGTCAAGCCGGTGGATCAGGTCGGCGACGACGAGATGATTCTGGATATCGGGCCGGAGACCGCCAAGCACCTCGCCAGCCTGCTGGAAAACGCCGGCACCATCCTGTGGAACGGCCCGGTCGGAGTGTTCGAGATCGACCAGTTCGGCAAGGGCACCGAAGTGCTGTCGAAAGCGATTGCTGCCAGCCCCGCCTTCTCCATCGCCGGCGGCGGCGACACCCTGGCCGCCATCGACAAGTACGGTATCGCCGACCAGGTCTCCTACATCTCAACCGGTGGTGGCGCCTTCCTCGAGTACGTCGAAGGCAAGACGCTCCCGGCGGTCGCGGCGCTGGAAGCGGCTGCCAAATAGCGCCGACTCATGGCCGAATGACAGACGACGACACCGACCCTCGGGTCGGTGTCGTCGTCTCTGGCCAACGATTTGCCATCTCACACGGCTCTCTGGCTCACGGTGCCGCCTGGGTCTCATCCTGTCCGCTCTGCGCCAACGCCCGTTTCACCAGCCCGCTCTGCTTCATGCGGGAGAGGAAATCCTCGACGTAGCGCGTGACCTCGTCCGACGCCTGCGCCTTCGTCACCGCCATGCACTGCTCGATGGCAGTAAAATGCCCTGCCAGGACACGATACCCCGGATGCCCGGCGGCGTAGCTCGCCAACGGCTGGCGCACGCCGGCGGCGGCGTCGAGTTGACGTTCGACGAACAGCTCGATCGCCGCGGCGGACGTGGCGGCGCGAACCAGGCTGGCATGCTTCAACGCCCGTGTCAGATAGAGGTCGTAGGCCGCACCCTTGCCCACGGCGATGCGGACATCGCCTCGATCCAGCTCGTCGACCTCCTGAAACGGCGCCGCCTCCGGCACCAGGTAGGTGCCTTCGATGATCACGTAGGGGTCGGTGAAATGGATCTTCTCGGCTCGCACCGGGTCGCGGGCGAGAAAGCCGACCCGCCAGGCGTCGTCGTCGATGGCGGCGAACACGTCACCGGCGCCGTCGAAAGTGGCGAATTCCGCTTCCACCCCGAGCTCGTCCGCTAACGCCCGTGCCAGTACCGCCGAGACCCCGGCAGGCTCACCGTTCTCGCCACGCTGGGCCAGGACCGTATTGCCGTAGTTGATCGCCACGCGCAGTCGCCCCTGCGGCGCCAGCGCCTCGATGACCGCCGATTTTTCATCGCTCATGTAACGTTCCTCGGAGAGAAAGCGAGTAAGGATAATAGCTGATCCAACTCGTCAATCCTGGGTTCTGGCTCTGGCGGCCTGCATCCGGC
>NZ_PZJW01000016.1 GCF_003206615.1 Salinicola acroporae | reverse complement strand
ACGAGGACGCCGCACCCACTGGGTGCGGCGTCCTCGTTTTCGGCCACTGGAATGACCCTGTGGCCAGCGTCGGCGCCTAACGCGCGCGCGGGCTACTCGCCACGTTCGAGCCGATCGATGAGCTCGTCGAGTTCGGTTTCATCCATGTGGGGTTCGCCCGGAATACGGTGGGAGCCGTCCGCCCAGGCGCCCAGGTCGATCAGCTTGCAGCGCTTGGAACAGAATGGTCGATAGGCGTTGTCGGTCGTCCAGGCCACCGGTTGCTGGCATTGGGGGCAGGGGACGGTCAGCCCCTTGCCGGCGACGTTGTCGTTGCTTGGATCGTTGGATCGAGTCATGGGGAGATATCGTGTCGGTGGCTAACGTGTCGAAGGCCTGGGTGCCGAGGCACCATCATCCGGCTGGAGCGTGCAACTGACGGTACCTGGCATCCAGTCGAGCGACCTGATCGAGCAAATGTCGTCGAGTACTGCCATTGTCGATGACGTCGTCGGCCGCTGCAAGGCGGTGCTCCCGGGAGCTCTGTGCGGACAGAATGGACTCCACCTGGCGCCGGTCGACGCCATCCCTCGCCAAGGTGCGTTCGATCTGAATCTCCCTGGGAACGTCCACGACCAGAATCCGGTCGACCAGTTCGTGCTGGCTCGATTCGATCAATAGCGGCGACACCAGCAGGCAGTAGGGCGCGCCGACCGCGCGCAACCGCGCCAGGTGGGTCAGCAGCCGTTGACGGATACGCGGGTGAGTCTCTCCCTCCAACCAGCGGCGTTCGGCCGCATCGTCGAAGATGCGGGTTCGCAGCGCGCGGCGGTCGAGGGTTCCATCCGGCTGAAGGATGGTGTCGCCGTAGCGCTCGATGATGGCCGCCAGCGCGGGCTCGCCTGGCATCACGACCTCGCGGGCGACGTGGTCAGCGTCTATCCAGCCGATGCCCAGGGCGCCGAAGGCGTCGGCGACGGCACTCTTGCCGGAGCCGATTCCGCCGGTGAGCCCCACCACCATGGTCTTCTGCGCGTTGACTGTCATGGTCACCCCCAGCTTCCCAGCAACAGGTTGCGGTAGGCCGCCAGCAGCGGCTCGCCGACCAGCAACACGATCCACCCGGCGAGCGCGATATAGGGGCCGAAGGGCATTGCCTGGTTCCGCTCTTGTCGCTGCGTGGCGATCAATATCGTGCCGGTGACCGCGCCGACTCCAGCCGAGAGCAGCAGCAGCAGCGGCAGGCTTTGCCAGCCGAGCCAGGCACCGAGGGCGGCCATCAGCTTGAAGTCGCCATGGCCCATGCCCTCCTTGCCGGTGGTCAGCTTGAACAGCCAGTAGACCGACCACAGCGAGAGATAGCCGGCAATGGCGCCCAGCACGGCGCTCTCCAGCATCCATGGCGCGAACAGCCATTGATAGAGCAGGCCAGCCCAGAGCAGCGGCAGGGTCAGCGCATCCGGCAGCAGTTGAGTGCGCCAGTCGATGACCGCTCCGGCCAGCAGCGTCAGACAGGCGCCGACCAGCCACAGGCTCTGCCAACTGATCCCGTGTATCCCGATGGCCGTCATCGCCAGCATCGCCGAGGCCAGTTCGACCAGCGGATACTGCGCGCTGATCGACGTGCCGCACGCCGCGCAGCGCCCCCGGCGCTTGAGCCAGCCGATCAGCGGCAGATTGTCGTGCCAGGCAATGAAACGTCCGCAGCCGGGGCAGTGCGATCTTGGCGTCGCCAGATTGTAGCGCGGGCTGGTCTCCGCGGGTTGCTCCAGTGCCTCCAGCGCTTCCGCACGCCAGCGCCGCATCAGCATGACCGGCAGGCGCACGATGACCACGTTCAGGAAGCTGCCCAGCACCGCGCCGAACACGAACGCCAACGGCCAGGTAAGCAAAGGAGGAAGATCTGACAATGGAAACTCCACGGGTATCGAAAAACAAACGGCTCTAGGGTAACGCAAATGGAGGTCAGCTTACTGCCGCCCTAACTTTGCGATTCATCGGCGAGCGCTTTTGCCGTTAGGCGCTCGCCGCCGAGGAACCGGAGCGGACGTGGTTGTCCGTGAGGATTGCGAGGTGACGGGCAACAACGCGGCAGAAGCGCGTAGCCCTGAATGATCAGATAGCCGAGCCCATCTGGAAAATGGGCAGATACATGGAGACGACCAGCCCACCCACCATCGTCCCCAGTACCACCAGGATGAAGGGCTCCAGCAGCGACGTCAGCGCGTCGACCTGGTTGTCGACCTCTTCCTCGTAGAACTCCGCTACCTTGTCGAGCATGGTGTCCAGCTCGCCGGCTTCCTCGCCGATGCTCACCATCTGGACTGCCATAATGGGGAAGATCTGGGTACGACGCATGGCGAAGTTGAGCTGCTGCCCCGTCCCCACGTCCTCGCGAATGCTGGCGATGGCGCGCTGGTGAACGTGATTCCCGGTGGCCCCGGCGGCGGTCTCCAGCGCTTCCACCAGTGGAATGCCGGCATTGAACGTGGTCGCCAGGGTCCGCGAGAAGCGGGCGATCGACCCCTTGTCGACGATATTGCCGAGCACCGGCAGCTTGAGCACCAGTTGATGGGCGCGATAGGCGAAGGTGGGGGAGCGCTTCATGGCCTGGCGCAGGCCGAGGATGATCGCCGTCGCGGCGAGAATGGCCTGCCACCAGTAGGCCTGGGTCAATTGAGAGAGGTGTACGGTGAATTGGGTGAACGCCGGGAGCTCGGCGCCGAAGCCCTGGAACAGGCTCTCGAATTGCGGTACGACCTTCACCAGCAGCAGCGCGGTGACGCCGATGCCGACCAGGACCACCGCGGTCGGGTAGTAGAGCGCCTTCTTGACCCGGCCCTTGAGTGCCTCGGTCTTCTCGCGATAACTGGCCACGCGCTCGAGCATCTTGTCCAGGGCTCCCGACTGCTCGCCGGCGGCGACCATGTTGACGAACATGCGATCAAAGCGGGAGGGGTGCTTGGCCAGGGCCTCCGAGAAACTGGAGCCGGCGCTGATGTCGTTGGCCAGCGTCTCCACCAGGTTTCGCATCGCAGGATTCTTGAGCGTCTCGGCGACGACCTTGCAGCCCTGAAGCAGCGGCACGCCGGCCCGGATCATGGTCGCCAATTGACGGGAAAAAAGCGTGATGTCGCGAGCCTTGATTCGCCCCAACCCGAACATTCCCGTCTTGCGGGTGATGCGCTTGACGATGATCCTCTGGCGCGTCAGCTCCTTGCGGACCTCGTCGATATCGGAGGCAATGAGTTCACCGGCGACGGTCTCCCCGCGCAGGTTCTTGCCACGCCACTGCCAGCGGTGCATCACCATGCGTCGGGGCGCCTTGGGGGCTTTCACTGGTTTGGCTGACTTGAGGGTCGTCGCCATGATCGCTTCCTGTCTGGTAAATCGGGCGTCAGTCAGTCGTCACTCGGTTGATCTCCTCGAGGCTGGTCAGTCCCTGTAGGACCTTGTCGAGCCCGCTCTGGCGCAGCCCCGCATGACCGGCATCCCGTGCTGCGCGGGCCAGTTCGAGGGCATGGCTGTCCGCCATGATCATCTGGCTCATCGCCTCGCTGACCGGCACGACCTCGTAGATACCGATTCGACCCTTGTAGCCCAGCGTGCAGTGGTCGCATCCCACCGCGCGGAAGAGGGTGGCGCCTGCCAGCCGCTCGGCTGGGACACCTTCCCGGTGCAACACTTCGGCGGGGATCTCCGCCGGTGTCTTGCAGCGCGGGCACAGCAGTCGCGCCAGGCGCTGGGCGATGATCAGCGATACCGAACTGGCGATATTGAAGCTGGCGACGCCCATGTTGCGCAGGCGGGTCAGCGTTTCGGCGGCCGAGTTGGTATGCAGGGTCGAGAGCACCAGGTGGCCGGTCTGGGCGGCCTTGACCGCGATCTCGGCGGTCTCCAGGTCGCGGATCTCGCCGACCATCACCACGTCCGGGTCCTGGCGCAGGAAGGCACGCAGGGCGCTGGCGAAGTCGAGACCGATACGCGGCTGCACGTTGACCTGATTGATGCCGGCCACCTTGAGCTCCACCGGGTCTTCCGCGGTCGAGATGTTGCGCTCCTCGGTATTGAGCAGATTGATACCGGTGTAAAGCGTTACCGTCTTGCCGCTACCGGTGGGGCCGGTGACCAGGATCATGCCCTGGGGCTCGGCGAGTGCGGCCTCGAACAGCCGACGCTGATCGGGGGCGAAGCCCAACGCGTCGATGCCGAAGCTGGCGGTCTCGGCATCCAGCAAGCGCAGCACGATCTTCTCGCCGAAAACGGTGGGCAGCGTATTGACGCGGAAGTCCATGGCGCGCTTGGCATCGAGCCGGATCTTCATCGCGCCATCCTGGGGCAGGCGGCGTTCGGAGATGTCCAGGCGTGCCATCACCTTGAGCCTCGCGGCCAGGCGGGTGCGCAGGTTGAGCGGAGGGCGCGCGATCTCGACCAGCATGCCATCGACCCGAAAGCGGATCCGGTAGCTAGACTCGTAGGGCTCGAAGTGAATGTCGGACGCGCCGCGATGGATGGCGTCGCGCAGGATCTTGTTGACGAAACGGACCACCGGCTCGTCGTCGCCGCCCTTGTCGAAGGCGGCGGCCTCGTTTTCCAGATCCGCTTCGCTGGTATCCAGCGTCAAGGCTTCACTGGCTTCCCCGAGCGCCTCCAGCATGCCGGAGGTCTCGTGGTTCTGGTAGCGTTTGGCCAGCGCCCGTTCCAACTGATCGAACGGCACCAGCACGCCCTCGATCGCAAGCCCGGTGGTGAACTGCAGCTCGTCCAGGCTGGCCAGGGTGGCGGGAAACGCGATCGCCACGGTCAGCCGCCGGTGGTCTCGGGCCAGCGGCAGCACCTGGAAGCGGCGAATGACCTTGTCCGCTACCGGTTCGATGACCGGTAGCTGATCCCAGTCGATCTGCTTCAGATCCAGAAACGGCAAGCCGTACTCGCGAGCCGCCAGCACGCTGGCCTGGCGGGCATCGACCTTGCCCTCTCTCACCAGAAACTCCAGCAACGTCAGTTGCCGCTCGGCGGCCTCGCGGAACGCCTGCTCGCAGGCCTCGGCGCTGATCAGTCCCTGCTCGATGAAGCGCTGGGCGAGCCCGCTTTGCGCGCGGGATGGCATGGCTTCCGGCATGAAAAGGGGCCCCTTGAATGACGATATGAGCAGCGGCATCGCCCGCTCAACGGGAGCGTCGAACGGGCGACGACGACCGGCAACGCAAGGCCACGAAGAGCAGGAATCACGGCCGAGATGACCGTGATATCGGCTTAAAGTCATTTTTCTTTAAGTATTCTTCGCGACCTGCCGATAAGGCGATTGAAGTGTCACGAAAGGTAACCTTTCGTGTCGTCGTGTGCATGGTTGCGGGCAGCCGCGAGCGGTCATCACTGGCCGGGGCTGGAGATCGTCAAGCGAGCGGCACGCAAGGCAAGGGGACGTCCGGTGGGTGGCGCAGATGGCGCCAATCCCACCGGCTCAACATTGGCAAGAGCAGGGAACCATGATGCAGCAGAACCCGAAAACACCAATTCGCCGGCAGGGTGGCTTCACCCTGATCGAACTCATGATCGTCGTCGCGATCATCGGCATCCTCGCCGCCATCGCGATCCCGCAGTATCAGAACTATGTCGCGAGATCCCAGTTCTCCGAAGCCCATAGCATGCTTGGCGGGGCCAAGATTAGTATCCAGCAGCAAGTCGATAGAGGGGAGTCGTACACGCTGAGCGGTGACGATGCCACTGAGCTGGGAATTAGTGAACAAGGAAGTTATGGCGCGATTACAGGTGGCTCATGGGATGGTACTGCAACAGCCAAAGCTACGGCGATTTATACCTTTGGTTCTGGGGATGATGCGACAGCGAACGCTAATATCAGTAATAAAACGGTGACTTATTCCTACAATCCTGCAACAGGGGTGTGGGAGTGTGGAACGACAGTCGCGGAACAGTACGCGAGTAGTTGTACTGTCACAACTGAATAGATGCTTGGCCGGCATCTGCCGGCCTTGTTCTTTTCTTCTCTCTTAGGGCTTCCCTCTTACAGCTTAAAGCTTAATAAAGCGCCTTCTCCTCCCCGACGACCTCCCGCAACACCTCCAGGAACAGCCGGTCCGCCTCCGAGTGCTCGCTCGGGTCTTCCGGGATGTGCACGCTGGTGGTGTCCGAAATCTCGTTGGCGATGGTCGCCCAGGCTTTGGGATCGTTGCTGCCATCGGAGTGACGCTTGGCGATGGCCAGCGAGTTCTCGAGGATGCCGGGCTCCTGCAGCAGCTTCTTGATGAAGGCGCGCAGCTCCTGGATGACGCGGTTTTTCTGCATTTCCGAGGCGGAACTCATGGACGACTCTCCTGTGGTGGGCGGCGCGGGCGTGTTGGGGCGGCGTATCGCCTAGCCTCCGTGCCCAGGCGTTCTGATGGCGCCACCATAGCATATCTCGCCGCATCGCCAGAGATTGCGCGGCTTGCTGCAGGGAGGGTCGGCGGTCACCCTGGCCGAGCACTCTGCGCCGGCGTTTCTCCACGTCATGGTGCGGGCGGGACGCAGCCGTGCCGGCAACGAGAAAAGCGGGCAAAGCCGTGTCTTGCGTCTCGTGATGGCCTATCATCGCTGCGATTTATTCGCCGCGACGGGGAGATTTTCCGCCGGGCGGCGGGATCGGGACTCGAGTGGACGGAACCGGGAGGAAGTCTTGCGAGACGCCAAGCCGATTTTCAAGATTCTGGCGCTGCTGTTGATCGTTCTGGCGCTGTTCATGTTGCCGCCGGTGATCCTGCTGGGGTTGGAGAACGACCCCGATCTGTGGGCGTTTCTCAAGTCGATGGCGGTCGTCGCGGTGGTCTCGGGTTCGCTGCTGGCATGGACGTGGCGGACGGCGGTCGAGTTGAAGACGCGTCACATGTTCATCCTGACCACTTCGAGCTGGGCGGTGATCAGCGCCTTCGCCAGCCTGCCGCTGGTGCTGGGAGCGCCGCAGCTGTCGTTTACCGATGCGGTGTTCGAGTCGGTCTCCGCCATCACCACCACTGGCTCCACCGTGCTCTCCGGCATCGATAACCTTTCCGACGGTCTCAAGCTGTGGCGCGGATTGATGCAGTGGCTGGGCGGGATCGGGATCATCGTGATGGCGATCGCGATTCTGCCGTTCCTGAAGGTCGGCGGCATGCGCCTGTTCCAGACCGAGTCCTCCGACTGGTCGGACAAGGTGCTGCCCCGGGCCGGCGGTATCGCCAAGGCATCCACGGTCATCTATCTCGGCCTCACGCTGGCGGCGATCCTGAGCTATCGGCTGGCGGGCATGGGTACGCTGGATGCCATCGTCCATGCCATGAGTTCGGTCTCCACCGGTGGCTTCGCCAACTACGACGCCTCGTTCGGCATCTATCACGATCGTCCGCTGATCCTGTGGCTGGGCTGTCTGTTCATGCTGGGCGGGGCGTTACCGTTCGTGCTCTATATCCGGCTGCTGCGCGACAGTCGCGGCGCGCTGTGGCAGGACCAGCAGGTGCGGGGGCTCGTCGGGCTGCTGTTCGTGGTGATCGCGACGCTGACTCTCTACCGGGTCCTGGCCTTCTCGGATGCGCCTTTTCAGGCGCTGACGGATGTCGCCTTCAACGTGATCTCGGTGGTGACGACCACCGGCTACGCCAGTGCCGATTACACCCAGTGGGGGCCGCTGGCCGTCACCACGTTCTTCTTCATTACCTTCGTCGGCGGTTGCAGCGGCTCGACCAGTGGCGGCATGAAGATCTTCCGATTCCAGATCGGAGGGTTGCTGCTGGCCAACCAGTTGCGCTATCTGGTCCATCCCAGTGGCGTGTTCGCCCAGCGCTACAACGGCCGACCGCTCAACGACGAGGTGGTGCGCGCCGTCATCGCCTTCTCGTTTTTCTTCTTTCTCACCGTGGCGGTGCTGGCGCTGGCGTTGGCCGCGCTGGGGCTCGACATGGTGACCGCGATTACCGGCGCGGCCACTGCCCTGGCCAATGTCGGGCCGGGACTGGGGAACACCATCGGGCCCGCCGGCAATTTCGCCTCGCTGCCGGACGCCGCCAAATGGCTGCTTTCCCTCGGCATGCTGATGGGGCGCCTCGAGATCCTCACGGTGTTGGTGCTGATGACGCCATTCTTCTGGCGCAAGTAGCGGCAGGGCGGGATGTCACTGGCTGCCTCGGTCGGTCGAGGCGAGGCGGCGCTTGAGGTGTGGCAGCAATCGCCGCTTCCAAATGTGCTGTAGGCCTTTCATCCAGGTCGGCTTGCGCCGCAGCCGAGCCTCCTTCGGTGTCAGCGCCTCTCCGGTCAGGCGGGTCTTGAACTTGAGCCCGCCGGCGATATCGCTGCGTTGCAGGGGGCGAAGCAGGAACCGGAGAAGTCGACCGCCGGGCAGGTAGAGCGCCGCGGCGAAATCGATCAGCACCACGCGGCCCCGGCTCATGATGATATTGGAGCCGCGCACGTCGTTGTGGACGATCGAACTGCGGTGGAGTGCGGCCAGGGCGGCCATCAACTGGACGAAAACCGCCGGATTGGCAGGGTCGGCCGCATCGCTCAGCAGTTCGCCGGGCACATATTCGAGCAGCAGCGAGAGCTTGCCGACCTGGCCAACCACCTTGGGTGCATGGGGCCAATGACGGAGGCGTTCCAGTATTCGGGCCTCGTGGTGCAGCAGCAGGCGCGCCGGGATTGCCTGCCAGCTACCGGCGTAGCGGCTGTAATCCTTGCGGATGACCGGTTCTCCCGCATGAATGTCGAGGTAGACATCGGCCTTGAGCAACCCGGTGCCCCGCTGCAGGGTGGTGGGCCTGATGGGGGCCGGCGCTGGTAGCGGTAATGCCCTAGGCGGTGGGGTGGACGAACCGTCGGCGTCGGGTGCCGTGACCGGTGTTGCGGTGGCGGGATCGGGAGCAGAGTTCATGGGCAGAACGTGAATACGCTAATTAGCTGGCTAAATTTAAGCGTATTTTAAGAAACATTCCGTGCTTGCGCCAGTGACTGGCAGCAGCGATACCGGTCGGGCAGAGGCAGCCGGCCGGCGATGCCTGTCAGGCGAAAGTGCTGTAGCGGGAGAGCGTCCCCCATGAGTCCGCTTTGGGTCCAGACACCGTCCTCGGCAGATGGGAGCCAGTAGAGGCGGAAGGGTCCCGGCCGAGACCGGGACGAGATGATCTTGGCGCCGGCGTTTCAGGCGTCGTGGCGCTGGGCCTTGCCGGCTCGATTCAGGATCGGATTGGCGTATTGCAACAGCCACCAACGCTGCAGTGGTTCGGGGACGGCTGCAAGCTGGTGGCGAAAGTACTCGCGATCGCCGGGCGTCACGCCGGTCAAATCCACCAGTTCCGGGGCTGCCCCGGTCTCCGACAAGGCGAGCTGGTGGCTGGGAAAGATCGGATAGTTCTCCAGTACCTGGCGATCGATCTCGTCGGCCACCTCGTCGGCGGTGCCAAAATCGGCCGATAGCGGCGTCCCGAACACCAGCTTGACCCGGCCCTTGTTGCCGGTAATGCCGGAGACGATGGAGAAGATGTCCTCGAACTCCACCTTCCGGTAGGTGCCGTCGGTCTCCTTGGCCTGCAACTCGCGGGCCTTGTTGATCGCGCAGGGGTCGTACTCGTAGCTGATCGACACGGGGACGATCTTGAGTTCGCGTACCGCACTGCCGATATCGCTATCGCCTTCTTCCAGGCGTCGTGCCATGCAGAGCATCTTGACGATGGCGCTATCGGTGCGATCGACGCCGTCCTTGGCTCGCCCTTCGCGCTGGGCCAGCCACACCGAGTGGTTGTCGTCGGTGATCGAGTGGCGAATATAGCCCGAGAGCGACTGGTAGGCCGCCAGCATTGCTCGCTTGCCCTTGATCGAGCGCGGCACGATGAAGCTCTTGTTGAGCCGCATCAGATCGGTGACGAAGGGTTTCTGCAGCAGGTTATCGCCGATGGCGATGCGCACGGTGTCGTGGCCCGCGAGGTAGAGCGCGTAGTTGACGAAGGCCGGATCGAGGGCGATGTCCCGGTGGTTGCCGATGAACAGATAGGCCTGCCCCGGATCCAGCCGCTCCAGGCCCTCGACCTCGAATCCGTGGGTCGTGCGGCTGATCATGTGTGCCATGTAGTCGGCAATGCGCAACTGGAAGTCACGCACGGCCGTCACGCCACGCATCTCGCGCTGCAGTCGGAAACTGGCGAGCCTGCGGGCCAGCGGCGGGGCGAAGCGTGCCAGCCGCGGCAAGCGGTAGCGGGTGATCGCGTCCAGCAGCTCGCTGTCGTGGGCGAGTCGGGCCAGCACGGCCTCGACCTCTTCGTCGTGATAGGGGCGAATGTCGGCGAACCGGTCGAGATCGATCGCCGCCTCGGCGCTGTGTGGATTGGCGGTCATGCCATCACTGCCGGGTTCGGTGTTCTTGAGGGTATCGGGATGAAGCGTCATGGCGTCGGTGCTGCCGGATCGGCTTCGCCGCCCAGCCATTCGATCAGTTGGTCGACGAAAGTCGCCAGCGTTTGCGACATCAGCGCGAAGTCGGTTTCCAGGGAGACGACCGGGTCGTCGCCGTCGTCACTCTGGCTGGCTTCGTCCAGCAGGGCGTCGTCGAACTTGAGAGACTTGAGGGCCAGGTCGTCGTGCAGCATGGTACGAAGCTGACCCTCGCTACCGAGGCTGAGCTGGCTGGCCTGACGACCGTTCTCCAGCAACGATTGAATCTCCTCGCTGTCGAGGTCGACCTGGCGCGCGCGCAGGACGCCTTCATCCTCTGCCGCGCGCAGCTCCACCTGGTCGCCGAGCATCAGGCTGGCGGGGCGGCTGGCGGGGTCGCTCAACCACTGGGTCATGCCGCGAGACGGCGGCGTCTTGGTTGCCAGGGGGGTCACCTTCAGCGAACCGAGCGTCTGACGCAGCAGGTCCAGCACCTCCTCGGCGCGCTTGCGGCTGGAGGCGTTGATGCCGATCAGGCGCTTGCGGGTATCCCACCACAATTCGACACGCTGGGTGCGAGTGAATGCCTGGGGCAGCAGCTCCTCCATCACCTGTTCCTTGAGCAACTGTCGCTCACGGCGCGATAGCGGTTGGCCTTCGGCCTGCTCGCGCGCCTCGCTGCGTTCGTTGACCTCGTCATTGACCACCGCCGCCGGCAGCAGGCGCTCCTGGCGCAGCATCGACAGCAGCCGATGTCCCTGAACCTCGTGGGCGCGCTGGTCACTGCGACGGCCCGCCGGGGCGCTCCAGCCAACCCGGCGCGCTTCGCGCGGGGAGACGGGGCGAAACGCGAATTCTGCCAGTGCGGTTTCCAGATCCTCCAGGGAGAGAACCTCGACGTCATGGCAGCGATACAGATGACAGTGCTTGAACCACATGCGCCCGCTCCGTTTGAAAGGAGGCATATTATGTCGAAACGACCCAGGTGTTACCACCGAGGTTGATCGTTGATGTTTGCGCGACTGTTTCAAACGGGCGTATGTTTTGGGCTGCGGACGACAGACCAGCGGCAAAGGACAGACGCGGGCGCCGCCTTGCCGCTGCGGCGTCTACAACCGTCATCATGGAGGTTTGCATGGATTCACGTATCACGATAACCGAGGTTCGCGTCCGGGGCTTTCATCTCGATGGCTACGGTCACGTCAATCATGCCCGCTATCTCGAGTTCCTCGAGGAGGGGCGCTGGGCCTACGTCGATGCCCATCCGGAATTCGCCGATGGGTTGGCCCGGGGCGTGGCGCTGGTCGCGGTCAATCTCAATATCGACTACCGCCGTGCCGCCGTCATGAACGACGACCTCAAGGTCGAGACCTGCCTGACTCGCATCGGCGGGCGCAGCGGTGTCGTCGGGCATCGGATAACGCACATCGGCAGCGGTGAGCTGGTGGCGGCCGCCACGCTGACATTCGTGCTGCTCGACCAGCAGAGCGGTCAGGTGGTTCCGATGGAGGGAGCGTGGGCAGAGCGATTGGGACCGTTGGTGGTCGATGTCTCCGAAGAGAAGTAGAAAAGCCGGTCAAAGCACGTCAACGCCTGCCTTTAAAGCCCCTGAAATGGTATGATCCCGTGATTGTGCGGCCAAGAGACTTGGCCGCCTTGCCGGGGCTTTATTAACGCTGCCACGGCCGGACGCCGGTCGTGGCAGCGGTGCAAAGGATTTGACGACCCATGGGTGATATCGCCAGAGAAATTCTGCCAGTCAACATCGAGGATGAGCTCAAGCAGTCCTACCTGGACTATGCGATGAGCGTCATCATCGGACGCGCGCTTCCCGACGTCCGCGATGGCTTGAAGCCGGTCCACCGTCGCGTGCTCTACGCGATGCACGAACTCGGCAACGACTGGAACAAGCCATACAAGAAGTCGGCGCGCGTGGTCGGCGACGTGATCGGTAAATATCACCCCCACGGCGACAGCGCGGTCTACGATACCATCGTGCGTATGGCGCAGCATTTCTCGATGCGCCATGTGCTGGTCGACGGCCAGGGCAACTTCGGCTCCATCGACGGCGACAACGCCGCGGCGATGCGTTACACCGAAGTGCGCATGGCGCGCCTCTCCCACGAGCTGCTGGCGGATCTCGAGAAGGATACCGTCGACTGGGTCGACAACTACGACGGCACCGAGCGGATCCCCGAAGTGCTGCCGACCAAGGTGCCGAACCTGCTGATCAACGGCGCGTCCGGTATCGCGGTCGGCATGGCGACGAACATCCCGCCGCACAACATGGTGGAAGTGATCAACGGCTGTCTGGCCCTGATCGACGACTACACCCTGACGGTCGACGACCTGATGGAGTACATCCCCGGCCCCGATTTCCCTACCGCGGGTATCATCAACGGCCGTGCCGGCATTCTCGAGGCATATCGCACCGGCCGCGGCCGCATCTACGTACGTGCCAAGCACACCGTCGAGTTCGACAAGAAGAGTGGTCGCGACCATATCGTCATCACCGAGCTGCCTTACCAGGTCAACAAGGCGCGACTGATCGAGAAGATCGCCGAGCTGGTCAAGGAGAAGCGGGTCGAGGGCATCGCCGAGCTGCGTGACGAGTCCGACAAGGAAGGGTTGCGCGTGGTCATCGAGATCAAGCGTGGCGAATCGGGCGATGTCGTCGTCAACAACCTGTTCGCGCACACCCAGCTTGAGAACGTGTTCGGGATCAACATCGTTGCGTTGGACGACGGCCAGCCCAAGACGCTCAACCTCAAGCAACTGCTCGAGGCTTTCGTCCGTCACCGGCGCGAGGTCGTCACCCGTCGCACGCTTTACGAACTCCGCAAGGCCCGCGAACGTGGCCATCTGCTCGAAGGCCTGACGGTCGCGATCTCCAACATCGATGAAGTGATCGAGCTGATCAAGGCGTCGCCCAATGCCGCCGAAGCCAAGGACAAGCTGCTCGCCCGCGACTGGCAGCCGGGCCAGGTCACCGGCATGCTCGAGCGTGCCGGGGCGACCTCGTGCAAGCCGGAGGATCTCGAAGAGGGTTACGGGCTGTCCGACGACAGCGCCATGTACCGGCTGTCTCCGGCCCAGGCCCAAGCCATCCTCGAGCTGCGCCTGCATCGTCTGACCGGACTCGAGACCGAGAAGCTGCTCGACGAATACCTGAGCATTCTCGAGAAGATCGCCGAGCTCAACCATATTCTGGCCTCGCCGGATCGCTTGCTCGAGGTCATCCGCGAAGAGTTGGAAGCGATCCGCGAACAGTACGGCAACGAGCGCAAGACGGAGATTCACACCAGTCGTCTCGATCTCTCCATGGAGGATCTGATCGCCGAGGAGGATATGGTGGTCACGCTTTCCCGTGGCGGCTACGCCAAGACCCAGCCGATCACCGACTACCAGGCACAGAAGCGGGGCGGGCGTGGCAAGTCGGCGACCAGCATGAAGGACGAGGACGTCATCGAGCATCTGGTGGTCGCCTCGACCCACGACACCATGCTGCTGTTCTCCAACCGCGGCAAGGTCTACTGGCTCAAGACCTACGAAATGCCCAACGCCAGCCGCGGCTCGCGAGGCAAGCCGCTGGTCAACCTGCTGCCACTCGATGCCGGCGAATCGATCAACGCCATTCTGCCGGTGCGGGACTATAACCCCGACAGCTACATCTTCTTCGCCACCGCCAGCGGTACGGTAAAGCGCACCTCGCTGGATCAGTTCTCGCGACCGCGCAGCGTGGGATTGATCGCCATCGATATCGACGAGGGCGATCGCCTCGTCGGCGCCGCGATCACCTCCGGGTCGGATCACGTCATGCTGCTGTCGTCCAACGGCAAGGCGATCCGCTTCGAGGAAGGCAATGTCCGTGCGATGGGCCGTACCGCACGTGGCGTTCGTGGCATGCGCCTGCTCGATGGCGCCGAGGTGATCAGCCTGATCATCCCGCAGAGTCAGACCATCGATGCCAACGCCGATGCCGAGGCCGACACGCAGGGCGATGCCGAGGACGGCGGCAACGACGAGCAGATCTACATTCTGACGGCATCGGAAAACGGTTACGGCAAGCGCACCCGGCTCGAGGAGTTCCCGATCCGGGGGCGCGGCGGCCAGGGCGTGATCGCGATGCAGACCACGGCGCGCAACGGTGCGTTGGTGGCGGCGATGCAGGTGCGGTCCAGCGACGAGATGATGCTGATCACCGACCGCGGCACGCTGGTCCGTACCCGGGTCGCCGAAGTCTCGATCAGCTCGCGCAACACCCAGGGCGTGACCCTGATCCGCACGGGTGACGACGAGCGCCTGGTCAAGACGGTGCGTGTCGACGAGCCCCAAGAGGACGAACTGGCCGAGGACGAGCTGGCTGAAGAGGGCGGCGATGAGAGCGGCAAGGCCGAGGACGCCGATTCGAATGTCGACGGCAAGGCCGATGACGCTCCCGGCGATGAAGCAGGCGACGTCAGGCCGGAAGACGAGTGAGCAAGGACCGCGCCGGCCAATCGGGTCGGCGCGGTCGACAGCAACGTTCTCCGCGGTGATCGTCCGTCGATGATGGCCGTTCAGGGCAGTCACCGTGGTTGGCAATGATTCAGATCCAGGAACCCAGGCAATGACACGTCTGCATAATTTCTGTGCGGGTCCGGCGGCGATGCCGACCGCCGTTTTGGAGCGCGCTCGCGAGGAGATGCTCGACTACCGAGGGCAAGGACTTTCGGTGATGGAGATGAGTCACCGCAGCCCGACGTTCGAGGCGATCGCGGCCCAGGCCGAGCGGGATCTGCGCGACCTGCTGGCGATTCCCGACAACTACCGTGTGCTGTTCATGCAGGGTGGCGCCACCCTGCAGTTCGCCTGCGTACCGCTCAACCTGCTGGGGCCGGGCGGTACCCCCAACTATCTGGATACCGGGATCTGGTCTGCCAAGGCGATCAAGGAGGCGAACCATCTTGCCGGCGCACACATCGCGGGCTCGACGCAGGGTAATGGCTATGTCCATGTCCCTCGCCCGGACGAGATCGCGCTGTCGACCGATGCCGCCTACCTGCATTACTGCCACAACGAGACCATCGGTGGCCTGGCCTACGATTACGTGCCGGAGGTGGACGTGCCGCTGGTCTGCGACATGTCATCGTCGATCCTCTCCGCGCCGCTTGACGTGAGCCGGTATGGGGTCATCTATGCCGGGGCCCAGAAGAACATCGGACCCGCCGGGATCACCGTCGTCATCGTCCGCGATGATCTGCTGGAGCGCGCCCTGCCGCAGACGCCCTCATTGCTGGGCTGGAAGGTGTACGCCGACAACGACTCCATGATCAATACGCCACCGACCTATGCCTGGTATCTGGCTGGCCTGGTGTTTCAGTGGCTCAAGCAGGACGTTGGCGGTCTGGCCGAGATGGAGGCGATCAACCGGCGCAAGTGCGAGGCGCTCTACGCGGCGATCGACGCCAGCGATTTCTACGCCAACCCCATCGATCCGACCAACCGCTCGATCATGAACGTGCCATTCACCCTCGCCGACGAAGCGCTGAATTCGACGTTCCTCGAGGAGGCGGAGTCGGAAGGGCTGCTGAATCTCAAGGGGCACCGCAGCGTCGGCGGTATGCGGGCCAGTCTCTACAACGCCGTCAGCGAGGCCGACGTTCAGGCGTTGACCACTTTCATGCGGGATTTCGAGCGCCGCCGTGGTTGATGGGCGGAGCTTCACCCAACGACATCACCCTACAGTCATCAGGATACGGTCATGAGTGACTCCTCGAATTCGCCGCTGGACCTGGCTGCGCTCCGGCAGCGCATCGACACCATCGACAGCGATCTGATGCGCCTGATCAGCGAGCGTGCCGAGTGCGCCGCCCAGGTGGCCCACGTCAAGACCGCGGACGACCCCGATGCCGTCTTCTATCGTCCGGAGCGCGAGGCCCAGGTGCTGCGCCGGGTGATGGAAGAGAATCCTGGGCCGCTTCACCGCGAGGAGATGGCCAGGCTCTTCCGCGAGATCATGTCCGCCTGTCTGGCGCTGGAAAAGCCGATCAAGGTCGCCTATCTGGGGCCGGAAGGTACCTTCACCCAGCAGGCGGCGCTCAAGCATTTCGGCCACAGCGCCATCAGCTTGCCCATGGCGGCCATCGACGAAGTGTTCCGTGAAGTCGAGGCGGGCGCGGTCAACTACGGCGTGGTGCCGGTGGAAAATTCCACCGAGGGCGTCGTCAACAACACCCTGGACTCGTTCATGGACTCCGGCCTGCACATCAGCGGGGAGGTGGTGCTGCGAATCCACCACCATCTGCTGATGTCGAGCATCACGCGCCAGGACAAGATATCCCGGATCTACTCGCATCCCCAGTCCTTCGCCCAATGCCGCAAGTGGCTGGACGCCCATTACCCCCACGCCGAGCGCGTTGCGGTGTCTTCCAACGCCGAGGCGGCGCGACTGGTCAAGACCGAGTGGCACAGCGCGGCGATCGCCGGCGACATGGCGGCACAGCTCTACGGGCTCGATCACGTCGCGGAGAAGATCGAGGATCGCCCGGACAACTCCACGCGATTCCTGATCATCGGCAACGAGTCGGTCCCGCCGTCGGGCACCGACAAGACCTCAGTAGTGGTCGCCATGCGCAACGAGCCCGGCGCGTTGCACGCACTGCTCGAGCCGTTTCATCGCCACCATGTCGACATGACCCGCCTAGAGACGCGCCCGTCGCGCACCGGTGCTTGGAACTACGTGTTCTTCATCGACTTCAAGGGGCATGTCGACGAGCCCGAAATCGCGAGTGTGCTCGAAGAAGTGCGCCGCGGCGCACAGGATATGAAGGTGCTGGGTTCCTATCCGGTGGGCGTGCTTTAAGATGCGGGAGGGCGATACACCGCCAGCGGATCCCTCGGTGCTGATCGTGGGGCTGGGAATGATCGGCGGCTCGCTGGCCGCGGCGCTCAAGTCTAGCGGCTATGGCGGTCGGATCCTGGCCTGCGACCCCAACCAGGAGGAGATTGCCATCGGCCTCGAGATGGGGGTGATCGATGACGGGGGGCGCGATCTCGCTGCGTTGGTCGCCCAGAGCGGCCTTGTCGTGGTGGCGGTGCCGGTCCTGGCCATGCGCCGGGTCTTCGAACAGCTGGCGCCGGTCCTTGGCGAGCGCGTGCTGACCGATGTCGGGAGTACCAAGCGCCGCGTCTGCGAGGCGGCTCGGGAGGCTTTCGGTCGGCTGCCTGCCAATTTCGTTCCGGGCCACCCCATCGCCGGTTCCGAGAAGAGCGGGGTGGCCGCAGCCAACCCGGCGCTCTACCGTCATCACAAGGTCATCCTGACGCCGGAGGCTGACACCACGCCGACGGCCGTTGCCATGGTGCGGGGGTTGTGGCAGCGCTGTGGCGCGGAAGTGCTCGAGATGCCGGTTGACCGGCACGATCAGGTGCTGGCGCGAACCAGCCATCTGCCGCACCTGCTGGCGTTCTCGCTGGTCGACACGCTGGCTCGCCAGGACGAACGGCTGGAGATCTTCCGCTACGCCGCCGGCGGGTTTCGAGATTTTACCCGTATCGCCGGTAGCGATCCGGTGATGTGGCGCGATATCTTCACCGCCAACCGCGATGCGCTGCTGGATGCGCTGGATGATTTCGAGACCGGCCTGGGGCGATTGCGCGCGGCCGTCGAGCAGGGCGACAGCGATGCCATGCTGGGCACGTTCGATCGCGCCAGTCACGCCAGGCACTATTTTGAAACGCTGTTGAATCAGACGAGTTATCAGACCATGGAAGCACGACAGGTTCAGTACCGGGTGTCGCCCGGCGGTTCGGTCAATGGCCGGATTCGCGTTCCCGGCGACAAGTCCATCTCCCACCGCTCGATCATGCTTGGTGCCCTGGCCAATGGCGTTACCGAGGTCAAGGGCTTTCTCGAAGGCGAGGACAGTCTGGCGACGCTGCAGGCGTTTCGCGACATGGGCGTCGCCATCGAAGGGCCGCACCAGGGTCGGGTGACGATCCATGGCGTGGGCCTGCACGGGCTGAAAAAGCCGGCCGGCCCGATCTACGTGGGAAACTCCGGCACTGCCATGCGGCTATTCGCCGGCCTGTTGGCGGGGCAGGCCTTCGATACCGAACTGACCGGCGATGCCTCGCTGACCAAGCGTCCCATGGCCCGGGTGGCCGATCCGCTGCGCCTGATGGGGGCGAGGATCGATACCGCCGAGGGTGGGCGTCCGCCGCTTGGGATCCACGGTGGCCAGCCGCTGAAGGGCATCCACTACGACATGCCGATGGCCAGCGCCCAGGTCAAGTCCTGCCTGCTGCTGGCGGGGCTCTATGCCGAGGGCGAGACCCGCGTCCGCGAGCCGGCCCCCACCCGGGACCATACCGAGCGCATGCTCAACGGCTTCGGCTACAAGGTCGATCGCGATGGCGACCTGGCAACGCTGCAAGGCGGCGGCGAACTGACCAGCGCACCCATCGACGTGCCGTCCGATATCTCTTCTGCCACCTTCTTCCTGGTGGCGGCAGCGATCACGCCGGGCTCCGACCTGGTGCTCGAACATGTCGGCGTCAATCCGACCCGAATCGGCGTGATCAACATTCTCAAGGCAATGGGTGCCGATCTGCGCCTGGAAAATCCGCGCGAGGTGGGCGGCGAGCCGGTGGCCGACCTGCATATCCGTTATGCCCCGCTCAAGGGTATCGACATCCCCGTTGACCAGGTGCCGTTGGCGATCGACGAATTTCCGGCGCTGTTCGTCGCCGCGGCCAACGCCGAGGGCACCACCCGGTTGCGCGGCGCCGAGGAGCTCCGGGTCAAGGAGTCCGACCGGATCCAGGCGATGGCCGATGGCCTCGACGTCCTGGGGGTCGAGACCACCGTCTACGATGACGGTATCGACGTGGTCGGCAAGGTCGGCGATGGGCCGAGTTACCACGGCGGGCAGGTGGACAGTCTCGGCGACCATCGCATCGCCATGGCCTTCACCATCGCTGCCTTGCGGGCCGATGGCCCGATAGCGATCGACGACTGCGCCAACGTGGCGACCTCATTCCCCGGTTTCGTCGCGCTGGCCAACAAGGTGGGGCTTGAACTGACGGAGATATCGGCATGACGACACTGGCGCCCGTCTTGACCATCGACGGCCCGGGTGGGGCCGGGAAAGGAACGATCAGTCGAATGATCGCCGAGCACATGGGCTGGCATCTGCTCGACTCCGGTGCCCTCTATCGCCTGACCGCGCTGTCGGCGATGCGCAATGGCGTGGCCGTCGATGATGCCGAGGCGCTTTCCTTGCAGGCGCAGGCGCTCGACGTGTTGTTCGCCGTCGAGGATGGGGCGATGCAGATCCTGCTGGAAGGCGATGACGTGACCACGGCGATTCGCAGTGAAAGCGTCGGCAACGCGGCTTCCCAGGTGGCGGCGTTGCCGCCGGTCCGCGCCGCGCTGCTCCAGCGTCAGCGTGACTTCTGCAAGACGCCGGGGCTGGTCGCCGACGGACGCGACATGGGGACCGTGGTCTTTCCCGACGCACCGCTAAAGATCTATCTCACCGCCTCCGCCGAGGAGCGGGCGCGGCGACGCCTGCTGCAATTGCAGCAGGCGGGTGAAGATGCTAGACTCTCGACCCTTTTGGAAGAAATCCAAGCGCGCGACGCGCGCGATATGCAGCGCTCGGTCGCCCCGCTCAAGCCCGCTGAAGATGCGGTCGAGCTGGACACCACGCAGCTGGATATACCGGAAGTCGTGGAGCGTATCGAAACGCTGCTCGCCGAACGAAAGCTGGCCTGAAGCCCACTGGTTTCAGGGTCGCTCTCCGGCAGAAGCCGACGACGCACTTCCGCTCCCGGGGCCCCTGGCAAGATGTCATGACGTGCAACGACCCGACTGAAAAGTCGCTGCAGGTCGAACCAGCGCCAACATCCCCAGGGATATGTCGATAAGGCCCGTGCTCGCTGGTGGTACGGAGGAAGACGGTTTGACCGTCATCAACGTTGATCACGTAGGAATCACATGAGCGAAAGCTTTGCTGAGTTGTTTGAACAGTCTCTCCAGGACATCAACATGGAACCCGGTGCCATTGTCATGGCGACCGTGGTTGAAATCGAAGGCGACTGGATCACCGTCAACGCCGGTCTGAAGTCCGAGGGGCAGATCCCCGCGGCGCAGTTCCGCGACGACAATGGCGAAATGACCATTGCGGTCGGTGACGAAGTCAAGGTTGCGCTGGAAGCCGTCGAAGACGGGTTCGGTGAAACCCGCCTGTCACGCGAGAAGGCCAAGCGCGCCGAAGCGTGGAAGGAACTGGAAGCGGCCTTCGAGAAGGACGAGATCGTCAAGGGCGTGATCAACGGCAAGGTCAAGGGCGGCTTTACCGTCGACGTCTCCTCCATTCGCGCCTTCCTGCCGGGCTCGCTGGTCGATGTGCGTCCGGTACGCGACACTGCGCACCTGGAACACAAAGAGCTGGACTTCAAGGTCATCAAGCTCGACCCGAAACGCAACAACGTCGTCGTTTCTCGCCGTGCCGTTCTCGAAGCCGAGAACAGTGCCGAGCGTGAAGCGCTGCTGGCGACCCTGCAGGAAGGCCAGCAGATCAACGGTATCGTCAAGAACCTCACCGACTACGGCGCATTCGTCGACCTCGGTGGCGTCGACGGCCTGCTGCACATCACCGACATGGCCTGGAAGCGAATCAAGCATCCGAGCGAGATCGTGGCTGTCGGCGACGAGATCAACGTCAAGGTCCTCAAGTTCGATCGCGAGCGCAATCGCGTATCGCTGGGCCTGAAGCAGCTGGGCGAAGATCCGTGGGTCAACATCGTCGATCGTTATCCGGAAGGCATGAAGGTCAACGCCCGTGTCACCAATCTGACGGACTACGGCTGCTTTGCCGAGCTGGAAGAGGGTGTCGAAGGTCTGGTTCACGTCTCCGAAATGGACTGGACCAACAAGAACATCCATCCGTCCAAGGTGGTTCAGGTCGGTGACGAAGTCGAAGTCATGGTTCTCGACATCGACGAAGAGCGTCGTCGTATCTCCCTGGGTATCAAGCAGTGCACCACCAACCCGTGGGAAGACTTCAGCGGCCGCTACAACAAGGGCGACCGCGTTGCCGGTACCATCAAGTCGATCACCGATTTCGGTATCTTCATCGGCCTGGAAGGCGGTATCGACGGCCTGGTTCACCTCTCCGACATCTCCTGGAGCGAGACTGGCGAAGAAGCCGTTCGTCAGTTCAAGAAGGGCGATGAAGCGGAAGCGGTCATCCTGTCGATCGATCCGGAGCGTGAGCGCATCTCGCTGGGCATCAAGCAGCTCGAGTCCGATCCGGTCTCCGAGTTCCTGGCTGTCAACGACAAGGGTGCCGTCGTCACTGGCCGCATCATCGAAGTCGATGCCAAGGAAGCCCATGTCGAGCTGGCGACTGATGTCGTGGCCGTGCTCAAGGCGTCCGAGATCAGTGCCGATCGTGTCGAAGACGCGCGCAACGTACTGAACGAAGGCGACAGCGTCGAAGCCAAGATCGTCAACGTGGATCGCAAGAGCCGCGTCATCAATCTGTCCATCAAAGCCAAGGATCAGGTCGATACGCGCCGCAACATGGGTAAACTGCGCGATCAGGACGTCGAGCCCAATGGCCCGACTACCATCGGTGATCTGATCAAGCAGCAGATGGGCCAGGACTGATTCAGCGAATCCGGTCTCTGCCGAACAAAACAGCGCCTACGGGCGCTGTTTTTTTTGGTACGTCGTTCGCACTCTCGTGGCCGGTGGTGCGCGGCCGGCCAGCGAGGCGGGCGTGGTCGGCGCCGGGATCAGCGGCCGAACCAGGTCCGGAAGCGTGGCGACGAAGTGGCTGGCCGCTGCGGGCTCGCGCTGACGGAGAGATGTCGGACCGCCTGTCCCAGCGGCGCGGCAATGGCCTGGAGATGGTGTCGGCAGAGACGCTGGTCGAGGGCGCCAGGGCACTGCGCCATCAGCAGCCCGCAGTGGTAGATCGCCTCTTCGAGTGGGGCGTGAACGGGCTTGAACGGTGAGGCATTGAGACGGCAGCGCTGCAGTTCGCCCAGCAGCATCTGCAGGGTCTGGGCGTCCAGCCAGCAGCGGCTGCTTTCCTGGTGCCGGGCCATGATCGAGCTTTCGATGGCCTGGAAAGAGACCTGTAGAAAGACGCAGGTATAGTAAAGCTGGGAGCGTTCGGAAGTCATCACCGGCATCGCTATTTGATGAGATCGATTCCCATTCTCTATCCGGCCGACCCGGCTGTCAAAGGACTTTACCTGAGGATCTAGTCGCCCCGGCTTGAACTCTCCAACGCATTGAGCACGCCCCGCAGGATCGAAAGCTCCTTGCGACTGGGCTCGGAGCGGGTGAACAGGGCGCGGAGATGAGCCTCGGTCCGGGCGTGGGGCTGCGTCAGGAACCCGGCACCGTCCAGGGCCCGGTGCAGATGGGCGTAAAAGTGATCCAGTTGCTCCATCGTCGGATAAGGGCCGCTGGCCTTGGGCATCTGTTGTGGTTCCCCCTGCTGGGCGCGGGATTGCCGGAACGCCTCGTAGGCGACGATCTGCACGGCCTGGGAGAGATTGAGCACGCCATAGTCCGGGTTGGCAGGGATGTTCAACTGATGCGTGCAGTGGCCGATCTCCTCGTTGGTCAAACCATATCGCTCCCGCCCGAAGACGATGGCGACCGGCCCCTCCGGTAGACGGCGCCAGAGTTCGGCGGCCATCTGATCCGGTTCATGGTAGCAGGGCAGTGGCAGGCTACGCAGACGGGCGCTGGCGCCGATGACCTGTACGCAGTCGCCAATCGCCTCTGGCAGGGAGTCGACGACACGGCAACCCTCGATAAGGTCGGCAGCGCCGGCTGCGAGCCGCGTCGCCTCCTCATCGGGGAACTGGCGTGGGGCGACCAGGACCAGGTCGCTGAGGCCCATGGTCTTCATCGCGCGCGCGCTGGCACCGATATTGCCGGGGTGGAACGTCTGAACGAGAACGATGCGAATGCGATCCAGCATGCGCGAAAAACTCCTGCGGGCAAGAATTCAGGGTGTCGGCGAATACCTTCGGGCGGGTAAAACCAAGCCGACACGGCGACAAGACCAAAAAAAGCCCCGCCAGAAGGCGGGGCTTTCCATGATACCTGAAAGGATCAGGCGATGGCGGGGCAGTGATTACATCATGCCGCCCATGCCACCCATGCCGCCCATGTCCGGAGCGCCGCCACCTGCCGGTGCGTCTTCCGGATCTTCGGCCACCATGGCTTCGGTGGTGATCATCAGACCAGCAACGGAAGCCGCGGACTGCAGCGCGGTGCGCGTCACCTTGGCCGGATCGAGAACGCCCATTTCGAACAGGTCGCCATACTCACCGGTCTGCGCGTTGTAGCCGAAGTTGCCTTCGCCTTCCTTGACGCGATTGACGATGACGGAAGCCTCTTCGCCTGCGTTGGTGACGATCTGACGCAGTGGGGATTCCATGGCGCGAAGCGCGATGGCGATACCGTGAGTCTGGTCTTCGTTGTCACCGGTCAGGCCCTGGATCAGGGTCAGGACGCGGACCATGGCGGTACCGCCACCAGGCACGACACCTTCCTCGACCGCGGCGCGGGTAGAGTGCAGCGCATCCTCGACGCGCGCCTTCTTCTCCTTCATCTCGAATTCGGTAGCCGCACCGACGCGGATCACGGCAACACCACCCGCCAGCTTGGCGACACGCTCCTGGAGCTTCTCACGATCGTAATCGGAAGAAGTCTCTTCGATCTGCGCACGAATCTGCGCGACGCGCGATTCGATATCGGACTCGACGCCGGCGCCATCGATGATGGTGGTGTTTTCCTTGGACATGGTGATGCGCTTGGCGCTGCCCAGGTGATCGAGGTTGGCCTGCTCGAGACTCAGACCCACTTCTTCGGAGATCACGGTGCCGCCTGTCAGGATCGCGATGTCCTGCAGCATCGCCTTGCGACGATCGCCGAAACCGGGTGCCTTGGCCGCAGCCACCTTGACGATGCCGCGCATGTTGTTGACGACCAGAGTCGCCAGCGCTTCGCCTTCGATGTCTTCCGCGATGATCGCCAGCGGCTTGCCGGCCTTGGCGACGGCTTCCAGCACCGGCAGCAGTTCGCGGATGTTCGAGACTTTCTTGTCGACCAGCAGGAGATACGGATCTTCGAGCTCGACCGCCATCGTATCCTGATTGGTCACGAAGTACGGGGAGAGGTAGCCGCGATCGAACTGCATCCCTTCGACGACTTCCAGCTCGTCTTCGAAGCCGCGGCCTTCGTCGACGGTGATGACGCCTTCCTTGCCGACTTTTTCCATCGCTTCGGCGATGATTTCACCGATGCGTGCGTCGCCGTTGGCGGAGATGGTGCCGACCTGGGCGATCGCCTTGGCATCGGTGCAGGGTACGGAAAGCGCCTGGATGTGCTTGACGGCCTCGACGACGGCCTTGTCGATGCCGCGCTTGAGATCCATCGGGTTCATGCCGGCAGCAACGCCTTTCAGGCCTTCGTTGACGATGGACTGGGCCAGGACGGTGGCGGTGGTGGTGCCGTCACCCGCTGCGTCGGAAGTCTTGGAGGCGACTTCCTTGACCATCTGGGCACCCATGTTCTCGAACTTGTCCTTCAGTTCGATTTCCTTGGCCACGGAAACGCCGTCCTTGGTGACGGTCGGCGAGCCGAAGGATTTCTCCAGCACGACGTTGCGGCCTTTCGGTCCGAGCGTCGCCTTGACTGCATCAGCGAGAACGTTGACGCCACGTGCCATGCGCTTGCGAGCATCATCAGAGAACTTGACTTGTTTAGCTGCCATTGTTCGATCTTCCTAATGTAATGCGTGAAATCTTGATGAATCGTCGAGCTTCGGCCGATCAGCCTTCGACGACGGCCAGAATGTCGCTTTCGCTCATGATCAGGACTTCTTCACCGTCGACCTTCTGCTTTTCGACGCCGAAGCCTTCCTTGAAAATCACGGTGTCGCCAACCTTGACGTCCAGTGCGCGAACTTCGCCGCTCTCGAGGATGCGGCCATTGCCCACTGCCAGGACTTCACCGCGCGTCGGCTTCTCCTGGGCACTGCCCGGAAGCACGATGCCGCCAGCAGTTTTCTGCTCTTCTTCTTTGCGACGTACGATGACGCGATCGTGCAAGGGACGGATTTTCATTGCTCACGTTCTCCTGATGGTTGCATGTGACAAATGCACGTTCCCACATGAGCCTGGCTCAAGGGGCGAAGGCTTTCACCTTCCGGTTAATGGGCCTGACGGCCTAAAACTGTCGCTGTTGCCTTGATTGGGTCTGGCCAGCCGGTTTCAAGGGGCGGCCTGAAAATTTTATCGCCCGGCGGTGATGGGCAGCGGCGCTTCATCGCTCCTTGCCGAGGTACTCACCCTCGATGGGATCGGCATCATCGCCGGCTTGGCCGTCGCTGGCGCTACTTTCCGAATCGCGCCGATGGACATTCCAGTCGCCGGGGATCTCGGTACCCTTCGGACCAGCGCCGCGGCCGCCTCGGGTGGACCAGCGACGCATCAGCTGGCCGCTGCCGGGGATCAGGCATATTAGACCCACGATATCGGAAAGAAAACCGGGTGCTATCAACAGGATGCCCGCCAATACGAATGACGCGCCCGCCAGGATTTCGTCCGAGGGAATTTCACCGGCTGCCATGCGGGCGCGGGCTCGCTGAATCGTCAGCAGGCTCTCGCGGCGGATGAGATGAATACCGAGGGCGCCACTGGCGACAATCCACAGCAGACTGGCCAGCAGGCCGATTTTGGCGCCCAGCGTGAAGAGTACGGCGAAGTCCGCTATCGCGAATAGGGCGATGAGGATGAGCAGGGGCATGATGTCTCCGTCGTTGACGCTGCCTGACTAGGCAAGGTGGAGACGATCGGGGGAATTGCAACCATTTGCTACTCCGGGGCCGACGAGAAGCTGGCCCCGGAGCCGGAATTACAGTGTTGCATTGTCGGCGAGGTTGGCCACCGTGGTGTCGCCGATCCCGTCGATGCGAGTCAGGTCCTCCAGGCTCTTGTAGTTGCCATTGACTTCCCGGTCGTCGACGATCGCTTGTGCCTTGACCGCGCCGATCCCAGGTAGCGTGGTCAATGTCTCGACCGACGCCTCGTTGATGTTGACGGGGGCTTCCTGAGCTAGCGCGGGGAGGGCGGCGAAGCTGAACAGCGAGAATTGCACGGCTTGGAGCAGCGTCTTCATGAGCATCTCTCTCGGTTGAAGTGGAATGAAAGCCGGCTTCGTGACCGGCTATCACTATCTTGTATCGACGCTGTTTCACGATTTTTTATCGGAAAAAAGCGATCATTCTTGTCAGCTAATTTCTACTCGATTTCGCTAAAGTAGCTGATGTGGATGTGCCAGGCAGGTCCTATCCCTTGCCGGGTCAGGTATACTCCCGCCCGAATTCGACTGCAGGAGACGACCCATGCCCGCCCCGGAATCGCCGCTCATCATTGCGCTCGACTACCCCGACCTGGGTGCGGCGCTGCAACTGGCCGACGCGCTCGATCCCGCCCGTTGCCGGGTCAAGGTCGGCAAGGAGTTGTTCACCCGTGCAGGGCCTGCGGCCGTCGAGGCGTTGCACAGTCGGGGCTTCCAGGTCTTCCTGGACCTGAAGTTTCACGACATCCCCAATACCGCCGCCGGTGCCGTGGAGGCTGCTGCCGACCTGGGCGTGTGGATGGTCAACGTGCACGCGGCCGGCGGTCGCCGGATGATGGAAGCGAGCGCCGAGCGACTGGTGAAGCGCGGGCTCGAGACGCACCTCATCGCGGTCACCGTGCTGACCAGCATGACGGATGACGAACTCCAGGAAACCGGCGTCGCCGACAGCGCCCTGTCTCAGGTCGAGCGTCTGGCCAGGCTGACTCAGGAAAGCGGACTGGATGGGGTCGTCTGCTCGGCGCACGAGAGCGCCCGGCTGCGCGAGCTGTGTGGGGCAGGGTTTCTCAAGGTGACGCCGGGGATTCGCCCCCCGAGCGCGGAGCAGGGGGATCAGCGGCGGGTGATGACCCCTGATGCAGCGATGGCGGCCGGCAGCACGCACCTGGTCATCGGTCGGGCGGTGACGCGGGCGGCCGATCCCATGGCGGCGCTGGCCGACATCGAGCTTGCCCTGGCAGGCAGCTCGTGATCATTCCCCTTCCAGGCCCGTTACCGGCTTGCTGGTGCCCCAACTGCGGCAGCGTGGACACTGCCAATGCAGCTGTTCGGCGCCGAAGCCACAGCGCTGGCAGCGATGCCTCGGCCTCGTGCTCAGCAATTGCCGGGTGTGCTGCTTGAGCAGTTCCAGTCGATCCCGTTCGGCGGGATCGCTATCGTCCAGATAGAGGTCCATCAGGTAGTCGACGCCACGCAGGCTGGGATGGTCGCGCAACTGATCGCTGACGAATGCGCAGGCGATCTCCGTGCCCTGGCGGTGTCTTAGCGTGTCCGCAGCCATCATCACGACCGAGGTCTGCGGGTCGTATTGCAACTGCTTTTCCAGAAATTGCCACCAGCCGTCCTCGTCATCGAGCAGGCGATAGGCATTGCGCAGCGGTTCCAGCACGATGGCGGTGAAGCTGGGATCCTGATCGGGAATTCGTTGCCAGCATCGGGCCGCGTCGCGATAGTGGCCGATATCCCACTCGAGCTGGCCCAGCATCCAGTTGGCGCGAACGCAGCGTTCATCAGTATGCAGTGCCTGTTTCAACGCCTTGCGGGCCAGTGACGGACTGCTTTCGATGCGGTGCTTGCTGGCCAGCTCGCAGTGCCAGTGTGCCGCCGCGCGTCGGATATCGGGATCCTGGCGCACCAGTTGTGGCTGGGCGGTGTCGAGGGCTTGGGCCCACTCCTTTTCTCGCTCGAACAGGTCGACGAGCAGACGTTTGGCGGCGAGCTTCTGCGCGTCGTCGACCTGGCTCTTCTGCAGTGACAGCAGTAACCGCTCGGCCCGGTCGAGCAACCCGAGAGTGAGGAAGTCGCGCGAGAGCTCAAGCTGGACCTGGCCGCTCTGGGCGTTGGTCAGTGCCGGGCGGGCGAGCAGATTCTGGTGGATACGGACGGCGCGATCGGCTTCACCGCGTGATCGGTAGAGATTGCCCAGGGCGATATGCGTCTCGACCGTGTCGCTGTTGACTTCCAGCGCCTGGGTAAAGGTCTCGATGGCACGATCCGGCTGCTCGTTGAGCAGGTAGTTGAGGCCGACGAAATAGTCTTTCGGCAGGGTGCCGCTCGGCATCTCGGGGCGTGGCCGGTGCCGGCCACGCCCTGACTCCCAGCGCCCCAGCAACCAGCCGATGGCGATGGCTGCCACCAGCAACGCCAGCAGCAGAGGATCGCTCATTCAGGTACTTTCCTTGAACTCCTGCGTCCGTAGACGATCGAGTTCTTTGCGCTGTTGCTGATTGTGACGCTGGGCACGGGTCAACAGGGTTCTCAGACGAAGGTACATTCCCGTCATTGCCAACATGCCGAGAATCACGCCACAAGCCAGGGCAACCAGGAGCCATAGCGACAACGAGGCGGGGGGCAGCTGCACCCAGATCAGATCCAGTGGCAGCGGCTGTTGGTTGTTGACGGCAAACAGGATGCCGAGCAGCAGCACGACGATCAGGATGATGGCGAGAATGACGCCTTTGAGCCAGCGCATAGTAATTCCTGGTAACGCACCGCGACGGTCCGGTCGTGATCAGTCGTCGCGATGGCAGCCGTCGAATCGGGCGACGGATGCAATGACTGGAGAGATCAATAGCCCAGCGCGCGGCTGGCATTGACCTGTTCGCGTAGTTCCTTGCCCGGCTTGAAATGCGGGACGTATTTGCCGTCGAGGTCGACGGGGTCGCCGGTCTTGGGGTTGCGTCCGGTCCTGGGCTCGCGAAAGTGCAGCGAGAAGCTGCCGAATCCGCGAATTTCCACGCGCCCGCCGTCCGCCAGGGCGTTGGTGATATCATCGAGAATGACGCGCACCGCCGCTTCGACTTCCTTCGCCGATAACTCGGGGCGACGGGTGGCGATCTGTTCGATCAATTCAGACTTTGTCATCGACATTCTCCGTGAGGCCTCTGCCTGGCGGCCAAGAACCGCGCAATGGGCGCCCGACGTCTGTTATTGTCGCTTCAGCATACTTCGCAACTTTCGAGAAAACAACGCATTAGCCGGGCAAGCCAGGTGACTTCATAGTGACCGACAGTTCGCTCGGGTATAATGCTGTGTATTACAGTCACTCAGCCCACCGGATCGAGGGTAGTCCATGTCAGACAACGAAGATGTCACGCGACGACGGCTTTACTGGCATTCACGACGTGGCATGTGGGAACTGGATCTGCTGCTGATGCCGTTTCTCGAAGCGTGCTACGACCATCTGACGCCCGCGGACCAGGTGCTGTACCGGGAGTTGCTGGCCAACGAGGACCAGGATCTCTTCACTTGGCTGATGCGACGCGAATGGCCAGAGAACGCCGAGCTGCGGCGTCTCGTCAAGATGATCGTCGAACATGCCGAAACCACTGACAACAGTCGTCGTCAGGCGCTCTAGGCTGTCGCTGGTTTGCCAGGGGCTGCCGGCACTGGCCTTGTCTGGCTACGCCGGGTGGTGGGTCGACTGGCGGCTGGCCGTACTGATGTCGCTGATTGCCCTGACATTCACCGGCCGGCAGTTTCTTTCGATGCCGAGACGGCGCTATCTGCGGTGCATGATGGCCGGGGAGAGTCCGGTCTGGGAGTATTCGGCCGATGCCCGGGTGTGGCAGCCAGCTCGGTGCCGGCTGGTGCGCCTCGGGCCGCTGCTGTCAGCGGTCGATCTTTCCGGCCGACGCCTGTGGTTGTGGCCCGATAGTAGCGATGCACACTCGCTGCGTCGTCTGCGCGAGACGCTATCCAGTCAAGCCGAGTGACCGGATCCAGCGCCCCAAACGAGAAACGGCCCCACCAGCTCTGGCAGGGCCGTCACGATCACGCTGCCGTTCAGCGGCGGCCGACGAAGAATCCGATGGCAAACCCGGCCAGCGCGGCGACGCCAATGCTGCTCCAGGCATTGCGATGAATGTAATCGTCGGTCTCACGCCAGGCTTCTTCTGCATGCTCTGCCAACTCGTGGCTGACATCGTCTGCCCGATGCCTCGCGCGTTCCAGGCCTTGGCGACCTCGGCGCTTGGCGTCCCGGTAATAGTTCCGGCTCTCTTCCCGATAGTTGCGGCTCATGGATCATCCTTAATCGTTGGTCGATGATGGGGGTTCAGGACAGGACGTTCGTCCTGCCGGTTCGAGCTGTCAACGCCGGCTCAATATCAGCGTCAGCAGGGCGCCACCCAGCGCCGCGATGCTGACGCTCTGCCAGGGTTTGCGCTGGACGAAGTCGTCGCAACTCTGGCAGGTGTCGTTGATCTGCTCGTCCAGACGCTGGCGCGAGCGATCTGCCCAGCTGTGCCGGGGAAAATAGGCGGCAGCGTGGGGGGACGGCTCGTCAATGCTCTCCTCGAGAGGGTCGCCCCGCGATGCCAGTGCGGGTTCCTCCCGGATCGGATCGTTCCCCAGGCGAGGCGCACGCTCGGCGGCCGCTGCCATATCTTCATCGATACGGCTGGCCTCGCCTTCCTTGTCGTCACGATGGAACAGGCTCATGTTCATCCTCCGGTTCGGTGAAACGGCCTCCCTATGCTTCACGCGACAGCATCATGTCGGGCATGGGCGTCGCTACAGAAGTGTAGTTGCATTTCCATGACTCGCTAGGACCTTTCCTGCCTCGGCGCGTCGAGATTCAGCTCTCGCTCCAGTCGCTGACCGACATCGCCGGGTGAGCCGGTCCGCCGCGCGAGCATGTCATAGGCGACCGGGACGACGAACAGCGTCAACAGCGTGGCGACAGCGACCCCACAGAAAATCACGGTGCCAATGACGATGCGCGATTCGGCGCCCGGGCCGAAGGCCAGAATCAACGGTATCGCGCCAGCCATGGTGGTGACGGTGGTCATCAGTATCGGTCGCAGCCTTGTCACGGCTGCCTCGACCAGCGCATCCGAGAACGGCGTTCCCTCGTCGCGCAGTTGGTTGGCGAACTCGACGATCAGAATGCCGTTCTTGGCCGCCAAGCCCACCAGTACGACCAGCCCGACCTGGCTATAGATGTTGAGGGATTGGCCGCTGGCCCAGAGGCCAAGCAGAGCACCGCTGATCGCCAGCGGCACCGTGAACATGATGACCAGAGGATGGATGAAGCTCTCGAACTGGGCCGCCAGGACCAGGAACACTACGACGATGCCCAGCAGGAGCAGAAAGGAGGTGGCGCCACTGGCCTCCTGGTAATCGCGCGAGGGGCCCTTGTAGTCGATGACCGCCTCGCTGGGCAGCTCCTCGGCGGCGATCCGCTGGAGGTAGGCTAGCGCGTCACCCATGGCGGTCCCGCTCTGGAGGTTGGCTTCCAGCGTGATGGCGCGCATCCGATTGAATCGATTGAGTTCGCTGGCACCCGCGAACTCGGAGATGGAGACCAGGCTCGCCAATGGAATCAGCTCGCCGCTGACCGCTGAACGGACCTGCACGTTGTCCAGCGTATTCGGCGCTCGCTGGCGCTCGCGCTCCCCCTCGAGAATGACGTCGTATTCCTCCCCGTTGTCGACGTAGGTGGTGACGTTGCGGCCGCCGAACAACGTCTCGAGGGTATTGCCGATGGTGCTGACGGTCACGCCCAGGGCGGCTGCGCGGTTGTAGTCGATCCGGATGCGGAGCTGTGGCTGGGTCTCCTTGTAGTCGCTGTCCACCGCCTCAAGCCCGACGTTACCGTCCTCGCGGATACGCTTGAGTAGGCGGTCGCGCCAGTCGACCAACTGCTCGTAGGTACTGCCGCCGATCACGAACTGGATCGGTTTCTCGACTCTGCCGCCGAAGCCCTGGCGCATGACCGGCGTGGCGGTGACGCCGGGAAGGTCGTCAAGGCGCTGCCTGACATCGGCCATGATGTCCCACGCCGAACGCCGGTCGCCCCAGTCGTTGAGCGTGATGATGGCCATGCCGTCGTTGAAGTTCTCGACATTGCCGAAGCCGCGCGGGCCGCGAATCGACACCTGGTTGATATCGCCGGCGTCGACCAGGGACATCAAACGGGTCTCTATCTCGTCATAGTAATCCTGCATGTAATGGAAGGTCGCGCCGGGCGGCCCCTCGATCAGCACGAAAAAGGCGCCACGGTCTTCCCGGGGGGTGTACTCGTTGGGCAACTGCTGGAACAGCCAGGCGGTGAGGGCCAGGACGAGGGCAAACAGGCCGACCATGAGCCAGCGAAAACGTAGCGCCCGGCGCAGCCAGCGCCGATAGATCGTCTGTGAATGGTCCAGAAGCCAGTGCACGCCGCGGCTGATGCGGCTTTCGTGCATACGCGGGTCGAGCAGCTTCGAGCACAGCATCGGCGCCAGCGACAGCGCGACCAGGCAGGAGAGCCCGACGGCAGCGGCGAGGGTCAGGGCGAACTCCGAGAACAGGCGTCCGATATCTCCCTGCAGCAGGCTCAATGGAATGAATACCGTGATCAGCACCAGGGTGGTGGCGATCACCGCAAAGCCGATCTGACGCGTACCGCGATAGGCTGCCACCAGGGGCGTCTCGCGATGGACCACCATGCGCCGATGGACGTTCTCGATGACCACGATCGCGTCGTCGACGACCAGGCCGATCGCCAGGACCAGCGCCAGCAAGGTCAGCAGATTCAGGGTAAAGCCGAACAGGGCCAGGAAGATGAAGGTGCCGATCAGCGATATCGGCACCGTCACCGCCGGCACCAGGGTCGTGCGCACGTTGCCCAGAAAGAGAAAGATCACCACCACCACCAACCCCATGGCGATGAACAAGGTGGCTGCGACCTCGTGCAGGGCACCTGACACGAATACCGACGAATCGAAGTTGAGCGACAGCTGCATGCCGTCCGGCAGCGTCGGCTGCAGTCGGGCCATTTCCGCCTTGGCGCCGTTGGCGACCTCCAGCACGCTGGCGGTCGACTGCTTGATCATGCTCAGGCCGACCATGGGGACTTCGTTGCCGCGATAGAGCGAACGCTCCTCGACCGAGCCGACCTCCACCCGGGCGACGTCGGCCAGCCGCACCAGGTAACCGTCATCTCCTCGCGCGATCACCAGGTTCTGGAAGTCGGCGGCGGTAGTGAAACTGCGCGGAATGCGCAGCGTGAACTGGCGGTCGCGGGACTCGAGAAAGCCGGCCGGCAGCTCGACGTTTTCGTTCTCGAGCGCATTGGCGACATCATCGACCGTCAGCTGTCGCGCGGCCAGGGCGTTGCGATCGAGCCAGACCCGCATCGCATACTCCTTGCCGCCGCTCAGGCGTACCCGAGCAACGCCGTTCTGGGTCGAGAAGCGGTCGACGAGATAGCGATTGGCGTAATCGGTGAGTTCCGGGATGGTATAGCCCTCACCGGAGAGCGACAGCCAGATGATGACGTCGTCGCTGCTGTCGCTCTTCTCGATCTCCGGGGGTTCGGCCTGATCGGGCAGGTTGTCGGCCACCGACGAGATGCGGTCACGGATATCGTTGGCGGCACCATCGATGTCACGATCCAGCGAGAATTCGACGTCGATCTCCGATTCGCCGTCGGCGCTGCTGGACTCGATCGAGACGATGCCCTCGATGCCGGCGATGCGGTCCTCCAGCAGTTGGGTGATCCGGGTCTCGACCACGCTGGCGGAGGCACCGGGATAGTTGGTCTCGATGCTGACGATGGGCGGGTCGATCGCCGGATACTCCTGCAGCGGCAGGCGCTCCATGGCCAGCAGGCCGAAGGCAATCAGCAGTAGCGAGACAACCGTCGCGAAAACCGGGCGGCGAATCGATAGGTCGGAAATTCGCATCAGTCGCTCGCCCGGGATTCGATGGCGCGACGCTGACGCTCCAGCACATCCTTGATGTCACCTTCGCCGACATTTTCCGCGACCAGCTCGACCGGATCCCCCTCGCGTACCTTGAGCGTGCCGTGGGTCACGATTCGCTGCCCGCCATCGAGCCCCGCGATGATCTCGACCTCTCCCTGTCGGCGTTCGCCGGTTGCGACTTCCCTGCGTGTCACATGGGGCGGCTGACCCGGCTCGATCAGCCAGACCGTCTGGCGTTCGCCATCCGGAACCAGCGCGCTTTCCGGGATCGTCAACGCCTCGCGCGCGGGCTGGTTCAACTGTACTTCCATCAGCATGCCCGGCAGCAGCCGGCCGTCGGGATTGGGCAGATTGGCGCGGACCACCAGACTGCGCGAAATGGGATCGATGCGCGTCCCGAGGGTCGCGACCTCGGCGCGGAAGACCTGATCCGGATAGCTCGGTGTCGTGGCGCTCAGTGTCAAGCCGGGATGGAGCACCGACAGCAGCGTCGCCGGGACGGTGAAATCGAGCTTCATGGTGTCCAGCTTGTCGAGCGTGACTAGCTCGGTGCCGGGGGTGACCAGGGCGCCCACGCTGATCTCGCGCAACCCCACCGTGCCCGCGAAGGGGGCCTGCAGGCGGTGATCGGCGAGTCGCGCGCGGATGGCATCGATCTCGGCCTCGCTCTGCTTGACCAGTGCGGCATTGTCCTCGAGCGTGGCGCGTACTCCCAGGTTGCGATCCTGGAGCTGCTGGGCCCGGTTGAGCGCACTCTGGCGCTGCCCGAGTAGCGCCTGGGCGGCGCGTAGCTCGGCCTGAGCCTGAGCGTCATCGAGCTGCACCAGCCATTGGTTGGCCGCCACCTCGTTGCCGTCCTCGAAGTTGAGCGCGCTGACGGTGCCGGTGAGCGTGGAAGAGAGGGTGACGCTCTCGTCGGCTCTCAAGGTCCCCAGCGCCTCCACGGGGTCCTGCCAGGTCGACGCCATGACCGTGGCGCCGATCACGGCGACTGGCGGCGTCTCCTGGGCGCTCGCGGGGGCCGGGCCCGGCAGCCATGTCGCTAGCGCGCAGAGGGCCAGTGCCAGCAGGGGCGGTAAGCGGGTTTCGCGTCCGAGCGTGAAGCGCTCACGAGCTGCCGAATTCGTTGTCATGATTAGCGGATATCTTGTCAGCGTTGCGTTGGGCGGGCGAGTACGCGCCACTCGTTAGTACCTGAACCCCCGGCGAATGAAAAGGGCATCTCGAAAAACGCCTCTGTTAGAATGCCTGCCCATTCAGCGAGGCAAGTGCGGTGTGGAGATGAAAACCTACGACGTGATCGTTATCGGCGCTGGCGCGGCGGGGCTGATGTGTGCGCTGACCGCGGGTTACCGCGGCCTTCGCGTGCGAGTCGTCGATCATGCCAGCAAGGCGGGAAAGAAGATTCTGATGTCCGGCGGTGGGCGCTGCAATTTCACCAACCTCGCCACCACGCCGGCACATTTCTTCTCGCGCAACCCGCACTTCTCGATTTCGGCGCTGAAACGCTACACGCCGCACCATTTCGTCGAACTGGTCGAGCGTCACGGCGTCGAGTACGTGGAGAAGGCGCCTGGCCAGCTGTTCTGTGCGCAGTCGGCGAAGGAGATCGTCTCCCTGCTGCTGACCGAGTGCGAGTGGGCGGGCGTGGAAGTCTCGCTCTCCACCAAGGTAGGCAGGGTCGAGCGCCAGGGCGAGGGGATGCAGGTGGAGATAGATGGCCGCAGGACGACAGCGGGGGCCGTGGTCGTTGCCACCGGAGGCCTCTCCGTCCCGACCCTCGGCGCCAGCGGTTTCGGCTACGATCTCGCACGCCAGTTCGGGCTGGCCGTGACCGAGACGCGGGCGGCCCTGGTGCCATTCACGGTGACGTCGCAATGGAAGGCGTCGCTGGCCTCGCTCTCCGGGCTCTCCTGCCCCGTGGTGGCCAGTTGCGGCGACGGTGCCTACCGTGAACCGTTGCTGTTCACCCATCGGGGTCTGTCCGGGCCGGCAATGCTCCAGGCCTCGAGCCACTGGCAGCCCGGCATGCCGGTGGCAATCGACTGGCTGCCTTCGATTGCGGTCGCGGAGACCTTGGCCGACCTTCGTCGACGCCTGCCTCGGCGGCGGCTGGGCAACTGGCTGGGTGAACTGCTGCCCAAGCGTCTCTCCCAGGCGCTGATCGAATGGCAAGGGTGGCAGGACCGGCCGCTGGCCGAACTTTCCAACGCCGATATCGAAGCCGTGGCGAGCGGGCTCGGGGCGTGGCAGTTCAAGCCGGCGGGCACGGAGGGGTGGCGCACTGCGGAGGTCACCATGGGTGGCGTCGACACGGCGGCGGTGTCGTCGAAGACCTTTGCCGTCGACATGGTCCCCCAGCTCTATTTCATCGGTGAAGTGCTGGACGTCACCGGCCAGTTGGGTGGTTTCAACTTCCAGTGGGCCTGGTCGTCCGGCGTGGCCTGTGGCCAGGCGGTTTGAGCCCGAACGAAAGATGGCCACTGAGTGCAGTGGCCATCCGGTTAGGCTGACAGAAACCGCGCAATGGGTCGCTAGCGGTTTCTCCCGCGGGTCGCCCGGTAAAGTGCCCGGCCGCGGTTGTACATCATGAATCCGGTCAGCGCCCGCCTGAACAGTCGCCCGGTCGACCGTGGTTTGCGCGCACTGCGCATCGCCAGCAATCCCCCGGCCGCCATCAACGGAACGCGCCAACTCACCAGCTTTTCCCAGGCATTGTCGACCGGCGCCGTGGCATCGCGCCACTCCCGCATGGCGGCGGTCATGTCCAGGCGTTGCTGGAGGATCTCGTCCTCCAGCTCGTCCAGTTGCCGTTGTCGCGAACGTTCAGTCATGAGAGTGCCCCAGGGCCTGGCGGTCGCGATCGAGGTGATGCAGCGTCGCGGCCATCAACTTGCGCTGCTTGGCGACCCGCTTGGCGGAGAAGATCAAGATGCCTGCCAGGATGAATAGCGCCGCCGAGCAGATGCCTATCGCCTGCAGGCGATGCTCTTCCCAGTAGACCACCACAACCAATAGCAGCAGCATCCCGATCGCGAACGACAGCACAATCAGACCCGCGCCGGCCAGCAGCAGAAGCGTCAGCATCCGGTCGCGCTCCGCTTCCCACTCGACCACCGCCAGGCGAAGTCGTGTCTGGCCGGTGGCGACGAGGTTGGCGATCAGTCGCCTGGCGGCGGAAATCACGTTTTCGGCCGGCCCTGCCATCAGCGACGTCCCAGCAGCAGTCCCAGAACCACGCCCGCTGCAGCGCCGATGCCGATGCTGGTCCAGGGATTTTCGTGCACGTAGCGGTCAGTGGCGTCGACCTGCCCCTTGGCGCTGGAGTAGAGCGCCTCTCCGCGAGCTTCCAGGCGCTCGCGAGTGGCATGCAGACGTTGCTGAGCGCGTTCACGCAGTTCGGAGATATTGTTGCGGGAGTCGTCCGCCGTCGCGTGAATCAGCTCCTCGACCGTGTGAGACAGATTGCGCAGATCTTCCTTGAGTTGTTCGGTAGAGGCTTCGCGTTCACGCTCGGGGCCGTTGCCGCCGATAGGTTGCATGGTCATGGTTGTCATCCTTTGACAGTCGAGTGGCATGGGTGAAACAGACAGGCTTCAGCATAGATTGGCAATCTGTCGGCATCAACGCGTACCGGGAATCCCGGCCAAAAAGGTGTTGATGCTGAAGCCAAGGCCGAAGCGTTGTACGTCGTGGTTATAGTCGATCAGGCTCTCCCCGTATCCCTTGTAGTACTGCAGATAACCGCGCACCTTGCCGAACAGCGGGAAGGAGTAGTCGAGCTGCCCCCCATAGTGCGCCTTGCCCGGGTTGCCACGAACCATCACCGAGACTTCCTGATCCCCGAACGCACGCACCAGGGTCAAGTCCCCGTAGCCGATGTAATTTTCCAGGTCTGGGTTGTCGTCGTCTTCAGCGTTTTCCGGAATACGCCAGTGCGGGGCGACGCTGAAGGCCCAGTCGCCGCGTTGGAATATCGACTCGGCGTAGATTCGGTTCCAGCTGCGGGACAACGGATCCGAGCGCCCATTGGATTGGTGCGCGAAGCCGACACGATTGATGGTGTTGGTCCACCCCAGCACCGTCCAGCGGTTATCGAAACTGACGAAGCCCTCGGGTTCGTAGTTGGTCTCGCGGAAGGGCGCGGAGGCCTCGGAGTTGTAGGCCTGCCACCAGCTTCGCTGGGTATAGGCGAAATAAAGGTCGCCGTTGTCGCCGAAGATGTCGTCGAGCAGTTTTACCTTGAAGCTCAACTGGAACTTGATCTCGGACTTGTCGACGCTGCCCTCCGAGGTGATCTCCCGGAAGTCGGATTCGTCCGGGTTGCTGTTGTAGGTCCAGGGCAGGATGTAGTTGCGACGATAGGTAGTGACCGCCAACGGGTTCTCGGCCGTCTCCGCCTCGAGACTCCGGCGCACTTCCGCCTGTTCGTTCGCTTGTTGGACCGGGTCGCTGTTGGTACTTGAATCCTGAGCCACTGCCAAGGACGAAGTCACCATCCCGAGGAGAAGAATGCCGGTATGGCGCAGCGAACGAGTGGGCGTCATAAGACTGTCCTGTCAAGATGATCCAATGGGGTAGAAGCACGATCCGGCTGAGGAAAATCAGGCTTCTTTTCGGGTAGTGACGATTTCTAGCATGTCGCCGACTTAATTCAAACTCGGGAGGCGCGCCAAGCAACGCCTCGAAACCCGCGCGCGCTGACGGTAAACTCCGCTATCGATAGGGGATCGCACCGCTGTGAAGCGGTGGTGACCGTATGAACGGAGTTGACGAGGAGTCAGCATGTCGGATGACCCGGTCGCGGGTAAGTATCCTGGGCAACCAGGCTTTTCTGTACGAGCACCGTTCAGGCCGGCGGCATTGCTGTCGGCAAAGGCCGCCCCGATTTGTGCCAGCCTGATTAAAGGGGTCGAGCGTAGCACGTTCCTTGCACTCGTATTGTGCATACTCATGACAAGCGTCGTCGCGTTCGCCCAACAGCAGGGCAGTCTTCCCACCGAAGACGAACTCCAGGCGCAGCAGCAGAAGCTCGAGAAGATCGACGCACCCAGCGAAGCGCAGCAGTCGGACTTGACCGATCTGCGTATGGCCCAGCAGACACTGACGTCATTGAAGGCCCTGCGCAAGGAGCTGGCGTCGCTCGAGACCTCGGCCCGACAGGCCCCTCAGCGCACCCGTGAACTCGAGCGCCAGCTTGCCGGGCTGAGCGACCGGAAGGCGCCCGAGGCCGACGCCCTCGACCAGTTCTCCGTGGAGGTTCTGGGGCAGAAGACCACCGAGTCGCTGAATCAACTCGAGGCTTTGCAGAGCCAGTTGGCATCGATCAACGCCCGGCTGATTAGCGCGGAGACACTGCCCGAGCGCGCGCAGTCGGCCATCGCCAGCGCGATGAACGATGCCGAGCAGGCGCGGACCCAGCTTCAGACCTCCGATGACGAGGATGCCCAGGTCCTTGATCCCGCCGAGGCACGCTATCGGTTGCAACTGGCCTTGGCCGATCTGCAAGCCGAATACCATCGGCAGGAGCTGGCCAACAACACGGTGCTTCGCGAACTCGATGTGCAGAGGCGGGACCTGCTTCGACGACAAGTCGCCATCGAGGAGGCGCGCCTGGATGCGCTGCAGGCAGCGCTCGATCGTCAGCGCCGTGCCGAGTCGGAGAAGGCGGTCGCGGATATCAGCGAGGAGGATGCCAAGGCGATCGCGGCGCACCCCGTGCTTCGCGAGATTCAAAAGACCAACCGCGAGCTCAGTGACCGGCTCCTTGAGGTGACCGATCGAACCAACGAATTGATTCGGCAGGCCATCGATACCCGTTCCCAGCTCGATCGCGTGCGTCAGGTCAAGCGCACGCTCAACGAGCAGATCGAGGCGATTCGCGGCAGCCCACTGCTGTCGCGCATTCTCAACGAGCAGCGTCGAGCCTTGCCTGACATCGATGCACTGGGCGGCCTGCAGGAGGAGATCGCCGCGACTCGCCTGAGCCAGTTCGATCTGGTCGATCAACGGGATGCGCTGCGTCACCCCCGCGAACTGGCCGAAAAAAGTCTGGCCGACACCGATATCGAGGTGACTCCATCGCTGGTCGACTCGCTGGTGAAGCTGTTCCAGTCACGCAGCGAAGTGCTCGAGCAACTGGATCGGGAGTACGGCAACCTGTTGACCGTGGCCATCGATCTCCAGCTCAACCAGGAGCAGCTGGCGGGGCTGTCGACATCGATCCGCGGCGTGATCGAGGAGCAGCTGTTCTGGGTTGCCAGCGCGCGCGCGCTGACCTTCGGCTGGTGGCGTGATGCCCCCGGCATTCTGGCGAGACAGGTGCGCGGCGGTGAGTGGCGGCCGGCGCTGGCGAGCTTCTGGCAGGTTCCGGACGTCCGGGCCTTGGCCGTGGTGCCATTGCTGCTGCTGGTGGGGGTGCTGCTGATGCTGAGGCGTCGCATCAAGGTCCGGCTGCTCAACCTGCATGAGCAGATTGGCCGGCTCAAGCGTGATACCCAGATGCATACGCCCCGGGCAATCCTCTACAACGCGCTGCTGGCCGCCCACGGGCCTCTGATCCTGGCGGCCGTGGGTGGCCTGTTGAGACTCGGTAGCGATGATTTCGCCGGGCGTTTGGGAGCTTCCCTGCTGCAGCTCGCCTTGGCCTGGGGCGTGCTGGGCTGGGCGCGCAGGCTGCTGGTATCCGACGGCGTGGCGACACGTCATTTCCACTGGTCGGCGGGTTACGTGGCGCGCCTGCGGCGACTGCTGTTCTGGCTCGGGATCTCACTGATTCCGGTCATCCTGATCAGCGGGACGTCCCCCGGCAGCCAGGCCGAACTCTCCAGCCGCCCGCTGTTCCTGTTGTCGCTGTTGGCCGGCTTGCTGGCGATGAGCTGGATTCTGGTGCGGTTGATCCTGGCCCACGTGCCCTATTTCGGCCTCAAGTTGTTCCGACTGCTGCTGGGATTGGCGCTGGCGATGGTGCCGCTGGTGCTCGGTGGCCTGATCGTCATGGGTTACGAATATGCCGCCCTGCGTCTGATCGGTCGCTTCATCAATTCACTCTATATCTTTGGCCTGTGGATCCTGGTCGAGGCAACGGTGGTGCGGGGGCTGGCGGTGGCGCAGCGCCGGCTGGCCTACCGCCGTGCGGTCGCCCGGCGGCGAGCGCAGATACAAGAGGGTGCCGAGGGCGGGCTCGAGGTGGTCGAGGAGCCGCCGCTGGACATGGAGCAGGTCAACCAGCAGTCGCTGCGGCTCTCGAAACTGATTCTGTTCATCGGCTTCACCTTTGCCTTCTACCTGATCTGGTCGGATCTGCTCGAGGTCTTCTCCTATCTCGACCAGGTCAGCGTATGGGAGATCGAGCGGGGGCAGGGCGACGCGGTGACGCTGGATCCGATCACCGTGGCGGATGTGATCATCGCGCTGGTCGTGGTGGCGTTGACCATGATGCTGGCACGCAACCTGCCTGGGCTGCTGGAGGTCATGGTGCTCTCCCGGCTGACGCTGAAGCAGGGAAGTGCCTACGCGATCTCGTCGCTGCTCTCCTACACCATCGTCGGGACCGGCGTGGTGATCTCGCTCGGCACGCTCGGGGTCTCCTGGGACAAGCTGCAGTGGCTGGTGGCGGCGCTCGGTGTGGGGCTCGGTTTCGGTCTCCAGGAGATCTTCGCCAACTTCATCTCGGGGCTGATCATCCTGTTCGAGCGTCCGATGCGGATCGGCGACACCATCACGCTAGGCCAGCTCCACGGCTCCGTCAGCCGAATTCGTATCCGTGCCACCACGGTGACCGATTTCGACCGCAAGGAGATCATCATCCCCAACAAGACCTTCGTCACCGACCAGTTGATCAACTGGTCGCTGTCGGACAACGTCACCCGGGTGGTGCTGACCTATGGCGTGGCGCACGGATCGGACCTCGACGAGGTGCATCGCCTGTTGCGCCAGGCGGCGGACGAGAACCGCCGTGTCCTGCGGGATCCCGAGCCGCAGGTGTTCTGCATCAGCTACGGGCCGACCTCGTTCAACTTCGAGCTGCGAATCTTCGTCAACGATCTGCTGGATCGACTCTACGCCAGCGACGAGATCAATCGCCGGCTGGACCTGCTGTTCAAGCAGCACGGCATTCGCGTGGCGTTCAACCAGATGGACGTGTGGCTGCACGACGAGAACGGGCAGTCCGCACGGGTCCAGAGCACGGATGGGGAGGGAGCGCCGCTGGGGGGCAGCGCTTCCTCGGCCGGAGCCGTTGTCGGCGCGCCCCGTTCCCGCCAGTCCCGCAGTGGCGATGACGGCCATCTGGATGACGGCGACGTTGGCGGTGCCGGCCCGGATGGCGGCAGCGACGGCGGTGACGGCGGGCGCTGACAGGCGGTCAGCGGCGCAGGGCGTGAAGCAGGAACTCGTGGTTGCCGTCGCCGCCCAGGATTGGGCTCTCCTGCCAATGATCGACCACCAGGCCGTGTGACTGGCAGGCTTGCTGGAGAGTATCGGCCACCGTCGCGTAGAGGGTGGCGTCGCGCATGATGCCCCTGGGGTCGACCTTGCCGGGGCCTACCTCGAACTGCGGCTTGACCAGTGAGTAGAGCTCCCCGCCGGCGGGGAGCATCTGGGCGATCTCCGGCAGGATCAGGGTCTGCGAGATGAACGAGACGTCCATCACCACGACATCGATGCCGTCCGGGGCGAGCCTCTCCAGCTCGGTGAAGGGCAGCCGGCGCGCATTGACGCCCTCCAGGCAGGTGATCCTGTTGTCTTGGCGCAGCGAGGCATCCAATTGGTCGTGCCCCACCTCGATCCCGATCACCCGCTCGGCGCCGTAGCGCAGCGCGCAGTCGCTGAACCCACCGGTGGATTGGCCAATGTCGAGCACGGTGAGGCCGTCGAGGCGGCGCGCCAGCGCTTCCAGCAGAGCCTCCAGTTTCAGGCCGGCTCGCGATACATAGCGCTCCTCCGGTGCCTCGGCAATCCGCAGGTCCACGGTATCCGGCAGCTTCTCTCCCGGCTTCAGCGCCACCCGCCATGCGCCGCCGTCGTTGACGCTGACGTAACCCTGGCGAATCAGGCGCTGGGCCCGGGTACGGGAACGGACGTGGGCGGTCACCAGTTGATCGAGTCGGGTCATGAGCGGCTCACTCCGTTGCAGCGTCGGGAAGAGGAGAGGGGTCGGCAAGAGGGCCGTCGGCGTGGGTCGGCCGGTTGTCGAAGGCCTGCTGCCACTGTTCCAGCAGCGTCTGGCGCTTGAGCGTGTCCAGTGTCGCCAGCAGGCCTGGACCGATCTGAACCGGTCGGATCGCCTCACCCAATCGGTCGCGCAGGTCGGCCGCGGTGCCGGCACCATCGACGGACGGGTGCACGGCACCCAGCGTCGTCTGGGTGGCGAGCAGGCGTTGCGCCGATGCGCTCAGCAGATAGTCGATGAAGCGCCGAGCGGTGTCGGGATGAGGCGCATCCCGCGACATCATGACCAGACGCTGCAGTACCAGGGCGTAGTCCTGGGGCACGACCATCACCAGCTCGGGATGTTCGGCCACATAGTCCTGCACGTAGGAGCCGATCAGGTTGTAGCCGATCCAGTAGCGTCCCTGGCTGAGTCCCTCGAGCATGGCGGCAGTGGTGGTTTCCAGAGCACTGTGGCTGTTGCCCAGCGCCTCGACCAGATCCCAGTAGCGGGCGGAGATCCTGGCGTCCTCGATGGCGTAGGTATAGCCCGCGCCGCTTCGCCGCGGATCATAGGTAACCACGCGCTGGTCGAGCATCCGGGGGCGCTGCCGTAGCAGGCTCAGCAGATCGGCGTGACTTTCCGGTGGCGTCATGTGTCGTGCCAGGTCCCGCCGGTAGACCATGACGATCGGTTCGAACGTGAAGCCGAACAGTTCCTGGCGCCAGCGTGCCCAGCTCGGCCAGTCGGCCGCGGCGGGAGAGTCGACCGTGCTCGATAGCCCTTCGTTGGCGAGCTGGTATTGCCAGGGCATCGCGGGCGACATGATTACGTCGGCGCGCGGAGCGTCGCGTTCCTGAAGGACGCGGGCGTGCAGCGCCAGTGTCTCCAGGTTGTGATAGTCGATCGTGATATCGGGGTGGCGGCGATGGAAGTCGGCGAGTAGCGGCCGGACCTGCGGCGCATCGAGCACCCCGTAGATGGTCAGGGCGCGAGACGGCTCGGTATCCGCGGCGAAGTGCAAGGTCCTCGCCTGTGCTTGGGCCGTCAGCGCAAGCGTCAATGCCAGCCATACGACGCCGAGGCGTTGGACGCCGCGCGGGAGTTTCAGTTGTCGGTGGGAAAAATCAGGACGACGCATAAGCCAGGACGCTCGGGATGATCGGGGTTGGCGGTTTGCAGGAGCAGGCGAGTATCGTGGGCGCGCGCGATGCTGTCGACGATCGCCAGGCCCAGGCCGGTGCCATCGCCCGTTTCCTGGCCACGGTGGAAGGGGCGCAGTACCAGTAGGCGCTGGGACTCGGGGATACCGGGGCCATCGTCGGTGACGATCAGGCGCGTCGGGGCGTCGGTCACTTTTACCGTGATCTGGCGGGCGCCGTAGAGCGCAGCGTTCTCGATCAGGTTGTTCAGCGCTTCTTCCAGTTGCCAGTCGGTCGCCGGCACCATGACGGGATGATCGGGCACTTCGACCCCGAGATCGATGCCATGACGGTGATGGCGCGCGAAGGACTCCCTGACACAGCGCTGCGCCAGCGCGGCGAGATCGACCGAACGCCTGGCCGGCGCCGCCTCGGGGTTGTTGAGACGGGTCATCGACAGCAGTTGGCCGGCCAGTCGCGCCGTCTTGGTGGCGGTACCATGCATGGTGACGAGCGCTTCCCGCCACGCCGCCGGCTCCGATTGTCGAATGGCCAGCTCCGCGCGCGCGGAAAGTCCCGCCAGTGGCGTGCGCAACTGGTGAGAGGCATCGCCGATGAAGCGCTCCTGATTGGCCCGGACGCGACGCATTCGCGCCAATAGTTCGTTCAATGCTTGGCGCAGCTCCGCCAGTTCCCGGGGCAGCGCCAGCTCGAGCGGGGCGAGTGTACGAGGATCGCGCTGGCGAATGGCGCGTCGCAGCCGGGTCAGTGGCTCCAGCGCGAAGCGTGCCGACAGCAGCACGACCCCCATGGCCAGCACGGCGATGATCACGATATTGACGAGACTCGCGAGGAACAGCTGGTTGGCCAGTGCCTGTCGCCCCTCACGGCTCTGGGCCACCCTGACCTCGAACCGATCGCTGCGATCCCACCCCTCCAGCCGGGAGCGCAACACGCCCAGGCGTAGTGGCATGCCGCGGGAGAGCACGTCGCCGTAGCTCATCTGGCCGACTCCGGCAGGCGGTAGCGAGGGGAGCGACCGATTGCCGGTGACGAAATGGCCCTGGGCATCGTAGAGCGCATAGAACACTCGCTCCTCGGCGTCGGTGGCGAGCATCTCCAGTGCCGAAGGCGGCAGGTCCATCCACAACCGGCTCTGCTGCCAGCGAACCTGCTCGGCGATGGAGAGCGAGGCGGCGTCGAGCAGCCGGTCGAAGGCACGGTCGGCGGCCTCGCGAGACGCGAACCAGGCTTGAAGCAGCATGATCGCCACCAGCATGGCCAATGGGCAGAACAGCCAGATCATCAGCCGCCGATAGAGGCTGAGATGTGACAACCGCCAGCGTCGCAACAGGGTCACTCGGCCTCCAGCAGATAGCCGATGCCCCGGACCGTGCGCAGGGTAACGTCAGAGTTGGCGAGACGCCGACGCAGACGGTGGACATACACCTCGATGGCGTTATCTCCTACCGGCTCCCCGGCGAAAGCCTCCTCGAGCAGGCGCGTCTTGTCCACCGGCTCCCCCGCATAGCGGATCAGGCAAGCCAGCAGGCGATGTTCCCGCGGCGGCAGCGGCAGGGCGGCCTCCCCCAGCGTGAAGTGCTGGCGATGGCGGTCGAGTCGCAGCGAGCCCAGCGAGATCGATTCGCTCTGGTCGTGATGGCGGCGGCGCAACAGGGCGCGGACCCGCGCTTCCAGCTCATCGAGCGCGAACGGCTTGGCCAGATAGTCGTCCGCGCCCAGGTCGAGGCCCCTGACGCGATCCTCGATGGCGGCTCTCGCGGTCAGGATCAGTACCGGGGTCTGCCGATCGCGCGAGCGCAGTGCCGCCAGCACGTCGAGGCCGCTGCGCGTCGGCAGGTTGAGATCCAGGAGAATGAGATCGTAGTCGTGATCGATCGACAACCGGGCAAGGGCTTCGCCGCCATCGCCTATCCGTTCGATACGTTGATTGTCCACCGCCAGCGTTGCGGTGAGCGTGCTGGCGAGCAGAGGGTCATCCTCTATCAGCATCAACTTCGGTGCCATGGAGAACTCCAGCCGGTGAAGAAGGGGAGGCGCGTGACTCGGGTCGGGCGATTGTAAACGAATCGATTCGCCGGGCATTGAACTTTAGTTGGCTTTTACCGCTTGGCCGTTGACCGTTACAAGGCTTCACCCTAATTTCCGCTGACGGGAACAAGGTTCTACCTTACGAAACTGTAAGGTTGGCGTCAGCCACGAATAACTCCGCTCCATCAGCGAGGAGAAGCAAGCATGTTTGCAACCAAGACAATCAAGTGGGTGGCCGCCGCGACGCTGGCCTTGACCGCCAGCAGCGCCATGGCGTTCGAGCCTTCCGGCAAGGTCGAGTGTATCGCGCCCTCCGATCCGGGCGGCGGCTGGGACTTCACCTGCCGTAGCGTAGGTAACGTGCTCGAGGAGCTCGAGCTGGTCCCGGCCAGCGTCCAGACGATCAACATGGCTGGCGCCGGCGGCGGTGTCGCCTTCGCGCACACCGTGAGCAAGCGCAAGGGCGACGACCAACTGCTGGTGGCCGCCTCTACCGCCACCACCACGCGGCTAGCCCAGAACCAGTTTCCGGGCATGAACGCCGACATGGTCAACTGGATCGGCGCGGTAGGCGCGGACTACGGCGTTATCGCGGTCTCCAAGGATTCGCCTTACCACAACCTCAACGAGTTGATGGACGCGATGAAGCAGGACCCGCGGGCGGTCAAGTTCGCCGGCGGCAGCGCCAATGGCGGTTGGGATCACCTCAAGGTGCTGATCGCGGCCAAGGCGGCCGGGGTCGAGAACCTGCCGCGGATTCCCTATCTCTCCTACAACAACGGCGGCGAAGCGATGACCCAGGTCATCGGCGGTCACGTCGACGCCTTCACCGGTGATGTCACCGAGACTCAAGGCTTCCTGAAGTCCGGCGACCTGCGCGTGCTGGCGGTACTCTCCGACGAACGCCTGCCGGGCGACCTGGCCGATATCCCCACCGCCAAGGAGCAGGGTATCGACGCGGTCGGGCCCAACTGGCGCGGCTTCTACATGCCGGCCGACATCGATGAAGACGCCAAGCAGTACTGGGTCGATGCCGTCGACAAGCTCTACGCCAGCGACCAGTGGAAGAAGGTCATGAAGAGCAATGGTCTGATGCCGTTCCACCCCAAGGCGGATGAGTTCCAGGCCTTCGTCAAGCAGCAGATCCAGGATATCCAGGCGCTGTCCAAGGAAATCGGGCTGATTCAATGAGCAAGTTCAACGA
>NZ_PZJW01000015.1 GCF_003206615.1 Salinicola acroporae | reverse complement strand
GAGGCGGGCGTTTCAGCGGGAATGACGAACCGGCTAGCCGATCGTGACCCGAGCGTAGCGCTTCTTGCCGGCCTGAATGACATAGGGCTTGCCGGTGGCAAGCATTGTGTCCTTGGCCGCAACCTCGCCGTCGACCTTCACCCGGCCGTTATTGAGCATATCCTTGGCCTGGGCGCTGTTGTTGGCCAACCCGGCTCGATTGAGCACCGCCGCGATCGGCGCCTGCGCCGCGCCCTCGAAGTCCACCTCGACTTCAGGCAGATCCTCCGGCAGCTCCCCTTCTGCGAGCTGGTTACCCGCCGAGCGGTGCGCATTCGCCGCCGCTTCCGCGCCGTGGTAACGCGTGATCAACTCTCTCGCCAAGGCCATCTTGATGTCGCGCGGGTTGGCCCCCTGTTCGATCTCACGCCGAATCGCCTCGATCTCTTCGTTGGATTTCAGCGACAGCAGCTCGAAATAGCGCCACATCAGACCGTCCGGCATCGACACGATCTTGTTGAACATCACGCCAGGGGCATCGTCGACACCAATATAGTTGTTCAACGACTTGGACATCTTCTGCACGCCATCCAGCCCTTCGAGCAGCGGCATGGTGATGACAACCTGCGGCTCCTGGCCGAAGTGCTTCTGAATCTCGCGTCCCATCAGCAGGTTGAACTTCTGGTCGGTACCGCCGAGTTCGATGTCCGCCTTCAGTGCGACCGAGTCGTAGCCTTGCACCAGCGGGTAGAGAAACTCGTGAATCGAGATCGACTGACCCGCCCGGTAACGCTTCTCGAAGTCATCGCGCTCGAGCATGCGCGCCACGGTAGATTGTCCAGAGAGCTCAATCATGTCGGCGGCGGACATCTCGCCGAACCACTCCGCATTGAAGCGCACCTCGGTCTTGTCGGGATCGAGGATCTTGAAGACCTGCTCCCGATAGGTCTGGGCGTTGGCCTTGACCTCCTCCTCGGTGAGCGGCTTGCGGGTGACGTTCTTGCCGGTGGGATCACCGATCCGGCCGGTGAAGTCCCCAATCAGGAAAATCACCTCGTGGCCGAGATCCTGAAACTGGCGCATCTTGGTCAGCAAGACACTGTGCCCCAGGTGCAGGTCGGGAGCGGTAGGATCGAAGCCCGCCTTGATCCGGAGCTTGCGACCGGATTCGAGCTTTTTTACCAGCTCGTCTTCGATCAGAATCTCCTGCGTGCCGCGCTTGATCAATGCCAGCGCTTCGTCGACCTGGGCCATCGTATCCGTCTCCACTACTACGCTATCGAGCTTGAAAGGCGGCAATCTTAGCACGACTCGTTTGAACCCGTTGAACCGCCCTGCGACAGGAGAAATAGATGACGCTATTCGTGGGCCTGATGTCCGGCACCAGCCTGGATGGAATCGACGCCGCACTCGTCGAGATCGTCGATGACGTCGCTCGGCGTCCGCGCCTGATTGATGCGCTGTGCCTCCCCATGAGTGCCGAATTGAAAGCGGCGCTGCTTGAGTTGACTCAGGCGTCGCAGGTCTCCTTCGCCATGCTGGGCGCCACCGAAAGCGCCTTCTGTGACCACCAGGCCGAAGCCGTGCGACAGCTGCTGCAGCGCCACGACCTCGAGCCCTCGGCGATTACCGCCATCGGCAGCCACGGCCAGACCATCGAGCATGCCCCCTACGCCGAAACGCCCTTCACCTATCAGCTCGACAATCCCAGCCGGCTGGCCGAGCTGACCGGTTGCCAGGTGGTTGCCGACTTCCGCCGCCGGGACATGGCGGCCGGCGGGCAGGCCGCGCCGCTGGCGCCGATATTTCATCAGGCCCTGTTTTCCGATCCTGTCCGTACTCGGCTGATTCTCAATCTGGGCGGTATCGCCAACCTGACACGGCTGCCCCCCAAGCCGTCATCGCTGCCGGTCATCGGCTTCGATACCGGGCCGGCAAATTTGCTGCTTGACGCCTGGCACACCCGGCACCGAAATGGGCCGATCGACGAAGCGGGAAGCTGGGCGGCCAGTGGAAGCATCGATCAGTCGTTGCTGGACCGTCTATTCGAGGAGCCGTATTTCGCCGCCCCGCCACCCAAGAGCACAGGGCGCGAGCAATTTCACCTGGCCTGGCTGGAGGCGCGATTGCGTGGCAACGAAGCGGCTGCCGATGTCCAGGCAACACTGGCGGAGCTGACCGCGGCCAGCGTCGCGAAGGCCGCACGCGACTTCATCGTTGCCGATGGCACGGATCTGATCGTCTGCGGCGGCGGCGCCCGCAACCGTCACTTGATGGAGCGCCTGGCGACACATCTACCGGCGGTCTCGCTCACCTGCTGCGATGCATTCGGCTGGTCGGCCGACTGGCTGGAAGCCGGCGCCTTCGCGTGGCTGGCATGGCGCCGGATTCACCGGCTGACCGGCAACCTGCCGGAGGTGACCGGCGCCAGCGGCCCTCGTGTCCTTGGCGGCATCTACGCACCTTGAACCAAGGGGCGTTCGCTCACTCGTCGTCGATCAACGAGAACTTCGCGCCATCATCACTTCTGTCACCGGCATCCCGGCGTTCGCCATACTTGAGCAGCATGCGTAAGTCGTTGGCCGAATCGGCATGCGCCAGAGCCAGACTCTCGCTGATCTCTCCTCGCCGGAACAGCTCGTATAGCGCCTGATCGAAGGTCTGCATGCCCTGCTCCCGGGAGCGCCGCATCAGGTCCTTCAGCTCGGCGACCTCGCCACGACGAATCAGTTCGCTGATCAAAGGGGACTTGAGCAGCACCTCGGTCGCCACACAGCGCCCGGCTCCATCCTGACGCGGTAACAATCGCTGAGCGACCACGGCGCGCAGATTGAGTGACAGATCCATCCATATCTGCTCCTGGCGTGACGGCGGGAACAGACTGAGAATCCGCTCGATCGCCTGATCGGCGCTGTTGGCGTGCAGCGTGGCCAGACAGAGATGGCCGGTTTCAGCAAAGCTGAGCGCCAGTTCCATGGTGTCCCGGCTTCGTATCTCGCCGATCATGATGACATCCGGCGCCTGGCGCAGGGCATTCTTCAGCGCCACCTCGTAGGATTCCGTGTCGATCCCCACTTCACGCTGGTTGATGATGCCACGCTGGTGCGGGTGCATGTATTCGATAGGGTCTTCGATACAGATGATATGGCCGCCAACCGTGCGATTGCGGTGCTGGATCATCGAGGCCAGCGTGGTGGACTTGCCGCTGCCGGTCCCGCCCACTACCAGCACCAGTCCACGCCGAATGGAGGCCAACGTCCCCGTCACTTCCGGCAGGCCAAGAGATTCGAGATCGGGAATGTCGAAAGCGATCCGGCGAACGACCATCGCCGGCTGGCTACGCTGGTAGAAGGCGCTGACACGGAAACGCCCCTTGCCGCTGAGGCTGAGGGCGAAATTGGCCTCGTGATCCGTCTCGAAAGCCTCTTGCCGCCCCTGGGGCAAAGCAATGGCCACCAACTCGCGCACCTGGTCCGGCTGCAACGGCACGTCGCCCAGGGCCACCAGCTTGCCATCCAGCTTCAGGCAGGGCGGCGCCCCGGTGGAGATCAGGAGATCCGAAGCCTGCTTGGCCAGCATGATATCGAGAAGCTGCTCAAACCATTGAGAGGGAGTCATTTCAGGTCCTGGTCCCGGAATCCGAAGCGCGAGCTCATTGGTCGAGTCCGGCGCGCGATTTGGCATGAGCTTCCTGACGGCTCACCACGCCATCGGCCACCAGTTGGGAAAGCGCCGCGTCCAGCGTCTGCATCCCCAGGCTACCGCCGGTCTGAATCGCCGAGTACATTTGAGCCACTTTGCCCTCCCGTATCAGATTGCGAATCGCCGATGTCGCCACCAGAATCTCATGAGCCGCCACACGTCCACCGGTCTCACGCTTGAGCAGCGTCTGCGAAATCACCGCCTGCAGCGATTCGGACAGCATCGAGCGCACCATGCCTTTCTCGTCACCGGGAAAGACATCGATGATGCGGTCGATGGTCTTGGCTGCCGACGTGGTGTGCAGGGTGCCGAATACCAGATGGCCGGTCTCGGCGGCCGTCAATGCCAGCCGAATGGTCTCGAGGTCCCTGAGCTCGCCGACCAGGATGACATCGGGATCTTCGCGCAGGGCCGAGCGCAGGGCCGGGGCGAATCCCTTGGTGTCGCGATGCACTTCACGCTGATTGATCAGGCAGCGTTTGCTCTCGTGCACGAATTCGATCGGATCCTCGATGGTCAGGATGTGTTCCTGGCGGTTGCTGTTGATGTAGTCGATCATCGCCGCCAGCGTCGTCGACTTGCCACTGCCGGTCGGCCCCGTGACCAGCACCAGGCCTCGCGGCAACATCGACAGACGCCGAAAGACGTCACCCAACCCGAGGTCGTCGAGCGTCAGCACATTGCTGGGAATGGTACGAAAGACCGCGCCGGCGCCGCGCCCCTGCGTAAACGCATTGACACGGAAGCGGGATACGCCGGTGACTTCGAACGAGAAGTCGGTCTCGAGCGTGGCTTCGAAATCCCGGCGCTGACGGTCGTTCATCACATCGTAGATCAGTCGGCGCACCTGACTGTCGTCGAGCGCTGGCACATTGAGGCGACGCATGTCGCCATCGACCCGTATCATGGGCGGCAGCCCCGCCGACAAGTGCAGGTCCGAAGCGTCGTGCTTTGCCGAGAACGCCAGCAGTTCGGTAATATCCATGGGTTTTTATTCGATCCCCTGCGTAAGGTCGCCATCCAGTATGCCAGAAGCATCGGTGTCCGAGTCTCTATCCCGCGCCCGCGATCGCCTCGAGGCGGCGCTCTCCGCAGCCGGCCGGCCGGCGGACAGCGCACGCCTGCTTGCCGTCAGCAAAACCAAGCCAGCAAATATGCTGCGCCAGGCCTATGCCGCCGGTCAACGCGCCTTCGGCGAGAACTACCTGCAAGAAGCCCTGGAGAAGCAGCAGGCGCTGGCCGACCTCGACGACATCGAGTGGCATTTCATCGGTGCGCTGCAGTCGAACAAGACTCGCGACGTCGCCGAGCATTTCAACTGGGTGCATGGCATCGACCGGGAAAAGATCGCTCGCCGACTCTCCGAGCAGCGCCCGCCGGCGCTGGGCCCAATCGATCTCTGCCTGCAGCTCAACGTCAGCGGCGAAGCCAGCAAGGCGGGGGTCGATATCGACGACCTGCCGGCGCTCGCCGAATCACTGCTGGCGCTCCCCAATATCCGCCTGCGAGGCCTGATGGCGTTACCGGCGCCCAGCGACGACAGAGACCGGCAGCGTCACGCATTCCGCCAGGTCGCCGTCGCGCTGGCCGAGCTGCAGCGCCGCTTTCCCGAAGCCACCCTGGATACCCTGTCGATGGGCATGAGCGGCGACCTGGAGGCGGCCGTCCTGGAGGGCGCCACCATCGTTCGCCTGGGCACCGCCATCTTCGGTAGTCGCCCGCCACGGGGAAGCTGACCCTATCGCCCCTTCTCTGACCGACCCCAAAGGACCCAGTCATGACCGACTCGCCCAACGCCAGCCGCATCGTCTTCATCGGCGCCGGCAACATGGCCAGCGCCATCTTCGGCGGGATGCTCGAAGGCGGCTATCCCGCCGATGCCATCGTCGCCACGTCACGCAGCCAGGAAACGTGCGATGCCATCGGTCAGCGCTATGGCATTCGCACGATGCAGGATAATCTGGCCGCGGTCGGGGAGGCGGACGTCGTCGTCCTCGCCGTCAAACCGCAAATGATGCGCAATCTCTGCGTGTCGCTGCGGGATAGCGTCCAGTCTCGGCGGCCTCTGATCGTTTCAGTGGCGGCCGGGCTCGATGCCGCGACGCTGGACGCCTGGCTGGGAGGCGGTCTTGCCTTGATCCGCTGCATGCCCAACACGCCATCGCTGGTCGGTGAGGGCGCCAGCGGGCTTTACGCCAACGACCGCGTCAGCGACGCCGAACGCCAGCTCGCGACCGACCTGCTGGAACCGGTGGGCCTGGTCGAGTGGGTGGAGGAGGAAGCCCAGATCGAGGCCGTGACGGCCATCTCCGGCAGCGGCCCGGCCTACTTCTTCCTGTTCATGGAGTCGCTGGAAGCAGCCGGTACCGCGCTGGGACTATCGCCCGAGAGTGCGCGCCGACTGGCATTGCAGACCGCCTTCGGCGCCGCCAAGATGGCGCGGGAGAGCGAATTCGACCCCGCCGAGCTGCGTCGGCGGGTCACCTCCCCCAACGGCACCACCGAGCGCGCGATCCAAACGTTCGAAGAGGCAGGTCTGGCCGAGATCGTGAGCCGCGCGACCCGCGCCTGCGCCGAGCGCGCCCGTGAGTTGTCGAGCGAGCTGGGTCGGAACTGAACGAGCAGGAATGGAATCCATTAGGAGAAAATAATGGGCAGTAATCTTGGAAGCGCCGGCCTGATGCTGGTCAACACGCTGGTCAACATCTATCTGTTTGTGCTGATGCTGCGCTTTTTGCTGCAATTCTCGCAGGCGGACTACTACAACCCGATGAGCCAGGGGATCGTCAAGGCGACCCAGCCGGTGGTCGCGCCGGTCCAGAAGATCCTGCGGCCCGTCGGGCGCATCGACATCGCCACGCTGTTCGTGGGCTTCCTGCTCAAGGTGATCGTGATCACCGCCATCTTCCAGATTGCGGGTTTCGGCATGCCGCCGCTGCAGGGCCTGCTGCTGGCGGGCATCGCGGGCGTACTCAATGCGATTCTCAAGATCTACTTCTTTGCCCTGATCATCATGATCATCCTGAGCTGGGTAGCGCCCCGTGCCAGTCATCCGGGAGCGCTGCTGGTGATGCAGATCGTCGAGCCGATCATGGCCCCGGTACGCCGCGTGATCCCTCCGCTGGGCATGATCGACCTCTCGCCGATCGTCGTGTTCATCGCCATCAATCTACTCGACAGCGTCGTCGTCGGGTCGCTGGCCCGTGCCGCCGGCCTGCCGGGTGCCCTGGTCGGCTTCTGAGCCACGCCGACCGCCTCCGCCGCCGGCCCGAAGACGGTCCACGCCAGCATCAGGTCGTGGACCGTTGACGAACTGCGGCTGGCGGCGTCCGGGCATTCACCGATGTGAATCGGCCAACTGCCCTCGCTGAACCTGGAGACTACCCCGTTTCATGTCCGCTTCCTTTCCGTCCGACTCCGTCGGGCTGGTCACACCGCAGACCGCCACATTCGAGTCTCCGCTGGCCCTGGCCTGCGGCAAGACCCTCGAGCACTTCGAACTGGTCTACGAGACCTACGGCACGCTCAACGCCGAGCGCAGCAACGCGGTCCTGATCTGTCACGCCCTGTCCGGTCATCACCACGCGGCGGGCTTTCACGCTGCCGACGAGCTCAAGCCCGGTTGGTGGGACGCCTACATCGGCCCAGGCAAGGTGATCGATACCGAGCGGTTCTTCGTCGTCTCGCTCAACAACCTCGGCGGTTGCCACGGCAGCACCGGGCCCGGCAGCATCGATCCGCAGACCGGCCGCCAGTGGGGGCCCACGTTCCCGGTCATGACGGTGGCGGACTGGGTTCACAGCCAGGCGCGGCTGGCCGACCGACTCGGCATCGACCGTTTCGCCGCCGTGGTGGGCGGCAGTCTCGGCGGCATGCAGGCAATGCAGTGGACGATCGCCTATCCGGAGCGAGTCGCCAACGTGGCGGTGATTGCCGCGACCCCGCGACTGTCGGCGCAGAACATCGCCTTCAACGAAGTCGCCCGCCAGGCGATCCGCTCGGACCCCGATTTTCACGACGGCTGGTACGCCGACCACGGCGCGATTCCCAAGCTGGGCCTGAAACTGGCCCGGATGATCGGTCACATCACCTACCTGTCCGAACACTCGATGGGCTCGCGCTTCGGGCGCGACCTGCGCAGCGACCAGTTGAATTTCGGCTATGACGTGGAGTTCCAGGTGGAGTCCTACCTGCGCCATCAGGGTGATACCTTCTCGACCCGCTTCGATGCCAACACCTATCTGCTGATGACCAAGGCGCTGGACTATTTCGACCCCGCCGGACAACACGACGGCGACTTGGCCGCCGCGCTGGCGCCGGCCGATTGTCCGTTTCTGGTCGTCAGCTTCACCACCGACTGGCGCTTCGCTCCGGCCCGCTCGCAGGAGTTGGTCAACGCCCTGCTGCGAGCCGGCAAGGCAGTCAGCTACGTCAACGTCGACTCCCCGCACGGGCACGACGCCTTCCTGCTGCCCAACGACCAGTACGAGTCGGTCTTCGGCAGTTTCATGCGGCGCATCGATGCGCAACTCAACGGAGGGGCAAGCTGATGCGCGCGGATCTCGAACTGATCTACGGCTGGGTGCCCGATGACGCACGCATCCTCGACCTGGGCTGCGGCGACGGTACGCTACTGGCAGCGCTGGCACGCCACAAGAACGTCACCGGCTACGGCCTCGAGATCGACCCGGAAGGAATTTCGGCGTGCCTGACCAAGGGCGTCAACGTGCTCGAGCAGAACCTGGACGACGGCCTGGGCAATTTCGTGGACGATGCCTGTGATCTGGTCATCATGACCCAGGCGCTCCAGGTCTTGCGCCGCCCGGACGCCATGCTGGACGAGATGCTGCGGGTGGCCCCGGAATGCATCATCGCCTTCCCCAACTTCGCCTACTGGAAGCACCGGCTACATCTGACTTTCCGTGGCCGCATGCCGGTCTCGCGCTCCCTCCCCCACGCCTGGTACGACACCCCCAACATCCATCTGTCGACATTCCGGGACTTCGCCAACCTGTGCCGCGACAAGGGCGTCACCATCGTCGACGAGGCCGTTGGCAGCGCCGAACACGAGGGACACTGGACATCGAGGCTCTGGCCCAATCTGTTCGGAGAGACGGCGATCTTCCGGGTCCGGCGCGGGCGTTAACGCGATTCGTCGTCGGCTTGCCAGCGCCGTTCGAGGTTCAGGTCCAGGCGGCGATCCAGCATCACCGCCTCGGGTCTTCCCTGCCCCCACGTCACCCGGCAACCGTAGGCCAGCACTTCGACGCCACGCTCCACGACCGCCTGGAGCGTGCGTGCGTACGCGGGATCGAGATGCGCCGCGGGCGCCACGTCGTCGATACCGGTATGCGCCGCGCAGAATAGCAGTACCCCGCGGTGGCCACGGGCAACCAGCTCGGCCAGCACCTCGAGATGACGGCGCCCACGCGCGCTGACCGAATCGGGAAAATAGCCGTGACCGTCGTTCTCCCTGAGCGTCACCTGCTTGACCTCGACAAAGGTGTCGCCCCCCTGCACCGCTCTCAAGCGGAAATCGAGCCTGGCCCCCTCGACGTTGACCTCTCGCTTGAGCTCGGCGAAACCGGCGAGCTCGGGGACCAGACCGTCGCGCAGCGCCTCCTCGACCAGCGCGTTGGCACGCCCGGTGTGCACCGACACGAGATCGACGCCTCCCTTGCCGTCGGGCAGTTCAATCAGTTCCCAGGTCCAAGACAGCTTGCGGGCGGGGTTGGTGCTCGGCGACACCCAGACCCGGCAACCGGGAACGTTGACGGCGCGCATCGAGCCGGTGTTCGGGCAGTGCGCCACGACCTCGCGGCCATCCTCGAGCTCGATATCGGCCAGGAAGCGCTTGTAGCGTCTCGACAGCTTGCCAGGGAGAAGAACCGGGTAGTGCATGAGGTATTGATATCCACAAAGACGAGTGCCTGGAGAGATTCGGTCCAGCAACACGATAGTCGTGGCATCGCCAACCCGGCGGATGCCAGCCCGATTCCCCGGCTTTCACGAACCGGGGATGAGAAAAATAAAGCGCCCATTCGGTTGCAAAGCGGCAACTTTTTCGCTAAATAAGCATGGCTTCGGGCAGTGGCAGACGCTGCCCCGGCCGATACTCGGCCAGATCACACGCGTCACGACACTTGCGTAACGAGGCCGCCCCCATGCCAGTAGCGGAAAAGAAAACGGAAGCGCCCAGTCAATTCACCCCGTACCAGCCGGCGCCGGGTGAAGAGTATATGAATGACAAACAACTTGCGCATTTCCGTGAGATCCTTCTGGGCTGGAAACAGGATCTGATGGAAGAGGTCGACCGCACGGTTCGCCACTTGCAGGAAGAGGCCAACAACTTCGCGGACCCCGCGGATCGCGCCACGCAGGAAGAGGGGTTCAGCCTGGAGCTGCGCACCCGTGATCGCGAGCGCAAGCTGCTCAAGAAGATCAACGAAACGATCGAGAAGATCGACGAGGACGACTACGGTTTCTGCGAGGCCTGCGGCGTCGAGATCGGCATTCGCCGCCTCGAAGCCCGCCCCACGGCCACGCTCTGCGTCGACTGCAAGACGCTGGCCGAACTCAAGGAAAAGCAGCTTGGCGGCTGAATGACCTCGGTCACCTTGGAACCGCGACGGGCACCTTCATCGGTGCCCGTCTTGCGTTCCGCGCTATCCTGGCGTCTCCCGGCGCTGCCATGTTCCCCTTCACGAGCCGTCTGATGACCATCGCCCCGCTACCTGCCTCGGGCTATATCGGCCGTTTCGCGCCCACGCCTTCCGGTCCGCTCCACCTGGGCTCCCTGGTGGCGGCCCTGGGCAGCTGGCTGGATGCCAGAGCAGCCGGCGGCCACTGGCTGCTGCGCATCGAGGATATCGACCCGCCACGCTGTCCTCCCGGTGCCATCGATCAGATTTACCGCCAGTTGGAAGCGTTCGGGCTGGAATGGGATGGGGAGATTCGCCACCAGAGCGACCGGGGAGCCGCTTATCAGGCCGCACTGGACCGTCTGGTCGCCGATCGGATGGCCTACCCTTGCGGCTGTTCGCGACGCGAATGGCAACAGCACGGCCACTACCCGGGATGGTGCCGCCATGGCTCGCGCCACCCCGAACGCGCGCAGGCATGGCGGCTACGAACCGACAAGGGCATCCAGCCGGTGTGCTGGCAAGACCGCCTGTTCGGGAGCCAATGTCTGGACCCGACTGCCCAGGGCGACGTGGTACTCAAACGCAAGGATGGTCTCTGGGCCTATCAGCTCGCGGTGGTGGTCGACGACGCGGCGCAGGGCATTACCGACATCGTCCGCGGCTTCGATCTGCTCGACAATACTCCGTGGCAACGACAACTCCAGGTCGCCCTGAACTATCCTGAACCACGCTATCTGCATCTGCCGCTGGTCCTCGGCGAGGATGGCCAGAAACTCTCCAAGCAGAATCTCGCGACCGCCATTCCCCACGATGAGGCTCCGGCTCGCCCCGTTCTCCATCAGGCGCTGCAACTGCTGGGTCAGGCGCCCCCGGCCGCACTGCGCCAGGCGGAAGTGACCTCTCAGTTGGCGCACGCCCTCGCGCACTGGTCCCCCGAAACGATGGTTGCCACCCCAGGCCGGAGGCATGACTGACGCCCTTGCCGGCAGGGTCTCCCGCCATCTCCCGGCTGACGTCAAGCCTGCCTTCCGGTGTTGCCGAGGCCGTCCCTCCCTTCGATTGAAGACTATTGTCTAAGCGAAACTCGCGCCGTTTTGCGCCACCCTGTCGCCATTGCGGAGAGGGGCGCACCACAATCACGCATGATGCGCTGCAGATGCCCCCTTATGAATCATCCGGCTTCCCCCATGCCGGCAGCCATAGGGCGACTGGCACGACACCAAAACAGCAAGAAGCTGATTTTGTTAAAAAAAATAAGGAGTGGCACAGCAAGTGCAGTAACTAAGACAAGAAAAACAACAGCGGGTGCCGATCAAACCCAACAACAATAGCGATCGGAATGGCCCCACTGCCGATAACAACAACAACGCGGCACTCAAACTAGGAAGGCAGATCGCCACCGGCCCCATAACAACAACACAGGCCCAGGGCGAACGAGGACACGAACAACAACAATCGTCCTCGAGCCGACGCAAAAATCAGGACGCGACGCTCTTCGTCAACGAGGCAACAACAACAAGCTTCCTCGTGATCTGGAGACTTCCCGGAACAACGACAACAACCGGGAAAGGGCATTGCCTGTCGTGGTTGGATTATTGTTTTGAATACGAGGTGGTCGCTGTACACAGCATGGCTGACAACGACAAGCCAGTGACTGCAAGCTCGTTCAGCGACTGTGGTGCGTATTCAAGGCGATGCGCCATCACGAACAAGAAGAAGCGGCATGGACGTTGCGAAGCATTCTTGCAAGGGGAGGCCCACCGGGCCTCCCCTTTTACTATTCTCATCTTGAGGTTCCCATCGGCCTCGTTCGTTTTACCGTGAGCCGAGCTGGCAGCGAATATCGATACGGTCACGCCCCTCCGGGCACCAAACGATCCGTGCGGTGTCTTCTGCCCCCTCATCCCGCCATTGCCTTTGCAAGCCCCCTGGCCTCCGCTACACTGGAGTTTTGCTACCTCGCGAGTCGATTTCGCCGCATGTTCAAAGGATTTTCCCGTTTTCTCCAACGTCCCGGTGAACGTTTGAAGACCTTCTTCGGCCCGGAATCCGCTCAGGCGGCCGAAGACGCCACGCCCACCCCGCAAGTCCTTCCCCGCGACGAACACAACGTCTCGCGCCAGAACCTTAGCGAAAGCGCTCTCAAGGTGTTGTATCGGCTCAATGGCGCCGGTTACGACGCCTACCTGGTCGGTGGTTGCATCCGGGACTCTCTGCTCGGCAACCGGCCCAAGGACTTCGATGTCGCCACCAATGCGACGCCGGACGAGGTGCGTCAGCTATTTCGCAATTCTCGCATCATCGGCCGACGCTTCCGGATCGTCCACGTCCGCTTCGGGCGCGAAGTGATCGAGGTGACGACCTTCCGCGGACGGCATGGTGAGGAACATGCCGGCAATCACAGCCAGCAGTCGGACGAGGGCCTGCTGCTGCGGGACAACGTCTGGGGTAGCGTCGAAGAGGACGCGATCCGGCGCGACTTCACCGTCAATGCGCTCTACTACAGCGTGACCGACTTCGCCATTCATGACTGGACCGGCGGTCTCCAGGACCTGGACGACCGAGTGCTTCGCCTGATCGGCGATCCGGAGACCCGCTATCGCGAGGATCCAGTGCGCATGCTGCGCGCCGCACGCTTCGCCGCCAAGCTCGACTTCCGGATTGCCGAAGGTACCGAGGCACCGATTCGCGAGTTGGCCCCGCTACTGCTCCAGATCCCGCCGGCGAGGCTGTTCGAGGAAGTGCTCAAGCTGTTTCTCTCTGGGCACGCGCTGCAGAGCTTCCGGGTGCTGCGTGATCATGGCCTGTTCGCGATGCTGTTCCCCGAGAGCGACGAAGTCCTCGACGAGCAGCCCTGGGCCGTCAAGCTGGTCGAGCAGGCGCTGATCAATACCGATGCGCGGATCGCCCAGGATCGGCCGGTCACGCCGGCCTTCCTGTTTGGCGCCCTGCTGTGGCCCTGCGTTCAGCAACGCACTCCCCGCATCGCCCACGAACAGGACCTGCCGGAGGTCCCCGCTCAGCAGGCTGCGGCACAGCAGGTCATCAGTCGTCAGTTGCAACATACATCGATACCCAAGCGTTTCAGCATCCCGATGCGCGAGATCTGGGACCTCCAGCAGCAACTCCCGCGCCGACGCGGCCGTCGGGTCTTCCAGACACTGGAACATCCGCGTTTCCGCGCCGCCTACGACTTCCTGCTGCTGCGCGAGGAAGCTGGCGAGCTGTCCCCGGGCCTGGGTAGCTGGTGGACCGAGTTCCAGCAGGCGGATGAGGAGGGGCAGCGCCAGCTACTCGCCAACGATGCCGGCAGCAACCCGGCGGGGACCAGCCCCAAGCCACGCCGTCGTCGTCCACGCAAGCGTCGGCGGCCGACCAACAAGCCGACACCGCCGACGCTGGATGACTGACCATCGACACTCCGCCCTGGCCTATATCGGTCTGGGCAGTAACCTGGCGTCGCCCCGTGACCAACTGGCACGGGCCATGGCGTCGCTGGCGGCGCTACCGGTGAGCGAGCGCGTTGCCGCCTCCTCGCTCTACGCCAGCGCGCCGGTCGGCCCTCAGGATCAACCCGACTTCATCAACGCCGTCGTCGCCGTTCGTACGCGACTCTCACCGCTGGCACTGCTCGACCAGCTTCAGGCGATCGAGCAACGCCATCGTCGTGTACGGCACCGTCACTGGGGACCTCGCACGCTGGATCTGGATCTCCTGTGGTTCGCCGGCCTCAACTGCCGCTTCCCTCGCCTCACCCTGCCTCATCCGGAGATGATTCACCGCCGCTTCGTGCTCGAACCCCTGGCGGAAATCGCGCCAACACTCTCCCTCGGCGGCGAGCTACCAGGGTGTCTGGCAAACCGGCTGGAGGATCAGCCGCTGCAGCGTCTGTCAGCGTGAACCACCGGCATGCCGCCAACGTCTTGTTGCGTCTGGTGAGCAACTCACTACACTCTGCTCCGCATCGCCCCGTCGGGCATGATGAAATGGGCTCGCGCCCTGGTCGCAAGCCGCAGGACGGAGCCTTCGTCAACGCCGGCGCGAGCAGCGCCCGGCGCGATTGGGAGAGAGAGCATGAGCCGCGTTACCCTCAACACGCTGCGCGACGGCAAGGCCCGCGGCGAGGCGTTCAGTTGCCTGACCGCCTATGATGCCACGCTGGCGCGCTGCGCCGATGCCGCCGGTATCGACGTGCTGCTGGTCGGCGATTCGCTGGGCATGGTATTGCAGGGACACACCAGCACCCTGCCAGTCACCCTGGAAGATATCCGCTATCACACCACCTGCGTGGCGCGGGGCAAGCAGCGAAGCCTGCTGATGGTCGATCTCCCGTTCATGAGCAACGCCGATATCGGTCAACTGCTGCGCGATGCGGGTGAACTGATGCGCGCCGGCGCTGAACTGATCAAGATCGAGGGCGAAGCCTGGATGGCCGACGGCATCCGCGAACTCACCCGCCGAGGCGTTCCGGTCTGCGCCCATCTCGGGTTGACTCCGCAGAGCGTCCACCAGCTCGGCGGCTTCAAGGTTCAAGGCAAGGCCGCCGATGCGGCCCAGCGCATCGTCGACGATGCCCAGCGACTGGTCGATGCCGGCGCCGCCGTCATCCTGCTGGAGTGCGTGCCCAGGGCCGTGGGCAAAGCGGTCCGGGACGCCGTCGCCGCCCCCGTCATCGGCATCGGTGCCGGTCCGGACGTGGATGGGCAGATCCTGGTCATGCATGACACGCTGGGGCTCAACAGTGGCTATGTGCCACGCTTCGTGAAGAATTTTCTCCACGGCCAGGAGAGTATCGAGGCGGCGTTCCGCGCTTACGACGAAGCGGTCAAGTCCCGCCGTTTCCCGGCCGAGGAGCACTGTTTCTGATGCGGACACTGCATGAGATCGCGCCGCTGCGAGAGGCCCTGCAGGCACACCGAATGGCCGGGCGGCGCATCGCCCTGGTGCCAACCATGGGCAATCTCCATGCCGGCCACCTGGCCTTGGTCGATCGGGCCCGGGAGCTCGCCGACGTGGTCGTTGCCACGTTGTTCGTCAACCCGCTGCAGTTCGGCGCCGGCGAGGACTTCGGCCAGTATCCGCGCACCCTCGACAGCGACCGTGACAAGCTGACCTCGCGAGGCTGCGACCTGCTCTTCGCCCCCGGGGTCGAGACACTCTATCCCGGCGGACTCGAGACGCAGACCCAGGTCCACGTGCCGGACGTCTCCGAAGGGCTCTGCGGCGGCACCCGCATCGGTCACTTCGATGGTGTCGCCACGGTGGTCTCGCTGCTGTTTCACCTGGTGCAGCCGGACATCGCCTGCTTCGGCGAGAAGGATTTCCAGCAGCTGGCGGTCATCCGCAAGCTGGTAGCCGACCTGCATTTCCCGATCGAGATCGTCGGCGTGCCGACCGTTCGAGCCGAGGACGGCCTCGCGCTGTCGTCGCGCAACGGCTATCTCGGTGCCGACGACCGGGTTCTGGCGCCCGCCTTCCACCGGGAGCTGTCGCGCTGCCGCGAGGCGCTGGCCAGTGGCCAGTCACCCGACGACGCGCTGGCTGAGGCCAGGCAGGCGCTGCAGGCGTCCGGTTTTCGGCTCGACTACCTGGAGATCCGCGGGCCCGCTCTGGCCCCGTTCGATGTCGCTCGGCATACCGAAGGCCGCCTGCTGGGGGCGGTCTATCTTGGCTCGACGCGACTGATCGACAACCTGGCCGTCTCCTTGCCACGGCGATCCGGAACCGGCGACCGCCATGGCTGATGCCCGCTGGCGCCCGGCGCTGCCGACGGACCTCGTCCGCATCGCCGAATGGATCGGGTCGGCGCAGGCGCTGGAGCACTGGGCAGGCCCCGGTCTGTCGTGGCCGACGGATGGCCCCAGGCTGTGGCGGGAAATCGACGGCGGCGGCTTGCTCTCGTTCTGCCTCGTCTCCGGCAGCGAACCCCTCGCCTTCGGCCAGCTCGTCGTCAAAGGCGAGCGCCACTATCACCTGGCCCGCATCATCGTGTCGCCAGCGCGCAGACGTCAGGGGCTTGGCGAAGCGCTTTGTCGTCGTTTGCTGGATGAAGCCCGGCAGCGTCGCGCCGAGCGCGTCACACTCAACGTCTTCACCGACAACGGGACGGCGATCGACCTCTACCGGCGACTGGGCTTCACCGAATGCGGCAGCGCCGATTCGCGTGGCATTCGCCCCATGCAACTGAGACAATTTGTCGCGAATGTCGACAATGACCTCCCCTAGCCCCTGCAGCGTAACGACCACGCGGCGGTTCGACAGTGAAAGAGAAACGATGAATCAATTGAGACCGGATCCCTTCTCCCCGTATCAGTTCTACACGGCCGAGCAGTGGGCCGAATTTCGAGCCGATACGCCGCAGACACTGTCGGCGGAGGAGTTGCAGCGACTGCGCTCGCTCAACGACCCGATCGACCTGGGCGAGGTGCGCCGGATCTACCTGTCACTGTCACGCCTGCTCTCCTCCTATGTCGAAGCCAGCCAGCGGCTTTACGCCCAGCGCAAACGCTTCCTGGACATCGACGACACCCAGAAGACACCGTTCATCATCGGCATCGCGGGCTCCGTCGCGGTGGGCAAATCGACCACCTCGCGCATCCTCAAGGAGCTGCTGGCGCGCTGGCCATCGAGCCCCAAGGTCGACCTGGTCACCACCGACGGCTTCCTCTATCCCAACGCCACGCTGCGCGACAAGGCGCTGATGGCCCGCAAGGGCTTCCCGGAGAGTTACGATATCGGTGCCCTGCTGCGCTTCCTGTCGTGGATCAAGGCCGGCGCACGCAACGTGCGGGCACCGCTCTACTCGCACCTGACCTACGACGTGCGCGATAGCGAATACCAGATCGTCGACCGCCCCGACATCCTGATCGTCGAAGGCATCAACGTGCTGCAGGTCCGCGACCTGCCGGAAGACGGCAAGATGGTGCCGTTCGTCTCCGACTTCTTCGATTTCTCGATCTATATCGACGCCGAGGAAGCCCATATCCACGACTGGTATCTGGAACGGTTCAAGCTGCTGCGACAGACTGCCTTCCAGAACGCCGATTCGTTCTTCCACCGCTATGCCCAGATCGACGAGGCAGCGGCGCTCGAGATCGCCGAGGGGCTGTGGCGTGACATCAATCGCCGCAACCTGCGCGAGAACATACTGCCCACGCGCCCCCGCGCCGATCTCATCCTGCGCAAGGGCCGCGATCATCTGGTGGAGCAGGTGGCATTGCGGAAGCTGTGAATCATGATCGCACCACGTGTGCCGGCGGTGACGCGCCACGATTCCCGCGCGACACACCGCAGATAAAAACAGCGTTTTGTAATTTTGGGTAATAGCGTCGAACTTTTCCGGCATCCATCCTTCTCAAGAAGCGTCTTAGACTTCCGGGCAAGGACTCCGAGGGATGCTCATTTCTGTACAGGCGTTACGCGCCCTGGCGGCATGGATCGTCGTCTTCCACCATTTCATGCAGGTCTTCTTCAGCTTCGAGGCGGATAACTGGGTCGAGTACCTTTTCTCCACTCGCGGCCAGGTGGGTGTGGATATCTTCTTCGTCATCAGTGGCTTCATCATCTACGTCTCCAGCCGTGGCAAGCGGCTGACGATGCCGCAATTCCTGTTGCACCGGCTGGTCCGGATCGTCCCCGCCTACTGGCTCTATACGCTGGTCACCGCCGCGATCATCTACTTCACCAGCAATGTCATGCCTGAGTACGGCCTGAGTCTCAAGGGCCTGATCATGTCGCTGTTTTTCCTGCCCACGGAGAATCCCGCCGGCTATGGCTACTATCCGATCCTGCCGGTGGGCTGGACGCTGAACTTCGAGATGCTGTTCTACGTGGTCTTCGCTGCCTCGCTGATGCTCAAGCGCGAATGGCGGCTGTGGAGCGTGGTGCTGGCGATCGTGATCATCAACACGCTGTTTGCCCACCAGCCGTTCATCAGCAACTTCTACACCGACCCGATCATCTTCGAATTCCTGCTGGGCATGGGCATCGGCGCTCTCTACAGACGCTACGGCATGCCCGAGGGACGCTGGTGGCCAATCGCGCTGGCGCTGGCCAGCAGCGCCACGATCCTCCATTTCAACGACCCGTCCGGGGCGCTGCGATTCCTCGCCTGGGGACTACCGAGCGCGCTGCTGGTGGTCGCTTTCATCGGGATGGAAACCCGTATCGGCAACAACCGGGTGTTCAAGGCGATGGGAGACTGGTCCTACTCCACCTATCTGTTGCATGTGATCGTGCTGTGGTCGGGCAACTACGTGCTGACCGAGCAGTTCGGCCTGCCCCCCTACCTGGCGCTGGCGATCTGCCTGCCCGTCATCGCGCTCTGTTCCTGGCTCAGCTACGAGCTCGTGGAGAAGAAGCTCTCCCGTCAGCTCAAGCGACACCTGCCGGCACCACGCCCCCTGGCCGCCGCGGCATGAGCCGCCCATGAAAAACGCCCGGCCTGCATGGCGCAGACCGGGCGTTGGCGGTTACCGCCGACGGATCACTCTTCGGTAACGAGAGATGCCTCGAAGGCAGCCTTCTCTTCCGGGGTGATCTCCTTGATCGACAGCTTCACGCGATTGCGGTTGTCGATGTCGAGCACCTTGACCGTCACTTCCTGGCCTTCGCTCAGGTACTCCTTCACGTCGTTGACGCGCTCCGGCACGATCTGGGAGATGTGCACCAGGCCGTCGGTACCCGGCATGAAGTTGACGAAGGCCCCGAAGTCGGCCAGACGCACCACCTTGCCGCGATAGAGCTTGCCGATCTCGGCTTCGGCGGTGATGCCGAGCACGGTGTCGATGGCGCGCTTGGCCGCGGCACGATCCTCGGCATAGATGCGAACGGTGCCGTCATCGTCGATGTCGATCGACGCGCCGGTCTCCTCGCAGATGCCGCGAATCGTCGCGCCGCCCTTGCCGATGACGTCGCGGATCTTGTCCGGAGAGATCTTGATCGTCTGCATCGCCGGGGCGTGATCGGAAACCTCGTTGCGGCTCTCGGCAATCACGGCGTTCATCTTGTCGAGAATCTCGATACGCGCCTGGTGCGCCTGCTGCAGCGCCGTCTCCATGATCTCCTCGTTGATGCCCTCGATCTTGATGTCCATCTGCAGTGCGGTCACGCCATTGGCGGAACCGGCCACCTTGAAGTCCATGTCGCCGAGGTGATCCTCGTCGCCCAGGATATCGGTCAGCACGGCAAAACCGTCGTCGTCCTTGACCAGGCCCATGGCGATACCGGCCACCGGCGCCTTGATCGGTACGCCGGCATCCATCAGCGCCAGCGAGGAGCCACAGACGGACGCCATCGAGCTGGAACCGTTGGACTCGGTGATCTCGGAGACCACGCGGATGGTGTAGGGGAAGGCATCTTCGCTGGGCAGCATCGCCTGGATACCACGTCGCGCGAGGCGGCCATGACCGATCTCGCGACGCTTGGGGCCGCCCATGAAACCGGCCTCGCCGACGCTGTACGGCGGGAAGTTGTAGTGCAGCAGGAAGCGGTCCTTGCGCTCGCCCTCCAGCGATTCGATCAACTGGGCATCGCGCAGCGTGCCCAGGGTGGCGATGACCACGGCCTGGGTTTCACCACGGGTGAACAGCGCCGAACCGTGGGTACGCGGCAGCACGCCGACCTTGATGTCCAGCGGGCGCACGGTTTTGTGATCGCGGCCATCGATACGCGGCTCGCCGGCGATGACACGACGCCGCACGGTGTGCTTCTCGAGGCTGGCCAGGGCGCCGCCGACTTCATCGGCGCTGAACTGCGGCGCGTCGCCGCCGGCCAGTTGCTCGATCGCCTTGGCGCGAATCTCGGCCAGCGCATCCTGGCGCGCCATCTTGTCGGTGATGCGATAGGCTTCACCCACGGCGGACTCGAAACTGCCGGCGACAGCTTCCTTGAGCGCGACGTTGGCGGCGGCCGGCTGCCAATCCCACTTCGGCTTGCCCGCTTCGCCGACCAGCGACTTGATCGCGTCGATCGCGACCTGCATCTCCTGGTGGGCGTAGAGCACGCCGCCCAGCATCTCGTCCTCGGTCAGCTCCTGGGCCTCGGACTCGACCATCAGCACGGCCTTGTCGGTACCCGCCACCACCATGTTGAGTTCGGAGGTGGCCAGCTCTTCCACCGTGGGGTTGAGGAAGTAGCCGCGCGATTCGGTGAAGCCGACGCGCGCCGCCCCGATAGGACCGCTGAACGGCAGGCCGGAGATCGCCAGCGCGGCGGAGGTACCGATCATCGCGGCGATATCGGGATCCTGGTTGCGGTCGGCGGAGAGCACGGTGCAGATGACCTGCACTTCGTTCATGAAACCTTTCGGAAACAGCGGACGGATCGGACGATCGATCAGACGCGACGTCAGCGTCTCCTTCTCGGTCGGACGGCCCTCACGCTTGAAGAAGCCACCCGGGATCTTGCCCACGGAGTAGGTCTTCTCCTGGTAGTGCACGGAGAGCGGGAAGAAGTCCTGGCCGGGCTTGAGATCCTTGCGTCCGACCACGGTACACAGCACCACGGTGTCGTCCATGGTAACCAGCACAGCGCCGGTGGCTTGGCGCGCAACGCGCCCGGTTTCTAGGGTGACGGTACTCGAACCGTACTGGAACGTGGTCTGAACCGGATTCACGGGCTTTCCTTTACTTGTCGAATTCATTGGGGTCGTTTGACTCGGCGCTCATTCTAGGCTTTCGAGCGGGATAGAGCTACCGGTGGGCGACCTTGGTCCCATCCTCCCCGGCACGAGGAGAGGCCGTCCGAAACGCAGGACCCCCGCTCGAGAGCAGGGGTCCTGGGATTGGCACTGCCGAGTCGCCGAGCGGTGACCCGGCCACGGCGATGGCGGCTTACGCTTCGCGCTTGCCGTCGACCAGGCGTCGCAGCTTCAGCGGATTGGCCTGCTTGACCGCTGCCGGCAGCAGCGCATCCGGCAGATCCTGGTAGCAGACCGGACGCAGGAAGCGGAAGATCGCCGCGGTGCCCACGGAGGTGGTGCGCGAGTCCGATGTCGCCGGGAACGGACCGCCGTGGACCATGGCATCGCACACTTCCACCCCGGTCGGCCAGCCGTTGACCATCACCCGGCCCGCCTTGCGCTCGAGGATCGGCAGCAGTGCGCGGGCGGCCTCCAGGTCGGCGTCGTCCATCTGCAGCGTCGCCGTCAGTTGGCCTTCCAGATGCTCGGCGACCCGCTCGAGCTCGGCGGCATCGGCGCACTCGACCACCAGCGACGTCGAGCCGAACACCTCCTGCTGCAGCGCGTCGCTGTCCAGGAAGTCCTGCGCCGAGGCCACGAACAGCCCGGTCTGGCACTGGTTGGGACCTTCACCCTTCTGACCGCGCGCCACTTCCTTCGCCTTGCCACTCCCCGCCAGGGTGCTGACGCCATTCTCGTAGGCCTCGAAGATGCCCGGCGTGAGCATGGTCTGGGCAGCGCTGTCCCGGACCGCTTCGCTGGCCGCTTCGACGAAGGCGTCCAGCTCCGGCCCCTTGAGCGCGATCACCAGCCCGGGATTGGTGCAGAACTGGCCGGCACCCATGTTGAGCGACCCGACGAACGCCTTGCCCATCTCCTTGCCCCGCGCTTTCAGCGCCGCAGGGAGCGGGAATACCGGGTTGATCGAGCTCATCTCGGCGTAGAACGGGATCGGCTCGGGACGCGACTGGGCCGCCTTCCAAAGTGCCAGGCCGCCGCTGCGCGAACCGGTGAAACCCGCCGCCTTGACGCGCGGATCGGTGACCAGCGCGGTACCGACTTCACGGCCGGAGCCGTACATCAGCGAGAAGACACCTTCCGGCAGGCTGCACTGCTTGACCGCGGCCTGGATGGCACGCCCCACCAGTTCGCTGGTGCCGGGGTGGGCGCCATGGGCCTTGACGATGACCGGGCAACCGGCGGCCAGGGCGGAAGCGGTATCACCGCCGGCCACGGAGAACGCCAGCGGAAAGTTGCTGGCGCCGAAGACGACGACCGGGCCCAGCGCGATGTGACGCTGGCGCAGGTCGACCCGCGGCAGCGGCTGGCGATCCGGCAGCGCCGGGTCGACACGCACGTCGAGCCACTCGCCGGCCCGCACGGTCTTGGCGAACAGACGAAGCTGGCCGCAGGTACGGCCGCGCTCGCCCTGGATGCGTGCCTGGGGCAGGCCGGACTCGGCCACGGCACGCTCGATCAGCGCGTCGCCGATCGCCTCGATCTCGTCGGCCACGGTTTCCAGGAACTTGGCCCGATCCTCGAGCGAGGTTTCGCGGTAGCTGTCGAAGGCGCTCCAGGCCAGCTCGCAGGCACGATCGACCTCGGTCTGAGTGCCACCGGGGTAACTCGGCTCGAGGCGCTCGTTGGTGGCCGGATTGATCGCCTGGATCGGATCGCGGCTACCCTTGACGGCCTGCTGGCCGATCAGCATTTCACCTGTCAGTTTCATGTTGCCTCCTGCGTGAGAATGGTCGTGCGTTCGCTGACGGCCGCGGCCGGATCAGCACACCAGGCCGCTTACGAAAACCGCCCTGATGGCGGCTTTTTCGTACGCACCCTGGCATCGAGGATCGCAACGGAACCTCGAGAGCCTAGCAGCACGGCTGCCGATAGAGTGGCGTTTGCGACTAAGGGCTAAGGACTAAAGGCTAAGCCTAGACCCCGGATTCGGGCGCAGTCACCTCGTCTCAGCGAACCAGCGCCGGCCGCTTGGGATCGAACTGCCAGCCCTCGATCAGGTACTGCATCGCCATGGCATCGTTGCGACCCCCGGCCGGCAGGCTGCGATAGAGCGCATTGGCCTGCTCGACCTCGGCCATGTCGATCTCGATACCCAGGCCGGGCGCATCGGTCACCGCGACCTTGCCATCGACGATCCGGGGCGGATTGCGGGTCAGCCGGGCATCGCCCTCCTGCCAGATCCAGTGCGTATCCAGCGCCGTGGTGCGGCCGACGGCCGCCGCCCCGACCTGGGCGAACATCGCCAGCGAAATATCGAAGTGATTGTTGGAGTGCGAACCCCAGGTCATGCCGTGGTCCTGGCACAGCTGGGAGACGCGCACCGCGCCGGACAGCGTCCAGAAGTGCGGATCGGCCAACGGGATATCCACCGAGCGCAACATCAGCGCATGGGCCATCTCGCGCCAGTTGGTGGCAACCATGTTGGTCGCCACCGGCAACCCGGTGGCATGGCGGAATTCGGCCAGGATCTCGCGCCCCGAGAAGCCCTGCTCCGCGCCACAGGGATCCTCGGCATAGGCGATGACCCCATGCAGGTCCTTGCACAGCCGGACCGCCTCGTCGAGGGACCAGGCGCCGTTGGGATCGATGGTGGTTCGCGCCTCGGGGAAGGCGTCGTGCAACGCGGTGACGGCCTCGATCTCCTGCTCGCCCGGCAGCGCACCGCCCTTGAGCTTGAAGTCGCGGAAGCCGTAGCGGTCCTGGGCGGCGCGAGCGAGCTCGACGACGCGCGCTGGCGTCATCGATGCCATGTCGCGCTGGCGATACCACTCGTGGCCGAGATCGCCGTTGTCACTGCCCTCGGTGCGCTCGCGATAACCGAGCGGTGTCTTCTGGCCGTCGCCGACGAAGAACAGATAGCCCAGGACCTCGACGCTGTCGCGCTGTCTGCCCTCACCCAGCAGATCGGCCACCGGTACATCGAGGAACTTGCCAAACAGGTCGAGCATTGCCGCCTCTAGTGCAGCCACCGCGTTGACGCGCAGTTCGAAGGTCCAGGAGCCCTGGCCGAAATCCTCGAAATCGGCACCGCGACCAGCGGAGTGCAGCGATGCCACCATCGATCGCAGCTTGCCGATGGGCTGCCCCACGACCAGCGGTCGCGCCTGCTCCAGGGATTGCTGGATGGTATCGCCGCCAGGCGCCTCGCCCACGCCGACATGCCCGGCGCTATCCTCGAGGATGACCAGGTTGCGGGTGAACCAAGGCGAGTGGGCGCCACCGATATTGAGCAGCATGCTGTCCCGGCCGGCGACCGGAATCACCTTCATGTTCGTGATGGTTGGCGTGCCGTGGCTCGGCATAGGAAGTCTCCGTCGAGGCGATGAACACAGGGGAACCAGGCTGGCGGCGCCGAGTCGGCCACAGGCCGCTCTCGGCTCGATGAAAGGTCCACAGGAGTGTGTCGCTCAGAGCGTGCGCGCTTTCTCGATCAGTTGCTTGAGCGTGGCTCGCTCCTGCTCGCTGGGCATGGTCAGCGGTGCACGCACGTTGCCGCCCGGGTAACCGACCAGGTCGGCGCCCGCCTTGATGAGACTTACGGCATAGCCTTTCTGGGTGTCGCGCAGGGTGACGAACGGAATGAAGAACTCACGTGTCGCCTGGCGTACGAAATCGCGGTTGCCCTGGCGCAGCTCACGGTAGAACTTGACCGCCATCTCCGGCACGAAGTTGAAGACCGCCGACGAATAGGTGCTGACGCCGATGGCGAGGTAGGCTTCGGCGATGATCTCGGCCGTCGGTACGCCGCCGACGTAGGCCAGGCGATCGCCCAGTGTCTTGATGATGATGTTGAGCGCCTGCATGTCGCCCTTGCCATCCTTGAGACCGACCAGGTTCGGACAGCGGTCGGCCAGCGCCTGGACACCATCGACCGTGAGATAGCCGTTGGCGCGGTTGTAGTAGATCACGCTGAGGTCGGTGGATTCACAGACGCTGGCGGCATACTCGACGATGCCGGACTGCGGGCACTCGGTAAGGTACGGCGGCATCAGCAGAATACCGTCGGCACCCGCTTCCTGGGCGGCCTTGCAGTGCGCCTTAGCGAGTTCGGCGCTCTGCCCGGCACTGGCGATGATCGGCACGTGTCCGCCGATGGTCTCCACCGCGATCGTGACGATCTCGCGATACTCCTCGATCGTCATGTTGAAGAATTCACCGGTACCGCCAGCCACGAACAGGGCGGAGACCTCGTACTCCTTCAACCACAGCAGGCGACGGCGGTAGCTGTCGGCGTCGAATTTGCCATTGGCATCGAAATCGGTCATCGGGAAGGACAGCAGGCCATCCTTGATAGAGGCAACAACCGCTTCTTTGGAAAAATTCACCTTGGCTCCCCTCATCGTGGGTTAACGTAAATCGGTCACTCAGTCGTCCAGCCGCTGTGCCTCGATCGAGGAAACATGGGCTACGAAATGGTGATTCCGATATTGTCATACATCATACTACAATGCCGTTAGACCTTAGATGAACGTCATTGCCTCGCTTCATTTCGCGAACGGCAACTGCGTCGTCGACAGTACCTCGCGCAGGCCCATGAAAGATCGGATCTGACGCACCCCAGGCAGATAGATGAGCTGCTCGGCATGCAGTCGATTGAAGCTCTGGTTGTCACGCGTGCGGATCAGCAGAAAATAGTCGAACTCGCCGGTTACGACGTGGCACTCCATACACCCCGAAATGTGCTGCGCGGCCGCTTCGAAATCGGCAAACGACTGGGGGGTCGAGCGATCCAGCACGACGCCGATCAGCACCACCATGCCAACGTTGAGCTTGCCGGTATCGAGCAACGCCACCGTCCCCTTGATGATCCCCTGCTGCTTGAGCCTCTCGACCCGTCGCAAGCAGGCAGGCGGACTGAGACTGACACGCTCCGCCAAGGCAACGTTGGAGATCGAGGCATCGCGCTGAAGCTGTTCGAGGATCTGGCGATCGATTCGATCCAGTGATACGCCCGCATCACCGCTGATCTGGGCCATGGCTTGGACCTACCTCTTGTTAATTTAATTTCTCTTTTTTCCATACACTCGAAATTTAACCCTTTACTTCCCCGGTATCGATGACTTTTTAACCGTTTACCCATTCTACTTTGCAACGCGCTGCAAGACGTTTCGCTCTAGGATAGATCGAGTCCTCTCCACGATCCCACAACAACAGCCGGAGCTCCCATGAAACTCGACAAGTTCGCTCGCTATCCGCTGACATTCGGCCCCTCTCCCATCACCCCGCTCAAGCGCTTGAGCGAGCATCTCGGCGGCGAGGTCGAGCTTTACGCCAAGCGCGAGGACTGCAACAGCGGACTCGCCTTCGGCGGCAACAAGACCCGCAAGCTCGAATACCTGATTCCGGAAGTGCTCGAGGGCGGCTATGACACCCTGGTTTCGATCGGCGGCATCCAATCCAACCAGACCCGTCAGGTCGCCGCCGTGGCTGCCCACCTGGGGCTCGACTGCGTGCTGGTGCAGGAGAACTGGGTCAACTATCACGATGCCAGCTACGACAAGGTCGGCAACATCGAACTGTCGCGGATCATGGGCGCCGACGTGCGCCTCGATCCGGCCGGCTTCGATATCGGCATCCGCGAAAGCTGGGAGCGCGCGATGGAGAGCGTTCGGGCCAAGGGCGGCAAGCCGTTTCCGATTCCCGCCGGCTGTTCGGAGCATCCCTATGGCGGGCTCGGCTTCGTCGGCTTCGCCGAGGAAGTGCGCCAGCAGGAGCGCGAGCTGGGCTTCACCTTCGACTACATCGTGGTCTGCTCGGTCACCGGCAGCACCCAGGCCGGCATGGTGGTCGGCTTTGCCGCCGACGGTCGAGCCCGCCAGGTGATCGGCATCGATGCCTCCGCCAAACCGGAGCAGACCCATGCCCAGATTGTGCGCATCGCCCAGCACACCGCCGAGCTGGTGGAGCTCGGCCAGCCGATCACCGCCGACGACGTGGTGCTCGATACGCGGTTCGGCTATCCGGAATACGGCCTGCCCAACGACGGCACGCTGGAAGCGATTCGGCTCTGCGGGCGGCTCGAGGGCGTACTGACCGACCCGGTCTACGAAGGCAAGTCGATGCACGGCATGATCGAGAAAGTTCGTCTGGGCGAATTCCCCGCCGGCGCCAAGGTCCTCTATGCTCACCTGGGTGGCGCGCCGGCATTGAGCGCCTACAGTGAGTGGTTCTCTCGCGGCTGAACATGACGCCGGTGGAATCGGGAACCCGGCGGCGTGATCCGTCGCCGGATTCCCGCTTGGTATCGGCGATGATTCAGTGCCCCATTGCGCTATGCTGGAGTCTCCTCCAACGACAAGCTCTCCCCTCATGACACCGCTTTCCGATTCGAATCGCCCCGTGCCGGCGTCCGCCCCGAGCGAGATCGTGACTTGGGATGCGACCACGCTGTCGCGCCACCTTCACGATCGCGTCGTCTCCTGCCGGGAGGTGATGAACGCCTATCTCGACCATGTCGACGCTGCCAATCCGCTGGTCAACGCCATCGTTTCCCGCCGTGAGCGGTCAGCGCTGGTCGCCGAGGCCGACACCGCCGACAGGGAACTGACGGGCGGGCGCTCGCGGGGCTGGATGCACGGCTTCCCGCAGGCGATCAAGGACCTCTCCGATGCCAGGGGACTACCGACCACCCAGGGCTCGCCGCTGCTCGCCGGGCAGGTAGCCGCCGCGGATAGCCTGATGGTGGCGCGCATGCGCGCCGCCGGTGCCATTGTCATCGGCAAGACCAATACGCCGGAATTCGGGCTCGGCTCGCAATCCTACAATCCGGTCTTCGGCGCGACCCGGAACGCCTTCGATCACACCCGCACCGCCGGCGGTTCCAGCGGCGGTGCGGCGGCGGCACTCGCCATGCGGATGCTGCCGGTTGCCGACGGTAGCGACATGATGGGCTCGTTGCGCAATCCTGCCGCGTTCAATGACGTGATCGGCTTTCGCCCCTCGTTCGGACGGGTGCCGGGGCTGGCCGCCGACCCGTTCGGTCAGCAGCTCGCCACCAATGGCCCGATGGGCAGAACGATCGCCGATGTCGCCCGACTGCTGGAAATTCAGTCCGGCTTCGATCGTCGCGCCCCGCTCTCTCTGGGTGAACCGTTACGGCGCGGAACCGACACCGTCGACATCGCGCTGGAACGTGACGTTCGTGGTCTCAGGATCGGCTGGCTGGGCGACTGGGGTGGGCATCTGGCGATGGAATCCGGCGTCCTCGCACTGTGCGAAGCGGCCCTGGACCGCTTCGTCGCATGCGGCGCCGAACTCGCCGCCTGCGACCTTCCCTTCGATCCGGACACGCTGTGGCAAAGCTGGACCACACTGCGCCACTGGGCCGTCGCCGGCAACCTTCGCGGGTACTACACCGACCCTGCGACCTGCGAGCGGTTAAAGCCCGAAGCGCAGTGGGAAGTCGAACGCGGCCTGCAGCTCTCGGCACAGGACATCTACGCCGCCAACGTCCAGCGCGGCGACGCCTATTACGCTTGGAACGCGCTGTTCGAACGGTTCGACTACTTGGCCATGCCTAGCGCGCAATTGTTTCCATTCGACGTCGACACCCACTGGCCCAGCGAGATCGCCGGGTGGCCGATGGACACCTATCATCGCTGGATGGAGGTCGTCGTACCCGCCTCGATGCTCGGCGCGCCGGTCATCAGCCTGCCGGCCGGGTTGAGCGAAGAGGGCCTGCCGATGGGCTTCCAGTTGATCGGCCGGCCCCGGGATGACTGGGGCGTGCTGCAGTTGGCCCGCGCCTACGAAAAGGCCAACGGCGGACTCGCCCGCCTGCCTCCCGCCCTGCAGCCGGCGCGCTAGCCGGCCGCCGGGCGACCCGCGCTCGCGTCGCTGCCGCACGAATCGGCGAACAAGTGCCCGGGCATCCGCTGGTACGCCTCGTAGGCTGCCAGCACGGTCGCCCGCTGCGCCGTCGCGGCAGCGGCGAACGCATCGCCGTAGACGGTCTCGTCGGGATACTCGGTAATCAGGGTCAGCGGTATGCGGTGGCGGTCATCCTCGGCGACGAGGCAGGGAAAGCCGTTGATCATCTCTAATCCGGTCTCACCGGCGTGGGTCTCGAACAGTGCGATCTGGCGATCGTTGAAGGCACGCAGTCCCGGCACTTCGCCGAGCGCCAGCGTGACCGCCTCGATCAGCCAGCGCGAGGCGTCGGCCCAACCGGGCTCATGGCGCAGGATCAGAAAGAACCCCTTGGGCAGCGTCCACATCTCGAAACCGCGCGGCACATAGCCCGACAGCGGCCGGGTCCATTCATGTGCCGGATAGCCGTGGAGGTTGAGATGCAGCCTGGCCCCGGTCAGCCGCTCCGCTTCGAGACGAATGGCCGTTTCGTGCTCGCCCGCTTCGCGGTATTCCAGGTCATCGCCCAGTGCCGTGTAACGGGCAGCGTGATGCATATGGCACGGGTTGTCCGCCACCAGCCGTTGGTGCAATGCATAACCATCCGGATTTTCCAACGGGCAGAGCGAGAAGTGCGCACCCTCGCGCTGCGCCAGGAGGCCGGCCGCCTGGAGCGTGCCGGCCGGCGAGGAGGTCTCGTTGGCGTGCTGGCCGGCGGAGATGATCACGCCTCGGTCGCTCCCGGCCACGTAGCGACCCTCGACTCGCCGCCCCGCGACCGAGGTGGCATAAAACGGCGTCCCACCGAGCGACTCCAACTCCTCAGCGATCTGTCGTGGCGCCAATGGCCGGGTCACGGCGTCGAGCGATTCACGGGGAGCGGCTATCGACTCACGGTGGTAGCCACGCGTCGTCACCGTCACCCCGTAGCCGTTGCCGAGCCGGATCTCCGGCACGATCTGCCCCGGCTGCAGATGGCGATCGCCCAGCGGCCTTCCCGAACGCCGCTGGAAGACCTCCAGCAGCGAGAAGTAGAACTCCTCGTGCAGGGCTTCCCGTAGCGACAGCACCTCGTCGGCGTAGCCAAGCGCCTCGTCGGCGATCGGCAGCGTCGCGGTGATGTTGAGCTCCTCGAAATAGGGTTCCTGGTCTCTGTCCTGCGTGCTCCATGCGGCCCCGCGAATGGCCGTCATCGCCTCGACAAAGAGCTGCTCGTAGGCGGTCGTCAAGGCGCCGCCTGCGCCATCGACGATCTGCCAGCCGCAGGGAGATAGCGCCGGTTCATCCGCGAAGTCGACATGCCGACGATTGGGCGCCAAGACGTCCATAGGCTCGTCTCGCCCATCGGCGTAACGCAATCGCAGGCGGTAGACCGGCAGTTCGTCACACATTTCGCCCGCCGCGAACTGGAAGCCGACGCCGGGATAGAGCGCCGCCAGCGGATAGCTCTCCAGCAGGAAGCGCGACGCCGGGGCGTCTGGATGCCGAGGGTAGTTGACCTCGACACGCGTCAGACCCTCGGTCGTGATCTCCTCGCGGAAGGCGCAGACCAGCGGCTTGTAGGCCGAGCGGCAGCGTGCGGTGATGCCGCGGCTTGCCAGCGCCTCCTCGGCCCGGTGGCGCGTGGCCCGGTCGTCGAACGTCCAGGTTTCCAAGGTGGCAGCCGTGGACGCCTCGACAAGCGTGTCGAGCGTGGCGGGATAACGCTTGTCGAACAGGATCACGGCGATGCTCCTCTCATGACAGGGCCGAAGGGTCGTTTCGAACGAGAAGCGGCGCCCTTGTCAGCAAGAGCGCCGCCGTTCGTCACGCTACGATGACGATGGTCGATTGTCACCCCACGTTCAGAACACGAATGTCAGCAGCAGGTTGAACACCAGCGCGGCGACGAAGCCGAGCGGGGCGGCACGGAACAGCAGCTTGGGCAGCAGTCCCGAGCGCGCTTCGTCCGTCGGACAAGAGCCGAGGATCAGGCTGCCGCCGGAGGAGAACGGAGAGATCGAGGTGGCTTGCGCGCCGACCACGATGGCGATGAAGATGATCATCGGGTCGATCGAGAGCGTACCGGCCAGCGCCGGCACCAGCGGGAACAGCGCCGGCGTGACCACACCCAGCGTACTCGCGAACAGCGACATGAACGCGGCAACGACACCGAACGCGACCGGAATCAGCACCGGCGGAATGTTGGTGCCGATCCAGGAGCCGAGCAGATCGATGGTACCCGCCTTGATCGCCACCGAGATCAGCATGCCGACGCCGCAGATCATGATGATCGTACCCCACGGTAGCGAGGCGATCGCCTTGCGCTCGTCACCCAGCTTCATCAGTAGCGCGATGACCGAGAACACGCTGGCGATCAAGCCGATGTCCACCTTGGAATTGACGAACGTCACGGCGTCGTTGCCGGGCAGGATCAGGCTGGCGATGGGCGGCAGCAGTACGCTGGCCATCATCACTAGGGTCAGGACCAGGGTGGCGCGCTGGTCACGGTCGAGCGGGCTGGGACGCTCGACGTGCTCCAGCGACGCCATCGCGGTGCCGCGCTTGCGGCCGAACAGGATCAGTCCGGACAACACCACGATCGGCACGATCATGGTGCTGGCGAAGATGCCGAAACTGTTGATGAAAGCCTGGTTGTCTGAGATGCCCGAATTGGTCATCAGGGTACGGAAGATGATGCCACTCTGGCTGGAAACGAAATTGGCACCCGCCAGCGCCCCGTAGTTGACCGCCATGGCACCGACGATCAGGTTCAGCCCGGTGCGGCTGCACAGCAGCAGCGTGATCGGCGCCATGAACGCCAGCACGGTGTAGTAACCCGCACCCAATGCCGAGATCACCACCGCCGCCAGAAAGATGGCGAACGGTAGCAGATGCGGAAAGTGCCGGCAGCGATACATCAGGTGCTCGGCCAGTTTCTCCAGCGTGCCGTTGACGATCGCGAAGCTATAGAACAGACAGACCGAAAAGATGATGAAGAAGATCTTCAGCGGCCACATGGCGATCACTTCCGAGGGCTTCAGACCCAACCCGAAGCAGCCGATCAGATAGGCGAAAGCGATCGCGAACAGCCCGATATTGATCTTGGTGCGGTATCCCAGAATGATCGAGACGACGATCGCCCCTACCACTAGTAGACTCATCATAAGTCGGTTCCCCTCTCGTACCTGTCGTGCGCACTCATGGTGCGTGTTCGTTATTTCGCCTGGTGGCCTTCAGCGCGTGAGATCGATCTTGAACAGCCTGGCCGGGTTGGTGATCATGACCTGATGGCGCTCGTCGACGTTCGGCAGCAGCATCTGCATCATCGCGAATTGTGCGGCGTAATCGGTCTGGCTCTCGAACCGTGTGTGCGGCCAGTCACTGCCCCACAGCAGGCGCTCGCTATGGCCGTAGGCGTCGCGCAGGCGATCGATCGATGCCAGTGCCTGGGCGTGATTGGACCTGCTGCGGTAGGTCGCCGACAGCTTGACCCAGATATCCTCGCTCGAAAGCAGAGACAACAGGGCCCGATGGTGGGAGTTGACCGGATCGATCTCGCCGGAGGGCAATCCGAAGTGGTCGATCACCACCGGCACGTCAGCCGCCAGAATCTGCGGCAGGATTGTGTCCAGGTCTTCCATCCCCCGTTGGATCTCCACCGACCAGCCAAGCTTCGCTACTCTGGCGAATAGCGCACGCCACGGCGGACGACGATAATCCTCAAGCGACTGCCCGATCAGGTTGAGCCGGATGCCGACAACCCCCGATTCCGCCAATTCATCGAGCTCGTCGTCGGAGACATCTGGCGCCACCACCGCCGTACCGCGCAGGCGCTGCGGAAACCGGCGTAATGCCGCAACCATGTGGCTGTTGTCGGTCCCGAGAAAGCTGGGCTGTATCAGCACGCCGTGGGAGAGGCCGCAATGATCGAGATGCGCCAGGTATTGCTCGATGGTCGCGTCGTAATCCGGGCTATAGCGACGACCATTCGCCAGTTGCAGGTCCTGCCGGAAGATATGCGCGTGGGTATCGACGCCGGTCAGCGCGACGGTAGCGGGTTGCGTCATGAGTGGCCCTTGGTGAATGGCGTGAACACTGGACGGCGAACGAATGGTTCGGTCTCTATACGTCTATTCAACTATATGAATAACTCCGATGAGAGCATACACCCAATTAGTCGCAGTCCGCAGGGTCTAAGACTAAAGACGGCAACAAAGTGATACATTTGTTTGAAACAGAGCGGAAGGAAACCATTCATGAAGGGAACGAGCTCGATGACAGACGAACGCCTGCCGCTCTATCAACGTCTCCGTGACGACATGCTGGCCAGGATCGCTGCAGGAGAGTGGACGCCCGGTGTCGCGATACCGACCGAGGCGGAGCTGACCAGGCACTACGGCGTCGCCGTCGGCACGCTGCGAAAGGCCGTGGACACCTTGGTTCAGGATGGCCTGATGAAGCGAAGCCAAGGACGCGGCACTTTCATCCTCCGTCCCAACTTCGAGGGGTCGCTGTTCCGCTTCTTCCGCCAGGTAGACGCTCGCGGCGATCGCCGGATACCCAAGAGCCGCATACTTTCGCGCCATCTGGAACCCGCCGCCCAGGATATCGCGGAGGCGCTGGAACTGGCGGTGGCCGAAGAGACCATCCGCCTGGAGAGAATCCGGCAGCTCGACGGAGCGACGCTGCTGCACGAGGATATCTGGCTGCCGGCCGCCCGTTTCGATGCCCTGATGCACATCGATATCGCGGACTTCGGCAACCTGCTCTACCCCTTCTATGAATCGCACTGTGGCCAGTTGATCGGTTCGGCGCGGGAGACGCTCACCGTCGAGACTGCCGAGGCAACACTCGCCGACGTCCTCGGTATCGGCACCGGGGAACCGGTCGTCATGGTGGAGCGACTGGCGCTCGGCTACGATCGCACGCCACTGGAGTACCGGCGTTCGCGTGGCGCTGCCAGCACGTTCCGCTATCAGGTCGACATTTCCTGAGGCGAATGACCAGGGCTACCGACGCCCGTAAGGGAACGTAACAACCGGTTCGAGGTCGATGAGTGACCGGCGCCGCGCCGTCATGGTGCTGCGTCGCCGTTCATCGCCAATAGCAGGGCCGTCACCGTGTTCCGATCGTTCTTTCCCAAGCCATCGATTGTCTTCGTCACCGCCCTGGGATGGGCGCTGTTCGCCATCGTCCTGTGGGAGTCCACCGCCAGCGGTTGGGGTGCCGCCATCGGGCTGCCGCCGGCGGACGAGGCCTCCCTGCCGATCGGCGTCTCGCGATTCTGGTCGGCATCGTTTCTCTGGTTTTATCTCTACTACGCGCTCTGCGTCGGGCTGTTCGGCGCCGCGTGGTTTTGTTTCGCCCCGCACCGGTGGCAGTACTGGTCGATCCTGGGCAGCGCATTGATCGTGTTCCTGACCTACTTCTCGGTGCAGACCAGCGTCGCGGTCAACGCCTGGTACGGCCCGTTCTGGGACATGGTGCAGCGAGCGCTCGCCGGGGGTAGCGACGTGACCGCACAGGATCTCTACCGGGAAATGCTCACTTTCGCCGGGATCGCTTTCGTCGCGGTGACGGTGGGCGTATTCAACCTGTTCTTTGTCAGCCACTACATCTTTCGCTGGCGCACGGCGATGAACGACTACTACATGGCGCATTGGTCGCAGCTTCGACACGTGGAGGGAGCCGCCCAGCGCGTGCAGGAGGACACCATGCGCTTCTCGACCACACTGGAAGGTCTGGGCGTCAATTTGCTCAAGGCAGTGCTGACGCTGATCGCCTTTCTACCGCTGCTGGTGGCAATGTCGAAGAACATCACCGAACTGCCGCTGATCGGTCATGTCTCCGATGCGCTGGTATGGGCGGCGCTCGTCTGGTCCGTGTTCGGCACCCTGTTCCTGGCACTGGTAGGGGTCAAGCTCCCCGGGCTCGAGTTTCGCAACCAGCGAGTGGAAGCGGCCTACCGCAAGGAGCTGGTCTACGGCGAGGACGATGCCTCGCGCGCCAAGCCGGTCACGGTGGCCGAGCTCTTTTCCCGCGTGCGTCACAACTACTTCCGGCTCTACTGGCATTACGCCTACTTCAACGTCGCCCGCATCTTCTACCTGCAGGCGGACACGATCTTCGCCTTCGTGGTGCTGACGCCATCGATCGTCGCCGGCAAGCTGACCCTTGGCCTGCTCCAGCAGGTGCTCAACGTGTTTGGCCAGGTACGCGAATCGTTTCAGTACCTGGTCAACTCCTGGTCGACGATCATCGAGCTGCTCTCGATCGTCAAACGCCTGCGCACCTTCGAGCGGGTGATCGAAGGCCACGCTACGCCGCCAGCGCGCCAGGGTCCGGCAACGGACACCTGACCGGCAGCAACTAGTCCGGCACGTGCAGTGTGATCACCGGGCAGGGCGCGATGTGCGACACCTTGTGCGATACGCTGCCGACCACCAGACTCTTGAGGTCGCTGAGGCCACGGCTGCCCATGATGATCATGTCGACGCCGAGATCGGTCGCCTGCTGGACGATCGTCTGGGCCGGTCGCCCTTCCACCACGTGGTAGGTCACTTCGCCAGCATCCCCGGCTACTGCCTGCCACGCTTCCTTCAGCAGATGTTCCCCCTCGAGATGCCCTTTCTCCGGCGTGTAGTCGACTGGCGAGGCACCGACCATCGCGCCAAGCGAATCCTTGGCAACCGGCACCTCGGGAACGTGCAACAGGTGAATGCCGGCCTGGGTCGCGCGTTGGATGAGGCATGCGTGCTCCAGCGCCTTGCGTGCGCTGGCCGAACCATCGATGGGTACCAGTATCTGCTGAGACATGATCACTTCCCCCTCGAGATGATGACTGACGCGATTCGGCTACCCTGCTCGCCGCGACGAATACCGGGTAGCTTACCTATCCTTAGCGTAGCCAATTCTCACTCGGCGGTAGCCGCCCCGCCAGACGACGAACGCCGAATGCCCGCAGGCATTCGGCGCTGACGTCACTCGGCAACGATATCGCCTCAACCGGCTCGAGCGTACCGGGCCATCGCTTGATCGACATGAATACAGGCCACCTCGACCCGGTCGTCGACGCGCTCCAGCGGCGGATCGTCCTGGGTGCAGGCATCGGTCGCCAGGTGGCAGCGCGGGGCGAACGGGCAGCCCGGCGGCGGTGCCAGCGGCGACGGCGGTTCGCCCTTGAGGTGGACGCGTTCGCGCCGGCGGTTGGGATCCGCTACCGGCGTGGCCGAGAACAGCGCCTGGGTGTAGGGATGGCGCGGCGTGGTGAACACCTCTTCCGCCGGCCCCGTCTCCACCGGCTGGCCGAAGTACATCACGATCACGTCATCGGCGATGCGTCGCACCACCGACAGATCATGCGAGATGAACACGTAGGCCAACCCGAACTCCTCCTGCAGGTCCGCCAGCAGATTGAGCACCTGGGCCTGGATCGAGAGATCCAGCGCCGAGACCGGCTCGTCGAGCACCAGGATCTTGGGGTTGAGCATCAGCGCGCGGGCGATGGCGATACGCTGACGCTGGCCGCCGGAGAACATGTGCGGATAGCGATCGGCGTGCTCCGGTCGCAGGCCCACCTTGGCGATCATCTCCAGCGCCGCCTCGCGCCGCGCCGCCGCGCTCATCTCCTTGCGATTGAGCTTCAGCGGCTCTTCCAGCATGGTCGCCACGGTCTTGCGCGGATTGAGCGACCCGTAGGGATTCTGAAAGATGATCTGGACCTCGCGGCGCAGCGCCGCCGGCGGGCGCTGCCCCTCCTTGAGCGACACCTCGTGCCCGCTGATGGTCAGCTTGCCACTGGTGGGCGGCTCGATCATCGTCAATACCCGGGCCAGGGTCGACTTGCCGCAGCCGGACTCGCCGACCACCGCCAGGGTCTGGCCGGGATAGAGCTCGAAGGTCGCCTCGTTGAGCGCCTTCACCGTCGCCGGCCTGGAGAACGGGCCACCCTTGATCTGATAGTGACGGGTGAGATTGACGGCGCTCAATACGGCATCGCGGCTCATGGGCGCACCTCTCTATGCGGGCTGGATTGCGGGTTGTCTCGCGCCACACCTGCCGCAGCCGGCGATGGCGAAATCCCATCTTCCAGTGGATAGTGACACAGCGTTCGGGCGGGGTCGCCCGCAGCCGGTACCGGCTCCACCTCGCGACAGTGTTCGGTGGCGTAGCGACAACGCGGATTGAACAGACACCCGCTCGGCCGATCGTGCTGGCCGGGGACAACGCCAGGAATGGTCGGCAGCCGATCCTGATCGCCAGCCCGCTCCGGCAGCGCCGACAGCAGCGCCTCGGTATACGGGTGACGTGGGTTGGCGAACAGCGACTTCACATCCTGTTTCTCGACCTGACGCCCGGCATACTGCACCACCACGTGCTTGGCGGTCTCCGCCACCACGCCCATGTCGTGGGTGATCAGGATCAGCGCCATGCCGGTATCTTCCTGCAGCCGCAGCAGCAGCTCGAGGATCTGCGCCTGGATGGTGACGTCGAGCGCCGTGGTCGGCTCGTCGGCGATCAGCAGCCGCGGATTGCAGGAGATCGCCATGGCGATCATCACCCGCTGGCTCATGCCGCCGGACATCTGGTGCGGATAGGCCTTGATCCGGCGTGCCGGATCGGGAATCCCGACCTGCGCCAACAGATCCAGCGCGCGCTCGTGGCGCTCGCGGCGGGTACCGCCCAGGTGCTGCTTGATCATTTCGTCGATCTGGGTACCGACGGTGAAGCAGGGGTTGAGGCTGCTCATCGGCTCCTGGAAGATCATCGACATTTCGCCGCCGACGATCCGTCGGCGCTGACGCGAACTCAACTGCTGCAGGTCCTGGCCGTCGAACGCCATCTTGTCGGCGGTGACCTGCGCCGTCCACGGCAGCAGGCCCATGGTGGCGAGCATCGACACCGACTTGCCCGAGCCGGATTCGCCGACGATCGACCACACCTCGCCACGGTCGACGTTGATGTCGACCCCTTCCACGGCCGCGAACAGGCCACTGCTGGTCTTGAAGCGAACACTAAGGCCTTCAATATCTAGTAATGCCATGACAACTCCTCATCGCGTCGCCGCACCCGCCCCGGACGTCAGGCGCCAGGGCGGGCGAAGCGCTCACGATCTCTTCATCTTCGGGTCCAGCGCGTCGCGCAGGCCGTCGCCCATCAGGTTGATCATCAGCACGGTCAGCAGGATGATCAGCCCCGGAAATGTCACCGCCCAGTAGGCGCTGCCCATGAACTCGCGGGCGTTGGCCAGCATCGCGCCCCACTCCGGCGTCGGCGGCTGCACGCCCATGCCGAGGAAACCCAGCGCCGCGATATCGAGAATTGCGGTGGAGAACGACAGCGTCGCCTGCACGATCAGCGGCGCCATGCAGTTGGGCAGCAAGGTGTTGAACATCAGGCGCAGGTGCCCAGCACCGGAAAGCCGGCTGGCGATGACATACTCGCGATTCTTCTCGCCGATCACCGCAGCCCGCGTCAGGCGCACGAAATAAGGCAGCTGGACCAGCGCGATGGCGATCATGGCGCTGGTCAGGCCAGGGCTGAGGATGGCGACCAGGCCCAGCGCCAGCAGCAGGCTGGGGAACGCCAGCACCACGTCCATCACACGGGTGATGACGGTCTCGATCCAGCCGCGGAAATACCCGGCCAGGAGGCCGAGGAAAATCCCCACGCCCATCGAGATCACCACCACCATGGCGCTAATCGAGAGCGAATAGCGGGCACCGAAGATCAACCGCGAGAGGATGTCGCGACCTACCGCGTCGGTGCCGAGGATGTAGTTCCAGCTCCCTCCGGCATGCCATACCGGCGGCACCAGCAGCGCGGAACGATCCTGCATCGCCGGGTCGTGCGGCGCGACCCAGGGGGCGAACAGCGCGACGAGCAGGATGAAGACGATGAAGATCAGGCCGACCAGCGCACCACGACTGGCGCTGAAGTCGCTCCAGAAGGACGCCAGTTGGTAGCGGAACGAGCCGGGTGCGGCGGGGGTAGAAATGGTACTCATGATGAAAGCCCCCTGTTAATGGCGGATGCGCGGGTTGATGACGCCATAGGCGAGATCGACCAGCAGGTTGACGATCATCACGATGAACGCGATCAGGACCAGACCACCCTGCACCGAGGGATAGTCGCGTCGCGAGATCGCATCGATCATCCACTTGCCGATGCCGGGCCACGAGAAGATCGTTTCGGTCAGGATCGCTCCCGCCAACAGCAGGCCCACCTGGAGACCGATCACCGTCACCACCGAAATCAGCGCGTTGCGCAGGGTATGCACCATGATCACGCGGAAATTGGACAGTCCCTTGGCGCGTGCGGTGCGTACGTAATCCTCGCCCAGCACCTCGAGCATCGAGGAGCGGGTCTGCCGGGCGATGACCGCCAGCGGGATCGTCCCCAGCACGATCGACGGCAGGATCAGGTAGTGCAGCGCGGAGAGAAACGCGCCCCAGTCGCCGGCGATCAGGCTGTCGATGGTCATGAAGCCGGTGACCGGTTCGATGAAGTACATGTACGAGATGCGCCCCGAGACCGGGGTCCAGCCCAGGGTGCTCGAGAACAGCATGATCAGCAGCAGGCCCCACCAGAAGATCGGCATCGAATAGCCGGTCAGGCTGACCCCCATGATGGTGTGATCGAGCGTCTTGCCACGCTTGACCGCGGCCAGCACGCCGGCCGGCAGGCCGATGATGACGGCGAACGCCAGGGCAAAGAGCGAGAGCTCGAGCGTCGCCGGGAAGCGGCTCATGAACTCGTCCATGACCGGGGCGTGGGTCACCAGGGAATTACCGAGATCGCCGTGCAGCAATCCCTTCAGGAAATCGAGGTATTGGACGACCAGGGAGCGGTCGAAACCCATTTGGGACTCGAGCTGGGCGTAACGTTCGGCGGAAATGCCGCGCTCCCCCGCCATCAGCAGAATCGGATCGCCCGGCAACAGGCGAATGAAAGCGAACGCAACGATGGTGACGCCAATGAACGTCGGGACCAGCTGCGCCAGCTTGATCAGAAAGAATTTGAACATTTTGGAGGTCTGGCTAGTCACGCGATAAGACGCGGGGCGGCTGTCAGGGCCGCCCCGCGTCTTCGCTAGGAGAGAATCACTCGATGTCGACGCCTTCGAAGCTATGGCCGCCGAGCGGATCGATCTTGTAGCCGGTCACTTCCTTGCGAAGCGGCATGAAGACCGTGGAGTGGGCCAGGGTATCCCACGGCGCCTGCTCCTTGAAGATCTCCTGGGCCTGCTCGTAGAGCTTGGCGCGCTCTTCCTGGCTATCCAGGGTGCGAGCTTTCTGGATCAGCTCATCGAACGGCTGATAGCACCACTGGGAACGGTTGGCACCGCCGACACCGTCACAGCCGAGCAGCACGCCCAGGAAGTTGTCCGGGTCGCCATTGTCGCCCGTCCAGCCGAGGATGACTGCACCGTCGCGGTTGACGTCAGAGGAGCGCTTCAGGTACTCGCCCCATTCGTAGGTGACGATCTGCGCATCGACGCCGACTTTCGACAGGTCCGACTGCATCAGCTCGGCGGTCCGTCGCGCGTTGGGCATGTACGGACGCTGAACCGGCATCGCCCAGATGTTCATCTTCAGGTTCTCGACCCCCGCATCCTTCAACATCTGCTCGGCTTTCTCGGGGTCGTACGGATCATCCTGGATGGCGTCGTTGTAGCCCCACATGGACGGCGGGATCGGGTTCTTGGCCACCTGGCCGGCGCCCTGGAACACCGCATCGATGATCGCCTGCTTGTTGATCGCCATGTTCAGCGCCTTGCGCACTTCCGGCTTGTCGAACGGCGCCATCTGGGTGTTGTAGGCCAGATACGCCACGTTGAGACCGGCTTCCTCGAGCACGTTGATGTCGGCGTTCTGCTGCATCGCCTCGACATCGGACGGGTTCGGGAACGGCATCACCTGGCACTCGCCGGCCATCAGCTTCTGGTAACGCACCTGGGCATCGGAGGTGATCGCGAAGACCAGGTTGTCGATCGGCTGCTTGCCGCGGAAATAGTCCGGATTGGCCTGGTAGCGGATCGCTGCGTCTTCACGATAGTTGACGAACTGGAACGGACCGGTACCGATCGGCTGCTGGTTGGCCAGCTCCGGCTTGCCCTCGTCGAGCAGCTGCTGCTCGTACTCCTTGGAGTGGATCGAGGCGAAGTCCATCGCCAGGTTGGCCACGAACGGTGCGTTGGGCTCGGTCAGCACGAACTTCACGGTGTGGTCGTCGACCTTGTCGATCGACTCGATCAGATCACCCATCGACATCGCGTTGAAGTACTCGAAACTGCCGTTGGCCAGCTTGTAATACGGGTTGTTCTCGTCCATCTGACGCTCGAACGTCCAGATCACGTCATCCGCGTCGAGCGCGCGGCTCGGCGTGAAATAGTCGGTGGTCTGGAACTTGACGTCGTCGCGCAGGTGGAAGGTCACCTCCAGGCCGTCGTCCGACACATCCCAGCTCTCGGCAATGGCCGGTTCGACTTCGGTGGTACCCGGCTTGAACTGCACCAGGCGGTTGTAGATCGTCTTGCTCGACGCGTCGAAGGTGGTGCCAGCCGTGTAGAGCGAGGGATCGAACCCCTCCGGCGATCCCTCGGAGCAGTAGACCAGCGTCTTGGCCATGACCGGGGTCGCGCCCGTCATCATGGCGGCAATGCCAGCCGCAAGCAGCGTCTTCTTCATTATCCATCTCCTGCACAGCTATCGCTGTTCTTGTGATATCGGCTTGTGGCCGCTTGTCGTTGTAATGCCGGCCTGTCAGACAGCCGGCAATCGGCACAGACTAGAGCGTGAAGTAGCGTTTAATCAATTGTCCAATAGCGTGAGAAGAGGTGGTTGCAGCGAGGGGGCATTCAGTCTAAGCGACCCCATCGGACATCGCCGGGAGCGTGTGGCCGAAAGCCTAAGGCTGAATTCGCTCGCCAGCGGCCAGCCATTCATCGACCTGGTCCCGGTTCTCTTCGAGCCAGGTCCGTGCTCCAGCCACCGGGTCACCTCGAAATTCGATCTCCGACATCAGCGTGCCGAGGCTTTGGTCGCTCATGTGCCAGGCATCGAGCACCGCGGTCAGCCAGGGGTCGTCCTCGGCGAAGCTCCTCGCTCCGCTGCCGACCGTCCCCCCCATCCTGATAGCCATGTTCCGATACGAAACGAAAATATTCGTAAACAGCGTTTCGAGCATTCACTGACGAACATTTCTACTCACGGCGATAACAGACACATTCGGTTGATTTATCTTTATATTTTCAGATCAGCGTCCAAGGACGGCGGACCACCTACGACTTTCTGCCTAGTTCATAATGTTCGATTTCGCGCCACAATGATCTAAACCGAACACTTATGAGCAGATCCGAACATGGCCCACGAAAGCTACGATCTGATTGTCATCGGCGGCGGCATCAATGGCGCCGGCATTGCCCGCGACGCGGTGGGTCGAGGGCTGTCGGTGCTGCTGGTCGAGGCCGACGATCTCGCCAGCCATACCTCCTCGGCTTCCACCAAGCTGATTCACGGCGGCCTGCGCTATCTGGAGCAGTACGAGTTCAAGCTCGTGGCCAAGGCGCTCTCCGAGCGGGAAGTCCTGCTCAAGATGGCGCCCCATATCATCTGGCCGATGCGCTTCGTGCTTCCCCACCAGAAGCACCTGCGCCCGGCCTGGATGATCCGTATCGGCCTGTTTCTCTATGACCACCTCGGCGGGAAGCAGACGCTGGCAAACTCGCACGGGGTCAAATTCGCCGACCATCCGGCCGGTGTGCCGTTGAAAGCGGAGTTCACCAAGGGTTTCGCCTATTCGGATGCCTGGGTCCAGGATGCCCGCCTGGTGGTGCTCAACTGCATGGACGCGGCGGCTCGCGGCGCGCGGATCATGACCCGCACCCGGGCCGAAACGGCGATACGCAGCGCCGATGGTTGGCGGGTGACGCTCAAGACGAGCGATGGAGAGACCAGTGAGGTGCACGCACGCGGGCTGGTCAACGCGGCGGGCCCCTGGGCGGTGCGCTTCCTGGACGATATCGCTTCCCAGAACCACCCCTACTCGCTGCGCCTGATCAAGGGCAGCCACATCGTGGTCGAGCGCTTGTTCGACCATGACTACGCCTACATCTTTCAGCAGCCGGATGGCCGCATCGTCTTCGCCATTCCCTACGAACGCGACTTCACCCTGATCGGCACGACCGATGTCGAACACTCGGGGGCGCCGGGCAAGGTGACGATCGAACCGGACGAGATCGCCTACCTCTGCGAGGCCATCAACCGTTATTTCGAACGATCGATCCGTGCCGACGACGTGGTCTGGAGCTACTCGGGCGTGCGTCCGCTGCTCGATGATCACGAGGACAACGCCAGCGAGATCACCCGCGACTACCGCATCCAGCTCGACACGGTCGGGGGCGCGCCACTGCTCAACATCTTTGGCGGCAAGCTGACGACCTATCGTCGGCTTGCCGAGGATGCCGTCGACCAACTGGCGCCGACGCTCGGCCAGCGCGAGAAGTCCTGGACCCAAAACGGCCATCCACTGCCTGGCGGCGATGACGCCAATCCCCAGCAGCTCGTCGCGTCGTTGCAGAGCCGCTACCCCTTCGTGCCATCGGCGATGGTGACGCGGCTGGTGTTCAACTACGGCACCCGAGCGCTAACGATCCTGGGCAATGCCGAGCGGCTGGCCGATCTCGGCGAACACTTCGGCGCCGATCTCTACGCCGCCGAGGTCGAGTACCTGCGCGAACACGAATGGGCCCGGACCGCGGAAGACATCCTCTGGCGCCGCTCCAAGCTCGGCCTGCGCCTCGACGAACGCGAGCAGCGCCGGCTCGCCGATTACCTGGGCTGCCCGTCTCAGGCAGCGACGGCAGGAGAAACATAGCCGACGAACGCGCCACGCCTCGACAGCCGATCGAGCCCTCAGCGTGACGCAGGCCACCGAGGCCATGCCGGCCGGAACATCACTGACAGTAAGGAAGACCATGGGTGTCATAGAAACGATAGTGCTGCATGAGATTGCCGGTACGGCCTGCATGACGCTGCTCGGCTGCGGCGTGGTGGCCAACGTGCTGCTCAAGAAGACCGGCGGTCACAATGGCGGCCCGCTGCTGATCTTCTTCGGCTGGGGACTCGCGGTCTACTGCGGCGTGTGGATTGCGTTCGATACCGGTGCCCATCTCAATCCGGCCATCACGCTCGCGCTGTGGCTGGGCCCGGCCACCGAGTACGCCCAAGGCATTCCCATCACCCTGGACAATACGCTGGCCTACTTCACTGGCGAGTTCGTGGGTGCCTGGCTGGGTGCCGTGCTCTGCTACCTTTGTTACAAGAAGCAGTACGACGATACCGAGGACGCCACCACCATCCTGGCCACCTTTTCGACCATACCCACGATCCGGTCGCGTTTCTGGAACTGCGTGACCGAAGCCATCGGGACGTTCGTGCTGGTGTTCGTCATCATCATGTTCGGCCATACGCCCAACGGCCTGGGGCCGCTGGCCGTGGCACTGCTGGTGGTCGCCATCGGCGCCTCGCTGGGCGGACCCACGGGCTACGCGATCAACCCCGCCCGCGACATGGGGCCGCGTCTGGCGCATGCCATGCTGCCGATCCGGAGCAAGGGTTCCAACGACTGGGGTTACGCCTGGGTGCCCTTCGTCGGCCCGATCATCGGCAGCAGCCTCGCGGCACTCGCCGCAACGGTCTATTGAGCGGCAACGGGCGATTCAGAGACACGTCGACTCCTCATTCAGGACTCACCATTCAGAAGGACAGGTTTCTCATGAGTGACAAGAAGAAGTATGTTCTGGCCATCGATCAAGGCACCACCAGCTCGCGAGCCATGCTGTTCGACCACGACGGCAAGATCGCCGGTGTCGCCCAGCGGGAGTTCGAGCAGATCTTTCCGCGTCCGGGCTGGGTCGAGCACAACCCCCGCGACATCATGACCAGCGTGCTGACCACGCTGACCGAAGTGATCAACAACACCCAGGTGGACGTCGAGGAGATCGCCGGCATCGGCATTACCAATCAGCGTGAAACCACGGTGATCTGGGACAAGCACACCGGCCAGCCGGTCTACAACGCCATCGTCTGGCAATCGCGGCACTCGGCCGAGATCTGCGACGAGCTGCGTAACGCCGGTCATGCCGACAGGGTCCGCGACAAGACCGGCCTGGTGATCGATGCCTACTTCTCGGGCACCAAGATCAAGTGGATCTTCGATAACGTCGACGGCGTCAAGGAGAAGGCCGAAAAGGGCGATCTGCTGTTCGGCACCATGGACTCCTGGCTGATCTGGAACCTGACCGGCGGCGCCGAACACGTCACCGATGTGACCAACGCCTCGCGCACGCTGATGTTCAACATCCGCGAGCGCCGATGGGACCCGGAACTGCTCGAGCTGTTCGAGGTGCCGGAATCGATGCTGCCCGAGGTCAAGTCCTCCAGCGAAGTCTACGGCCACGTGCTGCCGAAATTCTTCTTCGGCACGAAGCTACCGATCGCAGGCATCGCCGGCGACCAGCAGGCCGCCCTCTTTGGCCAGGCCTGCTTCAAGCCCGGCATGGCCAAGAACACCTACGGCACCGGCTGCTTCACGCTCATGAACACCGGCAACGAGGCCACGCAATCGGACAACGGGCTGTTGACGACCATCGCCTGGGAGATCGACGGCAAGGTCGAATATGCCCTCGAAGGGTCGATATTCGTGGCCGGCTCGGTGGTCCAATGGCTGCGTGACGGGCTGCGCATGCTGGGCAAGTCATCGGATTCCGAAGCCTACGCCGAGCGCGCCGGCAGCAACGACGGCGTCTATCTGGTACCGGCCTTCACCGGCCTCGGTGCGCCCTACTGGAACTCCAATGTGCGAGGGGCGATGTTCGGCCTGTCGCGCGGTACCAGCAAGGAGCAGTTCATCCGCGCCGCTATCGAATCGATGGCCTACCAGACCGCCGACGTGCTCACGGCGATGCAGGCCGACGCGAATATCGACCTGACCGAACTGCGCGCCGACGGTGGCGCCATCGCCAACAACTTCCTGGCCCAGTTCCAGGCCGACATCCTCGGTGTCGACGTACTGCGCAGCGAGATCAGCGAAACCACCGCACTCGGCGCGGCCTATCTTGCCGGGCTTGCCCTCGGTTTCTGGGAGTCCCGCGAGCAGATCTCCGAGCAGTGGGCGATCGAACGTCGCTTCGAACCCGTGATGGGTAAAGATCGACGCGACGAACTGTACGACGGCTGGAAGCGGGCGGTGCAGGCCACCATGGCGTTCCAGGTCGCCTCCTAAGAGCGCATTTCCCCACTTGGTGGTGGGCGCCGGATAGGCCCACGCCATCCACCGGTTGTGACAGGCGTTCTACAAGCGCCGCGTCGGAAACGCTCGCAGTATAAAAGACAAGGCCCGAGTCCTCCCCGCCTGGGAGCTCGGGCCGTTGTCGTCACACCGGCCGGACACGCGCCCAACCCCACCAGCCTCAAGGCACACCCGCTTCCACGCCCCCCAAGACGAAGCGCCCTCGAATCCGGATAATGGCCGCCATCCACCTCCCGTCAGCCACGGAGGTCAGCCACTTACCAACGCGGTCTCTCCCCATGGAAATCAAGGTCAACTATCTCGACAACCTGCGCCAGGAAGCCAAGTTCGACGACTTCACGGTGATCACCGACCAGCCGATCCGCTACAAGGGCGACGGCTCGGCGCCGGGGCCGTTCGACTACTTCCTCGCCTCCACGGTGCTCTGCGCGGCCTATTTCGTGCGGGTCTACTGCAACGCCCGCGAGATCCCCACCGAGAACATCCGGCTGTCCCAGAACAACATCGTCGACCCGGAGAACCGCTACAACCAGATCTTCCGTATCCAGATCGAACTACCCGCGGACATCTCCGACAAGGACCGCACCGGCATTCTGCGCTCGATCGAGCGCTGCTCGGTCAAGCGGGTGATCCAGAACAATCCCGAGTTCCAGATCGAAGCGGTGGAGAACATCGACGAGAACGCCCAGGCGCTGCTGATGGGCGGCTCGCTCGACAAGGACGGCGAGAGCCAGGAGACCTGGATCGAAGGCAAGGACCTGCCGCTGGAGCAGACCATCGCCAACATGACGGGCATCCTCGAGCGTCTCGGCATGAAGATCGAGATCGCCTCCTGGCGCAATATCGTGCCCCACGTCTGGTCGCTGCACATTCGCGATGCCGCCTCGCCGATGTGCTTCACCAACGGCAAGGGGGCGACCAAGGAAGCCGCGCTGTGCTCGGCGCTGGGCGAGTTCATCGAGCGCCTGTCGTGCAACTTCTTCTACAACGATCAGTTCTTCGGCAACGAGATCGCTGCCAGCGAGTTCGTCCACTACCCGAACGAGCGCTGGTTCCAGCCGGGGCCGGACGGCGCGCTGCCCAGCGAGATTCTCGACGACCACTGCCGCGCGATCTTCGACCCGGACGGCGAGCTCCGAGGCTCGCATCTGTATGACACCAACGCCGGGCGCACCGACCGCGGTATCGTCTCGCTGCCGTTCAAGCGCCACTCGGACGGCGAGACGGTATGGTTCCCCTCCAACCTGATCGAGAACCTCTATCTCAGCAATGGCATGAGCGCCGGCAACACCCTCGCCGAAGCGCAGGTGCAGTGTCTCTCCGAGATCTTCGAGCGGGCGGTGAAGCGTCAGATCATCGAGCAGGAGATCGCGCTACCGGACGTCCCCGAGGCGGTACTGGCGCAGTACCCGACGATTGTCGAAGGCGTGCAGGCGCTGGAGGCCCAGGGCTTCCCGGTGCTGGTCAAGGATGCCTCCCTCGGCGGGCGCTTCCCGGTGGCGTGCGTGACGCTGATGAACCCGCGCACCGGCGGCGTGTTCGCCTCCTTCGGCGCGCATCCCAGCCTGTCGGTCGCCATCGAACGCAGCCTCACCGAGCTGCTGCAGGGGCGCAGCTTCGAGGGCATGAACGACCTGCCGCCGCCCACCTTCAACGCCCAGGCGGTGAGTGAACCGAACAACTTCGTCGAGCACTTCATCGACTCTTCCGGCGTGGTGTCGTGGCGTTTCTTCAGCGCCACGGCGGACGTCGACTTCGTCGAGTGGGACTTCTCCGGCACCAACGACGAGGAGGCCGAGCGCCTGTTCGCGATTCTCGACGACGAGGGGCTGGAAGCCTATGTCGCCACCTTCGAGGATCTCGGCGCTCCGGTGTGCCGCATCCTGGTGCCCGGCTACTCCGAGGTCTATCCGGTCGAGGATCTGGTGTGGGACAACACCAACATGGCGCTGGCCTTCCGCGAGGATATCCTCGCCCTGCACCGCCTCGATGAGGCGCAGCTGACCGACCTGCTCGAACGCCTGGAAGAGAGCGAGCTCGACGAGCAGATGAAGATCGTCACCCTGATCGGGATCGAGTTCGACGACAACACCGTGTGGTCGGAGCTGACCATCGCCGAGCTGAAGCTGCTGATCCAGCTGGCGCTGGGGCGCCTGGAAGACGCCCTGGACGGCGCGCAGATGTTCTTGCAGTTCAACGACAACACCGTCGACCGCGGGCTCTTCTATCAGGCGCTCACCGCGGTACTCGAGATCGCCCTGGACGACGATCTCGAGCTCGACGACTACCGCCACAACCTGACCCGCATGTTCGGCGAGGCGAAGATGGCAGACGCCATCGGCGCGGTGGAGGGCTCGGTGCGCTTCCCCGGGCTGACGCCGACCAGCCTCGCGCTCGAAGGCATCGAGCGCCACCAGCGCCTGCTCGAGAGCTATCACAAGCTGCACGCCTGGCGCGCGGCCAACGCGCGCTGAGCGGCACCACCCCGACCGTCACCGGTCGGCCGGGTGATTCACGCCATCACCGACCGGGATCGGCCCGGGCAGGTCGAAGGGATCGACCCCTTCCAGACAGGCGATGTTGTAGCCGTACTGGTCCGGGTTGGAACGTCGCTGATGGTGAGTGTAGATGCCGCAGTTGCCGCAGAAATAGTGCTGTGCGGTCATGGTGTTGAACTGGTAGCGGCGTAGGGTTCCCTCTCCGCTGACGATGCGCAGTGCCGCCAGCGGCACGCTCGCCACGATCGCGCCGCGGCGTCGACACATCGAGCAGTTGCAGCGGCGCGGGTCGACCACGCCGTCGGGTAGCTCGAGTTCGAGCACCACCGCGCCGCAGTGACAGACTGCACGGTGGCGTGGCTGAATATCGGTATTGCCGATGCGCTTGATCATCTGGCCCCTCCTCCGCGCTCCCGCTTTCCGTCGCCGCCCTTTGCAGCATAGCGCCACGACGCCAATCTTCACCATCGTCAAACGATTACGTCTCTTCACATATCTCTGCCTCCGCTTCATACAAGCGTCACGGGACGGCGCTAGCCTGCCGCTCATCGACGACCATTCTTCGAGGAGACGAGATATGCCGACACAACGAAAGCCCTTCACGAGACGCGACTTCCTGGCCGCCAGCGGCCACGTAGGGCTCGGTGTGGCGGGAATCGGGCTCCTCGGCGCACCGGCGATCGTACTGGCCGAGGGGCGACGCCCGACGGTGGAAGGCGGCGTGATGAGCGGCGACGTGCTGCCGGACCGCGCCATGCTGTGGGGAAGAGCGAGCATGCCGTCGCGGATGCTGGTCGAGGTCGCCGACAACCCGGAGTTCCGTGGTGCGCGCCAGTTGCCCTGGATCGATGTGCTGCCCGGCACCGACCTGACCGGCAAGATCGACGCGACCGGCCTGCAGGGCATGAACACCGTTCACTACCGGGTGCGATTCGCCGCGCTGGGCGATTCACGGGCGGCGAGCGAGCCGGTGGTCGGACGGCTGCAACTGCCGCCATCCCAACCGAGAGACATTCGCTTTGTCTGGTCCGGTGACGTGGTCGGCCAGGGCTGGGGCATCGATGAATCCCGCGGTGGCATGCGCACCTGGGAGACGATGCGCCAGGTTCGGCCGGATTTCTTCATCCACTCCGGCGATACGGTCTACGCCGACGGGCCGCTGGAAGCGCAGACCGAGCTTCCCGATGGCGGCGTGTGGCGCAACATCGTCACGCCGGCCAAGCAGAAGGTCGCCGAGACGCTGGACGAATATCGCGGCCAGCACGCCTACAACCACCTCGACGCCAACTTCCGCCGCTTCGCCGCCGAAGTGCCGATGCTGGCCCAGTGGGACGATCACGAAACGACCAACAACTGGTATCCGCAGGAGATCCTCGACAACGATCTATACACGGAAAAGAACGTCGCGCTGCTCGCCGCCCGCGGCCGTCAGGCGTTTCTCGAGTACATGCCGATCCGGATGTCCACTTCCGCCCCGCAGCGGATCTATCGCCGTTTCTCCTACGGGCCGGGGATGGAGGTCTTCATGCTGGACATGCGCAGCTATCGCGGCCCCAACAGCACCAACCTGCAAGGCGAGGAGTCCTCGGCCACCGCGTTCCTGGGCGAAAACCAGTTCCGCTGGCTGCGGCAGGCGCTGAACGACTCCACCGCGACCTGGAAGGTCATCGCCGCCGACATGCCGATCGGCATGGTGGTCCCGGATGGCGATCAGTTCGAAGCGATCGCCAACCGTGACCCCGGCCAGCCCCTTGGCCGCGAGCTGGAGATCGCCAGGTTGCTCCAGGCCATTCGTGACGACGACATTGCCAACGTCGTCTGGTTCACTGCCGACGTGCACTACACTGCCGCTCATCATTACGCCCCGGAGCGCGCCAGCTTCAAGGCATTCAAGCCGTTCTGGGAGTTTGTCAGCGGCCCGCTCCACGCCGGCACCTTCGGACCCAGCGAGATGGACGCGACCTTCGGCCCACAGGTGACCTTCTTCAAGGCCCCGCCGGAGGGCGAGTCCAACCTGCCGCCCTCGGCGGGCTACCAGTTCTTCGGCCAGGCCGATCTGGACGCCGAGAGCGAGACGCTGACCGTCCGGCTGAAAGACAGCGACGGCAGGACGCTGCACACCCAGGTACTGGAGCCCGAGCCCCGTTCTGCCAACGCCTGAGGCCGGCTGGCGGCCGGCGCCGAGGTCACATCAGCTTGCCCGGATTCATGATGCGGGCAATATTCTGGAGGTGCGCGATATCCGTTAAGCTGGCTGACGGCCTCTCGAGATTGAAAATCATGGCAAAGACAACCGCGCACCAACCCACGGCGCGTAGCCGAATCGGGCTGGATAGTCTGAACTTCTTCCTGGCCGACGTTCGCGATGGTGTGGGGCCGTTTCTCGGCATCTATCTGTTGACTCGTCACGAGTGGAGCGCCGGGCAGATCGGCGTGGCGATGTCCGCGATGACCTTCGCGACGATGCTCGCACAGAGCCCGGCGGGCATGTTGCTGGACATCACGCGCTTCAAGCGGGTGCTGGTGGCTGTGGCGACACTCGTCGTCGCCGTCTGCAGCGTACTGATGACCCAGCCGGCTTTCGTCAATTTGCCGGCCATCGTGTTATTTCAGGCGCTGATGGGGGTGAGTGCGGCTTTCCTGCTGCCCGCGGTGGCGGCAATAACGCTGGGAATGGTCGGTAATCGACGCTTCCCGCACCGCCAGGGTCGCAACGAAGTGTTCAACCATGCCGGCAATGTGGTTTCGGCATTGCTGGCGGGCGCGCTGGCTCACTTCCTGAGTATCGAGTGGCTGTTCTATGCGCTGGTGATCTTCGCGCTCGGTAGCCTGGTCAGCGTACTCGTGATCCGGGAGGCGGACATCGACCACGACGTCGCGCGCGGCAAAACCGAGGATAACCCGTTGACCGGCGACAGCATTGTCGAGGTGCTGAGGCAGCGCCGTATCGTGATGCTCGGCCTGACCCTGGTGCTCTTTCATTTTGCCAACGCCGCGATGCTGCCGCTGGTAGGTCAGTATCTGACCATCGGCGATCGCGACGCCGCCTCGCTGTACATGTCCGCCTGCATCGTGATCGCGCAGCTGGTGATGATCCCTGTGGCATGGTGGGCGGGCCGACGGGCAATGAGCTGGGGCCGCCTGCCGGTTTTCATGATCGGACTCCTGGCCCTGCCACTGCGTGGCGCGCTCTATGCCGTCAGCAACGACCCGCTATGGCTTTTGATGGTGCAGGCGCTGGACGGCATCGGCGCCGGCGTCTTCGGTGTACTGTGGCTGATCGTGGCCGCCGATCTCACCCACGGAACGGGACGTTACAACGTCACGGTAGGTGTACTCGGCACCCTGTTCGCTCTGGGAGCGGCAAGTTCGAACCTGGTCGCGGGTTATGTGGTGGAAGCCAGCGACTACGCCGGTGGCTTCCTGTTCCTGGCCGCCTTCGGTGTGCTCGCACCGATTGTCTACTGGCTGGGCGTCGGCGAAACGCGCCCCGTGGAGCCCGCAGCGACAGCGCATCCGACGAAGATTCCCTCTACCCCTTGAACCCTCCAGGCGATCGACCTGGCCTCGAGCCATGAAAGTCGACGATCGACGATGGGGACAACGCCGCTGGGCGAAGTGCGAGCGACAAGGATGTCGAGCACCAAAAGAGGACCGGACTGACTTGCCTGTCACCGAGCCCAGTGCTCACTTGACTCGTCCCGCTCGCTCTCGGGTCCTCCGCCGGCTGTTCCGAACGGAAGGTCGGTGAGCCGATCTTCGACGCCGTATGCCGAAAACGCCGCCCGCCCTCGCCCATAGCCTAGGCCTTGGAGGAAAGCTGCCCTCCCCCGCCGACCGTTCAGGCAAACCCTAGGCAGTGGTGGAAGACATCTCTTCCCGGGACTGCGTCGGGGCCTTTCCGAACACCTGCTCCAGATGTTCACGGTACTCCGCAGTGTGTCGCTCGACGTCCGGCATCTTCATGACGTCATTGGCGATGAATGTCGGTAGTCCTTCCAGCCCGACGAAGGCTTGCGACTTGTGGAATGCGAAATAGACACCGTCGACGCCCTTGCCGTCGAAGAAGTTGCCCGGCTCGTCGAAGGCTTCCCGCGGCGCGTTCCAGGTCAACGACAACAGGTAACGCCGGCCCTGGAGCAGGCCGCCGCTGCCGTACTGCTTGGTGGGGTCCTGCCGCGAACGGCCGTCATTGGCATAGAGCGAGCCGTGGCCGGCGGTGAAAACTTCATCGAGGTAGCGCTTCACACTCCAGGGCGTACCCATCCACCAACCCGGCATCTGGTAGACGATGACATCCGCCCACAGGTAGTTCTGCACTTCGGCGTCGATGTCGTAGCCTTGCTCGATCACTGTCTCACGGAGTTCGTGGCCCAGCTCGGTCAGTCGGGCGACGGCGACCGCATGGAAGGTATTGTTGAGCTCACCGCCGGAATGGGCGAACGGCTTGCCGCCGTTGATCAACAGGATCTTCATCTCGAATGGTTCTCCATCAATACTGTTTAGGCGGCACTCGGGAACTACCGAGCCCGGAGGAATGCCAGCCATTGTGAAGAGAAATCGCCTCGGATAAACCACCCGGCCGGCAAGTCACTTTTGATTTAAAATCAACAAAACCCTCAACGCGGCAACATGATGAAGAGCACCCTGGAAGAGCAGCAAGCTTTTGTCGCCGTGGTCGACAACGGCTCCATCACCGCCGCCGCCGAACGGCTCGGCCTGACCGTCTCCGGCGTCAGCCGTGCACTCAACCGGTTGGAGCGGAAGCTCGAGACGACGCTGCTGAGACGGACGACGCGGCGCCTGGAACTGACCGAGGAGGGGGAGACGTTCCTAGGGCACGCCCGTTCGATTCTTGCCGCCGTCGACAATGCCGAGGAGGCGATCGCCAACCGCCATGACCGTCCCCGCGGCCGCTTGCGCATCAATGCAGCGCCGAGCTTCATGCAGTTCGTGATCGTCCCGGTGGTCGGCGAATTCCGCGACCGCTATCCGGGAATCACCCTCGAGCTCGACACCCATGACCGCTTCATCGACCTGCTGGAACAGCGCGTCGATCTCGCCATCCGTATTGGCGAGCTCGAGGACTCCTCGCTGCATGCCAGGCCGCTGGGCCACAGTCCCCTGCGTCTTCTGGCCAGCCCGGATTATCTCAAGCGTCACGGCGCGCCCCTCGGCGTCGGCGACCTCGCGCAGCATAGTCTGCTCGGCTTCAGCCAGCTCGACCATCTCAACGACTGGCCGCTACTCGACGCCCACGGCGAGCCATTTCACGTGAAACCCTCACTCTCGGCATCCAGCGGCCCCACGCTGCTGGAGCTCGTCCTCGCGGGCGAGGGGATCGCCTGTCTCGCCGACTACATGACCCTCGCCCCACGCCAGAGCGGCGCTCTCGTCGACGTGCTGCCGGAGCAAACCCAGTTCCGGACCCAGCGCATCAATGTCGTCTACTATCGCCAGAGCGCGCTGTCGCAGCGCGCGCGGCTATTCATGGAGTTCCTCGCCGAGCGGCTGCCGGGGAACTACCTGCGCGCCTAGAGATCGTCCCTCTTCCCCGGTATCACCCAAACGTCATCCCGGCGTCACGGTAACGTCACATGCCGGGAACAGACTGCAAACGTTTTCATCGTTGCAGGCAAAGTCGCTGTCATGCCGTCACGTCCCTCATTGGTCCAGATCGCCGAACGGGTCGGGGTTTCCCCGGCCACGGTGTCGCGCGCCTTCAACCGGCCGGAGCTGCTCAACGACGCCACTCGCGAGCGGATACTCGCTACCGCCAGGCAGCTCGGTTTCCGGCCCAGCAAGGTGGGCAGTAGCCTGCGCTCGGGCAGCACCCGGACACTGGGACTACTGCTGCCGACAATGTCCAATCCGGTTTTTGCCGCCTGCTTCGAGGGGGCCGAGGAGCGTGCGCTGAAGGCAGGCTACAGCGTGATGCTGGCGACCACGGGATACGACGCGCGACGCGAGCGCGAAGCCGCACGCAGCCTGCTCGACCACCGTGTCGAAGGCATGATCCTGACCGTTGCCGACCCGGCACGCAGCGCCACGCTGGCCGAGCTCGCCGCCAGCGGCGTGCCGTTCGTGCTTGCCTATAACGAGAGCGATCGGCATCCGTTCGTCAGCGTCGACAATTTCGCCGCCGCCGGCGACATGGTCGAGCAACTGGTCGCCAGCGGTCACCGCCGGCTCGCCATGATCAGTGGGCCGCTGGACGCTTCGGACCGGGCGTCGAAGCGTCTCGACGGCGTTCTGGATCGCGCGGCCCGCCTGGATCTGCCCGCCCCCACCCATGTCTCGATGCCCCGGCATACCGCGGCGGATCGCGATCGCCTGAGGAGCCTGCTCTCCTCGCCCAGGCCGCCCAGCGCCCTGTTCTGCTCCAACGATCTGCTGGCCGCCTCGGTGATCGCGGAGTTGGCGACCCTGGGTCTGCGCGTGCCGGACGACCTTTCCGTCTGCGGCTTCGACGGCATGGCCTTCGGCGCGCTGATGGTGCCGTCGCTGGCCAGCGTCCACCAACCCAGCAGCGAGATCGGCAGCCAGGCCTGCCATGAACTGCTCAAAGCCCTCGCCGGTGGAAGCAGCCGCTCCGTGCGCCTGCCACATCGCCTGAGCGGAGGTGGCACCGTCGCCCGCCTGGCGGTCGATTAGCACCGTCGAACCACCCCAACGTCGCACCACCCAACCACCGCATCGCCAACCCAGAGGATCGGATCACCATGTGGAAACAGACGCTTCGCACCGCCGTCATGGCACTGGGATGCACCGCCGCTGCCCTCGGATCGCTAGCGGCCCAGGCCACCGACAACGCCATCTGCTACAACTGCCCGCCGGAGTGGGCCGACTGGGGCACCCAGTTGAAGGCCATCGAGGCGGATACCGGCATCCACGTGCCGCAGGACAACAAGAATTCCGGCCAGTCGCTGGCCTCGATCACCGCCGAGAAGAGCAACCCGGTCGCCGATGTCGTCTATTACGGCGTCACCTTCGGCATCCAGGCCGCCGAGCAGGGGCTGGTACAGGGCTACAAGCCGGCCCACTGGGACGAGATACCCGACGGTCTGAAAGACCCCGACGGCAGGTGGTTCGCCATCCACTCGGGCACCCTGGGTTTCATGGTCAACGTCGATGCGCTCAACGGCGCGCCGGTACCGCAGTCGTGGAGCGACCTGCTCAAGCCCGAGTATCGCGGCATGGTCGGCTATCTCGACCCGTCGTCGGCGTTCGTCGGCTATGTCGGCGCGGTCGCGGTCAACGGGGCGCTGGGCGGCTCGCTGGACGATTTCACCCCGGCGATCGAGTGGTTCCGCAAGCTGCAGGCCAACGATCCCATCGTGCCCAAGCAGACCGCCTACGCCCGCATGCTCTCCGGCGAGATTCCGATCCTGCTCGACTACGACTTCAACGCCTACCGGGCGCGCTACGACGACAAGGTCAACGTGCAGTTCGTGATCCCCCAGGAGGGCACCGTCACCGTGCCCTACGTGATGAGCCTGGTCGCCAACGACCCGCACCCGGAAGCCGGCAAGAAGGTGCTCGACTACGTGCTCTCCGACAAGGGCCAGGCGATCTGGGCCAACGCCTACCTGCGCCCGGTCCGTCCCGGCGCGGCGTCACCGGAAGCGCAGAAGAAGTTCCTGCCGGACAGCGACTACGCCCGCGCCGGAACCGTCGACTACGCCAGGATGGCCGCGGCGCAGCGGGCCTTCTCCCAGCGCTATGCCAACGAGGTGGATTGACGCCATGGGTCGACGACGAGCCTGGTTGGTGATCGCCGCACCCGCCGTGGTGCTGTTCCTCGCCTTCTGGCTGCTGCCGATGGCCAAGCTGGCCGGGATCGGTGCCGCCACGCCACAGGGCATGGACGCTTCCGCCTACTGGCTGGTGGTGACCCAGCCGCGCTACTGGCAGAGTCTGATCAATACCGTGGCGCTGTCACTGGGGGCAACGCTGGCCACGCTCGTCATCGCCCTGCCCGTCAGCCGTTTCCTGGCCCGCCACCCCGACTTTCCCGGGCGGCGGGTGCTGATGTCGCTGCTGCTCTTTCCGCTCGCCTTTCCCGGTGTGGTGGTGGGTTTCCTGGTGATTCTCGCCACCGGCCGCCAGGGCGTGCTCAACACACTCTCGAAGGCGCTTTCCGGTGACCCGATGGTACTGGCCTACGGCATGGCAGGGCTCTTCATCGGCTATCTCTACTTTCTGCTGCCGCGCACCATCGGCGTGCTGATGACGGCGGTGGAGGGGATCGACAAGCACTGGCTGGAAGCGGCGCAGACACTGGGCGCAAGCCCCTGGCGCCGGTTTGTCGATATCGAGCTGCCGGCGCTGACCGGCGCGCTGACCGCGGCCGGGGCGATGTGCTTCGCCACCGCCATGGGCGCCTTCGGCACCGTGTTCACCCTCGGTACCCGGATCGACGTGCTGCCGATCACCATCTACGACGAGTTCACCAACTACGCCAACCTCCCGGTCGCCGCGGCGCTCTCGGTGGTACTGGGGCTGGCCACCTGGGCGGTGCTCTACGTCGCCAACAGCCTGGCCGCCCGTACGGCAAGGGGAAACTGAGATGACCGCAGGCGTTCCCGCATGAGGCATTCCCGCTTCGACACCCGGCTCGGCCTGACCGCCACGCTCGCCGTCGTCGCCTTCCTGATCGGCCCGGTGCTGCTGTCGGTGACCGCCGGGGTGACGAGGAACTATTTCGTCGGCCTCTCTAGCGGGCTGACGCTGGACTGGATCGTTCAGGTCTGGGATCTCTACGCCGACACGATCTGGCGCTCCTACGCCGTGGCACTGGCCACCCTTGCGATCACCACCATCATCGGCGTGCCTGCCGCCTGGGTGCTGACGCTGTTTCCCGGCCGGCTCTCACGCCTGCTGGAGGAGCTGCTGACCCTGCCGGTGGCCGTTCCCGGGCTCGCCACCGCGCTGGCCCTGATCGTCTCCTGGGGCAGCGTCGGCTGGTTGCGCAGCAGCGTGGCGTTCATCGTCATCGGCCATGTGCTGTTCACGCTGCCGTTCATGGTGCGCGCCGTGCGCGCCGGTATGCAGGGGGCCGACCTGATGGTGCTGGACGAAGCTGCCGCGACCCTCGGTGCCAGTCGCCGCCGGCGCTTCTTCGACATCATCGTGCCCGCCGCTAGCAGCGGCATCGTCACCGGCGCGCTGACCGTGGTGACGCTCTCCATCGGCGAGTTCAACCTGACCTGGCTGCTGCATACGCCGCTGACCAAGACGCTGCCGGTGGGGCTGGCCGACAGCTACGCCTCGATGCGACTCGAGGTGGCCTCCGCCTACACCCTCGTCTTCCTGCTGATGCTGCTGCCGCTGATGGTCGGGCTGCAATGGATCGCCGCCCGCTCGACGCGCCACGGCGGCCTCGGTCTTGGCGCATCGACATGACTTCATCACGTACATGAGCGACTCAACGACATGACACACCCGCTGACCATCAGGCTCGACAACTGCGCCAAGACCTGGCCCGACGGCACCCGCGCCCTGGCGCCGCTGAACCTGTCGATCGACGCCGGCGAGACGCTGGCGCTGCTCGGTCCCTCGGGCTGCGGCAAGACCACCCTGCTGCGCATGATCTGCGGACTGGAAAGCGCCGACGAGGGTGGCCGGATTCGCTTCGGCGACGACGACGTCACCCAGGTAGCGCCGGAAGCGCGCGGCGTGGGGGTGGTATTCCAGGGCTACGCGCTGTTCCCCAACATGAATGTCGCCGGCAATGTCGGCTACGGTCTGAAGATTCGTGGCGTGGATGCCGCCAGCCGGCGCCGACGCGTGGCGGAAATGCTCGAACTGGTCGAGCTGGAAGCGCTGGCGGAGCGGCGTATCGATCAGCTCTCCGGGGGGCAGCGTCAGCGCGTGGCGCTGGCCCGGGCGATCGCCATCGAACCCCGCGTGCTACTGCTCGACGAACCGTTGACCGCACTCGATGCCCGCCTGCGCCAGCAGCTGCGGGTGGATCTCGCCAAGCTGCTCAAGACACTCGGCATCACTTGCGTCATCGTCACCCACGACCAGGAGGAGGCGATGATGCTGGGCGACCGGGTCGCGGTGATGTCCGCCGGCCGACTGGAGCAGTTGGGCGCGCCGGAGACCCTCTACCGCGATCCCGCCTCGCCCTTCGTCGCCGATTTCCTCGGCACCCTGTGCCGGCTGGAGGGCGGCGAGGTGGCCACCCGCCATGGCGTCGCGGCGCTGACCTTCCGTCCGCACGAGGTCGAACTCGCGCCCCCCGGCCAGGGGTTGCCCGCCCGCGTCCAGGCACGCTTCTTCCTCGGCAGCCATATCCGCTTCGAACTGGCGCTCGCCGACGGCCAGCGCTTCACTGCCCTGGCCGCACCCGACGCCATCTGGCAACCGGGCGATACCGTCTCCGCCCTCATCGAGCAGGCCCGCGTGGCCTGAATCCGGAAAACCTGGAACCTCTGCATGCTGATCGCACAACTCACCGACCTGCACATTCGTCGTCCCGGCCAGAAGGCCTACCGGGTGGTCGAAACCGACCGCTATCTCCCCCCGGCGGTGGCAACGCTCAACGCGCTCGCCCCCCGGCCCGACGTGGTACTGATTACCGGCGATGCCACCGATTTCGGCCGCCCGGAGGAGTACGCCACGCTGACTGAGCTGCTCCAGCCGCTGGAGATCCCGTGGTACCTGATTCCCGGTAACCACGACGACCGTCAGGCGATGCGCGACGCCTTTCCCGACCACGACTATCTCGGCGACGACCCGTTCATTCAGTACAGTATCGAACGCTTCCCGCTCAGGCTGCTGGCACTGGACACCCTGGTGCCGGGCGAGAGTCGCGGCGAGCTCTGCGCCGAGCGGCTCGGCTGGCTCGCCGCGCGGCTGGCCGAACAGCCCGAGCGCCCGACCCTGATCTTCATGCATCATCCGCCATTCGCCACCGGCATCGCGCACATGGACGCCATCGGCCTGGCCGGCGCTGCCGAGATGGCCGCGATCGTGGCCGATTACCCCAATGTGGAGCGCATTATCTGCGGGCATGTGCATCGCACCATCTTCCAGCGCTTCGCCGGCACCCTCGCCAGTTGCTGCCCCAGCACCGCCCACCAGGTCGCCCTCGATCTGCGCGAGGACGGCCCTTCCGCCTTCGTCATGGAGCCGCCGGGCTACCAGCTTCACCTCTGGCGCACCAATGAACTGATCACCCACCACGGCGTGATCGGCGACTACGCCGGCCCCTATCCGTTTCACGAGGAAGGCGGCCTGATCGACGAGTGAGCACACGTGGTGCAGACATTCTCACACCGTAGGCGCCACCGGCTGTCGTCACCGGCACGCTACGTTCGACCTCCGCCGCGATGGCCGGAAACGCCAGACCGAGCCCGGCGTCGACGAGAACCTCGCTACCGCCGAACCGGACCTTGGGGAGGGCTTTACCCACGACCGTACCGCCCGGGACCTTGTCGAAATATCACCGCTATCGAGCCAGGCCATGGGAGGAGAAACCGCCGCATTCGGCGACGACCTGCGCCCGGCCGGTGATATCGGCCTCGCGGACTCCCACACCCACACCTTTTAGGGATTGCGTTGCCAGTTCACGGACCTGGGAAATCGACAGTCGCCGATGGCTCATGCGTTGCCCTCCAGTACCCGGCTCACGTCGCGGGCGGTCATGGCGCTGATATTGACGTTCGACTCGTGGGTCACGCCGGCAACATGGGGCGTCAGCACTAGGTTGCAGGCACTGGCGCGCGTCAAGTCGCTGTCGGCAGGCAGGGGTTCGCATTCGAACACATCGAGCAGGGCGCCACCGATCCGCCCTTCGCACAAGGCATCGGCGAGTGCCGACTCGTCGACGATTCCGCCGCGGGCAGTGTTGATCAGGACGCTGCCTGGGCGCATGGAAGCGATCGCCTCGGTGTCGATGAGATGGCGCGTCTGCTCGGTCAGCGGCACATGGAGGCTCACGCCGTCGCTGCGGGCCAGCAGGGACTCGATCGTCTCGATGTGCTCCGCCATCTGCCAGGCCGGATCACTCGGATCGGCGAAGGGGTCGAACGCGATCACGCTCATGCCCAGCGCCTGGGCGCGCCTTGCTACTTCCCGGGCGATCCCGCCGAAGCCAACCAGTCCGAGCACGCATCCCTGGCTCTCGTGACCGACCAGCGCCTGTCGTGGCCAGTCGCCATCGAGCACCGCGGCTGTCGAGTGGTAGGCGCCGCGGCGCAGCATCAGCAGGCCCGTGATGACGTACTCGGCCACGGCCGAGGCATTGCCGCCGGTGGCGGGAAGCACGGCGATGCCACGCTCCTGGCAACGCGCCACGTCGATGTTGTCCAGGCCGACGCCGAGTCGGCCCACGGCCTCGAGATCGGGAAAACGGGCAAGCAGCGCCTCGTCGACCCGGGTTCGGTTGCGTACGATGAGCGCACGAACGCCCCTCCCCATCGATAGCAACCGTTCCCGATCCTCGACCAGCGCGGCATCGAAGTGGACCGCATAACGCTGCGTCAGTGTCTCGACGGCAGCGGCATCCATGAACTCGCTGATCACCACGTCAACCATGTAGAGACTCCCTCCATCGGTAAGCATCATCATCGTGCCGCCAAGGCTATGTTCGAAAAGGCGGCGAGCGATGACTAAACAAGACAATAATCGGTCAAAAATGCCCGGGCTGGCGCTCCAGTCTACGGGCGTAAATCCGCATCTGACTCGCTTCGATCGCCTCCGGGCGTTCTGAACGGAAGTTCAGTGAGCTGATGGTTAACGCCGACTGGCCGAGCATGCGCCGTTTTCGCACCAAGCCGGCGTCAGCTCCAGCATCGGGCTTGAGGCGACACCACGTCCGGCCATCCCGCCAGCCATCCATGAAAACCGGCGAAGATCGACAGCGGCACGCTGGCCAGCCCCTTCGAAGCCAGCAAACCGAACACCTGCGCGTCAGGCCCCTTGCGGGCAACGCGGACGCCGGGCCAGGACAACCGACACGCCGGGCGTATCCCGGTGAACCCACAAGCCGAATGTTTGTGCGTTACCACCCCATGTGTGCGTTTTCGACGCGCACCAGAGTGGATCAAGCGCGAACCGTAAGGTCAGCGTGATGATGCGGAGAGAGCGTGCAGGGCCGTGGCCACCCAGAACACGGACCGGGTGTTTCCTTATCACACAGCGAGCACCGAAGTACGATCCACTACTGCTACATCGCGCGGGTTTAACCCCGATTGCGTCGCGCGGGCTCGAGCATGCCCTCCAGCACCTTCCCCTCCAGCGAATCGGTGGAGAGTCCCAGCAGTCGGGCGAACGTCGCCCCGGCGCTGTCCATGCGCTGGATGCCGCGGGCGGTATCGAACGCCAGTTCGACGCCGGGCCGAATGCCGGCACCGTGGAAGAACGCCACGCCGTGGTTGGAGGCGAATCCGGTGCTGGCGGTGGGCACCTGCGGGCCGTGGTTGGCCCCCGGGGTGACGAGTTCGGCGACGGTATCGCCACGCAGGTTGGTGCCCCAGACAAAACCGGGGGCGTAGGCGAAGAGCACGTCACCCATCCGCTCGCCCCAGTAGCCCAGCGGGCTGGCATCCTGCTTCTTGAGTGCCAGCGCGACCACGTTGCGCTCGCCGTCCGGCGTGTCGACATACCAGGTGGTCAGCGCCTTGAGGATGCGCGTCTGCACGCGATCGATCTCGGCTGCCGGCACGAGGTCGCGATTGACGAAGATCTCCAGCCCGCCGCGCTCGTCCTTGAGGAAGGCCTGACTCGTGGCCACATCGGGCTTGCCCTCGCCATCGATCGTGCACAGGTCGAATTCCGCCAACCGCCTGTGGATATCACAGAGGTGGGAGTTGGGGACGTCACCGTGATCGGAGGCGAGCACCAGCGTGGTGTCGTCATCGCAGCCGGCCAGCGCCCGGCCCACGGCGGCGTCGAGAATGCGGTACGAGTGCCGGATCACCTCGAGATAACGCGCGTGATCGCTGGCGGTGTAGAACTTGGATTCGGGATCGCACTGGGCGAGACAGGTGTGATGGGTCTCGTCGTTGAGCCGGAACACCGTGGCGAAGAGTGAAAACCCCTCGTCGCCCAGCAGTGTCAGCGCGCTGTCGACCAGCCATTCGAGCTGGTAGCGCCCCTCCTCGAAGCTGGTCTCGAAGTAGCGGGTATCGGGATCGGCGGAGACCGCCCACTTGGAGATGAACGGGCCGTGGCGCTCGACTAGTCGGCGCGCCAGTCCCGGTCTGCCGCTGCTGCCTTCCGGTGCGGTGATCTGGGACTGCAGCAGATCGATCTTGCCGTTGGCGACATCGAGATCGAGCAGCTTGAAGCGCACCGCCGCCGGCTTGCCTTCGAGGGCATGCTCGTCCGCCAGCGGGAGCCAGTCGCTCCATTCACCGATGCCCAGGCTCGCTTCGGCCCGCGCCAACTGGAGCCGAAGCCGCTCGCCGTCGAGGCGCAACGTTACCGGCACCGGCTTGCCACGATGGGCAGGGATCAAGGCGACGAAACCATCATCCGTGCGCTCGATGGCGAAGCGATTGTGCTTCTGGTGATGGGCCAGCGTGCCGGTGGGCGGCCAACCCAGCGCCTCGCTCGACGGCGTCGAGGTCCACCGGTCGAGATCGGTGCTGTGCAGGCACGCCGGCGCCAGCTCCATCGGCGCGGGGCCACTGCCGCTCCAGAACGGGGCGAAGCAGAGATCGCGCTCGCCCGCGGGCACCAGGCTTTCGGGAAAATGGACCAGCGCGGCACGCTGGCCGGCGGCGCGCATCAGTTCCAGCAGATGCCCGGTGCCGCGGGGCGGCAGGCGCTGGCCGACCCAGCTGGTGCCGGGCGCCTGGCCGGTGAGAAAGCTGACGAAGTTGGTGTCGCCCCAGGTCGAGATATAGGGCAGCAGCCGCGTCGAGCCCCCTTCGTCGCGCAGGCGCTGAATATTCGGCAGCACGCCCTCGGCGCAGAAGCGCTCGACCAGCTCGGGGATCAACCCGTCGACGCCCAGCAGCAAGATTTTACGATTCCGACTCATGAGGCTCTCCTGGGGCACGACTCAGCGAATGGTGTAGTGATCGATGACCGCGCGATCGATCTCGATCCCGAGACCAGGCTTGTCGAGCACCTCGACGCAGCCGCTGGCGTTGAGCTGGAACTCGCCGCCAATCAGCTCCTGACGGAACGGATGCGCCGATTGATCGTACTCGAGCATCGGTTCGTCGGGGGTGAGCGAGAGCGGCTGCGGCGGCAAGGTGGCGATCAGTTGAACAGCCGCCGCCAGACCGATACCGGTGCCCCAGACGTGCGGCATCACCGGCACGTGAAAGGCCTGGGCCAAGGCGGCGATCTTGCGGCACTCGGTCAGCCCACCGGCGGCGCCGATATCGGGCTGAATTGCATCCAGCGCGCCTTCGCTGATCCAGTCCCGGTAGCCGATCTTGGAGTACTCGTTCTCGCCGGCGGCGATCCAGGTACGCGAAACGCCCTTGAGCTCGCGATAGCCGTGGCGGTTCTCCGGACTCAGCGGCTCCTCGAACAGGTGAACCCGGGTCTCCTCCAACTCCATCAAGATGCGCCGTGCCGCCGGCACGCTGTAGGCGCAGTTGGCATCCATCATCAGCGCGATCTCATCGCCCACGGCCTCGCGCACCGCGCGCATGTCGCGCAGGTCCGCCTCGATGCCGAAGCCGGTCTTGATCTTCATCGCGCGGTAGCCGTTGGCCTGATGACGCAGCGCCTCCTCGACCACTTCCTCGGGATAGTTGCCGCCTTCGCGACGATAGAAGCCGGTGGCGTAGGGGCGTATCTGATGGCGGAACGCGCCACCCATCAAGCGATGGATCGGCTGGCCCAGCGCCTTGCCGGCCAGATCCCACAGCGCGGTGTCGATGGCGGCGATGCCGAACAGCGCCACGCCCTTCTGACCGTAGGGGCGGGAGTGGTTGTACATCGTCTCCCACAACACTTCGCGCTCGAAAACCGAGCGTCCGATCACCAGCGGCTTGAGCGCGTACTCGACCATCGCCTGGGCGACCTGCGGCGGCTGCAGGCCGTGGTTGACGCATTCGCCCCAGCCGACCAGGCCATCCTCGGTGTGAACCTCCACCAGCATGGCGGTGCGGCTTCGCACCCAGCCCTGGGAGAACGAGAACGGCTGATCCAGCGGCGCGGCGAGAACGTGAGTCTTGATATCGGTGATCTTCATGCAGGATCCCTTATTCGGAAACGGGTTGAGCGGAGGCAGCCTTGCGGCGAGTCGCGACTCTCGCCCGCCACTCGAGCACGCCCGCCGTCACCGTCCAGATCAGAAATAGCCCGATCAGCACGAACAGCGTGGTGGCGATACCGCTATGGGTGAAGAACGACAGGAAGTCGCCCCGCGAGATCAACAGCCCCCGGCGCAGCGAACTCTCCAGCGCCGGCCCCAGTACCATGCCGATCACCAGCGGTGCCAGCGGATAGCCGCCGCGGCGCAGCACATAGGCGAGAATGCCGGTCAGCGCCGCGACCACCAGGTCCAGCGGATTGCCGCGTACCGACACGGCACCGATGAAGCTGAACATCACGATGCCGCCCATGACGAAGCCCAGCGGCAGCTTGAACAGATAGCGGAACAGGCCGATGGAGGGCTTGCTCAGAACCAGCATGGCGACGTTGACGATGATCAGCACCACGAACAGCGCGTAGACCGTCTGCGCCTGGTCCTGCATCAACCGTACCCCCGGGGTGATGCCGTGGATCACCATGGCACCCATCATCATCGCCGTGACCACATCGCCGGGGATGCCCAGCGCCAGGGTGGGAATGAAGGCGCTGCCGGTCACCGCATTGTTGGAGGACTCCGAGGCGATGATGCCGTCCGGCTCGCCCTTGCCCAGATTGGCCCGCCGCGGCGACAGTTTCTGGGCCGCGGCATAGCTGATGAAGGCCGCAGCGGCCGCGCCGGTACCCGGCAAGGCACCGACGAAACTGCCGATGAAAGAGCCGCGCACCAGTTCGATCAGGCGTCGGCCGATATCGCGCAGGCCGGGAAAGCGCAGCCGTGCCTCCGGAATGGTGGTGGCCTCCTCGTCCCGTGAGGAGAAACGCACGAAAACTTCCGACAGCGCGAAGGCACCCACCACCACCGGAATCAGATCCAGCCCGGAGCTGAGCGCATAGGTGCCGAAGGTGAAGCGGTCGGCGCCGGTGATGGGATCGCTGCCGACCGTCGAGAAGAAGAAGCCCATCATCCCGCAGACGAGGCCCTTGAGCAGACTGCCGCGGGAGATCCCGACGATGCAGAGCATCGCCAGGCAGACCAGCGCGAAGACCTCGATCGAACCGAAGTTGACCGCGAACTTGGCCAGCTGCGGGGCGCAGAAGATCAGCAGCACGCAGGAGAGCACGCCGCCGAAGAACGAGGCGAAGGTCGCCCAGCCGAGTGCTTCGTCGACCCGGCCCTGCTGGGTCATCGGGTAGCCGTCGAACGTCGTTGCCGCCGACTGCGGCGTACCGGGTGTGTTGATCAGGATCGCAGTGATCGACCCGCCATAGACCGAGCCGCAGTAGACACCGATCAACAGCGCCATGCTGGTGATGACATCCATGCCGAAGGTGAACGGCAGAAAGATCGTCAAGCCCACCACCGAGCCCAGCCCGGGCAGCCCGCCGATGATGATGCCCGCCCAGGTGCCGATCACGATGGCGAGCAGCGCCTGCCAGGTGAAGGCGTCGCCGACCGCCGCCAGAATCACGTCCATCTCAGATTCCCCTTCATCAAACCAGACCACTCGTCAACAGCGCCGGCAGGCGGATCATCAGCACGTGATGGAACAGGAACCACAGCCCGCCGCCAATCACGATCGTTCCCAGCACCAGTGGCAGCGGCCGCCGGATTCGAAACAGCCATAGCGTCAGCGCCACCAGCGGCAGCACCGGGATCAGGAAACCGAGGCTCGCCGTGGCCACCGCGGCGACCAGCACCGCCGCCATCAAAAGCGGCAGCGGCGAGCGCGTCCTTGGCGCCTTCGTCGTGCGTTGCCTCGGTGCTTGGCGGATCAGCTCGCCGACCAATATCGCCAGGGCCATCACACACCAGATCGTGAGCACGATACGCGGCACCAGCATGGCGCTCTCGGGCCCCTGCCAGGCCGTGATCGAGAGCCCTGCGCCGGCCACCAGCAGCGCCAGTGCAGTCAGGACCCGAGGATGTATCAAGGTTGCCAACATGGATCGCGACTCCTGATGAGCGGTGGACGGATTACTGTGTCAGCCCCGCATCCTCGAGCACCTGCTTGTTGGCCTCGAAGCGCTTCTGAACGAACGCCTTGAAGTCATCCGGCCCGAGATAGGCGATGTTCGCCTTTGCCTTATCGGCAAAGGTCTTGAACTTGTCCGATTCGACGGTCGCCTTGCACGCCTCGGCGTACTGCTTGGCACGCTCGTCCGAGATCCCCTTGGGCGCGACGACGCCCTGCCAGACCGCGAAATCCAGCGCCGGCAGGCCGAGCTCCTCGATCGTCGGCACGTCGTCATAACCCTCGACGCGGTGATCGGCGAATACCGCCAGCGGGCGCAGATCGTAGTTCTCGAGGATGGTTTCGGTGTCCGCCATGATCTGGATCTCGTTGCCGGCCAGCGCGTTCATCGCCGGGCCCGAGCCGCTGTAGGGCACGTGTTCGGCCTTGAGATCACTGTTGACCACGGTCGCCGCCATGGCGAGATGCGGCAGCGTCCCCGGACCGGAGGAGCCATAGAGGAACGGCTGATCCTGGGACTCCTCCACCAGCTGCTGGAACGAGGTGATATCGGAGGACTTCGAGACCATCAGGAACATCGGGTTGGAAACGGTGCGGCAGATGTAAGTGAAGCTGTCCGGACCATAGGGCAACTTCTTCAGCGAGGGCTGGATCGACAACGCCCCGGCAGGCTCGTAGCCGATGATGTTGGGGTTGCCCTCACTGTTGGCGACCTCCGCCGTGCCCACCGTGGCGCTGGCACCGGCGACATTGCGCACCACCGACGTGACACCCAGCTGTTGCGAAAAGGTCGGCTCGAAGCTGCGGGCGACGATATCGGTCGCACCACCTGCCGCGAACGGCACGATGATCTCCAGATTGTCGGCCGCCATAGCCGCATGAGTAGTGGCGATCAGGGCCAGGGCGGCCAGGGAATAGCGCAGTGACTTCATGGTTGGCTCCATTTCGTAGCGCTGCGAAAAAAACCGAAACCAGCGCTGCCGTTAGATAATTGGTCTCATTCAAGACCATTCAGGAGAATTCGTTCTCGACATGGCTTAAAATCGTAGCGCTACGAATGAACGCTAACAATGCGTCGACATCGTCCATTCGTCGTAGACCCCGATCCAGGTCGCGGTCCGAGCGCGGCGCTTCTCCCCTTACGAAACGCCCCGCCAGGCCCGTTACACTAGCGGGCGGGCCCTACGCTTTGTCTGAAAAATGCTGCGCTCGCCCATACGGCGTTAAAAATTGACTCAAGATGCTCATTTACACCTCGTAAACTCCGCTCTTTCGTCAATTTTTGCCTTGTCTGGTCATCGCTCACCGGTTTTTCAGACAGAGCTTAGAGGGGGACGAAAAAATTCATCTGCTTATCCGGTCCGAGCGTGGGGTCGGAGACGAGGTAACGGAATCTTGGCCAAACGACGACGACGCGGTTCGCAGCGCGTCACCATGGGGGAAGTCGCCAGACTGGCAGACGTGTCACCAAGCACGGTGTCACTCTATCTACGTCGGCCGGACGAGGTCTCCCCTGGGCGCGCCGAGAAGATCCAGGCGGCCATCGACCGGCTGGGCTACCTGCCCAACACCATGGCCGGCGGGCTGGCATCCTCGCGCTCCAACGTGATCGGCGTGCTGGTGCCCACCATCACCAACTCGTTCTTCTCGGAGACGCTGGAAACCCTCGAGCGCCATCTGCGAAGCGCCGGTTATCAACTGCTGATCGGCAACACCGAGTTCGACGATGCGCGGGAAGAGGAGCTGATTCGCTCGATTCTGAGCTGGAACCCCGCCGGCCTGGTGCTGACCGGCTTCCTGCACACCCGCAAGTCGCTATCGGTGCTGGCCAACAACGATACGCCCATCGTCGAGATGTGGGACTACGGCCAACCGGGGCTGGACATGGTGGTGGGATTCTCTCACCACACCTGTGGCCGCCTGGTGGCCGAGCACATGCTGCGGCAGGGACGCCGACGGATGGCGTTCGTCAGCACCAACTTCGAGCGCGACGTGCGCGCGCGGGATCGCTACCACGGCTTTCGAGAGACAGTGGAAGCCGCCGGCGGGACGGTCGAGCTGCGGGAGCTGAGCGGACGCAGCCACGCCGAGGAGACCGGGCAACTGACTCAAGCGCTGATGCAGGATCATCCGGAGATCGAAGCCATTGCCTGTTCCAACGACATGGTGGCGCTCGGCGTGCTGTGCGAGTGCCAGCGACAGGAGTGGGACATTCCCGGGCGCATCGCCCTTGCCGGCTTCGGTAACCTGGACTTCACCACCAGCACCGTCCCCCCGCTCACCACCATCGAACCGCCACGCCGGGAGATCGGCCAGCACACCGCCCGGCTACTGCTGGCCAGTCTCGCCAGCGAACTCCCGGAGGCGGAGAAACGTCTGGACCTGGGGGTGAGGCTGGTGGAACGGGAGAGCGTTTGAGGACACCGCTAGCGCTCAGGATACGACTCGCGCCAGAGGTGGAGTGGCGTCGCCGACGATCCCTTCGCGGTACTCGAAGAATAGACCATGGCGGTGCCAGTTGGGGGACGGCTCGTCGTTATAGACCCGGCCGGTGAACGCAGCTTCGTTGCGATAGACCGTCCACGAATAATCAGCAATCATCCTTCCCAGGATAAGGTAGCGGGGATCTTGCCCCGCCCGTTGAAGTTGCCATCACTAGCCGCCATACCGCTCTGCTCGGCTGGATATATCAAAGATAGGCCTTGAGGCAGGACCCTCTAACAAGGGCGGTCTAGGCCCTGAACCACGACCAATCAATGAGTGATTCTGCTAGCAGAGAAGTCTGGCCACTAGCGCCATAAACCGGAGACGATCCAGCCAAGAGCACCGACGAAAGCCCCCACGCCAATCACAGTACACAGCAGGGGCCAGTAAAGCTCCCACCAGCCCAGCGGGCCATTATCGCGCCAGGTCAGTCGGTAAGGGTCGTCCGGCTGCTCTGGGTTGGCTCGTTCCACCTCTTCCGGCCATTGCGGTATTTTGCTGGTGCTCATTGCCAGCATACGACCCACGGCATTCAAACCTAATGGAATACACAACAGGAGCATTGTCCATGGGTAGTGTAGACCTGGCGCAAAAGTCCGAAAAATACTCCATCGCCAGCCTTCTCTCCGTCCATCGACTGGCATCAAAAGGCTTTGCTTTAACTCCTGATGCGTGCGCTCTATGCCATCCTCAGCTTCCATATAGGGCTGCAAAAACGCCCAGAACTTATCCATGGACTCCATGTTTCCCGGAAAGGTATAACCCAGGGAAAAAGATTCGAGGACTGTCTCCCCATCTTCGCCGAGCACATGAGCACGTAAATCGTGGGTCGTTCCCACCAGCGGGCTTTTCGACTGCCCTAATGTCAGAAACAGAGTGTCCCATGGCACGGTCAATACCGTACCATTCTGGCGAAAAAAATGAACTTTTCGACTCTTGCGATCAAGGCGTATTGGGTAGTGTGTATATCGCCCACATTCAGTACGAATCAACCACCAACCTGCCCACGCCAGACAAAGAAACAGGGGGGTCAGGCCGACAACCCCCACCCAGTCCACAGCTTCCATCGGAGCAGTACGGCCAGAAAAAAACAGAGCCCCGTACATCGCAAAAATTAACCCAATAGAAGCCGTTAAAACACACGCCCCCAGCCAAGCATTAAAACCTTTTATAGGATACCAGCGATCGACCAGATCCATATAATTACTGTTAAACCTTACCACCGAAAAAAAATCCATCGGCTTAGCCCGGCCCCTCTGAGCTTGGTCGTAACGCGAGGCACGTTCAGTCTCTGCCAAGGCTCGGTTAACGGGAAAGCGAATATTTCGATAATCCAGCCCAGCATAATCCATTGCTTATCCTTCCATGCTACCAAGGGCAAATTGTAGCTCATCTAACTCGTGCGCAGAGTCTTGATATCGTTCTGAGACACCAAAACTCCCGAAGTAACAGCGCTCCATCCAATCCTGAATTTTGTTATCTTTAAAAACTTCAATAAGCACAGAAACCACAACCACTAGAACCACCAGTACGATACCAACGCCTGTCGCGGCAGCACCAAATACGAGAGGCCCAAGTGCTGAAAAAGCTACCGCTGCCGTCAACGACATTCCCGCGCTTAGAAAGTACAGCCATCCAACACCATTTCCCTCTCGAAGTTCTTGTACTCCCTTTACACCATCCCATGTAGCCATTACAACACCTGCGCCTACTCCTAGCACCCGCCCACCTGTTCTTAGCCAAAATCCAAGGGTGCTCTCTAGGCGTAATGCGTATCGACTACCCGTTTTCGCAGCACTCTCAGACCATTTACCAACCGTTTCCGCGACCGTCCCTATCAGCCCAGCCATACCCGTGCGAAAACGCCGTTGGTTCTCACCTCGCTCATGGGCCATGCTCGTATCCAGATCATCGGACAGTTTGACAAGCGCCATAACCTGCAGAATACCCGTGACCACGCCAAGCCCAGCCTCGGTGGGCAGCAGTTGACGCCACCTGAGCTGTGTCAACGCGCGCCGATCTGCCGGGGTCAGGATTGCCGATTCCGCCAGTTGCCTTGCACCACCTTGAGCGTTCAGGCCGGGGAAATCTTCGATGACTTTGGGATTGGCCAGGATCAAGTAGCGAAATCTTCCGGTCCCTTCGACCGGCACACCATAAATGCGTGCCTTGCGCATCTGGATGTCGATGGCACGATTCAGGTCTTCCAGATTGCCGATCTCGGGATTAATGGCCGCCATCTTTGCGACCAACTCGGCTATCGCTGCCTTCTTGCTCATCGTCACGTCAGCAAGGATGACCGGCGAACGTGCAATGACGCCCATACCGACTAGCGCAGGGCCGACAACACCATCGACCGCCTTGGCCGCTACCTTAGCGAAAGGCCCGCCCAAAGCGGCCGTCAGCCGGACTACGGCGTTCTGGCTACCGTCCTGAAGAGCCTTAAGTGCGTTTTCATAGCCACTGATCAAGCCATCCCATGGTAGACCGCGCAGGGAGTCAGGCTGTAAGCCGCCGCTGACGTGCCCTTCCCACCGCTCCAATATGATTTTCTGGTTGTAGCCCAGTGCACGCAGCGCCAGGTTACGGTGGTCAAGGTTCGACGCAGATAGCCAGCGGTGATAAAGGTCCGCGCAGGGTGAATACTGCTGGGTATCCTGAATGCATATAAGCATGGCATCCACGAATGCGGCGCCAGATTCGATATCTTGGTCGTCATGCACCGCATTCATCTGATGATAGAGTGGATCGCTCTGCATCCAACTGACATGAGCACGCGCCAGGGGCGCAATGCGATTCTTGTCGAAGTCGCGCATCTCACTCTGCCACGCCGCTTCCCAGGTCTGAAGCCGAGACATATCCAGCTTGTCGGTATAGTCGCTCCAGGCATCCTCCTTGGCGGCGACCAGTTGTGCTGGTGTGGGGTTGCGCCAACGCTCCAGCATCTCTTCCTGGCGCTCCTGAAAGCCATCGATAAGCAGGCCAGCCAACGCCCGGCCACCAGCGCCGGGGCCACCGTAGACCGTCTGATAAGCGTCACGCTCGGTACGGTAGATCTGGCGATTTTCAGCATCCTCGCGAATGCTTTGGCGGATGTTATTGATGGCAGAAGAGACCGCCAGAGGGCGGGCCTGTTCAGGGTCGGCCATCTTCTCCTTCAACCTTACGCCCATCAGGCTGGCGAGATCTGCCGAAATCCCCACCGGGTCTTCCAGCGCGACCAGCATGGGTGTCATATCCAGCGGTTCGGCCTGTTCTTCCGCCCACCGCTCAAGCCCCTCGACCTGCTCTTTCATGCCATGGAAGGGAAATGGGCTGAACTCGAAAGCGTTTCCTTCCTGACGCTCCCAGGTCCCCGAAGCGCCGGGTCGCCATGTGCTGGATGCACCATGTCTTTCGGGCGGCGTCCAGACACGTCCGGCCTCGGCGACGATGTCCCCCAGTTTTTCCAGCGACTCCGCGTAGGGCGCGCTACCACCACGCCATGCCCCGAGCGAGACCTGCCGCATGTTGTCACGCCGCTGGTTCGCATTCGTCGCGTGCTCTTTCCACACCCGCTTGGTCCAGGCGACATCGGAAAACGAGAGATAGACCTTATCGGCTTCGTCCGCGGCGGGAATCATCACGCAGCGCCCCGGATAGGCGTGCGAGGGGTTGGCGGCGCAGGCGAACTCCTGCTCGTCGGCAGGCGGCTGCAAGCGGCCATCGATGGGCTGCGGGCTATCGGGATCGATCGCCATCACTTCGTCGTGAGAGACGTCGACGTACTCGATCAGATAGCCCTTGTCGGTGACGACATGGCCGATCCAGCGGCCACGCGTCTCGTTGAACACGTAGAGAAACCCCGCGCGCAGCAGCCTGAGCGTATAGCGTTGCCCTTCAGGTAATGGCGTTGCCGTGAGGCTCTCATCGAGCAAAGCGCCACTAATCTCGGGGCCAGGAGGATGCCCGGCCTGATCGCCGCCATCGGTTCGCGTCACGGCATAGCGCAGCGGCAAGATCGGCAATCCGCTGCGCTGGCATACGCGACAGTTGGCGATCGCCTGTACGTCCTCGGATGCTTCACTCATGTAATGGTCTCCAGTTCCCGTGCCATGGCGAGTAACGACTGAGCTGAAAGGTCTTCACAGCGGCGCATGTAGCTACCTTGCGTCTCGAGCGACTGATCGAGGCGCCGTCGCATCTCGGGGTGATCGTGAATATGGGGGTGAAAACGCGCGGCTTGCTCGGCGTAGAGCTGGCAATCCTCGGCAGCGGCAAGGCCGATTTGCTGCGCCTGGACAAGCAGGCCGTCCAACGCCCGGTAAGCATCGAATGAGGCCACGGCCTCAGGCTTCAGCATGGCCAGCCGGTCGATGACGGCATTGAGCGAGGCCATACGATCGATGCATGACCACTGCGCAGCGGACAGCAGCGGTACACGAATCGCCAGGTCGGGCACCTCACTGCGCGCGAGCGTATGCCATTTGCCGTACTGATCCGGCCAACGCCAGCAAGTGATAGGGCCCATCAAGCGATCCATGCTCTCGGTCTCGAGCAGCCAGCAGAGATGGCGAAAGACTCGAGGATCATAGCAGCGCAGCCACCAGCGCCTTCGGCTGCCGGGGCGGGCCTGTTCGAGCGTAAACCGGAAGTGCTCGATCATCTCTTCGGTGTCCGCCTCACTCTGCAGCAAGGCAGACAGGAAAGCGCGACCGCGCTTGGCATACTGCTCGATCCGCTGGGCCAGATGTTCACGCTGCGTCAGCGAGAGCGCCTCCAGGCAGATCAACTGGGGCAGCAGCGGATCGCGCACCTTGACGCTCGGCGTTCGCAACGTCCGGCCATCCAGATCGTCACGATCGCTGGACGCGACATGTAGCGGGTTCAACAGTGCATAGCGATGCTTTCCCGGCTGTAGCCAGTCGAGATCGAACGGCTTGGACGCACCCACCCGGGCGGCTGGACGACACTGCGTTGAAGACGTTGTCTGACGCTCCATGATGTCGGTTCCTCCCGCTATAGTGCACTGGCACCGGCAGACGCCGAGTCATCCCCGGCGAACTGGGTCTCACAGGCCCCCTCCGGCAACTCGGGCATGGCCGCGTCCAGGCTCGCGGGCCCGCCAAAGCTGTGC
>NZ_PZJW01000014.1:274-68819 GCF_003206615.1 Salinicola acroporae | reverse complement strand
CTCGTGGCTCGTGGCTCAGGAGTCGTTACGCCAGAAATCGCGAATCGATGCAATGCCCTGCGCCCCGACGGCCCGCGCCTGATTCGCGTGATGGCGCGTCATCCCGCCCAATGCGAAGACCGGCATCGCCGCCATCTCCACCATCTGCTGGAAGTCGTGCCACCCGATCGTCACCGCCTCCGGGTGCGATGGGGTCGGCGCCAGCGGCGAGAGAGTGACGAAGTCGCAGTCGATCTGCCCGGCCTGGTTCAGTTGTTCCTCACCATGCGTCGAGGCGCCCAGCCACTTGTCGCTGGGGACCGGGCGCCGCTTGAGCTCCATCAGCCTGGCACTGGTCAGATGGATACCGTCGGCATCGACCCGTTGCAGCCACTCGGGATCGGCGTTGAGCAGCAACTTGGCGCCATGGCGGCGGCAAAGTTCCAGGGTCTTCTCTGCGCGAGCCTGGTAGGCAGCGTCATCCAGCCCCTTGGCGCGCAACTGCACCAGACGGATGTTGTCCTCCTTCAGGGCACGTTCGAGCCGGTCGAGGAAGACGGCATCGTCCGGCTCCTCGGCAGTGATGAGGTACTCCTGAGGTAGCGCCACCGCTCGCAGAATCGGCAGGTTGGCCGCTGGAAAGGCGTAGCTGGTCAGATCATCGACCTCGACCCACCGCACCGGCTGCCCTTCTCTGCCGTACGGGTCGCCTTCATACTCGCGCACCTGCCAGACATCCAGCAGGATATGCTTGTCGGCGTATTCATGATGCACGCGAATCAGCGGTTGGGCGCGCAGGATCTGGATGCCTAGCTCCTCGCTCAACTCTCGCTTGAGCGCTTCGAAGCCGGTTTCGTAGGGGGCCAGCTTGCCCCCCGGAAATTCCCACAGACCGCCTTGGTCGACCGTCGCCGGACGTCTGGCAATCAGCACTCGTCCGTCACCTCGGATGACGGCGGCAGCCGCTACATGGACCCGTCTCTTGATCATCTTGCTAAGTCTCTCGCACCACTTCAGTGTTTGACGGCGATATTCGGCTTCGGGATATCGCTCTCCGTCAGAAAGCGTTCAACTGCGGTAATCCGCGTTGATCGATACGTAATCGTGGGACAGGTCCGATGTCCAGATCGTGGCGCTGGCGTCGCCGCGACCGAGGCGAATGCGGATGACGATCTCTTCCTGCGCCATCACCCGGCTCCCGGCCTCTTCCGTGTAACTGGCGGCGCGACCGCCATGTTCCACCAGGCGCTCTCCACCGAGATCGATGATGACGCGCTCGACATCCAGATCCTTCACCGGCGCACGCCCGACGGCAGCCAGGATTCGGCCCCAATTGGCATCGCTCGCGTAGAGCGCGGTCTTGACCAGCGGCGAATGGGCGACCGTGAACGCCACCGCCCGCGCCTCGTCGACGCTTTCCGCCTGCTCGACCTGCAGCGTGACGAACTTGGTCGCCCCCTCGCCATCGCGGATGATCGCCTGCGCCAGTTCGACGAGCACCGATGTCAATGCGTCACGAAACCGGTGCTCATCGTCGGCCGACTCGACGCGCGGACCACGACCGGTGGCGATCAGAGTGCAAGCGTCATTGGTGGAGGTGTCCGAATCGACGGTGATCGAGTTGAAAGAGACCTGCACCGCCTCGCGTAACCACTGCTGGAGCCGCCCCTGCTCGATCGCCGCATCGCAGGCAACGAACCCGAGCATGGTCGCCATGTTGGGCTGGATCATGCCGGAGCCCTTGCTGATGCCGTTGATGGTGACCGTGCCACCGCCGAGCTCGACCTGGGCCGATGCGCCCTTGATGCGGGTATCGGTGGTCATGATGCCCTCGGCGGCGAGCGCCCAGCCTTCAGCATCCAGCGAGGTCAGCGCGGCGGACAGCGCGTCCGTGATCCGACTCACCGGCAGCGGCTCTCCGATCACTCCGGTCGAGAACGGCAGCACGCGCTGGCTCTCGACGCCGGTCAGCGCCGCCAGGGCGTGGCAGCAAGCCTCGGCATCGTCGCGCCCCTCCACACCGGTGCCCGCGTTGGCGTTGCCGGTATTGATCAGCAGGAAGCGTGGCGTCTCCCGCTGCAGGTGGTCCCGAGCGACGTGCACGGGTGCGGCGCAGAACGCATTGCGGGTGAACGTGGCAGCGACGGAAGCGCCCTCGGGCACCTCGATCACGACCAAATCGCGCCGGTTTGGCTTCTTGATACCCGCCATCGCGGTGCCCAGTCGCACACCCTCGAGTGCCGGCATCCGGGGAAACAGTGATTTACCTACGGCCATTCCATTCTCCTCGGCGAGCACGGGCCTTGCCCGTGCCCTCGGCCATTCTCAGCTCAACGCACCATGGCACTGCTTGTACTTCTTGCCGGAACCGCATGGGCAAGGATCGTTGCGCCCGACCTTCGGACCCTCACGGCGCACCGGCTGGACCCCATCCTCGGCCGGCGCGGCTTCTGCCTCCGCCCCATCGGCCGTCTGCTGGGCAGCGGCGACTGCTTCCTCGTGGACCGACTGGCTGGCCGCCTTCTCCCGCTCGAGCGCTTCGCGACGCTGGCGCTCCAGGTCCTCGACCTCTTCCTGACGACGCACCTGCACGTGACTCAGGATGCGGGTGACGTCATGCTTGATGTTGTATAGCAGGGACTGGAACAGCTCGAAGGCTTCACGCTTGTACTCCTGCTTCGGGTTCTTCTGGGCATAGCCGCGCAGGTGAATGCCCCGACGCAGATGATCCATCGACTGCAGATGCTCCTTCCAGCGGGTGTCCAACACCTGCAGCATGACCTGCTTCTCGAAGCGCCGCATCATATCGACACCGATCGCGTCGACCTTGGCGCGATACTGTCCCCGATGCTGGTCCAGCAGGCGCTGGCGCAGCACCTCCTCGTTGAAGTTGTCGTCCTCTTCCGCCCACTGCACCAGCGGCAGGTCGATATTGAACTCCTGCTTGAGCTGATCCTGCAGACCCGCCAGCTCCCACTGCTCCGGCAGGCTCTGCGGCGGCACGTAGTCTGAGATCGTCTGCTCGAGCACTTCGTCGCGGATGCTGGCGATGTTGTCGGAGATCTCGTCGGCGGCGAGGATGTCATCCCGCTGCTCGTAGATGACCCGGCGCTGGTCGTTGGAGACGTCGTCGTACTCCAGAAGCTGCTTGCGGATGTCGAAGTTGCGACCTTCGACCTTCTTCTGCGCTCGCTCGACCGCGTTGGAGACCATCTTGTGCTCGATGGCTTCGCCCTCTTCGAGCCCGAGCGCGCCCATCAGGCGTTGCACCCGGTCGGAACCGAACAGGCGCATGAGGCTATCTTCCAGCGACAGGAAGAATCGCGTCGACCCCGGATCCCCCTGACGCCCGGCGCGGCCACGCAGCTGATTGTCGATCCGCCGCGATTCGTGCCGCTCGGAGCCGATCACGTGAAGGCCACCGGCCTCGAGCACGGCATCGTGGCGCTGCTGCCACTCCGCCTTGACCGACTCGATCTGCGCCTCACTGGGATCCTCGAGCCTGGCAACCTCGGCTTCCCAGTTGCCGCCAAGCACGATATCGGTGCCACGGCCCGCCATGTTGGTGGCCAGCGTGACGGCACCGGGGCGACCCGCCTGGGCGATGATCTCCGCCTCGCTGTCGTGCTGCTTGGCGTTGAGGACGTTATGAGGAATCTGCTTCGCCTGCATCAGCTTGGAGAGGTACTCCGAGGTCTCGATGGACGCGGTACCCACCAGCACCGGCCGCTTGGCCTCGCGCTGGGTGTTGACATCCTCGATGATCGCGGCGTACTTCTCCTCGGCGCTCAGGTAGACCAGGTCGTTCAGATCCTGGCGCGCCAACGGACGGTTGGTGGGGATCACCAGCACGTCGAGGCCATAGATATGGTTGAACTCGAAGGCCTCGGTATCGGCAGTACCGGTCATCCCGGCCAGCTTCTCGTAAAGGCGGAAATAGTTCTGGAAGGTGGTGGATGCCAGCGTCTGACTTTCGCGCTGGATCGTCACGCCCTCCTTGGCCTCCACCGCCTGATGCAGACCTTCCGACCAGCGGCGCCCGGGCATGGTACGCCCGGTGTGCTCGTCGACGATCACCACGTTACCGTCCGAAACGATATAGTCGACATCGCGGTGGTAGAGGCAACGAGCCCGCAGCGCCGAGTGAATATGCTGCAGCAGCCCGAGATTCTGGACCGCGTAGAGCGAGTCTTCCGACTTGAGCAGGCCCGCCTCCCGCATCAGTTGCTCGACCTGCTGGTGACCCTCCTCGGTCAACTCCACTTGCTTCTGCTTCTCGTCGATCAGGAAATCGCCGGTGGTCGGGTCCTCTTCATCGGTACACTGATTGAGCTGCTTGGAGAGCGCGTGAATCGTGCGGTAGAGCTCGACGTTCTCCTCCACCGGGCCGGAGATGATCAGCGGCGTGCGCGCTTCATCGATCAGGATCGAGTCGACCTCGTCGATGATCGCGTAGTGGAGCGGTCGCTGGACCTTGTCCTGCAGCGAGAACGCCATGTTGTCGCGCAGATAGTCGAAGCCGTACTCGTTGTTGGTCCCGTAAGTGATATCGCAGGCATAAGCCTGCTTCTTTTCCTCGTTCGGCTGGCCGGAGGCGATGACCCCGACACTCAGGCCGAGGAATTCGTAGAGCGGGCGCATCCAGTTGGCGTCACGGCTGGCCAGATAGTCGTTGACCGTGACCACATGCACGCCTTTCTCCAGCAGCGCGTTGAAGTAGACCGACAACGTCCCGACCAGCGTCTTGCCCTCGCCGGTCTTCATCTCGGCAATCCGGCCCTCGTGCAGCGCCATGCCACCAACCATCTGGACATCAAAATGACGCATGCCGAGCACGCGTTTGCTTGCCTCGCGGACGGTAGCGAACGCTTCCGGCAGCAGGGATTCGTGCTTCTCGCCATCCGCCAGACGCTGGCGAAACTCGGCGGTCTTGGCCTTGAGTGCCGTGTCATCGAGCGCTTCGAACTGGGCTTCCAGCTCGTTGATCGCCGCCACCTGCTTGCGCATGCGCTTGACGTCGCGGTCGTTCTTGGACCCGACCAGCTTGTGTAGTATTGCATTCAACATGATCTATTCCTGCGTGCCCCGGAGGCAGCCATGCGACGACGAGATCGGCACCGGCTGCCGGTGATGATGAGATAGCGATAGCGGTCATCAAGCAGACACGGGCGGACCTCGGCGGGACAGGACGTCCAGGGCGGCGCTGGGGGCAACCAGGGGTTCGAGGTGGGACCGCCTCGGCTGCGGCAAGGGGGCCAGGGTGCGCGGATGCAGGGGACGCTTGGCGGCGATGCGCGCTACCCGCCGGGACTCGGCCCGAATGGCTTCCGGGGCCATCAGGTAGACCTGCGTCAGGCGCTCGGCCAGTCGCATCGCCTCGGCGTGCATCAAGCCCGCGGGCAGCAGGCAGCCGACCAGCACACTGGCCAGCCACCAATGGGCTCGCTGCCGGGGGCGCCAGATGGTGCCACGCTGACCGGACTGCGCTTTGACCGAAGTCATGCTGTCGACGAACTCCGCGCCGTGATAGGTTTAGCGGGTCTTTCCCCACCGCGTGCAAGCCGATGAGTATAAAGGCTAAGCGTTTACGAGCCCAGCCCGTTTCCCGACTCCTTGAGCAACCGGGAGGATTGGGCGACGTGATGCGCATGGCGACGTTGATCGAACGCGCCCAGAATCACCTGAGACGACAGCTCCCACCAGACGTGGCCGAGCACCTCTATGTCGGCGGCTACCGCAACGGCGTGCTGACGCTGATCACCGACCGCGCCGCCTGGTTGACTTGGCTGCGCTACGAACAGCCTCGCCTGCTGAAGTTGCTTCACCAACTGCCCGGCTTCGAGGCGGTCATGAAGTTTTCGCTGAAGGTACGCCCGATCCGACCCGTCAAGGCGCCACCACGACAGACGCGTCGACTGTCACCGGCCGGTGCCGACGCCCTGTCCAATTGCGCAGAGGGCCTGGAAGACTCTCCCCTCAAGCGCTCGTTGAATCGCCTGGCCTCACACGCCCAGGTCGCACCGGAATCGGACGACGGCGCAGCGACCTGAGCCGGGCCGCGACTCATCTCCGCCATCGCGGTGACTGGCCATTGGGGATCACCGTACACAAACGACGACGCCGATCCTGGGATCGGCGTCTAATTCAGCGATAGGAGTCGAAGCTTTCCAGACAAGGCTCAAGCCATTGCTGGCGCGGCGTAGGAGATCGGCGCCGACTGTGACGTTTCTTCGAACGTCACGATCTCGTAAGCCTCCGGGTGGGCCAGCAACTCACGGCAAAGCTGGTTATTGAGCCCGTGGCCGGACTTGTAGCCCCGGAATTCGCCGATCAGGCTGTAGCCGAGCTGATAGAGATCGCCGATCGCATCGAGCATCTTGTGCTTGACGAACTCATCATCGTAGCGAAGGCCGTCCTGGTTCACGATGCGGTAGTCGTCGACGACGATGGCATTGTCGAGACTGCCCCCCAGCGCCAGGTTCTGCGAGCGCAGGAACTCCAGATCACGCATGAAGCCGAACGTGCGTGCTCGCGACACCTCCTTGACGAAGGAGGTCGTGGAGAAATCGACGGTTGCGGTCTGCTTCTGCTGCTCGAAGACGGGATGATCGAAATCGATCGCGAAGCTGACCTTGAATCCGTTGTGCGGCAAAAATGTCGCCTGCTTGCCGTCGTCGTTGACGGTCACTTCGCGCTTGATACGGATGAACTGCTTCGGCGCCGACTGTTCGGCGATACCCGCCGACTGGATCAGAAAGACGAAAGGGCCGGCGCTGCCGTCCATGATCGGCACTTCGGGGGCGCTCAGTTCAACATAGGCGTTGTCTATCCCCAGGCCCGCGAATGCCGACATCAGATGCTCGACCGTGGCGACCTTGACGCCATCCTTGGACAGCGCTGTGCAGAGATTGGTATCGGTAACGCTTTCGGCATGAGCCGGGATGTGCACCATCGGATCGAGGTCGGTGCGCACGAAGACGATGCCCGTGTTGGGCGCCGCGGGACGCAGTGTCAGATACACTTTTTCTCCGGAATGGAGCCCTACGCCAGTGGCGCGGATCGTGTTCTGCAGCGTTCGTTGTTTGATCATGGGCATCGACCTGACAGTCAAATGGTTTGGAAACGGTGTTCACTATAACACCAAACCACTGGCCCACCAACCATATCGATGTGACAAAATGATGATGGGCAGTCAATTAGTCTATCAATCCGCCTGGCGACGCAAGAAAGCCGGAATGTCGAGATAGTCGTCCATATCCGAGGTCTTGCGCTTCTCCTGCTGCGACTTCTTGGCGGCGGCTTCCTGCTCCGCACGCGCAGCCTGCTGACGCATGACGGCCGGCTGCTGAAGCTTGCGATAATCAGTCGTTTCCGGACGTGAAGCTGCCGTTTCACGGGGAATGGCCTTTTCTTTCTGGGCATCCAGTCCCGCCGCGACGACGGTCACCCGCAACTCGTCGGACATCTCCATATCGATGGAGGTACCCACCACGATGGTAGCGTCCTGAGAAGCGAACTCTTGAACGGTGGCGCCCACATCGTTGAACTCACCGATGGAGAGATCCGGTCCAGCCGTGATGTTGACCAGAATGCCTCGCGCACCGTGCAGGTCGATGTCCTCGAGAAGCGGGCTGCGAATGGCTTTCTCGGCGGCTTCCCGGGCGCGATTTTCCCCCGTCGCGGCGCCGGTACCCATCATCGCCATACCCATCTCGGACATCACCGTGCGCACGTCGGCAAAGTCGACGTTGATGATACCCGGGCTGGTGATCAGCTCGGCGATACCCTGGACGGCACCCAGCAACACATCGTTGGCGGCGCTGAAAGCCGTCAGCAGGCTGGCGTTCTTGCCCAGCACCGACAGCAGCTTTTCGTTGGGAATGGTGATCAGCGAATCGACGTACTCGGAAAGCTCCTTCATCCCCTCTTCGGCCGCACGCATGCGCTTCGGCCCCTCGAACGGGAACGGACGAGTGACGACGGCAACGGTCAGGATACCGAGTTCCTTGGCCACCTGAGCGACCACGGGAGCCCCACCGGTGCCAGTACCGCCGCCCATGCCGGCAGTAATGAAGACCATGTCCGCGCCCTGGAGCATCTCGGCGATGCGGTCACGATCCTCCATGGCTGCCTGACGACCCACATCGGGATTTGCCCCGGCCCCCAAACCCTTGGTGATCTCGCCGCCCAGTTGGAGAACGGTCTTGGCCGCCACGCGCTTGAGCGCCTGGGCATCGGTGTTGGCGCAGATGAACTCGACGCCTTCGATGTTACTCTCGACCATGTGGTTGACGGCGTTGCCGCCGCCGCCGCCGACACCGATGACTTTGATGACTGCACTACTAGAGGGTGCGTTATCTACTAGTTCGAACATTGCCCCGTCTCCAAGACCGCTTGCGGCCTGTCAGAAATTTCCTTTAAACCAGCCTTTGAGTCGCTCCAGCGTCGAAACCTCATCCCTGGTTGCGCGCCGGGGAAGTGAGTCTTCCCTTAGAGGCTGGGCTGATACTGCGCGAGAGTGCTTGGCGTCTTTCATTCCGTAGAGTAGCAAACCTACCCCCGTCGAATAAATCGGGTTGCGTACCACGTCCGCCAAGCCACGGACGTTGTACGGGCAAGCGATACGAACCGGCATGTGGAATATCTCTTCCGCCAGCTCGACCACCCCCTCCATTCGAGAGGTGCCCCCCGTCAATACGATCCCGGCCGCCACGAGGTCCTCGTAGCCGCTGCGACGAAGCTCCTCGCGCACCAGCGTGAAAAGCTCTTCATAACGCGGTTCCACGACTTCCGCCAGCGCCTGTCGGGAGAGATCCCGAGCCGGCCGGTCGCCAACGCTCGGCACCTTGATCATTTCGTCGCTGCTCGCCAATTGTGTCAGCGCACAGGCGTATTTGACCTTGATGTCCTCGGCGTACTGGGTCGGTGTACGCAGCGCCATAGCGATATCGTTGGTCACCTGATCGCCAGCGATCGGAATCACGGCGGTGTGCCGAATGGCGCCCTCGGTGAAGACGGCGATATCGGTCGTCCCACCACCGATATCGACCATGCACACGCCTAGCTCCCGCTCGTCCTCGGTCAGTACCGCGTGGCTGGAGGCCAGTTGCTCGAGAATGATGTCATCCACTTCCAGGCCACAGCGGCGGACACACTTCTCTATGTTCTGGACAGCGTTCATCGCGGCGGTCACCAGGTGAACGCGAGCTTCGAGGCGAACCCCAGACATCCCCAACGGCTCGCGAATACCCTCCTGGGTATCGATGGCGAACTCCTGGGGAATCACGTGCAGCACGCGCTGCCCCTCGGAAATGGCGCGCGCACGGGCGGAATCGATGACACGATCGATATCAGCGGGCGCAACCTCCCGCTCCTTGATCGCCACGACGCCATCGGAATTCATGGAACTGATGTGGCTGCCTGCGATACCGACGTAGACCGAATGGATGTCGCAACCTGCCATCAGCTCGGCTTCTTCCACGGCGCGCTGAATCGACTGAACGGTTGATTCGATATTGATCACGACACCTTTCTTCATGCCACGCGAAGGGTGTGAACCAATCCCGGCAATTTCCAACCCGCCATCATCGGTGGGTTGCCCCACGATGGCGACCACCTTGGATGTTCCGATATCCAGCCCGACCACCATATTGGAAGCGTTGGATTGTCCTGCCATAGGTCGGGGTCGCTCCTCAAACTTCACCGATAAACCGGATAAAAATGGGCCAACAAAGATTCGTGCTTATTATAGGAACAAGACGACCCTTTTCACCAGCCCATTGCTGAAACAAAAGCCACATTAAGCCCTTTTTCTTTAAAAGGGAAATAAGGAAGGAGTGTGGCCGCTATTAACCCGGTGTAAAAATAGCGGCCCCTCGACGATAGCCGGTGTTAAGCACGAAGCCCGGAGGGTAAGAAGCCGTCGGTCGAGCCCCCGCATCTTTCCAGATGACGATGCCGGAGGCGGCGCCAACCGCGGGGTCCAGCTCGACTTCCTGTCCTGGATGACACCGACCTAGTCGTTCGAGTCGGTGGCCGTTTCGCCATGTCTCGCCACCGAGACGCCATTGGGATAACGAAGATCGATGTAGCGTATCTGCGACGCCTCCTGTCCCAACTGTCGTTTCCATGCGGCAATAAAACGAGCCAATCGGGCGTCCAAGTCCGTCCGGCCGAGAATAACCCAGACACCATCATTGATCTGAAAGCGCCAGGCGCCGCGTGGCTCGAGCCTCAACTGCGTGATCGAAAGCCCGAGATCGGAAAGCGCACGGCGCAGCGAGTCGTAGTAACCGAGGACTTCCCGCCCCGTCCCCTCGGGCCCACCGAGGTCGGGAAGACGACGCCCAAAATCGCTGACCGGTCCCGGCGAGAACGGCTGCCCACGATTATTCAGCAGCAACTCGTCGTTCCAGCGCGCGATGGGATCCTGCTCGTAAAGCACGAAGCGCAGGGTGTTGGGCCACTCGCGAGAAACGGTGACTTCCCGCAGCCAGCCAATCTTGCGCGCCTCGGTGCGCAGGTCGCTCAAGGAGAGCGAGAGCCAGGTGTGCCCGCGCACCAGCGGTGCCAGCTCTTTCTGTAAATAGGCGGCACTGACGTAGTTCAGGTCGCCGCTGATCGAGACCCGGGCGATCGGCTTGTCCAGCCACAACCACAGTGCCCTGCCGCCGGCACCGATGAGAACGACGATCATGAGTATGCCGAGTAGCGTACCCCGCGCATTGGAGTTCATGACGTCCGCCCTGCCGACGCCTCGGCCCGGCACTGTTCGAAACGCTTTGGCCGCGCCATGACGCACACTCTCCTTTCCGGCAGGACCACCAGCCTCAAAGGATCACCTCGTCGAGCTTGAGCGCACAGTGCGCGAGCCCTTGGGCGATGCCGCCGATATCCCCGGCCCCCTGGGTGATCAGGATATCGCCAGGGCGCAGCACGCGCGCGAGGATTCCCGGCAACGCCGATTTTTCCTCGATGAACAACGGGTCGACCTGACCACGCTGGCGAATCGAGCCCGCCAACATCTTTCCTTCCGCCCCGGGAATCGGTGCCTCGCCAGCGCTGTACACGTCGAGCAGCAATAGGGTGTCGACGCCGGAAAGCACCCTGACGAAGTCCTCGTAGAGGTCTCGCGTGCGGGTGTAGCGATGGGGCTGATAGATCATCACCAGCCGACGTTGCGGCCAGCCGGCACGAACGGCGCGAATCACCATCTCGACTTCGCGCGGGTGATGGCCATAATCGTCTACCAGCATCACCTCGCCGCCCTGTGCAAGCGGATAGTGACCGTGGACCTGGAAACGACGGCCGACCCCACCGAACGAGGCAAGGCCCCTGACGATATCGTCGTCACCGACACCGGCGTCGGTGGCCACGGCGATCGCCGCGAGCGCGTTCAAGGCGTTATGGGTACCCGGCATCGCCAGAGTGATGGCCAGCGCCCCGAAGTCAGCGGGGCGCTCGGCGACGAACCGGATGGTATCGGCGGTCTGCTCGAAGTCCCGAATGCGATAATCGGCGTCTTCGCTGAACCCGTAAGTGACGAATTGGCGCTGAACCTGCGGCAGCAATTCCCGTACATTGTCATCGTCGAGGCAGAGCACAGCCCGACCGTAGAAAGGCAGATTGTGCAGGAACTCGATGAAGGTCGTCTTCAACCGGGAAAAATCGCCGTCGTAAGTCGCCATATGGTCGGCGTCGATATTCGTCACGATCGCTGTCATCGGCTGCAGGTGCAGGAACGAGGCATCGGACTCGTCCGCCTCGGCAACGAGGAAGTCCCCGGCTCCCAGGCGCGCATTGGTTCCCGCGCTGGTCAGCTTGCCGCCAATGACAAACGTCGGGTCGAGCCCCGCCTCGGCGAACAGCGTCGACAACAGGCTCGTGGTCGTGGTCTTGCCGTGGGTGCCCGCAACGGCGATACCGTGACGAAAGCGCATCAGCTCGGCGAGCATCTCGGCACGACGCACCACCGGCACGCGGTGCTCGCGCGCCCACTGGATTTCGGGATTGGTCGGGTCGACCGCCGTTGATACCACGATCACGTTGGCACCCTCGGCGTTGACCGCCGCATGGCCAATGGCGACGCGGATGCCACAGTCGCGCAGATGGTGGGTGACCGCCGACTCCCTCAGATCACTACCACTGACTTCGTAGCCTTCGTTGGCCAGCACCTCGGCGATACCGCACATCCCGGCCCCGCCGATTCCGACGAAATGAATGCCCCGGATGCGCCGCATGCCGAGATGCGATCGCGCCGGACGCGTCTGAATGCTATCGCTCAAAACCGATCTCCATGCAGCCGTCTACCAGGCGCTCGACGGCATCGAGGTGGGCGACCCGACGTGCCTGAACCGCCATTTTCGCCAGCACGACAGGCTGTAAAAGTGACTCGAGCACCGCCTGTAAGCGTTCAGGAGTGAGCTCGGCCTGCTGTATCAATTCCGCGCCACCGGCTTCGACGAGGTGACGCGCGTTATGGGTCTGGTGGTCATCGACGGCATGCGGGAATGGCACCAGCAAGGCGGGCTTGGCCGCTGCGGAGAGTTCGGCGATGGTCAAGGCACCGGCTCGACAGACAATGACATCCGCCCAGTCGTAGGCGACGGCCATGTCGTCGATGAAAGCGCTCACCTCCGCCTCGACGCCCGCCGCTCGATAGGCCTCCCGCGTCACGTCGTCCTTGTCGCGCCCGGCCTGATGACGAACCTGCGGGCGCCGCTCGGGGTCCAGCCCCGCCAGCGCGACGGGTAGCTTCTGGTTGAGGGATTGCGCCCCAAGGGACCCTCCCAGGACCAGCAGCCGCAACGGCCGGCCGGCCATCTGCTCGTCCGTCCTGGGCGACTCCCCCAGCAGCGCGATGTCGTCTCGCACCGGGTTGCCGACCACCTCGGCCTTGGCCGACGGGAAGGCACCCGGGAAGGCGGCATAGACCCGCGTCGCCAGGTGCGCCAAGGACCGGTTGGTCAACCCGGCGATGGCGTTCTGCTCATGCACCACCAGCGGCTTTCCGCTCAGACGCGCGGCCAAGCCCCCGGGGCCACTGGCGAAACCGCCAAGTCCGACGACGAGTTGCGGGTCGAAGCGCTGTATCACCCGCCGGGCCTGCCAGATCGCCCGGCTCAACCGCCACGGGATCGCCAGCCAGCCACTCAGGCCATTGCCTCGCAACCCGGAAACCGCAATGCGATTCAACGGGATGTCGGCGGCGGGAACAAGACGATTCTCGATGCCCCTGGGGCTCCCTAGCCACTCGACCGTCACGCCCCGCTCACGCAGGGCCTTCGCCAGCGAGAGCGCGGGCACGACGTGCCCACCGGTACCGCCCGCCATGATCAGAACGCGCCGTGCAGCACTCATGGATTCGGCTCCTCGGACTGGGGGCCTGGCTGTGCATCGGGCCCGGCCTTGGGTCCCGCTCGGCGCTGCAACCGCCTGACCTCCGCGTCGACGCGAAACAGGATGGCCATCATGACGCCGCTGATGATGAGACTCGACCCCCCGTAACTCAAGAGTGGCAGAGTCAGCCCTTTGGTCGGCAACATTCCCGAGCTCACGGAGATGTTGATGAATGCCTGGGCACCGATGACCAACGCAATGCCGTAACACAGGTAGGCCGCGAACGGGATACCGATCAATTCCGCCTTGCGACCGATCCTGAAGGCACGAAAGACCAGCAGGGCGAAAAGCAGAATCACCGCCATGGCGCCGAACAGTCCCAGCTCCTCGGCCAGCACGGCAAATACAAAGTCGGTGTGCGCCTCCGGCAGGTAGAACAGCTTCTGGACGCTGTTGCCCAGTCCCAGACCGAACCAATGCCCGCGCCCGAAGGCGATCAGCGCCTGGGTCAGCTGGTAGCCGGTGTTGTACTGATCCGCCCAGGGGTTGGCAAAGCTGGTGATACGCTGCAAACGATAAGGTTCGGCCACCGCCAGCATGACGGCACCCGACCCCACCACGGCCAGAATCAGTAGAAATCGCCACAGCGGCGCGCCGGAGAGCAGCAGCATGCCCATGACGCAGCCGGTCAGCACGACGACGGCGCCGTAGTCCGGTTCGAGGATCAGCAGAAAGCCGATCAGCGCCATCACCGCCAGCGGGCGCATGAAGGCGCCCCAGGTGCGGCGCACGTCCGGCAGGTAACGCTCCAGGTAGCCGGCGATATAGACGATCAGGCACAGCTTGGCGACTTCGGATGCCTGGATATTGATGATGCCGAGCGGGATCCAGCGCCGGCTGCCGTTGATTTCACGGCCGACGATCAGCACGACGAACAGCAGCAACAGCGCCAAGATCAACATTATCGGGCCTTTCTGTCGCCACCAGTCCAGGGGCAGGCGCACGGCGACGAGGCCAACGCCGATCGCGGCGAGAACGAAGATGCCGTGACGAATGCTGAAATAGTAAGGATTGCCGGTCAGGCTCGCGGCAATCTCGGTAGATGCCGAGGTCACCATCACCCAGCCGATCAGCATCAGCGACAGTGTCGCCAGCAGCAGCCAGCCGTCGAACGACTGATGCTGGGTGGTCAGTCGCGCCTGGGACGTCTTCATCATGGCCTTCAGCATGCGGCTTCCTGCCCTTGTCCGAGCGATCCTTGATCCAGCAGGGCACGGAACGCCTCACCGCGCGCCAGGTAGTTGGGGAACTGGTCGAGACTCGCGCAGGCGGGCGACAGCAGCACGCAGTCCCCGGGCTCAGCGATCGCCGCCGCACGCCGCATGGCTTCAGCCAGCGTGCCGACCCGCCAGGTGGCGACTCGCGGTTCGAGCGCGGCCGCCAACTGCGATGCATCCTGACCGAAAACGATCGCTTCCCGCGCATAGTGCGCCAACGGTTCGGCCAGCGGCGTGAAGTCCGCGCCCTTGCCGACCCCGCCGCCCAACCAGACCAGCTTGCCAGTCAGGGTCTGCCCAACGCCGGCGATCGCCGCCAGGGTCGCGCCCACGTTAGTGCCTTTGGAGTCGTTGATCCAGCACACCCCCTCGCGCTCGGCGACGATCTCACCCCGGTGCGGCAGGCCGGCAAAATGGGAAAGGACGCTCCGTGCCACCTCCCAAGGAATCCCGATGACATGCCCGATCGCCATCGCCGCCAGCGCGTTGGCCTGGTTGTGACGCCCCGCCAGACGCAACTCACCGACCGGCATCAACGGTTCGCGGCCGTGACAAAGCCACTCGCCGGTCTCGCCCGCCATCGTCGAGATCCCCCATTCGCCTTCATCGGGGGAATGCGTGGTGAAACGCTCGCAGCTCAACGACTCCTGCTCCGGCCAGGTGGCCGCATCATCCGCGTTGACAACGGCATGCGCGGCGCCCTCGAAAATCCGCGCCTTGGCCCGGCGGTAACCAGCCATGTCGCCATGGCGATCGAGATGATCCGCCGATAGATTCAGAAACGCCGCGCAGGCCGCACCCAATCCGGCGAGCGTCTCCAATTGAAAGCTCGACAGCTCCAGCACGAACAGCTCCGCATCCTGGTGATCGATCAGCAGATCCAGCGCGGCATCCCCGAGATTACCACCGACCGCGACGCGCCTGCCCGCCTGACGCGCCATCTCACCCACCAGCGTGGTCACGGTCGACTTGGCATTCGAGCCAGTGATGGCGACGATCGGCGCCTTGCAGTGCCGTGCAAAGAGAGAGATCTCACCGACGACACGATCCCGGACGGCACCCAGGCCGGCACGCTCGAGATCGACGCCGGGGCTGACGACGATTTCGGTGAACGCCTCCAGGTCCAGCGACTCGAGACTGCCCAGGTGAAGCTCGACCGCCGGATAGGCCGCGCGAAAAGCCTCCAGGCCCGGCGGTACGGCGCGGGTATCGGCGACCATGAATCGCTCGCCACGGCTAGCCAGGAACCGGGCGATCGCCCGACCGGAGATCCCCAGCCCGACCACCAGGGTCGACGGCAGGCCAATGGTGGCAGGCGCTCCCGGAGCAGAGCCAGCCGGGTAGACAGAGAGCGGATCGGTCATGGCATCAACGCAGCTTCAATGTCGCCAGCCCCAGCAGGACCAGCATGACGGTGACGATCCAGAAACGCACGATGACACGGGGCTCCGGCCACCCCTTCAGCTCGAAATGGTGGTGCAGCGGCGCCATGCGGAAGATGCGTCGGCCGGTGAGCTTGTAGGACCCGACCTGCAGGATGACCGACACTGTTTCCATGACGAAGACGCCCCCCATGATGAAGAGAACGATCTCCTGGCGCACGATGACGGCGACGATGCCCAGCGCCGCACCCAATGCCAGCGCACCGACATCACCCATGAACACCTGGGCGGGATAGGTGTTGAACCACAGAAACCCGAGGCCGGCCCCGGCGATGGTGCCACAGAACACGGCCAGCTCGCCGGCCCCCGGCACTTCGGGTATATGCAGGTAGTTGGCGAAGAGCGCATTGCCGCTGGCGTAGGCGAAGACCGACAGCCCCATGGAGACCAGCACCGTCGGCATGATCGCCAAGCCATCGAGACCATCTGTCAGGTTGACCGCATTGGAGCTGCCGACGATGACCAGATAGCTCAACACGATGTAGAACAGGCCCAACGGGATCACCACGTCCTTGAACAGCGGCACGATCAGACTGGTCTCCACCGGACTCGCCGCGGTGAAGTAGAGGACCAGGGACGCGCCAAGACCGATCACCGACTGCCAGAAATATTTCCAGCGGGCCGGCAGGCCACGCGGGTTCTTCTCCACCACCTTGCGAAAATCGTCGACCCAGCCGATGGCGCCGAAACCCAGCGTGACCGCCAGTACCAACCACACGTAATGGTTGGTCAGGTCGCCCCACAGCAGCGTGCTGATCGCGATGGAGATCAGGATCAGCGCGCCGCCCATGGTCGGTGTTCCCGCCTTGGACAGGTGGGACTGGGGACCATCGTCCCTCACTGCCTGGCCGATCTGGCGTTCGACCAGGCGACGAATCATCTGCGGTCCCATCCACAGACTGAGAAACAACGCCGTCAACGTGCCCAGGATCACGCGCAGGGTCAGATATCCAAAAACATTGAAAGCACTTTGAAAATGGGTAAGCAGTTCAGCCAGAAAAAGCAGCATGAGTCAGATTCACCTTGAGGCATCATCACGCAGTACGGCAACGAGTCGTTCCATGCCAGCACTGCGAGAACCCTTGACCAGTACGCTGGCCCGGGAAGGAAGCTGATCCTGGGCGAAACGCTCGAGCGTCGCCCAGTCATCGAAATGACGGCCTTCGTTGCCGAAAGCCTCCGTTGCGGCACGTGCGGGTTCGCCGTACGTGCCGAGAAAATCGAGTCCGAGCTCGTCCGCCAGCTGACCGATCTCGGCGTGCAGACGCTCGCTCTCGGCGCCCATCTCGCCCATCGGACCGAGGAAACACCAGCGCGGCGCCGGCAGTGACGCCAAGGTCTCGAGCGCTGCACGCATCGCGCCGGGGTTGGCATTATAGGTGTCGTCGATCACGCGGCTATCACGCACTCCATCGATCACCTGCATGCGCCCCGGCATGCTCCGGCACGCCTCGAGCCCGGCCACGATCTCCGCGGCGTGAAGCCCCAGCGCCTGTGCCGCGGCTGCCGCGGCCAGCGCGTTGCGCACATTGTGTCGCCCCATCAGGGCCAGCGAGACACGTACCGATGTCTCGCCCGGTAGAGAAAGCGTGAAAGCATAACGCCCGCCCGCATCGCACACCAGATCATGGGCAGTGACACTGGCATCGTTCTCGATGCCGAAGTCGATCACCCGGGCGCGCCCCGCCAGGGCTCGCCATACCGGAAAATAGCGCTCCTCCCGGTCGAGGACCGCGCAGCCTTCCGCGGTCAGGCCGGCGAGAATCTCCCCCTTGGCCTGAGCGATCTGGCCCATGCCGCCAAATTCGCCGACATGGGCCCCGGTGACATTGGTAATGATCGCCACCTGCGGCTTGGCCAGCGCGGTGGTCCAGGCAATCTCGCCGAGGTGATTGGCTCCCAGCTCGACGGCCGCGTAGCGGTGCTCGGCGGCAAGTTCGAGCAGCGTCAGCGGCGCGCCGATGTCATTGTTGAGGTTGCCGCGGGTGGCCAGCGTCGGCGCTCGTCGTGACAGGATCGACGCCAGCATCTCCTTGACCGTGGTCTTGCCGCTGTTGCCGGTCACCGCAACCAGCTTGCCATCCCACTCGAGCCGGTGGGCCCGCGCCAGCAACCCCAACGCCAGCCGAGTATCGGGCACCTGAATCTGGGCCAGGGGATCGGCGATCGGACGTGAGACGACGGCCCCCACCGCCCCTTTTTCCCGCGCCTGGGCAAGAAAATCGTGGGCGTCGAAACGGTCGCCCTGCAACGCCACCAGCAGGTCGCCAGGCAGCAGCGCGCGCGTGTCGGTGACGACACGGAGCACCTCGGCGTCGACGCCCGCCAGATCGGCACCGAGGCGCGCAGCAAGGCCACTGAGTCTATCGCTCATGCGGACGTCTCCCGCAGGCGAAGGCAACGGCTCGCCACCTCGACATCGCTGAACGGCTGGCGGATACCGGCGACCTCCTGGTAATCCTCGTGGCCCTTGCCCGCGATCAGCACGATGTCCTCGTCTCCTGCCGCCGCGATAACCCGCTCGATCGCCGCTTCCCGACCCTCCACCGACCAGCTCTCCGCCCGAGCTTCCGGCGACAGCCCGGCCGCAATCTGGTCGCGAATGGTTTGCGGGTCTTCGCTCCGGGGATTGTCATCGGTGACGACGATTCGATCCGCCAGCTTCTCGGCGATGGCCGCCATCAGGGGACGCTTGCCGCTGTCACGGTCCCCGCCACAGCCGAACACGCACCACAGGGCACTGCCTTGGCGGCCCGGCAGATGGTCACGCAGTGCGGAAAGCGCATTCTCCAGCGCATCCGGCGTGTGGGCATAATCCACGACCACCACCGGCGCCTTGCCGGCATCATCTCGCGGCAGCCGTTGCATACGCCCCGGCACCGGCTGCAGCGCGGAGGCGGCTTGCCAGAGAGATGCCAGCGGATAGCCCAGGCCATGCAGCGTGGCGATCGCCAGCAGGGCGTTGTCGAGATTGAAGCGCCCCATCAACGCCAGCTCGAGGACGCCTTCGTTCTCCGGCGTGGCGACAATGGCGCGCAGACCGTTGGGAAGCGCTTCGCAATCGACCACGCGCAACGTCGTAGCCTCGCCGCCGCCGGAGGCCAGGACTCGAATACCGTCCGGCAGCCCCGCCAGCATCAGACGAGCCAAGGGATCGTCACCATTGACGACGGCCAGTCGGATCGAGCCCCGCCTGAACAGTCGGGCCTTGGCGGCGGCGTAGGCCGCCATGCTGCCGTGGTAATCCAGGTGATCACGACTCAGGTTGGTGAAGACCGCGGCATCCACTCGAGTATCGCCGAGCCGTTCCTGGGCCAGCGCGTGCGATGACACCTCCATGGCAACGACCTCGACCCCGTCGCTGGCCAGCTCACCGAGCATCTGCTGCAGGGCCAGCGGGCCCGGGGTGGTCTGCACCGCGGCGCGAACGTCGCCGGGCCGGCCATATCCCAGCGTACCGATCACCGCAGCCGGGGTGCCGAGGGCTTCCAGCAGTGTCGCGATGTAATAGGTTACCGAACTCTTGCCGTTGGTACCGGTGACACCGATCAGTTGCAGTGACTCCGGCACCGCGAAAAGCCGTCGGCCCAGCGCGGCCAACCGAGACGTCAATCCGGGTAGGGCGAGAACGCGCTCGTCGGTGGCCCAGGCTGTCGCCAGCCCCTCGGCCTCACAGAGCACGCCGGCAGCGCCGGCATCGAGCGCCCTGGAGATGAATTCGCGGCCATCGACACTGACGCCCGGCACGGCCAGGAACAGGTCGCCCTTCTCGACCTGACGACTATCCTGCGCCAGCGTCACTTCGGCTGCCGCCGAAAGCCAGGCGGCGAGTCGCTCGGGCGGCGCGGGCTTGTCCGAAGACGAGGCGACATCGGGCCAGAGTTCGGTCAGCGCGGTCGCGAGCCGCGCGGTATCGATTCTCATGGCGCGGTTTCCTTCTGCGGCGCATCGGGCGGCACGTCGAGCAGGCGCAATGCGCTGCCAACGACGCGGCTGAAGACGGGAGCGGCGACCAGACCACCGTAGTAGTCGCCCTTCTTGGGATTGTCGATCATCACCACGGTGACGATACGCGGATTCGAGGCCGGGGCGATACCGGCAAACAGCCCCCGGTACTCGGTCTCCTGGTAGCCGGTACTGGTAACCTTGCGCACGGTGCCGGTCTTGCCCGCGATCTGGTAGCCGGGCACCATCGCCAGGTGACCACCGGCGTTGGGCTGCACGATCTTCTCCATCATCGCCAGTAGCTCGTGCGCCACCGTGGCCGAGATCACCTGCTCGCTCTCCGGCTTGCCGTTGAGCTTGAGCAGCGAGGGAGAAAGCCGCTTGCCATCGTTGGCGATGGCGGTATAGGCGCTCGCCAGTTGCAGCGGCGTTACGGCAACGCCGTAGCCGTAGGCCATCGCCGCCTGGGCGCTGCGCGGCAGATTGGTCGGCGACGGCAGGCTACCGCTGTTTTCGCCGGGGAACCCGGTCCCGGGTGACTGGCCCAGGCCGAGTTCGCGATAGCGATTCCAGATCGCGTCCTTGGGCAACTCCAGCGCGATGTGGGACATGCCGATATTCGACGAGTGAAGCAGGATGCCGGCCGGCGACAACTTGCCGTAGTTACGGAAATCGCGAATGGTATAGCCATCCACCACCATCCAGCCCGGCGAGGTGTCGATGATGCTCTCCGGCGTGAACTTGTCGGAAGCGAGGGCCGCCGACATGGCGAGCGGCTTCATCACCGAACCAGGCTCGATCGCATCGGTGATGGCCTGATTGCGCAGGCCACGGACGTCGACGTCACTGCGATTGTTGGGGTTATACGAGGGCAGGTTGGCCATCGCCAGCACTTCGCCGGTACGCGCATCCAGCATGACCAGCGAACCGCCATCGGCATCGTTATTGCGGATTCCCGCCGCCAGTTCACGATAAGCCATGTACTGCAGGCGCAGGTCGATCGACAGCGTCAGGTCGCCCCCCGGCTTGGCCTCGTCGATCAGGTGGAGATCGCGAACCAGATGTCCCTTGCGATCCTTCAGCACTCGACGCTTGCCCGGCTGACCGGTCAGATAGCGGTTGTAGGCGAGTTCGAGCCCTTCCTGCCCCTTGTCGTCGACATTGGTCACGCCGACGAGCTGCGCCGCCACTTCCCCGGCCGGGTAATAGCGCTTGTACTCGTCTCGCGAATAGACCCCGGGCATCTGCAGATCCAGCGCCGGCTTGGCGGCAGCGGGCGTCAGCTGGCGACGCAGGTACATGAATTCGTGGTCCGAGTAGCGCGAAATGCGATCCTGCAGCTGCCCGGGATCCACCTTGAGCGCCTTCGCCAACAGCGTCTGCTGGATCGGATCCTTCGGCAGCTCCTGGGGGTTCGCCCATAGCGTGATCACCGGCGTCGAGATGGCCAGAGGATCGCCGTTGCGGTCGCTGATCATGCCGCGGTGAGCGCCGATGGTCTCTACGCGCAGGGTCCGCGCATCCCCCTGGTTCTGGAGAAAACTGCGATCGATGACCTGGAGATAGACCACTCGGCCGACCAGCGCGGATAGCGCGACCAGGATGACGAACAGCATGAACCAGTAACGCCCGGCGCCCAGGGGGGCATCCGGCCGGCGAGTTTTGGCTGTCGCAGCGCGTCTGGACGCACTCATGGATGAATCACCTTGACTTCATCGACGCTGGGGACACGCATGTCCAGCCGTTTACTGGCCAATGATTCGATACGGGCCGGGGAGGACCAGGTACTCTCCTCGAGCAGCAGCCGTCCCCACTCGGTCTGCAGCGAATCGCGCTGGTTCTCCAGCTTCTGCAACCGCGCGTACTGGACCCGGGTCAGGTGAGAGGTACTGATGATGGCCAGCGCCGTTATCAGCAGCGCGATGATGACCATGCCCAGCAAAGCGGAACGCAGGTCCAGGCGTCGAGCGAATGGCCAGTTGCCCACTCCCAACCCACTGCGTCGTCCTTGAACGGCCATGTTGCTCCCTATTCCAGCTTCTCGGCGACGCGCATGACGGCACTGCGCGCGCGCGGATTGGCGTCGACCTCGCTATCGCTGGCACGCATCGCCTTGCCTACCGGCTTGAGCCGCTTGTGAAGTTGATCCTCGCGTACCGGCATGCCGCGGGGCAAATGCGTATCGCCCCTCGACTGATCCCGGATGAAGCGCTTGACCAGCCGATCCTCCAGCGAATGGAAACTGATGACGACCAGCCGACCTCCCACCGTCAATGACTCTAGGGCGACATCCAGCGCGCGGGCCAACTGCCCCAGCTCGTCGTTGAGATGAATGCGAATGGCCTGGAACACGCGGGTCGCGGGGTGCTTCCCCTTCTCCCAGGCGGGATGGGCTGCCTTGACGATTTCGGCCAACTGATGGGTGCCGACGATCGGCGTTTCCTGACGCGCGGCGCCAATGGCGCGCGCGATTCGCTTGGCGAAACGCTCTTCGCCGTAGGTCTTGAAGACCCGCGCCATCTCCTGATCGCCGGTACGCGCAATCCACTCGGCCGCGCCGATTCCCGATGTCGGATCCATGCGCATATCCAGCGGCCCGTCACGCAGAAAGCTGAATCCGCGCTCGGGATCATCCAGTTGGGGAGAAGAGACGCCGACATCGAGCAGGATACCGTTCAACTGGCCAGGAACGCCGCACGCCTCGGCATGCCTGTCCAGTTCGGCGAACACGCCACGACACACCGTCAGACGCGGGTCGTCGATTTCGGCCGCGACGGCCAGCGCGGCGGGATCGCGGTCGATCGCGATCAGCCGCCCTTGGTCATCGAGCCGCGAGAGAATCGCCCGCGAGTGCCCGCCGCGCCCGAAGGTGCCATCGAGATAGACGCCGGAGGACGACTGCACGAGTGCGTCCACCGCCCCGTCGAGCAACACGCTGGTGTGGCGAAAGTCGGAACGATTCGCCGCACCGCCCTGGGGTGCCTGTGGAGCCTTGTCGCGGTGCAGCATGCGTGTCTCGGTGTTGAACGGCAAAGAATCGGAGAGGGAGTCGGCCGATAAGCCGGGTTCTGTCTAAGACAGTCATTCATCTAGGAAACGCGTCGCCACGTTTCTCGAGCAACCTACCCGGATCCAGCGCGGGCCGCGCCAAAGGATCCCTATTTGGTCTTGCTCCAGGTGGGGTTTACCATGCCACGCACTGTTGCCAGGCGCGCGGTGCGCTCTTACCGCACCCTTTCACCCTTACCGGCAGCGAATCGCTGCTTAGGCGGTCTACTCTCTGCTGCACTAGCCGTCGGCTTGCGCCGCCCAGGCGTTACCTGGCACCTCGCCCTATGGAGCCCGGACTTTCCTCCCCCGGACATGCCGGCGGCGACTGTCTGGCCGACTCCCAAGCGCGCAAGAATAACAGCCCCCCGGGACCCTCTCAAGACAGCATTGACGCGTTGGGCAAAAGCTTTTGTCACCCCCGGCAAACCGTCTCCAGACACCGACATCGGTTCGAAGCCGGCGACAACGCGATCGCGCCTCGAATCCGGTAGCGGGAAGGCACTGGCTCAAGCCTCCGACTTGATCGACAGCGCCATCTGATACCAGTGCTTGCGCCGTCCACCCAGCAACCTGACGGCGATCGCCGCCGCACTCTTGACCGCCACTTCTTCTGCCAGCAATGCGCGAAGCAGGCCCTCGCCCTCGGCGTCATCGGCGGCCCCCTCCTTCGGTGGCGCCCCCGCCAGCATCACTACGAACTCGCCCCTCGCTTGGTCGGGATCGGCATCCATGATCGCCAGCAACTCGCTGGCCGACCCTTCCAGCAGGGTCTCGAAGGTCTTGGTCAGCTCTCGCGCCAACACCACCTGACGCTCCCCGGCCACCACGGCAAGATCATCCAGCAGATCGCGAATCCGGTGAGGGGACTCGTAGAACACACGCGTCTCTTCCCGCCAGACACCCGCCTCCAGCCGCTTCCGGCGCGCCCCGGACTTGGCCGGCAGAAACCCCTCGAAGGTGAACCTGTCCGTGGGCAGACCGGCAGCGCTCAGCGCGGCAACCAGCGCGCAGGGACCGGGGACCGGCACCACCCGGCAGCCCGAACGACGAAGCTCCCTGACCAGCACGAACCCGGGATCGGAGATCAGCGGTGTCCCGGCGTCGCTCACCAGCGCCAGTTGCTCGCCGTGGAGAAGCCGCCTTCGCAGTTGCTCCACGCGAGCCGCCTCGTTGTGCTCGTGCAACGAAATCAGCGGACGATCGATACCCAGATGCCGAAGCAGACGCTGGGTGTGACGCGTGTCTTCAGCGGCAATCGCATCGACCTCCGCCAGGACGCGTCCGGCCCTGGCGCTCAGATCCTCGAGATTCCCAATCGGCGTGGCGACCACGTACAATACGCCTTCCTTTGTCTCGCTCATTCGGTACCATCCGGATTAACGTGCATTCAGAGATCGATGACCGCCAGCGGTGGCGTCGGTGTTCAACTCATCAAGGAAGCCTCCGCAAGGCGGCGGCGGGCGGTCATCGGCCGCCGGGCCGCAGCAGCCTCCAGCGGAACGGGAACAGGTCGGCGCTTCGAAACCGGGCCATACACGACCGGAGCATCCAGGATCGCTATCGATCGCGCGCGACCACTCACACGTAAAGGGAATGACACTATGCGTTACGCGCTGCGGCGACTTCTTCTGCCACTGATGGCAACCCTGATGCTGGCAGGCTGTGCGGGCCAGAGCATGATGCAAGGCATCAGCGGCCCCAGTGCGCAGGAGCTGCTGAAGCAGGCCAACAGCCAGAGCGGCCCTCAGGCCGCCGCGTCCCGGCTCGAGGCGGCGGATATCCTAGCACGCCAGGGCGATACGGCGCAGGCGCTCCAGATCGCCGGCCAGATCGACAGCACCCAGCTCGATGACGCGCAGCGCACCCGCTGGGCCCTAGTGCTATCCGACAGCGCGCTGGCCGAGGAGGATGGCTGGAGCGCGATCCGGGCAACGGATATCCTCGACACCCAGGCCAATCTCTCCGCCGAGGACCGCCAGACGCTACGCTACCGCCGCGGCCTCGCGCTGAACATGATCGGCGAACCCGAGGCCTCGGCCCGGCTGTTGATCGATCTGCAGCGCGAGAACGCGCCCTACGAGCTGAATGACGACATCTGGAAGCCCCTCTCGAGCCTGAGTCCCACGGCGCTCGACGCCCTGGTCGCGACGAATGGCGATCCAATCACCCAGGGCTGGGTCGATCTCGCTCGACTCTATCGCACCAGCGGCGGTGACATCTCCAATTTGTTCGACCGCCTGGATCAGTGGCGCAGCCGCTACCCGGACCATCCTGCCAACCGGCGACTCCCGCAGGACCTGTCGGCACTACGCCGGATCGAGGGCAATGAAATCAGCCAGATCGCCGTGTTCCTGCCGAACAGCGGCCCGCTGGCCAACATCGCATCGGCCATTCGCCAGGGCCTGGAGGCTCGCGCCAGCGATGCGCAAAACCAGGGGGAGCGGACCCCGCGCCTGACCTTCGTCGACTCCAGCCAGCAGAACATCGACGCTCTCTATGCCCAGGCCACCATGAGCGGCGCCCAGGCGGTCATCGGCCCGCTCGACAAGGACAAGGTCAGCGAACTCGAAACCCGCAGCAGCGTTCCGCTACCCACCCTCGCACTGAATTATGGCGAACACCCCCGGAACCAGGCGACCAACCTGTTCCAGTACGGCCTGTCCGCTGAGGATGAAGCGCGCCAGGTCGCTCACCGCGCCCATCTCGACGGACGCCGGCGCGCGGGCATCATGATCCCCGACAACGAATGGGGTTCACGGGTACTGGCGGCGTTTCGCAACAACTGGGAGGGTGAAGGCGGGACGGTGGCGTCGGTGGTCAGCTACGATCCTTCGGGCTCCGTCGCCACTGCGGTTCGCAAGCTCCTGAACAGCGACCCCTCGAGCATGGACATGCTGTTCCTGCTCGCCCTGCCCAGCTACGCCCGCCAGGTCCCACCGACACTGGATTTCTACTATGCCGGCGACCTCCCGGTGTATGCCACGTCACATCTCTATGAAGGCATTCCGCAGCCGCGCGCCGATCACGATCTCGACGGGGTACAGTTCGTCGATATCCCATGGATGATCCCGGATGCCGCCGTGGGCGGAACCGATGCGCTACCGTTCGTCTCCACCTACCAGCAACTGGCAGGCGAGAACGATCCGGGCCTGCTCAAACTCAACGCCATGGGTGTCGACGCCTACGAGCTGGCACGCCGCCTGCCGCTGATCCAGGCACTGCCGAACACGCAGGTTTTCGGCGCGACGGGTACGCTGCAGGCGCGCGACGACGACCGCATCCAGCGCACGCTGCCCTGGGCGGTGTTCCAGTCCGGCACGCCGCAGCCCCTGCTGACGGCGCCGGCATCCGCCCCAACCCGCTCCCCCTCGACTTCCGAAGACAACGGGCCGTCGCAGGGAAGCCAGGAGGCCTCCAACGCCGACCTCAACGGTTTCGCGCTGGACGCGGACGATGACGGCACCCAGTAACCGACGCCAACTCGGGCAGCAGGTCGAACAGGCCGCTGCCCGCTGGCTCGAAGTCCGGGGGCTGACACTGGTCGCCAGCAACCAGCATGCCAAAGGTGGCGAGATCGACCTCATCATGCGCGACGGCGACAATCTGGTATTCGTGGAGGTTCGCCATCGCCGCAGGTCCGATTATGGCCACCCGGCCGAGACGATCACTCCCGCCAAGCAGCGGCGCATCATCAAGGCCGCGCGTTTTTATCTTCATGCACACGGGCTATCATGCCCCTGCCGCTTCGACGTCGTCGGCGTGACCGGAAGCCTGCCCGCACTCGAATTCGACTGGATTCGGGCCGCCTTCGACGCATATTGACCGCTCAATAGGCATCTCATGGATTTTCAAGCACGCATACTCGACCTGTTCAACGCCAGCATCGACACCAAGACTTACGCCAGCGAGGTCCTGCCGCCCTTCATCGAGGTCGCCAGCCAGATGATGGTCCAGTGCCTGGTCAGCGAGGGCAAGATCCTGGCATGCGGCAACGGGGGCAGCGCCGGCGACAGCCAGCATTTCTCCTCGGAGCTCCTCAACCGCTTCGAACGGGAACGCCCCAGCCTGCCGGCACTGGCACTGACCACCGACACCTCGACGTTGACCTCGATCGCCAACGACTACAGCTACAACGATGTCTTCTCGAAGCAGATTCGCGCCCTCGGCCAGCCGGGCGACATCCTGCTGGCCATCTCCACCAGCGGCAACTCCGCTAACGTGGTACAGGCGATTCAAGCTGCGCACGATCGCGAGATGAGCGTCGTCGCGCTGACCGGAAGGGACGGTGGCGACATGGCGTCCCTGCTGGGGCAGGAGGATTGCGAGATTCGCGTCCCCGCCACTTCCACCGCACGCATTCAGGAGGTCCACCTCTTGGTCATCCACTGTTTGTGTGATCTGATCGACCAACAGCTTTTTGGCAGCAACGAGTGAGCCTTATGAAGAAGACCCTGATCGTTTCCTCATGCCTGATCGGCCTGCTGACACTGGGTGGATGTGCCACCGACGGCCAGCAGGAGAACTACGCCGAGCGCACCCCTGGCGCCAAGGTCGAAGACAGCAACATCCAGAGCAAGATCTTCAATGCCCTCAACGCGGCGGACGCACGCTACGGTGATGCCCACATCAATGTGGACAGCTATAACAGCAACGTACTCCTGACCGGCCAGGTGCCGAGCGACGAACTCAAGCAGCGCGCCACCGAGATCACCCGCGACGTGCGGAGCGTGCGGCAGGTGCACAACGAGTTGATGGTGTCCGCCAACACCCCGGTCAGTCAGCGCATGACCGACACCTGGATCACTGGGCGCATCAAGGCCAACCTGGTTGCCAATGAGGATCTCGATGCCAATCTGATTCGCGTGATCACCGAAAACGGCACGGTCTACATGATGGGGCTGGTGACTCAGCAGCAGGCTAGCGAAGCCACTGCGGCCGCATCCGGCGTGGGCGGCGTCCAGCGCATCGTCAAGGTCTTCGAATACCTCAACTGACCCACCCTCCAGACGCATAAAAGCCGCTGCCGAGTGATCTTCGGCAGCGGCTCTACGGCACCCGGAAGGGCCCGCTGGGCAACAAGCCCCGCTACTTGACGATGCGCAGGGATGGCTTGCCTTTCTCGGGACGACCGGACGCCTCGTCATCCTTGGTCGCGGCCGGCTCCGATGATGCGGCGGTATCGCCATCAGCGCGATTCTCGACACTCTCCAGCGTCGGCCGCCCTTCTTCTTCCAGCGCCGCCTCCTCCTCACTGGAGAAGCTCGGCATGACCGGCTCCTGACCAAACACCATGCCGACGCCATTTTCACGAGCGTAGATCGCGATCAGGGCATCCATGGGCACCACGACCTGCATCGGCTGTCCGCTGAAGCGCGCCCCGAAGGTGACTGCCGCGTTATCGATCGCCAAGTCGCGTACGGCGGCCGGCGCGATGTTCAGTACAATCTGACCATTCTGCACGAACTGCTGCGGCACCCGGACATCGGGCTTCCCAGCATCCACCACGATATAGGGGGTCTGCTCGTTGTCCAGCAGCCATTCATAAAGGGCTCTCGCCAGATAGGGACGGCTAGTCAGCATGTCAACTCCTCTCGGGCAGCTTGCGGCGTCGTCGCCTCAGCTACGCATCTCACGTTCGGTTTCGGACAGCGCCACCTTGAAGGCATCCCGCGCGAAGACACGTTCCATGTAGCTTATCAACGGAGCGATCTGCTTTTCCGGCAGCTCGACACCCAGCGCCGGGAGACGCCAGAGAATCGGCGCGATGCAACAATCCACCAGCGTGAACTCTTCACTCATGAAATATGGCATGTCTTCGAAAATTGGTGAAATCCCGGTCAGGCTCTCACGCAATTCCTTACGAGCCTTGTCGGCATCCTTTTTGGGCCCCTGCTGAATCTGCTCGACCAGCGGACACCACTCGCGTTCGATGCGATGCATCCAGAGACGGCTTTGCGCACGCGCCACCGGATAGACCGGTAGTAGAGGCGGATGCGGGAAACGCTCATCCAGGTACTCCATCATGACCTTGGATTCGTACAGCACCAAGTCACGATCAAGCAGAGTGGGCACGCTGTTGTACGGATTCAGATCGGCCAATTCGGCGTTATGTTCATCGGCCGAGACGTCCAGGATATCGACGGCCACGCCCTTTTCCGCCAGCACGATTCTGACGCGATGGCTGAAATGATCATCACTACCGGAGTAAAAGATCATCGACGATCGCTTGGCCACTACACCCATGAAACTTTCCTCGCATTAATTCAACGACCAATGGTAACACGACGGGCAACCCCGCTGGGCGCCAACCATCGCCACGCAGAGCCAGAACACCCCTGCACCACGTACCAACAGCAAAACGCCCGACTGGATAAGCCGGGCGTTTTGCGCAGACGCGAACCCCGTGGGATCAGCGCTTGGAGAACTGCGGGCGACGACGTGCTTTACGCAGACCCACTTTCTTACGCTCGACTTCACGAGCGTCGCGGGTGACGTAACCCGCTGCACGCAGCGGACGACGCAGCTCTTCGTTGTACTCCATCAGCGCGCGCGTGATGCCATGACGAATCGCGCCGGCCTGAGCGGAGCCACCGCCGCCCTTGACCGTGACGTAGACGTCGAACTGGCCAGTGGTCTCGGTCAGCTCCAGCGGCTGACGCACGACCATCTGCGCGGTGACACGACCGAAGAACTCACCCAGCTCGCGGTCGTTGACGGTGATCTTGCCGGTGCCCGGCTTGAGAAACACGCGAGCGGTAGAAGTCTTGCGACGCCCGGTGCCGTAATACTGTTGTGCCATGACGGTTACCCTCAGATGTTCAGTTCTTGCGGCTGCTGCGCGGCGTGCGGATGCTCGGTACCGGCATACACCTTGAGCTTGGCGTGCATGGCACGACCCAGCGGCCCCTTGGGCAGCATGCCCTTGACGGCACCTTCGATGATGCGTTCCGGCGCGTGGTCGATCAGTTTCTCGAACGACATGGTGCGCAGACCGCCCGGGTAACCGGTGTGACGGTAGTAGTTCTTGGCTTGCGCCTTGTTGCCAGTGACGTGCACCTTCTCGGCGTTGACGACGACGATGTAATCGCCGGTGTCGACGTGCGGGGTGTATTCCGGCTTGTGTTTGCCACGCAGGCGGCGAGCGATTTCCGTCGCCAGACGACCGAGCGTCTTGCCCGAGGCATCAACGACATACCAGTCGCGCTGCACGGTGTGCGGCTTGGCACTGAACGTCTTCATGAGTGTTTCACCAAATAAGCGTATTTGGGCGTCGAAGCAAAGGCTTCTCGGCCATCCCTATTTTTCTTGGGTTGCCACCACGATCGAAAGCCGATTAACGACTACCGACAGGAGGGCAACGGATCGAAGAGCGCGCATTGTACACGAGCACAATGTGCGAGGAAAGACCAGTATCATCGTGACATTGGCACTCGCTCGCGGTGCGCGCCGGTCAGGGCTTGTGCGCCAGCGCCAGGTAGTCCCGCGACTGCATCTCCTGAAGGCGCGACAGCGTGCGCTCGAACTCGAAGCTCAGATTGCCCCCGGTATAGAGCGACTCGACCTCGGTCTCGGCGGAGAGCAGCAGCTTGACCGCGCGATCATAGAACTCGTCGACCATGCTGATGAACCGCCGCGCCTGATCGTCGGTACCCGCCCCCATGCGCGGCACGTCGGAAACCAGCACGGTATGAAACTCCCGCGACAGCTCGATATAGTCGTTCTGGCTGCGGGGCCCATCGCAGAGCACCTTGAAATCGAACCAAACCACGCCCTCGTGCAGACGACGGGCCTTCAGCTCCCGGTGGTTGATCGCGAGCGTGGCATTCTCTCGCCCTTCGCTGCCGGCGACCGAGCGGAAACTCTTCGCCAGCAGTTGTTCGGCCTCGGCGTCGAGCGGCGAATGGAATATCTCCACCTGCTCCAGGGCACGAAGGCGGTAATCCACCCCGGAATCGACGTTGACCACTTCGCAATGACGCTTGAGCAGATCGATCGCCGGCAAGAAGCGCGCCCGCTGCAAGCCGTCCTTGTAGAGATCGTCCGGCACGATATTGGAGGTCGCCACCAGAACGACGCCCTGGGCGAACAAGGCCTCCATCAAGTTGCCGAGGATCATCGCATCGGTGATGTCCTTGACGTAGAACTCGTCGAAGCAGATGACCCGAGCCTCGCTGGCAAAGGTGGCCGCGATCTGGGTCAACGGGTTCTTCTCCCCCTTGTGGATCTCGAGTTCTCGATGCACTCGCTGCATGAAGCGGTTGAAATGCGTGCGCATCTTGCGCTCGAACGGCAACGACTCGTAGAACACGTCGACCAGGTAGGTCTTGCCACGGCCAACGCCGCCCCAGAAGTAGAGCCCCATGACCGAAGGTTTGGCGGGCGCCTCGGGTTCGGCCGCCTTGCGCTTGCCGAACAGCCCCGCCACCTTCGAGAGCTTGGACTCGCCGGGAGCGACGGGCTTGGGCGCCGGAATCCGCTGCAGATCGTCGTACAGGCGCTGCAGATGCTTGACGGCATTTTCCTGCGCCGCGTCGTAACTGAAGTCATCGCGCTCCAGATCCGCGCGATAGCGCGACATTGGCGTCATGGTGCCTTGATGGGACGTCGCGGCTTGGGATGAACTCATGGCGGTATCGTGACCTCGGTTCGAAACAAGTGGCGGGATTATACTCTCCGACGAAAGTCTTGACAGTGCCGGGGAGACAGGCAAGGTTTGACCCGAGAGCCGAGCGGGTCGATATAATGGCACCGCACCGACCTTACGCAAGGGTCTTTGAGACAGGTCGTGCCGGGCACGACGACGAGGAGCGCACTGTGAACGAAAGCAATATCGACTGGATCCTGGCAATCGCCTGCTTCCTGGCGGGCATCGGTATCGGCGCCCTTTGTTACCATCTGCTGAACGCCAATGTCGCCCGCAACCAGAAAGTGCGTCAGCGTCTGGCCGAGACGGAACTGGAGCTCAATCAGGTCAAGGATGCACTGAACGACCACTTCGCCAAAGTCGCCGACCTGGCCTCCAGCATTCAGCGCCAGAGCCACGACCTCGAACAGCACCTGATCCAGGGTGCGGACAAGCTGGTCGATGACCTCAAGCTGAAACGTCGGCTGCATGGCAACCAGGAAGAGGCCGAAGAGATCGACCTGCCCCAGGTGCCACGCGACTATGCCGACGGTACCGGCGGCACGCTGGCAGAGGATTATGGTATCCGGCAACGCAGAACCACGGAACAGCAGGACACCGCTCCGCAGCCTCCCCGCTACTGAATGACCGAAGATCCGCCGGATCCCACGGGGTTCCGGCGGCTGCAAGCCCCGCCTCAAGCCGGATTGTCGATGTCCATGAACCGGTGTTCGATACCGAAACGTCCCGCCAACCAGTTACCGAGCGCCTGAACACCCTCGCGCTCGGTGGCATGGTGGCCTGCCGCCAGATAGGTCACCCCCATCTCTCTCGCCATGTGCGTGGTGCGCTCGGAGATTTCACCGGAGATGAAGGCATCGGCGCCCGCCTCGGCGGCCATGGGCAACATGTCCTGAGCGCCTCCCGTGCACCAGGCGACCCGTCGTATGATGCCGGAGTGCCCCTCTATCAGGGTCGGCGTCCGATCCAGAGTCCGCTCGACGAGCCCCGCCAGGGCCCGACTGTCCAGCTCGACTTGCGGCACGCCCATCCACAGCAACCCCCGCCCCAGCTCACCATCGAGACAGCGTTCCACCTCGAACCCCAGACGCCGCCCCAGGCAGGCGTTGTTGCCCATCGAGACATGGGCGTCCAGCGGCAGGTGGTAAGCCAGCAGGTTGATGTCGTTCTTCAACAAGGTAGCCAGCCGCCGATGTTTCATGCCGGTTATGCTGACCGGCTCGTTTTTCCAGAAATAGCCGTGATGGACCAGCACGGCATCGGCGTTCCAGGCCACCGCCTCGTCGAGTAACGCCTGGCACGCCGTCACACCGGTAAGGACACGCTCGATCCGGTCCCGCCCCTCGACCTGCAATCCATTGACGGTGTAATCCTTGAACGCGTCGATACTCAGCTCCGTATCGATCGCCTCCAGGAGAATCTGCCGCGAAATCATACTGTCTCCCAGCGCAAAGCCTTGGTGAATGTTACACTTTCGGTCCGTACCGCCATCGTGCCAAACACCGCGCACCGCGTCATCGAGCGCATCGTACTTCCATCGATCCTGCTTCGGCTCCCTCGGCGTAGCCGCGGCCGCCTCGATCACTGCAGCGCTGCCCGATGTGGCGAAGTCGCTCTGATTTTCAGTCTAAGGACCCAGCACATGCGCCGCCACCTAGCCGCCTATCTGTGGCCCGCCCTATGCGGCATTCTGATCGCCGTCGTCCTGCTCTACGCCTTCCCGTCGCTGCTGGGTCGAGACCGCACCGCCAGCAATACGCCAGCCGGTACGACAAGCGTCAAATCCGCCACCTCGGAACGCGCCCCGCCCGGTGTCATCGATGCGCCATCGCTCAATCGCCAGGCCGGGCCCGTCAGCTACTCCCAAGCCGTCAATCGCGCCGCTCCGGCCGTCGTCAACGTCTACTCGTCGCGCGTCGTCGACACCGGCCAGCATCCGCTGATGTCGGACCCGTTCTTCCGCCAGTTCTATGGCAAGAACGTGCCGCAACGCCAGCGCATGCTATCGAGCCTGGGTTCGGGGGTCGTGGTCAGCGAAGAGGGTTATATCCTGACCAACAATCACGTCATCAACGATGCGGACGAGATCCAGGTGGCCCTCCGCGACGGCCGTGAGGCCATCGCCCAGGTGATCGGCACCGATCCCGACAGCGATCTGGCGGTCCTCAAGATCGACCTCGACGACCTGCCGGTCATCAAGCTGAGCGATTCGGAAAAGATCGCCATTGGCGATGTCACCCTGGCCATCGGCAATCCCTTCGGGGTCGGCCAGACGGTGACCATGGGGATCATCAGCGCGACCGGGCGCGATCATCTCGGCCTCAGCCGCTACGAGGACTTCATTCAGACCGATGCCGCGATCAACCCAGGCAACTCCGGGGGCGCGCTGGTGGACACCAACGGCTCGCTGATCGGCATCAATACGGCGATATTCTCCCGCTCCGGCGGCTCCCAGGGCATCGGTTTCGCGATACCTGCCAATCTGGCACGCAGCATTCTGAACGATATCGTGACCCAGGGCCGCGTCATCCGGGGCTGGCTGGGGATCGACGCTCAGCAGATGACGCCGGACCTGGCGTCGTCGTTCGGCCTCAAGACCCTGAGCGGCGTCATCGTGGCCAACGTCGTCTCCGGCGGGCCCGGCGACGAGGCCGGGCTGCGCCCCGGAGACATCCTGCTCGCCATCGACGGCAAGCCGATTCTCGATCCGCGGGAGACCCAGGTGGATATCGCCGAGATCCCCCCCGGCACGGAGCTGCCATTGACCATCGTGCGAGGAGGCGAGAAACGCCAGGTGACGTTGAAGGTCGGCGAGCGTCCGCCGCCGACCCAGGGCAACGACGACGCAACCAGAAGGGCCCAGGCCACCCGGGGCTCTGAGGCACCCGAGACGCCCGGTACCGATGGCGGTTCCGGCGCCCGCTAGCTGCCATCCAACGAGGATCGCCGCCCGAAGGGCGGCGATCTTGGTCTCTCCACACACCTGATCCTGGGCCAGATCTTCAGCGCTTGAGGCGGTTCTCCGCCGAGCGGGCGTGAGCCGTCAAGGACTCGCCCCGCGCCAGCACCGAGGCGGTCCGCCCCAGCGTGTCGGCCCCCGCCGGAGAACACTGGATCAGCGACGAGCGCTTCTGGAAGTCGTAGACACCCAGCGGGGATGAGAAACGCGCCGTGCCGGAGGTCGGCAGCACATGGTTGGGGCCGGCGCAGTAGTCACCGAGCACCTCCGCCGTGTGGCGCCCCATGAAGATGGCACCAGCGTGACGCACGCCCTCCACCATTGCCTGGGGTGACTCCACGGAAAGCTCGAGGTGTTCGGGCGCGATGCGGTTGATCAGCTCGACCGCCTGTTCCGGCCCTTCACAGAGGATCAGCGCCCCCCGCCTTGCCAGCGACTCGCGAATGATCGCTTCCCGCTCCATGGTCGGCAGCAGCCGCTCGATGGAAGCCAGGACAGCCTCGAGATGCCCGGCATCCCAGGCCACCAGAATGGCCTGGGCATCTTCGTCGTGCTCGGCCTGGGAAAACAGGTCCATCGCTAGCCAATCCGGATCGGTACCGGCGTCGGAGACCACCAGTATCTCGGAGGGTCCTGCGATCATGTCGATGCCGACCTGACCGAAGACGGCCCGCTTGGCGGTCGCCACGTAGATGTTGCCGGGGCCGACGATCTTGTCGACCCTGGGTACGCTCTCGGTACCGTAAGCCAAGGCGGCAACGGCCTGGGCGCCGCCCAGCGTGAAGACGCGGTCGACGCCGGCGAGATGGGCAGCGGCCAGCACCAGTTCATTGACCACGCCGTCCGGCGTCGGCACGACCATCACGATCTCGCGCACACCGGCCACATGGGCCGGCAGCGCGTTCATCAGCACCGAGGAGGGATAGGCCGCCTTGCCGCCCGGCACATAGATGCCGACGCGATCGAGCGCCGACACTTTCTGGCCCAGCATGGTGCCGTCCGGCTCATGGTACTGCCAGGATTCCGGCTTCTGGCGCGCGTGATAGATCCGAATGCGCTCCGCCGCATGTTGCAGTGCCTCGCGCTGGGCCGCAGGGATCGATGCGAACGCTGCCTCCAGACGCTCGGCCCCGATCGTCAGTTCGGACATGGCCGTGGCGGCGAGCCGGTCGAAGCGATTGGTATATTCGATCAACGCCGCATCGCCGCGTCGACGAACGGCATCGATGATCTCCGCGACGCGGGCCGATATCTCCTGGTCGGAAACCCCTTCCCAGGCCAGCAGAGCGTCGAGGCGTGCGTTGAAGTCAGCGTCCCGCGTGGCGAGGCGGGCAATGGTAGTCGTTTGGCTCATCATTGGTTCTCTCTACGTGCGATCGCGACCGTGACGCCGCCGACAGTGTTCATGCGGCCCCTGGCCCACTCACGGAGCCGCGGCTCAAGCGGCGGTCCGCACGCTCACCGCGTGACGCAGACGCTCGATCAGCGGCTTGAGTCGCTCGTGCTTCATCGTCATCGACGCCTTGTTGACCACCAACCTGGTGCTGATGTTCTCGATCAGCTCGCGAGGCTCCATGCCGTTGGCGCGCAGGGTGTTGCCAGTGTCGACGATATCGACGATCTCGTCGGCCAGGTTCATCAGCGGCGCCAGCTCCATCGCGCCGTACAGCTTGATCACCTCGGCCTGGATGCCCTGCTCCGCGTAGTAACGGCGCGCCACGTTGACGAACTTGGTCGCCACACGGCGCCTGGCTCGCGCGGGCTGGGCGCCCACGATACCCGCCGTCATCAGCCGGCAGCGCGAAATCCCCAGGTCGAGTGGCTCGTAAAGCCCCTCGGCGCCGTGCTCGAGCAGTACGTCCTTGCCAGCGACACCGAGATCGGCTGCCCCCAGTTGAACATAGGTCGGCACGTCCACCGCCCGGATGACCACCAGCTTGACGTCGGGCAGATTGGTATCGAACAGCAGCTTGCGACTTTTGCCAAAATCGTCCGCCGGCGTGATGCCCGCGTCCGCCAGCAGTGGCAAGGTCTCTTCGAGGATACGGCCCTTGGATAGCGCCAGGATCAGTTGATTGCTCATGTTCTCTCTAACCGTCGCCTAACCCGGCACGCGGCGAATGCGCGCACCCAGGAGCTGCAATTTCTCTTCGATACACTCATAGCCACGATCGATATGGTAGATCCGGTCCACCATCGTCTCGCCCTGGGCTACCATCGCCGCTACCACCAGGCTCGCCGACGCCCGCAGATCGGTCGCCATCACCGGCGCGCCGGACAGTTTCTCGACGCCAGTCACCACGGCGGTGTTCCCCTCGAGGGCGATGTGCGCGCCCATTCGATTGAGTTCCTGCACGTGCATGAAGCGGTTTTCGAAGATGGTCTCGACGACCGTGCCGGTACCCTCGGCCACCGCATTCAACGCCACGAACTGGGCCTGCATGTCCGTGGGAAAGGCCGGGTACGGCGCGGTGCGCAGATTCACGGCCTTTGGCCGGCGCCCCCCCATGTCGAGCTCGATCCAGTCATCTCCGGTGGTCAGGGTGGCGCCGGCCTCCTCGAGCTTGGCCAGCACCGCCTCCATGATGTCGGCCCGCGTCTTGCGCACCCGCACGCGCCCGCCAGTGGCAGCGGCAGCGACCAGGAAGGTGCCGGTTTCGATGCGGTCCGGCATCACGTCGTAGTGACAACCATGCAGACGCTCGACGCCTTCCACCGTGATGGTATCGCTCCCCTGGCCGCGGATATCGGCGCCCATGGCGATCAGGCACTCGGCCAGATCGACGACTTCCGGCTCGCGGGCGGCGTTCTCCAGCACCGTGGTCCCTTCGGCCAGCGTGGCGGCCATCAGCAGGTTTTCGGTACCGGTCACCGTCACGGTGTCGAAGAAGATCGTGGCGCCCTTGAGACGACCATCGACGCGGGCGCGAATGTAGCCCCCCTCGACAGTGATCTCCGCGCCCATCGCCTCGAGTCCACGGATGTGCAGATCGACCGGCCGGGAGCCGATGGCACAGCCGCCGGGCAGCGACACGTCGGCCTTGCCGAAGTGGGCCAGCAGCGGCCCGAGCACCAGGATCGAGGCGCGCATCTTCTTGACCAGCTCGTAGGGAGCATGACAATCGCGCACCTGCGAGCCATCGATCTGGATGCTCATTTTCTCGCCCATGACCGGCTCGATGCCCATGCGACCGAGCAACTCGAGTGTCGTGGTGATGTCCTGAAGATGCGGCAGGTTTCCGATGGTGACGGGTTCATCGGCGAGCAGTGTCGCCGCCAGTATCGGCAGCGCCGAGTTCTTGGCACCACTGGCCCAGACTTCGCCGTCCAGCGGCCCGTTACCGGTAATGATCAGCTTGTCCATGAAGGTTCGCTATAGAATCGAGAGAGATGACCAGCCGGGTAGGCCGGACAGGCGCTCAGGCACCGAGGTTTTCCGGGGCCGACTCCCATTGGGCGGGAGTGAACGTCTTGATGGTGATGGCGTGGAGCGCGCCGGAGGCGATCTCGTCCGACAGCGCGCCGTAGATCAGTTGCTGACGCTTGACCGGGCTCATGCCATCGAAGACGTCACCCACGGCGATCACCTGGAAGTTGCAGCCTTCGCCCTGAATATGGAATTCGCAGCCGCCGATCTGATTCTCGAGGCGGCTTTTGACATCGCTGGGTTGCATGACATCGGGCTCCCTTGTGACTACTGCGCAGGATGCGCAGGGAAAGCGCCACATGGTAGCGGAAAGCGCCCCGTCTTGGCGATCTTGGCGATGGGCAAAAACGTCGCAAGTCGATCGCGGCCGGCGAGACGCCTCGAGGGTTCAGTGCCGCGCCGGGGCCGGCTCGACACAGGCCGTTTCAGTGGTCGCCAGCAGCGGCCCCAGTTCGGTGATGTCCACCAGCCGCTGCAGCGGCAGGGAGAGCGCCACGCGGCTGAGGTTCAATGAGTGCCGGTTGACGCTTCGCATCCAGACCAACAGCACGCTGAGAACGGCGCTGCTGGCCACCTGCACGCCCGTCAGGTCGAAGGAGACCTCGGCTTGGGCCGGCAGTTCCGCCAGCCAGTGCCGACCCGCCTGTGCAAGCGGGCCGGCACTGTCGAAATCCGCTTCGCCGCGGATCGTCAGCGCATTACCGTCGACGACCTCGAGCGTGGCGTCCGCGCGCTCCAGCAGGACGCTCACGCGTCGCCGCCCTGCTCCAGCTCATCGGTCCCGACGGCCGGCGCCCAGTTGTCGATCACGGTATCGATGTCTCGATTATTGTCGCGCATCGCCTGATCGAACTGGTTGCGGAAGGTCAGCCCCAGATTGATGCCATTGACGATGACGTTGATCACCTTCCACTGGCCGTCGCTCTGACGCAGCGTGAAGTCGACCGGATAGGTCTGGCCACTGGTGGAAACCACCTCCATGGGCACCGAGGCCTGATCGTCGTAACGGCCCGCGTTTTCGCTATCCTTCACGCGCAGTGTCTGATAATCGAAGGTGACCAGCCCCTTGGCGTAGGTGTCGATCAGGGTCTTGCGGAACACCGTGACGAACCGTGAACGCTGCTCCGGCGTTGCGGCGCGGAAATAACGCCCCATCACACTGGCGCCGATGTAACGGAAATCGGCCACTTCCGCCATGTTGGTGTCGACGAGCTTGGCCAGCTCACCCTCATGCTGGGCGTAGTAGTCCTTTTTGCCCTCGAGCTCGGACATCAGGGAGTCGACACTCTGCTGGATCACCTGGGTCGGCGACTGCTGGGCCTGGGCCGGGGTAGCAATGCTCGCCAGGCACACCGCGACGATCGTCAGCGCCATCATCCAGATACCGCGCATCCCGGTATCTCGCCCCGGAGCCCTCGAGGTATTGCTTGCGAAGGTCATGTTCATCATCGACTCCTTGTCTGCGATTACGTTCTTCCGGCTTACTTGGCCATGTTCGACACGAACTGCTGAATGAGATCCTCCAGCACCAGTGCCTGCTGGGTATCGTGAATCACGTCACCGTCATGGAGCATGTCGGGCGCGCCCCCCACGGTCAGACCGATATACTGCTCGCCCAGCAGGCCGGACGTCAGGATCGCCGCCGTGGTGTCATCGGAGAGCTTGCCATCGTACTTCGAGTCCAGCTCCATGGTGACCTTGGCATCGAACCACTTGGGATCGAGCTGGATGTCGGTCACCTGCCCCACGCGCACCCCGGACATGGTGACCTTGGCCTGGGGACGTAGCCCGCCGATGTTGGCAAAATTCGCAGTCAACGTGAAAGTGTTACTGGGAACGCCCACCCCCAGCCCGCTCACCCGAAGCCCGAGGAACACCAGACCGAGAATGCCTGCCAGCATGAAAATGCCGACGCCCAGTTCCAACCAGCTGTTGCGCTTCATCCGAGATCTCCAAACATCAGCGCGGTGAGCACGAAATCAAGGCCCAATACCGCCAACGAGGCGTAGACCACCGTCCGGGTGGTCGCGCGCGAAATACCTTCCGAGGTGGGGATCAGATCATAACCCTGGAATACCGCAATCCAGGTCACGACCAGCCCGAACACCAGACTCTTGACCATGCCGTTGAGCACATCGTCGACGAAATTGACGCTGTCCTGCATGTTGCTCCAGTAGGAGCCGGCGTAGACGCCGAGCCATTCGACACCGACCAGGTAGCCACCCCAGATACCGACCACGCCGAAGATCACCGTCAGTATCGGCAGCGAGACGAAGCCGGCCCAGAGCCGGGGCGCGACGATCCGGCGTAGCGGATCGACACCGATCATCTCCATACTGGTGAGCTGCTCGGTCGCTTTCATCAGGCCGATCTCGGCGGTCAGCGCCGAGCCGGCACGCCCGGCAAACAGCAATGCCGCCACGACCGGCGCCAGCTCGCGGACGAGGGAGAGTGCCACCATCTGGCCCAGCGCCTCGTCGGCGCCGAACCCGACCAGGATGGTGAACCCCTGCAGCGCCAGCACCATGCCGATGAACAGCCCTGACACCAGGACGATCGCCACCGACATCACGCCGACGAAGTGCATCTGACGAAGCCAGAGGTGGAATCCCTCGCGAGACGGCAGGCAAATGATCGACTGGACCAGGAACAGGCCCGCCCTTCCTATTGAGCTCAAGGTATCGAGCGTGGCGCGGCCCAGCGCCGTGAGATATCGCGTCATGAGAACTGTCCCGCCGGCGCCAGGATGTCATCGAAGAAGTCCGGCGCCGGATAGTGGAACGGCACCGGACCATCGGGCTCGCCATGCACGAACTGCTTCACGTGAGCGTCGTCGTTGACGTCCAGCGTCTGCGGCGTGCCATGCGCCATGACTCGCCCATCTGCGATGATATAGACGTAATCCGCGATCGACAGCGTCTCCTTGATATCGTGAGAGACCACGATAGCCGTCAGCCCCAGCGCCAGGTTGACCTTCTTGATCAACTGCACCAGCACACCCATCGAGATCGGGTCCTGCCCCACGAACGGTTCGTCGTAGAGCACCAGGTCCGGATCCAGCGCCACCGCCCGCGCCAGTGCCACACGTCTCGCCATCCCGCCGGACAATTCCGAGGGCATCAGATGTCTGGCTCCACGCAAACCCACCGCCTGTAGCTTCATCAGCACGATGTCGCGGATCATCGCATTCGGGAGTTCGGTATGGATGCGCAGCGGAAAGGCGACATTCTCGAAAACGTCGAGGTCCGAGAAAAGCGCGCCGCTCTGAAACAGCATGCCCATTCGACGACGCAGCTTGAAGAGCGAGCGCCGGGACAGCCTGTGTACGTCCTGGCCGCCGATGAGAATCTGGCCGCGATCCGGTGCCAGTTGGCCGCCGATCAGTTTCAACAGGGTCGTCTTGCCGGTCCCGCTGGGCCCCATGATGGCGGTAATCTTGCCGAGCGGAATCTGCAGATCGACACCGCGGAAGATGTCGGTGTTGCCGCGAGAGAAGTGCAGATCCTTGACCTCGACCATAATCGGATCGTCCATGCAGCATCCACCAAGCTAATGAGATCAATTATCGAACATTGTATCCTAACCTTGACGTCAGCGACCAGCAATCACTCTCGAGCGGTGGAAATCACTCGCGCAGGAGGGACGAATCACCGATCGATCAAAGGTATACTGCCGCCACTGCAGGCGTTTGGACATACGACGCCCACCAGCGGCCAGACGGATTCCGAGGCCATGGACGACTTCTCCGTCTCATTCACCACCACCGGGGAGCCTTTGCCGAGACCATGAGCGACATCGCCGCGCTAGATTTCCGCGCCAGCGCCAGGCGCACGTTGACCCTGGAACAACAAGCCATCGGGGAGCTCGTGACGAAGCTCGACGAATGCTTTGATGAGGCCTGCAAGCTGCTTCTCGCCTGCCGAGGCCGGCTGATCGTCACCGGGATGGGCAAGTCGGGGCACATCGCTCGCAAGCTGGCAGCGACCTTCGCCAGCACCGGCTCGCCCTCGTTCTACGTCCACCCGGGCGAAGCCAGCCACGGCGATCTCGGCATGATCACCGTCGACGATGTCGTCATTGCGCTCTCCAACTCGGGCGAGACCCAGGAAATCACCGACCTGCTTCCGCTGTTCAAGCGTCTCGGCGCGCCGCTGGTCAGCCTCACTGGTCGACCCGGCTCCACGCTGGCACGCTACAGCGATGTCCATATCGATGTCGGCGTCTCTCGCGAGGCCTGCCCCCACGACCTGGCACCGACCTCCTCCACCACTGCCGCACTGGCGATGGGAGATGCCTTGGCGTTGGCGCTGCTGGAAGCGCGGGGATTCAGCGCCGAGGACTTCGCGCTGTCGCACCCTGGCGGCACCCTCGGAAAACGGCTGCTGCTGCGCGTCGCGGATCTCATGCACGAGGGCCACCGCCTCCCCAGCGTACCGACCGGCAGCCCATTGCGGGAGGCGCTGCTGGAGATGACCCTCAAGGGGATGGGCTTCACCTGCGTCGTCGATGAACGCGGCATGCTGGTCGGTGTCTATACCGATGGCGACTTACGCCGGACCCTCGATCAGCGCGGCGATTTCGCGCTACTGCGCGTGGACGACGTCATGACCCGTGGCGGCAAGACGGCCTCGCCCGGCATGCTGGCGGCGGAGGCCGTGAGGATCATGGAGGACAACCGGATTACCGCCCTGGCGGTGGTCGAGAACGGTGCCCCCGTCGGCGCCCTGCATATGCACGACCTGCTGCGAAGCGGCGTCATTTGAGGCCCTGCCCGGTGCCGGTTCCACCGGGATTCCAGCCCATGCCAACCGCTGACGGGCCCCCCCGATCACCACATTCACACTCACCACGAGGAGATAACGTGGCCAAGACAGTCAGATTCCAGTCTCCCTGGTGGCGCCGCCTCGGCCTGCTGGTGCTGTTGCTGGTCCTGGGGGGCGGCCTGACCTACCTTGACCAGCGCGGCGAGAACGGTCAGGAGCCCGTCATCGGCAACACGGTTGGCGAGCCCGACTACTATCTCGAGGACGCCAGCATGACGCGCTTCGACGAACGGGGGCGTGCCTATCAGCGGCTGGAAACGCCACGCCTGGTGCACACGCCCTCCGACGACATCATCCGCACCGAGGCGCCCCACGGTTACCTGACCGACGACCAGCAACGCCAGTGGCAGGTGACCAGCCAGACGGGGCAACTGAGCCGCAACGGAGAGCAACTGACACTCCAGGGCGATGCCCGCCTGATTCAGCCGGAGCAGGCGTGGAGCCTGGAAACACAGACGCTGCACTACGACAACCGCGAGGCCCATGCCTGGAGTGACACGCCCTCCGTGTTGCGTCAGCATAACCAGACCATGCGCGGAAATCGCTTCGATGCCTGGATCGACGAAGATCGTATGCGCTTGACCGACAACGTGCAGGGGCGCCTGCCACAGCAATCTGAGGATCAAGGATCATGAGGCGAGAAATCGGCCAACTCCTGGTGCTGACCGCGCTGGGTTTCACCAGTTTTCCCACCGTCGCGCTGGAAAGCGATGCCAGTGCACCGATCGAGATCGCCGCCGATCAACTCGAGCTGGACGACCGCCAGGGCACTGCCGTCTATACGGGTGGCGTCGACCTGCAGCAAGGCAGCATGCACCTCAAGGCCGCACGCGTCGACATCCAGCGCGGCAACAACGGCCAGGTCAGCCTGGTCACCGCCAAGGGCGGCGGCGGCGAGCGCGCCTACCTCGAACAGAAGCCGTCCCCCGACCAGGAGATCGTCAAGGGCTGGGGCGATACCGTGGTCTATCACGCGGCCCAGCGACGCGTGGAACTGATCGGCAATGCTGAACTTCACCAGGCCGGCGACACCTTCGACGGCGCCTATGTCGAGTACTATCTCGACTCGCGACGCGTCCAGGCCCGTTCCGCCCAGAATGGCGACGGGAACGGCGACGGCCGAGTCCGCATGACCCTCACACCGCGTGACTCGTCCCAGTAACGATCAAACCCTGACCCGGCACGGCCTCGAGCCGTCGCGTGGGGCGTGATCGCCGACACCATACCCGGCGCGCAGCCACAAGGATCGTATTCATGAAAACGCTAACGGCCGCCAACCTTGCCAAGAGCTACAAGGGACGCCGAGTCGTCCACGACTTCAGCCTGACGCTGCGACAAGGCAGCATCGTCGGTCTGCTGGGGCCGAATGGCGCCGGCAAGACCACCTCCTTCTACATGATCGTCGGCTTGGTCAAATCCGATGCCGGCAGCGTCCATATCGACGACATGGATCTCAGCCGCGCACCGATGCACGACCGGGCGCGAGCCGGCATCGGCTATCTGCCGCAGGAAGCCTCGATCTTCCGCAAGCTGAGCGTTGCCGACAACATCATGGCCATTCTCGAGACACGCAAGGACTTGGATCGTGCCGGGCGCCGTGAGCGGCTGGAGCAGTTGCTCGGCGATTTCCACGTCGATCACATTCGCGACAACCTGGGCATGAGCCTGTCCGGCGGCGAGCGGCGGCGAGTCGAGATCGCCCGCGCCCTGGCCACCGAGCCGGCATTCGTGCTGCTCGACGAACCGTTCGCCGGTGTCGACCCCATCTCGGTCGGTGACATCAAGAGCATCATCCGCCAGCTGCGCGACCGCGAGATCGGCGTTCTGATCACCGACCACAACGTGCGCGAGACGCTCGACATCTGCGATAATGCCTACATCGTCGGCGACGGCCAGATCATCGCCGAGGGCCGCCCCCAGGCCATTCTCGAAAACCAGCGCGTCCGCGAAGTCTATCTCGGCCACGAGTTCCGCCTGTAATGCCCCCCCCGACACGCCATCGGCGGCCATACCTGGCCTCGCGCCGATGGCATGTTTCTTGCATGAAACGTTGCATCTCGTCATCGCAGCCAGTAACGTAAGCCTTCCACCGTTGATTGTGACGATCGTTTCTCCATGTCCATGAAGCCCTCGCTGCAACTCAGGGTCGGCACGCAGTTGACCATGACGCCTCAGCTCCAGCAGGCCATTCAGCTGCTTCAGCTGTCGACGCTCGACCTGCGCCAGGAAATCCAGCAGGCGCTCGAGTCCAATCCCATGCTGGAGATGGAAGAGCCTTACTCGGAGCAGGAAACTCAGGACGCCACGGAAGACGAGTGGGCCAATGACATTCCCGACGAACTGGCCCTCGACAGCGACTGGAGCGATACCTATCAGGACGCCTACGCCAGCTCGTCCGGCAGCGCCAGCGAGGAAGCACCGGACTTCGATCGCAACGCAGCCGTGACCACCCTTCAGGATCATCTGCTCTGGCAGTTGGCCATGGGAGATTTCGATGAGCGCGAGCGGGCGCTCGGGGAGTGCCTGATCGACGCCGTCAACGGCGACGGCTATCTGGTGGGCTCACTGGACGAGCTGGCGACGAGCCTGCGCGCGCAGCGCAAAGAGAGCGTCAGCATGGCCGATCTCGAACACATGCTCATGCGCCTGCAGCAGTTCGATCCGACCGGCGTCGGCGCTCGCAATCTGCGCGAGTGCCTGCTGCTTCAACTCGGCACACTGGACGACGACACGCCGCTGCTACCCCAGGCCAAGCGCCTGGTGCGCCAGTTTCTCGAGGCGCTGGCCGGCAACGACCGGCGACTGCTCAAGCGTCGCCTGCGTCTCGAGGAGAACGAACTCGATAGCGTCATCGCCCTGATCCGGACGCTGGAGCCGCGCCCGGGGCAACGCTTCGACACCAGTCGCGACGATTACGTGGTTCCCGACCTGGTTGCCACCCCCTCCCGCGATGGCTGGCGCATCGAACTCAATGCCGAAACCCTGCCGCGCCTGCGCATTCAGCCCGACTACGCCGCCCTGATCAAGCGGGCGGACAAAAGCGATGACAACACCTTCCTGCGCCAGCACCTGCAGGAAGCCCGCTGGCTGATCAAGAGCCTATCCAGCCGAAACGACACCTTGCTCAAGGTGGGCCGGGAAATCATGTCGCGCCAGATCGGGTTCCTCGAACGTGGCGAAGAGGCGATGAAGCCACTGATCCTGGCCGATATCGCCCGCAGCGTCGATATGCATGAATCGACGATTTCCCGCGTCACGACCCAGAAGTACATTCACACGCCACGCGGCGTGTTCGAACTGAAATATTTTTTCTCGAGCCAGGTCGGCGGCCAGGGCGGCGAAGGCGACAGCTATTCGAGTACCGCCATCCGTGCTCGCATCAAGAAATTCATCGGCGACGAATCCCCTCGCAAACCACTATCGGACAGCAAATTGGTCGAATTGCTGGCCCAGTCCGATATCAGCGTGGCCAGACGCACCGTGGCCAAATATCGCGAAGCCATGGGCATTCCGTCCTCCAGCGAGCGCAAGCGTCTGGCCTGATCCACGGGCCCGAAACCAGTCAAGGCTCGCCATTCCGAATCAGATCGATCACGATGCCTTTGCAGCCCCCTGAAAAGGGTTACAATCAGAAGTGCCATCTGCCGCAACAGGAGTGTGTCATGCAAGTGAACGTTACCGGCCACCATGTCGAGCTGACCGACGCCCTCCGGGACTACGTCGGAGAGAAACTCGTTCGTTTGGAGCGTCACTACGACAATATCACCAATGTTCAGGTCACCCTGAGTGTCGAGAAGGAACGCCAACAGGCAGCCTGTACCCTGCACGCCGCAGGCGGCGATCTACACGCCGAAGCCAGCGACACCGACATGTATGCCGCCATCGATTCACTGGCCGACAAACTCGACCGCCAACTGGTCAAACATAAAGAGAAGGCACAAGCCCGCGCCCAAGGCGCAGGCGCCCGCTGAAGCCTGATGATGACACTGGAAAGCATTCTGCCCCCCGAGCGAACTCTGTTCGAGGTCACGGGGGGCAGCAAAAAACGTCTGCTGGAATTTTTCAGCACCTTCATCGCCCAGAATACACCCAGCCTGGATAGCCATGAGGTCTTCAGCCGCCTGATCGGCCGCGAGCGACTGGGTAGCACGGGGATCGGCAACGGCGTTGCCATCCCCCACGCCCGCAGTCCGCACTGCAAAGGGCCGATCGCGGGATTCATGCGACTGGAAGACGCCATCGACTTCGATGCCATCGACGGTGAGCCGGTCGATCTAGTCTTCGTGCTGCTGGTGCCGGAAGAGGCGGATGATGCGCATCTGTCGCTGCTGGCGGAAGTTGCCGGCATCATGAATCAGAGCAGCGTTCGGCAGCAGTTGCGTCAGGCCGACTCGCAGCGGGCGTTGCATGATGCGCTCGTCGATGCCATCCGCCATCACCGTGACAGCGACGACGGATAAGCAATGCAACTCGTCATCATCAGCGGCCGCTCGGGCTCGGGAAAATCGATCGCGCTGCAGGCGCTCGAGGATCTTGGCTACTACGCCATCGACAACCTCCCGGCCAACCTGCTGGCACCACTGATCGACGAACTGCGCAGCGCGCCACCCTCCCGCCCCAACGTGGCGGTCAGCATCGACGCACGCAACCTGCCGGAATCGCTGGAGCGCTTCCCCATCCTGCTGGAGGCGGTGCGCGAGCGCGGCATCGATACCCAGGTCGTCTATCTCACCGCAGATGCCAAGATCCTGCTCGAGCGCTACTCGGCCACTCGCCGCCGTCACCCGCTGACCCGCGGCAATGACATGACCCTGGCCGAGGCCATCGATCACGAGCAAGGCTATCTCGCACCGATCCGCCGCATGGCCGACCTGGTCATCGACACCCAGGGGCTCTCGGTGCACGAGCTCCGGGCCCGGATCGGCGAACAGGTGGCCAAGCACACCGGTGGCCGCCTGACCCTGACCTTCGAGTCGTTCGGCTTCAAACGGGGCGTGCCGCTGGACGCCGACATGGTCTTCGACGCCCGCTGCCTACCCAATCCGTTCTGGGACCCTGGGCTGCGTGCCTACGACGGCCGGGATGCCCCGATCATCGAGTTCCTGGAGTCCTACCCCGATGTCCATGCCCTGGCGGAGGATATCCATGGCTGGCTCGATCGCTGGTTGCCATCGTATCTGGCCAGTCATCGCAGCTACCTGACCGTCGCCATCGGCTGTACCGGCGGTCAACACCGGTCGGTCTACCTGATCGAGCGGCTGGCACGCCATTTTCACCACGACGACGCCGATATTCGACTGCGCCATCGTGAGCTGGGCGTTCATACCGCTCTCTCGAGCGACTCAGCAGCGCCGCCATCGGCACCAACAGGAAACGCAGGATCCCCAGAGCGCGATGCCGACACGTGAACTTCGCCTGACCAACCGCCGCGGGCTGCACGCCCGCGCCGCTACCAAGCTGGTGCAATGCTGCCAACCCTTCGACGTCCGCGTCGCGATCCATCACGGTAACCGCCAGGCAGACGCGGCCAACATCATGTCGCTGCTCATGCTCGCCGCCCCTTGTGGCACCGAGCTGGTCGTCGTCACCGAAGGCGAAGACGAGGACATTGCCATGGACGCCATCATCAGGCTATTCGACGCTCGTTTTCACGAGGACGAGTAACCCGCCTCATTTACGAACAGCGTTTTCCATCCTCGTCATGCGCCTCGACGATGGTAGAATGCTCATCCTATCGCCAGTCGTTCAAGGATGATCGTTCAGGATGAGCAACAATCCCGAAAAGCTACAGCCACGGCTGGCCAAGCTCAACCAAGCCCTCGAGAGTGGCGCGCTGGATCAGGCGCGGCGCATGCTCAACCGCGGCTTGGCGCCGGTGGATGTCGCCCATCTGCTCGAGTCCACGCCACCCAAGGAGCGTGAGATCCTGTGGGGCTTGCTGGACCCCGAGCTACACGGCGACGTACTGCAGTATCTGGGCGATGACGTCCAGCTCGAATTCCTCAACCGCATGGATGCGGAAGAGCTGCTGACAGCGACCGAGGGGCTCGACGTCGACGACCTCGCCGACCTGCTCCAGCAGCTACCCAATACCGTCATCCAGGAAGTTCTCCAGTCGATGGAGGCGCAGGAGCGCCAGCGCGTCGAAGCAGTGCTCTCCTATCCGGAAGACACCGCCGGCGGCCTGATGAACCCGGATGCGATCACCATCCGCCCGGATATCACACTGGACGTCGTTCTCCGCTACCTGCGTCGCCACGAGCGCCTGCCGGATGCCACCGACACCCTGCTGGTGGTCACGCGCCGCGACGAGCTGATCGGGATCCTGTCGATCAATCGCCTGCTGGTATCGGATGTCTCGGTTCTGGTTCGCGAAGTGATGCAGACCGACTTCCACGCCACTCAGGCGACCGCCTCGGACAGCGACGTGGCGACGCTGTTCCAGAAGCACGACTTGATCTCGGCACCGGTCGTCGGCATCGATGGTAAGCTGCTCGGCCGCATCACCATCGACGACGTGGTCGATGTCATCCGGGAGGATGCCGAGCACCAGGTCATGAGCATGGCCGGCCTCGACGAGGACGAGGACACCTTCGCCCCCGCGCTGAGAACAAGCCGCCGCCGTGCGGTATGGCTCGGCATCAACCTGGTCGCGGCGACGATCGTCTCCATCGCCATCGGTTTCTTCGAGGACACCATTCAGCAGATCGCCGCGCTGGCCGTGTTGATGCCGATCGTCTCCAGCATGGGCGGTATCGCCGGCTCCCAGACCCTGACCGTCCTGATTCGCGGTATTGCGCTGGGCCACGTCTCGGGCGCCAATGTCCGCTGGTTGCTGATTCGTGAACTGCTCGTCGGCATGACCAACGGACTGATCTGGGCCGTCGTCGTGGGGGCGATGTCGGTATTTCGCTTCGATGACATTCGGCTCGGCGAGATCATCGCCATGGCGATGGTCATCAACCTGACCGTCGCCACGCTCGCAGGCACCCTGATCCCGGTGATGCTGAAAAAGTTCAAGATCGATCCGGCGCTGTCCGGCGGCGTGCTGTTGACCACCATCACCGACGTGGTCGGCTTCGTCGCCTTCCTCGGATTGGCGACGGCATTCTACCTGTAACGACACGGTGGCAACGCACCCCTGGGGCACGAGCGTCAACCTGGCAAGGAGCAGCAGATGAACTTCCATACCCGCAAGTGGATCAAGCCCGAGGATCTCAACCCCAACGGGTCACTCTTCGGTGGTAGCCTGTTGCGCTGGATCGACGAGGAGGCGGCGATCTACGCCATTATTCAATTGGGCAACGCCCAGGTGGTGACGAAATACATCTCCGAGATCAACTTCGTCTCCAGTGCCCGGCAGGGCGACATCATCGAGCTCGGCATCACCGCCACCCGTTTCGGCACCAGCTCCATTACCCTGGAGTGCCATGTCCGCAACAAGATAACCCGCAAGAGCATCCTGACGATCGACAGGATGATCTTCGTGAATCTCGGCGAGGACGGCGCTCCCGCCCCGCATGGCCGCACCGAGATCACCTATGTCAAGGATCGCTTCGACGCCTGAAGCCGCGAGCCGCGAGCCGCGAGCCGCGAGCCGCGAGCCGCGAGCCGTGAGCCGTGAGCNNTCGTAGCTCGTAGCTCGCGCTTACTGCCCCGCGATGGTCATGGAGTCGATCAACCAGCTGCCGGTCTGGATGCTTCCCCGCCGGTCGATGTCGTCACCGACGCCCTGGAGGCCGGAGAACATCTCGCGCAGGTTGCCGGCCACCGTGAACTCCTCCACCGGGTGGGATATCCGGCCATTCTCTACCCAGAACCCCGCCGCGCCCCGCGAGTAGTCGCCGGTCACCGGATTGAGCCCCTGCCCCATCATCTCGGTCACCATGACTCCCGTGCCCATCTGCTGCATCAACTGCTCCAGCGGAGACGTCGGCGCCTGAATCCGAACGTTGCGCGCCCCGCCAGCGTTGCCGGTGGTCTGGAGGCCCAGCCGGCGAGCACTGTAGGCCGCCAGCATGTAACTCGCCAGCCTGCCGCGCTCGATGAAGACGTTGTCGCGAGTGGCGACGCCGTCACCATCGAAGGCGGCGCTCGCCATGCCACCGATCTCGCGCGGATGCTCACCGAGGGTGAACCACTCCGGGAACAGCGTCTCGCCGAGCTGGTCGCAGAGAAACGACGATTCGCGGTAGAGCGCCCCACCAGCAATGCTGTTGAGCAGGTTACCGACCAGTCCGCGCGCCATGTCCGGCGCCAGCAGTACCGGGAACCGGCCGGTCCTGGGCCGCTGCCCACCCAGCCGACTCAGGGTCCGCTCGGCAGCGCTGACACCCACCGACTCCGGACTCGCCAGATCACTGGCCTTGCGCGCCGTGGTGAAATCGTGATCGCGCTGCATGCCGTCGCCGCTACCTCCGATCAGCAGGCAGGAGAGGGAGTGGCGGGTGCCACGCTTGCTGCCCAGAAAACCATGGCTGTTGGCATAGACCGTGACCACTTCCGAGGAGGAGAGGCTGGCACCCTCGGAGTTGGTGATGCCGGCTTGGTCACGGCCCGCGCTTTCGCAGCGCAGCGCCAGCTCGACCGCCTGGTCGGTGCTCAAAGCCCACGGATGATGGAGGTCGAGATCCGGCAGATCGGTCGCCATGAGCGCCGCGTCGGCGAGTCCCGAGGCCGGGTCCTCGCCGGTGTAACGCGCGATCGCGATCGCCTTCTCGACCACCGCACGAATCGAAGCGTCACCGGCATCCGAAGAGGAGGCGTTCCCCTTGCGGTTGCCCACGTAGACGGTGACCGCGATGCCTTGATCGCGTGAGAGCTCCACCGTCTCGATCTCGCCCAGGCGCACGCTCACGCCCAACCCCTGGTCGACGCTGGCACCGACTTCGCAGGCGTCTGCGCCGAGTTGCCTGGCGAGTTCCAGCGCCATGCCGGCGCGCTCCTCGAGGCGCGATTGCTGTGCCTCGGCGTTGAAAGCTTGACTCATCTGAGACTCCTGATGCTTGACACTCCGGTCATCGGGCACGCCGATCGAGCGGAGCCTGGATCAATTCGGGCCTTGGACGGGGTTCTATGGCCCCGCGCCTGGCTGACAAGAAGCGTTGGCGAGGCGGGACGCGCTGATATACTACGGCCCTCACTCGACGCATTGGGTAAACCATGGCTAACGATTCGGACAACGATACGGCTTTCGATCACGACGCACCTCCCAGCAAGAGCCAGATCAAGCGGGAGATGCAGGAACTGCAGGCTCTGGGAGAGCGCATCATTGCGCTGGACCCCGCCGTGCGCGCGCGGTTGCCGCTCTCCGACGAAATGCTCGCTGCCGTCGAAGAGACCGGTCGCATCCGCTCCCACGAAGGACGCCGCCGCCACATGCAGTACGTTGGCAAGGTCATGCGCAAGGAGGACCGCGAGGCGATCCGGGCCGCCTTCGAGGAGATCGACCATGAGCACGTCCAGCGCAATGCCGCGTTCCACCGTCTCGAACGGCTTCGCGACCAGCTCATCGAAGACGATACCGCCCTGGAGCCCTTCATCGAAACGCATCCCCACGTCGACCGCCAGGCGCTGCGCCAGTTGATCCGCAACGCCCGGAGCGAGAGAGCACGGAACAAGCCTCCCGCCAGCTCCCGCAAGCTGTTCCAGCTGATTCGTGACACTGCCGGGCTCTGAGCCGCGGGTCGTGAAAACCAGGCCGAGCTCTCGCGAGATCGCGCAACTCTTTTCTCGTAGCTCGCGTGGCTCGTAGCTCGAGCTCGAGCTCAGGACGCCGTGCCACCGACGGTGATCTCGTCCAGCTTCAGGGTCGGCTGACCGACGCCCACCGGCACCCCTTGGCCCTCCTTGCCGCAGACCCCGATACCGCTGTCCAGCGCCATGTCGTTACCGATCATCGAGACATGTGACATCGCTTCGGGGCCATTGCCGATCAGCGTGGCGCCCTTGACCGGCGCGGTGATCTTGCCGTCTTCGATCAGGTACGCCTCGGAAGCCGAGAACACGAACTTGCCGGAGGTGATATCGACCTGCCCGCCGCCAAAGCTGACCGCGTAGATACCCCGCTTGACGCTCTTGACGATCTCTTCCGGGTCATCCTGTCCCGCCAGCATGTAGGTATTGGTCATGCGGGGCATGGTGACATGGGCGTAGGATTCGCGCCGCGCGTTGCCGGTGGGCTGCATGCCCATCAGCCGCGCATTGAGCTTGTCCTGCATGTAGCCGGTGAGAATGCCATCCTCGATCAACGGCGTGTACTGGCCCGGCGTCCCCTCGTCGTCGATGCTCAGTGAGCCGCGACAGTCGTCGAGCGTGGCATCGTCGACGACAGTGACGCCCTTGGCCGCCACCCGCTGCCCCAGGCGGCCGGCGAAGGAGGAGCTGCCCTTGCGGTTGAAATCCCCTTCCAGACCGTGTCCCACCGCTTCATGCAGCAGGATGCCCGGCCAGCCGTTGGCCAGCACGACCGGCATCTGTCCGGCCGGCGCGGCGACAGCCTCCAGATTCACCAGCGCCTGCCGCACGGCTTCCCTGGCATAGGTGTCGGCAACGTTCTCTTCTCGCAGACGCTGCATGGAATAGCGGCCGCCTCCGCCGGCGCTGCCGCGCTCGCGACGTCCATTCCTGGCGACGATCACGTTGACGTTGAATCGCACCAGCGGACGAATATCGGCGGCCAGCGTGCCATCGCTGGCACAGACGAGCACCACCTCGTGCACCCCGGTCAGCGATGCGCTGACCTGGGTCACCGCGGGGTCGGCGGCGCGCGCCACGCGATCCGCCTGCTTGAGCATCGCGATCTTCTCCTCGGCGCCAAGCCCGCTCAGCGGATCGATACCCTGGTAGCGAGACGTCGCGGCGGCGACCTGAATCGGTGCCGGTTCACGCCGATCGCCGCTGCGCGCGATGCCGGAAGCGGTGCGTCCGGTGTCCAGCAACGCATCCGGGCTGATCTGGCTCGAGTAGGCGAAGCCGGTCTTCTCGCCGGAGAGCGAGCGCACGCCGACCCCCCCATCGATGTTGTAGCTGGCATCCTTGACCTCGCCATCTTCCAGCACCCACATCTCGTGCCAGGTGCGCTGGAAGAAGAGATCGGCGTAGTCGATACCGGCGCCCATGGCGTGGCCAAGGCCAACGCTCAGCGATTCGACGTCCAGCCCGCCGGGTGCCAGCAACAGCGTCGACGCCTGCTCGAGGGCGTCGCCACTCGTCTGTTTCATCGGACTCAGTGTCATTGGGCACTTTCCAGGTTGATGTTCGGCGAGGACCAGGGGCCCTCGATGCGATAGTAAATCTGCGTTGCGCGATCCAGCCAGCGGCCGAACAGTTGATCGACGACGAAGAGGCCGATACCGACCTGCGGAGCGCCGGCCATGACCGCGACCAACGGCAGGTTCTGGCTCACCGGGACGGTGATCCCGAGGCGCTGGTCCAGCGTCTGTCGGTTGAGATCGACGCTGCCGGAGAGCGTGAACCGAGTGGCGGTACCGTCGACGACGATCGGCCCCTCGGTCTGCAATCGGCCATTGTACAGCGTAGCGCTGCCCTCGATGCTATTGAAAGCCGTGCCGCCGCTCGTGACGTCGGAAAAGTCCAGTTGCAGACGGCGCAGCACATTGTCCAGGTTGAACAGGCCGACCAGCTTGGCGCCCGAGGAGTGGATCTGGCGTAACCGGCCATTCTCCAGAGTCGCCTGGACCCGCCCGGTCGACAGCGGCAAGGCAAACTGCCATGGCGCCCCCGGCCAGGAGAGTTGCATATCGGCGTCCGCGCTCTCGCTGGTAACCGGCACCTGCTGGTCCAGCGCCTGGAAGGCACTGCCCACATTGCCACCCGTGGCTTTCACCTGGGCCCGACTCAAGCTTGCCTCTCCGGACGCTTGCCACTCGAGCGCCCCGGACAGTTTCAGCTCTCCCAGCGTCAGACTCAGCGGCTCGACGGCGAGCTGCCCGTCATCGGCATGCCAGGTCGCCTCCAGCGGCCCGAACTTCTGCCCCTGACGCTCGAACTGCACAACCCGCACGTGACCCGCCGGCACTTTGGCGAGACCCGAGGGGATCGCCGCTGGATGGGGGGCGGTCTCGATCTCCTCCATCAGGCTCGACGCCTGGCCCTGGTCCGCCCCCTCCTTGGGGGTCAATGCATCCAGATTGAGACGTTGCAGATCGATATCGATCGGCATCGCGGCATCCGGCTGCCAACTGGCCTTGCCCGCGGCGATCTCACCGGCGAGCGACAGTTGCCAGCCGTTCGACAGCGGCGAGGCATCGGCCTGCAAGCCACCGAGACAGCGCCCTTCCACCAGGATGCACGGCGTCGACAGCGCAATGCGCTTGAGACCGCCGCCATCCTTGACGGGCTTCGCCTCGGGATCGCCAACATCGTCCTCGAGGGTCGTCGGAACACCACCCTCCGTATCAGGTGCCGAATCGGCGGCTTCGAGTCCGCTCAGGGCCTGTACCCAACGCTGGGTATCGATCCGGTTCGGGCGCCACAATACGTACCAGCCGGGCTCGCTGGGCCAGGCGGCCTGTTCGCCCGGCCACCCTTCCAGCCAGACCTGTCCCTGGACCTGATCGCCCACGGTGCGCCAGCGCGCGTGCCCCCAGCTACCCAGCGTCACCCGACCGGTGCCGGCGGCGATATCGGCATCGATCGCCAACGACTCGCTCGAAGAAGGCGACTTCCCGAACGGCGGCGGCAGTGCGATCCCCAGGCTCTCGAGATCGCTGCGCACCGTGAGGCTGGCGTTGTCCTGTTCGTCGAACGTCAAGTCGGCGCGATAGGGGAAGAAGCCGCTCAACAGGCCGCCGACGCGAGACAGGCCGGCCCAACCCAGCAGCCCCCGCCCCAACGCTCTGCCCTCGAGGGCAATGCCGCTGGGGCCGCTCTGGCGGCCGCCGATATTGAAGTGCGCCAGCACCGGCCCCTCGAAAGCCCGGCCCCCTAGATCCCCGGTAACGTAATCCTCGCCGTTGTCACGCCGATAGCGCAGGTCGCCGTTGACGCCACCGAGCGTCAGTTGCAGCTCGGGAAACGTCAATGACTCCGCATCGAACCGGCCCTGGACATCGACCGCCATGTCGGTCTCGACGTCGCTGCCCTCGTCCATCGGCAAGTCGATACGGAGATTGGCACTGACCGAGCCCTCGCTCTGCCAGAGGCCGAAGGTCTCACTCATGGTATCCAGCGGGGCGTGGGCGAGGAAATCCAGCAGGCCGGCAGTGCTGCCGTTGACATCACCCTCGACGTGCAGCGTCTTGTCGTCCAGCACGACACTGGCATTGCGGGTCGTGAGGCCATGGCTGGTGGCGTGTGTGATGTTCGCGTCCAGGTCCATGTTGTCCATCTGCAGGTGGCCATAGACCTTCTCCAGCGCGGGCCACTCGGGCGCGTACTGGAGGCGCCCGTCGGCGACGTCCAGCGACAGCTTGAGATAGTCGTCCGGGTTGACGAACATCTGCCCCTCCGGCGCTTCCTTGTCGCTCAGCGTGACGGAGAGTCCCAGCTTGCCCCGCTCGACGATGCCGCCGATGTCGCCGCCGAACCATTCCCGTAATTGCTCGTCGTCGATCACGCGGGTAGGCAGCCACGACAGCACTCGCGAGTTTCGGGCATCGGCATTGGCGAAATCGAGATCCAGCAGGAAGGTACCGGGCTTGTCCTGGTCATCGTAGAGCGTCAGCCCGAATCGCCCAGTGGCGGTTGCACCCCGCCATCCCGCCTTGAGGTTCTCGCCGCTGACCACGGCACCCTGGCGGGTCAGTTCGAAGTCGATCTGGCCGCTGGCGCGGGAGAGATCCAGCGGATCGGCGTAAACCATCGGAATCGAGAATTGCGCCGCCTCACCGGCGGCGAAGGAGACCGTGCCTCCACGCCCACGATAGCTGATCCAGGCGTCCGCGGGGCCGCCGCCGGGAATCTCGTTCCAGGCGGTTACCGCAGCGTTCTCGAGCGCACTCTGGGCGTACCATTCACCGTTCTCCCGCCCGACTTCCAGACCGGCGACATGGCCGCGGGGGTTCAACTGGATCAGCGTCTGAGCGAGCTCGAACGGCATTGGCAGATAGCGCAAATAGTCGGTCATGCCGGCCAGATCGAACGGTGCGCTGCGCAGCCGCCAGCCATTCTCGGTGGACTGGGCCTGCAACTGCTGTGGCCAGTCCACCGCTGCCAGGCCGGCATGGGAGACCCGCAGGTCATCCAACCAGGCTCTCCAGCCACCCTGGGAGTCGCGGTCCAATCCCGCCTCGAAGCCGAGCCCACGCAGCGTCTCGGAAACCTCGTTGCGGGTGTCATTGACCTGCAACCTGGGTACGTCGAGTGAGAGCCGGCCCTGACGCAGTCCGCCGTCGCGCCACTCGCCGCCCAGCGATGCCTCGCCCTCGACCTTCCCGACCCCCTTGGGGTAGCCCGAGCTCAATGCGGCCAGTGACGGCGATAGCGCGTCCAGATCAAGCTCTCCGGCGAAGCGAGCCTCGGGGTGATCGTCGGTGCCACCGTCCCCTGGTTGCGACTCACCGCCGCTCTCGATCGCCAGATGAAGGTGTCCCGCCTCTTTCTCCCCGGCGCTGAGCGTCGCCTGGATCGAGGCCTGGCCGTTCCGGCTGGCCAGCGTCAGTTGCGAAACCGAGACGCTGGCCTGCTCGCGCTTGCCATGCAGGACCAGCGTGACGTTCTCGAGCCGGGCCTGCTGGCGCGCCAGCAGCCGCAGCCAGCCGTCGATATCGAGCGACGAAGACGACGAGTCGTCGGTGCCACCGAACCAGCGGCTGCCTGCGCCATCCGGCCAGGCCCATCGGCCGTCGGCAGCCTGATAGAGATGCAGCGTCAGCCCCTCGATTTCCGCCCCCCGCAGGACCGGCGCGCCCAACCGCCAGCTTGCCAATGTCTCGAGCCGCCCGGCGGCATGATCGATGTTCAGCAACGGCTGGCCGTCACGAGTGTCGAGCCGAAAACCATTCAACGCCAGGCGGGGATTCAGTCGATGGACCGTCAGGGAGAGGTGACCGAGCCGGGCACTGGCATGCAACTGGTCTTCCACGACCGAGGTCAGCCAGAGGCTCAGCCGATCGATCTGCCAGGCCGCCAGCCGAACGCCGCTCGAAAGCACGGCGACGATGATGGCAACGAGGGCGACCAGCGTCAGCAGCCAGCGCCAGGAGGCACGCAACCGAATCATTCGGGGACGACTCATCGGTTCACATCAGCACGATGTCGTACTGTTCCTGGGAGTAATGCGCCTCGACCTGGAACCGGATCGTCTTGCCAATGAAGGATTCGAGATCGGCCACCGCAGCGGACTCCTCGTCGAGCAACCGATCGACCACCGACTGGGCGGCCAGCACCATGTAGGTCTCCGGCGAATAGGCACGCTCCTCGCGCAGGATCTCGCGGAAGATCTCGTAGCAGATCGTTTCCGGGGTCTTCAACGATCCCCGCCCCAGGCAGGTCGGGCAGGGCTCGCACAGTGTCTGCTCGAGACTCTCGCGGGTACGCTTGCGGGTCAGCTGCACCAGGCCCAGTTCGGTAACGCCGGTCAGCTTGTTCTTGGCATGGTCCCGCTCCAGCGACTTCTCGAGCACCCGCAGCACCTGGCGCTGGTGCTCCAGCTCCTCCATGTCGATGAAGTCGATGATGATGATGCCGCCGAGATTGCGCAGCCGCAGCTGGCGGGCGATGGCGGTCGCGGCTTCGAGGTTGGTCTTGAAGATGGTCTCTTCGAGATTGCGATGGCCGACATAGCCGCCGGTATTGACGTCGATGGTGGTCATCGCCTCGGTCTGGTCGATGACCAGGTAGCCACCGGACTTGAGCTGTACCTTGCGCCCCAGTGCCTTCTGGATCTCGTCCTCGACGCTGTAGAGATCGAAGATCGGCCGCTCGCCGGGGTAGTACTCGATCCGCGACTCCATGGTCGGCATGAACTCCCGGGCGAACTCCTTGAGCTTGAAGTAGTTCTCGCGGGAATCGATGCGCACCTTCTCGATCTGGTCGCGCATCACGTCCCGTAACGTGCGGATGAACAGCGGGAGATCGTCGTAGATCGGGGTAGAGACCTCGGCCGTGGTGCGCCGCTCGGCCACCTTCTGCCACAGCCGCTGCAGGAAGACCATGTCGGCGAACAGCTCCTCTCGCCCCACGCCCTCGGCCGCCGTGCGGATGATGAAGCCCCCGCTGTCGCCTGACGGCAGCTCCGCCTTGCCGCTCTCGACCAGCGCCTTCAATCGTTCGCGCTCGGCCTCGTCCTCGATCCGCTGGGAGACGCCGACATGGGGTGAATCCGGCATATAGACGAGATAGCGGGAGGGAATGGAGAGATGCGTGGTCAACCGAGCGCCCTTCGAGCCGATCGGGTCCTTGGTGACCTGGACGATCAGCGACTGTCCGGCGTGCAGCAGATGGCTGATCGACGCCGGCTCCTCGTGCGGGGCATCGGGAGGTAGCACTTCATTGACGTGAATGAAGGCGGCCCGCTCGAGGCCGATATCGATGAAGGCGGCCTGCATGCCCGGGAGGACCCGCACGACCTTGCCCTTGTAGATATTGCCGACGATGCCCCGGCGTCGGCTGCGTTCGATGAAGGCCTCCTGCAGCACGCCGTTTTCCACCACGGCCACCCGCGTTTCCATCGGCGTCAGATTGATCAGTACCTCACCGCTCATGCGGGCATCCTTGTTGCAGGTGGTTCGAGCACGCCGGCGACATCCCTTGCCGGGGCCAGCGGCGCCAGCCTCATGGGAATTATGGCACAGCCGCCCGTTCTCTCATAAGGCGCCCCGTCACGAGGGAGGACCACTCGATCCGTCATCCGGCAACGCGCCACCCCACAGCGGGACACCTTGCCCGCGCAGCAGGGCCGCGGTCTCGGCAAGCGGCAGACCCACCACGGCGGAGTAGCTCCCCACCAGTTGGTCGACGAAGATCGATGCCAGGCCCTGAATCGCGTAGCCGCCCGCCTTGTCCAGCGGCTCTCCGGTTGCCCAGTAGGCCGACGCTTCCGCCTCGTCGATGCGACGCATCACCACGCGGGTGGAGACCCGGCTCTCGACCAACCCCCGAGGGCCCAGCACGGCCACCGCGGACAGTACCCGGTGCTCGCGCCCGGACAGCGTCATCAACATCTCGCGGGCGTGGGCTTGATCTGCCGGCTTGCCGAAGATGGCGTCGTCGCAGACCACGACGGTGTCGGCGCCCAAGGTAGGCAACGCACTGCCCGCATGGCCCGCCTCGGCCTTCTGGCGAGCCAGGCGGGAGACGAAGCGCTCCGGCGACTCGCCGTCTTGCCGGGACTCGTCGATGTCGGTCGGCACGACCTCGACCGTGACGCCGATCGACGCCAACAGCTCGCGCCGACGCGGCGATGCCGATGCCAGGCGCAGTACGGGGTCGGTTCGGGTAGCGGCAGTCATGGGCAAATCCTCCGAGAGAGCTGGGAAGTCCCCGGCCGTCGGCATGACACCTCCGGCCGGGGACGGCGCTGGCCACGCCGCAACGTCATTGCGAAGGCCGCTCCGACGGTTATCCGATACCCAACCGGCGACGCACCACCTGCATCATGGTGAACAGCCACGGCCAGAGCAGCGCACCGATCAGCGCCGGCAGCAGGAATTCGAGGCTGACGGAGATCGGGCCGAAGATCGTGCGCAGCCACTGCTCGACCAGTTGCGCGATACCCAGCAGAATGAAGACCAACACGGCCTGCTGCCAGATCGAATAGACGCGGAAGCGCTGGTAGAGCAGCAGGAAGAGATAGGCGAGCAGCGACAGCACCAGGGCGTTCTGCCCCAGCGGCGCGCCCTCGATCAGGTCGAGCATCAGGCCCAGCACGAAGCCATGCAGCACTCCCACTCGTTGTGGCGTGGCGACACACCAGTAGGCGAGCAGCACGCCCAGCCAGTCCGGTCGCCATACCAGCCAGGCATCCGGCAGCGGCATCACCTGCAGACAGAGCGCCAACAGCAGCGTGAACCAGACGAAGAGATAACCGAACGGACCCATGGCTACTCCTGCTCCGTGGAATGCAGTGTCAGCGCCGCGGTCAACGCGTCTTCATTGATCCGGTTGGTATCAGGATGACCGGGATCGCCCGGCCACACCACCTGGCGAGCCATGCGTTCCGGCGCACTCAAGCTATCCTCGGGCCGCTCGGGCGGAAACAGCAGCAGGAAATAGCGCGAGCGCTCGGGCTGGGAGATCGGCTCCGCCGAAACTTCCATGAACGCCTGGCTCGACTCGCGCTTGACGTCGACGACACGCGCGACCGGATACCCCTGGGGGAAACGCCCGCCCAGTCCGGATGTCACCAGCAGATCGCCCTCGCGAATATCCGCCGTCGCCGGCACGCTGGGGATGTTGAGCGAATCGAGCTGGCCGGTGCCCTGGGCGATGAAGCGCAAACCGTTGCGATTGATCTCCACCGGCACCGCATGGTTGGCATCGGCCACCATCAGCACGCGACTGGTATAGGCGGAGACGGAGACCACCTGGCCGATCAGACCCGAGGCGTCCATCACCGGTTGGCCGATGTAGACGCTATCGCGCCGCCCTCGGTTGATCACCATCTGCTGGGTGAACGGGTCGGAGTCCAGCGACAGCAGCTCGGCAGTGATATAGGGCACGTCGGCGGGATTCGGAGCGTTGAGCAGTTCGCGCAGGTGGATGTTCTCGGCGGTCAGGCTCGCCATGCGCTGCACCCGGTTGGAGAGCGTCAGCAGTTGCTCGCGCAGGCGCCCGTTCTCGTCGATCAGCGCCTGCTGGTCGGAGATCGCCATGGCGCCCCAGCGCACGCCCTCGCTAGGCAGCGCGACCAGCCACTGGATCGGCGCCACGATCGAGGTCATGTGGGAACGTGCCGTTTCCACCGCGCTGAAGCGGTGTTCGGCAAACATCAGCCCGAACGCCAGTACCGCACACAGCAGCATGCGGTACGTGGGTATCGGGCCGTAGGAAAACAGCGGTTTGATAGGCCTCACCCCCACCTACCGAAGACGGAAGGTGCCGCTCGGCGGCCTCATCCGTCGCGGCTGGCCTCAATCGCTGGAGAGCAGTTCGAAGGTATGCTGATCGATCATCTCGAGCGCCTTGCCGCCACCCCGGGCAACGCAGGTGAGCGGGTCCTCGGCGATGATGACCGGCAGGCCGGTCTCTTCGGCGATCAGCTTGTCGATATCACGCAGCAACGCGCCACCGCCGGTCAGCACCAGGCCACGCTCGGCGATGTCGGAGGCCAGTTCCGGCGGGGACTGCTCCAGGGCGCTCTTGACCGCCGCGACGATGGAAGCCAGCGGCTCCTGCAGCGCATCGAGAATCTCGTGGGAATTGAGCGTAAAGCTGCGCGGAATGCCCTCGGCCAGGTTGCGTCCGCGAACGTCGATCTCGCGCAGCTCACCGCCCGGATAGGCACAGCCGACCTCCTCCTTGATCCGCTCCGCCGTCGCTTCGCCGATCAGACTGCCGTAGTGACGACGCACATAGGAGGTGATCGCCTCGTCGAAGCGGTCGCCACCCACCCGCACGGATTCGGAGTAGACCACGCCGTTGAGCGAGATGATCGCGATCTCGGTGGTGCCACCGCCGATATCGACGACCATGGAACCCTGCGCTTCCTCGACCGGCAGGCCGGCACCGATCGCGGCAGCCATCGGCTCCTCGATCAGGTAGACATCCCGTGCGCCCGCACCCTCGGCGGACTCCTTGATCGCGCGGCGCTCGACCTGCGTGGACATGCAGGGAACGCACACCAGCACGCGCGGGCTAGGCGTCAAAAAGGTGCTTTGATGAACTTTGCGGATGAAGTGCTGCAGCATCTGCTCGGTAACGGTGAAATCGGCGATCACACCATCCTTCATCGGACGGATGGCGGTAATGTTACCGGGCGTGCGCCCCAGCATCCGTTTGGCGTCGAGACCGACAGCCGCAACACTACGCATGTTGCCGGATTGGCGAATCGCCACGACGGAGGGTTCGTCCAGGACGATCCCGCGACCGCGGACGTAAATCAGCGTGTTGGCGGTCCCCAGATCGATCGACAGATCGCTCGAGAACAGCCCCCGTAAACGTTTAAACATGGAAACTTTTACCTAGTCCAGACCGGAACCCTGTGCGGACGCAAACGGTATCACCGTGGGGGTAAAGCAGCAAGCGCAAGCCTGCCAGATGGGGCGTTAATATGATAATGTCTCCTCCATTTCTTGGCATGAACAGTATCGCGAAGTTTTAGCGCGATGATCGTCTCCGATTTCCGACATCCCGAGGTTCGGGACTGGCCCTTTGGGTAGAGGTTTCGGCGATCCGGTCTCACCGCCATTCACGACGCGATGTCTCAACCAGAGGACCTTTTCTACATGGCAATCGAACATGCGGACGTGCTGCGCGCCGCGCATCTGGCTCGCCTGGGACTCAACAGCGATGCCGAGGCGGCCGGCTATGTCGACGACCTGACCCGGATCCTGGAAATGGTCGATCGCTTGCAGGCGGTGGACACCGATGGCATCGCGCCCCTCTCCCACCCGCTCGACACCACCCAGCGCCTGCGCCCGGACGAGGTCACCGAAACCAATCAACGCGACGCCTTCCAGGCCTGCGCGCCGGAGACTGCCGACGGCCTCTATCTGGTACCGCGTGTCGTCGAATAAGTTCGACATTTCAGGACACTTTAGACTTCAGGGCGCTTTAGAGAGTCGACTAAGTTCGACATCGTCGAGCACGTCCGACGTCGTTTATCGATGAGAGCGACAATTGCCGTCATTTCATCCCGCATAGCGATCTGACTCAGGGAATATCGACCCCATGCATCATATGACGCTCACGGAACTCGCCAAGGGCCTAAAAGCCGGCGACTTTTCCAGCCGAGAGCTGACCACCAGCCTGCTCGACCGCATCGAGCGCCTGGATGGCGAAATCAACAGCTTCGTCACCGTCACTCGCGATCAGGCGCTCGCTGCCGCCGACACCGCCGACCAGGCCCGTGCCAAGGGCGAGTCGCGCCCGCTTGCCGGCCTGCCGCTGGCGATCAAGGATATCTTCTGCACCCAGGGCATCCGTACCAGTTGCGGCTCGAAGATGCTCGACAACTTCCAGGCGCCCTACAACGCCACGGTGGTCGAGAAGCTCCGGGCCGCTGGCATGATCAGCCTCGGCAAGACCAACATGGACGAGTTCGCCATGGGCTCGTCCAACGAAAACAGCTTCTATGGCCCGGTCAAGAACCCCTGGGACCGCACCGCCGTCCCCGGCGGCTCCTCCGGTGGCAGCGCCGCCGCCGTCGCGGCCGGCTTCGCGCCTGCCGCGCTCGGCACCGATACCGGCGGCTCGATTCGCCAGCCGGCCGCCTTCTGCGGCATCACCGGGCTCAAGCCGACCTACGGACGGGTCTCCCGCTACGGCATGGTCGCGTTTGCCTCGAGTCTCGACCAGGGCGGGCCGATGGCCCGCAGCGCAGAAGATTGCGCCCACCTGCTCGGTGCCATCGCCGGCCACGACCTGCGTGACTCCACCAGCGTCGCCCGGGTGGTGCCGGACTATCTGGCCGAGCTGGATGCGCCGCTGGACGGACTCAAGATCGGGCTGCCCAAGGAGTACTTCGGTGACGGCCTGGACGCGGAGGTCGAAAGCGCCATCCGCGAAGCGATCCGGGTCTACGAATCCCTGGGCGCCAAGGTGTGCGAGGTCAGCCTGCCGCATACCCACCTGGCGGTGCCGGCCTATTACGTGATCGCCCCGGCGGAAGCCTCGTCAAATCTCTCACGCTACGACGGCGTGCGCTTCGGCCACCGCTGCGACAACCCGGTCGATCTCGAGGATCTCTACAAGCGCTCGCGCGCCGAGGGCTTCGGAGACGAGGTCAAGCGCCGTATCCTGATCGGCACCCACACCTTGTCGGAAGGGTTCTTCGACGCCTACTACCGCAAGGCGCAGCAGGTCCGCCGCCTGATCCGCCAGGACTTCATGGACGCCTTCGAAGAAGTCGACGTGCTGATGGGCCCGGCCGCGCCGACCCCGGCGTTCGATCTCGGCGCCAAGAAAGACCCGGTCTCGATGTATCTGCAGGACATCTACACCATCGCCATCAACCTGGCCGGCATCCCGGGTATCAGCGTGCCAGCCGGTTTTGCCGGCAAGCGCCCTATCGGCCTCCAGATTCTCGGCCAGCACTTCGCCGAGGGCCAACTGCTCAACGTGGCGCATCAGTTCCAGCAGGCGACGGACTGGCACCGTCGGCATCCGACCGATCAGGAGACAACCTAATGCAGTGGGAAACCGTCATCGGGTTGGAGGTCCATGTCCAGCTCGCCACCCAATCCAAGATCTTCTCCGGCGCCTCCACCGCGTTCGGCGCCGAGCCCAATACCCAGGCCTGCGCCATCGATCTGGGCCTGCCCGGCGTGCTGCCGGTGCTCAACGAAGGCGCGGTGGCGATGGCCGTCCAGTTCGGGCTCGCCATCGACGCGCACATTCCCGACACCTCGCTGTTCGAGCGCAAGAACTACTTCTACCCCGACCTGCCCAAGGGCTATCAGACCAGCCAGATGGCCCAGCCCATCGTCGGCAAGGGTGAAGTCGAGATCGTGCTGGATGACGACGTGCGCAAGCGGATCCGCATCCACCACGCCCACCTGGAAGAGGACGCCGGCAAGTCGCTCCACGAAGACTTCCACGGTATGAGTGGCATCGATCTCAACCGGGCCGGCACGCCGCTGCTGGAGATCGTCTCCGAACCCGACATGCGCTCGGCCAAGGAAGCGGTCGCCTATCTGCGCGCGATCCACGCCATCGTCACCTATCTGGGCATCTCCGACGGCAACATGGCCGAGGGCTCGATGCGCTGCGACGTCAACGTCTCGGTACGCCCCAAGGGCCAGGAAGCCTTCGGCACCCGCGCCGAGATCAAGAACGTCAACTCCTTCCGCTTCGTCGAGCGCGCGATCGAGTTCGAGGTCGAACGCCAGATCGAGCTGATCGAGGATGGCGGCAAGGTCGTGCAGGAGACCCGGCTCTACGATCCGGACCAGGACGAGACCCGCAGCATGCGCACCAAGGAGGAAGCCAACGACTACCGTTACTTCCCCTGCCCCGACCTGCTGCCGGTGATGCTCGACAGCGCCTATATCGAGCACCAGCGCGCCACCCTGCCGGAACTGCCCACCGAAAAGCGCCACCGTTTCGAGAACAGCCTGGGGCTCTCGGCCTACGACGCCGGCGTGCTCTCCGCCACGCGCCCCACTGCCGAATACTTCGAAGCGGTGCTCGCGGTGTGCGGCGACGCCAAGCAGGCAGCCAACTGGGTGCAAGGCGAACTCTCCGGCCATCTCAACCGTGAGAACATCGACATCAGCAACAGCCCGGTCACCCCGGAGCAGCTCGGCGGCTTGGTCAGCCGCGTGCTCGACGACACCATCAACGGCAAGGCGGCCAAGCAGGTCTTCGCGGCACTCTGGAACAACGAAGGCCAGAGCGCCGACGAGATCATCGACACCCGCGGGCTCAAGCAGGTCACCGACACCGGCGCCATCGAAGCGATGATCGACCAGGTCATCGCGGACAGCCCGGTACAGGTCGCCCAGTACCGCGACGCCGACCCGGAGAAGCGCGGCAAGATGATCGGCTACTTCGTCGGCCAGGTGATGAAAGCCTCCCGCGGCACCGCCAACCCGCAACAGGTCAACGGCCTGCTCAAGCAGAAGCTGGACGAGGCCTGAAGTCGGCACTACCTGACAAACCAGCCCTGCCCCAATGCAAACGCCCATGGCCAAGGCCATGGGCGTTTGTGTGTTGGTGATGCAATCGGCCTAGGCCGCCTCGGTGCGCACCCGCTGCCGCAAGGCCAACGTGCACCGCTCGCGATCCTCCTTGGCCAGGCTCTTGAGCGGGATCTTGAGCTTGCCTTCGCCGGAACCGTCTTTGCGGTAGTAAAGCACACACTCGCGCGGGGTCGCTTCGACGCGCGCCAACTGGTCGAGCGCAAGGGTAGAACGCGGACGGATGATCGCCAGTTTGACCGAGACATGCTCATCCGTGAGCCGGACGATAGGATTGAACTGGAACCAGAGGCCAGCCACGATCAGGGCGCAAGCGATGAGGATGGGCGCACCTGGAAAAATCGGCGAACTGGGAATCGCCAACAGCGACGCGAGCAATAACCCACCCCCGCCGCAAAGCGCGATAAGCGAGGAGATCTTGGCGTAAAAAGCTTGATCCGGATTTTCTTGGTCTGGCATAAAAATCACCTCTTAGCGTTAGACAGCCTGGCGTTAACTTATGACTTATCACCACACACCAGCACCGAAACCAAAGCGTCAGTTGGCACGACGAATAAACCCGCCGCCCACCTGAACATTGTGCTCTTTCTGCCATTCTTTGGACTGACGAATGGCTTCGTCGATCTGTTCTTGGGTCATTTCCTTGGCAATGCGTTGCTTATCATCAACCCTAGCGGTACCACTTAGATCATAATACTTATAAGCACTAACCAAATCCACGCCTGTGCCAACTCCTTTTTCGTAGTAGCCGGGCAAGTAGTGAAAATTAATTATCTTGTCTGGCTAGTATTTTGAAAATGCTGACTTCTTAGCCCAATAAAAAGATTTTTTTCGTCCACTGCCACCCCAATGCCTGTGCGATAAATAGCCGACAGGGCTCCAGCAGATTGAGCATCTCCAGCATCAGCCGCTTTGCTTAACCAAAAAACAGCCTTTTCCATGTTTTTCGGATATAGCCCCTTCCAAGAGCGCCCCAAATACGCCCTTCCCAACATCCTCTGAGAAAGAATATAGCCATCTTCTGCCGTATCAGTCGCAAGCCCCCTTGCCTTGTCCAGATCTTTGTCCAAACAAACACCATCATAATACATCGTAGCCAATGTGAACCCAGCGTCAACAACATTCGCCTGCCAGGCTTTCTGCAACAATGACACCGCCTTGCGACAATCTTTTCTCACATTAAATTCTTGATCTCCATTCACATACAAGACACCAAGCAAACATTGCCTCAGATGCTTATCATCGCCACTCAAGTCCTTCAAACTATCCTCTGAAAACCGATCATAAGCAGCATTGAATTCACGGCCAGCGGGGTCATTGTAAAAAGTTCCCGCATGAACATAATTTACAGCAAACAAAAAAAGAAATACAAGCATCAATCTCATTGAGGAAGCTCCATTAGGAAAACATCAGAGCTGCCAAGTGCAGCACGAGACGTCTTCAGATTTATAGACAGAGTAGCCATGTCAGAGAGTTCTTTCCGAGTGTAAGCCTGGCACCATTCCATACTATAACCATCATCCACCTCAACGAATTGTGGAGTATCGGAAGATCCCGCACTTTGGTCTTGCCCACGTTTTCTCTCAGAAGACAACCCACTGGCTCCGCCAGTACGCTTGTAAGACCAAGCATATGTATAGTCACGCAGATTCGCGACACTAAGCTCAACATCAAGCTCCATAAAATCCAACTTTGGAACCCTGACCTTTAAATTAATTTTTACAAGACTCCTCTCAGCCTTAAAATTCTGAAGCTCCTTGGAAGTCGTACCCAATATGCCATGACTGCTAACAACATCTACATCTTTCTCCCTAAACTCCTGCTCCCATGACAACTCGACAACCAGCCCCTCAAAGACCATCTCCAGCGAGCTTTGCTCCGACGCCATGTCGTCGAAC
>NZ_PZJW01000014.1:0-187 GCF_003206615.1 Salinicola acroporae | reverse complement strand
GATCATGCCACCCGCCGCACCGAGCACGTCACTGACAAAGGCCCATTTAACCCCACCGATCACAGCGCCTTCTGTCGACAGGCCCAGGCTCGCCATGCGGATCTTGTGATAGCCTTCGATCCCAGCCATCGCGCCACTCGCCACGCTGACACCCGAGCCGATGATCTTGCTCCAGTCAGCGCCCTCC
>NZ_PZJW01000013.1 GCF_003206615.1 Salinicola acroporae | reverse complement strand
GCCTGACGATGACCTACTCTCACATGGGGAGACCCCACACTACCATCGGCGCTAAGCGGTTTCACTGCTGAGTTCGGCATGGATCAGGTGGTTCCCACTCGCTATGGTCGTCAGGCAAAACTGACGTAGGAATGAAGAGTTTTCACAGCTTACCCAACCCTCATTCCCACTGATTCGGATCATGCTGACGGAAACGTCTCTACCGGCTCTTCGTCGGTGCGTATCCAGCCATTGTCACTAATCGTTCGATTCGCTCGTTCGGAGTCTTTCCACCACCCCTCACGACAAACGTCTTGGGGTTATATGGTCAAGCCTCACGGGGCATTAGTACACGTTAGCTCAACGCCTTGCAGCGCTTCCACACCGTGCCTATCAACCAGCTAGTCTTGCTGGACCCTTTAGGAGACTCGAAGTCTCAGGGAGATCTCATCTTGAAGGAGGCTTCCCGCTTAGATGCCTTCAGCGGTTATCCCGTCCGCACATAGCTACCCGGCGATGCCACTGGCGTGACAACCGGAACACCAGAGGTGCGTCCACTCCGGTCCTCTCGTACTAGGAGCAGCACTTCTCAAATCTCCAACGCCCACGGCAGATAGGGACCGAACTGTCTCACGACGTTCTAAACCCAGCTCGCGTACCACTTTAAATGGCGAACAGCCATACCCTTGGGACCGACTTCAGCCCCAGGATGTGATGAGCCGACATCGAGGTGCCAAACACCGCCGTCGATGTGAACTCTTGGGCGGTATCAGCCTGTTATCCCCGGAGTACCTTTTATCCGTTGAGCGATGGCCCTTCCATACAGAACCACCGGATCACTAGAACCTACTTTCGTACCTGCTCGACGTGTCTGTCTCGCAGTTAAGCACCCTTATGCTCTTGCACTCAATGCACGATTTCCAACCGTGCTGAGGGTACCTTCGTGCTCCTCCGTTACGCTTTCGGAGGAGACCGCCCCAGTCAAACTACCCACCACACACTGTCCTCACACCGGATCACGGTGCCAAGTTAGAACGCCAATGATGCCAGGCTGGTATTTCAAGGTTGGCTCCACCCGAACTGGCGTCCGGGTTTCCAAGCCTCCCAGCTATCCTACACAAGCAACATCAGCGTCCAGTGTGAAGCTATAGTAAAGGTTCACGGGGTCTTTCCGTCTAGCCGCGGGTACACAGCATCTTCACTGCGATTTCAATTTCACTGAGTCTCGGGTGGAGACAGCGTGGCCATCATTACGCCATTCGTGCAGGTCGGAACTTACCCGACAAGGAATTTCGCTACCTTAGGACCGTTATAGTTACGGCCGCCGTTTACCGGGGCTTCGATCAAGAGCTTCGCCTTACGGCTAACACCATCAATTAACCTTCCGGCACCGGGCAGGCGTCACACCCTATACGTCCGCTTACGCGTTAGCAGAGTGCTGTGTTTTTAATAAACAGTTGCAGCCACCTGGTATCTTCGACCGGTTCGAGCTCGGGACGCGAGGTCCTTCACCCTAAGCCGGCGCACCTTCTCCCGAAGTTACGGTGCCATTTTGCCTAGTTCCTTCACCCGAGTTCTCTCAAGCGCCTTGGGATTCTCACCCTGACCACCTGTGTCGGTTTGGGGTACGGTCGCATGTGATCTGAAGCTTAGAGGCTTTTCCTGGAAGCGTGGCATCGATGACTTCCGGACCGTAGTCCGTTCGTCTCGTCTCTCGGCCTTGAGGACCCGGATTTGCCTAAGTCCTCAGCCTACTGACTTTCACCAGGACAACCAACGCCTGGCTCACCTAGCCTTCTTCGTCCCCCCATCGCAACCACATCCGGTACGGGAATATTGACCCGTTTCCCATCGACTACGCTTTTCAGCCTCGCCTTAGGGGCCGACTCACTCTGCTCTGATTAACATAGAACAGAAAACCTTGGTCTTCCGGCGGGGGAGTTTTTCACTCCCCTTGTCGTTACTCATGTCAGCATTCGCACTCGTGATATCTCCAGCATGCTTCTCAACACACCTTCACAGACTTACACGACGCTCCTCTACCGCTCATTCAAAGAATGAACCCGTAGCTTCGGCATCTGGTTTGAGCCCCGTTACATCTTCCGCGCAGGCCGACTCGACTAGTGAGCTATTACGCTTTCTTTAAAGGATGGCTGCTTCTAAGCCAACCTCCTAGCTGTCTATGCCTTCCCACATCGTTTCCCACTTAACCAGAATTTGGGGGCCTTAGCTGACGGTCTGGGTTGTTTCCCTTTTCACGACGGACGTTAGCACCCGCCGTGTGTCTCCCACGCTCTACTCACCGGTATTCGGAGTTTGCCTCGGGTTGGTAACCCGGGATGGGCCCCTAGCCGAAACAGTGCTCTACCCCCGGCGGTAATACGTGAGGCGCTACCTAAATAGCTTTCGAGGAGAACCAGCTATCTCCGAGCTTGATTAGCCTTTCACTCCGATCCACAGCTCATCCCAGCATTTTTCAACATACTTGGGTTCGGGCCTCCAATTGATGTTACTCAATCTTCACCCTGGCCATGGATAGATCGCCCGGTTTCGGGTCTATATCCAGCGACTGGTCGCCCAGTTAAGACTCGATTTCTCTACGCCTCCCCTATACGGTTAAGCTCGCCACTGAATATAAGTCGCTGACCCATTATACAAAAGGTACGCGGTCACAGAACAAGTCTGCTCCCACTGCTTGTACGCACACGGTTTCAGGATCTATTTCACTCCCCTCTCCGGGGTTCTTTTCGCCTTTCCCTCACGGTACTGGTTCACTATCGGTCAGCCAGGAGTATTTAGCCTTGGAGGATGGTCCCCCCATGTTCAGTCAAGGTTTCACGTGCCCCGACCTACTCGATTTCACACATTCAGGTTTTCGACTACGGGGCTATCACCCACTATGGCCGGCCTTTCCAGGCGCGTTCGTCTAACCAGTCACATGCTTAAGGGCTACTCCCCGTTCGCTCGCCGCTACTGGGGGAATCTCGGTTGATTTCTTTTCCTCGGGGTACTTAGATGTTTCAGTTCTCCCGGTTCGCTTCCCAACACCTATGGATTCAGTGTGGGATACCCAGCTTATGCTGGGTGGGTTTCCCCATTCGGACATGTCCGGGTCGCAGGTTGTTTGCCACCTCACCGAACCTTTTCGCAGGCTACAACGTCCTTCATCGCCTCTGGCTGCCAAGGCATCCACCGTGTGCGCTTAATCGCTTGACCATATAACCCGAAGGCGTCTGGTCGAACGATTAGCCTAACGACAATTGCCGGATACGCTTGAGACGTATCACTTTCGTTCTTCTCTTGCGAGAAGAACTGTCAGCATGATCCAAATTGTTAAAGAGCATTTAAAGCGAGAAGCTTTAAGCTGGAAGCTTGAAGAGGAAACCCTCTACCAAGCGTCTAGCTTAAAACTTCAAATGACTGCGGGTTTTACTTTTAGCTTCAAGCTTTCAGCTTCAAGCTCAAGAGTGGTGGAGCCAAGCGGGATCGAACCGCTGACCTCCTGCGTGCAAGGCAGGCGCTCTCCCAGCTGAGCTATGGCCCCAGATAATCCAGCTATCTGGATAATTTTCGTCATGACAAGGCGTTTTACGGTGACGCATAGCCTGCTATGCGAGCCGGGAAACAACGCGGTCATGGCGTAAATTTGGTGGGTCTGGGCCGATTTGAACGGCCGACCTCACCCTTATCAGGGGTGCGCTCTAACCAACTGAGCTACAGACCCNNGACCCAAACAGTCATTGCTCTTGGCCGATCAGGTAATTGATTGTGGACGCTTGAACCACGTGAAGCTGGTCGTTTAAGGAGGTGATCCAGCCGCAGGTTCCCCTACGGCTACCTTGTTACGACTTCACCCCAGTCATGAACCACACCGTGGTGATCGCTCTCCCGAAGGTTAAGCTAACCACTTCTGGTGCAGTCCACTCCCATGGTGTGACGGGCGGTGTGTACAAGGCCCGGGAACGTATTCACCGTGACATTCTGATTCACGATTACTAGCGATTCCGACTTCACGGAGTCGAGTTGCAGACTCCGATCCGGACTGAGGCCGGCTTTCTGGGATTCGCTCCACCTCGCGGTCTCGCAACCCTTTGTACCGGCCATTGTAGCACGTGTGTAGCCCTACCCGTAAGGGCCATGATGACTTGACGTCGTCCCCACCTTCCTCCGGTTTGTCACCGGCAGTCTCCTTAGAGTTCCCGACCGAATCGCTGGCAAATAAGGACAAGGGTTGCGCTCGTTACGGGACTTAACCCAACATTTCACAACACGAGCTGACGACAGCCATGCAGCACCTGTCTCAGAGTTCCCGAAGGCACCAATCCATCTCTGGAAAGTTCTCTGGATGTCAAGGGTAGGTAAGGTTCTTCGCGTTGCATCGAATTAAACCACATGCTCCACCGCTTGTGCGGGCCCCCGTCAATTCATTTGAGTTTTAACCTTGCGGCCGTACTCCCCAGGCGGTCGACTTATCGCGTTAACTGCGCCACTAAGTCCTTAAAGGTCCCAACGGCTAGTCGACATCGTTTACGGCGTGGACTACCAGGGTATCTAATCCTGTTTGCTACCCACGCTTTCGCACCTCAGTGTCAGTGTCAGGCCAGAAGGCCGCCTTCGCCACTGGTATTCCTCCCGATCTCTACGCATTTCACCGCTACACCGGGAATTCTACCTTCCTCTCCTGCACTCTAGCCTGGCCGTTCCGGATGCCGTTCCCAGGTTGAGCCCGGGGCTTTCACAACCGGCGTGCCAAGCCACCTACGCGCGCTTTACGCCCAGTAATTCCGATTAACGCTCGCACCCTCCGTATTACCGCGGCTGCTGGCACGGAGTTAGCCGGTGCTTCTTCTGCGAGTGATGTCCTTCCTGATGGGTATTAACCACCAGGCTTTCTTCCTCGCTGAAAGTGCTTTACAACCCGAAAGCCTTCTTCACACACGCGGCATGGCTGGATCAGGCTTTCGCCCATTGTCCAATATTCCCCACTGCTGCCTCCCGTAGGAGTCTGGGCCGTGTCTCAGTCCCAGTGTGGCTGATCATCCTCTCAGACCAGCTACGGATCGTCGCCTTGGTAAGCCGTTACCTTACCAACTAGCTAATCCGACATAGGCTCATCCGATAGCGCGAAGTCCGAAGATCCTCCGCTTTCTCCCGTAGGACGTATGCGGTATTAGCGTGGGTTTCCCCACGTTATCCCCCACTACCGGGCAGATTCCTATGCATTACTCACCCGTCCGCCGCTCGCCACCAGGGAGCAAGCTCCCCGTGCTGCCGCTCGACTTGCATGTGTTAGGCCTGCCGCCAGCGTTCAATCTGAGCCATGATCAAACTCTTCAGTTTAAAGTCTGATAGTCCTTACTTCTCCCGAGGGAAAAAAGCGGACCAAACTTGGTTCAAGGTCAAACGAATCTTGACGAGTCGCTTGCCTCGATAGGTCGTGACTGGCTGTCACGCGAGAACAAGCGCCCACATCAATTACCTGATCGATTGTTAAAGAGCGCCTTACTTTGCCGTTGTCGAACCCAAGTGCTTGTCAGCGCTTGTTTTCTGGGCCGCCGTAAGGAGTGGCGTATTTTAAGGATCGAGGCGAGGATGTCAACGTCTTTTTTGTCGAATCCTGCTTGGCGTCGCGTGCTGCTGGCGGCGCCGATCCTTGCCAAGAAGCGGGAGCATTTTGCCTGCCTCCC
>NZ_PZJW01000012.1 GCF_003206615.1 Salinicola acroporae | reverse complement strand
CGGCAGTCTCCACGCCGTAGTGAGCGCAATCCTCGTTCAGGCCGGCGTATTCATGCAGCGAGTACTTGATGCCTTGTTTCACCCCGATGACTGCCAGCGCCGAGAGGTACGGGTCGCCGATGGGTGACAACAGCGGGTTCGCTTCCTCGTAACCGTGATCCAGGGCGTAGGCAGTGGTGGAAGCATCCAGTGCCGAGCCCAGGCCCGGGCCCCGCGTGTTCGCGCAGCCGGTGAGTGTGGCGGCCATGAGCGCGATTCCCATGAATCCTATCGAGCGAGTCAGTCTTGAGTGAGTTGGCTTCGAAGGTGCTATGTCTGTGTTTTTTTGGCATCGGTCGCGAAGCGGCGTGACGGTATCGCCTGCCTCAATCAATCGCAATGTCGAATAATTCACCTCGAAGCCATCATCGATATGGAGATGGATCAAATGAAGCGCCAGCTCGGTCGAAGCCCAACGGTCGTAGGAATCGATAAATGCAATGTGTTCACCTCGCGCCACCGCTACACCACTGTTGCGAGCATCGGCCGCCCCGCGATTTTTCTGGGTCACGATACGGATGCGGTCATCACGAAACTCACGACACACCTCCACGGTGCGATCAAAAGAGCCATCGTCGACGATGATCAATTCAAAATCCTGAAACGTCTGATCGAGAACTGACTGAATGGCGTCACCGACAGAACGTTCGGCGTTGAAAACGGGCATGACGACGGAGAAAGTAGGCGTGTTCATGGAATCAACTCTTGCTGAGGTAGGAAGGGAGGTTTCGTTACCCTTCTTTACACTCAAAAAGCGTGCCAGATTTATTTTAACTTTATAATCAGTTCCTTAGGATGATTACTTCCGCAGGCGACTCTCGATTTGCAACGAAACGTAAGCTCAATGCGCAATCTGGAGGTCTAGACCTCGCAAACTGCAAAGGCGAAGAGTGGGATAACTGTCTTCAGGGGGGCGCCATTGGCAAACTTTAATTAAATCCATGGGCTCGGCACCGATGATCGGGACTTTGAACGCAGGTTGCCGTTTATCGTACAGAGCATCATGGCTAGGGTTACCGCTTCGGAACACTGGAATCGAGACAAGGGCGGGGACGGTGGCAGGGAGTAATGGTGGGGATAGTCGAAGGAATTGGGTGTTGTCTGAAAATTCGGCTCTCATGCAGCGCTCGACAACAGGCCATTGTCACCACAGCCCTGAAGCTGCTGGCCAGCTTGTCGTAACGGGTATTCAACCGGCGCTTTTCCTTTCGTCAGCCAAATAGACGCTCGACCACATTGCGTCGATGGTATTCTTCGTCCGCCATGATACAGCGGGCGCCTTTGCGAGGCCGGCCCGAACGACCTGATCATCGAACCTTCTCCGGCAACTCGGTCAATTGAGTCGAGTCAGCCAACCTCGATTGCGGCCGAGCGCATGATCCAGTGGTTCTATCGATCCTTCCCTTTTTTGCCGGAACCACTGGCCGGCCGAGTGGCTCTGATGGAAGTTGAATATGCCATCCAGATGTCAAGATTCATATAGCCATCTTCACATAGACGAGGATGCAAGCGCGTAAGAATCCGATCGAAGGTGCCATCATCGCCGCACTGTGTATTGGAGCAGGGAATCCAGAGAATGCCATCAAATATCTGTCGATAATCCCTGCACGGGTGCTTCATGTTATGAGATAGAGAAACGATGTCCTGAATGATCTGCCAGCGCTGATCGGAGAGCTCGCAATGGCTTGCCATGACCGTCTCCTGTTCAGTGAATGGGGTCAACGTAGCAGTTATGATTTTTCAGATGGAACCTATGGCAAGATTTGGCTCGAGGGGGCTGATCCGCGGTCGATGAGACCGAACCGATGGATCCAGAAAACCGCGTGAAAGAAACGCGAGCCATATTAGCGCGATCATTCATGTAAGTGATCTGGGAAGAACGTTTTTCTCCAGTTGACTGAAACCGTGGCAGCTTCCAGCTTTACTCTAATGACAGGGTCAAGCAGGTGAGGAGTCATGCAGCCATGTTTCGAATGCATGTTACTGCCTGATGACGCGCGCCCTATTCGGGAGACTATCGCCGCTCACCAGCGGCGTCTCGAAACGTTGGACCGGAAGAGAGCCGAGCTTCATTGCACTCTCGCTTCACGCATTGGATGCAGTCGAAGCGAGAGAGCAATTGAGCAGCACATCAGCCGATGTTCAGAAACGCCTTCAAGTCATCCAGATCGTTGTAGTCGTCGCTGCCGCCCTGTAGTTCATCGATTCTGGCCGCGAGCCGCTTGTCCAGGACACCATCCGGGTGAGTGATATCGTGAAGTTCGGTCAGATAGTCCACGAACTTGTCGAACTCATCCTCGATCTTGCTATTGGCGTTGGGCGTCAGGACGTACCAGGTACCCGATTTCTTGAAGTAAATCTGGTCATTGTCGGGTCCGCGCCCCACTCTAATGGAAGCGACGTCGACCTTATCGATATCTTCCTTGAAGTCCCCGAAATTACCCGGCGATCCCGAATCGCCGAAGATAGTGACCGTTCCTGGGTTCTCATCCCAGGCCGCGGGGGCGTCGGCGTCGAGATACTGTCTGATGGCGTCGGTATCGTTGTATCTATCAGTCTTGCCGAAGACATCGTTCATCTCATCGACTCGATCCTGGTCCAGTGTGCCATCGGGGCTGGCGATGTCGTGAAGGTCCGTCAGATAGCGGATGATCTTTTCCCGTGTGCTTCGATCGGAGTCATCTCCTTCTGAGGTGTTGATGATCTGCTTGACACCGTCCTTGACGAAGATGACACGTCCATCATCCTTCAGTTCGATCGAGCCGATGTCGACGCGGTCGATGTCTTCCTTGAAGTCGCCATAGGTTCCGGGAATGCCGCCGTCACCGAAGACCGGTAAGCCGCTGGGATCGGTGCCGAGGTCGAGCTCGTCGCGCAGGTCGTCGAGGTCGTTATAGTCGTCAGAGCCTCCCAGCAGCTCGTCTATCTCGTCCGCCAGTTCCTGGTCCAGCTCGCCGTCCGGATGGACCATGGTGTAGAGGTTCTTGAGGTAATCGAAGATATCGTTGGCATCGCTTTTCGACAGACTTCCCCGATTTTCGGTATCGATTTGCCAACGGACGCCATCCTTGATGAAGCTGATCTTGCTGCTATCGGTCGAATCGAGTTCGATGGAGTCGATCTCGACACGATCGATATCCTCCTGGAAGTCCTCGAAGGTACCCGCCTTGTGTTTGCCATCCTTGCCCAGCAGGAGGGGTTGTGAATCGTCGAGCGCACGTTTCAGGTCGTCGATGTCGTTATAGCGATCGGATTCGTCGTGAAGCCGGGTAATTCTATCGATGACTTTCTGATCTCGCTTTCCGTCGGGGTGAGTGATTTCATGAAGATCGGTGAGGTATTCGATGATCTCCTTGCGGTCGCTCTCGTCGGCTTTTTCGCCAATCAGCGGGTCGATGACCTGCTTGACCCCATCCTTGACGAAGATGACGCGACCATCGTCGGCCAGCTCGATCGAGCCTACGTCGACGCGATCGACGTCTGTCTTGAAGTCGCCGGCCGTACCGGGGTCTCCGTCGTCGCCGAAGCGAGGCAGGCCCGAAGGATCCGGGGTGCCTTCGCCGATGCCGGTGTCGTGATCGTCGTCCCAGTCATCGAACCAGTCGTCGGAGATGTTGCCGTGCTCTTCGACGTATTCGGTGAAGTCCTCGTATTGCTCCGGCCTGGCTTCCCACATCGGCTTGTCTTCGGGGTAGAGGTCGTCGTAGCGGCTGGAGCCGTGATAGTAGTTGTATTCGTAACGGGCGTGGAGCACATAGTTGAGCTTGTCGCCCCAGTCTTCCTCGGTGACGCCGAGCCCGCCCCAGGTGCGGAAGTCGTCCCGCACTTCCTCTTTCTTCTGATCCTGCTTCTGCTTGGCGATCACACCGGTGACGATGGCGGCGATGGCGCCGAAGCCGACGCCGGCGATCCCCAGTGCGCCGGAGGCCACGCCCAGCGCCGAGGCGGTGGCTGGCCCCGCGATCATGCTGGCCAGTTGGGTGCCTGCCATGCCGGCGATGCCCACGCCACCGAGTAACTGCATCGAGGCCGCGGCGTATTCGCTGGGAAGGGCATCTGGGTTGTCGCGCAACTGGTCGATCGACATGGCGCCCAGGGCGATGTCCAGGATACCGCCGGCGCCGTCGGCGATACCGCCGACCGCCCCCAGCACCGTACCCACGATCCTGAGCTTGCTGGGGGTATCCATCTCGCTCGGGTCGAGCCCCATGTTACTGAGCCGGTCATCGGCCATGCCAAGCACGCTGGCGCGACTGTCGGCATCCAGATCATCGAGATTGTCGGTCAGGCTCTGGCCATTGTTGCTACTCGCGCTGGAGATGCGCTCGTTGGGATCGTTCAGCGCCTCCTCCAGGCCGACGTCGGCATCGTCGGGGAGGGGAACGAAGCGGGCGCCGTCACCTTCACCGCTGGCGATCTCGTCGAAGAAGCGCTCGACGTCGTCGGCCCAGCCCGGCGTAAGATCCGGCGTATCCAATTGCGGCGCGGTTGCGGAGATCGCCTGGCGCTGGCTCTCGAGGGATTCGAGTTCGATGACATCGGCTTCCGGTACCGAGACATTCTCCGTCGAGCTCGGGAAGCGTTTTACGAACGCTTCCCGAAGTTGATCGTTGTTCTCGAGACCGAGCCGCGTCGCCATGCCGGGCTTGTCGAAAGTGTCCTGGAACAGTTCATACGTCTTGGCGGTGGCCAGCGCCATGGCGGGAGAGGTGGCCACGGTAATCAGCAGCAGTCGCGCCGCCGCCAGACGATCTTCCGTGGTCTCTCCCATGTTCTTGTTCAGGGTGTAGATCGCGGCGGTGGCAGTGAGGATGCCACCCATGCCGGGGAGCACTCCGTTCTTCATGCTGGCCTGGAGCAGCGCGGCCGCTCCGTTTCTGACCCCGGTAGGTAGGTCGGAGTTGTTCTGGCCGATGACCTCGGAGATCCTCGACGAGACGTCCTTGATGTCGAACTTGCCGTTCTCCTTGAAGGAATCGAAAATCGCGTTGGAGGCGATCTTGACCGCTGCCTTGTAGCTGTCCAGCCCGCGCTTCACGTCGCCGGGCAGGTCACCCTCGCCGTTCTTGAGATAGTTCTGGACGGCCCGGTCGGAAAAGGTAATGCCGAAGATGGAGGAAAACGTGCCCTGCAAACCCATCTGCACCTGATCATTGACCGCCGTCTCGAGGGCTTCATCGGAATAGTTCCCCTCTTCGATCACGCCACTGATCTCGTCGATCAGCCCCTTATCGAGTATCTGGCTGCGGACTTCGCTGGCCTTGTCGCTATCCAGATAGTCCAGCGTCTTGATGTCGTTGGCGAAGCGGGTCTTGGCGGCATCCTCACCCAAGCCTTCGAGCATCTCCAGATACTCAGGACTCATCATGGTCTCGTGGACGCGATTGGTCAGACCGGCCTTGTCCTTGATCTTGTCGACGGCACCCTGCATCAGGTCGTCGACACCGGAGATGACACTCTCGTTCTGGGAAACCTCGGCGAGCTTGCTGGCGATCTCCTCCTCGTCGAGCAAGCCATAGGTGCTCGCCTGGTCCATGATCACGGAATCCGACAGGGTCGGCTCGGTATCGCCCGGCCACGGGAACGCATCCTTCTGGGTCTGGTAGGGCAGGATGCCGTAGCCGTTGACCAACGCGGACTTGGCCTGAAGCAACTCATAGTACTGTCGGCGAGGGTCGTCGAGATCCAGATCGCCCCACTCTTCCTTCATGGTGTCGTTGAACAGCTCGCCGACCGTCTTGCCGTCCTCGGTCGTCTCGGCGTTCATGACGTCGGTCGCTTCCGAGTCCTCGACCTTTACCTCGATGTTGTTATCGGTCTGGCTGATCTCGGTGCCCGCCAGCTTGTTTTCCAGCACTGAATACTTGAAGGGTGATAGATGTTCGGAAACGGCGTAAGTCTTGCCCTCATACTTGAAGGTGATGGTCGTGGCGTCTTCACGTTCGGGTTTCAGGTTGCTGACGGGGGGGAGTCCGTCGTCCTCTTCCACCACTTGCCAGTTCTTTTCCCTGGCCTTGGCTCTGAACGACTCGAGACTCGGATTTTCCTTGTCGGACGCTTCGCCGTCACTCGATTTGCGGGAGAGAGACTCTTCGACACTGCGAGGTGTGACGACAACTCCGGAAACGGACATGGCGTGGCTCCTGGTTATTTTCCCCGCCGACTCTCTGGTGGCCGGCTTTTTCGGGCTTGGCAAGGAGGGGCGAGCGCGAAGACACGCTCACGGGGCTTTCGTTATGTTACTGACCCCTAGAGGGTAAAATCAGAAGTCACTCGATAGGTCTCCCTTTGGGTTAAATTGAAGGCATACCACGTGTTTTTATAAGATTTATTGTTTCGATAGTGTTTAAATAAGGGATATCCTTCAACTTAAGTCGATATTTTGGGCGATCCCGATAAAGGCCTAAAATCTTGATATTGGTAGACTGACGAATATCCGGGTTTTGTCCGACGATCACGGCCGAGTTTCCGTAAAAACTTAAGTCGTGCTGCCAACGGGGCTTCCTATGAGTAAGCTCCCTGCTGGCCCAATGTGAAGAGCATCAGCATGGAACACGACTTCTGGCAGGCGCGATGGAAAAACGATGAACTCGGTTTCCATCTCTCGTTCGTCCATCCCATCCTCAAGCGCAACGTTTCACGTTTTGGCCTCGCTGGCGATGCGAGGGTCTTCCTGCCGCTGTGCGGCAAGACTCTGGATATCGGCTGGCTGCTGGAAGCGGGGTATCGTGTGATCGGCGCGGAGCTGAGCGAGATTGCGGTCGGCCAGCTTTTCGAAGCACTGAAACTGGTCCCGGACATCTCCTCCTGGGAGGGCGGTCAATACTGGCACGCCGGTAGATTGACGATCTTCCAGGGCGACATCTTTCGCCTCGACGCCGATGATCTGGGACCGGTCGACCTGGTCTACGACCGCGCTGCGCTGGTGGCCCTGCCGCCGTCGATGCGTGGCGCCTATGCCGCCAAGATCCTGGCGTTGACCCACGCCGCGCCGCAGTTGCTGATCACCTTCGAGTACGATCCGGCGGAAAAAGCGGGGCCGCCGTTTCCGGTGCTGCCTGAGGAAGTCGCCGGCCATTACGCCGGGAGCCATACCATTGCCGAACTGTCACGCAAGGATGTGCTCGAGTCATCACTCAACTTCAAGGAGGCCGGTGTCACCCGGTTTGTCGAGGTGGCGTGGCAGTTGCTGTCCAGGCCTCGGTAACGCGTGAAATTCCCGGGTAAGCGTGAGTGAAGTGACGACCCGTCTGTGGGCGGGTCCTCGGTGGCCGATCATCCTCTACTGACTGCCGCCGGCTCCATGTCGATGATCACCTGACCCTTGTCGGCCTCGCCGGTGGTGGCGGGCGAGCGGAACCTAGCGTCGGGTGCGCGCCGCCTGGGTGATCGCCCTCGCACACTCCAGCAGCGGTGGTCCGAGAGTATCGATGGCGTTCTCCAGCTGCCAGCGGCTGGCAGGCGCGGTGACGTGCACTGCCGCCACTGGCTGCCCCGAGGCGTTGATCACGGGGGCGGCGATATTGATGTCGCCGCGGAAGTATTCGGCGTTGTTCCAGGACAGGCCACGCCGACGGCACTGCTGCACGATCTCTAACAGGTCCTCGATCTCGGTGACGGTGTTGGCAGTGTGGGCGATGCGCTCGCTGCGTGTCAGGTGATCAAGCAGGGAGGTGTCGTCGAGTGCCGAGAGGTAGGCGCGCCCGGAGGCAGTGCAGAACATCGGCACGCGGCTGCCGATCGGCATGTGGATCGGGATGTAGTGGCGGCTGGTGAAGCGCGCCACATAGACCATGTCGAGCCCGCAGGGCTCGGTCAGCGAGACCGTCTCCAGGCAGCGATTGCTGAGATCCGACAGATACGGGTTGGCGCAATCGATCAGCAGATTGGCCTCGAGATACTGTGCGCCCACGCCGAGCACGCCGATGCCGATCCGGTACTTGCGGCTCTGCGCCACGCGCACCAGATAGCCGAGTTGCTCCAGCGTATGGGTGATGCGCTGCACCGAGCCCATGCTCATCTCGGTGAGTCTGGCGATCTCCGACAGACTGAGTTCGCTGTGGTGCGCATCGAACAGCCCCAGTACCACGAATGCCTTCTCGATCGACTGGTTGAACAGCGCCGAGCGGGTACCGGCGCTTGCTGAGTCGGCCATCGGGTCTCCTGTCATCGCTCCAGCCAATCCTGGGTCCGATAGTACTGGATCACCGCCGCGACGTAGAGCCGCTGCAGGCCGTGCAGCGGGATCGGCGCGATAGGGGTGAGCGGCAGCGGCAGGGCATCGGCGAGTGCCCGGGTACCGAGATGGCGACCGATCAGGCTGCCTAGATGGGTGCCCATTCCCACGCCACGGCCGTTGTAACCCAACGCCACGTGCAAGCCGGGGGCGGGTTCGTGCACGTGCGGCATGGCATCCTGGGTCAGCGCCACCCGTCCGCCCCAGGCATAGTCGATCTCGACGCCCTTCAGCGCCGGATAGAGCCTGGTCATGCCGCTGATCAGATGGCGGAAATCGCTGGGGGCGCGGGGGTCATGGAAAGGCCCACGTCCGCCGAACAGCAGCCGGCCGGCGGCATCGCGGCGGAAATAGAACAGCAGCTTGCGCGCATCCGAGGCGACCTCTCCCCGGGGCAGAATGGTCGCGCCTTCCTCCGCGCTCAGCGGCCGGGTAGCGATCTGAAAACTGTTGGCGGCGATCACACTGCGCGCCAGACCGGGCTGCAGGGTGTCGGTATAGCCGTTGGTGCACAGCAGCACGCGCTCGGCCGTCACTTCCCCACGGGCGGTGGACGCCCGCCAGCCCCCGGCATGGCGGGCCAGCCCGGTCACTGCCGAACCTTCGTGGAGCTGTGCACCCGCGGCGCTCGCTGCTCGGGCCAGGCCGCGCACGAAGGCCAATGGGTTGAGGCTGCCCGCCCGGGGATCGCGCCAGCCGGCCAGATAGGCCGTGGTACCGAGGCGTTCGGCGCAGGCCTCCCGCGCCAGCCACTCGACCTCGACCCCACGCGCGGCCCACTGCGCGGCGCGGCTCTCGATCCGCTGGATACCGGCGCGGGTGGCCGCGGGTTGCAGCCAGCCTTGGCGCTGCGCGTCGCAGTCGATGGCGTGGCGCTGGATGAGCTCGAAGACCACGTCGGCATTGCGGCTGCTGGTGTCGATCAGGCGCTCGCCGCGCTCCTGACCATAGCGTTCGATCAGCTGATCGGGGTCGTACTTGAGCCCCGGGATGACCTGGCCGCCGTTGCGCCCCGAGGCACCCCAGCCGATCGTGTCGGCCTCCAGTAGACGCGTCGAGATGCCGCGTTCGGCCAGCGCAAGTGCCGCCGCGACCCCGGTGAAGCCGCCGCCGACGATCAGCACGTCGCTGTGGCAGGCGCCCTCGAGGGGGGGAAGCAGCGCCGCCGGCGGCTGGCTGTCGGCCCAGAGCGAGCGCAGCATCGGCTGTGAAGTGGGCATGGTCGCGCCTCCTGTTCAGTGGTCGAGCACGCGGCGCAGAAAATCCTGCGTACGCGCATTCCGTGGCTCGCTGAGCACGCGCGAAGCAGGCCCCTCTTCGACGATCTGGCCGCCGTGGAGGAAGCAGACCCGGTCGGCCACCTCCCTGGCGAAACTCATCTCGTGGGTGACCACGACCATGGTCATGCCCTCCGCGGCCAGATCGCGCATCACCGTCAGCACGTCGCCCACCAGTTCCGGGTCGAGCGCGGAGGTGGGCTCGTCGAACAGGATCGCCTCCGGACGCATGGCCAGTGCCCGGGCGATCGCCACCCGCTGCTGCTGGCCGCCGGAGAGCTGGGTCGGATAGGCCGTCTGCTTCTCGGCCAGGCCGACCTTCTCGAGCAGCGCCTGGGCGTGCTGGCGCGCCTCGGCCCGCGACTCGCCCTTGACGAAGACAGGGCCCTCCATCACGTTCTCGAGCACCGTGCGGTGGGGAAAGAGATTGAAGCGCTGGAACACCATGCCGACCCGGGTGCGCAGGCAGTGGATATCGCTGCGCCGGACATCCACTGTCTGGCCATGGATGGTGATCGTGCCGCTGTCGTAACTCTCCAGACCGTTGATGCAGCGCAGCACGGTGGACTTGCCCGAGCCCGACGGGCCGATGAGACAGACCACTTCGCCGGCGGCGACCTCGAGACTGACGCCCTTGAGCACCTGGGTCGCGCCGAAGGCCTTGTGGATATGGTCGATGGCGATCATTGGTCGGCTCCCTGTCGCGACTTGGCGAAGAAACGCTCCAGGCGGTTGACGCCGAAGATCAGCGGCAGGCTGAGCGCCAGGTACATCAGCGCCACCATGGTGTAGACGGTGGTGTTCTGGAACGTCGAGGCGGCGATCAGCTGCCCGGCCCGGGTCATCTCTGCCACCGTGATGGTCGAGGCGAGGGAGGAGTCCTTGAGGATCATGACCGCGGTATTGCCGTAGGGGGGCAGGGCGATGCGTATTGCCTGGGGCAGGACCACACGGCGCATGATCAGGGCGCTCTTCATGCCGATGGACTTGGCCGCTTCGATCTGGCCCGAGTCGACCGCCTCGATGCCGGCGCGGAAGTTCTCCGCCTGATAGGCGCTATAGGCGATCCCCAGGCCGATGATGCTGGCCTGGAAGGCGCTCAGGTCGATGCCCAGTTCGGGAATGACGAAGTAGATGTAGAAAAGCTGCACGATGATCGGCAGGCCGCGGATCACGTTGATGAAGGTGCCGGCCAGCGCCGAGACCGGCGTCAACGGCGAGCGTTTCATCAGCGCCAGCAGCAGCCCCAGCACGGTGCTGAGCAGCAGGGCGCCCAGGGTGATCTGCACCGTGACGACGGCACCCTTGAGCAGGATCGGGAAAAACGCGGCGATATCGGCGTACGCCATAGGGTCCTCCTGGGCCGAGACCGGGCGCGCCGGACAGCGAGGTCCGGCGTGCGGCGGTCAGCGGGGAAGGGTGGGAGAGCGGCTGAGTGTCGCTGGCGACACGCGGGGGCGTACTACAGCCCCCACTTGGCGAAGATGGCGTCGAGCTTGCCGCTTGCCTCGAGCTTGGCCAGGGAGGCGTTGACGCGCGCTAGCAGCGCGGTGTTGTCCTTGGCCACGGCCAGCGCGAGCTCGCCCACCATCTGCTGCTGGTAGTCGGGAGACAGCTCGAGATCGGCGAAGCGGCCCTGCTTGAGCTGGTAAGCCATCACCGGTGCGTCACCAATGCCCGCCACGATGCGACCCAGGGAGACGTCGCGCATCATGTCGGCAAGGGTGTCGTAGTTGCGAATCTCGGGAAACAGCCCGGTCGCCTGCAGCTGGCGTACATAGGTCGTACCCACCTGGGCGCCGACCACCTGGCCCTTGAGATCATCGAGTGTATGAATGTCGCCCTGATGATCACGCTTGACGATCACGCCCTCACCGTAGGGATAGACATCGTCACTGAAGGCGACGACCTTGGCGCGCTCGGGGGTACGCAGCATGGCCGCCGAGATGATGTCGATCTTGCCCGAGGTGAGCGACGGAATCAGCGCATTGAACGGCGACTCCTTGATCTCGACTTTGGCCCCCATGTCCTGGCCCACCGCCTCGATCAGATCGACCATGGCGCCGGTGATCTTGCCGCTGGAGACATCCAGAAAGGTGAACGGGATACCGCTGGGGGTGGCGCCGGCGACCAGGGTCTCCTGTGCCTGAGCGGCGTTGATACCCGCTGTGGCGAGACCCAGCGCAGCGGCGGCCACGAGGCAGTGGCGGCGGAGGCGAGAGAGCCAACGCAAAGATGGGCGGGGAGTGGGTGAGTAATCGATCATGAGGCTACCTGTCTTGTGGGGTTGTTATGTCGACTCAGCGATTCACCTGCCTGTTCGAGCCTATCCAAGCGTTAAGTTATCGGCAAGTGTTAAAAGTTATCGAATAACGATAATAAGATACTGTCGTATCAGCGCGGCTTGCGCCAGCCCCGCCGAGGTATCTCCTAACAAGCGATCCCTGCTCGAAAAATCGGCGAGTCACGCGATACGTGGAGCAGCGCAGACGCGACGCTCTTGAAGGAATGGCAGGTTGCTCGAATACCACCAAGGTCTAACTGCTCGATCCCGGGCTGGACTGGGGTAAGCTGGCGACAGGTACCGGCACAGTTGCAGCCTGGTGGCTGATCACTCAGTAAGTGGGGGAGAACCGATGGAACATCGATTCTGGCAACAGCGCTGGGAGCAGTCACAGCTCGGCTTTCATCTGAGCTTCGTCCATCCCATTCTCAAGCGGCATCTGGTGCACTATGCGCTTAGCCCGGGGACACGGGTGTTCCTGCCGCTGTGCGGCAAGACCCTGGATATCGGCTGGCTGCTGGGTGAGGGGTATGCGGTGGTCGGCGCCGAGCTGAGCGAACTGGCGGTGGCGCAGCTGTTCGCCGAGCTCGGGGTCGAGCCGACGATGAGCGAGTGGGAGGGCGGCCAGCGTTGGCAGCACGGCGCGCTGAGTGTATTCCAGGGCGATATCTTCGCGCTGACCCCAGCGGCGCTGGGTGCGGTCGATCTGGTCTACGACCGCGCCGCCCTGGTGGCGCTGCCGCCGCCGATGCGTGACGCCTACGCCAGCCAGGTGCTCGCGCTGAGCGGTGCCGCACCGCAGTTGCTGATCACCTTCGAGTACGACCCGGCGGAGAAAGAGGGCCCGCCGTTTCCAGTACTGCCGGCGGAGGTCGCCCGCCACTATGCAGACACCCACGAGATCGCAGAGCTGTCGCGCAAGGACGTGCTCGAGTCATCACTCAACTTCAAGGAGGCCGGCGTCACCCGGTTTGTCGAGGTGGCGTGGCAACTGCTGCCGAGGCCTGCCTGACCGAAATTGTGAGCTGCTGATAGCGGGCCGGTGCAGCGAGCCGTCGCATCCACGCCATCGATCGACCGCTACACTCCATCTCACGGTCGAAGTGGGCGGTAGCAGTGAATCCGGCGCCCGTCCCACCAGGATATCGCTGCTGGAGTGAATCCATTGCCTATGTAATAGTGTCTCGTATCCCTGGCCGAGAGTACCCCATGAACGATCGATGGATGTGTGCGCTGCCCGCTTTCCTGCTGAGCGCTCTGGCCTTGGCCGGCTGTGCGAGTCTGATGGACAGGTCGTCGTTGAGCCCGGCTCAGAATGCCCGTGTGGCCGTCTACGAAACGCTGGTCGAAAACAATGCGTCGGGGCAGCAGGGCAATGCAGCGGCTTACTGCATCGGCTATGGCCGGGCGTCCCGGCTCTCCGACCCGGACGATGCGGTACTGGCCGCGCTGTCCTCCAATGCCAGGGTACGCCCGGCGTCTGACTGCAACGTCAGTGACCGCGGCGCTCAGGCCGTATTGCGCTCGACGGGCGAGCGCGCACTGATGTTTGGCACGAGCGACGTGCGTTGCGAATCGGATACCGAATGCACCCTGAGCGGCGGCTACTACGAGGCCAACGCCAGTGGGCAGACCAACGTCTATCGCGCACGCCGGGTGGACGGCGAGTGGCAGGTCGAGTTGAAAGAGCTGGGTCCGATCGCATAGGGCGATCAGCCGGCTCGGTTACACAACACGACTGGCGTCATGCGCCCGTTCGTTGATCAGGCCCACAAGATCCCGTCCCGGGGGCCAGGGCGCTCCAGACCCGGCTCGGCCGCTAGCACGCCGTACTGCGAACCGTGACCGCCCCACGACGTCATCGGTCTGGCCACGATAACCGGCGCGGCGAACGTCGAATTCGCTCTGGCGATCGGCGAAGGCTCAAGCCGGCGTAGCGGCAAGCCGATGTCGACCGAGATTCTGATCGCGCCGGAAGGCGACGATGTCGACGGCCGCTTGGCGCGTTTCGAACACGCCGGAGGCGTGATGTTCGAGCTGGAACCGACTTCGCTTTAGGCGGTTCGGGTTCGACGGATGCCACCGCGATAAGACTGATGGCTTGAGAAGCCGCTCTATTTCAGAAGCGGCTCGTAACCGCACGTCGATTATTGATCCCACAGTGGCCGAGATAAGCATACGGTCCCCGGATAGGGTTGTTGCCATTGCAACCTGAATCCACCGTCGTAGGCGGTACCAGCTGGCTCAAATCCTGGCGGGTGCCGTTCAAGCGGCCGATACAGGCCCTAGGAAAGGCCGCACACATCTCCGGCGCCGCCCGCGGCTGCATCGGTGCCGTGGTGCGCGCCGGCTGCGAATTCACGCGGGCAGATGCCGAAGCGGTGTTGAATAGCCGGGAGAAGTGGGAGGCGTCGTTGAACCCCCAGCGCAAGGCCACTGCCAGCACCCCGGGGGGAGCGGGATCGAGCAACTCACGTGCGCTGCGCTGCAGGCGTAGCTCGCGGATGAGGCCGCTGATCGATAGCGAAGACTCCTCGAACAGCGCGTAGAGCGTCCGGCGCGAGACCTTGAAACGCATGGCCAGCCTGTCCGGCCCGAGGCCGGGCTCTGCCAGATGGTCGCGGATATAGGTTTCGACCGCCAGACGAAAGGCGTCCCGCACCGGCAGCCGGTCGCGCTCCTGCGCCTCCAGCGTCGCGCCCAGCGCGATGGCGATGATGCTGTTGAGGGCGGCGCTGAGCCCGTCCTGCACCTCACGGCCAACTGCCGCTCAGGTATCGCCCCTGGAACAGTGAACGGTTGGCGCTCTGGCGTTCCTCCTCTGTTTTACCGAGCCGAAGATACAGCGCATGTGCCGTGAGCAGTTGGATAGGCTTGCCCAACGCATTGGGTCCAGGCACCTCGCCGTCCGGAGACGCAGCGCTGCCTCGACCGAGCTGACTGTGGACGGTTCGGGAGCGGCCATTGCCGCACGAGGCAGGCACGCGGCGGCCAGTGGCAACAGCGCCGGATATCAGTGCGGGGAGCGTTCCCGCTGCGCTACCCGGAAGTGCGGGGATGCGGGCACGGCGTCGGTCGCCCGGCGCGCCATGCCAGGCAGTCGGCCCTTGACCACGACACGGTTTCGGCCCAGCCGCTTGGCTTCATACAGGGCGCTATCGGCACTGTTGATCAACCCTTCCATGCTCGCCCCTTCCCTGTCCGGGAAGGTTGCGGCGACCCCCACGCTGAGGGTCACGATGGGCAGGATGCCCGGGCCGGGGTGGGGTAGCGCGAGCTGCTCCACGCCACGGCGTATGGCCTCGGGGTCGACAGCGGTGTTGGCGGGAAAAATCAGCGCGAACTCCTCGCCGCCATAGCGCGACAGCATCTCGACGGGACAGCCGGCGCCGCTGGCGATGGCGGCGGCAATGGCCTGCAGGCAGGCATCGCCTGCGGCATGCCCGGCGGTGTCGTTGTAGGATTTGAAGTGGTCGACATCCATCATCATCAACGTCAGCGGCTCCCGGTTGGCGATGGCGGCATGCCAGGCGGCCGACAGGCGCAGGTCGAAGCTGCGCCGGTTGCCCGCGCCCGTCAGTCCATCCAGATGCGCAAGGCGGCTCAGTTCATTGACCAGATCGGAGAGCTCCGCCGCGCGAATTTTTTCGCGCAGCCCCAGCAGAAAGCTGTCCTTCTGGGTGCGCTCCTGGCGTCTCACCAGTTCCAGACAGAGGATCATCACCACCGACATGAACACGATGATGTCGGCCACGGCGGCAAACTCGGCAGGGCTCGTCATGGCCAGCGTCAGGCCGAAGAAAACCGTGATATTGAGTGCACACAGCGATATCGCCTGTCGACTCTTGATCGGCAGGGCGATCACGTAGGTGCCCACCATGCCGGCAACGGTCAGGTAGCGGGCCGTGAAAGGGGAGTCGATCGCGGTGGCGAGCAGGCAGACGATGGCGATGGTCGGTACGATCGATGCCGTCAGTACGAACCAGCGGCCCCGCTCGGATAACGGCGCGAAGAGCACCAGCAGCAGACACAGGAGCAGTATGGGCAGGAGGATGCCGAGCTTCAGCACCAGCGCGAAGTACAAAATGCCGCCCTGGGCGTCGACCACCAGCCCGAACAGCGAGAGCAGCGCCACGATGATGACATAGGTCGTCAGCGCGCGCCGCCAGGCCACGTCCCGATGGTTATCGAAATCGCGCTCCAGTGCCGGTTCCAGCACTGTCCGGTACCAGGGCCGGCGAAGCGCCCTGTCGATGGTCTGGGCGTCTGTCATCCTGGCCTTTGCCCCCTGTGGCCGACCCTTGCTTCAATGCAGATTATAGTAAATTCCCGGATGGCGTGAGGCGAGGGCCCGCTAAGCTACGATTTCGCGGGCAAGGTCGCGTTCATCGCCGGCGCCGGTTCAGTTTTGCGTCGCGCGGCCGCCCTCGCCTTCATCGATGCGGGTGCAAGCGTGGCGCTCGTCGATCTCAAGCGCGAATCCTTGGATGCGCTTATGAACGGAATCGCGGCGAACAATGGACAGGCTGGAAGAGATCGCCGGCACGCTTCTCTGGCTGTGTTCGAGTGCCGGCGGCTTCACCCTCGGATCGACGGTGCTCGTGGATGCTGGCCAGACCACCCCAGGTCGTGTTGACACTACGTATTATTTCGGCGATTAGTACAGCGGTGATGCAGGCGGCGAACATGGAATCGAGTTTGTCGTAGCGAGTCAATACACGGCGCCATGCTTCGACTCTCCGCGGCGCCTTGTCTGGAAGCGAAAATCACTCGCCAATTCTTGCGCGAACTTGCGAAACACCACACTAGGAAAGGCCGCACACATCTCCGGCGTCGCCCGCGGCTGCATAGGTGCCGTCGTGCGCGCCGGCTGCGAATTCACGCGGGCAGATGCCGAAGCGGTGTTTGAATAGCCGGGAGAAGTGGGAGGCGTCGTTGAACCCCCAGCGCAAGACCACTGCCAGCACCCCGGGGTGAGCGGGATCGAGCAACTNNNGGCGATGATGCTGTTGAGCGCGGCGCTGAGCCCGTCCTGCACCTCACGGCCGGCGCCGGCATCCACCTGCTCCAGAGAGCGGGCGAAGCGGTTTGCCACCAGGCCCATGCCGGACTGTCCACTGACGCAGCGTGCGGTCGCCTTGTGCGGCGCCGCCAGCCGCGACACCAACTGCTCTCGGGGAATCCGGAAGGACAGCACGCGCCAATCCTCACGGAAGTCGAGAAAGTAGGGACGCGTGGTGTCCACGATGGAGAAGTCGCCGGCAGATACCCGTGTTTGCTGGCCATCCTGGCGCACCACGCACGCGCCTTCGAGCTGGAAATTCGCGAAGCAGAACTCGACCGGATCGCGGCGAATCTCCTCGCCGCGACGCTGGACGAACTGGGCCCGCGAAAACACGCGCGTCTGCGCGCTCATGGAGAGCGGTCGAGAGCTCACCTCGCCCACGAAGCCAGCGGCTGCCTCCCTCTCCCCGAGGACGGGGTCGAGCGAAACGAAAGCCTGACAGAGCACCTCGCGCCAATAGCTGAAACGCTCACTCTGAGCATGGGATTGGGTCGTCCAGGTCTGCATCTCGCGTCATTCCGGACCGACGCCCAGGGCCGGGGTGGCCGGCGTATACCGCCGGCAGATGGCATGGGCGAAATCATGCGTGGGGCTGCTGGAGCGTGGCATGCGTCCCTCCCTTCTCTGCACAAATCGTCAATTGGTCTTGCACGGAAAGACAACTCACCGGCTGGAGGCCCCGCCGTCGTCATCGCACGGCACCCCGCAGCGGCACCATCCTGGCGACGAACGGCGCTGAATGCCTCATCTCAGTGCAGGCCGCCACGTCGAAGTCGTCACGAAGGCGATGGAAAGCGGGTTGCGCGCAGCCCGCCATGCATTGCGTGCAAATATCAGGCCAGGTCTCGAAGCGCGTCTATCCACAACAACGCCCCGGGCCAGCTTGCAGGGGCAACCACGGGTTTGCGCAATTCGTCAAACGATCCCGCACGGATCGACGAGACCGAACGGCGCACGCTTCCTACGGTGGGGCTTGAAGCACATGTCCATCCACCCTGCGAGAAAGGTTTCTTCCATGGCCATCGATTTCCAGCTCTGTGAATCCCAGCAGACCCTGCAGGCGGGAGCGCGCGCCTTCGCCGCCGACGTTTTGAGCAAGGTCGCCCCCACCATCGCGCCCATCTCCAGTCCGGAGGAGCGCTTCTACGCCACGCGGCCGTTCTACCAGGCGATGGTCGATGCCGGCTTCACCAGGGCATTGCTGCCCGCCGCGTTCGGTGGCACGGCGATGAGCGCATTGGACTTCGCGCTGGCGGCCGAGGAGCTCACCACCGCCGACGTCAACGTGCCTTCGGCCCTGCTGGCCACCGGTCTGGGCTTGCATGCGCTGGTGCACCACGGATCGCAGGAACAGCAGCAGCGCTTCCTGCCGGACTTCGCCGAGGACGGCTCGCGGCTGGCCTCGCTGGCCTTCACCGAGGTCACCGGCGGCGCCAACTACGACAGTACCGACACCTCCGCGGGCGTGCAGACCTTCGCCCGCCTCGAGGGCGACGAATGGGTCATCAACGGTGCCAAGCACTACACCACCAACGGCACGGGCTGGGACGGCAAGGGGGCACACCTGTACAGCGTCGTCTGTCGCACCGATCCGACCCTGCCGCCGCAGCAGTCGCTGGCGGTGATCATGGTGCCGGGCAGCGCGCCGGGCATCGAGGTGGCGGGCATTCTCGACACCGTGGGCCACCGCGCGACGATCTCGCCGCGCATCCACTTCAACGATGTGCGCGTGCCGGCGGCCAACATCCTGGGCAATCCCGGCGACGGCATCGCCATGCTGGAGAACGCCTTCTTGTGGACCGCGGCGCTGATCGGCGCGGCCTGCGTGGGTGTCATGCGCAAGGCCTTCGACGTCGCGCTGGAGTTCGCGCACACCGACAAGCGCTCCGGCCAGGTGCCCGTGATCGAGCACCAGAACGTCGGCTTCATGCTGGCCGACATCAAGATGCGCATCGAGGCCGCGCGCTACCTGACCTGGAAGTCCTGCCATCAGCTCGATCTCACCGAGGGCCGCAGCAGCGAGCTCGCGATCATCTCCAAGACCTACTGCTCGGAATTGTGTGTCCAGGCGGTCTATGACGCGATGCGCGTCGTCGGGGTCGATGCCTACACCGACCTGTACCCGCTGGCCGGCCTGATGCAGGACGCGCTGTGCTTCCCGCTGTACGACGGCGGCAACATGGGCGTGCGCCGCCGCCAACTCCACACGCTGCTGCGCTCGAAGGCGTACGACGCGATGGCTGCGGCCGAGGCGCGTGGATGAAGAGCCAGCCGCTAACGGCGAGTGGCCGTCCCTGCCAGGCAGGCAGGGCGCGTGCCTCCCTTGCTTGCGCGCAGCGTCGCCGGCCGTGCCGCGATGCGACAGCGCCCGATCAACCCCGGATGACAACCTTCGAGAGGATTTCCGCTATGACATCGGCATTTCCCGGCAGCCGTGGCCCGCTGCGCCAGGCGCCCAGGGCCAGGCGCCGTTCGCCTGCAATCCGGAAGAACCCGGCCCCCCTCCTGGCGGCCCTGCTGTTGGCGGCGATGACGCCAATGGCCGCGCAGGCCATCGACGTGGATGTCGGCGACTACGTGCCGGCGCCCGCGGGCACGACGATAGGGATGCTCTACTACCAGCACGCCGAGCGTGATCGCCTCTATTCGCAGGGCAGGCAAGTCGTGGACGATCCCCGGCTGGTCTCGGACGTCGGCATCGCCAGGCTGGCGCACTACGACACGATGGGCGGAGTGACGGTGGCGCCGCAGATCCTGGTGCCCTTCGGCCGGCTCGACGCCGGGCGCGACACGGCGGCACTGGGCCATACCAGTGGCGTGGGCGACATCATCCTGGCCACCCCGTTCTGGCCGATCAACGATGCCGCCTCTCGCACCTACCTGGGCATTGCGCCGTACCTGTATCTGCCCACCGGCAGCTATGAACGCGACCTCGCGCTCAATCTCGGCGAGAATCGCTGGAAGCTCGACCTGCAGGTGGGTTTCGTCAAGGGACTGTCCGACAACTGGTTCGTCGACCTGACGGGGGATGTCATGTTCCACGGCAACAACGATGATTACGGCAGCGCTGGCGCCACGCTCAGGCAAGAACCGCTCTACCAGGGGCAGGCCTACCTGCGCTACCAGTTCACCCCGGGTAGCAACGCCTTCGTCGGCCTGTCGCAGACCTGGGGCGGCGAGACCCGGGTCGATGGCGTGGACCGCGACGACGAGCCGCGGCAACGCAAGTTCAGCGTCGGCGGCAGCCACTTCATCGGCCCGACGACGCAACTGCTGGTGGCGTTCGGGCGCGACCTCCAGGTGGAAAACGGCTTCCGGGAGAACGCCCGCGTCAACTTGCGGCTGCTGCAGCTCTTCTGAGTAACGGGCAAGGCGAGGTTGGTGCCCTCCCTGCACCTGCGTGAGGTCAAGCCATCAGGCAATGCACTGGCGTCAACCCGGCTTGCCGACCGGCTCCCGTGATTCGGCAAGGATAACGATAATATGCCTTCCTGCATCAACGAACGCGCGCCACAGGAGACCCTCTACCGCCGGCGCCCATCCGGCGGCATATCTCGGTATTCCGCCTACACAGGGCAATGACGGATTTTTAATCGAGGCAGTCCAGGGTTCGACCGATAGGGCGCCCTCATGCAGGGACGCCCCGTGCTGGTGTATAGCCTGACGCGGTGTCCACTGCTGGTGGGTGGGATCAGATCGCCACACACGGCTCAGCCCGCGGCCACTGGCTGGGGGCGTCGAAGGGATTGATCACAGTCGAGGGGGAGCGTGGTCGCTGGGTCCTACCTGCCACTTATGCAGTGTGGATGCCGCCGGACGTGCCCCACGGCGTATCCTCGGAGGGCTGGAGTGCCTGCGTGGCGCCAGCGCGCGCGGCTGCTGCGCTCTTTGGAACTCCTGGCATCGGTGGAGACGGTGCAGAGCACCGCGCTGACACGGGGCTATACCAGTATCAGCGCTTTTATCGCCCGCTCTCATGAAGTATTCGGCTGTACGCCGGGGCGCTACGCTGCCGGCGAGCCGGTGCAAGCCAGCTTCACCACACCCACTGGCAAGGCCGGCTCGGCAATCGACGCGGATCAATAAGCCCTGGGGCCGGGCGGTGAGAGCGGCGCTTCGCCGGCCATGACACGGGCGCGGCCGAACAGCGCCCCCGCCAGCAGCGCGATCAGGGGAATCAGTGCCAGCAGGGCGCTGATCCCGATGCTGCCGCCGGTCACCAGGGTGAAGTTGGAGAGCACCAGGGCCAGGCTGGCGAGCAGCAGCACGGCGGCGAGACTCGGCGCGATCCGCGTCTGCCAGCGGCGCTGCCCGGCGAGCTCAGGATGGCGCCGGAAGAACGCCAGCGAGGCCAAGGTGGTCAGTAGCATCAGGCCGATCATGCCCACGGTGGCGATACCCGCCATGTAGCCGAAGACCTGCGTCAGCGGGTCCAGTCCCAGCGCCAGACACAGCAGCATCAGCGTCAGTGCGGTGAGTGTCTGCACCAGCGAGGCGTGGGAAGGCGCGCGATGGCGCGGATGGATGCGCGCCAGCCGCCGCGGCAGCGTGCCCTGACGCGCCAGGGTGAACTGATAGCGGGCGAGCACATTGTGGAAGCTCAGCACGCAGGCGAAGAGGCTGGTGAGCAGCAGCACCTGCATTAGATCGCGCATCACGCCGCCGGTATAGCGTTCGGCGGTGTCGAGCAGCAGGTTGGCGTCGCCATCCAGGGTCTTCTGGGCGATGCCGGCGACCTCACCGGCGCCGTTGGCGACCACCAGGGCCCACACCGAGAGGGTGTAGAACACGCCGATGATCAGCACCGCGAGATAGGTCGCCCTGGGGATGGTGCGTGCCGGCTGGCGGGCTTCGTCGCGAAACACGGCGGTGGCCTCGAAGCCGATGAAACCGGTGAGTGCGAACAGCACCGCCACCCCGAGGCCGCTGGTGAGCGCGGTACCCGGCGTGAAGGAGGAGAACTCGACACCGTGGGCGCCGCCGTCGGCTAAGATGGTCAGGTTCATGATCACCACCACGGCAATCTCCAGCACCAGCGCCACCCCCAGCACCTTGGCGCTGAGTTCGATATGGCGATAGCCGAGGTAGGCGACGATGGCGACGGTGAGCAGCGAGTAGATCCACCACGGGATGGCGGGGCCGCCGCTGTGGCGGACGAAGTCGCCGACCGCCCAACCCATGTAGCCGTAGACGCCGGCCTGAATGGCGGTGTAGGCGACCAGCGCCATGAACGCGGTGCCCAGGCCCAGGCGCCTGCCGAGCCCGAGGGTGACGTAGGAGAAGAAGGCGCCGGCCTCCTTGACGTGGGGTGTCATCGCCACGAAACCGACCGAGAAGATCAGCATCACCAGCGAGGCGATGAGAAAGCCCACCGGCGCCCCGGCTCCGTTGCCGGAGGCCAGAGCGATGGGGGCGTTGCCGCCGATCACCGTGAGCGGCGCGGCGGCGGCGATGACCATGAAGACGATACTGCCGGTACCCAGACTGCCGTGAAGGCGTGTTGGGTCCGCAGGGTTGGTGTTATCCATGGGACGATTTCCTCGTTGTTTTTGGTTGGAAATTCGGGGTTGGAAATACGGGGTTGAAAATACGGGTTGTCGCGATGACGCTGTCTAGAGGTTGAACAGCTCCTGGCGCAGATCATCGAGATACGGGTTGGCAACGCGGCCCGCGGCGACGACGGCGGGGTCGACCTCGGCGTGGATCAGCGCCTCGCCGGCGCTGGGCGCTTCGGCGAGTGGCTCGCCGTTCGGTGCCACGATCAGGCTGTGGCCGACGTAGTCGAACGCTGCCTCGCGGCCATGCTGGTTGGTATAGGCCACATAGACCTGGCTTTCCCAGGCCCGGGTGGGGATGAGCCGCTGATTGACGTGGGCGAACGGCTGCATCTGGGCGGTGGGCACGCAGATCAACTCGGCGCCCTGGCGCGCGGCGGCGCGTACGCTCTCCGGGAACTCCACGTCATAGCAGATCATCAGGGCGATGCGCACGCCGTGATAGTCCGCCACGCAGGTGGGGCGGTCGCCGGCGTTGAACTGATCGCGGTCGACATCGCCGAACAGGTGCGCCTTGTGGTAGCGCGCGAGCACCTGGCCGTCGGCGCCGATCAGGTGGGCGGCGTTGTAGCAGGCGCCGCTCTCGATCTCCGGCCCGCCCACCACCAGGCCGATGGCGTGGCGTGCGGCGATCTCGCGTGCGCGCTCCAGCGGTGCCGCCTGCGCCAGCGGCCGGGTGTCGTCGCCGAGGACATAGCCGGTCAGGAACATCTCCGGGGTGATCAACAGCGCCGCGCCTTCCGCTGCGGCGCGACGGGCGCTCTCGTCCAGGCGCGCCAGATTGGTGGCGATATCGCCGTGCGTGCTCAGTGCCTGCCAGGCGGCGATCTGCATGTGGAATTCCTTGCGAATGAATAGGGCGAATGGCGGCGGGCGCGTCGGTGTCTCTGTCACGCCCGCCGGGGCTGGCCGGTGTATTAACCGGCGTGGTGTCAGCCCAGTGTACCCAGCGCCTCGTCGATGATCGCCAGCCCCTGTTCGGCTTCACCGGCGGTGACGATGCACGGCGGCACCACGTGAATGCGGTTGGCGACCACGAATGCCAGCAGGCCACGCTCCATCATCGCCTGCTTGAGCTTGCCGACCTCGGCCGCGGCCAGTGGCGTCCGGCTGTCGCGATCCTCGACCAGCTCGATGGCGTGGAACACCCCCAGGCCGCGCACCTCGCCGACATGGGCATGGCGCTGGGCCAGGCGGGCGAGGCCGGGGCTGAGCACCGTCTCGCCGATATGGCGGGCGTTGTCGACGATACCCTCTTCCTGCATCGTATCGAGGGTGGCGCAGATCGCCGCCATGGCCAGCGGATGGCCGGAGTAGGTCAGGCCGCCGTAGAACATCTCGTCGTCGAAGTGGTGGGCGATGCGCTGGTTGACGATCACGCCGCCGGCGGGCACATAGCCCGAGTTGACCCCCTTGGCGAAGGTGATCAGGTCCGGCACCACGTCGAAGTGTTCCAGCGCCAGCCAGGCGCCGGTGCGGCCGAAGCCGGCCATCACCTCGTCGAAGATCAGCACCAGGCCGAACTCGTCGGCCAGTGCGCGCACGCCGGCCAGATAGCCGGGCGGCGGCACCAGCACGCCGGCGGTGCCCGGGATGGTCTCGAGCAGCAGCCCGGCGATGCTCGCCGGCCCCTCGCACTCGATCACCCGGCGCAGGTGGTGCAGCGCGCGCTGGCACTCCTCCTCTTCGTTGCCGGCCCAGAACTCGCTGCGATAGAGCCAGGGGTTGAAGAAGTGCACGTGGCCACGCGCATACTCGTTGGGCACACGGCGGAAATCCCCGGTGGCGGCGATCGCCGCGCCGGTGCCGCCATGGTAGGAGCGGTAAGCCGAAAGAATCTTGTCGCGGCCGGTGACCGCGCGCGCCATGCGGATGGCGTTCTCGTTGGCGTCGGCGCCGGCGTTGGTGAAGAACACCTTGTCGAAGCCTCGCGGTGCGCGGGCCAGAATCTTCTGTGCCGCCTGGCCGCGGGCGAGGTTGGCGTGCGCCGGCGCGATGGTGGTGAGCTGATCGGCCTGGGCCTTGATCGCCGCGATCACCCGCGGGTGCTGGTGGCCGATATTGGTGTTGACCAGCTGGCTGGAGAAGTCGAGATACTCGCGGCCGTCGTAGTCCCACAGCCGGCAGCCTGCGCCGCTCTTGATCACCAGCGGATCGAGCGCGCCCTGAGCCGACCAGGAGTGGAACACATGGGCGCGGTCGAGCGCCTTCACCTGCTGATTGTCGATCGAGTGCATGGGGAATCCTGTCGTGTCACATGGTGTTCGGGGCGCTGCGCTCACAGAGTGGGCATGGTGTACTGATTGGTGGCGTCGCGCAGGCCGGAGGGCCAGCGCGCGGTGACCGTCTTCATGCGGGTGTAGAAGCGCACGCCGTCGGCACCGTGCACGTGCAGCGCGCCGAACAGCGAACGCTTCCAGCCGCCGAAGCTGTGGAACGCCATGGGCACCGGGATCGGCACGTTGACCCCGACCATGCCGACCTGGATCTGCTCGCAGTACTGGCGCGCGCTGTCGCCGTCGCGGGTGAAAATGGCGGTGCCGTTGCCGAACTCGTGGTCGTTGACCATCTTGACCGCGGCATCGAAGCTCTCGGCACGGGCGATCACCAGCACCGGGCCGAAGATCTCCTCGTCGTAGATGCGCATGCCCGGCTTGACGTGGTCGAACAGGGTGCCGCCGATGAAGAAGCCGTCACTGTCGTGCTGGAACTGGCGGCCGTCGCGCACCAGCTCGGCGCCTTCCTGCACGCCCTGCTCGATATAGCCGCTCACCTTTTCCAGATGCCCGCGGGAGACCAGCGGGCCCATGTCGTAATCGGCGCCGTCGGTGAGGCTCTCGCCGATACGTAGCCCGTCCAGCTTCTCCAGCAGTTTGTCGCGCAGCCGCTCGGCGGTCTCTTCGCCCACCGGTACCGCCACCGAGATCGCCATACAGCGTTCGCCGGCGCTGCCGTAGGCGGCGCCCATCAGCGCGACCGCGGCCTGATCGAGATCGGCGTCGGGCATGACCACCATATGGTTCTTGGCCCCGCCGAGAGCCTGCACGCGCTTGCCGTGGGCGGAGGCGGTGGCGTAGACGTACTCGGCGATCGGGGTCGAGCCGACGAAGCTGACCGCCTGCACGCGCGAGTCGGTGAGCAGAGTGTCGACCGCTTCCTTGTCGCCGTTGACCACGTTGAGCACGCCGTCGGGCAGCCCCGCTTCGCTGAACAGCTCGGCGATGCGCAGGGTCGCGGAAGGGTCCTTCTCCGACGGCTTGAGCACGAAGCTGTTACCCGCGGCGATGGCGATGGGAAACATCCACAGCGGCACCATGGCCGGGAAGTTGAACGGGGTGATGCCGGCACAGACGCCCAGCGGCTGCATCAGCGAGAAGGAGTCGATGCCGGGGCCGACGTTGAGCGAGTGCTCGCCTTTCTGCAGATGCGGCATGCCGCAGGCGAACTCGACCACTTCCAGGCCGCGGGTCAGCTCGCCCTTGGCGTCGGAAAACACCTTGCCGTGCTCCTGGGAGATCAGCCGTGCCAGCTCGTCGCTGTGCTGCTCCAGCAGCGTCTTGTAGTTGAACAGGACCCGGGCGCGCTTGAGCGGGGAGAAGGCCGACCACTGTTCGAACGCGGCCTGTGACGAGGCGATGACCCGCTCGACATCCGCACGGGAGGCCAGCAGGACCTCGCCGGAGCGCTGCCCGGTGGAAGGGTTGAAGATCGGGCTGGTGCGTGTCGAGTCCAGCGCGGCGTGCTTGCCGTCGACGAAATGAGTCAGCGTGTCGGACATGTGATCTCGATCCTTTGGGTATCAATCGACGAAGGGAAACCTCGGGCAGGGCGCGGTGTGGCGAACACTTGCCCGATTGGCCAGGGTCCAGCTTGAGGCTGGGGGATAGCGTCAATAAATCCCTGTATGCTTAATTTTACTAAACGTCCTGCTTAACTTTCCCCGCCGCTCGCGGGCGTTCGGCCGATAGGGCGCCGGGAACGACAGGTACCGCCATGAGTTCACGCAAGATCACGCTAATGGGGCAGTTGGGGGATGTGGATCTGCGCCTGCTGCGGATCTTTCGCAAGGTGGTGGAGTGCGGCGGCTTCTCGTCGGCTGAAGTCGAGCTCAATATCAGTCGCGCGGCGATCAGCATGGCGATGAGCGACCTGGAGACCCGGCTATCGATGCGCCTGTGTCAGCGCGGACGCAGCGGTTTCCGGCTGACCAGCGAAGGGCACGACGTTTACGAGGCCACGGTGCAACTGCTGGCCGCGGTGGAAGACTTCCGTACCCGGGTCAACGGCCTGCACTCGCGCCTGACCGGCGAGCTCAACATCGGCATCACCGACAATCTGGTCACGCTGCCCGACATGCAGGTGACCGAGGCGCTGCGTGCACTCAAGGCGCGCGGCGACAACGTGCACATCAATATCCGCATGGCCCCGCCCAACGATATCGAGATGGCGGTGCTCGGCGGCAGCCTGCACGCGGGCGTGGTGCCGGAGCTCAAGCGCGTAGCGGGGCTCGACTACCTGGCGCTGTACGAAGAGCAATCGGCGCTCTACTGCAGCGACCGGCATCCGCTGTTCGTGCGCGAGGCGCCGAGCGTGGATGAGATCGCCGGCTACGATGCGGTGGTGCCTTCCTATGCCCAGACGCCCGAGATCAAGCGCGTGCACGAGGCGCTCAAGCCGATGGCCTCGGCCACCGATCGCGAGGGCGTCGCCTTCCTGGTGCTCACCGGCAGTTATCTCGGCTTCCTGCCCACCCACTTCGCCCGGCGCTGGAGCGATCACGGTCGCATGAAACGGCTCGCCCCCGATACCTTCGAGTACGCCACCCGCTACTACGCCATCACCCGCAAGGGGCGACCGCCCAACCTGGTACTGGAAAGCTTTCTGGAGGAGCTGAGGTCTCTGGTGGAGGTGTTGCCCTGCGACAGGCAGAGATCCGGCCGACATCCATGACGACATGCGCCGGCCGTGCCGACGCTCGATCCCCGAATCAGGACGACGATACCCGGCGGCGTTGCTGGAACATGAGCCGCGCGGCCACCGCCGCCGCGATCAAACCGGACATGGCAGCGACCATCATCGCCCACCGCGGTCCGGCGTGATCGGCCAGCCAGCCGACGATGGGCGCGCCGAGTGGCGTGCCGCCCATGATCACTGCCATTCTCAGTGCCATCACCCGGCCGCGCATGGCGGGGTCGGTCGTCAACTGCATCAACGCGTTGGACGAGGTGTTGAAGGTCAGCGCCGTGAATCCTGTCAGGGTGAGCATGGCGGCGAAAAGGACGACGTGGGGCGAGACCGCCGCCAGGGCGCTGAAGACGCCAAAGGCGAGGGTCGATATACCCAATAGGCGCAGGTCCGGTCGCTCCCGGCGGGCGGCCATGAGCGCCCCGCCCACCGAGCCGATCGCCAGCGCCGAGGTGAGAACGCCGTACTGGTCGGCGCCGCCGTTGAAGATGGAAACCGACATGGTCGAGATATAGATCGGGAAGTTGAAGCCGAAGGTGCCGATCAGAAACAGCATGACCATCATCGCCTTCAGGTCGGGACGTCTCCAGACGTAGCGGAAGCCCTCCAGCAACCCACCGGCGCGGCGGCCCGACTTCAGTGGCGTATGAAGCTGGTCGACCCGAAGCAGGAACAGCGAGCCCAGCACCGCCGCGAAGGAGGCCGCGTTGATCAAGAATACCCAGCCGGTGCCGATGGCGGCGATCAGCACGCCGGCCACCGCCGGACCGACCATGCGCGCACTATTGAACGAGGTCGAATTGAGGGCGACCGCGTTGGTGAGGTAGGTCTCGCCGACCAGGTCGTTGACGAATACCTGGCGAGCCGGGCCGTCGAAAGCGGTCACGCAGCCGAGGCCGAGCGCGAACGCGTAGACCTGCCACAGTGTGACCACGCCGGTGACCGTGACCAGGCCGAGCCCCAGCGCCAGCAGGCCCAGCAGGGCCTGGGTGAGCATGATCAGTCGACGGCGATCGAAGCGATCCGCCGCATAGCCGGTGAACGGCAATAGCAGCAACTGCGGGCCGAACTGAAGCGCCATGGTGATGCCCACGGCGCTGGCATTGTGGTCGGTGAGTACGGTCAGAACCAGCCAGTCCTGAGCCACTCGCTGCATCCAGGTGCCGATATTGGAAACCAGCGCACCCACCGCCCAGACTCGAAAGTTGTAGACCCGCAACGAGCGGAAAAGACGCGTATCGCTCATCGCCGCAGCGAATGCCCGCGATGGCCTAGGTGTGGCAAAAGAGAGGTGATGATCATGCGAGGATCGGAGACTCCTTGTCGATGAAGCCGACGCCGGGCCCGAATCCATGGCCGGCGTCGCCCGCCTCGGCAGGCGGGACGGTCACTTCAGTGTAACGCGTTTGCTTAAAAAGGCGGGGACCGATGCTCGCGCTGGCGCCTGCCAGCCTCGGCCCACCACCTCAGGTCTTCGGCAAAACGGCCGAAGGCGCGCTCGAGGGATCGGCCCGCATCGCCGACAGGCGTGCCGGAGTCGTCCAGCGTCTTGCCGATCTGGCCGACCGTGACCGTGCTGGAGATGACCACCATGCCCATCTCGGCCAGGGTGCCGTGCCAGGCGAGATTGGCGTGGGCGCCGCCGAGGCGGCCGGCCGAGTAGCTGACGATACCGGCCGGGCGCCAGAACCACTCCTCCAGGAAGTGGTCGGTCAGATTCTTCAGCCCGGGCTGCACGCCCCAGTTGTATTCGCCGGTGACAAAGATGAAGCCGTCCGCGTCGCGAATCTTGCCTGCCAGCGTCTCCATCGCCGCCGGGGCCTCGCCATCGGGATACTCCTTGTACATGCGGTCCAGCATTGGCAAATCGATCGCCTTGGCGTCGATAAGCTCAGCCTCGGCACCCTGGGCGTCGAGCGTGCGCACCACATAGTCAGCCAGCCGGATGCCGGCGCGGTCGGATCGGTAGGAACCGTAGAACACGAGGATACGATCGGTCATGGGAAGCTCCGTGACGTCCGGCGAGCCGGGACTGTCTCCAGCTCAGGTTATCACGGCTTCGCCAGCGGCAGCGTGAACCAGATGCATGAGCCGCGGCCCGGCTTGCTCTCGAGGGTCAGCTTCGAGTCGTGACGTTTCAATACATCGGAGACGATTGCCAGGCCAAGGCCTGTCCCGTCGCCGCGCTCGCGGCCAAGGGCGGTGCGGTAGAAGCGCTGGCATACCAGGGCAAGCTCCTCGGGCTTCATGCCGATGCCGGTGTCGCGGACGCCGATCTTGAGGGTGTCGGCATCCAGATAGAGGATGCGGATCGTGACCTGGCCCCCGGCATTGGTGGCGAACAGGGCATTGTCGACCAGATTGGTCAGGGCATGATCGATCAGTTCCACATCTGCTGCCACCTGGGCCATGTCCGCCTCGTTCTCCACGGTGAGAATGATGCCATTCTCCTCGGCCCTGGGGCGGAACTTGGTGACGATGTCGTTGGCCAATTCGGCAAAGGAGAACGACTCGAGGGTCAGGGGGCGGTCGGCGATATTGGCGTGCGACATCTGCGAGAGTTGTGCGGCCAGCCGTGTCAGTCGATCGACGTTCAGGCGTATGGCCTCGAGGTTCTCGCGGCTGTCGGCGGCACTCGCGGTGCGCAGCAGTTGCCGGGTGTAGCCGGATAACGACGTCAGCGGGGTGCGAAACTCATGGGACAGGTTGGCGACCAGATCCCGGCGCTGGCGGTCGTTGTCGCGCAGGGCCTCTACCTGCGCTTCGATGGTGGCGGCCATCTCGTTGAAGGCCCGGCCCACGCGGCCGATCTCGTCGTCGATCCGGTCGGGCACTCGCTGTCGATAATCGCCGCGGGCGAAGTGGCGCACGGCGCGTGTCATCCGGGTGAACCGGCGGGTCAGCAACGCGAACAGCGCAAGTCCCACGACCAGCGTCAACAGCAGGGCAACGCCAGTGGCGATGAGCAGGGTCCGGGTGATGCCGCTGGTCTGCCAGATGTTGGCCATCGAGACCTGGGTGTTGGTCTCCAGCCGAACGAACAGGTAGCCCCGGGAGGCTTCGGGGCCGAAGGTCACCGGCGCTACCGAGAACACCCCTTCGTCGTCCTGACAGGGCATGTCCGCATAGACCGGCAGCATCGGCATTTCCGAGAGCAGCTCGTCGATGGCGCCCCGATCGACCTGCTTGCCCAGACCGCATGCCCCCTCGCTGTAGGCACCGACCACCCGGCCGTCGTCATCGAGGACATACAGCGATAGCGAGGGATTGATAGTCATGATCTGGTGAATGGCGGTGCGCACCCGGTCGTTGTCGAGCCCCTGGCCGAGCGGCTCTCGGAGCGTCCGGGCCAGCTGTCGCGCCATGTGGATCTGGGATCGTTGCAGCCACTCACGGCCCAGTTGGTCGAACTGATCGACCGCGATCAGCGCGGTCGCCGCGGACAGCGCGAGCATGCTGGCCAGATAGATGAAGACGATGCGGGCGTAGAGACTACGATAGGCGCTTCTGAGCAGTGGCCACATGATCACTCGGCCGCCGATGGCGGAAGGTCGGTAAATCGGTAGCCGATGCCCCACACGGTCAAAATGTAACGCGGGTTGGCGGGATCGACCTCTATCTTGTTGCGCAGACGGTTGATATGCGTGTTGACGGTGTGATCGTAACCGTCGAACTCCGCGCCCCACACCGCATCGAGCAGCTCACTCCGCGAGAAACCGTGACCGGGGTGGCGCGAGAAGAACGAGAGCAGGGCGAACTCTCTGGCGGTCAGGGAGAGCGGTCGCCCGTGCAGCGTCGCGCGGTGATGGATGGCATCGATCTCCAGATCCATGACGACCACGGGGCGGGCGTCCGGCGCCCGGTAAGTGTCGACCGCTTCCCGGCGCCGCATCAGGGCGTGGATCCTGGCCACCAGAATGTCGGTATCGAAGGGTTTGGTGATGTAGTCGTCGGCACCGATTTCCAGGCCTTCGACCACCTCTCGGGTACCGGCGAGCGCCGTCAGCATGATCAACGGGATGGCGGCATCCTGCCCACGAATTTCCCGGCAGACCTGAAGGCCATCGATACCCGGCAACATCAGATCCAGGATGATCATCGACGACGTCTTCCACCGCAGTAACGCCTCTTCCCCGGTAGTGACCCATTCGGCCGCGTAGCCGGCCTCGGCCAGTATGGTCTCCAGAAGACGCCCGATATCGGGATCGTCCTCCACGCAGAGTATCGGACGTGGCATATCGGACTCCGGAGGATCAAAGGACCGAACATAGCCGAGATGCCCGACCGAGTCATCACGCGAATGTCACGCCTGGAACGGGACGGTCGGACGTTATGGTTTCGTGATGATTGGCCTGAAATCACCGATTACCTTGCTATCACCGCCTCGCTACGGAGGTGGCTACCGACAAGGAATACGGAGAAGGTCATGATCGCGAATAAATCGAAGTTACTGCTGGCATTGAGTGCCACGTTGTTGAGCGGTGGCGTGTTCTTCACGAGCCTTGCCAGTGCCCGGGAAACGCAAACCGATAGCATGTCCCAGGACGCCATGGGCCAGGACGGCATGAGCCACGACGATGCCATGGGCCAGGACGGCATGAGCCACGACGACGCCATGGGCCAGGACGGCATGAGCCACGACGACGCCATGGGCCAGGACGGCATGAGCCATGACGACGCCATGGGCCAGGACGGCATGAGCCACGACGACGCCATGGGCCAGGACGGCATGAGCCACGACGACGCCATGGGTCAGGACAGCATGGATCACGATAATTGAGCCATGGCCTTCCGGCGGCCACGGCCGCCGGATGCCTGAGAGCGAGGTGAATCATGCCATCCGGTATCGGCCCCGTTGCCAATCCCAAACCCGATTCCAGTTCCAGGCCGCTTTCCGAGCCGGAAGCCTTGGAGTCGTCCCGGTTGATCAAGCGCCATAGCCTGGGCACTCGGCTGTGGCACTGGACCAACTTCCTCTGTCTCATCGTGCTGCTGATGAGCGGCCTGCAGATATTCAATGCCCACCCTGCGCTGTACTGGGGAGAGCAATCCGGTTTCTCCGATCCGTTCATCGCGATTCACGCCCAGACCGGGGACGACGGCGAGCAACGGGGCGTGGTAAGAGTCGCCGGCTACACGCTCGATACCACGGGTGTGTTGGGGCTCTCCGACGACAATGGCCAGCTACGCCAACGTGCCTTTCCCCGTTGGGCAACGCTGCCGGGGGACAAGTGGCTGACGATGGGAAGAAACTGGCACTTTCTCGCGGGCTGGATCTTTGCGCCTTCGGTGGTGGCGTACCTGCTTTACACCCTCATCAGCCGCCATCGACGAGGCTCGATCTTCCCGACGCGAAGACAACTGAGCGCCATACCCAGGACGATCGCCGACCATGCGCGGTTCCGCTTCCATCACGAGGCCGAATACAACGGCATCCAGAAGCTCACCTATGTCCTGGTGCTGTTCGTGCTGTTACCGATGATGATCCTCACCGGGTTGACGATGTCTCCCTCGATCAATGCGGCCTGGCCGCTTCTGACGGAGCTGTTCGGCGGCCGGCAGAGCGCCAGGACCCTGCATTTCATCTGCGCGTTTTCGTTGGTGGGGTTTTTCTTCGTGCATATCGCCCTGGTGCTGGTCTCGGGGGTCTTCAATAACCTGCGTTCGATGGTGACAGGGCGCTATCGCATCACTACCAAACCGGTTGGGCCGGTGAATCGGGAGGATTCGCATGAGTAAGCCACAATCGTCCGGACCGAACCGAAGTCGGCGCCGGCTTCTCTCCGGCATGGCGGCGCTGGGGGCGGGGAGCCTGCTGGCGGGTTGCGACCGGATCGCCGACAACGCTTCGGTGAAGCGCGCCCTGGGCAGCGTCGAGCAACTGACCTACAAGGCGCAGCGGCTGATCGCCTCGCGGCAGGCGCTGGCGCAGGAGTTCGACAAGAGCCAGATAGCGCCGGTCTTCCGTCCCAACGGCACCACCGATCCCCAGGAAGACTATTATCGCGCCTGGGTGGAGAACGATTTCGCCGACTGGCGATTGACGATCGACGGTCTGGTCGAGCAACCCGCGACATTGTCGCTGGCCGAGCTGGGCGAGATGCCGTCGCGGACCCAGATTACCCGCCATGACTGCGTCGAGGGCTGGAGCTGCATCGGCCAATGGACCGGTGTGCCGCTGGCGGATCTACTCGATCGCGTGCGTCCACTGGATCAAGCCAGATTCGTGGTCTTTCACTGTGCCGATCACACCTACGGCGGTAGCGACCTCTACTACGAGAGTCTCGACATGGTCGAGGCCTATCATCCGCAGACGATACTCGCCTACGGCTTGAACGATGCCGCGCTGCCGGTAGCCAATGGTGCCCCCCTGCGCCTGCGGGCCGAGCGCCAGTTGGGCTACAAGCAGGCCAAGTACGTCATGCGAGTGGAACTCGTCGACAGCTTCAGGAACCTTCATGGCGGCAAGGGCGGCTATTGGGAAGACAGGGGATACAACTGGTGGGCGGGAATCTGAGAAAGGGGGCGATGACCGGCCCCTATTCACAGGCGCGAAGGCCACCAAGTTGCTGTGTTGACCAAGTCGTGTCATCGCTGAAAAGGCTCACGGAGGTTCGTATGAACGCGCTTGATAAACTACAACCGCTGATCGCTACCGCCGGCCTCATCATCCTTCGCTATAGTCTGGTGCTGATCTTTCTCGGCTACGGCCTGTTCAAATTCACCGCTTATGAAGCCGCTGCAATAGCACCGCTCACCGAGAACAGCCCATTCTTTTCGTGGGTCAATGCCTGGCTCGGACAGCGAGGAGGCTCAAATCTGATCGGTGTGATCGAAGTGATCACGGCCGTGCTCATCGCGCTGCGGCAGCCTTTTCCAAAACTCTCTGCGCTAGGGAGCCTGATGGCCGCGTTTGCACTGATAGGTACGCTAAGTTTCCTGCTCACGACGCCAGACCTCGGGCTTGAATCGGTCACTGCAGGCTTTCTCGTGAAGGATCTCGCACTCCTGGGCGCTGCCTTGTGGACGTCGTCCGAAGCGTTGCTGGCATCGAAAAGGCGTGATGAGTCTGCCTGATTCGTGCCAATGCGGGTCAGCCAGCCCTCGCCTCCAGCAATAGGCCCTGGGGTTGAATTGATCAGTCACATTGAGACGATGGGATATCGGGCGCTGGCGACCTGGGCAGCCAGGGAGGAGTGTGGCCACGGTTGGGAGCTCGAATGTCGATAACCCGGTTGCCGTCCCGTTCGGCTTTCGCGATGCATGAAAGGCGCCCACGACGTGCGCTGCATCTTTCTCACCCCGAACGACGAACTGACGCTAGCACTCTTCACACTGGCTGCGCTCGATAGATGGTGGCTCGCCGTGGCCCGTTCATCCGGTGGCTCGTGGTTCGGGAAGATACGACTCGCGATGCGATCCTTAACAAGCTACCTTTCTTCACACAGGCGTTTCGCGCGCTATCGACCAAGAGTGGAGAAGCTTCATGAGTGACACTGGCTATATCCCTCCCAAAGTCTGGGAACCCAAGGAGAGCGGCGGCAAGTTCGCCAGCATCAACCGTCCTGTCGCCGGGCCGACCCACGATAAGGAGTTGCCGGTCGGCAAGCACCCTTTCCAGCTCTATTCGCTGGCGACGCCCAACGGCGTCAAGGTCACCGTACTGCTGGAGGAGCTGCTGGCGCTGGGCAAGGATGCCGAATACGACGCCTGGCTGATCAAGATCGGCGATGGCGATCAGTTCGGCAGCGGTTTCGTCGAGGTCAATCCGAACTCCAAGATCCCGGCACTGATGGATCGCAGTGGCGACAAGCCGATCCGCGTATTCGAATCCGGTTCGATCCTGCTCCATCTGGCCGAAAAATTCGGCGCCTTCCTGCCGAGCGATCCGGCCCTGCGTGTCGAGACGATGAACTGGCTGTTCTGGCAGATGGGGAGCGCCCCGTATCTGGGGGGCGGGTTTGGTCACTTCTACGCTTACGCGCCGGAGAAGATCGAATACGCCATCGATCGCTTCACCATGGAAGCCAAGCGTCAGCTCGACGTGCTCGACCGGCGCCTGGCCGAGACGCGCTATCTGGCGGGCGACGAGTACACCATCGCCGACATCGCGATCTGGTCCTGGTACGGCCAGCTGGCGTTGGGTCGGCTCTACGATGCCGCAGAGTTTCTGGACGTGGAGAGCTACGAAAACGTCCAGCGCTGGGCCAAGGAGATCGATGCGCGTCCGGCCGTGCAGCGCGGCCGCATGGTCAACCGTACCTTCGGTGAGCCGGAAACCCAGCTTCACGAGCGTCACGACGCCAGCGACTTCGACACCCAGACACAGGACAAGATCGGCGGCTGATATCGCGCTGCCCCTTCACCGAGCCCGGCCTTGCGTCGGGCTTTTGCGTTACGCTATGCGGCATCGACGCCGCTTCGCCAGGCGTCGTTCTCACAGCTAGTCATAGGCACATTCATGAAAACTCTGTTTCGAGGCTATCTCGACTCCTCTCTCATTCTGCGCGTGACCATCGCCCTGGTGCTGGGCGTAGCGGTCGGGCTGATCGGTGGTGAGACCGTCGCGGCCTGGTTGGCGCCGCTGGGTGAACTGCTGCTGCGGTTGCTGCAGTTTTTGATCGTGCCGATCGTGCTGTTTACCCTGATCGTGGGTATCAATCAGGCCGATCTCGGCCGGATGGGGCGAATCGGCGGCAAGGTGTTCGGTTACTACGTGGTGACCTCGGCGCTGGCGATCATCGTCGGCCTGGCGGTGGCGTCGGTGATGTCGCCGGGCACGGGGATGACGCTCGACGACAGCGCGAGTGTCGAGGTGCCGGAAAATCCGGGCATCGTCAGCGTGCTGCTGAGCATCGTGCCGGACAATATCGTCAGCGCGCTGGCGCAGCCGAACCTGCTGGGGATCATCTTCACCGCCTTCGTCTTCGGCATCGCGCTGTTGAAGATGCGCCATGGCGACGGGCAGAGCGAGCTGGGTGAGAAGCTCTATGGCGTCATCGAAGGCCTGAACGCAGTGACCATGAAGGTGATGTCGGGCGTGCTCCAGTACGTGCCGATCGGCGTTTTCGCGATCGTGGCCGGCACCGTGGCCAAGCAGGGCCTGGACACCATCCTCTCGCTGGGCAACATGGTGGTGGTGCTCTATCTCGCGCTGGCGGTGCATCTGCTGCTCTACGGCGTATTGATGAGTGCCTTCGGTGTGCGTCTCAGGGACTTCTTTCGTGAAGCCCGGACGCCCATGGCCACGGCCTTCGCCACGCAGAGCAGTACCGGCACCTTGCCGTTGACGCTGAATGCGGCGCGCCGGCTCGGAATCTCGCAGAGTCTGTATGGGTTCAGCCTACCGCTGGGCGCGACCATCAACATGGATGGCGCGGCGATCCGGATCGCGATATCGGCGGTCTTCGCCGCCAACGTGGCGGGTATCCCGCTGGATTTCATGACCATGGTCGAGATCGTGCTGATCGGGACGCTCACCTCCATCGGCACGGCGGGGGTGCCCGGCGCCGGCATCGTGATGATCGCGACGGTCTTTGCCCAGGTCGGATTGCCGATCGAGACCGTGGCGCTCTTGACCTCGATCGACGCGCTGGTCGGCATGGGTTGTACCGCGCTCAATGTCACCGGCGACCTGGCGGGCACCGCCATCATCTCGCGCAGTGAAGGCGAGCGGGCCCCGCGCGCCGCCGACACGACCGCCACGTAAGCCAGTGAATATCGGGATTCGTCGACGCATGACACAGACCTTTCACAGCAAGATCTTGATCATCGGTGCCGGCAGCATGGGGCTGGCGACGGCCGACTACCTGGCCTCGGTCGGAGAGGATTCGATCCAACTGCTCGATGCCCACAGCCCGCCTCATGACCAGGGCGCGCATCATGGCGAGACGCGCCTGATCCGGCTGGCTTACGGCGAGGGCAGCGGCTATGTCCCGCTGGCTCTGCGCGCGCTGGAGCGCTGGCGGGAATTGGAGCGGGAGACTGGCGAGTCGCTGTTCGTTCCGACGGGGGTGCTCAACCTCGGTCCGGCTTCGGCGCCGTTCATCCGGCAGGTCGAAGCCAGTGCAAGCCAGTTCGACCTGCCGCTGGAGCTGCTCGGTGGCGAGGCGGCTGCCGGGCGCTGGCCAGGGTGGCAACTCGATGACTCGATGCGCGGCGGTTTCGAGTCTCGGGCCGGCGTGCTGCGGGTCGAGCGTATCATCGCCTGTTGGCGCCAACGGGTGGCGCGGCGCGCTGGGGTGACGCTGACGACAGGGGCGGTGGTAACCGATATTAGGCCCCGTGATGACGGAGGGTTCACGGCCCGTTGCGCCGACGGCCGCCGTTTCGTCGCCGATCGGGTACTGGCGGCGACCGGCCAGCATCTGGGGCCGCTATTGGCGCCGCTGGGTATCGCACTGCCGTTGACCCGGGTACGCAAGACCTTTGCCTGGTTTGAGGCGGACGCCCGCTATCGGCCGGAGCGCTTCCCCGGATTCAGCCTGACCGACGATGAACTGGGCATCTACTACGGTTTCCCGGCTATCGATGGTGCCGGTTTCAAGATCGGCCGCCACGACAGCGGCCAGCCGCTGGCGCCTGGTGCGCCTATGGCGCCGTTCGGCGACCACCCCGACGACGTCGCCGAACTGCAGCAGGTGATCGACCGCTATCTGCCCGGGGTCGGCAAGCTCGAGCACGGCGCGGTCTGCCACTATATCCGCACGCCGGACGAGCACTTCCTGATCGATGAGCCGCTACCCGGTCTGATCATCGCCGGCGGATTCTCCGGTCACGGCTTCAAGTTCGCCAGCGCCATGGGCGAGGCGCTGGGGCAGTGGCTGCTGACGGGGAGGGCGGCAACGGCGCTGGCGGGATTCGGTCTGGCACGGCTTTCGGCCTGACCATCCGCCCTCCGGCGAGGGATGTCGCGTAGACTGGCGGGCTCCACGAACAAGCGGTAGCGATATGTCTTCCACTCCTTTCTCCGCGCTGGCGTGCCCGCTGGACGGCAATCCGATGCAACTTCAGGGCGGGACCTGGCACTGCGATGCCGGCCACGGCTTCGACGTGGCGCGCCAGGGTTACACCCATCTGTTGCCGGTCCAGCACAAGCGCTCGCGTGACCCCGGCGACAGCAAGGCGATGGTCGCCGCGCGGCAACGTTTCCTGAATGCCGGCCACTATCGTCCGGTCGCCGATGCTGTCGCCCGCGCCGCACTCTCGGCACAGCCCGATGAGGGCGCGCTTCGCTGTCTCGATGCCGGCTGCGGGGAGGGCTACTACTTGCGTTGCCTGGCCGAGGCGGCGAGGGAGCAGGATGCCGCGCTATCGTTGCTGGGGCTGGATATCTCCAAGTGGGCGGTGCTGAGCGCCGCCAGGCAGGAGCGTGCGATGTCGCGTGAGCTGCAGGAGGGAGCCGGCAGTCAATGGGTGGTGGCGAGCAATGCCAGGCTGCCGGTTCAGGATGGCACGCTGGATTGCGTGCTCTCTCTGTTCGGCTTTCCCGTCTATTCTCAGTTCGCCCGCGTGCTCGCGCCCAAGGGGATATTGATTCAGGCCGAGGTCGGGCCGGACCATCTGAGAGAGTTGCGCGAGATCATCTACCCTAGCCTGAAGCCGGAGCGGGAACCTTCTCAGGCCGCGCCCGATGGACTGGTTCGGCGAGAGGTCGAGACGATCCGCTTTCCGCTGGCGCTGGGCGAACCGCAGGCCATCGCCGACCTGCTGGCAATGACGCCGCATCTCTATCGTGCCAGCGCCGAAGGCCGGGACCGGGCGGCAGCGCTGGACTCGCTCAGCGTGACCGTCGATATCCGGCTGACACAGTTCGTTCGGCTCGCCGATGCCCGTGTTTGAAAACGGTGAACCTGCACCTCTCGGAAGCGTGCCACCAGCGGCAGCTCACTGCCGCCGTCTCGAATAGTCGTGGGCCCACGTCATGGCTTGTTCGAAGGGGAGGGCGGGGCTGTAGTAGAAGCCTTGCCCCAGATCGCAGCCGAGCCTTTTGAGGCGCGCCTCGATCGCCCCATTTTCGACCCCTTCCGCCACGACCCGCCGCTTGAAGCTTTTGGAGAGGCCAATGATCGCCGCGACAATGGCTTCGTCCTCGGGGTTGTCCAGCATGCCGATCACAAAGGATCGGTCGATCTTGATCTTCTGGGTCGGGAACGTGCGCAGATAGCTCAACGACGATTGGCCCGTGCCGAAATCGTCCAGCGACAGCTGCAGCCCGAGCCGCAGGCATGCCTGAATGTTGGAGACGATGGTGTCGAGCTCTTCCGGGGGCGAGGTGCTTTCCAGAATCTCCAGCGTGAGTCTTCCCGCCAGGTCCCGGTCATGACGCGCCAGGGCTTGGTGCAGATAGTCGATGAAGCCGCTGTCGAGAAGGCTGGAGGGATTGACGTTGATGCTGATCGAATAGGGGAGTCCGCGCTGCAGGATTCGGTCGAGATCCCTCAGCGCGGTATCGATGACGTACTTGCCCACCTCGATATCGAGCCAGCTGTTCTCGATGGCGGGAAGAAAACAGCCCGGGGGCAGGATATCGCCAGACGGGAGGCGCCAACGGAGCAATCCCTCGAAGGCGGCGACCGTGTCGCCGTGATAATCGATCTTGGGCTGATAGAAGAGTTCCAGTTGCTGTCGTGACAGGGCGAGGTGCACGTCGCGGGCGACGGCCAGGCGTTTGCGCCTGGAGTGATGATGCTCCAGATCGAAGCGGCAATAACCGTTCTTGCCAGCCTCCTTGGCCGAGTACATGGCCTGGTAGGCGTGATGAAGCAGTGCGTCCGGATCCTCTTCGTCGTCGGGATAGCAGGTGACGCCCATGCTGGCCGTGAGGCTGTGAACGTGCGTCGATGTCCTGATGGGGAGGCGGATCCGGTCGAGGATCCGGTTGCAGGCTTCGGGCTGTAGCCTGTCGCGTAGCATGATGGCGAACTCGTCACCCCCCAGATGCGTCACCAGATCCTGTCTCCGCACCGCATCGCGCAAGCGCCCCGCCATGACCTGCAGTACTTCGTCGCCGATGGCGCTACCGTGCGATTCGTTGATGCACTTGAAACCATCCAGGTTGATCAGACACACCGACAGGCTGTGATTGCGCTGCCGGGCGACTGCCAGTTCCGCCTCCATCAGCATCTGGAGCAGGCGTCGATTCGGCAACCCGGTCAGCGTGTCGATATGCTCTCGGCTCGGCTTCGAAGCCGGCTGGGGCGATGGACGCTTGCCGAGCTCGTCCTCGACTTGAGTGGCGAGGACATGGAGCATACCGAGATCGAGCGTTGGCGAGGCGATCGGTGCCGTGTCGACGAGGCAGAGCGTGCCCATGCCCAATCCGTCGGAATCCCGCACCGGCACGCCGGCATAGAAGCGCAGATGGGGTGGTCCAACGACCTGGGGGTGGCTGGCGAAGTCGGGATGTCGTCGGGCATCCTCGATGACCAGCAGCGCGTCATGGCGGAGGGTGCGGTCGCAGAAGGCCTGGGCGTCGGCGAATTCGAGCGCTGTCATCGGCCCGCCGAGGTCGTGCCACTGGCCCCCTTTTGCCGGTAGGAACCACGCATCCGTCACCTGATAGTGCCGTCTGGCAACCCAGCGTATCCGGTCGATTCGCTCCGACGTGAGCGTGTCGATGGTTCCCGAATGACGCAGGGCGTCTTGCCGCCCCGTTCCGTCACGATCCCGGTGCACGGTGTGGCACCTCGTCGAAAGCCGTCTTCTTCATGCCGTCCGTGTGGCGCTTCAACAACCGTTCTATAGTGCCTTCATGGCCTCGTGCCATGGTCGTTACTCGCAACTCGGCAAGGATTTGAATGAATAATTCAATACAAATTTGAACAATGGTTCAACAGAAATTGAACAAATAGTTCAAATTGATTCAATGGACGAAAAGAGCTTGTTCGCGCTACGCCTCAAAGCCGCACTGACCGCCGCTGGATACCAGCCGCGCCCCTCGGTGCTGGAACGTGAGTTCAATCTGCGCTACTGGGGTGCGCCTGTTACTTTCCAGGGCGTGAGAAGGTGGTTACGCGGCGACTCGATACCTTCTCAGGACAAGCTGCAGGTTCTGGCTGGTTGGCTGGGCGTCGAGCCACAGGTCCTGCGCTACGGTGACCGATCCACGCAGGTTCTCGGCACCATGCAGGCGACCTGGGTGATACCCGTGGGAGGGGAGGAGGACGAGATATTGCGCATCTACCGTGGGCTCGACGACGCGCAGCGCAAGATCTTGCGCCAGGTGGTCCTGACATTTGCCAGGGCCAACGGCTTGCAGCCGGAGGATATCGAGGGGGTGCCCTGACAGGCGCCGGCGACGGGGCCGGCCGGCTCTCGCCCCGTCGCGGCGTGCGGTTATCGCTGCCGGGACTCCGCCAACTGCTGGCGGCGATAGTCGCCCTGGCGTTCCAGCATCCAGCCCGGGTACTCCGATGGCAGCGCGCTGATCCGGTCCAACCGGGCCAGCTCGTCCGGGTCGAGATGCACCTCGGTCGCGGCGATGTTGTCGTCGAGCTGATCGAGGCGCTTGGCGCCGACGATGACGCTGGTCACCACCTTCTGATGCAGGAGCCAGGCCAGTGCGATTCGGGCGACCGAAATGCCCCGGGCATCGGCGATCTCGCGCATGGTGTCGATGCAGTCGAAGCCGCGCGCCCGGTTTACCGGTGGGAAGTCGAAGGTGGCGCGTCGGTCGCCGGCCCGTGCCTCTCCGTCCCGCGTGTACTTGCCGCTGAGCAGCCCGCCGGCCAGCGGGCTCCAGACCATCAGCCCCAGCTTTTCGCTCTCCAGCAGCGGTACGATCTCGCGCTCGAGGTCACGCCCGGCCAGGGTGTAGTAGGCCTGTAGCGATTCGAACCGATGCCAGCCGTTCTGTTGGGCGATGCCCAGCGCCTTCATGATCTGCCAGGCCGCCCAGTTGGAGACGCCGACATAGCGTACGTGGCCATGCTCGACCAAGGTGTGGAGCGCGCGCACGGTCTCCTCGATCGGCGTCGCGGGATCGAAGCCGTGGATCTGGTAGAGATCGATGTGATCGAGCTGCAGGCGCTTCAGGCTCGCCTTGACGCCCTCCATGATGTGATAGCGCGAAGCGCCGCGATTGTTGATGCCGGTGGAGCGGTAGGGGTCGTCGGTGCCGGTGGGGCCGAAGACCTTGGTGGCGACGACGACATCGTCACGCGGGACGCCGAGGTTCCGTAGCGCCTGCCCGGTAATCACCTCCGACTGGCCCTGGGAGTAGACATCGGCCGTGTCGATGAAGTTGATCCCGGCGTCGAGGGAACGACCGACCAGCTTGTCGGCGTCCGCCTGCTGCAGGTCGCCGATCTGGCCCCACATCTCGCCGTTGCCGCCGAAGGTCATGGTGCCCAGGCAGAGCTCGGAGACGAACAGGCCGGTATTGCCCAGATTGCGGTAGCGCATGATGACACTCCTGATTGTCGATGGGAGAGGGCTTGCATGGGAGTGAGTATGGCCGACGGCAGGAACGGGATTGGCTCGATCCGGTCGGATCTTTGCCTAAACCTGCCGGAGTCACGTCTTCACATGTCTCTCGGGATCGGGATGGGATAGCCTGAACCGGTCACCGGGAGGGGAATCGCCACCATGAACCAACGAGTCGATGCGTTGACGCCGCTGCATGAGAACGGGCTGGCGGTCGAGAGCAACGGGCTGCTCGTGCATTACCGCCGGGAGCTGGTCGACTTGCTCGATCGTCTGACGCGAGGTCGCGAAGGCAAGTTGCCGAGCGCCATACCCGGCCTGTCGATCCACCGGTTGAGCGCGCCTCGACCGCCACGGTACGTGGTCCACGATCCCGTGTTCAGCGTGATTGCCCAAGGGGCCAAGCGGCTTTCGATCGGCAAGGAAATCTACGAATACGACCCGATGAACTATTTGGTCTCGTCGGTCGACCTGCCGGTACTGGCGGCTGTTTCCCAGGCCAGCCGGGCAGCGCCTTACCTCGGTCTACGCCTGGATCTCGACGTCGAGCTGATCGGCGAGCTGATCCATGACGACAACCTGCCGCCCGATCCGGCCACGGAACCGGCACGCGGGCTCTATGTGAACCGGCTCGACGCCCCGCTACTGGAGGCGGTGCTACGTCTGCTGCGATTGCTGGACTCGCCGCAGGACATCCCGGTGCTGGCGCCGATGATCCAGCGCGAGATCGCCTACCGCCTGCTTCGTCATGGGCACGGCAACCGGCTCCGCCAGATCGCGCTGCAGGATAGCCAGACCCGGCGGGTCGCGGCGGCGATTCGCCTGCTGCGGGAACGTTACGCCGAACCGCTGCCGATCGCCGTCATCGCCGAGAACGTGCACATGAGCGTGTCGTCGCTTCATCATCACTTCAAGGCGGTCACGGCGATGAGCCCCCTGCAGTACCAGAAGCAGCTGCGCCTGCAGGAGGCACGGCGGTTGCTGCTCGCAGGCACCCTCGAGGTGACCACGGTGGCGCAGCGCGTCGGCTACGAGAGCCCCTCCCAGTTCAGCCGTGAGTACCGGCGCTGTTTCGGCCTGCCGCCGCAGCGAGACAGGCAGCGCTGGCGCGCCTAGCCGACAGGCCAGGGGTCACGGCTCAGAGGATCATCGATGGCATCATGCGGTAATAGAGATTGAACAGTATCCACAGCGTGCCACCCACCATGATGGCGAGAATCAGCACCGTGAAGAGGATCAACTGCAGGTCCTCGCGCTTGTTCCTGGCCAGCGTGATGTGCAGAAAGAACCGGAAGTGCACCCCGATCTGGATCACGCCGCAGACGCCGATGATCCAATAGAGCGTCGCGGCGGCGATCTGGGTGAACGCCGCCAGGCCGAACGGGATCAGCGTCAACACGGCCGCGAGCCCGAAGCCCCAGCAGTAGCTGCGAAGCTCCTGCGCCTTTTCCCGCGCTTCCTCGTCGCTGAGCTGTCGATGACTCATGCCGTCCCTCCCAGGTAGACCAGTGAGAAGATCCCGATCCAGACCACGTCGAGAAAGTGCCACAGGATCGCCAGGCGCATCAGGCCGGTCTTGGTCTGGGTATCGAGTCCGTGAACGGCGATCTGTCCCAGCAGCGCGATCAGCCAGATCGAGGCGCCGGTCACGTGGAGCCCGTGAAGCGGCACCAGCGCGAAGAACGCCGAAAGAAAGCCGCTGCGACTCGGCACGCCGCCCTCGGAGAACATCTTGTGAAAGTCGTGGAACTCGTGGCCGAGAAAGGCGAGGCCTAGCAGCAGCGTCACCACCAGCCAGCCCACCAGCACCTTGCGATCGGTGCGGTACTTGAGTGCCAGCGACGCCATGCCGAAGGTGAAGCTGCTCACCAGCAGCAGCGAGGTCTCGATGAACGCGCTCTTGAGCTCGAACAACTCGCCGGGGCCGGTGCCGCCGGCGGTGCCGCCGAGCATGGTGACGTAGGTGGCGAAGAGCAGACCGAAGATGATCAGGTCGCTCATCATGAAGACCCAGAAGCCGAAGACCAGCGACTCGCTCGCCTCGTGGGCCTCGGCGTGGGCGTGCCCCAGGTTGAGCCCCGGGTGTCTGATAGGGGTCGAACTCATTGGACCGCTCCCTCGATGGGCGAGGCCGGCAGGCCACGGTTGGCGGCGCTCTGCTCGTCGGCGCGGGTGACCGGCGTGAGCGATGCCAGCGTCGCGAGCCACGTTTCGTGCTGCCGGCGGACCTCGGCTGCCGGAATCAAGCGCGTGGTATCACGCACATAGCCGCGGGCGATCAGAGCGATCAGCGACGCCACTCCTGCCGCCACGATCAGCCACCACTGATACCAGGTCAGCCCGAACGCCAGCAGGAAGCCGGTGATGGCGAAGATCGGCCCCATGGCGCTGTTGGCGGGCATCTCGATGTCTCCGTAGTCGTCGGGTCGTGGGTGCGCGCCGCCGCCGGTCTCCTTCTGGCGCATGTAGGCGTCGCGGCTGTGGACCTCGGGAATGACCGGGAAGTTGTATTCGGGCGGTGGCGACGAGACCGACCATTCGAGGCTGCGGCCGTCCCACGGGTCGCCACCGGGCACGCGATTGGCATGGCGGTCGCGGACGCTGATCCAGAGCTGGATCAGCAGGCAGAGCATGGCGACGAGGATGACCACCGCCCCGACCATGGCGGCCATCGTCCACGGCAGATAGGCGGGCTCGAAGAATGCCGCCGAGCGCCGCGGCATGCCGAGCAAGCCAAGCGCATAGAGCGGAAAGAAGGCGAGCATGAAGCCGACGATCCAGCAGAACGCTGCGCGCTGGCCCCAGCGCTGTCTAGGTGGAGGATTTTCCTGACGATCGCGATGAAATTTGAGCATGGGTGGTATTGCCTGTAGCTATCGGGAGGGTGTTCCAGCAAGTCTTTGTCTATCGTGAAGCCCTCGCCGTTAGCGGGCTCGACAGATAACCGCTGAAATCGCACGAAGAGAGCCCATTCGCCATGGCCGCCCCATTGGCCGAAGGTCGGTTTCCAGCGGTTGGACAGGGCCCGGGGTTCACTCTATAAATTGTGGTGCGCCCGGATCGGGCGGACGTCCTGCTTGGGCCAACTTCCCGCGCTCGAGTCTCGAGCGGTTCTGGTGGACAGCATTCAGGCAATCGTGTCGCGAACCTGACAACCGAGTCTGCATGGCCTCGTGGCTATCGACTCGTCGCGACCGCCCGCGGAGGGCATCGCCGCAGGAGTTATTCGTGCAGGTCGATCATCGTCCTGCAGCGTTGAATTAGGGAGAGATCATCGTGACTAGCGACAACCGCAAACCGACGACCACGGATGCCGGCATCCCGGTAGCGAGTGAGGAAAACGCACTATCGGTAGGCCCCGACGGTCCGATCGTGCTGCACGATCACTACCTGATGGAGCAGATGGCGGCCTTCAACCGCGAGATGATTCCGGATCGCCAGCCGCATGCCAAGGGGGGCGGGGCTTTCGGCCATTTCGAAGTCACCCAGGATGTCAGCCGATATACCAAGGCCAAGTTCCTTCAACCGGGCAAGAAGACCGAGATGGTCGCGCGGTTCTCGACGGTGGCCGGCGAATCGGGAAGCCCCGATACCTGGCGGGATCCTCGCGGTTTCGCCCTGAAGTTCTACACCGAAGAAGGCAACTTCGACATGGTGGGTAACAACACCCCCGTCTTCTTCGTACGCGATCCGATGAAGTTCCAGCATTTCATCCACTCCCAGAAGCGTCGCGCCGACAACGGGCTGCGCGATCACGACATGCAGTGGGACTTCTGGACCATGGCACCGGAGTCCGCGCACCAGGTGACGTGGTTGATGGGGGATCGTGGCGTTCCCGCCACCTGGCGCCACATGAACGGCTACTCCAGCCACACTTATATGTGGGTCAACGCCCAAGGCGAGCGCTTCTGGGTCAAGTATCACTTCAAGACCGACCAGGGCATCAAGTGCATGACCCAGGAGCAGGCCGACCAGATGGCCGGCAGTGATGCCGACTACCACCGACGTGACCTGTTCGAGGCGATCAAGCGCGGCGACTACCCGACCTGGACGCTGCAGGTCCAGATCATGCCGTTCGAGGATGCCAAGACCTATCGCCTCAATCCCTTCGACCTGACCAAGGTCTGGCCCCACGATGACTACCCGCTGATGGAAGTGGGCAAGATGACGTTGGATCGCAATCCGGAGGATTTCCATACCCAGATCGAGCAGGCCGCCTTCGAGCCCAACAACATGGTGCCGGGCACCGGGCTGTCGCCGGACAAGATGCTGCTGGCGCGTTCGATCTCCTACGCCGATGCGCACCGTGCCCGCCTGGGGGTCAACTACAAGCACATTCCGGTCAACTCGCCCAAGTCACCGGTCAACAGCTACAGCAAGGGCGGCGCGATGCGTATGCACAACGCCAGCGACCCGGTCTACGCGCCGAACAGCAAAGGCGGCTCCAAGGCCGACCCCGAGCGCTATCCGGAAGACGCGGTGTGGCAGGCCGATGGTGAATTCGTTCGCACCGCCTACACCCTGCGTCCGGCGGATGACGATTTCAGCCAGGCCAACGATCTGGTCAACAAGGTGATGGATGATGCCGCCCGTGATCGCCTGGTCAACAACGTCGTCGGTCACGTCTCCGGCGGCGTCGAGGAGCCGGTGCTGTCCCGGGTGTTCGAATACTGGCACAACATCGATGCCACGATCGGCAAGCGCATCGAGGAGGGTGTGAAGGCCAATCGCGGCAAGTAACGCCGATACCTGGCACGTGGCACGACCAAGAGGCCCCGCTCACCACTGGTGAGCGGGGCCTCGTCTGGTTATTGGCGCGTCAGAAGCTTGACCACTCATCAGCCTCCGCCGTCTCCAGACGTTTGGCCTGGCGCGGGGCATTGGCCCGCGTGGTGGCTACCGGCAGCGGCGCGAGGTTGTGTTGCACTGGCTGCGAGGCGTCATAGCCACGGAAGAACCCGACCTCGCGAGCCAGTCGCTCCGCCTGGCCCTGCAGGTTGCCGGTCACGCTGGTGGACTCCTCGACCAGCGACGCATTCTGCTGGGTGACGCTGTCCATCTCGCCGACCGCGAGGTTGATCTGCTGGATGCCGGTGGACTGCTCGCGACTCGCCACGGCGATCTCCGAGACCAGATCCGTCACCCTCTCCACGTTGCTGACGATCTCGGCCAGCGTCTCCCCGGAGCGGTTGACCAGTTCCGAGCCTCGCGATACCCGTTGCGCACTCTCCGACACCAGCTGCTTGATCTCGCCGGCGGCGTCGGCGCTGCGGCTCGCCAGCTGACGTACCTCCTGGGCCACCACCGCGAAGCCCCGGCCCTGCTCGCCGGCACGGGCAGCCTCGACCGAGGCGTTGAGCGCCAGCAGATTGGTCTGGAAGGCGATCTCGTCGATCAGGCCGATGATGTTGGCGATCTGCTTGCTGGAGTTGTCGATCTCCTGCATCGCGCTGATCGCTTCGTTGACCACTTCTCCGCCCTGCTTGGCCTGGGTACTGACCTGTCCGGCGAGAGTGTCGGCCTGGGAGGCGTTGTCGGCGTTCTGCTTGACCGTATTGGTGATCTGTTCCAGCGCCGCCGCGGTCTCCTGAAGGCTGGCGGCCTGTTCCTGGGTGCGCTGGCTCAGGTTCTCGTTGCCGGCGGCCAGTTCCGCGGAGATCGATTCGACGTTTCGGGCATTGTTCGCGACCTCGCGGATGACACCGGTGAGTTTGTCACGCATGGTTGCCATGGCATCGAGCAGGCGCCCGAACTCGTCGCGGTAGCGGGTATCGAGACGCTCGCCCAGGTTGCCTCCGGCAAGCGCGGTGGAGAACTCGGTGGCCTCCTTCAACGGGCGCAGGATGCCGCGGGCCAACCACCAGCCGATGGTGATGGCCAGCAGCAGGCTCACGCCGATGGCCGCGAAGACCACGTAAAGGCTGGTGCGGTAATCCGCCACGCTTTTCTCGTACTCGGTCAACGTGGTCTCCCGCGCCAGCCGATAGAGTTCGGTCACGACCTTGTAGATAGCGGTGTAGGTCGCGTCGACCTCGGTTTCATCGGCCCCGCTGTCGACCAGCCGGCGCAGCTTGGCCAGGGTATCGAGGTATTCGCGCGACAGCTGCTGCTCGATCTCGGTGGTGGCAAGCTCCGGGTAGTAGTGCCCCCAGGCTTCGTCGGCGCGCTGGCGGTTCTCGGCGATTGTCTCACGCTGTGCCGGGGTGGGCGTGGCGCCGCCGATCTTGGCGAAGATAGTGCGATTATCGGCGACCGCGGCTCTGACCGAGGCGAGCGTTATCATCGTCTGGGTGTTGTCCTCGACGATGGTCTGCATGGCCTGCTGGGTCTGGCGATTACTGACGATGCCCTGTACCCCGATCAGGACCAGCAGCAGGATGATCAGGCCCAACGCCAGGATTAGCCGGGCTTTGACGCTGTGTAGCGCACTTCTCATGTTCGTTCCCCCGAATGGATACGCCTCTAGATAGGTCGCACGCGGCATGGAGTCGCTGCGTGAGGTGTATATCGGCGGGTTCAATTCTAATTTAAGATAAGTTTAATTAAGTAGTTTGCGAATTATTGCTCGCCCCCGAGGGTCGATGATGGACGACGACAAGCGAGGAAGAACGCGCCATTCATTGTCAGATACCGTGCTCAGTCACGGCTGTCAGGTAAGGGGGCACCGGGGCGATGGGATTGCCGCAGGCGTGCGGTAGACGGTGGCGGAAGCCCGGAGCCCGCAAGACGGCGGGCCCCGGGGGGGCTTGGCTGTGGAGGGTGGTCGAGGGTTACTGACCGCGCTGCTTGATCTGATCCTTCAACTGCCCGGGTACCTGCTTGATGATCAGGCGGTCCCGCTCGTCGTCGTACTCGATGCTGTTGCCCAGCAGGTGAGAGTCGAAGCTGATGGAAACGCCGCTGGCACGTCCGGCGAAGCGCTTGAACTGCTGCAGGGTGCGCTTGTCCGGCGGAATTTCCGCGGCGAGACCGTAATCCTGGTTGCGAATGTAGTCGTAGAACGCCTTGGGCTGCTGCTCGTCGACCAGCTCGGAGAGTTCGTCCAGCGTGATCGGTTCGCCGCGCTTGGCCTGGGCACTGGCATAGTCGATCAGGGTATCGGTCTTCTCCCGGCTCGCTTCCTCGGGCAGATCCTGGTTTTCCACGTAGTCGCTGAACGCCTTGAGCAGGGTGCGCGTCTCGGCCCCGGCATTGACGCCCTCCTGGCATCCCAGCCACTGTCGAAAGGCTTCCACCAGTTTCTTGTTGCCCCGATCCTGCACGTAGGTGATGTACTGGCGTGACTCTCCCCGTTGCCACTGGGTCAGGTCGATTCGGGCCGCCAGCATCAACTGGCCCAGGTTGAGCTGCCGGGCGGGGACGATGTTGAGATCGGGATCGAAACCGTAGCCGTCACGCTGATGGAGCAGGGTCAGGGTCAGGGTTTCCGCCTCGCCCTGGCGCGAATGAACGAACCACCAGTGGCCACCGATCGAGAGATGAGCGTCGATCAGCGGCGTCAGGCTCTCGGTGGTCTGGCGGGTGAAGTCGGTGAAGTTGATTTCGCCGCGTCGATAGCGCGCCAGCTCGTAGGCGAAACGCGACGATGGCGCCGTTTCGCCATCGGCGTCATCGCTATCTTCCGCCTCATTCTCGACGAAGTGCCCCCACGCCTTGGGCTTGCCGTGAAAGCTCGAGTTGAACGCGGTCAGCAGCGACTCTGCCGTGGCGGTGTCGCTCATGGCTTCGCCGCTTGTCAGCGTGGCGGGCTGTTCGTCACCCGTTTTATCGACGCGGTGGGCGCAGGTCTGCAGTATCGGCATGAGATGGCTCGTGAAACGTGAAAAGGCGGGCCACCGGCCGGCGGCCCGCGAGTAGGGACGATGACGTGTCCTGGCCGGGGCCTCCTCAGGGGCGGAGGCGATAGCCGGTGCGGAAGATCCAGCTGATGACGGCCAGGCTGACGGCCAGGAAGGCGCCGATCATGACCAGGCTGGCGATCACGCTGACGTCGCTGATGCCGTAGAAGCTCCAGCGGAAGCCGCTGACCAGGTAGACCACCGGATTGGCCAGCGTTACCGCCTGCCAGAACGGCGGCAGCATATCGATCGAATAGAAGCTGCCACCCAGAAACGTCAGTGGTGTGATGATCAGCAGCGGCACCAGCTGCAGTTTCTCGAAGCTGTCCGCCCAGATCCCGATGATGAAGCCGAGCAGGCTGAAGGTGAGGGCGGTCAGCAGCAGAAACAGCATCATCATGAAGGGGTGCTGGATATGCAGGTCGACGAAGAAGTTGGCCGTGCCCAGTATCACCAGACCCAGAATGGCCGACTTGGAGGCGGCGGCGCCGACATAGCCGAGCACGATCTCGAAGTACGAGATCGGTGCCGACAGCACCTCGTAGATGGTGCCGGTGAACTTGGGGAAGAAAATGCCGAAGGAGGCGTTGGAAACGCTCTGCGTCAGCAGCATCAGCATGATCAGGCCGGGCACGATGAAAGCGCCATAGCTGACTCCCTCGACCTCCTGGATGCGCGAGCCGATGGCGGCGCCGAAGACGACGAAGTAGAGCGAGGTCGAGATGACCGGGGAGATCAGGCTCTGCAGCAGCGTGCGCCCGGCACGAGCCATTTCGAAAGTATAGATGGAGCGGACGGCTTGCAGGTTCATGGACGCTCTCTGACCAGGTTGACGAAAATATCTTCCAGCGAACTCTGCTTGGTATGCAGGTCCTTGAAGCGGATCCCGGCGGCCTCGATCTCGTTGATCAGCGCGCTGATGCTGACGTGGTCGCTATCGCCGGCCTCGCTGGCATCGTAGGTGTAGACCAGCACGTTGCCATCCTCGGCCAGCGTCAACGGGTGGTGGGCCAGCGCGGGCGGCACGCTGGCCAGTGGCGTCTGCAGGTGCAGCGTCAACTGCTTGCTGCCGAGCTGGCGCATCAGCGCCGCCTTCTCCCGCACCAGCACGATCTCGCCACCATTGATGACGCCGATCCGATCGGCCATTTCCTCGGCTTCCTCGATGTAGTGCGTGGTCAGGATGATGGTCACGCCGCTGTTGCGAAGCTCCCTGACCACTTCCCACATGTCGCGCCTCAGCCCGACGTCGACACCCGCGGTGGGCTCGTCGAGGAACAGGATCTCCGGCTCGTGCGCCAGGGCCTTGGCAATCAGGACACGGCGCTTCATGCCGCCGGAGAGCGTGATCAGCTTGTTCTTGCGCTTGTCCCAGAGCGACAACGCCTTGAGCACCTGCTCGATATGGGAGTCCTTGGGCGGCTTGCCGAACAGGCCGCGACTGAAGCGCACCGTGTTCCAGACCGTCTCGAAGGCGTCGCTGGTCAGTTCCTGGGGCACCAGGCCGATCTTGGCGCGGGCCGCGCGGTAGTCGGTGACGCTGTCGTGACCGTCGACCACGACGCTGCCGCCGGTGGCATTGACCAGCCCGCAGATGATGCTGATCAGGGTGGTCTTGCCGGCCCCGTTGGGGCCTAGCAGCGCAAATATCTCGCCGCGCTGGATCTCCAGGTCGATCTGCTTCAACGCTTCGAAACCGGAGTCGTAGCGCTTGGAAAGGCCGGAGATGGCGATCACCGGCGCCGGCCGGTCGGCGGGGGAGTCGGCTTTCGCCTGATGCGCTGGCGCTGTGGGCGTCTCGTGATTCATGAAAGGCGATACATCGTGACGTGAGGGGCCATCATTGTAGGCGAAAAAGCGCGCCGGCTGGACCCGTGAGAGAGCGGGACCGTGCCGATGGGACCGGGAAAGCGTGAAAGGCGGCCTGCCATGGGCGTAAACGGGCGTAATGGCGCAGAGTTGTCTATAACGAACAGGCAACATAAAAAATCTTATCGATAAGGCCGGTGTCGAAAAGAGACCGAGCTCGTATCAGCAAGGAGGCCATTCATGCCACGTTCTTCTTTCATTCATCGCACTGCCATCGTGTTGTTCGCTGCCATACTCGGCGGTACGGCGTTGTCCGCCTGTACCACGACGACGACCGCCGACCGGGAGAGCCGCCTCTCCCAGCGCCAGCAGCTCGACCAGGACGTGCAACAGACGCTGGACCGGCTCTACCGTTCGGTGCCGGAAGCTCGGTCGCTGGCGGAGCGCGCGGATGGCGTACTGGTGTTCCCGGGCGTGCTGGGCGCCAGCTTTATCGTCGGTGCCAGCCACGGTGACGGCTCGCTGCTGATCGATGGCGCCAAGGCGGGCTACTACACCACCACCAGCGGCTCGATCGGTTTCCAGGCCGGGGCCCAATCCCAGGCCATCGTCTACATGCTGATGACCGAGAAGGCGCTCAACCGGGTGCGCAGCGACAACGGCTGGTCGGTAGGCGCCAGCGCCGGGGTCGCAGTGGCGGATATCGGTGCCAACGGCCAGATCACCAACAACACTGCCAATAAGGAGGTGGTGGCGTTCGTGATGAACAACCAGGGCATTCAGGGTGGCGTTTCGCTCAACGGCGCCAAGATCTCCAAGGTCAGCCCCTGAGTCGAGCCAGAGTGGGTGACTAGCCCAGCGCAGAAAACCCACCGTGAGGTGGGTTTTCTTTTGGCTGCGAGCCGGGAGATCGGCAGGCGCGAGGGGTCAGGCGCTCTCGGGCAGCTCGGCGTTGTGATAGACGTTTTGCACGTCGTCGAGATCGTTCAGCATGTCGATGAACTTCTCGAACATCGCCACGTCATCGCCCTCGACCGGCGTATGGGTCTGGGGCAGGAACTGGATCTCGTCGGCCTCGAACTCGAGTTCGCCGAAGGCATCGAGCAGCGCCTGCTTGGCCTTGGCGTAGTCGGTGTGCGGCGCGAAGACGGTGATGCGACCCTCCTCGCTCTCGATGTCGGTGACGTCGACATCGGCTTCCATCAATGCCTCGAGCACGGCCTCCTCGTCGTCTCCGGCGAAGGCGAAGATCGCGCAGTGGTCGAACATGTGGCTGACCGTACCCTGGGTGCCGATCTTGCTCTTGGTCTTGGTGAAGCAGCCGCGCACGTCGCCGAAGGTCCGGTTCGGGTTGTCGGTCAGGCACTCGACGATCACCATGCAGTTGCCGGGGCCGAAGCCTTCGTAGCGTGCCGGCGAGAAGTCCTCGCCACCGCTGCCCTTGGCCTTGTCGATCGCCTTGTCGATCACGTGCGAGGGGACCTGGTCCTTCTTGGCCTTGTCGATCAGCCCGCGCAGCGTCAGGTTACCGGAGGGGTCGGTGCCACCGGACTTGGCGCAGACATAGATTTCGCGACCATACTTGCTGTAGACCTTGGTCTTGGCATCGGCCGTTTTGGCCATGGATTCCTTGCGGTTCTGGAAGGCCCTACCCATTGTCACTACCTATCAGGTTGTCAACGACGGGCGAGATTTTACGCAACATCGCGCCGATGTTGCAGGTTTATTTGGCCTTTTCCGCACCAATTGACCACCCCCGGGCGACGAGACGGCGTCAATCTCGCCGTGCTCTGTTATCCTGCCGCGCCCGAGCATGACATGGCGAGACCGAGGCGTCCGCCGGTTGACTGCATCGATCCCTTCATTTCGACCAGGAGCGCCTGCCGTGCCCGATACCGATCACCACCAGACGCGTCGCGGCGAGGAATCGTCATCCTCAGCGCACCCGGCCGAGCCGTTCTCCTCGCTGCCGTTGCCGCCGACGCTGCAAGACAATCTTGCCTCGCTTGGCTACCTGACGATGACCCCGATCCAGGCCGCCAGCCTGCCACCGATCCTGGACGGCAGGGACGTGATCGGCCAGGGCAAGACCGGTTCGGGCAAGACCGCGGCGTTCGGGCTCGGCCTGCTGTCGGCGCTCGAGGTCGCCCGGTTCCAGGTCCAGGCGCTGGTGCTGTGCCCCACCCGCGAGCTGGCCGACCAGGTCGCCGAGGAGCTGCGCCGGCTGGCCCGCATGCTGGCCAACGTGAAGATTCTCTCGCTCTGTGGCGGCGCACCGCTGGGTCCGCAACTGAACTCGCTCTCCCACGGGGCGCACGTCGTCGTCGGCACGCCGGGCCGCATCGAAGAGCATCTGCGCAAGGGCTCGCTGGATCTGTCCGCGCTCGGCGTGCTGGTGCTGGATGAAGCCGACCGCATGCTCGACATGGGGTTTCAGGCCGCCCTCTACGCCATCGTCGCGGCGACGCCGGCGACACGCCAGACGCTGCTGTTCAGTGCCACCTATGGTGACAGCGTGCGACCGGTGGCCGCCCGCATGCTGCGCGAGCCGGTGACGGTGGAAGTGGCCTCGACCCACGACGAGCAGAGCATCCACCAGCATTTCCATCAGGTCGCCGACGAGCCGGCCCGTCTCGCGGCCCTGCGCCAGTTGCTGCTGCACTACCGGCCGGAATCCAGCGTGGTGTTCTGCAATACGAAGCGCGAGACCCAGGCAGTGGCGGACGAACTGGCCGCCATGGGATTCAGCGCCGAGGCGCTGCATGGCGATCTCGAGCAGCGCGATCGCGACCAGACGTTGATCCGGTTCGCCAACAAGAGTCTCTCGGTGCTGGTCGCGACCGATGTGGCGGCACGCGGATTGGATATCGACGCCCTGGATGCGGTATTCAATTACCAGATCGCCCGTGAACTGGAGGTGCATGTGCATCGAATCGGCCGAACGGGGCGTGCCGGTGCGCGCGGCGTGGCCTGCACGCTGTTGACCGAGAAGGAGGCCTATCGACTCGAGCGTCTCGAGGCGTTCCTGGGTGAACGGCTGCCGGTGGAGCCGCTGCCGGGCCGTGCCGGCGCCGGACAGCAACCGTTTCAACCGCGCATGGCGACGCTCCAGATCGATGCCGGCAAGAAGCAGAAGATCCGCCCGGGCGATGTGCTGGGCGCCTTGACCAACGGCGACGATGCCATCGAAGGCGATCAGGTGGGCAAGATCAAGGTGCTCGATCGCAGCGCTTATGTCGCGGTCGAGCGCGGTATCGCCAAGCAGGCGCTGACGACGTTGAGCGCCGGTAAACTGAAAGGGCGCAGCTGCCGGGTGCGCCGAATCGGACGCTGAGGATAGCGAGGACCTGTGAGGATGGCGAAAGCATGAAAGTACCCAAGCGATTGCAGCCGTTGGTCGAGGATGGCCTGGTGGACGAGGTCGTCAGTCAACTGATGAGTGGCAAGGAGGCCCAGGTTTTCGTGGTTCGCTGCGGTGACGAGCTGCGTTGTGCCAAGGTGTTCAAGGAAGCCAGGCAGCGCAGCTTCAAGCAGGCGGTGGCCTACCAGGAGGGCCGCAAGGTGCGCAACAGCCGCCGCGCGCGGGCGATGTCGAAGAAGACCCGCTACGGCCAGCGCGAGCAGGAGTCGGCCTGGTTGAACGCGGAAGTCGACGCGCTCTACCGCCTCGCCGAGGCGGGCGTGCGGGTGCCGACGCCTCATGGCTTCGTCGATGGCGTGCTGCTGATGGAGATGATCGTCGATGCCGATGGCGACGTTGCGCCACGTCTCGATGACGTCGAATTGACGCCGGAGCTGGCGCTCGAGTATCACCAGCGCCTGATCGGCGAGGTGGTCCAGATGCTGTGCGCGGGGCTGATCCACGGTGACCTGTCGGAGTTCAACATCCTGGTCGGCGCCGAAGGGCCGGTGATCATCGACCTGCCCCAGGCGGTGGATGCGGCCGGCAACAACAACGCGCCCTGGATGCTGGTGCGCGACGTCGACAATCTGCGCGGCTACTTCGGTCGCTTTGAACCGGCACTGCTGAAGACCGACTACGGCAAGGAGATCTGGGCGCTCTACGAGGCGGGCGAACTCCACCCCGAGGTTCGGCTCACGGGACGGTTCGTGCCGGATGCGACACTCGTCGATGTCAGCGATGTCATGCAGGTCATCGATGCCGCTCGCGAAGAAGCGGCGGAGCGCCAGGCGCGGGAGCAGGATGACGACGAGCCGGCATGGTAGAGGGCGACGAGACAGCTGTCACCCCGGCAAAAAGCGTGGCGTTGTCGGCACGGCTTGAACGGTGCGGGAGGGGAGCGTCTACACTCTGAGCACACCATCAAGCGATCTTTCGAGGTCGTCGCGTTCAAGGAGTGCCGCATGCGAGTCATCAATCTCAAGTCTCCCGGAGGCCTGGACCAGCTCAAGCTGCACGAGGTCGAAGGGCCGGGAGAGCCGGGCCCGGGAGAAATCTGCGTCCGCCTTCACGCCAGTTCGCTCAACTTCCACGACTACATCGTCGCCAGCGGGAAATCCCCGACCGAGGAGGGGCGCATCCCCATGGCCGACGGCGCGGGCGTCGTCGAAGCCGTCGGCAAGGGCGTCACGGAGTTCGCCACCGGCGACCACGTCGTCTCGACCTTCTTCCCCCACTGGCTCGACGGTCCGGCGCGCGTGGCCGACTTCAAGACGGTGCCGGGGGACGGCGTCGATGGCTACGCCCGCGAGCAGGTGGTACGCCCCGCCCACTGGTTCACCCACGCGCCCGAAGGTTATACCCATGCCGAAGCGGCCACGCTGACCACGGCCGGCCTCACCGCCTGGCGCGCACTGGTGGTCGATGGTGGCCTCAAGGCCGGCGATACCGTGCTCACGTTGGGGACCGGCGGTGTCTCGATCTTCGCGCTGCAACTGGCCAAGGCGATGGGGGCGAGGGTCATCTCGACGTCGTCCACCGAGGAGAAGATCGCTCGGCTCAAGGCGCTGGGCGCCGATCACACCATCAACTACCGCGAAGAGCCGGAATGGGGCAAGAAAGTCCAGGCGCTGACCAGCGGTCGCGGTGCCGATCACGTCATCGAAGTCGGCGGACCGGGCACCTTGCCGCAATCCATCGACGCCGTGGCCATTGCCGGCCACATCTCGCTGATCGGTGTCCTGACCGGTCGCGGCGGCGATATTCCCACCTCCAAGCTGATGGCGAAGCAGGCCAGGCTGCAGGGGCTGATCGTGGGCAGCCGCCGTCATCAGGTCGAGATGATTCGCGCCCTCGAGATCACCGGACTCAAGCCGGTCATCGATAGCTCGTTCTCGCTCGACCGGATCGCGGATGCCTTCCGCCACCAGGAGTCCGGCAAGCACTTTGGCAAGATCTGCCTGGAGTTCTGATCAAGAGCGCCAACCGCTAGCGCGGACCCCGAGGGCAGACCGCAAGCGCCGCCGGACAGATGCCTGTCCGGCGGCGCTTTTTCATTCCTTCCGATCGCTGTCAGCTATCCGTCTTGCGGGAAGCGGGGCGGAGGTCGTAGTCGAAATACTGGTGCATCAGGGTCTCGAACGTGCCATCCGCGTAAACGCCATCCAGCGCCTGGTTGAAGATGTCGGCCAGATCCTTGTCGCGAGGGCGCACGGCGATGGCGTTGCCCTTGCCGAAGATCGACTCCGGCCGGTCGATGCGCGGGCCCACCTGGACGAACGGGCTGTCGGGATTGCCGATCTCCAGTGAATCCAGCGCCACCGGATAGTTGAGGAAAGCCAGATCGAGCCGCTGCGACTCCAGGTCCAGCGCCACATCGGCCGCGGTGGCATAGCGCTGAATGTCGAGCGTGCCAGCGTACTGCTGAGTGATGTAGCTGTCCTGAGTGGTGCCGCGCTGCACGCCGACCGACAACCCCTTCAGCGAGGCGGGGTCATCGAGGTCGATCGTCTCGCCGCGGCGGGCGACCCACACCTTGGGTGACATCGCATAGGGGCGCGTGAACCGCACCTGGCGCTCCCGCGCCGGGGTGATCCGCATCGACGACATGATGGCGTCGTACTTGCGCGAGAGCAGGCCGGGGATGATGCCGTCCCAGCCCTGTACCACCCATTCGCAGTCGAGCTTGGCGCGCTGGCACAGAATGTTGCCCAGGTCGATCTCGAAGCCCTCCAGCTCACCGGCAGCATTGCGGTATTCGAACGGCGGATAGGGCACGTCGACGGCGATGCGAACGTGCTGCGGAGCGGCAGCCTGAGCGGTGGAAGCCAGGCCAAGCCCGATCGCCAGGGCGGCAAGCGGGATAGCGAGACGAGAGTCAAAACGTCGTGTCACGAGAAAAATCCTTGGTCGATGGCCTTCTGAGGGCCCTTGTGCTTATTGGTGAACTATCGGTAGCGACGATGATCCGGGATCACGCCGTTCGTTCATGGTGGCGCAGGCCTCGGCGAATGACCAGCGCCGGGCCCAGGGGCGCATGGTGGATAGTGGTCCTCCGGCGGATAGTGCGGGTGAAAACTGCACTGAAATGGAGATTGCTGATCATTTTGATGCCAGCTTTACAAATGCTACCGATTCGAGTGACCGACCCAGCGGATTTTTACATTAAGCGATCACGGATTCTGACATACGAAAGCAGGACGTCGTTTCTTTCGCCGATTGTCCATTTCGTGCCTCGAACCCTGGCGCTAGCGTGGTGCGTAGCCAAAGGCGGCGCGGCGCTGATCGGTAATGCGAAACGGTAACAAACTGTTTTTATAAATCAGTGGTTTGAGCGTTTTCTGCAGGATGTTGGCACGGCGCTTGCGAAGGGTTGTTCAGGACGTGATGAACACAACGCGAACAACCATTCGGCGGAGAGCACAGTGCAATGACCTACAAACGACGGGATTTCATCAAGACGGGGGCCGGAGCGCTGGTGGGCCTGGCCGGGGCCCCGATGATCGCGCGCGGCGCAGATGCGCAGCAATTTCACTGGCGCATGACCGGCGCCTATCCAGCCGGGGCGCCTTTCTACTCCACCGGGCCGGGATCGGCCAGCGATTTTGCCAAGCGGGTCGAAGCGGCATCCGGTGGCCGAATGAAGATCGACTTCTTCCCGGCCGGCGAGCTGGTGCCGGCATTGGGCGGTTTCGATGCGGTGCGCAGCGGCACCGTGCAGATGAACTGGGGGAACTCGTTCTTCTGGGCGGGACGCTCTTTCGCCGCGCAATATTTCACCGCCGTCCCCTTTGGCATGGACGTCATGATGGTCAACGCCTGGCTCTACCACGGCGGCGGGCAGGCACTGTGGGACGAGGTCTATGCCGACTTCGGGCTCAAGGCGTTGCCGGTCGGCAATACCGGCATGCAGATGACCGGCTGGTTCAAGAAGCCGCTCGAGAACATCGACAGCTTCAAAGGGTTGCGCATGCGCATCGCGGGCCTGTCGGCAAAGGTCTACGAGCAGTTGGGCGTCAATGTCAAGGTGTTGCCCGGTGGCGAGATCTTCCCGGCACTGGAGCGTGGTGTCATCGATGCCGCCGAATTCGTCGGTCCCTATCTCGATCGGCAGTTGGGCCTGCAGAACGCCGCCAGCAACTATTACACCCCTGGCTGGCACGAGCCCTCCAACGTATCGGAACTGCTGATCAATGCCAGCGCCTGGGAGCAGTTACCGGACGAGCTCAAGGCCGTCGTGCGGAACTGCGCGGCTGCCTGCAACGAAATCAGCTTCGCCTGGTGCAATGCCAACAACTCCGAGGCGCTCAACGACCTGACCCAGAATCAGGGCGTGACGGTTCGCCAGCTACCCGATGGCGTATTGCCCAGACTGCGTGAAGTGACCATGGATACCCTGTCGGCAGAGGCCGCCAAGGACCCCGTGGTCGCCAAGGTCAATACCGCCTATTTCGACTTCATGAAAACGGCGAAATCCTGGCTGGATGTCAGCGAAAAGGTCGTTCTCAACCTCGATCTTTGAGCCGGGCACCCTCCGTTTTGGCGAGTCTATGGCCGAGCGTTGGCCGGGACTCGCTCTCTCGTTGTCCAGGGGATATTGACGTCATGACTACGATGGAAACCGATCGCGAGAGCCAGCCGTTCGTGCTCGGCCTGGTCCGTTGCCTGCGCGGTCTGGATCGCGGCATGGAGCGGCTGGGTCGCGCCACGGCATGGCTGACGCTAGCGCTGGTGCTGATGGTGGCAGGCGATGTGCTGTTCCGCTACGTCTGGCACGTGGGGTCCGTGGCCGAGCAGGAGCTGCAATGGCATCTGCTGGCGGTCATCGCGATGATCAGCGCCTCTTATACCTTCCAGCAGAACGAGCACGTACGGGTCGACATTTTCTATCAGTGTTACAGCCCGCGTGCCCGGCAGATTCTCGACATCATCATCTCGCTGTTGATCGTCGTGCCGAGCATGCTGTTCCTGGCCTGGATGTGTCTGGATTTTGTCTACCAATCCTGGTCGTTGAATGAAGGATCTCCCGATCCAGGTGGGCTACCGGCTCGCTACGTGATCAAGGCCTTCGTTCCCCTCGGCTTCGCCCTGGTGGCATGGCAGGGTATCGTGCGGGGCTTGCTCGACCTGATCACGCTGGTGGCGGGACACTCGCCGGAGGTGCGTGATGGGGCTTGAAATGATGGCCGTCGGTATGGTGCTGGCGCTCTTTGCCTTGTTGTTGATCGGTATCCCGGTACCGTTTGCCTTGGCCGCCAGCGGTATCGTGTTCGGGGTGTTCGGCTTCGGGATCTCGCTGTTCGGGCTCCTGCCCCTGCGTGTCTATGGGGTCGTCACCAACTACACCTTGCTCGCCATTCCGCTGTTCGTGTTCATGGGCGTGATGTTGGAAAAGTCACGGCTGGCCGAGCGCATGCTCGATGTCATCGGCCATGTCGCCGGTGCGCGTCCGGGCGGAATGACGGTTGCCATCATCATCGTCGGCGTGCTGATGGGGGCTTCCACCGGCATCGTGGCGGCTACCGTCGTCACCGTCGGGTTGATCAGCCTGCCGACGCTGCTGGCACGCCAGTACAACAAGGCCCTGGCCTGCGGCACGATCTGCGCGGCCGGCACCCTCGGCCAGATCATTCCGCCCAGCCTGGTGCTGATCGTGCTCGCGGACATCTCTGGCGAGTCCGTCGGCACGCTGTTCGCGGGCGCGTTGATACCGGGACTGTTGTTGTCCGGGCTCTACGTGATCTATCTGGTGATCATGGCCAAGCTGAAGCCGCACACGATGCCACCGATCGATGCCGCTGAGCGCGCGACGGTCGACAACCGCACGCTGATGATCGATCTTGCCAAGGTGGTCGCGCCACCGCTGGTGCTGATCGTGCTGGTGCTGGGGTCGATCATCGGGGGGGTGGCGGCGCCCACGGAGGCGGCGTCAGTCGGCGCGATCGGTGCCATCGTTCTGGTGGCCTGCACCGGTCGATTGACTCGGAAAGTGATGAGCGACACCGTCATCTCGACCTTCAAGATCACCGGCATGACGCTGTTCGTGCTGATCGCTGCGCAGGTCTTCAGCCTGGCGTTCCGGGGGCTGGGCGGCGATCGACTGATCGATTCGCTGTTCGCGTTTCTGCCCGGTGGGGTCTGGGGCGGCATTCTGTTCATGATGGCGCTGGTCTTTCTGCTGGGGTTCTTTCTCGACTGGATCGAGATCTCCTATATCCTGATGCCGCTGCTGCTTCCCTATTTTCAGGCCCAGGGGGTCGATCTCGCCTGGCTCTGCATTCTGGTGGCGATGAACCTGCAGACCTCGTTTCTGACCCCGCCGTTCGGATGGTCGCTGTTCTACCTCAAGGGGGTGGCGCCACCAGAGATCTCCACGCGGGATATCTATGTCGGCGTGCTGCCGTACATCGGTATCCAGTTCCTGACGTTGGCGCTGCTATGCCTGATGCCTGCGCTGGTCACTTGGCTGCCCAAGGCGATCGGCTGGTAACCCACCAGGGCGGGTGTCTAGTGGCTGGCGTTTCGGTCAATACCTTGGATACAGGGAGCATCACGATCCATGCAGAGTAATGCTAAGCCCAGTCGCGGCATGGTCGTCGCGCCTCATCATCTGGCTGCCAAGGCCGGTCGGGATATCCTGCGTGAGGGTGGCAATGCCATCGAGGCAATGGTGGCGGCGGCATCGACCATTGCCACCGTCTATCCGCACATGAACTCGATCGGTGGCGATGGCTTCTGGCTCATCTCCGAGCCCGGCAAAACGCCGGTCGCCATCGAGGCCTGTGGCGCCGCCGCGCAGTTGGCGGATAGGGATTATTACGCTGGGCATGTAGGCATTCCCGCCCGCGGCCCGCTGGCCGCCTTGACCACAGCGGGGACCGTGGGGGGGTGGGAGATGGCCCTCGCGCATTCGCGCCGCTGGGGGGGCACGTTGCCGCTGTCACGGCTGTTCGAGGCGGCGATCGCCCATGCGCGTCAGGGAGTTCCCGTGACACGGGGGCAGGCGGCGCTGACGGCGGCCAAGCTCGGTGAGCTGGCGGACGTTCCCGGGTTTGCCGGCCATCTGCTTAGCGAGGGTGCGGCGCCGCAGCAGGGCGAGACATTTCGTCAACCGACCCTGGCCTCGACCTTCGAGCGGCTGGCGCACGCCGGCCTGGGAGATTTCTATCGGGGCGAGCTGGGAACGGCCATGGGCGAGGAGCTGGAGCGATTCGGCAGCCCGCTACGCCGGGCCGATCTCGCCGGCTACGCGCCGCAGGCGGTCACACCGCTGTCGCTGAGCCTCAAGCAGGGGCAGGTGTGGAATCTACCGCCGCCCACGCAAGGCGTCTCCTCGCTGATGATCCTGGGGCTCTTCGAGCGCCTGAAAATCGCTGAAGCCGAGGGTTTCGATTACGTTCACGCGCTCGTCGAGTCCACCAAGCAGGCGTTTCTGGTGCGAGATCGGCATGTGACCGATCCCCGCTGGATGGACGTCGACCCACTCGACCTGCTGGCAGACGCCACTCTGGACCGGCTGGCGGCGCGGATCGATCCGGCCCGTGCGCTTGCCTGGCCGCACGTAGGAGAACCTGGCGATACCATCTGGATGGGGTGTATCGACGGTGAGGGGCGGGCGGTGAGCTTCATTCAGAGTACCTTCTGGGAGTTCGGTTCCGGCGTGGTGTTACCCTCCACCGGGGTACTGTGGCAGAACCGGGGGATCGGCTTTTCACTCGATCCGCAGGCGCGTCAGGCGCTGGTGCCCGGGCGCAAGCCGTTCCACACGCTCAATCCGGCCCTGGCGCGGCTCAACGACGGCCGAACCATGGTCTACGGCACCATGGGCGGCGAAGGGCAGCCGCAGACCCAGTCGGCGGTCTTCACGCGGCACGTGGTCTACGGTCAGCCGTTGCAGCAGGCCGTCGATGCGCCGCGCTGGTTGCTGGGAAGAACCTGGGGGGAGGGCACGACGTCACTCAAGCTGGAGTCGCGCTTCGACCCGACGCTGATCGCGGCCTTGCGCCAGGCCGGCCATCAGGTGGATGTCATCGACGCCTACAGCGACACCATGGGGCACGCTGGCGGCATCACTCGCCATGCCGACGGGCGCCTGGAGGGCGGTGCGGATCCGCGCAGCGACGGCAGTGTCGAGGGCGATTGATGGCGCGCCAGTGCGGCACTCAGATCTTGGCGCCACCGCGTCCGTGTTTGACGCGGGACATCAGCGTGGTGCAGTTCACCGAGATGACCTCCTGGCGGCCCAGGATATGTTCGCGGGCGAAACGGTCGAAGGTCTCCTGGCTGTCCGTCAGCGTGTGCATATGGAGACTGCGAAGATCGCTCATGATGTAGAGATTGATGACCTCGTGGCATTCCGCCAGCTCGGCCGCCATCGCCTCGATGGCGTAAGGCGCGACCTTCAGGTCGACGAAGGTCGAGATGATCTTGCCGAGCTTCGACGGGTTGACCACGGCGGTGAACTGTTCGATGACACCGCTTTCCACCAGTAACTGCACCCGGTCGCGAGCGTGGGCCCGTGAAATGTCGAGCTCGCGGGCCATGTCCGCATAGGACATGCGGCCATCCTTGAGCAGCAAATTGAGCAGGGCGTTATCGAGTTTGTTCATGGCGGGCAGGTGTCGGTGCATCGGATGGGCCTGACCTAACATACGCTCGCTTAAGACTTTCGGATAGCCCGGGCTTCTCCTCTTCGTTCGCGCTCGGTGACCCGCATTGACGTCGTCCCATGGGTCATGACTAATAGAGGGCCTGCCATTGTCCGGCTATCCGTAGGTCGGCCATCGATGCCACGAGAGGGGCCTTCATGAGTTGCATCTTTTGCGACATCGTCGCCGGTCGCGCGCCGGCACACCGTATCTGGGAAGACGAATCGCACCTGGCTTTTCTCTCCATCTTCCCCAATACCGAGGGCTTTTCGGTGGTGATCCCCAAGGCGCATCACGGTAGCTATGCCTTCGAACAGGAAGACGCGGTGCTGCGTGAGCTGATCGTGGCGACCAAGCAGGTGGCCAGGCGGCTGGATCGGGCGCTGGACGGCGTGGCTCGCTGCGGCATGTTCTTCGAGGGCTACGGCGTCGACCATCTCCACGCCAAGCTGTTCCCCATGCATGGCACGGGGGACGACGCCGCGTTCAAGCCGGTCGAGTCCAGGGTCGACAAGTTCTTCGATGTCTACGAAGGCTATCTCTCCTCCCATGACTACCGGCGTGCGGACGATGCCGGGCTGGCAGCGCTTGCCGCCCGGATCCGTGCCACCGACGCCGCGGAGTGAGCGGCGGGGAACCGCCTTCCCATGGCGCCGGCCAACCTGTAACTTGGCGTCATCGCCGCCAGGGCCCGCGCACTCGGGAACCCTCGAGGCTCCGATTTCCAATCTCCTTCAACCGGGAACCCTTCATGCAGACACCCGTGACCGCCTTGCCCATCGCCGCCCGTCAACCGTGGCGGTGGCTATTGCTGCTGGTATTGATGCTGTCGCTCTCCGGCTGCGGTATCAACAACATTCCGACCCTGGACGAGAAGGTGAAGTCGGCCTGGTCCCAGGTCGAGAACCAGTATCAGCGCCGTGCAGACCTGGTGCCCAACCTGGTGGAGACGGTCAAGGGCTTCGCCAGCCAGGAGCGGGAGACGCTGACGGCGGTGACCGAGGCGCGTGCCAAGGCGACCTCGATCCAGGTCGACGCCGATACGCTGAACGATCCCCAGCAACTGCAGCAATTCCAGCAGGCCCAGAGCCAGTTGACCGGCGCTCTGAGCCGGCTGATGGCGGTTTCCGAGCGCTATCCCGATCTGAAGTCGAATCAGAACTTCCTGGCGCTGCAGTCGCAGCTGGAAGGCACCGAAAACCGGATCGCGGTGGCACGTCGCGATTTCATCCAGGCGGTCGAGGCGTACAACACCGAAATCCGGACCTTCCCGGGCAAGATCTGGCATAGCGTGCTCTACAGCGATATGCCGATTCGCGAGAACTTCGAGGCCACCGCGGAGAACGCCGACCAGGCGCCCAAGGTGGAGTTCTGATGCGCTGTCCGACGCGACGAACGTACACGCGCGCTATCTCGCTGACGCTGGGCCTCTGGCTACTGGCATTCGCGTTGCTCGCCCAGGCGGCCCCGGACTTTCCCGAATTGACCGGGCGCGTCGTCGACAACGCCGACCTGCTGGATGCCTCGACCCGCGATCGGCTGACCGACATGCTCGCGGCCCACGAGGAGGCGACCGGCGAGCAGCTCGTCGTGGTGACGCTGCCGAACCTCCAGGGAGAGGCCATCGAGGACTACGGCTATCAGCTCGGCCGCCACTGGGGTATCGGCCAGGAGGGGGAGGATAACGGCGCGCTGCTGATCGTCGCCGTGGACGAGCGCGCCGTTCGAATCGAAGTGGGTTACGGCCTCGAGGGCCGGCTGACCGACGCCCGGTCTTCCGCGATCATCAACCAGACCATCACTCCGGCATTTCGCAAGGGGGATTACGCCGGTGGGATCACGGGTGGTGTTCAGGCGATGATCGCAGCGCTCGGCGGCGACGCCCAGGCCGAGACGGCTCCGCCGCCCCAGCCCGCCCAGCAGGAATCCCGACACCTGGGGGGGGCCGGGATCTGGTTCTTCGCGCTGTTCATGATCGTCATGCTGATCGTACGTGGCGGTGGCGGTGGCGGCGGCGGTGGACGCGGCGGCAGACGGCGTCGGCGCGGGGGCGCCATGGGCGGCGTGCTGCTGGGCGGCGCTCTCGGTGGTTCCGGCGGCTTCGGCGGCGGTGGTTTCGGTGGCGGCGGCTTTGGCGGCGGCGGTGGTGGTTTCGGCGGCGGTGGCGCGTCCGGTGGCTGGTAGACGACAGGATAACGACAGCATGGCTTTATTGAGTGAAAGCGAACAACGGCAAGTCGGCGATGCGATCACGCGGATCGAGCGCGACACCGATGCCGAGGTCGTCACCGTCCTGGCGCGCCAGGCGGACGATTACACCTATATTCCGCTGCTGTGGGCCGGACTGACGGCGCTCATCGTCCCAGGCGCGCTGAGCGTCATCGCCAGTTGGCTGGGCTGGCTGGGCGGGGCCAGCGCCTGGTATCTGCTGCTGGCGCAGTGGCTGGTCTTCATCGTTCTGGCGGTGGTGTTCCGGCTGCCATCGGTGCTGACGCGACTGATTCCGCGGCATGTGCGTTTCTGGCGCGCCTCCAACCTGGCCAGGCGCCAGTTCCTGGAGCAGAACCTGCATCACACCGAGGCAGGCACCGGCATGCTGATCTTCGTCTCCGAGGCAGAGCGCTACGTCGAAATCCTCGTCGATCGGGGCATCTCGGCACGCTTGAGCGACGATACCTGGCAGGCGATCGTCGAGGCGTTCACCGCTCGCGTCAAAGCCGGCGAGACACTGCAGGGCTTTCTCGACTGCATCGATAGCTGTGGCGAACTGCTCGAGACCCATGTGCCGGCGACCCACGAGCGCAATGAACTGCCCAACCGGCTCATCGTGCTCGACTGAGCGCCGGGCCTCGCCTCGGCGAGGATCCGACGTCCGGATACGACAACGCCACCGTCAATGACGGTGGCGTTGTCGTTTGGGGCTGGCCGAGAGGCGGGTGTCAGACGTTACCGTTGGGCGTGCCGCCGCCGCTGCGGCGCTGGCCACCGCGCGAACGCTGGCGGCGCTGGGCCGGGGCATCGCCGCTGCGGTTGCCACGGTTGCCGCTGTCGATGCGGTTGCCACGGTTGTCGTCTTGAGAGCCGCCCTGGCCCGAGGAAGCGCCACGGCCTTCGCTTCGGCGTGAATCGCCACCGCGGCCGCCGCCGTTACCGCGCCCGCCGGCACTGTTGCCGCGGCCACCACCGCCATTGCCGCGACGCTGGCCGCCATCGCCACGCCGTTGGCCGCCGCGGGGCTGGCGTCCTTCGTTCTCGTCGACCTTGGGGCCACCGCCGGGCGTGGGTTCGAAGCCCGCCACCGCTTCGCTGGTCAGACGCTGGCTGATCAGGCGTTCGATACCGGCCAGTTCCTTCTTCTCGTCCAGGCTCACCAGCGAGACGGCCTGGCCGCTGGCGCCGGCACGGCCGGTACGGCCGATGCGGTGGACGTAGTCCTCCGCCACGTTGGGCAGCTCGAAGTTCACCACCTGCGGCAACTGATCGATATCCAGCCCGCGTGCGGCGATATCGGTCGCGATCAGGGCGCGGACGCCACCGCTCTTGAAGTCGGCCAGCGCCTTGGTGCGGGCATTCTGGCTCTTGTTGCCATGAATCGCCGCGGCCTCGATGCCCTGACCCTCGAGATACTTGGTCAGGCGGTTGGCGCCGTGCTTGGTGCGGGTGAAGACCAGCACCTGTTGCCACTGGTGAGTCTGGATCAGGTGCGACAGCAGCGCCGGCTTGCGGCTCTTGTCCACCGGATGGACCCACTGCTTCACCGTCGCCGCGGCGGCGTTGCGCGGGGTCACCGAGATCTCGACCGGATCGTTGACCAGGCCCTTGGCGAGATTGCGGATGTCGTTGGAGAAGGTCGCCGAGAACAGCAGGTTCTGGCGCTGCTTGGGCAGCACGGCCAGAATCTTGCGGATGTCATGGATGAAGCCCATGTCGAGCATGCGGTCGGCTTCATCCAGTACCAGCACTTCGAGCTTGTCGAAGCGAACCACTTTCTGCTGGTAGAGATCGAGCAGGCGACCAGGGGTGGCGACGAGAATGTCGACGCCCTGGCGCAGCGTGGCGATCTGCGGATTGATCTTGACGCCGCCGAAGACCACGGCGCTTTTCAACGGCAGGTGCTTGCCGTAGGTCGCCACGCTCTCGCCGACCTGAGCGGCAAGCTCGCGGGTCGGGGTCAGGATCAGCGCGCGCACCGGAATCTGTGAACCGGCGCGGGGGCGATCGCCTTGGGACAGGCGGTGAAGGATCGGCAGGGTGAAACCCGCCGTCTTGCCGGTGCCGGTCTGCGCGGCGGCCATGACGTCTCTTCCCTCGAGAACGGCGGGAATCGCCTGTGACTGGATCGGGGAGGGGGTGTCATAGCCTTGCTCGGCAACGGCTTTCAGCAACGGGGCGCTAAGGCCCAGTGAGGCAAAACTCATTCGGTATTCTCTAGGTCGCGGCGAATGGCGAAGCGAAGCGGCTACGCTCTACCGGGGAATGCCAGTGCTGGCTGATGCGCCTGGAGGCGGCAAAATGGAGGGTCGTCGACTCTTTCAGCTTCGCGTGACGACGGTCAGACAGATAACGGCAATGGGCCCGCAGCTTAACGCATGTGCGCCGCCTCCGCCATCCCGTTGCGATGACTGGCATGAATGGATTCGAACTCGGGGCGGGGCCGGGGCGAAAAGGGCTCGCGGCGAAGTGAGGACTGACTGGGGCGGTGAGCGTCGATCGGGGGAGGTCGTCGTGCCCGACGCTGGCTATGCTGGGGAGTGATACGCCTTTTGAATCTGCATGACGGAGAGGAGAACGACAATGCACAAGAGTCGTCTGGCGGGACTCGTCATCGACAGCCAGGGCGGTGAGAAGTCTTCCGCCATCGAGTTCTGGGCCCGGGCACTGGGCTGGCCCTGTCACGAGACCGACGAGAAATACGGCAAGCTGGCCACGCCTCCGGATCAGCTCGATGTGCTGATACAGCAGGTGGATCACCCCAGTCGGGTTCATCTGGATATCGAGACCGACGATATCGAGGCGGAGGTGGCCCGGCTGGAGGGGTTGGGTGCGCAGGTGGTCGAGCGGCTGGAGCGCTGGACCATCATGGAGGCGCCGACCGGCCACCGGTTCTGTGTCGTCCACCCGCAGCGGCCGGATTTCGAGGATGCCGACAACGTCAATGCCTGGGCATGATCGCGGGACACCCATCGCCATCTCGGCGATGGGTGGCGGGGAGACTCAGCGGGGATCGCTGGCCGCGGAGGCTCCGGCGAATCGCGAGCGAGGCGGATTTCCCTTCTGCGCCAGTCGGCGTACGCCGAAGCTACCCGTCCAGGGCGCGGCGATCGCCAGCAGCGCCGAGAACACGATCCCGAGATAGTTGAACAGCGCCCAGGGGGCGTAGTCGAGCGTGGATACGCCGAGCGTCGCCGCCATGTAGACCGCCGAGACCGTCCATGGCGCCAGCGGCTCGGGGATCATGCCGCCGTCTTCCAGGCTGCGCGAGAGATTGAGCGGATGAAGCCCTTTGCTGGCGTACTGGTCGGCGAAGATCTCGCGGGTCAGGAAGAAGGTCACGTAGCTGTTGCCGGTGGCGAAGATGATGCAGAGGCCGGCGAGCAGTGAGGCGAGGATGGTGCCGCTGGCGGAACGCACGTGCTCCAGCGTCCGGTGGAGAACCACATGGAGCGCTCCCGAGGCCTCCAGCGCCGAGGCGAAGAAGAACGCGCAGAACACGAACAGCACGGTGCCGTGCATGCTGTAGAGGCCGCCCCGTTCCAGCAGCGTCCGCAGCGTGTCGTTGATCTCTCCCGCCTGGGCGGAGGGCAGCATGTCGACGCTGAAGCCGGAGACGGCGGCCTGGACCACCACCGACAGCGGCAGACCCTGTACCCACAGCGCCAGCAGCATGGCGCACAGCGTCGAGGCGAACAGTACCACCAGCGTCGGCTTCTTCAGTATCGATCCGGTCAGGATGATGACCGCCGGGAGCAGCAGGATCGGATTGAGGGTGAACAGCGCTTCGATCTGGGTGGTGGTGGCGGCGATCGCCGGCGACTGGGCATCGCCATGGAGGCTGGTGCCCAGCACCCAGTAGGCGAGTGCCGCGACCAGGCAGGATGGCACCGAGGTGAACATCAGGTAGCGAATATGGCGGTAGAGGTCCACCTTGACCACCATCGACGCCATGATCGTGGTATCGGAGAGCGGTGACAGCTTGTCGCCGAAATAGGCCCCCGAGATGACGGCGCCGGCGGTGATCGCCAGGTTGATCTCCATGGCTCCGGCGATCCCCATGATCGCCACGCCGATGGTGCCTGCCGATCCCCATGAGGTCCCGGTGCAGGTCGAGACGATGGCGGTGGCGACGAACGCCATGACGTAGAGATAGCCGGGGTCGATCAGCTCCAGCCCGTAGTAGATGAAGTAGGGGATGGCGCCGGCCACCAGCCAGGTCCCGATGATCAGCCCGATGCTGTAGAGCACCAGGATGGCGATGGTCGCGGTGCGGATCTTGTCCGCGAGGATGGTCATGATGTCGTCCCAGCGGCGGCCGTGAGCGACGGCGAACAGCGTCGCCAGGACGCCGACGGTGATCAGGACCATCTCCGTTTCGTACGCTGCGATGACGATGCCGTAGATGATGGTGGCGGCAATGACGAGCAGTAGTCCGAGCGAGGCGAGAAACCCGGGTTGTTGTTGTCGGGTGGTGGCCATCGTGGCGTCTCCGGTTGACGTGGCGGGATTATTGCAGCGTGCGGAAGGCGCGCTCCAGATCGTCGAGCAGGGATTGCACGTCCTCCAGGCCGATCGCCAGGCGGATCAGGGCGGGGCCGGTGTCGTCGGGCTGGCGCTGGGAGATGGCCAGCGACTCGTAGCCGCCCCAGCTCACCCCGATGCGGAAGACGCGCAGGGTGTCGATGAAACCGGCGATGCGGACATAGGACGGATCGACGATCTCGAAACTGAGCAGTCCGGCGTGGCCGCTCAGCTGTCTCTCGGCCCACGCCGCCTGCTCGCCGGTGGCGAGGCACGGGTGGTGGAGTCCCGCCACCGAGGGTTTGGTCGCCAGGTAGCGGATGACTTCCAGCACGTTGGCCTGGTGCTGGCGCATCCTTATCGGCAGCGTGCGCAGGCCGCGCAGGGCCAGGAAGGCGCTGTGGGGCGAGAGCGCCGCTCCCAGCAACTGGTGGCCGTGCTCGAAGATCGACGCCACCAGCTCCCGCCGGCCGACGACGACTCCGCCGACCAGGTCGCTGTGGCCGCCGATGTACTTGGAGAGCGTATGCAGGGTCAGGTCGATGCCGTGAGTCAGCGGCTTCTGGTATAGCGGGGTCGCCCAGGTGTTGTCGATGGCGGTGAGCACGCCCCGGCTTCGGGCCAGTTCGGCGATACCGTCGAGATCGGCCAGCGCCATGCGCATCGATGAGGGGCTCTCGATGTAGATCAACCGGGTATCGTCCCGCAGAGCCGCCTCGACCTCGCCGCGACTCCCGCCGGTCTCGCTGAAGCTCACGCCGAATCGTGCCATCTGCTCCAGCAACTGGCGCGTCGGGCCGTAGGCCTGGTTGACCAGCAGCACATGGTCGCCCTGGTCGAGTAGCGTCATCATCGTCGCGCTGATCGCGCCCATGCCCGAGGCGAAGGCCTTGGCCATCTCCCCCCGCTCCAACGCGGCGAGCTTGTCCTCGAGCAGCTTGACAGTGGGGTTGAGCCCGCGGCTGTAGACGAAATGACTGCGCTCGTCGCGCATCACCTCGGTGAAGCGCTCCAGTGTCGGGAACGTGAACAGGCTGGTCTGATAGATGGGGGGCGCGATCGCCCCCTCGTAGCGCTGGTGTTCCTCGAAGGCGTGGGTACAGATCTCGGAATCCCGAGCGGCGTCGGAGGTGTTGTCGTCGAGTGCCATCAAAATCGCCAGGGTGGGTGAGCGGGAAGTGTCATGGTGTCAGCCTGTCTGATAGGTAGGATTATCACAGGGCGACTGGCGCTTCAATTGAACCTAAGCGGGTTTGTGGTTACCGTTTTTGCCTACGGCCGCCCAGCGGCATCAGCGGGACAGTGATGAAAAGACTCTACTTATCTGACACGGTGGCCGGCGAGATCGGCAGCTATATCGCCGAACAACGGCTGTCGGCCGGGGATCGACTGCCATCGGTGGCCGAATGGATGCAGCGCCTGCGGGTGGGGCGCTCCACGCTGCGGGAGGGGCTGAAGCGGCTCGAGGCCGAGGGCGTGATCCAGGTCGTCAACGGCAAGGGGATCTACGTCAGCGACCAGCAGACCTTCCGCCTGTTCTCGCGACTGCACGTGACGGATGCGCGGCGCCACCTGCTGGAGATGCTGGATGTGCGCCTGGTGCTGGAGGAGAAGGCCATCGCGCTGGCCACCCGGCATGCCAGCGAGGCTCAGCTCGACGAGATGGAGCAGTTTCTGTCGGACTACCAGGTCGCTCGCGCCGCCGACGATTTCCTGCGGGTCCACGAGGCGGACTCGGCGTTCCACCTTGCCATCTATCGCGCCAGTCACAATCAGGTACTGGTCGAGCTGATACGCTCGATTCACTCCGAACTCTACGTCTCGTGGCAGACGCCCCAGGACAGAAACCAGGTCTTCGATGCCAGTTTTCCGCACCACCTGACGCTGTTGGCGGCGATGCGCCGGCGCGATGTCGAAGCGGCGGTGGCCGCTTTCGGCGAGTTGATGGCCGCCACGCGGCATAACGTGGAGATCATGCGCTAGGGAAACGCGGAATAAATTGGCGAGCGACGTAAAGCACGAGGCGTACGGAGCACAGGAACCGGAGCCCATGGGGATAGGTGAGGATTCCGGCCCCGGCACCGCACAACGACGTGATTTGCCCGCGCAGTCATTGATGCAGTGTTTCCTTGGCCAGCGCTGGAGCGTTCCCTGCAGCACCCCGACAACCTCCGAGGAGACGACGATGATCAAGGCGAAGCGACACTGGCTGCGGATCTGCGGCTTGAGCCTGATGCTGCCGTTCGCGGCCGCCCAGGCCGACGACGGGGCGACCCCCCAAGGTTCGACGCTTTGCACCAAGATCCCGATACCCTGCGATGCGGTGATCGCTCATCGCGGCGCGTCCTATCAGGCGCCGGAATCGACCCGGCCCGCCTATCTCCTGGCACGGGATCTCGGGGTCGACTATCTGGAGCTGGACCTGCAGCGTACCAAGGACGGCGTCCTGGTGGCCGTCCATGACAATACCCTGGGCCGCAATACCGACGTGGCCGAGGTGTTCCCCGACCGGGCCGACGCGCCGGTGTCGAGCTTCACGCTGGATGAGCTCAAGCAGCTCGACGCCGGCAGCTGGTTCAACGCGAGCTATCCGGAGCGCGCCCGCGACAGCTACTCCGGGCTCGAGATCCTGACCCTGGACGAGGTGATCGACATCGCCGAGAACGGCGACAACCATCCGGGGCTCTATATCGAGACCAAGGTGCCCGAACAGTTCCCGGGGATCGAGCAGGACCTGCGCGACAAGCTCGAGGCGCGTGGCTGGCTGGGTGACGCCGCCAAGACTCGGCCGGCCGCGGAGGGCGGGGCGGTAAGGGTGGGCGACGGCCCTGGACGCCTGGTCATGCAGACCTTCTCCAAGGCCAGCCTCGAAGCGCTGGAACAGACCATGCCGGAGGTGCCGCAGGTGTTGCTGCTGTGGCTGGGCGAGGGCGGCATCGAGGCCGCGCCGAGCGAGCCGCAGGGTGAGGGCGAGAGCAAGGCCGACTACTACGCGCGCCAGCAGGTGGCCTCGCCGGAAGCCTTCCGGACCTGGCTCGACTTCGCCAAGGATCATGGTGCTGTCGGGATCGGCCCGTCGGCGGTCCAGACCGAGCATGATGGCAAATTCAGTAGCCAGTTCAGCTACATGGAACTGGCCGAGCCATGGATGATCGGCATGGCCCACGACGACGGCATGCTGGTGCATCTCTACACGGTCGACGAGCCGGCCGACTTCGAGCGCTACCGGCAGCGCGGCGTCGATGGCTTCTTCACCAACCGGGCAGAACAGCTGCTGACATTCTACGGCCACCCGGCGCAGGACCAGGAAGCGATCCTCGAGCGCCACGGCTACTGACACCCCCTCGGGCATCGGCGAGATCGCGCCGATGCCCGTCCAGGCCCCCGATTTCGACAGAGGAGTTGCTGCATGAGCGCTTCGCGCCCCCAGGCCCAGCCAACCGTACAGATCGACAATGACCGTGTCGTGGTGACCGAGTGGCGATTCCCGCCTGGCGCCGAGACGGGCTGGCACGCCCATGATCGCGACTACGTCGTGGTGCCGCGGACCACCGGCAAGCTCGAACTCGAGACGCTGGACGGCCACACCTTCTCGACCCTGGAAACCGGTGTCTCCTACTACCGGGACAAGGGCGTCGAACACAACGTGGTCAACGCCAACGATTTCGAATTCGTGTTCATCGAGATCGAAATCAAGTAAGCCCAGCCCCCGACTCCATTGCCATTGCCTTGCTGTCACTCGCTCTGTTCAGCGGGCGTCTTGGGGGGCGTGCCAGATCGGCGTCATTCCCGGCAGCGCTTCGAGATAGATCGTTCAATTATGGCGTAGACACCCTATTTAGGTTTTCCGAGGATCGCGCTATCCTCGTCAGGGCGGCAATACAAAAAAGGTTGGTCACGAGTGGGATGATCGTGTTCTGGCGTACACCGTCTATTTCGGAGGTTTAGCGCATCATGGAACAGCATGTACTGATCGAGATGTGTCTGCAGCAGTTGACGCTCAGCGGCGTTCACGAGGGTGAAAAGGTCGTGGTGTTGTCCCAGGGCCAGGAGCGGTTGGATTACGCAGATGCCTTCCTCGCCGCGGGGCAGCGTCTCGGCGCGCGGATGTATCACATGCGCCTGCCGGCCCCGATGCCGGGCAGCGGCGCCTGGGCCGTCGGCGAAACGGGGCTGGCCTCCAACCCGGAAGCGGTGGAAGCGCTCAAGCAGGCCGATATGGTCGTCGATCTGATCTTCCTGCTGTTCAGCGATGAACAGATGGCGATCCAGGCGGCGGGCGCGCGGGTTCTGACCGCCGTCGAGCCAGCACCGTTACTCGCCAAGTTGATGCCGACCCAGGAGCTGCGCGAGCGGGTCGAGGTCGGGGCCGAGCTGCTCGCCAAGGCGAGCACGATGCGGATTACCAGCCCGCACGGCACCGATGTCACCTATCGCCTCGGCGTCTATCCGACCATGAGTGAGTACGGCTTTACCGACGAGCCCGGGCGCTGGGATCACTGGCCGGCGGCGTTCGTGTTCACCGGTGGTGCCGACGACGGGGTCGACGGCCAGATCGTGCTGGCGCCGGGCGATGTGCTGCTACCGTTCAACACCTACGTGCGCGAACCGGTGACCTACACCATCGAGAAGGGCTTCATCACCGATATTCGTGGTGGGCTGGATGCCGAGCTGATCAAGTCCTACATGGGTACCTTCAAGGATCCTCGCGGGCTCGGCATGTCGCATGTCGGCTGGGGCCTGGATCATCGCGCCGACTGGCACGGACTGACCCAGTTCCCCGGAGGCATGGGGATGGAGCTGCGTTCGTTCTACGGTAACGTCATGTTCTCGACCGGTCCCAACAACGAGCTGGGCGGCAGTAACGACACCGCCTGCCATCTCGACATTCCGATGCGCAACTGCAGCCTGTTTCTCGATGACGAGCCGATCGTGCTCGATGGCGACATCGCGGTGAAGGAGATGCAGCGCCGCGACTGACGGCGTGGCACAAGGCGTGACTCTGGAGGATAATCGCGCCTCGGTTATCCTCCCTTCGACACGGTATCGTCCCATGACCCAGCCACACGTCCACGGCCCGCATTGCCAGCACCACCACGAAGCGCAGGCGCCGGTGCGTAACGCCATGAAGGATATCGGACGTAACGACCCTTGCCCCTGCGGCAGCGGCAAGAAGTTCAAGAAGTGCCACGCCGGCTGAGAATCGTTACGGCCCGCTGGCTTCCATCATCCCCTTGAGATGCTCGACGAATGCCCCGGTGGCCGCCGGCAGGGTGCGATTGGCGAGCGTCTGCAGTTCGACGTGGCGTGCGTCCATGCCGGTATCGCGGATCGGCACCGCGACCAGCCGATCTTGGAGAAGCCGATGGCGAATCGAGATCTCGCCGGCCAGGGCGATCCCGCCACCCAGCATGGCGAAGTTGACCAGCGCCTCGGTGTAGTTGCTGGTGAAGACGGACTCGAAGATCAGGTTCTGCTGGCTGCAGCAGATGTCGAACAGCTGGCGCAGCGTGGTCTCCGGGGGTGGCAGGGCGATAGGGTGGGGCTGCAGCTGTGACAGCTTCACCTCGCGTCGGCCGGCCAGCGGGTGATCGTGGGCCATCAGCGCCTGAATCCGCGATCGCTGACGCGATTCCACCTGAATGTCGCGCTCCGGCGCCAGGCTGAACGTCAGCCCGATATCCACCTCTCCCTCGCGTACCCGGCGTGTCACTTCGGCCGGTGAACTGACGCTGAGCCGAAACTGGATGCCCTGGTAGTGGCGCCGGAATCGGGCGATCGCCAAGGGAATGAAATCCACCGCGAACCCCTCCGAGCTGGCCAGGCGCACCGTGCCGCGCTCGAGCCCCTGCAAGGCCTGAATCTCGCTGGCAATTCGGTCGGTTTCCAGTTGCATGCGTCTGGCATGGGCGGCGAGCAGTTCGCCGGCGGCGCTGGGCACCATCCCCCTGGCGCGGCGCTCGAACAGCTGGGTGTCGAGCTCGGTCTCGAGCCGGGCGATCTGACGGCTGATCGCCGAGGCCGCGACGTTCAGCTTGAGCGACGCCGCGCTGATCGAGCCATTTTTCACCACCGCCAGGAAGTAGCGAAGCGCAGTTTCCTGAAGGGCGCGACTGTTCATTGCCATTGTGCTCTCCCCGATCTTCTCCACGGCACTGTGGTTGATGTTGTTTTTATTAACCTTTGCCGAAATGGCAATGGTTGGTTCTAAACATTGTACTTGTGGCATGGGTGGGCGTTCGATAGCTTCGAGGGAAACGGCATCGGCCGAAGGGGTTGCACAACAAGATCCGATCGCCGCCACGACACCGCCAGCGGCACGGCGGGTGCTCCAGCAACACGCTCTCAGCCAACAACACAACAATGAGGTCGAAATGCGCTCCAACCTGACGCTTCGCCACATCGTGGCCGGCACGGCGCTGTGCTGCCTGTCGCTACCGGCGCTGGCCAACAAGGCCAACGATACCCTGGTCTACGCTTCCGACAGCGAACCCGAGAACATCAGCCCGTATCACAACAACCTGCGGGAGGGGGTGATCATCTCGCACCTGGCCTGGGATACGCTGATCTACCGCAACCCGGAGACCAACGACTACGAGCCGATGCTCGCCACCGAATGGCACTGGGTCGATGACACCACCCTGGAGATGACGCTGCGGCAGGGCGTCGAGTTCCAGAACGGCGAGCCGTTCAATGCCGATGACGTGGTCTTCACTTTCAACTACGTGGTATCGCCGGACTCCAAGGTGGTCACGCGTCAGAACACCGACTGGATCGAGAGCGTCGAGAAGATCGACGACACCCATGTCCGCTTCCATCTCAACGGCCCTTTCCCGGCGGCGCTGGAGTATCTTTCCGGGCCGCTTCCGGTGTTCCCGGATCAGTATTTTCAGCAGATGGGCCTCGAGGGGTTCAGCAGGCAGCCCATCGGCACCGGCCCCTACCGGATTACCGAAGTGACGCCGGGGGAAGGCGTCAAGATGGTCCGCAACGACAACTACTTCGCCGATAGCCCGGTCGGCCAGCCCCAGATCGGCAAGCTCGAGTTCAAGGTGATTCCCGATCAGGACTCCCGCGTGGCGCAACTGATGACCGGCCAGGTCGATTGGATCTGGCGAGTCCCGGCAGACCAGGCCGAGCAGATGGAGGCCATGCCCAACCTGACCGTGGACAGCGGCGAGACCATGCGGGTCGGCTACCTCTCCTTCGATGCGGCCAGGCGCGAGAGCTCGCCACTGAGCCATCTCGAGGTTCGCCAGGCGATCAATCACGCGATCAATCGCCAGGGCATGGCCGACAACCTGGTGCGGGGCGGCAGTCGTCCGCTTTATGCTCCCTGCTTCCCGGCCCAGTTCGGCTGCGAGACCCAGGATGTCGTCAAGTACGACTACGACCCCGACAAGGCGCGCCAGCTACTGGCGGACGCCGGCTATGGCGATGGCTTCGAGCTGAACCTCTACGCCTATCGCGAGCGGGACTACGCCGAGGCGATGATCGGCGATCTGCGCAATGTCGGCATTCGCGCCAATCTGCGCTTCATGACCTCGCCGGCACTGCTGGAGCAGCAGCGCGGGGGCAACACCGACATGTCGTTCAAGACCTGGGGCTCCTACTCGGTCAACGACGTTTCCGCGATCACCAGCGTCTACTTCGGTGGCGGCGCCGACGACCACTGGCAGGACGAGCAGGTCCAGCAGTGGCTGCACACCGCCGACACCTCGGTCGACCCAGACGTCCGCAAGGACAATTATCGCAAGGCGCTGCAGCGGATTTCCGAGCAGGCCTACTGGGCGCCGCTGTTTTCCTACTCCACCTACTACGCCTATACCGCCGACCTGAATTTCACGCCCTACCCGGATGAGCTGCCGCGCTTTGCCGAGGCCAGCTGGAAGTGACGCTTTCCGACATCCGCTAACCGCCTGCGCGGCCCCGTGTCTGGCAAGACGAGGCCGCGCAGCGTGAGGAGGTACCATGGGCACTTTCATCATCCGCCGGGTTTTGGTCGCGATCAGCGTGGCACTCACTATCTCGATCGTCAGCTTCATGCTGCTGCATCTCTCCGGCGATCTGGCCACATCGATCGCCGGACCAGAGGCCACCGCCGAGCAGGTCGAGCGAATCCGCGTCGATTACGGGCTCGATCGGCCCATCGTCAGCCAGTACCTGGACTGGCTGGGTGGCGCGCTGACCTTCGACTTCGGCCGTTCCTATTACTACCAGAGCACGGTGGTCGACCTGATCGTCGATCGCATGCCGATCACGTTGACGCTGGGCGGCCTCGCGCTGGCGCTGGCGGTCGCTATCTCGATTCCGCTCGGCGTCCTGGCGGCGCTAAAGCGAGATACCTGGATCGATCGGCTGTCGTTGCTGTTCGCCGTGGTAGGGCAGGCGATGCCGAGTTTCTGGTTCGGTCTGACGCTGATCGTGATCTTCGCGGTGACGCTACAGTGGCTGCCGGCCGCCGGTAGCGACGGCTGGCAGCATTTCGTGCTACCGGCGATCGCCCTTGGCTATTACGCCACGCCCGCGATGATGCGCCTGACCCGGACCGGCATGCTCGAGGTGCTCGAGTCCGACTATATCCGCACGGCGCGGGCCAAGGGGCTGCGCGGCGGTTCGGTGATCTTCAAGCATGCGCTGCGCAACGCGGTGATCCCGGTGGTGGCACTGGCCGCGGTGGAGCTCGGCTTCATGCTGGGCGGGTCGGTGGTCATCGAATCGGTCTTCTCGCTCAACGGCCTGGGCCAACTGGCCTGGGATGCGATCTCGCGCAACGACTATCCCGTGGTGCAGGCCGTGGTGCTGATCATCGCGCTGTTCTACATCGTGTTGACGCTGCTGGCGGATGTCGCCAACGCCGCGCTCGATCCCCGTATTCGCACCCGCTGAGGAGCATGACATGACGACTTCCCATGTTTCGCCTCGCGCTTCTTCAGCCGCGAGTTCCGCTGTCTTCGGCGGCGAGATTCCATTGCCGGCCCCGGCCTGGTCGCGGGTGACGCGCCGGGTCTTCGGCCATCGCGGGCTGGCGATCGGGCTGGTGTTGGTCGCGCTGGCGGTGTTGATCGCCATCTTCGCGCCGCTGCTGGCCCCGCATGACCCCTATCACCAGGACATCGCCAACCGGATGGTGCCGCCGGTGTGGCACGACAAGGGCTCGTGGACGCATGTGCTGGGCACCGACAAGCTGGGCCGCGACACCTTGAGCCGGCTGCTGTTCGGGACTCGCATCTCGTTGACCATCGGGCTGGTGGTCGCGCTGATCTCCGGTGTCATCGGTACCACGCTGGGTGTCCTGGCCGGCTATTTCGGTGGCCGCGTGGATGCGGTCGTCAGCTACATCATCACCACCCGTCTGGCGATGCCGGTGGTGCTGGTGGCGTTGGCGCTGGCATCGCTGACCGGCGGCTCCCTGACCACGGTGATCGTGCTGCTGGGCCTGCTGCTGTGGGACCGCTTCGCGGTGGTGTCGCGTTCGGTCACCCAGCAGATGCGCGACGCCGAATACGTCTACGCAGCGCGCACGCTGGGCTGCTCGCTGCCCTATATCCTGCTGCGCGAAGTGCTGCCCAACATCGCCGGCTCGCTGATCGTGGTGATGACCCTGGAAATGGCCCACGCGATCCTGCTCGAGGCGACGCTGTCGTTCCTCGGCATGGGGGTACAGCCGCCGCTGCCGTCGTGGGGACTGATGGTCGCCGAGGGCAAGGCCTACATGTTCTTCCAGCCCTGGGTCATCGCGATTCCCGGTATCGCGCTGTTCGTGCTGGTACTGGCGATCAACCTGCTCGGCGACGGACTGCGGGATCTCAACGCCCCGGGAGGACGCAACTGATGCCACTACTGAACGTGAACAACCTGCGTGTCGACCTGCCGGTGGAGGCGGGCATGCTGCATGCCGTGCGCGGGATCGACTTTCATGTCGAGCGCGGCGAGATGCTCTGCCTGGTGGGGGAGTCCGGCTGCGGCAAGTCGATGACCTCGCTGGCCCTGATGGGGCTGCTGCCGCGCAAGGCCAGGCTCAGTGCCGACCGTCTCGAGTTCGACGGGACCGATCTGACCACGCTCTCCGAACGCCGTCGCAGCGATCTGCGCGGGGCGCGGATGGCGATGATCTTCCAGGAGCCGATGACCGCGCTGAATCCGGCCTACACCCTGGGCAACCAGCTCTGCGAAGGTTTGATCCGGCACCGCGGCGTCAGCCGGCGGGAGGCGCGCGAGCGGGCGATCTATCTGCTGGGGAGGGTCGGTATCAGCGCCGCGAAAGATCGCCTCGACCAGTACCCCCACCAACTCTCCGGCGGGCTGCGCCAACGGGTCATGATCGCCATGGCGCTGATGTGCGAACCCGACCTGATCATCGCCGACGAGCCGACCACGGCCCTCGACGTGACGATCCAGGCGCAGATCCTGCGCCTGCTGCGAGAGCTGCAGCGGGAATTCGGAACCGCGGTGATCTTCATCACTCACGATCTCGGTGTCGTGGCGCGCATTGCCGACCGGGTGGCGGTGATGTACGCCGGCGAGGTGATCGAATCCGCACCGACGCCGGCACTCTACGCCGCCCCCGGACACCCCTATACCCGCGGGCTATTGAGCTGCATACCCACGCCGGGCAGGACACCCCCCGGCAGCCGGTTGCAGGCGATCCCCGGTGTCGTGCCCAGTCTCGTCGGTGATGTCGAGGGATGCGCCTTCCGCAATCGCTGTCCGCAGGCCCAACCGACCTGCGAGCGCACGCCTCCGCTGATGTCGTTGCCGGGCGATCACCGGGCCCGCTGTCACTACGCCGACCGGCCGGTACCGGCGCCGCGTCAACCGGAGACGATGTCATGAACGCACATTCGACCACCGGGGTCGCCGACTCCCGCCCTTCACGAACAATGCCCTCTGCGTCCATGTCGCCCCGGACCTCGCGATCGCCGACCCCGGCGCTGGAGCTTTGCGGACTGTCGAAAACCTTCACCCTGGGCGGCGGGCTGTTCAGGCGCGGACGCGCGTTGGGCGCCGTCAGCGATGTCTCGCTGCGGATTCCGCGCGGCCAGGTCATGGGGTTGGTGGGCGAGTCGGGCTGCGGCAAGAGCACCCTGGCCAAGATGCTGCTGGGGCTGACCACGCCGAGCGAGGGCGACGTGCTGGTGGATGGCAGGCCGCTGCGGGGCGCCAGCCAGAAAGCGCTGGCGCGACGCATCCAGCCGATCTTCCAGGATCCTTACTCCTCGCTCAATCCGCGCAAGCGGATCGCCCAGATCGTCGGGTTGCCGTTGCAGGTGCACGGCATCGGCACCTCCCGCGAGCAGGCGGCACGCGTCGCCGAGACCCTGGATGTGGTCGGGCTGCCGCGCCGCGCCGCCGACCAGTTCCCAGGCCAGCTCTCTGGCGGCCAGCGCCAGCGTGTGGCCATCGCCCGCGCGTTGATCATGCGTCCGGACATCGTGATCTGCGACGAGCCGACCTCGGCGCTGGATGTCTCGGTCCAGGCCCAGATCCTCAACCTGCTGCTGGATCTCAAGGCCGAGTTCGGGCTGACCTATCTGTTCATCAGCCACGATCTGGCCGTGGTCGAGCATCTGGTGGATCGGGTCGCGGTGATGTACCTGGGGCGTATCGTCGAGGAGGGAACGCGGGAGCAGATCTTCGCCGCCCCACGCCATCCCTACACCCGGGCACTGCTGGACTCGGCGCTGACCCCGGAGCCGGGACTGGGCGTGCCGGATATCGGGCTGGGCGATACCATGCCCGACCCGAGCGATCCGCCCGCCGGTTGCGCGTTTCACCCGCGCTGCCCCAAGGCGCAGGCGATCTGCCGACAGCAACGGCCGCGGCTGGAGGCGTTTCGTGACGATAGCACTCGTGTGGCCTGTCATCTCGCTTGAGCCCGGCCTTCGTGACTGACAGCCCGTTACCCCTGTTCGTATTCAACGAGGAGAGATTCATGGCGCGAGCAAAAGCGCTGCAACACGCCTGGCACGCCTTCGACAGCGGCGACTTCCTGGATCGACTCGACGCCCGTATCGCCGTGCGTAGCGAAAGCCAGGAAGCGGGTCGCGACGGCGAACTGCGCCGTTACCTGACCGACTTCGTGATCCCCGAGATCGAAAAGCTGGGCTTCACCTGGGAGATCGTCGACAACCCGGTCGGCGGCTTCGGGCCCTTCCTGCTGGCCGAGCGGATCGAGGTCGACGCGGCCTTGACGCTGCTCACCTATGGTCACGGCGATGTGGTGCGCGGCTACGACACACAGTGGCGGGAAGGGCTTTCGCCGTGGCAGATCGTGGTCGAGGGCGAGCGCTGGTATGGCCGAGGCACCGCCGACAACAAGGGGCAGCACACGCTCAATTTCACGGCGCTGAAGAGCGTCATCGAGGCGCGCGATGGCCGGCTGGGCTACAACGTCAAGTTGATCCTGGAGATGGGCGAGGAGACCGGATCACCGGGCTTGAAGGCGGTCTGCGAAGCCCACCGCGAGCGCCTGGCGGCGGATCTGTTCATCGCCTCCGATGGTCCGCGCCTGGCGGCGGACTCGCCAACGCTGTTTCTCGGCTCCCGCGGCTCGTTCAACTTCGACCTGCGCCTGCGTGCCCGCGACGGCGCCCATCACTCCGGCAACTGGGGCGGGGTGCTCTCCAACCCGGCCACCCGGCTGGCCAATGCCTGGGCGACGCTGGTCGATGCCCACGGCAGGATCCTGATCGAGGGCCTGCGCCCGCCGGCGATTCCTGCGCCGGTTCGTGACGCCGTTGCCTCACTCGAGGTCGGGGCGACACCGGGGGACCCGGCGATCGATGCGAGTTGGGGCGAACCGGAATTGCTGCCGGCGGAAAGGCTGTTCGGCTGGAACACCCTGGAGCTGCTGGCGATCAAGGCCGGCAATCCGGAGGCGCCGGCCAATGCCATTCCTGGAGAGGCCTACGCGCACTGCCAGCTGCGCTTCGTCGTCGGCAGTGACCGCGAGCGCTTCCTCGAGCATCTGCGCCAACATCTGGATGCCCACGGCTTCGAGGATATCGAGGTCAGCAGTGCGCGGATGTCGCAGATGAACGCCACCCGACTCGACCCGACGGACCCGTGGGTGGGCTGGGCGCTGGCATCGATGCGCGAGTCCAGCGGCAAGTCGCCGACGCTGCTGCCCAACCTGGGCGGTTCACTGCCCAACGATGTCTTTGCCGAGACGCTGGGGCTGCCGACGCTATGGGTACCGCACTCCTACCCGGCCTGCTCCCAGCACGCCCCCGACGAGCACGCCCTGGCGAGCATTCTGCGGGAAGGTCTGGGTATCATGGCCGGGTTATGGTGGGATCTGGCCGAGCAGGGTCGAGACATCAAGAAGGAGCGTGAACGATGGCACCGCTGAACGACGCGGAGAGGATCACGGCCACGGCCTGCGAGTGGCTGGCCGGGCAGCAGGTGGCGATGATCGAGTGCCTGCAGAGACTGGTGGATATCGACTCCAACAGCTACGACAAGGCCGGTACCGATGCGGTGGCGGATGTCATCGTCGAGTGGCTGGAGGCCGACGGGATTGAGGTGACGCGCACGCCGCGCCCGGACGCCGGCGATATCCTCGAGGCTCGGCTGGAGGGTGATGGCAGCGATGCAGGCGCCGGTCACGTGCTGATGATGGGGCATCGCGATACGGTCTTCCCGACGGGAACGGTTGCCGAGCGCGGCTTCACCCGCGACGGCGACACCGCTTTCGGTCCCGGTGTCGCCGACATGAAATCGGGACTGGTGCTCAATATCTTCGTGCTGCGGGCGCTCAAGCGGGTGGCGCCGTTGCCGTTCCCGGTGCGGGCGCTGTTCACGGCGGACGAGGAGATCGGTTCCCGCGACGGAACGGCCTTCATTCGCCAAGCCGCCAGCGGTGCACGAGCCGTGCTCAACGCCGAACCCGGCAGGATCAGTGGCAATGTCGTCACCGGTCGAAAGGGCGGGGCAGCCTTCCTGATCGAAGTGACCGGCAAGGCGGCCCATTCCGGTGTCAGCCACGCCGATGGTGCCAGTGCCGTCGAGGCGCTGGCGCGCAAGATCGTCAAGCTCCATGCGCTGACCGACTACGATGGTGGCGTGACCACCAATGTCGGCTTGATCGAGGGCGGTATCTCGCGCAATACCGTGGCCCCTTCGGCGACGGCTCAACTGGACACGCGCTTCGTCACCCATCAGCAGCGCCTGGATCTGCTGACGGCGATCGAGGCGATCATCGCCGAGGAGGAGGTTCCCGGAACGCGGGCGACGATCCGCCAGATTTCAGGATTCCTGCCGATGGAGCCTGCCATGAGCGAGGCCCTGTTCGTGCGCTACCGGGCCCAGGCCGAACGGCTCGGGTTCCATGTCGAGGGCGAGTTCACCGGCGGCTGCTCGGACGCCGGGACCACTGCCAGCCTGGGCATCCCTACGCTGTGCGGCACCGGCCCGGTTGGCGCCAAGATGCATACCGACGAGGAGTATTGCCGTCTCGAGACGTTGGTGCCGAGGGCCCAGGCCGTTGCGGCGACGATCATCGATCTCGCCTGCGAGGAGAGGGGGACCGCCTGAACGACGGCGCGCCGCCGGTTCGCCAGGTGGCGAAACGTATCATTGGGTTACCTTCGATGACGGTTCGTTTTCATTGTGTCGATCAATGACACGTTTCGGCCCCCTCGTGGCGCTTGCGGCGTTTCATAATCGGGTTGGTTCCCGGCGCACGGGAGCTCGCAGAACGCGCCAGGTTCATGCCGATGTCATCGAGCCGCGCCACAATCATCAAAACGAACCTTCTGCCAGGGAAAAAGCCGATGTCTACCGTGACGCCGACGGGCAACAGTCCCGCCAACCAGCCGTCCTCCTTCTCTTCCTTCGAAGATCAACTCACCGTCGCCCGGTCCAGCAAGATCCTCGCGGACTACGTCAAGGATCACGGTGGCGCGGTGTGGAAGAGCGATCTCGAGGCGCTGGCCAACGATACCAGCGGCAACACGCCGCCGGAGGTATCTGCGGCCGCCAGCTATATGCTGAGCCATCCCGACGTCTATACCGCCATCGAGACCCTCGACAATCCGAACGCGGATGGCCTGTCCGGTCACTGGAACTTCCAGGATGCCGCCAATGGTGCCCTGGGAAGCACCGGCACGATGGCCGACCTGAAGGATGTCTTCGACCGCGCCATCAAGAGCTCCGCCGAGATCACCAAGCTGACCACCGAGAAGAAGACCGGGCTCGACGCCACCAAGCAACGTCCCCAGAACTGAGTCGCCACGGCTCGCGAACCGCGGGAAACTCGTGGTTTCCCGCGGTTCGCGTTTCACGGTTATGCTCCGCGACCCCGCTTCAGGGGCGGTCGGCGAATCGATCGGTTGCCCGTACCAGCGCGGCCATGATCTGCGGTTCGCTGAACGCGTGTCCCGCCGCCTCGATGATCTCCAGCTTGGCGTCCGGCCACACCTTGGCCAGATCCCAGGCGTTCTGGAGCGGACAGACCATATCGTAGCGGCCGTGAATGATCACGCCGGGGATGCCCGCCAGTCGATCGGCCTGGGCCAGTAGCTGATCGTCGCGCTCGAAGAAGCCCTTGTTGGTGAAATAGTGGTTCTCGATCCGGGCGAAGGCCAGGGCGAAGTGATCGGCGGCGTGGGAATCGCTGGCATCGACGGGGATCAGCTTCGAGGTCTCGCCCTCCCACACGCTCCAGCGTCGGGCGGCCTCGAGCTGGCGCTCGGTATCGTCGCCCATGAGCCGCTCGTGGAAGGCGGGAATGATATCGTCACGCTGCGCCTCGGGCAGAATCTCCACCAGCCGTTCCCACTTCTCGGGGAACATGTTGCGAGCCCCATGCTTGTAGAACCAGTCGAGCTCCTGCTGGCGCATGGTGAAGATGCCGCGCAGCACCAGTTCGCTGACGCGGTCCGGATGCTGCTCGGCGTAGGCCAGTGCCAGCGTCGATCCCCATGAGCCCCCGAACACCTGCCACCGCTCGGCACCCATCATCTCCCGCAGGCGCTCCATGTCCTCGATCAGGTGCCAGGTGGTGTTGTCGGCGAGGCTGGCGTGGGGTGTCGAACGGCCACAGCCGCGCTGATCGAACAGCAGGATGTCGTAGCGCGCGGGGTCGAACAGCTGGCGGTGGATCGGCTTGCAGCCGCCACCCGGGCCGCCATGGAGAAAGACCACCGGCTTGCCGTTCGGATTGCCGCTGCGCTCCCAGTAGACCTGGTGGCCGTCACCGGTATCCAGGTGACCACTGGCGTGAGGTTCGAGAGCAGGATAGAGCGGGTTGGATTCGGACATGATTGACCCTGTTGTCAACGTGATGCGGCATCGCAATGGTGTCGTGCCAGCATAAAGGCCGGGCGGCCCATGGGCCAGCCACCTCCCGCGTCGCCCCGGGCTCCAGGCGTGGAGCGCATTGCGCAACAGCGATGATGTCGGCATGCGGCTCTGCTACCATCGTCGCCTATACACGGCAGCGCGCCGATACTCGGTCACGTTAGAGGGCAGTCGCAACCCGACTGCAACGGACATCCATGAAATCTCGCGATACCGGTTTTCGCCACCTGATCTACTCCACCGGATACTCACTGAAGGGGCTGGTGGCGGCATTCCGCAACGAGACCGCCTTTCGTCAGGAAGTGGCGCTCTGCATCGTGCTGGTGCCTTTTGCCTGGTGGATCGGCAAGAACCCCGTCGAGTGGCTGGTACTGGTCGGTAGCTGCATCTTCGTGCTGATCGTCGAGCTGCTCAACAGCGCGGTCGAGACAGTGGTCGACCGGATTGGGCCGGAACACCATGAACTCTCCGGGCGGGCCAAGGATATCGGCTCGGCGGCGGTGATGCTGGCGCTGGGCATGGCGGCGGTGACCTGGGGCCTGCTGGCCTGGGACAAGTTCTTCGGTTGACCCGGCCCGCCGCTCACGACGGCTCGGGCAAGTCCTGCGGCGTATCGATATCCCGCCAGATGCCGTCGTCGTCGACATCGATGACGGACACCGCCTCCCGGTTGGTCTGCACCACGGCCCTGGCGCCGTCGCCCGCCTCCAGTGCGGCCAGTGTCGGCCAGAAACGTCGCCCGAACAGTACCGGGTGGCCGCGCCTGCCACGGTGACTGGGAATGACGATATGCTCGGCATCGGCATGCCGCTGGAGTCGGGCACAGGTGGCGACACTGAGCCACGGCATGTCGGCCAGTACCACGGCGGCGGCGGTCGCCGTGTCGCCCTCGGCGATCAGATGGCGAAACGCGTCACCCAGGCTCCCGCCCAGGCCGTGCCGTGCCTGGGCGGAGACCAGCCGTCGGTGCCGGGCGGGATCGAACGCCTCACCCAGCTCCAGGTCGTCCTCCGGGCGAGTGACCAGCCACCAGCGAGGATAGGCCAGGGCGACGGTGGTCAGCGTGGTCGCCAGCAGGGTACGACCATCCGGTAGCGTGGCGCGGCGCTTGTCGCCGCCGAAGCGCCGGGAGACACCGGCCGCCATCACCAGTGCCACGACGGCTGGCGAGTCGGGCTGGGGGTCAGAGCTCATGGCGTGACTTGCCGCGCCGCACGCGGAGCACATCGGCGACGACGGCGAGGGCGATCTCGGCCGGCGTCTTGCTGTCGAGGTGCAGCCCGATCGGCATCTGGATGCGCGCGATGGCGTCGTCATCCAGCCCGCCGGAGCGCTTGAGGCGTTCGGCCCGCTTTTCGGACGTCCGCCTCGATCCCATCACCCCGATGTAGAACGCCGGCGTGCGTACGGCTTCGATCATGGCCAGATCGTCGATCCGGGGGTCATGGGTCAGCGCGACAATGGCAGTGGCGGCATGCGCGGCGCCGGAGCCGATGAACAGCGACGGCAGCACCGACTGCAGCTCGATCCCCGCGATCGGGAAATCGCGCCGGGCTTCTTCCCTGGGATCGCAGACGATCACCTCGAAGCCCAGCGCACGGGCGAATTCGGCGCAGAAACGGGAAACCGGCGAGATTCCGGCGATGATCAGGCGCAGCGCCGGCCCCACGCGAAGGTGGATGACCTCGCCGTCGCGCTCGACCCGGGGGCCGTTCTCGCCGGCTTCGATGAAGCGCTTGCGCCCGCTCGCCAGGTCGATCCGGCGCACCAGCGAGCGTTGACCGAGCAGGGTGGCATGGAGCACCTCCAGATGTGTCAGGGTCTCGGCATCCGGCGTCAGACGTTCGACGAGCACATCCAGAATCCCGCCACAGGGCAGCGAGACCTGGGGCGATTCGTCGGCCCCTTCGCCGTAGCGCACCACCGACAGCGCATCGCCGAAATGCCCCTCGGCGATCCTGCCGAGGAAATCCTCCTCGATACAGCCACCGGAGAGCGAGCCGACATGGCTGCCGTCCGCTTTCGCGACCAGCATCGAGCCCGGCTCGCGCGGTGACGAGCCGAACGTCGCCAGTACGCTGCATAACCAGATCGTCTCGCCGTCGTTGGCCCATTCGAGCGCCGCGTCGAGTACCTGAAGATCGAGATGTTGCATGAGGAGCGTCGTTCCTTCCTGAGAGCTGAGCCATCCCTGGCCGCGATGTGAGGTGACCGGATCAGGCGGCGACCGTCGACCCTGCCGAAGCCAACGCCGACCGCACCCGCTCCGGGGTGAAGGGGGGCTCGCGAAAACGGACGCCGGTGGCATCGAAAAGCGCCGCGGCAATGGCCGGGGCCCCGGGCAGTGACGTGGATTCACCCACGCCCAGCGGCGCCTCGCCGGCATTGTCGAGCAGCAGCAGATCGATGAGCGGCAGTTCGTCGAATCGCAGGATCGGATAGCCACCCCATTCGCGGCTGACCGGTAGGCCCCGTTCGAAGCTCACGCACTCCTTCAGCGTTCGGCTCAGGGTCTGGATGACGTTGCCGTGAACCTGATGGCGCACGCCGGCGGGATTGATCATCAGCCCGGCATCCTGGCCCACCGTGAGGCGCACGACACGAATCCGGCCGCTATCGCGATGAACCTGGAGGGTCACTGCCCAGGCGGCATAGGCCGCGCCGAATCCCGGGAACCTGCTGTGCACGTAGTGGCCATAGGCGAAACCATGGCCCTCGGACCAGCCATCGCCGACAGCGGTTGCCGGCGGTCGGTCGAACCAGTTGGCCCGCTCGGCAACGGCGGCCACCAGCGCCTGCGCGCGCGGCTCCAGGTAGTGTAGCCGATATTCCACCGGGTCGACGCCGGCGCGTTCGGCCAGTTCGTCGATGAAGCTCTCGTGAGCGAAACAGTTGGGAAGGGCCGAGACTCCGCGTAGCCAGGAGGCTCGGACGATCGGCGCGACATCGTCGCAGGCGACTCTCAGGTGCGGGTAGCGATAAGGAGGCACCGAGGTTCGATCCCCCATCTGGAAAGGTACGTCGCTGGGCTGTCTGGCACCGGTCAACAGCAGGGCCAGTGTCGGGGCGTCGTTGGAGGGGTAGCGAGTCACGAAGTCATAGGCGCAGAGCTTGCCGTCGTCGTCGCTGCCGCCACGGATATCCATCAATTGCGCGGTTCCCTTCGGCTCCCATTCATGTTCCTGAGCGCGATCCAGCTGCACGCGCACCGGCCGGCCCACGGCGTTCGACAGCAGCGCGGCGTCGGCGCCGACGTCATCGGCACAGTTGCGACCGTAGCAGCCGGCCGCTTCATGGCGGCGGATCTCGATACGGCTTTCGTCCATGGCCAGCAGCGTCGCGATATCGGCACGCAGGCTGTGCGGATTCTGGGTGCCGGAATGAAGCGTCAGATAGCCGTCGCGATAATCGGCGACCGAACAGGAGGGGCCGATCGAGCCGTGCAACTGATAGGGCCAGAGGTAGGTGCGCTCGAGTACCGTCGATGCCGTGGCCAGCGCCGCATCGACGTCGCCTTGCTGCAGCAACGGGCGATGTTCGGCCGGCTGGCGGCGCAGCGCGGTCTCCAGATCGTCGAGATCGGGAAGTGCCGGCAGTGGACGCCAGCGGACCTTGAGGCGCTTGGCGGCGAGCGCGGCCTGCTCTTCCCGCTCGGCCACGACACCGACGAAATCCCCCTTGACGATCAGGGCAACGAAACCCGGCAGGTCTCGCACAGACGCCTCCTCGGCCTCGATCAGGCTGCGACCGACGAACGTGCCCAGATCATGCCCCGCGTAAGGTGGTCGCACGACGCGCCCGTGCAGCATGCCAGGCAGGCGAACATCGTGGACATAAACGAACTCGCCGCTGGCCTTGGCGGGAATGTCGACCCGCGGCGTGCTGCGTCCCACCACCCGGTAGTCACGGCTCGCCTTGGTCGGTATCTCGGTGTCGAGCTCGAGGGCGACGCGCTCGCCGGCCAGCAGTGACTCGTAACGCAGCCCTCGGCTGGCATCGCCCGGAGTCACGGAGACGATCCCGTCTTCCACCTGCAGCTGTTGCGCCGGTATGTCGAGGCGCCGGGCGGCCCGCGCCAGCAGGTACTGCCTGGCCTGGGCGGCAGCGCAGCGCAGCGGTGCGGCGGAAATCTGGATGGTGGCGCTGGCGATGGTCGGCCCCTGATTCGGCACCTCGAACGGATGGCCCAATACCATGATGACGCGCTCGACATCGACATCGAGTTCCTCCGCGACGATCTGCGTCAGCGCAGTCCGGACGCCGGTGCCCAGGTCGACGTGGCCGTTGAAGGCGAGGAAGCGGCCATCGGCAAGCAGGGCGATGAACAGCTCCGGCTCGGTGGGGATGAAATCGGAGCGTGTGCCCGGCTGGCCGGGAGCGGGCTTCGGCGGTATCACCGGAGCGCGATAGACCACCAGCATGTCGGTGCCCTGCAGTAGATGCTCGCGAGTGGGGAGTGAAGTCGACGTCATGCCGCACGGCCTCTGTTGTTGTAGGGAAAGTCTCCACCGGAAACAGGCTGGCTGGCGAGCCGGTGAGTCAATCATTTCGCGTAGAAATGCACGTAGACACTGTTACTGCGATCGTCGATGATTTCCTGTCTCGCCATCAGCTGGTAATTAATTCATGAAAAACAGTTGAATGGCGATTCTTTCGGTTTGTGGGTGGATGAAATTTGACCAAATGGTGTAGTATTTTTCTCAGAAATTACAGCGACTACACCTAAAATCACAGCCTCGCTCTGCGCTTTTTCCCTGCTTGCCGCGCCCGCCGCCGCGATGCAAATCGACGATGCCCGGCGGGCGGTGGCGGCTGGGCGAGGCCTGGAGGATGGTGCTTGGAGAGTGAGATCATGTCGAATGCCTTCGGTCATGCCGTCGATGAAGTGGACCCGAACGCCGCCGCGACGCCCCACCAGCAGGATTACGAATTCTCCGAGCAGGTCGGCCATCTGCTGCGGCGTGCCTATCAGCGGCATACCGCGATCTTCCAAAGCCAGAGCTGTGACAAACAGCTCACCGCCATACAGTTCGTCACGCTCTGCACGATCATGGACAACGGCCCTAGCGCGCTCACCGATCTGGTCAAGGCGACGGCCATCGACCCCGCTACCATTCGCGGCGTGATCAAGCGGCTCAAGGCGCGTGACTGGATATCGCTGTCATCCGATCCCAACGATCAACGCAAGGTGATCGTCGACATCACGCTGGCCGGGCGCGAGCTGGTCGCGACGATGGTGCCGCGAGCCAAGCGTATCTCCGATATGACGATGGGCAAGCTCAATCCTGCCGAGCGCGTGGCGCTCATGCACCTGCTGGACAAGATGAACGCCTCGGAGGAGTGATAACCCCTCCATACGGCCGGTCACCGAGCGACACCGCTCGATCTGGATCCGCGGCGGTGTCGGTCTCGAGCTCTCGAGGCAAGTCCATTCGTATCCCGGGGCAGGCACGTCGGTTCCCGGGACGAGCGCCGTGGCGTTCGACATGGGTTTCTCAGCGCTTGAGCCACGCCATGGCCTCGTCGCTGTCGATGACGTCGCCATACTTGCTGTCGATGTCGAACAGGTTGGCCTCGTGCGGCCCTTCATGTCGATCACCGACGCCATCGCGGACCACCATGACGCGGAACCCGTGCTGCACGCCATCGACGGCGGTGGCCCGCACGCAGCCGCTGGTGGAGCAGCCGATCACGATCAGCGTATCGACTCCCTGGCTATGCAGCGTCGGCGCCAGCGAGGTACCGAAAAACGCACTGGCGTACTGCTTGGTGACGACCAGCTCGTCGTCTCGAGGCGCCACCTCGGCGCAGAATTCGGCCAGCGGGTTGCCCTCGACCATGTCCCGCATCACCGGGGCCTTCTTCACCCACATGCCGCCATCCTGGAAGCTGCCAGGCTGATAGCGAATATTGGTGTGGATGATCGGGGTCGCGGTCTCGCGGGCGACCTGCAACAGCTCACCGCCTATCTTGACGGCGGAGACCACGCCCGGGGCGTAGAGCGGCGCGCCTTCGGTGGTATATCCCTTCATGAAATCGATGACCAGCAGGGCAGCCTTGTGGCCGAAGCCGATGCGGTTGCCCCAGACGCCGGCGTAGTTGCTGGCGGCGGATTCAGACATGACGACCCCCTTGAGAATGGGCTTCACGAATAGCGGAAAGCAGGCCAGCCCGGCCGCGGGCTTGCCTGCTGGCGATGAACCTGTTCAATAGGCGCCCGAGAGCAGCGCGCCGGCGCCCGGAACGACGGGCTCGAGGTCGAGTGCCTTGAGCATGGCGTAGGTGGTGGCGATGGCGGCGGTCACCACGGGCTTGCCGGTCAATGCCTCGACCTTGGAGACGGCAGCCAGCGACGGCATCTGCACGCATGCCGACAGCACGATGGCATCGGCGTCGCTGACGTCGAGTTCGGCGACGATCTCCGGCAGGCGCATCGGGTCGTGGCGGGCGACATCGAGGTTGTCGGGTATCTCCAGGGCGCGATAACCGAGCACCTCGACGCCCTCTTCGCGGATGTAGTTCACCACCAGCTCGGTGAGCGGTTTCATGTATGGCGCCACGACAACGACGCGACGGGCGTTCATTACTTTCAGCGCGTCGACCAACGCGCCCGCGCTGGTGATGACCGGCGTGGGATGCCCGTTCTCGACGCTGCGCTGATGAAGGCGCTTCTGCGATTCACGGTGGTAGCCGGGGCCCATCGACATGATCGCGACCAGACACGCATAGCCCATCACGTCGACATGGGCATCGGAGAGTTCCAGCGCACAGCGATCGGATTCCCCGTCCATGGCGGCCAGCTCCTCCTTGCGCACGGTCTTCATGCGCATTCGGCTGGAGTGGAAGGTGAAACGCTGCGCCGGGCGGATGAGTTGTCGGGCGGTCAGCATCGCGGGAATCTCGGTTTCCATGGTGACGTTGGAGCTCGGGACGATCTGGCCGATGCGATACAGCTGGGTCATGGCGCTTTCCTCGGTGAACAGGCCTGGGTGCATTGCGAGTCCGACGCGGGCGAGCTGCGCTCGGGCTCAGGGTCGTGGCAAGTCGAGTGGGCGGGCATGGCATTACCGCACCTCGCCCTGCTCGACGACGCGTTGACAGAAATCTTCGAAACGGCCACTGAAATAGTGCTCGCGTGGCCAGCCGGTGCGCGGCAGATAGAAGAACATCTCTTCCAGTCGCGACTTGATGGTGGCGTGGTTCTTGGTATCGATGACGAAGACATGCTTGCCGGTGGCGTCGAAGGGGCTCTCGGCGAGCTGACGCAGGATGAAGCGCACCAGGGAGTCTTCCTGCGGCATGCTGTATCCGACGATCACCAGGACATCGGTTTCCCGCAACAGGCGCACGGCCTTGGGGAATACCTGATGGAAATAGGGCTCGTCGTAGTCCTGGACCTGGGATGGCAGGATCAGCAGCGGCGGCTCCTGGCGAATCTCGGCGTCGCTGCGCTGGCGATATTCGAAGTCGAAGCCTTGAGCCGTCGGCAGAATCTCGAATCCGCCGTTGATCTTGATCACGTTGCGGTCGACGGTGCGTGGCAGATGCTCCCAGATCGTGCCGCCACAGATCCGTTGAGGCGTGACGCCCCGATAGAGACGACCAAAGACCGGCGCGTTCTGGCGATAGACGTGTTCGAGGATGGTCTCGATGGTGAAGTCGTAGTTGGTGGTCAGGAAATGGTATAGCGGCCAGTTGGCGCCCAGGTTCGCGCTGCTGGCACGGTCTTCCAGTGCGGAGAACAGCCGGACGATGGCGCGCTGGCCGTCGCTGTCGTAAGGCGAGGTGAAACGCAGACTGGCGTCGTCGACGTTGTGGATGTCGCAGGCGGCGGTGAAGCGGCGCATGACCAGCGTTCGCAACTCGTTGATGCTCAGGCGCAGGTTCTGATCGTCGAAATACCGGTTGCGGATATCGGGATAGCGCACCTGCATGTCGAGCACGTAGCGCAGGTTCTTGAAACGCTCGAAATCGAGATGACGGTAATCCTCCCAGCCGATGACGTGCATCAAGTGCTGCAGGTTGGGGAAGTCACGAATATCGTCGAGATCGATCGCGAACAGCTCGCCATCGGTGGGAGAGCGAGGGTCCCATGCCTTGGAGAACCCGGCACCGCACCAGAATGTCACCACCTGTGGCTTGCGCTGATCGAGATTCTGATCGAGCAGGCTCCCGATCAGACGCCCGAAGGCGTCGACCGTGGCATCGTCGCTTACATCCGTCCGCGACATGGCATCATCACTCCCGTTTCAGCTCGAAGGCGTTGCCGGTCCGGGCAAAGGCGACGACCCGGTCGAGCGCGCTTTGGCTGGAGGCGTATAGCCGGTAGAGCGGTTGACCGATGTCGACCTGCTCACCCTTGTGGGCGACGAGGTCGAGTCCGGCCAGTGTGTCGCCCGGGGCGCCGGTGAGTCGAGCGATCGAGTTGAGTCGCCAGATATCGATATGGTTGATACGGCCACTAGCCGGCGCGACGATATCGGCGTGAAAAGGGCCGGGCGCGGCCGGAAGTCCACGCCGACCCTGCAGCTCGATGATGCGCTCGAAGCGGGCTTTTGCCGCGCCACTGGCGAGCAGAGTCTCGGCGCGCGCACGCCCCTCGCCGGGTCTCACGTCCGGTGCCCAGTCGAGCAGCGCACCGGCGAAATCGAGCGCCTTGTCACGCAGGTCTCGCGGCGCGCCGGGGTCGTTGTTCAGCACCTGCAGGACGTCGCGTGCTTCCAGGTTGGGGCCGATGCCCCTGCCCACCGGCTGGGTGCCGTCGGTGATCCGTGCCAGTACCCGGATGCCGAGCGCGGCCCCCACCGACTCCATCAGCCGCTTCAGCTCCTGCGCCTTCTCCTGGGTCGGCAACTTGGCCTGGGGCCCGGTCGGCAGGTCGACGACCAGATGGGTGACGCCGGCGGCCAGCTTCTTGGACAGGATAGAAGCGACGCTCATCCGCGCCGAGTCCAGATCCAGCGGCCGCACGATGGCGTTGGTCATGTCGTCGAAGGGCGTGTGCGACAGACGCCCGTTCCAGACGATGCAGCCGTTGGCCCCGTTGACGACGCGGCGAACGTCGTCCGGGCCGAGCTCGACATCGGCGAACAGCGCCATGGTATCGGCGGTGCCGGCCGGCGAGGTGATCGCCCGTGACGACGCCTTGGGAATGGTCAGCCCATGCGCGGCGACGATCGGGATCACGATCAGCGTGATCCGGCTGCCGGGGAGCCCACCTATCGAGTGCTTGTCGACCACCATCGGGCGATCCCAGTGCAACGTCTGGGCGATCCGCGCCCGGGCACGGGTCAGCGCGATGATCTCGTCGTCGTCGAGGTGATTGGCCAGGCTGGCCAGGAATGCCCCGGTCGACGCTTCGTCGAAGCGGTTGTCGGCGATGTCGTGGACCACGCCGAAGAACTCGTCTTCGTTCAATGACTGGCCGCGAAGCTTGCGCCGCAGTGCCGCAGCGCCGACAGGCGGTGGTGCCGGTTGCAGTTGCAGGGGCATGCCGGCGATCAGCCCGAGCCGTGCCAGGGTGGCGCGAGCCAGGCCGATGGCATCGGGGGCCAGCCAGTGGTCGTCGTCGACCCACTGCACTTCCAGTACCAGCGGCCGGCCGAGGATATCGACCTCGACGCGGGGCGTGGGCAGTGCCTGTATCGCATCGCGCAGCGGGTGGCGGAGCGACAGGAAGCCGATCAGGCGAGGACCGCTATCGATCGGCAGGTGGCGAATCGGCGTGTCGCCACCACAGGCCCGGGCCAGCGCAATGAGAAAGCGTTCGATGCCGGTGTTCAGGTCGGCATCGTTATCGACCCGATAGTGGTCTACGCCTCGTGGTGGCTGCCATTCCAGCGTCTCGAGCCGGGCGAGGATGTCGCTGGCGGTTTCGCGCCCGCGCATCGACAGGCGCCGCGCGCGGACCTCGCGCGATGCCGTGATGTCGATCACGGCAACCGGCCGCCCCAGTCCGGCGATGGCGCCGATGACCTTGCGCGACACATTGGCCAGCACCGTGCGCCCGCGGGCCAGGTCATCGCGAATCGACGCGCGCAGCGCATAGCGCAGGCCGTGGGCATGCCAGTGGATCAGGAACTCGCCGGCGCCGAGCGCCGCGTCGAAATCCGAATCGCTCATCGCCTGATGATCTTCACCGCCCGCATCGGCAGGACGGGTGATGACCCGCCTCGTCAGGAGCACATGCTGGGTGCAGGTGTAATCGGCCAGCGCCCGCTCCATCAGGGTATCCTTGCCGGCCCCGCTGGGGCCGACGACCAGTACCAGTAAGCCGCGCGGCGGATTGTTCGAACGCATCCCGCTCACTCCGCGTCGTCGAGGCCGATGTCCAGCGCTGGCGACGACTGCGTGATGCGTCCGACCGAGATGAAGTCGACGCCGGTCTCGGCGATGGCGCGAATGGTTTCCAGGCGCACGCCGCCGGACGCCTCCAGCAGCACACGGCCATCGACCATGGCCACCGCCCGCTGCATCTCTTCCACCGCCATGTTGTCGAGCATGATCACGTCGGCCCCGGCGGCGAGCGCTTCTTCCACCTGGTCGAAGCGGTCGCACTCGACCTCGACCTTGGTCAGCACCGGCACGCTGGACCTGGCGCGGGCGACGGCGGCGGTGATGCTGCCGCAGACGGCGATGTGGTTGTCCTTGAGCATGATGCCGTTGTCCAGACCCAGGCGGTGGTTGCGACCGCCACCGCAGGCCACGGCATGCTTCTCCATGGCGCGAAGCCCTGGCGTGGTCTTGCGGGAATCGATCAATTGCGCCCGGGTACCGGCGATCCGCTCGATATAGGTCGCGGTGACGGTGGCGATGCCGGAAAGATGCTGGGCCAGGTTCAGTGCGGTGCGTTCGGCGGTCAGAATGCTGCGCGCCGGACCTTCGATCTTGAGCAGGGTGGTGCCCTTGTCGACCTGCTGGCCATCCCTTGCCAGCACCTCGACCTGAATGCTGGCGTCGTAGAACGTGAAAACACGGGCGGCAGCGGCAAGGCCGGCGAGCGTCATCGGTTCCCGAGCGCGCATCTCGAAGCGACCGGGCAGCTCGGCATCGATCAGTAGCGTCGCGGTGAGATCGAAGTAGCCGATATCTTCGCGCAGGAAGGCACGGATCTGGTCGTCCAGCACCAGCGGGTCGAGCTGCCAGGCCTGGGGGGGCGTTCGTCTTTCGAGGGTCATGTCGTTGCTCCTTGTGGGTGGTCAGGGCGTGTTCACGGATGGGTTGCCGGGCGACGAGCGCCAGCGCCGAACAGTTGATACGCGACAATGACGGCAACCACGATGAGGCCGCCGAGTACCGGCCAGCCGCTCGGAGAGAGCAGGGTCAGCCCGGCGGCCATCAGCAGCAGTCGTACGCCGGGAGACAACCGCTGGCGGAGATAGCCCTCGGTCGCAATGGCGATGGCCAGGGTCGCGATGAAGGCCTGGGCGATCTCCAGCCCGCAGCTCAGCAGCGTGCCGTCCAGCGTGATGCTGGGGTTGTAGACGATGGCGAACGGGAACACGAAGGCGAAGATCGCCAGGCGTACCGCCTGTGCCGCGATGCTCACCGGGTTACCCCCGCAGATCGCCGATGCCGCGTAGGCCGCGACGGCGACCGGTGGCGTCAATGCCGAGAGTACCGCGTAGTAGAGGATGAACAGATGCGACGACATCATCGGCAGCCCGAGCGTGTTGACCAGGGTTGGCCCGAGCAGCACGGCGGCCAGGATGTAGGCGCTGGGTGTCGGCATGCCCATGCCGAGGATGATGGTGATGATCGCGGTGAAGAACAGCGTCATGAAGGTGCTGTCGCCGGCCAGCAGCATCACGATCGACGAGAACTTGGTCGCGAGACCGGTCATGGTGATGCCGCCGATCACCAGTCCCGCCGCGGCGCAGGCGGCCGTGACGCCGACCATGCGAAAGGTGGTGGTGGCCAGGGCGTCGAGCAGCGACTTCGGTGTCAGCCGGTGCTGGCGACTGAACAGCGAGCAGATCACGATCGCGCCGGTACCGAACAGCGCCACGAAGGTCGGCGAGTAACCGATCACCAGGGGAATCACCATCGCCGCCAGCGGGATCAAAAATAGCCAGGCGCCACGCATCACCGTAGACCATGACGGCACTGCCTCGGCTGCCAGCTGGCCGAGTCCGTGGCGCTTGCAGTACAGATGCACCTGCACCAGTACGCCCATGTAGTAGAGCAGCGCGGGGACTAGGGCGGCGATGATGATCTCGCTGTAGGCGATGCCGGTGTACTCGGCCATGATGAAGGCGACCGAGCCCATGACCGGCGGCAGGATACTGCCACCGGTGGAGGCGGCGACTTCTATCCCGGCCGCCAGGTTGCGCGAGAAACCGAGGCGCTGCATCAGGGGAATGGTGATGGAGCCGGTGGTGACCACGTCCGCGGTGGGGCTTCCGGAAACCGTACCGAACAGCGCCGAGGAGACCACCGCGACCTTGGCCGGCCCGCCGGTCGAGCGTCCGGTCAGGCGGGCGGCGAGATTGAAGAAGAAATCGCCGCCGCGGACGCTGTCGAGAAAGGTCCCGAACATCACGAACAGAAAGGCGTAGGTGGCGGCGACGCGAACCGGAACGCCGAACAGCCCGTCGCTGGTATAGACGTTGACATCGATGAAATAGGATAACGGCAGGTAGCCGTGACGGAACATTCCCGACAGCAGGTGTCCCGCCAGGTTGTAAATGATGAAAACGGTGGCGATGAGGGTCAGGCCAAGACCGACGGTGCGACGTGTGGCCTCCAGGGTGAGCAGGGTGATCAGCACACCGAAGCCGAGCTGTGCGGGGGTCAGGGGCGTCAACAGGCTGATCCGGTTGGCCAGATCGTCGATCGAACCGATGAAGAAGATGGCGCAGGAGGCACTGGCAACCACCAGACCCCAGTCGAGCGGGCTCGGCGTCTCCGCGCCGGGTTTGTCGTTGGGCGCGATCAGGAAGAACACCAGCACCAGCATCAGGGTCAGGAAGACGATGGTCAGCGCCAGCACATCCGCCGTGGAGAAGATCGTCGTCCAGATTACCCACACGGCAATGACGGCTGCATAGCACTTCAGCAGCCAGCTGAAGATGCCTTGCGGCTGGCGGCGGCGCCCCGTCGACATCAGGCCGTTGGCCAGGCGAGTGAGATTACCGCGAGTCATGTTGTCGTCCCATGAGAGTGGTGTCGTGAGGTCGAGTGGCATTGGCGGCGTCGCCGGCGCCGGTCACCAAGGCTTCCGGCGCCGCGCGGACCGCCTGGCAGCCTGTCGGACGTAACGCTGATCTGCTGCAAACCTCGGGCTTTTGGTCAGCTTCACTCGCTCGGACTCGTTAAATAGCGGGGCTATTCGCCTCATCCGATCGATCAATCTGACACAAAATCCGTCGTTTTCGCGACGATCGGTCAAGCCCGAAAGGCTGCTAGAGTAGACCCGCCTCCTCGTAAGCGCGCTTGGCGCCGGGATGCAACTCGACGACCGATTGCCCGAGCAGGGTTTCGGGTGTGAGCTGCTTCATCGCCGGGTGCACCCCTTGCATGACGTCGATGTGTTCGATCAGATCCTTGGTGATGCGGTAAGCCTCATCGTCGGCCATCGTGGCCGGCGCCACCAGCATGGCCGCGGCGGTATGCGTCTGAACCGGATGATCGAGCCAGGTATAGGCATCGGCCGATACGGTATAGGGCTTGTCGCCGTACTCCTCCTCCATGGCCTTGATCACGCTATCCGGCACTGCCAGCAAGGTCATTGGGCGATTTTCCGCCATGCCACTGATCGCGCTGCTGCCGACGAAGGTCTCGTTGGCCCACATGTCGGCGCGACGGTTCTGGACCAGCTCGGTGGCGACCGCTGAGCCCTGGTAGACCACGCTGCCTCCCCAGGACTCGATGTCGTCCGGGGTCACGCCGAGCGCTTTGAGGGACGACTCGCCGACCATCGAGGGAAGAATGCCCTTGCGATTGAGTACCAGTCTCAGCGGTGGCTTCTTGTCGGCGATATCCTGCAGCGAGTGGATGCCGTACTTGTCGGAGAAGTCCTGGGTCATGACCCACTGCATCGGGGCCCAGTTATACAGCACGCCGATCGCCCGGAAGTTGTTTACCGCCTTGGGGAATGGCGGTTCGCCGGAGATCGCCTTCATCGCTTCGCCGGCGTGGACGATGGCGAGGTCACAGGTATCGCCCTGCATCTGGATGATGTTGGCAAAGCCGCCGGACGACGTCTGATAGGTGACGCTGGAATCCGGATTCTCGGCCTTGAGCACGCCGTCCATGCCGACACCCAGCAGTTGCCACAGGCCATTCGGACTGCCACCGCACAGGTTCTCGTTGAGTGGTGCGGCCTGGGCCGAGAAGCCCAGCCCGAGGCTGCTGGCGATCACGCCGGCGGTGATGAGTTGCTTGATCATTGCTCTGTTCTCCAGATTTGTCGTTGTGTTGTTCGAGAAACGGGCTGCTCGACGCGCTATGAGGTCGATGAGTTTAATCAAGGTTGTCGTGGGTTGGGTGGGGCTTCGACTCCTGTTGGTGATGGTGGCATGACGCGGTTCAGCGGTTGACCTGGTGGCTGGGCAAGGCCAGGACCAACAGGCAGCCCAACAGCAGGGCCGCCGCGAAGCAGAGCAGGGCGAGTGCACTGCTCCCCGTGAGATCCAGAATCCAGCCCATCAACGAATTGCTGACCAGGCCCGCGATATTGGCCAGCGAACAGGCAAGCGCGAATCCGGTCGCCGCCGCCTGTCCCCTGAGAAAGGTTGCCGGCAGGCTGAAAAAGACCGGAATCGCGCCCATGATCGCGCACGATGCGATGGCGAATACGATCACGGTCGCCACGGCGTTGTGGGCGAATAGCGTGCTTAGCGACATCGCCGCCGCGCCGATCAGAAACGGCACGATGATATGCCAACGGCGTTCGCGATGGCGGTCGGAACTGAAGCCGACCAGTAGCATCCCGACCAGCCCGGCCAGACTGGATATCGAGGTCAGCCAGCCGATGGTCGAGCTGTCGCTGACGCCGGCGTTGCGAATGAAGGTCGGCAGCCAGAAGCCGATGGCGTAGGCACTCAGCAGGATGGCGAAATCGATGCCGCCCAGCATCCATACCTTCAGGTTGAAGAAACCGTCGCGAAAAGTGGTCTGCTGACTCGGGTTGGCGGCGCTGTCGCGGGCGAGTTCCGATTCCAGCGCCTGCCGCTCGTGGGTACTCAGCCACCTGGCCTGATGCGGGCTGTCGGGCAGTGCCACCAGCAGGACCAGTCCAAGAATGACCGTGGGAATCGCCTCCAGCAGGAATAGCCATTGCCAGCCGAACAGCCCGTGCCAGCCGTCGGCGAAGGTCATGATGGTGCCGGATAGCGGCCCGCCGACGAGACTGGAGAGCGGCAGGCCGATCATGAACAGGGCGATGATGCGGGCGCGGCGCCAGGAGGGGAACCAGCCGGTGAGATAGAACAGCACCCCGGGCAGGAATCCGGCCTCCGCCGCGCCCAGCAGGAAGCGCAGCAGATAGAACTGCCAGGCCTGGGTCACCAGCATCGTCAGGCCGGAGAGGATGCCCCAACTGATCATGATGCGGGCGAGCCAGAGCCTCGCCCCGACCTTCTCCAGCACCAGGTTGCTGGGCACCTCGAACAGGATGTAGCCGACGAAGAACAATCCGGCGCCGAGACCATAGGCGGTCTCGCTGAACGATAGCTGTTCGGCCATCTGCAGCTTGGCGAAGCCGATGTTGATCCGATCGAGATAGGCCGTCAGGTAGCACAGTCCCAACAGCGGTATCAGACGCCAGATCACGCGTCGGTAGAGTTCGTCGTGTGGCGACACCTCTGCAGTGCCGGCCACCGAGGAGAGGGTAGACATAGCGATTCCCGATCGTTGTTGTTGCTGGTTGTCATCGGCTGTCTGACGCGATCGCCGGGCCGACCGCCGTGCGGGCGGTCTTCGTCGATGACGCCACACGGTTCATGGCGGCATCGAATCCTCGTTGGCAGTTGTTCTGATGGTCTCTTCGCTGCCGTTGTGCCGTGTCTGTCAGGCTGTCGATGCCGTCATAGCCGGCGGCCCAGAAAATCCTCGAAGGCGAGAAAAAAACCTTCGAAGTCATCCCACGGGATCATGTGGCCGGCGTTGTCTGCCGTGGTGATCTGGATGCTCGGAAGAAGCGTCTGGATTTCAGCCTTGTCTTCCGCCTGAATGACGCCGCCTCTGCCCGCGCAGATCAGCAGCGTCGGCACCGTGATTGCAGACAGGTCCTGATGGATATCGACCGTATGAAACTCCTCGAAGGCCTGCACGATGGCCGGCTCGAAGCAGGTATGCAGCCACTCCGCTCGCAGCGCTAGCTGCTCGTCGCTCCAGGTCGGGCAGTACTGGCGCATCGTCTCCAGGTCGCAGCCTTTGATGCAGTCGCGAATGGAGTCGACGTACCACGGCAGTTTGCTGGGATATTCGCGCCGGCCTGGCCCGGAGACCGGCGGATCGATCAATACCAGCTTGTCGAGCGTCGGCACGCCGCGGCTGGCGGCGCGGATCGCGAAGCGGGCACCCATCGAATGGCCTGCCAGAATGACGTTCTCGAGCCCCAGCGCGGCAATGAAAGCGGCGGCGTCGGCGGCGCAGGTATCGGTGTCATAGGCGAGCTCCGGGCCGGTCGATGACAGCCCTCGGCCACGCACATCGAGAACGTAGGTATCGAAACTCTCGCCCAGGCGCTCGGCCACGAAAGCCCAGGTGATCGCCGGGCTGGTGATGCCGGGAATCAGCACCAGCGGCTGGCCAGTCGCGGCGCGTTCGCCGCCGAAACGCAGATAGTGCTGACGAATGCCGTTGGCATGGACATTGGCGCCGTAGAGATAAGTGCTCATGTCAGGTCTTTCCTCGTGGACGTCTGGGAAGCGTCGATACGTCGGCCTGCTAGGGGTTTCCAGCATCCCGGCTGTCGTTGCCGGGTGCCTGGGCCATGGCCGTGTGGCAACGCATCAGGGTGCCTTGAGTTCCTGGGTGGTCACGTCATGGCCGAATACCCAGGCCGGGTCCTCGTCCTGTCGCAGCCAGGTGTTGTCGTGAGAGACCTGCTGCACCCGCGAGGCGCGCTCGAAGCGGTTGGTCTTGTAGAGTTCGAAGGCGTCGGCGTAATGCTCGGGGCCGACCGCTTCCAAGCTACGGACCAGCATCGCGGCGTCCTCGATCGCCATGGCAGCGCCCTGCGCCATGTGGGGCTTCATCGGATGGCAGGCGTCGCCGAGCAGCACCAGGCGCCCCTTGTGCCAGATCGGCAGCGGGTTGCGTTCCAGCAGTGGCCATTTGGTCACCGATTCGGTGCAGTCGATCAAGGCCTGAACCACGGGATGATAGTCGTGGAAGATTTCGCGCATCTCTTCTTTCGAGCTGTCGACGAACGACGTGCCATGCTGCCAGTCGGGGGTCTTCACCCCTGTGACGTAGTAGTACTCTCGCTGATCGCCGGTGACGTAGTAGACCATCATGTGCTTGTCGGGCGACCACCACTTCACGCACGACTCGAACTCGAGATCGTAGGCCTTGAGCTTTTCCGCATCGACGATGGCGCGGTGGGCAATCCAGCCGCTGTAGGTGGGATCCTCCGCGCCCAGTAGCGTTTCGCGAATGCGCGAGTTGACACCGTCGGCGCCGATGACCAGGTCGGCCGTCTCGGTGGTGCCATCCGCGAAGCGCATGATCACTTCGCTGCCGGTGTCGTCGACGCTCGTCAGCCGCCTGTCGAAATGCAGCTGGCTCGGATCGAGTGCCTCGACCATCAGGGCATGCAGGTCGCCGCGATGCACGGTGATATAAGCGGCGCCGTACTCCCGCTTCGCGAATTCGCCCAGTGGAATTCGCGATTGATAGTCGCCGCTGACGCCGTCGCGACTGAACCAGTAATCCGGGTGCGACCCCATCGCCTCGAGCCGTTCCTCGATCCCGATCTGGCGCATCACCTTCATGACGTTGGGGCCCAGGTGGATTCCGGCGCCCAGCCGGGAGAATTCAGGGGCCTGTTCGTAGACCTGGGTCGGATAACCCGCTTTCTGCAGCAGCGCGGCCACGGCGGCGCCACCCAGGCCGGCGCCGATGACCGCCACTCTGGGTTTCGGTGACATCGGTTTCTGACTCATGTGCTTTCCTCGATAGGTTGTTGTCGTGCAGCGGCCGTCGCCGGGCCATGTCCGTCGCCGGATGGCGCTATCCTGACCCCGACATTCCCGCTGGGGGCGCGGATTCGACTGGCAAGGTTCGAAGCTTCGAGCGCAACCCGGTACCCCTCGGTGGCGGGCCAGCATGGCTGTTAAAAACAACGTATACGCCGTATATTGGCAAGTCAACGGTTTTCTCTATCGTAAAATTACAGATTCGACAGGATGCTCTGTTTTTTCATTAAGTCATTGTTGTTAAAATATAAATTTATATTTTTGTGGGGTTATAAAGGCCGCTTGTTTTACGCTTTGCGGGGATGGTATAAGTTTAGATAGCGTCATTTCTGGTGTGTGCACTATAAAAGTACGATGGCGTTCGAGCTTGCACCACGGTAGTGCCAAATTGACGAACAACTCCAATCGAGAACGGCATGACGGACAGCATCGCTTTGCGGGTCAATGGCCAAATACGGCACCTGTCGCTCGACCCCGCGACCCCGCTACTTCAGGTTCTACGCAACGATCTCTGTCTCAATGGCCCCAAGTACGGTTGCGGCCTGGGTCAGTGCGGGGCTTGCAGCGTACTGGTCGAGGGTCGTGTTGCCCGCTCCTGCGTAATCTCCCTGGGGGCCGTGGCCGGCCGCGACGTCGTCACGCTCGAGGGCCTGGGCGAGTCGGGTCGTCTCGATCCGGTGCAGGCCGCGTTCGTCGAATGCCAGGCGGCCCAGTGCGGCTACTGCCTCAACGGCATGATCATGACGGTGCGGGGGCTGCTCAATCACTGTGCGCAGCCGTCACGTGACCAGATCGTCAGCGCGCTCAAATACAATCTCTGCCGTTGCGGAACCCATGTCGAAATTCTCGAAGCCGCCACCCTGGCGGCCGAGCTGGATGCCGCCGGTGTGGCGCCGGGGGGTGGCGAATGAGCATGCCTGCTTCGTCCGTCGAACACCTCCCGGTTCCCGGCGATTTCGACGCTCTTTCCGGCCTCCTTCGCTATGCCGCGGTCGTCCGGCCCCCCGATGTCGCGTTTCACGAGGGACGCTTCGGCTGCTCGAGACTGCTGGATATCGATCATGCCTCCCTGGGCGAGTGGGCCACCGTCACCACCGTTGTCGAGATCGCCAATTTCGTGGCGGTGGTGGCGGCCGATCCTGACCTGGCGCGACAGGCGTCCCGGCGCCTGCGGCTGCACTGGGCGCCGCCACCGCTGTTGGACGATCACCTCGGCGCGGGTGGCGAGCGATCGGGCGGGCGCGGGGCGGTGCTCAGTGGCCGGCGGTCGGACGGCATGTCCCGGCGCTACGGTTGGCCCAACCGATTGCGTTGGGGAGAGCGTGCCGGCTGGGTGATTGCCGACGTCTCTCCGACCCGGGCCCGCCTGTGGGTCGACACCGCCACGCCCGAAGCACTGCGTGGCGATCTCGCGGCACTGCTTTCGCTGGCGCCGGCCGCGATCGGCCTCTCCAGCGAGCGCAGCGATCAGGAGGGGGTAAGCCTTGGCCGTCTCGCCTGTGACGATGCCGCCGCAGACGCGGCGCTGGTCTCGCGGCAGGTCGGGGCGCCGGTCGCGATCTGGCTGGATGCCGACTATCAGCGGGACGTCGACGCGCTGGGCCTGGCCGAGACGTGGGATGTGGCGGCCAGTGGTGGGCACACACTGGATGCGCTGGCACTGGGGTACGGGGCGGCGAGGCCCGCGCCGGCCATGGCGCTGCTGCTGACCGGCGTCACCGAGTCCGCCGGAGCGCCCGCCGACCGGCCGGCACGCTCACCTTATCGGCATGCCAATCCCGTTCGAGAGGACGACGAGGGCGGCGAGAGCGGCAGGGCAAGCGATCGCGTGCGTGTCTTCGCCGAAGAGTCGTTCTTCGATGAATGGAGCCGGCGACAGGCGAGTGACCCGCTCGAGCTGCGCCTGCGGCACCTTGATGATCGCCGCGGGCAGGCACTGATCGAGGCCGTCCGCCAACGCGCGGCGTGGCACCCTGGTCCGAAGCCCGATCCCGCCGAGGATGGCGTCGGGCTGCTGACGGGCCGAGGGTTCGCCTACAGTCATCTGCCGGATGCCAAGGGAGAATGGGAAAGTGGTACCCGTTCCGCCTGGATCGCCGATGTGAGCGTCGATCCGGTGACGGGTAGCGTGCAGCTGACCCGCCTGGTGGTGGGGCAGGATGCCGGCGAACCGGTCGACCGCGAGGTGCTGGCCTCGGCGCTGCGTCAGCAGTTGCTGCCCGAGTCGACGCTGCTGTTGCGACACGCTGATGGCATCGATGAATGGGGCGAGTTTGCCGCTGCATCTCGTGCGACGCTACCAGCGATCGATGCACTGACGCTGGATGCTGGTGGTCATGCGCCACCGGCCCGTATGCCGGACGCCCTGGCGCCGAACGACACCGCCGACAGCCCGGTCTCGATGCCGCTGCGTCTCAGTGCGCAGACGCTGGCCTCGGGCACGGCGGCGATCGCCAATGCGCTGTTCGACGCCACCGGGCAGCGTTTTCGCGAGCCGCCTTTCACGGCGGCGCGCATTCGCGCCGGGCTGTGTGAGTCGACCGGCGGCGATGCTCGAGCCGCCAGGTCGGCGCCATTCTTGGGTAGACGGCGTTGGCGCTGGGTGGGCGCCGCCGCCGCGTCGCTGATCTCGCTCGGCGGCGCGGCGGCGGTGGGGTTGCCGTGGAAGGCGGCGATCGATCCGGTGCCACGCCCCGCCGCGAATCTTTACTCGCAGGCGACCATCGAGCGCGGGCGGCTGGTCGCCGAGGCCGGCGACTGCGCGGTTTGCCACACCGCCAGCCAAGGTGGCGCGGCCAACGTGGGGGGGCGCGCCTTCGAGACCCCGTTCGGAATCGTCTACAGCACCAACCTCACGCCCGACGAGGCGACCGGTATCGGCCGCTGGTCGTATGCCGCCTTCGCGCGCGCCATGCGTCACGGTATCAGCCGCGACGGCAGCCACCTCTACCCGGCATTCCCCTATACGGCGTTTGCCAAACTGAGCGACACCGACCTGCAATCGCTGTATGCGTACCTGATGGCGCAACCGGCGGTGGCGTCGCCAGCCGTGGACAATCAGATGCGTTTTCCTTTCAATATCCGCGGACTGATGGCGGGTTGGAACCTGTTGTATCACGACCCCAAACCCTTCACGCCGGACCCGACGCGCAGCGCACTGTGGAATCGCGGTGCCTATCTGGCCGAGGGCGCTGGGCATTGCAGCGCCTGCCATTCGCCGCGTAACGCGCTAGGGGCGGAAAAGCGCGGCGATGATCATCTCGCCGGCGCGCTGGTCGACGGCTGGGAGGCGCCGGCGTTGAGTCAGCTGTCGAAGGCCCCGGTGCCGTGGAGCGAAACCGCGCTGTACGATTATCTCCGCACGGGCCGGGCGGCGCATCATGGGGTTGCCGCCGGGCCCATGGCGCCGGTGGTGGCGGGGCTGGGTGAGTTGCCGGAGAGCGATGTGCGCGCCATCGCGCATTACGTGGCGTCGTTCATGCCGACCGCGGTCGATGCCGCGCAAGCCTCCGAGATCGCCGACGATCGTCTGGCCCTCTCGGCCGCCACGCCGCCGGGGTTCGATGCTGGAGAGCGACTCTACAACGGCGCTTGTGCTTCCTGTCACGAAGGCAGTGACATGCCGGTCTATTCCCGGGCCGAAACCTCGCTGGCGCTCAACACCAACCTCCACAGCGCGCGCCCGGACAATGTCATTCAGGCCATCCTCGACGGCGTCGTGGCGCCCAGTTCGAGCGGGGGAAGCGCTGGCGAGATGCCCGGGTTCCGTGCCGATTTCAGCGACAGCCAACTGACCGCGCTGGTGAGTTACCTGCGCGCGCGTTTCGCCCCGGACCAGCCGGCCTGGGAACATCTTTCGGCAAGGATCGGCGAGCTGCGCGGTGCGTCGTCGCCATGAGCGACGCGCGCGCCGGGATCTCGACGGCCTCGCCTCGTCAGCCGGCGCGAGCGTGGCCGTCCGACGCTGGCGGTATCGGCTCGATAGCGGCACTCGCCAACGGTGGTTTCGATAACGAGTGTCTCAACGACAACGGTTTCAATAGCAGCGATTTCGATAACAACGGCAACAATAAAGGAGTGACGCAATGAATTCTCGCCGCTGGATATGGCTCGTCTGGGCGCTGGTCCTTTCGTGTTACGTGGTGCCCTACGGTCTGCTCGGGCAGGTGCAGGCCTGGTACGGCAGTTTTCTGTTCTGGTTCGTCGTCGGCGTCCTGGTCATCGTCGCCAACATCATGATCACCCAGGGTTTCAAGGACGAGTCGGGGAGCTGAGCCATGAGTACCAATCTGATCTGGGGGGCGGTCCTCATCTATCTCGTGGTGGCCGTGGTGGTCGCCTACCTGTCGCGGGGCGAGGCGACCAACGGCAAGGGCGTCGACATGTCTGGCTACTTTCTCGGCAATCGCCAGATGAATGGCTTTGTCTCGGCGCTCAGCTACAGCGCCACGACCTACAGCGCGTTCATGATGGTGGGGCTGGCGGGGCTTACCTACGCGGGCGGCGTCGGGGCGTTCGGGTTCGAGATCGTCTACTTCGCCGGCGTTTCGCTGGTGGCGATCTTCGGACCCAGGTTCTGGGCGGTGGGCAAGCGCTTCGGTTTCGTCACGCCGAGCGAGATGCTGGGTCATCGCTATGGCAACGGAAAAGTCGCGGTGGCGACCGCCGTCGCCAGCTGCGTGTTTCTGATCCCTTATGCCGCGGTGCAACTGGCAGGCGTCGGCTACCTGCTGGCGGGCATGAGCGGCGGGGCGATCTCGTTCACCACCGGTGTGATCGTGTCGACGCTGCTGGCGATCCTGTTCTCCTACATTGCCGGGATCCGTTCGGTGATGTGGACCGATTCGCTGCAGGCGCTGTTCATGATCGTCGCTTCGACATTGGTGGCGCTTCTCGTGGTCCATTCGCTCGGCGGCTTTTCGGAACTGTTCGATACGCTGGCCAGCGAGCACCCGGCTTCTCTCAGCGTACCCGGGCCCGGCCTTTTCAGTTTCACCACTTTTCTGGGGCTAACCATTCCCTGGTTCTTCTTCAGCCTCTCCAACCCCCAGGTCAGCCAGCGTCTGTTCATGCCGTCATCGCTCAAGTCGATGCGCCAGATGCTGATCGGCTTTCTGATCTTCGGCTTCATCTACACCGTGGTCTCGGTGCTTTGGGGCTTCTCGGCGCTGGTGGCCTTCCCCGAGCTGGCCAAGTCGGATCTGGCAACGCCGACGCTGCTGGCTTCCGAGCATGTGCCGCCCGTGCTCGGCGTGATCGTCATGGTGGGTATTCTGGCTGCTGCGGTCTCGACCATCGACTCGATCATGCTGACGCTCTCCTCGATGCTGTCGCGGGACGTCTATGCCAATGTCGTCGCCGACGCCAGCGAGGCGAAGCAGCTCAAGGTGGGCAAGTGGGTGTTGCCGATCATCGCGATCCTCGCCTTCCTGTTCGCGGAGCTGCAACTCAACCTGATTGCGGTGCTCTCCGTGGCGGCCTCGACGGGCCTGGTGGTGATCGTGCCAGCGATCATCGGCGCCTTCTACTGGCAACGTGGCACCGCGGCGGGGGCCCTTGCGAGCATCATCGGCGGCGGCCTGGTCGTCATCTATCTTTACCTGAGCGGTGTCAAACCGCTGGGGCTGCCGGCGGGGATCTGGGCGCTGCCGGTCGCGGTGGTGCTGTTCGTGGCGGTCAGTCTGGTGACCCGGGCCAATCGCGAGCGGGCCAATGAGTTCATGGAGACCGCCAGGCGGCGCTGAGATGAATCAGCGGCAAGCGTGACGACAGGATGAGCCCGGCGGTGTGCCGGGCTTGTCCTGTGTGGCGTCTGAAGGGCCGGGATCAATGCCGGCCGTCGCCCTGGCGATGGCGACGGCAAGACGCTCCCGCCACGCGGCGGCGATCGCCATGCATGCCTAGTCGTAGATCACCGTCACGGAATGACCGGTCAATCCCGCTTGGCAATGAGTGGTCGTTGCAGGCGGGACATGCCGAGCCCCACGACCATCAGCACCATGACCAGCGGCAGCAGCAGGAGGTTGAGCGTCTGCCAGCCGAGCCAGGCGTTGAGCGGACCGGCCAGCAGCGCGGAGAGGGTGGTCAGCGAGAAGACCGCGCAGTCGTTGATGGCCTGGACGCGAGGCGCCTCGCCGGGCCGGTAGGTGGTGGTTAGCCAGGCGCTGGCGGGCAGGAAGGTGAAGTTCCAGCCCAGTCCCAGCAGGAACAGCCCGATCGCGAAGGTCCAGAACGTGGTCGGGAGCAGGGCGCAGAGCAGGCTGGCCAGCAGGGCCAGCGACCCCGCGGCGATCATTGGCCGGTAGCCGAAGCGCCGGGTCAGGTCGCCGGTGACGAACGAGGGGGCGAACATCGCCAGGATGTGCCACTGGATGACGTTGGTGACGTCGGCGAAGCCGTGGCCGGCGTGCGTCATGGCCAGCGGCGTCGCGGTCATGGCCAGATTCATGATGGCGTAGCTCAAGGTGGCGATGACCACCGCCGCCAGCAGCTGCGGTTCTCGCAGTAGCTGGCCGGGGCGGCGGGGCGATTCACCGTCGACTGCACCCCGGGGCGATGGCAGTTCGAGTCGCGAGAGCAGCAGCAGCGCCAGGGCGTAGAGTCCCGCCAGGCCGACGAAACAGCCCAGGAACGGTGTCGCGAAGGCGTGTTGGGTGTAGCGCGCCAGCCAGGGCCCGGCGAAGGCGGCGATGACGCCGCCCGCCATCACCAGACTGAGGGCGCGGTCGCGCTGCGACTGGCTCGCCGCATCGATGGCGGCGAAGCGATAGAGCATACCCGCACCGATACTCATGCCGATGGCGAAGGTGCCGAGAGTGAACAGCGGGAAGGCGGCACCCTTCAACGCCAGCAGGCAGATGGCGATGCCAATGAGCCCGGCGGCGTTGCCGATCAGGAAGGTACGCTTGCGTCCCAGGCGCGCGGTCAACCAGCCGGAGGGAAGTGTCGCTGCGGTCAATCCCAGCAACTGGGTAGCGACCGGCAGCGTGCTCCAGTCGGCATCGCCGGAGAGCTGGGCGCCGACCAGCGGCGAGACGGCGATGAGCAGGATATTGCCGCTGACCAGCAGCGCCTGGCACAGCGCCAGACCCCAGACGGTGAGCGGCAGGCGGGAAGGCGCGGAGGTCGTCATGAGGCTTCTCGGTTGCTGGTGTGGGTCGGGGCCGGGCTGGACAGGGTTCGGCCGAAGCGAGCGCGATAGGCGCTGGGCGCGAGTCCGTAGCGGCGCTGGAACTGGCGGCGCAGTTGCTCGGCGCCACCGATGCGGCAGTGTTCGGCAATCCGTCCCAGCGGGGCATCGCTCTCGGCCAGTAGCCGCCGCGCCGACTCCAGCCGCAGCCGGCTCAGGAACTCCATCGGGGTCATCGAGAGTTGCTGGCGAAACAGACGTTGAAAGTGGCGTGGTGTCACCGCCATCGCGGCGGCCAGACCCTCGCTGTTCCAGTCGGCCAGCGGATCGTTCAGCACGCGATCGATCAACGCGCGTAGCCGGCCATGGCTGGCGAGCTGGCAGCGCAACCCTTCACTGAATTGCGCCTGGTCTCCGGGCCGATGCAGGAACATCACCAGCTCGCGGGCGACCTCGCCGGCCAGGCGATGATCGTGGTCCGCCGCGACCAGGGCGAGCGCCAGGTCCATGCCCGCGGTGACACCGGCACTGGTGTAGAGGTTGCCGCTGTTCCGGTAGAGCGCATCGGCCGCGACATCGATCTCGGGAAACTCCCGCGCCAGGCGTTCGGCCTGGCGCCAGTGCGTGGTGACACAGCAGCCGTCGAGCAGTCCGGTCCTGGCCAGCGCGAAGGCCCCGCTGCAGATCGAGCCGACCCGCGACGCCGAGGCGGCGCGTTCGGCGAGCTTGCGGATGACCGTGTCGTCCAGCTCATGCACGCCATGGCCGCCGGCCACCAGCAGCGTGCCGCCCACGGTTGTCGTCGCCAGGGCATGGGTCGCGACCAGCGTCATGCCGCCGTTGGTCCGGACCTCGCCGGGTTCGACGGCATTGAGGCGGAGCTCGTAATGCGGCCGCCCCAGCAGCGTGTTGGCACTGGCGAAGACCTGCCAGGGGCCGCTGGCGTCCAGCAACTGGCAGTCCGGATAGACGAACAGGTCGACGGTGTGGGTCATGGCATCGTCCGGTGGCATTCGACGGGCAGTTTGCGCCGGTCGGGAGATGTCGGCAATGACACCATGGCCACCAGAAACGACATTCAATCCTGTCGCCGCAGTACTCCCCCGATGACGGCGCTTCATCCTTTAGTCGGCTTTGTCGGCTGGCGCGGATCGATTGACTACCGGAGCGGGGCCGTCGGGACTATCATTCTCTGCGCATTAGTGACGTGCTAATTATTTTTTTGGGAGTTCAGGTCATGATGCATGTCACGTTGCGGGTCATCAGAATCGGTGGGGCGTCGGCGTTACTGTTGGGCGGTCTCGGAATCATCGGCCCGGCGCAGGCCTACTCGGCATTTTCTCCGGATTCGCCATACCTGCTGGGGGATTGGGGAGGTGAGCGCACGGCGCTGGAGAACGCCGGGATCTCCTTCGACTTCGACTACGTGGGCGAGGCGGCCACGATCCTCGATGGCGGCTACCACGATAGCCATGTGGCGAAATACTCGGACCAGTTCGCGGTCGGTGCCAATTTCGACCTCGATAAGCTCGCTGGCATTCCCTCGGCTGAGTTTCAGGTCACCGTCACCAATCGCAACGGCCACAGCGTCAATGACCGGATGAGCGATCCCGGCGCCACCGTTGGTGGCTCGTCGGTGCAGGAAGTCCAGGGGCGCGGGCCGGTCACACGACTGACCCAGTTCTGGTATCGCCAACGGTTCTTCAATGACGCGCTCGCGGTCAAGCTCGGGCGAATCCCGTTCGGTGACGACTTCGCCACCATCGACAGCAATTTCCAGAACCTTGCCTTTGGCAGCGCCCAGCCCGGCAACTGGGGCAACAACATCTACAACTGGCCGATCGCCCAGTGGGCGGCGGTGATCCGTGCCAACTTCACCCCCGAGTGGTACGCCCAGGTCGGCGCTTTCAATCTCAACGACAGCAACCTGGAGAACGACAACGGTTTCGACCTGCGCACCAGCGGCACCGAGGGCACCCTGTTCCCCGTCGAAGTGGGCTACACGCCGAAGTTGGATGGCATGGCCGGTGCCTACAAACTCGGTTTCTACACCCAGAACGTGGAGAATCGCGCCTACGGCGATGGACCGGACACTCGCACCAGCGATACCAACACCGGGCTCTACTACGTGGTCCAGCAACAGGTGACCACGCGTGGCGGCAACGCCGATCGTGGCCTGACCCTGTTCAGCATGGGCAATGCCAACAACGGCGACACCGCCGGTATCGATCGCTACGTCTCGGTCGGCGCGACCTACACGGGTCCGTTCGATGCCCGCCCGCAGGACGACGCGGGCATTGGCCTGGCCTATCTTCACGTCAACGACGACGTCGGCTACTACAACGCCACACCGGCCGGCTCGCTTGCGCCCTTGCCGCGCCAGGGGCACGAGTACGACGCGGAGATCTACTACAGCTTCAACCTGACCCCCTCGCTCACCCTGCGCCCGAACCTACAGTACGTCGCCAACCCGTCGGCGGTGGATTCGGTCGACAACGCCTGGGTGGCGGGCACCATGATCACGGCGAGTTTCTGAGCGCCGGCGGGAGACGAGAGCCGGGCGCGCGGGACGGCGCTCGGCTTGGCAACCAACCGGGTCGGGTCGCTGACGGTTGTCGCCCGCTCGGTTAGCCCGCTTCGCCCGACTGCGTCATTCGCCTAATGGGCCGGGTTGGCTTCGAGATAGTTTTCCAGCTCCTCGCGATCGGGCGCCGTGGCAGGTCCCCGGCGGGAGACGGCGATCGCCGCTGCCGCATTGGCACGAGCGCAGGCAGTGGGCATGGGGCTGCCTTCGGCCAGTGCCGCGATCATGACGCCGGTATGAGCATCCCCTGCACCATTGGTGTCGATGGCTTGGCTCGCGAACCCTTCGATGGCCCGCGTCTTGCCGGCTTGATGCAGCCAGCACCCCCGCGGTCCGTCTCGCACGACGACCGCGGCCGACCCGCTCAAGCGCGAGGCGATCACAGCGATACCCGCTTCCAGATCGTCACGGCCGGCGAACGTTCGCGTTTCACTGGCGTTGCTGCTCCATATCGCTATCCGTGGCAGCAGTCGCGCGAGCTGGCGGTGATCGATACGCGCCAGCAGCGGGCCCGGGTCGAAGACGACGGCGCAGGTTGCGGGCAGCGTGTCCAGCCAGTCGAGCAGGGCGGAGGCCTTGCCGGGATACGCCAGGCTGTAGCCGCTGACATAGATCCAGTCATTGTCGGCCACCGGCAGGGCTTCGAGACTCTCGGCGCCGACTTGTCCCTCCACGCCGATATGAGACACGAACGTGCGCTCGCCAGCCGCATCGGTCAGGGCGATGCAGAAGCCGCTGTCGCCAGCGGGGTTTGGCGCTTTCGCCAACACGATGCCGTCTTTGACGAGCGCCTCTCGCACGCGGGACCCCATGGGCCCGGTTCCATGTTCTCCGGCATAGATGACTGGCATCCCATAGCGGCGGGCGGCCGCCATGACATTGAATCCCCCGCCGACCTCGTGATTCGCCGACTGCGCGATGACATCGCCGCCCGGCGGCGGTAGCGCCTCGATCGACATCACGATATCGACGATCGCCTGGCCTGTGTGCCAGAGCCTGGCGGGAGCCGGTGAGTGGGGCTGGTCAGTCACGAGGAGGTGCTTCCGCGTAGCGCCAGCAGCGCCTCGACCCGAGGCTCGAGATCCAGGCGGTTGCAACGTTTGACCCGGTCGATCAATTCACTCGGCAAGGCGTCCAATCCCGCGCATGCGCCCAGCATCGCGCCGAGGATGGCGGCAATGGTATCCGTGTCGCCGCCCAGGCTGGCTGCCAGGCAAAGCGCGCGCTGCGGCGCGTCGCCCGCCAGCTCGGCCAGGGCAAAGGCGGCCACGATCGATTCCTGCGCCAGCACCGAAGTGCCGACCAGGTCGTTGAGGAGGGTGATGGCGTTGGCGTCGCTGATGCCGACCATTTGTGAGCGTGCCCAACGGATGCGCGGCGCGAGGCGTGCACCAGCGAACCAGTAACCGAGCCTCTCGCCGCGCTCGGCGAATTCGACGCCGATATCGAGCGCCTGCGTCAGCGCCGCGCCATTGAGACCCGCGGAGATGGTCGCCGCCACCGAGGCGGCCCCAGCCATGCCCAGGCCGGTATTGTGGGTCACGCTGCTGGCAGCGTAGACGGCCTCCATGAAGCGTTCCGCGTGCGCCACATCGAACGCGATGCCGACCGGTGTGACGCGCATCGCCGCACCATTGGTGGCGCCCAGGCGGCCGGCCTCCTCGGGCGGAATGCCTTGGGTGATGCGCGCCACCGCCCGTTGGGTCGACGGTCCCAGCAGGTCCCGCGAACCGCGGGCGCGCATGTCATCTTCCCAGGCGATCAGCCGCTCGGCGAAGGTCAGGGGATCTATCGAGCCGCGACCGTCGATGAGCAGGTCCGCGACCAGCATGGCCTGTTCGGTGTCGTCCGTGATGCTGCCCGCCGGCATGCCGGGCGCGATCGGTTGGTCCGCGCGAGCATCGACCAACGTGGTGATCTCGCCGAAGGTCGCCACGATCTGCTGTCGGCTCAGTGACTGAGTCGGCATGCCCAAGGCGTCTCCCAGTGCGAGCCCGTAGAAGGCACCGAGTGCCCGTTGACGCAGCGGAGACTCGTGATCGGCGGCATCGAACATGATCAGGTTCCAAAATGCAGATGTAATCGAAAATGGTCGGGATCGAGCAAGCTCACCACGTGCTCGACCAGTGAACCCTGCTGATTGAACGTCGTTCGCGTCGACCGCAGCACAGGCGTGCCGACGTCTCGGGTGAGCAGGTTGGCGCTTTCTTCATCCAGATAGGCGATATCGACGCTCTGTTCGCCGCGCGCCACCTCGAGTCCGGCGGCCCTGAGCGTCGCGGTCAGTGAATCATCGACCAGGCCGCGTGCGGGCAGGTCTGCGAGCGCGGGCAGGGCAGGGATCCGTGAGCGTTCCAGCGAAACGAAAAGCCCGCCGCGAGTGAAGCGGCGGCGATCGACGGCGATGAAGCGCTCGACCCCAAAGCGGGTCTGCAAGTCGGCCTCTTCGATCGTCGCCAATCTCAGCATCTCGACCTGGAGGTCGGCCCCGGTTTCGGCCAGCGCCCGTGCCCAGCCGCGTTGCGGGTCTATCTCGACGCCGTCGTAGGTCACGATGGAGCCCACCCCGGTCTGCGTTGCGATGTAGGACTGCCGCTTGAGCTCCAGCAAGGCCTCGCGCAAGGTGCCGCGGCTGACCTCGAGTTCCTCGGCCAACTGATGTTCGCCGGGCAGACGCTTGCCGCGGCGCAATCGGCCGCTGTGAATCCTTCGAGTCAACTCGTCGATGACGCGTTGCTTCTTGTCAAATCGAACAGGTTTGTGCATGTTTAGTCTTGTACAGTGAAGCGGAACGTCGATCAAGCACTTTGCGTCAGCGACGACAATGCGCCGCAGCGAGTGCAATGAAGCACGCTTTCAGCCGGCCGCGATGGTGTGGGAAATCACGTCAAGGCGCCTTCAGAAGGCGCCTGGAGACGGCGCTCGGTGAGCGGGGGAAACGGGTGCAACGACGTTGGCGGTAGCCGAAATAACAATCCGATAAACAAGGGGCAACACCATGAAAGGGTATGGCTGCATTCGTTCCATCGCGCTCGTCGCGGGTCTCGCCACGGCCACGGGCCTGGCCCAAGCGGATACGATCCGCGTGCTCAACTGGCAGGGGTATGGCACCGACGAGGATTGGTCGCTCGAACAGTTCGAGAAGGCCACCGGCAACACCGTCGAGCACGAGTACTTCAACTCCGAGCAGGAGATGCTGACCAAGCTGCGCACCAATCCCGGCACCTACGACGTGGTTCTGGTCAATTCCGCCTACACCCAGCAGGCGGCGAAGGAGGGGTTGATCCAGCCCCTCGATCTGGCCGACTACCCGCACAGCGACGGTCTGCAGCCACGGCTCGCCCGGAACTCCAACCTCCTGTACGACGGCAAGCTGTTCGGCGTCGCCTGGCTTTGGGGCGTGACGTCGTTTGCCATCAATACCGGCGCTTTCGACGCCAAGCCGAATTCCATCATGGAGTTGTGGAACCCGGCGCATGCAGGACGCCTGGGCTGGCGTGACGACGCAGTCGAATCCTGCCAGTTCGCCGCGCTGGCGACCGGTCAGGACATCAATGATCCCAGCGACTACGACCTCATTCGTGAGCGTCTCCACGCGCTCAAACCGCAGATTCGGACTTTCTGGAACTCCGAGAACGAGTGGAATCAGTACATGGCTTCCGGTGAATTCGATCTGGCTACCTACTGGAGTGGATCGGCGGCGCGCTCGAAGAACAATTTCGGTCTTCCCATCGAGTTCATCGTGCCCCGCGAGGGCGCCATCGCCTGGCTCGACGGGCTCTCGCTGCCGACGGATGCGCCTCATCCCGAGGCTGCCAAGCAGTTCATCGACTGGATGATCGATCCCGAATTCTACGTGCAGTGGGACACCGAGGTAGGGGCACCCATCTCCGCCAATGAGCAGGCCGTCGCCCAGCTACCCGACGGCGCCTTCAACAAGACGCTGATCGAGGAGCTCAAGACGGTCAACAATCTTCCCTTCATGGGACCGATGAGCGACGCGACGCGCGAGAAGATGCTCGAGGTGTGGCAGGAAACCAAGACCTTTTACCAGGAGTAATTCGGGGCGATGGCTGTTTCCGACACCGAGCGTTCGCCGACACGCCGCCGACAGCCCTCCAATGCCAAGAGCATTGTGGGGCTGACGGGGCCGGCCTATCTGTGGCTGATCGTCACCATCCTCCTGCCGCTGGCAGCGATGCTCTACTTCAGCTTCCTGAGCGACGTGCCGCTACCGGGGCGCGACTGGCAGGTCACGCTGTCCAATTATGCGGCGTTCTTCCAGGAAGATTTCTATCGCACGCTGATGCTGCGCTCGCTGAGGCTCGGCTTCGAGGTGGCGTTGTGGTGTTTTCTGATCGGTTTTCCCTGCGCCTATGTACTGGCCAAGACCATCAAGGGGCGCTGGCGCGAGGCCCTGTTCCTGATGGTGATCATCCCGTTCTGGAGCAACGCGCTGATCCGCGTCTTCTCGTGGACCATGGTGCTGCGCGGCAACGGTATGCTGGAACGCCTGCTGGACTGGCTGATTCCGGGTTTCGGCTCGCTCAATCTGATGTTCACCTACGAGGCGGTGGTGATCGGGTTGGTCCACTCCTATCTGCCCTACATGATTCTTACCTGCTACATCTCGCTGTCGACCATCGATGACGATCTGATCGATGCCGCACGCTCGATGGGCGCGGGTCGTCTGACCGTGCTACGACGCATCATCCTGCCGCTCTCCATGCCTGGAATCGTCGCCGGCGCCGTGCTGATTTTCGTACCGGTGATCGGTTCCTTCATGGAGCCACGGATCCTCGGAGGTCGCGAGGGTACCTTTCTGGGCACGGTGATCGAGGATCAGTTCACCTCGGTCTTCAACTGGCCGTTGGGGGCGGCGCTGTCGTTCATCCTGCTGGCCTGCGTGCTGATCATCTTTGCCATCTTTCAGCCGATCCTGAGGAGGGCATCATGAAAGCCCGGCCGACCAATATGCTGGCGCGGATCTATCTCGGCCTGGTGCTGGCGTTTCTCTACCTGCCGATCCTGGTGATGGCCGCGATGTCCTTCAATTCGTCGCAGTTCTACATGCTCCCCATCGATTGGACCTTCGACTGGTATGTCAAGCTGGCCCACAACACTCGACTGCTGGAGTCCACGCGCAACAGCATCCTGGTGGCGATGGTGACCACGGTGATCGCCAGCGTGCTGGGAACGGCGGCGTCGATCGCCTTCTTCCGCTATGAGTTTCGCTTCAAGAAGGTGCTGCAGGCTGCGCTGTTTCCGCCGATCGCGATTCCGTGGTTGATCACCGGTACCGCGATGTTGCTGTTCTTTTTCTGGAGCGGCATTGGTCGAGGCCTGCACGCCATGATCCTGGGGCATGTGGCGTTGGCGTTGCCTTACGTGATCATCGTCGTCTCGGCACGCATCAAGGGGTTCGACCCCGACCTGGAGGCGGCCGCTCGCTCACTGGGGGCGAGTCCGTGGCAGGTCATCCGCCACGTCACGTTGCCGTATCTGGCACCGGGATTCATCGCGGGAGCCCTGTTCGCGTTTGCGGTGTCGTTCGATCAGTTCGTGATCTCCTACTTTCTGTCGGTGCCGGGTGTCAGCACGCTACCGGTAGAGATCTATACCGCGATCAAGAAAGGGTTCACGCCGGAGATCAACGCGATCTCCACGCTCGTGATCGCCTTCTCCATCACCCTGCTGGTGATCGTGTCCCGCTTTTACCGTTTTGGAGGCGATCGCTGATGGCATCCGTCACCGTATCCCATGTCAACAAGTCCTTCGGCGAGTTCCGGGCACTGGACGACGTCTCGATCGAATTCGCCGACGGCGGCTTCTATGCCCTGCTCGGGCCCTCCGGCAGCGGCAAGACGACCCTGCTACGCCAGATCGCTGGCTTCAGCTTTCCGGACAGTGGCGAAATTCTGATCGGTGGTGAAGCGGTCGAGTCGCTGCCGGTGGAGAAGCGCAATATCGGCATGATGTTCCAGAACTACGCGCTGTTCCCCAACATGAGCGTGTTCGACAACGTTGCCTTCGGGCTGATGGTGCGCAGCACGCCGAGGCACGAGATCAAGGCGCGAGTCGGCGAGGCGCTGGAACTGGTCAGGCTTTCCGGCTACGACGAGCGAAAACCACACCAGCTCTCCGGCGGCCAGCGCCAGCGTGTGGCCCTGGCGCGCGCCATCGTCTTCCGTCCTCGGGTGTTGCTGCTCGATGAACCGCTCAGTGCGCTCGACAAGGCACTGCGCCTCGGCATGCAGGTTGAGCTGAAGCGTATTCAGCGCGAAGTGGGCATCACCACGATCTTCGTGACTCACGATCAGGAGGAGGCCTTGACGCTGAGCGACAAGGTCGGGGTGCTCAAGGATGGCAAACTGCTTCAGGAAGGGCCGCCGCGAGAACTCTACGAGCGTCCGGCGACAGCCTTCGCCGCGACTTTCCTGGGCGATGCCAACCTGTTCGAAGGTCATGTCGAGGAGGGCGAACTGGCGCTCTCCGACGGCACGAGGCTGCGCGCTACCGCACCCTTGGCCGGCGTCGGGAAAGCCACTTGTGCGGTACGCCCGGAGAAAATGGCGATCGCCGAGAAGGGGGAGCCCCTTCGTGCCGACCACAACCACCTCGAGGCGGAGCTTCAGGAGATCATCTTCGCCGGTAACAGCCTGAGTTATCTGCTGCGCCGGGGTGACATTCATCTGCGTGTCTTTGCCCAGAATCGCGCCACGGCCGAGCTACAACCAGGTCAGCGAGTGCGGCTGACATGGCGCGTGGCGGATACCATTCCGGTCGAAGCATGAGCGAGAGGCGGCGACATCTCGGCTGGGGGACCTGGAACCCGGATCGTCCGGCGGAAATCGTCCATCCGGAACTGGACGTTCGCTTGACACCGATGCTCTACGCCGCCAGCGCGAACGCGGTTTCGCTGCTCGATCCCTCGCAGACGCGACTCGGCATGCGCTCGCTGGATGGCCGGGAAGCGCGCCTGCGGAGTGAGTTCCACGGTACGGTACTCGACTGGCGATTTGGCTTCGATGTCGATGGTATCGAGATCGAGTGGCAGACTCGCGAGACCGGTGAGTGGGGACTGCGCTTCTGGGTCGCGCTGGTCGTCCATGGCGGCGGTTGCTGGCATTTCGACGAGGCGAGTGGCGAGCTCCGGAATGGCGTGGCCGACGCGCCGCGTGATCGCTCGCTGCGGGTCAGGGCAGCCCACGCGCCTCTGCTCGCGACCTTTCACGACGACCTGGACGCGCTGCGCCAGGAGTTCCTCGACAGAGGTTATTTCTATCTCGGCTCCCGAGCCGAGAGTGGCACGACCGCGGCACTGCGGTTCAACCTGGAAGAGGCGCCCCGGCAGCGGATTGTCTGTCGACAGGGCGAGATCGCACCGCCCGAGCTGCCCCGGGACGACTGGGCGCTGGCCGATACGCACCCGCCCGGCAGCGCGCTGCAGGCGCTGCAGGCGATCAATGACGTGATCCGCTGGAACCATGTCTACGATGCCGTCAATCGGCGGCCCTACACCGGCTTGACCCGTTTCTGGAGCGCACGGAAGTTCGGCGGCTTCGGCGTCTGGCTCGATGACGTCGCCTTCAACGCCTGGCTGTGGGGACACATTGATCTTCAAGGTGCCAAGGACAATCTGGCCGCGATCTTCTCGTTCCAGACCGAGGCGGGTAATTTTCCCTGCCTGGTGACCGGCAACGACGCCTGGGTCGACCGCAGCCAGCTCCCGATTCTTGGCTACGTCGTCTGGAATCTCTATCAACGCAGTGGGGATGAAGCCTTGATCCGCTGGGCGTTTCCCAGGCTGCTGGCCAACTTCGACTGGTGGTGGCGTCACCGTGAACTGGCGGGTGCCGGGCTGGTGGCTTATGGCACCACCCCGGGGGTCGGGCGGGGGCTCTATCGGGGTACCAAGCTGGGCGCCAAGAACGAGTCGGCGATGGACAACAGTCCGGTCCACGACGATGCCCCGTTCGATCCCGCCACCGGCCTGCTGCAGGCATTCGATGTCGGTGCCAACAGTCTGCTGGCGCTGGATAACGAGATGCTGGTGTCGATGGCGGATCGACTCGGCGAGGTGGCGACGGCGAACCGGCTGCGGGCACGTCATGCCGATCACGTGGCCCGCATCCGCGACCAGCTGTGGGATGCCGAGCGTGGCGTATTCGCCAATCGATTGCGGGATGGCAGCTTCGTGCGCCAGTTGGCGCCCACTTCGTTCTATCCGCTCGTCGCCGGGGCGGCCACTTCGGAGCAGGCAACCGCGCTGGTCAACAACTACCTGCTCCCGTGGGAGAAGTTCGGGGGTGACGTGGGGCTGCCCTCGGTGGCTCGAGACGACCCCAGTTATCAGGACAATGTCTACTGGCGCGGGCGTGTCTGGCCGACACTCAACTTCTGGACCCAGCGTGGCTTGCTGCGTGCCGGATTTCACGCGCAGGCCCGCGAACTCGCCGACAAGAGCTGGCGACTGTTCCAGGATGGCTGGCGGGAGCGGAACTGTGGCGAGAACTTTCACCCCGAAACCGGCGCCATCACCGATCAGCCCGATACCGATTCCTTCTATTCCTGGGGGGCATTGATGGCGGCGCTGGCGGTCGCGCAGACGGTCGATGTGACACCCTGGAGCTCTGGCGTGGCGAGGCCGGATCATGGCCTGGTGCCACTCTCCGGCCCGCTCTCGAGATAGCCTTACCCCGCCGGTGGCGTTCCCAGTCCGCGGTCCTTGGGTTTGCGGATCACCATGAAATAGAAGAACACCGCGGTCAGCACCAGGAAAAAGAGGCTGTCCGGGCTGGTGAAGAAGATCGCTGGATTGCCGTCGCTGATGGACATCGCCCGACGGCAGTACTCCTCCAGGCTCGGGCCGAGCACGAAGCCGAGCAGCAGGCAGACGGTGGGGTATTTCTGCTTGCGCATGAAATACGCCAGTACGCCGAACACCAGGGAGAGGCCCATCTGGAAGGTCGAGTAGGTGGCGACGTAGCTGCCCACCAGCGCCACGACCGCGATGCTGGAGTAGAGGAAATCGCGGCGAATCGAGACGATCTTGAGGAAGTAGGGGCCGAGCAGATAGAGGGTCAGCGGGATCAGGATCAGCGCACTGACGAACAGGGCGGCGAACATCGGTGCCACCAGGTCCAGTTGGTTGGCGATGAACTCCGGTCCCGGCTGGAGCCCGTTGATCACCAGTACGCCGAGCACGATGGCGGTAGTGGGGTCGCCGGGGATACCGAACGTCAGCATGGGCACGAAAGCGCCGCCGCACATCGAGTTGTTGGCGCACTCCGCCGCGGCGATACCCTCGGGATTGCCCTTGCCGTAGCGCTCGGGGTGCTTGGAGGAGCGCATGGCTTCGGCGTAGGAGACGAACGCCGCCATCGATCCGCCCGCGCCGGGCAAGGTGCCCACGGCATAACCGATCGCGGCACTCTTGAGGTAGCGGAACAAGCCGATCTCGCGCACTTCCGAGAGTGGCGGGATGAAGTCGCGTCGGCGCACCTTGGTCGCTTTCACCTGGTCGAGATCGACGGTGTGCTTGCCGCGGGAGTCCGCCTGTACCAGCAGTTCGCTGATGGCGAAAGCGCCGATGACCAGCGGCATGATGTCGATACCCTGAACCAGGGTCGCCGAGCCGAAGGTGAATCGGGCCACCGGCTGCATCACATCGATGCCGATGGTCGCGATCATCACCCCGAACAGGGTGGCGATCATGCCCTTGGTGATCGAACCCCGCTGGGAAATGATGATAACGATCAGCGCGAAGGCGATCAGCGCGAACTTGCCCGGCGTTCGAATCAGCAGCGCGAACTCGGCCGCCACCGGTGCGACCACCATGAGCAGCAGGGCGCCGATCGAACCGCCGATCATCGACCCCAGGGCGGCGTGGCCCAGGGCCTTGGCGCCCTCGCCGCGCTGCTGCATGGGATACCCTTCGATGGCCGTCATCATCGAAGAGGGCGCGCCGGGGATGTTGATGGTGGTGGCGGTGATGCTGCCGCTGCACATGCCGGCCATGAAGATGCTGGCGCAGGCGACCAGGGCGACGGTGACATCGAGGCTATAGGTCAGCGGCAGCAGCAGGGCGATGGCGAGCAGCGAGGTGAGGCCGGGGACGGCACCGAAGAAGGTGCCGATCAGAAATCCGCCGACCATGTAGAGCAGGACTTCCGGCTGGGCCAGCATGGCGAAGCCATGCAACATCGATCCGAGGACATCCATACGTTATTGACTCCACAACGTGGGTAGACGGACGTTGAAGACCAGCTCGAACAGCGCGAATCCCAATGCCGTGATGATGACGGTGCCGACGAGCTTCGCGATCAGCCCCTGGCGACCGCCGAAGACGAGGGTCATCAGGAAGACGTAGGCCAGCGTGCTGATCACGTAGCCGATGAGATCGAAGGCGAACAGGTAAGCCGCCGTGATCAGCGCCACGACGATTGCCTTGGAGGAGACGCCCTGGGGCTCGGCCTCCTCGGACTCGGATGGCCGGCACAGGGATCGATACGCCTGCGCGATGGCGACGGCGAGCGCTGCCAGTGTCACGACCGAAATGACGATGGGGAAGAACGACGGCGTCATGTTGCCGTTTCTCATCGGCGGCCCCAGCTGCAGCGCATCGACGAGATAGATCAGGGTGATGATCGCCAGTGCGCATGGCACGACGAGGCGACCATCCGTGGCGAACCGTTTGAGGGACATGGCGGTTTCCGTGTTCGGAAGCAGCCGGCCCGCCGAGCGCGGGCCGGCGCGGTTGAAGGAATTACTTGCTCAGGATGCCCTGCTCGGCGAGCTCGTCCATGGTGCCGAACAGCGTCTCCTGGGTCTGCTTCACCCAGGCGTCGACATCACCGCTGCCCAGCCAGTCCGGCGCGACGCCGATCTTGGGTAGCCACTGCTGGAACTCGTCGCTCTCGAACGCGTCGTGATAGGCGGTTTCCAGGGTTTCGATGGTGGCGTCCGGCGTGCGCGCGGGGGCGGCCAGGATGATGAAGCTGCCCATCTGCAGGTCGATGTCGGTATCGGTTTCGCTGACCGGCGGCACGTCCGGAAAGGCTTCGTTCTGCTTGTCGGAGAACTCCACCAGTCCGCGAGCCTTGCCGGATTCGATCAGGGGCGCGAAGTCGCCCAGGCTGGTGATGACGAAATCGACCTCGCCGTTGAGCAGGGCTTCCTTCTGGGGTGCCGCGCCGCCGGGATAGGAGACGATCTTGAACTGCGCGCCGGTCAGGTCCTGCAGCTGTAGCAGCGTCAGGTGGGTACGGGCGCCCATGTTCTGGATGCCGACACGGATGGTGTTGGGCTTTTCCTTGGCGGCGGCAATGAGGTCGTCGAAGGATTTCCAGGGAGCGCCGTCCGAAGTAATGATGGCGTCCGGTTCACTGGTGACGCGGGCGATCAGCTTCATCTGATCGGTGCCGAAGCCGGGAATCGTGCCCTGCCAGGGTACCGTGATCACGCTGTCGTAGGTGAGCGCGCCAATGGTGTAGCCATCCGGCCGCGCCTTGGTCAGCTGCAGCAGGCCGGTCGCGCTCATGCCGCCTTCGATGTTCTCGACATACATCGAGACGGGGAGGGATTCCTCGGCAATACTGGACAGCTTGCGTACGATGGCATCGGTACCGCCGCCGGCGGCCCAGGGCACTATCACGCGGATGTCCCGGTCGGGATAGTCGGCCTGGGCGCTGACGGCGGTCGCCATCAGGGTGGCGCAGGCAATACTCAGGGTGATTTGGCGAATCGGCATGGTGGCGTGTCCTCGATGGGTCAGGTTGTCTTTGGCGTCATGGTCGCCAGGAGAGGATCGGAAGCCCGTTTGTCAGGACGCCGTCCGGCGACATCCATGGGCATGCGACGATCTCATAGCGGGGAAAAGGGCACCGAACGCAGCAGCTTGTTCTCCTGATGCTGCACGTTTCCTGCCTCGGCACTCTTGCGGCGGTAGGCAATCCATGCCGGATCGCTCTCCATTGCCGAGCGGCGGCGCTCCCGGTCGGCGGCGCTCTCGTAGCCCCACAGATGAACGACCTGATTCTGGGGGCCAGTCTCGACGGTGAAGTAGCCGATCGGCTCACCGAGATGTTGGCGCTGGATCGGCAGCCCCTCGCTCTCGTAGAGCTCGAGAAAGGCCTTTAGTCGGCCGGGAACCATCGTGTAAGTGCGTAGATCCACAATCATGGGTGGTGTCCTTGTTCGGTGTTCGACAGATGTACCGTTTTTATTCGTACGATGTAATACAACCTTGGTGGCAGCAACGCGTCAGGAGGCATTCCCATCGGCGCTCCGGCGCAGTTCGGACAAAGTGGTTCGCGATGAGATCGCCTCGATGTCGGTTGTGATCTCGATCACGCTGCAGCCGGCATGCGCCAAGGCGCGCTGCAGCGCGGGCACGAAGGCGTCGGTGTCGCTGATGCGCTCGCTGCTGGCACCCATCGCCTTCGCCAGTGCCACGAAATCGGGGTTATGCAGATCCGTCCCCACCACCCGCGTCGGATATTCGCGTTCCTGATGCATGCGAATGGTGGCGTAGCTGGCATTGTTGAACAGCAGCACGATCACGTGACCGCCGTGCTGGATCGCGGTGGCGAGCTCCTGGCCGCTCATCATGAAGCCGCCGTCACCGACACAGGCGATGACCCGTTGATCGGGCGCGGCCAGCGAAGCGGCCACGGCCGCTGGAACGGCGTAGCCCATGGCGCCGCAGGTGGAGCCGAGCTGGCGGCCGGGACGGGCGTAACACAGGAATCGCTGCACCCAACCGGCGTGGTTGCCCGCATCCAGGGTGACGATCGTTTTATCCGGCAGGATCTCCGCCGCGGCGACCAGGGCGCGGGAGAGCACCATCGCCTGATCGCCGGGCAGTGGCTGTCTGTCGGCGAGATGCTCGCCACGCAGGGTCTGCTGCCACGCCCGCCAGCGGTCGCGGTGGCTCAGTTGCCGCGTCGCCACGGCACTGGCGAAGGCTTTGGGCGACGCCGCCAGGCCGATTTCCGGGGCGTAGACGCGGCCGATCTCGTCGGCGTCGAGATGCAGATGGATCAGGCGCTGAGCGGGATTGGGAATGGCGACGGTGGTGTAGCCGCGGGTGGTCAATTCGCCGAGTCGGCTATTGATCACCAGCAGCAGGTCCGCCTCGGCCAGGCGGACCGTCAATGTCGGCGACACCGCGGTACCGAAGTCGCCAACGTAGGCCGGAGAGCGATTGTCGATCAGATCCTGGCGACGGAAGGCGCAGGCGACCGGCAGGTAGTTGGCCTCGGCGAAGCGGGCGATCCGGTGGCAGGCCTCGTCGTCCCAGCCGCTGCCGCCGAGCAGCACCAGGGGCCTCGCGGCGCTTTCCAGTGCAGTCATCACCTGCTCGACATCGGCGCTGGAGAGCTGTGGTGCGGTAGCGCGATAGCGCGGCGCATCCGCCACCGTGACCGTGTCGGTCAGCATGTCCTCCGGCAGGGCGATGACCACCGGCCCGGGCCGACCGCTGGTGGCGGTGCGGTAGGCTCGCGACAGGTATTCCGGGATGCGCCTGGCATCTTCGATCTGAGCGACCCATTTGGCCACGCCGCCGAACATGGCGGTGTAGTCGATCTCCTGGAACGCTTCCCGATCCAGCGCCTCCCGGGCAACCTGGCCGATGAACAGGATCATTGGCGTCGAGTCCTGCATCGCGATATGGACACCGATCGCCGCGTGACAGGCTCCGGGCCCGCGGGTGACGAAGGCGACGCCGGGCTCTCCGGTCAGTTTGCCGCTGGCTTCCGCCATGTTAGCGGCACCGGCTTCATGGCGGGCATTGTAGAGCTGGAAACGATCGCGGACGGCGTACAAGGCATCCAGCACGGCCAGGTAGCTCTCCCCCGGAACGCAGTAGGCGTGATCGGTGCCGTGGATCAGTAATTGGTCCACCAGCACCTCACCCCCGGTGCGCGGTCGGGGCGAGGTCTGTCGGGCATTCTCTGTCATGGTGTCTCCGAGTGATTCGAGCGTCGTCCGGGCGCCTGTCGCCCGGCTCCCTTCATGCATACCGCCTATTCCTGCCCCGGGTAAGCCCCGCTTAGACCAATGTTGTATGACAAAGTCTGCGCGCGATGCGATGCCATTTACCGGTTGGGCGCCTGCCGGCCTTTGGCTATGCTGACCGGGCCTGGATTTCCCGCTGGAGCCCGTAATGCCGTTACCCGAGTGCTGGTTTGCCGACATCGATGTCCCCGCGGCGCTGGAGAACGCCGGCCGCGATGCCAGGCAGCGGCTGGAGGAGTCGCTAGGCGCCGAGATGGATTCGGAGGTCGTCGAGGCGTGGCAGTCGCTGGACGAGACACGGGGGGCCGAGCTCGCCCGCCTGGTGCTGCTGTCGGATTTCGCGCTGGATGCCCTGGCCACACGCCCGGCGCTGCTGCCCGCCGCGCTGGAGATGGGCGAGCTGGAAGCCGCTCCGGACCGGACGCGGCTCGAGGGGATACTGCGCGAAGCGCTGGCGAAGGCGGAGAGCGAGGAGGCGCTCCACCGCGCCCTGCGCCGGTTCCGTCAGGCGCGCATGCTGGGCATCGTCTGGCGCGACCTCAACGGTGCCGACATGTGGCAGACCGCCCGCGCCGTCTCCGAACTGGCGGAAATCTGCCTCGAGGGGGCGCTGGAGTGGCTCGAGGAGAATCTAGCGGCCCGCTGGGGGACGCCCGCCCCACGCGCCGACGGCGCGCCCCAGCGCCTGATCGTGCTGGGCATGGGCAAGCTCGGCGCCGGCGAGCTCAATCTCTCCTCGGATATCGATCTGATCTTCGCGTTTCCCGAAAAGGGCACCACCCAAGGGGGGGCGCGCGAGTACGAGCATCAGCAGTACTTCACCAAGCTGGGGCAGAAGCTGATCGCCGCGCTGGACGCGATCAGCGCCGATGGCTTCGTGTTCCGGGTCGACATGCGACTGCGTCCGCTGGGCGATGGCGGGCCGCTGGTCGGCAGCTTCAATACCTTCACCAGCTACTACCAGGATCAGGGGCGTGAGTGGGAGCGCTATGCCATGCTCAAGGCGCGGCCCGTCGCCGGCGACATCGATGCCGGTTACCGGTTGCTCGGCGAGCTCAAGCCCTTCATCTACCGCAAGTATCTCGACTTCGGCGCGATCGAGTCGCTGCGCGACATGAAGGCGATGATCCATCGCGAGGTCAAGCGGCTGGGGCGGGACGACAACATCAAGCTGGGGCGAGGGGGGATCCGGGAAGTCGAGTTCGTGGTCCAGGCGTTCCAACTGATCCGTGGCGGTCGGGATACCGAACTCCAGGTGACTTCGCTGCGAGACGCCATGTCGCAGCTAGTCACGCTGGAGCTGCTGCCGCAGGCGGTGGTCGACGAGTTGCGCGAGGACTATGTCTTCCTGCGGGATCTGGAACATGCGCTGCAGGCGCAGCAGGATCGCCAGACGCAGACGCTGCCGGGTGACCCGGAGAACCAGGCGAGGTTGGCAATGGCCATGCGGATGCCGGACTGGGAGGCGTTGAGCGAGGCGCTTGCGGCCTGCCGGGAGCGGGTACGACGTCATTTCGACGCGGTGATCGCCGATCCCGATGACGAATCGCCGCCCCAGGCGGACGAGACAGGCCGGCATGACGTCGCCTGGCGACAGCTGTGGCAGGGCGAGATGGACGACGCCGAAGCGGAGCGAACGCTGGCGGCGGCAGGCTTCGAGCTGCCCGGGTCGCTGCGGCGACTGGGCGCCTTTCGAGACTCCCGCGGCGTGAAGTCGATGCAGCGTATCGGCCACGAGCGGCTCGACGCCGTCATGCCGCTGCTGCTGGAAGCGGCGGCGGAGAGCGACACGCCGAGCGTGGCCCTCGAGCGCGTGCTGCCGCTGATCGAGGCGGTGCTTCGGCGTACCGCCTATCTGTCGCTGCTGCGCGAGAATCCACAGGTGCTGCCGTCGCTGGTCCGGCTGTGCTCGGCCAGCCCCTGGATCGCCGAACAGCTGGCTCGGCATCCCATTCTGCTCGACGAGCTGCTGACCCCCGCGACGCTCTATTCGCCGGCCGACAAGCAGCGGTTGTCGGATGAGCTGCGCCAGACGCTGGCAAGGATTCCCGAAGACGACGAGGAGAGCTGGCTGGAGGCGATGCGAGTCTTCAAGCAGACCCAGGTGCTGCGCGTCGCCGCCTCCGATATCGCCGGGGGGCGCGTGTTGATGAAGGTCAGCGATTACCTGACCGCGATCGCCGAGGTGGTGCTGGATAGCGTATTGCGGATGGCGTGGCGCTCGCTGACGGCACGATACGGCCAGCCCAGCGCGCGGGAGCCGTCGCGTCAGGCGAGCTTCCTGATCGTCGGCTACGGCAAGCTGGGCGGCATCGAACTGGGATATGGCTCCGACCTCGATCTGGTGTTCCTTTACGACGCCGCGCCTCAGGGTGTCACCGACGGTGCCAAGTCGATCGACAACCTGGTCTTCTTCACCCGCCTGGGTCAGCGGATCATCCATCTGCTCACCGCCACCACGCCCAGTGGCACGCTCTACGAGGTCGACATGCGCCTGCGTCCCTCGGGCAATGCCGGGTTGCTCGTCTCGTCGCTGGACGCGTTCGCCGAGTATCAGCGCAAGGAGGCGTGGAGCTGGGAACATCAGGCGCTGGTTCGAGCGCGGGCGGTGGCCGGCGACGATGCCCTGGGCGAGCGTTTCGAGGTCGTCCGGCGGGAAGTGCTGGGACGAGAGCGTGACTGCGACGAGTTGCGGCGGGAAGTGGTCGGGATGCGGCACAAGATGCGGGAGCATCTGGGTAGCGGTGCCGAGGCGAGAGAGGCGGGGCAGTTCCACCTCAAGCAGGATGCCGGTGGCCTGGTGGACATCGAGTTCATGAACCAGTACGCCGTGCTCGCCCTGTCGGCAACGACGCCGGCGCTACTCGAGGTCACCGACAACATGCGGCTGCTGGATGCGCTGGCGGAAAGCGGCAGCTTACCCGAGCAGGATGCCCGTGATCTGCAGGCGGCCTACCTGGCCTACCGCGACGCCAGTCACCGGGCGGCACTGGCCAAGGGGCGAAGCCTGGTGGCGGGGGAGGCCTTCGCCGATCATCGCGCTACGGTTTCCCGTCTGTGGGATCGCTGGATGCGCCCGGAGTCCGGCGATGAGACGAAAGATCACTGAAAACACCGTTTGATTAAGATAACATTAACGGGTCATGACGCCTGTGTTACGGTTCGGAGTGGCCCACCGTGTATCGACTTTCCCCTCTCAACGAAATTGCCCACGGCAACGACCGGGCGATCTACCGGCATCCGGATCGGCCCGAGCGCTGCATCAAGGTGCCCCGCTTTCCTGAGCGCGGTAGCCACCAGAACGAGCGAGAACAGGTCTACTTCGACGTTCTGAAGGCGCGTGGCCTCGCCGATTGGCGCCATGTCCCGGAATATTTTGGATCGGTGGAGACCGATCGTGGTCCCGGGCTGGTGTTCGGGTTGGTGACGGATGCCGATGGCCAGATATCCTCCACCATTCGACAGTACCGTGATCGGGGCGAGACGGCCTGGTTCGCTACCCGTGCGTTCGCCGATGAACTGCAGGGGCTGTATCACTATCTCCGCGACAACTGGATCGTGCCGTCCGACATCAACGACCGCAACATCGTCTGTCAATGCCTGGCCGACGGCTCCCGCCGGCTATGGCTGATCGACGGCGTCTCCAACCCGGACTTCATGCCGCTGGCCAATGTCTGGCCCTGGTTCGCGCGTCAGAAAGTCGATCGCCGCATGCGACGTTTCTTTGCCAAGTTGAGTGGCTACGGGCTGCTACCCGAACCGGACAGAAGGGAACTGGTGCGCAGCGCGCACTGAGCCGGCCCCGTGCCACACCAGCGGAGTTCGAACGACGGCCTCCCGAAGCGATCGGGAGGCCGTTTTGCATCCGGCGTCAGGCGTTCGACGATTCGCGCGGGTTTCGGCCGATCGGATGTGGCTGGTTGCGGGCTCGGGCCAGTTCGATCTGCTTCTGCCGTTCGCGGGCACTGGCACGCGTCTTTTCCGGCAGCGAATCCCAGCAGTGGGGGCAACTGATCCCCGGCGTGTACTTGTCCGACGACTGGTCCGCGGTGGAGATCGGCATGCGACAGGCATGACACTGCTCGAACTCGCCCTCGCTCAGGTCGTGGCGAACGGTGACCCGATTATCGAACACGAAACAGTCGCCGCGCCAGCGACTCTGCGCCTCCGGCACCCGCTCCAGATAGCTCAGGATGCCTCCCTTGAGGTGAAAGACTTCCTCGAATCCCTCGTTGAGCATGAAGCTCGACGCCTTCTCGCAGCGGATACCGCCGGTGCAGAACATCGCCACCTTCTTGTGGCGGCTGGGATCGTAATGTTGCCTGACGTATTCGGGGAACTCGCGGAACGACTTGGTCCTGGGGTCGACCGCGCCCTCGAAGCTGCCGATGGCCACTTCATAGTCGTTGCGCGTATCGATGACAAGCACCCCGGGATCGTCGATCAGCTCGTTCCACTGCTCTGGCTCGACATAGGTGCCGACCCGACGGTTCGGGTCGACGTCGGGTAAGCCCATGGTCACGATCTCGCGCTTGAGCTTGACCTTGGTGCGATAGAACGGGTGGGCGTCGCAGTAGGATTCCTTGTGGCCCAGCTCGGCAAAGCGGGGATCGCGCTTGAGCCAGTCGAGCAGCGCGTCGATACCCTCGCGGGAACCGGAAACGGTACCGTTGATGCCCTCGTTGGCGAGCAGCAGCGTGCCCTTGACATCGAGACGCTGCATTTCGGCGAGCAGCGGCTCGCGCAGGGCTTCGAAGTCGTCGAGAGTGACGAACTGATACAACGCCGCGACTACGATCGCGGGATCGCTTGATGACATGCTTCGACTCCTGGTAGTCGCCCTCGCAAAGGGCGGACCGGGTTGGGATGGCGCCACGGTGGCGCCGATGATCGCCGCGCATTTTACGCCGCTGAGCGTTGGCGTCCAGCGACCGTCCGTCGCAGCGGACGGCGCGACTACCGGATGGTGTCGGCGATATAGCGGGCGGTCATCAGGTCGAGGTGGGCGCCGCCACCGTTCTTGAACAGGGTGATGTCGGTATCGTTCTGTCGGCCCCCACATCCGCTGAGCAGATCGTAGAAGTCGCCAAGGATGTCGTGCTCGGCGATGGCGCCACTGGCGATGGGGATCTTGAGTTCGCCGATATGGCCGAGCGTGGTCTCGCGGCTGTCAACGAAAAGCCGGGCTTTCTGCAGCAGCGTGTCGTCCGCTTCACGCATGTCAGCCTTGAACGCGCCGATCAGGTCGACGTGCGTGCCCGGCGCGATCCACTCTCCCCATAGCAATGGCTCCCGGGCCATGGTGGCGCTGGCGATGATATCCGCCGATCTCGCCGTCGCTTCCAGGTCGCTCACCGCGACCACGTTCAGGCCGCGAGCTTCACAGGCGCCGGCGAGTGCCCTTGCCTTGTCGTGAGTTCGGTTCCACAGGCTGATGCGCTCGAGGCCGGGAAACAGGGCGGTATACGCGTCGATCAGGCTGGCCGCGACGTTGCCGGCACCGCAGACGAGCAGATGGCGGCTCTCCCGGCGGGCCAGCAGTCGCGCACCCAGCACGGAGTCCCCGGCCGTCTTGATCTCGGTGACCAGCCGGCTCTCGATGATCGCCTGCAACCGGCCATCGTCGGGGGCGAAATAGAGCATGGCGCCCTGGACGGTATCCAGTCCCCGGGCGGCATTGTCGTCGAAGACGGTGACCGCCTTGGCGCCATAGCCGATACCGGGGATGAAACAGGAGCGATTGAGCAGGGTCTTGTCGGCAGGCCCAAGGAAGGTGTCGTCGATCTCCGCCCGGGCTGCGAGATGGCCCTGGCGCAGAGCCTCCACGGCGCCGGCCCAGGAGAGCTTGTCGCGCGCTTCGGTATAGGTGATCAGTCGGGTCATGGGGTTCCTCGGGGGGCGACGATCTCGGTGACGACGGCGGTCTTGACCGAGTTGGCGATGAAACAGCCTTGGTGGGCCTGATGGTGCATCGCGTCGAGCTGTTCAGGGGTCGGTCGGCGATTGCCGGAAAACGTCACCGCCGGGCGAAGCGTGACTCGCGTCATCGCCAACCGGCCGGCATCGTTCTCTTCCAGCACGCCGACGGCATTGTCCTCGTAGTGCTCGACGACGAAGCGTCGTTTGGCAACGATACCGAGAAACACCAGCATATGGCAGCTGGAGAGCGCCGCGACGAACGCTTCCTCGGGGTCGACGTTGGCCTCGACCGAGTAGGGGAGCGGGACGATGTGGGGGGAAGCAGAGGCGGCAATGGTAACGCCACCGTCGAAACGCCACTCGTGCCCCCGGCTGTAGCAACCGTCGGTGAACCTCTCCGTCGGCTGGCGCCGCCAGCGTATGGTGGCCGTGTAGTGGGACATGGCACCCTCCTTCCTAGTCGATCCCGCTGAGAATCGTTGCGTCGGCGAGAGTACGCCCGTGCTCGCCGCGAAGGCCCTGGAAGATCGCCTCGCGCTCCTCTCTCGGTTTGTGCTGGCTCGCCTTGCGCTTGCCCTCCATGCGCTCGACGGTCAGCTCGACACCGATGATGGCACGACACATCCCCGCAATGTAGTCATCCGGCGCATCGTCGATCGACCAGGGAACGGGTCGACCACGTTCGAAGCGGCGGGTCAGCGCGCCCGTCAGTTCGCGCAGCCAGGATGGATCGTCGACCAGGCGCAGGCGACCGTGGACGTGCACGACCTGATAGTTCCAGGTCGGGACGACCCTGCCGTGCTCGCGCTTGGCCGGATACCAGCTCGGGGAGACATAGGCCTGCGGGCCATGGAAGATAGCCAAGGCCGGGATGGTGGATGCCTTGGCATCCGATGTGTCGGCCAGCGGATTGGCGCGGGAAATGTGGCCGCGCAGCCGCCGAGGCGTCGACTCGCCGCCGGCGGTCTCGAGCAGCAGTGGCAAGTGATCGGCCTCGAAGCCGCCGTCGCGTCCCGGTGTGATCAGGGTCGCAAACGGGGCCTGATCGATGGCTCTCTCCACCGCTGCGGCATCGTCGAGGCGAAACGGATTCGGTTGGTACACGATTCAGCCTCCGTCGGAAGAGAGGGCCGCCGTCACTTGGGCCAGCGACTGGCGCTGGCGGCCCTCGTCATCGAAATTGCCCGGCGAGAGCCAGCGGCGATGGCGCTCGCGGATGGCCGGCCACTCGTCATCGACGATCGAGAACCAGGCCGTGTCGCGGTTGCGTCCATTGACCACCCGGTGCTGGCGGAAGACGCCCTCGAGACGAAAACCCAGCCGCTCGGCCGCGCGTCGGGATGGCGCATTGAGGGCGTCGCATTTCCACTCCACGCGACGGTAGCCGAGCTCGAACGCGTGTCGAATCAGCAACATCAACGCTTCGCTGGAGATCGGCGTCCGTGCCATGCGCGGCGAGAAGTTGAGATGACCGATCTCCAGCGCGCCGTCGGCCGGAACGATACGCAGGTAGGTGGCCATGCCCACGGCGCGATCCTCGGCCGGATCGATGATGGCGTAGCAGACCGGATCGCTGTCGCGACTCATCATCGCCAGCCAGCGCTCGCATCCCGCCCGATCGTCGAAGGCACGGCCGCCCAGGTAGGTCCAGCGTGCCTTGGCCTCGCGATCGTTGGCGATGTCGGGGTCGGGCATCTGCCACGCCTGCCATAGCGATGGCGCATGCCGACCTGGATCGAGCGGCTCCAGACGACAGAAGCGTCCTTCCAGGACGGTCGGGTCCGGAAAAGGTGGCTCGCGCCAGTCCGGGATATCGCTGCCCACGGGCTGGCCGTACGCATTGGTGATCGGTTTCATGATCTGTCTCAGCAGCCACAGGAGGTGAGTGTATGGTCTCGCAGATTGCCGGCACTGGGGCCGGTGGCAACCGGATGACCGTCGCGTTTCCAGAAGTCCAGTCCGCCGAGTAGCTCCTTGACCCTCAGCCCCGCGCTGGCGAGTTTGAAGGCGCCCCAGGTGGAGCCGTTGCAACCGATGCCGTCGCAATAGCTGATGTAGACGCGCGAACGGTCCAGCGATGCCAATCGCTCTGCCGTCATCTCGACATGGGGGAGGCTGATCGCGCCAGGGATGTGACCGGCAAGGTAGTGATCGTGACGCCGGGTATCGATGACGATGATCTCCTCGATGCCGTTGGCGAGATCCATCGCCAGGTCCCAGGCATCGGTGTGAAGCCTGAGCTTGTCGCGCATGGCGGAAGCGCTCTGCTCGGGGCGAGCCGGCGGAACATCGAGTACGAGTGAGGTCGCGGTCATTGAGAGCTCCCGGGGGTTCAGACAGTCAAGAGAAAGGTGTGGAAGGCGTCGTCGCGTTGCCAGCCGAGCGCGCGGTAGCGGGACTGGGCGGCGGCGTTCTCGACCTGGGTGCGCAGCATCAATTGGGCAATGCCGTGCTCTGACGCCAGCTCCCTGGCGGCCTGCAGCAGGGCGCTGCCGATGCCGCGGCAACGAGCCTCGGGGACGACGAAGAGGTCGTTGAGAATCCAGCGCGAGCCGAGGGTGGTCGTCGAAGGTATCGGGAACAACTGGGCGAAGCCGACGGCCGTATCGCCAGTGTCGTAAGCCACCAGCAGGTGAGCGTCTCCGCGCCGGTTGCGTTCGCCAAGAAAGGCCCGGGCACCCTCGAGGTCGCTTGGTTGTCGGTAGAACTGGCGGTAGCCGTCGACCAGCGGCGCGATGGCGTCGATCTCTTCGTGGGTGGCGATGCGGATGTCGGTCATGGGGGGCTTCCAGCAGGATTGACGTGACTTGGCAGTAGTCTGGCGTCATGCTGGTCCCTCGATAAGAGCCAGTTGTTGCAATAGCGAGGGGACCAGTGACACAACCCAATGTGCATCGTCCTTGGATCGTCGAAGCGTTGACGATGGGTCTCGCCGTGCCTTCTTCGTTGACCCTGACCCAGCGCCTGTACCAGTCGCTGCGGGATTGGATCCAGCAGGGAAAGCTCAGGCCGGGTAGCGCACTGCCCTCGTCGCGGCAACTGGCGCGCGAGCTCGGCCTGGGCCGCAATACCGTGCTGGGGGCGGTCGAGCGATTGACCGCCGAGGGCTTCCTCGAGACTCGGCCCGGCGCGGGTGTCTTCGTCGCCGAGTGGGGCGCGGCGGTCACGGCGGGAAGACCTCCAATGCCGGAGCGGTTGGCGGTATCGGCGACACTCTCCGCCCGGGGCCAGCGCATACTCGATATCAGCGGCCTGCTGAGCGATCGTCACACCGCCTTCGCACCTGGGGTGCCGGCACTCGACCGGTTCCCGCGTGAGCGCTGGCAGCGACTGCTGCGTCGTCATCAACAGCAGGCACCGCTGGCGTGGCACGACTATCAGCACCGGGGAGGCGTGCCGGCACTTCGCGAGGCGCTCTGCGACTATCTGCGGCTGTCGCGATCGGTACGCTGTCGGCCCGATCAGGTCCTGGTCACCCAGGGTGCCCAGCAGGGCTTCGAACTGATCGCCCGGTTGCTTGCCGATACGGGGGAGGCGGTCTGGATGGAGGAGCCGGGCTACGGCGGTGCGCACGCCAGCTTCCTCGCCGCCGGGCTCGACATCGTGCCGGTCCCGGTGGATGACGAGGGCATGGCGATCGCGGCCCTGGCGTCCTCGGTGGCGACGCCTCGCCTGATCTACGTGACGCCCTCGCACCAGTATCCGAGCGGCGTGACGATGAGTCTCAAGCGACGCACGTCGCTGATCGAGGCGGCCCAGCGTCACGGCGCCTGGATCATCGAGGACGACTACGATAGTGAGTTCCGCTATGCCAGCGCGCCGATCGCCTCGCTTCAGGGGCTCGTCGACGACGCGCCGGTCATCTACGTGGGCACCTTCAGCAAGGTGATGTATCCCGGATTGAGACTGGGTTATCTGGTGCTGCCGGACCTGCTGGTCGAACCGTTTCGGCGGGCCAATGCTCGGCTCCACCGTGAAGGCCAGTACGTGGCCCAGGCCGCGTTGGCGACGTTCATTACCGAAGGGCATTTCGCGCGCCACGTCTCACGGATGCGGGAGCTCTATCGGCAACGCCAGACTGCACTGCGTCAAGCGTTGGCGCCGGCCGTGGCGAGCGGTCTCAGACTGTCTGCGGGAACGGCCGGCATGCACCTGGTCGCCGAGCTGGAGAGCCCGGCGCTGGAAGCCGAACTGGTCGCTCGGGCGGAGCAGGCGGGGATTCTGCTGTCGCCGCTGTCACGCTATTTCCTGCGCGCCCCCGCACGGCCAGGCCTGGTACTGGGCTATGCCGGTGCGACCGACATCGAGATCGCCGCGGCTGGCCGCTGGCTGAGCGATGCCTGGTGCGCGCTAGCTTATCGTGGCGGGCCCTAGCCCGCGTAATCCTTGCGGGGACCTGGATCAAGCGTCGCCCTCTCCCTCGGAGTCGTCGCTGGGCCCCGGGGCCCTGGAGGGGTGACGTCTACCGCTGGAGGATCGCGAGGCGCCGTCGTCGCTGTCATCCGGTTTTCGCTCACGATCCCCTTGGGTCCCGTCTCGCTTGCCATCCTCGCGATCCAGGCCTTCGGGAAGATAGAGCCGAGATGCCGGAAGGGCCAAACAGGCGCCATGCTGGTCGATGATGTCACGAATCTTCAGCAGGATGCCCTGCTTGATCTCGTGGAATCGCTGCCAATCCGTTTCGAGGGTGAAGGCGTAGATCATGATGTCCAGCGAGTACTGACCGTAGGTGACGAAATTGACCGTGATCAACTCGTCCTGATTGATCTCCTCGTGTTGCTGCAGCAGCTCGCGAATATCATGGGTGATGTTCTCGATCTTGCCGATATCCTGATAGCGGATGCCGATGGTCTCCCACAGGCGGCGGCTGACCATCCGTGTCGGGGTCTCGACCGAAATCTGGCTGAACCAGGCATTGGGGACATAAAGGGGCGGCCCGGCGAAGGTCCGTACGGTGGTCAGGCGCCAGCCGATGTCCTCGACGATGCCCTCGATCTGGCGCTCGGGCGAGCGGATCCAGTCGCCAACCACGAATGGTTTGTCCAGATGGACCACCATGCCACCGAAGAAGTTGGCGATGACATCCCGTGCGGCGAAGCCGATGACCAGGCCGCCGAACCCGCCCATCGCGAGGATGCTCGACATCGACACGCCCAGAATCTGCAGCCCGATCAGCAGCAGCGTGACGATCAGTACGGCACCGACGATCTTGGTCAGCGCCGATGCCGAGGTCGGGTCGACGGGCTTGGCGTGGCAATTGACCGGCGGGAACACCAGCCGCTGCTCCAGCCGCCGGAACAGGCGAATGCCGCCCCAGCCGACGAGCAAGAGCGTGATCAGTGCGCCGAGACGCGAGAACACGGTCGTCAGTCGCTCGATCTCGAAGTGCGCGCCGATGATGCCCAGGCCGACCATCAAGGCCGTGATCCAGACCCACCAGCGCAGTGGCAGGCGCAGGCCATGGAGAATGGGATCGTCCCAGCGGCGGGGCGAGTCGCGAAGACGACGCTCCATCCGGTTGAGCGTGAAGTACAGCACGAGATCGATGATGACAGCGGCAAGGAGGATCAGCGCCGGCAGCACGATCCAGCCAGGGATGTGGAGCCACTGGCCGAGCGCTTCCTGCGACTGGCTGAAGAGATGGGTGACGCTATCGGAAATTTCCATTCACCTGCTTTCTTGTTCGCAACTCGCGGCGGCATGGCGCTGCGAATGAATGGGTGGGCACACCGGTAACTCCCGGACGGTGCGTCGGATGGAGAAAAGCGTAGCGGGGTGCCAGGGTGTGGTCCACTCGCTTACCGGGTTGACCTCGGGGCCGGTGTCACCGCAGGCAGCAGCGTTTGGCTTTCTTGCCGCTTCCACATGGACAGGGGGCATTGCGCGACGGGCTATCGACGGGCGGTGGATCGATGATGCCATCGACATAGCGCCAATCGCCGCGGTGACGGCGGAAGCGGGAGCGCTCGTGAAGGATCTGGTCCGGTCCGGCGGAGCCGGCATGCCGGGGACGGGAGCGCGCCTTGAATTCGACCGTGGCCCTCGCGCCGGCGGTGCGGGCGTCGACGATCTCGAGTCCCAGCCATTGATGGTCCCGCCGATCGAGCGAGGCACTGGTCAGGGTCGGATCGAGCGCGCTGGGGTCCCAGGTGCTGATCAGATAGCTGCCCAGCCCGCCCAGCGCAAAAGCCGTATAGCGGGAGCGCATGAGCGCCTCCGGCGTCGGGGCGGATTTCTCCAGGCGATGGTAGATCCCGCAGCAGCGATCGTACGACCAGCCACTGCCGCAGGGACAGGGAAGGGCGCCTGGCGCTTCGGTAACTGTGGTTGGAACATTCATTTGGGTAAACTACGCTATCATTTGTCTCTGAATGTTAATGGTGCACTGCGCTTTAGGCGAAGTTGTGGTACAAGAGCGGCGCCGATTGTCAGAACCATCGTCAAGCCAGAACCAACGCCAAGTCACTCGACATGTGGGTCGACCACCTATGTTTCTCGACGAGTTCCATTCTACCGACGCGAACCGCATCTGTATCACGGCGGAGCAGGCCAGTCGGTTCGCGCGACAGATCGCGGGTGATTACAACCCGATTCACGACCCCTGTGCGCGCCGTTTCTGTGTCCCCGGTGACCTGCTGTTTGCGCTGGTCCTGTCTCGCTATGGATTGTCCCAGCACATGACCTTCCATTTTTGCGGCATGGTGGGGGATCGCGTGGCGCTGAGCTTCCTCGAGGATGAATCAGGCACCGTCAGTGTCGTGGACGAGAACGGCAAGCGGTATCTGAGCGTCAAGCGCAGCGGCTGGACGATCCGCGACCCCTCCACGGTGGAGACGTTTACCCGTCGCTACGTCGCCTTCTCGGGTCGCAATTTCCCGCACTACCTCAAGCCGCTGCTCGAGGAGAAGGGCGTGATGTTCAACCCCCGGCGTCCGCTGGTGATCTACGACAGCATGGGGTTCTCGCTCGAGGATCACGATCCCTGCGATCTGGATCTCGACTTCGCCGGTGCCAATCTGGCTGTGAAAGGCAAGCGCGGGGAAGCGCATCTCGAGTTTCGCATGAGCTGCAACGGCCACGACGTGGGGATCGGCTCCAAGAAGCTCGTGATCAGCGGCCTGCAGGATTACGACGCGGAAAAGATGGACACCTTCGTGACCAACTTCGCCCAATTGAAAGCCGCCAACCCCTGCTCGGCGTGATACCCGGAGGCCGCGCCAGCGCCGCCTCCAGGTGGCGATTGATGTCACATCGAACCAGACGATTCGCGTTTTACCGTCCGAACCGCCGATAATGTCATTCACCCTGATCCCGCCGCGGCCCGATGGCTGTCGGCGAGGGCTGTTCACGTGAATGGGACTCGTCGTGAAAGAACACGTTACGCCGTTTCAGTTTTTTATCCTGGCGCTCTCTTTCTACGTCCTTGGCGCCATGCTTGCCGATATATTCCTCGATGTGCCTCCTGAGATCAGCCGGCTCTTCGGCTACTTGGATTACCTTGTCTGCTTCTTCTTCTTCATCGACTTCTGCCTGCGGTTCTACCGGGCGCCCAGCAAATGGCGCTACATGCGGTGGGGGTGGCTGGATCTGCTGGCATGCATCCCCGCGGGCTGGCTACAGGCGGCGCGCTTGGTGCGAGTCGTTCAAGTCATCCGCGTGCTGCGTGCGCTGCGATCGCTGGAGCTGATCTGGCAACTGCTATTTCGCAATCGCGCCCAAGGCGTGCTGGCTTCGGCCGCGACCGCCACCGTGCTGCTGGTGATTTTCGGTGCGATGACGGTGCTGATGGTGGAAGCCCCGGATCCCCACAGTCCGATCAATACCGCCGAGGAGGCGCTGTGGTGGGCGGTGGTGACCGTCACCACGGTGGGCTACGGCGATTACTATCCGGTCACGACGATGGGACGTGTGGTTGCCGTGATGCTGATGGTCTGCGGCGTCGGCCTGTTCGGCAGTTTCGCCGCCTACGTCAGCTCGTTGTTCGTCGAGGATCAGGGTGAATCCGAGTCACGCCAGCATCAGGCCAACCGGCGGATGATGCGCCATATGATCGAGCAGGTGAGCGAGCTTCGGGAGGAGATCGATTCGTTGCGACAGGAGCTGCACGACCATCGCCAGGAACTGGCCGAGCGCCATGGGCGTGGCGATAGTGCGGATCGATGAGCTCGATTGGGAGAGTCCATTGCCAGAAAAATATAAGGGTGCTAATATCTTTTCATCGAATGCAGATGCTTTGCAGCAGTCGTTCGAGTCGCGTCTCCTAGTAACACCCCGCCTCGCCCGCGCATCCCCCCTCTTGCGCGGGCTTTTTTTGTTCCGGCATTGCCGAAAGCCCGCGACTACCAGCTCTTGTAGGGCAGGAACTTGCCGCTCATGGTAACCACGACGCGGTCTCCCTTGGGGTTCTCTTCCCGTTCGACTTCCATCTCGAAGTCGATGGCACTCATGATGCCGTCGCCGAACTTCTCCTGAATGACATCCTTGAGCGTGGGACCATAGACGCCCACGATTTCGTAGAGCCGGTAGATCAGCGGGTCCTGGGGGATTGCCCCGTCCCACGTCTTGGTGGGGAAGGCCTCCAGGGCTCTCGCCACGTCGTCGCCGAGTTCCAGCGCATCGGCGATCTTGCGCGCGGTTTCGGGCGAGGCACTATTCATGCCGTGGCAGGCCGACGCGATCCAGACCGGCGAGTGACCGGTCATCTCGCCCAGCGACTCCCAGCTCAATCCCTTGCGCGCCTTGGCGGCCATCAGCGTGTGGTGCATTTCCAGCTTGTCCATGGGTCAGTCTCTCCATCTTGGTGTCGATAGGGCATCCCGCGGATGCCCTGGCATGTATTGATCGGATCCCTTTCGTGTCGCGGCTGACGTCAAGCCTTGTTCAGGCCAGGTCTCGCTTGGGTCCGGTCTTGACGTGGGTGGCGTAAAGCGTGAGTCCGGTGAAGGCGAGCCCACCGGCCAGGTTGCCTAGCACGGTCGGTATCTCGTTCCACCATAGGTAGTCCATGACCGAGAAGCCGCCGCCCATGATCATCGCGGAGGGGAACAGGAACATGTTGACGATCGAGTGCTCGAAGCCCATGTAGAAGAACAGCATGATCGGCATCCACATCGCGATCACCTTGCCGCTGACGGAGGTCGAGACCATCGCTCCGACCACGCCCATCGAGACCATCCAGTTGCAGAGCATGCCGCGGATGAAGATGGTCGCCCAGCCGGCGACGCCGTACTCGGCGTAGCCCAGCGTGCGCGATTCGCCGATCCCGGCGATCTTATCCCCCACGACGCCCGGGCCAATGGAGAAGCCGTAGGTGAAGATGAACGCCATCATCAAGGCAACGGTCAGCGCCCCGCCCAGATTGCCAAGAAACACCCAGCCCCAGTTGCGCAGCACGCGATTGAGCGTCACGCCTTGACGTCGGTCCAGCAGGGCCAGTGGCGTCAGCATGAACACTCCGGTCAGCAGGTCGAAGCCCATCAGATAGAGCATCACGAACCCAACCGGGAACAGGATCGCGCCCACCAGTGGCTGGCCGGTCTGCACGGTGATGGTGATGGCAAACGCCGCCGCCAGCGCCAGGATCGCCCCGGCCATGTAGGCGCGAATTATCGTGTCACGGGTGGACATGAATATCTTGGATTCACCGGCATCGACCATCTTGGTGGTGAATTCGGCAGGGAGTAGATAGGACATGACGCTTTCCTCGATTGTGATTGTGTATGAAGCGTTATTGCTCGTCTGTCAGGACAGGAATCGATCGGGGTTGTCGTGGATCGGCGGCCTCTCCGACCAGACCGGGTCAGGTCCGGCCGACGGTCTCCTCTGGCAGCAGCACCACGTCGTCGCCCTCGAAGGCAACCGGCCAGCAGCGCAGGCGCTGGTCGGGATCTTCCAGGCACAAACCATCTCGCAGTCGAAAATGCTGCTTGTAGATCGGGGAGGCGACCACCAGCTCGCCGTTCAAATCGCCGACGATGCCGCGGCCGATCACGTTGGCGCCGGAAAACGGATCGTGGTTGTCCACGGCGTAAAGCTCACCGACGGCTTCGGGTCGGGTAGAAAGCTCACCGACGGCTTCGGGTCGGGTAGACAGCTCACCGACGGCTTCGGGTCGATTAGACGGCTCGTCGGTCGCTTCGGGTCGACCGGGTAGATAGAAAATCGCGATCTGATGGCCCTGGTGCCAGGCGACGACGCCAGAGTCAGCGACCAGATCCTCCCGCGAGCAGAGGCGGACACGCTTTCTCCCCGCCACGGCGAGTTCAGAGGCTTCGAGAATGGCAGTGCTCATGAGGTAATCTCCGTAGCCAGGGCGGCGATCTCTTCGGGCCTGGCCGGGCGCGGTTGATCACGCTCGCTGACCGCAATGATGTCTGGATCGCTGCGCTGGTCGTTGACGAAGGTGCGGAAGCGCTTGAGCTTCTCCGGGTCCTTGAGCGCACCGGCCCACTCGCACTCGTATTGATCGACCACGTGCTGCATCTGTGCTTCGAGCTCTGCGCCAAGACCCAGGCTGTCTTCCAAGACCACCTGCTTGAGGTAGTCGAGGCCGCCGTCGAGGTTTTCTCGCCATACCGAGGTGCGCTGCAGGCGGTCGGCGGTGCGGATGTAGAACATCAAAAAGCGGTCGATGGTCTTCAAAAGCGTCTCGTCATCGAGATCGGTGGCAAAGAGCTCCGCGTGGCGTGGGCGCATGCCGCCATTGCCGCAGACGTAAAGGTTCCAGCCGTGTTCGGTGGCGATCACGCCGACATCCTTGCTCTGCGCCTCGGCGCACTCCCGCGTGCAGCCGGAAACGGCGAACTTGAGCTTGTGCGGCGAGCGCAGGCCCTTGTAGCGATTCTCGATGGTGAGTGCCATCGCCACGCTGTCCTGCACGCCGTAGCGACACCAAGTGTTGCCGACACAGGATTTCACCGTGCGCGTGGATTTGCCGTAGGCGTGGCCGGTCTCGAAGCCGGCTTCGATCAGCTCGCTCCAGATCTCCGGCAGTTCGTGAAGCTGCGCGCCGAACAGATCGATGCGCTGGCCGCCTGTGATCTTGGTGTAAAGATCGTACTTCTTGGCCACGGTGCCGATGGCGATCAGCTTGTCCGGGGTGATCTCGCCGCCGGGAATGCGCGGCACCACCGAGTAAGTGCCGTTTTTCTGCATATTAGCCATGAAGGTATCGTTGGTGTCCTGCAGCGGCACCAGCGAGGGGCTGGTAATCGGTGCGTTCCAGCACGAGGCCAGGATCGACGCCACTGCGGGCTTGCAGATATCGCAGCCCAGCCGCCCCTTACCGTGACGGGCATGGAGCGCCTCGAAACTTTGAATGCCCTCGACACGGATGAGGTCGTAGAGCTCCTGGCGGGTATAGGCGAAATGCTCGCAAAGGCTGCGGTCGACTTCGACCCCGCGACTTTCCAGCTCATGCTCGAAGACCTGCTTGAGCAGTGCCGTGCAGCCGCCGCAACCGGTGCTGGCCTTGGTGTCGGCCTTGAGTGCGCCAAGGTCTGTGCAGCCGTTCTCCACGGACTGACAGACTGTCCCCTTGGAGACGTTGTGACACGAGCAGATCGTGGCGCTTTCCGGCAGGGCATCCGCACCCAGCAGTGGCGCGCCCTCGCCCTGGGGCAGGATCAGGCTGGCCGGATCGGCGGGCAGCGCGATGCTGTTCTGCACGTATTGCAGGAGCGTGTCGTAGTCGCTGTTGTCCCCCACCAGCACGGCGCCCAGGGCGCGCTTGCCGTCGCCGGAGACCACCAGCCGGCGATAGCCGTGGCCGGCTTCGTCGATGAAGCGGTAGCTCACGGCGCCTTCGGTCGCCCCATGTGCATCGCCAATGGAGCCCACGTCGACGCCAAGCAGCTTGAGCTTGGTCGACATGTCGGCGCCGCTGAACGGCTCGCCGCTATCGACCAGGCAGCCGGCTGCCGTGCGCGCCATGGTGTAGCCGGGGGCGACGAGGCCGAAGACCTGGCCGTTCCACAGCGCGCATTCGCCGATGGCGAAGATGTCCGGGTCGGAGGTGTGGCAGGTGTCGTCGATCACGATGCCGCCACGCTCGCCGATCTCCAGGTCACAGTCGCGGGCCAGCCGATCCTGCGGTCGAATGCCGGCCGAGAACACGATCATGTCGGTCTCCAGCCACTCGCCGTCGGCGAAGTTCATGCGGTAACGGTGGGTGTCGCCAGCGACAATCTCGCTCGTCGCACGATCAAGATGCACCTGCACGCCCAGCGCTTCGATCTGACGCTTGAGGGCCTCACCGCCCTCGGCGTCCAGCTGCACCGGCATCAGGCGGGGGGCGAACTCGACCACGTGGGCCTCGAGCCCCAGCGACTTGAGCGCGTTGGCGGCCTCGAGGCCCAGCAGGCCCCCACCGACCACGACGCCGCGGCGGATTTCCCGATCTTCCAGTGACAACGCCGCCTCGCGGATGCGGTCGAGATCGTCCAACGTTCGGTAGACCAGACGGGCATGGCCGCTGTCGTCGGCCTCGGACGCGGGGATCGGCGGCACGAAGGGGTAGGAGCCGGTTGCCAGGATCAACTGATCGAAAGCGTAGCGGCCGCGCTCGGTCACGACGTTGCGGGCGCTGCGGTCGATCGAGATGACCGCTTCGCCCAGGCGCAGGTCGATACCGTGTCGGGCACAGAAATCCGCCTCGCCCAGCGCCAGCGCACCGGCGTCGCTGCCGCTGAAGTAGTCGGAAAGGTGCACGCGGTCGTAGGCGCGATGACGCTCCTCGCCGAAGACGCTGATCGCATAGCGATGGTGGGCTCCGCGCTCCACCAGTTGCTCCAGGCAGTAGTGGCCGACCATACCGTTGCCGATCACCAGCAGGCGGGGCTTGTCGGTCGTGGCAACCGGGGCTTGTGTCGTCATGGGTGTCGTACCAGGGGCGTGTGTCATGCCGCTTCCTCCAGTTTCCGGGTGGCGTTATCGGCCAGAAGTCGTGTGGCGTCATCGGCGCCGAACAGTAGTACGTCACGGCAGGCGCTCAGGTCGTGGGCTTCACGGGCGTGATGGAAATAGCCGGGGCCGGCGGCGGTATCGCCGTAGAGCACCGCGCCGACGAGACGATCGTCGTGCAGCAACAGCCGACGGTAGTCGCCGTTCTCGGCATCGGCGTAGGTCAGCGTCTCGTGCCCCGGCGGAATCTCGACCGGGCCGAAGGCAAAGATCGAGATATCCGCGATCTTGAGCCGGGTTGCACACGGGATCTCGCGATAGGGGGCGCTGCGCTGGCCGCAGAGCCGAGCGGCGAGCACATCCACCTGTTGCCAGATGGGGTCGACCAGGCCGTAGGTGCGTCCCTCGAACTCGCAGCACTCGCCGAGGGCGTGAATGGCGGGGTCGCTGGTCGTCAGCGTCGCGTCGACGACGATGCCGCAGGCGGTGCTCAGTCCGGACTGTCGGGCCAGTGCCGTACGGGGCGTGATGCCGGCGGCCACCACCACACAGTCGGCAGGCAGCCGGCGGCCATCCTCCAACCGCACCGCGGCCACGTTGCCATCGGTATCGCCCTCGCAGGCGGCCAGCCGGGCGTGGGTCTCGACGGTCAAGCCGCGGCTCTCCAGTTCGGTACGCAGCCAGCTCGCCGCCGTCTCATCCAGTTGCCGGTTCATCAAGCGCTCGCTGCGCTGGAGCACGGTGACGGCCAGCCCTCGCTTGCGCAGGCCTTCCGCCGCCTCCAGTCCCAGCAGCCCGCCGCCGATGACCACCGCACGGCTACCCACAGGTCGCGACGTGAGCCAGGCGGTATCGACGAGATCGCGGAATCCGCCGACATTGCCCAGCCGAATGCCGGGAACGTCCGGCAGGGCAGGACGCGAGCCGGTCGCCAGTACCAGGCGGTCGTAAGCCACCGGTTCGCCCCGGTCGGTGTGGATCCGGCGTCGTCGCCGGTCGATGGTGACCACACGTTCGCCCAGCCGCCATGTCACACCCGCTGTCGCGACGTGCTCGAGGGGAAGATCGAGCGCGTTGCGCTCGATCTCGCCGGCCAGCCAGGGTGACAGCAGGATGCGGTTATAGGCCGGCGAGGCTTCCTCGCCAATGACCGTGATGCGGTCGGGGCGGTCCGGTCGTTTCAGCAGTGCGCTCAGCAGGCGATGGCCGGCCATGCCGTTGCCGACGATCACCAGGTGCGCCGGTGCGCCGCGGTTATCCGAGGGCGGGTTCCGGGAAGCGTTCGGAAAGCCGTTGTAGGAATCGTTCTGGGACATGAGATATCTCCCGACGTCATGGTCATCTCTTCGGATAGTGGCCAGCAACGAAAAAGGCGCCTGATGACACGAAGCGGGGCTTCGCGGCATCAGGCGCCTTTGCCTGAAATTCGAACAGTGTCTGTCTTGCTGTCATGCGATGGATGCCGGCGGCATTGCGGGCATCGTTTAGCGTCGACGCGACCGTCGTTGGTCGTCGTCATGTCGTAGGAAGCGAAAAGCGTGCCAGCACGATCCCGATATCGCCATTTCAGCGAGATGGGGAACTATTCGGGCGCCGGAAAGATCGAGGTCGGGCGCCGGAGAAGTCGGGTTTGCGCAACATCGGTGCGCAGGCGGCGATGGCTGCACCAATGCGGGCCGTAGCGCCCGTCGAGGCGTGGGGCGAGGCCGGTAACGCCATGGGTCGAATGCGGCAAATCCTTGTTCTTCGGCTTTTCTGGCAATGTTGGACCCGTTCTTGCCTGTTTCAGGTCATCAAACGAAGTTGATCAGAGAGTCCTCGTCCCGATGGACACGGTCGATGCCAACGGCGGCATCGATCCAGCCAGGGCGATGAGACGATCGATAACGCGCGGGCGGACAGTCATCTGTTTCGCCGCCAGCAGGCAACGAGGCCTGACGTCACCTTGAGTGATGTCAGGCCTTTTGCGTTTTTGGAGGCTCGCAATGTCAGATCGGCAGGCCAAGGGCCGTTCGATTACCGAAGACACCGCTACCGGTCCGGCGATTACGGACACCACCACCTGTCCGCCTTTCAAGGACACCACCACCTGTCCTTATTGCGGCGTCGGGTGTGGGGTCATCGTCGAGCACGACGGCGAGCGGGTGAGCGGCGTCGAGGGCGATGGAGCGCATCCGGCCAATTTCGGCCGGCTCTGCGTCAAGGGCAGCGCCTTGCACGAGACCCTGGGCGAGGAAGGGCGCTTGCGACACCCCCGTGTCGACGGCAAACCGGTGGACTGGACGACGGCGCTGGACGCCGTGGTCACCCGGTTGGCGTCGACGCAGCGCGAGCACGGCCGGGACGCGGTAGCGGCGTATCTCTCCGGCCAGCTGCTGACCGAGGACTATTACGTCGCCAACAAGCTTTTCAAGGGCTTTCTCGGCACGCCCCACGTGGATACCAATTCACGACTCTGCATGGCCTCGGCAGTGGCGGCCTACAAGCGCGCCTTCGGAGCCGATGCCGTGCCGTGCTGCTACGAGGACCTTGAGTGCGCCGAGCTGGTGGTATTGGTAGGTTCCAACCTGGCCTGGAACCATCCGGTGCTCTACCAGCGCCTGAAGGCGGCCAAGGCGCGTAATCCATTGATGCGGGTGGTGGTGATCGATCCGCGCGTGACCGACAGCTGCGAGATTGCCGATCTCTACCTGGGGCTCGAGCCGGGTAGCGATGCGCGGCTGTTCAATGGCCTGCTGGCGTGGATGGAGGAGAAAGGTCGGGTCGATCGCCGTTATCTGGAGCGCCACACCCAAGGCTTCGAGGCGGCACTGAACGCCGCCCGCGAGGACGACACCCGCCTCGCGGGCATCGCCCGCGACTGCGATATCGACGTCGAACGGTTGGAGACCTTCTTCTACTGGTTCGCGACCCATCTGCACGTGGTGACGCTCTACTCCCAGGGCATCAACCAGTCGAGCAGTGGCACCGACAAGTGCCAGGCGATCATCAACTGCCACCTGGCCGGGGGCAAGATCGGGCTGCCGGGGGCCGGGCCGTTCTCGATCACCGGCCAGCCCAATGCAATGGGCGGTCGTGAAGTCGGCGGGTTGGCCAACCAGTTGGCCGCGCACATGGACTATCACACCCCGGGTGCCATCGATCGGGTCACCCGTTTCTGGCAGACGGCCTCGCTCGTGCCGACGTTGCCGAACGAACCGGGGCACAAGGCCGTGGAGCTGTTCGACGCCATCGAGCGTGACGAAATTCGCGCGATCTGGATCATGGCGACCAATCCGGTGGTCAGCATGCCCGACGCCAACCGCATCAAGCGCATCCTGGCGGCCTGCCCGCTGGTCATCGTCTCCGACTGCATGGCCAACGCCGAAGTGCTGGAGGTGGCGGATATCGTGCTGCCGGCCAGCAGCTGGGCGGAGAAGGACGGCACCGTGACCAACTCGGAGCGCCGGATCTCGCGCCAGCGGGGGTTGCTTCCGCCGCCCGGTGAAGCGCGCCACGACTGGTGGATCATGAGTCGGGTCGCGGCCGGGCTGGGCTTTGGCGAAGCCTTCGATTATGCGCATCCCGCCGATATCTTCACGGAGCATGCACGGCTTTCCGGATTCGAGAACTCGCCCGACGAGCAGGCCGAGGGCGGGCGAATTTTCGACATATCCGGCCTGGCCGGGCTCGACCGCACCGGCTACGAGGCGCTGGCGCCGATCCAGTGGCCAGTCAACGGTGGCGCCCCTCGGGGTACCGCACGGCTGTTCGAGGATGGCCGATTCGCCACGCCGGATGGCCTGGCGAGACTGCTGCCGGTGCGCCCGCGGGGGCCGCAGCAGGAGATCAGCGTTCGGCGGCCGTTGCGACTCAACACCGGACGAATCCGCGACCAGTGGCACACCATGACCCGTACCGGGCGCGCGTCTCGTCTGATGAATCATCGCCAGGAGCCGTTCGTCGAGATGCATCCCGTCGATGCCGAAAGCCATGGGATCGCCGACCAGCAACTGGTCGAGCTCGTTGGTGTCGAGGGGCGGTATCGGGCACGAGCACGGCTGGCCAAGGGCCAGCGACGTGGCGAGCTGTTCGCGCCAATGCACTGGAACGACGCCTTCAGCGGCCAAGCCAAGATCGGCGGACTGATCGCGCCGATCACCGATCCGATCTCCGGTCAGCCCGAATCGAAACAGGGCGCGGTGAGTCTGAACGCGCTCGAGACGGCCTGGGAGGCGACATTGATCGTCGCCGGCGATCTCGCCGGGACGGTGGACCCACGCGACGACTGCGCGTACTGGACGCGCATTCCGATGGCTCACAGCCTGCGCTGGCAGCTTGCCGGCGAGCCGACCTTGGAAAATCACGACTGGCTGGCCTGGGTCGAGAGCCGGCTGCCCCTGCCGGCGACGCAGTGGAGCCGTGACAGCGCCCGGGGGCGGCTGCGCGCCAGCGGTCTCGAGGCGGGTCGACTGCGCTGGTGGCTGATGGTGGGGCCGCCGGCGGCATTGCCAGCCCTGCACTGGCTGGATGCGTGTTTCGCCCCTGGGCCGAATGCGTCGCTGGACCCGGCCACGCGCCGACGCATCCTGGCCGGTTTTGCCAGCGGTGCCCGCGATCAGGGGGCGATCGTCTGTAGCTGCCACCAGGTCGGCCAGCGCTCGATCGTCGAGGCGATCCGTGCCGGCGATGCCAGTGTCGAAGCCCTGGGGGCCAGGCTCGCCTGCGGTACCCAATGCGGCTCCTGCCTACCGGAATTGAAATCCCTGCTCGATGAGGAGAGCGTCCATGTCAGCGTATAACCCGTCACGCCCGGTATCGATCAAGGTGGGTCAATGGATGGCTCGCGTCTGGCAGATCGGCCGGGAGCGCCTGGCGAACGAAGGCCGGCGTTCGACGATAGGCACGTCGTCGGCCGAGCGCGGCCAAGTCTATCTGGTCGGGGCCGGCCCGGGGGCGGCGGATCTGCTGACGCTGCGTGCCGCGGGTCTGATCGAGAGCGCCGAGGCGATCGTCTACGATCGGCTGGTGGGTGAGGATATCCTGGCGCTGCTCCCACGGGGTTGCGAGCGCTACTACGTCGGCAAGGCGCGCGGCCACCACAGCGTGCCCCAGGCGGAGATCGGCCGCCTGATGGTGCGCCTGGCCCAGGCCGGCAAACGCGTGGTGAGGCTGAAGGGCGGCGATCCGGGCATCTTCGGCCGCATGGGCGAAGAGCTTGCCGCGCTCGCCGAAGCCGGGATCCCGGCAGAGATCGTCCCCGGGATCACCGCCGCGTCCGGTGCGGTAGCGGCCATGGGGCTGCCGCTGACGGATCGCGCCCACGCCCAGCAGGTTCGCTTCATTACCGCCCAGGCCTGCCGTGAGGATCAGGCCCTTGACTGGCGTGGCCTGACACGGCGCGACGAGACGCTGGTGTTCTACATGGGCCTGAGTCATGTCGAAACCATCTGCGAAGAATTGATCGGCGCCGGGCTGCCCTCCGACTGGCCGATCATGCTGACCGCCAACGCCTCGCTGTCGCAGCAGCAAGCCCTGGTCGGTACGCTGGCGGACATGCCGGCGCGACTCGCCGCCAGCCCCTTGCCGTCGCCGTGCCTGATCGTGGTGGGTAGCGTGGTGACAATGGCCAGCGCCTGGGTCGGACGCGACGCGATGGCCACAGATCGCTGAATGGCACTGGGCAGGGTGGCCGCCGGCGCGTAAACTCCGCGCCTTCCTCTCGATCGGAAACGACCATGAGCCAGCCATCAGGAACGACCATGAGCCAGTTGCCTCCCTGCCCGCAGTGCGGTTCCGAATTCAGCTACGAAGACGCCAGCGTTCTCGTCTGCCCCGAATGCGCCCACGAGTGGACCCTCTCCGAGGCCACGAGCAGTGATGCCGACTCCCGGCGCGTTACCGATGCCCATGGCACACCGCTGGTCGATGGCGACAGCATCACCGTGATCAAGGACCTCAAGATCAAGGGCTCTTCACAGGTGGTGAAAGTGGGCACCAAGGTCAAGAACATTCGTCTGGTCGATGGCGATCACGATATCGACTGCAGGATCGACGGTATCGGAGCGATGAAACTCAAGTCCGAGTTCGTCAAGAAGGTCTGACATCGACAAGGTCTGACATCAAGAAGCTCTGACATTGAATCGACGCCGGCTCCGGCGAGGGGTCCATCGGGCTCCTCTAGCCGTCGATCGGCTTGGGATTCAGCATCACGAGTGGCCATGATGGACTGGAAGAACTCTCGGTTGGACCGCGCTGACACGCTCGGCATCGAAACGGTATCGCGTTGGACCTTCGACGCCTGGGGCGGGCTTCACCCGCACACGACCTTCGACGAATGGCGGGACGACACCCGCGAGGATTGCGGTGCCAGAGGCGTGCCTTCGGTATTCGTGGCCATGAACGATGGCGAGCCGATAGCTACTGCGAGCCTGACACTCAGCGACATGAGCACTCGGGCCGCCATGGGGCCCTGGCTCGCCTCCGTTTTCGTCCTGCCGGCTTGGCGCGGCCGCGGTATCGCCTCGGCATTGGCGGCGGCGGTGGAGACCGAGGCCCGGGAAGCGGGTTGTCGGCGACTTTATCTCTACACACCCGACCAGGTGGCGCTCTACGCGCGGCTGGGCTGGGTGCCCTTCGAATCCGTGATCTATCGTGGCGAGCGCGTCACGTTGATGCACCGGGACCTCTGAAAAAAGCCGCTACCCTAGGGCAGCGGCGAAGATCGCATGGACTCGCGATGGAAGAGGGGCGTGATGGAGAGGGGCGTGATGACAAGGCGTCATCGCAAGGGGCGCGCCCAGCCGGGAGCAGCCTCCCGCTCGGCATTCTGAGCGACATGGCGCTCGCCGTCGGCCTGGCGATAGGCCGCATCTTCGGTCGCTTCTGTCTCCGTGGAGAACCTGACCGCGAGCGCGAATAGCGAGGCGGCGATGACTGCCAGGCCCAGATAGAAAAGGCCCTGTTGGTAGGAGAGCGACTCCGAGCGAAACAGGAAGCCGGCGGCCACGGCTCCGGCATTGCCGCCGGCGCCGACGATCCCCGCCACCGCGCCCAGCGCCTGCTTGTTGATGAACGGCACGACCCCGAAGGTGGCGCCCTCGGCCATCTGCACGAACAGGCTGAACATCAGCATGATGCCGATCGCCACGGCCAGGGTCTGCATCTGGGCGAAGCCCAGCAGCGCCACGCCCTCGCATAGCAGCGCGATGAACAGCCAGCGCACGCGCCCCTTGAGCCCGCCGTTGCGCGCGAACAGGTCCGAGAACACGCCGCCGAGAGTGCGCGCGAACAGATTCATCAATCCGAACAGCCCGGCGATCAGCCCCGCCGTGGCCAGGTCCAGCGAGAAGGTGTCGAAGAAGTAGATCGCGGCGATGTTGTTGATCGTGAGTTCCACGCCGAAGCAGGCGGCATACACCACGAACAGCGCCCAGACGCGGATGTCCCGGGCCGCGGCGGTAAAGCTCTGCAGGGCGCCGTGTTCCCGGGTGGCCGGCGGCAGTTCGCCACGCGCCCGCAAGTCGCTGAAGTTTCCGTCCGGCGCGTCCTGGGTGAAACGGTAATAGGCCAGGCCGGTCAGCAACAGCACGATGCCGGGCACCACCATCGCCAGCCGCCAGCCCAGGGTCTCGCTGACACCCAGCATCAGCACGCCGGAAAACACCAGCGGCATCAGGATCTGTGTGGTGCCGCCACCGAGGTTGCCCCAGCCGGCGGTGGTGGCATTCGCCGTGCCGACCACGTTGGGCGCGAACATCACGGTGGAGTGGTACTGGGTGATGACGAAGGACGCGCCGATCGCGCTGATCGCCAGTCGAGCCAGCAGGAAGCTTTCGAAGCTGTCGGCCAGGCCGATCGACATGACCGGTAGCGATCCCAGGCAGAGCAGCCAGGTGTAGGTCTTGCGCGGACCGAGCCGGTCGCAGAGCAGCCCGATCGCCAGCCGGACGACGATAGTGATGGCGACCGAGGCGATGATCGTGTTGCCGATCTGGCTCTTGGTCAGACCCAGGTCGTCGCGGACGACGGCCATCAGCGGGGCGATGCCGAACCAGCCGAAGAAGCAGACATGGAAGGCGAACCAGGATAGATGGAAGGCGCGCATCTGCGGCGTGGAGAAACTGAACAGGCGGATCTTGTTGGCTTTGTGGCGGATGTCCATGAAGATCTCTCTCCGATGGTGACGGGCATGAAAAAACGGCGTCCACCGCTCGTCATGCCGGGCATGAGAAGCGATGGACGCCGTTGTCCGTTGCGGGCCTCGGCCGTCGTTGGCCGGGCGCCGCGATGATGGGTCGGGAGTCGTCTGACGACGTCCCGGTCGGGCCGCCTTTGGTCCGAACTCATCGAGTCAAGCAGAAGGCATACCAGAATCGCCGTTAGCGACGAGATTCAACAACATAAGCCCGATCCGGTGATGCGCGACGATGGGAGCGCGGGCGGATGGAGCCTCAGGCCGGTGCAACGTCCCCGCCCACTGCACCAACAACGTCTGGCGGGCGGTTCGAAGTCCTGGTTCAGGCTCGCCGGGGTTCAGAGGTGCTTCGAGGAGAGCATCTCTACCAGGTCGATCACGTTCTGGGCGACCTCGATCAGTGGCTTGCTCTGGTCCATGGCGGTCTTGCGGAGAAGCCGATAGGCCTCGTCTTCGGACAGCTGCCGGTGCGTCATCAGCAACCCCTTGGCGCGATCGATCCGCTTGCGGTCGCGCAGGGTCCTGCGGGTGCTTTCGAGCTCGTCGCTGATCTGCTGGAGTCTGGCGTTCTGCAGCTGTACCAGCTCGATCAGCGAGCGGCTGAAGCGTGAATCCATCGCATTGGCGGTCAGTGCGCCGAGGTTTGACGCCTGATCCGCTTCCGGCGCCGACATCAGCAGGTTCACCGGGGTTACCCACTGCTCACCGTTCAGCGCACCCTGGCGATCCGAGGCATCCTCGATGTCGCGCTCGGTCTGGGCGATGCGCTCGCGGCAGTTATGCTGAAGCTCTTCCACCAGACGATCCTCGATCCCCTTCATGGCGTCGATACGCTGGGTGGCGATGGCATACCACTGCTCGCCCGGGGCGTCGAGATCGTCGGGGAGTGGCGCATCCAGTGTCGCCAGTTCACGCAGCCGAACGATGGCGGCATGGATCGGCTGGTCCAGCTCATGGCGCCAGCAAGAGATCAGGTCGGCGCTGGCAAACTCGGCGAAGGTCTCGAAGCAGCGGTGCTGGGCATCGATCAGTTGCCGCATCGTGTGGCAGTGAGCTTCATCGAAGGCGCCCGAGGTGAAGCCGAAGGCGCCGCAAGCGCGCTCCTGCCCGGCCAGTTCCTTGCCCTGGATGAAGTGAAACAGGCAGACCAGCACGCGGGTGATTTCGGCGTCACTGGCCGTGTCCGCAGCTTCGAAGATGACCGACAGCAGATTGCTGATCAGCCGATTGAACAACCTCACGGCGTCGTCCGCGGTCAGGCGTTGCGCGTCGATATCGAGACGGATGCCGGGGAGGGCGTCGAGTCCGTGCCAGACCGCCGCGACCCGCGTCAGCAGACGGGCACCGGCGAGGCGGTGCGAGATTCGGTCTGCCTCGTTCGGTGTCGCCCACTCCTCCAGGCGCTGGCGCAGCGTGGTCTCGGCCTGAAGGCTGTCGGCGATTCGCTGATGCCGCTGCCTGGTGAAGCGCAGGCCACCTGAGCCGAGATAGATGCTGGAGGCGCCTCGCTCACGTTGCAGTGCATGGACGAAACGAGTGATATCGCCGACGACGGCAGCGGTTTCCGCCAGGCCAGTTAGCTGCTCGATCTCGGAAATCTTGGCCGCGCGCAACAGTCGGTCGATCGCGTTCATGGGTCACGGAGCCTCAATATCGGATTATTGTTATCGACGCCATCACGGCAAGGCGCTGCCGGCGCAGTCGTGATGGCGTGCTCTACCAAGGTCGTAAATGACTCTACCGCGTACGCCGTGGAGGCGCACGCGGTCAGCGCGTTGAGATGACAGGAAGCGGCAAACCGGATCGATCATGGCCGATGCGACACCGCGAGCGACGCGATCAATGGCAGGAGAGCGGGCGCAATCAGCTTTCCTTCGAACGGACTTCGTATTCTCCGTCGAGCACACGCTGAGAACGCCCGGCAGGGGCTCCATCGCCATGGTCGGCGCTGCCGCCGGCATATTGCGCCCGGGAGGCGCGCACTTGTTCGGCGCGTTTTTTCATCCGGTGGCGAAGAAACGGTAGCATGGCCCAGCCGATGACGAGGAAGAACAGCCCCAGCAGGGTACCGATGATCAGCATGGCGCCGAACAGTAGCCAGGTCAGCAACAGTCGAATCCCACTGGCTCCCTTGCCGGGGCGAGTCTGCTGAACCCGCTCGCGCCACTGCTGGGCGGCGCGCCAGGCGGCGTTGTCGTTCTGGCGGTTGTCGGTCATCCGTTGTCACTCCCGTTGTCGAGATGTTCGGAATTCAGCGCCTCGCGGTGCAGGTCGAGTTCGAACTGCGCTCGCTGCGCATTGTAGCCCTCGATCTCGACGTGCCCGTTACTATCGACCTCGAGTTCCGCGAAATGTTGCATTCCCCCGGCCCGAGCCTGGGAGAGTGCAGCGTCCAATTCTTCTCTGGTCAGTCCCCAGTCCGGAGCGATCGACTTCCGCTGACTCTCGCGCGTCAGCGCCCCATCGTTCAGCGTCATCGACACGTCGAGTTCCCAGCCGTCGGCGCGCCAGCCTTCGATCTCGAAACGGTTGTCATCGTGATCGGCATCCAGTTTCTCGTAGCGATTGAAACCGTAATCTTCCGCGCTGTTGAGCAGCCTCTCCAACTGGCCGTAGGAGAGCGAGGTGTCGTCGGCCAGGGCGTTGGCACCAAAACCTCCGCCAAGGGCGACGGCAGGGAGTATCCATAGGCGATGTTTCATCACGTACCTCCTGAAGGACCGTTTCCGGTAGACGCGGATCGCGTCAGTCGAACGGGGTCGACACTGTCACCCGTTATACGCGCGCAGACCTTGCGTCGAACTGACGGCGACATTCATATTGCGTTAATCGCCCCTCGATGGCCGATAGGGATGGTGCTCGTCCGGCCGAATGTTCATGTCGGATTCATGGCGATTGCGGCACACTGGCGACATGAAACTTCGCAACCTCCTCATGCTGCTGATCGTGACCCTGCCATTGATGATGAGCGGGGCACTCGTGCCCGTGAGCGCCGATGGCGACAATTGGCGGGATCTCCACAAGGAGGTCAAGGAAGGCCATCTGGTCGGTATCGACGAGATCATGGACTGGCTGGAAGCTCGCTACGAAGGGCAGATTCTCGAAGTCGAACTGGAGCAGGAGGATGGCCGGATCGAATACGAGGTGGAGATGATCGGGCCTCAGGGGCAGGTAGTGGAGTTCGAGTTCGATGCAACCAGTGGCGAGCTGCTGAGCGTCGAGGGAGTCAATATCGAGGCGATGAAGAAATCGCCGTGAACGATTGTCGCCGCCGAGCAGCGACGGCGGGCGAGCCTGGAACCGGGGAGTCGGTAATGAAGGTACTGTTGGTCGAGGACGATGCGGCGCTGGCCGAGGCGCTGGCCGATGCCCTGGCCGAGGCCGGGTTGCTGATCGAGTCGACGACCACCGGGCAGGAAGCCGACTTCCTGGTCCGCACCGAGCGTTACGATGCGATCATCCTGGACTTGGGATTGCCCGATGGCGACGGCACCCGCTGGCTCTCCCAGTGGCGGGAGGACGACATCGATCTGCCGGTGCTGGTCCTGACGGCGCGGGAGCGCTGGTCGGACAAGGCCGCGGGCTTTTCCGCCGGCGCCGATGACTACGTGGTCAAGCCGTTCGAGACCGCCGAAGTGCTGTTCCGCCTGCGCGCGCTGGTCCGGCGCAGCCACGGCCATGCCCACCCCGTGATTCGGGTGGGAGAGCTGACCCTGGACACCCACTCCGGCAGCGTCTCGCTGGCGGGCCGCCCCATCACGTTGACCGCTCAGGAGTCCCGGCTGCTCTCCTACCTGATGCACGCCTCTCCACGCATCGTCAGCCGGGCCGAGCTGGTCGAGCACGTCTACAACCGGGATCATGAGCCCGACTCCAATGTCATCGATGTGCAGATCAGCCGCCTGCGACGCAAGTTCGGTCGTGCCCGGATCGAGACGCTCCGAGGCCAGGGTTACCGTCTGGTCGATCTCGAGGCCGATACTTGAAGCGTTGGCAACCCCGCTGGATTCTCCACCTGGGCGAGCGTCTGCGCCTGGCGCCACTGGGCGCGCGTCTGCTGGTGGCATCACTGCTTCTGGTCATCGTGCTGCTTCCGCTGGCCGGTGTCGGGCTGAGTTACAATTTTCGCCAATCCGCCACCGCCTCTTTCGATAGCCGGCTCGAATCCCAGCTCAATGCCCTGCTGGCCGGGATTCAGGTCGACAGTGTCGGCCAGCGCCTTCAGCTCAATCGCTCGCTGGGCGACGCTCGCTTCGACCGCGTCTACTCCGGCTGGTACTGGCAGGTGAGCGACGGAGGCGATCTCACCATGACGTCGCGCTCGCTGTGGGACCAGCGGCTGCCCATTCCGGGCCACCACAACGGGATCAATATCTATGAAGTCAACGGCCCGCGTGACGACGCGCTTCGCATGATCGAGCGCGACCTCCGGTTGCCTGGCTACAGTGACGTCATCCACGTGGCACTGGCGGGTTCGACCGCCGAGCTGGATCACGAGGTCGGGCGCTTCGAGCGATTGTTGATCCTGTCGCTGGCCGCCTTCGGTGTGTTGCTGCTCGCGGGGTTGGCGCTTCAGATGCGCTGGGGGCTGGCGCCACTGAGACGAATGTCCGCCAACCTGCGGGCAGTGGAGGAGGGTGAGATCGAGCGGCTGGACACGCAGTTGCCGGTGGAACTCAAGGAGCTGGCGCTGGCCATGAACGGCGTGCTCGAGCGCGACCGGCGCTTGATCGAGCGAGGTCGTGCGGCGGCCGGCAACCTGGCGCACGCGCTGAAGACGCCGGTCAGCGTGCTCAAGACCCTGTCGGAGCGCTTTCCCGAAGAGCAGCGCAGGCCCATCAACACCGAGTTGACGCGCATCGACGACGCGGTGCGCCATCACCTGGCGCGAGCCTCGGCGGCTGGCGGCGTGGCATTCTCCGGGCGTGTGGCGATCGGCGATGCGATCGCCCCGGTGGTGCAGGGGCTGGCCAGACTCGCGGAGCGTCGCGGCGTGCGGTTCGATGCCGATATCGACCCCAGGGCGGCGGCGCGTATCGACCCGCAGGATATCCAGGAACTCACCGGCAACCTGCTGGAGAACGCGCTGCGCTGGGCAAGCACCAGGGTCTCGTTCACGGTCTCCCAGGTACCCCAGGGGGTTCGCCTGCGTATCGAGGACGACGGTCCAGGAATGACGCGTGCCCAGGGTGAGTCGGCGCTGGCGCGGGGGGTGCGCCTGGATGCCCGGGGTTCGGGCTCGGGGTTGGGGCTGTCGATCGTCGAGGATCTGATGATGCTTTACGGCGGCACCCTGCGCCTCGAGCGAGCGGCGCTGGGCGGGCTGGCGGCCGATGTCTGGCTGCCTGCGTCACCGGTTTCTGCCCAGGTGGGCAATGCTGCCGGCCCGACATCGCCACCCGATTGATCGTCTTCCGCTCGACGCCCGCGGTAGCCGTGCCCGGTCGCCCCGACCTGTCACCAGGTACGCAGCTGGCCTCGCACCACGGTTCGGAATCCGCGCTGGTCCGGTGACTGGATCGCCGCCAATGCCAGCTGCAGCGCCTGCTGGGCAATTTCCGGCAGGTTGTGGTGAATGCAGGGGATGTGCACCCCGAATACGTCGCTGTGCTCGATGTCGTCGATGCTGAACAATTGGACGTCCCGTTGCGGCACGACGCCCTGTTCGTGGCAAAGCTTCAGCACCGCCATGGTGATCTGGTTGTTGGCCCCGATGATCGCTTCTGGCCAGGAGTGGTCGCGCAGATAGTCGCGTAGCGCCAGATAGGCGGGCTCGAAGCTGAAATCGCTGTAGATCACCTCGAGCGACACCGGTCGGCTGCCGATCGCTTCACGCAGCCCGGACATTCGCCCGATCGAGACCATCGAGTCGACCGGACCCGACACGGCGAGCAGTTGCGTCAGTCCCTTCTCCAGGCAATAGCGCCCGGCCTGATAACCGCAGTCGAGATTGTCGATGTAGACGCCGCCGTAATGCGCGGCCTTGAGCTCGCGGTCGACCAGTACCACGGGAATCCTCGCCGCCTCCAGGCGATCCAGATAGGCCGGGTGATAGTCGATGTCCGAGGAGATGACCGACAGGATGACGGCATCGACGGAAAACTCGATCAACTTGCCGATCGCCTCGTCTTCCAGCGTTTCCGACTCGTAGGAGTCGAACACCAGCACCGTATAGCCACGGGCTCTGGCGGCCAGCGTGATCTCCCGAGTCATCCGGCCGAAGAACGGGTTGCTCATGTTGGGGTTGACCACGCCCAGCGTTCGCGTGATCGCGGGATCGCGATTGGCTGTCTGCGACTGGGGCACGTAATTGAGTTCACGGGCGATTCGTAATATCTGACTACGGGTCTCGGCGTGTACCTTCTCCGGCGAAGAGAAGGTCCGCGAGACGGTAATCTTGCTGACCCCGGCCTGTCGGGCAATATCTTCGAGCGTGGTTCGAGGCATCGACCTCATCTCCCTGGTGACACTCATGATTTTCGACCTGTCGAGAACATGACCGGCAAGCCGACGACCTGTCCCGGCGCAGTGACCATCATGAGCATCTAATATCATTTTGTGTCATTTTCTAACATCGATATTGTCCGTGAGAGACTGGTTTTTCTCTACTACTTAGGTCTATTCAGGGCATTAAACATTGGTCTAATGTTTTTTATATTATTGATTTTAAAGGATAATTTAAAATAATGTCGGCTTGATTCCTTCAGTGTTAACGCTATGATTTCTTCTTGATGTCATGTGCGTCAGGGCAGGCATCCATGAATGCACGGTCGATCCTCTTCATCGCAACGCCAGCCTGGGTAGATCGGGTCGGATCGGATCCGTGGGATTGTTCGATGCTCGGCGCGATAGCCGTCGAATATGACCGCCGTCGACAACATAGCAATAACGAGCGCTACGAGAGGAATTCCAGATGAGACTTGCCTTGTTCATTTCAGGTGTCGGGATCGCAGGCTTGAGTGCCTGCTCCGCCGCCATGGCACAGAGCACGGAAATCACCGTCGCCACGGTGAACAACCCCGATATGGTGACCATGCAGAGCATGATGTCGGCATTCAACGATGCGCATCCGGATATCAAGGTCAACTGGGTGACGCTACCGGAAAACGAGTTGCGGCAGAAGGTCACGACCGATATCGCCAGCGGGGCGGGCCAGTACGACGTGGTGACCGTGAGCAACTACGAGACCCCGATCTGGGCGCAGAACGATTGGCTGGCGCCGATGGAGAACCTGCCGGAGAGCTATGACGTCGATGACCTGCTCAAGCCGGTCAAGGATGGTCTGTCGGTGGACGGCACGCTCTACGCCTTGCCGTTCTATGCGGAATCCTCGGTGACCTACTACCGCAAGGATCTGTTCGAGAAGGCCGGTATCGAGATGCCGGACAAGCCGACCTGGAGCCAGATCGAGGAGTTCGCGTCCAAGATCCACTCGCCCTCGGATGGCGTCTATGGCATCTGCCTGCGCGGACTGCCCGGGTGGGGCCAGAACATGGCGCTGTTCGGCACCATGGTCAACAGTTTCGGCGGTCGCTGGTTCGACATGGACTGGAAGCCGCAACTGACCAGTGAAGAGTGGAAGAACGCGGCCCACGCCTATGTCGACCTGCTCAACAACTATGGCCCGCCGGGCGTGACCTCCAACGGCTTCACCGAATCCGAGACGCTGTTCGCCAACGGTCAGTGCGGGATGTGGGTGGATTCCACCGTCGCGGCGAGCTATGTGAGCGACCCGGAAACCTCGCAGGTCGCCGACAAGGTAGGCTTCGCTCAGGCGCCGTACGAGACGACTGAGAAAGGCTCCAACTGGTTGTTCACCTGGGCGCTGGCGGTGCCGCAGTCCTCCAAGCATCAGGACGCGGCGAAGACCTTCGTCGATTGGGCGACTTCCAAGGACTACATCCAGGCCGTGGCTGACGACAAGGGCTGGCTGGCCGTCCCGCCGGGAACGCGCCAATCGACCTATGCCAGCGAAGCGTACGTCGAGGCAGCACCGTTCGCGCCGCTGGTCGAGACGGCGATCAAGAGCGCCAGCCCGAACGACCCCAGCGCGCAGGAAGTGCCCTATACCGGCGTTCAGTTCGTCACCATTCCTCAGTTCCAGGCGATCGGGACACGGGTCGGCCAGCTGATGGCGGCGATGCTGTCCGGTCAGAGCAGCGTCGATGAAGCGCTGCAGCAGGGGCAGACCTTCACCGACCGCATCATGCAGCAGACCGGCAAACCGCAGTAAGCGATTCGCCACGGACACCGCCGAGCCGCCATGGCGATCGGCGGTGTCGCTGCGTAAGTCGGACCAGTGGTTGCATGACGCAATCCAAAGCCACGGGAATCACGCATGAAAGCCATTTCTCGAACCGCCTCGACCACCGCGCCATCCGCCGAAGAGGCCGGTGCGCGCTCGTTCGCTCGCACGACGCGACTGCTGATGGCGCCGGCGGTCATCTTCCTGCTGATCTGGATGCTCGTGCCGCTGGCAATGACCATCTACTACTCGTTTCAGCAGTACAACCTGATCATGCCGATGTACAACGGCTTCGCCGGGTTGACCAATTTCACCATCCTGTTGAGCGATCCCACTTTCTGGAAATCGCTGGCCAACACCCTGATCATCGTCGCGGCCAGCCTGGTCATCACGGTCTGCCTGGGCCTGGCGCTGGCACTGCTTTTCAACCGGACCTTCGTCGGCCGTGGCGTGGCACGCACGCTGGCGGTCGCGCCGTTCTTCGTGATGCCGGTCGTGACCGGTCTGATCTGGAAGAACATGTTGTTCCACCCGGTGTATGGCCTGTTCGCCTGGGTGGCTAGACAACTGGGGCTGGAGCCGATCGACTGGCTCGCCCACTATCCGATGCTGTCGGTGATCATCATGATCACCTGGGAATGGACCCCGTTCGCGTTGCTGGTGCTCCTGACCGGCTTGCAATCGCTGCCGGAAGACCAGATCGAGGCGGCCAAGCTCGATGGCGCCAGTGCCTGGCAGGAGTTTCGCCATATCGTGATTCCGCACCTGGGGCAGGTGCTGTACGTCGTGGTGATGCTGGAAAGCATCTTCTTCCTGACCTCGTTCGCGGAAATCTATACCACCACTGGCGGCGGCCCCGGCACTGCCACGACCAACTTGCCGTACTACATCTTCCAGACCGTGTTCCAGCAGAACGACATCGGCATCGCCTCGGCCGCCGCTATCGGCGCCGTGATCCTGGCGAACATCTTCGCCATCATGCTGATTCGCTTCATTGCCGGGAACCTCAACGCGGGAGCCGCACGATGAATTCGAACCGGTTTACCAATGGCGCCCTGGGCGTACTCGCGTGGGGCGTGGCACTGCTGATCTTCTTCCCGATCCTGTGGCTGCTGCTGACCTCGTTCAAGACCGAGCAGCAGGCATTCACGGTGGTGCCGAACTTCTTCTTCTCGCCGACGCTGGAGAGTTTCAAGATGGCCCTGGCGCAGGGCAGCGGTTACTGGCACTACGCCTGGAACTCCGCGCTGACCGCCGTTGCCTCGACTGTCATCGGGCTGGCGCTGGCGGTGCCGGCCGCCTACGCGATGGCGTTCTACCCCAACAAGCGCACCGATTTCCTGCTGGTGTGGATGGTCTCGACCAAGTTCATTCCGGCGGTGGGCGTGCTGATTCCGATCTACCTGGTCTACAGCGCGGTCGGGCTGCTGGACAACGCGTTGGGACTGACGCTGCTGTTCACCGCCATGAACCTGCCGATCATCGTCTGGATGGTCTACTCCTACTTCCGCGACATTCCCAAGGACATCGTCGAAGCCGCCGACATCGACGGCGCCAGCATCATGCAGACGCTGTTCAAGGTGGTGCTGCCGCTGGCGTTGCCCGGCCTGGCCTCGACGGGGCTGCTGGCGCTGATCCTGGCCTGGAACGAGTCGTTCTGGAGCATCACCATGACCGACCATAGCGCGGCGACGCTAGCGGTCTACATCGCCTCGTTCAAGAGTGCCGAGGGGCTCTTCTGGGCCAAGATGTCCGCCGCCTCCGTGCTGGCGATCGCGCCGATCATCGTGCTCGGCTGGTTCACGCAACGCCAGATGGTCAGAGGCCTGACTTTCGGCGCCGTCAAATGACCGGCGATCGTGCTGGTAACGGATTTCCTATAGAGGGTTAACGACATGGCTATCGTCGAACTCAAGAACGTCGCCAAGAATTATGGTTCGCAAATCAAGGGCGCCAGCAGCAGCAATGCCGTCGACGACTTCAATCTGGTCACGCGTGACGGCGAGTTCGTGGTCCTGGTGGGGCCTTCGGGTTGCGGCAAGTCGACCACCATGCGCATGATCGCCGGGCTCGAGCGCAATACCGAAGGCGAAATCCTGATCGGCGGCCGGGACGTCAGCCAGGTGCCGCCCAAGGAGCGCGACATCGCGATGGTGTTCCAGAGCTACGCGCTCTACCCGCACATGAGCGTGGCCGAGAACATGGCATTCAGCCTGCGGTTGAAGAAACGTCCCGCCGAGGAGATCAAGCAGAAGATCGACGAGGCGGCCCAGACGCTGGGCATCCAGCATCTGCTCGAACGCAAGCCGCGCGAACTCTCCGGCGGGCAACGTCAGCGTGTCGCGCTGGGCAGGGCGATCGTGCGCGATCCGCAGGTCTTCCTGATGGACGAGCCGCTCTCCAACCTGGATGCCAAGCTGCGCGTCGACATGCGTGCCGAGATCGTCAAGCTGCACAAGCGTCTCAAGGTCACTACCTTCTACGTCACCCACGATCAGGTCGAGGCCATGACCATGGGCGAACGCATCGTGGTGATGAAGGATGGCAAGATCCAGCAGATCGACACGCCGATCAATCTCTACGAGTTCCCGGCCAACCGCTTCGTGGCCGGATTCATCGGCAACCCCTCGATGAACTTCCTGCCTGCCAAGCATGTCGATGGTGTCGTGAGTGGAGATGGCTATCGGCTGTCCCTCGACGCTGCCCACCGTGCCAGCATGGCAACGCGGGGCGGGGCGGACGTCTGGGCCGGCATCCGCCCGGAACATCTCCGCTTGAGCGACGCGGCGGCCACCAATCGCATCGAGGGAACGGTGGATGTCGTCGAGACGCTGGGCGCAGTGACCATGGTGCAATTGAGCGTGGGCAAACACTCCGTTTCGGCACAGCTCCCGGGCCATCGTAAGGTGCAGCTCGGCGACACGCTGACGCTGACCTGCGACAGCGACAAGCTGCATCTTTTCGACAGCGAAAGCGAACTGGCCATTGCCCGCGAGTCGACGGCGGCGCCTTCGGCTGCGGAAGCCTGACCGATACCGTGGCCTGTGCGATGGACCACCCACGGCAGTGACTTTTTCAGGAGAAACGTTATGGCATCGTTGAACACGGCGGCCCTCGACCAGCTCGACAGCAGCGTCGCCAAGCCGTCCTACGACCGGGCTCAGGTCACGCCCGGCATCGTGCACTTCGGTGTCGGCGGCTTCCATCGCGCCCACCAGGCGATGTACCTCGACGACCTCATGAATCGGGGCGAGGCGCTGGATTGGGGGATCGTCGGCGTCGGGGTGATGCCCGGCGACCGCCGCATGCAGGCGGCGCTCTCCGCCCAGGATCATCTCTATACCCTGGTGATCAAGCATCCCGAGGGCGAGTACCAGGCGCGGGTGATCGGCTCGATCATCGACTATCGCTACGCGCCGGACGACATCGAAGGCACCCTGGAGCTGCTGGCGGATCCGAAGATTCGCATCGTCTCGCTGACGGTGACCGAAGGCGGCTACAACTTTCACCACGTCACCGGCGAGTTCGATCTCGGTAACGCCGATGTCGAGCACGACCTGGCCTCGCCGAAGACGCCCAGGACCACTTTCGGGATCGTGGCCGAGGCGCTTTCCCGGCGCCGCGATCGTGGCGTCGAGCCGTTCACGGTGATGTCCTGCGACAACATCCAGGGCAACGGCGAAGTCGCCCACAAGATGTTCGTGGCCTATGCCCGGGCGAGGGACATGGAACTGGGCGACTGGATCGATGCCAACGTCCACTTCCCCAACTCGATGGTCGATCGCATCACGCCGGTGACCACCGACGCCGACATCGAGGAGATCGGAACCCGCTTCGGCATCGAGGATCGCTGGCCGGTAGTCTGCGAGCCATTCACCCAGTGGGTGCTGGAGGACCATTTCAACGCGGGTCGCCCGGCCTACGACCAAGTTGGCGTGCAACTGGTCGAAGACGTCATGCCCTACGAACTGATGAAGCTGCGCCTGCTCAACGCCAGCCATCAGGCGCTGACCTACTTCGGCTACCTGGCCGGCTACCGCTACGCTCACGAGGTGTGCCAGGATCCGCTGTTCGTCGACTTTCTGCTCGACTACATGAACCTCGAGGGCACGCCGACGCTGCGCCCGGTGCCGGGGGTCGATCTCGACGACTACAAGCGGACCCTGATCGCGCGTTTCGCCAATCCGGAGATCAAGGACACCCTGGCGCGACTCTGCGCCGAAAGCTCGGATCGCATTCCCAAGTGGCTGCTGCCGGTGATCCGGGAGCAACTGGCCCAGGGCGGGGAGATCCATCGCAGCGCGGCGGTCGTCGCAAGCTGGGCCCGCTATGCGGAGGGGGCCGACGAGCAGGGCGAGCCGATCACGGTGGTCGACCGACTCAAGGACGAGCTGATGGCGATCGCCAAGCGTAACCGCGACCAGCCGACCGCGTTCATCGAGAACCGTCAGCTGTTCGGGGATCTGGCCGATGACGAGCGGTTCCGTTCGGCCTATCTCGATGCGCTGGATCGTCTCTACCGTGATGGCGCCAGGGCCTGCGTCGAGCATCTCGTCGCCAATTGACCGCCGTGGTCGACAGGGTGAGGTCGGCGCTGGCGCCGGTCTCGACGGAACTGATCAAGGGATGGATGTGATGTATATCGGCGTGGATTGTGGCACCCAGAGCACCAAGGTGGTGGTGGTCGATGGCAGCGACGGTCGTATCGTCGGCGAGGCCTCGCGACCCCACAAGCTGGAGCAGGGCGACCACGGGCGGCGGGAGCAGCGGGTCGAGGAGTGGACCGAGGCATTTCGTGGCGCGCTCGACGAGGCGCTGAGGGATGCCGGCGTCGGCGCGGAGGCCATTCGCGCGATCGGTGTCTCCGGCCAGCAGCACGGCATGGTGGCACTGGACGAGGATGGCGTTCCGGTGCACCCGGCCAAGCTCTGGAACGACACCGAGACCGCGGAGTGGAACGAGCGGCTGATCGACCGGCTCGGTGGCGAGCAGGGCTGCATCGACAAGCTGGGCCTGGTGCTGCAGACCGGCTATACCGCCTCGAAGATCGCCTGGCTGCGCGAGACCCATCCGCAGGCGTATCGCCGGATCGCCACGCTGCTGTTGCCCCACGACTACCTCAACTTCTGGCTGACCGGTGAGCGCGTGGCCGAACCGGGCGACGCCTCCGGCACCGGCTACTTCGATACCCGGGCGCGTACCTGGCGGCGCGATGCGTTCGAAATCATCGCCCCGGAACTCGACTTCGACAGCGTGCTGCCCCGACTGATCGACTCCCGCGAGGCGGTGGGCAAGGTGCGGCCGGCCCTGGCCCGTGAGCTGGGCCTCAGCGACGACGTCATCGTCTCCAGCGGCGGTGGCGATAACATGATGGGCGCCATCGGTACCGGCAACATCGAGCCGGGCCGGGTCACGATCAGTCTCGGCACCTCCGGCACCATCGCCGTTCATGCCGGTGAACCGGTGGTGCCGGAAGACGCCATGGTGGCCAACTTCTGTGCCAGTCATGGCGGCTGGCTGCCGTTGATCTGCACCATGAACGTGACCTCGGCCACGACGACGCTGCGGGAACTGGTCGGGCTCGACATCGACGGGTTCAATCGCGCCGTGGCCAAGGCAGAACCGGGTGCCGGCGGCATCACCCTATTGCCTTTCTTCAGTGGCGAGCGGGTGCCGGCGCTGCCGCAGGCACAGGCCAGCATGAGCGGCATGACCAGCTTCAATACCACGCCGGAAAACCTGTGTCGCGCAGCGGTAGAGAGTGCCACGTTCGGGCTGCGCTACGGGCTCGAGCTGCTCGGCTCGCTGGCGAGCGAGGCGACCCAGATTCGTCTCGTCGGGGGCGGTGCGAAGAGTCCGGTCTGGCGTCAGATCGTCGCCGACGTGCTCGATCTCGAGGTGGTATGTCCGGAAGTCACCGAAGCTGCCGCCTTCGGCGGCGCCATTCAGGCACGCTGGTGTGACGATCGCGACTCCGAGGTGGCACTGGACAAGCTGTGCCGGGATTGGGTACGGCTGGACGAAGACACCCTGACCCGGCCACGGCCGGAAGTTGTCGCCAGCTACGACGGCATCTACCGGCGCTATCGTGAAGCGCTGAGCCGGGAGTATGGCATCGCCTGAGACTCGCCCATGGCAGCGGGTGAGGGCATTGAAATCATCGCCTCTCCCCCTCATGAGACAGAACAGATGGGTGATTTTCCGCTGGGATGCCAATGTGGCAGGCCGCCTGTCCGACCAGAATTGCCCCTGATCTTCGATCACCGGAAACCCGGTATGTGGCACGGCGATGACCACGCATCGGTGTTATGCTTTCAGAATCAGGATTGCGACGGGATGCAATCACACGCCACAACGATGGAGCGATTCATGACACAGCAACTCGACTCTCTCAAACAGCTTTCCATGGTGGTTGCCGATACCGGCGACCTGGATGCCATTCGTCGCTATCAGCCGCACGATGCGACCACCAATCCCTCCCTGATCCTCAAGGCCTTCGAACTCGAGGGCTATCAGGCGCTGATCGACGAGACACTGGCGGCGGTCAAGTCCGACATCAGCAATGTCGACGCCCGCGTCGAGGAAGCCGTGGATCGCCTGTCGGTGGCTATCGGCACCGAGATCACCAAGCTGGTGCCCGGCCGGGTCTCTACCGAGGTGGCGGCCAAGCTCTCGTTCGACGAGAAGGCGAGCATCGACAAGGCGCATCACCTGATCGATCTCTACGAGAAGCAGGGGGTCTCCAAGGATCGGGTACTGATCAAGCTGGCCTCGACCTGGGAAGGCATTCGCGCCGCCGAAAAGCTCGAGAAGGAGGGCATCAACTGTAACCTGACGCTGCTGTTTTCCGATGCCCAGGCCCGGGCCTGCTTCGAGGCTGGCGTCTACCTGATCTCGCCCTTCGTCGGTCGTGTCACCGACTGGTACAAGAAGGCCACCGGCACCGAATCCTACGCGCCGGACGAGGATCCGGGCGTCAAGTTCGTGCGTGGCGTGTGCGACTACGCCAGCCAGTACGGCTACGACACCGTGGTCATGGGTGCCAGCTTCCGCAACACCGATCAGATCCGGGCGCTGGCCGGCTGCAATCGGCTCACCATCTCGCCGGCGCTGCTTGAGGAACTCGCCTCCACGGACGGTGGAGTGACGCGCAAGATCACCGATCAGGGTAGCGGCGCCAAGCGTCTCGACCCGATCGGCGAAGCGCAGTTCCGCTGGGAACACAACGAGGACGCCATGGCCACCGAGAAGCTGGCCGAGGGTATCCGCACCTTCGCTGCCGACCAGAAGAAGCTGGAAGGTTTGCTGGCCAAGCGATTGGGCTAAGTCTTTTCTTTCAAGCTCGATGCAGAGACACCCGGCTATATGCCGGGTGTTTTTTATCGATATGACACCATTGGACTCATTGGAACCGACCACCGTGGCGCCTTCAGGAGCGCGCTGGCCTGAGGTGCCGTAGCGGGGTCTTGCGACAGGGATGTCGCAAGAAGCGCATTAGGACATGGATGTCCTTTGTGCGCCGACCCCGGCGAAGGTCTCCGACGGGCCAGGGTTTCGCGATCCTGCGGCGCTAAAAGAAGGGGAGCGGCGAGGGGACGAGCGTTAAGTCCCCTCGTCAGAGGTCAGGTGAGGGTGGCTGGATCCTCGTCAGTGCCGAGCAACCCAAAACAAAATAAGTCTGGAGAGTTGCGGGCGGCGACGACTATCGTGACGCCCGCTGAACCTCCGCCAGAATCTCGTAGGACTTCACCCGCTCGGCGTGATCGTAACAGTCGGTGTTGACCATGATCTCGTCGGCCCCGGTACGGGCCAGCAGCTCGTCCAGTTGCTGGCGCACGCTCTCGGGTCCACCGACGACAGCGGCCCCGAGATTCTGGGCGACCATGGCCTGCTCCTGGCGCGACCAGTCGAGATCCGCCACCGGTGGCTGGGTCCGCGTGCTCTTGCCGCGAATCAGGTTGAGGAACTTCTGCTGTTGGGTGGTGGCGAGAAAGCGGGCGCGCTCGTCGGTATCGGCGGCGATCAGCGGGATCCCGAGCATCGCGTGGGGCTTGTCGAGCACCCCCGGCTGGAAGCCTTCGCGATAGAGATGCAGGGCCTCGATCATGTAGCCGGGGGCGAACTGACCGGCGAAGGCGAACGGCAGCCCGAGCCTGGCCGCGAGCTGGGCACTGTAGCCACTGGAACCGAGCAGCCAGATCGGCACATGGGTGCCTTCACCGGGAATCGCCCGCACCCGCTGGCCGGGTACGGTATCGCCCAGGTAGCGGCGGAGTTCGTCGAGGCGGTCGGGGAAATCATTGACCCCGGCGCGCGGGTCGCGACGCATGGCCTGCATGGTGATGCCGTCGGAGCCCGGGGCACGGCCGAGGCCGAGATCGATACGCTCCGGGTAGAGCGTCGCCAGCGTGCCGAACTGCTCGGCGATCGCCAGCGGTGGATGGTTGGGCAGCATGATCCCGCCGCTGCCGATGCGCATGGTCGAGGTCGCCCCGGCGATATGACCGATCAGGACGCTGGTCGCCGCGCTGGCGATACCATCGATGTTGTGGTGCTCGGCCAGCCAGTAGCGGTTGTAGCCCAGACGCTCGGTCTGCTGGGCCAGATCGACGCTGCGGCGGAACGTCTCCGCTGCGGTGCCGTCGCGCGTGATCGGCGCCAGATCCAGCACCGAGAGAGGAATATCGGCAAGTCGTGACATGAGCGTTCCCTTCAGGAAATGAATGGACGCTCGTTAGCGCCCTCATGATCTCCATCATGAGGGCTGTTGCGATGAATGCAACCGATACCCGCTGTCGATCTCCACGCTGCCACCGGGTTCCTCGGAGGTTCGAACGAGGATTCTGCGTCTAGATCTCCCGCAGCAACGCCTGAATGTCTTGACGACGTCCGGCGTCGGCCGTTTCCCGGCCGGGGCGCGGCGCAGCGACCATCGCTTTCTCGAGTGCCTGGCGAGCCTGCGCATCGTCGCCCTCGTCGTGGAGGTATTGGGCCCAGAAATAGTTGCTGTCGATCCCGTCGGGATTGAGGCTCAACCCTTTCCGTAGCAGCTCGCGCGCCTTGTCGTCGTCGCCGAAGCTCAGCGGCCAGCCGGGCACCTGGTGATAGAGGGTGCCCAGGCTGGTGTAGGCCGAGCCGTCCAGCGTCGCCGGGTCGATCGATATCGCCTGCTCGAACTCGGAACGTGTCTCCTTGACCAGGGAGAGCGCGCCCAGGCCGCCCTCCGCACCGGCCTGGGAGCCTCGGATGATGCCTGCCCAGGTATGCAGCGCGGCGCTATCGGGTTGCGCTTTGAGCAGGACCTGAGCGCGCTGGTAGAGCTGATCGAAAGCGTCGGCACGCCGTGCTTCCGGCGTCTTGTACTGGATATTGGCCCAGCGGCTCTGGAGCTCGTGCAGACCCGCGGCGACCGTGGTCGCCGACGCCGCGCCCGACGCCGTCGGGGATTCGGCCGCCAGTGCGAGCGGGCTGCCGGCAAGCGCGATTCCCGACATCGTGGCAAGCGCGGTGGCGAGAATCAGCACCTTCAGGGGGCGATGTGCTGTCATGGTGATCTCCGTGTACGAATCATGGCGAGGGGGACGGGCGGCGTGCATGCTGCTGGATCGTCGGCAGCCGTTTCTTGAGCGCGCGGTCGACGATGCCGGGTAGGATCCCGTTCAACTTGACCAGCAGGCACTCCGGCCAACCGAGCTGCCGATCACGAGCCTGTGTCTCGATGCCGCGGATCACGCTCGCCGCGACCTGGACGGGTTCGTCCACGTGGTTGCCCAGCTCGGTATTGAGGGCATCGGCGCGGTCACTGTTCATGCTGGTCCGGGTGGCCCGGGGGGAGATGTGGAGTACCTGAACCGGCGTGTCGGCCAGTTCCCGGCGCAGCGCCTGGCTGAATCCGCGCAGGGCGAACTTGGTCGTGCAATAGGCGGTATAGCCAGGGTGCCCGATGGCGCCGAACGCGGAACCGAGGTTGACGATCCAGGCGCTGTTCTCGTGCAGCAGTCGCGGTAGCAGCGCTTGCGTGAGCAGCAGGGTGGCGGTCACGTTGAGGTCCACCATCGACGAGATCGCCACCGGGGACTGCTCGTCGAACAGACCGAAGTGATTGACGCCGGCGGCGTTGATCAGCATATCGATACGCGTCTCTTCCGCGATCTCGACCACCCGGTGGCGATCATCGGGCATCGTCAGGTCGGCGGACAGCGTGTGTATGCGGTCTGGCGCCAACGCTGCCAGCGTTTTCAGCACGCTGGCGTTACGCCCCACGATCAGCAGCCGCGCACCGCGCTGGGCCAGCAGGGTCACCAGTTCGCGTCCGATACCGCCGCTGGCGCCGGTGATCAGGATGCGACGATCAGACCAGCGCATGGCTCAGGCCCTCGTGGCTGACGGCATCGTCGGCGTCCTGGCGGAGGTTGCGGAACATGGCACCGTAGAGCCGGTAGACCATGTTGGCGGCATCGATGATGGCTTGCAGGTCGGCGGGGTCGTCGAGCCGGTTGATCTGCTCTTCGAAGAACGCCAGATGGCCGATATCGAGGCTGCCGTGGGATTCGAGATAGCGGAAGGCGTTGGCCGGAAGGCCCGCGCCGTCTCGCATCTGCTCGGCGGCCTGGGTGGCGATGGCGGTGCTGGTACCTTCCAATACGTGCACCATGCCGAAGAAGCCGACCGGGTTGTCATAGGCGATCACGTCGCGGACGTAGCGCACCATCAGTTCGGTCGCCGGCGCCGGAGTCGCGCTGGCGACCGCCTCGGCGTCGCCGCCCAGGGCTCGAATGTCGTCCAGGATCCACTCCTGGTGGCCGTACTCTTCCTCGATGTACTCGACCAGCGCGCCACGCAGCCACTCCAGTCGCGGAGGCAGGCGCGCGCCGCAAGCCATCATCAATGGCACCGTCTGTTTGACGTGATGGTAAGCCTGCGCCAGAAACGCCTGATAGATCTCCTTGGTGATGTTGCCTTCCAACGCCTGGCGAATCACCGGCGTATCGAGCAGCCATTGGCGATGACTAGCGGTGGCTTGTTGCAAGGTTTCGTAGTGGGACATGGTGTCGTCTCCTCGGACGTGGACGGATGTCCTATGCATCTGTCGATAGAGGGACCGGGCTGGTTAGCCTGGTGTGGTAATGAGCGGTCAGGGCGTCGCGGCGCAATCGGCCATTGGCGGTCGCCAGACCGTTTTGTGCGGTAAAGGGGGCGCTGCGTTGCCACAGCGAGACACGCGCGTAATCGGGTAATCGGGCATTGGCGCTGGCGACCGCGTCTTCGATCTGGCGATCGTTGACCCAGTCGCCCCGCGGTACCAGCAGGGCACGGTTGAAAGACTGCGCTTCACCACTCACCCAGGCCTGGGCAATCGCGGGTTCGGCGGTCAGTTCGGCTTCGACCCAGGCTGGATCGACATTGCGTCCGTAGGCGGTGATGAAGACCTGGCGACGACGTCCCCGGAGTCTCAGGCCATCGCCATCCCATTGCCCCAGGTCGCCGGTGGGCCAGACCGTCGGCGCCGGCGCGCTGTCACCCAGATAGCCCAGCATCACATTGCCCTGGACCAGCACTTCGCCGTCGTCGGCCAGTCTGACCTCGACATGAGGCAGGGGGCGCCCGACACTGCCGGGATGCCGTTCGCCGGGACGATTGAGCGTGACCACGGACGCGCATTCGGAGAGGCCGTAACCCTCGAACACCGGCCAACCGGCGGCTTCCGCACGCGCCAGCAGCGCTGGCGAAACCGTGGCCCCGCCGACGGCGAAGAAGCGGCCAAAGCCGATGGGGGCATCGCCTTGCCGGGTAAGTAGCGCCGACAGCAGTTGCGGCACCAGAATCAGGCTGTCCGGCGCCTGGCGGCTGATGACGCGCCAGCCACTGGCACTGTCGAAGCCGCTGGCGCCCTGCCAGCCCAGTGCGGCCAGCGATGGCAGGCTGATACTGCCCCCGAGCCATAGCGGCGCATAGATGCCGCCGATGTTCTCCAGCAGCGTCGCCAGCGGGAGTATCGCCAGATGCCGGCGCACGTCGACGCTAGCGGCGACACCCGCGAGACTCTCGGCGACGGTGAGCTGGTTGTCGCTGCTCAGACAGACCCCTTTTGGCGTACCACTGGTGCCCGAGGTGAAGGTGATCTTGTGGGTGCCCACGGGCAAGTCCGGCGGTGGCGAGATACCGCGACGTTGCCAGAGCATGGCGTCGGCTTCCGGGGTGGCATCGAAACCCAGCGTGCCTGCCAGTGGTCCGGACCCGATCAAGGTATCGATACCGACCTGGTCAACCAGGTGGGTCAACTGCGCCGGGGTGAAGAAGCCCGGCAGTGGCACGTTGACGATGGCTTCCCGCATCATCGCCAGATCCCACAGCGCCCAGTCGATGCCATTGTCCAGCGCCAAACCCACACGTTGACTGCCGAGTCGACGCAGCTGCCGTGCCCGGGAGTCGACGAGCGCCATCAGGTCGCCATAACGGATTGACCGGGTTTCGTCCTCCAGGGCGATGCGGTCCGCATCGTCGTTTCCCAGCGCTCGGAGATGATCCAGAAATCGCTCACGCATGATCGATGTCCTTGAGATGCGGGGCCGCGGCTGGCACGGTAGTGGTGGCGGAGCGGCCGTGACTCGGGGTGAGACGATGCCAGGCGGCGATCAGGTCGCCACCCATGACCCAGGGCCGATGCAGGTAGTAGTTGCCCCAGTCTCCTCGGGTGTCGCCCAGCCGGGTCGGGTCGGCGTCCGCGAGACGGTGAACGTCGAGACCGAGGCGTCGAAAACCGTTGCGCACCGTTGCTGTCGCGGTGAATGCCAGCCAGCGGCACTCCTCGGCGACGAGCGAGTCGATCAGGGCGCGAATCAGCGCGACCGTCATGCCCGGGCGGCGTGCCGCCAGGTTGCCGATCTCCGCCAGTGCCGTGCGCTCCACCGGCTGATCCAGCACCGCGGAGAGCGCCTGCTCGATGGGCGTTTCCAGGTAGCACTCGAGAAAGAGCGGGGAGGCATCGGCGCGACGGACGCCGACGGCAGCCTGTAATTCATCGCGCTCCCATAGCCCGTAGAGTCGCGGTGCGAACTGGCCGATCGACGCACCATGCTGCTGCCGGTAAGTGTCGGCAATGAATTTCTCGAGCGTGGCTCGCTCTCGATCGCCGCGACTTTCACGCCAGACGGTATCCGCCGCTGAAGCAGGTAAACCCGACATCGATAGCCCTCCGACAAGATGATGGAGGCTAGCTTGAAGGGCAGGGGCTTAACGAAGTCTTACGCCGGAACCCGATGGGGGAATCTCTCGCCCCCGTTCGGACCAGGCGGGCGATGGGGCTTCCGCAGAGCGCGGCGGGGTCGTCTACACTATTGACGTCGAAGGAAATCAGCACAATCAAAAGGGGACGACATGCCCAAACTCGGCAAGCAAGGCGTATTCATCGTCTCGGCGGTGGTGATCGCGGCGATCGTGGCCTTAGGCGCGATTTTCCCGACAGGGTTCGGAAATATCGCCAATGCGGCACTGGGGGCGACCACACATTACTTCGGGTGGTTCTACCTGATTTCCGTGTTCGGGTTCGTCATTTTTCTGGTCGGCCTGGCATTCAGCAAGTACGGCAAGATTCGCCTGGGGCCCCAGGACAGCAAACCGACTTACGGTTTCTTCTCATGGGTCAGCATGCTGCTGGCGGCGGGCTTCGGGGTCGGCCTGGTGTTCTACGGCATGGCGGAGCCCATGACGCATTACATGACGCCACCCTATGGTGACGTGGAACCGGAGTCCGCCGAATCGGCGCGTTATGCGATTCAGTACGCCTTCTTCAACTGGGGGATTCACCAGTGGGCGGCGTTCTCGGTCGTCGGTCTGATCATCGCCTACTACCAGTTTCGCAAGGGGCAGGCGGGCATGGTCTCCAACGTGCTGTCGTCGGTCACCGCGAAACGCCCGAAATTGCGCCGTCTCGGGCCGGTCCTCGATATCTTCGCGGTCGTCGCGACGGTGATGGGCGTGGCGACCTCCATCGGCTTGGCGGTGCTGCAGATCAATGGTGGCCTGCACTCGGTGTTCGACGTGCCCGAAAACATGATGTGGCAGTTCATCATCATGGGCGCGATGTTCATCTGCTACATGGTCTCGGCCACATCGGGCCTCGACAAGGGCATCAAGAACCTCTCCAACCTCAATCTGATCATCTGCTTCGCGCTGATGTTCTACATCCTGTTCACGGGGCCGACCATCGCGATTCTCGAGACCATCACGCTGGGCATCGGCGACTATCTGCAGAACTTCATCGGCATGAGTCTGCGGATGTCGCCCTACGATGACAGTCAGTGGGCCTCGAACTGGACCATCTTCTACTGGGCCTGGGTGATTGCCTGGTCACCGTTCGTGGGAACGTTCGTGGCGCGAATCTCGCGCGGGCGAACCATCAAACAGTATGTTTTCGGGGTGCTCGTGGTACCGCCGCTGCTGGCTTGCCTGTGGATCGGAATCTTCGGCGGTGCCGCCATCCAGATGGAGATGAACAGCGACGCAGGTCTTGCCCAGGCAACGGCGGACAACATCACGTCGGCGCTGTTCCGCATGTTCGACCTGATGCCGTTCTCGAACGTGCTGTCGGTCGTCGCACTCTGCCTGATCTTCATCTTCCTGGTGACGTCGGCAGATTCGGCGACCTACATCGTGTCGCAGATGACGGACAACGGCTCGCTCAATCCGCCGTTGATGAAACGTATCATCTGGGGGGTATTGATCGCGGCGATCTGCCTGACGCTGCTCTCCGCCGGGGGCGAGAACGGACTGAAAGGGCTGCAGTCGGCCTCGGTGTTGGCGGCGTTGCCCTTCACCTTCATCCTCTACGGGATGATATTCGTGACGTTGAAAGAGCTGCGCGCCGATCGCAAGGCCATGCTGACCGCACTCTACCGGCGCCATAGCGATACCCCGGTCGGGGCCGATGCCTTCGAGGCCGAGGAGCTGGGCGAAGAGGATCGCTACCGGCGTGCCCCCGATATCAAGAACCGCCGCATCAACCCGCGCTGATCGCCGGCGTGGTGAATCCCGGCCCCGGTCCCTGAGGATCGGGGCCGTTTTTCGTCGCAGGATCCGGACGGCTGGCACGCGCGGAGGAGAGCCGGGTGAATCCGGCATCGGTGGCGAAAAATGGGGAAACGGCTTAATTTGTGACTGGATTTCTTCCTCACGCCGCCGTTAATAAGACGATAAAGCCTCGCGGAGCTCATCCATGCCACCGGCCTTGAAGTCTTCCCGACAACCGCGTCATGGCGCCACTCGCCGCGACGTGCCGTCTGCCGATTCCCGGATCGACCGATGGCTCGATGTGCTGGTCAGCCTGTTCGTGGTCACGGCGCTGATCGTCGGCGGCGCCGCGCTGCTCGTTACCCTGCTGTTCTGAATCGCCCGAGGTCGGACCGGCCCCGACCCGCCATCTCGAGGCCGTCGGTGCAAGGCCGCCGGCAATGTCCTGTGGCGTGACTCGCTAGCCTTCGCGGCGCCTGGCCTGCAGGCGTTGCATTGACGCCACCAGATCGTTGAACCGCTCCCCCTGAACCTGCACATGGGCCTTGATCGCAGCCTCGGCAGCGTCGGCTTCGCCCCTCTCCAGTGCCGCCATGATGGCCTCGTGCTCGTCGAAACTGCTGGCGAGGCGGTGGCGGGCGTGTAGCTGCAGGCGACGATAGGGTTTCAGGATGGCATGCAGGCGGGCCGCTTCCTGGGTCAGAAAGTCGTTGTGGCTGGCCTCGTAGATCAGGTGGTGAAAGATGCCGTTCTCGTAGTAGTAGCCGTCGGCGTCTCCCGAACGCATGCACGCCCGACAGGCCGCCTGGGCACGATGCAGTGCCGCCAGCTCTTCGGGGGTGGCGCGGCGCGCCGCCAGCCGGGCGCACATGCCCTCCAGTTCCGCCATGACCTCGAACCGCTCGACCAGCTCGGTCACGCTCAACTGCGCGACGAAGGTGCCGCGTTTCGGCAGGACGCGCACCATGCCCGATGCCGCCAATTGCTGCAGTGCTTCGCGAATCGGGGTGCGCGAGCAGTCGTACTCCCTGGCCAGGGCTTCCGGGTCCAGTTTGTCCCCCGGCGCGTAATGGCCGTCGACAATGGCATCCTCGAGCAGGTCGCGAAGCCGCTGGGCATGCGGGATGCGGGCCATATTAGACTTTCTCCTATATTGACACCCGGTCGGCGGGGGCATAACTGTTATATATAACAGAGCGATGACATGTATGTTAACTGCCGGTTTCCGATTCGCGTGATCGGATGAGTTTCCGGTCGGCTGTCTCGCTCCGTTCACGCTCACCGGTGACGTCGCGCGGCACCGGTGGAAGCTTCAGCCTCCGATCCGAGAGGGCCGGCATGAACGTCAACATGAATTTTCTGCAGGATCTGCTCTCCAGTATCGGCCGCCGAACCCGAGGCCAGTACCTGTTCGGTGGCGAGGGCGGCGACAAGCCGAGCAGTCTGGCGAGATTGACCTCGGTGTGCGAGACCCTGATGCACCCCGGTGGCGAAGCCTCCCAGATCCTGATCGCCCAGGAGGCGCTGGAGCGCTACGCTTCGCTGGATGACAGCGATCGCGTCGCCTTCTTCCAACTGCTGGGAGAGCGCTACGCCGCCGAACCCGATGCCATCCATCAAGCCTATGCCGCGTATCGCGATACGGGGGACAACGCCAGTCTGCAGCGACTGTTCTCCGCCTGCGAGCCGCGAAGACAGCATCTGCTGCGCCGGCTGAACCTGTGCCCCGGCGGCACCTATGAACTGGTCAAGATGCGAGCGGACCTGTTGCGCTGTCTCAAGACCCATCCCGAACTGGCCCCGCTGGACGCCGACTTCGAGCACCTGTTCGCCTCCTGGTTCAATCGCGGTTTCCTGGTGCTCGAGAGCATTGACTGGAACACGCCCGCGGCGGTACTCGAGAAGATCATTCACTACGAGGCCGTGCATGCGATCGGCGACTGGTCGGACCTGCGCCGCCGCCTGGACCCGGGGGATCGTCACTGCTACGCCTTCTTTCACCCGGCCACGGGAGACGAGCCGCTGATCTTCGTCGAAGTGGCGCTGTGCAAGGGCATTCCCAACAGTATCCAGACGATTCTCGAGGGGGGCGACGACGTGCGCCCGGAAGAGGCCGATACGGCCGCGTTCTACAGCATCAGCAACTGCCAGGCTGGCCTGCGGGGTATCTCGTTCGGCAACTTCCTGATCAAGCAGGTGGTTCAGGAGCTCAAGCGCGAACTCCCCAACCTGGAGAAGTTCGTGACGCTGTCACCCGTCCCGGGCTTCGCCAAGTGGTTGGCGGCCGAGCGTGACAGCGGTGCCTGCCAGCTGGCCGATGAGGTCGCCGACGGCCTGGATGCCGAAGGCTGGGTCGAGAACCCCAAGCTGCGCGAGAAGCTCGCGCCGGAGGTGCGCGGCCTGGGGGCGCACTATCTGATCGATGCCAAGCGCGACAATGGCCTGCCGCTGGATCCGGTCGCTCGCTTTCATCTGGGCAATGGCGCCAGTCTCCATCGGCTCAACTGGCCCGGCGACACGTCCGAGAATGGCCGCCGCCAGTCCCATGGCCTGATGGTCAACTATCTCTACGAGCTCGACCGGATCGAGCAGAACCACGAAGCGTTCAGTCGCGAGGGCACGGTGGTCTGTACCAGCGACATCCGCCGCGATGCCAAGCAGGGGCGCTCACGTTGCCGTCATGGCTCCCGCACCGATGCCTGATCGGTCGCGCATTCAAAGCAGGAGAGGTGGAATGAATCACAACTTGTATCTGCAGTTTTCCGGCAACTTCGAGCGCGACCCAGACAAGGTTCTGATCGACACGCCGAGTGGCGAGGCGTATCGCTATCGCGACGTGCTGTCCACATCGCGGCGGCTGGCGCGGGTGCTGCTCGACCTCGGGGTCGAGCGGGGCGATCGGGTCGTCGTCCAGGTCGACAAGAGCCCGCAGGCGATCATGCTCTATCTGGCCTGCCTGCAGACGGGGGCCGTCTATCTGCCGCTCAACACCGCCTACACCGAAGCCGAGGTCGAGTATTTCCTGACCGACGCCGAGCCGCGGCTCTATGTCTGTCGTCCGGCCGACATCGAAACCGCTCGGGAGCTGGCGCGACGCTGCGGTGTGTCGGCCGTCGAGAGCCTGGGCAGCGAGGCCGATGGATCTCTGATGGAGCGGGTAGCGCGCGCCGAGGAGGAGACCAGCATTGCCGAGCTCGAAGCCGACGAGCTCGCGTCGATTCTCTACACCTCCGGCACCACCGGGCGCTCCAAGGGGGCGATGCTCAGCCACGGCAACCTGGCGGCCAACAGCCAGGCGCTGGCGCAGACCTGGCGCTTCAGCGCCGATGATCATCTGCTGCATGCGCTGCCTATCTTCCATACCCATGGATTGTTCGTGGCGTGCAACATCGTTCTGACAGTGGGCGCGTCGATGACCTTCCTGCCCAAGCTCGACCCCGAGCAACTGCTCGACCTGATGCCTCGGGCGACGGTGTTGATGGGCGTGCCGACCTTCTACACCCGCCTGCTCGCCAGCCCGCGCCTGGACAGGACGACGACCGCCAACATGCGGCTGTTCGTCTCCGGTTCCGCGCCGCTGCTGGCGGAAACCCATCGCGAATTCTCCGAGCGAACCGGGCATGCCATTCTCGAGCGCTACGGCATGACCGAAACCAACATGAACACTTCCAACCCCTATGACGGCGAGCGTCGTCCGGGCACGGTCGGTTTCGCGCTGCCGGGCAGCGAGGTTCGTATCACGGACCGCGAGAGCGGCAAGAGCGTGGCGGCCGGAGAGACGGGGCTGGTGGAGGTCCGCGGCCCGAACGTCTTCCAGGGTTATTGGCGAATGCCGGAAAAGACCGCCACCGAGTTCCGCGACGACGGTTTCTTCATCACCGGCGATCTCGGCCTGATCGATGCGGATGGCTACCTGCAGATCGTTGGGCGCGACAAGGATCTGGTGATCTCCGGCGGCTACAACGTCTATCCGAAGGAGATCGAGCAGTGGATCGACGAGATGCCGCAGGTCGCCGAGTCGGCCGTCATCGGCGTGGCTCATCCCGATCTCGGCGAGGGCGTGACCGCTGCGGTGGTGCTGAAGCCCGGTGAGTCGCTCGACGAATCCCAGGTGCTGGCGGCGCTCGAGGACAAGGTGGCGCGCTACAAGCAGCCCAAGCGAGTGTTCTTCATCGACAGCCTGCCGCGCAACGTCATGGGCAAGGTGCAGAAGAACGCGCTGCGCGACCGCTATGCCGATATCTACCGTAGTGCCGAAACGGTCGGCAAGTAGCCTGCCTTTTCACTGTTGACCCCGCCGCGTGGGTAACGCGGCACGACAGCCACGCGTGAGTGGCTGTCTCGACACACGCCAAGCTCCGATAGCCGGGCTAATCATGACCATTCTCGACAATAACGCCCCATGAGGTGATAACGATGGTGATTTACGGTGTAGCACTCCTGGCCGGCTGCATGCTGGCCGGGCTGATCATCGGCGACGTACTCGGCCAGTTGCTGGGAATCGATGCCAACCTGGGTGGCGTGGGTATCGCCATGCTGCTGCTGATCTTCGTGACCGGATATCTCAAGGATCGCGGCAAACTGCCGGAAACGACCGAAAGTGGCATCAACTTCTGGAACGCGATGTACATTCCCATCGTCGTCGCCATGGCGGCGAGCCAGAACGTGGCCGCGGCCTTCAGCGGAGGCATGGTGGCGATCCTCGCCGGCGTCCTCGCGGTGGTGCTGGGGCTGGCACTGGTTCCGGTGCTGACCGGCAAGAAAGTCGACGATGCGAGCCCGCTCGAGTCGGCCCCAACCACCCCTAGCGGTCACTGAGAGAGGATGCCGACATGAACGATTCCATCGTCTCTCTGGTCGACAAATACCACCTGATCGCTGCGTTTGCGGTGGTCGGTCTGACCATGTACGTCGCCTATTGGCTGAGTCGACATCTGACCGCCGGACGCCTGCACGGCTCGGCAATCGCGATCATTATCGGCCTGGCATTGGCATACGTCGGCGGCGTGTCCACCGGCGGCAGCAAGGGGCTTTCCGACGTCACGCTGTTTTCCGGCCTCGGCCTGATGGGCGGCGGCATGCTGCGGGACCTGGCGATTATCGCCACCGCCTATGGCGTGCGTTTTCAGGAGATCAAGAAAGCTGGCCTGCGCGGCGTGATCGCACTGTTCCTCGGCGTGCTGGTGTCGTTCGTCGCCGGTGCCGCCGTGGCGATCGGCTTCGGCTACACCGACCCGGTGGACATCACCACCATCGCGGCCGGCGCGGTGACCTACATCGTCGGGCCGGTGACCGGTGCCACCCTGGGCGCGAGTTCGGAGGTGATCGCGCTGTCGATCGCTGCCGGTCTGGTGAAATCGATTCTCACCATGATCGCGACACCGTTGACGGCCAGATTGATCGGCCTGGACAATCCGCGCTCGGCGATGATTTTTGGCGGCCTGATCGGTACCACCAGTGGCGTGGCCGCGGGTCTGGCTGCCACTGACGCGCGCCTGGTGCCCTACGGAGCGATGACCGCGACGTTCTACACCGGGCTCGGCATCCTGCTGGCGCCGACGGTGCTGTTTCTCGCCGTGAGGGCGATCTTCTGAGAGAAGGGTGGCCGGCCGTGAGCCGGCCGCTCTGCTACGGTGACGAGAACGCCCGGTTGAGACACCGACCCGGACGGGACGCCGGGACCGGTGCGATGGCAACGCAGCCACGGCCCGCGGACTTGGCCTGATAGAGTGCCAGATCGACCTCCTCAAGCAGCCCCTTGGAAGTCTGGTGGCGGTGTTCGCCGACACCCGCGGAGAAGCTGACGCGCAGGTTCAGTGTACTCAACGCCTGGTGGCGGAGCTGGGCCAGCACACGGTTCACCGTCGCCTGTGCCGAAAAGCGATCGACCCCCGGCAGGATCATCAGGAACTCCTCTCCGCCCCACCGAATCAACGTGTCGCTGGAGCGCAGCGCGCCGGCGACGAAATGGCTGAATTCCTTCAGCACCGTGTCGCCGACGGCGTGGCCGTAGCGATCGTTGATCGCCTTGAAATGATCCAGGTCCAGCATCGCGACGGCGACCTTGTCGCCAACCCGCTTGCCGCGCTCCAGCGCCTGCTCGAGCAACTCCCCGCCCATCCGACGGTTATGCAGACCTGTCAGGTCGTCACGCGTCGCGAGGTACTCGAGACGCCGATTCTTCTCTTCCAGTCGACGTTCGACGTCGCGCCGCTGGGTGATGTCGACCAGAAAGGCGACTCGCTGGGGATTACCCCGTTCGTCACGGCTGACCGTGTCCTCGAGCATCACGGTGCGCGGGGTGCCGTCGTGAAGCCTCACCTCCAGCGAATGGCGCCGGTTCAAGGCATGGGGAAAGCTGGCGGCATGACGTTTTTCCGCAGCCTGTCGGCTCTGCGGGGGGAGCAGTTTGCGAAAGTGGGCGTTGAGCAGTTCGCTTTCCGCGTAGCCGAAGAACTCGCAGAATGCGCGATTCACCTGGCGCAGGTATCCGCCCGCATCGATCGTGCAGACGCCCATGGGCAGGTTCTCGAGGATCTGACGCAGTTGGGGCTGGTGCTGAGGCAGCAGGCTCGGCTCGGCGTCGTCAGCGGCTACCTCGCCGATGGCGATCAATACGTGGCGTGAGGATTCGGTATCGCCAGGCGCCTCGAGCGAGGAAACCTTGAGCTTCACGGCCAGCGGCGGCTGTCGGTGCTGACGGATGTAGAAGCTGTGCCATTGTCGTGAATCGTCGTAGGCGACACTCAGCAGGGCGGGGTGATCTCGTCCTGCGGCCGGATGCCGTCCGGCATTGAGCCACTGCCAGGGATCGGCCATGGGGAAGCGTCCATCCAGGCGCAACTGGCGTTTCGCCGTTGCATTGGCGTCGACCAGTATCGGTACGCCGTTGTCGAGCCGGTAGATCAGTGCCGCGATATCCAGCGTGTCCAGACCATCCGGCGCCGAGGGACGTTCCTGTCGTGACAATCGTCTTTTCGATGCAACCATGAGCCAGGGTACCGTGAGTTCGTACGGTGGAAAGAGCTGCCGAGCGTCCTGCGACTGCTAGTACCGTCCCTTGACCAGCGCGAAGCGCGAGTCCGGGCAGACGGGTAGCTGTTCCGCGACCGGCCGGGCAAACCAGTATCCCTGCTGCCTTGCAATACCGTGCCGATAGAGCCAGCGAACCTCTTCCAAGGTCTCGATGCCTTCGGCAACCAGCTTGATGTCGAGATGGCGCGCCAGGTCGACGAGATGGCGGATCACGATTTGTTTTCGGGGTAACGTATCGATGTGGCTGATCAGCCGGCGGTCGATCTTCAACATGTCGGGCGAGATGTCTGCCAGCAGGTCGAGGTTGGCGTAGCCGGTGCCGAAGTCGTCGAGCGCCGTCTTCATGCCCCTGGCACGGTAGCTGGCCACGATATTTTGCAGGTGGGGCCGGTCCGTGACGCTCTCGCTTTCGACGATCTCGAAACACAGCCGGCTGACCGGCCACCCGACGCGCTCGGCGGCTGCCAGCGTTGCCTGGATACAGGCTTCGGGTTCGTAGACGGCGTTGGGCAGGAAATTGATCGACAGCACGCCCCGCGCGTTCAGTCGGTGGGCGATCTCGATCGCCTTGACACGACAGGCCTGATCGAACCGATAGCGTGTCCTGTCATCGACTTTGGCCAGCACGGCGGCGGCGGGCTCTCCTTCGGGGCCTCTGACGAGGGACTCGTAGCCGTAGACGCGGCCCTCGTCGAGGTCGACGAGCGGCTGGAATGCCATGGTGAAATCGAAATCCAGCGGCGCATCGCAGCGTCCGCAAACGTCATCGTGTCTGGCGCAACCCGGCATTGTTGTCCTCCCTGACGACATGCACTGCCATGATGAGCCTTGCCAGCAACGCACTCCATTGCGGTTCCGACAAGTTAACCAAGCTTAGAATAGATGACTATGATCGAATAGCGGTGATTTGGTAGGTAAGTGTGAATCCTGGTGCAAGGAACGTCGCTGAACGCCGACGGTCTTGTCGCACATGAAGGGCGCTTTCGAGCGCTGCCGCCCAATGACGAATCTCTTCTTCCATTCGCGAGGTCTATGAAACCGTCCCCGGCTACTCTCTTCTATATGGTGCTGATCGCGTTGGGCGTCGCCCTCGACAAAGGCGTCTGGGAGGTTCCGCGGGAGTGGAATCCGCTGGCGCCACTGGTCGTCAGCGACCCCATAACACCAGTCACGCGCTGGAAGCTGAAGGCGCTATCCGGGGATCGCGACGCTTGTCTGGACGCGCTCGACACCGCGCCAGACATTCGCTACGTCTCCCTTGCGGACTACACGCCGACCGCCGGTTGTCCGTTGGAGAACGTCGTGCGCGTGAGCCACACCCAGGTCCGGTTCAATGCCAGTTTCGTCGCCAGTTGTCCCTTGGCCCTGGCCTGGACCCTGTACGAGCAGCACGAGTTGCAACCGCTGTCGCAGCGGATCTTCGGCGAGCGGGTCGCCAGCGTCCGCCACTATGGCTCCTTCGCCTGCCGCAACATCTACCATCGGGAGAACGCGAGACGAAGCGATCATGCCACGGCGTCGGCGCTGGACGTCGCCGCCTTCGGGCTGGAGGATGGTCGCAGTATCAGCGTGCTCGACGATTGGCGGGACGGTGGCGAACGCGGCCGGTTCCTCGAGGAGGCCCAGCAGGGTGCCTGCCACTACTTCGGAACCACCCTGGGGCCCGAGTACAACGCCGCCCATGCCAACCATTTTCATCTCGGCATGCGAGGTATCTCGTTTTGTCGCTAACCTGCCCGCTCGACGCCGTCGCTGGCTTCGGTCATGACAAAAACCTCGCAGGGACCTAAGGTTGTCGGTATCTCTCGCGGATGTGCTTGTCATCGATAGTGACGAGACGTTCGCTTCCATTCGATCCTGTTTTCCGACCGAGAGGAGTAGTCCATGCGTCTGACCATCAAGGGTATCGAGGAGGGCAAGCCGATTCCGGCGACCTTCGCTTTTGCCGTCCCGGATCCGGAGCAGCACATGCGCCTCAGCGACAATCGCAACCCGGAAGTGCGCTGGCTGGATGCGCCATCGGAGACGCGGAGCTTCGTGATGCTGGTGACCGACCCCGACGTTCCCGGCGTGGCGGATGACGTCAACCAGGAAGGCAAGACGTTGCCGCCGGAACTGCCGCGAGTCGACTTCTATCATTGGGTGCTGGTCGACATTCCGGCGGAGGTCAACCTGCTGGAGGAAGGTGAGATGGCCGACGGCGTGGTACCCAAGGGGAAACCACCGGGACAGACCGCCAAGGGGATCAGCGGCATCAACGGCTACACCGGGTTCCTGGCCGGCGATCCCGACATGGCGGGTGTCTACGGTGGCTACGACGGTCCCTGTCCGCCGTGGAACGACGAGGTCGTCCACCGCTACACGTTCAGCCTGTTCGCGCTGGACGTTCCGACGCTGGGGCTGGCGGGGGAGTTCACCGGGGAGCAGGTCCGCGAGGCGATGGCCGGTCACGTACTGGCCGAATCCAGCGTCACCGGGACCTATACGCTCAATCCGGACCTGCGCTGAGTCGTCATGGCGTCGTCACCCGATCCGGCGGCGCTGCGACGCGCCATCCTGGCGATGGCTGAATCGCGCGGTCCCGCCAAGACCTTCTGTCCTTCGGAGGTCGCACGCCAGTTGGATGACGACTGGCGCCCGCTGATGGCGCCGGTGCGGGCCAGTTCGCGCGAGCTGGCTCGCGAGGGGCGTCTCGATGTGCTCCAGCGAGGACGGACGCTGTCGCCGGAGGCGCCCTGGCACGGCGCGATCCGGCTGCAGTCGCCGGCCGATCGCGATGGATGACGACGCTCGAGGTGTCCGCCGCACCGGCGTCGGCATGATGGTGCTGTTCTGGGTGCTCCTGCTGCTGCTGGCGGGCTGGTGGTTTCGTGGGGTGGAGCAGCGGCGTAGTCATCCCAACGCGGAACTGGCGACCGCGACGTTCGCGGATCAGGCGCCGGTCACCCTGGAGCGTAATGGGCAGGGTCATTTCGTGGCGCCGGGGGAGGTCGATGGCCAGGCGGTGACGTTCCTGATCGATACCGGGGCCACCTACGTCTCGCTCTCGCAGTCTCTCGCTCGCACCTTGCAGATCGAACCCGGGCCAGAGGTCATGTTCACCACGGCCAACGGTCGCGTCAGTGGCAATCTGGCCACGCTGGAGAGTGTGAGGTTGGGGGGCCTGATCGCCCGACAGGTGCCCGGTTCGATCCATGCCGGTATCGGCGACGACGTGGTGCTGCTCGGCATGAGCTTTCTGGGCCGGTTCGATATCCAGATACGCGGCAGTCAGATGATCGTCGGTCCGCCCGACCCTTGATTTGAGCCATACTGGAGATTCGGCGGTGTCGGAGAAAGGCCCCCGGACACGAGCGACATCGAGGTCCCCACGGGGAAGCTTGCCAGCGAGGGAGTGCCATCAATATGAGCGCACGCAAACCGTATCGGCTCGCCGCCTGGGTGCTGGGCGCCGTCATGGTGGTCGTGGGGCTGATTCTGGTCGTGGGCGGGGCCTGGCTGATCGTCCTGCGCGGCAGCGGCTACTATCTGCTCGCCGGTCTCGGGCTACTGGCCAGCGGCGGGTTGCTGATTCGTCGCCATCCGGCGGCACTGCCGCTCTATGCGCTGGTACTGCTGGCGACCCTGGCCTGGTCGCTGTGGGAGGTGGGGCTCGACTGGTGGCAACTGGTGCCGCGGGTCGCGCTACCCTGCGTGCTCGGGATCCTGCTGCTGTTGCCGTGGTGGAGAAGGCCGTTGGCCTCGCCGCTGGGAAGCGGCGCGCTGGCGCTGGCCGTCGGCCTGACGATCGGGGTTGCGGTGGTCGCGCAGTTCACCGCACCGGGCATCATCGAGGGACGACTCGATCCCGAACGCAGGGCGCAGGTGATCAACGAGGCGCAGGTGGCAGGAGAGAACTGGCCCGCCTACGGCGGCACCAATGCCGGTACCCACTATTCGTCCCTCGACCAGATCACGCCGGAGAATGTCGGCAGGCTCCAGGAAGCCTGGCGCCTTCGAACCGGTGACATCGCGACGTCCACCTCGCCACCGGAGATGACCAACGAGAACACGCCGCTGAAGGTGGGCGGCAATCTATTCCTGTGCACTTCCCATAGCCGAGTGATGGCGGTGGCGCCGGAAACCGGCGACGTCCGATGGACCTTCGACCCCGAGCTCAGCAGGATGGGCGCCGACGACTTCTCTGGCTGGGCGCACATGACCTGTCGAGGTATTGCCTACTACGACGTGTCCGATTACGCCGACATGGCTGGGAGTGGCGTTGCGACCGAGGATGGCGCTGCCGTGGGTGACGAAGGGCCCGTCGTGCCGCGGGTGCCGTCGATTAGTCAGACGGACGTGATGTGCCCGCGACGACTCTTCGTGCCGACGGCCGATGCCAGGCTGATCGCGCTGGACGCCCAAAGCGGCGAGCGCTGTCCCGGTTTCGGGATCGATGGCGAGGTCGACCTGACGCGCAACATCGGCGATTTCGCGCCCGGCGGTTACTACACCACGTCGCCGCCGGTGGTCACCGAGCACCTGGTCATCGTCGGCGGTCACGTCACCGACAATGGCTCCACCGACGAGCCCTCAGGGGTCGTTCGGGCCTACGATGTCGGTACGGGGGCGCTGGTCTGGAACTGGGACAGCGGCAATCCGGAAGCCACCACTCCCATTGCGCCCGAGGCGACCTATACTCGCAACTCCCCCAATGTCTGGGCGCCGTTCAGCGTCGACGAGCGCCTCGGGCTGGTCTATCTGCCGACCGGCAACGCCACGCCGGACCAGTACGGTGCCGATCGCGACGAGAACGACGAGACCTACGGCGCGGCACTGGTGGCGCTGGATCTCGCCACCGGCGAAGTCCGCTGGCGACGACAGTTCGTCCACCACGACCTTTGGGACATGGATACCCCCGCGCAGCCCGTCCTGCTTGATCTGCAGACGCCCGATGGCATGTTGTCGGCGGTGATTCAACCGACCAAGCAGGGCAGCCTCTACGTGCTCGACCGGCGGACCGGGGAGCCGATCGTGCCGATCGAGGAGGTCAAGGCGCCCAGCGGTGCGGTCGAGGGTGACTTCACCGCGGCGACCCAGCCGCGTTCGACACTCAACCTGCTGCCGCCGCCACTCACCGGCAGCGACATGTGGGGCGCCTCGCCGATCGATCAGATGCTGTGCCGCATCCAGTTCCACTCCCTCGACTATCGAGGGCAGTACACGCCGCCATCGCTGAAGGGAAGTCTCGCCTATCCCGGCAATGTCGGCGTTTTCAACTGGAGCGGGGTGGCCGTCGATCCGGCGCGTCAGGCCATGTTCACCAGCCCCAACTATCTCGCCTTCGTCTCGCGTCTGATCCCCCGCGACGGCGAGGGGAATCCGGCGTCGTCCGCCAGCGAACAGGGCGTTCGACCCAATCACGGGGCGCCATATGCCGTCGAACTGAGGCCATTCCTGTCGATACTCGGCCTGCCTTGCCAGGCGCCGCCCTGGGGCCAGGTCGCGGGAATCGATCTCGGCAGTCATGAAGTGGTCTGGCGGCATCGCAACGGCACGACGAGAGACAGCATGCCGTTCGACCTACCGATCCCGTTGGCCGTCGGCGTCCCGGCGCTGGGCGGGCCGATCACCACCGCCGGTGGCGTCAGCTTTCTCAGCGGCACGCTGGATCAATATCTGCGGGCTTACGACCTGACCGGTGGTCGCGAACTCTGGAAAGCGCGGCTCCCCGCAGGCGGACAGGCCACGCCGATGACCTACCGCGGCGCGGACGGCCGCCAGTACGTGGTCGTCACGGCTGGTGGGCACGGGACTTTCGGCTCCCGCATGGGAGACTATGTCGTTGCTTACGCGCTGCCGTAAGCGAACGGCATGCCGTCATCGGGTTGGTGACGGCTTGCGAACTTGTTGCCCGATTGGCGGGCAGGATGGGGCGTGTGACGCTGACGACCAGTGTCAATCATTCAAGGAGAGAATCGATGGTGGCGGGAAATCTTCGGCTTGGCGTCATGGCGCTGACGATGACGCTGGTGCTGGCGGGCTGCGAGAGCCTGTCGACGGGATCGTTTCAGATGCCCGATATCTTCGGTGGTTCCGGCAGCGACGAGGCCGTGGTGAAGCGCCAGATTCCCTTTCCGGCCGACGAGTACGCGAAGCTGGAGAAAAAGGGGACTTCTGCCGTGCAGGGGCGCTTGACCTACGAGACCTCCGATGGCCGGACGTTGATCGGCGCCGACGAGACGGTATCGGTAGCGCCCGCGACCCGTTACGCCGCCGAAGCCGCCGACGTGGCGCTCTCGGGGCGCAAGATCGAACCTGCCGACCCACGGGCCCGGGAATATACGCACTACGCCAAGACCGACGACAACGGCTACTTCGTCGTGCGCGGCATCCCCTCCGGAGTCTTCTATGTCGCCGGCAGCGTGTTGCTTCCCGGTGGCAACTCGCGCAGTCCGATCATCATCAAGCAGATCGAACTCGGCGAGGGGCAGACCCGGGACGTGGATTTGAGCCGCTGAGGTTGGCGATGGGCAACGGAGGTCGAGACGGCGCGAGAGACGGGCCGTGAACAGGAGGGGCGAACGATGTTGACGATCTGGGGGCGTGAAAGCTCATACAACGTCCAGAAAGTGCTGTGGTTGGCTGACGAACTGGGACTCGACTACAGCCATCGACCGGCGGGGGGCGAGCAGGGCGGCCTGGGCGACGCGGCGTTCCTGGCGATGAATCCCAATGGTCGGATTCCCGTGATCGAGGACGGCGAGACCATCATCTGGGAAACGCACGCAATCCTTCGCTACCTGGCTTCGGCGCATGGCGGACAGGATTTTCGGCGCGCCTCTCCGGCAGCCCAATCGCTGATCGATCGCTGGCTCGATTGGTCGCTTTCCGAGCTGGAGCCGGCTTTTTTCGGTGGTATCTTCTGGGGCTTCTATCGGACGCCGGGCGACCAGCACGACGATGTCGCCATCGAACGTTCGCTGGCCAAGTGCGACCGGCTCTACCGCATCCTCGACGAGCGCCTGGCCCAGAGTCCGTTCCTCAGCGGAGATCGGCTGGGGTTGGCCGACATTCCGGCCGGCACCACGCTCTATCGTTACTTTGAACTCGAGATACCGCGACCGTCGCTGCCCAACGTGGAAGCGTGGTATCGACGGCTGCAGCAGCGACCACCCTATCAACGCCACGTCATGCGCGCCTTTGGCGAACTCTACGGACGCCTGACTTACTGATCTCGTGCGACGGAATCTGCCCGTTGCAACATCAGGTACCGCGTCGCAACGGGCATGATGGCGGCGCGCGCCTGGAGGATTCCGAACCAAGGTACTTTGGCCGCCAGCGATACTGGGTTACAAAGGGAATAATTCGGGTATGATGCTGTTTAATTCGCTATGTTCTGTTTTTAAGCGTAGCGTCAGTCTTTGTTTTCGAAGTCGGTTTTCAGAGACAGTAGTACCATGATGGCCAGCCAATAATGCAGTCGCTGAACCGTGATTGCGTGAGCTGCCACAGAATAAATGAACACCGGTATGCAGGGTTTCGAGGCCAACTCAAAGGGATGGATGACAGCTTGGACAGCACTGCACATCAAGATCGCGTATTGATCATCGAAGACGACGAGCGTCTGGCACATCTGACGCGTGAGTATCTGGAGGCCAACGGGTTCCAGGTCGGGCTGGAGCATGATGGCGCGCATGGCGTGGAGCGTATTGTCGAGGAGCAGCCGGACATGGTGATCCTCGATCTGATGCTGCCCGGCGAGGATGGCCTGTCCATCTGCCGGCGGGCGCGACCGCACTATGCCGGGCCCATCCTGATGCTGACGGCTCGCACCGACGACATGGACCAGGTCCTCGGCCTGGAGATGGGCGCCGACGACTACGTGCCCAAGCCGGTTCAGCCCAGGGTGCTGCTGGCGCGCATGAGAGCGCTGATGCGCCGCGCCGACAGCCTGGTCTCCTCCAGCGGAGCGACCCGCCTGACGTTCGACAATCTGGTCATCGACAGCGCCACTCGCGAAGCCTGGCTGGAGGAGGAGCGGGTCGATCTCACCAGCGCCGAGTTCGACCTGCTCTGGCTACTGGCTGACAACGCCGGCCGGGTGTTGACCCGGGAAGAGATATTTTCCCAACTGCGCGGCATCAAATACGATGGACAGGATCGCTCCATCGACGTGCGCGTCTCGCGGATTCGTCCCAAGATCGGTGACGACCCCAACCACCCCCATCGTATCAAGACCGTGCGGAGCAAAGGGTATCTATTCGTCAGGGATAGCTGAAGCGAACCGACAACGGTATCCGCTCGGGTCTCCCGCGCCGTGAACCGGCAGATTGCCGGGCTTTCTCGGTCAGGACCCACGCGATCACGGCTATCGTCTCTCGGCCGGCCATGCCAGGCGGGAACGATGGGCAAGTCGTCGTGAAGCCGACCGAGCGCGGGATCCCGGGTACCGCACGGCGGATATCGATCGCCTCCTGCAGCAGGCCCCCGTCTCTTCGTGGAGACGGGCGAAACTAGCCTTCTGGCCATCCACGAAGCCGATTGCCGCGCGAGATTCATCATGCGTCGTTCCTTTACCGACAGCACATTCTTTCGGTTCTACGTGTCGTTGCTGGCGGCGTTGGTCATCACCTTCGCGCTGGTGCTGCTCGGGTTCCTGATGGTCGACAAGGTGCGCCAGGAACATTATCGGGAGAACCTCGTCAGCGGTCCGCTGGCGCTGCTTTCCGATCTCGTCTCTCGCCAACCGTTGGCGCAGCGCAACGACTGGCTGGCATCAATGGCATCGACACTGGGCATGCCGTTGGGGCTGTTCAAGCTCGATGAGCTTTCGCTCAACTACTTCGAGCGGGCCCGCTTGCGCGAGAACCGGCCCGTCATCGAGTCGACCGACAAGGGCTGGCGCTCTCTCTACCAGTTGCCGCACTCCCAGTGGGTGCTGGCGGCGCGCATCAACAGTCTCAACGAGATGCAGCTGCGCGGCATTACCGAGGTGCTGCGAAGCTGGCTCAGTGGCGAGACGGACGAGATCCAGGCTCGACGCTTCGAGCGGGTCACACGGCAGTTCCACGTGCCGCTCGGTCTCTACACCTCGCCGCCGACGGATGTCGACCCCATCCAGGCGACGCGCCTCGACGCCGGCGAAGTGGTGGTGCGTCTCGAAACGGGTCTCAGTGCGCTCTATATCCACGCCCGAGTCGGTCCGGATCGCTGGTTGCGAATCGGTCCACTGCCCAGTTTCGAGTCGATGCCGCTATCGCTGGCGCTGGCGCTGCTGATCATGGTGCTCTTGACCCTGGCGGGGGCCATCTATCTCATCGTGTGGAGTGTCGAAGGGCGCGTGGGGCGGCTGGAACGCGCCGCGACGAGGATTGCCGCCGGGCATCTCAACTCGCGGGTGCGGGTCGACAGCAACGACTTCGTCGGCCGGCTGGGCATGGCGCTCAACGGCATGGCCGCGCAGGTCCAGTCGCTACTGCGCAGCCAGCAGGAGATGATTCGTGCCGTTTCCCACGAGTTGCGCACGCCGGTGGCCCGCATTCGCTTCGCGGTCCAGATGCTCGAGGATCTCAGCAAGGATGAAAGCGCCCAGCGCCAGCTGGCGGGGATCGACGAGGACATATCCGAACTCGACCGGTTGATCGACGAGATCCTCACCTATGCCAAGCTCGACAGCGAGAACGCGCAAGGCGTCACGCTCAAGACGGAGAGCATGGAGTGCCGGGCGGTTGCCTGGCGAGTGCTGGACACGCTGAGCCCGCTGCATCCGCATCTCGAACTCGGCGTGGTCGATGGCGAGGAACTCGAGGTGGAAGCGGAGCCGCGCTACCTCCAGCGCGCGGTACAGAACCTGGTCGCCAATGCCTGCCGCCATGCCGAATCCCGGGTCATGGTGACGGTCCACCGCGAGCCGAGGGCCGTCCGGATCGATGTCGAGGACGATGGTCCGGGGGTGCCGGAAGAAAAGCGGATCGCCATCTTCAAGCCATTCGCCCGGCTGGACGATAGCCGCACTCGCCGCTCCGGCGGCTACGGTTTGGGGCTTTCCATCGTGCAGAAGATCATGGCCTGGCACGGAGGCAATGTCGTGGTCGATCGCAGCGCCAGCCTGGGAGGCGCCCGATTCAGCCTGCTGCTACCGCTCCATGGGCGGGAGGCGATTCATCCGCTGACCTTCGACGAGGAGTCGTCCTGAGGAGCCAGCGCCGGCACGCGCTTCCGCGCCCGCCTCGTGGCTCGTCGTTCAGGCGGGTTCCGTGACTGCCGGCTTGATGCCGCTAAGCACCGAAAATGACGTGTCTCTCGCGGTGCGAATGAAGTCTTCCATCCAGGGCAACGCCAGGTTTTCCTCTCGGATCGCTGCGTACAGCGTGCTCCATACCCCTTCCTTGCCCAGCGGCAACGCCTTGACGTAGTCGCGCTCCAGATACTCGGTCAGTGCCCAGTTGGGCAGGGCGCATACCCCCCGACCGCTGGCGACCAACTGCATCATCATCACCGTCAGCTCCGCGCTGCGGATCTCCTTCGGCCGCACGCTGACCGGGTCGAGAAACTGGGTGAAGACGTCCAGCCGGGAGTGGTCCACCGGGTAGACGATCAGTGTCTCCTCGATCAAGTCCGATGGCTCGACCCAGCTTCGGGTGGCCAGGGCGTGCTGTTTGGCCACTGCCAGCAAGCCCTCGTAGCGGAACAGCGGTTCGTAATGCACACCCGGCAGCGGCTCGGGATTGTCGGTAATGACCAGATCGAGAACTTCGCGGGTCAGGCCGGGCAGCAGGTCGAAATTCTGGCCGCTGGGGATGTCGACCTCGACTTCCGGCCAGTGATTGCGAAAGTGGTCGACCGTCGGCATCAGCCACTGAAAGCAGCTGTGGCACTCGATCGCCATGTGCAGGCGTCCCTGTTCGTGTCCTGCCAGCCGAGCCAGGTCTCGCTCTGCCAGACGCAACTGAGGCAGAACCTGTTCGGCCAGTGTCAGCAGGCGTTCCCCGGCACGCGTGAACGACACCGGACGTGTCTTGCGCGTGAACAGCGGCATGCCGAGGCGCGACTCCAGATCCTTGATCTGGTGGGACAGCGCCGACTGGGTCAGGTGGACACGCTCCGCCGCTTCGACCAGGGAACCGGTATCGCGCAGGGCGATCAGCGTGCGGAGGTGGCGGAGTTCGAGCATGCTATGAATTTTGCTCACGTTGAGGATTAGGTAAACGCGTTTGATTCAGGATGTGTCGCCGGGGACACTGCCCGCCAAGCCATGATCTTCACCATTCTAACCGCTAACGCTGAGAGACCCCACACATGACCACGCTGGTGCATACTCTGGGCTACCCGAGAATCGGTGCCCATCGCGAGCTGAAGAAAGCCGTCGAGGCCTACTGGAGGGGCGAGCTCGACCGCGATGGACTCGAGCGGGAAGGTGCGCGCCTTCGCAAAACGCACTGGCAGGATCAGGTCGACGCAGGCCTGGATCTGGTGACGGTGGGTGACTTCGCCTTTTACGACCAGGTGCTCAATGTCTCGGTGATGATCGGCGCCGTTCCGCCGCGCTTCGGTCACAGCGGCGGCGAGGTCGATCTCGATACCGGCTTCCGGATGGCACGTGGCCGCGCGCCCAGCGGCGAGCCGGCAGCGGCCTGCGAGATGACCAAGTACTTCGATACCAACTACCACTACCTGGTGCCGGAGCTCTATCAGGGACAGACATTCCGCATCGCAAGCGAGCGGCTGTTCGACGAGGTCGCGGAAGCCCGGGCCGAAGGTCACCCCGTCAAGGTAGTGTTGACCGGCCCGGTGACCTGGCTGTGGTTATCCAAGGCCAAGAGCGACGGGCTCGAACGCCTCTCGCTGCTCGGCGAGCTCGTCGCGACCTACAACGACATCCTGAGTCGCCTCGCAAGCACGGGCGTCGAATGGGTGCAACTCGACGAGCCGGCGCTGGTGCAGGACTTGCCGGGCGACTGGCAGCGCGCCTTCGAGTCGGCCTACGCCACGCTCCAGTCGACACCGGTCAAGCTGCTGGTGGCAAGCTACTTCGGCGGTCTCGGCGACAATCTGGGGTTGGCCACCGCGCTGCCGGTCGAGGGGCTGCACGTGGATGTGGTGCGGGCGCCGCGGCAACTGGGCGCGGTGCTCGACAGGCTGCCATCCGACAAGGTGCTCTCGGTAGGCGCCATCGATGGCCGCAACATCTGGCGTGCCGATCTCACCCGACTCGCCGGCGAGCTCGCGGACGCCAAGGCTCGCCTGGGCGACCGCCTGTGGCTGGCGCCGAGTTGCTCGCTGCTTCACGTCCCCGTCGACCTGGACAACGAGACCGGACTCGATTCCGAATTGAAGCGCTGGCTGGCCTTCGCGCGGCAGAAGCTGGGTGAAGTGGTGACGCTCGCCCACGTGCTCGACGGCAACGAAACGGCGACGGACCGCCAGCGGGTGGAGGAGGCCAACCAGGCCGTGGCGGCGCGCCGAGCATCGCGGCGCATCCACAAGCCCCGGGTCGCCGAGCGTCTGGCCAGGGTGGTCGCCGCCGACACGCGCCGTGGCAACGCCTATGCGACAAGAGCGAGCGCCCAGCGGAAGCGACTCGCCCTGCCGCTGTTCCCGACCACGTCGATCGGCTCCTTCCCGCAGACCCAGGAGATCCGCGCGGCACGCCGCGACTTCAAGAAGGGGACCCTCGACGTGGCCGATTACGAGGCCCGCATGCGGGAAGAGATCGCAATGGTCGTCGAGCGCCAGGCGCAGCTCGGGCTCGATGTGCCGGTGCACGGTGAAGCCGAGCGCAACGATATGGTCGAGTACTTCGGCGAGCAGCTCGATGGCTTCGCCTTCACCCAGAACGGCTGGGTGCAGAGCTACGGTTCACGCTGCGTCAAGCCGCCGGTGATCTTTGGCGACGTGGCGCGGCCAGAGGCGATGACGGTGCGCTGGAGCCAGTATGCCCAGTCGCTCACCGACAAGCCGATGAAGGGAATGCTGACCGGCCCGGTCACCATTCTGCAGTGGTCGTTCGTACGCGACGACCAGCCGCGCGCCGAGACCTGTCGACAGATTGCGCTGGCACTGCGCGATGAAGTCGCCGACCTCGAGCACGCGGGTATCGCCATCATTCAGATCGACGAGCCGGCGCTGCGGGAGGGGCTGCCGCTGCGCCAGGCCGAGTGGCAGGCGTATCTCGACTGGGCGGTTGAGTGCTTCCAGTTGAGCGCTGCCGTCGCCGCCGACCAGACCCAGATCCACACCCACATGTGCTACGCCGAGTTCAACGACATCATCGGCGCCATCGCGGCCATGGATGCCGACGTCATCACCATAGAGACCTCGCGCTCCGACATGGAGTTGCTGGATGCGTTCCAGGACTTCGACTACCCCAACGAGATCGGGCCCGGCGTCTACGACATTCATTCGCCGAACATTCCCGAGCGCGCCTGGATGGTCGACCTGATGGCCAAGGCCGCGGAGAAGATCGCGCCCGAGCGACTCTGGGTCAATCCGGACTGCGGCCTCAAGACGCGTGGCTGGGCAGAAGTGGAGCCCGCACTGGCCAACATGGTCGAAGCGGCCCACGAGCTGCGCAAGCGTTACGCATGAGCATCGAGCGATGAACGGGTTCATGGTCTGGCCCGCCAGCGTGCCTGGCATGTTAGGCTGAGCGTTGCGCCGCGGGACGATCCCGCGGCGCTTTTTTATGATGGCTATCCGTGTTCAGACATCTCTCGGGAACCTTGCAAATGCCCAATGCGCTCCAGGCTGGCAAAGACCGCCGCGCCTTCATCCCTCGTTATCGACTCTCGGTTCGCTGGCTGGCCCTGTCGGCCGCGTCGCTTCTGCTCACGGCCTGTGCCGGTGGAACCCAGCAAGGGGTGACGTCCGCCGCGCCGTCGTCAGGCCTGGCTGCGCTCAAGTCACCGCTGATGCCGAGTGCCTTCTTCGCCGACGGTGGCGAGACGTTCACTGCCTGGCGCTGCACGCCATCCCAGGATCTGGTCACCACCACGCCCGATGATCGGCGCCTGCGATTGTGGACCGCGCTGGGGGAGACCGAACTGCCGAGCGCCGTGGTGGGCGCCGGCTCCCGCTACCAACTCGGCGGGGTTTCGTTCTGGCGCCAGGGGCGCGATGCCCGTGTCGAGAGCGACAACGGCCGGTTGGTCTGCACGCTGGCCAGCGAGCGCCCGACGACGACGCGCAAGGCGCATCCGGACACCATCTTCTACGCCAGCGGTAACGAGCCCGGCTGGAACGTCTCGCTAGATCGCAATAGCCATTCGCTGACGCTGGTGTCCGATTATGGCCAGGCTACCGATACGTTCGACTACCGGGTCGCCTCGGTGAAGAACGGAGGTGACGCGCGCATGGTGCTGGTCAGCGACAGCGGCCGATACCCCATGGAACTCGATCTCCGCGCCGGCGCCTGTTTCGATGACATGAATGGTCAGCCGTGGCCGGTCAAGGTGACGCTGCGCTATGGAGCGCGCGAGTTCCAGGGCTGTGGGCAGGGCGTGGAGGCCAGCCGCTGAGCGACCCGGCCCATGAGGGGAGAACGAACGAAATTGTCGAACGATTGATGCTATTTTTAGCGGTTTTTATTTCATGAAGTGCAACGAATAATCCCTGCAACGCTTGCCGCTCATCGACGGCATCTTGATTGGGTGTGACTTCAATAGTGGAGACGGCTTCATGACACGACGTGTTCTTCTCATCACCAGTTCCCTCTTCGGCGAGGGTGGCCAGTCCCGAGTGCTGGCAGCATCGTTCAAGGACGCCTTGCAGGGGCGGGACGTCGAGTTGACCGAGCGCAACGTGGTCGAGCAGCCGCTGCCACACCTGACCGGCGCCGAAATGACGAGCTGGATGACCGACCCCTCCGAGCGCAGTGACGAGCAGCGGCAACTGGCCCAGGTGTCTGACGAACTGCTGGCCGAGATCGATGCCTGTGATGTGCTGGTGCTGGCGGTGCCGCTCTACAACCTGGGCATTCCGAGTCAGCTCAAGTCATGGTTCGACCGTATCCTGCGCGCCGGCAAGACCTTCCAGTACACCGCCAATGGCCCGGTAGGGCTGCTGGAGGGCAAGTCGGCGCTGATTCTGGCCGCCCGCGGTGGCATGTACGCCGGCACCGAGATGGACTCGCAAACGCCACATCTCAGGCACATGCTGGGCCTGATCGGCATCAAGGAGGTCGACGCCATCTATGCCGAAGGCCTGAACATGGGCGACGATCGCAAGCATCAGTCCCTGACCGAAGCCAAGCAGGCGATCGGCCACTACGTCGCTTCGCATTTCTGATCGTCGAACCGCGCTCCAGCGTCGACCCGAGCCGCCCGCTACCGATGTAGCGGGCGGCTCTCGTTTCAGTCGGGGGCGGTGATCGGCTCGACCCGGGACGAGGTGATTCGCGCCAGCAGACGCTGCATGACGGCCCGGTCCGGTCGGGCCGAACCCGCGCGCTCGCTGGTCACCGGCCGCCACCGGCCGTCATCCTCGCGCTCGGCAATCGAGAAGGTGAACGGGTGGGCTCCCGGCACGCCCAGGCGAAGGTCGGTGGCCAGGAGCCTTTCTCTGCCCGCCTCGCGGCGGGTCTGGTAACGCAGGAACGGGCCGCTGAACCAGGAGAGGCGCTGGCCATCCTGCGTCCGCTGCGCAGTTCCCTGCCATTCATCGCCCAGTGGCCAGGGTGCCAGCGTCGGCGGGGTGTCGCCGTCCAGCAGGCTGACCCAGCCTTCGTAGGCCGCGCCGTCATGAATGACGGTGACGCGCCAGAGCAGGGTGGTCAGGGGGGCGGGTTGGACCAGGATGGGGTCGCTGCTCATGCCCCGCTGGGCCAGGACGGGCGCGAGTCGTTGCTCGACGAACGCCTGGGCGGCCAGGCTGAAACCGATGTAGAGGCAGGACAGCCCCAGCATTGCGGCCAACAGTCGGTGAGTGCCGGGACGTATCGCGAACGCAATCACCCCGGTCAGCAAGGGAAGCGTATAGAGCGGGTCGATGATGAACAGCGTGTGCCAACTGATCGGTCGCAACGGAATCGGCCACAGCAGTTGAGTGCCATAGGTCGTGAAGGCATCGAGTAACGGATGCGTCGTCAGGCAGAGGGTGAATAGCCACCACCAGTGCTGGAAGGAGGCGATCTCGCGCGTGCGCGACCATCGTGCGGCGAGCCCCGCGAGAAGCGTCGCGACACCGGTCAGCACGATCAGCGAGTGACTGAAGCCGCGATGACGGGTGTAGTCGGCAACGGCGTCTCCATAGTCGATCAGCACGTCGAGATCCGGCAGGGTACCGAGAGCGGCCCCGATCAACAGCGCGCGCCGGCCGAGTCGAGGCATGACCACGCCGCCGATGGCGGCGCCCAGGCAGGCTTGGGTAACGGAGTCCATACGATCTCCCTATCGTGGGCGGTCGAGGGTGAAGGCATCTGCCGAAAGTCGCAGTGTGTGCGAGGTTGGCCACCGCGTCGACTCGAACGTAACCAACGGCGTGTCATTCACCGATCGACGGTGGTGGTCTACCATGGGATGGTCCAACTCACTGACGAATCAGGAACAAATCCATGGAATACCTGCACACGATGGTTCGCGTCGCCGATCTCGACGCGTCGCTGCACTTCTACTGCGACTTGCTGGGCCTGCAGGAAGTGTCACGCAAGGAGAGCGAGAAGGGGCGTTTCACGCTGGTTTTCCTGGCCACGCCCAATGACACGCCACGCGCCAAGGCCGAACAGTCGCCGATGGTCGAGCTGACCTACAACTGGGATCCGGAAACCTACACCGGCGGTCGCAATTTCGGCCACCTGGCCTATCGGGTCGACGATATCTATGCCCTCTGCGAAAAGCTGCAGGCGGCTGGCGTGACCATCAACCGGCCGCCGCGGGACGGGCACATGGCTTTCGTGCGCTCTCCCGATGGCATTTCGATCGAACTACTCCAGAAGGGCGAGGCGCAGGCACCGAAGGAGCCGTGGGCCTCGATGGAAAACACCGGTAGCTGGTGATCCCGTGCATCGCTCGACGCGTATCTTTCTCGGCTGGCTGCTGCTGGTGGCGATCGCTGCCAGCAGCGGCATCCTCGCGCCGCCCGGCGCGTGGTACGCGGCGCTGGCCAAGCCACCCCTGACGCCACCGGACTGGCTGTTTCCAACGGCCTGGACGCTGCTCTACCTGATGATGGCGGTCGCGGCGACGAAAGCGACGCTGGCGGTGCCCCAGGGGGCGCGTTGGTCAGCCTTGGCGCCGTTCGTGCTGCAGTTGGTCGCCAACGGCGTGTGGTCGTGGCTGTTTTTCGCCGCCCACTGGATGTTGATCGGTCTGCTCGACCTGCTGCTGCTGTGGGGGCTGATCGTATGGACGATCGTGACATTCTCTCGCCATTCACGCTTCGCGGCCGGCTTGCTGGTGCCCTACCTGATATGGGTGAGCTTCGCCGCCTATCTCAACGCGGGAGTATTGATACTCAACGCGCCATGGGGCTGATAGCGCGGCGCCTCGCGGCAGTCGCCGATCGGCGTTATCTCGACTGGCCCCGGGAGCCGTCATCATGACCCAGACGACACGACCGCTGCCTGCCGATATCGAGGCCGCGATGCGCCGCGAGGCAGCCGGGCTCGAGCGGCTGGATCGAGAGGTCTATCACCACTACGACCGCGACCCTCTGGCGCCGATCGTCGGCTTGGGGCCCAGAGAGGCAAGACTGGCCATCTTCGGCCGCGATCCCGGCGGGAAAGAGGTCGAGATGGGGCAGCCGTTCGTCGGCGCCGGCGGGCAGAAGGTTCGCGACGCGCTCTATCGGCACCGCCACGGACGAGCATTGCCGGATTTCGAATCCTCGCTGGAGGTGGGAGAGGATCTGTTCTGGATCAACACGGTCCCCTACAAGCCGCTAGGCAACAAGGCCTGGCCGATGGCGGTGAAGCGGCGCTTCCAGCCGCTGATCGCGGCACTGCTGGCGCAGCAGTGGTCCGGCGATCAGGTGATCACACTCGGACGGGAAGCCTTCCTGTGGTTCGGTATCGGCCAGTCGCGCGAGGTGCGAGACGGGTTGGAGGCGTTCTGGGCCCGCGAAGATCGTTTTACCGCGACCTGTGTCACGGCGCTGACGCTACCGACCGGCGAGATCCGCCGCTTCACCCTTGCACCGCTTCCGCACCCCTCGCCGCTCAACCAGCGCTGGTTCAAGCGCTTTCCCGATCTGCTGGACCGGCGGCTGTCGGCGCTCGGGACCTGACCGGCTTGGCTACGCGTTGTCCGAAAAATGCCTGCGCTCAACCATACGGCGTTAAAAATCGGCTGGAACGCCAGCCGAGCTCGGCGCCCCCGTCAAGATGCTCATTTACCCCCGTCAACTGGAGCGCCAGTCCGGTCCGTCTTTCGCCGATTCTTGCCTTGTCCGGCTATCGCTCGTCGATTTTTCAGATAGAGCTTAGTCCGGGCGGGCCGCCATACGCCCGCTTCCCAGGAACATGATCGCCAGGGCGCCGAACAGGAACATGCCCTGCAGCTCCAGCGTCCATCCTCCCTGGCTATTGAGTGTCCACAATTGGGACATGTGGACCAGTATCAGTGCCACGATCATGTTGACCGCCATCAGCAACCCGCCAATCCGCGCTTGCCAGCCGACGATCGCCATCAGCGGGGCGACGATCTCGCCGACCAGAACGCCGTAGGCGACGAAGGAGGGCAGGCCCATGCCCGATAGCTGATGGGCAATCCCGTTGAGACTGGTCGGATCCATCAGCTTGCTGATGCCATGCAGCAGTATCAGGACGCCAACGCACAGGCGCAGCAGCAGCTTGCCTAGATCATCGTTTTGCAGGAAGCGCATAGGGGGTTCCGTATTGTCCAAGGTTCCAGTGCCTTATTGTCGCGCATAGGCTAACAGAACTTGCGCTGGATTCGTGGCGCGGGGATATTGGTATCTTTTTGTAAGCGCTGGATTACATTGCCGATGGCGATTCTGACAATGTCCTCTGTCGCCGAAAACGGTAATACTTGTGCCGATTCTTCGATGAGAGGGGAGCATCGGCCCGCCGGGCCGGGGTCTCTTCTGGCGCTTGTTCGAGCAAAGTGTTCGTAGAAAGGTCCTACCCAAACACAACAACGAGTCGTAAATGCGGAGCCAGTTCTTCTCCCTTTGGCGGAAATGCACCGAAGCGCCCGACTCCCTCCCGGCGGAGCGTCGGCGAAGTTTCGAGATCATGGCCGAGATCTATCTGCTGGCACTCTGTGTGCAGTTGATGATCGCGCCTGTGCTGTTTCTCGTCGGCCGTCCGATCCTCGGTTGGCTCAATCTGGCCTGTCTTGTCGGTTACGTGGTGACCCTGGTACTGCATCGTCGCCTGTTCGTGGCGACCGCGCTGGCGGTCAAGCTGGGCGCGTTTCTGGTTTTCGTCATTGTCGGTGCCGTCGTCACCGCCAATCAGACCAGTCTGATCTACTTTCTCCTGTTTGCCGAAGTCGAAATGATGCTTGCCGACCTTCGGCGTCGCACCAAGATCATCGCGACCGGTTGTCTCGTCATGTTTTCTCTCGGTGTCCTCCATTTGCCCCCATTGCCTGGTGCGCCCCGGCAGGCTTCCGGTGTCGATATGTTTCTTGCCGAACTGGGTCTGGGGCTGGTCTTCATCATGCTATGCATCGTGATTCTGCGCGTGCTGGCGATCACCGACCACCATGAGCATCGCTATCGACGTGACGCCATGCATGACTCGCTGACGCGGGTGCTCAATCGACGTGCGATCTTCGATCGGGCCTCCCTCTACTGGAAGACCAATCGCGAGTTTGCCTTGGTGCTGGTGGATGCCGACCGCTTCAAGGAGATCAACGATAACCACGGGCACTCTGCCGGCGATGCCGTTCTGCGCCACTTGGCCACCCTGTTGCGGGAGACGCTGCGCAGTGACGACAGCGTCGGGCGGGTCGGCGGGGAGGAGTTTCTGATATTGCTGCCCGGTGCTGGCAAGAGCCAGGGCATCGAAGCCGCCACGCGTATGCGTAATCGACTGGCACACTATCCCTGCCGGCTCGACAGCATCGAGCTGCCGGTTACGCTATCGATGGGAATCGCCACTTCCGACGAGGCCCTGCATCTGCGCGAGCTGATCGAACTGGCCGATCGGCGGCTCTACGCCGCCAAGTCCGCCGGGCGCGATCAAGTGGTGGCCGAAGGACACGCCGATGCCGCGACGTCACGAAACTCGCAGCGCCTCGCCCAAGGGGTCGAGCGAGCGCTGGAGACGGACCGCGTCTGAAGGGAATCGCCGCTGAAGCGGCGGAGGGAAGCGCTTCGTTTCCACCTCAGGCCGGTGTGCGCTCAGCGGGGCAGTGGCAGGCGTGAAAGCCCGCGCTGGACCAGCGTCGTCACGGTGGTCGCCACCGGCGTGCACAGGACCCAGGGCAGGGCCAGCAGCGCGATGCTAAGCGCGCCCATGTAGACATCGCTGAACCAGTGCGCGCCGACCATGATCCTTGGTGCGCTCAGCAGCATCACGAAGGCCACGCTCCAGCCGGCAGTGCGGCGATCGGCAAAGCGCAGCATGAATCCGGCGAAGATCATCAACATCAGCCCATGGTCACCGGGGAAACTGTTCGACGCCGAATCCTTGGTGGGGATCGAGACGATATCCGTCAGGTGGGCGGCGTGTGCGAAGAATCGTGTCGGGCTGGGATGCCCGTAGGTGATCGCCTTGTTGGTGACTACCGCAATGACGCCGGCGGTCAGCAGCATCGTCACGCCGATGCCGAACCAGCGACGCACCCGGTCGGGTCGCGGATCGCGGCGCATGGCGACGGCGAACAGCACGCCCATGACGCCAAACGACGCGGCATCGAAGAAGCGCGTGTTGAGTAGTGCCAGCGTATCGTTCCAGAGTCCATTTTCGGGGGTGATCCACTGGTTGAAAGCCCAGAAGATCCTGTCGTCCAGGTCGGTCCAGGGCAGCCCGTGGGGCAGCGCCCAGCTCAGCAGCAGCACGAGGCCGGCCAGGTTGAAGGCGATGATGCGTTTGAGGTCTATCCGCGTCGTTGTCATGACCAATTCCTCAGAAGTGGCTCGGGCGAAAGCGCCGATAGAGGGTGTCGAATGCCGCTGCCATGCCGTTGATCAGCCGCACGATCCAGGCGTTGCAAAGTACCCAGGGCAGGACCACCAGGGCGATCGCCAGCGACCCCAGATAGACATCGCTGACCCAGTGCGCGCCGACCATGATTCGCGGCAGCGTGACCAAGCCCGTCAGGGTGACGGCCAGCGCTGCCGTCAGCCGGTCGGCGAAGCGCAGCATGAAGCTGGCGAAGACCATCGCCATCAGCCCGTGATCGCTCGGGAAGCTGTCGGATGCCGAATCCTTGGCGTGGAGCGAGGTGTAATCGCTCAGGAGGTTGACCTGGCCGTGCCACAACGTCGGGCTGGGGCGCACCATCAGCAGATGCTCGTGCAGCAGCGCACCAAGCGTCGCGGCAACGGCGGACATGACCAGGCCAATGGCCAGCCACTTCGGCCACCCGCCGTTACGGTCGCGAAGCATGGCCATGCACAGGATCCCCAGCAGCATACCGAACAGGATCTTGTCGAACGCTCGGGTGTTGAGTACCGCCAGGAGCTCCGTCCAGTGGGGGTAGACGGGCCCGATGAACTGGTTGAAGAAGAAAAACACGTCGTCGTCCAGCCGGGTCCAGAACAGCACGGTCGGGAGCCACCAACTGATGACCAGCACGAGGGCGAGCAGGTTGTAGAAGAGGATTCGGCGGATATTCATGACGAAGGCTCGGTGTGACTTTTCGCCATTATAATTTAAGCCCAGCATAAGGAACAGTGTTTCTAAACTGGTCCCGATTCGCCGCCGCCGCTTTTTTCATTGGCCTGGACGAAAAGACGCCGGCCCTTGGCAGGGCCGGCGTCCGACTGGCGCGAGGGGGGGAAGCGCCTAGTTGCCGAGTTCGGCGATCTTGTTGCGCTGCTCGACCAGGTGCTGGCGCGCCGCCAGGTACTCCTTGAGCTTGCCGCGCTCCTTCTCGACCACGGCCTCGGGTGCCTTGGCAGTGAAGCTCTCGTTGCCGAGCTTCTTCTCGATGCCGACGATCAGCTTGTCCTGCTTGTCGATCTCCTTGGCCAGCCGTTGCATCTCGGCGTCCTTGTCGATCAGGTCGGCCATCGGTACCAGCACTTCCATGTCGCCCACCAACTGGGTGGCGGACAGGGGCGCCTCGGCCGGGTCGTCGAGCCAGGTCACGCTTTCCAGCTTGGCCAGCTTGGCCAGGAACAACCGGTTGGCGGCGAGGCGCTCGCGGTCGCCGGCAACGCCCTTGGTCAGCAGCGCATCCAGCGGCTTGCCGGGGGCGATGTTCATCTCGGCGCGGATGTTGCGCACCGCGACGATCACCCCCTTGAGCCATTCGATATCGCGAATGGATTGCTCGTCGATGCGCGAGTCATCCGCTTCCGGCCACGGCTGGATCATCAGGCTCGTCGCATCCTTGGCGGAGGCCGTGCCCGCAAGGGGCGCCACGCGCTGCCAGATCTCCTCGCTGATGAACGGCATCATCGGGTGCGCCAGGCGCAGAATCACCTCGAGCACGCGTACCAGGGTGCGGCGGGTGCCGCGCTTAGCCTCCGCCGAGGCGTTCTCGTCCCACAGTACCGGCTTGGAGAGCTCCAGGTACCAGTCGCAGTACTCGTTCCAGACGAAGTCGTAGAGCGCCTGGGAGGCGTGGTCGAAGCGATACTCCTCCAGCGCCCGGGTGACCTGCGCTTCGGTCTGCTGCAGTCGGGAGATGATCCAGCGATCCGCCAGCGACAGCGCCACGCTCTCGCCGCCGAGGCCGACATCCTGGTCCTCGGCGTTCATCAGCACGTAACGGGAGGCGTTCCACAGCTTGTTGCAGAAGTTGCGGTAGCCGTCGAGGCGGCCCATGTCGAACTTGATGTCGCGACCGGTGGTGGCCAGCGACAGGAAGGTGTAGCGCAGGGCATCGGTGCCGTGGGCCTCGATGCCGTCGGGGAACTCGCTACGAGTGGCCTTCTCGATCGCCCGTGCCTTCTGCGGCTGCATCATGTTGCCGGTGCGCTTGGCCACCAGGGTCTCGAGGTCGATGCCGTCGATCAGATCGATGGGGTCGAGCACGTTACCCTTGGACTTGGACATCTTCTGGCCCTGGCTGTCGCGCACCAGGCCGTGGACATAGACGGTCTTGAACGGCACCTGGCCGGTGAAGTGGCCGGTCAGCATGATCATCCGGGCGACCCAGAAGAAGATGATGTCGAAGCCGGTCACCAGCACGCTGGTGGAGTGGAAGGTCTCGAGCTCCGGTGTCTTCTCGGGCCAGCCCAGGGTGCCGAAGGTCCATAGCCCGGAGCTGAACCAGGTGTCGAGGACATCGTCGTCCTGGGTCAGGGTCACCCCGTCTGCGATGGCGTACTTCTCGCGGGCCTCCTGCTCGGTTCGGGCGACGAAGATATTACCCTCGGCGTCGTACCAGGCGGGAATGCGGTGGCCCCACCACAGCTGGCGGGAGATACACCAGTCCTGCAGGTCGCGCATCCAGGCGAAGTACATGTTCTCGTAGTTCTTGGGCACGAACTCGATGTCGCCGTTCTCCACCGCTTCGATGGCCGGCTTGGCCAGCTTCTCGACGGCGACGAACCACTGGTCCGTCAGCAGCGGCTCGATGACATCGCCGGAGCGGTCTCCGTAGGGCAGGGTATTGGTGACCGTCTCGATCTGCTCGAGCAGCCCGGCGGCTTCCATGTCGGCGACGATGCGTTCCCGCGCCACGTAACGATCCAGCCCCGCGTAGGCGCCAGGCAGCGTGACGTCGACGTCCGGCAGCGGGCGTCCCTGCAGGTCGAACGCCTCGGCGCGTTCGAGAATGGTCGCATCCTGCGAGAATACGTTGATCAGGGCGTGGTCGTGGCGCTTGCCGACCTCGTAGTCGTTGAAGTCGTGGGCCGGGGTGATCTTGACGCAACCCGAGCCCTTCTCCATGTCGGCATGCTCGTCGGCGATCACCGGAATCCGGCGGCCGACCAGCGGCAGCTCGATGAACTTGCCGATCAGCGACGCATAGCGCGGGTCTTCCGGATTGACCGCCACGCCGGTATCGCCCAGCAGCGTCTCCGGACGGGTGGTGGCGACGACCAGGTAGTCCTTGCCGTCGGCGGTGGTGACGCCATCGGCCAGCGGATAGCGGAAGTGCCAGAACTGGCCCTGCTGCTCGCGGTTTTCCACCTCCAGGTCGGAGATCGCGGTATGCAGGGTCGGGTCCCAGTTGACCAGGCGCTTGCCGCGATAGATCAGGCCCTCGTCGAACAGCTTGACGAAGACCTCCTGCACCGCCTGGTAGAAGCCGTCGTCCATGGTGAAGCGCTCGCGGCTCCAGTCGACGCTGGCGCCCATCCGGCGCAACTGGCGGGTGATATGGCCGCCGGACTCTTCCTTCCATTCCCAGATCTTGTCGATGAACGCCTCGCGCCCCAGGTCGTGACGCGACTGGCCGGTCTCCGCGGCCAGCTTGCGCTCTACCAGCATCTGGGTGGCGATGCCGGCGTGATCCGTTCCCACCTGCCACAGGGTGTTGTTGCCGCGCATGCGCTTCCAGCGCACCAGCGTGTCCATGATCGTGTCCTGGAAGGCGTGGCCCATGTGCAGGCTGCCGGTCACGTTGGGCGGCGGGATCATGATCGAGAACGGCTCGCCCTGACCACTCGGGGCGAAACGGTTGTCGGCTTCCCAGCTCTCGTACCAGCGGGTTTCGATCTGATCGGGTTGGTAGGTCTTGTCCATGGCGGCTATATCGGGCTCGGCAATCGGTGTCGATGGCAGGCGCCGCGCCTCGGGTCTCGGTCCGGGATTGCAGCATCCCGGACGCGGGATCGAGGCGTGGCGTCGCGAAAATGGCGGGGATTATAACGCTTGAGCAAGGGTGGCGTCAGGGAGCCGCTTTATTTAGCAACAAAACTCAATCTCCTTGCTCTCGGGGCGATAAAGCCGCTTCGGCATACGACTTTAGTCGTATGTGATAGCTGGATAGATGACAGGGAGCATTCGATAACACATGAACCAGGCAACGGAATATCAGGCTGCCGCGGGCGGCATCGAGGGAGAGGCGGGCAGGAGTGACGTCTTACTGCCGGCCGATGGCACGGCGCGCAGGGGCGTGTCGCTGCGCCGGCAGCGATGGATCGGCATCGCCGTGCTGTGGCTGATCCTGATCGCGATGCTGGTCACCAATGCGTTGCAGATGCGTAGTGCGCTGATCAAGGAGCGTGAGAAGCGCATGATGACCGCGGTGGAGATGTCGGTGTCATTGATGGCGCATTACCGGCAGCGCGCCGAACGCGGCGAAATCAGTGAAGCCGAGGCGCAGGCGCAGGCGTTCGACGCCATTCGGGAGATTCGCTTCGAGGGCGGCAACAACTACATCTACGTCTTCGGCAAGGATCTGCATATTCGTGCCCATCCCAAGCGTGAGCAGGGCCAGGACGTGTCCAAGGCGACGGACCCCACCGGCAAGCTGATCTTCGTCGATATGATCCAGGCAGCGCGGGCCAACGGTCAGGGCTTTGTCGACTATCGCTCCAACTTCGCCCGTGGCTCATCGGCGCAGCCACGCGTTCACTCGTTCGTGGAAGCTTTCAAACCCTGGGGCGTCTACGCGGCCAGTGGTGTCTTCATGGGCGACGTCGACGTTCATGTCATGGCGCAACTGCTGCGTTCGGCACTCGTCAGCCTGATTGCCGGTGCTCTGGTGACGATCGCTTTCTGGTTCATGATCGCTCAGGTACTGCGCCGGCTCGGCGGCGAGCCGGCCTACACCGCCGGCGTGGTGGAACGTATCGCCGGTGGCGATCTGGGTGTCGATATCGCGCTGGATCGTCGGTACGCGCACAGCCTGCTGGGCGATATCCAGCGCATGCGGGATCGCCTGCGGGCGGCCGTGGGGAATATCCAGGCGTCGAGTCTGGACGTTGGCCAGGGCGCCGAGGAGATCGCGGCCGGCAATCAGGAGTTGGCATCGCGCACCGAGGAACAGGCCGCGGCGCTCCAGCAGACCTCGACCAGCATGGAAGAGATGACCGCGACGACCCGTCACAGCGCTGATAACGCCAAGCGCGCCCGTGCGCTGGTGGAGCTGACCGGAGAGACCTCTCAGACCGGCCAGCGGGCGATTCTCGGCGCGGTGGAGTCGATGCAGGAGATTCGCCATGGCGCCAATCAGATCACCGAGATCATCGGGTTGATCGACAACATCGCGTTCCAGACCAATATCCTGGCATTGAATGCGTCGGTCGAGGCGGCGCGTGCCGGTGAGCATGGACGCGGCTTCGCGGTCGTGGCCGGTGAGGTGAGGCAGTTGGCCAACCGCTCGGCGACGGCCGCACAGGACATCAAGCGGCTGATCGAGACCTCCAATGCTCAGGTGGCCACCGGCGCGACGCGAGTCAACGATGCCAAGGCGCAGATGCAGGAAATCGATGGCCAGATCCGCGAGATCGATACGCTGTTCGACCAGATTGCCAATGCAGCACTGGAACAGACCGGTGGTATCGAGCAGATCAACGACGCCGTGTCCCAGCTCGACCAGACCACTCAGCAGAACGCCGCGCTGGTCGAGCAGACCTCGAGCATGGCGGATGTCCTGCGGGAGCGATCGGTAGCAATGCGCGAGGCGATTCAGATCTTCAAGCTGTAGATCACGCCCTCATCGAGAGGCAGGCGCCAGGCTGGGGCTCACTGCCCCAGCTTGTGCGCCTCGACCCGATACCCCCGATCCTTGTAGGTCTTCCAGCAGGCGCGCTTGGTGCGCAGCACGTCCTGGTGCTGGTTGATGATCTCGGCGACGCGCTCCAGCCGCGAGAACCACTCGGGAATCTCGTCGTTCAGATTGAGCATCGCCTGCACGCCCGGTTCCGGCACGGCTTCCCAGCCGATGGTGACCGGTGGGGCAGGGTCCATCTCGTCTCCCGCGACCCGATGCGGGACGTAGCTATCCTCGCGGAACGTCCACAACAGCTCGTCGAGCTCGCGAGCCATGGCTTCGTCCTGGGTGTGGATATGCAGCTGGTAACCCTTGCGATAGATCGTCTCCGCCAGTCGACAGGCGAAGGTCAGCCGGGCTTCCAGCGTGGTATCGGGCAGGATGTAGAAATCGACCTTGGTCATAAATCCCCTTCGGGGAGCGTTAAGCGGTAAGAGCGGCGCTTCGCGCCTGGAAGCGGGAAGAAAGCCAATCCCGGCTAAGAGCTAAGAGCCCGGGTTGCGAGTTACCAATGTTACCTGAATCGGCGCCGGGCGAGATGAATGGCTAGGCGCGCGACGCGTAAGGAACGAGACATGACAGGGGGTTCGGCGAGGCCCGCACGCGGCGTGCAACAACGCCAGTCGCTCGCGCAGGCCCGACCTCTCCTAAACGCCGCCGTCGACGTCGACCAGCGCCCCGGTCGTGAACCCGGCTTCGGCCAGCCATAGTACCGCGTTGGCGATCTCTTCCGGCTCGCCGATACGGCCCATCGGAATCACCGAGCCGGCGACATTGGGCTTGTCCGGGTTGCCGCCGCTGGCGTGGATGGTGGTGCGGATCACCCCGGGGCGCACGGTGTTGACGCGGATGCCCTCGCCGGCGACCTCCTTGGCCAGGCCCTCGGTCATGGTGTCGATGGCGCCCTTGGAAGCGGCGTAGTCGACGTACTCGCCGGCACCGCCGAGGTGCGAGGCGGCGGAACCGACGTTGACGATGGCGCCGCCGTTGCCGCCGTGGCGGGTGGACATGCGCTTGATCGCCTCTCGCGCACAGATGAACGGTCCGACCACGTTGATCTTCATCATCCGGTCGACGCGTTCGAAGCTCATCTCGTCGACACGGCCGATCTGGTCGACCACTCCGGCGTTGTTGACCAGCACGTCGACCCGGCCCAGCTCGCGATCGACCGTCTCGAACATGGCGACGATGGCGGCTTCGTCGACGACATCGGCCTGAACCGCGATGGCGCGGCCGCCATCGGATTCGATCTCGGCGACCACCTTGTCGGCGGAAGCCTTGTCGCTGCGATAGTTCACGGCCACGGCGTAGCCTTTCTGGGCGGCCATGATCGCAGTAGCGGCGCCAATGCCGCGGCCGGCACCGGTGATGATCATCACGGGTTTCATTGCATCATCCTTTTCATCAATGGGCGTCGAGGCTCTCCAGACGAAGCGACCGCCGGAGGGCGGTCGTTTCGGGACCGGCGAGCGATCCAGTGCTTACAGCAGCTTAGGACGAAATCGGGCCACTCGCATCAGGCCAATTGCATCAGCCAGCCGCGGGTGTCCTCGCTGCGACCGTACTGGATGTCGAGCAGGCGCTTGCGCAGCTTCGCGCTGACCGGCTCCCCATCGGTGGGCGGCGTCACGATCCGGTCTTCCTCGGTCAGCAACTGGCCGATCTGGGTGATCACGGCGGCGGTGCCGCAGGCGAACACTTCGACGATGTCGCCGCTCGCGACCCCTTCACGCCACTCGTCGATGCTGATCGGGCGCTCCTCCGGCGTGAGGCCTTCGTCGCGGGCCAGCTCCAGGATCGAGTCGCGGGTGACGCCTTCCAGGATCGTGCCGGTCAGCGCGGGCGTCACCAGACGGCCATCGCGGTAGACGAAGAACAGGTTCATGCCACCCAGCTCCTCGATCCACTTGTTCTCCGCCGCGTCGAGAAACGCGACCTGGTCGCAGCCGTGGGATTCGGCCTCGGCCTGGGCCAGCAGGGAGGCCGCGTAGTTGCCCCCGCACTTGGCGGCGCCGGTACCGCCGGGCGCGGCGCGATTGTAGTGCTGGGAGAGCCAGATCGAGACCGGCTTGCCGCCGCCCTTGAAATAGGACGCGGCGGGCGAGGCGATCAGGTAGTAGTCGACCTCGGCGGCCGGCTTCACGCCGAGCGACTTGCCGTTGCCGATCATGAACGGACGCAGGTAGAGGCTGCACTCCTCGGTGTCGTTCCGCGGGGTCGGCACCCAGTCGGCATCCTGGGCGACCAGCGCTCTGAGCGATCCGAGGAACGTCTCGTCGTCGAGTTGCGGCAGAGCCAGGCGGCGGGCGGAAGCGCGGAAGCGCGCCGCGTTCTTCTCCGGGCGGAAGGTCCAGACCGAGCCGTCGGCATGGCGGTAGGCCTTGATGCCCTCGAAGATCTCCTGGCCGTAGTGCAGCACCGGCGAGGCCGGGTCGATCAGCAGCGGTCCGTAGGGGCGAATCTCGCCACGTTGCCAACCGTCCGACTTGGTCCAGCGTACATGTACCATATGATCGGTGAAGTAGCGGCCGAAGCCCGGGTTGGCAAGAATCTCGTTGCGCAGCATGGCATCGAGAGGGTTGGAAGAAAGGCGGGCTTCGAAACCTGAAGTGGACACTGCGACTTCTCCTGACAGTCCATGATGCCTGACCCGCGAGTGGGGCGGCAGGCGGTCGACGACCTCGGTTGGGAACTGCCCGGGACCCCAGGCAGCGGACCATCCAAATTAGCATGCAAAGCGTTGGTGTGGGTAGTGGCGGATAGCGGCTTATTCCAGCAGCCCTTCCAGGCCTGGCGCCGTGAGGGAAGGCTCGAACTCGACGATCTCGTACTCGGCAAGATCGTGGACTTTGAACGGATCCTCGGCCAGACATGCCTCGAGCGCGGCACGATCCCCGCGAGCGAGCAGAACGCCGCCGGTACGTGGCACCTTGCGCCCCGATGCCAGCAGTATCTCGCGTTGATAGGCGCTTTTCAGCCAAGCGATGTGGCCTTCGAGATGCGCCTCGACCTGGTCGATCGACACCTTGTAGGAGAGCGAAACGATGAACACGTCGGATTTTCCTTGTTGAGAGGGGAGTATCGGTGATGCTTTGAACGACGAACCGGGCGTGAGCAGCCCGGTTCGTGATTCGGCATTACGCCTCCTGCGTTACCACCCGCTCGCTCTCGCGATCCAGCAGGTAGCGGGTCAGCAGACCCACGGGCCGGCCGGTGGCGCCTTTCTGCTTGCCGCTGTCCCAGGCGGTGCCTGCAATGTCGAGATGCGCCCACGGGTAGCTGTCGGCGAAACGTGACAGGAAGCAGGCGGCGGTGATGCTGCCGGCCGGACGCCCGCCGATATTGGCGAGGTCGGCGAAGTTGGACTCGAGCTGCTGCTGATAGTCGTCCCACAGCGGCATGTGCCAGGCCCGATCCCAGGAAGCCTCGCCGGCTTCGAGCAGGTCCAGCGCGAGATCGTCATCGTTGGAGAACAGGCCACTGGCGTGATCGCCCAGGGCAATGACGCAGGCACCGGTGAGCGTGGCGATGTCGACCACGCTGGCCGGCGTGAAACGCTCGGCATAGGTCAGGGCATCGCACAGCACCAGCCGGCCTTCGGCATCGGTATTGAGAATCTCGACGGTCAGCCCCTTGAGCGTGGTGACGATATCGCCGGGCTTGATCGCGCGGCCGTCCGGCATGTTCTCGGCGCTGGCGACGATCGCCACCACGTTGAGCTTCGGCTTCAGCGCGATCACGCTCTTCATGGCGCCGAACACGCTGGCGGCACCGCACATGTCGAACTTCATCTCATCCATGCCGGCGCCGGGCTTGAGCGAGATGCCGCCGGTATCGAAGGTGATGCCCTTGCCGACCAGAACGTGGGGCGACTCCTCGGAGTCCTCGGCGCCCTGGTACTTCATCACGATCAGCTTCGAGGGTTCCGCGCTGCCGCGACCGACCGCCAGCAGCGAGTGGGCGCCCAGCGCTTCCAGTTCGGCTTCGTCGAGAATCTCCACCGTCAGCGAACCGGCGGATTCTCCCGCCAGGGTCTCGGCCTGACTGGCGAGATAGCTCGGGGTGCAGATATTGCCGGGCAGATTGCCCAGCGTGCGAGCGAGGTTGACGCCATCGCCCAGGGCCGCGCCGATGCGGGCGCCGGCCTTGGCGCCATCGGCCTGATTGGCCTCCGAGACCAGCAGTTCGATCGTGCGCAACTGCGGCAGTGTCGGCTGGGTGGACTTGCACTCGGTGAAGCGGTAGACGGCGCGAGTGGCGGCTTCCAGCGTCATCTGCGCGTTCCAGGCGGCATCGCGATCCTCGACCTCGGCATCGGTGAAGGCCACCGCGGCGCTATCCACCGGCAGTTTGGCGAGCGTGGTGAAGGCGCCATCCAGCGCCTTGCGCAAGGCGCCTTCATTGAAAGCGTCGCGCTTGCCCAGGCCGACCAGCAGCAAGCGCTCGGCGGCCAGACCCGGCGCGAATGGAATCAACTGGACATTGGCCAGCTCCGGGGTGAAATCGCCGCGCTCGACGAGCTGTGCGATCAAGCGCTCGCTGGCGTCATCCAGCTTGGCCGCGGCAGACAGCAGTTCGCCGTCCTGAAATAGCGGCACCACGAGGCAGGCTGTCTCGACCTTGGCCGGATTGACGGTCAGTACGGAAAATTCCATGTCGTCTCCAATGAACGATTGCGCTGGCTTCACGTCACATGCCTGTCGGCAACGAGACAAGCGAGCGGTGATTCAGGATAATGGCGCCGGATAAAGGTGCGCGGCAATGACAGTGCGTCGGGAACGCTATCGCAAACGTTCTCGAGCAGCCAAACCATCGCCGCCGATGAATGGCCCATCGATGGGCCAGTTTACGCAAAGCCCAAGCGCGTTGCACAAGACGTGTCGGTGATTCGTATCCTCGGGACGTGGTGACAAGCAGTGACCGTTTTCCCGGCAGCAAGTCCGATGGCCAGGATCGTCCAGCCCGAGTGCAGGGTCGAGCTGCGGCAGGAAGCCAAATCAGGAGTCGAAGTTGATTGTATCCCGTTATTTGACACGCGAGATTCTGCTGACCATGTCGGCGGTGGCCGGCGTGCTGTTGCTGGTGATCATGGGCAGTCGCTTCATTCGCTATTTCACCGACGCGGCCCAGGGCGAACTGCCGCTCAGCGCGCTGGGCACGCTGATGCTGTTCCATATGCCCAGCTTCCTCGAGCTGGTGCTGCCGCTGTCGTTCTTCCTCGCGATTCTGCTCGCCTACGGCCAGCTCTACCTGAACAGCGAAATCACCGTGCTGGTCGCCTGCGGCATCAGTCCCAATCGGCTGTTGCAGGTCACCCTGCTGCCGGCGGCCCTGATCGCGGTGCTGGTCGGTCTTTGCAGCCTGTGGCTGACGCCGGCGGGCGCCGCCTACAACGAGCGCCTGATCGACGAGCAGCAGAGTCAGCTCGACTTCTCGCTGCTGACGCCGGGTCGGTTCCAGGATTTCGGCAACGACCGCACCGCCTACACCCAGTCTCTCAACGATGACCGGTCGCGCATGCGGAATGTCTTCATCAGCGAGCGCCAGACCGGCGGCAACGGTTCGCCGCAACAGGTAGTGACGCGGGCCGAGGGTGGCTACCAGACCACCGATCCGGATACCGGCAGCCGCTACCTGGTCCTCGAGAATGGCCAGCGCTACAGCGTCGAACCCGGCAGCCCAGTCGCGGAAAGGCTGGAATTCGGCAGCTACGGCGTTCGCCTGGCGACCGACGATACCGGAGAGGTCGATGTCGACAGCGAGTTGATGAGCACGCCGGCACTGATCGCCGACGGCGACGACGAGTCCATGGCGCAACTGCAGTGGCGTATCTCCATGCCGCTGATGATTCCCATCCTGACCCTGCTGGCGCTGCCGCTGTCGCGGGTCAATCCCCGCCAGGGGCGCTTCGCCAAGCTGCTGCCGGCGATCTTCCTGCACATCAGCTACCTCAGCCTGCTGCTGGCGGCGCAGGACGCGATCGCACGAGGAAGCTTGCCGGCCAGTATCGGTATGTGGCCGATCCACCTGGTCTACCTGATGCTGGGCGTTTTCCTGATTCGTCGTGACCAGGCACGGGGGGGCCGCTGATGTTGATCGATCGTCTCGACCGTTACATCGCCCGCAACGTGCTCGGCGCGATGCTGGTGGTTCAGGTCATGGTGCTGGGCCTGGACCTGGTGATCTCCTACATCAACGACCTGGGAGACGTCTCGGGGGGGTACACCGCGCTGGATGTGTTGATCTACCTGGTCATGCGGCTGCCCTGGCGCTTCTACGAATACGCTCCCGTTGCGGTGCTGATCGGTGCGCTGGTCGGTCTCGGTGGCATGGCGTCCAACAACGAGCTGACGGTGATGCGTGCCTCGGGCCGTTCACTGGGGCGAATCCTGCTGGGCGTGCTCAAGCCGCTGGTGCTGGTGATCCTGCTGACCATGGCGATAGGCGAGTTCGTCAGCCCGGCGACGGAGCAGCATGCCGAGGCGTGGCGGCTGGAGCAGTCCGAGGGCTCGGAGGCCGTGCTGTCGCATCGCGGTGGCTGGCAGCGGGAGGGCGATGATTTCTACCGCTTCGGCACCATCCGCGCCGACGATACCCTGATCAACGTCACCTGGTACCACTTCGAAGGCCAGCGCCTGGTCGATGCTACCCAGGCGGCGCGAGCGGTATGGGATGGCGGCGCCTGGACGCTGGAAGACGTCAGGATCACCCATTTCGAAGAGGGTGCAACGCGTGCCGAGACCCTGCCCAGCGAGAGCTGGGACACGGCGCTGACGCCGGCCCAGTTGAACCGCTTGCTGCGCCCCCTGGACAGCCAGCCCATCGCCAGCCTCTGGCGCTATGCCGACTATCTGCGAGCGCAGGGGCAGGAAGCCACGCAGCCAGTGCTCTACTTCTGGCAGAAGAGCCTGCTGCCGGTGACGCTGGCCGGCCTGGTACTGCTGGCGGCCTCGTTCGTATTTGGTCCGCTGCGCAGCGTTGCCGCGGGGACGCGTATCTTCTATGGCGTGATCGTCGGCCTGACCTTCAAGTACCTGCAGGACCTGCTGGCGCCGGCGTCGGTGCTGTTCGGCTTTTCGCCATCGCTGGCGGTGGTGGTGCCGACGGCGGCCTGCTACCTGCTGGGCTTCTGGCTGTTGCGTCGTACCGGCTGAGAACCCGTTCATGCCCGGCCGAGCGCTGACCAGCCACGGGTGGGAACAGGTTCGGTATTCTCGTTGACCCGAGGTGAACGCGTGCGCAAGCCCGGTCGTTCTCTCACGTGTTGGCCCTCGCTCGCCTGCTCGTGAACGGCTCCTGACAGACATCGAAAGCAGAGCGGATTATCAGTGCGCCGCGCCCCACAAGGCGCGGCGTTCTTGCGTCGGGAGGTGACGTTCGGCAGCGGCGAGGTATCCGGGGACGGGGAGGTGGCGAGCGTCGACGGTGGCATCAGGTTGCGTTAAGTCAGCCTCGAGTAATGTCTGGCGAGATGATTTCGATTGCGGGTTGAAATTGCCTATGCGAATCATTTACATTTGCTATCACGTTACCAGTGAGGTTTGCCCGTGTACGTCTGTCTCTGTGTAGGGGTCACTGACCGCGATATCGAAAATGCCGTTGCGGACGGCGCTCGCAGCTGGCGTGAAGTTCGCGAGAGCACCGGTTGTGCCGGCCAATGCGGCAAGTGCGCCTGCACCGGCAAGAGCGTGATGCGCGAGGCAATCAGCCAGGAAATGGCAATGGACCCCGACCTCGCCTACGCGGTCTGAGCGCGCTCGGTCCCTCCTTCGGCTACGGCTTCTGCTTGATTACAAACCGATTTTCGCCATGACGCGGTGCTTGCGATAGCGCGAGTCGTTATCAGCCGCGTTCCCATCTGCCAACGGCTTGCAGATGAGATATTGTCGTAACCCACTGTAATGGTTGTAATTTCTGGATCGCATGAGTGATACTGCCGTCACTGGATCGATGCCGCCCGGCCGGGTAGCGTGGATCCGACGGGAGTGCGTAGCCAGAACGTGCCTCCCCATCGCCAGAGACACCATGAGGAGAACACGACAATGAAAGGCGACGCCAAGGTCATCACCTATCTCAATACCGTGCTCGGCAACGAGCTGGTCGCGATCAACCAGTACTTCCTGCACAGCAAGATGTACAAGGACTGGGGGCTCAGCGTGCTGGCCAAGTGGGAGTATGAAGAGTCCATCGAAGAGATGCAGCACGCCGACAAGCTGATCGAGCGCATCCTGTTCCTGGAAGGCATCCCCAACCTGCAGGACCTGGGCAAGCTCAATATCGGCGAGAACTGCCATGAGATGCTCGAGAGCGATCTCAAGATCGAGCACAAGGCCCGCGCCGACCTGCAGGAAGCGATTCCCTACTGCGAATCCGTGCGTGACTATGTCAGCCGCGATCTGTTCATCAAGATTCTCGATGACGAAGAAGAACACATCGACAAGCTCGAGGCGGAACTGGGCCTGATCGACAAGGTCGGCATCCAGAACTACCTGCAGAAGCACATGTTCACGACGGACAAGGAGTGAGGCGCTGCGCCTGACCCGGCGCATGCTTCAACCAGAAGGCCCCGATGTCAGCGACATCGGGGCCTTCTTCGTTGCCGGGCCGGGCGTGATCGACGCCGAGACTCAACCCAGGTCGTTGACCAGCAGCGCCTCGACCGCCTCGATACGCGTCTTCAGCGTCTCGTCGTCCGCGGCCAGCACCGTGACATGACCGATCTTGCGGCCCGGCCGGGGCGCCTTGCCGTAGTCGTGCCAGCGGGTGCCGGGCAGGGCGAGCACGGCGTCGCGTTCCGGGAAGGCGCCGATCACGTTGAGCATCGCGCACGGCGCCAGGCGGGCGGTCTCGCCCAGTGGCAGGCCGGCGACGGCGCGGACGTGGTTCTCGAACTGGCTGGTCACCGCGCCCTCGATACTCCAGTGGCCGGAGTTGTGGACCCGGGGCGCGATCTCGTTGGCGAGCAGCCCGGCGGCGGTGACGAAGAACTCGAACGCCATCACCCCGACATAATCGAGTTCGTTCATGACCCGGCTGGCGTAATCCTCGGCCTGGGCCTGCAGCGGGTGCGCGATCTGCGGCACCGAGCAGTGCAGGATGCCCTGGCGATGCTCATTGCGCACCACCGGCCAGTGGCGGATCTCGCCGTCGCGGCCGCGCACGGCAATCACCGAGATCTCATGGTCGAAGTCGATGAAACCCTCGAGGATCAACGGCACGCCGCCGAGTTCATCGAAGGTGCCGGCGACCTCTTCCGGCGCGCGCAGCACCTTCTGGCCCTTGCCGTCGTAGCCCAGGGTTCGGGTCTTGATCACCACCGGCAGGCCGATCTCGTCCACCGCGGTATCGAGGTCGGCCTGACTGTCGACCCGGGCGATGGGCGGCACGTCGATATCCAGCGAACGGAACAGCGATTTCTCGAGCCAACGATCCCTTGCCGTGGCCAGCGCCGAGGCGGGCGGATAGGCAGGGCGGCGTTCGGCCAGCCGTTCGACCGCCTCGGCCGGCACGTTCTCGAATTCGAAGGTGATGGCATCACAGCTGGCGGTCAGCGTGTTCAACGCCTCCGTGTCCTGCCAGTCTGCCTGCAGATGCTGGCCATGGACGGCGGCACACGGCTCGCTGCCGGGGTCTAGGAAGGTGAAGCGAAGATCCATTGGCGCGCCCGCCTGGGCGAGCATGCGGCCGAGCTGGCCGCCGCCGACGATACCGATTCTCATGAGGGCTCCTGATCTGCGGGTCGAGGATCGGGGTTGTCGAGCACCTGCTGCGTCTGTTCGGCGCGGAAGGCCTCCAGCGCCTCGCGGATGCGCTCGTCGTGGTTGGCCAGCATGGCGGCGGCGAGCAGGGCGGCGTTGATCGCCCCGGCGCGGCCGATCGCTAGTGTCGCGGTGGGAATGCCGGCCGGCATCTGGACGATGGAGAGCAGCGAGTCGACCCCGGAGAGCGTGCTCGACTTCACCGGCACGCCCAGGACCGGCAGGCGCGTCTTGGCGGCGCACATGCCGGGCAGATGAGCCGCGCCGCCGGCACCGGCGATGATCACTTCCAGGCCCCGGTCGGCAGCGGTCTCGGCGTATTCGAACAGCAGGTCCGGCGTGCGGTGGGCGGAGACCACCTTGGTTTCATGCTCGATACCCAGCTTTTCGAGGGTCTCGACGGTATGGCAGAGAGTCGACCAATCCGACTTCGAACCCATGATCACGCCGACGCGTACGCTCATGCTTCCTCCCGTGGGAAATGATTCGCCGGCCCCTGTTGTGGCTACCACCGTGTGGAATTGTCGGGCCGTCGCTTGGAAAGCGGCGCATTATACCCGTCCTGTCGGCGGACGGCGATGGCCTCTCGAGCGCCGCAGGCCCCGTGGCCGGGTCAGCGGAATGCTTTCTCCAGCGCGAACCGTGCCACCGGTTCGTCGCTGACGCTGACCTGCTCGCAGAACATGGCGAGCGGGCGCACCCACAGCCCGTAGTCGCCGTAGAGTGCCCGGTAGACCACCAGCCACTCCTCGGTCTCGCTGTGCTGGGCGACATCGAGCACCTCGTAGAACTGGCCCTTGTAGTGACGGTAGATGCCTGGGACCGGCTTGTGATGTTCACTCATGGGGGATCTCCTGGATGTCGACTGACGGTGCTGCCGATGGGGACGCCTTCAGCGACGCAGGCGCCTTCGCCGGGGCGGCAGAGCGTTTCGCCCTGGCGGCGAGCCGGGTCAGCACGCGCCCGGCCGCCACGAAACCGAAGGTGCCGGTGACCACGCTGACGGCGCCGAAGCCGGCGGCGCAGTCGAGCCGCGTCGACTCGCCCGGTGCAGGCTTCTGCAGGCAGACCTCGCCATCCTCGCCGGGATAGACCAGCTGCTCGTCCGAATAGACGCACTCGACGCCGAAGCGACGCTTGGGATTGCGCGAAAAGCCGAAATCCCGGCGCAGCTTCGAGCGCACCTTGGCCAGCAGCGGGTCGTGTTCGGTACGGGAGAGGTCGGCGACCTGTATGCGGGTCGGATCGCTCTGGCCACCGGCGCCGCCGGTCACGGTGATCGGCAGCTTGCGGCGGTTGCAGTAGTGGATCAGCGCCGCCTTGGCGCCGACGTGATCGATGGCGTCGATCACGTGGTCGGCGTCGGCCGGAATCCTGTCGGCGAGATTGGTCGGGGTGATGAAGGCTTCGTCGGCAACCACCTCGATGCCCGGCCAGATCGCGCGGCAGCGCTCGGCCAGCACCGCCACCTTGGGCTTGCCGATCTGGCCGTCCAGGGCGTGAAGCTGGCGGTTGACGTTGGAGACGCAGACATCATCCAGATCGATCAGCGTGAGCTTGCCGATGCCGGAGCGCGCCAGCGCCTCGGCACTCCAGCTGCCGACACCGCCCACACCAATCACCACCACGTGGGCGTGACGAAAGGCGCTGGCCGCACGGGTGCCGTAGAGACGCCGAATACCACCGAAGCGGAAATCGTAGTCGTCATGCAGGCCGTCGTTGCCGGATTCGGGGGCGTGCTGAGGCGTCTTGGCGTCGTCGCTCATGGGATCTCGATCATCAAAAGGCATCGCTCGGTTCGGCTGGCGTCATGCTGTCGTCGGAAGTCTGCCAGCGGGCGTCGTTTCGCGTCAGGTGCGCCTGCCAGCCGAACCGGATGAGCAGGGCGGAGAAATGGTCGTCGGGGGCCGCCTCCAGCGTCAGTCGGCGACCCTCGAACGGGTGTGTCAGCGTCAATTGTACGCTGGACAACAGCAGGTGCGGGCAATCCAGGTGATCGCGAAAATAGCGGTTGTGAATGCCCTTGCCGTGCTTGGCGTCATTGATGATCGGATGACCGCAGCTGGCCAGATGGCGACGGATCTGGTGGCGACGCCCCGTTTCCGGCCGCGCTTCCATCAGCGAGTAGCGTGACTGCGGATAGCGGTCGATCGCCACCGGAAGCTCCGCCGTCGCCAGGCGCCGAAAATGGGTCAGCGCCGCCTGCGCCGGCATCTCCGCCTTGGGTCGAATACCATCCTCCTCACGCAGCGGGGCGTCGACGCTGATCGCTTCCGGCCCCCAGCCGCGAATCACGGCCAGATAGCGCTTGTTCACCTGCTGCTCGGTGAAGGAGCGCGTCAATGCCGCCGCTGCCTCGCTGTCCAGCGCGAACAGCAGCACGCCACCGGTGGGTCGGTCCAGCCGATGGACCGGATAGACGTGCTGGCCAAGCTGGTCGCGCAGCGTCTGCATCACGAAGCGGGTCTCGCCGCGGGCCAGCGCCGTGCGATGCACCAGCATGCCCGGCGGCTTGGCCACGGCGACCAGCCGCGCATCGCGGTAGATCACCGCCAGCGGCGCCGGGCGCACGGTCGTGGCAAGCGTCGCGGTCATGAAATGGGCTCGCAAAGCGGAACGGGTCGCTATTGTCGGGGTTGGGCCGGGTTATCTCAAGGGCCTGTCGAGCGTTCGAACAGGATCGAGGGTCGCTTGGCTTTTACCGGCGTCGGATGTTCGCGGCGCCTGCCTATGCTAGCCTCGCTGAAGGTCCAGCCTGAAGAGAGGCGCATTGCGTCATGAGTGATCACACCAAACCCCATCTGGTGGTGCTGACCGGTGCCGGCATCAGCGCCGAGAGCGGCCTCAGGACCTTCCGCGACGGCGACGGCCTGTGGGAAAACCATCGTGTCGAGGATGTAGCAACGCCCGAAGCCTGGGCGCGTGATCCGGAGACCGTGCTGCGCTTCTACGACGAGCGGCGCGAGCAGACCCGCCGGGCGCGCCCGAACGCCGCCCACCTGGCGCTGGCCGAGCTCGAGGCTGCGGGGTTCCGGGTCAGCGTGGTCACCCAGAATATCGACGACCTGCACGAGCGCGCCGGTTCCCGCCATGTACTGCACCTGCACGGCGAGATTCGATTGGCGCGCTCGTCCGTCGATGCCAATCTGCGCTACCCGGTGGAGGAGATCTCGGCCCGAGGCACCATCGCGATCGGCGATCTGTGCGACAAGGGTAGCCAGTTGCGCCCTGACGTGGTCTGGTTCGGCGAGGCGGTGCCGCGCTACGCGGAAGCTTGCGACATCGTCGCCGAGGCCGATGCGCTGCTGGTGGTCGGCACCTCGCTGGCGGTGATGCCGGCGGCGCTGCTGCTGGAACAGGCCCCGCTGGAGGCGCCGTGCTGGCTGGTCGATCCCCACGCCCGCGACCTGGCGCCGCCCGGCGTCAGCCCCGTTGCGGAACCGGCCAGCCAGGGCGTGCCGGCGCTGGCGGCACGGTGGCGAGAGCAGGGCGGTTTCGGCGACTGAATCCCCATCGACTTGCCGGCCGGGGGCGGGAAACCCCGGCATCTGCCGCCTTTTGCCTATTTAGTCGCGGCTCGCGGTACGGCAGAATAGCGCGCCCGGTCGATATCGGAACCGTGGCTTCTTTTCGTATCGATCCCGACAGAGCCGCTCGAGCGGCCCCGGCTCGCCCCATCGGCGAGTCACACCATCGCTAGGACACATCATCATGTTTGAACGCATCAACCGGTTGTTCCCGGTCTGGGCCGTCTTGCTGGCCGTCATCGCCGCCTTCGAGCCGCAGCTGTTCGTCGGGTTGAAAGCGGATATCAAGACGCTGCTCGTGGTGATCATGTTCGCCATGGGCCTGACCCTGACCCGCGAGGATTTCGCCCGCGTGATCAAGGCGCCCAAGCCGATCGCCGTCGGCGTGGTGCTGCAGTTCCTGATCATGCCGGTGGCCGCGCTGCTGGTGTCCCGCGTGCTGGGCCTGAGCCCGGAGCTGACCACCGGGATGATTCTGGTCGGCGCCACCGCCGGGGGCACCTCCTCCAACGTGATGACCTGGCTCGCCGGCGGCCACGTGGCGCTGTCGGTCTCGATGACCATGGTTTCCACCGTGATCTCGGTCGTCGCCACGCCGTTCATCACCTGGCTGCTGGTCGGCCAGACCATCGACGTGCCGGTTCTGGGCATGCTGATGAGCATCGCGCAACTGGTGATCGCGCCGATTGCGCTGGGGGTCGTCGTCCACCATCTGCTGGGGGCACGGATCCGCAAGATCGAGTCGGCCCTGGCGACGCTGGCCATGGCCGCCATCGTGCTGATCATCGCCATCGTGGTCGCGCTCAACGCCGGCAACCTGGCAACGCTGGGGCCGATCGTGGCGATCGCCGTCATCGCCCACAACAGCATCGGCCTCGCCGGTGGCTACTGGCTGAGCCGCGCGCTGGGCTTCGATATCCGCACCGCGCGCACCATCGCCTTCGAGGTGGGTCTGCAGAATTCCGGGCTGGCGGTCACACTCGCCAACCAGTTCTTCACCGCCGGCGCGGCGCTGCCGGGAGCGCTGTTCTCGGTCTGGCACAATGTCTCCGGCTCGGTGCTGGCGGGATACTGGAAACAGCGCGGCGTGCCCGCCCACGGCGAGACGTCGAAAGCGAGCGAGAGCCTCGGCCGCTGAGAGGGTGTTCACAAGTTCGACGAGCGAAGGCAAGACAAGGCGAAATCGGTCGAAAAAGCGGAGTTTACATGGTGTAAATGAGTATTTTGACCGGGCTCGCGCACGAGGTCGATTTCAACGCCGTATTGCCGAGCGCAGGCATGTTGTAGACACCCGCTGAGGGATTGATACAGATCTTTCCTCGATTGCGGGTCCGAGCCAGCGGGGCGAAGTGCTAGAATGCGCGCCCCGCTTTTTTTGTGCTGAGATCGCCGAGCCATGCGTAACGATGCCGACCTGACGACCGATAACCGGTCGCCGAGCGAGAATGATGCGCCGAACGCCGCACCCCGGCGTGAACCGGCGGCCGAAGAGGCGTTCCCGCCGCGTCGCGAGTTCAAGGCCCGCGGCAGCTTCGTCGAGCGCTGCGAGGGCTGTCGTCTGCCAGTGCTCAATTGCCTCTGCCCCTACCGGGTGACGGCGACCAGCGACGCCCAGGTATGGCTGCTGACTCATCCCTACGAGCACAACAAGCCCACCAACACCGGTCGCCTGATCGCCGACGTACTACCTCAGACCGAGACCTTCACTTGGTATCGCACCGCACCGGAGGCGCGCCTGCTCGAGTTGCTGGCGGATCGGCGCTACGTGCCGTTCGTGGTCTTCCCCGACGACCAGCCCGACTATCAGCATCGCGTGGTCGACGAGCGGGCGGTGATCGGCGCCAAGCAGGATGGCTTCATACCCGTGTTCATCCTGATCGACGGGACTTGGCGTCAAGCGCGGCGCATCTTCCGCAAGAGCCCGTATCTGGAAAACCTGCCGGTGTTGCCGCTCCATACGGATCGTCTGACCCGCTATCGGCTTCGTAAGCCGGCCTCGGCTTCCCATCTCTGCACCGCCGAAGTCGCCGCCGAACTGCTGCGCAAGACCGGCGACGCCGACGCCGCCAACGTGCTCGACGACTACTTCGACGCCTTCAACGAAAGCTACGCCGCGAGCCGCTTCTACCACAAGATCGAAAAGCCCAATGCCGCCATGCAGCGGCTGCTCGACCGACGGGCCTTCGGTGTCAGCTACGTCTGAGCCCGTCCGCTGGCCGCTGTTTGCCAGCGCGCCTCGCGCCCGGGATCCCAACCGAGGCGAGGCTAGGGCCGCATTGCATCCGTAACGTCTTCTCTCTGGCGGCTTCGTCGACAAGCGCTTGTCATGGTTGATGTAATGTTATGATATAACGTATTGTTTAGTGGCGTTTCTATCTTCGTCTGTTCACAAAAGAGAGTCACTTCATGAAATTGTTGTCAGCGCACAGCGCGGGTGTGGTGGTGGTCGGACTATTGACGGTGGGGAGTTATTCAACCGCCTGGGCGGCGGATCACAATCACGGCCATGACGATCACGGCCATGACCACGATCATGCTCATGACCATGGCCAGGACAAGAACATTGACGCCGGCTACTTCGACGACGACCAGGTCGAGGATCGCCAGCTTTCCGACTGGGAAGGGGACTGGCAGTCCGTCTATCCCTACCTGCAGGACGGCACCCTCGACCCGGTGTTTGCCCACAAGGCGGCGCACGGCGACAAGACGGCGGCCGAATACAAGGCCTACTACGAGAAGGGCTATCAGACCGACGTGAGCCGGATCGTCATCGACGGCGACGATGTCACCTTCTACGAAGGGGACGAAGCGCATACCGGCGAGTACGTCTACGACGGCCATGAAATTCTGACCTATGAAGCCGGCAATCGCGGCGTGCGCTATATCTTCGAGCGGGAAGGCGGCGACGAGGAAGCGCCGAAATACTTCCAGTTCAGCGATCACGCCATAGCGCCCAACGATGCGGACCACTACCACCTCTACATGGGCGACGACCGACAAGCATTGCTCGAGGAGGTCACCAACTGGCCGACCTACTACCCCTCCGACCTGAGCGGTGAGGAAGTCGCCGAAGAGATGATGGCGCACTAAGCGCCGGACAAGTGCCAGGGGTCGGGCACTTCATTTCGGGCCCCGATGCACTCGCATCGGAGGCCCGAGCAATGTTATCTTCTGCGCCGTGCGCCCGAATAGCTCAATTGGATAGAGTACCGGCCTTCGAAGCCGTGGGTTGCAGGTTCGAGTCCTGCTTCGGGCGCCAGTTATTTCCTCTCCCGCGTTATCCCAGGATCAGGCCACCAGCTTCTCGACCATCAGGATGATGGTGTGGATCACCTTGATATGGATCTCTTGAATCCGGTCGGCGTCGCCCAAGTGGGGCACGCGAACCTCCACATCCGCCAGACCCGCCAATTTACCGCCATCCTTGCCGGTCAGTAGAATGACGAGCATCTTCTTCGCTCGGGCCGCTTCGACGGCTCGGATGATGGTGGCGGAGTTGCCGGAGGTCGAAAGCCCGAAGAGTACATCGCCTTCCATGCCGACCGCCTCGATATAGCGTGAGAACACGGACTCATAGCCGAAGTCATTGGCGACGCTTGCCAGCGCCGCGCGGCGATGCACGATTCCGCTTCAGCAGAGACAACGGCCCCGCCACGTGCGGGGCTTTTCGTGTCGCGCTAGGACGATATCCATGTCAGGCCCCGGCACTGTTGGCCATGGCCCGGTCGGGCGATGAATGGGGACTCAACTCTGAACGAAAGCCCAGGAGACCGCCCCGATCATCAGCAGTGCGAAGGTAAGGCGGAGCAGTCTGGAGAAGAAAGGACGCTGCACGAGCGGCCGAATGGCGCCGCCGACGCACATCCAGAAGATATTGGTGAAGACGGCAACCGCCAGGCAAACCCCCATGGTGGCAACGTAAGCGATAGCCGTGGGCGATAGCGGCAGTAAGAACTGTGAGTAGATCACCAGTAACACCGCGTAGGACTTGGGGTTGAGCACGTTGAGGAGAACGCCATCGCGCATCGTCAGGCGGGCGCCTTCGGCTGCGTTCGTGTCGAGTGGCGTGGACGCGATGCGGTAGGCGAGATAGAGCACGTAGAGCCCGCCCACGATTTGCAGTGTCAGCTTTGCACTAGGCCAGGCCGCCAGTAGCGCAGCCAGGCCCAGGGCCGCGGCCACCATCGAGATCGCCAGCCCGGTCAAAATGCCCGCATAGAGTGAAAGCGTCTTGCGGATCCCGAAGGTGGCGGATGTCGCCACGATCGTCATTGGCCCCGGCCCCGGGGAGCCGAACAAGAGCAGTGCCGTGATAGCGAGCGTAGTGACTTGCGACATGGGCCTCGTAATCTCCGAGTAGGGTCTTTTCGAAGCGATGGCGACCCTGAAGCGCTATCCCTGAGACGGAAACGATCAGTTCCGTTTGCGTAGAACGGTACTGATCATTACCATCCAATGTCAACATCGCATAGAGGGAAGACCATGGCGATACAGGCTCGTGAGCGATTGATAGCGACGGCGGAAGCGCTGTTCTATCAACGAGGCATCAATACGGTCGGCATCAGCGAGTTGATAGAAACCTCCGGCGTGGGGCGTGCGTCGTTCTATCGTCACTTCGACAGCAAGGATGCGCTGGTCCATGCCGTGCTACGTCACCGCAATGAGATCGCCCTGGCATCACTCGAGGCAGGTCTCGCCGCCAATGACAGCTCGCTCCTTGGTGTGTTCGATGTCATCGCCGAGCGCTACGGACAAGCCGACTTTCGAGGCTGTGCCTTCATCAATGCCATGGTGGAAGCCGCCGACCGTGGCAGCGAGACCCATCGCATCGCCCGAGAGCACAAGCTGGCGCAGATACGGATCATCGCTCGAGTGCTCGAGCAAGCCGGCCACTCACCGAGTCACGAACTCGCCTGCGACTTTCAACTGCTTATCGATGGTGCCGTCATGGGCGTGCTACGAGAGGGCAATCTCGAGCCTGTTCAGAGAGCCAAGCAGATAGCGGCCAGACTGCTGCCGCGTCTTCGGACATGACCTCGTCCGTCACGGAGAGACCCGGCGTAGTGCCCTAACCCCGGAAACCCCCTCTCTCCCGGTGAGCGAACGGGGGGCGTTGCGACTACCCTGAATCCGTGCCAATCACGGACAAGGATGGGGCGTGATGTTTGAAGGGTTTCAGTTGGAGAGGGTAGCGCTATCCGAAGCGACCTTGAGAGTGCGGTATGGCGGATCCGGACCGCCGATCCTGTTGTTACATGGCCATCCGCGGACGCACACGACCTGGCATCGCGTGGCGCCGCTACTGACCGCTCATCACACCGTCGTCTGCCCCGACCTGAGAGGTTTCGGAGAGTCTTCCAAGCCCGCCGACACACCCGACCACTCCGGATCGTCCAAACGCGCCAAGGCACGGGACTGCATCGAGCTGATGCGGCACCTCGGCTTCGACCGCTTCTCCATCGTCGGCCACGACCGAGGGAGTTATACGGCCTTCCGCACGGCGATGGATCACCCCGAGGCTATCGAAAAAGCCGTCATTCTCGATGGCGTGCCGATTCTCGAGGCGCTGGAACGGTGCGATGCGCGTTTCGCCACAGAGTGGTGGCACTGGTTCTTTTTCGCGCAATTTGAAAAGCCAGAGCGAGCCGTCCTGGCCGATCCAGATGCCTGGTACGGCGGCGATCCCGAAGCGATGGGGAAAGCGTCATTTGCTGACTTCCATAGAGCCATTCACGATCCGGCCACCGTTCACAGCATGATCGAGGATTACCGCGCCGGTCTGAGCGTGGATCACCTGCACGACCGAGAGGACCGCGAGCAGGGCAGACGAATCCAGTGCCCGGCCATGGTGCTGTGGTCATTACGTGACGACCTGGAGCGACTCTATGGCGACGTGCTGGAGGTGTGGCGTCCCTGGACGACATCGGTAGTGGGGCATGGGCTGGACTGCGGCCACCATATGGCTGAGGAAGCGCCGGAGGCTTTGGCCAGCGCGCTCCTCGACTTCTTCCAAGGCAATGCCGACTTTGCCTAGTTCACAACCTGACTAGCGGGGGCGTGCGGGCAGGTCGACTGCAAAATCATTGAGTCGCTGTCGCGGAAAGTGGTTGGCCACGCCGCTGTGGCCATCATCTTGCCCCTATCTCGCCGCAACCCGCCTGCGCGCTGTCGACTCCCCGCCCCGCCTGCGCACTAAATGGGTCGATTTTGATGCAGTGTTGCAGTGGACTCTAAGCCGCGTCAGTACTGGGGCGGCGGAGCGATCAGGAGTCCTGAAAAACGATGCGGAATGATGCGTTTTGCAGTCCACTCGACGAAAGGCGGGAGACTTTAGATAGAGAAGTGAAATGAAATGTGGCAAATTGATACAAACGGTGTTCTTGGGAGAACCTGAGAGGTCTGATAGGTTCCGAACTCAGGGAGCATATAGGCGAGGCTGCAGGCTCATTTATGAGGGCTATTTAACAGTTTCATCAAAACTCACAAGGAGATCAGGTAGTTAAAGTGGCGGCACGAAAATGTGAAACGCGCATGCCCGTTCAAGTGAGAAAACGCGCCTGCTACCTAATTCCTGTTACAGAGCACAGGAGAGAGCTGTGGCATCTAAAATTGAATCCATTAAAGAGGAAGTCCGCTCTCTTGTTGCTAGAGGCGATCACCTTTATCTGGTCATGCTTGACGAAGTTTCTGGGTTGCCTGATGAGATAACTACGCAATTGAAAAAGAGCAAGGTAAAGCTTCCCAATTTTACAACCGATTATGATTCTTGGTATTCGGAAGCTCTCGCTTTGATCAAGCAATTATTGCCTGATCGTCTTGAAGATTTTAAGCGCCAGTACAAGGATGAAAAAAGAAAGGAAGTTTCGTTTCTCACCTACGGTATATCGGATTACTTATACGGCCTCAGAACAACCAGAGGTTATCAGAAGAGTGTTATAGCAGATAAGTCAGCGGCCATAGTAAAAATGCAAGTGCAAAATTCGATTCTAGTTGCTGTAGAAAAGCGTTTAGATAGTTCGCTTTTTGACATTCAGGAGGTGCTGCAAGCAGACCTTTTTGATTCCGAGCTCAGTGCCGCACAAGAGTTAGCAAAAAAAGGGTTTGTTCGAGGGGCTGGGGCAGTTGCTGGCGTGGTTCTAGAAAAGCACCTCGGCCACGTTTGCCAGATGCATAGCCTTAAGTCTCGAAAGAAGCACTCATCTATAGCCGATTTTTATCAGTTGCTGAAAGAGAACGATATAATAGATACCCCGAAGTGGAGGTTTATTCAGCATCTTGGTGATTTGCGGAACCTTTGTGATCACAACAAAGACCGAGAACCTACAAAGGAAGACGTGCTTGAGCTCGTCGAAGGCATTCAAAAAGTGATCAAGACGGTATTCTGAGAATGCTTTGTAACAAACGGCCGCGCCGGACAATTTTCCGCCGTCATCTTTTGTGCAAAAACACGCCCAAAAGTCGCCATCAAAAGGTCGCTCCTCGAGTCGGGTAAAAATCAAAAGGAAGCTCAGTGGGGAAAATCAGAGCAATATTGTTTTTCGATATATTTCCATTTCTATGCCGTTTTATAGGTGTCGGATTTCTTCTAATGGGCCTATACGGCATTGGCATTCCTCCAAAGGAGGACATTGGGACCTCTTCTTTGACTTTATTGGTGTTGGCTATTTTCTTCTTGCTCCTACCTATGGCAAAAAAATAAGCCTAGGAAAATTGCTAACTTTTGAGAAAGAGATGTCTCAGGTAAAAGCGGAGGTGGCCGAGTTCAAAGTGGAAGCTCGCGAATTCCTCAATGTTTATAGCAATATGATTACTGCAATATCTAACGCTGTAAGCCAAACGGTTAATGTGCATCTTCCTGGCAAAGAGCAAGTTCAAGAGGCAAAAGAAGAACTTGATTCAACTTTGAATGATCAAGAGTCTCCTGATAAGATGGAAGATGAGTTAGAAGCTTATCTTAATCAATCTGGAAATGATCCCAACTTTGCGCTTGCTAAGCTTAGAATGGAGCTGGAGAAATCCATGAGGGATATTCTAGGGAAGCGTACACAAACCGCAGATCCGCTATCTATGAAGTCGAAGTACTTGTCTGCAAGGCAATTGTTTCGTGAGCTTGTAAACCAAAAACCGAACTACAAAGGTCTGCATAGTTCATTCGACTACATTTTAAAGGTTTGCAATGCCGCGATACACGGACAAAAAATATCAGAACAGCATGCGCACGAAGCAATATATATGGGTATTAAGATGCTCAAAGAGTTTGAAAGTTTGGGTGAATAGTATTAATAAGCGGCTGCTAGAGGTTGCGTTACGCTTTGCTACATTTAGCCCCAGGGCCGGGCGTTGGACAGGAGGCTGAACTTGGAATGGTTTTCACGAATCGTCGATCTTGCGAAGGTTCCGACGAAGTTTGTAGGCGCAGTCGCGTTACTTACCTCGCTCGTGATGTTTTCGCCTGCGTCGACTTTGCAGTACCTCTCCCTTCTCCAATTTAGAGAAGAATATGGTCCGTACTTTGGTATTGCGCTCCTTGTTAGCGTCGCGATCCTGGCCATCGAGTGTGTCGTCTGGATGTATCATCGAGTACTAGGTCATTTTCTCAAGCGAAGACGAAGAGAGTCTGTTCGGAACCGCTTGGAAAACATGGATAAAGCTGAAAAAGCCGTTCTTCGTGAATTCTTTATTGCTGCTTCACGGACGGTCAAACTACCGATTGAGCAGCCCGCCGTGTCGGCATTGCTCAATGCCGACGTGCTTGAGCAGTCCACTGGTCTGGGATCGAGAACTACAGTAGGTTCTGTGTTTTCGCTTTCACTTTCAGACGAAGCGGAGAAGCGCCTGAATCCACACCTGCTCGATTTGGAAGAGTTTGTGTATCACACAGACGAAGGCCAATGGGGACTGAATGAAGAAGGGCAGAATTGGATAATGGAGAATCGACCGAGCTTTATGCATGAGCTTGACCGACATCTGGCTCTGATGGAAGGGCGATTTTGGTGAATCCGATCCAACAAGGCCATGCGGTCGACGCTAGTACCTCGCGCGGCTGATGGCTGGCGCTCTATTAGGTCTGACTCGACATCAGTTTATGATCCTAAGCCCCCTCGAGGCGAGCTATCGCACAGGGGAAGGTGTGACACTTTGATTGCATCCTGTGGCATACCCAATGGCATAGATCTATTTTTCTATAACGCCTTTCCACTCTTAAATCATATGTTTAGGACGTTTTTCTAGTCCTGCTTCGTACCTTTGCTTATGGGCCAAGCCATCGTCTTATGAGGCATTCCTGCTGATACGCCACGTCCAGTAACGCTAACCATCCTCTTCTCTCTATCTATCGACCAATACCCAATCCTGATCGGGAGATGGCGTCGCTAGAATGATTCCCTCCGATGCCGTAGGCGCTATCGATATGAACGAGGCCATCACGCTTGGCATTACCGTTGATCGTCCTTGGCGTTCACTGTATGAGGCCTTCTGGCGCCCAGAGGCTTTTCCGACCTGGGCATCCGGACTGAGTCAGGCCGAGTTGGTCGAGCAGGAAGGTAGGTGGTTGGCAAAAGGGCCAGGGGGATCTGTCCTGATCCGCTTTACGGACCACAACCCTTACGGCGTCATGGATCATTGGGTTGAGTTGGCGTCGGGCGAGGTGGTCTATGTACCGTTGCGGGTAATCGCCAACGGTCCAGGGGCGGAAGTTCAGTTGACCCTCTTCAGGCAGCCCGGCATGGATGAGGCAACCTTCGAGCGGGATGCCGATTGGGTTCGCCAAGATCTGCTCGCGCTCAAAAGGCTGGCCGAAACATCGATCTCGCCGGGCTAGCGCTGGCGGATCGCCCGGCACTGGCAGGATGGCCCGCTCCTGGGGCTCGGCACACACTTTCCATCTAACCCATCGCGCGAGCTCTGTGCCTTATGGATGCGTTGTGAATCTCGAAACGATTTTTATCATCGCCTTTGCCTATCTGGTGGCGGCCTTCGTCAAGGGCGCCACTGGCCTCGGCTTTTCGACCTCCGCGCTGCCCATCCTGGCGCTGGGCCTGGGTCTGAAGTCGGGGATGCCGCTGGTGATCATCCCTTCGCTGGTCAGCAATCTCATCGTGATGCGGCAGGCGGGGCACTTCGGCGAGACGCTGCGGCGCTTCTGGCCGATGTTCCTGGCGACCATTCCCGGCCTGCTGCTCGGCCTCACCGTGCTGGACCTCATCGATAGTCTCGTGGCCGGCGCGATACTCGGCGTCGTGCTGATCGTCTACGGGGCGTTCACGCTGTTTCGCCCCGGGCGGCCGTTATCGGATCGGTTGGGGCGCAAGCTGGCGCCGGTCTCGGGATTCCTGACCGGGTTGGTGAACGGCACGACCGGGTCGCAGGTGATGCCGATTCTGCCGTTCGTGCTGGCGCTGCGGCTCGATCCCAAGCGGTTCATCCAGGCGATCAATATCTCCTTCACGCTGTCGAGCCTGATCATGGCGCTGGGGCTGGCGAAGCTTGGCCTGATGACGGCGGATTCGATCTGGATTTCGCTGGCGGGGCTGGTGCCGGTCTATGTCGGCACCCGGCTTGGCGGGGCCGTGCGCCAGCGGATGGGTGCCGAGTCCTTCCGCAAGGTGGTTCTCATGATGCTGATCGTCTTCGGCGTGGTGCTGGTGGGCAAGAGTGCGCTGGGGTCATTCGCGCTGTAGGGCCGGCGGGCGAATGTCCAGGATCGAGCGTCAACGTGGCCTGGCGTCTCGCTTCCGGGGGGGGGGGCTCCCCGGCGCAAAGAGGCTGCCGCGCCGGGTGGGGCGGCAGCACGGTTGCGGTTCTCGGCTAGTTTTTCAGCGTCGCATCGCGGCTCTGGATCAGGTTCGAATAGTGGGGGAGGTGATTGGCGAGGATGCCGCCGAAGCCTTCGATGTCGTTACGCCAGTCGCGGTGCAGCTCGCCGGCGACCGAGAACCAGTTCATCAACTGCACGCCGGCCTGGGACATGCGGCTCCACGCGGCGTCGCGCACGGACGTGTTGAAGGTGCCGGAGGCATCGGTGACGACGAAGACCTCGTAGCCTGCTTCGCGCGCGGCCAGGGCCGGGAAGGCGACGCAGACATCGGTGACCACACCGGCGATCAACAGCTGCTTTTTGCCGGTCTCCTTGTCGGCCTGGACGAACTCCTCGTTGTCCCAAGCGTTGATCTGGCCGGGGCGGGCAATATAAGCCGCACCGGGGAACTTCGCCTTCAGTTCCGGCACCAGCGGCCCATTGGGGCCATCCTCGAAGCTGGTGGTCAGGATCGTCGGCAGGTCGAAGAACTCGGCGATATCGGCAAGCGCCATCACGTTGTTCTTGAACTCGTCGGGGCCGAAGTCGCGAACCAGCGATAGCAGGCCGGCCTGGTGATCGATCATCAGCACGGCGACATCGTGCTTGTCGAGTCTCTGGTAGGAATAGGCCATCACGCATCTCCTTCATTTTTTTGGAAGCGGCGGGGTATCGGCGTCGATATCCCGCGAGTTATCGGGCGCTCCCGAGAGCGCCCGAATCCTTTACGCCGTGGCGCCGAACTTTCCGGCCTGGAACTGGCGGATCGACTCTTCGATCTCCTCGTTCGAGTTCATGACGAACGGTCCGTAACCGACGACGGGGTCGTCGATGGGTTCGCCGGTCAGCACCAGCAGTTTGGCGTCGTTGTTGGCCTCGACCACGATCTCTCGGCCCTCGCGGGCGAACAGGGCGAGCTCGGCATCGCGGACGATCTTGTTGCCGTTGAGCTGCACGGTGCCGCTGAGCACGACGATCATCGTGGTGTGGCCCTCCGGCACGTCGAGCGTGGTGGCGCCGCCCTGGTTCAGACGCAGGTCCCAGACGTTGACCGGGCTGAACGTTCGCGCCGGCCCGCGCTTCCCGGCGACTTCACCGGCAATCACCGCCAGCTGTCCTGCCCCTTCCGCCAGTTCGAGGCGGGGGATCTCGGCGGCCTTCAGCGACTGGTACGCCGGGGGCGCCGACTTGTCCGCGGCCGCCAGGTTCACCCACAGCTGGACGACTTCGAAACGCCCGCCGCGCTCGGTGAACGCCGGGGAGTGGAACTCCTCGTGGACGATGCCGCTGCCGGCGGTCATCCACTGGACATCGCCCGGGCCGATGACGCCGCCGCTGCCGGTGGAGTCCCGATGCTCGACTTCGCCCTCGTAGACGATGGTTACCGTCTCGAAGCCGCGATGGGGATGGGCGCCGACCCCGCGTGGCTTGACCGCCGGCTTGAACGCTTTCGGTCCGGCGTAAGCGAGCATCAGGAACGGCGTGACGTGATGCGCGCCCAGGCGTTCGTAGGTGAAAAGCGAGCGCACGGGAAAGCCGTTGCCGACCCAGTGGGCTCGAGGCGCGGAGTAGATACCGGTGATGTCTTTCATCCTGACCTCCCGTTTGTCGATGATTCCTCGGGCGATGCGTCAGCCATCATCCGGCCGTGTCGAAGGCAGGCGGTGATGGGCTGAATCGATAGGTCGAATTTACAGGTAGGACATTCGAGTGATTAGCGGGGTAAAATCCAACGCAGCGTCTCACTCATGGAACGATCATATGCAGGATCTCAACGACCTCTATTACTTCGTCCAGGTGGTAGAGCATGGCGGCTTCGCACCGGCGAGCCGGGCGATCGGGGTGCCGAAGTCCAAGCTGAGCCGGCGCGTGGCCGAACTCGAGGCTCGCATCGGCGTGCGCCTGATCCACCGCACCACGCGCAGCCTCACCGTCACCGACCTGGGACGGGCGTACTACGACCACTGCGCCGCCATGGTGGTGGAGGCCGAGGCGGCCCAGGAGACCATCGACCGCTCGATCTCCGAACCTCAGGGGCTGGTGCGGATGAGCTGCCCGCCGGGGCTGCTCTGCTTCATCGTGGGTGACTTGCTCACCGCCTTCATGGCGAGGCATCCGCTGGTTCGGGTCGAGCTGGAGGCCAGCGGCCGGCGGGTGGACGTGGTCCGCGAGGGATTCGATCTGGCGATTCGGGTGAGATTCCCGCCCATTGAGGACAGCGATCTCAGTCAGCGTGTGCTCTCCCGCAGCCCGCAGCGTCTGATGGCGTCGCCCGCGCTGTTCGAGCGTCTCGCCCGCCCGGCCGTGCCGGGGGATCTCCACGGTTTGCCGTCGCTCGATTGGGAGCGGCCGGGCACGGGCCATACCTGGTGCCTGGAAGGGCCGGATGGGGTGAATACACTGATCGATCATCGCCCGCGACTGGTGACCGACGACATGGTCACCCTGCGCCGTGCGGCCCTGGCGGGTCTGGGGATCGTGCAACTGCCGATGCTGGTGGCGGGGCCGGATATCGCCGAGGGGCGTCTCGTGGATGTGCTGCCGAACTGGGTGCCTCGCGATGGCGTGGTCCAGGCGATCTTCCCGTCGCGCCGCGGCCTGCTCCCGGCCGTGCGCCAGTTGATCGACTTCCTGGCCGATAACTTCGGCCAGGAGGATTTCACCACGCGGATTTCCGCGTCGGCGCAACCCGGGCATGACGCCGAGCGCTGAGCGGCCTCGTCCTTAGCGCTTCAGGAACTCGATGACCAGACGGGCGATCTCTTCCGGCCGGTCCTCGGGCGAAAAGTGACCGCACTTCTCGAGTACGCTGAGATCCGATCCCGGTATGTCGGTGTGCAGGCGATAAGCGTAATCGACACTCTGCCAGGCATCGTCCGCGCCCCAGATCAGCTTGACCGGCATTCGCCCGAGCTCCGGCAGGCGGGCGGCGACCTCCATCGTGTGCTTCGGGTCGTAGTGGCGTATCTGATGCTGGAACAGGCTGGCCTGGCCGATGGGCCCGCTGATGAAGTCGAGGTAGGTCTCGAGCGCGGATGCCTCGAGACGCTGCGGGTCATGGACCGCGGTCAACAGCCATTCCCGGAAATGCGTGCGGTGTTCGTCGTCGGGCACCTTGATCAGCCGCTCCAGCCCCGCGGCCATCTGCTGGCGAGTCCTGGGCGACGGATAACTGTCGTAGCTGACGACATCGATCAGTGTCAGCGACCGCAATCGGTGCGGGTGAAACACGCCGAGGCGCTGGGCGATGCCGCCGCCGAAGTCGTGGGCCACGATATGTGCCGTCTCCAGTCCCCAGTGGTCCATCAGGGCTTCCAGCACCGGGACCTGGGCCGTGATCGAGGTATCGACCGAGGGATCTCGCGGTCGCTCGGAGTGGCCGTAACCCAGCAGGTCGAAGAGATGGACGCGATATCCGGCCTCGACCAGCCGGGGCAGGACGTTACGCCAGATCAGGGAGGAGGAGGGCGTGCCGTGCAGCAGCACGACGGGCTCGCCCTGTCCGTAGACGCCGTGGGCGATACGCTTGCCATCGATCAATACATTGTCGGTCGCGATCGGGTTCATGGTTCGGCTCCGCGTTGGGTGGGTGTCGATGAGCTTGCGAAAACCTCGTGCATGACACAAATGCGTTATATGATGAAATCGATCTGTTTTTGTCATGTGGTGGGTCGCCGCTATTGTGGCCGGGACCCGCAGGCCGAGGAGCGGAAGACGTGAGCGCGAGGCTGGAGCTAGGAGCGTTGCAGGCGCTGGCAGCGATCGTGGAGACGGGCGGGGTCACGCGGGCGGCACAGTCGTTGGCGCTGTCTCAGTCGGCGATCTCCCACAAGATCCGGCGGCTGGAGATGGCGATCGGCTGCGAGCTGCTGACCCGGCGCAGCGGGGCGAGTCTGTTGACGCCGGAAGGCGAGAAACTGCTGGGTTACGCCCGGCGCATTCTGGATCTTCACGACGAGGCAGTCTCCTGCCTGGGGACGGAGCCGTTGCGCGGAACGGTTCGGCTCGGCGTGACCGAGGATACGACCAGCGGCGGCGTGGCCCGTATCCTGGGGCGATTCGCGCGACGGCATCCGGATGTCACGGTGCGGACCCACGTTGGCCAGAGTCTCTCCCTGGAGGGGCAGATCGACCGGGGCGAGATCGATGTCGGCTTCATGCAGGTGTTCGAGCATCGTCAGCGGGCGTCCGATACGGTCGTCGCCAGGGAGCCACTGCACTGGGTGAAGTCCCGGGACTGGAGCCTGGACATGACCCGTTCGATTCCGTTCGTCGCCTTCGATGACGACTGTTTCTATCGCCAGTGGGCGATGGAGGCGGGGCAGGCGAGCTCCCCGGGACTGACGACCGTCATGACCTGCGCGAGCATTGCCGGCGTGAAGTCGGCAGTGCTCTCGGGGTTGGGCGTGACGCTGTTGAACCGCCGCCATGTGACGCCGGAGATGGAGGTGGTGCAGGCGCCGTTTCCCGAGCCGCCGCCGATCGTCTACCTCCTCCGCACCGGGCGCCAGTGTCACTCGAGTGCGGTTCGCGGCCTGGTCAACGCGATAACCGAAGAGGTGGAGACACCCGCGGTTCCGGGGTGAGGTGGTCACGACTGGCGAGCCGATGGCGGCCTGCCGACGGGGGGAAGCCGGATCACGATGCGCTGGAAAATGAGGACGTTAGGCCGGGATGACAAGATTTTCGTCTTACGACCAACACACCTGTTGACTATCCGTCGATGACGGCGCAGACTGGCGATCAGTTGGTTAGCAAGTCGCATATTGTCAGTTGCACTCGAATCATTCGGTAGCCTGGTTATATCCCCTTGTTTTACCCACTACATCGGGTAGCACCCGGCAATCGTAATTACGCGCTAAGCGCATAAGGAATTCGGAAAATGGCAACTGGCACAGTTAAGTGGTTCAACGATACTAAAGGCTTTGGCTTCATCTCTCCGGCAGACGGTGGCGACGACCTGTTCGCACACTTCTCCGAGATCCAAGCCGACGGCTTCAAGTCTCTGCAGGACGGTCAGGAAGTTTCTTTCGACGTCACTCAGGGCAAAAAAGGTCTTCAGGCTGCTAACATCAAGCCGCTCTAAGACTTTTGGTAGATCCATCGCCCTAGCGCGATAGAGATTCCAGCACCAAGGCCCGCTAACGCGGGCCTTGGTGTTTTTGCGTCTGCAGCCGGTGAACATGGGGCCGGAACGCCCCATGGCAACCACTGCACCGCCCAGGAAGTCTCGTGCCCAAACCCCCTCGCCCGGCGGCTCCCCGGGTCAATCATGTCGGTTTCAGCGTTCGCTGCCTGGAATCATCGATACGGCTCTGGTGCGAATGTTTCGGTGCCACGCTGGTTCGCCAAGGCGAGATGTCCGGCTCGTTTCTCTCCCATGTGACCGGTGCGCCAGACACGAACGTTAAAATGGCCATCGTCGAAATCGATGGCTTTCCTGTCGAGCTGCTGGAGTATGCGCTTGAAGCCGAGGCTCCGCGCAGCGGCGGTTACCGTCAGGGAGTCGCTCATCTCGCGTTCGATGTCGACGATATCGAGGTCACTCTCGGCAGCGTCAGTCTTCACGGCTGGCAGGCGCAGGGCGAGGTTCAGACCCTACCGGCAGTTGAGAAGAAAGGAACGAAGGTGATGTATATCGTTGGGCCGGATGGTTGCGTTGTCGAATTGATGCAGCCACCTGAAAGGAGTCTCGAGTGATGGAGCTGCAGTGCGACTGCGGTAACGTCAGGCTCACCGCACCGGAGCCGGCGCAGGTGACTTGCTGCAATTGCGGGATCTGCCGGCGTTACATGGCACTCTGGGGCTATTTTCATCCTGATGAGGTCAAGATCGTCACTGGCGCGGCGGGCAGGGCGTCGTATCAGCGTGGTGATCGGGAGATCGAGTTCCTGCGGTGCGCCGCGTGCGGCTGCGTGACGCATTACCAGACGTTGGCGGGGGATCCCGACCCCATCGTGGCGGTCAATTTCCGCTTGGCGGAAACGCTGCCTCCTGGCGTGACGACGCGCGATGCCGATAACGCGACGCGATGAAGGGCGCGTGAGCCGCCCCGCCTGGAAATCATGGCCGCTGATGCGGCCGAGTCGACGGGGTGGGCCTGCGATTCAGCTCTGACGACGCGATGTCACGCTGCCGAAGCGGCGCTTGAACTGCGCGGCACGACCTTCGGTGCCGACCTCGCGCTGCTTGCCGGTGTAGAACGGGTGGGACGCCGAGGAGATATCGAGGTGGACGAGAGGGTAGGTGTTGCCATCCTCCCACTCGATGGTCTCGTCGGAAGTCATGGTCGAGCCAATCTTGAAGTACTGGTTGACGCTGGTGTCGTGGAAGATCACCTGACGATATTCAGGGTGGATGCCGGCTTTCATGGACTTCTCCGTTCGGTTGGTTTTGTAATGTTATTACATTTCTTTGGTGTGAGGCAATTGGCTGCGTCATGGGGACGCATCGCCCGCCGCGTCTGTGCGAAACATGGCGGGATCCGCTATCATCGCCTTTCCCTCGCCGGCCAGACGCTCTCTCCATGCACAATCTCTATATCCCCGTCGCTGCCATCCTACTGGCATTCGCCATCATCTTCGGCGGGCAGGCCCTGTCTGACAGTCAGGTCGATGACGACATCAAGTCCCTGATCGCCAGCCAACTGGATGGTGACGACGAAATCGAGCTGCAGGCGATGAAAGAGATCCAGAAGGGGTACGGCGTTTGCGGCGAGTATCGTGTGGCCGGCCAGGACCACTCCTTCTCGCCGTTCTACTACAGCAAGGTCAACGAGCGCGTGACGCTTGGCGCCGAATCCGACCGGTATCGGCGCCACTGCGGCAACTGAACGGCAGGTTCAAATCTGCTGAAATCGTTCGATGCGCTCCCGGATGGCGTTCTCGGGGCCGATGAGATCCAGCAGGTCCGATTCGGTCAGGCCGATATGCTGATGACCGCGAGCGATCGAGGTGTAGTTCTCTCCCTCCCGAATCGCCTCTTCGACCAGTAGCGAAAGCTCCTTGCGATCATCAAGCGAGGCGGGGTCGTAGCTCTGGCGCGCACGCTGGAACTGATTGGCCTGTTCCCTGCGACAGCGCTGCAGCAGACTCTCGGTGATGAACGGTGTGCTTTTCATGGACCTTACCCCATCGTCGGCGAAATTCCCCTTGAGATTAGAACCGTTTCGAAGGCCCCCACCATTGGCATTTTGGTGTAGAGCGGCATATGAATTAGTAAGGGTGAATTTGCGGTATTAGACCAAGGTCGGTAGGGTGGCGCGCTTCATGCCCAAAGAACCCTCCCTCTGATATGACCTCTGACACCAACGTGCCATCGACGCAGGGTGGCCGTTTTGGCGATCCCGTCGTGCTTGTTCTGACCATCGGCTTCATCCTGATCTTTCTGACGGCATCGGCGATGGCGCCGGATACCGTCGCCCGAGTGATCGACATCGGTTTCACCTGGTCGGCCAGAACCTTCGGCAGCCTGTTCCAGTGGCTGATGCTGCTGACCTTCTTCATCGCCATCGGCGTGGCGCTCTCCCCGGCTGGGCGGGCGCGAATCGGGTCCCAGGAGCGGCCCGACATGAGTACCTTCCGGTGGGTGTCGATCATTCTGTGCACGCTGTTGGCGGGGGGCGGCGTCTTCTTTGCCGCCGGTGAGCCGATCTATCACTTCGTGGTCACGCCGCCGGCTTTCGATTCCCAGCCCGGCACGGCCGATGCCGTACCCAATGCCTTGGCCCAGGCCTTCTTCCATTGGGGATTCACCGGCTGGGCGATTCTCGGCACCTTGCCGGTCGCGATCCTCTCGCATCAGCATTACCAGCGCGGCATGCCGCTACAGCCACGAACGCTGCTGGCGCCGGTACTCGGTGACCGCCTGGTGCGCGGCTTTCTCGGTGGCGTGGTCGACGCCATCTGTGCGATCGCCGTCACCGCCGGCACGGTCGGGCCGCTGGGTTTCCTGGCGACCCAGGTCAGCTTCGGGCTCCACGACCTGTTCGGCTTCCCGCGCGGCTATGACGTGCAATTGGGGATTCTGGCGGCGCTGGGGGCGATCTACGTGACGTCGGCGGTGACCGGCATCGATCGCGGCATTCAGGTGCTGAGTCGCCTGAATGTCATTCTGGCCATGGTGATCGGGGCCATCATTCTGCTATTCGGGCCGACCCAGTTTCTGGTCGATAGCTGGTTCCAGGGCTTCGGCACCTATCTCGGCCACTTCTTCGAGATGTCGACCATGACCACGGTGACGGCCTCGCCAAGCTGGATGAAGTGGTGGACGGTCTTCTTCTTCGCCTGGTTCGTCGGCTTCGCACCGCCCATGGCGATCTTCGTCACCCGGATCTCCCGCGGGCGCACGGTGCGCGAGATGATCATCGCCACGGCGGTCATGGCGCCGGTGGTCACCACTGTCTGGTTCACCTTGCTGGGCGGTTCCGGCATCTTCTACGAGCTCCAGGGCGCGATCGACCTCAGCCAGCCGCTGCAGAATTTCCAGTTCGACGTGGCGACGTTGACCGTGGCCCAGGCGCTGCCGGGGGGTGTCTGGATGGCGCTGGCCGTGCTGGTGCTGACCACGGTGTTCGTGGCGACGACCGGGGACTCGATGAGCTATGCGGTATCCGTCGTCTGTGCCGGCAACGACAATCCCGGATCGGCGCTACGGGCGTTCTGGGGGATCGTCTTCGCGCTGATGGCGGCGATTCTGCTGGGCATGGGCGAGGGGCAGGTCAGCGTGCTCCAGCAGTTCCTGGTTATCCCCGCCGTGCCGGTGGCGATGCTGTTGGTGCCGACATTGTGGCACGGACCCAAGGCGGCCTATGCGATGGCCAGGGCGCAAGGCGTACTGGACGACTTGCCAGCGACGCGTCCGACGTCCTGAAGCCAGGTCGACCCCCTCAACGACGACACCCCCGACGGATTGCTCCGTCGGGGGCGTTGCCATTTTACCGCGGCGCTTGGCCCTGGCTGTCACGGCGGCGGCGCGGTCCTGTCGCCATTGGCTCAGACGGCGACGGTTTGATCCGCCGATTGAGTTTCCAGACGGCCCTGGCCGCCGTTGATGGGGATCTGGCGCGGACGCTGCTCTTCCGGCACCACCCGCAGCAGGTCGACGATCAGCAGCCCATTCTCGAGCCGGGCGCCCTGGACCTCGATGTTCTCGTCGAGGCGGAACGACAGCTTGAAGGCGCGCTGGGCAATACCCTGGTGCAGGTACTGTACCTTGTCGTCCTGCTGGCGCTCGCCCTTGCCGGCAGTGATGGTGAGCACACGCTTCTCGACGTTGACGTCGAGTTCCTGCTCGGCAAATCCGGCCGTGGCCACGGCGATGCGGTAGTCGTTCTCGCCATACTTCTCGACGTTGTAGGGCGGATAGCTGGGCACGTCGTTCTGCATCGCGGTCTCGAACAGATCGTTGAGCCGGTCGAAGCCGATGGAACGGCGGAACAGCGGAGAGAGAGACATCGTATTCATGGTGCAACCTCCTGAATGACAGCGAAGTCTTGGGGTGCCCGGGCCCATCCCGGATCACCGCTCGCGGACCCGCTCGGCGGCGTCCGCTGTCGAGGGGATGACGCATGCGAGATGCCGTCTGCCAATCGGCTCCCTCTCGACATTATGTTAAATAGGGTCGCCCAGACAGCTTTCAAGGGGGAGCGCAGATCACGCTGCGAAATTTTTCATCCCCGGCTCCCGGCCCCGCTATCAGCGGCCTCGGCGGTACCCGTAGCAGAGAATAGTGGCGGTCGGACGGCTTTCAAGAGGGGAAAAGGAGAGTGGGCATGCGCGGCAGGTGTAATGGGCGCACGCCCGAGGAGACGCCATTTCGGCTCGGCGTGAGAGCCTTTCCGGTTTGCTGGCCACTATCACCGTGGCTGGCTCCTCCCTTGGCGCGTGCTCGGCTCGCGAAGGGCGAGCCGAGCACGCCGGGCTAGCCCAGCAGTTGCCCGGCGATGCGCAGGCCGGCGACCCAGGTCGCGATGGCGGAACCCAGGCTCGAGAGCAGAAAGACCAGTAGGGTGCGAGCGACGCGATTGCGCCACCAGCCGCGCCAGTGGCTGACGTCGCTGCGCAGCCGCGAGAAGTCGCCGACGGTGGGGCGGCGCAGGTAGAGTTCCACGCCGGCGGTCACGAAGCCGACGCCGATGGTCGGGTTGAGCGAAGTCAGCGGGGCGCCGACGAAGGCGGCGGCGATCGTCAGCGGATGGCCCAGGGCGATCAGCGCCCCCAGTGCCGAAAAGCTGCCGTTGATCAGCACCCATTCGCCCACCAGCGACCAGCCGAAGGCGGTATCGCGGCTGAAGCCGATGGCGAAGCCGGTCAGCACCAGGGCGACGATCACCCACGGGATCGCTTTCCACCAGCGCGCGCGGGGCGCGGTCGATTCCAGGTTGGCGCGCTCCTGGATCACGCTGTCCAGCTCGGGCGGACGCTGGCTCAAGGTTTCGAGGTGGGCCTTCATGCCCTTGAGGTGGCCGGCGCCGATCACCACCAGCACGCGCTGGGTTCCACCCTCCGGCAGTTCTTCCACCAGCCTGAGCGCCATGTAGCGGTCACGCTCGGTGATCAGGGGCTCGTACAACGTCTGGGACTGCTCGGCGAATTCGGCGAAGGTGGACTCGAGAACGTCGCCCTGCTTGAGCTTCTCGATCTCCTCGCTGGAGACCTTCTGCCGCGACAGCACGCTGCCGAGCAGACCGGATATCAGGCTGAAGCGCTTGTACCACGGTACGTTCTGGTAGATGCGCTTGAGGGTGACGCCGATCTCGCGATCAATTAGATAGAGCGGCAGGCCGGCCCGTTGGGTCTCGTTGACCGCCGTGCGCATCTCCGCACCGGGTTCGATCCCCGACTGCTCCGCCACCCGTTGCTGAAAGGCACCGAGTGCGAGGCTGGCGGCAACCATGCCGGCCTTGCCCTGCTTGAGGACCTGGAACAGGTCGAGCTTGGCCATGGCGTTGGGCTGGACCAGGCTCTGATGACGTGAGGTGCAAAGCTCGATCGCGACGGCATCGAACTCGCCGGAGCGGATCAGCTCGCGCACCTCGTCGGCGCTGGCCTGGGAAACGTGGGCAGTGCCCAGCAGGGTCAGGTGATGGGCGGCGAGATCCACGGTCTCGCGGGGTCCGGCGGCGTTGTCGGGCATCAAGGGGGCAATCCAAGGCTTAGTAAGAGAGTCGCCCCATATTGCACGTCACGTCGCCGATTCCAAGCCGTTGACAGCGAAAAACGTCAGTCGCCGTCAACGCGAGTCCTGCTCGACGGTCGATCACTCGCCGGCGAGACACTGCTGGGCGCGTGGTGAACGGCACGCCGCGGCGGTGAACAGCACGTCGGTGGAGGAGTTGAGCGCGGTTTCGGTGGAGTCCTGGATCACGCTGATGACGAAGCCGATCGCTACCACCTGCATGGCGACGTCCGCAGAGATACCGAACAGGCTGGCCGCCATCGGTATCAGCAGCAGCGAGCCGCCGGCGACACCGGAGACACCGCAGGCCGCCAGCGCCGAAACGACACAGAGCAGCAGCGCGGTGGCGAAATCCACATCGATTCCCAGCGTGTTGGCGGCCGCCAGCGTCATCACCGTGATGGTGACCGCGGCGCCTGACATGTTGATCGTGGCGCCCAGCGGGATCGAGACGGAGTAGGTGTCGGCGTGCAGGTCGAGGCGCTTGCACAACTCCATGTTGACCGGAATGTTGGCCGCGCTGCTGCGGGTGAAGAAGGCGGTGATGGCACTGCCACGCAGGCAGGTGAAGACCAGCGGATACGGGTTGCGGCGGGTGTAGAGGAACACGATCAGCGGATTGCTCACCAGTGCCACGAAGGCCATGCAGCCCAGCAGTACCGCGAGCAGTTGGGCGTAATCGGCCAGCGCGCTCATGCCGGTGGAGGCGAAGGTGTTGGCGACCAGTCCGAAGATGCCCAGCGGGGCCAGCCGGATCACCCAGCGGACGAGGCCGGAAACCGCATCCGAGAGATCGGCCAGCGACCGCCTTGTGGTGTCGCTGGCGCGACGCAGCAGCAGGCCGAGCCCGACGGCCCAGGCCAGGATGCCGATGAAGTTGGCATCGGTCAGGGCGTGGATGGGGTTGTCCACCGCGCTCATGGCCAGGTTGCGCAGGATCTCGGCGACGCCGGTCGGCGGCGTGCCATCGGCTCGCGGGGCATCGATGATCAACGAGGTCGGGAACAGGAAGCTCGCCGCCACCGCGATCAGCGCGGCAGCCAGCGTGCCGGTCAGGTAGAGCATCAGTACGCCGCGCACCTGGGTCGGCTGGCCACGCTGGTGGCTGGCGATGGCCGCCATCACCAGCACGAAGACCAGTACCGGAGCGACCGCCTTGAGCGCGCCGATGAACAGGTCGCCGAGAATAGCGACCGACGGCGCGATCGACGGCGCCAGGGTGGCGAGGAGCAGGCCGGCCGCGATCCCGATCAGGATCTGTGGAATGAGCCCGATGCGGGGCAGGAGCGAGGACGCGGTGTGGGTGTCGGAACTGGCGGACATGACTCTCTCTTGGGTAGCCGAGGTGGCGGCGTGGCCGCGAAGGGCGGCATTCTACCACCGCTCTCCCGGTCGAACTCGTCGAAAAGCCTGCCTATGGCTCAATCTTTAGTGTCATTCACCGATGACTGGCCGAGTGGGTGGTGAAAAAGCGATTCGCTCTGGGAAAGCGAGGGGGATTGTTCGCGAATGAAAGGTCAGCGTCGCCAGAATGCCGGTGTGAACAGCACCAGGATGGTGAAGATCTCCAGTCTTCCCAGCATCATCGCCAGCACCAGGATCCACTTGGCGGCGCTGGGAATGTCGCCGTAGTCGGTCGAGACATCACCCAGTCCCGGCCCCAGGTTGTTGAGCGCCGAGCCGATCGCCGACCACGCCGTCACCTGATCGAGGCCGGTGGCCAGCAGGGCCAGCAGCATCACCACGAAGAGCATCATGTAGACGGAAAAGAAGCCCCAGACGGCTTCGGCGACGCCTTCGGAGATGCGCATCTTGCCGACCTTGACGGCAAACACGGCGTTGGGATGGATCAGCCGGTGAATCTCGCGGATGCCCTGCTTCAGGACCAGCAGAATGCGGATCACCTTCATGCCGCCCCCCGCCGACCCGGAGCAGGCGCCGACGAAGGCTGCCATGAACAGCATGATCGGCAGTACCCCGGGCCACAGGGTGAAGTCGGCCACGCTGAAACCGGATGTCGTCGCGACCGAAACGGCTTCGAACAACCCGTGTCGAATGCCGGTGGCGTCGTGATAGGTGCCGGTGGCGAACAGGGTGATGATGGTGATCGCGATCAGGATGCCGAGAAACGTGACGAAGAAGCGGAACTCCGGGTCGCGGATGTACTGCAGCAGGCGCCGCTCCCGCCATACCGCGAAGTGCAGACCGAAACTGACCGAGGAGACGACCATGAAGAAGACGCAGATTATTTCGATCGTGGCACTATCGAAGTGCGAGATGCTGGCATCGTAGGTGGAGAACCCGCCGACGGCCACGGTGGCGAAGCTGTGGCCGATGGCGTCGAACCAGTTCATGCCCGCGCCCCAGTAGGCCAGCGCGCAGACGACAGTCAGGATCACGTAGATATACCACAGCGCCTTGGCCGTCTCGGTGATCCGCGGGGTCAGCTTGGAGTCTTTCAGCGGGCCGGGAATCTCGGTCCGGTAGAGCTGCATGCCGCCGATGCCCAGTGTCGGTAGAATCGCCACCGCGAGTACCACGATCCCCATGCCGCCCAACCACTGCAGCTGCTGGCGGTAGAAGCGGATCGAGGCGGGGAGGTGATCGATACCGCTGAGCACGGTGGCGCCGGTGGTCGTGAGTCCGGAGAAGGATTCGAAGACGGCATCGGTGAACGACATCGACGGCGCATCGGAGACCATGAACGGGATCGTGCCGAACAGCCCGAGCACGCTCCAGAACAGCACGGTGATGATGAAGCCGTCACGGGTGCGCAATTCGCGCTTGGCACGCCGATTGGGCCAGTAGAGCAGCGCGCCGGTGATGACCGAGATCGCCATGCCGGCGCCGAAGGCGTGCCAGTTGCCGTCGTGGAAGATTCGCGCGATGACCATCGGCGGCACCATGGTCAGGCTGAATAGCATCAGCAGCAGGCCGACGATGCGGAGAATGACCAGTAGGCTCACGCGGCGTCCCCCACCGGGCGGGACGGGCAGGCGGTGTCGGATGAATGAACCATCAGAAGAACGTCAGGCCGACCTGGAACAGCCGCTCGACGTCACGGATGCGTCGCTTGTCGATCACGAACAGGATCAGGTGATCGCCGCTCTCGATCATCACATCGTCGTGGGCGATCAGCACTTCCTTGCCGCGCACGATGGCGCCGATGCTGGTGCCACTGGGCAGATCGACTTCGCCGATGGTGCGCCCGACCACCCGGGAAGAGCGCTTGTCGCCGTGGGCGATCGCCTCGATCGCTTCGGCGGCGCCGCGGCGCAGCGAGTGGACGTTGACGATATCGCCACGGCGAACGTGGGTGAGCAGGCTGCCGATGGTGGTCTGCTGGGGCGAGATCGCGATGTCGATCTCGCCGCCCTGGACCAGGTCCACGTAAGCGGCGTTGTTGATCAGGGTGAGTACCTTCTTGGCCCCCAGGCGCTTGGCCAGCATCGACGACATGATGTTGACCTCGTCGTCGTTGGTGAGCGCGCAGTAGATATCGCAGTCTTCGATGTTCTCCTCGAGCATCAGCCGCTTGCTGGTGGCGCTGCCGTGGAGCACCACGGTGCGGTCGAGCTTCTCGGAGAGCGCGCCGCAGCGGCCGAGATCGTGTTCGATGATCTTGACCTGATGCTTGTGCTCCAGCGTTTCCGCCAGGCGTTCGCCGATGTTGCCGCCGCCGGCGATCAGCACGCGCCGGAAGTCGCGATCGACCTTGCGCAGTTCCCCCATCACGGTGCGGATATCGCGCCTTGCGGCGATGAAGAAGACCTCGTCGTCGGCCTCGATGACGGTGTCGCCGGTAGGGATGATCGGTCGATCACGACGATAGATCGCCGCCACGCGGGTATCGATGTTGGGCATATGGCGGCGCAGGAAGCCGAGTTCCTGGCCCACCAGCGGGCCGCCATAGTAGGCCTTCACCGCCACCAACTGGGCCAGGCCGCCGGCGAAATCGAGCACCTGCAGCGCCCCGGGGTATTCGATCAGCCGGCGAATGTGGTCGGTGACCACCTGCTCCGGGCTGATCAACACGTCCACCGGGATGGCGTCGTTGGAGAACAGGCTCTTGCGCGTCAGATAGGCGGTGGAGCGCACGCGGCCGATCTTGGTCGGCGTGCGAAACAACGTGTGCGCCACCTGACAGGCGACCATGTTGATCTCGTCGGAACTGGTCACCGCGATCAGCATGTCGGCGTCTTCACCGCCGGCCTGACGCAGAATGTTGGGGTAGGACGCGGTACCGATCACCGTGCGGATGTCGAGCCGATTCTGCAGCTCTCGTAGCCGCTCCTCGTTGATATCCACCACCGTGATGTCGTTCTCTTCATTGGCCAGATGTTCTGCCAACGTACCGCCGACCTGACCGGCACCCAGAATAATAATTTTCATGCCAAACCATCACGGAAATACAGCGTACCGCCTGCCAGTTTACCCGGCCCCGAAGGAACGGAGTGCAACCCGCCCGGCACCGAAATTAGCGCGTAGCATAACGAGCCGGGCCACCGATTGACAGGACCGCGGACGAGATCCCGCCCGCGATCGCCGGCCGCGCCGATCAATCCAGCGAGACGCCGACCTTGATGGTCACCTGCCAGTGCGCCAGCTTGTCGTTCTCGAGGTGGCCGCGGGTCTCGGTGACCTCGAACCAGCGCATGCCGTGCAGCGTCTTGCTGGCTTTCTGCAGCGCGTTCTGGACGGCATCCTCGATGCTGTTGGGGGAAGAACCGGTCAGTTCGATCTGCTTGTAGACGTGGTCGCTCATGAGACAGCTCCTTGGTTGAGAAGGCCCCGACGATCGCCGTCGGCGGCCGGAAGCCCCTGGAATCCATGGGGCGTCGGGAAATCTCTCGGCTCCCGATAACGGCTCAGGCGTCGACGACCGCGATACCCAAGGCCGAGAGCCGTTGCCGAGTGTCGTCGTCGGTTTCGAAGGTGACGGGACGCGTCAGCGGCCAGAGGAAATGGGTGTTGAAGCCCGCCGCTACCGCGTCCTCGGCGGTCCACAGCACGCAGACGTCGCGGGCCAGGCCGCAGAGGTAGACGTCGGTGACGCGGCGGTCGCGAAGCCAGCCGGCGAGGCCGGTGGCGGGTCGATGACCGTCGGGGCCGACGTTGTTGCGAAACGCGCTGTAGGAGTCGATGCCGGGATCGGTTCCCTTGCGGATGATCGCATCGCAGTACGACCAGTCGATGGCCGGGTGCAGCGCCGCGCCTTCGGTGCGCTGAATGCAGTGATCCGGCCACAGCGTCTGGGAGTGGCCGTAGAGGTCGATCGCCTCGAACGGCTGGTGCGGTGGATGGCTGGACGCGAACGAGACGTGCCTCGTCGGATGCCAGTCCTGGGTTGCCACCACGTGGGCGAAGGCGTGCTGGGACAGCAGCCATTCCAGCCCCAGCAGGATCTGGTCGCCCTCGGCGCAGGCCAGCGCGCCGCCCGGCATGAAATCAGGCTGGACGTCGACGACGATCAGGGCGCTGTGGGGGGAGACGCCACCGAGCGCGAGCCCGGCTGGCTGCGTCTCGGTGAACGGCGTCTTGGTGGTCTGTGTCTCGGTGGTCTGCGTAGTATCGATGACCTCGTTGTCAGGCACGACGGGCGCTTCCCGGATGGCGGATTCGTTATCAGTATCGAAGGCGAGCGGGGATGTCGCAAGTGCACCACGCCCCGATGTGGCGTGGTGCACATCGGGGCGATCGTACTGGCCCGCTGGCGTGGCGGGCGAGACAACGGTGTGGTAGAGGAGTGATCAGGCGCGCTTGCGCAGCCGGGCGTAGAAGAAGCCGTCGTGGCCGGCCGGGGTGGGCAGCAGTTGCCGACCAGGGCCGCTCGGCCGGCCCCAGTCGAGTTCGCGCGGCGTATCGGCGTCGGCCTCCGGCGTGCGCGCCAGGAACGCGTCGATCTGGGCCTCGTTTTCCGCCGGCAGCACCGAACAGGTGGCATAGAGCAGGACGCCGCCCGGCGCGAGCTTGCTCCACAGCGTATCCAGCAGGCGCGATTGCAGCGCCGCCAGTTCGGCGATGTCGCTGTGGCGACGGGTCAGCTTGATATCCGGATGGCGCCGAATCACGCCGGTGCCGGAGCAGGGGGCGTCGAGCAGGATCGTGTCGAACGGCTGGCCGTCCCACCAGTCGCCGTCCGCGTCCGCGCGGCCGGCATCGGCGGCGTGAAGACGGGCTTCCAGCCTCAGTCGCTGCAGCGTCGACGAGACCCGCTTCAGGCGGGCCGGGTCGATGTCCAGTGCGGTAAGCTCGGCGTCGAAACGTTCGAGCAGGTGGGCGGTCTTGCCGCCCGGGGCGCTGCAGGCATCGAGAACTCGCCGGGTGGTGTCGCCTGCCAGCGCCGGTGCCAGCAGGTCGGCGCACAGCTGGGCCGATTCGTCCTGAACGCTGACGTCGCCGTCGGCGAAGCCGGGCAATTGGGACACGTCGCAGGCGGTGGTCAGTCGGACGCCATCCGCGGCGAATTCGCAGGGTACCGCCTCAAGCCCGGCCGTCTCGAGCCGCTTCAGGTAATCCTCGCGGGTGACGCGACGCCGGTTGACGCGCAGCGTCATCGGCCCCGCGTCGTTGTTGGCCGCGCAGATCGCTCGCCAGTCGTCAGGCCAGGCGTCGCGGAACTCCAGCAGCAGCCAGGCCGGGTGCCACAGGGCGACCGGCGCGTCCTTGTCCACCTTCGCCTGCAATGCCACCGACTCCCGCTGGAACCGGCGCAGGCAGCCATTGACCACCTTCGTCGCCCACGCCTTGCCGAGCGCGCGCGCGGCGCCCGCCGTCTCGCTGACGGCGGCATGAGGCGGTACCCGCATGTGGAGGAGCTGGTACAGCCCGATCAGCAGCAGTGCCTGGACGTCGGTGTCGCGCTGCTTCATGGGCTGGCGCAGCAGCTGACCCGCCAGGGCATCGAGGCGTGGATGGGCGCGGCAGACACCGTAGCAGAGTGCCTTGACGAAGCCTCGGTCGCGCTCCTTGATCACGCTGGCGGCCAGGTCGGCATCGAGTCCCGAGAGCGACCCCTTGCCGTCGAGTACCGGTACCAGCAGTCGCGCGGCAAAGGCGCGGGTATCGCCAGGATTCATCGGTCGGCTTCCTTGGGCTGGCCCAGGCGCTGGCCGGGGCTGAGACGAGGGTGATTGGCGTTGAGTAGGTCGCGGGCCGCGAGGGGCTTGCCGCCCGGCATCTGCAGTCGGGTCACTCGCAGCACGTCGCGGCCGTCGACGCCGCAGGCGATTCGCAGTGCCTCACCGTCCGGCGCCAGCAGTGTCCCAGGCTCGGCATCCTGCTCGCCGGGTCCGGTATCCGGCACGGCGAACCATAGCCGCAACGGCTCGCCGTCGAGCCGGGTCCAGGCCACCGGCCACGGATTGAAGGCACGAATCCGGCGGGACAATGCTGTCGCCGGCTGACGGAAATCGAGCTCTGCTTCCGGCTTCGAGAGCTTGCTGGCGTAGGTGACACCGGACGCCGGTTGCGGCGTGGGGCTCAGGCTGCCCTCGGCCAGCGCGTCGACGCCCTCGACCAGTGTCCGGCCGCCGAGCTCGGCAAGGCGGTCATGAAGATCGCCACCGGTGGTGGCGTCATCGATGGGGGTCCGTTCGATCAGCAACATGTCGCCGGTATCGAGACCGGCATCCATCTGCATCAGGGTGATACCGCTCTCGCTGTCGCCGGCCTCGATGGCACGCTGGATCGGCGCCGCGCCGCGCCAGCGCGGCAGCAACGAGGCGTGCACGTTGAGGCAGCCGAGCCGGGGCGTGTCGAGTACCGCCTGGGGTAGCAGCAGGCCGTAGGCGACGACGATCATCACGTCCGCCTCGAACTCGGCCAGCCGCCGCTGGGCCGCCTCGTCCCTGAGACTGAGCGGCTGTTCCACCGGCAGATCGTGTTGCTCGGCGAGACGCTTGACCGGGCTGGGCGTGAGCTTGCGGCCGCGCCCGGCGGGTCGATCCGGCTGGGTATAGACGCCGACCACCCGATGACGGGAGGCGAGCAGCGCCTTCAGGCTCTCGGCGGCGAAGTCGGGCGTGCCGGCGAAAACGATCCGCAGCGACGGCCCTTCGACACGGTGACGCATGCGATAGATTCCTGATGAGTGATGCTTGAAGATGGACGATGCCCGCGAATGACGAAGGCCGGCGTCACGGGGACGGCCGGCCTTTGCAAGTCCGGGGAGCGGTGAGGCAGGCGATCAGGCCTCCTGCTTCTGGCGCTTCTGCATCTTCTTGAGAATGCGGTCGCGCTTGAGCGGCGACAGGTAGTCGACGAACAGGACACCTTCCAGATGATCGCACTCATGCTGGATGCAGTGGGCCAGCAGGCCGTCGGCGTCCAGTTCGTAGGCGTTGCCGTCGCGATCGGTCGCCTTGAGATGAATGCGCAGCGCCCGCGGCACCTCGGCGTAGTAGTCGGGGATCGACAGGCAGCCTTCCTGCAGCGGCTCGCGCTCGTCGTCCAGCGGCTCGTAGCTCGGGTTGATCAGCACCAGCGGGTCGTTGCGGTCGTCGCTGACATCCATGACGATCACGCGCTGGTGAACGTCGATCTGCGTCGCTGCCAGGCCGATGCCGGAGGCGTCGTACATCGTTGCCAGCATGTCGTCGACCAGGGTGCGGATCTCGTCGTCGACGTGATCGACCGGGGCGGCCTTGGTGCGCAGGCGCGGATCGGGGTATTGGAGAATGGTTCTGATGGCCATAGTCGTTTTGCGTGCCTATCGGCATGAGTGACGTGATCTCCCTATTGTAGATCGCCAGCGCTGGTGGGGAAACCGCCGGGCCGGTTCGATGCCCAGGACGCCGATCCCGGGGCGTCGGATCCTCAAGTCCGACGTGGCGGCGCCGATCTATGCAGCAATACCTCGAGGTAATCACCGGTGGGACGACGATAATGATCAGTCAGGAGGGGACGAGGCCGCATCGCTGCCGCGCCAGGATGTGGCGCTGGCTGCTGGTCGGCGGCCTTGGCGTGATGGCGGCGTTTTCGAACCCGGCATGGGCGTTGTCGCTCAAGGCGGACGCGCCTGCCCAATATACGGTGCGCGAGGGCGACACGCTGTGGGGCATCGCCTCGCGATTTCTCGACTCGCCGTGGCAGTGGCAGGCGCTGTGGCGGCACAACCCGCAGGTCGCCTCGCCGCAGACACTCTATCCGGGCGATGTGCTCAGCCTCGACGCCGGTGTGGCCGGTTCGCCACGGCTGTCGCTGGAGCGTGGGCGCGGCCAGACGGTTCGGCTTTCGCCCGGTGTCCGCCGGGCGCCGACGCGGGATGCCGTGCCAGGGCTGCCGCTGGATCGCATCAAGGTCTTCCTGGATGCCTATCAGATCGTCGATCCCGCCATCCTCGAAGAGGCACCGACGGTCGTTGCCGGACAGTCGCAGCGGCTGCTGAGTGGTGCCGGCGACAGGCTGTATGCCCATGGAATCCTGCCAGCAGCGGGCGAGACGCTGGGCGTCTATCGCCCTGGCACCGACTACCGGATTCCGCGCTCGACGGGCGCGCCCCGGCAGGCGGCTCGACAACCGGATGCCGGGACAACGCCGGGCCAGGAGGCTCTCGCCGGAACGCTGCGCGGGCTGGAACTGCGACGGCTCGGACACGTGAAAGTGATTCGAAAGGTGGACGACGTCGGTGAACTGGAGGTGCTGGACGCCGTTCAGGAGATTCGCAGCGGCGACTATTTGCTGGCGCTGACCGAAGGCGGCATCGCGACTCGGTTCGAGCCTCGAGCGCCGGACACGCCGGTGGTGGCGACGATCCTGTCCATCCCCGCCGGGGTGCGTTTCATCGGTCGCTACGATGTGGTGGCGATCGACCGTGGCAGCGCGGACGGGATCGAGGCCGGTCATGTGCTGCAGGCGATGCGCCAAGGCGAACGCGTGCACGACGATAGCCGTGATACCTGGGTGACGTTGCCGGACACCGAGGCGGGCGCGGTGATGGTCTTCCGCGTCTTCGATCACCTGAGCTACGCCCTGGTCATGCGGGTTTCCCAGCCGCTGGCGGTGGGCGACCGCCTCGTCGTGCCGCGCGATCTGCGCGAGGCGGTGGCCATGGGAGGAGCGCCTTGAGCGCGGCGCCGCTGACAACGACGTGGCGCCGCGCTGGCAGGTGCCGGCAGTGAGCCCGACGCTGCGCGACTGGTTGGCGTTGAGTGCACTGCCCGGGCTGGGCCCGGTTCGGCTGGCACCCCTGCTGCGTCGATGGCGTGAAGGAGGCGACATGGCGTGGCCGCAGGGATGGCTGGCGGCACTGCCCGCCAACCTGGCTCAGCCGCTGCGGCTGTGGCTGGAGCACCCTTCGCGTAGCCCGCTCACGCCGGCAGTCGACGCGGCGCTCGAGTGGGAACGCACCGATTCGCGGCGGCATCTGCTCCATCCGGGGCATCCGGCCTGGCCCGAACTGCTGACCCAGTTGCCGGACCCACCGACGGTGCTGTGGGCCAAGGGCGAGCTCTCGATACTGTCGCAGCGCGCCATCGCGATGGTCGGTACTCGGCGACCCACGCGGGAAGGGCAGGACAATGCCGTGCGGTTCGCCCGGGAACTGGTCGCCAGGGGGTTCTGTATCGCCAGCGGCATGGCGCTGGGTATCGACGGTGCCGCACAGCGGGCGGCACTGCAGGCCGGCGGCGCAACCATCGGCGTGCTCGGCTGCGGGGTGGACGTGGTCTATCCGCCACGCCATGCCGCGCTCTTCCGGGAACTATGGGAAGGCGACGGGCTGCTGATCTCCGAACACCCGCCGGAGACGCGGGCTCATCCGCGTTTCTTTCCTCGTCGCAACCGGCTGATCACGGGGCTGTCACAAGGCGTACTGGTCGTGGAGGCCGCGGAGAAGAGCGGCTCGCTGGTGAGCGCGCGGCTGGCGCTGGAGCAGAACCGGGAGGTGTTCGCGATACCGGGCTCGATCCACAACCCTCAGTCCGAGGGCTGCCTGCGCCTGATTCGGCAGGGCGAGGCTGCGCTGGTGCGCCATGTAGAGGACATCGTGGGTGATCTGTCGCCCTGGCAGGTACCGGTGTCTGAGCCCGATGCCGCCATCCCGACCACGCAGCCGATGGCTTCGCCGGGCGGACCGCCACGCCAGCGTCCGGCTGCGCCCGGGCCGGTGACGGACGCCCGCCAGGCGTCGTCGACGGGAGCGGCGGCGATCGATATGCCGGCATCGCCGCTGCTGGCTGCGCTCAGCGATGCGCCGACGCCGGTGGATCTGCTGGTCGACCTGACCGGACTGTCCGTCGCCGACGTCCAGTTGGGGCTGCTCGAACTCGAACTCGATGGCTGGGTCGCCCAGACCTCGGGCGGCTGGGTCAGAAGAGGGCGTTGATGCTCGCCACATTCGCCGCTCGGAAAACGCTTCAGCGGGTCGGCCCGCCCCATGCCTCGAGATGGTTGCGGCGGGCACGGGATTTCTGCTCGTCGCTCAGGCTCCAGTCCCCACCATAGATCGCTTCCTCCCACGCGCCGTAGGCCGGATTGGGCAGCACGATGTAGCGGCTGCCGAAAGCGTCGGCCTGGGCGTTGGCGGCGGCACGTCGCGCCGCGGCGCTCTCGCGGTCGAACCCCTGGGAGAAGTCGCCCAGATTGTCACCCATCAGCAGTACGACCCAGTGCGACTGCGCGACGCGCAGGCGCCTGGACGTCTTGTCGCTCGAGTCGGTACGCGGCAGGAAGTGCTCGTGGTCGGCATCGGGAAAGCCGACCTGACGCAGGTTGCGCAGCGTCGCCTCCGTTTCGTCGTCGCGGCGGTTGGTGACGTAGAAGATCTCCACGCCCCGCGAGGCGGCGTAATCGAGAAAGGAGCTTGCTCCCGGCATCGGTACCGCGCTGGCTCGCTCCACCCACTGGTGCCAGCTATCGCTGGCATAATTCTCGTCGTTGGCGATCAGCCACGCCTCGTAGGGGCTGTTGTCGAGCACCGTCTCGTCGACGTCGACGATGATCGCCGGCGGGCGCTGTGCCTGGCTGCCGTCGGCGGCGAGCGCACGATCCAGGTTCATGCGGGCGAGGTTGAAGGCCTGGTGGCTCAGCGCGGCGTACTCGCCGGAGGATTGCATCCAGGCCGTCGCCATCACCAGCTCGTCGGCGAGGGAGGTCTGCGGGGCGGGCGGTTGGGCCGGCTGCTGGGCGCAGGCGGCGAGACCGCCGGTCAGCGCCAGCGAGAGCAGTATCGGGGGCAGTGATGAGCGGGGCATTGGCGTTTCCTTGATTGTCCTGTCCGGTGGAGGAATACCCGGTTCCTCAATATGGCCGCCGGCGCGGGCATTCGCCACCTCCAGGGTGCCTGGGGTGCGACGTTGGCGCACGGCCCGGCGGCGTGTCGGCGTGCTAGAATTCGGCCCATGGGCAGCAGCTCGACTGTCGTGGAAATGGCAGCCGGGCCTTGGTGAAAGCCAGGCCCGGATGTTGGTGCAAGAGAGACCCAGGTTTTCTTGGAAGAGAGACCCAGATGCGTCAAGATTTCTCGGCGGCCGTCTCCTCCCTTCGGCAGGGAGGAATCATCGCCTATCCGACCGAAGGGGTATGGGGGCTCGGCTGCGACCCGGACGACGAACGGGCGCTGGCATCGCTGATCGCGCTCAAGGGGCGCGCCAGTGAAAAGGGCCTGATCCTGATCGCCGGTGACATCCGGCAGCTGTCGGAGTGGCTCGAGGGCATCGACGAGCGAGCCCGCCGTCGCCTTCTCGAGACCTGGCCGGGACCTCACACCTGGCTGATACCCGATAACGGGCGGGCCAGACCGCTGCTGAGAGGGAATCATCCCACGCTGGCGGTCCGGGTCAGCGACCATCCGCTGGTGCAGGGGTTGTGCGCCGCCTGGGGTGGACCCTTGGTGTCGACGTCGGCCAATCGTGCCGGTGAAGCGCCGGCGATGAGCGCCGACGAGGTGCGTGAAACATTTGGTGAGGCGTTGGGCGCGATCGTCGATGGGCCACTCGGTGGACGCGACCGGCCCAGCACCATCCGCGATCTGACGACCGGGCGGCTGCTGCGCGCCTGAAAGGGCCAAGTCGCGCGCAGCCGCCGTGCCGATACGCCCCGAATCCCTATTCTCCGGACCGAAGGAAAAACGACCGTGGCACATTCCCATCTCGAAAGCGTCAAGGACTATCTGCTCACGCTGCAGGATTCACTTTGCGACTCGCTGGCCGCGCTCGACGGTGGCGGGCGATTCCGCGAAGAGAGCTGGGAGCGCGCCGAAGGGGGCGGCGGGCGCTCGCGGGTGATCGAGGAGGGCGCGCTGTTCGAGAAAGGCGGCGTTAACTTCTCGCATGTCCACGGTGAGAAACTGCCGCCCTCGGCGAGTGTCGCGCGTCCGGAACTGGCGGGGCGCAGCTTCCACGCGGTGGGGGTTTCGTGGGTACTGCACCCGCGCAATCCGCACGTGCCGACCGTGCACGGCAACGTACGATTCTTCATCGCCGACAAGGCGGGCGAAGAACCGGTCTGGTGGTTCGGTGGCGGTTACGACCTGACGCCTTACTATCCCAGTCTCGAGGACACGAAACATTGGCACCGGGTCGCCGCCAAGGCATGCGAACCGTTCGGCGAGACGGTGTATCCCCGCTTCAAGGCGTGGTGCGACGAGTACTTCACGCTCAAGCATCGCGACGAGACCCGGGGGGTCGGCGGACTGTTCTTCGATGACCTCAACGAATGGCCGTTCGAGACCTGCTTTGCCTTCCAGCAGTCGGTGGGAGACAGCTTCCTGGAAGCGTTCGTGCCGATCGCCGAGCGCCGTCGCGAGACACCGTTCGGGGAGCGGGAGCGGGAGTTCCAGTCCTATCGCCGGGGCCGGTACGTCGAGTTCAACCTGGTCTGGGACCGGGGCACCCTGTTCGGCTTGCAGAGCGGTGGGCGAACCGAGTCGATCCTGATGTCGATGCCGCCGCTGGCGCGCTGGCAATATCAGTGGGCGCCGCAACCGGGCTCCGAGGAAGCGCGTCTGCTCGCCTATCTCCAACCCCGCGATTGGTTGAATATCTCCGAGGAACCGTTACCCCAATGACCGACCGCTATGCCGTTTTTGGCCACCCCATTGGCCACTCGAAATCGCCACGCATTCACGCCGCCTTCGCCGAACAGACCGGCCAGGACCTGTGTTACGAAGCCATCGAGGCCCCCGTGACCGGATTCGCGGGGGCCTGGCGGGCGTTCGTCGATGCCGGCGGCCGGGGAGGCAACGTGACCGTGCCGTTCAAGCAGGAGGCCTTTGCGTTGGCCGAGGTGCTGTCGCCGAGAGCCCAGCTTGCCGGCGCCGTGAACACGCTGCTGGTAGGCGACGATGGGAAATTGCACGGCGATACCACCGACGGCGTCGGCCTGGTCCGCGATCTGGACGCCCACGCTGCGCCGCTCACCGGTGCGCGGGTCCTGTTGCTCGGCGCGGGAGGGGCCTCGCGCGGGGTGATTGAACCGCTGCTGGAGGCCGGGATCGCGACATTGACGGTGGCGAACCGCACCGTGTCGAAGGCCGAGGCGCTGGCGGCACTGTTCGTCGGCAAGGGCGATGTCACCGGCTGCGGCTTCGATCGCATCGAAGGCCCGTTCGATCTGGTGGTCAATGCCACCAGCGCCAGTCTTGCCGGCGACCTGCCACCATTGCCGGATCACCTTTTCGCGGCGGATGGCCTGGCCTACGACATGATGTACGCCGCCGAGCCGACCGTCTTCCTGCGCTGGGCCGCCGAGCGGGGCGCGCGGTCGGTGGATGGGCTCGGCATGCTGATCGAGCAGGCCGCCGAGTCCTTCTGGCTGTGGCGTCGGGTGCGGCCTGATACCGCGCCACTGCGGGAGTTGCTGCGGGGAGAGTTGTAACCTGGGTTTCGACAGGGCAACGAATTCCAGCAGAGTCCGTTTACGACTGCCGAGTCTCGACAACCCTCTTGCTCGTGATTGCGAGGGGCAAGCCCCTCGCGCTCCCCTTTTTTGACGCCACAGACGGCGAAATCCTGAACGCCAATCGCCAGCGTTCGGGTCGGCGCGAAAGGGCATCCTGCCCAACGCGCCTCTTGTGTCATCCATGACACAAGACCCTTCACTGGCAATTGTCGTCCAGCGCCGTCTGGGAGGCGTCGTGGGGTGGCGGATTCAAGCTTGTCGGTTCTACCTGCCCGCCCCTGTGCCAGATGCTGAAAGGTTGGATGTTAAACCTTGCAGCTGGGGCGCTTGCCGTTGGCCTTGGCCTGTTCGTAGCGCGACTGGGCCTCGCTGAGGCGATTGTGCAGGCCTTCCATCCGCTGCGAGTTGCTGGGGTGGGTGGACATCCAGGCCGGCGGCTCGCCCTGGCTGTTGGCCGACATGTTCTGCCACAGCTGAATGCTGGCGCTGGGGTCGAACCCGGCATCGGCCATCAGGTCCAGCCCCACCAGGTCGGCTTCCGACTCCTGCTGGCGCGAGAATGGCAGGATCACGCCGTATTGCGCCCCCGCCCCCAGCAGCCCCATTAGCTGCTCACCACCCGCGCCCTGCAGGCCTGCCACCGTCTGCAGTACAGAGAGCCCGCTCTGCGTCGCCGCCTGGGTGGAGACGCGCTCGTTGGCGTGGTGCGCCAGCACGTGACCGACCTCGTGGCCGATGACCGCGGCCAACTGGTCCTGGTTGGTGGCGACGTCGAGCAGCCCGGTGTTGACGCCAATATAGCCGCCCGGCAGGGCGAAGGCGTTGGCGGTGTCGTCCTTGAACAGCTTGACCTCCCACTCGGAGATACCGGCGCTGGCGGGAACCTCGGCGGTGATCGCTTTCGCCACGCACTGCACGTAGCTGGCCTTGGCGCCGCTGACCGTGGGCAACTCCTGTTGGTACTGGGCAAAGCTCTGCTGGCCCATCTGCGCCAGCTCGTCGTCGGAGTAGAAGGCCAACTGGTTGCGGCCCATCGGCGAGGTGCTGCAGGCGCTCAGCAGGGCCGCGAGGCCGAGGGCGCCAATCAGCCGGGGGGAAGGTCTTCCTGACATGATGCTCTCCGAAACTCTCTGGTCATAGGTTATTGGGGGTGCCGATTGGCCCAAGATACCCGGCCTGGCAGGGCGGTCAAGCCGACGGGGTTTGCTGGCCGCCGTCGGCGGGGTCGCCGATATCCAGGGTCAGTGTCGGTGCCGTGACGATGCCATCGAGCGCGGCCGGCAGTGTGGGCGTCAGTGTCAGTTGGCTGCCCGTCGGCAGTGCGCCGGCACGACTCAAGCGCCGGGCGAGCGAGAGCAGGGACGACACGCGATTGGCCCTGGACGAGAGTTCGTCGAGGCCTTCCGGCTCCAGCGAGACCGGCAGGGTGACGGTCGCGGGCTCGCCGCCCGTCAGCGAGATCGGCTCGGTGACTTCGCCAGCGGCGGGTTCCGCGCCGGGTACCTGGAGTTGCCAGTCGAAGCCCTGCAGCGTGATCGACGGCGTTCCCGCCGGCAGCACCATCGCCAGCGGCAGATCGACGTTCACCGGCAGGCCGGCCAACGCCAGTCCCGAACTCAGCAGCGTCAGTTCGTCGATTCCCTCCAGGCCGGGCGAGAAGTGATAGTTGCCGATGCGCACGTTCTCGACGCCCATCGACGACAGCGCGATTCGTCCCAGCATGAAGCCGACCTGGGGAAGCGCCAGGCAGCCGGAGAGCGATGTCATCAGGACCGATGCGGCGAGCCAGCGGAAGCGAAACGCCATCGTCACTCCTTGAAATGAGCCATGGGAAACGTCTGGGTGAGCGGCGGTGCCGTATCGGTACTCCCAGGCCGATGACGCGGGTCGACCGAGGGCCGCGACTGGACCCGAGGGGCCAGCCGGCACAAGATACTCCGTTTCCGGCAGCCTGCAATCCTCCGGGAAGATCGATTTCCATCGGTACTTTCCACCACTCTTAGAGCCCGTTGCCGGAATCGTCTGCCCCAGTTCGTTTCAAGGAGAGTCGAGGATGGATGGTGATTTGGCGCTACGTCTGAGCCGTTTGCTGGATCGTGTCGAGGGGTGGCTGCCCGAGCAGCCGCCTGCCGTCGATTGGGCGCGCGATGTCGCGGCCCTGTGGCAATCCCACCCGCTCGGCGGGCAGCTGGTCGCGGTATCGTCGCGTGATGGCGTCCGGTTGGACGATCTGATCGGGGTCGAGCGCCAGAAGCGCGCCTTGCTGGAGAACACCCGGGCGTTTCTCAAGGGCTACCCCGCCAACCATGCCTTGCTGTGGGGCGCGCGCGGCAGCGGCAAATCGTCGATGGTGCGCGCGCTGCTCAATACGCTGTCCGGCGAGGGGCTCCGCCTGATCCAGGTCGACCGTCACGATCTGGTCGCGCTGCCGATCCTGGTCCAGCGGCTGCGGGACCGGTCGGAGAGATTCGTCGTCTATTGCGACGATCTGTCGTTCGAGGGCAGCGATGATGCCTACAAGGCGCTGAAGAGCGTTCTCGATGGCACGCTGACCGGGCCGCCGGACAATGTGCTGCTCTATGCCACGTCGAATCGTCGGCACCTGCTGCCGGAGTCCATGGCCGACAATCAGGAGACGCATCTGGTCGACGGCGAGTTGCACCATGGCGATGCGGTGGAGGAAAAAATCTCGCTGTCGGATCGTTTTGGCCTGTGGCTGGCGTTTCATCCGTTCGACCAGCAATCCTACCTCGAGGCCTGCCGCCATTGGGTCTCGCATCTGGGAGGTGACGATGCCTGGAGCGAGGCGGCCCGTGCCGAAGCGGTGCGCTATGCCACGCTGCGGGGCGTACGCAGCGGTCGTGCCGCGTGGCAATTCGCCTGTCAGTGGGTCGGTTCGCAATCTATTCAACGGCCAACGGAGTAAGCGAATGCGTTATCCTCATGAAAAAGCATGAGTCATGTCATGCTTTGCTTGGGAACCGTTCATGAGGAGACAGATGAGTGAAGGTCTCTCGCTTACCGACATGGTTGATTGTCCTGGGCAGCATCCTGCTGACGCTGTTCTTCGGGTGGATGCTGCTGCAGGCGTTGTTCAATGATCGTGAGGCCTTTTCCCGGGACCTGGATTTCCAGTCTCAGGAACAGGGGATCACCATCAATGCTTCTCGTGCGGGGCTCGAACGCCGAGTCCAGGTACTGGCGACCACGCTGGTCGCCAATCCGGTCGTTCGGGGGCTCATGGCCCAGGCCGAGGGCCCTGTCTCGCCAGCTCGGCTGCAAGCGATCCGGACCCGACTCCGCGAGAATCTCGCCCCCTACTGGAGGGCGCTGGAAGCGGGCAACGCGCTGGAGCTCAACCTCTTCCTGCCCGGTGACGACGACGCGAATCCTTTCCTGAGCCTGCAGTCGCATGACGCGTCTCCGGCCTCCGGGGACAGCGACTATCTGTTACGGCGGAGCCTGGAAACGCGAGAGGCGGTCTACGGCATCGAGTTCGACGGTTCCCGTGCGACCACCGCTAGTGTCGCGCCAATCTTCGGACCCGAGGACGAGAAGAGCGATACGCTCGTCGGGCTTCTCGAGGTGGAGTTTGCCGTGGTGCCCAACGTCGACAGGCTCTCCGATCAACTGGAGAGCGGTGTCGCGGTGCTTTCCCGAGAGGGCGGCATCGATGGGGCCGTACCCCGATGGCGGGTGACCAAGCGCTCGAATGCGCTGATCGATGACTGGTTGTCCGGCACCCAGATGCCGGTGGTGCAAGACCGCGCGAACTGGTCCGTGGTCGAGGGCGATGACGGACGCGGCTATCTGTTGACGCTGGTCCCGCTGAGCCAATCCGGGGACGACAGCTCGCGAGCGATCTCGGCGGTGGCGGTCTGGAAAGATATCACGACGCAACTCGAGCATCGCGATGCGCTGATCATCAGCACCTGGCTGCGCTGGGGTGTGGCGTGGCTGATCGCCGAGGCCTGCCTGCTGTTGCTGCTGTGGGGCACGCGTCGCGTGACCCGGGACACCATGCTTCGTCATCAGCAGCGACTCGAGAGTCAGAAATCGACCCTGGAGTCCCTCAACCAGCGCCTCGAGGCGCAGAAGGAGACGCTGCAGACCCTCAACGATATCGCAGCCTTCCAGGAAACCTCTTTCCAGCGTCTGGTGGAAAAGGCGCTGCAGGCAGGTGCCGAGCACCTTGGGATGCCGTTCGCGGTTGCCAACCGGATCGATGGCGACGACTACACCATCGAGGCCGGCTACTCGCCGGACAATCGCTTCGTGCGCGGACAGGTACTGGCGACCCGCGATACCTACTGTAGCGCGGTGGTGGCGAGCAACGACGTGGTGGCGTTCGCCGACGCCGACGCCGAGGGCTGGGGCGAGCACCGTTGTCGCCGGCTGTTCGAGCTGAAGAGTTATATCGGCGCGCCGGTCTGGGTCCACGGCGAGCGCTTTGGCGCGCTGGCGTTCAGCGGCGACAGCGTGCGCGGGCGTCCATTCGACGAGGCCGACCGCGAGTTCGTGCGCCTGCTGGCGCGTTGGGTTGGCGGTACCCTGATGCGCTGGCACGAAGTCGAAGCGCGGGAGGAGATGTCTGGGCGTCTGGCCAAGATCGCCTCCCAGGTTCCCGGGCTGATCTACCAGTATCATCAGGACACTGAAGGGCGCCCCTCGTTCCCTTACGCCAGCGAGGCGATACAAGCCTATTACGGTGTGACGCCTGAGCAGGCCAAGCTCGATGCGACACAAGTTTTCGAGCGCATCGTACCGGAAGACATGGATCGGTTGCTGGAGTCGATCAGGGAGTCGGAGAAGAATTTGACGCCGTGGCATTGCGAGTACCGCGTACAGCGCCTCAATGGCGATGTCATCTGGCTTTCGGGTCAGTCGGTGCCCGAGCGCGAGGCGGATGGCGGCACCACCTGGCACGGCTTCCTGCACGATATCACCGAGCGCAAGCGCGACGAACGTCTCAAGGGTGAGTTCATCTCGACCGTCAGTCATGAGCTGCGCACGCCGCTGACCTCGATTTCCGGTGCGCTGGGGTTGATTCAGGGCGGTGCGCTCGGAACGCCGCCGGATGCCATGCGTGGGATGCTGAAGACGGCACACAGCAATTCCCAGCGTCTGATTCTGCTGATCAACGATCTGCTCGACATGGAGAAACTGGTCGCCGGCAAGATGACGTTCCAGATGCAGGAGCAGCCGCTGATGCCGCTGGTCGACCAAGCGGTCGAGGCCAACCAGGCTTACGCCGACCAGTTCCAGACTCGCTATGTGGTGACCGATCGCATGGATCGCGCGAGTGTCAACGTCGATCCGATGCGCCTTCAGCAGGTGATGAGCAACCTGCTCTCCAACGCGGCCAAGTTCTCCCCTCCGCACACGCAGGTCGAAATTCGGGTAGAGCCGATCGGTGACCGGGTGAGAGTCAGCATCATCGACCATGGCCCTGGCATCCCCGCCGAGTTTCACGATCGTATCTTCCAGAAGTTCTCCCAGGCCGACGGCTCCACCACGCGCAAGCAGGGCGGAACCGGTCTGGGCCTTGCCATCACGCGTGAACTCGTCGAGCGGATGCGAGGGTCGATCCACTTCTTCTCGGAGGCCGGGCAGGGGGCTTGTTTCTTCTTCGAGCTACCCTGCACCGAGATGGCTCGGGCGCCCGAGTCCGAGGTGGCAGTGGAAGGGTCGCCAGCGCCTGCCGACGGCAACGAGATCGAAACCAGCGGATCCCGACTGCTGATCGTCGAGGACGATCCGGACACGGCGGTGCTGCTGGCCACGCTGGTCAGGCACTGGGGCTATCAGGCCGAAACCGCGCACACCATTGGCGAAGCCCTGAAATGGCTCGAGCGCCGAAGCTTCGATGCCATCACCCTCGATCTACTGCTGCCGGACGGCAACGGACTGACGCTGCTGCGTCAACTGCGCGAGGAGCCCCGTACCCGCGAGTTGCCGGTGTTGATCGTATCGGCGGCGGCGGAAGAGGGGGCGCTGGAGATCGGCGGCCGCCTGGACGCCGTCGATTGGCTGGCCAAACCGCTCGACGAGAAGCGGCTGGCTGGCGCGTTGCACAGCTCGCTGAGCCAGCGACCCCAGCGCGAACGTATCCTGCATGTCGAGAGCGATGCCGAGCTGACCCATCGTGTGGCGCGACAGATCGCTCCCAGCATGACGCTGGACGTGGCGCGTTCGCTGCAGGAAGCGCGCTATCTGCTCGACAGCCATGACTATGGCTTGATATCGCTGGATCTGACCGGGCCGCAATCACCGGGCTGGGAGATCATTTCGATGCTGAGCCAACTGGCCAGTCAGCCGGCTGTCATCATCCTGTCCGAAGAGGCGCTGGCACCGACGCTGCTGGGACGAATGGATACGGCGATCGCCAAGCCCGGTCTGTCTGCCGAGGCGCTCATGGAAGCCTTCGGTCGTCAGCTTCGGGGCGGTGCGACGTCGTCCGACAATCAAAACGAGGAAACCCGCTGAGATGAAACCTCTCCAACGGATTCTGCATGTCGAGGACGATATCTCGATCCAGGAGGTGGCCAAGGTCGCGCTCGAGATCGTCGGCGGCTTCGAGGTCCGCAGCTGCGATGACGGCCAGTCGGCGATTTCATGCGCCGATGACTGGCAGCCGGATCTGGTCCTGCTCGACGTTATGATGCCGGGCATCGACGGCCCTACCACGCTGACCCGGTTGCGGGAACAGGCGTCGACACAATCGATTCCGGTCATCTTCATGACGGCCAAGGTCCAGCCCAGCGAGATCGAGCATTATCGCGCCATCGGTGCCCTGGATGTGGTCATCAAACCGTTCGATCCCATGACGCTATCGACGCAGTTGCGGGAGATCTGGGAGCGATCCCATGCAGGATAGTGACATACAGGCGCGCCTGGCGGCACTGCGCGAGCAGTACGCCGAGCGCCTCGGCCACGATTTGCAGACACTGATGGCGCAGGCGCGCGAACTCGCCGCACGCCAGCGCACGGTCGAGCCCGAGGCGCTGGAGTCGTTACGCCATGGGCTGCACCGTATCGCCGGTTCGGCGGGGACCTTCGGCTATCCGGCGCTGGGGCGGGAGGCGCGCGAGATGGAGCTGTGGGTGCAGACCGTGCTGGAGACCTCGGTCGCGCCCACCTCGCCGATGCTGACCACGCTGCATGACCGCCTATCGGGTAGCTATCGGCTGCTCGAAGACAGTGCGAAGACGACGGTGGGTGAGCCGCAGTCGGACTTCGAACTGGTGAGCGGTGAGCGTTCGGTTCGGATCGCGATCCTGGCCGAGGGCGACACCCAGGTGCTGCTGCAGTCGCTGAGTGGTTTTGGCTACGACTGCCGCGGCCTGAGCCAGGTCGAGGAAGGCCACGAGTGGCAACCCGATGTAGTGATCATCGACACGTCCAATCTCGAGCCCGAGGTGTGGCAAGCTCGTATCGCCGAGGTGCCTGGCGCGATGCGAGTGCTGATCAGCGACGACGGCAGCTTCGAGGCCCGTCTGCAGGCCGTGCGTGGCGGCGCCCAGGGCTTCTTCACCCATCCGCTCGACGTGCCGTCACTGGAGCGCCATCTCCGCCAGTTGGTCAGCCTTCCTCAGCAGGATCCCTACCGGGTTCTGATCGTCGATGACGACCTCGAGCTCGCCGAGCATTTTCGCCTGACCTTGAAGGGCGCCGGTATCGAGTCCCGGGTCATCACCGCCCCCCGCGACGTGTTGCGGGGCTTGCGCGATTTCGTGCCCGATCTGGCGCTGATCGACATCAACATGCCGGGGTGTTCCGGGCCGGAACTGGCGCGCCTCATTCGTTTCGACGACGACTGGCTGCGAATCCCGCTGGTCTATCTGTCGGCGGAATCCGACGTCCAGCGCCAGGCCCAGGCCCTGGCCCAGGCCGGTGACGACTTCCTGGTCAAGCCGATCGCGGACGTGGCGCTGGTGGCTGCGGTCACGGCGCGGGCACAGCGCTCGCGCCAGTTGAGCCAGGCGCTGGCCTGCGATGGCCTGACCGGGCTGATCAAGCACCCGGCAATCAAGGAGCTGATCGAGATCGAGCAGTCACGCACGCAGCGCAGCGGCGCCGAGGCATGTGTAGTGATGATCGACATCGACCGCTTCAAGTCGATCAACGACACCTATGGTCACGGCACCGGCGACTATGTGATCCGCCTGCTCGCCAACCTGCTGCGTCAGCGCCTGCGTCGGGTCGACCATATCGGCCGCTATGGGGGGGAAGAGTTCGTCGCGGTGCTACCGGCGTGCTCGCTGGAAAACGCGCGCGAGGCGATCGAACGCATTCGCGAGAGCTTTGCCCAGATGGAGTGCGTGGCGGGGAAGGAGGTGTTCCATGTCACCTTCAGCGCCGGCGTCGCCAGCACGCTCGATTGGACGGACGCCGGGGCGCTGTTGGAAGCCGCCGATCGCGCCATGTACGACGCCAAGCAGGGCGGACGCGATCAGGTGCGGGTGGCGCGCGCCGCCAGCCCCTAGACCGGTCTAAAAAGCCCAGGCACGAACCAAGGCTTCCTGCCCGATCCGCGCGGCACGCCGAGAAGCGTGCCACCGCCAGGTGCTGAGCCTTGGGGTTTGTACGAAAAGTCAGCGAGCGAAGGCCAGACCGGGGCGCGTAGCTAAGGCAAAAATCGGCGAAAACGGACCGGGCTGGCGCTCCAGTTTACAGGGTGTCAATGAGCATTTGACTCGCTCCGCTCGCCCTTCGGGCCGTCCTACGGACGTTCTGAACGAGGTTCAGTGAGCTGATTTTTAACGCCGTATTGCCGAGCGCAGGTAGTTTTCGTAAAAACCTAGCGGCGGTTCTTGCGCGCTTCCTTGGTCCGGCTGAGCTGACGCGCGCGCGCCTTCTCGCGATCGCTGGCGCCAGCCTGGTTGTCGTAGGGGTTGTTGCCCGAACGGAATTCGAATCGGATTGGCGTGCCACGGACTTTCAACACCTTGCGGAAGGTGTTGGTGAGGTAGCGTCGGTAGGCTTCCGGCAACGACGCGGTCTGGTTACCGTGGACGACGATGATCGGCGGGTTGCTGCCGCCCTGGTGCGCCATGCGAAGCTTGATCCGGCGGCCATTGATCATCGGCGGCTGGTGCTCGCTGACCGCATCCTGCAGGATCGAGGTCAGCCGGTTGGTCGACCAGTGGCTGTTGGCACTGTCGAAGGCCTTGTCGACCGACTTGTAGAGGTCGCCGACGCCGGTGCCGTGCAGCGCCGAGATGAAGTGCAGCTCGGCGTAGTCGGCAAATCCCAGCCGACGCTTGATGTCCGAGCGCATCTTGTCGCGGGCTTCCGCTTCCAGGCCATCCCACTTGTTGACCGCCAGCACCAGCGCGCGCCCGCTGCTGAGCACGTAGTCGAGCAGGTGCATGTCCTGCTCCACCAGCCCGGTGCGGGCGTCCAGCACCATGATCGCGACGTGGCACTCCTTGATCGCCTCGAGCGTCTTGATGATCGAGAACTTCTCGGCGATAAGGCTGACGTTCTTGCGCCGCCGGACGCCCGCGGTATCGACCAGCACGTAAGGCTTGCCGCGCCGCTCGAAAGGCACTTCGATGGCGTCGCGGGTGGTACCTGCCTCGTCGAACACGACCACGCGTTCCTCGCCCAGCATGCGGTTGACCAGCGTCGACTTGCCGACGTTGGGGCGACCGATGACACCGATGTGAATGCCGGGATGATGGCCGGCCGGGCCGGCGTTGGGGTCGCGCTCGGGGAACGGCTCCAGCACCTCGTCGATCAGCGTGGTGACGTTGCGGCCGTGGGATGCGGCGATTGGCCGTGGATCACCCAGACCGAGCGCCCAGAAGTCGGCCATCGCGGTATGCTCCTCGAGGCCATCGGTCTTGTTCACCACCAGCCAGGTCTTCTTCTGGTTGACGCGCAGGTGGTTGGCGATTGCCTGATCGGCCGGCATCAGACCGGCACGCCCGTCGACCATGAACAGCACGATATCGGCCTCGTCGATAGCGGTCAGCGACTGCTCCGCCATGGCCGCGTCGATCCCCTGCTCGTCACCGCTGATGCCGCCGGTGTCGATCACGGTGTAGGTCTTGTCGCCGAGCTGGCCGCTGCCGTACTTGCGGTCGCGGGTCAGGCCGGGGAAATCGGCCACCAACGCGTCGCGGGTACGTGTCAGGCGATTGAAAAGCGTCGACTTGCCGACGTTGGGTCGGCCAACCAGGGCGATAACGGGGTTCATGGCGATTCGCAAAAAGGCGGTGACAAGGTGGACGGCCGGCGGGAGGGGCTGCGAGGGAGCCCGGTACGGCCGCTTGATAGCCGGTCATTCTAGCATGCGAACAGCGGGAAGTCCGAGCCGCGCGGTTCCATTCTTCCCAACGCAATCGGCCCCGCTCAGGCGGGGCCGAATGGCAGAGCGCGGCGCCGGTCAGTCCTGATCGGAGAGCGTCTTCAGGTCGTAGGCAACCAGGGTGCCATCGTTGCCAAGGGCGTAGAGACGACGGTCGCCCGTCAGCAGCGGCAGCGACAGGCCGTCGCCGCCGACGTGGATGCGTCCGCTCATCTCGCCGGTCGACGCGTCGATGAGATGGATATAGCCCTGGTAGTCGCCTACCGCAATGTTGCCGTCGACGAACGATGGGGCGGTCAGCGAGCGGCCTTCCAGGGCGTCGGAATCCCACATCACGCGGCCGGTGTCGGCGTCGATCGCGATCACGTGGCTCGCCGCGTTGACCGTGAACAGGTAGTTGCCGACCACCAATGGTGTCAGGTAGCTGGACTCCTCATGTTCCCACAGTACCTTGCCGGAGGTGGCTTCCAGCGCCAGCAGGCGGCCGTTGTAGCTGGTCACGAACAGCCGGCCATCCGGGGTCAGTACCGGCTGGCCGTCGAGGTCGACGAGCTGGTCGACCTCGGTCCGCCCCTTGGGCACGGCGACGCGCATGTCCCACAGCGGTTGGCCGCTGCGGTTGTCCAGCGTCACCAGGCGGCCGTTGGCGAAGCCGGCGAAGGAGACCGGCTCGATGACCCGGGGGGCGCCGGTACCGCGCAGCGTCAATGCCGGCTGGGAACTGGAGTAGACCCATTTTTCGTTGCCGGTCAGGCGGTCGAGGGCGGTGACCGCACCGTCGACGCTCTGGGCCACCACCAGCTCGCTGTTGACCTGGGGCGCGGCCAGCACTTCGCTGGAGACTCTCGATTTCCAGTCGATGCTGCCGTCTTGCCGATCCACGGCCAGTACCTCGCCATTGCGGGTGCCGAGGTAGAGACGCCCGCCGTCGGCGCCGATGCCGCTGGAGATGGGGGTCCCCAGCTTGACCTCCCACTGGGTATCGCCGCTATCGGTATCGATCGCCCGCAGATCGCCGGTCTCGTCGACGGCATACAGGGTTCCGTCGTCGACGATCGGCGTGAGCGGATAGCGGGCGCGACCAAGCCCTTCGCCGATGCCCTGATCCCAGCGCTCCTCGAGGCTGACCTTGGGCGTGAAGTCCTGGAGCTCCTTGGGCGGATATTGCGGTTCGACGCTACCGGCGCAACCGGCCAGCAGCGTGGCGGTCAGGCCCAGGGGCAGAAGTAGGTGAGTCAGTTTCATCAGGTGGCGTCCTCCACACCGAGATCGTCTAGCTTGAGCTGAAGGCCGTAGATCGTCTGGTCAGCATCCTGGGCCAGGCTTTGCGCCTGTTGATAGGCCTTGCGCGCGTCGTCCGGGCGTTCCAGCGCGACGAAGGCGTCGCCGAGGACGTTCTGGCGCTGCGCCTCGAGCGCGCCGGGAACGGCGTCCTCCAGGGTCTTCAACGCCGCATCCGGGTTGTCGCTGGCGATCTGGAGACGGGCCAGGTCGATGCGTGCCAGGCCCTTCATGTAGGGACGGTCGCTGTCGGCGACGACATCGCTGAGTGCCTGGCGAGCGCGGTCGGTATCGTCGGCACCAATGGCGATCTTGGCTTCCAGCAGGCCGGCCAGGTCGGCGTAGAGCGTGCTGCCATGATCGCTTTGCAGGCCATCTGCCAGGCTAAAGGCCTGTGTCCGGGCGTTGTCGTCGAGCGTATCGCTGCTGGCGATGGCGATCAGCTGCTGATAGGCATTGGATGCCTCGGCGGACTGGCCTTCCTCATAGCGCTGCCAGGCATGCCAGCCAAAGACGCCGGCGGCGGCGACGGCAATCCCCACCAGCAGCGCGCTGCCGTTCGACTTCCACCACTGTTTGATCGCGTCCAGCTGCTCTTCTTCGGTCCTAAGCTCCGCCACGGGCGGTCTCCTTCTGCGTTCGTCGGCAGTCATGCGGCTGCCGGTACCCGTTCAGGCTTCAGGGGAACTGGCGGTCCAGCCAAGCAATGGCGTCGTCCAGTTCGAGTGTCTGCTGCTCGCCATCCTCGCGCAGCGGCTTGATTGTCAGGCAGCCCTTTTCGAGCTCGTCGTCGCCGAGGATCAGCGCGACGCTGGCGCCGCTGCGATCGGCGCGACGAATCTGGCTCTTGAAGCTGCCGCCGCCGCAGTGTACCTGAAGTCGCAGCGCCGGCAGAGCATCGCGCAGGCGCTCGCCGAGTCCTATCGCGTTGCGCTCCGCCGAGTCGCCCATCGCCAGCAGGTAGGCGTCGGCGCCACCATGGGCCTCCGCGGGAATCAGGTCGAGCGTATCGAGCAGCAGCATGAGGCGCTCGAGACCGATGGCGAAGCCGACGCCCGGCGTTGGCTTGCCACCGAGTTGTTCGACCAGGCCGTCATAGCGCCCGCCGCCGCAGACGGTACCCTGGCTGCCGAGGGCGGTGGTGGTCCACTCGAATACGGTGCGTGAATAGTAGTCGAGCCCGCGGACCAGCCGGGGGTTGATGCGATAGCCCACGCCGGCGGCATCGAGCGTCGATTTCAACTGCTCGAAATGCTGGCGGGAGGCGTCGTCGAGGTGGTCGAGCAACTGCGGCGCCCCGGCCAGCATCCCGGCCATGGCGGGGTTCTTGGAGTCCAGAATCCGCAGCGGATTGGTCGTCAATCGACGCTGGGAGTCCTCATCGAGCACCTCGCGATGGGCCTCGAAATAGGTGACCAGGGAGTCGCGATAGGCGGCGCGGGCTTCCGGCGTGCCCAACGAGTTGAGTTCGAGCGTGACGTGTTCCGCCATGCCGAGCTGGCGCCAGAGGCGAGCGGAGAGCAGGATGATCTCGGCGTCGATATCGGGGCCGGTCATGCCGTAGGCCTCGATGCCGATCTGGTGGAACTGGCGATAGCGACCCTTCTGCGGACGCTCGTAGCGGAACATCGGACCCATGTACCAGAGCCGCTGCGTCTGGTTGTGCAACAGGCCATGCTCCATCGCCGCCCGCACCACGGCGGCGGTATTTTCCGGGCGCAGGGTCAGGCTTTCGCCGTTGCGGTCGTCGAAGGTGTACATCTCTTTCTCGACCACATCCGTCGCCTCGCCGATGGAGCGGGCGAACAGGGCGGTCTGTTCGACGATCGGGGTGCGGATCTCGCGGTAATCGTAGCGGTCCACCAGCGAGCGCAGCTGGCGCTCGAGATACTGCCACGCGGGCGACCGATCCGGCAGCAGATCGTTCATGCCGCGAATGGCCTGGATTTTGTTGCTCAACTGACACTCCTGCCTATAGCAAAACGCCACAGGCACCCGCCTGGGCGTTCGTCGGTTACTCTCTGATGATGGGCCGCGAGGCGTCAAGCCTCACGCGCATGCATGCGAACTCGGGGACGCTGGATTCATGCCTCGCGGGCAATCAAGGCGTCAGCGCGGCTCTCTTTCTCTTTTGCCTTCTCGCGGATCAGCGCTTCGAGATCGTCGACGAGATGATCGTTACGCAGCTTGCTCGCCGGCTTGCCGTCGATGTAGACCAGGTTGGCCGGGCTGCCCCCGGTGAGGCCAATGTCGGTCTCCTTGGCTTCGCCGGGACCGTTGACCACGCAACCGATGACCGAGACGTTCAGCGGCGTCATGATGTCCTCGAGTCGCTCCTCCAGGGCGTTCATGGTGGCGATGACATCGAAATTCTGGCGAGAACAGCTGGGGCAGGCGATGAAGTTGATGCCCTTGGCGCGCAGCTTGAGACTCTTCAGCATGTCGAAGCCGACCTTGATCTCCTCCACCGGATCGGCGGCCAGCGAAACGCGGATGGTATCGCCGATGCCATCCATCAGCAGCATGCCGAGGCCGATGGAGGACTTCACCGTGCCGGAGCGCAGACCGCCGGCCTCGGTGATGCCCAGGTGCAGCGGCTGCTCGATCTGCTTGGCCAGCAGCCGGTAGGCGGCCACTGCCATGAACACGTCGCTGGCCTTGACGCTGACCTTGAAATCAGGGAAGTCGAGCCGGTCGAGGTGATCGATGTGGCGCATGGCCGACTCGACCAGCGCCTCCGGGGTCGGTTCGCCGTATTTCTTCTGCAGATCCTTCTCCAGCGAGCCGGCGTTGACGCCGATCCGGATCGGGATGCCGTGGTGGCGTGCCGCATCGACGACCGCCCGCACCCGATCCTCGCGGCCGATATTGCCGGGGTTGATGCGCAGGCAGTCGACGCCGAGCTCGGCCACTCGCAGGGCGATCTTGTAATCGAAATGGATATCGGCCACCAGCGGAATGCTGATCTGGCGCTTGATCTTGCCAAAGGCTTCGGCGGCGTCCATGTCCGGTACCGAGACACGCACGATGTCGGCGCCGGCCTGTTGAAGACGCTGGATCTGCGCGACGGTGGCAGCGACATCGTTGGTGTCGGTGTTGGTCATGCTCTGGACGGCGATCGGTGCGCCGCCTCCGACGGGGACGTCACCGACGTGGATCCGTCGGGAGGTTCGGCGGGTGATCGGAGATGGCATATTCATGGCGCTTCTCAGTCTCCCAAGGTAAAGCGAGCGACGTTGTTGCCGCCCGTGTATTGGCTCAGATCGACCGATTCACCGCGATACCGAAGCGTCACGCCGCTGGCGTTGCCGATGGTCAGCCGGAAGGGGGGATCTCCCTCCGCGCTCGCCTGGCTGCCGGCGGACTGCAAACCGCTGAAAATGCGATCGTCGTTGGCATCGTAGATCTCGGTCCATGACTCTTGGTTGAAAGTCAGGGAAAGCGTGTTGGCGCTGCCCGCGGCTGGCGTTGCCTCGTCATCTGCCGGTGCCGCGTTGGACGCAACCAGATCGTTGGCTGTCGAGCCGAGCTGCTCGGCCTGACGTTCGTCACCGCTCGGCGGCGTCGTCTCCGCCGATGCGGAAACGCCAGTGCCATCGTCCGTAGCGTTATCCATGGAACCGGCGCCGTCCGTCGATGCGTCGGCCCCGGCCGCCGGCGTATCCTGCTGCGAGGGCAGCGGCGGCAGTTGGGTGTCGGTGTTGGGTGTCATCGCCGAACTGTCCGTCGCTGGCGCCGGGGCAGAAGTACCAGCGCCGTCGTCGTTGAGACGGTCGACGGCGATCGGGCTGTCGTCGCTGCCGCCACCGAAGATATCGTTGCCCTCGCGGCTCTGCCACCACAGCAGTGTCAGCGAGATCAGGCCGATGATGACCAGCAGCGTGAACAGGCGGAAGATCCAGGCGCCGACCCGGGAGGGCGGGCGGGCGGTATGCACCGGGGCCAGTTTTCGTTCCATGTCGCCGCGGCCGTGCTTGGCGTCGTAGGCTCCGACGACCCGGGTCTCGTCGAGCCCCAGCAAGCGCGCGTAGGCCCGCACGTAACCCCGGCGATAGGCGGCGATGGGCACCTGGTCGAAGCGATCCTCCTCGAGACCCGCGACAACGATCGGCCTCAGATTCAGCTGCAGCGCGACGTCCTCGAGACTGAGTCCCTGTCGTTCGCGTTCGCCTTGGAGCATGTCACCCGCCGTTTCGGAAGCGTGGCCGGGTGCGTCGTGTTGCTTGGTCGATGATTCGTTCATTTCGCTCATTGGCGAAAATCCTTCTGATCTTTTCCCGAGTCAGGGCTCGAGTACGGGGTCTGTTGGCCTCAGGCGCCGCCCAACTGCTGGCGGTAAAAGGCAGCACGTGCCGAATCCCCCTGGGCGCTGGCGATCTCGCTGGCCAGGCGCAGGCTATCGGCGTTGGTGCCAGCCACGGTGAAATAACGCTGCAGGCGTTCCCAGGCGCGTTCGTCGTTACCCTGCGTATGATCGATGCGAGCCAGAGCCAGCAGGCTACGTGCGTCTCGCGCATCAATATCGAGCGCGCGCTCGTAATACTGGCGAGCCGCAGTCGCATCGCCGCTGGCCATCTCGCACTGGCCCAGATTCGCAAAGAGCTGGGCTCGGTTGGTATAGGTGATATCGTCGCTGGCGACGCGCAACTGCTCGCATGCCTTGGCGTACTCGCCGCGCTGATACAGCAGCGCGGCGTAGTTGTTACGGATGCGCGTGGCCTTGGGGTCGGCCCCCAGTGCCTGCTGGAAGAACCGGTCCGCCAGGTCGAGATCATTCTGGCGCTGGTAGAGCAATGCCAGTCCCTCCAGCGCGCCGCTGTCCCGGGGGTCCAGATTCAGCGCATGCTCCAGAGCCTGCTGCGCTCGCGGCATGTTGCCTTCGGCGAGATAGGCCTTGCCGAGTCTCGTATAGGCCGCCGCCGCCTCTTCCGGGCTGTCCTGCCTGGGCCCGTTCGACGACACCGCGGTGGCGCAACCGCCCAATAGACACACCAGCCCCAGCGCGATACATAGCGGCCGTATCGAAAAGGGACGAGATTGGCGAGTCATTCACGGCTCTCCCACGTTTACGGGACGGCGATAATCCGAAGGTCGAATCCCGAGCAACTGATAACAAAGCGGTTTTGGGGCTCCCATCAAAGCGCCGGACCGGAGCGAAGTCAAGGCGACGCCCGCTCGACGCCAGACCGATTGGCGGGCGCCCGGTCGTCTCCGGCGAGCTGGACTTGCCGCTGAGCGCGGCAATTCAGTCGGCGTCCAACTGGATCGACTGGATATAGCGCTCGTGGCGCTTGGTGCGATCCTTGACCTTGCCCACCAACTGACCGCATGCCGCATCGATGTCGTCGCCGCGGGTCGTGCGTACCATCGCGGTATGGCCGAGCTCGTAGAGCCAGCTCTGGAAGCGCATGACCTGATTGCGGGATGGCTTCTCGTACCCCGAATGGGGGAACGGGTTGAAAGGAATGAGGTTGATCTTGCACGGCAGTTCGTCGAGCAGTGCGACGAGCTCCTGCGCATGGACCTGCTGATCGTTGACGTCCTTGATCAGGGTGTACTCGATCGTAATGTGACGTGCGTCGCCGCACTTGGCGAGATAGCGCTGACACGAATCGAGCAGCTTGCGAATGTTGTACTTGCGATTGAGCGGTACCAGCTCGTTGCGCAGTTCGTCGTTGGCCGCGTGCAGCGAAATGGCGAGGCTCACGTCGATGTCGTCGCCCAGCTTATCGATCATCGGTACCACGCCGGAGGTGGAGAGCGTCACCCGGCGCTTGGACAGACCGTAGGCGTTGTCGTCGAGCATCAGCTTCATCGACGGTACCACGTTGTCGTAATTGAGCAGCGGCTCGCCCATCCCCATCATCACCACGTTGGTGATGGCACGTCGTCCATCTGGCGCGCTCATGCGGCCGCCGGCTCGCTGCTGGGCGACCCACACCTGGCCGATGATCTCGGCGCTGGTCAGGTTGCGCTGGAAGCCCTGCTTGCCGGTGGAGCAGAAGCTGCAATCCAGCGAGCAGCCGACCTGCGACGACACGCAGAGCGTACGGCGCGTGCCGCTATCGGCCGGAATCAGCACGGTTTCGACATAGCTGCCATCCTCGACCTCGAGCACCCACTTGCGGGTGCCGTCGCTGGAGGTCCCTTCGTAGACCACGCTCGGCCCACGGATCTCGGCGTGTTCTTCCAGTCGGGCGCGTAGCGGCTTGGATAGGTTGGTCATCGACTCGAAGTCGTCGCAACCTTCCTGATGGATCCACTTCATGACCTGGGCGGCGCGAAACTTCTTCTCGCCCAGAGAGACGAAGAACGCCTCCATCTGCTCGCGAGAGAGCCCCAGGAGATTGGTGCGGGGGATGGCGGTAGCAGCGCTCATAGCAACGGAATCGGCTCGAGAGTGGCGGGGTGTCCGGAGACAGGGGTGACCGACCGGCGGGAGAGGCCGGTCGGTCGACGAATCAGCCGCGCGGGCAGAGTTCGCCATCCTGGAAGAAATAGCGGATCTCGCGTGCGGCGGACTCCGGTGCATCGGAACCGTGCGCGGCGTTGGCATCGATGGACGATGCGAAGTCGGCGCGAATGGTACCCGGTGCGGCTTCCTTCGGGTTGGTAGCGCCCATCAGCTCGCGGTTCTTGGCGATCGCGCCCTCGCCTTCGAGGACCTGGACCATCACCGGGCCGGAGGTCATGAAGCCGACCAGGTCGGCGAAGAAGCCCCGCTCCTTGTGCTCGGCGTAGAAGCCTTCGGCCTGCTCCTTGGAGAGATGCAGCATCTTGGCGCCGACGATCTGCAGGCCGGCTTTCTCGAATCGGCTGTAGATGTCGCCGATCACGTTCTTGGCAACGGCATCGGGCTTGATGATGGAAAGCGTACGCTCGGTGGCCATGACTTCGGTCTCCTGGCTGTGGTGAATCGATCGCGATCATCGCGAACGAAAAAAGGGGTGAAGATGCGAGACGACGCGCCTCCAACCGATCGTGTCGTTAGATGGCGCGCCGTCCGAAATCGTCGCTGGCCGGGGTGGCGGCTGCCTGCGGGTACCGCACGCCGGCCGAAAAATCGCGCCATTGTAGCGCAAGCCCGCGGCCTACGCATCCCGGCCGTTACAGCGCCGGGGGCTCGGCAACAGGGGGGCGGGGGAGGTCAGACATTGAAGCTTTCGCCACAGCCGCATTCGTCGGTCACATTGGGATTGTTGAAGCGGAAGAAGCGATTGAGTCCTTCACTGACGTAGTCGACCTCGGTGCCGTCGAGGATCGCCAGCGCGTCCTTGTCCACCAGCACCTTGACGCCGCGCTCCTCGAACGCGACATCTCCGTCGCGCAGGTCGTCGGCGATGTCGAGCACGTAGCTGTAGCCGGAGCAGCCGCTCGGCTTGACCGCCACCCGCAGCCCCAGGCCGCTGCCACGCTCCTCTAGGACGTGACGGATCTGGGTGGCGGCGGATTCACTAATGGTGATGTTCTGCATGCTATCTCTCCTGGCCGGACGGGAGTGGCACTGGCGCCACTCCCCTAGCGATGATTCAGGGCGGCGGATTGCGACGGTTGACGCAACCCGCTCAAGGCACGGCGTATATCGGCCACGGCCGCATCGATCTCGTCGAGGGTGGTGAAGCGGCCAAAGCTGAAGCGGATCGAGGCGAGCGCCTGGGTATGGGGCACGCCGATCCCCTTGAGCACGTAGGAGGGCTCCACGCTGGCCGAGTTGCAGGCCGACCCGGTGGATACGGCGAGCCCGCGCAGCGCCATCAGCAACGACTCACCATCGACCCCGTCGAAGGCGAGATTGACGATGTTGGGCACGGACCGATCCTGCGGCGAGTGGTTATGGATGCCGCCACAGTCGGCCAGCCCATCGAGGAACCGCCGACGCAGCGCACGGGCGTGCTCGCCGTCGGCACCGCCCTCGTCGCGAGCCAGCGCGAAGGCTTCGCCCATGCCCACGATCTGATGCGTGGGCAGGGTGCCGGAGCGCATCCCACGCTCGTGACCACCACCGTGGATCAGCGCCTCGATGCGCAGATCCGGGTCGCGGCGCACATAGAGGGCGCCGATGCCCTTGGGGCCGTAGGCCTTGTGCGCCGATAGCGACATCAGGTCGATCCCCATCGCGCCCACATCCAGCGACAGTCGGCCGGTGGCCTGGGCGGCGTCTACGTGAAAGCGCGCACCGAACTGGTGGGCAACGGCGGCCAGACCGGTGAGGTCGTTGACGCTACCCAATTCGTTGTTGACCGCCATCAGCGAGACCAGCACGGTGTCGTCGCGCATCGCCTCGCGCAGTTGTTCAGGCGTGATCTGGCCATCGTCTCCCGGGGGCAGCCAGGTGACCTCGAAGCCTTCCGTTTCCAGCGCGACCGCGGTATCCACGATCGCCTTGTGTTCGATGATCGAGGTGACCATGTGGCGACCGCGGCCGCGGTTGGCCCGCATGAAACCGGTCAGTGCCAGATTGTCCGCCTCGGTGGCGCCGGAGGTCCAGACGATCTCTCGCGGGTCCGCCGCGATCAGGTCGGCGACCTGGCGGCGGGCGTTTTCCACCGCCTGTTCGGCCAGCCATCCGGGCATGTGGCTACGCGACGCCGGGTTGGCGTAGACCCCGTCCAGCGTCAGATGACGCATCATCTGCTCGGCCACCCTCGGGTCGGTAGGGGTGGTGGCGGCGTAATCGAGATAAATCGGAGCGCTCATGGCACGGAAGATCTCTGGCTATCGGTCGAAATGAAGTCGGGCACGCTACGCCGAAGTGTAGTCGCTGGATGACCTGACTAGCGCGACGACACGGCAATCGTGGCGACGTCGTCGGCGAAGGCGCTCACCTCGGGTTCGGGGCGAGTGGCGCTGCGAGCCTGTTCCCGGCGAACCAGCTCCTGCAGGCTGATGTCACTCAGGAAACGCTGGATCTCGTCCGACAGGTCGCACCACAGATGATGCGTGATGCACTTGCTGCCCTGATGGCAATCCGCCTGGCCTTGGCAGCGAGTGGCGTCCACCGACTCGTTGACCGCATCGATCACGCCCGCCACGGAGATATCCGCCGGGGCGCGACCCAGCAGGTAGCCGCCGCCCGGACCGCGCACGCTGCTGACGAGCTTGGCCCGTCGCAGACGGGCGAACAGCTGCTCCAGGTAGGAGAGCGAGATGTCCTGGCGCTTGGAGATGTCCGCCAGACATACCGGCCCCTGATCGGCATTGAGGGCCAGATCGAGCATGGCGGTCACGGCATAGCGGCCTTTGGTGGTCAAACGCATCGGCGGATATCGGCTGTCGCTGCATCGGTGCCGGCATTATGGAAAAACCCAGTAAGACGGTCAACCATTCAGGTGAGGGTGGCCGAGCACCGCGCGGCCACCGGATCGATCCTGGGCGCTGATGTCAGTCGCGGTCGCGCAGGCGCTTGTCGATCGTACCGAGGATGCCGCGCAGGATGTTCATCTCCATCGAATCGAGGTGGGCGCGAAGGAACAGCCGGCGCAGGCGTGCCATCAACTGGCGGGGATTGTCCGGGTCGTGAAACTCGATCGCCGTCAGCGTGCGCTCGAGATGGACGAAGAAGCGCTCGAGATCGGCGTGGGTCGCCGGCGGGTTGTCCCACGCGACGCCGAAGGGCTGATCCGTCTCGCTGGCCGACGGCGGGGCGGCCTCCTCGGTGGCCAGATAGGCCTGGCGGCATTCGTAGGCGAGCACCTGCACGGCTGCGGCCAGGTTCAACGAGCTGAAATCGGGGTTGGTCGGGATGTGCACGTGCTGATGGCAGCGCTGCAGCTCGGCGTTGGTGAGGCCGGTATCCTCGCGACCGAAGACCAGCGCGAGACGGGCGCCATCGGGGGCCAGCACTTGCGGCAGACTCTCCGCCACGGCCCGTGGGCTGACCATCGGCCAGGGTAGATGGCGCGAGCGCGCACTGGCGCCGACCACCAGGGTGCAGTCGGCGACGGCGGCTTCGAGCGCGTCGAATTGTCGCGCGGCATCGACCAGGGTATTGGCGCCGGAGGCTCGCGAGTACGCCTCCTGATCCCTGGGGTCGCAACGGGGGGTGACCAGGGCAAGATCTTCGAGGCCCATGTTGCGCATGGCGCGTGCGGCGGCACCGATATTGCCGGGGTGGCTGGTACCAATGAGGACGATACGAATTCGGTCGAGCATAGGGAAGGCGGACATCAGGCAGTGTGGGCAACCGGGAAAACGCGCAGTCTAGCATGACTGGAGAGGCACGCTTCTGCTAGACTGCGCGGCGTTCTTTAACAGCTTCCGACACCCCAAGGCCAGATCCATGCATCCGATGGTTCAATATGCGCTGCGTGCCGCTCGCAGCGCCGCTGAGCAATTCGTTCGTATCCGTGACCGTCTCGAGGTCAACCATGACGAGCAGGCGACCGTCAGTCTGCTCGAGGACACGGCACGCAATGCGGAGACGCTGATCGTGCATCAGCTGACCCGTGGTTATCCGCAGCACGGTATTTCCGGACGCTATACCCCATATCGCGAGGGTAAGGGCGCCGACAAGGAGACCGTGTGGCACATCGAGCCGATCCACGGCGAGTCCAATCTCGGTGTGGCGAGTCGGCAGTTCGCGATTTCGATGGTGTGCCTGGTCAAGGGGCGTCCGGAACACGCGGTGATCGTATCGCCGTTCAGCGATGACGAGTTCCTGATCAGTCGCGGTCGCGGCGCCCAGGGCAACGGCAAGCGCCTGCGCGCTTCCAAGGCGGTTTCCGTCGCCGGTGCCAGGGTTGCGCTGGCCTGGCCGTCCCAGGAAGCCCGCTCGCACTGGTTGCCGCAATATCTCAACGTGGTCGAACGGCTCGGCCCGCAGCTCGATACCCTGACCGGCTCCGGCTGCGCCTTGCTCGACATGATCGAATTCGCTGCCGGCCGCGCCGACGCGGTATTCGTGCTCGGGCTCGAAGAGCAGGACCGCCTGGTCGGTTCGCTGATGCTGAAGGAGGCCGGTGCCTTGACAGGCGCCATCGACGGCTCGCCCAGCGTCGAGGATGGCGGCAGCCTGATGGCCGCCGGCCCGCGCCTCTACAAGGCGCTGGCACAGCAGTTGAAAGCGGGCGTCTGAGGCCCCTGGATGAGGCCTTTAGCGGGCCTCTAGAAAAAACACCCCGCCGGTTTTGCCGGCGGGGTGTTTTTGTTTGCAGCTCACGTTTTCAGGGCCTGTTCCTGGATGGCGTTTCTATGCTGCGCGGGAGCGGGGCGCCCTAGGGCGTCCCGGCGCTCAAATACGCTTGCCCAGATTCACGGACAGCGTGCTGGTGCGCGCATTATCGGGATCGACGCTGGCACCGACCTGGGTATCGACGCCCCAGAGCGTGGCACGGGCGCCGACGTTGACCTCGACGTAATCACGATCGAAGGTGAGCTTGGGGACGCGGTAGTCGCCCAACTGCGGCAGGCTCTGCAGGGTCGCCGCGACCCCCTCGCTCTCCTCGAACTCGTGGTTGTAGGTGAGCTGCAGGTAGGGGTTGAGCGTCGGCCCGTGGCGGCGGATCTGCCAGCCGACCCGGCCCACCAGCGAGTCGATGTCCTGGTCGGGATAGCTCAGCGAGGTCGACGCCTGGCCCTCTTCGTCATAGCCATCGAGCTTGACCCGCTGCCAGGTCACCCCGGCGATCGGCCCGGTGCGCACGTCGCCCTCGGGAATCGCGAAGGCGCTGAACTCGTAGCCGGCGTTGAGCGCGGCACTCAGGTTGCTGCCGTCCGGCGAGCCGCGGTGGTGGCGGGTCGCGCTGCCCAGCTGCACTTCGCGGTCGATATCGTAATCGAGCCAGCTGTAGCTCAACTGGGCGTTGACCCAGGCGCTCTCGGCATACCAGCCGGAGAAGAGACCGAGGGTCGTGTCCTTGCGCTGGAAGTCGCCGCGGCCGTCGCCGAAGTCGGCGTCCTGATCGCCGTAGCCGACGAACCCGCCCAGTACCAGCCCGTCTTGATACCAGTCCACCCCGAACAGCCCCGCCGGCATGCTGGCGTCATACAGATCGCCGGAGTCGAGCTGCTGATGCTCGGCGCGCAGATCGCCCCACCAGCGCAGGCCGTTGGCCAGCGGCACCGCATTAAGATGCTCGGCGACCCGGTTGGCCCGCGAGCGCCCGCTGAGCACCGCCGAGTGGGTCAGCAACTGCTGCTGTTGCGGGGCTTCTAGCAGCGAGATCACGTACTCGCCGATGATCCGGTGGGTGGCGGTGGTGGGGTGAACGTCGTCGGCGAACACATAGGTTTCGTCGGCGCCGGGGGCGACCAGGGTGTCTGGCGTGCACAGTGGCAGCGTTTGGGTACAGGCGCGGTCGGTGACATTGGTGAAGCCGTAGGCGGTGGGCTCGGCGACCACCTCCTGTAGCAAGCCGAAGGTATCCACCGGGATCACCTTGGCGCCGCTGGCGGCGACCGCGGCGTAGAGCGCGCTGTTGTACTGGCTCGCCAGCGCGGTGGCGCCCGCGCTGGTGGCGGGGTCGCCATTGAAGCGCGGCGTCAGGCCGAAGTCGGGAATGTTGAACAGCAGCACATGGCGCGCGCCGGCCCCTTCCAGCGTGGCGAGAATCCCGGCGGTGCCGGTGACCGCGGTGGTGATGGTGCTCTGGGCGTCGGCGCCCCCGACCACCGCGAACAGATCGTTGGCGCCACCCCATACGGCATAGAGGGCATCGCCATCGGCCACACCGCCGGTGCTGGCGAGGTAGGTCGCGACCTGCTCGCTGAGGGCGGGTGCCGCGCCGAACGGGGTCGCGGCCGGCGTGGTCACCCGGGCACCGCCGGCGGCGTAGTCGTTGCCGCCGACATTGCTGGGCTGGGCGTTGCCGGCGTAGTGGCCGGCGACGCGCTCGGCCCATACCGGCCCGGGGTTGGTGGTGAAGCGGCCGATGAAGGCCTGCTGGCTCGGCGTCAGCGAGAGCGCGCTGCCGATGGCGCCTCGATAGTAGCCGCTGTCGCTCAGGCTATCGCCGAAGAAGACGGTGTCGTCGAAGGTGTCATGGAAGCTGGAGGCGGCCAGGGCCGGGAGCGGCAGGGCGCTGGCCCCGACGATCACTCCCAGCGCCAGTTGCCGAGAGCGCGGCATTGGCATGGTATCGATCCCTTGTGAGCTGTTGTCATGGCTCGTCGGCACTGTCTGAGAAGGACTTCTCTCGCCCATGCGGCGTTAAAAATCGGCTCACTGAACAACGTTCAGAACGTCCGTAGGACGGCCCGAAGGGCGAGCAGAGCGCGTCATATGCTCATTGACACCCGTAAACTGGAGCGCCAGCCCGATCCGCTTTCGCCGATGTTTGCCTTGCCTTCGCTCGTCGATTTTTCAGACAGCACCTAGTACCGCATGCCGGCCCCGATGGCGGGGCGACGAGCGATTCTCAAACGAGCGTTTACGTTATGACACAGCGCCGCCGCCGCGGCTGTAAGAGAAAGGTCGCATGGCGTCTCGACCGACGCTCACGCCGGGCCAATCACGTGCTTGATCTCCACGTAGCTGGCGAGCCCCCAGGGGCCCAGCTCGCGGCCGATGCCGCTGCGCCCGAAGCCGCCCCAGCCGCCCTGGGGCAGCACCCGCTGCTCGCTGTTGAGCCATACGCTGCCGGCGCGCAGCGCCCGAGCCACGCCACGCACACGGTCGAGGTCGCCACCAATTACGGTAGCGGCGAGACCGAAGTCACTGGCGTTGGCCAGCGCGATCGCCTCGGCGTCGCTGGCCACGCCGCGCGCGCACAGCACCGGGCCGAAGATCTCCTCCTGCCACAGACGGCTAGTCACCGGCACGTCGCGGTACAGGGTGGGGGCGACGAACTCGCCCTGGGGCGGTAGCTGGCGGTGGCTGGCATCGCGCACCGCGACCAACCCCTCGCTGACGGCGAGGGCGAGATAGGCTTCCACCCGCTCGCGCTGCCGGGCGCTGGTCATCGGCCCCATGTCGGTCCCGGCGGCAAGCGGGTCGCCCAGGCACAGGGCATCGATCCGCTGGGCGAGCGCTGCGTAGAGCGCCTCGGCCAGGCTATGGTGCACCAGCAGCCGCGAGGTGGCCGAGCAGATCTGGCCGCTGTTGAAGAAGATCCCTCCCATCACCCAGTCGGCGGCGCTGTCGACATCGGCATCGTCGAGCACCAGGATCGGTGACTTGCCGCCGAGCTCCAGCGAGACCCCGCGGCTGCCGCTGGCGGCGGCGCGCATCACCGTCTCGCCCACTGCATTGCTGCCGGTGAACGAGAGCTTGTCGATACCGGGGTGGGCGCTCAGCGGAGCGCCGATGCCTTCGCCGTCGCCCAGCAGCAGATTGAATACCCCGGGTGGCAGATCGATCTCTTCGGCGATCTCGGCCAGGGCCAGCTCCGGCAGCGGCACCACCTCCGAGGGCTTGAACACCACGCAGCAGCCGGCGGCGAGGGCGGGGGCGATCTTCCAGGCGCTGGTCACCAGCGGGAAGTTCCACGGCGTGATCAGGCCCACCACGCCGGCCGGCTCTTCATAGACGCGGGCATCGATATCCGCGGCGGGTTCCACCGGGCGCCCCTGGCGCGCTTCCAGAGCGTGCGCCTGGGCGGCGTAATAGCGATAGCAGGCCACGGCGTCATCGAGGTCGATATGGGTCTCGGCCAGGGCCTTGCCGTTGTTGCGTGCCGAGAGCCGGGTCAGCGTCTCTCTGCGGGTCTCCAGGGCGGTGGCCAGGGCCTCGAGATAGGCCGCGCGGCACGCTCCGCCGAGGGCATGCCAGGCCGGCTGGGCGTCGCGGGCCGCGTTCACCGCGGCATCGACGTCGGTGGCTGCGCCAGCGGTGATCTCGGCCAGCGGGCACTGCTGGTAGGGGTCGCTCACCGTCAGTCGGCGCGTGGCGGCGCTCTGCTGCCAGCGGTTGGCGATGAACTGTAGCGTCAGTCGTTGCATGGAAGCGGCTCCGAAGCGGGTTCAGGCGTCGATCAGGGCGTGGCAGCGCTGCCCCGGGAAGCAGGGGACGTGGCCGTCTGCCACGCCGCGGCATCGATCTCGAGCAGCCGTGGGGCCGTGCAGGGTGTGGCTAGAGCCTCTGCCAGCGCCGCCGGGCTAGATATGCGTTCGGCGGCACAGCCGAAGGCATGCGCCAGCGGCAGGAACGCCGGTGCCGCGGGGTCGACGCCGAGCGGGGCAATGCCGGCGTGGGTCATGGCCTGGCGGATCTCCGCATAGCCGGCGTTGTGCCACAGCACCAGGGTGAGCGGCAGCGCCAGCTCCACTGCCGTGGCCAGCTCTGCCAGGGTGAACATCACGCCGCCATCGCCGACCAGCGCCACCACCGGGCGCTCGGGGCAGGCCAGCGCCGCGCCGATGGCCGCTGGCAGGCCGTAGCCGAGCGTGCCGTAGCCGGTGGAGGCATTGAACCAGCTGCGCGTTGCGTCGCGTTGGGCCAGATGGTTGCCGGCGTAGACCGGCGCGGTGGAGTCACCGACCAGCACGGCGTCGCGGCGGTACTGGTCCAGGGCATCGAACAGCGGCACGAAGGGGGCGAAATCTGGCCGGGTGGCCAGCGCCAGCGCTGCCTTCAGCTCAGCCACGCGGGCGGCCGCTTCATGCGCTCCCGGCGTCAGCCGTGGCAGCAGGTCGCGCATCGCCGCGCCGGCCTCGGCCACGATGCCCAGCGCCGGCAGGTGGTTGCCGCACAGCTGGCGCGGGTTGATGTCGATGCGGATCAGCCGTTCGGGGAGCGTGAAGCCGCCATCGAAGGTGACGTCGTAGTCGGTTTCGCCCAGCTCGGTGCCGATCGCCAGCACCACGTCGGCCTCGGCCACCAGCGCGCGCACCTCGGGCCAGGTGGCGTTGGCGCCGAGATCGAGCGGGTGCCCTCGCCCCATTACGCCGCGGGCATTGATGGTGGTCAGGGTGGGGGCATCCAGGCGCTCGGCCAGGGCCCGCGCCGCCGCCGGGTCGGCGATCGCACCGCCGCCCAGCAGCAGCAGCGGGCGTCGGGCGGCGCCGAGCCACGCCGCCGCCTGGTCGAGTGCCGCCGTCGCGGCCTGGGGTGGGTGGCAGCGCCCGGGCAGCGGCAGCTCGGCGTCGAGCGGGGCATCGAGCAGGTCGCGCGGGATCTCGATGTGCACCGGCCCCGGCCGCCCGGTGTGCAGCATCGTCCAGGCCCGCGTCAGCACCCGCGGCAGATTGGCCGGGTCGAGCAGGGTATGGCTGAACAGGCTGACCCCGCTCAGGGTCTGCTGCTGCGATGGCAGCTCGTGAAGCCGGCCTTCGCCCATGCCCAGCTCGGCGCGGCGGTTGACGCTGGAGATCACCAGCATGGGCACGCTGTCGGCGAGTGCCTGGCCCATCGCCGTGGCGATGTTGGTCATCCCCGGGCCGGTGATGATGAAGCAGGCCGCCGGGCGTCCGCTGGCGCGGGCATAGCCATCGGCCATGAAGCCCGCGCCCTGCTCGTGACGCGGGGTGACGTGGCGCAGCCGGCTGCCCTCGAGCCCACGATAGAGTTCGATGGTGTGGACGCCCGGAATGCCGAAGACGGTATCGATGCCGAGCGCTTCCAGCGCCCGCACCAGCCAGTGTGCCACGCTCATGCGCTCTGCTCCGGCTGGGTCTCTGCGGCCACGGGGCGGCTGCGATCCGGGCGCAGCAGGCTGACCACGATGAAGCTCGCCAGGCTCGCGGCCAGTCCGGCGTAGATCGGCGAGTTGGCCAGCAGGCCATCCTTGAGCATGAACACGATCACCCCCAGCGAGCCGGCCGCCATCGCCGCGATGGCGCCGCTGTTGGATGCCCGGCGCCAGTAGAGCGCGCCCAGGATCGGCACCAGCATGCCGCCGACCAGCAGGTTGTAGGCGATGGTCAGGGCGCCGATCACGTCATCCACCAGCAGCGCGATGACGATGGTGACCAGCCCCATGAGCAGCGTCCACAGGCGGTAGCTCGAGACCCGCTCGCTCTGCCGGCCACCACGCAGCGCCGGCAGCAGGTCGCGGGTCATCAGGGTCGAGGCGGCCAGCATGCCGGCGCTGGCGGTGGACATCATCGCGGCCATCGCGGCGGCCACGATCAGCCCGCGCAGTCCATCCGGCAGCGCCAGCTGGGCGATCGCGGCAAAGGCATTGTTGGGATCGGCGAGATCGGGCAGGAGCACGCTGGCGGCCACGCCCACCAACGCGCCGATGGCACCGTAGATCAGGCAGTAGACCCCCGCGGCGGTACCGGCGAAGCGGGCCACCCGGGTCGAGCGTGCGGTGAACACCCGCTGCCAGATGTCCTGGCCGATCAGGATGCCCAGGAAATAGATGACGAAGTAGGTGACGATGGTGGACCAGCCGATCCCAGTGAGCGAGAAGTGCCCCGGTGCGGCGCTGGCGACCAGCGTGTCCCAGCCGCCGGCGTAGTGCACCGTCAGCGGCAGCATCAGGCCGATCATGCCCACGGTCATGATCACGAACTGGACGATGTCGGTGAGCGTCAGCGACCACATGCCGCCGAGGGTGGAGTAGATCACCACGATGGTGCCGCCGATCACCACGCCGACCCAGGAGGGCAGCGCGAACAGCACCGTCACCAGGGTGCCGATGGCGATGGTCGACGTGACCGCGATCATCAGGTCATAGGCGAGCATCACCGCCGAGCTGACGCTCTTGGCCGCCGGCGTGTAGCGGCGCTCGAGCAGCTGGGTGATGGTGTAGAGCTTGAGCTTGGCCAGCGGCTTGGCCAGGACCAGGCTGAGCACGATCAGGCCCAGGCCCAGGGCGCCGCACAGCCACAGCCCGGAGAGGCCGTAGACGTAGCCCAGCTTGATCGTGCCCACGGTGGAGGCGCCGCCGAGCACCACCGCGGAGAGCGTGCCCAGATAGAGCCCCGGGCCCAGGCGGCGGCCCGCCACCAGATAGTCGTCGCTGCTGCGGGCGCGTTTCATGCCCCAGCAGCCGAGAAGCAGCATGCCCGCCGCGTAGAACGCGACGACGAGAAGATCCAGCATCATGATGTTCTACCTTGCCGCCGTGCCGGCGGCGATAGTTGTTGTTGAAGGTGGTTGTGAAAGTTTGCTGCAAACGGTCGTCGTGAACTGTCGCCGGCGACCGGGCGCCGGGCGCCGGTCGGCGTCAGCGGCGCTTCACGCCGGGCAGCACGCAGAGCATCTCGAACAGCAGATTGGCGGCGACCACCGCGGTCTGGCCGTGGGCATCGTAGGGCGGCGAGACCTCGACCAGGTCGCAGCCGACGATATCCAGGTCGTGGCAGCCGCGGATAATCTCCAGCGCCTGAGGGATGGTCAGCCCGCCGATCTCGACGGTGCCGGTGCCCGGGGCGTAGGCGGGGTCGAGGCTGTCGATGTCGAAGCTCAGATAGACCGGGCCGCCGCCCACCTTTTCGCGAATCTCTGCCATCAGCGGTGTCAGGCTCTGGTGCCAGCACGCTTCCGCGGGCACTACCTGGAAGCCCTGCTCGCGACCCCAGTCGAACTCGTCGGCGGCATAGCCGGTGCCGCGCAGGCCGATCTGGGCCACGCGCTGGGTATCCAGCAGCCCCTCTTCCACCGCACGCCGGAAGGGGGTGCCGTGGGCGATCTGCTCGCCGAACATCTGATCGTTGACGTCGGCGTGGGCATCGACATGGATCAGCCCCACCGGACCGTGCTTCTTGGCCATGGCACGCAGGATCGGCAGGGCGATGGTGTGATCGCCGCCCAGGGTCAGCGGGATGACGTCGTGGCCGAGCAGCTCGTGGTAGAAGCGCTCGATGATGCCGACGCTCTTCTTGAGATCGAAGGTATTGATCGGCACATCGCCGATGTCCGCCACCTGCAGGCTCTCGAAGGGCGCGGCGCGGGTCGCCATGTTGAACGGCCGCAGCATGCGCGACTCGTCGCGAATCTGGCGCGGCCCGAAGCGGGTGCCGGGACGATTGGAGGTGCCGATGTCCAGCGGGATACCGACGAAGCAGGCATCGAGACCGGCAGCGCTTTGCTGGGTCGGCAGCCGCATCATGGTCGCCGGGCCGCCGAAGCGGGGCATCTCGTTACCGCCCAGTGGCTGGTTGAGCGGGGCGCGATCCGTAGGCTGGTGGGGCATACCATCTCCTGGGTTGTGATTGTCGAGGGATCGATAATCACCACGCATAAAGCGTGCCAACCTTAACCTATTGATTCTGCTTGTCTGTCTCTATGGATTGATGCGTTTTTGTATCGATAGCTTGTTGTCGACGATTCAGTAATGTATCAATAATGCAAATTAGAATCGGAGACGACGATGTCCGATGCCCAAGCGGATCGCGCCACCCTGAGCGCCATGCTCCAGACCGCCCAGGACCATCTGTTCGTGGTCGATGCCGAGGGGCGAATCCTCGATGTCAGCCCCGGGGCCGCAACGGTCTATGGCATGCCGCGGGAGGCGCTGTGCGCGACCACCGTGCAGGCGCTGCAGGCCAGCGGCGTGCTCTCGCCCTCGGTGTCGCTCGAGGTGATCCGCACCGGCCAGCCGGCGCAGCTGATGCAGCGCACCGGCACCGGCCGTCAGGTGATCGCAGAGGCGCATCCGGTCTATGTCGGCGGGCGCCTGGTGCGGGTCATCAGCCGCTCGCGGGATCTCACCGATCTGCGCTTGCTGCAGGATGAGTACGCGCTGCTCCAGCAGCGCTTCACCGAGCATCTCAAACGTCATCACGAGGCGCCGACGGAGACCCCGAGCAAGGCCGGCGAGCTGGTGGTCAAGAGCCGCGTGATGCGCGAGATCACCCAACTGCTCAAGCGCAGCGCGCCGACCGACGCCACGGTGCTGATGCTGGGGGAATCGGGGGTGGGCAAGACCGCCTTCGCGCGCCAGCTGCACCGCTGGAGTCGGCGCTGCGATGGCGCCTTTGTCGATGTCAACTGTGCGGCGATCCCCGAGTCGCTGTTCGAGTCGGAGATGTTCGGCTACCAGCCCGGCGCCTTCAGTGGCGCGGCGCGACAGGGCAAGGCGGGGCTGCTGGAGCAGGCGCACAACGGCACTCTGTTCCTCGACGAGATCGGTGAGCTGCCGCTGACCATGCAATCCAAGCTGCTCAAGGTGATTCAGGATGGTTCGCTCACTCGGCTCGGCGACACCCGCTCGCGGCGGGTCGACTTCCGGCTGGTGGTGGCGACCAACCGTGATCTGGCGCGGCAGGTGGAGGAGGGCGCCTTCCGGCTCGATCTCTACTACCGGCTCAACGTGATCCCGGTGACCTTGCCGCCGCTGCGCGAGCGCCGCGAGGAGATCCGCGGGCTGGCGGAGCGCCAGTTGGAACGGCTCAATCGCCGCTACGGCGATGACAAGATGCTCCACCCGCGGGCCTGGGCCGAGCTGATGAGCGCCGAGTGGCCAGGCAACGTGCGCGAGCTGGAGAACTGGCTGGAGCGCGCCTGGCTGGCGGCGGAGAGCAGCGTGATCGGTGGGCCGGCTGGCGGCGAGACGGGCAGTGTCGGGGCGCCGCCGTCGCTGCTTCCTGCGGACTCGGCGAGCGGGGCGCTACTGGCCGAGGGCGAAGGGCTGAAAGCCGCGTTGGCGGCCCACGAGCAGCACATTCTGGCTCAGCTCGCCCAGACCCACGGCTCCACCTACGCGCTGGCCGAGCGTCTGGGTATCAGCCAGCCCAGCGTGGTGCGCAAGCTGAAGCGCCATGCCATCGTCCTGGGGCGCGATCACTCCGATCGCTGACCGGTATAACGCGCGATCAGTCGCGGATTGCCATAGCCCCAGCGCTCGGCTTCCGACGGGGCGTTCGGCGCCTCGTCGTCGTGCAGCCATTCGCGCCAGCTGGCGACCAGCAGCGCCATCAGCACCGGCCCCACGAACAGCCCCACCAGCCCCATGGTCTTCACGCCGCCCACCAGACCGAAGAAGGTGGGCAGGAAGGGCAGCTTGATCGGCCCGCCGACCAACCGCGGGCGCAGTGTCTTGTCGACGATGAACAGCTCGATCGCCCCCCACAGGAACAGCCCGATACCGTTGATCATGTGGCCGGTGGCGACGAGATAGAGCGAGACCAGCGTGAACGTCAATGGCGCGCCACCCGGCACCAGCGCCATGAAGGCGGTGATCACCCCGAGCACCACTGGCGACTGCACCCCGGCGATCCAGTAGGCGGTACCCAGCACCACACCCTCGCCGAGGGCGATCAGGCCCATGCCGACCACGGTCGAGCTGATGGTTGCCGGTACCACCCGCGAGAAGCGTTGCCAGCGCGCCGGCAGGATGCGCTCGCCGACAATATCGAGCTGGCGTGCCATGCCCACGCCGTCGCGGTAGAGAAAGAACAGCGTGATCAGCATGAACAGCAGGGTGAGCGCGAGATGCACTGCATTGCTGCCGAGCGCCAGCACCCAGCGCGAGATATTGCCGATGTGCTCGCCACCCACCAGTTGGAGATAGGACTCCAGCGCGTGCGGCTCGGCCAGATAGGTTTGCCACTGCTCGTGCACCCAATTGCCGATTCCCGGCAGTTCGGCGGCCCAGGCAGGCACCGGGATGCCTTGCTGGTTGGCGACCAGCAGCCAGCCGATCCAGCCCTTGAGTTCCTGGAAGGCGTAAGTGCAGGCCATCACGATGGGGATCACCAGGCACAGGATGATCAGCACCAGGGCGATGCCCGCGGCCAGGGTGCGGCGCTGGCCGCAGCGCGCCAGCAGCCAGCGGTAGAGCGGCCAGCTGGCGACACAGATGATCAGTGCGGCGAGCACCGGAATCAGGAAATCGATGAAGAAATAGACGCCGGCGATCAGCACCAGCACCAGCAGCCAGCGGGCGACGCTGGAATCGGCAAAGATAGGAGCCATGGGTCTCCCTGATGGCAAGCGTGGAAGGCGACTCATCATACCCCAGCTCGGCGCCTTGGGGGCGAGTCCCGAGCGCGCTGACGCGGCGCCGAGAATGACGCGGGGGAGGAGGCCGCCGTGCCCGGGAAGACGACAATGAAAAAGGCCTCTCCGGGGAGAGGCCTTGGGTCCAGCAGAGGTCCCGGCGCGGCTCAGGGCAGCTCTTCTTCGCCTTCGACGTTCTCCTTCTTCGCCGGGATCAGGTCCTGGCGCTCCAGCTTGAACACGATCAGCAGCGCTGCCGCCACATAGACCGAGGAGAAGGTGCCGGCCACGATCCCCAAAATCAGCGAGATCGAGAAGTTGTGGATCATGTCACCGCCGAGGAAGAACAACGCGAACAGCACCAGCAAGGTGGTGCCCGAGGTCGCCAGGGTGCGTGACAGGGTCTGGTTGATCGCTTCGTTGAAGATCTGCGCCATGTCGTCGCTGCGCGAGAGCCGGATGTTCTCACGGATTCGGTCGTAGACGATGATGGTGTCGTTCAGCGAGTAGCCGATGACCGCCATGATCCCGGCCAGCACGGTGAGGTCGAATTCCCACTGGAACAGCGCGAACAGGCCCAGCACGATCAGCACGTCGTGACCCAGCGAGATGAGCGCGCACAGCGCGAACTTGTACTGGAAGCGGAAGGCGACGTAGACCGCGACGCCAGCCATGGCCACCAGCATGCCCAGTCCGCTCTGGTCGCGCAGCTGATCACCGACCTGGGCGCCGACGAACTCGGCCCGGACCAGCTCGAGCTGGGCACCGCCACTGCTCAGCGCAGAGACGACCTGATTGCCGACATCGTTGCTGAAGGTCTGCTGCAGTCGTACCAGAATCTCGTCGGTGGCGCCGAAAGTCTGGACCGAAAAGTTCTCGAACCCGCTATTGGCCAGCAGGGTACGGATATCGTCCAGCGACGGCACCGTGGCGTAGTGGAGCTCCACCACCGTGCCGCCGGTAAAGTCCAGACCCAGGTTGAGGTTGAGCAGCACGAGGGCACCGATCGAGACGATCGTCAGCACGATCGAGACGATGAAGGCGATGCGGCGTTTGCCCATGAAATCGAATTGGCGCATGGCTCGCGTCTCCTAGATCCAGAGTTTCTTCACCGGCTTGCCGCCGATGGAGAGGTTGACGAGGGCACGCGACACCACGATGCCGGTGAACATCGACGTGAGTATCCCGAGTGACAGTGTCACGGCGAAGCCCTTGATTGGCCCTGTGCCGATGGAGAACAGCACCACCGCGACCAGCAGCGTGGTCAGGTTGGCGTCGACGATCGAGGTGAAGGCGCGACCGTAGCCAGCATGAATCGCCTGCTGCGCGGGCGTCTTGCGTCTGAGCTCCTCGCGTATGCGTTCGTAGATCAGCACGTTGGCATCTACCGCCATACCCAGCGTCAGCACGATACCGGCGATACCGGGCAGCGTCAGGGTCGCGCCGAGCAGCGACATGGCCGCGATCAGCAGCACCAGGTTGACCGCCAACGCTGCGTTGGCGATCACGCCGAACGCCTTGTAGCGAATCAGCATGAAGGCGATGACGAGCAGCCCACCGACGATTACCGAGAAGATACCGCGCTGGATATTCTGCGCGCCCAGGCTGGGGCCGATGGTGCGCTCCTGCACGAAGTAGATCGGCGCGGCGAGGGAGCCCGAGCGCAGCAGCAGCGCCAACTCGCTGGCCTCGGTGGGGGAGTCGAGGCCGGTGATGCGGAAGCGGTTGCTCAGCGCGCTCTGCACGGTTGCCAGGCTGATGATGCTGCGGCTGGTCGTCGGGATACGCTCCTCGACCTGCTCTCCATCCCGGGTGACCGTGCGAGTCTCCGTGCTGTGGTCGATGTACAGCACCGCCATGTTGCGGCCGATGTTGGTGCGGGTGGCCTGGTTCATCAGCGAGCCGCCGGTGCCATCCAGATTGATGTTGACCTGCGGGCGGCCGTTCTGGTCGAAGCCCTGGCTGGCGCTGGAGACCCGGTCACCGGTGATGATCACGTCGCGCGACAGGGTGGCGGTGCGCTGCGGATCGTTGCGGAACGGGAAGGACTCCGTCTCGGAGTCCGGCGCATCGGGACGGGCCTCGAGGCGAAACTCCAGATTCGCCGTGGCCCCCACGATGCGTTTGGCCTCGGCGGTGTCCTGCACGCCCGGCAGTTCGACCACGATACGGCTCGGGCCCTGGCGCTGTACCAGCGGCTCGGAGACGCCGAGTTCGTTGACACGATTACGGATCGTGGTCAGGTTCTGCTGGACCGCGTAATCCTGAATGTCCTTGATCGCCTGCTCGGTCAGCGTCATGTCGAGGAATGCCCGGCGTCCCTCGTCACGGTTTTCCAGCTGGAATTCGTTGAATGTCTGGCTGATCTGGTCGCGCGCGGCGTCGCGATCTTCGGCATTGGCGAATTCCAGATGCAGGGCGTTGTCGTCGACGTCGGTGGAGCGGTAGCGAATGCGCTGATCGCGGAGATCGGCGCGAATCGCGCTGGCCGTGGCTTTCAGGCGCTGCTCGACGGCCGCCTCCATGTCGACTTCGAGCAGGAAGTGCACCCCGCCACGAAGGTCGAGACCGAGTTTCATCGGCGTCGCCGAAAGGCTGGTCAGCCACGATGGCGTGGAGTCCGCCAGATTGAGCGCCACGGTGTAGTCGTTATCGAGTAGGTTGTCGACCACGTCGCGAGCGGGAAGCTGCTGTTCGGCATCAGTCAGCCGAATCAGGGCAGTGTTGTTGCCTGTCATCGCTGCCGACTTGACCTGGATATCATCGTCGGACAGTGCTTGGGTGACACGGTCGAGCTGCTGACTGCCCAGAGAACCGTTGGTGGTGCTGATCTGGACGGCGGGATCCTGTGGGTAAAGATTGGGTAACGCGTAGATGACGCCAACCACACAGACAATGAGTATCAGCAGATACTTCCACAGGGGGTAACGATTGAGCATGGAAGCCCTGTCCTTTCAATCAATGACGATCGAGGCGATGACCGTCGTGCGAAGAGTGTCGCGGAAAGAGACGGCTGCCGACGGAAGCGTCGGCAGCCAGGAGAGTTACAGCGACTTCAGCGTGCCCTTGGGAAGAACGGAGGCTACCGCGCTCTTCTGGACGCTGACGACAGTGCCCTCGGCGATCTCCATGCTGATGAAATCGTCCGTCACATTGGTGATGCGGCCGAGCAGCCCGCCACCGATGACGATTTCGTCACCCTTGGACAGGTTGTTGACCAGCTTCTTGTGCTCCTTCGCGCGCTTGGACTGCGGACGCCACAGCAGGAAGTAGAAGATCAACACGAAGCCGACCAGCATGATGATCTGGGCAATACCACCGCCGGCAGGGCCGCCCGCATCCTGGGCGTGAGCCGCAGGGATGAAAAAGTCCAGCATGGATGTTTCTCCGAAGGTTGTGTGAGAAAAGGTCGTGTAATGAAACGGGTTACTTGGGTGAGACTGACGAACGGCAGGCCGTCGATGTGCCGGTCCGGATCGCGTCAATCGACCCTGGGCGGCTCGGGCAGTCCGCGTCGCCGGTAGAATTGTGCTACGAAGTCGGCCAATGTACCCGCTTCGATAGCCCCGCGCAAACCCGCCATCAGGCGCTGGTAATAGCGCAGATTATGAATCGTATTGAGCATCGATCCGAGCATTTCCCCGCAGCGATCGAGGTGGTGGAGATAGCCGCGCGAGAAGTGCTGGCAGGTGTAACAGTCACAATCTGCTTCCAGCGGATGGGTGTCGTGGCGATGGCTGGCGTTACGAATCTTGACGGTCCCGTCGGCGGTAAAGAGATGCCCGTTGCGGGCGTTGCGGGTCGGCATCACGCAATCGAACATGTCGATCCCGCGCCGCACGCCTTCGACCAGATCCTCGGGTTTGCCCACGCCCATCAGGTAGCGGGGCTTATCCTCCGGCATCCAGGTCGGCAGGTAATCCAGCACGCCGATCATCTCTTCCTTGGGCTCGCCCACCGAGAGACCGCCAATCGCCAGTCCGTCAAAGCCGATCTCGAGAAGCCCCTCCAGCGAGCGCTTGCGCAGTTCCGGGTACATGCCGCCCTGGACAATGCCGAACAGCGCCGAGGGCGAGTCGTCGTGAGCCTCGCGCGAGCGCTTGGCCCAGCGCAGCGACAGCTCCATCGACTTCCTGGCCTCGGCTTCCGTGGCCGGATAGGGCGTGCACTCGTCGAAGATCATCACGATGTCAGAGCCCAGCGAGCGCTGCACGGCCATCGACTCCTCCGGTCCCATGAACACCTTGGCACCGTCCACCGGTGAGCGGAAGTGCACGCCTTGCTCGGTGATCTTGCGTGTCGCGCCCAGCGAGAACACCTGGAAGCCGCCGGAGTCGGTCAGGATCGGCTTGTGCCATTGGGAGAAGTCGTGCAGATCACCATGGCCTTCGACCACTTCGGTGCCGGGGCGCAGCCAGAGGTGGAAGGTATTGCCGAGAATGATCTCGGCGCCGATCGCTTCGACATCCTTGGGTGTCATGCCCTTGACCGTGCCGTAAGTGCCCACCGGCATGAAGGCGGGCGTCTCCACCGTGCCACGTGGGAAGGTCAAGCGACCCCGGCGGGCGCGGCCTTCCTGCGCCAGCCGCTCGAATTTCATGAAGCATTCGTCTCGCATCGTATCTCTCTTTTTTCAACGCGACCGAAGCCGCGCGCAAAGCGTTTGTCCACTGCCGATAGGGTCACGCCGGGATGCGCCCGTAGCCGCGCATCAGGCTGTATGCGGGGCCATGCGAAGCGTGCTCGGGTCAATCGGGGCGACGGGTCAGATACATCGCATCGCCATAGCTGAAAAAACGGTACTGCTTGGCGACGGCTTCCCGATAGGCGCGCATCACGGTGTCGTAGCCGGCGAAGGAGGAGACCAGCATCAACAGTGTCGATTCCGGCAAATGAAAATTGGTGACCAGGGCATCCACGCAGCGCCAGCGATAGCCTGGGTAGATGAAGATATCGGTCTCGCCGCGATAGGGCGCCAGGCGCCCATCTTCCTGACTGGCGCTCTCCAGGCAGCGAACGCTGGTGGTGCCGATGGCGACGACCTTGTTGCCTACGGCGTGGGCGCGATTGACTCGCTCGCAGACGGCAGCGTCGACCTCCAGCCATTCGCTGTGCATATGGTGCTGGCGGATATCATCGACGCGCACCGGCTGGAAGGTACCGGCGCCAACGTGAAGGGTGACGAAAGTCGTCTCGATGCCCTTGGCGCGCAGCGCCTCCATCATCGCCTCGTCGAAGTGCAGGCCGGCAGTGGGGGCAGCAACAGCGCCCTCGCGGCGGGCGTAGACGGTCTGATAACGCTCGCGGTCGGCCAGCTCGTCCTCACGGGTGATGTAAGGCGGGAGCGGCATGTGGCCGTGCTGCTCGAGCAGGGCGATCAGCGGTGTCTCGCCCAGGAAGCGCAGTTCGAACAGGGCGTCCTGGCGAGCCTCGACGACAGCACGAATGTCACCTTCGAAGATCAGTTCGGTACCCGGCTTGGGCGACTTGCTGGCGCGCAGGTGCGCCAGACCGCGATGGGCATCCAGGGGGCGCTCCAGCAACATCTCGACCTTGCCGCCGCTGGCCTTGTGGCCGAACAGCCGCGCCGGAATCACGCGGGTATCGTTGAACACCACCACGTCGCCTGGCTCGAGTCGGGAAAGCAGGTCAGTGAAACGAGCATGGTCCAGCGCGCCGGATTCACCATCGACGCACAATAGCCGACAGTCGGTACGCTGTTCGGAGGGGTAGCGAGCGATCAGCTCGTCGGGCAGATCAAAATGAAAATCGGCGCGCTGCATGGCGTAGGTCGCGTATCGGTGGAGTCTGGATGGGCGGGTGGCGTCTGAAAGGGCGCCATCATAAAGCACGCGGCCGATTAAGTCAGCGTGATGATTGACGCCGGGCCGGGCGTCCGTATAATGCGTCTCCGCTGCCGGCGTGGCGGAATTGGTAGACGCAGCGGATTCAAAATCCGCCGCTGGAGACAGTGTGTCGGTTCGAGTCCGACCGCCGGCACCATCCGAAAAATCAGTATTTCAGCGTTACCTCTTCTCCTCTCTTTTTCTCTCCATATTGGTACTTGATCGCAGAATGCCGCACCCAGGCTCGGCGGGTTCACGCCGATATCGGCCAGCCCCTGCGGCGGCCATTGGGAAGCGTCGATCATCCCCTCGTCCGATGCCCCGTCGTGGTCCGCGATGCAGTGGGAGCCGCTGAACGGGCAGGACCGGTAAAACCCTTGGGCAAAAAAAAGGCCCAACGGGTTTCACGAGACAGCGTGAACCTATGGGCCGGAAAAGATCGCTTTTTTGATGGCGACCATGAACACGATTGCCGTCGAGAGGTGGGCTCGCGCCCTGACCCGTGGCGGTGCATGGCGCCATTGTCGCTGTTTTGCGTCAGAATGGGTAAGTAAGAAATGCAAACAAATGTTATTTTCCTTGGTGTTCAAAATGAGCACGGAGGGGCGATGTTGGCGTGTCTCAACGGGGCGTCGTGGCCAGTGCTTTTCGTGAGCTGTGGCCAATAATTCGAGAAAACCCGCGAACGCCAGGCGATAGCAGGAGCATCGTTGGCACCGCGGGTTAAAGTACTTTGACGTTCTGAAGCGGGATACGGTTGGAGTCACCCTGGGTTCATGGTCGCTATATAGGGTCAGTTATTGGCATCGTCGGCCGTTTCTGTTTGCTTTTCTTTGTATCCCGTCAACGAAAATATGGCCTAGCCGGAGGCATGTCAACTGGGCGTTGTCCTCAGCCATTCGGGCCAGTGGCAGGCTGTTTTGCCGATTCCCTGCCTCTGCCGTCCCGCGGATCCAACCGTGATAGTGATCTTACCCAGCAA
>NZ_PZJW01000011.1 GCF_003206615.1 Salinicola acroporae | reverse complement strand
GTTTTTTTATGGCGGCACCCTCGGAAGAGAGACGGGCCCGTCCTTGACCCGTGAGGCCGCGACGCGGATCGACCCGCGTGACAATCGCAGAGCGCCGTCCGGATACCCGTCTAGCTTCTATCTCGGCGCTCAGGCCATGCCAGAAATGGAGTCGATCTGGGAGTTCCCCTGGAGCGAGCGTCGGGAGCAACCAGGAGCCGCGTCGGCGGGCCCGAAGGGCTGGGCTCGGGATAAGACGAGTCAAGTCGCGGGGCGCCGCCTCGGTCATCGCCAGGCTTCTATTCAACCCCAGCTTCGGAAGAAGCCGGGGTTTGGCTTTGTCCGGCGGATCATCGCTGAGGGCTGCGTTATCGATAAACTGCGAACTTCGCTAGAATATCGGTTTTGGCGCTAGGCGTATCCTGATGAGTATCGGTGACCTGATTCGTTTGCTCAGTGACGGCAACTACCATTCCGGCCAGCAGTTGGGTGAGCGTCTCGGTGTGTCCCGTACTGCAGTCTGGAAACAGCTCAAGAAGCTGGAGGCGATGGACTTGCCGCTGGAGGCGGTCAAGGGGCGGGGGTATCGACTGGTCAATCCGCTGGAGTCGCTCGACGGCGCCTGCATCGTCTCTCGGCTGTCGGCCGCAACCCGACGCCATCTCAAACGCCTTTTCGTCGAGGACGTTCTCGACTCTACCAACACGTTTCTGCGTGATCGCTTTCGCCATGGCGCGGGTCACGGCGAAGTGTGCCTTGCGGAGAGCCAGACAGCGGGGCGCGGCCGCCGTGGGAAGGTCTGGAGTACCAGTTGGGGGGCGAGCCTGATCCTGTCGGTGGGTTGGCGATTCGAGTCTGGCGTGGCGGCCCTCGAGGGGTTGAGCCTGGCCGTCGGGGTGGTTCTGGCTAACGTCGCCAGCGATCTGGGGGTCGACGTCGCTCTGAAATGGCCCAACGACGTTCTGCTTGCCGTCGATGGCGAATGGCAGAAACTTGCCGGTATTCTCCTTGAGGTAACCGGGGATGTGGAGGGACCTTGCGAAGTGGTCATTGGGATTGGCCTCAACGTCTCTGCAAGCGATACCGTTCGAGAAGCCGCGGGGCAGCCAGTAGGCGCGCTAGCCGACGTGGTGCACACGCCCTCGCGTAATCATCTCGCGGCGGCGTTGATCGAGTCGCTACTGATGATGCTGCCCGAATTCGAGCGCCAGGGTTTCGGCGCCTGGCGAGCGGACTGGAACAGGCGGCATGCCTACGCGGGGCGATCCATCCAGATTCACCAGGGGGCAACGTCCTATACCGCCGAAGCCGTTGAAGTGGACCATAGCGGCAATCTGATCGTGAAGTCCGAAGCTGGTCTGCAGGCCCTCACGGGGGGCGAGATAAGCATTCGGCCGGTGTGACCCGGTCAGCAGCCGGTAATGGACGGAAAGGGGAATCGACGCCACATGGCGTGGGTGGGGCAGGGGTTGGGCGAAAAGATGGCATTCGAGCTTGCATTCGGCATCCTGCTTTGACACAATGCGCCCCGCTTTGTGCGCAAGGCCATTGATGTCTGAGCCTGTTATCGCAATAAAAACAGGCGCTTGACATCAATGAGGGGCAGTGTAAAATCTGTCGCCGTTATGGAGAGGTTCCCGAGTGGCCAAAGGGAGCAGACTGTAAATCTGCCGCGAAAGCTTCGAAGGTTCGAATCCTTCCCTCTCCACCAGTTTTATTGCGGTAGTTTTGCCGGTCTGTTTCGGCAAGCCGAAGTCAGAGCGGGTAGGCGGGTATAGTTCAATGGTAGAACCTCAGCCTTCCAAGCTGATGGTGTGGGTTCGATTCCCACTACCCGCTCCATTTGATGTTGAAGTGATTTAGGCTCATGTAGCTCAGGGGTAGAGCACACCCTTGGTAAGGGTGAGGTCGACGGTTCAATTCCGTCCATGAGCTCCATTTCAATCATCGATGCTGATGTGCGAAAAGCGAGCCAGGAGCTCGCTTTTTTGGTGAGAAAGAAAAATGCCGGATGGGATTGCTTTTTCTGGCATCTCTTCGCTATCATAGCGCCCTCCTAATTTCCGGGTGCTTCTCGGAAGTGTAGTTGCAGGCCAGTAGCTCAATTGGCAGAGCAGCGGTCTCCAAAACCGCAGGTTGGGGGTTCGATTCCCTCCTGGCCTGCCAGTCTTCCCCAGGCTGGCTTGTATTTGATATCTTGTCTTGTTCGGTTATCGCGCCTTGAGTTGAGGAGTTTTCATGAAGCACAACGCCGAGGTGCAGGAGTCACGCTTCGACACCCCCAAGTGGGTCGTCGTGGTGTTGCTGCTGGCAGTCGCGGTTGGCGGCAATGCGTGGTTCGCGGACCAGGCGTTGCTATACCGCGTGCTGGGCGTCGTCGTCATTTGTGGTGTTGCCGCCGCGATCGCGTTGACCACGGCAAAGGGGCAGGCATTGATGGATCTGGCGCGGGGTTCCAAGCGTGAGATTCAGCGAGTGGTCTGGCCGACCCGACAGGAGACCATCCAGACGACGTTGATCGTACTGGCGGCCGTTCTCGTCGTGGGGCTGCTGCTGTGGCTTATCGATACCGTCCTGGGTTGGGCGATGTCCGGAATCATTGGCTAGGAGTTTTCATGTCCAAGCGTTGGTACGTCGTTCACGCCTATTCCGGTTTCGAGAAGCAGGTGATGCGCTCGCTGATCGAGCGGGTAAAGCTCTACGAGGTCGAAGACCAGTTTGGTGACATCCTGGTGCCGACCGAAGAAGTCGTCGAAATGCGTGACGGCAAGCGCCGCAAGAGTGAGCGCAAGTTCTATCCCGGCTACGTGCTGGTCGAGATGGAGATGAACGAACAGACATGGCACCTGGTCAATGAGACACCGCGCGTGATGGGGTTCATCGGCGGTACGCCGGAGAAGCCCGCCGCGATCACTCAGAAAGAAGCGGATGCGATCTTGCGCCGCGTCCAGGATGGCACCGACAAGCCACGCCCCAAGACACTCTTCGAGCCAGGCGAGACCGTTCGTGTCGTCGATGGCCCCTTCGCCGATTTCAACGGCGTCGTGGAAGAGGTCAACTATGAAAAGAGTCGTCTGCAGGTCAGCGTGCTGATCTTCGGGCGTTCGACGCCGGTAGAGCTGGAGTTCGTCCAGGTGGTCAAGGACTAACCGGCGGTGCACTGAGTACATCGCGGCGCCATTCGGTGCTGCGTTATCGTTGCCGACCGTCGTGTCGGCTGAATTGGGGAGCCGCAAGGCGTCCGTACCCGACTGGAGTTCAAAATGGCTAAGAAAGTCCAGGCCTACATCAAGCTGCAGGTTGCAGCTGGCAAGGCCAACCCGAGTCCGCCCGTGGGCCCCGCGCTGGGTCAGCACGGCGTCAACATCATGGAATTCTGCAAGGCGTTCAACGCCGCGACTCAAGAAATTGAGCCGGGCCTGCCGACGCCGGTCGTGATCACGGTCTATTCCGACCGCAGCTTCACCTTCGTCACCAAGACGCCGCCGGCGGCCGTACTGCTGAAGAAAGCGGCAGGCATCAAATCCGGTTCCGGCGTGCCGAACAAGACCAAGGTCGGCACCGTGACTCGTGAGCAGCTTGAGGAAATCGCCAAGACCAAGGAGCCGGACCTGACGGCTGCCAGTCTTGACGCCGCCGTTCGTACCATTGCTGGCAGTGCTCGCAGCATGGGCCTCAACGTGGAGGGCCTCTGATCATGGCAAAGCTGACAAAACGCGCTCAGATGATTCGCGAGAAGGTCGAGCCGGGCAAGGTCCACACCCTCGAAGAAGCTGTCGCGCTGCTCTCCGAAGTGTCCACGGTCAAGTTCAAGGAAGCTGTCGAGGTTTCCATCAACTTGGGTGTCGATCCGCGTAAATCCGACCAGGTCGTGCGTGGCGCCACCGTGCTGCCCAACGGAACCGGTCGTGACGTCCGCGTCGCCGTGTTCGCGCAAGGCGCTGCCGCCGACGCCGCCAAGGAAGCCGGTGCCGACATCGTCGGCATGGAAGATCTGGCCGAAGACGTCAAGAAAGGCAACATGAACTTCGACGTCGTCGTCGCTGCCCCGGATGCCATGCGTGTGGTCGGCCAGCTGGGCCAGATCCTCGGCCCGCGCGGCCTGATGCCGAACCCGAAGGTCGGCACCGTGACGCCGGACGTCGCCACCGCGGTCAAGAATGCCAAAGCGGGTCAGGTCCGTTTCCGTACCGACAAGAACGGCATCATCCATGCCTCCATCGGTAAGGTCGACTTCCCTGCTGACGCGCTCAAGGGCAACCTGGAAGCGCTGGTCAACGACCTCAAGCGCCTCAAGCCGAGCACGTCCAAGGGCATCTATCTCAAGAAACTGACCCTGTCCAGCACCATGGGCCCGGGTCTGACCGTCGATCACAGCGCTTACGCGTGACCGGCGATAACCAGGCAATAACTTTGCGGTCCCCGTGCGCTGTTTCGACGACTCGCGTCGTCTTGACGGAGTGGGGCGGGGCACCGTCAAAGACCGCAGGTGACAGCGCTAGCCGCTGACTTAATGCCCCGAACGGGGGCCTGCGCAGATGGTGTTGCTCGCCGAGTCAGGTGTGCAGCCATCATCCAAGACTTTCACCGAAGACGGGTGAAAGAGATGGTAACCACCGGGTCGCGACGCCGTCGCCCCGGCACGAAGGAGTAACCACTGTGCCACTAGCACTCGAAGGCAAGAAAGCGATTGTTGCCGAGGTCAGTGAAGCCGCTAAGGACGCTCTTTCCGTCGTAGTTGCCGATTCTCGCGGTGTGACCGTTGGCGCAATGACCGATCTGCGCAAACAGGCTCGCGAGAATGGCGTCCAGATTCGTGTTGTTCGCAACACGCTGGCGCGCCGCGCGCTGTCAGGGACTTCATGGGAGTGCCTGAACGAGACTTTCGCAGGCCCGACGCTGCTGGCCTTCTCCTACGAGCACCCCGGCGCTGCGGCGCGGCTGTTCAAGGAGTTCGGCAAGACGCAGAAGGATTTCGAAGTCAAGGCGCTGGCTTACGAAGGGGAGATGATCCCGGCTGCTGATATCGACCGTCTGGCAACGCTGCCGACCTACGATGAAGCGATCGCCAAGCTGATGTCCGTCATGAAGGAAGCTTCTGCCGGCAAGCTGGTTCGTACGCTTGCAGCACTTCGCGACCAGAAGCAGGAAGAAGCTGCCTGATTGGCAGCTCGTTCGCGCAGACTGGATCGACTGTTGAATTAATGAGCGCTTGGCCGATACCGGCTGGGGCTCCGCAAAGTTTAGGAATCTGAAAATGGCACTTTCTCAAGAAGACATCATCAACGCCGTTGCCGAAATGTCCGTGATGGAAGTTGCGGAACTGGTTTCTGCAATGGAAGAGAAGTTCGGCGTTTCTGCAGCTGCCGCTGTCGTCGCCGGTCCTGGCGGCGGCGGTGAAGCTGCTGCCGAAGAGCAGACCGAGTTCTCCGTCGTTCTGACCGCTGCCGGTGACAAGAAAGTCAACGTCATCAAGGTCGTTCGCGAAATCACCGGTCTTGGCCTGAAAGAAGCCAAGGGCGCTGTCGACGGCGCTCCGGCGACGTTGAAAGAAGGTCTGTCCAAGGACGACGCCGAAGAAGCCAAGAAGAAGCTGGAAGAAGCTGGCGCTTCTGTGGAGCTCAAGTAACTCTGTGCTCACGGCTTCACGCGCTGTGTAAGCGCCACGGCTGGTGGCGGGCCTACCCGCTGCCGGCCTTTTTCTGTTTTTGCTAGCCTGGCGTTAGTACGCCTGGTCCGGGGTCGACCTCCCGGTTCAGGATTGTAGCCACTAGACGAATTCCGACGGCGAGCTCCCTGTGTTGGGAGGCTTGCCGTCAGCGCCTAACGGGGGTAGCCCGCGTTAGGGAGCGCCGACCACGCACCGGTCACCCATGGTGAACAAGCTGGGGAATACAGATGGCTTACTCATACACTGAGAAAAAACGCATCCGCAAGGATTTCGGCAAACTGCCTCAAGTAATGGATGTGCCCTACCTGCTGGCCATCCAGCTTGATTCCTATTACGACTTTCTCCAGCAGGACCGGGCGCCGGAAGAGCGTCTCGAGACCGGTCTCCATGCGGCTTTCAAGTCCGTATTTCCGATCGAGAGCTTTTCAGGGAATGCGGCGCTCGAGTATGTCAGTTATCGCTTCGGCACCCCGGCTTTCGACGTCAAGGAGTGCCAGCTGCGCGGCGTGACCTATTCGGCACCGCTGCGGGTCAAGGTTCGCCTGATCATCTACGACAAAGAGTCCTCGAACAAGGCCATCAAGGACATCAAGGAGCAGGAAGTCTACATGGGGGAGATCCCCCTGATGACCGAGAACGGTACCTTCGTCGTCAACGGTACCGAGCGTGTTATCGTCTCCCAGCTCCACCGCTCGCCGGGCGTGTTCTTCGATCACGACAAGGGCAAGAGCCATTCCTCCGGGAAGCTGCTTTATTCCGCACGGATCATTCCTTACCGCGGCTCCTGGCTGGATTTCGAGTTCGATCCGAAGGACAACGTCTTCGTGCGTATCGACCGTCGCCGCAAGCTGCCGGCGACCGTGCTGATGCGCGCGCTCGGCATGAGTGCCGAGGAGATCCTCGAGACCTTCTTCGATACCAGCACTTTCCATATCGAAAGCGACGGCATTTTCGTCGAGCTGGTGCCGTCACGGTTGCGTGGTGAAACCGCGACCTTCGACATCAAGGGTACCGACGGCAACGTCATCGTCGAAGAAGGTCGCCGCATCACCCAGAAGCACATCCGTCAGCTGGAAAGCGCCGGAATCGAGCGCTTGCAGGTGCCGATGGACTATCTGTTCGGCAAGACGCTGGCCAAGGATCAGGTCGATGCCAATACCGGCGAACTGATCTGCGAGTGCAATACCGAGCTGACGCCGGAACTGGTCGAGAAGCTGGGGCAGGGCGGTGTCACCAAGCTGGAGACGCTCTACACCAACGATCTCGACGCGGGCTCGTTCATCTCCGATACGCTGAAGGTGGACACCACTCGCTCCGCGCTGGAAGCGCTGGTCGAGATCTACCGCATGATGCGTCCGGGTGAGCCGCCGACCAAGGAAGCAGCCGAGACGCTGTTCCACAACCTGTTCTTCACCGAAGACCGCTACGACCTATCAGGCGTCGGCCGGATGAAGTTCAACCGTCGTCTGCGTCGCGAGTCCGATACCGGCTCCGGCGTGCTCGACAACCAGGACATCCTCGATGTCCTCAAAGAGCTGATCAACATTCGTAACGGCTTCGGCGAAGTCGACGACATCGATCACCTGGGCAACCGTCGTATCCGTTGTGTCGGCGAGATGGCGGAAAACCAGTTCCGTGTCGGTCTGGTGCGTGTCGAGCGTGCGGTCAAGGAGCGTCTCTCCATGGCGGAGAGCGAAGGCCTGATGCCGCAGGATCTGATCAACGCCAAGCCGGTGGCGGCGGCAGTGAAGGAGTTCTTCGGCTCCTCGCAGCTGTCCCAGTTCATGGACCAGAACAACCCGCTCTCCGAGGTCACCCACAAGCGTCGTGTCTCCGCGCTTGGGCCGGGCGGTCTGACCCGTGAGCGTGCCGGCTTCGAGGTGCGTGACGTTCACGCCACGCACTACGGCCGCCTGTGTCCGATCGAGACCCCTGAAGGTCCGAACATCGGTCTGATCAACTCGCTGGCGACCTACTCCAAGACCAACAGCTACGGTTTCCTCGAGACGCCGTATCGCAAGGTCGTGGATCGCCAGCTGACCGACGAGATCGTGCATCTTTCCGCGATCGAGGAAGGCGACTTCATCATTGCTCAGGCTTCGGCGACGGTCGACGAGAGCAACAAGTTGATCGACGATCTGGTCCAGGTGCGTCACAAGGGCGAGACCACCTTCATGGCACCGGACAAGGTGACCCTGATGGACGTGTCGCCGCGCCAGGTGGTTTCGGTCGCCGCCGCGCTGATCCCGTTCCTAGAGCACGACGACGCCAACCGCGCATTGATGGGCTCGAACATGCAGCGCCAGGCGGTACCGACCCTGCGTGCCGACAAGCCGCTGGTAGGTACCGGGATGGAGCGCTTCGTGGCGCGTGACTCCGGCGTCTGCGCCGTGGCCCGTCGTGGCGGCGTGATCGATTCCGTCGACGCCAAGCGCGTCGTGGTTCGGGTCAACGAAGATGAGATCATCGGTGGCGAAGCCGGTGTCGACATCTACAACCTGACCAAGTACGTGCGTTCCAACCAGAACACCTGCCAGAACCAGCGCCCGATCGTGCGCCCGGGCGACCAGGTGGCGCGGGGTGACATCCTCGCCGATGGCCCGTCCGTCGACATGGGTGACCTGGCCCTGGGCCAGAACATGCGCCTCGCGTTCATGCCGTGGAACGGCTACAACTTCGAGGACTCCATCCTCGTCTCCGAGCGGGTGGTCGAGGACGATCGTTTCACCACGATCCATATCCAGGAACTGACCTGTGTCTCGCGCGACACCAAGCTGGGTGCGGAAGAGATCACGTCCGATATCCCCAACGTGGGCGAGTCGGCGCTGGGCAAGCTGGACGAGGCCGGCGTGGTCTACATCGGCGCCGAGGTCGGTGCCGGCGACATCCTGGTCGGCAAGGTAACGCCCAAGGGCGAGACCCAGCTGACGCCGGAAGAGAAGCTGCTGCGGGCGATCTTCGGCGAGAAGGCGTCCGACGTGAAGGACACCTCGCTGCGCGCGCCGACCGGCATGCGCGGTACCGTCATCGACGTCCAGGTGTTCACCCGCGATGGCGTCGAGAAGGACTCCCGTGCGCTCTCCATCGAGCAACAGCAGCTCGACGAGGTGCGGCGTGACCTGCAGGAGACCTATCGCATCGCCGAGGAAGCGACTTTCGAGCGTCTCCAGCGCACGCTGGACGGCCAGCCAGTCAATGGCGGGCCCAAGCTCAAGAAGGGCGATGTCCTGAGCGAAGACTATCTCGACGAGCTGCCGCGCCAGCAGTGGTTCAAGCTGCGGATGCAGGACGAGACGCTCAACGAGCTCCTCGCCCAGGCCGACGAGCAGTTGGAAAACCGCCGCAAGGAGATGGACGAGCGTTTCGAGGACAAGAAGCGCAAGCTCACCCAGGGCGACGACCTCGCGCCGGGCGTGCTCAAGATCGTCAAGGTCTATCTGGCGGTGAAGCGTCGCATCCAGCCGGGCGACAAGATGGCTGGGCGTCACGGTAACAAGGGTGTCATCTCCGCGATCATGCCGATCGAGGACATGCCGTTCGACGACAACGGCCAGCCGGTCGACGTCGTGCTCAACCCGCTGGGCGTACCGTCACGCATGAACGTCGGTCAGATCCTCGAGACCCACCTGGGCATGGCGGCTCACGGCCTCGGGGTCAAGATCGACCGGATGTTGCGCGACGCCCGTGAACAGCAGGTCAGCGAGATTCGCGGCTTCCTCAAGCAGGTCTACAACACCCAGGAAACGCGTCAGGAAGACATCGACTCCCTGACCGATGACGAGATCATCACCCTGGCCAAGAACCTGCGCGGTGGCGTGCCGATCGCCACGCCGGTGTTCGACGGCGCCAAGGAGCACGAGATCAAGCACCTGCTGAAGCTCGCCGATCTGCCGGACTCCGGCCAGATGACGCTCTACGACGGCCGTACCGGCGAGTCGTTCGATCGCCCGGTGACCGTGGGCTACATGTACATGCTCAAGCTCAACCACCTGGTCGACGACAAGATGCACGCGCGTTCCACCGGCTCCTACTCGCTGGTCACCCAGCAGCCGCTGGGCGGCAAGGCGCAGTTCGGCGGACAGCGCTTCGGGGAGATGGAAGTGTGGGCGCTCGAGGCTTACGGCGCCGCCTACACCCTGCAGGAGATGCTCACCGTCAAGTCGGATGACGTCGAGGGTCGTACCAAGATGTATAAGAGCATCGTGGATGGCGACCACACCATGCAGGCCGGTATGCCGGAATCCTTCAATGTGCTGGTGAAGGAAATCCGCTCGCTGGGTATCGACATCGAATTGGAAAGCTAAGACCGGCACAGTCGATCGATAGCGACGGTTTGCGGGGCGAGCGAGTGATTCGCGGCCCCGCTCATGACAACTCCGCAACGGAGCGATCCCATGAAAGATTTGGTGAAAGTCCTCAAGTCACAGGCGCAATCTGACGAGTTCGACGCGATCAAGATCACCCTCGCGTCGCCAGAGATGATTCGCTCCTGGTCATACGGCGAAGTCAAGAAGCCGGAGACCATCAACTACCGTACGTTCAAGCCTGAGCGTGACGGGCTGTTCTGCGCCAAGATCTTCGGGCCGGTCAAGGATTACGAGTGCCTGTGCGGCAAGTACAAGCGCATGAAGCATCGCGGCATCATCTGCGAGAAGTGTGGGGTCGAGGTGACCAAGGCCGCGGTACGCCGCGAGCGCATGGGCCACATCGAGCTGGCCTCGCCGGTGGCGCACATCTGGTTTTTGAAGTCGTTGCCGTCACGCATCGGCATGTTCCTGGACATGACCCTGCGCGATATCGAGCGCGTGCTCTATTTCGAATCGTTCGTCGTGATCGATCCGGGCATGACCACCCTCGAGCGCGGCCAGCTGCTCAATGACGAGCAGTACTTTGAGGCGCTGGAAGAGTTCGGCGACGACTTCGATGCGCGCATGGGCGCCGAAGCCGTGCAGGCCCTGCTCAAGGATATCGATCTGGAAGAGGAGATCGATCGGCTGCGCGAGGAGATTCCGCAGACCAACTCCGAGACCAAGATCAAGAAGCTCTCCAAGCGCCTCAAGCTGCTGGAAGCCTTCTACAAGTCCGGCAATGCGCCGGCGTGGATGGTCATGGAAGTGCTGCCGGTGCTGCCGCCGGACCTGCGTCCGCTGGTGCCGCTGGATGGTGGCCGCTTCGCGACCTCCGATCTCAACGACCTCTATCGTCGTGTGATCAACCGCAACAACCGCCTCAAGCGGCTGCTCGACCTCAATGCGCCCGACATCATCGTGCGCAACGAGAAGCGCATGCTGCAGGAGTCTGTGGACGCGCTGCTCGACAACGGTCGCCGCGGTCGTGCCATCACCGGTTCCAACAAGCGCCCGCTGAAGTCGCTCGCCGACATGATCAAGGGCAAGCAGGGTCGTTTCCGTCAGAACCTGCTGGGCAAGCGCGTCGACTACTCCGGCCGTTCGGTCATCACCGTGGGCCCGACCCTGCGTCTGCACCAGTGCGGTCTGCCCAAGAAGATGGCGCTCGAGCTGTTCAAGCCGTTCATCTACTCCAAGCTGCAGGGCAGTGGGCAGGCGTCCACGATCAAGGCCGCCAAGAAGATGGTCGAGCGCGAGCTGCCGGAAGTGTGGGACATCCTCGCCGACGTCATCCGCGAACACCCGGTACTGCTCAACCGTGCCCCGACCCTGCACCGTCTGGGTATCCAGGCATTCGAGCCGCTGCTGATCGAAGGCAAGGCGATCCAGCTGCACCCGCTGGTGTGTGCCGCCTACAACGCCGACTTCGACGGTGACCAGATGGCCGTCCACGTGCCGCTGACGCTGGAGTCCCAGCTCGAAGCGCGCGCGCTGATGATGTCGACCAACAACGTGCTGTCGCCGGCCAACGGCGAGCCGATCATCGTGCCGTCGCAGGACGTCGTGCTGGGTCTCTACTACATGACCCGCGAACGTATCGGCGCCAAGGGTGAAGGCAAGGCATTTGCCAACCTCAACGAGCTGGATCGCGCCTTCGCGACCCAGAACGTGTCGCTGCACGCCCGGGTCAAGGTCCGCCTGACCGAGTGGCTGTCCGACGAGAAGGATGGCGAGATCACCGAGCTGACCGAGACCGTCTCGATCAAGGAAACCACCGTCGGCCGGGCGCTGCTGTTCCGCATCCTGCCGAAGGGGATGCCGTTCGAGCTGGTCGACCGCCCGATGAAGAAGAAGGCGATCTCCGGTCTGATCAACGAAGTCTATCGCCGCACCGGCCTCAAGGACGCGGTCATCTTCGCCGACCAGCTGATGTACACCGGCTTCCGTCTGGCGACCTGGTCCGGCGCCTCCATCGGCGTCAACGACTTCGTCATCCCGGATGCCAAGGCCGAGATCGTCGACGCGGCCGAGGACGAGGTCAAGGAGATCGAGGACCAGTTCTCCTCCGGTCTGGTGACCGCGGGCGAGAAGTACAACAAGGTCATCGATATCTGGTCCAAGGCCAACGACAAGGTGGCCAAGGCGATGATGGCCGGTATCTCGAAAGAGACCGTGACCGATCGCGACGGCAACCAGGTCGAGCAGGACTCGTTCAACAGCGTGTTCATCATGGCTGACTCCGGTGCCCGTGGTAGCGCGGCCCAGATCCGTCAGCTCGCCGGCATGCGTGGCCTGATGGCCAAGCCGGACGGCTCGATCATCGAAACGCCGATCACCGCCAACTTCCGTGAAGGTCTGAACGTACTCCAGTACTTCATCTCGACCCACGGCGCGCGTAAGGGCCTGGCCGACACGGCACTCAAGACTGCCAACTCCGGTTACTTGACCCGGCGTCTGGTCGATGTGGCCCAGGATCTGGTCATTACCGAAGAGGACTGCGGCACCGAAGAGGGGCTCACCCTGCATCCGGTGATCGAGGGCGGCGACGTCATCGTCTCGCTGGCACAGCGTGTGCTCGGCCGGGTCGTGGCGCAGGACGTCATCGATCCGCAAACCGACGACGTACTGATCCCGCGCGGCACCCTGCTCGACGAAGCCTGGTGCGAGCGTCTCGACACCATGGGTGTCGACGAGATCATCGTGCGCAGCCCGATCAGCTGCGAGACGTCTCATGGCGTCTGTTCGGCCTGTTACGGTCGTGATCTGGCCCGTGGCCACCAAGCCAACATCGGCGAGGCGGTGGGTGTCATCGCTGCCCAGTCGATCGGTGAGCCGGGTACCCAGCTGACCATGCGTACGTTCCACATCGGGGGTGCGGCATCGCGGGCCTCGGCGGTGGACAGCGTGCAGGTCAAGCACGGCGGCAGCGTGCGCCTGCACAACATCAAGTCGGTCGAACGCGCCGATGGCAAGCTGATCGTGGTTTCCCGCTCCAGTGCCCTGGCCGTCGCCGACGACCACGGCCGTGAGCGCGAGTACTACAAGCTGCCCTACGGTGCCGAGCTGTCGGTCAAGGATGGCGATCACGTCGAAGGCGGCCAGGTCGTCGCCAAGTGGGATCCGCACACCCACCCGGTCGTGGCCGAGGTGCAGGGCAAGGCGCAGTTCACGGACATGACCGAAGGTCTGACCATGACCCGCACGGTCGACGAAATGACCGGCCTGTCCAACATCGAGGTGATCGAGTCGGCGGCACGTCCGGCCTCCGGCCGCGACAAGCGTCCGATGATCATGCTGGTGGGCGAGGATGGTCAGCACGTCACGCTGCCGGGCTCCAACACGCCGGTGCAGTACCTGATGCCTGGCCGTGCCATCGTCGCGGTGGAGAATGGCACCGAGATCGGCGTGGGTGAAGTCATCGCGCGTATCCCGCTGGAAGCGTCCGGCAACAAGGACATCACCGGTGGTCTGCCGCGCGTCGCCGACCTGTTCGAGGCGCGCAAGCCGAAGGAGCCATCCATCCTCGCCGAGATCAGCGGTACGATCAGCTTCGGCAAGGAGACCAAGGGCAAGCGTCGTCTGACGATCACCCCGGAAGAGGGCGATCCGTTGGAGATGCTGATCCCGAAATGGCGTCAGATCGGGGTGTTCGAGGGCGAGACGGTCGAGAAGGGCGAAGTCATCTCCGACGGCCCGAGCAACCCGCACGACATTCTGCGGCTGCTGGGCGTGGCGGAACTGGCCAAGTACATCACCGTCGAGATCCAGGACGTCTATCGCCTGCAGGGCGTGAGCATCAACGACAAGCACATCGAAGTCATCGTGCGTCAGATGCTGCGCAAGGTCGAGATCACCGACGCCGGCGACTCGACCTTCATCCCGGGCGACCAGGTCGAGTTGGTGCGGGTGCTCGAGGAGAATGCCCGTCTCGAGCAGGAAGAGAAGTTCCCGGCCAAGTACGAGCGGCTGCTGCTGGGTATCACCAAGGCGTCTCTGGCCACCGAGTCGTTCATCTCCGCGGCCTCGTTCCAGGAGACGACTCGCGTGCTGACCGAAGCCGCGGTGACGGGCAAGCGCGACTACCTGCGCGGCCTGAAGGAGAACGTGGTGGTGGGACGCCTGATCCCGGCAGGTACCGGGCTCGCCCATCACGACGAGCGGCGTCGCAAGCGCGAGGAGTCCGAGCGCACGCTGCAGCCGTCGGCGTTCGACGTCGAGCAGGAGCTGGGTGCCCAGCTCACCGCGCTCGATGCCGATGACGACGATCTATAGGTCGTGATCCCGGGCCGCCCACCTTCGGGTGGGTGGCCTTGACGGGTCTCATGACAACTGATTAGAATGCGCAGCCTTTATGTAGGGGTAGTGCAAGCGATTCATGCACGAACACCCCGGCATGAGGCAAGGCAACCCATTGGAGTCAGCTAAACATTATGGCAACGATCAACCAGCTCGTGCGCAAGCCGCGCAAGCGCCCCGTCGAGACAAGCGACGTGCCGGCGCTGCAGGCTTGCCCGCAACGTCGTGGGGTCTGCACCCGCGTCTACACCACTACGCCCAAGAAGCCGAACTCGGCGCTGCGTAAGGTGTGCCGCGTGCGTCTGACCAACGGCTACGAAGTCAGCTCTTACATCGGCGGTGAAGGCCACAACCTGCAGGAGCACTCCGTGGTCCTGATCCGTGGCGGTCGCGTCAAGGATTTGCCGGGTGTGCGTTATCACACCGTGCGCGGTGCGCTCGACACCTCCGGTGTCCAGAACCGTAAGCAGGGCCGTTCCAAGTACGGCACCAAGCGTCCCAAGTCCTGATCCGGACGCTGTCACCAATCATTATCGGTCAGATAAGAGTAAGGTCGGCCGCTATCGCCCACCCGCGATGAGCCGTGCCGGGTTTACCTGAACGACCCTTAACTAGAGGGCTTATCATGCCAAGAAGAAGAGTTGCCGCTAAGCGCGAGATCCTTCCCGATCCCAAGTTCGGAAGTGAGCGCCTGGCCAAGTTCATGAACCACCTGATGATCAGCGGCAAGAAGTCCGTGGCTGAACGTATCGTTTACGGCGCGTTGGACCGGGTTGCCGAGCGCAGTAACGAAGCGCCGCTGGACATCTTCGACAAGTCGCTGGAGGCCATTCAGCCGATGGTCGAGGTCAAGTCTCGCCGCGTCGGCGGTGCGACCTACCAGGTGCCGGTCGAGGTTCGCCCGTCACGTCGCCAGGCGCTGGCCATGCGCTGGTTGGTCGATGCCGCCCGCAGCCGTGGTGAAAAGACCATGGTGCAACGTCTTGCTGGCGAAATGCTGGACGCCGCCGAAGGTAAAGGCGCTGCTGTGAAGAAGCGTGAAGACGTGCACCGCATGGCAGATGCCAACAAGGCCTTCTCTCACTACCGCTTCTAATCAACGGGGACTTCCATCGTGGCACGCAAGACACCACTCAAGCGTTATCGCAACATCGGTATCGTTGCCCACGTCGACGCTGGCAAGACGACGACTACCGAGCGTGTCCTGTTCTATACCGGCCTGTCCCACAAGGTGGGTGAGGTCCATGAAGGCGCTGCCGTCATGGACTGGATGGAGCAGGAGCAGGAGCGTGGCATCACGATCACCTCCGCGGCGACCACCTGCTTCTGGCAGGGCATGAGCAAGCAGTTCGACGAGCACCGCATCAACATCATCGATACGCCGGGGCACGTCGACTTCACGATTGAAGTCGAGCGTTCGCTTCGCGTTCTGGATGGCGCGGTCGTCGTGCTGTGCGGCTCTTCCGGCGTGCAGCCGCAGACCGAGACCGTCTGGCGCCAGGCCAACAAGTACGAAGTGCCACGCATGGTGTTCGTCAACAAGATGGACCGTGCCGGCGCCGACTACTACATGGTGCTGGACCAGTTGAAGGACCGCCTGGGCGCCAACGTCGTCCCGATCCAGATCAACTGGGGCGCGGAAGACGAGTTCAAGGGCGTGGTCGACCTCATCCAGATGAAAGCGATTCTCTGGGACGAGGAGAACTTCGGCATGAACTACGAGTTGGTCGATATTCCGGCCGACCTGCAGGAGACTGCCGAGAAGTACCGCGAGCAGATGGTCGAGGCTGCTGCCGAAGCCAACGAAGAGCTGATGGACAAGTACCTGGAAGAGGGCGACCTGTCCATCGCGGATATCAAGGCCGGTCTGCGCGCGCGTACCCTGGCCAACGAGATCGTTCTCGTGACCTGCGGCTCTGCGTTCAAGAACAAGGGCGTTCAGGCCGTTCTGGACTGCGTCATCGAATACCTGCCGTCGCCGACCGAAGTCAAGGCGATCGAGGGCGAGCTCGATGACAAGGATGGCACCATCGCCACGCGCGAGGCGGATGACAGCGCGCCCTTCGCGGCACTGGCATTCAAGATCGCGACCGATCCCTTCGTCGGGACGCTGACCTTCATGCGCGTCTATTCCGGTGTGCTGAAATCCGGCGACAGCATTTTCAACTCCGTGAAGTCGAAGAAAGAGCGTGTCGGCCGTATCGTCCAGATGCACGCCAACTCGCGCGAAGAGATCAAAGAGGTCTACGCCGGCGACATCGCTGCCTGTATCGGTCTCAAGGACGTCACGACCGGCGACACGCTGTGTGACCTGAACGACAAGATCGTTCTCGAACGGATGGAGTTCCCGGAACCGGTCATCTCGGTCGCCGTCGAGCCGAAGTCCAAGCCCGATCAGGAGAAGATGGGCGTCGCCCTCGGCAAGCTGGCGCAGGAGGATCCTTCCTTCCGCGTTCAGACAGACGAGGAGACCGGCCAGACCATCATCTCGGGCATGGGCGAGTTGCACCTCGACATCATCGTCGACCGCATGCGTCGCGAGTTCAAGGTCGAGGCCAACATCGGCAAGCCGCAGGTTGCCTATCGTGAAACCATCCGCCAGTCGGTGGAGCAGGAAGGCAAGTTCGTTCGTCAGTCGGGCGGTCGCGGCCAGTACGGTCACGTCTGGTTGCGCATCGAGCCGCTGACGGCCGAAGACAAGGGCGAGGACGAGGAGATGTCCTTCAAGTTCGCGTCCGAGATCGTCGGCGGTGTCGTACCCAAAGAGTACGTGCCGGCCGTCGAGAAAGGGGCTTACGAACAGCTCAAGAACGGCGTTATCGCGGGTTATCCGATGATCGACGTCAAGGTGACGCTGTTCGATGGCTCCTACCATGACGTGGACTCCAACGAGACTGCGTTCAAGGTCGCCTCGTCCATGGCGATCAAGGAAGGTGCTCGTAAGGCTAAGGCCGTGTTGCTCGAGCCGGTAATGAAGGTCGAAGTCGTGACTCCCGAGGATTTCATGGGTGATGTCATGGGCGACCTCAACCGCCGACGTGGCCTTGTGCAGGGCATGGATGACTCCTCTTCTGGCAAGGTCATTCGCGCCACGGTTCCGTTGGCTGAGATGTTCGGTTATGCAACCGATCTGCGTTCTCAGACCCAGGGACGCGCAAGCTACACCATGGAGTTTGCGAATTACGAAGAGGCGCCCTCCAGCGTCGTTGATGCCGTCATCAATCAGAACGGTTAACCGTTAGCTAACGTAAAGAGGTTATAGCAGTGGCTAAGGCAAAATTTGAACGCTCCAAACCGCACGTCAACGTCGGCACCATCGGTCACGTCGACCACGGTAAAACGACTCTGACGGCAGCTCTGACCCGTGTCTCCGCCGAAGTCTTCGGTGGCGAATGGCGTCAGTTCGACTCCATCGACAACGCTCCGGAAGAGCGCGAGCGCGGTATCACCATCGCGACCGCTCACGTCGAGTATCAGTCCGAAGTTCGCCATTACGCGCACGTCGACTGCCCGGGGCACGCCGACTACGTCAAGAACATGATCACCGGTGCTGCGCAGATGGACGGCGCCATCCTGGTCTGCTCCGCTGCTGACGGCCCGATGCCGCAGACTCGCGAGCACATCCTGCTGTCCCGCCAGGTTGGCGTTCCGTACATCGTCGTGTTCCTGAACAAGGCCGACATGGTCGATGACGAAGAGCTGCTCGAGCTGGTCGAGATGGAAGTTCGCGAACTCCTCAACGAGTACGACTTCCCGGGCGACGACACTCCGATCATCATCGGCTCCGCGCTGATGGCGCTGGAAGGCAAGGACGACAATGGCATGGGTACCACCGCCGTTGCCAACCTGATCAAGTCGCTGGACGAGTACATTCCGGAGCCGGAGCGTGCCATCGACCAGCCGTTCCTGATGCCGATCGAAGACGTGTTCTCCATCTCCGGTCGCGGTACGGTCGTTACTGGTCGTGTCGAGCGCGGTATCGTCAAGACTGGCGATGAAGTCGAGATCGTCGGTATCCACGACACCACCAAGACCACCGTTACCGGTGTCGAGATGTTCCGCAAGCTGCTCGACGAAGGTCGTGCTGGTGAGAACGTCGGTGCGCTGTTGCGTGGTACCAAGCGTGACGACGTCGAGCGTGGTCAGGTCCTGGCCAAGCCGGGCACCATTACTCCGCACACCAAGTTCGAGGCCGAAGTCTACGTCCTGTCCAAGGAAGAAGGTGGTCGTCACACCCCGTTCTTCAAGGGCTATCGTCCGCAGTTCTACTTCCGGACCACTGACGTGACCGGTACCTGTGAACTGCCGGAAGGCGTCGAGATGGTCATGCCGGGCGACAACGTCCAGATGGTCGTGACCCTGATCGCACCGATCGCCATGGAAGACGGCCTGCGCTTCGCTATCCGCGAAGGCGGTCGTACCGTCGGCGCTGGCGTGGTCGCCAAGATCATCGAGTAACACTTTCGGTGATTGCCAAGGAAGGGGCGCTGACGCGCCCCTTTTTCTATGTGGATTCGGTAGCCTTTGGTGGAGAGGGTGTTTGACTCTCGATCGGGGCTCTCCTATAATGCGCGTCCTTTGAACGCGTGGGTCGACGGCTCGCGCCGTCAGCATCCAGTGGAGCATAAGGTAAATGCAGAACCAGAAGATTCGCATTCGGCTGAAAGCGTTTGACCATCGGCTGATCGATCAGTCGGCTCAGGAGATCGTGGATACGGCCAAGCGCACTGGCGCCCAGGTACGTGGTCCGATCCCACTGCCGACGAATCGCGAGCGTTACACCATCCTGATCTCTCCGCACGTCAACAAGGATGCGCGTGATCAGTATGAGATTCGCACGCACAAGCGCGTTCTCGATATCGTCGAGCCGACGGAAAAGACCGTCGACGCGCTGATGAAGCTCGATCTCGCCGCCGGCGTTGACGTGCAGATTAAACTCGACTGAAACCAACACTAGACACTAGCGGGCGCTGAGTTCGACAGCATCCGCCGCGTCGTGAGACGCCACACAATGTGCTAGTGGAATGCTCTGGAAAGGGCAGCCATAGCGGGTGATAGCCCCGTACACTAAAGGAGACTGAACATGACTATCGGTTTGGTCGGTAAGAAAGCGGGCATGACCCGTGTCTTCACCGAAGATGGCGCATCCGTGCCCGTAACCGTTATCGAGGTTGAGCCCAACCGCATCACGAGCGTCAAGACCGTAGAGTCTGACGGCTATCGTGCGGTGCAGGTTACAACTGGCTCCCGCAAAGCCAAGCACCTCTCCAAGGCGATTGCTGGTCAATACGCCAAGGCGGGTGTCGAGGCAGGCCGTTCCCTGATGGAGTTCCGTCTCTCCGAAGACGATGAGACTCCCGAGCTGGGCGGTTCCTTCACCGTATCCCTCTTCGAAGCTGGTCAGAAGGTCGATGTGACCGGTACGTCCAAGGGCAAGGGCTTCCAGGGCGCTGTCAAGCGCTGGAACTTCCGTACCCAGGACAACACCCACGGCAACTCGCTGTCCCACCGTGCGCCGGGTTCCATCGGTCAGTGCCAGACCCCAGGCCGCGTTTTCAAAGGCAAGAAGATGGCTGGTCAGCTGGGCAACGAACGCGTCACCGTCCAGACCCTGGAAGTGGTGCGTATCGATACCGAGCGTAATCTTCTGTTGATCAAGGGCGCCGTGCCCGGTGCACCCGGCAGCGATGTCGTCGTGCGCAGTGCCGTGAAAGCTCGCTGAGGGGACTGAGACCGATGAATCTGAATCTCGTAGGTGCCGCAGGCACCGTCGAAGTGTCCGAAGAGACCTTTGGCAAAGACTTCAACGAAGCGTTGGTGCACCAGGTCGTCACCGCCTACCTGGCGGCAGGCCGCCAGGGTACCCGTGCCCAGAAAAACCGTTCCGACGTGCGTGGCGGCGGCAAGAAGCCGTGGCGCCAGAAAGGCACCGGCCGTGCGCGCGCCGGCACCATCCGCTCGCCGCTGTGGCGCAGTGGTGGTGTCACCTTCGCCGCTCGTCCGCAGGATTACACGCAGAAGGTCAACCGCAAGATGTACCGTGCGGCGATGCGTTCGATCCTGTCCGAGCTGGTTCGCCAGGAGCGTCTGGTGCTGGTCGAAGAGTTCGCCGTCGAAGCGCCCCGTACCAAGGAGTTGGTCGGCAAGCTCAACGAGCTGAAGCTCGAGAAAGTGCTGATCGTTACCGAAGAGATCGACGAGAAGCTCTATCTGGCCGCGCGCAACATCCCCAACGTCGATGTGGTTGATGCTGCGGCAGCCGATCCGGTCAGCCTGATCGCCTTCGACAAGGTGCTGATGACCGTCTCCGCTCTGCGTAAATTCGAGGAGAAGCTGGGATGAACCAGGAACGCGTATACAAGGTTCTGCTCGGACCTCACATGACCGAGAAGGCCGCGCTCGCCGCCGAGAACAATCAGTACGTGTTCAAGGTGGCCCAGGACGCGACCAAGCCCGAGATCAAGAAAGCCGTCGAAGCGCTGTTCGGCAAGAAAGTCGCCGGTGTTTCCGTGCTCAACGTCAAGGGCAAGACCAAACGCACTCGCTTCGGCACTGGTCTGCGCAAGGGTTACCGCAAGGCGTACGTGACCCTGGCTGCGGGCGAGACGCTCGAAGACTTCTCTGGCGCCGAGTAAGGCAGGAGTACGGATCATGGCAGTAGTCAAGACAAAACCCACTTCCGCCGGTCGTCGTCACGTCGTCAAAGTCGTCAACGACGAGCTCTACAAGGGTCGCGCCTACGGTGCGCTTGTCGAGAAGCAGTCGAAGTCGGGTGGTCGTAACAACAATGGCCGCATCACCACGCGTCACGTCGGTGGTGGTCATCGTCAGCACTATCGTTTGATCGATTTCAAGCGCACGAAGGATGGCATCAAGGCCGCCGTCGAGCGTATCGAATACGATCCGAACCGTAGCGCCAACATCGCGCTGCTGAAGTACATGGACGGCGAGCGCCGCTACATCATCGCGCCCAAGGCTCTCAAAGCCGGCGACGTGGTGGAGTCCGGTGTCAACGCCGCCATCAAGCGTGGCAACGCGCTGCCGCTGCGCAACATTCCGGTCGGCTCCACGGTGCACTGCATCGAATTGAAGCCGGGCAAGGGTGCGCAGATCGCGCGTAGTGCCGGAGCCAGCGCTCAGCTGGTGGCTCGTGAAGGCAACTACGCAACCTTGCGTCTGCGCTCCGGCGAGATGCGTCGCGTGCTGTCCGAGTGCCGCGCTACCTTGGGTGAAGTCGGTAACTCAGAGCACAGCCTGCGTCAATTGGGCAAGGCTGGTGCGAAACGTTGGAGAGGGGTGCGCCCGACTGTTCGCGGTGTCGCAATGAACCCGGTGGACCACCCGCACGGTGGCGGTGAAGGCCGTACCAGTGGCGGTCGTCATCCGGTCAGCCCGTGGGGGATTCCCACCAAGGGCCACAAGACCCGCAAGAACAAGCGTACCGACAAACTCATCGTTCGTCGCCGCAAGTCCAAGTAACAGACATTAAGAGGTAACGGCTGTGCCACGTTCACTGAAGAAAGGTCCTTTTATCGACCTTCATCTGTTGAAGAAGGTCGACGTCGCAACGGAAAAGAACGATCGCAAACCGATCAAGACCTGGTCGCGTCGTTCGATGATCCTGCCCAACATGGTCGGGCTCACCATTGCGGTACATAACGGTCGCCAGCATGTCCCGGTGCATGTTTCCGAGGAGATGGTCGGCCACAAGTTGGGCGAGTTCGCCGCTACCCGCACTTATCGCGGTCATGCAGCGGACAAGAAAGCCAAACGGTAAGCCAAGAGGATTAAGAGATGGAAGTCGCTGCTAAGTTGCGTGGCGCGAGCTTATCCGCCCAGAAGGCCCGTTTGGTGGCTGACCAGGTGCGCGGTAAGCCGGTCGCCGAAGCGCTCGACGTGCTGACCTTCTCGCCGAAGAAAGCCGCGAAATTGGTCAAGAAGGTGCTGCAGTCCGCGATTGCCAATGCGGAAGAAAACAACGGCATGGACATCGACGAGCTGCGTGTCTCGACCATCTGTGTCGATGAGGGCATGACGCTCAAGCGCATTCAACCGCGCGCCAAAGGCCGGGCGGATCGCATTCTGAAGCGCACCTGCCACATCACCGTCAAGGTAGCCGAGAAGTAGGAGTCGACCAGATGGGTCAGAAAGTCAATCCAGTCGGTATCCGACTGGGCATCGTCAAGGATCACACCTCGGTCTGGTATGCCGAGCGCGGTGCCTATGCCGACAAGCTGAACAACGATCTGGAAGTGCGTCGCTTCCTCGAAGAGCGTCTGAAGAACGCCTCCGTGAGCCGCATTACCATTGAACGTCCGGCTAACAACGCCCGTATCACCATTCACACTGCCCGTCCGGGCATCGTGATTGGCAAGAAGGGCGAGGACGTCGATCGTCTGCGCCAGGATGTCACCCGCATGATGGGTGTGCCGGTGCACGTCAACATCGAAGAAGTCCGCAAGCCGGAACTGGATGCCGCTCTGGTCGCGCAGAACATCGCCGGTCAGCTCGAGCGTCGCGTGATGTTCCGTCGCGCCATGAAACGCTCCGTCCAGAACGCCATGCGTCTGGGTGCCGGCGGCATCAAGGTGCAGCTCTCCGGTCGTCTCGGTGGTGCCGAAATCGCGCGTACCGAATGGTATCGCGAAGGCCGCGTGCCGCTTCATACGCTGCGTGCCGATATCGATTACGCCACCTATGAAGCCCACACCACCTACGGCGTCATCGGCGTCAAGGTCTGGGTCTTCAAGGGCGAGATCCTCGGGGGCATCGAAGAGGTGCGTGCCAAGCAGAAGCAGCAAGCTCAGGCGCCCGCATCGAAGAAGAAAGGTTCCAGGTAAGGGGAGACTGATCGATGTTGCAACCCAAGCGTACAAAGTTCCGCAAGGTGCAGAAAGGTCGTAACCGCGGCCTGGCACATCGCGGCAGCAAGGTGAGCTTCGGGGACTTCGGTCTCAAGGCCACCGATCGCGGTCGTATCACCGCACGTCAGATCGAAGCGGGTCGTCGTGCAATCACCCGTCACGTCAAGCGTGGTGGCAAGATCTGGATCCGCGTATTCCCGGACAAGCCGATTACCAACAAGCCTCTCGAGGTTCGTATGGGTAAAGGTAAGGGTTCCGTCGAGTACTGGGTGGCCCAGATTCAGCCGGGCAAGGTGCTCTACGAAATCGAGGGTGTTTCCGAAGAGCTGGCGCGTGAAGCCTTCTCTCTGGCGGCCCAGAAAATGCCCATCTCCACCACCTTTGTGAAACGGACGGTGATGTGATGAAAGCCAACGAAATGCGTGAAAAGTCAGTCGATGCGCTGCAGGAGCAGCTGTTCGAACTGCTCCGCGAGCAGTTCAACCTGCGCATGCAGAAGGCCACCGGCCAGCTGAGCCAGACGCACCTGCTCAAGCAGGTTCGTCGCGACATCGCTCGCGTCAAGACTGTGCTCAACCAGAAGGCAGGTGACCAATAATGGCTGAAGCAAGCAAAGCTCGGACGCTCACCGGCAAGGTCGTGAGCGACAAGATGGAAAAGTCGATTGTCGTATTGATCGAGCGCCGCGAGCGTCATCCGATCTACGGCAAGTACATGAAGCGCTCCACCAAGCTGCACGCCCACGACGAGACGAACCAGGCCAAGTTCGGCGACACGGTTTCCATTCAGGAATGCCGTCCGCTGTCCAAGAAGAAGGCCTGGACGTTGGTCGAGGTGGTCGAGCAGGCCAAGGGCTGAGCCCGACAGGCGCCTTCTGAACCAGTGCAGTCAGATTAGGTTTGGAGAAAACCAATGATTCAGACGCAGACAATGCTGGATGTCGCCGACAACAGCGGCGCGCGCCGGGTGCAGTGCATCAAGGTGCTGGGCGGTTCACACCGTCGTTATGCCCGCGTTGGCGACATCATCAAAGTGACGGTCAAGGAAGCCATCCCGCGGGGCAAGGTCAAGAAAGGCCAGGTCCTCAAGGCGGTGGTCGTGCGTACGCGCAGCGGTGTCCGTCGTAACGACGGTTCGCTGATCCGCTTCGACGGAAATGCGGCGGTTCTGTTGAATAACACCAACGAACAGCCGATCGGCACCCGTATCTTCGGACCGGTAACTCGTGAACTTCGTAACGAGAAGTTCATGAAGATCATTTCCTTGGCGCCCGAAGTGCTGTAAGGAGCGAGGCGGATATGCACAAGATCAAACGTGACGACGAAGTCATCGTCATCGCCGGCAAGGATAAGGGCAAGCGTGGCACGATCAAGCGCGTCCTCGAGAACGACCGTTACGTCGTTTCGGGCGTCAACATGATCAAGCGCCACACCAAGCCCAATCCTATGGTTGGCAACCCGGGGGGTATCGTCGAGCGTGAGGCTCCGATCCATGCGTCCAACGTGGCCATCTTCAATGCGGAGACCGGCAAGGCGGATCGCGTCGGCTTCCAACTGCAGGAAGACGGTACCAAGGTACGTATCTACAAGTCGACGCAAAAGCAGATCGACGCCTAACGCGAGTCGGGTAGCAAAATGGCGAACTTGAAAGAACGTTATCAGAACGAGGTCATGGCTCAGCTCAAAGAGCAGTTCAGCTATGCCAACGTTATGCAGGTGCCCCGGATCACCAAAGTGACCCTGAACATGGGCATCGGCGAAGCGACCAGCGACAAGAAGCTGATCGACAATGCTGTCGGCGACCTGGAGAAGCTCTCCGGTCAGAAGCCGGTAGTGACCAAGGCGCGCAAGTCCATCGCTGGCTTCAAGGTCCGCGAAGGCTGGCCGATTGGCGTCAAGGTGACGCTGCGCCGCGAACGGATGTGGGACTTTTTGGATCGTCTGGTCAACATCGCGATTCCTCGCGTACGTGACTTCCGCGGTCTGAACCCGAAATCCTTCGACGGGCGTGGCAACTACTCCATGGGCGTACGGGAGCAGATCATCTTTCCGGAGATCGAATATGATAAGATCGACCGGATTCGTGGTCTGGATGTCACCATTACGACCAGCGCCATCACCGACGAAGAAGGTCGTGCGCTGCTTAGCGCGCTGAACTTCCCGTTCAAGCAATAAGGGTGGATTCATGGCAAAGAAAAGCATGATTGAGCGTGAGCTCAAGCGCGCAAAGCTGGTCGACAAATACGCCGCCAAGCGTGCCGCGCTCAAGACCGTCATCTATGACGTCAACGCTTCTGACGAAGAGCGCTTCGACGCTCAGCTGAAGCTGCAACAGTTGCCGCGGGACTCCAGTCAGGTCCGTCAGCGCAACCGCTGCCGCGTTACCGGCCGTCCGCACGGTTACTACAACAAGTTCGGACTGGCCCGTAACAAGCTGCGCGAAGCTGCCATGCGTGGCGATGTCCCTGGACTGAAGAAGTCCAGCTGGTAAGCCACGTCGAGGAATTCAGGAGCGCAATGTAATGAGCATGCAAGATACTCTGGCGGATATGTTTACCCGTATCCGCAATGCGCAGATGGCCACCAAGGAGACGGTTACCATGCCGTCTTCCAAGCTCAAGGTTGAAGTGGCCCGCGTACTCAAGCAGGAAGGCTACATCACCGACGCGACGGTCTCCGAGGGCACCAAGCCCGAGCTGACCGTGACCCTCAAGTATTTCGAGGGTAAGCCGGTCATCGAGCACCTCCAGCGTATGTCCAAGCCGTCACTGCGGATCTACAAGGGCAAGAGTGAACTGCCCAAGGTCGCGGACGGTCTGGGTGTGGCGATCGTCACCACCTCCCAAGGTGTCATGACCGATCGTGCCGCACGCCAGGCGGGTGTCGGTGGTGAAGTCATCTGCACCGTATTCTAGGAGTGAGTAATGTCTCGCGTAGCCAAGTATCCGGTTAAACTGCCCAGCGGCGTCGACGTGAAGTTCGACGGCGACCAGCTGTCCGTCAAGGGCGGCCAGGGCACGCTTGAACTGACCGTGCATCCCGACGTGAAGATCACTCAGGAAGATGGTCAGCTGGTTTTCGCCCCGAGCGAACAGGCGAAGTCCTGGGCCATGGTCGGCACCACGCGTGCCCTGGTCCAGAACATGGTCACCGGCGCCTCCGAGGGTTTCACTCGGTCGCTGGAAATCAATGGCGTCGGCTATCGTGCCCAGGCTAGTGGCAAGACGCTGAACCTAACACTCGGTTTCTCACACCCGATCGACTACACGCTGCCCGAAGGTGTCACGGCGGAAACGCCGAAGAATACCGTGATCGTGCTGAAAAGCGCGGACAAGCAGAAACTCGGTCAGGTGGCCGCGGAAATTCGCGCTTTCCGTCCGCCGGAGCCCTACAAGGGCAAAGGCGTTCGTTACAGCGACGAACGTGTCCGCCGCAAAGAAGCCAAGAAGAAGTAAGGCAGGGTTATGAACGCGAAGAAAGAATCTCGTCTCCGTCGTGCCCGCCGCGCCCGTGCCAAGATCCGCGATCTGGGTGTGAACCGCTTGTGCGTCAACCGCACACCGCGTCACATCTACGCGCAGATCATCTCACCGGACGGCGGCAAGGTCCTTGCCAGCGCTTCCACGCTGGACAAGAGCCTGCGCGAAGGTGCCACGGGCAACGCTGACGCGGCTGCCAAGGTGGGTGCTCTGATTGCCGAGCGCGCCAAGGATGCCGGCATCTCTCAGGTTGCCTTCGACCGCGCAGGGTTCCAGTACCACGGGCGTGTCAAGGCGTTGGCTGATGCCGCACGCGAAGGCGGTCTGCAATTCTAAAGGGTTTAACGATGGCGAATAACGAACAGAAGGGCGGAGACCTGCAAGAGAAGTTGGTGCAGGTCAACCGCGTCGCCAAGGTGGTCAAAGGTGGCCGTATCTTCGGTTTCACCGCGCTGACCGTCGTTGGCGATGGCAACGGCCGGGTTGGCTTCGGTCGCGGCAAGGCACGTGAAGTGCCGGTCGCGATCCAGAAAGCCATGGACCAGGCACGCCGAAATATGGTCAAGGTCAGTCTCAGTGGCAGCACGCTGCAGTACCCGGTTCGCGCCCGTCACGGCGCTTCCAAGGTGTTCATGCAGCCCGCTTCCGAGGGTACCGGTATCATCGCCGGCGGTGCCATGCGCTCCGTCCTCGAACTGGCCGGTGTGCATGACGTTCTGGCCAAGTGCTACGGTTCCACCAACCCGGTGAACGTGGTTCGTGCCACCATCAAGGGGCTCGAATCCATGCAATCTCCGGAAGACATCGCCGCCAAGCGTGGCCTGTCTGTCGAAGAGCTGGCGGGGTAAGTGACCATGGCACAGACGATCAAAATCACCCAGACCCGCAGCACCATCGGTGTCCTGCAGAAGCACAAGGCGACCATGACCGGTCTCGGTCTGCGTCGCATTGGGCACTCGGTCGAGCTGGAAGACACCCCCGCCGTTCGCGGCATGATCAACAAGGTCAACTACCTTGTTCGAGTCGAGGGAGAGTAATCCATGAAACTCAATAGCTTAAGCCCGGCGCCGGGTTCCAAGCACGCTGAAAAGCGTCTTGGCCGCGGTATCGGCTCTGGCCTGGGCAAGACCGGTGGCCGTGGCCACAAGGGTCTGAAGTCCCGTTCCGGCGGTTCGGTCAAGCCGGGTTTCGAGGGCGGTCAAATGCCCTTGCAGCGCCGCTTGCCGAAGTTCGGTTTCACCTCGGCCAAGTCGCTGGTGTCCGAAGAAGTCCGTCTGGCCGAGCTGGCCAAGGTCGAGGGCGACGTTGCTGACCTCGCCAGCCTGAAGAAGGCCAACGTGCTCAAGAATGCTACCGAGTACGCCAAGGTCGTTCTGTCCGGCGAGTTGAGCAAGGCGGTTACCGTGCGTGGCCTCAAGGTCACCAAAGGTGCACGCGCTGCGATCGAAGCGGCCGGTGGCAAGGTAGAGGACTAAATGGCTAAGTCAGGAAAAATGCCGGCGAACATGGGTAGCGGTCTCAGCGAGCTGTGGGCGCGCCTGCGTTTCGTCTTCATCGCGATCGTGGTGTACCGCATCGGTGCCCACATCCCCGTCCCCGGCATCGATCCTGACCAGCTGGCTGCCCTGTTTCGGGAGAACCAGGGCACCATCCTGGGCATGTTCAACATGTTTTCGGGGGGTGCGCTGCAGCGCATGAGTATCTTCGCGCTGGGGATCATGCCGTATATCTCCGCGTCGATCATCATGCAGCTTCTGACCGCGGTATCGCCTCAGCTTGAAGCGCTGAAGAAAGAGGGCGAGGCCGGCCGCCGCAAGATCAACCAGTACACCCGCTACGGCACGGTGTTGCTGGCCCTGATCCAGGCGACCGGGATGTCAGTTGGTCTGGTCGGTCAGGGCGTCGCTTATTCGGGTGATGTCAGCTTCTACTTCACGGCCATCGTGACGTTCGTGGCCGGTGCGGTATTCCTGATGTGGCTGGGCGAGCAGATTACCGAGAAGGGGATCGGCAACGGTATCTCGTTGATCATCTTTTCCGGCATCGTGGCTGGCCTGCCCAGCGCGATCGGTCAATCGTTCGAGCTGGCTCGCAATGACGGTGCGTGGAACGTGTTGCCGCTGCTGGCGCTCTCGATCCTGGGTATCGCAACGGTCGCCTTCGTGGTGTTCATCGAGCGCGGCCAGCGCCGTATCACGGTGAACTATCCGCGGCGTCAGGTCGGCAACAAGATGTATGCGGGGCAGAGCAGTTACCTGCCGCTGAAGGTCAACATGGCGGGTGTGATTCCGCCGATCTTCGCGTCGAGTATCTTGCTGTTCCCGGGTTCCATCGGTCAGTGGCTGGGCCAGGGCGACGGATTCGAGTGGCTGCAGGTGGCATCGCAGCAACTCGCCCCCGGTGCGCCGTTGTACATCATCCTGTTTGCCGCGGCAGTGCTGTTCTTCTGCTTCTTCTACACGGCGCTGGTGTTCAATCCGAAGGATGTCGCCGACAACCTGAAGAAGTCAGGGGCTTTCCTGCCGGGGATCCGCCCGGGTGAGCAGACCGCGCGCTACGTCGACAAGGTGATGACACGGCTGACCCTGTTCGGGGCGCTCTACATCACGCTGGTTTCGTTGATGCCGCAGTTCCTGGTGGTGGCCTGGCAGGTGCCGTTCTACTTCGGCGGGACGTCGCTGCTGATCGTGGTCGTGGTAATCATGGACTTCATGGCCCAGGTTCAATCGCATCTGATGTCTCATCAGTATGAGTCGGTGATGAAGAAATCGAACCTGAAAGGCTACGGTAGCGGTGGTCTGACGCGCTGAGCCTCCGCCAGAGAGCATTTGGAGAGAACGATGAAAGTTCGAGCTTCTGTAAAGAAAATGTGCCGTAACTGCAAGATCATTCGGCGCAACGGTGCGGTTCGCGTGATTTGTACCGAGCCGCGTCACAAGCAACGCCAGGGCTGATTTGACCCTAGCGCTGCGAGTAAAAAGCGGGCCGTGGCATATCCCTTGCCTTGAGAGAGGTTAAGGGGTATGCTATTGCGCCCTTTGTGGACGACTAAACGAGCAAGCCGCTCAACATTCGGAGTAAGCTGATGGCCCGTATTGCAGGCGTCAATATCCCGGACAACAAGCATGCGGCGATCTCGCTGACCTACATCTACGGGATTGGCCGCACGCGTGCACAGAGTATCTGTGTCGCTGCCGGCATCGCACCGAACGCCAAGGTTCAGGAACTGTCAGGCGAAGAGCTCGACACCCTGCGTACCGAAGTGGGTAAGTACACCGTAGAAGGCGACCTTCGCCGTGATGTGACGCTGAATATCAAGCGTCTCATGGACTTGGGTTGCTACCGTGGTCTGCGCCATCGTCGTGGTCTACCGCTGCGTGGTCAGCGTACCAAGACCAATGCGCGTACCCGTAAGGGACCGCGTAAACCGATTCGTAAGTAATTAACGTTCCGGCGTTTAAGATCAGGATACATCAACATGGCTAACCCGCGTAGTAACCGTAAAAAGGTTAAAAAGCAGGTCGTGGATGCGGTCGCACACATCCATGCCTCTTTTAACAATACGATCGTGACGATCACAGACCGCCAGGGCAATGCGCTTTCTTGGGCAACTGCCGGTGGTTCGGGTTTTCGTGGTTCTCGCAAGAGCACCCCGTTCGCAGCTCAAGTGGCGAGTGAACGTGCAGCGACTGCTGCAGCCGAGTATGGTGTGAAAAACGTCGACGTGCTGGTCAAGGGCCCCGGTCCTGGCCGTGAGTCTGCCGTGCGTGCATTGAATGCCGCCGGCTTCCGTGTACAGAGCATCACTGACGCGACGCCGATTCCGCACAACGGATGCCGTCCGCCGAAGAAACGCCGCGTTTAAGGAGACAGACTCATGGCTCGTTATCTAGGTCCCAAGTGTAAACTGTCTCGTCGTGAGGGTACCGACCTCTTTCTCAAGAGCGGTGTCACTCCCTTCGAGAAGAAGTGCAAATCCGAGCAGATCCCGGGTGTGCACGGCCAGCGCCGTCAGCGTCTTTCCGACTACGGCTTGCAGCTTCGCGAGAAGCAGAAAGTGCGTCGTATCTACGGCGTGCTCGAAAACCAGTTCCGCAACTACTACAAGGAAGCCGCTCGCCTGAAAGGCGCGACCGGTGAAGTCTTGCTGCAGTTGCTGGAATGCCGACTGGACAACGTGGTCTACCGCATGGGCTTCGGCTCCACGCGTAACGAATCACGTCAGTTGGTCAGCCACAAGGCGATTTCGGTCAACGGCCGTACCGTCAACGTGGCGTCCTATCAGGTGCGCCCCGGCGACGTCGTTTCTGTTCGTGAGAAGGCCAAGAACCAGGCCCGTATCCAGCAGGCCCTGTCCATCGCTGCCAACCGCGGCGACGTGACCTGGATCGACATCGACTCGAAGAAGATGGAAGGCACTTTCAAGGCTGTCCCGGAACGCGGCGACCTGTCTGCCGACATCAACGAAAACCTGATCGTCGAGCTGTACTCCAAGTAAGGCTTGGAGCCGGGCCGTTCAGGCGGCCCGGTTTCCGCCTGGAGTACCGATATTCGTTTGGCAGCCTGGGAAGGTGTTCATATGCAGCGTTCAGTGACAGAGTTTCTCCGTCCCCGCGACATCAAGGTCGAAGAGGTCAGTGCACATCACGCCAAGATCGTGCTGGAACCCTTCGAACGTGGTTTCGGCCATACCCTGGGGAATGCGCTGCGTCGCATCCTGCTCTCTTCGATGCCCGGCTGTGCCGTTGTCGAAGCGGAAATCGAAGGCGTGTTGCACGAATACAGCGCCATCGAGGGTGTTCAGGAAGACGTCATCGAGATTCTGCTGAATCTCAAGGACGTGGCCATCAAGATGCATGGTCGCGACGAAGCCGTCCTCACCTTGAACAAGCAGGGCCCTGGTGTCATGACCGCAGGCGATATTGCCGTCGGCCATGACGTCGAGATCGTCAACCCGGATCACGTGATTGCCCACCTCAACGATGGCAGCGAGCTGAAAATGCAGCTGAAGATCGTTCGGGGTCGCGGTTACGAGCCCGCCGATGCGCGTCTCTCCGACGAGGACGAATCCCGTGCCATCGGTCGTCTGCAGCTGGATGCGACGTTCAGCCCAGTTCGCCGCGTGTCCTATGCGGTCGAAGCGGCTCGTGTCGAACAGCGCACCGATCTCGATAAGCTGGTCATCGATCTCGAAACCGACGGCACTCTGGATCCGGAAGAAGCGATTCGCCGCAGTGCGACCATTCTTCAGGAACAGCTGGCCGCCTTCGTCGATCTCGAGGCCGACAGAGAGCAGGAAATCGAAGAGGAAGAAGATCAGATCGATCCGATTCTTCTGCGCCCCGTGGATGATCTCGAACTCACGGTTCGCAGCGCCAACTGCCTGAAGGCCGAGAATATTTACTACATTGGCGATTTGATTCAGCGCACAGAAGTCGAGCTGCTCAAGACGCCGAACCTTGGCAAGAAGTCCTTGAACGAGATCAAGGACGTGCTGGCTTCGCGCGGTCTTTCGCTCGGTATGCGGTTGGAGAACTGGCCGCCGGCGAGCTTGAAAGACGACAAGGCTTCCGCCTAACGACGACGCGTGCAGACGCCCAGGTGTCTGCCTTCGTGTCAGCGTCGAACCCAGTGTGCCGACTCGAATCACCAGTTTGGTAAGGAATAGCAATCATGCGTCATCGTAAGAGTGGTCGTCATCTGAATCGGACCAGCTCGCATCGGCACGCCATGTTCAAGAACATGTGCATCTCGCTGGTCGAGCATGAAGTGATCAAGACTACCCTGCCCAAAGCCAAGGAGCTGCGTCGTCATATCGAGCCGCTGATCACCCTGGCCAAGCAGGATAGCGTGGCAAACCGCCGTCTGGCGTTCAGCCGCACCCGCTCCAAGGAAGCCGTCGGCAAGCTCTTCAACGAGCTTGGTCCGCGTTACGTCAATCGCCCGGGCGGTTATGTCCGGGTGCTGAAGTGCGGCTACCGCACTGGCGACAACGCACCGATGGCCTACATCGAGCTGGTCGATCGTCCGGTCGTTGAAGAAGCCGCTGGCGACGAATAAGTCCCACGCTTCTTGCACGATAAAAACCGGCTGCCCAAGTGATTGGGCAGCCGGTTTTCTTTTGGCGCGAAGGTCAGGCCCGGGGCCCCACTGCGGAGCGGCTTCTGTGGGCCCATGCAAGCGACCTGGCAAGTCCAGGGCAGCAAGTCGCCCCAGCGGCAGCGCGCGCTCACAACACCTGAGAGCGCCCAGCGCTCACGGCCAGAGGAGCCGGCCATTCACCGTAGCCGATCGTCTCTGACGCGTTGCTGAGCATGGCGGAACAGCAACGGCCGCCTCCAGCAGCTCAAGGCGCGATATAGCGGGCCCAGCGCTCTGTCGCGCTATTGGGGGCTGGTCCCAACTCTGGTTCGCCACGGCTTGCCGGCAAAATCTACCTGCAACGTTGAGCAGAGCCGCCATATGGCGCTCGCCTATATGGCGGGGCTCAGGCCCGCTTGGCCTTGCGCGCCTTGGGAGCGGGCAGCAACGGAGCCAGGAAATTGCCTGTGTGGGAGTGCTCGAGCCCCGCCACCTGTTCCGGCGTGCCCTCCGCGATGATGCGCCCACCACCGGAGCCACCTTCCGGGCCCAGATCGATGATCCAGTCGGCAGTTTTGATCACATCGAGGTTATGCTCGATCACTACCACCGTGTTGCCATGGTCACGTAGCCGATGCAGCACGCCAAGCAATTGGCGGATATCCTCGAAATGCAGTCCCGTGGTGGGCTCGTCGAGAATGTAGAGCGTCTGGCCGGTGTCGCGCTTGGCCAGCTCGCGAGCCAGCTTGACGCGCTGCGCCTCGCCGCCGGAGAGGGTGGTGGCGCTCTGGCCCAGGCGGACGTAGGAGAGCCCCACGTCCATCAGCGTCTGCAGGCGCCGGGCGATGGCCGGCACCGGGCTGAAGAACTCCAGCGCCTCCTCGATGGTCATCTCGAGCACTTCGTGAATGCTCTTGCCCTTGTAGTGGATCTCCAGCGTCTCGCGGTTGTAGCGCTTGCCCTTGCAGACGTCGCAGGGGACGTAGATATCCGGCAGGAAGTGCATCTCCACCTTGATCATCCCCTCGCCCTGGCACGCCTCGCAGCGCCCGCCCTTGACGTTGAAGCTGAAACGTCCCGGCTTGTAGCCGCGGGCCCGTGCCTCCTGGGTACCGGAAAAGAGTTCGCGGATCGGGGTGAAGATACCGGTGTACGTGGCGGGATTGGAGCGCGGCGTACGGCCGATCGGGCTCTGGTCGATGTCGATGATCTTGTCGAGCTGATCGAGACCCTCGATGTTGCGATAGGGTGCCGCCGTCAGTGTGGTGGCGCGATTGAGCTCACGTGCCGCGATCGGCATCAGGGTCGAGTTGATCAGGGTCGACTTGCCGGAACCGGAGACGCCGGTGACGCAGACAAACAGCCCCAGCGGCAGCGCCAGGTCGACATCCTGCAGGTTGTTGCCGGTGGCGCCGCGCAGATGAAGCTGCTTGTCCGGGTTGACCGGGATGCGATACGGCGGCACCTCGATACAGCGTTTCCCGGAGAGATACTGGCCGGTCAACGACTCCGGCGTCGTCTCGATATCGTGGGGCGTTCCCTGGGCCACGATGGTGCCGCCATGCACGCCGGCGCCAGGGCCGATATCGAGCACATGGTCGGCAGCGCGAATGGCGTCTTCGTCGTGCTCGACCACGATCACCGTATTGCCCAGGTCACGCAAGCGTATCAGCGTGCGCAGCAGACGATCGTTGTCGCGCTGATGAAGGCCGATCGAGGGCTCGTCGAGAATGTACATCACCCCGACCAGGCCGGCACCGATCTGGCTGGCCAGGCGAATTCGCTGGGCCTCGCCGCCGGAGAGCGTATCGGCGCTGCGTTCCAGGGTCAGATAGTCGAGCCCGACGTTGACCAGGAATTCGAGTCGGGCGTGGATCTCGTGGACGATCTTGACCGCGATTTCGCCCTTCCTTCCGGGAAGCGTCAACTGGCGGAAATAGTCCCAGGCTTCGCCCACCGGCATCCGGGTCAACGTCGGAAGATTGTTGCCGTCGATGAACACGTGGCGCGCCTCGCGCTTGAGGCGGGTCCCGTCACAGGTCGGGCAGGGCCGCACCGCCAGGTACTTGGCCAGATCGTCGCGAACCATCGACGACTCGGTCTCGCGATAGCGACGCTCCAGGTTGGGCAGTACGCCCTCGAAGGGGTGCTCGCGGGTCACCTTGCGGCCCCGATCGTTGACATAGCTGAAGGCGATGTCGTCCTTGCCACTGCCATTGAGTACGATGTCGCGCTCGTGGCGGGCGAGCTCGTTCCACGGCGTATCCAGCGTGAACCGATAATGCTCGGCGACCGCCTGCAACTGGCTGAAGTAGTAGATGCTGCGGCGATCCCAGCCCTTGATCGCGCCCTCGGCCAGCGACAGCTCCGGATGACTGATCAGCTTGTCCGGATCGAAGAACTGACGCACGCCCAGGCCGTCGCAGGTCGGGCAGGCGCCGGCCGGGTTGTTGAACGAGAACAGCCGGGGTTCCAGCTCGCTCAGCGAGTAGCCGCAGATCGGGCAGGCGAAGCGTGACGAAAACGCTAGGTCATCCTGCTCGCCATCCATGAAGTGGATGATGGCGGTGCCATCGGCCAGATTGAGTGCGGTCTCGAAGGACTCGGCCAGGCGCTGCTGCAGGTCCGGGCGAACCTTGATGCGGTCGACCACCACGCTGATGTCGTGCTTGCGCTTCTTGTCGAGCGCCGGCACGTCATCGAGTTCGACGGTGTGCCCGTCGATCACGGCACGCACGAAACCCTGGGCGCGCAGCTCGCTGATCAACTGGAGGTGCTCGCCCTTGCGGCCCTTGACCACTGGCGCCAGCAGCATCAACCGGCTGCCCTCGGGCAGCGCCAGTACTTGATCGACCATCTGCGAGACGGTCTGCGCTTCCAGTTCCTCGTCGTGATCCGGGCATCGTGGCGTGCCGGCACGAGCGAACAGCAGGCGCAGGTAGTCGTAGATCTCGGTGATGGTGCCGACGGTGGAGCGCGGATTGTGCGAGGTCGATTTCTGCTCGATGGAGATGGCCGGCGAGAGTCCCTCGATATGGTCGACGTCGGGCTTTTCCATCATCGACAGGAACTGGCGGGCGTAGGTCGAGAGGGATTCGACATAACGTCGCTGCCCCTCGGCGTAGAGCGTGTCGAACGCGAGTGAAGACTTGCCCGAACCGGAGAGACCGGTTACCACGATCAACTTGTCGCGCGGCAGTTCGACATCAATGTTCTTCAGGTTATGGGTCCGTGCGCCCCTGACCAGAATGCTGTCCATGACTACCTCGTGCTGCGACGCGGGAAACGACCATTATAGGTCGCGGATCAAAGGCCCGGCAAAGCCGGCTGCTTTCACTGGAGAAGGGCGAACGGTAAAATGCACCGTTCATCCCGAATCATCCTCGGCTCGCGCCGAGTTCACCCAACGTTGCGACCTCCATGACTTCTCGTTTTCTCGTTACCGAACGACGCGCCATCGTCGGGCTGGCCAGCCTGTACGCCTCGCGAATGCTGGGGCTATTCATGGTCCTGCCAGTGCTGGCGCTGTATGCCGACCATCTCGACGGCGCCACCCCCTTGCTTGTCGGCATGGCGCTGGGCGGCTACGGCCTGACCCAGGCCATTCTTCAAATTCCCTTCGGCCTGCTCTCCGACCGAGTCGGTCGCAAGGCGGTCATTGCCGGGGGCCTGCTGCTGTTCATCATCGGCAGTATCGTCGCCGCCAGTGCCACGTCCATCACCGGCATCATCATCGGGCGCTGCCTGCAGGGGAGCGGCGCCGTCGCCGGCGCCATCATGGCCCTGCTGGCGGATCAGACCCGTGAAGAGATCCGCACCGCCGCGATGGCGACCATCGGGCTCTCCATCGGCGTCGCGTTCGCCATTGCCATGGTGGTGGGGCCGCTGATCGCGGATGTCGGCGGGCTCGCCGGCGTGTTCTGGTTCACCGCGGCGCTCTCCGCCTGCGGCCTGCTGATCCTGTGGAAACTGGTCCCGCGAGCGCCGAAGCGAATGCCCCATCGAGATGTCGGCATCGATCGCCGTCAATTGCGTGCCACGCTGGGCCAGGGCGACCTGCTGCGACTCGATTTCTCGATCTTCGCCCTCCACCTGATTCTGACGGCGTGCTTCACGGCGCTGCCGTTTCGGCTCGAGGCCCTGGGATTTGCCCCGGCAGACCATGGCTGGGTCTATCTGCCGGTGATGGCACTGGCCTTCGTCGGCATGATCCCGCTGGTCATCGTGGCCGAGAAGTATCGCAAGATGAAGCCGGTCTTCGTCGGCGCCGTCGCGGCGATGACATTGATTCTGCTTGGCTTCGGCGAGCTGGCGAATGATCGCATCGCCCTGCTGACCCTACTTTGGGGCTTTTTCGTCGTCTTCAATCTACTGGAGGCGACGCTGCCGTCGATGATCAGCAAACTGGCACCGGCCGGGTCCAAGGGCACCGCCATGGGCGTCTACTCCACCAGTCAGTTCTTCGGCGCCTTTCTTGGCGGGACGCTGGGCGGTGCCCTGTCCCAGGGCTTCGGCGTCCAGAGTGTCTTCCTGGGCACGGCAGTGGTCGGGGCGATCTGGCTGGCCGTGGTCTGGAAGATGCCGGCGCCCCGCCATCTCTCCAGCGAGATCATCGCACTCGACGAGCAATCCATGGGCATGCTCGATACACTACTCGAGCGTTTCGTCGCGGTGACCGGGGTCGAGGACGCCGTGGTCGTACCCGAAGAACAGGTCGCCTATCTCAAGGTCGACCGGCAGCGCCTGGATGTGGAGGCGTTGGCCCGTATCGCAGGCAACCAATGGCAACGAACCGACGCATGATAGCGTCGCAACGCAGGAATGCGAGGAGACAACGATGGCCCGAGGTGTAAATAAAGTCATCCTGATCGGCAACCTGGGACAGGATCCGGAAGTGCGCTTCCTGCCCTCGGGGAATCCGGTGTGCAACCTGCGCATCGCGACTACCGATAGCTGGACCGATCGCCAGAGCGGCCAGCGCCAGGAACGCACGGAATGGCACAGTGTGGTGCTGTTCAACAAGCTGGCGGAGATCGCCCAGCAGTACGTCAAGAAAGGTTCGCGGATCTATATCGAGGGCCGCCTGCAGACTCGCAAATGGCAAGGCCAGGACGGTCAGGATCGCTACTCGACCGAAATCGTCGGCAATGACATGCAGATGCTGGACTCTCGTGGCGGCGGCCAAGGCGGCGGAGATTACGCCCAGCCCCAGGGACAGTATGGCGGTGCGCCGCAGAATGGCGGCTACGACCAGCCGCCGCAGCAGGGTGGTGGTTACGGTGGCAACCCGCAACAGCCGCAGCAGCGCCCGCCCCAAGGGCAGCGCCCGCCGCAGCAGAGCCAGCCGGCCCCGCAACCGAACCAGAATCCGAACTACGGTGCGCCGAACCCCGGTAGCTTCGACGATTTCGATGACGAGATTCCGTTCTAGGCACCGTCTGAAAAGTGCTGTGCTCGTCCATGTGGCGTCAAAAATCGGCTGGAGCGCCAGCCTGGTCCGTTTTCGCCGATTTTCGCCTTGCCTGGCCTTCGCTCGTCGACTTGTCAGACAGCACCTAGGGCTCGGGTACCAGCGTCCAACGGCTCGCCCTTGCGGGTATCGAGCCAGTGATCCCCTGGCGCGCCGCACCGGCCGTCATCAGAGCGCCCCGCCTTGCGGGGCGCTTGCGTTATGGGTGTAAGCCATCGCGGAAAAACCTGTAGGTGAAAAACGACCTTTCGGCCGGGTACCGGTGTGACAGCGAGCGCTATCGTCCAATCTGGTCCCGTCGCTCGGCGCGCTGGCGGGCGCTTTCCTCGCCATGACCCAGCGCCCATGACTTGAGCGGACGATAAATTGTCTTGTAAATCAATTGCCTAAAAATAATTTTCATCTTTTCTACTAAGGCATTGTCCTGGCAGGTTGGCTTTTGCCGATCTTGCAAGCCAATGAAAGAATCAGATATATCAATATTTACTAATTTGTAAGACCGCCATTTTAGCTCTAGTTTGGCCTGGCTTTTTAGCACCCACTCAACGGATTTGAGTGCTCTCGCAACAGAGTGTTAACGGAAATAACGGTGGTCCTGTCCTGTAATGCGAATATCTCGCTTCCGCGGCCGAGTCGCGAAGGCCGGCGAAGGCTTTGGCTTCTCGACGAGGCCGAACGCCGCCGGCAGCGGTCGCTGCCGCGCCTGTTCAACTCGATTACCGCTCGCACTCTGCCTGCTGTCGCTCTTCGTCTATTCAGCCCAGGCAGCCGAGCGCTTTCCGGATGGGCGCTTGCCGCCCGCCGAGGCGCCGGCGTCGGCCTATGGCGAAGACGTGCGGCCAGGGCCGTCGGGGCGGCCCAATGCCGACGATCTGGCCGGTATTGCGGAACGCCAGCGTCAGCAGGGGCATCCGGCCATTGCGCTGCAACTGGCGCAGCGAGTGCTGACGTATGCCCCGGACAATCGCCAGGCCCTCCAGACGATGATCTCCAGCCTGTCCAATCTTGGGGCCTATCGCCGCGCCGAGCGGTTACGCAAGCGCTATCGGCCCGAGTGGCCGCAGGCCACGCAGAATCGGTTTCGGGCCGATGTCGCGACGGCCCGGATCCGCAATGGGGTGCAGGAGCAGGCGCGTCACGAGCGGCGGCAGCGCTACGGAGCGCGTAATGCGGCCCTGACCGCGTCGCTCGATACCCTGAATGCCAATCTGGAACGCTTCCCTCTCGGCAGCGACGCCGGCCACCGGACCCGCGTCGATCGACTGGTGGTGCTGCGCCAGTTGAACCGCTTCGAGGCGGTGGTTGCCGATTATCAGGCGCTGCAGCGTGAATCGGTCGATGTGCCGGTCTACGCCAGGGCCGCCGTTGCCGATGCCTATCTGGCTCGCCGGCAGCCGGTGCAGGCCGCACGCCTCTATCGCGAGGTGATCGAGTCGGGCGCACAGCCACCGTTGGCAGTGCGGACCGGCTACTACTACGCCCTGATCGAGAGCGAAGAGTACGACGCCGCGGCCAAGGTGCTCGCCCGGTTGGACGCCGACACTCCGATCTGGCGCTCGCGGCCGAATCCCAAGACGCCTCCGGTGCCCAATTGGGAGCGCAGCGAGGTCGACCGCCTGCGGGTGCTGGATGCCACCTATCGTCGTCATGATGGAGAGGCTCTCGACCGGGCCCGTGCGCTTTATCGGCAGGCGCCGCGCAACACCGACGTGATCAATGGGCTGTCCACCGCACAGCGTTCGAGAGGCTGGTACGAACAGGCGCAGTCGACCGCCGAACTGGCAGCGGCCTATGCGCCCAGGGATCAGGCCACGCGGCTCAATATTGCCGAGAATGCCCAGGACCTCGAGAACTTCCCGCGCTGGCACCGCACTATCGAACCCTTGGTGTCGCAGTTTCCCACCGACAGCGCGATTCGGCGCAACCATCTCGAATGGCAGGATCGTCAGCACTTCTCCCTCGAGGGGGAGGGCAGCTTCGGTCGCTCTCGCGGCGGGAGCGCCGTCAACGGCAGCCGCGACGGTGAATACCGGCTGCGCCTCAATTCGCCCTGGCACGAGGATGGCTACCGCGCCTACATCGAACAATCCTGGCGCTGGGGCGATTACGACGGTGGCGCCGAGCGCCGGAGTCGCTGGGGTGTCGGCATCGAACGCCGATGGTTGCGCCGGCACTGGTGGGCCGGCGTGAGTGGCGAGAACGCCAGCGACGATCCCGGCGTCGAGCTCGGCTGGTCGCAGTGGCTCGACGATCGTTGGCAGTACCAGTTGCTGACCCAGTTCCAGTCGCCGGAGACCCCGCTACGCGCTGAGCGCAGCGATCGAGAGGGACGCCTCTACCAGGCGCAGGTGACCTGGCGCCAGAACGAGTCGCGTCAGGCGACGCTGACGCTGGGCGCACTGGACATCAGCGACGGCAACCTGCGCAGCGACGTCACCGCCGGGCTGTCCCAGCGCGTGCAGGCTAGTGCGCATCATCGGACCCGACTGCGCGGCTCGCTCTCCGCCGAGCACAACAGCCAGAGCGAAACGGATTACTACAGCCCCGCGGATACCCGCTCCGCCGGAGTGACTCTCGAACACGACTGGCTGACCTGGCGGCGCTACGACCACGCCTTCACCCAGAACGTCTCGCTTGGCACGGCCTCCGAGTGGGAACGCGGCTACGGTAGCGCGCCGGGCTACGACGCCCGCTACGGCCACGTCTGGCAACTGACGCGGACCTGGTCGATCAACTACGGCGTCGGCTGGGGCAGTCATGAGTACGAGGGCGAGCGCGAAGCGCGCTGGTTCGGACAGCTAGGTTTCGAGGGAGTGCTGTGATGCGATCGACCCTGCTCCATTTCGCGCTGGTTGCGCTACTGGGCACGCTGTCGACGGCAGCGCAGGCCCAGGGAGCGCCGTCATCTCAGCCGCTGGCCAGCCTGCCAGGGGACGTGACGACGCTGCAGATCCCCGCCGGTCATTTCGTGACGCTCGGGTTTCATGATGTTCGGGACGATACCCGGCCCGCCGTGGATCGTGACCCTTACGCCATCAGCACCGAGCGTCTGGCGTCGCTGTTCGACTGGCTGGCGGCCAACGATTGGCACTCGATCTCCCTGGACGACATCGAGGCGGCTCGGGAAGGCAGGCGGCCGCTGCCTCCCAACGCGGTGCTGCTGAGCTTCGACGACGGGCTGGCGAGCTTCTACAGCCGCGTCTTCCCGCTGCTACGGGCTTTCGGCTATCCGGCGCTGTTCGCGGTGGAGACCGACTGGATCGAGCGGGTCGGGCGTGGCGACAGGGTGGCGGCTGCCGCTACCGATCCGGTGGCCTCGCAGCTCGAGGAGGGGGCGGTCATCGGCGGCGACGGCGGCGGGGCCGCGGACGAAGTTCTCTACAACGGTCGCGAGAGAGGGGCAGAGGGTTTCGTGGGTTGGGACCAGGTCCGCGAGATGCAGGCCTCGGGGCTGGTGGAAGTGGCTTCGCACACCGATGACCTCCACCACGGCATCCTCGCCAATCCGCAGGGTAACGTCGAACCCGCGGCGCTGACACGACGCTACGATGCCGCCAGTGGCGCGTACGAGAGCGAGGCCGATTACCGGCGGCGCGTTCACGCCGACCTGGTCCGCAGCGCCGAGATCATCGAGCGGCACACCGGGGTTCGGCCACGCACCCTGGTCTGGCCCTACGGCGCGACCAACCCCGTTACCGAAAAGATAGCGAGAGAGGCGGGCTACCGGTTCACCTTCAGTCTCGGTGATCAGCGTCTCTCGACCCCATCGAGCGGACCCGATTTCGGTCGCTTCCTGGTGATGGATGATCCCGATCCGGTGGCCGTAGAATCCCAGGTCGCGCAGACCGTCGATCCGCCCAGGCGCATTCAACGGGCCGTGCAGGTCGACCTCGACTATCTCTATGATCCCGACCCCGAACAGGTCAATGCCAATCTCGGCGCGTTGCTGGACCGGATTCAGGCCATGCAGGTGCGCACGGTCTATCTGCAGGCCTTTGCCGATCCGGATGGCGATGGCACCGCTTCGGCACTTTACTTCCCCAACGACTACCTGCCGATGCGCGCCGATCTGTTCAACCGTGTCGCCTGGCAGCTCAAGACCCGGGCCGGGGTCGATGTCTACGCCTGGTTACCGCTGCTCGCCTTCGACCTGCCCGACGCCGAACGTCAGCAGCAACTGGCGGTGCGAGCCAGGGGGAGCGACGGCAAGAGCCGGATCGCCGATCGCGACTACCGCCGGCTGAGTCCGTTCCGCCCGGCTGTACTGGCGCTCGTTCGCGGGATCTATGGCGATCTGGCCCGCAACACCCCGGGGATCGACGGCATCCTGATTCACGATGACGCCTATCTCGCCGCAAACGAAGATGCTCAGGCCTGCGATCCCGCGGCGCGCTGGCCCGGCGGTCAGCGGGCGCTTACCGACTGCGACCTGAGTGCGCGTGACAAGACCCGGGCGCTGATCGACTTCAGTCATCAGGCGGTCGCCGCCGCGCGCGAGTACGCCAATCTCAGCAACCGTTTCCGGGTGGCGCGCAATATCTACGCGCGGGTCGTGCTCGACCCCACTGCCGAGTCGCGCTTTGCCCAGGCGCTGGGTCCTTTCCTCGACAACTACGACGAGGTGGCGCTGATGGCGATGCCCTACCTCGACGACGCGGACATGGCACGCGATGACCGCTCCGCCAGCCGCTGGCTGGATGACCTGGTCGACCAGGTGATGCGCCAGCCCATGGGGCTCAGGAAGACGGTATTCGAGCTGCAGGCCTACGACTGGGCACGGGATCGCTGGATCGAGCCTGGGCGCTTCAAGGCGTGGATGCATCAGTTGGTGCGCCGGGGCGGGCTGAACCTCGCCTACTACCCGGACGACTTCATCACCGGCATGCCGGCCTTCCAGCCCACGTTCGAGGGCATGAGCCTCAACGAATTCCCCTACTCGACCTCTCGTCTTCGGAGTCAACCATGATCGTCGATATCGAAGCCTGGGTCTCGGCCATCGATTGGCGGGACGTGATGTTCGGTTTTGCCTTTTACTACCCGATCTTCATGGCCTGGATGTGGATCATCGGTGGCCTCTGGTTCTATCTTCGCCGCGAGCGGGGCAAGGACATGACGCCAAGACTCGAGACCTTGGGCCCCGATTCCCCTCACGTCAGCATCGTGGTGCCCTGTTTCGACGAAGCGGATCAGGTCGAGCAGACGATTCGCTACGCCTTGGCGACGCGCTACCCGCGGTTCGACGTCATCGCCATCAACGACGGTAGCCACGATGAGACCGGCGAGATCCTCGATCGCCTGGCCGAGAAGTACGAGCGGCTGCGTGTGATCCATTTCGCGACCAATCAAGGCAAGGCGGTGGCGCTGCGCGCCGGTGCGCTGGCGGCGCCTTCGGATTATCTCGTCTGCATCGATGGTGATGCGCTCCTCCATCCCTTCGCCGTCTACTGGATGATGCAGCATCTGACCGGGGGACCGCGCGTCGGCGCAGTGACCGGCAACCCGCGAATCCTCAACCGCTCGACGCTGCTGGGCAAGATCCAGGTGGGCGAGTTCTCCTCGATCATCGGCCTGATCAAGCGGGCGCAGCGCACCTACGGGCGCATCTTCACCGTCTCCGGCGTGATCACGGGCTTCAACCGGGCGGCGCTGGACAGCATCGGCTACTGGCGTGCCGATATGGTCACCGAGGACATCGATGTCTCGTGGCGTCTCCAGATCCATCACTGGGACATCCGCTTCGAGCCAGAGGCGCTCTGCTACATCTATATGCCGGAAACCCTCAAGGGGCTGTGGCAGCAGCGCCTGCGCTGGGCCCAGGGTGGTGTCGAGGTGATGCTACGTTACGGCGGGCGACTGCTGGCCTGGCGCCAGCGCCGCTTCTGGGGGGTTGCGCTGGAGTATCTCACCAGCCTGGTGTGGGCCTACGTCATGCTGGCCATCGCCGTGCTGTTCTGTATCGGCTGGTTCGTGCCGCTGCCGCCACGCTGGCAGATCGCAACGCTGTTGCCGCAGTGGAACGGCCTGCTGCTGGGTGCCACCTGCCTGATCCAGTTCCTGGTCAGTCTGAGCATCGACCAGCGCTACGAACGTGCGGGCTTTCTCCGCCACTACTTCTGGGTCATCTGGTATCCGCTGCTCTACTGGGTGCTATCGACGCTCACGGCAGTGGTCGCCGTGCCCAGGACCCTGCTGGCCTCTCGGCGTCAGCGGGCGCGCTGGAACAGCCCGGACCGCGGTATCCAACCCTGACAGGAGAGCTCGATATGGCGAAGGCGAACAGCCAGCGAGGGGCCGCCGGGCTGCCTCGAATCATCCACCGTCCCGACCTGCAATCACGGCGCCAGCGCAGTGTATTCGCGCTGCTGGCGGGCATCGGCTGGTTGCTGTGGCTCTATCTGCTGCTACCGCTGGCGACGGTTGGCGGCTGGATCTTCGGGGCCGGGCGGTTCGAGTCCTATGTGATCGACAGCCATGACCATAGCTGGGCGTCGCTGACACTCTACGCGTTCATCACGGTGCTCGCGGGGGCCACGCTGCTGGTATGGGCGTTCTACAACTACCGCCGCTTCCGGCACGCCGATCGGCGCCAGCCAGCGCTGCCGCTGACTTCCGAGCGGCTGGCGCTCTCGTTCGGCATGAATTCGGACCAGGTGACCGAGCTCCAGCGCCATCGCCGGGTGACACTCACCCATGATGCCCAGGGCAACATCACCGAGGCGCGGTAAGAGGGGGGCTCTAGATCCCCGCCCGGGTGAGCCCGGCAGCCTCGACGCAAAAGCGCGGGACTTCTAGAATGGCCATCTAGATAGCCATCTAACGATTCGCCTGTGCTGCCAGTTTCCACGGATGAAGGTTGCCCCGATGACCACGGTGGCGCCTCGATCCTGGGCCGGCCTTCCACCTCAAGAGTGTCTCCATGCCACAACGTATCCCCGATGACGCCGGTCTGCCCGAGCTGACGCTGCGAGGCGTGGTGCTGGGCGCCGTCATCACCCTGCTGTTCACCGCCTCCAACGTCTACCTGGGGCTCAAGGTCGGGCTTACCTTCGCCTCGGCGATTCCCGCCGCGGTCATCTCCATGGCCGTGCTGCGACGCGTGGCCGGCGCCAACAAGCTCGAAAACAACATGGTCCAGACCCAGGCCTCGGCGGCGGGAACGCTCTCCGCGATCATCTTCGTGCTGCCGGGGCTCTTGATGATCGGCTATTGGCAGGGCTTTCCTTTCTGGCAGACCACGGCGATCTGCGCCATCGGCGGCATCCTCGGGGTGCTCTATACGATCCCGCTGCGCCGGGTGATGGTGGTACAGAGCGATCTGCCCTATCCGGAGGGGATCGCCGCAGCCGAGATTCTCGAGGTCGGCAGCCGCGATGCGACCACGCCGGACGCGGCCCGTGCCGCCGATGACGGTCAGCGTGGCGCCGGTGGCGCCAAGGATGAGCCCGGTGCCCGGGAGATTCTGCTGGGTGGCATCGTTGCGGCCGGCTTCTCGATCGCCAGCGGCGGCTTGCGGGTGCTGGCGGATAGCATCAGCGTGTGGTTCTCGGTCGGCCGCGCGGCGTTCCAGCTCTCGACCGGATTTTCGCTGGCGCTGGTCGGCGCCGGCTACCTGGTCGGCATCGTCGGCGGCGTGGCAATGCTGATCGGGACGCTGATCGCCTGGGGGATCGCGGTCCCCTGGCTGACCAGCATCACCCCGGCGGAGGCAGGCCAGTCGCTGGCCGATGCCGGCATGGTGCTGTGGTCCGACAAGGTCCGCTTCATCGGCGCCGGCACCATCGGGATCGCCGCGGTCTGGACATTGGCGACGCTGTTCAAACCGATGCTGATCGGCATTCGCACGTCACTGGGGGCGATGCGCGGCGACCAGGGCGCGTTCCGTGACCAGGCGCGAACCGAGCGCGACCTGCCGGCGGGCATCATCCTGGCGTTGACGGTAGCGCTGCTGGTGCTGTTGACCGTGGTCTTCGCGATCTTCCTCCACGGTGCGGCACCGCAGCTGGCCGGCGCCGCGTTCTGGACGCTGACCCTGGGCAGCGTGCTGTTCGCGGGCGTGTTCGGCTTCCTGATCGCGGCCGCCTGCGGTTACATGGCCGGGCTGGTCGGCTCTTCCAGCAGCCCGATCTCCGGCATCGGTATCGTGGCGGTCATCCTGGTGTCACTGCTATTGCTGGGCTTCACTGCCGTCAGCGATGCGTTCGACGTGCTGGACCCGGCGGTGGCGCGCATGCTGCCGACGGCGCTGGCACTGTTCGTGACCTCTGTCATCCTCGCCGTGGCGGCGATATCCAACGACAACCTGCAGGATCTCAAGACCGGTTATCTGGTGGGGGCCACGCCATGGCGGCAGCAGGTCGCGCTGATCATCGGTTGCGTGGTTGGGGCGCTGGTCATCCCGCCTGTGCTCTCGCTGCTCTACAACGCCTACGGCTTCGCCGGGGCAATGCCACGGGAAGGAATGGACCCCGGACAGGCCCTGGGGGCGCCCCAGGCCTCGCTGATGACCGCCATCGTGCGTGGGGTGTTCTCCCACGACCTCGAATGGACGATGATCGTCATCGGCCTGGCGATCGGCGCCGTCCTGATCGGTGTCGACGAGTGGCTGCGCCGGCGGGGGGGCAAGGCACGCCTACCGGTGCTGGCGGTGGGAATCGGCATCTACCTGCCGCCGAGCATCAACATGCCGCTGGTGATCGGCGCCATGCTTGGCTGGCTGATCGACCGCCGGCTCCGCGCCCGTGCGCTGGCACGGGGCGATGACGTCGAACGTACCTCGGAGCGGCCGCGTCGACGTGGCGTGCTGCTCGCCTCCGGGCTGATCGTCGGCGAGAGCCTGGTCGGCGTGCTGCTGGCCGGTGTCATCGGCCTGAGCGGGGCGCCGGCACCGTTAGCGCTGGTCGGAGACGGTTTCGCCGGTCTCGCCCGGTGGCTGGGGCTGGCAGTGTTCGTTGTCGTCTGCCTCGGCTTCTACCGCCGCGTGCTGGCGGCGCCCGCGGCCGGGTGACCCCGGCGTGCTACAGCGCCGGGTCGTTGGGCAGGATCACCGGTGTGATGGCGATGCCGCCGATATCGACGGCGACCTCGAACAGCGCACCGGCCAGCGGCTCGTCATGGCAGCCGGTCGCCGCCGAGGTGACGAACATCCGGTCCAGTGCGTCGCCGCCGAAGATACAGGAAGTGGGGCGTGAGACGGGGAGGGCTATCTCCCGGTCCAGCGAGCCATCGGCGTGGAATCGGGCGACACGGCCGCCGTCCCACAGCGCGATCCACAGCCCGCCCTCGCGATCGCAGGTCATGCCGTCCGGGTAACCTGCGCCCGGGGCCAACCGTATGTGCTCGCGACGGTTCGACAGTTCGCCGTCGGCGTCGAGATCGAAGGCAAACACGGTCTGGCGCGCGCTGTCGTTATGGTAGAGTGTGTCGCCGTGCGGGCTGATGGCGGGGCCATTGGTGACATGATACTTACTGTCCATCAGGGTGACGCCACGGCTGTCGAGGCGGAATAGATGGCCGCGGATCTCGTTTTCGGCGTCATCCATGGAGCCGAACCAGAGGCGGCCGCGCGTATCGCTGCCGGCGTCGTTGAGGCGGTCGCCTGCCGGCAGCCATTCGATCGGCGTCAGGCGCTTGCCGATGCGAGGCCCTCGCTCGTCGAGTTCGAGTCCGACAACCCCGGAGCGCAGGCCGGCAACGAAGCCGCCCCCTTCTCGAGGCAGTAGCCAGCAGCACGCCTCCTCGAGATCCCAGCTCCGACGCTCGCCGTCTTCGGGATGATAGACGTGTAGCCTGGCCCGTCGAATATCGACGAACACCAGGGCGCGAAGGGTGTCGGACCAGATGGGGCCTTCGCCGAGTTCGGCGCCGATCTCCCAGGCGACGGCGACATCCTGGTTCATGGTGACTCTCTCCATGGGTGAGCGAATGGTCGAGCGGTTCCTGCGGGCATCGATGTCTGCCACTATCGGTGTCCGTCACGATCGGCACTTCCCCGTCATCGAGCTTCGAGCGGACAAGGCGTCTTCTATCATAGTCCGGGACCGGCCAGGGCAGTGTAGTTCTCAGCAGAGTAAGGATTCCAGAGCGATGAGGCGTTCCGAGGTGCCATCGTGAAGTGTTTGGTGTTGCAGGCGGAGCACTGCCTGAGCCGGGCGTTGCACGCCGTCTCCGCACAGCGCGGTGATATCGACTATGTCTCGTGGCCGACGGGAGATGTCGAGGCGCTGGCGGTGGTCGAGCCCGATGCCGTGATCGTGCCCCCGTTGGCGGATCCGGGACGCTGCGAGCCGGCGGTGGTCTACGCCCATGCCGACCGGGTGGAGGCGTTGCTGGCGGCCTGCCGAGCGCGGCAGATTCCGCTGGTCTGGTGTGTCTCCGATGCGCTGTATGAGGATGGCGCCGACGTCCCCATCGACGAGGATGTCCTGCCCCGGCCACGGGACGAGGCGATGCGCCGTCTGGTCGCCGTCGGTGAGCTCGTGCGCCGCCATCCGCGGCATCTGATATGGCGACTGGGGCCGCTGTTCGGACGCGAGGGCGATGATGCCTGGCTGAGCGAATTGATCGACGCGCTGATGCGTGGCGAGTCGGTCAGGGCGGCCAGGGACCTGGTGGTTTGTCCGACCTCCGTCGTGGCCGTGGCCCGCGCCCTGACGGGCGTGTTGCTGCAGCTCGAGAGTGGCGCCAACGCCTGGGGTACCTATCACCTCTGCGGCACGGAACCGGTCAGCGTCTTCACCTTCTGCTCGGTGGTACGGACACAGCTGGAGACGCGACTGGCGGGCGTGGGGGAGTCGCCGACGCTGGGCCGGCTGGAAGGGCTCGACCAGCATCATGACACGCCGCTGCGGCGTGTACTCAACTGTCGTCGGCTACTCGATGTCTTCGGCATCCATCAGAAGTCCTGGCGCCTGGAGCTCGGGCTGATGCTGGATGCGTGGTGTCAGGAGCGCTATCCCGATCACGATGAGGTCGACACTGGCGATCAACGTCGCAGCAGAGAGGAAGCGGCCGGCACATGAAAGTCTTTCGTAGCATCATCTTCTATATCGGTTACTTCCTGGCAATCCTGGTCTCGGGATTGCTGATGCTGCCGGTGGGCTTTGCCTTGCCGATACGCTCGCGCTTTCGGCTGTTCAACTGGCACAACCGTTTCATCGTCGGCTGGCTCTCCCTGACCTGTGGCATTCGCTATCAGGTGACAGGGCGGGAACGTGTGCCGGAAGGGCCCTGTGTGGTGCTGGCCAACCACCAGAGCGAGTGGGAAACCGTCTACCTGCAACTGCTCAAGACGCCGATCTGCACCGTACTCAAGAAAGAGCTGCTCAACATCCCGCTGTTTGGCTGGGGGGTGCGACTGCTGCGGCCGATCCCGCTGGATCGCTCGAAGCCGTCGGCCGCCATGCGCCAGGTGCTCTCCCACGGCAAGCAGCGCCTGGAGGAGGGGTTGTCGGTGCTGATCTTCCCCGAGGGGACCCGGGTCCCGCCAGGGCAGCGGCGCCGTTTCAACAAGAGCGGTGCGGTCATCGCCTGCCGCACTGGTGTGCCGGTATTGCCGGTGGCGCACAATGCCGGCGAGCGATGGGGACGACACTGGGTCAAGCAGCCGGGGGTGCTCAATGTCGTGGTGGGTGAGCCGATCGAGACGGTGGGGCGCAAGCCCGAAGAGGTAATGGCCGAAATGGAGGCGTGGATCGAGAGCACCCTGAACGAGATTTCCGAGGTGCCGCGTCCAGCCTCGCCGGACAAGGCCGCACCGGCGGAACTGCCCTCCTGAACGGTGAATCCGGCCATGAAAAAGGCGCCCCGCGGGGCGCCTTTTACGTCGACAGCGAGCGTGCCGGCGGTCAGCTCTCGTAGCGATCCAGCACCAGGCAGGCATTGGTGCCGCCGAAGCCGAAGCTGTTGGAGAGCACGCGCCGGATGTCGACGTCGTCACGACGCTGGCGGACGATGTCGAACCCGCTGGCCTGTTCGTCGAGCGTATCGATGTTGGCCGAGGCGCAGATGAAGCGGTTCTCCATCATCAGCAACGAATAGATCGCTTCCTGGACGCCGGTGGCGCCCAGCGAGTGACCGGTCAGCGACTTGGTCGAGCTCATTGCCGGCGTGCTGTCGCCGAAGACCTCACGGATCGCCTTGAGTTCGGCGACATCGCCCACCGGCGTCGAGGTGCCGTGGGTGTTGACGTAGTCGACCTTGCCTTCCAGCCCGGCGAGCGCCTGACGCATGCAGCGTGCCGCGCCTTCGCCGGAGGGGGCGACCATGTCGTGACCGTCGGATGTCGCACCGTAGCCGGTGACCTCTGCGTAGATCCTGGCGCCGCGGGCCTTGGCGTGCTCCAGTTCCTCGATCACCAGCATGCCCCCCCCGCCGGCGATGATGAATCCGTCGCGGTCCACGTCGTAGGGACGCGAGGCCTTTTCCGGCGTGTCGTTGTAGTGCGTGGTCAAGGCGCCCATGGCATCGAACAGGCACGACAGCGTCCAGTGCTCCTCTTCGCCGCCACCGGCGAACACGACATCCTGCTTACCGAGCTGGATCTGCTCGACGGCGCTGCCGATACAGTGCGCCGAGGTGGCGCAGGCGGAGGAGATGGAGTAGTTGACGCCCTTGATCTGGAACGGTGTCGCCAGGCAGGCGGAAACCGTGCTGCCCATGGTCCGGGTGACCCGGTAAGGGCCGACGCGGCGCAGGCCCTTCTCGCGCATCACATCGGCCGCTTCGACCTGGTTGGCGCTGGATGCGCCGCCGGAGCCGGCGATCAGGCCGGTGCGAGGATTGGAGATATCGCTGGCGTCGAGCCCGGCATCGTCGATCGCCTGCTGCATGGCGATATAGGCATAGGCCGCCGCGTCCCCCATGAAGCGCAGTTGCTTGCGATCGACAAGAGACTCGATGTCGATGTCGACGACACCGGCGACCTGGCTACGAAAGCCGAGTTCGGCATATTCCGGCTTGAAGCGAATGCCGGAACGCCCCTGGCGCAGAGAGTCGAGCACCTGTTGGGCGTCGTTGCCCAGACAGGAAACGATACCCAGGCCGGTGACTACCACTCGTTTCATGGAAGCCTCCCGCTCAGAATTTCTCAGTGTTAGTGAACAGACCGACGCGCAAGTCCTTGGCCTGGTAGATATCCTGGCCGTCGACCGACAGCGTGCCGTCGGCGATGCCGAGCACTAGGCGACGCGTGATCACGCGCTTGATCTCGATGTGGTACGACACCTGACCGGCGCTCGGCAGGATCTGTCCGGAGAACTTGACCTCGCCGCAGCCCAGTGCCCGGCCGCGACCGGGATTCCCCAGCCAGCCGAGGTGAAAACCCACCAGCTGCCACATGGCGTCCAGGCCCAGGCAGCCCGGCATCACCGGATCGCCCGGGAAATGGCACTGGAAGAACCACAGGTCGGGATGGATATCCAGCTCGGCGATGATCTCGCCCTTGTGGTACTTGCCGCCATCCTCGTTGATCTGCGTGATGCGGTCGAGCATCAGCATGTTGGGCGCTGGCAGTTGGGCGTTGCCGGGGCCGAACAGTTCCCCCCGGCTGCATCTCAGCAGATCGTCTTGGCTGAAAGAGTGCTGTCTGGTCACTGGATCGTTCCGAGAATCGAAGAAGAGTTTGCCTCGTCATCCCGAGGCGCGGCCAGTCTAAAGGCTGCGGACGCTGAATGCACGCCGGCCAAAGCCTAGTCTCGTGCGAACCAGGGTGCAATGGGCCCCGCGGCGCTTGCCCTGGCGAACGTCGCCGGGGCATGATGCGGGACGGGAACGGAATCTATCCGATAGCCGCCAGGCAAACCATAACGACGATAAACGACATCTTATGTGGCCTTCCTTCACGCTGAATCGACCGCTGACCTGGTTGGGCCTAGCGGCACTGGCTGCCGCTAGCGTATTGCCGTTGCTGACGCTGCGGCTGGTGGCGCTGGCCCTGGTCATGGTGGGGGTCGCCGACGTCTGGCGCCAGATTCGGCTGGAGCATCAGCGTCGCCGCCTCAGCGAGCAGGCCCTCGAGCTGTCGCCGGATGGCGTGATGATCACCGACACCGCCAACCGCATTGTCACCGTCAATCCTGCCTTTACCCAGATCACAGGCTATACCCCCGAGGAGGTTCGCGGGCTCAACCCCTCTTCGCTCTCCTCCGGGCGCCACGACAAGGCCTTCTACGACCGCTATTGGCAGACGTTGAAGACCACCGGTCGCTGGGAAGGCGAGGTCTGGAACCAGCGCAAGCATGGCGACCAGTACCCCGAGTGGCTGCGGGTCCAGGCTTGCCATGATCGCAAGGGACGGGTGTCCCACTACGTCGGCCTGTTCACCGATATCAGCCGACACAAGGCGCGCGAACAGGATCTTCGTCGCATCGGCTTCGAAGATCCGCTGACCGGCCTGCCCAACCGGCGGCGCCTGCACGATCTGCTGGCCTCGCGCCTGCGCCACTTGCGCGCGGGAGAAGGTCTGGATCTGGCACTGGTCGATATCGACGCCTTCAAGGCGATCAACGACAGTCTCGGCGTCGATAGCGGGGATCGTCTGCTGTCGCGCTTCGGCCAGCGCTTGGCGGCGCAGGTGGCCGGTGGCATCGTCGGGCGGCTGGGGGGTGATGAGTTCATGGTCATCCGCACCACCACCTTCGACGACCACGAAAAGTGGGTTGCCAGCCTGCGCCATCACCTGAGCGAACCCTTCGAGATCGACGACAACTCGCTGCACCTGGGCTTGACCATCGGCAGCTGTCGCGCCCCCGAGGACGGCAATGACCCCAACGTCCTGTTCCAGCGGCTCGAGTCCGCCCTCTACAGCGCCAAGCGACACGGGCGCAACCATGACCGGCGTTTCCGCCCCTCCCTCGAGATCGAGTCCGACCGCCACCTGATCATCCTCAATGAGCTGCGCCAGGCCCTGGCCCAGGGGGCGCAACTCGAACTCTACTACCAGACCCAGCATCGTCTCGACGATGGCGGCATGGTGGGAATGGAAGCGTTGCTGCGCTGGCACCATCCCGAACACGGCCTGATCCTGCCCAACGAATTCATTCCGCTGGCCGAGCGCCACGGGCTGATGCCCGCGCTGGGCAGTTGGGTCATCGAGCAGGCTGTGGCCCAACTGGCGACCTGGCGAAGCCAGGGGCTGAGCGTGCTGCCCGTGTGGGTCAATCTGTCGGCGCTGCAACTGATTCAGGGCGACCTCGAGGCCCACTTGATCTCGACGCTGAACCAGTACCGGGTGCCGGCGCGGCTGCTCGGCCTCGAGCTGACCGAGTCGGTGCTTCTCGACGAGCGCGCCGGCGACATTTCGCCGCGGCTGGAAGCGCTGCGGCGTGAAGGGCTGCAGATCGCCATCGACGATTTTGGTACCGGCTACTCGTCGATGGCCTATCTCAAGCGTCTACCGGTCGATAAGCTCAAGCTCGACCGGGAGTTCATTCGTGCGCTGCCCCACGACCACGCCGACGCGGCGATCACCTCGGCGGTGCTGGCGATGGCGCAGGGCCTGAACCTGGATGTCATTGCCGAGGGCGTGGAAACCGCCGAGCAGCGCGATTTCCTGCTGGCAAGAGGATGTCGCCATGTGCAGGGATATCTCTACGCGCGGCCGCAGCCTGCCGGCGAGGTCGAAACGCGACTACGCCAATCGGTCACCAGCGTCTATTCCTGATCGGCGTCGTCCCGGCTCAAGCCGGCTGCCGGTCGGCGGTGCCCGGGCGCTCGTCGACTGCCGAGATGCTGAGCCAGGCCAGCGCAGAGACCGGCCCAGACGATCGCTTCGATAGCGAGCGCCCAGGAACGAATCTCGACTCCGGCCAGCGCCGCCCCCGAGAGATAGCTCAGCGGCCCGCCCAGGGCCCCGCAGGTGATAGCCAGGATTCGGTAGCGCCACAGCCAGGACAGGCAGTGATGGAGTGTCGTGGCGAAGAGCGGCCAGAGCGCCCATAGCCAGATGGGAAGACTCCCTTCCATCTCGATGCCGCCGGCGACGACCAGGCTGCCATCGACGACGATGCCGACCAGCAGCAACCCCAGCCACCAACGCCACTCGCCCGGCCGTGCCAGCCAGCGCCAGTGAACGAGAAGGATGAGTGGGGTCGCGACGATGGCCCAGGGCGAGCCGCCGAGCACGCAGAGAAACCAGCCGCCCTGGAACAGCAGGGTATTGACGGCGAGCGCTCCACCGCGGGTCATGACCCTCATCGGTCGACGGCTACACGCTACCGGTGAGGGGCGCGCGCCTGGCTTCCGGTTTGGCCAGCAGCAGATGACTGGTGCCGATGGTTCGTTCCAGGAAGCCACCTTCGCAGTAACAGAGATAGTAGCGCCACATGCGAATGAAGCGCTCGTCGTAGCCCAGTGCACGCACCTCGTCGAGACGGGATTCGAAGCGCAGGCGCCATTCCCGCAGCGTGCGGGCGTAGTGCAGTCCGATCTCGTCCAGGTCGAGCAGATTGAGCTGGGTGTGCCGGCTCAGTCCGTTGAGCAGCGCCGTATGGGAAGGCAGGAAGCCGCCCGGAAAGATATAGCGCTTGATGAAGTCCATCTCGCGCTTGGCGGTTTCGAAGCGTTGATCGCGAATGGTGATGCACTGGAGCAGCGCCAGGCCGTCCGGCTTCAGCAGTCGGTCGATGCAGGCGAAATAAGTCCCCAGGTACTGATGACCGACGGCTTCCACCATCTCCACTGAGACCAGCCGATCGAAGCGACCCTCCAGGTCCCGGTAATCGTCCTTCAGCAGAGTGACGCGGTCCGCCAGTCCGGCCTCGCGGACACGTTCGGCGGTAAAGGCGTACTGCTCTTCCGAGATGGTGGTGGTGGTGACGCGGCAACCTCGCGTCCTGGCCGCGTGGATCGCCAGTCCGCCCCACCCGGTGCCGATCTCCAGCAGATGGTGGTGCGGTTCGATCGCGAGCTTGTCGAGAATGAGATCGAGCTTATGTGTCGACGCCTCCTCCAGCGTGGCCTCCGCGCGCGGAAACACCGCGCTCGAGTACATCCAGTGCTCCCGATCCAGGAACGTCGCGAACAGCTCGTTGCCCAGATCGTAGTGGGCCGCGATATGGCGCCGAGAGCGCCGCGTGGTATTGCGCTGGAGAGCGTGAAGCGCCGTCAAGGCCCAGCGGCGCAGGCGTGCGGTGCCGTTTTCCATGCCATCGTTGACGCGCTCGATGTTGCGCGCGAACAGACGAACCAGGCCGACCAGATCGTCGACCTCCCAGGCGCCATCCATATAGGCTTCCGCGACGCCGACGGTGCCGCCCAGGGCGAAGCGGCGCCACACGTTCGGATCATGGATGGTGATATCGACATGGACCGTCGATGAGCCAGTATCGCCACGCCCCAAGTGGTGGACGCTATCTCGTTCGCGCAGCGTCAGCCTGCCGCCCTCCAGGTCTTCCAGCGCCTTGAGCATGCGGAGGCGCAGCCAGCGTGACAGCCTCGGTGCGTCCGCGGCGGGGTGAGTGGAGGGTGATCGGGCGGCTGTCATGACGAAGTCTCCCGTCCGGGATGGTCGTGGATCGGCGTGCGCTTGAGCCAGAGTCTGAGCGCCTGCCAGTGAATGGTGACGATGGTCTTGAGCGTCATGCCGGGATGCTTGACCAGCTCCATCACCAGCGCGCCTTGCGTCGCTGGCTGGAGCGTGAGTGTCAGCGTGGCATCGAAATGGCGCGCGTCCTGGTGCCATGTCTCCATGTGCATCAGCAGGCGCGCGTCCGGCGAGTTGAAGCGCCAGTGGTAACGCATTTGCATCGGATTGAAGGGCGAGACGTGCAGGCGCTTGTCGAATGCGGCCTGCTGCGTGTGGCGCGTCGGGTCGACCCGGCAGGCGTAGACCTGGCGCTCGCGCCATGGCGTGTTGGTGACTTCACCGAGAACCGCCTGAAGCCTCTCCTCGTCATCGTAGGCGTAATAGAGCGTCAACGGATTGAACAGCATGCCGAACAGCCGGACCTGGCTGAGCATGCGGATCGGGCCGGTCGGAGCGCTGCCCAGTTCCTCCCTGAGGCGCGCCCGGACAGCGTCGGCGAGCGGCAGGTCATGCGGCGCCAGATAGTCCTCGCGACGAAAGCGGGCCAGCGCGCCACGCCGAGTGCCGAAACCTGGCGTTCGCGCCAGCAGCGCCGGCAGCTCATCGAGATCCAGCCACAGCATCCACACGCGATAATCGAAGGCGTGCCAGCGCGGCAGGAAGCGCCGGTGGCGCAGATGGCCCACGGCGAGACGACTGTGGGGACAGGCATCGTTCAATGGCATGGCATCCCTTCCTGGTGATCTGCCGCGGGCGCTGTCGCTGCGGGTGACGGTCGGCTGCCGTTGATCGCTTCGACCACGCGCAGCGCGCTCCACACGCCGTCTTCGTGGAAACCGTTGCGCCAGTAGGCGCCGCAGAAATGGGTGCGTCGGGAAGCACCAGATATCTCGCCGTGGCGAGCCTGGGCCTGCTGCGCGGCGAGCGTGAACTGAGGATGGGCGTACTCGTAGCGGCCCAGCACGCGGGCCGGGTCGATGCTCTGCTCGTCGTTGAGCGTTACGCAGAAGGTGGTGTCGCTTTTCAACCGCTGGAGAATGTTCATATTGTAGGTGACGGGTACGCACGCCTTTGCATCGCGGCCGTCGAGGCGGTAATTCCAGCTCGCCCAGGCCCGGCGGCGGCGCGGCAGCATGCCGGTGTCGGTGTGCAACACGACGCTGTTGCGACGGTAACCGATGGCTCCCAACACCTCCCGCTCGGCACGGCTCGCCTGGTTGCCCAGAATGGAAAGTGCCTGGTCGCTGTGGCAGGCGAGCACGACCTGGTCGAAACGCCGTTCACCGGCCGTCGTGTGGAGGCTGATACCGTCGTCGTTCCGGGCCAGGCCGACGATGGGGGTCGAGAGATGGATGCGTTCGCGATAGGGCTCGGTGAGCGGGGCGATGTAGGCTCGCGAGCCTCCCTTGATGGTGTGCCACTGGGGGCGGTCGGTCAGCGACAGCAGACCGTGATGATGGAAGAAACGCACGAAGAAGCGGGCCGGGAAGTCACGCATGCCAGCTTCGCTGGCGGACCAGATGGCGCCGCCCATGGGCAGCAGGTAGCGACGCTGGAAATCTTCACCGTAATCCTCGCCGGCCAGATAGTCGCCCAGGGTCAGTGAAGGCGACAGGCGGTCGGCCAGGAAATCACGGGTCGCCCGGCGGTTGAAACGGACGATGTCGTTGAGCAGGCGATAGAACCGCGGGCGCAACAGGTTGCGGCGCTGGGCGAACAGGCTGGTCAGGGTGTGGCCGTTGTACTCGAAGTCGCGGTCGCTCTCGTGGACCGAGAAGCTCATCTCGGTCGCCTGGCCCGGGACGCCCAGCGAAGCCATTAGCGCCTCGAAGAGCGGATAGGTACGATCGTTGTAGACGATGAAGCCGGTATCGATGGCGTGCCGTTCGGCACCGGTATCGATATCGAAGGTCGCTGTGTGGCCGCCCAGGCGTGAGTCGGCTTCGAACAGCGAGACGTGATGGCGACGGGAGAGATAGTGGGCGGCGGTCATGCCGGCGATGCCGCTGCCGACCACGGCGATCCACTGCGGAGGCGGGGTCATGCCGACTCTCCCCGGCGGCGGTTGGCGATGCGCAGGCCGACGCGTCGCCGTAGTGCCGGCGGCAGAATGCCCAGCGTCTTGACCAGAAACGTGAAGCGACGCGGAAAGTGGATGTCCAACCGACCTCGCTCGAGACCGTCGATGATGTAGTCGGCGGCCTGATCCACCTCGATCTGCATCGGCATCGAGAAGTCGTTGCGCTCGGTCAGCGGTGTTTTGACGAAGCCCGGATGAATCACGCTGACATCGATCGATTCGGCGTCGAGGTCGAGGCGCAGGGATTCGAGGAAATGGGATACCGCTGCCTTGGAGGCGCCATAGGCTTCCGCACGCGGCAGCGGCAGGTAGGCGGCTGCGCTGGAAACGCCCGCCAGTATCGGTCGCCGCTGGCCGCCCCTGGCTTGCCGCAGCAAGGGTAGCGCAGCATCGATGGCATGGAGCGTGCCGTGGAAGTTGGTCGCGAACACTCTACCGACCAGCTCGACATCGAAGCGGGCGACATCGAGGTATTCACAGGTGCCGGCATTGAGCAGGGCGATATCGAGACCCCCGAAAGCATCGTCGATGGCGTTGCCGGCGCGACGCGTGGCGTCACGGTCGGTGAGATCGGCCGGTACCACCAGCGCATTGTCATATCCCTCCGCCAACTGCCGTAGCGCCTCTTCCCGGCGCGCGGTCAACGCGACGCGATGACCGTCGGCGAGCAGCCGCTTGGCCAGGGCTTCGCCGATGCCCGAAGTCGCCCCCGTCAGCCAGATTCGCCGGGTTCCCGAGAGACTCGCCATGCCCCTTCCTCTTTGGTTTGAAAAAACCGATCGCCTGTCGTGGTGGCCGATGCTTCAGAGCCGCTTCTTGACGCCCTTGACCATCCATCCCACCACGGGCAGGTGTTCGTAGAGCATGGCCCCGACGTCGAAGTAATCGCGATGACGGCAGACCCGTTGACCCTGCCACTGCAGGTGGGAGCAGCCAGCCACGCTGATGTTACGTCCGCCACGCAACCTTGGATGCGCCAACTCCATGGTCCAGGTCAAAAAACTGGTGGCACCGAGGAGTTGGCGGTCATGGAATTCGAAATGGCAGTGGCGGACGCCTTCCATCAGGTCGGCGTAATAGGCCATCAGGTTGTCGCGGCCGACGTGGCGATGCAGGGGGTCGGCGAAATCGACATCGTCGCTGTAGCACTCTTCGAGGGCGGGCAAGCCGCTGGACGTCAGGGGCTGGAAGAGGGTGCAGAAATGCGTCAACGATTCGATGGTGGGCGCTTCGGGTGCTGTCATTGGAGGCTTCCTGAATCGTGATTGGCGTCGTGTCGGTATCAGCCTAGATTCTTGAACGCTTCGAGCGCCCGCTCTCTGGCGAACTTGTGGTCGACGATGGCCGGGGGATAGCCTGTCTTGTGGCGCTGTTCCGCGCTGGGTTCGTGGCGGTTCTTGGCCGGCAGATCGGCCAGCTCCGGAAGCCATTGGGCGATGAATGTCGCCTCCGGATCGAAGCGCCGCGACTGCGTCGTCGGGTTGAAGATCCGGAAGTAGGGCGAAGCATCGGTACCGGTCGATGCGGCCCACTGCCAGCCGCCGTTGTTGGAAGCGAAATCGCCATCCACCAGATGCTCCATGAAGAAGGCCTCGCCGCGGCGCCAGTCGAGCAGCAGGTGCTTGCTCAGGAACATCGCCGTCACCATGCGTAGCCGGTTGTGCATCCAGCCGGTGGCGACCAGTTGGCGCATCGCGGCATCGACCAGCGGAAAGCCGGTACGGCCTTCGCACCACGCTGCGAAATCCTTGTCGCTGTGGCGCCAGTTCAACTTGTCGGTCTCGAGCTTGAAGGGCCGGTGGCGGCAGACGCGGGGAAAACCTACCGCGATATGCTGATAGAACTCGCGCCAGACCAGTTCATTGGTCCAGCTCGCCAGGCCGGCGTCCCCATCGGCCAGGTGGCCACCGTTGTTGGCCATCACCGCTTGCAGGCACTGGCGGTGAGAGATCATGCCGGTAGCGAGGTAGGCGGAGAGTTCACTGGTACCGGCAATGGCGGGAAAGTCGCGATCGTCGTTGTAGCGGCGCGCCCGCTGCCGCAAAAAATCGGCCAGACGATCGGCGGCCGCTTCCTGGCCCGCCGGCCAGGGTGCCTCCTGGATCTTCGACGGTGCAGGGGAGACGATGTTGGAGCGGTCCCGCTCGGCGAGCGCCGGAATCCGGTCACTGGCGATGGCCAGCTTGGCCTGACGCCGGGGCGTGTCGCGCAGCGCCAGTTGATCGGCACCGACGCGCTGATGCCAGGCTCTGGAGAACGGCGTGAAGACCTTGTAGTACTCATCCTGACCGGTCAGCAGCTCGCCTGGCTCGAAGGCGATGTGGTCGGTGTAGTCGAAGAGGGCAAGACCTGCCTGGGTGAACTCGTCGGTTACCCGTTCGTCACGTCGCTGCTCGTCGAGGGGATACTCACGATTGAAATGGAGCGCCTGGGCGTCGACTCGACGAGCCGCCTCCAGCAGTGTCCCGGGGGCGGCATCGAAATCATCGATATCGCGATACAGCAGCGGAATGTTGAGCGCTTTCAACTCCTCCGCCAGCGCGATGACGCCACGATGCAGAAACGATATCTTGTTGGCGCCATGGCCATGGCTTCGCCACTGTTGCCTGCAGGCAAGATAGATGCCGACCACGGGTCCTTTCATGGCCGCCGCGCTCAACGCCGTGTGATCGAGAGTCCTGAGGTCATTGCGGAACCAGACCAGTTGCGTCGCTGACATGGGCACTTCCCTGTTACCGGTAAATGGACGGCGCATCCATGCGCCGTGTGCTGCCCGCCCGCGTGGCAATGGCACCGCCACCCCCGGTACCGGTCATGTCGGCGAGCTCCCGGCCGGCGCTACCAGTCAGGTGCGGGAGTCGATCATCGCTCGCATCCGGCTCAACGCCTGACTCATGTCTTCGCCCAGCACGGCGACGGCGGTGTTCTCGAGATCGCTGGCGCGAATGCGGGCCACCGGGCCCACCAGGCACACCGGTGCCTCGCACTGTTCCGCCAGACGCGGCAGCTGGCGGCGGATGACGTCGCTGCGCTCGGCGTGGCCGCTGGCAAGCAGAAGCGCCTCGGTGTCGAGGCGTTCGACGGCGAGCGGAAACTCGCTCAACGGCATCTCTCCATCGATCAACTGAACGCGATAGCCCGAGGCCGACGCCGTCAGGCCCATCAACAGGGACCAGAATCCGCTATCGTCATCCGGCAGCCGCGCTACCAATACCGTACCTGCGTTGCTCAACTGGTTGGCATGGTAGATTCGCGTCCCGATGCGGGTGCGCAAGAAGGATTCCAGCAGGCGGCGCTGTAGTGTGGCGCCGTACTGGTCTCCCCAGCGTTCCTCGAGCTGGGAAACGACGGGCTGCCATAGCTCGGCGATGCACAGGCCGACCGGGTAGAGCGACAAGCTCTGATTGAACAGCACCTCCAGTCGGCCGGTGTCCAGCGCTTCGACGGCCTGAATCACATGCTGACGCTGGCTGGCCCAATCTCCCATCTGGGGAGCGGGCGTCTCCACGGTCTCGGGCTGGTCGAGCAGCTCGCGCACCTGGCTGACCGGGACGCCCCGGTTGAGCCATTGCAGAATGCGCTCCACGCGCTCGATGTCGTTGCGTCCGTAAAGGCGATGGCCCTTCGGCGTCCGCTGGGGGCGAATCAAGCCGTAGCGTCGCTCCCAGGCGCGTAGCGTGACGGAGTTGACTCCAGTGAGTCGCGATACTTCACGAATCGGGTAGAGCGGCGCGGCACTGGAATCCATTGCCTGATAAGTCATGCAAGTCCTCCCATGAGGTCTCTGCGTGCGCCGTCTCGTCGAATGGGTTGGTCCATATCAATATAGCGAGTCATCATCGCGGGCTAGAGCGGTCCAGAACATCGGTGCGGTCATCTGTCGGGGCCGCACCCTCTCAATTTGCAGTGGTTTCAACGTGCAATGATGCCCTGATGCCTTGTCACCGTCACCCTGGTTGGGCGCCGGTCGCCACGCAGCCGATGACTTCGACGAGTCGTGACGAGACGATGGATGTAGTCTCGATGTTCCAAGGATGGGTGAAGATGTTGTACGGTTCAAGTGTTTTGTACAACATCGATGCAATGCGTGGCGGCTGACCAAGCGATGTTCGCGATTCGTCGATGGTGTCGAGCGCCGTAATTACGCAGGAGGCTGGCCGGCCGAGTCGGACCAATCCAGAGAGGTCGGATGTCGCCGCGCGATCTGCTCGGGCTGGCCCGGAGCGTGCTCCTGCAGGCTGCGAGGAACGGCGGCAGGGGCACGAGCCGGGCGATGCCTTGGGGGCCGGCTAGGCGGTTCGGATTCCGAGTGAGTTGGGAGGCAGGGCTCGCTCGGTTCCAGGGCGGCGAGCATGGCGGGTTGGGTGACCTGCGGCGGGAGATCCTGCTCCGCCGCCTCGAAGGTCGCTCGCCAGCGGACTTCGCTGGTACCGCATGCCGGAAGCATCGGGGCGGATGGCGTCAGGCCGCTTCCAGTCCAGGAGGGGAGCAGATTGGCATCGACGAGCGCATGCCAGCGCCCCGGCTGCTAACCTGTGAATATTGTACAACTTCGGTATGACCGGGAGTGAAGATCATGCGCTTGTTGATCACGGGTGGTACGGGGTTCGTCGGACGACGGTTGATCGAGCGGGCCCTGGTGGCCGGCCATGAGGTGATGGTGGTTTCCCGAGATCCCGAGCGGGCTCGCCAGCGGCTTCCCCATGACGTCCGCATTGGCGACGATGCCACGGATTTCGCATCCTCCTCGCCCGAGGCCATCGTCAATCTGGCCGGCGAACCGATCGCCGACCGGCGCTGGAGCGATCCCCAGAAGACGCGGCTGGTCGAATCGCGGCGACACGCCACACGGGATGTCGTCGCGCTGTGCGAGCGTCTGGCGCAGCAGGGGCAGGCACCCCGGGTGCTCGTCTCCGGTTCGGCCATGGGGTTCTACGGCGACCAGGGCGACCGCGAAGTGACCGAGGACACCCCGCCTCACGATGAGTTCGCCCATCGCCTGTGTCGGGCCTGGGAAGCGGAAGCCGTCAAGGCCGAAGCATTCGGGGTGAGAGTCGTCTGCCTGCGTACCGGGCTGGTGCTGGATGCCGGAGGCGGCACGCTGGCCAAGATGATGCCGGCGTTCAAGGCGGGGTTGGGCGGACGTCTCGGCAGCGGGCGGCAGTACATGCCGTGGATCCATCGCGAGGATCTGGTCGGCGCGATCGAATTCCTGCTCGAGGACTCCGCGTTAAGTGGGGCTTTCAACGGCTCGGCGCCCAACCCGGTGACCAATGCCGAATTCACCCGTGCGATGGGGCGCCATCTGCATCGCCCCGCAGCGCTATGCGTTCCGGCCCCGCTCCTGAAGCTCGGGCTGGGAGAGATGTCCCGACTGCTGCTGACCGGCGCCTGCATGCTGCCGCGACGGTTGCAGGAAGCCGGTTTCACCTTCCGCTATCCCACCCTGGACGAGGCGCTGGCGGCCATCGTTTCCCGCTGAGCGGCGGGTGGCGATTGCCGCTTTCCTGGCAGCGCGTCGCGGGCGCCGCCTAGCGTGCATCCTTGTCGACGGTGACGATCACGCGCACCGCATCGAGACGCAGCGTTGCGCTCTCGATGACGGTGTCGAGTGCGTGCCGCTCGTCGCTCATCGCACGTAGCTCATCGTCGCGGATGGCGCCGTTGTGCTGCGACAGTGCCTTGAGCCGCGAGAGTTCCAGGTCCAGCGTCTCCCGCATCTCCCGCTGTGCGCGCTCGACGAGCGTCGGCAGCTCGCGTCGTGCTTCCCGCTCTCCTTCCGCCAGCAGTTCCCGGAGCTGATCATGGCGCGACTTCAGCAGCTCCCTGGCAACGCCTTTCTTGACCCGCTGGAGGTTGCGGGAGAGTCCGCTGAACGTGACCTTGTCCGACAGATTGGTACCGCTCTCGTCGAGCAGAACGCGGATCCCGGTATCCGGCAGGAAGCGCCCCAACTGCAGTCTGCGCGGCGCCGGGCAGTGGGTGCGATAGATCAGCTCGAGCATCAGTCTGCCGCCGGGGATGCTGGGATGCTTGAGCAGGGCGAGCGCGGTGTTGCCGAGGCTGGAGTCGAGCACGCGCTCCATCACGGTCATGACCAGCGGGTGTTCCCAGGAAAGACGCTGGATATCGTCGCGTGCCAGGGCTCTAGTCCGCGAGTAGGTGACGGTGAACCCCTCGTCGCCCTGGGCCAGGCCGGGAAGGCTGTCGATCATGTGCGCCCCCGGGGTGAGGTGCATCAGCCCATTGCCGAGATCCCGCCCATCGACGCCGAACACATCCAGCGCCTGGTCGACGTAGCGCGGCAGGGCGCTGTCGTTGTCCTGCTCCACGACCGTGCTGATCACCGCGTCGGCCCGCTCGGGGCGGCAGGCATTCCACTCCAGCAGACGGTTGCGACCGGCTTCGCGCTCGGCGAGGCGGGCGTCGTTGAAGGCGCGAGTCTCCTCGATCAGGGAATCCAGGCCGTTACTCTCTTCATGACCGTCGTCGAGGCTTTCGCGCAGGGCGTCGCCGAAGGCCTCGAGCACGTCACCGCCCGCGGCGTGCGGGGCCTCGAATGCAGCGAGGCCATCCCGATACCAGCGCAGCAAAACCTCGGAGGGGCTGCCGTCGATCACCGGAACATGGATATCGATGGGGTGCAGCTGGCCGATGCGGTCGAGCCGTCCGATGCGCTGCTCGAGGAGATCGGGGTGCCACGGCAGATCGAACATCACCAGATGGTGGCAGAACTGGAAGTTACGCCCCTCCGAGCCGATCTCCGAGCAGATCAGCAGTTGGCAGCCGCTATCGTCGTCGGCGAAAGCGGCTGCCGCGCGGTCGCGCTCGACCAGACTCATCTCTTCATGAAAGACCGGCGCCTGGATGCCGGCTCGCACTCGCATCGCCTCGGCCAGATTCACCGCGGTCTGACGTTGATGGGCGATCACCAGAACCTTCTGCTGGCTGCCCAGTGTTTCGAGCTGGTCGATCAGCCATTCGACCCTGGGGTCGAACTGCCACCATGGCGTGTCAGCGTGGATCGCGTCATCGTGCAGGGCGCGGTATGCCACTTCGGGATACAGGCGGGCGTCGTGGGTGCCCAGATCGGCAGCGGTCAGGCGGGCGGCAAAATGGTCATTACCCTCGCGCAGCTCTAGAAACTGGTCACAGTAGGCCGCGGGCATCGGCAGCGACGCGACATGGAGGTGACGCTCGGGGAACCCTCCCACATGACGCCGACTGTTGCGGAACATGACGCGGCCGGTGCCATGGCGATCCAGTAGCTGTTCGCGCAGCTGGCGTCGGGCGCTCTGCTGCTGATCGATATCGCTTTCGGGATTCAGCAACGTTTCGAGCAGCGCGCGGCTGTCGCCGTCGTCGATGATGGCGCCGATGCGATCGCGAGCAGCGGCGTCTCCCGGTAGCTGCTCGAGGGCCTCGATCGCCGCCGCCACGGCCGTGTAACCAGCCTCCTCTTCACGGAAACGCTCCAGATCGTGATAGCGGTCTGGGTCGAGCAGACGCAGTCGGGCGAAATGGCTCTCAAGCCCCATCTGCTCCGGCGTCGCGGTCAGCAGCAGAAGGCCCGCGATACGCGCCGAGAGCCTCTCGATGCAGGCATACCCCGGCCCTTCCGCCTGCGGCGACCAGTCGAGGTGATGTGCCTCGTCGACGATCAGCAGGTCCCACTGGCACTCCTCGATCTGGCGTTGCCGGTGGGGGTTGGCGAACAGCCACTCCTGGCTGGCCAGGATGCACTGGCCGCTCTCGAAGGGGTTCTCTTCGTCGAACGCCTCGCTCTGAGCCTCGTCGAGCAGGGTGACCGACAGCGAGAAACGGCGCAGCAATTCGATCAACCATTGGTGCGTCAGGCTGGAGGGCACCAGGATCAGGGCGCGATCGACGCGACCGGTCAACAGCAGGCGATGCAGGATCAAGCCCGCTTCGATGGTCTTGCCCAATCCGACTTCGTCGGCAAGCAGCACCCGCGGCGCGTGACGCCGTGACACCTCGTCGGCGATGTACAGCTGGTGCGGGATCAGATCGATACGGGGTCCCGCGAGCCCCAGCGCCGGACTGCGGGCGATGCGCTGGTGGTGGTGCAGCGAGCGGTAGCGCAATTCGAACCAGTCGTTGCGATCGACCTGCCCGGTCAGCAAGCGGTCCTGGGCCTGGTGGAAACGCATGCTATCGGAGAGCTTGGCTTCGCTGAGCGAGACGGTCTCGCCGTCGTCGGTCTGGCCATGATAGATCACGCACCCATCGCGCTCCTCGATGCGCTCGACGGCCAGTTGTCCGCCGTCGGCGGTGTCGATGCGATCGCCAGGCCCGAATACGACGCGGGTCAGGGGGGCTTGGCGGGCGCTGTAGGTGCGGGTTTCCTGACTGGCGGTGAACAGCACGGTAACGCTGCGTGCATCGACGGTGAGGATGGTGCCGAGTCCGAGCTCGGTTTCGCCGTCGCTGATCCAACGCTGGCCGGGAGAGAAATCGCTCATGGTGCCTCGGTCGTGTGTACGCTGCGGGAACGGATCGAATGGGCGACGCATTCTAGCCTAAACCGGGGGCGGCCTTAAGCACTGAAGGGTTCGGCATGCCTGGTCAACGGCGTTACACTGCGCCGGCGTCCATTCCGGGGCTCGAGGAGGAGGCATGGCGGGAACAAGTCAACGAGACGGCCTGCGACGAATGGCCATCGCCAGCCAGGCGGCGGGCTTCATCCTGATCATCACGCTGGAAACCGTGCTGGGGGATGAGGCGAGACCTTGGCAGGGGGTGACGCTTGCCGCGATGCTGGTGGCTGCCGGCTGGCTGGCGCTGGTACGGCGCTATCGGCGCAACAAGGCACGTCGCCGGCAAGGGATGCGCGACGACGCCTGAGCGGGTCTCGTCAGCGGCCAGGCGGGAGGGCGCGGCCGGCTGCGGCGGTGATTCACATCGGTGGCACGGTACCATCGCGCCCGACGATGACCGCCTTGGCCTCGATCGGATCCTGGGTGATGTCTCCGGCGACGAAGACCGCCGCATCCTGCTTGAGATCGTCCATGGAGCCCTTGCTGACCTTCACGGTGGGAATATCGCTTGGCACGCGGATCTGCTTGCTGCCATCGCCATAGTCGACGGTCAGCGTCATCATGCCGTCTTCGTCGGCGGCACGGTTCACGGTGCCGTTGGTCATGGTCGAGCCACTGGAGGCCCCGCCCATCTTGCCACCGCTGTCGGTGGCGCTGACGGTGCCGTTGGTCATGGTCGAGCCACTGCCGCTGCCGCCCAGTTTTTCACCGCCGGATCCGCCCTCGGTGGCGCCGCGCGGCATGTCCCAGGGATAGTCGCCCTCGCCGGTGCCGTTCATCGATTCCGGGAAGATCACCATCTCCAGGGCTGTCGCCGGCTGCCCATCCTCGCCGGGCATATTGGCGGTGCCGATGAACGTTCCTTCTGCTATTTCGTCTAGGCTGCTCTTGCTGACGGCGGCGAGTCGGGTGTCGTCGCCGATCGTCACCCGGTGGCTGCTGCCATCGGTGAGGGACTCGACGGTAATGCCGTCGTCGTCGACGGCCGTGATGGTGCCGCGCAGGTGGTTGGGAGCGTTCTGCGCTGCAAGGGCGCTGGCGGCGAAGCAGCCGACGGTCAGCCCGAACAGCACCATGCGAAGCGCGCGAGTGGCGTGGATAGCTGGCATGAGAATCCTTCTCCTTGCGAATCGTGGGGCGGCCATCGGGCTAAGTTTTCTGAGAAAGCCGCTATCTCGAGTTCAGTCGATCGCGCGAGATTGTCAAGCATCGCTCCCGCCGCGGCACGACGGTGTCGCCGCCCTCAGATGCCGGCATACCAGGTGTAGCCTCGGTCCTCCCAGTAGCCGCCCGCGCCTCCCGCGATGGACTCGAAGCTCTCTACCAGCGTGATCGAGGAGAGATACTTTGCCATCTTGTACCCTAGCTGGCGCTCCGCGCGCAGTCGCAGCGGTGCGCCGTTGGCGATGGGTAGCGGCTCGTCGTTGAGCGAGTAGGCGAGTATCGTCTGCGGGTGGCGCGCCTCGTTCAGATCCAGGCTCTCGTAGTAATAGTCCTCGCCCCCCAACTGGTCCATGCAGTGGAAGACCACGTAGCGGGCCCGCGGCCCGACGCCGGCACGGTCGAGCAGATCGGCCAGCACCGGGCCGCGCCACTGCGCCGCCGGTAGCCAGAGATCGCGTCTCAGGTGGCCGCTGAACAGGACGTAGAGAGCGAAGATCGCGCCAGCGCCGGCGAATAGCCAGGCAAAGAAGAAGTGCCAGAGTCGCCCCATGGTCAGGTACTGATGACTCGGCAGGGTCAGCCAGGCCGGGAATCCGCGAAAGCTGGCCTGGTCGCCGTGGCCGGAGTAGCCGAGCACGCCGGTGGTATCGAAGACCCAGGGACCGAGTGCGGTCTGGCCCTGGATCTCGCCGCCGGCGCCGCGGATGGCGTACATCTCCAGCCAGGGGTCGGAGAAATCCGAAGCGCTGCCCCAGTAGAGTGCGGGGTGAGCGTTGAATATCTGCAGGCCGCTCATCAGCAGTACGATCAGGCACCAAAGATTGAACCAGTGCCAGAGCCGGACGGGAAGCCGATGGCGCCGAACCCGGCGTGCGGTGGCGTGCGTCATGCAATCGTATCCTCGAGATCGACGGTCGATGGCGCCTGCCTTGGTGTGCCGACAGGCCAGGCGTTCCACGATGGCCGCTGCGGTGGTGCGACTCGCTGCGCTTACCTGCTCATGCTCTTGTCTAGGACGATCGCGTCGCGGCTGCAAGGCGTGTGCAGCCGCCAGGAGTTATTGGGACTCGAGAACCGGCGAGCACTGGTCGAGCGTCTTGTCGAGCTCGGGGGGGCGGCTGTCTTCGCCATCGCCTGGATCGTAGTTGCGTTGCATCTTGCGCACCTCCGCTGCGGAAAAACGCGCCTGCAGGGCCTTGGTGGCGCATTCGCAGTAGCGCTCGACCTTGGGCCCCTCAATGCCACTGGCGGTGATGTTGGCGCGGCACTGCGCCTGGGACGCCTCGACGGCTTTCGCCGGCCAGGGGGGCGGTGCCTCGCTGTCCTGTGCGCTGACCTGCGCGGCGCTGGCCAAGGCAAGGCAGAGCGCGATGGTGGTGGTGCGAAGCCATGTGGACATGAGGATTCTCCTGGCGGGCATGCCGGTGGCGAACGGGCTCCTGGCAAGCGCTGGTGGCGAGAGGCGAGGATGCTGCCCGATGAGCGGCTTCACAAGGCGCCGGCTTCGTAGACTCTGCGTCGTGCTACCCGGGCTGGAACGCCTTGATTCGCTCCAGCCAGTCTCCGGCATCACTCTCCTCTATCACTTTAGGGAGTGTGGCCGCGCTTGCCCATGCTTCTTAGGTGGGACCGGCGGGCGAGGTCAGCGCGAGGCACGTCCGGGCATCAGGGTGGCGATGCGCGGCGCATTGCAGGACGACTTCGTCGGCCAGACGTAAAAACGCCCGCCAGGCAGGGCCTGAGCGGGCGTTTTGCAATACGGTGGTCGGAATAGCAGGATTCGAACCTACGACCTCTGCCTCCCGAAGGCCTGTGGATAAGATAACTTGAGATAACCACAATCTCAAGTGGAAAACTCTATACAATTTAAATCAACGCGTTACGCGCATGCTGTCTTTTCCGGTTGTTGCCGAACTTATCCGGTTTTATCCTCCTTTCAGAACCTATATGGAACCTAGAAACGGCCATGGGTAAAACCACCGAAAAGCTGACTACGCGGGCGCTCGATCGCCTCACGCGCGAGCTGCCGAACGGCGATGAGGTGTGGGATAGCGAGCTGGGAGGCTATCACGTGCGCGCTGGGCAGCGAGGCCTGGCGTTGCGTGTCTCCTACTACAACACGGGAAACACGCGGCGGGTTCTGACGCTCGGCAGGTATGGGGAGCTGACCGCCGCCCAGGCACGTGAGTCCGCCCGCGAGACGCTTGGGATCGTGGCACGTGGTGGCGACCCCCGGGCGGTGTTGGAGGAGGCGAAAGCCCAGGCGGTTTACCGACAGCAGCAGACGCTGGGCGTCTACCTGCGGGGCGATTACGCCGATCACCAGCGACGTCGCAAGGATGGCGACGCCACGCTCAGGCGGATCGAGCGTGACTTTCCCGACTGGCTCAACCGTCCGATGGATGGGCTCGACCGCGGCGATGTCGAGCGCTGGCAAGCGAAGATGGAGACAAGCGACCTGAATGCCGAGCCACCCGTCCGGGGTCTCGCTTATTCGACGCTTTCCCGATCCTACGGGGCGTTGCAGACGCTGCTGAATCACGCCGCTCACCGTGGAGTGATCCCCGCCAACCCGATCAGCGGCGTTCGCCTCCAGAAGCCAGCGCTCACGGAGGAGGATCTCGAGGAGGACGAAGCCCGGCGCTACCTGGAGCCCGACGAAGTTGGTCGGTTCTTCGCAGGCTTGGAAGCGTATCAGGGAGAGAAGCGTCGTCGGCGCCGCAACAGCCGAGCCCACGGCAAAGGCTACCTGCCGGATCTCGACGGCGTCGCCTACGTCGATCACGTCTCCCCCTGGTTGCTCACCATGTATTACACCGGCTTTCGCCCTGGGGATCTGATGGGGCTACGGTGGCCGCACATCAATTTCGAGTTCGGGACGATTCGCAAGATCATCGAGAAGACGGCGCACCAGACACCGGAGCCGCAGACGTTCCCGTTATCGGATGACGTGCTGGCCGTGTTGAAAGCGTGGTGGGAGCAGCAGGGGAAGCCACGGAGCGGCTATGTGTTCCCGTCGCCGACATCGGGGAAGCGACTGGGCAAGAGTGGCATGCGCGGCCCGTGGAGGAACGTTCGAAAGCTGGGCCGGCTGCATGAAGACCTGGCGCTCTACACGTTGCGCCACAACTTCGCGAGTCAGTTGGTGATGGCTGGCGTTGATCTGCTGACGGTGAGCAAGCTGATGGCGCATTCCGATATCCAGACCACCATCAAGTATTACGCTCACCTCCAGCCCGATCACAAGCGTCAAGCGGTGCAGCTCTTCGCTCAGATCGGGCGTGGCAAGGATGGTTCTCCGCAGTCATGAGGCAGTGGCAGCACGGTGCATTGCCGCTTCTGCCGTGCTGGCGTAGCTCTCGCTCGACTCCAGCCACTCATACACGTCCGACAGACGATAGCGGACCTGGTGGCCTCGCTTCACGAAGCGCGGCCCGGGGCGGCCCAGCAGCGTACCGGTACCACGCGCCTTTCTCGCCGTCGCCGGCATGGCCGGGATCAGCCGCGGGAACACCACGATGTCGGGCAGCTCGATCATCGACGGATCCACGCCCGCTTTGACGCGCGCCAGCGCGTCGGCGATTGCCTGATCAGGGTTAGGCTGTGTGGCTCTCATGACGCCTCCTTGTTTCTCGCTCTCCAGCGATTGAATCGGTTCTGGATCAGCCGGAACGTCGCGCCGGCCTGCTGGTTGGTATCGAGTTCGGCGCGGCTCGCGATGCGGCACGCCTTCCGGATCCAGTCGCCGGCGTCCTGTTCGCTGTGTGTGCCGTCCGGCACATCCGCGCCGAACTTGGCGCGGGCTCGCTGATCCAGGTAGCGCCTGAAAGCTGGATCCCGGCAGAGAATCCCCGCAGCGCGGGCATGGTGATTGCCAGCCATCGTTCGACCTCTCAGTACTGGTACCGGCCCGGCATCGCCGGGCGCGGATCGGTAATGGTCATGTCCGCCGTCTCGGCGCGACCAGTCGCGTGGATCTCGATCACTTCGATGCGTGGCATGAAGCGAGAAGCCAGCGCGGTTCCGAGCTGAAGAGCGACGCCGATCGCAAGCGCGAGGATCAGCAAGGCCGCGACTTTCGCCGGCCCCTTGATACGTTCACCGAACATGGCGCCCCCTGGCTTCGCGGATCGACTGGCAGTCGATGCAGGTGGTGGCCCAGGGCGCGGCCTGGCGCCGGGCTTTCGGGATCTCGGTGCCGCATTCCTCGCAGTCGATCTCCATCGCGCCGGCGACGGTCACCGGTAGCTGGTGTCGAGCGAGCGAGTGGGCGAGATGGCGCTCGATGATTTCACCGGCGTTGTCGGCGATATCAGCCATGGCTGAGTTCCTCCACGGTTTGGCTGTCGCGGTACGCGCAGCGGTGACTGGTGACGGCCTGGCGTAGCGCTTCCTCGCTGTCGAAGGCGATCACCATGGCGTAGCGGTGACGGGTTTCGCCTGTATTGGGTGCCAGTACGGCGAGTTCGCCGGCGTCCTGCAGGGTGCCGCGCGGTACCGCGCGATCGGTGTGTTGCTGGGTTTGCATCCTCTCTCCTTCAGCGCCTGCGTGGCGCGGTTGTTGTCAGATCCCTTCCGGGAAATATTCGGGGGTGCCCTGCCTCACCGGCGGGGCGTAGTTTTTGTGCCGCCGGACGGCGGCCTGGATCATTCGGTGCTCGAGGTCGGCGTCTTCCATCTCTTGGCGGACGTGTTCGCTGGCGCGCCACTCTCGATAGCGTTGGAGTTGGGCCTCCAACTCCTCCGGGGTGAGTTCTTTCGGAGTCAGCAGGCTCCGAGGGATGAGGCTTTGGCCGGCCCCCGTGCCGGGGTCCGTACAGTTAGTGACACAAGTCCAAGGGTCGGCGGCTTCGCCGCCTCCCAAAAACCCCGACGCGGCGGCACGCTTCGGGCGCACGTTCCAGCGATAGAGGCGCGTCAGGTACTCGGAAACGCGGCCCTTGCCATCGCTGACGGCGAGGCCCTTCGGCACCTTGATCTCGTCGCCGTAGCGGCCGCGCTCTATGAACTCCCGATGCTGCTCGCCGGTGGCGTGGCTGAAGTCGTCGTCGCCCTTGCCGGTGCGGAAGGCGGGGATCGACCACGGCTTGATCGGCTGCAGCTTGCGCGGCGTATTGGGGCCGCCCATCAGGCGGAGGAACCGGTCCCACTGGCCGGCGTTGGCGGCTTCGCGGATGCGGTGGAAGGTGGCCGCCGCGCGGGGCAGCGGGTTGGTGGCTTCCTCCCACTTGCGAAGCTCGCCTTCCTGCTTCTCGGTGAGGCGGCGGATCTCGCGCCAGACGGTGACGCTGGGCAGCCCCACGAACTGGAACTGGCGAATGCCCCAGCAGGCGGCCCATGCCTCGATGCGCGGGGCGGCGCTGTTGAGATCGTGACCGTAGCGGTCCAACTCGTCGCCATCGATGCCGGCCCGGGCGAACTGCTCGCCGTTGATGTTCTTCGAGATGTACTTGGCCACGTAGCCGGCGGCCGTGCCCTTCGAGTAATCGATGCGCTTGGCATCGAAGCGGGCGGTGGTCTTGCCGAACCGGTTGAACAGCTCTTCCGGCGACTCTTCCTCGGCGTAATCGCGCAGGGTCTGGCTGACGGCCTCCACGTCCTCCGGCTTCATCCACACCAGCAGATGCCAGTGCGGCGTGCCGTCGTGGTGGGGCTCCACCACGCGGATGCCATAGATGGCCCGCTTGGCGCGCGCCAACCTGGCGCGAGTCTTCGCCCATACCTTCTGGATGTGTTGCTGCGCTTCACGTGGGTTCGATCCGTCGTATTTCGGATTGCGGCGGCAGCGGTAGCGCTCCCGGCCCTTGCGGTCCGTGTAGCGGTTAGCGTTGACCGGGTGAAAGCGGCTGGGCGCGGTGACGGTGTAGAACATGCCGACATGACCGAGGCGGCGGGCCTCGACCTCGGTATCGCGAATGCGCAGCATCAGCTCCGCGCGGCGATGGTCCGGATTGGCCAGCCCAAGTTCGGCGAGCTCGGCAAGGGTGTAGGTCTGGCCTTCCTGATTGATCGCCTCGAGCGTCTCCAGCAGCGTGCGGTTGCGCACACGCTGGGCGCGGCGGCGCTCGATGGTCATGTCGCTGCAGTAGATGCCGGCCTGGGCGTGGACGCGGTACGCCTCGCGCTGGACCTGCTCGAGACGTCGCCCGGCCAGCCGGCGCAGCTTGCGGCGCCAAAAGCTAGGGCAGCTCAGCCGGGCCAGTTGCACGCTGGCTTTCTGATTCACCGGCGGCGGCGCGATACCGTGGAGTGTGGCGCGCTTGCGCGCGGCGGCGGCCGCCATCTCATCTGCCACGGCCAGACTCATGACCGGCGCTCGCTCCCAACGGAACACCGCCATCAGCGGGATACCGCCCGGCGGTGGCGTCAGCGGATTGCGCGCCGCTGCGATCTGGTGCGCCATGGACCGCGACTGGGCAGAGAGCGAAGTGCCACGCGGCTGGCGAACGCGCCGGGGTGGCGGCAGCAGGCCGAGACGTAGGCGGCGGTTGTGCTCTGCGATGCCACCGATCAGCTTGTTGCGTTCGTCCTCGACGGCCCGGGCCTGCGCCCGGGCGTAATCGACCAGCGCGTCATCGTCGTGGGTGGCGTTGAGGCCGCCAATCTTGAGGCGGGATTCCACCACGCGCAGCCAGTCGCAACCGGCGCGGATGCCCTCGATGGTGGTGGGCTGGGCATTGCGCCGGCCAATGAAGGCACGCTGCAGATCGTCGGCGATGACCGGGAAGCGCTTGTAGACGTGCGCCGGCTCGATCAGATCGGACGCCTGACGGGCCAGCCAGCGGTTGCCCGCTGCGTTGCCGTAGCGTTTGGCGACGTGCAGGAAGCCGGCGGCCAGATCCTCGGCCAGCGAGGGGAAGCGCTCGAAGATCGCCTCGCGCCACGGCAGACAGTCGACCGTGCCCCATTGGCGGGAGCGTTCGATGGCGCTCATTGCGCCCCCGTTTCGATCAGAGCGATCCAGTGCAGTGCCGCTTTGGTGTCACCCTCGGCGAGGGCCCGGCGGGCGTTGGCGGCCAGTTCCCGATTCGGGCTCTCGCCCTTGAGCCGCTCGCCCAGGCGTTGGGCGTAGCGGCTCATGCGACCGATGGCGGCGCGAATCGCATCGCGCTCGGCCCGACTCATCTCGCCGATGCCGCGCAGTGAATCTCGGGCCTGCATCTGGGCGCTGGCCAGCACCGTCTTGCGCTCGTTGGTCGGCATGTCCGCCCACAGTTCGGCCAGATCCTTGTCCGCGCAGCGGGCATGCAGCTCGGCGCGCAGGGCGCCGAAGCCGGCACGGCCATCCGGCTGGACGACCGACAGGTGACGTTTTGCCTCGGTGGGGAGAGTCTGAGTCGCGGCTGCCATGGTGAGACCTCGCGTTCCGAATGGGGGCGTGGGGGTTACTGCAGGGGGCGGCTGCGAACGACGCGAAGCGCACCCCGGTCTCGGGCTTGCTCTCGGGTGGCGAGCAGGTCGCCAACGGTGAACGAGATCGGTAGGCCGCCGGCGGTACGCAGCACGACGACATGCTCGGTGCTGGATTCGAGATCTAGCCACGCGACATGATTGAGCGATTCCAGCTCGGCACTGGCGTGAATCGCGGCGAGCTCCGCTTTCGCTTCCGGCATGGCGTGCTCGCTCATCAGAAAATGGGTGCAGTTCTCGAGCGCCTCGCGGCGGTTCAGCCCCCGGCAATAGCGCAGGAGATAACCGGTCGCGGCGTTTTTCGGGTCGAGTTGGGGTAGCTGCCGGGCCCGGGGGCCGGCGGAGAGCGTTGTGATGGTCATGGTGTCGTTCCTGAGATGAGCCCTTTGGGGCGTTGCGTTAGCGGTCAGCCGTTCAGCGCGGCCAGTTGCTCCATACAGGCGCGGCGATGGCCGGGCTCCATGGGGATGCGAATGTCTGTATTCGGGTCGCGGCTCAGCGTCAGCGTCTTGGCGAACTCGACATAGATCTTGCCGCCCCAGCCGCAGGCCGGATTGATGCACTGCGCGTAGACCTCGTAGAGCGTCGGCGACGGGCGCTTGCTGGTGCGGGTGATCGACGCTTCGCCGCAGTGCGGGCAACAGATCCTCACCGAGAACCTCCTTGAATTGGGTAAAGTGCGCGGCCTCGGCCGGTGAGCTCGAAGCCACCCCTTCGCAAACGCCGCTTCACGAGGAGTTCCGCTGCTTGATCGCGGGTTTCCAGGCCCTCCTGCTGGCGCACCCGTTCGAGCGTCTCTTCCTGGAACTCATGAATGTCGAAGGTCTGCTGCGGCATGGGGGCGTCTCGTTTTGCACGGTGGATGTGGTGCCGGATGTGGTGCTTGGGTCAGCCTGCTTTTGCCCTGATACTGCCCACACCGGTATCCCGGACGTCGCCGATACCGAGAAGCTCGGCCGCTTCCTTCATCATCATCGAGCGCATCACCTCGGCTCGGGAGAGACCGTAGAGGTTGGCGAACGACTGGATGACATCGACCTCGTACTGATCGAGATAGACGGTGACGCGTTGACGAACACGCTTCGGGTCCTGGTACATGGCGACGATTCCTTGTGCGGGTCAGGAGACGGCTTTGATATGTTCTTTCTGGTACAACTCCAAACCGCGCAGAGTCAGGAGCCGGACAGTCGCTGCAAGGGAGCGGCTTTCGGACGTTGCCACTTCTTTGAGCTGATCCCTTTCTTGTGGAGTGATCTGGGTCATGACTTGGCAGCTACAACCGTTGGGTGATCGCGTTACCGGTGAGTGCACGTTCATGTGTTAATCTCCTTTGTGGAGTTGTGTGCAACTGTGGAGCTCGCACCGAGCCAGATGCTGGAACGTTCCTTTGTGCACGTTTGTGCATTAACGAGAAACCTAATGCTCGTACGAGCATTTGTCAAAGGAAGAATGCAAGATGGTGCACATTCATGAGCGCCTAAAACATGAGAGGCTGCGAATTTCTCTTTCTCAAGAGGAGTTTGCGCGCGCTTGTGGTGTGTCCAAACGTGCACAGGCAAGTTACGAAAGTGGCGAGCGTAGCCCTAGAGCTGAGTATCTAGAGGCTGCATCTTCCGTTGGGGTGGACGTCCAATACGTGCTGACTGGGATTCGCGCCGGCGGTGAGTCCGCATCAGCCATCCCCTTTGCTCCGTCACGGGCTTCGGCTGGAACTGGCGTGCCTCTCTACGATGTTGAGGGCGCCGCTGGAGCTGGGCGGTCGCTTGAGAACGAAAGCGTTGTCGGCACCTTCACGATCGACTTCGAGACGCTGACTCAAATGGGTCTCGTTGGTGCCCGCCTCGCCGGCATTCGCGTTCGCGGGGACTCCATGGAGCCGACGCTGTTCGACGACGACTGGGTGTTCATTGACCTCAACGACACCAATTTCGCCCAGGCCGGGGTGTTCCTGGTATGGGTGAGCGGCGAGCTGCGCATCAAGCGTCTGCAGCGCCTGGCCGGCGGCGCGATGCTGCTAATCAGCGACAACAGCTACTACGAGAAAGAGATGATCGCCCCGGACAGGATGCAGGAGGTCCACGTGATGGGCCGCGTGCGGACGCGGATGGGGGAGATTGCTTGATTTAGAAATACCAAGGATCTGCCGATAACTAGGAGTCATAGACTCCATATTCAAACGGCAAAAGAAGTGGCCGATAGAGCCACGCCATTACGCAAGGGAAATCAAATGTCTGACGTTACCACCTCCGCCGATGCGACCAAGTCGGCTCCCGTCAAAGCTGTCTGGGCGCTTCTGATCGTTGCTTGGATCTGCTTTCTCTTACCCGTTCCAGGTATTGGCCTGTTCGTGGGCTGCCCATTGAATTTCGTCGCATTCATCGTGGCGATCGTGGTCATCACGCGCGGGCGTACTGGCATGGGGATTACCCAACTGATCGTCAGCCTGGTCGTCTCGCCGATCATCTACTTCATCGGCTTGGCAATCTTCGGTGCTGCGATGAACAGTGGTCAGCAGGAAAAGGAATCTTTCGATTACGGCCAGGTTCCGCCGGCCTACGTCCAAAGCATTGCATGAGGTGATTCCATGAAGCGCCTCATTCTACCTGGGTTGTTATGCCTTTCGTTGGTCGTGGGCGCGGCCAACGCTGATTCAATCCCTCGCTACGATGTGGAGAGCCACTGCACGGAGGTGGCGAGTATTACGGGGGATCTCAGCAATTCGCTTTACAACAGCTGCATTCAGATGGAGCAGTCTTCCTACGACCACCTGAAAGGCGCGTGGTCATCGATTCCTGCCAACATCCGTGGCGGTTGCGATGATGTGGCCACCGTCGGTGGCTCTGGTAGCTATAGTTTGCTCGAGAGCTGTGTCCAGATGGAAAGTCAGGCGGCCAGCAACAAGAAGTCGTTCAGCTTTGATTGAGAAGATACGCCCATACCCTGTATGGGCTTTCTCGTACGACCAAAGAGGGTGCAGTGCGTCGCCAGCGGCACGTGGATACTGATCAGTGACAATCCGGCCTACGAGCGGAAGCTGGTGCAGCCGGAGGAAGTGGAAATCATCAGGCAGGCATGGCGGAAGGTGGGAAGGCTTTTATAATAATAAATAAGACGCTTGGCTCGACACATGGGTATTATTAGTTACACGCAATCTAGCAACACATGTGGCACGAGGTGCTATGGCCTGTGAGGGCAGGATATTTCTTCGAAATATTAATATTTTTTTATGGGTGCACCTGGCAGGTTTTGAGAGAAAATGACTAAGCGTAAACTTAAAAAGTTCAAAAAAATCTCGACATCAGAAAATCTTCAGGAGTCAGTAAAGCTATGTGGCGAGGTGCTTCGGGAGTTAAGTTTAGACAGTTTTGTAGACGTGGTTTTACGAAATGAAAATCTAGTTGTGCAAGATGGTGATTTTGAAAAAACATCATGGGTTAAATCTTTTATTGATGGTTTAAATCATGAGATAAAAGTCAACCATCCTGAATCCTATGTTGACGCATGCAAAAAAATTAGCATTATTCCTATAATTAACGCCTACTTTTTGCACCTCTTCAACTGGCGCGCAGATACTCTGGCCGTCAAGGAGATGACTGCTGTCGAGCTTGTTTCTGCATCATTAGTCAGAGCGGCGGAAGATTATTTGGCCATCGGTAGGAAGGCAAGACACATCCTAGAAGAGAATTCTGTGTCGAATGTTATCGACATGAATTCAGCGCATTTAATTGAAGATAGTCTAGGTAATAAGGTGCATCCTGACTCTGCAATGTCTGTAGTTTTTGGATCTGTGTTTCTTGTGCTAAAGAGCACAGGGTTTATCGAACAATTGAAGAGGGGTAGTGCTTTTGACTTTGGAGTGTTTAAGAGCCCTGATGAAAATCAGGTCGTAAAAATAAGCGCGCTAAATTTAAATGCAATGACCTGGAAAGCCTTTGATACGATGCAAAAAGATATTAGGCATTGTGGTCGTGCATGGAATTATTCAGATAGCAATCAAAAAGTGCCTGACGAGTTCAAGGAGCATGTCAGAGAGCATTTAGATATTGAAAGTCCAACAGTGTTGAGATATTACGAAGTCAGTGCGGAACATAGAGTGCGTCAGCTCGCGAATGAAGTTTATTTCACTACTTATGAGCACCTGTCAGCAACAAAACGGGGGGGCGATCAAGGTCTCCTCAATAGACTTTCCAGCAGGTATGTCACTGAGAGGGTGCTTTCTCTGTCTTTAGATGATGAAAAGAACAAGTGTTTAGGGTTGACCCTAGAACAATGGTTAGAGGGCTACGCAACGCTACAGGATTTCATCAGAGAAAACTATGTTGAGGAAGAGGCTTTATCACTGCTACCTATCAAAGACAAGGATTTTTTCAAGAGATTACTTGTTGAAAGGGGCTTGCCTTCAGGTATTGCAAAGATGTTTCTAGAAAATATTACCTTTGGGGTGACTTCCATTGATTTATACGACACTCCATTAATAAAGTTTGGAGATCAATATATGCTTTATGGCCCCTCCTTAAAGGAGGCCCTTTTGCACGAATTGGTCATCTCTAATGTCGGTAGAAATAAAGAAAAGTTATCAGCTAAAGGTGAGGCACTGGAAAATAGGTTGTTCAGGCTGTTTAGTGAATCAGGCTTTCAACCGAAAAAGATAAAAGAAAATCGGCGAGGCGAAGAATACCAGTTTGATCTTGCTGTAAAGTGGGGCGCGCATCTTTTTGTGTTTGAATGTAAAAACAGGGCAATACCCAGAAGTCCCATCACATCAAGAAATATGTCAGATGATTATCAAGAACATGTTATTCAAATTCAAAGGCTTTGTTCAGGATTGGAAAAGCATCCTGAAATACTGGAAAAGTATTTTGGTTCCAATCATGGTATAACAAAGATTGTTCCATGCTTGGTCAATGGGTTGCCGTTATCGTTTGACAAACAGCTTGGGGGTGTATACGTCACCGATATATCTTCAGTTTCGCGGTTTTTTACAGATAACGAAATTACGCTACATTTGGGTTCGCAGCAGAGAGTTATTTATCGCCAATGGGTTTGCGGCAAGCCTTGCGTTGGAGATTTTATGTTTCTTTTGAATAATCCGTTTAGTTTGAGATTGAAGATGCAAAATCTTTCTTCGCATATTGAGCATGTATATATTGCCGAAGGGGTTTTTGTTAGGGCTAAAGAGATTTTCTATGATGAAAAAGGGACGCAAGACGTAATACGATTTTTTAACGAGCTGGACGATTATAGGAAGGCCCTCATTGCCGAAGGTGAGTATTATTTGCAGTGATCCATTAGCATTGTTGCCAATGTCATATGTAGTCTTAGCTTTCCGATTGATTTTTGAAGCTTGCTTTATCTTAAGAACCCCAGCCATTTCTTTATGCAACTCACGGTAGAAAATGTTGCTGATCCTCTTCTATGAAAACACCGATTTGATCTCATCAATTGCACTGACGGCAAGCGGGTCGTCGCGATACTGACCGAACCCGCTCGCGGTTCAGCGGTGGACGTTCACGACCGGATGCCGCTAATTCTCACCAATGAAAGCATCGAGCCCTGGCTCGATCCGGCGCTCACCGATCGCGACACCATCCGGCGCTTCGTGCGCCACGTGCCGGCGGAGGCGTTTACGCATTGGGCCGTCTCAACCCGCGTTAACAAGCCGGGCGAGGGGGATGATGAGGGGTTGGCGAATCCGGCCTAGGATCCGCCGCCTTTTAGCTCCCGGAGAATACCGGCGATGCTCCGCGCGATTCGCTCGATCAGGTTGGCGTCGTCCGAGTCGTCGTTCGTCGAGTTCACATAGGAGGTGATGAAGCGGGTGCAGGTGATGAGCGTGACCAATCCGAGCAGAGAGAAGAAGAACGCGGGCATCATCGGGACGACGAAAGGCAATAGCCCATCCAGCCCTGGCGCTGGTTGCCCACCTCGGTGACCAACCAGTTGAAGGTGCTTGAGATAGAGGTGAAAAAATCGCCATGCAAAGCACGTGGCGATCCCAAAAAATATCGCAATGAAAATGCCCATGCCAATGACGGAAACGAGCGCCATTCGGCGCCCATCCCTTCTTCGCTTGAGAACTTCCGCGTCGATGCCTTGGCGCGTTGGGGCGCCATCGTATGAGTCGTCGCCCGCCGGGTCTCGCTTGCCCGGCTCCGCGCTGTCACTGGCTTCAAAGTCTACAGACATGGGTCAACTATCAGCCAATGGCCGGGTTAGAGCAAGCCAAGGTTCTGCAGGCGATATCGAATGGCGGTTGGCGAGACACCAAATATCTCGGCCAATTTGGAAATGTTAGTGACCTTGTTCGCCATCTGGATCACGTAGTCCTTGGGCATCAGCAGCTCGGCCGCGAAGGCGTTGGCATCAACCTCATCCCAATCACCGGCGGGCGCGTTGAACGTCGTATCGCGTTTAGGGCTTTTACCCGGTACCACATGACCCATGAGCACGTGCCCGAGCTCGTGAGCCTTGGTGAACTGCTGCCGATAGGATGCTTCGCGGCTGTTATACGTGCAGCGATAGTAGTCCCCGCCGGGTGCCATAACATACTCGGCTTGCCCGCTGTGGGGCCCGAGCGAAGGGTCGCCTTCCATGATGATGGCAAGACGAGAGTCGCCATTGGTGACTTGCAGGCTCCGTGCGATGGCAGTCGGGTCGATGGGCAGCTTGCCATCCCACGCTATATCGAGCGCTTTCTGTGCTGTCCGAATCGCGGTTTCAGTCGTCATGCTGAACCCTCCCCTATACCAACAGAACACCGCCTTCACGTGAGCTCGGGCGGTGTGTTCACCCGCCGAGATTCGTGCCTCACGGGTTAAAAATTCAACTTTTCGTTGAAACGAATCATGGCGGTTGTCACGTTTTGTGTCAATTACACCAATTTGAAGCTAACGGTAGATAGGGCCTGTTTCAGGGCTTTTGGCATCCTTTTCAATTCCATCCCGTTTCGCGCGTTTCTTCGTATCACGTCGATCGTTCCGAAACGCCAAGCTGTATCGCGAGGCTCGGCCCAGTCACCAACCAGCGTCGCCTAGCGCGGTAGTCTTTCTTTTTTTGCATTGCTGTATGAATATACAGTAATGATGGTAAGCGAGCCACCAAGGTTCGCGAGGTAACGATAAGTCGGATACGTGGGGAGCGTCATGCAGGTGCAATACCTAGGGCCGGTGATGATGGGGCTGGGGCATCCAGCGTTGGCGGGCTACGACCTGGGGAGCTTCCCGCCGAGTTGCTTCGCCGTGGAGCTGAAGGAGGGCGCCGGCTTCGATGGCCCGCTGATCGAGGGCGACGTGCTGATCGCGGATGAAGGTCGGATGATCGGCAACGAGGATCTCACCGTCGCGAAGGTAGAGGGGGAGCACCTGCTGGCGAGAGCCTGGCGCATCGGCGGCCGGGTGCGGCTGATACCGCTGCAGGGGCGGGAGTCTCTCTTCGCGCGGGAGGAGATGCTGCTGGGCGTGGTGGTGAGTCAGGCGCGGCGGTATGTGGCTTGACCCAGTGCTAGCCTGTTAGGACTTGCCACGGTACAGGCCAACATGACCGATACTCTGACTCCCAGCGAGCGCAGCGAACGTATGTCCCGCGTGCGGGGCAAGGATACCAAACCGGAGATGCGGCTACGGCGAATGGTGCATGCCATGGGGTTTCGCTACCGGTTGCATGCCAAGTACCTGCCCGGCAAGCCGGACCTGGTGTTCCCCTCGCGGCGGGCCGTGGTGTTCATGCATGGTTGTTTCTGGCATCGTCACGAAGGCTGCAAGCTGGCCCGCATGCCCAAGAGCCGGGTATCCTTCTGGCGCGAGAAATTGGAGGCTAACCGGCAGCGCGATCGGCGCAACCAGCTTCGCCTCCAGGAGATGGGTTGGCGAGTGTTGATCGTTTGGGAATGCCAGCTATCCACCCCGGAAGACACGGCGCGGCGCGTGCGTGATTTCCTCAACGAAGCGGAAGTAGATCATGATGAAATCGGTTGAGCTCTTCGCGGGCGCCGGAGGCCTGGCAATGGGGGTATCCCTGGCGGGCTTCGAGTCCTTGGCCGTGGTCGAGTGGGACCGTTGGGCTTGCGATACCATTCGCGAGAACAGTAACAACGGCTTTCCCCTCGTCCAGGGTTGGCCTCTCTGGTCGGGCGACGTGCGGGAGTTCGATTGGTCGGGCGTGCCGGAGGATATCGACCTTCTTGCCGGTGGGCCGCCTTGCCAGCCCTTCTCCATGGGTGGACGGCACAAGGCTTTCGGGGATTCCCGCGATATGTTCCCGGCCACGGTCGACGTCGTGCGCCGGTTGAAGCCCAAGGCATTCATCATCGAGAACGTGAAGGGGCTGACACGCTCGAGCTTCGCGAACTACTACCAGTACATCTTGCTTCAGCTCGAGTTCCCCGAGGTGGCACGCCGCGAGGGCGAGACGTGGGCCGATCACCTGAAGCGCCTGCAGGAAGAGAAGACCTCCGGGGCGCAACATTTCAACGGGCTAACCTACAACGTGGTGCCCACACTGGTGAACGCCGCCGATTATGGCGTGCCCCAGAAGCGCGAGCGTGTCTTCATCGTTGGTTTTCGCGCCGATCTGGGCGCGGAGTGGTCGTTCCCCACGCCGACGCACTCGCAGGATGCGCTTCTTCACTCCCAATGGGTGACGGGCGAGTACTGGGGCCGGCACGGAATCTCGCTGAAAAAACGGCCGGCGCGCCCGGCGCGTTCCGAGTCCCGCATTCGCAAGTTGTCGGATAGCTTCATCCCGCTGGATCGTAAGCCCTGGAGGACCGTTCGCGACGCACTTCAGGACGTGCCCGATCCGCGCAAGCGCGGAGCCAAGAGTTTCGTGAATCACAAGTTCCAGGATGGGGCTCGTGTCTATCCTGGCCACACGGGCAGCCCGCTCGATCTGCCATCGAAGACGTTGAAAGCCGGAGATCATGGCGTGCCGGGTGGCGAGAACATGATGGTGCGAGATGATGGCAGCGTGCGCTATTTCACCGTGCGTGAGTCGGCCCGGCTGCAGACCTTCCCCGATAGCTATGTGTTTCATGGCGCGTGGGGAGAAACGATGCGCCAGCTAGGTAACGCGGTTCCCGTTGCCTTGGGGCGGGCGGTGGCTTGCTCCGTCGCGGAGCAACTCGCGCTGACTCAACTGCGGCAACTGGCGAACCAGCGTCATAGGAAGCTGGCATGACCGATAACATCATTCCGTTCAATCCCCTCGATAAAAAGCATCTGGGCGAGAGTGTCGGACAGGCCATGCTTCGTCAGCCAGTGCGTCCCCTAGGGGAGCTATCGAGGTTCAGCGGCGCTGGCGTTTACGCGATCTATTACGCTGGGGATTTCCCCGCTTACGACGAGATCGCCTCGCGCAACCGGGGCGACACCTTCAGCGCTCCGATCTACGTGGGCAAGGCCGTGCCGGAGGGGGCTCGCAAGGGCAAGCTGTCACCGGATTCGACCGAGACCCTCTATCGTCGCTTGAACGATCACAAGAAAAGCATCGCCAAGGTCGACAATCTCGACATGGGGGATTTCTTTTATCGGTTTCTGGTGGTCGACGACATCTGGATTCCATTGGGGGAGTCGTTGCTGATCGCCAAGTTTTCTCCGATTTGGAATCACCTAATCGATGGCTTTGGCAATCATGATCCTGGCAAAGGGCGTCACGCTGGCTTGCGTCCAAAATGGGATGTTTTGCACCCTGGTAGGCCGTGGGCGGATAAGTGCCAGCCTCGAATGGAGAATCAAGACCAGATTATTCGAGAAGCCCAGGATCACCTGCGGAATAACCCGCCGCCCGATGACAACTCCATGATTAGCGCGTGATTTATTCACGCGCGTCCACATCTTATCCACAATTACTTAACTCAATGTCCCTGGAAACTTGCAAGCAGCTTCTATCCGAGCTCGATCGGATGGAGATCTACCGTCCGTACAAACATCGCCAACCGTTCGAGCAGGGTGTCTCCACCTTCTCTAATTTCACTCTCGGGCTGGGTCTATTTCTGTTCTCGATTCTGGCGGGGCTGGCCGCCTATCAGGAATGGCTGGGAGAGCTCGATGCTGGCACGGTTGGTTTCGCCTTGTGGGTTGGGCTTGCAAGCATGGCGATCACAACGCTGTCCCTACTGTCGCCGTTGGTATTGTTCATTTGGTACTGTCGGCGATGGAATCACATTGTTTACAGGGACTTGGAAAACGCATTCGAACACGATTTAGACATCGTGGAGTCCATCGGGCAATTCCCCTCCGAGGTTCTCTCCTATACGAAGCTCTGGCTGCAGACACGGGTATCGAGGATGGAGCGACGCATGAGCTTTCTGTTCGGATCGAAAACCGCCGCGTTCTCGCTTCTGTTTCTCTCCCTGAACCTCGTGGATAGAGTAGGGGGCTTCAATATCTTCTCAAGAACCTTCAGCCATGAAATCACCGCGGCGAACTTCGTTGACTGGTTAGCCGTTTGGGGGCTGTCGTTTGTATTGGGTCTTTCCCTGGCCACTTTGGTCATGAGACGGCTGACGGCGAGATACAGCTACCAGGTCGAGATCATTGGCCTCGCGCTGGAGATTCAGTCGCCTGAACCCGCGAAATCAGGCTCACGACCTCATCTCGAATCGTAGCTCGCTGGAGTACCCTCCATCGCCGACATCGTGGCGCACCTCGACCAGTAGCCACTTAGTTTCCTCGATCTCACGCTTCCAGCCCACGCAGCGCGCCGGCGTCTCCGGGTAGATGTCCGGGCGCCCCTCGGCGAGCATGAGGCCGAATTCGGCGATACCACGTTGCAGGCGCTGCCATTCGGCCTTGGCAGCGGCGAGGGCGTCTTCCTCGCTCGCATGGATGGGCCGCAGGCGCTTGGGGTTGTCATCGGTACCGGCGATGACGTCGCGTCGCTCGCCGACGTCGGTGTCGTGCCAAGCGGCCACCACGCCCGAGTAGCTGTCGCGATCGGTCACGCTGTAGCGGTGCCGGTCGCCGTCCTGCCGGCGAATGACGATCGGTGGGATCTCGAGGCCACTGGCCGTGGTCGATTGGCCGGCACGGATGAACAGCAGGTTGCCCGCTTTCACCGTGGCGATGGCGTCATGGCGCTCGGCCAGGCGGGTCAGGAAGTTGATGTCGCTCTCGTCGGTCTGGTCGATATGCGCGATGCCGACGGTGCCGAGCTCACGCGAGATGCTGGGATTGAGCCCGTGGCGCTTGGCGAGGGTGGCCACGATGTCACCGAGCGTGGTGCGGTGCCAGCTCTGCGTGCGCTTCACCGGAAACTGCCCACGGAAGTCGGCGCTGCTGGCGCGGATGGAGAGCCGATCCGGCGCGCCGGAATGCTCGACCTCGTCGACGATGAATGTTCCCCGATCGGTGAGCGGCTCACCGACCCAGCCGATGGCGACGTGGATCTCTACGCCGCGACGGGGGAAGGCGAGCTGGCCATCATCATCGGTCAGCTCGAGGTCGAGCTGGTCGGCCTCGAGGCCACGGCGATCCGTCAGCGTGAGGCGCTGGAGCCGGCCACGAATGTGCGGGGTGATCTGCTCACCGCCGATGGCGAGGCGATAATCCGGCGTGCGGGCCGGTCGTCCGACGGCGCTCATGACAGCGTCCCGGTGGCCGCACGCAGGGCGGCGCCGGAGAGGGTGCCCAGGCGCTCGCGCTGGTCGTCGTCGATGCGTGAAAGCGATAGCGAGAACGTGATGTGCGAGGCGGCGCCGTCGCGGAAGTGGCGGGCGCTGCTCTCGTCCATCGAGTCCATGGTGTACAGCCCGTACATGCGGCCGGTGCCCTCGATCAGCGGCCACGCCGCCCCCTGTTCGCCCATGGCGCGAAGCTGATCGAGGTTCGCCTGGCCGCCGGTGAACTCGGGGTAGAGCTCGCCGGCGAGGGTGATCCTGTCGGTACCGGGGCCGAGAAACTGGATCGAGGGGCGCTTGCCGATTCGCGACAGGCTGGCGTTTCGCCATTGGGTCTGGCGCTGAAAATCCTGATAGGCGGCGGTGCCCAGCGAGAACACGAACATGCCGTAGACCATCATCATCGCGGTTTACCTCAATCGTTGTCGTAAAGATGGCGCCGTGCTCGGGCGGCTTTCTGGCGATCACGCTCGTCGAGCATCTGGCCGACCAGTCGGGCTAGATCGCGCTCGCTCATACCCTCGCTGGGGTAGACATTGAGCGTGATCGAATCGCCCTCGAGGGTGATGTTGCGTGTAGCGGTGGCCATCGGCGGCCGGCTGTCCAGGGCCACATTATGGCTGGCGTGGATCTCGGGCATCGCCGCCACCGGTAGCGCGGCGGCGCCGAAGGCAATACCGGCGCCGGCGTGGGTGACACGCCTGGCAATCTCGGCGACACGCTTCACCGGTTCGTCCCGCTTCTGGTCCAGCCCCTGGTTGAACCCCTCGACGGTATGGCCGCCGATCTCCCGGAACGCGCGGGACGGTGAGTGGATCCGGAGCAGCTCGCGCGCTTTCTGGATCGCGCCGTCGGCCATGTCGCCCGCGCGGTCGGCAACGGCGGACGCGCCGCTCTTGATGCCTTCGCCGAGACCGGCCGCCACGTCCTTGCCGGCGCTCCACATGCGCGAGGGCAGCGATTTGAGATAGGCGATCGCTTCGTCCCATTTCTCCTCGAGCTGGTCCATCAGGTCCCAGTCGCTGACCAGCTCGACGACGGCGTCGATGGCCTTGCCGGGTGCCTCCTTGAACCAGTCCCAGAGCCGGGTGATGCCCTCCCATGCCGCGCCCAGGCCGTTGACGATGGCGTCGCCCAGGGTAGCGATGCTGTCCGGCACCTCGACGCCCAGCTTGCGCAGGATGGCGATGATGCCCTTGTAGACGAGGCCGAGCGGGTTCCAGTTGAGCAGCAGGCGCATGACGGCGCCGACGCCACTGTCGAACGCGGCTTTGACGTCGCGCCAGCGATCCGCGAAGAACGCGGCGATGCCGTCCCAGTTGCGATAGATCAGATACGCGGCGCCGGCGATGGCCGTTACGGCTAGACCGATCGGGTTAAGGAGGAACGCCCGGCCGACGACAGCGAAGATGCGGCCAAGCCACTTGAGCGACCCGCCAAGTGCCTTGATGCCGCTTTTGGCGAGTTTGCCGAGCATCGACTCGGCGCCCTTGGCGCGCAGGCCGAGCATCTCGAGCGCCCAGCGCGAGGCGGCGAACGGGCCGAGTAGGGAGGCTATGACGAGTGTCAGCCCGCCGCAGATGGCGACGAGTGCCGCGATAGCGGCGGTGGCCTTGATGATCAGGGATACCAGCGCAGGGTTGTCTTTCATCCATCCCACCACGGCATCGCTGACGTCGATGATCTGGTCGCGGACGTCGCGCAGTACGCGGATCAGCTCGCCGGAGAGGGCTCGCTGCACGCGCTTCAACGCCGACATGGCGTTGTCACCGAGCGCGTCGGCCATCTCGCCCACTGTGCCGGCGACGTCGCCGAGCTCCTCACCGGTACCGGCCAGCCCCTTGAGGAACTTGGGAATCTGGTCGACGGAGAGATCCTCGATCGGAGTACCGAACAGGGCGATGGCGGTGTTGGCGCGCTTGGCCGGATCCTCGATGGCGAGAATCGCCTTCGCGGTTTGCTGCAGCGCTTGCCTCGCGGCAAGGCCGCCGCTGGCGATGGCATCGGACATGGCTTGGGCGTTCAGCCCCACCGACTCATAGGCGGACACGCTGGCTTTGCTCATGTCCGAGCCACGAATCGTGAACTCCTTCAGTGCGTCGCCGGTCTTGTCGAGGGCGAACTTGCCCTGGCCGGCCGCATCGACGAGCAGCCCCATTGCCTGCTGGCCATCGAAGCCGAGCGCGCGGAAGTTGGTACTGTACTCGTGCAGGATCTCGGGAAGCTCGTCGCGCATCTCGACGGAGACGCGCTGGAAGCCGGCGCCGAGCAGATCCATGGCGGCGTTGGCATCTTTCGCCAGACCGTTCTTCACCATGAGCTGTGCTGTCTGGACCGATTCGGCGACATCGGTACCAAACACGTCTGAGAGGGTCAGCGCGCGTTTAGTGAGATCGGTCAGGCTTTCCTGGCTGATATCGTCCAGCGGGCCGAACGCGGCGGCGACAGCGGAGACGCCCTCGGTCACCTGCTGCATGTCCGCGCCACGTCCGGCGCCATAGACCTCGGCGATGACATCCTGGTAGTCGAGCCCGAGATCGCTCGATTCGCCGAACTGTGCGGCGAGCTTCGCCCCGGACGCTTCGGCGCTGAGTGCCTGGGCGCTCAGCGCGAAGACGCCACCGCCGCCGACGCCGATCCCGGTCATGGCGGCACCGCGCATGCCGTTGGATCGGCCGATGGTGCGATGGTAGCGGTCGGTCGCTTCTGTCGCGGCCTTCTGCCGGCGTGCCACCTCCCGCAGCTCGCGTTGTTGCCGCTGGATCTGTTCGTTGGTGCGGCGGATACGGCGCTGAAGCTCGGCCTGCTGGTCGCTGTAGCTGCCGGTGACGCCCTCGACGCGGGTCATGCTCGAGCGCAGGTCGCGCAGGCGGCGTTGCTCGTCTTCGTAGCGGCGAGAGAGCGTGCGCGCCTGTTTGATGGCCTGCTGTCGCTTGCGTCCGAGCGCCTGGGTGTCGGTACCGGCTTCGTTCATCCGGCGGGAGAGATCGCGGATCTCGTCCTGTTGCCGTTTCAGCGCGCGGCCGCTTTCCTGCGACTGCTGCTTGAGTTCGCGGAACCCGCGCATGTCCTTCTGAGCGCGCTCCAGGGTCTTGAGCTGCTCGCGGTTTTCCCGCAGCGCATCGGTGGTGTGGCCGGTGCCCTGGGCGATTTTCTTGAGCGGCTTGGTCACCTTGTCGATGGCGCGGAGCATGACGTTGAGTTTCAGATCTCCGGCCATCGGCGGGCGTCCTATCGTTGCGGGGTTGTCCTGGTGGGCTCGTGGCGGAGGCGGGCGCGCTCCCGCCACTCGGTCAATTCCTCGAGCGGCATGTCGTCCATGTCGCTCGGTGTCCAATGGAACACCATGGCGAGGTCCGCCATGGCGTCATCGACACGCTCGGGGAGCGCTATTCGCTCGCTTCCTCGCGGTACTTCCGTGGCAGCAAAAAACCGGTGAGGGCCCCGCCAAGCTGGAAGAGATCCGCCGGGTCGATGCCCCGCAGTTCGGCCTCGGAGAGCGCGGGGTCGGTGATGCGCGGCAATACCTTGTTGAGCGCTGTCACTTCCATCTGCAGCACGTCGGTCAGCGAGACGCCACGCAGCGCGCCCGCCTTTGGCTTGCGCACGACGATCTCGTGAACCTGCTTGCTGCCACGCTTGAGCGGGTAATCGAGCGCGACGACGGTCTCGTTGGGGTTCTTGGCGGCTTCCTGGTCGGTGTCCGCCGCGGTGGTGGTCTTCTCGGTCATGGTGTCGCTCCAGGTTCAGGGGTAGGCCCGGCCGCTGGCCGGGCGTGGTGTCGATGAATTACAGGCCGAGCGCCCGGCGCCTCTTCTCGAGGCGATCCTCTCCGCGCACCTTGAACACGTAGCCCGGGACGTCGCGCTCGATGATCTCCTCGCCGTCGACGGTGAGCTTGTAGTAGCTGATCGTGGTGGTGACGCTGATCGTGTTGTTGTCGCCCTTGCTGGCCTCGCCCATGCCGATTGTCTTGTGACGGCCGCGAACCACGACCTCGACGGGGATGACCTCGCCGGTCTCGTCGCTTTCGTAGCTGCCGGTCATGCGCAGCATCGCGGCGTCGTGAATTGGCGAGCCGAACGAGTCGAACAGGCCATCGATGAGCAGCCCGCCGGCGGTCCACTCCATCGTCATCAGCTCCTGGCCCTGGTCAACCTCGATGGGGCCATCCATGCCGCCGCCTTCGTACTCGACCATCCGCCGCGCCAGCTCGGGCAACGTCAGCGAGGGGATCAGCCCCTGCCAGTTGTTGCCATCGCCGAAGGCGTTGAAGTCCTTCATGATCCTGGGTAGTGCCATATTCCTTTCTCCTTACGGTTCCGGTGCCAAGCCGGCTCAGGCGTCCACGCGCGACGCGAAGTCGGCGAGGTAGCGGTCGACGATGCGCTGGCACAGTGCGAGGTGTTCGAGCGGGGGGACGGGGGTGTAGTCGTAGTCGATGTACAACTTGCCGCCCTTGAGCGATTCGGCGGTATTCACTTCGGCGTCGAACCATGCCTGGCCGCCGAGCAGGTAGCCCAGGCGGGTGAGTTCGCGGAACTTGGCGTTCACGCCCTCGATGATGTCCCGGGCGAGGCTGGGGGTCATGGGCTTGTCGATGGCCCAGAGATGCGCCTCGGCCATCGTGTCCGCCAATACCTGGGCGGTGCGGGTGTAGTTCTCGAACGCGAACAGCGGATCGTCGGTGCAGGTACGCGAGCCCCAGAAGCGGAAGCCGTCGCGATTGATGAGCGTCGTCACGTCGGCCGCGTTGAGGATGCCGGCGTCGGTGTTCGGATCCTGCAGATCCCAATAGACGTCCGCGCTCAGTCCGGTGACGCCGTCCACGACCACGTTCGAGAGTGTCTTGTGCCAGCCGGTCTGCTGATCGATCTTCGCGCGCAGACCGAGGGCGCGAGCCACGGCCGGCAGGTTGCGAGTCTGTCGGGTCTCGGTGTCGAACCCGGTGAAATCGGGCCAAATGACCATCGCCTCGCGCGCGCCGAAGGCCTGGCGGTACATCGACGCTTCTTCGACGCTGGCGCACCGGTAGGCAGAGACGTAGGCGAAGGCACGGAGCTTCTGGGCGACGCTGATCAGTTCGGCGGCGACGTCCTGGTCGTCCAGCTCGGGCACGCCGAGGATGCGCGGCTTGACGCCAAAGCGGGCCTGCGCGGCCAGCAGCGCCTGAATGCCGGTCTTGCGGCCGGATTCGTTCACGCCGCCAATGATGTTGGCCTTGGTCTCGTCGGCGTCAGCGCCCTCGGCCACGCGGACGACGACCATGACCGGCGTTGTCTGGTCGAAGATGGCATCGAGCGAGCGGGCGAGGGTGCCGGATGTGCCAGCCTTGCCGAGCGCGGTGGTGCCGTTGGAGATGAGGACCGGGGTATCGAGCGGGAAGGTCTCGGCGTCGGCATCGTCGGCGGTGGCGACCAGCCCGATGACCGACGTCGACACGACACGAATGGTGCGCGTCCCCTCGTTGATCTCGGTGACTGACGTGCCGTGATGGTAATCGGCCATGGGCGGCTCCTGGGCGGTTGGTGATTCTGTGCATGCGTGCGGCCATGCTTGCGCGGCGTGTGGCAGAGCTCTAGCGGCGGGCGTTGTAGATCGGTGATCTACAACGCCCGGACGAGCTGGCACGAAAAAGCCCGCCGGGTGGCGGGCTTCTCTCGATGGCTGGACTTCGGCCGGCCTATGTCAGAAATGCACCGATTCCGAGCTGTATGGCGTAGAGCAGCAGCAGGCAGACCAGCGCCGGGGTGACCCAGTCGAGCATCGAATCCCGCGTCCAACCGCGGGCGACTCCCTCCCACCACCTGACGGGCAGCTTCTTTCCCCAACGCCAGCCACGCGCGACGCCGAGGCGGTACTCGTGAGAGGTGCATTCGCGGGCGAGAAACCAAACTACGGGAATCGCGAAGGCAATCAGCGCCGCGCCCGGGACATCGAGAAGGGCGAGGATTGCCCAGGCGACCAGCATCATGACGGCGCCGATCAGTGCGTGTTCGAAGTGGGTACGGTTCATGCGATTTCCTCGGTGGTGGTGTCGGTGGTCCAGGTGATGGTCTCGATCGCTTGCCGATCGCCTGCCGTTTCTGCGGCGCTGACGGCGTCCTTCAGCGCCCATGACTTGGCCAGCATCGCTTGCTTGAACGATTTGGCGGCGTCGGTGAGTGCGATCATCTGCTCCGGCGTGAGCGCGTGGACGGTGTTCGACCTGGCGCGAAGCGACATGACGGCACCGGTCTCACCGGCGGCGCGCAGGTCGCGGGCCTCGATCGCCAGGCCGAGCAGGTTCGCTTCATCCTGGTCGGGGCGGGTCTGGATCACGTCCTCGGTGCCGTCGGGCAGGGTGTAGGGCATGCCGGCGTTGAGTTCGGCTGCCAGGGCTCTTTCGATCTCGGCCCGTGCCCCTGATGCGAGTTCAGCGATGGAAATCACTCTTTCGGTCAACTCCGGCTCGCCGGCGTCGTTGATGACGATGACCTCACCACGTGCCAGGCCCTCGACCAGCGACCAGTGGACGTCGTCGCTGATCGCGATAGCGTCATCCGGCCTGTTGTGGTCTTCGAAGAAGCCGTGTTCATGTGGGGAGAAGTAGACGCTCATCGGCCAATGGCCCTCCAAAAGAATCCGGGTACGGAAGAGTCGGACGTTTCACTCTGACGCGATGCATAGGCAGTAAATCCTGTCCGCGAAGGAGAGTCGTTGACGCCGAGAATGACGTCGACATTGGGATTGACCACCGGAGTGATCGACACGTTGTAGCAGGCCGAGTCGAAGGAGTAGGGGAACGTCACACTGGTCGGGCTGCCTTCGCTGGTATTGGTCGTGACATAGCCCCACATTTCGGTATCACCATTGGGCAATCGTCGCCGGCCACCGGATTTACCGCCTTGCGACGTCACATCACCCTCATGCCATACTCGACGGCCTGACGCCTCGATCCAGCCCGGCCCCAGCTTGACGCGGGGGGTGTCCTTGCCTGGCTCCTGATCGGCATAGAACGACAGCGTGTTGTCGCCCTCGTCGTAGACGATGCCATCCCAGTTGGTGGAACCTCCCGAGCCCAGTCGGATCTTGCTAGAGCCAACGACGAGTTCACCGGTTGCGACCGTCTCGCCAGCGCCGTTGATGTAAAGCGCCCGGCTGTTGTTCCCCCACAGTTCGATAACGCCATCGGACGACTGTCGAATTCCCGAATCGTTATCGCCCAGCGCGATCCCTTTACCATTCCAGAACGACTTGGTGGTATCGACGCCTGTCCCGACAGAGAAACCATCCACCGCCCTGACATAATCGGGCGCGAATTCCATCACGATGTGAGAATTTTTCGAGTCGCGAACGTAGGCGTTGCCGCCGCTCTCGGAAAACTCCCAATTGGGCAGCATGAAGCCCTCGCCAAAGCCTTCGTCGTTGATCGTGACCTTATTGGCGTTGACGATATTGCTGTTATGCATGTTCAGCTCTGAGCCGAATGACACGCCGCCACTGACTTCGAGCGTTCCCGCCTTGGCTTTTCCCTTAACCGTCAGGTCGCCATTGTCATAGAACCGGTCTCCGGCGGCCTCGATGTAGCCAGGTCCCAGCAGGACGCGGGGCGTATCTCTCCCCACTTCTTGATCGGCGTAGAACGCCAGAGTGTTGTCGCCCTCGTTGTATACGATGCCATCCCAGTTGGTGTCGCTGCCCGAGCCCATCCGGATCGAAGGGTTGGAAGTGTTCGAGCGGTAGAAGACGTCGAGCTCTTGGCCGTCGAGCTTGTCGGCATCGAGCCCGCCGCCCGAGCCTTCATTACGCAACGCGGCCGAGCCGAGCGCCGCCATGGCGGCCTGGACGGTTTTCGGGTTGCCGAGCGTCGATAGCGTGCCGAGCGAGATGCGGTCGGCGGCGTGGGCGCCGGTCTCGGTGCGATGCTGATCCAGCGCGGCCTTGTCCGCCGCGGGGGTGATGGCGCGGGTGTTGTCCGTGCCTTCCTTCGCCTCGGCGACGGTGGCGAGTTCGACCATGCCCTGGTTGTTGGTATTGGCAGCGGGGTGGTCACGGCTGGCTGCGTGATCGGTGAGCTGCTTTACCGTGGCGTAGGCGGCGAGCACTCTGTCGATGAACGCTTTCAGGGTGCGCGGGACGACGGCGCGAAGCCGGTCGGTGCCGGCGTCGACTTCCTCCTGCGTGGCGAGTTCGAGCACGCCTTTGACGGTGGTGGTGGCCGGGGGATTGAGAAAGGCGGCATCGCCGAAGGTGATCGAGGAGACGTCGAGCGACTCGACTACCAGGTCGGTGGCGAGCAGCAGCGTGGCCGGGGCGGCTTTCTCGATGATCCAGTCCGATTGGGAGTAGACCGCGAACAGCACGCCGGCATCGGTGAACAGGCCGATCTCGCCGACCTGGTAGGCATCACTGGTCTCATCCTGAACGGTGACGTGAAGCGTATCGTCGGAGACCGCCTGGCCGGCGATGGTGTCCACGCGCTTGATCGGCGATTGTAGCTCGGTCTGGTCCTTCGTCGGCGCGTAACGCCCGGATCCCAGCCCGACCTCGGCGATGACCACGGCGTTGGTGCCGTTGTTGTCGGGGTCGACCAGCGCGGCACGGCCGGCGTCGGTGATGGTGAAGACAATGGCCATGGGGATCCTCTATTCAGCGGTGGCCGATATGCGGCGGTAAATGAACGGGCGCGCGGCACCGGCGATACCGATCCCGCCGGAAGCGCGCAATCCAGCGGTGAAGGTGAAGTGCGAGCGGACCGGCTTGGTGCGGCTTATCTCGTCGACGATGTCCTGTTGAAACTCGGCGTTATTGGGAACGCCCGTGCCGAGCGTCAGCACCACATCGAAGGTGTGAGGCTCGCCCTTGTCGGCTTTTTGCCACCACTCGCGTAGCGCCAGGCTGCCACCGAAGGAACGGACCACATCGCGAACGGATTTCGCGGTGCCCTTACGGCGCTGGATCTCGATTGTGTCGCGGATCCGCTGGCGCTTGATGCGCTCCGGCCAATACGGTTGCCACGAATCCAGCGACAATGCCCAGGCGAGCCAGGGCAGCAGGTCGGCGGGACAGGTATCCGGGTTCCAGAGCGAGCGCAGCGGTACCGGCAGGTCGCTGGCCGTCGCCGTAGTCGCCTCGAGGGCGCGCTCGGCGGTGGTGGCGTTGGGTGGCAGTAGGCTGACGGCGCGGCCTCGGGTGCCTGAATCACTCATCGAGACCCCCGTCGGTCAGATCGATGGCGGTGCAGTAGGTCGCTTGGGTGCGATCGACAACGATGCTCGCCGCAGGCTCGGCGATCTCGACCCGCTGGACACCGGGCTGGTGCAGTGCGGCGTAGAGGCCGGACATCGTCACGTCGAGCCCGAGACGGTGCTGCTGCTCGGTGTATTCGGCGGCCCGATCGCGCGCCTGGCGCATGACGACTTCGCGATCCGGCCCGGCGTAGAAGTAGAGCGTCGCATCGATGCGGTACTCGATGATCTGGGCGGTTTGCACGGTGACGTGGTCGGTCAGCGGTCGAACATCCTCGGCGGATAGCGCTCTGTTGACGACCTCGAGCAGTGACGCCGGGGCGTTGCCGTTGTCATTGCGCGATAGCACCGTCACGACAACTTCACCGGGCGATGGGCTGGTCGCGCTGGCATCCAGCACGGCGCCATCCGCCGATAGCGCGTGGAACACGTAGGCGCCCTCGGGGCCGGCGGTGCTGAAACCCTCCAGCGATAGCTGAATCCTTCGGCGAAAGTCGGCGTCGGTCTCGTAGGTGGCCGGCACCGGTGGGATGGCGTCGGGATCACCTTCGCTCAGCATCTGGCGCTCTACGCCGTAGAGGGCGCCGAGGTGGTCGAGATCCGAGCCGATGGCGTAGGCCAGCATGACGCCCTTGGCGGCCTCGTTGATGCGCTGGCGCAGCAGCATTTCGCGGTACGCGGCGACCTGGAGCACCTTGTAGGCCGGGTCGGATTCGACGGTGACGTCAAAGCTGGGATCGCGCTCGCGCAGGTCGGCGAGCATCGATTCGAAGATCGCCTCGAACTCGATTTCCTCAACGACTGCCGGTGCCGGCAGGCGCGAGAGGTCGACCGCCGTGAAGCCGCCGCTCATGCCTCACCCCCGTTCAGTGGTAGGGCGAGCGCGACATCGTTGTCGTCCTCGGTGACGCCCTGGACTTCGACGGCGACGCGGCCGGGGGATTCGACGTCGATGATTTGCCGCACGCCGGTCACGCGTAAGCGTGGCTCCCAGCGGATGATCGCCATGACGGCGGCGCTGTAGACCCGCAGCATCAAGGCGTCGTTGAGCGGCTGATCGATGAGGTCGGGAATCAGCGAGCCGTATTCGCGGCGCATCACGCGGGAGCCGATCGGCGTCGTCAGGATATCGGCGATGGATTGGCGGATGTGCTCGACGCCATCGAGCGCCGCCCCGGTGGTGCGGTTCATGCCGGGCATCACACCACCTCGCCGGATTCGTCGCCGCCGCGCTGAATGCGGTCGTGTTTGTGGTGGGAGCTGATGTCGCGGCCGTTGCTAGTGACGGCGCCCTTGAAGTGGACCGCGCCTGACATCGTCGCGGTCTGCCCGCTGGGCTGACTGAGGTTGCCGTTCAACGTGACGTTGCCGTTGATGACGACGTTGGCGTTGATCGTCGCGCCGCCGGCCGCGGTCGCGGTGAGCGAGGCGTCGGTGTTCACGACAACATCGCCCTTGGTCTTGATGGACGCCGTGCCGGGAAGCGTCGCCTGTAGGTGGTTCGCGCCGTGGTCGTAACGGATGACCGCGCCGTCGGGGAGCTCGAGCATCGTCACGTTCGGGTCAAGGCTCGGCGGGGGCGTGGCCAGGGTATTCAGCGACATGAGCACGGAGGCGGCGCGCAGCTCGCCACCGGGCGCGAGTAGCACGACCTGCTCGCCCAGGCTGGGCGGGTTCCATGTACGGGTCTGGCCGGCGCGCTGTTCCTGCCAGCGGATCCAGTCGGTAAGGGCGTCACCGGAGCGGACTCGCACGCGCACGGCCCCGTGATCGATCTCGGCGATGGTGCCGTATCGGATCAGGTTGTTGATCAGGCGGAGTAGTTCGGCGGCGTTGTTCATGCCGCCATGCTTACGTGACGCTCTCCAGAGCTCTAGCGACGCGCGTTGTAGATCGGGAATCTACAACGCCGCCTAGTCTTCGAGGTTCGCGCCGAGGTGGCGAACGATCATGTCGTGAATCATCTCGACGTCATCGGGCGTGGTGCCGAGCAATTTACGCTCGGGATAGTCGTACTCGAGATGAGCGTTGACCGGGGCGCGCTTGCCCTCCTGGTGGATGCGGGCGATATGGGCGATTCGCCCCTCGTAGCCGATCGAGACGCCATGCGCCGTTGGCTTCATCTTGAGATAGCGCGCGGTGCGCAGCTTCTCGAACATCGCCTCGCTGGACTGGCGTTTGCCGGTTTTCTCGCGGGGATCTGCGACCGGGGTGAGATCGATTTCGAGCACGCGGACGACGCGGCGCTTCTTGAACGTGCGCAGGGCGCCGGCGTGGCGCTGGTCGAATCCGAAATAGGTCTCGGGGGTGGAGAACCAGTTCACGATCTCGCGCTCTTCGGCGTCATGCCCCGGCTTTTCGTAGAGGAAGCGCAGCCGCTTGCGCGCGTGCCGGCGCTTCTTCCTGCCGACGCGGGCTGGGTAGGGCGTGCCGTCCGGATTCTTCTGCTGCCGGATCCGTTGCTGTTGACGCTTGTGCAGTGCGGTGCCGATCTCGCGGGCGAGCTTCTTGCGCTCGGCGGGCTCGAGCCTGGCGAGCAGCGGTTCGACCCACTCTTCGAGCTGGGTCAGGGCATCATCGCTCACGTGCCGCCCCACTCGGCGGCGAGATGGTAGTCGCCCGCCGGATCGTCGCGTGTGAACAGTTGCCAGCGGTCGGTCGGGCAGTCGTCCGCCGGATACTCGGGCATTCGGTGCTCGCTACGAATTTCGCCGGCGTCGCAGTCGACCAGGGCGACGACCCGCTCGGTCAGCTCGACGCTGAAAATGACGTCGATGTCGGTGTTCGAGTGGATCTCGAGCGTGAAGCGCAGCGCCTGCTCGGGGTCGATGTCCGGCTGGTAGCGGGCGAGCCATTGGAGCAGCGGCAACACGACGGGGTCGAGATCGCCACCACAGCCGATGACGATGACCTCGGCGGTCACTCGATACTCGTGGGAGAGGTTCGCCCCCTTGTGAAACTTGATGGCGCCATCGGGGACATAGGTGCGCAGGCGATTCGGATCGCTGGCGAGCCCGGGGACGCTATCGAACAGGTGCTGGCGCAGGCTAGTGAGTTTTCGCATCGAGGGCGTCCACGAGTCCGTTATGTCGGGTGGCGCAGCCGTGGTAGAGGCTCGCCCAGGATTGCATCGTCAGCACGACGTCGCCGCCGGTGCCGTCAGTCAGCGGTGGCAGGGTGGCCGGGCATTTGCGCAGGAGGTTCTGTTGATTCGGCGGTTCTGCCGGCGGCGGCGTCGTTGAGCAGGCGGATAGCGTCATCGCCAAGACAGACACGACGATAAATCGGTTTCTGAATCTCACGGATCACTCCCCGGTCGATGATGCGTTCGTTGGCGTCGAGTTCGGCAAGCCGGCTTTCGACGACGCCGGCGATGTCGGCCTCGCGAGCCATGGCGGCATCAGCGACCAGCCGCGCGGCGCGTTCCTCGGTGAGCCGCTGGGCGTCTTCGAACCAGCCCCGAGAGATCCACCCGCCACCGGCGGCGATGGTGAGGCCGACTACAACGGCCAGCGCGCGGCCGTTCATTCCAGCCCCGCAAGGCAGAGCTCGCGCTCGGCGGCGCGCCGTTTGACGAGACCGGCGAGCTTCTTGCCTTGGGCATAGACCCAGCGAGAGAGCTGATCGCAGGCAGCGTGCGTCTGGCCGGCATTCAGCCGCGCCAGCAGAGTCGATTGATGGAACGCGCCCGGGCCTACGTTGAAGATGAAGGAGGCGAGCGCCGCTCGCCGGGTCGGCGGCATCGTGGCGTTGATCTCCGGCGACACCTCTCGGTCGATCGTGTCGAACGCCGCTCCAAGATCGCCGGCGAGCAGGGTATCGCACTCTTCGGCGGTCTTAGTCTGGTGGATCTCGACGGTCGGTCCCGTGTGCCCGGTGCAGATCGTTGGGATGCCGACGGGGTCGGGATAAGATTCCAGCTCCGTCCCTTCGTAGTGTTTGACGACGCCGATGGAGATCGACAACGCCAGGCCGCAGGCGCCACCGATGGCACCGCCGCCGATCCAGCGTCCGAGGTTCTTCATGATCGGCCTCCGCGGATTCGCTCCCACCAGTGGCGGAATTTTTCGAGGTACTTGGGCACGATCAGCCCGATCTGCAGGGCGAGATACGCCAGGGTGAGCACGGTGATCCAGTCGCTGGGCGTCATGCCGCCGGCGTGGAGCAGCGAGACGACGGCCGGCGGCGTGGTCTTGATCGCTTCGGTCGTGATGTTCAGTTGCTGGGCCATGGTCGTCCCTGCGTGGGCAATGAGTAGGGTGATCAGCACGATCATCGGATCGGGCCGGGGGTTGTCGCTGTTGAGTCGAATTCGCATGGCGTCAGCTCCAGAGCTGGACGGTGTCGGTGCGCGCCTGGCGCCTGGCTAGTTCGGGCATGGCGACCGGCGTCCCCTGCGGCAGGATCGGCCCAAATTCGGCGAGACCGGGGTTGAGCTCGAGCACCTGCTCGGTCACGCCGGCGGTCTTGCCGTGAACGCGCTGGCAGATCGCGTCGACGGTGTCGCCCTGGCGCGCGTAAACGATGCGAGCCACTAGATCAGCTCCACCGTGGTGTGGGTCTCGCCCAGGATCTCGGCGACGGCCCAGCGCGAGTTGCGGCGATAGTCGTCGGCGGCTTCGTTCTCCACCTCGCCGATCTCCTCGCCGGATCGGGTCGCGCTGTAGTCCCGGTACGCTTCGAGGAGACTGGCGTGGGCACTGGCATAGACGGCCTGGCGATAGAGCGCGGTCGTGTCGCCGGGCATCTGCCAGGGCTCGCTCGGGACGGCATCCGCCTCGTTGACGCCGGCATCGCGCTGGCGAGCCTGAAACGCGGCGAGCTGGCGATTGATGTCGCGCATGGCGACGCCGAGCGCCTGGACGACGCGCCCCTCGGTGATGGTCGTTTCGATGCGATGGCGGTCGCGGAAATCGCCCGGCTCGATGTCGGGCCAGAATCCGTTGTTCGGGACCGGTGGGGCGGGCCGGTGCTGGCTTTCACTTCCGCCGTGGGCGACTAGGGACATGGGCGATCCATTGAATTAGAGGGAGGTGGATCGGGGATCGACGATATGGGGCACGTGGCCTGGATCTCCCCCCGATGCCTCCCGGGGTCGGCGTGCGACTCGGTCGCAGTGTCAGCCGCTGGGCTGATCGCTGGCGTTCTTTTTGACCTGGCGTTCGAGCTGCTCGATGTCGCGTTTCACGCCGGCGCGGTCGTTCAGCTCGAGCGCGCGCTTGAGCTGCTCGATGGCCGCGCTCGGACAGTCGGCGTCGCGCAGGGCATAGCCATACGCCTTGTGAAACTTGGCCGAGATCTGGTCGTGCATATCGGCGCCGTCGAGCATTTCGCGGGCGCGGACCATGAGCGACGCGAGCTGCGTTCCGAGTGCCTGACGCTCGGCCGGATCGGCGTCGTCGCCGAGCTTGCCGAGCTGGGCGAGCACTTCCTCGGCGAGCTGCTCGGCGACGATGCTCTCGAGATCGCGCTCGAATCGATCCGGCATGTCGAGCTTGTGCTCGAGGGCATAGCCGGCGATGTCCAGCGCGCCGGCGAGGTCGCCGATATCGAAGCGCCAGACCAGGACGGTGGTCAGCACCTCATCCTGGGCACCGTTGCCGCTCTCGAGCACGCCTTCGATGTAGGGATCGAACTGCGGCACCAGCTCGCGCTTTCGGGCGATCTTCCCTTCGGTCGACTTGATCTGTTTGAGTGCGCGGCGAGCATCGTAGAGCGTGGCCATCATCAGCTCGTACTGCGGGCCGTTTTGGGGCTGGCCGGGGGTAGCGCCCCCGGCCGCTTTCGCGGCCGTGACGCGCTGGAAGTGTTGACGGGCTGGGGTGGTCATTGCTTGCCTCCGTCACCGCGCAGCGCTGCCGGCGACATTTCGATGTTCTCGACCAGACAGCCGGCGCCGAAGTCTTCCACCACGTAGGCTTCGTTGCTGGATTCGTAGTTCTCGATCCGGTTGCGCTTGGGGTTCTCTGTGACGTAGCGGCGGCGAGCGCCGTTCTGCCAGTAGATCGAGAGGTTATCCAGCGTGGTGACCATGAGCGCGTTGTCGGGGAAGAACGGGACATCCAACCCACGAAGCCCACCGATACGCTTCTGACTGATGACGAGATCGGCCGCCAGTTGCTCGGAGGGCGCGAGCTGGTTCAGCAGCGGGAAATATTTGTCGTCCATCAGGTTGCGGCCCAGGATGACGACCAGGCCCGGGTTACGCCGATACCAGGGCTGGATGAAGCTGCTGATGGCGTCGTACACCAGCACGTCGAGCGTGGCGTAATCGCCAACCATGCCATTGATTTTGCCGTCCTCGCCCTTCGTCGGGGTCGGATCGATGACGACATTGCCGCCTGCCTTGCCTTTTGCCATCACTCGCTCGGGGGCCTGATCGCGGTAGTGCTGCAACCAGCCGATGTTGACGTCCTGGAGCAGCGGGTTGGCGACGGGGTCGCTTTGCACCGCTGCGCGCGTGCCGTTGAAACCGATGGTGATTCGGTCCAGTGCCTGCTGACGAACGATGGTGTCGCGAATCATGGCCTGGAAGTTGGGGAACTTCGCCCAGGCGTCGATTTTGTTGTAGCCGAGGTGAGTGTCGAACTCGGTAATGCGGCACTCGTAGCTCTGAGTATCCAGTGAGCTGAGATCGCGGGTGTCGCGCTCCTGCTTGCTGACGTCGGTGCGCGCAGCAATGGGGCCGGAAACCCCCAGCGCGAGCTTTTCGCCCTTGAGTTCATCGACGCCGATAATGTTGATCCGGCGTAGGAAGTCGCTCGACTCCTGGATGCGTTTTTCCAGGCGCTGCTGGACGCTGGGTTCGACTGCGAATTTCTGCGTGGCATCCGGCACGCCGTTCAGCTTCGCCACTTGTGCGGCGAACTGGTTAAACAGGATGCGGCTATCGTTGCGCATGGGGTAGTGGTCCTTAGCAGTCGGTCATTTCGGTGTCGCCGTTGCCGCCGAGGGCGAACGAGCGAGACGGCTGGTCGGGTGTGTTGTCGAGGGTGGTGTAGAGCTCGTCGAGCCTGGCGCTCGTCTTCCGGTGGGCGTCTTTCAGCTCGGCGAACGCCTCGGCGGTGGGGCGTTTGGCGAGCTCGTCCTCGAGCGCGGCGTGCTTCTGGACGAACAAGCCGAGCGTCTGCTCGAGATCAGTGCGGAACACGGCGAATCCCTTGTCGGTCTTCGCGTCGTGACGCTTGAACAGCGCCTTCACGCTGTCGAGCAGCGACGGACCGGTGTCGGCCGGCGGCTCGATGGTCTCCGCGAGCTCCAGCTCGAGGGCAGCGGAGAAGAAGTTCTCGGGACGAGTCTTCTTGCCCGTTAGCGGAGAGTCTTTACCGGCGCCGGCGCTGAACTGCAGCATCTCCGTACCCAGCGATGCCGGCGTATCGGTGACGGCCAGGCCGACAAGATACGGCTCGCCGGTGTCGGCGAAATCCGGGTCCACCTCCATCGAGGAGTAGACCTTCTGGCGCGCCTTGATCATCGACTTGAGTTCGTCGGTGGGATCGATCTCGGCAAACAACTGCAGCTTGCCCTCGCCGTTCTTCTCGGCTTTCAGCGCCGTGACATCGCCATAGGCCTTGAAGGGGCTATCCGGCAACACCCCCTTGATGTGCTCGAGGTTGATCCGGCAGCCGTAGGTCTTCGGATCGAAGTTCGCGGCCATCTTCTCCAGCCAGTCGGCGGGGATCTTGCGGCCATCCATCGTGGCGCCTTCGGTGGCGATAACGTGCCAGGGCATGTGATTTCCTCAGCGGGTGAGCGGAGCGGTGTCGCTGTCTGTGCAAAGTGCTGTCAGGTTCCGCGCCGACTCTCATTCGCTCAACTGGCCCGCGTTGTAGATTCGCGATCTACAACGCGCGCGCCGTTTGGGACTCCGAGTGCGCGGGTACGCTGGCCGCATGACGACGACAGCCCCCGACACACTCGACTCCCCACGACTCACGGCCCGCCATCTTTACTGGCAGGGCTGGCGCGTCGCGCGCATCGCTGAATACCTCGAAATGAAAGCGGCCACGGTCCATAGCTGGAAAGACCGCGACGGCTGGGAAGAGGCGACCCCGACACAACGCGTCGAAGGCGCACTCGAAGCGCGTCTCGTCCAGCTGATCGGCAAGGAGCGGAAGGGGAACGGGGATTACAAAGAGATCGACGCCCTCGGTCGGCAGATCGAGCGCCTGGCGCGGGTTCACAAGTACGCGGAGACGGGGAAGGAGGGCGACTTAAACCCGAAGATCGAACGGCGCAACGCGGGCGAGAAGCGTAGGCCGAAGCGGAACGCGCTGACGGAGGAGCAGTTCGAGGCGCTCGAGGCGGCATTCTTCGAGTCGCTGTTCGACTACCAGCTCACCTGGCACGCGGCCGGCCAGAAGCACCGGATCCGCAACATCCTGAAGAGCCGCCAGATCGGCGCGACGTTCTACTTCGCCCGCGAGGCCATCGTCGATGCGTTCAAAACGGGGAAGAACAAGATCTTCCTCTCGGCCAGTAAGGCTCAGGCGCACATCTTCAAGAACTACATCATCCAGTTCGTCAAAGAGGTCTGCGACGTCGAGCTGAAGGGCGATCCGATCATTCTCGACAACGGGGCCGAGCTCCATTTTCTCGGCACGAATTCGAAAACCGCCCAGGGCTATCACGGCGACGTCTATCTCGATGAATACTTCTGGATCCACGGCTTCGAGCAGTTCCGCAAGGTTGCGTCGGCCATGGCCACGCACAAGCAGTGGCGGCAGACGTACTTCTCGACGCCGTCATCGATCGCGCACGAGGCTTACACCTTCTGGACCGGCGAGCGGGTCAACAAGCGCCGCAAGAAAGCCGACCGCGTCGATATCGACGTAAGCCACGCCGCGCTCGCCGCTGGCGCGCTGTGTGGGGATCGCCAGTGGAAACAGATCGTGACGGTGCACGACGCCGAGGCCGGCGGGTGCGATCTGTTCGATGTCGAGGATCTGCAGTTCGAGTACAGCTTGGATGAGTTCGCCAACCTGTTCGAGTGCGAGTTCGTCGACGACAGTCAGAGTGCGTTCCCTCTGGGAACGATGCAGGGCTGCATGGTCGACGCCTGGGAGGCCTGGGAAAACGACTACCGGCCATTTGCTCCCAAGCCGGTCGGCGACCGGGGTGTGTGGATCGGCTACGACCCAACCGGTCGCAATGAGGACGGCGACGGTGCGGGGTTGGTCGTCGTGCTGCCCGCGCGCTCGGCGGGGGAGAAGCATCGCATCCTCGAGCGCCATCGGCTCAAGGGGCAGGACTACGAGGACCAGGCGGCGTTCATCCGGACGTTCGCCGATCGCTACGAGATCGATCACATCGGTATCGATACCACCGGGATCGGCGCGGCCGTGGCCGAGCACGTCGAGAACTGGTTTCCCACCGTCACCCGCTACCACTACACCGCCGAGCTCAAGACCTCGATGGTACTGCAGGCCCAGCAGATCATCCGCAAGGACCGGCTCGAGTTCGATGCCGGCTGGGTCGATCTCGCCCAATCGTTCATGGCGATCAAGAAGCAGCTCACGGCTAGCGGCCGCCAATTCACCTACGTATCGGGGCGCAATGCGCAGACCGGCCACGCGGATCTCGCGTGGGCAACGATGCACGCCCTCCACTTCGAACCCATCGACGGCCCGGCCGGCGAGACCAGCGAATCCATCATGGAGATGTACGAATGACCCCGACCGCCAAGCCGCGCATGCGCGTTCCCGCGATACTTTCCAACGCGTCCGAAACCACGCGAGAGGCCTACGCGCCCGAAACCGCTAGCGATGCCAAGTCCCAGCAGTCAGCGGGCGTTGAGGCGTTCTCGTTCGGCGATGCCGAGCCGGTGACCAGTCTGCGCGATGTGTTCTATGAGGGCGTCTACCTGTCGCCGAACGAGTGGTACGAGCCGCCGGTGCCGTTCGAGGTGCTGGCGAAGAGCTACCGAGCGACGGCGCATCATGGGTCGGCGCTTCAGGTGAAGCGAAACATCCTCCTGCGCACCTTCATCCCGCACCCGCTGCTCAACCGCCAGACGTTCAGCGCGCTGGCGCTCGATTACCTCGTATTCGGTAACTGCTACCTGGAAGAGATCCGCGGCCGCCTGGGGCGACTGCTCGACCTGCAGCGCCGGCCGGCCAAGTACATGCGGCGCGGGGCGCAGACCGATCGCTATTTCTGGGTGCCGGACTGGGTCAACAAGACCGAGCTACCTGCTGGCCGAACGATCCACCTGCTCGAGCCCGACATCGACCAGGAGGTCTACGGGCTGCCCGATTACCTTGGCTCGCTCCAGTCGGCCTGGCTCAACGAGAGTGCGACGCTGTTCCGTCGGCGCTACTACCTCAACGGCTCCCACGCCGGGTTCATCATGTACGTGAGCGATCCCGCCCACGACAAGAAAGACATCGATGCCATGCGCACCGCGCTCAAGGAGTCGAAGGGGGTCGGCAACTTCAAGAACCTGTTCATGTACTCGCCGCACGGCAAGAAGGACGGGGTGCAGATCATCCCGGTATCCGAGGTCGCGGCGAAGGACGAGTTCTGGCACATCAAGAACATCACACGCGACGACCAGCTCGCCGGCCACCGGATCCCGCCGCAGCTTATGGGCATCATCCCCAACAACACGGGCGGGTTCGGTGACTCGGAGAAGGCGGCTCGCGTCTACGTGGCCAACGAACTCGAGCCGCTGCAGCAGATCATGCTCGAGATCAACGAGCGAGTAGGGGAGGAGGTAGTGAGGTTCCGGCCTTATGAGCTGAGTGAGAAACAGGTGGAGGAGAAGCCTCATGTCTAGTCAGTGTCGTTAAAGGCCCCTGCGCCTGCGGCCGATGAAATGACGGAATACCGCTGAGGAGAAAGGGATGGGGGCCGGAATACTACTTTTTGTCATGGCTTCTGACGCTGTGATCATGGGCCTGTACGGGGAGAACGCCATTAATAGCCGGCTCTATGATGAGTACTCGCCTCAGGGTTACTACATCGTCAAGTACGACGGCCATCAAGAATCCGGCAACGGCATCCATTGCCCGACGGGGGACGATGGTCTCTACTTCGGGCCGCAAGGTGAGGAGCGTTCCAGCGAGAGAGCTTTCTACATGGCCTGTCCCAGGCTCGACGGTATCTACGCTCAGCTAAAGCGCTAGCTTCCTTTCGCAGGCTCGCAAGCATCACGGTCGCTCACTCGGGCGGCCGTTTTGCGTTGTGAGGTCGCAAGATGTTCCCGCCCGATTCAGCTCGGTCAGCACCGCAGCCGCGCGATCAGCACCCCGCCCCGCCCGCGCGCTAAATGGGTCGAAAATTACGCACCTCTGCAGCAGGGCGGAAGCCGCGCCAGCACTGGGCGCGCTGAGGGTTATAAGGGCGCGATTTTTTATGCGGATTTCTGCGTTTCTGGGTGGTTTATGCACAGGCGGTTTTGTAGCGGGCTTGGGTTAGCCCCTGCCGCAGTTGAAGCACTGAACACGGCCGGTGCTACTGGAACCTATTTGGAACCTAGACGAGCGCGCAAAGAAAAACCGCCACGAAGGGATTTCCTAAGTGGCGGTTTTTACGGTGTTTTGTGGTCGGAATAGCAGGATTCGAACCTACGACCTCTGCCTCCCGAAGGCAGCGCTCTACCAAGCTGAGCTATATTCCGATCAAATCGTCGATTCGTGCCGCCTGGGGCTGTTCGACGGAGGTGAATTATACTCATCAAAGGGCGCGGTGCAACCCTGATCGTGCTGCCTTTTAGACGTCCCGCTCGACGGCCACCCGCGTCAGCGTTTCCATGCTGTCGCGATAAGGGCTCGGCGGCAGGTTCTCAAGCTGTGCCCGGGCCTTCTCGGCCATCTCCTCGGCGCGACGCTGGGTATAGTCGAGAGCGCCGGTTTCGCGCACGATCGCCAGCACGTCCGCCAGTTGCTCCAGGCCGCCGTCGGTGATCGCCTGGCGGATCAGCGCCGACTGCTCCGGCGTCCCCTCGCGCATGGCATGAATCAGCGGCAGCGTCGGTTTGCCCTCGGCAAGATCGTCGCCCACGTTCTTGCCCATGGTGTCGGCGTCCCCCTGGTAGTCGAGCAGGTCGTCGATCAGTTGGAACGCGAGCCCCAGATAACGGCCGTAGAGCTTGAGCGCTTGCTCCTGCTCGGCATTGGCGTTGGCGAGGATGGCGCCGCTGTGGGAAGCCGCCTCGAACAGCATCGCTGTCTTGCCCTGGATGGTATCGAAGTAATTCGACTCTTCGATGTCGGCATTGCCGATGTTGGTCAGTTGCTGGACTTCGCCCTCGGCGATCACGCAGGTGGCTCCGGAGAGTACCTGCATGATCCGCATCGACCCGACCTCGACCATCATCTGGAACGAGCGCGAGTAGAGGAAGTCGCCGACCAGCACCGAGGGTGCATTGCCCCAGGTATCATTGGCGGTGGCCTTGCCGCGGCGGCGGCTGGATTCGTCGACGACGTCGTCGTGCAGCAGCGTGGAGGTGTGCATGAACTCGATCAGGGTCGCCAGCGTGACATGCTTGTCGCCAGGATAGTCGAGCGCGCGCGCCGCCAGGAGCACCAGTAACGGACGCAGCCGCTTGCCGCCACTCTCGATGATGTACTGGCCGATGGTCTCGACCAGCGGTATCCGCGATGCCAACTGAGCGAGGATCGTGCGATTGACGGCGGCGAAGTCCTCAGCCACCGATGCATGGATGGATGCAGCGTTGGATTGCATGGTCGGCTTGTCAGTGAATCGGGTGGGGCCGCTCTGAGTCGGGCCGAGAGAGGCGATGTGAGGGGGTATGCTAGGTGGCGCCTACAGGTGCGTCAACCGACGGACGCAAGGCGACGGGCCCGTTTCGCGCCCTCGTCGGCATCGACGGGTATTGGCGATGCAAGGACTTGCCTGGTTTCGCGCCAATCGTTATAATCCGCCGCCCAACTCATCATGCTCCCTGTCAGATGGTTGCCGGAAGGGGCACCACTCGACGCAGGTCGATGAAAGAGCGATTCGTACCGATGAGCTTGGCCGACGAGCTTCGGCTCCAAAAGCCCTGGAGAAAGAGTTATGTACGCTGTTATCAAGAGCGGCGGTAAGCAATACCGCGTGCAGGAAGGTCAGACACTGAAGCTCGAGAAGCTGGAAGTGCCGACCGGCGAGACCCTGGAGTTCGATCAGGTCCTGCTGGTCGCCGATGGTGACGACATCAAGGTCGGCGCACCGTTGGTCGGCGGCGCCAAGGTGTCCGCTGAAATCGTTTCTCACGGCCGCGGCGACAAGGTGCAGATCATCAAGTTCCGCCGTCGTAAGCATCACATGAAGCGTCAGGGCCACCGCCAGTGGTTCACTGAAGTCAAGATCACCGGAATCTCCGCGTAAGCGGGACATTCCCCCAGAGAGAGGTATTCGCCATGGCTCACAAGAAGGCCGCCGGTAGTACGCGCAACGGTCGCGATTCCGAATCCAAACGCCTGGGTGTCAAGCTGTACGGTGGACAGAAGGCTACGGCCGGCAACATTATCGTCCGTCAGCGCGGCACCAAGTTCCATCCGGGCAGCGGTGTGGGTATCGGCAAGGACCACACCCTGTTCGCACTGAATGACGGCGTCATCAAGTTCGAACAGAAAGGCCCAAAAAACCGCAAGTTCGTGAGTGTAGTCTCCGCCTGAGACATCACGGACCTTGTGTGAAAAGCCCCGCTCAGGCGGGGCTTTTTCGTTGTTGCGGCAATATCATGCGGTATCCAAGCGCGCGGCGCTCGCCGCCGGGAGAGTGACATGCAGTTCGTCGATGAAACCTCGATCACCGTCGAAGCTGGCAGGGGCGGCAACGGCTGTCTCAGCTTCCGGCGCGAAAAGTACGTGCCCAAGGGTGGCCCCGATGGCGGCGACGGCGGTCATGGCGGCAATGTCTACCTGATCGGCGACGAGTCGCTGAACACGCTGATCGACTTCAAGTTCCAGCGCTTCTACAAGGCCCAGAGCGGCCAGCAGGGGCAGGGGCGCCAGATGAGCGGCAAGGCCGGCGACGATCTGCACGTCAAGGTTCCGGTAGGCACCACGGTGATCGACGAGGACACCCTCGAGGTAATTGCCGACGTGACCGCCGAGGGTCAGGTCGTGCTGGTGGCTCAGGGTGGCCGCCGAGGGCTTGGCAACATCCATTTCAAGTCCTCGACCAACCGCTCGCCGCGCCGGACCACGCCGGGCACCGATGGCGAGCGGCGCAAGCTGCGCCTGGAGATGAAGGTGATGGCCGACGTAGGGTTGCTGGGGCTGCCCAACGCCGGCAAGTCCACGTTGATCCGGGCGGTCTCCGCAGCCAAGCCGAAGGTGGCCAACTACCCCTTCACCACGCTGGTGCCCAATCTGGGGGTGGTCAAGCTCGGCACGCACGAGCACTTCGTGATGGCAGACGTGCCCGGGCTGATCGAAGGGGCCTCGGATGGCGCCGGGCTCGGGCTGCGCTTTCTCAAGCACCTCACCCGCACGCGACTGCTGCTGCATGTGGTCGATGCCGCGCCGTTCGACGAGTCCGATCCGGTTGCCGCGGTCGAGGCGATCGCCCGGGAGCTGTCGCAGTTCTCGCCGACGCTGGCCGAGCTGCCGCGCTGGCTGGTGATCAACAAGCTCGACCTGCTGCCGGCGGAGGATCGTGAGGCGCGGGTAGGGGATATCGTCTCGCGGCTCGACTGGCAGGGGCCGGTGTTCCGGATTTCGGCGATCTCCAGCGAAGGCACGGACGAACTGGTGCAGTCGGCGCACCGCTGGCTCACCGAGCAGCGACAGCTGGAGAACGATGACGAAGAGGCCGCGGAGCGCGAGCGCGAGATGCGCCGGCGCATGGAGGCCGAGTCGGTGGAGCGGGTGGAAGCGCACCAGACCCGTTTGCGCGTCAAGCGTGGCGAAGTCGTCGAGGAGTTCGACGACGATGACGACGACGACCATGACGTCGAGGTGGAATATACGCGTTGAGCCAACCGTGGGTCGGAGCATGTCGGACGGAGGTTGAAATGGCGGCGGATGAACGCATGGGGCGCGGTGTCCTCGAGGGCGCGCGGCGGGTCGTGGTCAAGATCGGCAGCGCCTTGCTGACCAACGATGGGCGCGGGCTCGACGACGCGGCCATTGGCGGCTGGGTCGACCAGATGGCAGAGCTGCATCGGCGCGGTGTCGAGGTGGTGCTGGTCTCCTCCGGCTCCATCGCTGAGGGCATGGTGCGGCTGGGGTGGCACGCGCGACCGACGGCCGTGCACGAACTGCAGGCTGCCGCCGCCGTCGGACAGAGCGGGCTGTCCCAGTGCTACGAAACGCATTTCGCCCGCCACGATCTACGCAGTGCCCAGGTGTTGCTGACCCACGACGATCTTTCGAACCGCAAGCGCTACCTCAACGCACGCTCGGCGCTACGCACCCTGGTGCAGCTCGGTGTGATCCCGGTGATCAACGAGAACGATACCGTGGTGACCGACGAGATCCGCTTCGGCGACAACGATACCCTGGGGGCTCTGGTGGCTAATCTGCTCGAGGCCGATGCGCTGCTGATCCTGACCGACCAGGAAGGCCTGTTCGATGCCGACCCGCGCCATCACGCCGATGCCCGACTGATCGACGAAGCTCGGGCGGACGATCCTGGCCTCGATGCGGTCGCTGGTGGCGGTGGTGTGCTGGGCCGAGGCGGCATGGCGACCAAGTTGCGGGCGGCCCGGCTGGCGGCCCGTTCCGGTGCGGTCACCGCGATCGCCAGCGGGCGCCAGGCGGCGGTGCTGAACCGGCTGCTCGAGGGCGAGTCGCTGGGGACGCTGCTGTATCCGGATCACGCGCCGCTGGCGGCTCGCAAACGCTGGCTTGCCGGACAGCTGCAGGTGCGCGGTACGCTGACCCTGGATGCCGGCGCGGTCAAGGTGCTGCGTGGCCAGGGGTCGAGCCTGTTGCCGGTGGGGGTCAAGCAGGTAGAGGGCAGCTTTCGACGTGGCGACATGGTGGTGTGTGTCGACGAGCGAGGCGTGCGCGTAGCCAAGGGCTTGGTCAACTACTCGAGCGCCGACGCTGCTCGGCTCGTTGGGCAGCCCAGTCAGCGCATCGCCGAAATCCTGGGCTACATGGAGGCGCCGGAGCTGATCCATCGAGACAATCTGGTGGTGATCTGAAATGATCCGGATGCAACAGTTGCTGCTGGATACCCCATGGGTCCTGTGATAGAATCCCGCATCCTCTCAGACATGGCCCGTTAAGACTGCCTGAAACGCAGTCGAAAATGGCCCCAAGCGTTGCTCGGGTGTCATTGAACATTCGGCCGAATCATTCAGGGTTGCCTGAAGCGGTTTCGAGGCTGTCCTGGGTGATTTAACTTACAGAATTGACTGTCAACATCTCCAAGGAGTCGACGGTGGCGAACACCAAGCAGGCGCGTAAGCGCGCACGTCAGGCGGAAGACCGCCGCAAGCTCAACGCAAGTCAGCGTTCCATGGTTCGTACCTATATCAAGCGTGTGATCAAGGCTATCCAGTCTGGCGATCAGGCGCAGGCGAACACCGAGTTCAAGGCCGCTCAGCCGGTCATCGATCGCATCGCCGACAAGGACGCCATGTCCAAGAAGAAGGCCGCGCGCATCAAGAGTCGCCTGAACAAGCGAATTAAGGCGCTGGCTGCCTGAGCCGGACGCGCTTGACGAAAAACCGGCTTCGGCCGGTTTTTTTGTGGCTGCCTTTCGTGGCACGGGCATCTAGGTCACGGTATCGAAGCCAGGGTCTCGGGAGCACCGGATCGAGATCGCCATGGGAGCAGCGAAGCGGGCGATGAGGGATTTCCTGAAGTGAGCGACGGCGCGGCATGAGCGAACAGCACGGACCTGCGGACGGTACGACGGACAAGGCGACGGTGGCCGACGCGATGGAAGCGGGAACCGCGACCCCGGTATCCCGCCGCGGGCTGCTGCGCTCCGGCCTCGTCGTCAGCACGATGACGCTGCTGTCGCGTGTGCTCGGGCTGGCGAGAGATGTGGTGATCGCCGCATTGCTGGGTGCCGGTAGCGGGGCGGACGCGTTTTTCGTGGCGTTCAAGATTCCCAACTTCATGCGCCGCCTGTTCGCCGAAGGGGCGTTCAACCAGGCGTTCGTACCGGTGCTCTCGGAGTACGCCACCCAGCGCACTCGGGCCGAGGTTCGAGAGCTGCTCGATGCGGTCTCCGGCAGCCTCAGCGTGGTGCTGGCGCTGATCACGGCGCTGGCCATCGCTGCCGCGCCATGGCTGGTATGGCTCTTTGCGCCCGGTTTCAAGGCGGACCCCGGCAAGCTGGCACTGACCGCCGACATGCTACGGCTGACCTTTCCCTATCTGCTGCTGATCTCGTTGACGGCCTTTGCTGGCAGCGTGCTCAACACCTGGGAGCGCTTCGCGATACCCGCCTTCACGCCGGTGCTGCTCAATGTCTGCATGATCGGCGCGGCGGTCTGGCTGACCCCCTGGATGGACGACCCGGCCATGGGCCTGGCCTGGGGGGTGTTGATCGCCGGCGCTGCTCAATTGCTGTTCCAGCTCCCGTTCCTGGCCCGGCTGGGGCTGATGCCGCGCCCGCGGCTGGGCTTTCGCCATCCCGGGGTCCGGCGCATTCTGCGGTTGATGACCCCGGCGCTGTTCGGCGTTTCCGTCTCGCAGATCAACCTGCTGCTGGATACGGTACTGGCATCGTTCCTGGTCTCCGGCAGCGTCTCCTGGCTCTACTACTCCGATCGGCTGGTGGAGCTGCCGCTGGGGGTATTCGGGATCGCCATCGCCACGGTGATCCTGCCGGCGCTCTCCAAGCGCCATGCCGACGAGTCCCGGGAACATTTCGCGCGCATGCTGGACTGGGCATTGCGGATGGTGCTGCTGATCGGGCTGCCGGCTGCGCTGGCGCTGATACTGCTGGCAGAACCGTTGCTGGTCAGCCTGTTCCACTACGGCGCGATGACCGATTACGACGTGGTCATGGCCGCGCGCAGCCTGCGGGCCTATGCACTGGGGCTGCTGGCGTTCATGCTGATCAAGGTGCTGGCGCCGGGCTATTTTGCGCGCCAGGACACCAAGACGCCGGTCAAGATCGGCATCGTGGCGATGTTCGCCAACATGGTCATGAACCTGGCGCTCATCGTGCCGTTGGCACACGCCGGGCTGGCACTGGCCACGGCACTGTCGGCGTTTCTCAATGCCGGGCTGCTGGGATTGGGGCTGCGCCGTCAGGGCGTGTTGAGTTTCCAGCCCGGCTGGGGGCGCTACGCCATCCAGGTCGTCGGCGGCTGTCTGCTGATGGGGGCCGCGCTATGGTGGTTGTCGCCGGAGTGGCACACCTGGGCGACCTGGAGCGCGCTGCATCGCGCCGTCATGCTGACGGCATTGGTGATCGGCGGCTCGGTCATCTATTTTGGCTGGCTGGCGCTCAGCGGCATCCGTCTGAGAGACTTCCGCCTGCACGGCTGATAGGGGAAGGGCCCTTGTTTATACTGACACTTTTCAAGGCAGCGACGCGGTTCGTGTCGAAACGGGAACAGACCCCATGGAACTGATCCGAGGCCTGCACAACTTGCCCCCCAGAAGCCCTGATCCGCAGGGCCAGATGGCGCGTGGCTGCGTGGCGACCATCGGCAACTTCGATGGCGTGCATCTTGGACATCAGGCCATTCTCGAGCAGTTGCAGACGCTGTCCCGGTCGCAGGCGTTGCCGGTCACGGTGGTGATCTTCGAGCCGCAGCCGCGCGAGTACTTCGCCGGCGACCAGGCGCCGCCGCGACTGACCCGGTTGCGCGACAAGGTGGCGTTGCTCAAGGCCCACGGTGCCGACCGGATCCTGTGTCTGCCGTTCAACGATGCCTTGCGCAGCCTCACTGCCCGGCAGTTCATCGAGCGAGTGTTGATCGACGGCCTGCAGGTGAAGCATCTGGTGGTGGGCGACGATTTCCGTTTCGGCTGCGACCGAGCCGGCGATTTCACGCTACTGCAGGCTGTCGGGCGCGAACGCGGCTTTGCCGTCGAGCACACCCGAACCTTCACCCTTGACGACGAGCGCGTCTCGAGCACCCGCGTGCGCACGCTGCTGGCCAGCGGCAATTTCTTCCAGGCCGCGCGGATGCTGGGCCGACCTTACGGCTACCAGGGGCGGGTCGTCCGCGACCGTCAGTTGGGTCGCACGATCGGCGTGCCCACCGCCAACATCCCGCTGACCCGGCGGCCCATGGCGCTGCGCGGCGTGTTCGCCTGCGCGACCCGACTGGCCGACGGGGAGTGGGTCGCGGGCGCCGCCAATATCGGCTGGCGTCCCACCGTAGGTGCCGATCAGCCGATGCTGGAGGTGCACCTGCTGGATCGCGAGCTCGACCTGTATGGCGAGACGCTCACCGTCGTTCCCTGCGCCCGATTGCGCGGCGAAGTCAAGTTCGACCAATTCGATGCCCTGGTCGCGCAGATCCATCGCGATCTCGACAACACTCGCCGCTATTTTGCGCGACCGGAACGACAGTCGGACTCGTTGGCTCCCGAACCGGGGCCGGCAGAGATCGAGGCCGCAGCCGGCGGACTCTGCGCCGCCTCGTTGCCCCAGGCACGGTTTCCGCTCGCCTCGGCACCGTTGCCACCCGAACCGTCGAATCCCGGCGGGGCCGCGCACGCGGCGCCCACCGGCTCGGACGGCGACTGACTACAGCTTGAGCGTCACGAATACCGCTCCGGGCCTCGCGGATAGCGTCCCGAGCGGCACGAATATAGCCTCGAGCACCACGATATCAATCTCGAGCGCCACGACATCATCCCTGAGCGGACCGAAAAAGCCATGAGCGACTACAAGCACACGCTGAATCTGCCCTCGACCGACTTTCCCATGCGCGGCAATCTGCCGGCGCGGGAGCCGGGCCGAATCGCGCAGTGGAACGACATGAACCTCTACGCTAGGCTGCGTGAGGCGCGTCGGGGGCGCGAGCGCTTCGTGCTCCACGACGGTCCTCCCTACGCCAACGGCAGCATTCACATCGGTCATGCGGTCAACAAGCTGCTCAAGGACTTCATCGTCAGGTCGAAGAGCCTGGCCGGCTTCGACGCTCCCTATGTACCCGGCTGGGACTGCCACGGCCTGCCCATCGAGCACAAGGTCGAGACCACCCGCGGCAAGCACCTGCCGGCGGACGAGGCCCGGGCGCTGTGCCGCGAGTACGCGGCCGCCCAGGTCGAGGTTCAGAAGGAGGGCTTCGTGCGCCTCGGCGTCCAGGGCGACTGGGACAATCCCTACCTGACCATGAATTTCGCCAACGAGGCGGGCGAGATCCGCGCCCTGGCCGAGATGGTCAAGGGTGGCTACGTGTTCAAGGGGCTCAAGCCGGTCAACTGGTGCTTCGATTGCGGCTCGGCGCTGGCCGAAGCCGAGGTCGAGTACCAGGACAAGCAGTCCGATGCGATCGATGTCGCTTTTCCGGCGGTCGACGATGCCGGGCTGGCGGCGGCGTTCGGACTGGGTTCGCTGGCCAAGCCGGCGGCGGCGGTGATCTGGACCACCACGCCGTGGACGATTCCCGCCAACCAGGCGATGAACGTGCATCCCGAATTCGTCTACGCCCTGGTCGATACCGGCGAGCGGCTGCTGCTGCTGGCCGAGGAGCTGGTCGAATCGAGCCTGGAACGCTTCGGCCTGACCGGCGAGATCATCGCCACCGCTCCGGGCGAACGTCTCGAGCGCATTGCGTTCCGGCATCCGCTGGCGGCACTGGAGAGCGGCTACGACCGGCTCTCACCGATCTATCTGGCCGACTACGTCGAGCTGGGCGCCGGTACCGGCATCGTTCACTCGGCACCGGCCTACGGCGAGGATGACTTCCACTCCTGCCGCCGCTACGGCATGAGCTTCGACGAGATCCTCAACCCGGTGCAGAGCAACGGCGTCTACGCCGAGACATTGCCGCTGTTCGGCGGCCAGATGATCTGGAAGGCGAATCCGCAGATCGTCGCCAAGCTGGAAGAAGCCGGCGCGCTGATGGCCCACGACAGGATCACCCACAGCTACATGCACTGCTGGCGCCACAAGACGCCTGTCATCTACCGGGCCACGGCCCAATGGTTCGTGGGCATGGATCTCGAGGGTGCCGATGGCCGCACGTTGCGCGACAAGGCACTGGCGGGTGTGGACGCCACCGGTTTCATCCCCGGCTGGGGCCAGGCGCGGCTGCACGCGATGATTGCCAACCGCCCCGACTGGTGCATCTCGCGGCAGCGCAACTGGGGGGTGCCGATCCCGTTCTTTATCGACAAGGCGAGCGGCGAGCTGCATCCGCGCACCGTCGAACTGATGGAAACCGTTGCCGAACATGTCGAGCGCGACGGTATCGAGGCCTGGTTCAAGCTCGACCCGCACGAGTTGCTGGGCGACGAGGCGGATCAGTACGATAAGGTAACCGATACCCTCGACGTCTGGTTCGACTCCGGCACCACCCACTGGCACGTGCTGCGCGGCTCCCACGCGCTCGGCCACGAGCAAGGACCCCGCGCCGACCTCTACCTCGAGGGCTCGGACCAGCATCGCGGCTGGTTCCATTCGTCGCTGCTGACCGGTTGCGCCATCGATGGTCATCCGCCGTACAAGGCGCTGCTGACCCACGGCTTCACCGTCGACGAGAAGGGCCGCAAGATGTCCAAGTCGCTGGGCAACGTGGTCGCGCCGCAGCAGGTAATGGACAAGTTGGGTGCCGACATCCTGCGGTTGTGGGTCGCTTCTACCGACTACTCCGGCGAGATGGCGGTGTCCGACGAGATCCTCAAGCGCACCGCCGATGTCTATCGCCGGATCCGCAACACCTCGCGCTTTCTGCTTGGCAACCTGACCGGGTTCGATCCCGCCACCGACGCCGTCGCCTTCGACGACATGCTGGCGCTGGATCGCTGGGCGGTGGGTCGCGCGGCCGAACTGCAGGCACGCATTCAGCAGGCCTATGGCGACTACCGGTTCCGTGACGTCTATCAGCAGGTTCACGACTTCTGCGCCCGCGACATGGGCGGGTTCTATCTGGACATCATCAAGGATCGCCAGTACACCACCCAGCCCGACTCGCTGGCGCGGCGCAGCTGCCAGACGGCGCTCTATCACATCGTCGAGGCGCTGGCGCGCTGGATCGCGCCGATCCTCTCGTTCACCGCTGAGGAGATCTACGAGAACATCCCGGGGGCGCGTGGCGAGAGCGTGCATCTCGAGACCTATTACCAAGGGCTTGCCACGTTGCCGGAAGACTTGGCGAACCTGCCGCCCGAACAGGCGGCGATGGACCGCGAATTCTGGGAGCGGGTGATTCAGGTCAAGCAGGCGGTCAACAAGCAGCTCGAAGCGGCGCGCAACGAGGGCGTGATCAAGGGTGCACTGGACAGTGAGGTGACGCTCTACGTCGACGACACATTGCATGCGCTGCTGTCGCGTTTCGAGGACGAACTGCGTTTCGTGCTGATTACCTCCGAGGCCACGCTGAAGCCGCTGACGGCAGCGGGCGATGCCAAGTCCACCGAGATGGAGGGTCTCAAGGTCGCGGTGCGCATGAGTCCGTACGAGAAGGACGAGCGCAGTTGGGAGCGGCGGCCGGATGTCGGCGCCAATCCCGAGCATCCGACGCTGTCGGCGCGCTCCATCGCCAACCTGCCGGACGGCCCGGGAGAGGTACGCCGCTTTGCCTGATTCCGCTTCCCGCCCCGTCACCGATCGGATGCATCGCCCACTGCGCTGGCTGTGGCTATCGCTGGTGGTCATCGTGCTTGATCTGAGCATCAAGGCGCTGGCTTCGGCGCATCTCGATTACGGTCGGCCACTGGAAGTGCTGCCGATCTTCAACCTGACGCTGCTGCACAACACCGGCGCCGCCTTCAGCTTCCTGGCCGAACACGCGGGCTGGCAGCGATGGCTGTTCGCGCTGATCGCGATCGGTGCCAGCGTAGGGCTGACGGTGTGGCTCTCGCGGCTCAAGCGTGGCGAGACGCTGACCGCGATCTCGCTGACCCTGGTGATCGGCGGCGCCATCGGTAATCTCTACGATCGCCTGGTGCATGGCTACGTGGTCGACTATCTGTCGTTTCACTGGGGCGGCTGGTACTACCCAGCGTTCAACCTGGCCGACACGGCGATCACGCTGGGTGCGGTCGGCCTGATCCTGCAGTCGCTGCTCGATTCGCGTCGACCGAAGGCCTCTCGCGCCAGCGGCGATGACAAACCGGCCTCGACGGATAAATCTTCGGCTGACAAATCTTCTTCGACAGGAGGTGACTCATGAGCGAGAACGGCCATCCGCACGATCACGACTACCGCGTCGGCGAGGGCATGGAAGTCACGCTCCATTTCACGGTGAAACTCGAGGACGGCGAAGTGGTGGACTCGACCCGGGACAAGCAGCCGGCGACGTTCCAGCTCGGCGACGGCAATCTGCCGCCGGGCTTCGAGGCGCCACTCAAGGGCATGGCGGCAAACGACACCGGTGCCTTCGAGATCTCCCCCGAGCACGCCTTTGGCCAGCACAACCCGCAGAACGTGCAGCGCCTCTCCCGTGACGCTTTCGAGGAGGCCGTGGAACCCGGTACGGTGATGTCGTTCGCCGATGCCGCCGGTGGCGAACTGCCCGGTGTGATTGCCAGCGTCGACGAACGCCATGTCGAAGTCGACTTCAATCATCCGCTGGCAGGGCGTACCCTGACCTTCGAGGTGGAAATTCTGGACGTGAAGCCCGTCACGACTCACTGAGCCCGGTTCGGTTTTCACCACGACACCCGAGCGTGTCAAGCGAGGTCATTATGCAAATCAAGCTGGCCAATCCCCGCGGTTTCTGCGCCGGCGTCGATCGTGCCATCGACATCGTCAATCGCGCGCTCGATGTCTTCGGGCCGCCCATCTACGTGCGCCACGAGGTGGTCCACAATCGCTTCGTGGTGGATTCGTTGCGTGAGCGGGGCGCGATCTTCGTCGAGGAACTCCACGAAATCCCCGACGACGTCATCGTGATCTTCTCGGCCCACGGCGTTTCGCGAGCCGTGCAACAGGAGGCCGAGCGTCGCGGTCTCAAGATCTTCGATGCCACCTGCCCGCTGGTGACCAAGGTGCACATGGAAGTGCTGCGCTACGCCAAGCGCGGCCAGGAGTGCATCCTGATCGGCCACGCCGGCCATCCGGAGGTCGAAGGTACCATGGGGCGCTACGATGAGAGTCATGGCGGTGCGATCTATCTCGTCGAGGACGAGGAAGACGTCGCCAGGCTGCCGGTGCGCGATCCCTCGCGGCTGGCGTTCGTCACTCAGACCACGTTGTCGATGGATGATACCGCCAGAGTGATCGATGCCCTGCGCGAGCACTTCCCCGAGATCCAGGGGCCGCGCAAGGATGATATCTGCTACGCCACCCAGAATCGCCAGGACGCGGTCCGCGAGCTGGCCGCCGACTCGGATCTGGTGCTGGTGGTGGGCAGCGTCAACAGCTCCAACTCCAACCGGTTGCGCGAGCTGTCCGAGCGCGTCGGCACACCGGCCTATCTGATCGATGATGCCGAACAGATCGATCCCGCCTGGCTCGCGGGAGTCGGTACCATCGGCATCACCGCCGGTGCCAGCGCGCCGGAAGTCCTGGTTGCGGGGGTCATCGACAAGCTCAGGGCGCATGGCGCCAGTGTGCCGGAGGAACTCTCAGGCCGCGCCGAAACGATCACCTTTTCCATGCCGCGGGAACTCCGCGAGCGGGTGATCGCCAGCGAGGCGTGATCCGCGCTAAATCTTCTTAGCTTCAGGCCGATATAGGGTAAACAAATGTAACCATGTGCAGAGTAGCACGGGTTGCCAAACCCTTGTCGGCCATCTTTTCTGGTGGTCACGCAATCGCTGCGGAGTCTCGCGTGTCCGCCAACCTACCCCCCTTTCCCCGTGTCGAGCCGCACTCGATCTCGCTGCGATCGCCCGTTCGCCTCGGTGGACGCGAGCGTGGGGTCACGCTGATCGAATCCTTGATTGCGCTGCTCGTACTGAGCATCGCCCTGCTTGGCGTGGGCGCGTTGCAGCTCATGACCCAGCGGGACGAGGTCGAGGCGCGTTGGCGTTCGGCAGCCGTCGCCATGAGCGGCAACCTGATCGAGCAGTTGCGAACGGACCGGGTGGCATCGGAGGGGGTAGGAATCACCAATGGCGCCCCGGTTGGCTGCTCGGGGCCCAACCAGTGGTTATGTGACCTGATCGCTGTCTGGTTGTCTTCACTGGGCGATCAGCTTCCCCATGCCACAGCGCAGTTGAGCATCCTGAAGCTGGACGACGACCTGTTGAAAGCCGATCTCGCCATTGTCTGGCGCCGCCTGCCCGACGGCGAGGCCCAGGTGACGTGCCGCCCGCAGGATGCCGGCTTCTCGGTGGCGGCCGACGGCGGTTGCCTGCGCCTGGAGACGATACTGTGAGCCGCGTCCTGGCATCTCCCCCGGCCCGCCAGCGTGGCATCAGTCTGGTCGAATTGATGGTCGCGATGCTGATCGGTCTGATGTTGGTACTCATGGTGACCAGCTACACCATGTCCAGTCGCAGAAGCTATCAGAGTTCCGTGGCCAACCAGGATGTTCAGGATGCTCGTCGGTTCGCGCTGAGCGTGATTCAGCAGCAGATATGGCTGTCCGGCTACAGCGATCGCTGGGAGGATCTGAGCCTGCTGTTCCCCAGTTACACGCCGGCGGAAGATGAGCAGATACCCGCCTTTGCCGCCGGCCAGCTGGTCGCCGCCGATACGGATGACGAAATATGGGTCCGTTATCGGGCTGCCGAGCTGAGCGGCCAGCCGCTGACCCACTGCGACGGTACGCCTTTTCCGGCTGCCGACGGCAACGACGCTGATTCGGTTGCCGTCGCGGGCCTTTATCTCGATGGCCACACGTTGCGCTGTCTGGTCTCGCTCTCTGGCGGTGAAATGCATCATTCGCTGCCTCTGCTCAACGATGTGGAGGCGATGCGTTGGGAGTATCTCGATGACTCCAATACGTTCCAGTCGCGGGAGCACGCCAACTGGACCTCGGTCAGGGCGGTCAGGCTGGCGCTGATTCTTGCGTCGGCGGAGTCGACCGGCGAGCGTTATGTTCAGAGTTTCCCCTGGGGAGAAGGGACCGTCAGTTTCGAAGACGGCCACGCGCGCACGCGCCTGGAAACCACCATCGCCCTTCGCAATCTTCCGGAGACCGCCCAGTGATGCCTGGTGATCAACGTGGCGCCGCTCTGTTGGTGACGCTCGTGATGGTGGCGTTGGTGTCGATGCTGGCACTTGCAGTCAGCGACTCGACGCGTGTCCAGCAACAGCTTTCGGCGAACGAGGCGGCACGCCAGATGGCGTTCCAGGCCGCGGAGGCAGGACTGCGCTCCGCCGAGGTTGCCATCGAGGATAGCGGGGACCTGGGACTGTTCTGCAATGCGGGAGGGGAGCGCTACAACATCACGACGCTGGATGGCCTCGATGATGACGCTCACTGGCGCTCGCTGGAGAGTACAGGCGCCGTCGCCAACTTTACGCTCTACAGCAGCGATAGCGGCGGTTTCGTGCCCGCACCCCGCTACATGATCGGCTGTATCGCGCCGTCGTTGGTGGACGGCTATCAGGAGGTCGATCCGGCAGTCAAGGGGCAGGCGGAAGAGGATCCAGAGCAGCGTTACTTCTTCCGTGTGTTCAGCATCGGGTTCGGCCCGGGCGGTCGAGCCGTTCAGCGCCTGGAGGCTCGCTATGTCTATTAAGGGCTGGGTGCTGGGTGGCCTGCTGCTGACAGCCGCGAACCAAGGATGGGCGGCAGACGATGTGCCGCATTACCCGCCGTTGAGCGCCCAGGCCGATACCTCACCACGCAGCATGCTGGTGCTTTCCAACGACCACAACTGGTATTCGAAAGCCTACACCGATTGGTCCGACCTCGATGGCGATGGGGCGATCGATTCCACCTACCGCCCCGACATCGAATACTACGGCTATTTCGATAGTCGTGGCTGCTATGACTACGACGCTCATCTTGACGGTGGTGCGTTCAGACGAATCGGTCACGCTGGAAACGGAAACGGAAACGGAAACGGAAACGGAAACGGAAACGGAAAGCCAGGCGATGATGAATTCAGTTGCAGCGGGAATAAATCCTGGAGTGGGAATCTGCTCAACTGGGCGACAATGACGCGGATCGATATCATTCGAAAGGCGCTGTATGGCGGCAAGAGATACCGGGACAGTGCTACAGAAACGACGGTGCTGGAGCGCGCGTTTCTGCCCATGGACTCCCATAGCTTCAGTAAAATCATTGCCGACCCGAACATCATCAACAAGAACACGCCTTTCAACGGCGCCAGTGCCGTCACGTTCTGTAATACGACATATCATCCACGGGAAAACATATACTCCGGCAATGTGAACGACCCACCGCTGATTCGCGTTGCCACCGGCAACGAGAGCGGCAGCAAGGTAGGCTGGCCCAAATGGGCGAGTACCGAACAGTGGCAGTGCCCATGGCGAGGTGAGCGCCAGAATTGGGGAGATTTTCCCTACAGGACATCCCAAGGATCTGAGGAGTATCGCGCCAGGGTCGAGGTCTGCGCCGCGGCTGGCGACGGTGAGAACTGTACCGCATATCCGGACTCTGCCTACCCGAAGCCCACCGGGTTGCTGCATGACTACGCCAACGACATCGAGTTCGGTCTGTTTACGGGATCTTACGAAAACAACAAGCAAGGCGGCGTGTTAAGAGCCAATTTCAGCGGTTTCGGGAGCGAGCTCAGCGCTGCCACCGGCGTTTTCGAGAATGACAACAGCGGCATCGTCAGCAACCTCGATGCGCTGAAAATAGCGAAATACAGCTATCAGGACAGCAACTACAACTCAAGTTCAGGCGACAATTGTCCCTGGGGAAGAGGCTCTTTCAACAATGGCAGTTGCTCCAACTGGGGGAACCCGTTTGGCGAGATCACCCTCGAGGCGCTGCGCTACATAGGCGGAGAAGCATCGGCAACGGAGAGGTTCTCCGTCGGAACCGGTCGTGTCGAGACCAGCTACATCCCGGGACTGACATCACCTGCCTGGGACAACGACCTTTCCGGAAAGTGGTGTGCCGCGCACTCGTTACTGCTGGTCAATGCCAGCGAAATCTCCTTCGACAACGACGATCTGGGGGCTCCCGGTTCGTCACCGATTTCCGCCGGCCAGATTCGCACCCAGACCAATGCCGTCGGCGCGGCCGAGGGTACTTCCGGGGACTACTTCGTCGGCCAGACCTCCGCCAGCGCCGGCACGGACAGTGACAAGTTCTGCACGGCCAAGACACTCTCCGGGCTCAGCGATGCGAAAGGACTCTGTCCCAACGCCCCGGGCCTGGAAGGCGGCTACAGCGTGGCAGGCCTGGCGCGCTTCGCCCACAACGATACCGTCATCCGCGGCCCCGAGGGGAACGATGGCCAGCCGATCGATACCTATGCCGTGCAACTTGCGTCCAACGTGCCGCTCGTATCGATACCTATCGGCGCCGGCAAGTCCGTTTCCCTGATCCCCGCCTGTTCCAACACCACGGCGGGAGGCAAGTGCGCGATCGTCAACTTCTTCGTCGAATCGCAGGCGCCCGACGGTTCGAGCGGTAGCTTTTTGATCGACTGGGAAGATTCGGAGTTCGGCGGAGACTACGATTTCGATGCAGAAGTACGCCTGAGCTATAGGCTCTCGAACGAGCGTCTCTCGATCACCACCAGCGTGACCCGCGCCGCGGCATCCCACAAGCTCGGCCTCGGCTATATTCTCAGCGGCACCAGCGGGCGCTACGGTACTGGCGAGAGTGCCGACCGGATCGTGGTCCAGCAGAGCGACGGCTTCAACGTCCACACCGGAATCAATAACTACACCAACAGCTATCCCGGATCGCTCTGTCCGTCGAACGCGCCATGTAACGGCAGCCCGGCGACGACTGCCACCTACCGGGTCGCTGGCAACACGGGACATGAGCTCGAGACGCCCCTCTACTACGCGGCCAAGTACGGCAACGACAGTCGCCGCGAAGACGGATCCCCCGGTGCCTACTTCGAGGTCAACCGGGTCGGTGAGCTGGCGGACACGTTGCGTGAACTACTGGACCAGGTGCTGGAAAACACCAACCGCACAGGAGCTGGTGTCACCGTTGGCCACGACGGTGACGTCGAGGACTATGTCTTTCAGACGCTCTACAACAATCAATACAGCTGGTCAGGCGATCTCCAGGCAGTGAAGCTCGGGAAGGACGGCGTCACCAGCAGTGTGTGGAGCGCCCGCAACCAGCTACCCCTGCCAGGCAATCGCCAGATCATTACCCATGATCCCGACACGGGGGCGGGGATCCCCTTCACGACGACTGCATTCGAGGGCGCCGGCGTCGACATGACCCAGCGGCTGCAGAATGTGGTCGGGTACATCCGCGGCGATACCGAAAACGAGCAGCGCAACGGGGGCGGTCTGCGTGACCGGCTCTGGTTGAACGGCCGCGAAAGCGCCAGGCTGGGCGATTTCATTGGCTCGCGGCCGTATCTCGTCGGCGTGCCCAATACCTACTACGTGCCGGATGAGGGCGACACGAGCTATGCCGAATTCCGGACTGCTCAACGCACGCGGGCCCAGATGCTCTACGTGGGTGGCAATGACGGCATGCTCCACGGCTTCGATGCGGCCACCGGGGTTGAGCGCGTTGCGTATGTGCCCGGGCTCGTGCTCGAGCAGTTGCCCGAGCTTGCCGATCCCGATTACCGGCATCGCTATTATGTCGACGGTAGTCCGACGGTGCTGGATGCCCGCCATGGCGAGGCGGGCACCGGTGCCTGGTTTTCGCTGCTGACGAGCGGCCTGGGGTCGGGCGGCAAGGGGCTGTTCGCCCTCGACGTGACCGATCCGGCTCGCTTCAGCGAGTCGAATGCCAGCGCGCTCGCACTCTGGGAATATGACCCCGCCGATGACGCTGCCGTGTTCGGGGAGGATGACCAGCAACTTGGTTACATCTACAACCAACCCAGTATTGTGCGGATGGAGAATGGGCGATTCGCCGTGGTGGTCGGCAATGGCTATGCCAGTGAGGCTGGCAAGGCCAGTCTCTACATTCTTTTCGTCGATGGTGGCGCTGGGGGCAACTGGTCGAGTTCGGATGTCATGCGATTGACTCCGAGCGCCGCCGACAACAGCGGCGACAATGGCATGATGACCGTCTCCCTGTTGGACCGCGATGAAGATGGTCGCGTCGATCTGGCCTACGGCGCGGACCTGCAGGGGAATATCTGGCGCTTCGACCTCTCCTCCACCGACCCGGCTGGCTGGGAAGGTCACATCCATCAGCTTTTCAGCGGCATCAGAGCGGGTGAGCGTCAGGTCATCACCTCGACACTGGAGGTCGGTAGACATCCGGATGGCGGGCTGATGGTGCTGTTCGGCACTGGCGGCGAGGAGAATTACGGTTTGCCCACCACTCAGGATCGCCGGACCTCCGACAGCTTCTATGCGGTTAGGGACTTCGTGGATGGCGTTGCCCGAAGCGACACGCTGACACGTGCCGATCTGGCCGGGCGCGCTTTTCACCAGACGACGCTCGACGATCAGGATGGTTCTTCCACCATGGTGCGATATCTCGATGACGTCGACACCAGCCGCTACCCGGAAAACGGCTGGTATCTCGATCTTGCGGGCACCGAGAGGGTCGTCGATGGCCCGTCGCTACGCGGCAACCGGATTCTGTTCTCATCGTTGATCCCGGGCTATGGCGTTTGCGGCGCCGAGGACGCCGGCTACCTCTATGAATTGAATGCCTGGTACGGCTCGGCCTTTCCGACGCCGGTGCTGGATGTCAACGGTGACGGCAAGGTCGACGACCAGGATAGTTACTATCCATCGTCGGATGACACCACCCGCTATGTGCCGGTCGCTATCGCGACCGATGGCGCGATCTTTACCCCGAAAGTGATGCTCGACGATGACGGTGGCCAGGAAACCAAGGTGAGCGCGGGCACCAATGGCGCACTGACGAAGATTGCCGAGGCCCCGCTCAACAGCATGCAACTCGGCCGAGTGACCTGGCGTAGACTGGAGTGACGGATGAATAAACTATCGCGCACCCGCGGTTTTACCTTGATCGAGCTGATGATCGCGGTCGCGGTCGTCGGGATTCTGGCGTCCATCGCCATCCCGAGCTATCTCCACTATGTCGAGCGGGCGCAGGCGCGGGATGCCCAGGCGGCGATGCAGTCTCTGGCGCTGAACCTGGAGCGGCGCTACTCGCAGACCTATCGCTATGGGGAGGATTCCAGCGATGCCGTCTCTCCCTCGACATTGGGCCTCTCGCCCACTCAGTCCCCGGAAAGTGGCACCGCCCGATATGGTCTGGTCGTGGCGATTGAAGACGACGGCCAGCGTTACGTGATCACTGCCAGTCGTGCGGATGGCCGCACCAGTGGGACGTGCGACGTCATGAGTCTGGACAGCCAGGGAAATCGAACGCCGACGCCCGACAGTTGCGAGTGAGCTTGGTCCGTCAGGTCGAGCTCTCTTCCTCCGCTGCGTCGGCATCGACCGTATCGAGCCGAATACGGGCAAAGTGCACGACGATCTTATGGCCTCCGCCGGCAGCCGCCGGGTTGGTGAGCGTGAAGGTTCCGAACTGCCGCCCCCGGGTGAACCCCAGCGGTGTATAGCCCAGGCCCGTGGTAAAGCTGTTGGCGGTAATGCTGACCTGGTTTCCGTTAGGGTGACTCACTGCCAGCATGCGCTCGTCATTGTCAGGCTGGCCGTTGTCGTTGCCATCGATGAACAGCAGTAAAGTATCGCCCCATTGGCCATTGTCGCTGCAGGTCGTCCCGTTTTCGGTCGGGCAGAGCCAGGTCGGCTGCCCGCTGGTGGCGGCTTCCTGTCTTGCCCTTCTTATCAATTGCCATACCCGTTCCACCTCGCTGTCCAGCGTCATGCGGGCGCTCAGGTTTGCCAGGCCGGGCGCGGCCCAGCTCGCCAGAATGCCGAGAATGACCACACAGATCATCAACTCGATGAGTGTGAAACCACGCTGCAGCTGCCTCGCCGATCGATGATCGGCGCGGGGTTGCGGGGAGGAAGCTCGAGAGACCATTGCGGCGTCCGGGTTCTGGACGAATGATAGAATCGTCCTTTTGTCAGGATATCGACACCATGCAGGATTTCTTGATCGTCGGCGGGGGTGTCATCGGTATGATGACGGCGCTGCAGCTGGCCGATGCCGGCCATTCGGTGGCGTTGGTCGAGCGCGGCCAGTGTGGTCGTGAGGCTTCCTGGGCGGGCGGCGGTATCGTCTCGCCGCTCTACCCGTGGCGTTATTCGAAAGCGATCTCGGCCCTTTCCAGTTGGTCCGAGGGGCGCTATCCCGAGCTGGCCGGGCGGCTGTTCGAGGAGACGGGCATCGACCCGGAATATCGCCAGAAGGGATTGCTCTACCTGCGCGTCGACGACGTCGACCGCGCCCTGCGATGGGCGCGGGACGTGGCCAAGCCGCTGGCCATGATCGGCGCCGAGGAACTCTACGCCAGAGAGCCCAATGCGGCGCCAGGCTTCGATGGCGCATTGTGGATGCCGACGCTTGGCAGCATCCGCAATCCGCGCCTGATCAAGGCGCTGCGGGCGCGGCTCGAGCGCATGGCGCAGGTCGAGATCCATGAGCGGTGCGAGGTGGCCGGTCTTGTCCGGCGTGGATCGATGATCGAGGGGGTGGAGACATCCGCCGGGGCAATTCGCGCCGGGCAGACGATCATCTGCGGAGGGGCCTGGTCGCGGGCGCTGCTGGCGGATATCGGGGTCGAGTTGGCCGTGCGTCCGGTCAAGGGGCAGATGATTCTTTTCAAGGCGCCAGCGGGGCTGGTCGAGCGGGTCGTGCTCAAGGATGGCCGTTACGTGATCCCGCGCGGGGATGGCCGCGTGCTGGCCGGCTCCACACTGGAAGAGGTCGGCTTCGACAAGCAGACGACATCGGCAGCCCTCGAGTCGCTGCATGCCAGCGCCCTGTCGATCATCCCGCAGTTGGCCCGGTGCCTGGTCGAGCAGCAGTGGGCAGGGCTGCGTCCCGGCTCGCCGGATGGCGTGCCGACGATTGGCCCGGTGCCTGGCTTCGACGGTCTGCACGTCAACGCGGGCCATTATCGCAACGGGTTGGTGCTGGCGCCGGCAGCCACGCGGTTGCTGGTCGATCAACTGATCGGCTGCGAGCCGATCGTCGATCCGGCGCCGTATCGGCTGACCTGAGGCGCTGCTTTGCCTCTGTACCCGGCATGCGCGAAAATGGACGACGGCCAACGAGGCGCTTGAGCGCCGCATCTGTCTGGAGAAGAGTTTACCCATGCAAGACCTGACCCTGGTGATGGCGCAACTGGACCCGATGGTGGGCGATATCGCGGGTAATACCGTGGCGGCCATCGAGGCGGTGCGTGAGGCGCGCATCGAGCATGGCGCGGATGTGGTTGTCTTCAGCGAATTGTTTCTGACCGGTTATCCGCCGGAGGATCTGCTGCTGCGCGAGGCGATGGAGTCACGGCTGCAGGACGCCCTGGCAGAGATGGCTCGCAAGATCGACAGGATCGCGCCGCAAACGCTCGTCATCATCGGCTATCCGGGCATGCGCGACGGCCGGCGTCACAACCTGGCCGGGGTGCTGCTGGGCGGTGAGTGGCGCGGCGAGTATGCCAAGCAGGCGCTGCCCAATTACCAGGTGTTCGACGAGGATCGTTACTTCGAGCCGGGCCACGAGCCCCTGATCGTCGAGCACAAGGGGGCGAAGCTCGGGGTCCTGATCTGCGAAGACCTGTGGGATGGCGCACCGGTACGACAATCCGCAGAGGCTGGCGCCGATATTCTGGTGACCCTCAATGCCTCTCCGTTTCATCTCGACAAGCCCGCCGAGCGGGAGCGGCTATTCGCCGAGCGTGCGCGTGAGGTGGAGACGCCGCTGGTCTACGTCAACGCCATCGGCGGCCAGGACGAGCTGGTTTTCGATGGCGGCTCGCTGGTGCTGGACGCCACCGGGGAGGTCGCCGTACGGGCACCGTTCTGGCAGGTCGGGCTGATGCCAGTGCGCTTCGCCCGGGATGCCATGGGTTGGGAGCCGCAAAAGGGCGAGCGCGAGCCACTGCTGGGCGCCGAGGAGAATCTCTACTGCGCGCTGGTCACCGGTCTTCGCGACTACGTCAACAAGAGCGGCTTCAAGGGCGTGGTGATGGGGCTCTCCGGCGGTATCGACTCGTCGCTGTCGCTGGCGATTGCCGTCGATGCACTAGGGCCGGATCGCGTCCATGCGGTGATGATGCCCTATCACTATACCGCCGAGATCTCTCAGGCCGACGCCGCCGAACAGGCGAAGATGCTGGGCGTCGGTTATGAGGTGATGCCGATCGCGCCGATGGTTGAAGCCTTCACCGCAACGCTGACCGAGAGCTTCAGCGGGCTGGCGGCGGATACCACCGAAGAGAACCTGCAGTCCCGCGTGCGCGGCGTGCTGCTGATGGCGATTTCCAACAAGAAGGGGTTGATGGTCCAGACCACCGGCAACAAGAGCGAGATGGCGGTGGGCTATGCCACGCTCTACGGTGACATGGTCGGCGGCTACAACGCGCTCAAGGATGTCTACAAGACCTGGGTCTATCGCCTGGCCATCTGGCGCAACGCGCAGGAACCCGCGATCCCCGAGCGGGTGATCACGCGTCCGCCGTCTGCCGAGCTGGCACCCAACCAGCAGGACAGCGATTCCCTGCCGGGTTATGACGTGCTGGATGCGATTCTCGAACGCTATATCGAACGCGACATGAGCGCGGAGGCGATCATCGAAGCCGGTTTCGAGCGCGACGACGTCTATCGGGTGGTCAAGCTGGTCGACCGCAGCGAATACAAGCGACGCCAGGCGCCGGTGGGGGTGCGGGTGACGCTCAGAGGCTTCGGTCGCGATCGGCGCTATCCCATCGTCAACGGGTGGCAGCCGGGGAGCTAGCGACGAGCTACGAAGAAAGCCAGCGACATTTGTCGCTGGCTTTCTTCTTTACGGCAAACCTCGGGCGCAAAAATGGCCTTCGCGGCTCAGCCCTGGGCCGTCAGCGGCGGGTCGACATCAATATGCTTGGGCACGAAGGTATCGCCGTCGAGCTGGCTATTGTCGGGGTCGTTCTCGATCAGTGTCTGCAGCACGGTTTCGGCGCGGTCACGCATCTTCAGTCCCAGATAGCCCTCCACCATCACCGCCAGGGCGTCGCGGGTGGCGGTGGACTTGGGATAGTGCTCGATCACCCAGCGGCCGCGCTCGACTGCCGCGACATAGGCCCCTTTGCGCAGATAGAAATCGGCAACCTGCAGCTCGTGGCGCGCCATCACGTTGCGCAGGTAGATGATACGCTGACGGGCATCCGGGGCGTAGGCGCTGTCGGGGAAGCGGCGCACCAGTTCGCCGAAGTCGACGTAGGCGTCACGTGAGGCCCCCAGATCACGCTTGGAAATGTCGATCAGCTCCATGCTCTCGAGGCTGAAGCGACCTGCTTGATAGGCGCCGAGACCGCGCATGTAGTAGGCGTAATCGACCTGAGGGTGGTCCGGATGGAGGCGAATGAAGCGGCTGGCGGCGGCGCGAGTCTTTTCCCAGTCCTCGACTCGATAGTAGGCGTAGATCAGTTCGAGTTGCGCCTGCTCGGCATAGCGGCCGAAGGGGAATCGCGTATCCAGCGCTTCCAGTTGCGTTACTGCGGTACTGTAACGCCCGGCATCGAGGGAACTCTGGGCTTGCTGGTAAAGATCCTGCTCCTGCAGGTCCGGGGCAGGCTCATTGCTGGCACAGCCAGCGAGCAGTACGCCTGCCAGCAACAGGGCGGCCAGAGTGGAACATCGCGCAGAAAATCGCATCATCATCCTCGTATCAACCATTCCTTGGCGGCCGTGCTAGAATCCGCCGAATTCGACTCACTATAAAGCAAACCCTTGTACCGACGAAACGCGCCGACCAAACGCAGCGGCGACACGTACCGGCGAAACGGAACCGATCCTCACGTATGGCTGACATCCTGAAGCGCGACGAGCGTGTACCCGAGCATTTGGCAGGGCGACGTCTCGACCAGACCGCAGCCGAAATGTTCCCCGAATTCTCGCGAGAGCGCCTCAAGAGCTGGATTCAGCAGGGCGAGTTGACGGTCGACGGAGAGAAGGCCCGGCCCAAGGATAAGGTGATCGGCGGCGAGCGGCTAGCACTCGACACCCGGCTCGAGGAAGAGACTCGCTGGGAGCCTCAGGCGATTCCGCTGTCGATCGTGTTCGAGGACGACGACGTCATGGTGATCGACAAGCCTGCCGGTCTGGTCGTGCATCCCGCCGCCGGCAATCCCGATGGCACGTTGCTCAATGCATTGCTGCATCACCATGCGCCATTGGCGGCGATCCCGCGGGCGGGTATCGTTCATCGTCTCGACAAGGACACGACCGGGCTGATGATGGTGGCGAAGACGCTGACGGCGCAGACCGCGCTGGTGGCTCAACTGCAGGCGCGGACGGTGTCGCGGGAGTACGATGCCATCGTGGTGGGCGCGATGACCGCCGGCGGCAAGGTGGATGCACCGATCGGGCGTCATCCCAAGGACCGTCAGCGTCAGGCGGTGACCGCCTCGGGCAAGCCGGCGGTCACGCACTATCGCGTCAACGAGCGCTTTCGCGCGCATACTCACGTTCGCTGCCGGCTCGAAACCGGCCGGACGCATCAGATCCGGGTGCACATGGCGCACGTTCGCTACCCGCTGATCGGCGACCCGGTCTACGGTGGACGGCTCAAGTTGCCGGCCGGGGCGGGCGACTCATTGAAAACGCTGCTCAGGACGTTTCCACGCCAGGCCCTGCATGCGCACAAACTTCGCTTCGACCATCCCGCCAACGGGGCGCCGATCGAGTGCAAGGCACCGCTGCCGGACGACATGTTTTTGCTGCTGGACGCACTGCGTGAGGATCAGGAGGCCGATTGATGCATTCATCCGCGTGTTCGTCGCCGCTGACGAATGACTCCGAGCCATCGATGAGCGACGCGCCGACCCTGCTGCTACCTGACTGGCCCGCGCCGAGCACCGTGGGTGCCTTCGTCACCACGCGCGAGACCGGGCCCAGCCGCGGCGATTTCGCGGCTTTCAATCCAGCGGCTCACGTCGGGGACGATCCCCAGTCCGTGATTAGCTGCCGTGACCGGCTGGCGGCGGAGGTCGGCGACGAGCGGCCGCTGTTGTGGCTCGATCAGGTGCATGGCGCACGCGTCATGCAGAACTTCCAGGACGGGTACCGGCAGCATCCGCCCCAGGCCGACGCCTCGGTGGCGTTCGATCGCGGCCACGCCTGCGTCATCCTCACCGCGGATTGCCTGCCGGTCTTCTTCTGCGATCGCCAGGGAACGCGGGTCGGGTTGGCCCATGCCGGCTGGCGCGGGCTGGCGGGGGGCGTGCTGGAGGCCAGCGTGGCGGCACTGGGGGTCGACCCGGAGGAGTTGATGGCGTGGATGGGACCGGCGATCTCCAATGCCCAGTTCGAGGTCGGCCCGGAAGTCTTCGAAGCCTTCGTGGCCCTGCAGCCGGAAGCCGAGGTGGCTTTCGAGCGCAGCCCTTATCGCCTGGGGCATTACATGGCGGATCTCTACCGGCTCGCTCGACTCCGGCTGGAGCGTGTCGGCGTGCATTCGATCAGCGGCGGTCATTTCTGCACCGCCTGTGAATCCCGTTTCTACTCCCATCGCCGCGATGACGGTCGTACCGGGCGCATGGCCAGCATGATCTGGCTGCGCTGATTCGCCTTCACGATCGCCTGGACCCTCCTCTCTCCATGAATTGCATTCGTCTGTGGCGTTCTGTCGCGGCGAATATTTCATTCGCTTCGCTTGAAAAGAACCAACATACCTCCATTTAAGTGTCAACTAATGAATAACCGAGCCGCCAGGTCATGACCTGCAACGGCTCCCTGGAGGCGAAGATATGCGTATGGATCGCATGACGACCAAGCTGCAGAACGCCCTGGCCGAAGCGCAGTCGCTGGCGGTAGGTCGCGGCCATAACCAGCTCGACCCGGGGCACCTGCTGATGGCGCTGCTCGAGATGCGCGATAGCGGCATCAAGGGCCTGGTACAGAAAGCGGGAGGCGATGTCAGCCGGTTGCGGGAAGGGTTGGCGGGCTATCTCGACAACCTGCCCGAAGTCGGCCAGTTCGATGGCAACGTCAGCATGAGTCAGGACCTGGCGCGGCTGTTCAACCTGGCCGACCGCGAGGCCCAGAGCCGCGGCGACCAGTACATCGCGATCGAGCTGGTGCTGCTTGCCGCGCTGGACATGAAGAATGGACTCACCAAGGTGTTGACCCAGTCGGGCCTGGACCGGAAGCGACTGGCCACGGCGATCGGCGAGCTGCGCGGCGGCGCCAATGTCGATGACGCCAATGCCGAAGAGAAGCGGGAGGCGCTGGAAAAATACACCCTCGACCTGACCGCCCGGGCAACCGAAGGCAAGCTCGATCCGGTGATCGGTCGCGACGACGAGATTCGGCGCACGATCCAGGTCCTGCAGCGTCGCACCAAGAACAACCCGGTATTGATCGGCGAGCCCGGCGTGGGCAAAACGGCCATCGTCGAAGGGCTGGCACAGCGTATCGTCAATGGCGAGGTGCCCGAGGGGCTGAAGGAGAAGCGAGTGCTCTCCCTCGACATGGGCTCGCTGCTGGCGGGCGCCAAGTTCCGTGGCGAGTTCGAAGAGCGGCTGAAGTCCGTGCTCAACGAACTGTCGAAGGAAGAAGGACGCGTCATTCTGTTCATCGACGAGCTGCACACCATGGTCGGTGCCGGCAAGGGTGAGGGCGCGATGGATGCCGGCAACATGCTCAAGCCGGCGCTGGCCCGCGGCGAACTGCACTGCGTTGGCGCGACCACGCTCGACGAGTATCGCCAGTACATCGAGAAGGACGCGGCGCTGGAGCGGCGCTTCCAGAAGGTGCTGGTGGACGAGCCCAGTGAAGAGGACACCATCGCTATCCTGCGCGGACTCAAGGAGCGCTACGAGGTCCACCACGGGGTCGACATCACCGACGGGGCGATCATCGCGGCGGCCAAGCTGTCGACCCGCTACATCACCGATCGGCAGCTCCCCGACAAGGCGATCGACCTGATCGACGAGGCCGCATCGCGCATTCGCATGGAGCTCGACTCCAAGCCGGAGGAGATGGACCGGCTCGACCGGCGCCTGATCCAGCTCAAGATGGAGCGGGAGGCGCTGAAGAAGGAGACCGACGAGGCTTCGCGCAAGCGTCTCGAGAATCTCGAGACCCTGATCACCGAACTTGAGCGCGAGTACGCCGATCTCGAGGAAGTCTGGAAATCCGAGAAGGCCAGCATCCAGGGCGCGGCCCAGTACAAGGCCGACCTAGAGCAGGCGCGTATCGACCTGGAGGCCGCCCGGCGCCAGGGCGACCTGGGGAAAATGTCGGAACTGCAGTACGGCGTGATCCCGAGGCTCGAGCAGCAGATCGCGGAGAGCAGCGATAGCGACGGCGCGGACACCTCGACGCATCAGTTGCTGCGCTCCAACGTAACCGAGGAGGAGATCGCCGAAGTCGTGTCGAGATGGACCGGGATTCCGGTCTCCAAGATGCTCGAGGGTGAGCGCGACAAGCTGCTGCGCATGGAAGAGGCGCTGCACGAGCGGGTCATTGGCCAGGACGAGGCGGTCAAGGCGGTTGCCAATGCGGTGCGCCGCTCGCGTGCCGGTCTCTCCGATCCCAACCGGCCCAACGGTTCGTTTCTGTTCCTCGGCCCCACCGGGGTGGGCAAGACCGAACTGTGCAAGTCGCTGGCCAACTTCCTGTTCGATACCGAAGAGTCGATGGTGCGCATCGATATGTCGGAGTTCATGGAGAAGCACTCCGTGGCTCGTCTGATCGGCGCGCCGCCGGGGTATGTCGGCTACGAAGAGGGCGGCTACCTGACCGAAGCCGTGCGTCGCAAACCCTACTCGGTGCTGCTGCTCGACGAGGTGGAGAAGGCGCATCCGGATGTCTTCAATATCCTGCTCCAGGTGCTGGAGGATGGGCGTCTGACCGATGGCCAGGGGCGCACCGTGGATTTCCGCAACACGGTGATCGTGATGACCTCGAACCTGGGCTCCGACGTGATCCAGCGCATGGGCGGCGAGGAGAGCGACTATTCCGCCATGCGCGATGCCGTGATGACGGTGGTGGGCAATCACTTCCGGCCGGAGTTGATCAACCGTATCGATGAGGTGGTGGTGTTCCACGCCCTCGGCCAGGAGCAGATCCAGGCGATTGCCTCGATCCAGCTCGACCGCCTGCGTGGCCGCCTGGCCGAACGCGATCTCAAGCTCGAGGTCAGCGACGAGGCAATGGCGCAACTGGCCGTGGTCGGCTTCGACCCGGTGTTCGGGGCGCGTCCGCTCAAGCGGGCGATCCAGAGCCGGATCGAGAACCCGCTGGCGCAGGATCTGCTTTCGGGCCGATTCCTGCCGGGCGACACGATTCGCGTCCGCGCCGAGGGCGATCATCTGGTGTTCGACAAGTAATGACCCGGCCCGGCGGCGCGCCGGGCCTGGCGTCACTCTCCATTTCTGAAACTACGGTCGCGTCCTGACCGTTTCCTGCCCGTGACGCTTGGCGTCACGGGCATTTTTAATGCCCCGATTCACCCTTCGGCGACAGCTTCTGCTGCAGTTTCTCCAGTGATATGCCCTTGGTTTCCGGCATCAGGAAGGCGACGAAGACGATCTGCAACACCATCATGAAGGCGAAGAAGGCGAAGACCGGCCCGCCGTTGAAGATCCCCAGTACCCATGGCGTCACCAGGGTGATGACGGCGGCGAAGAACCAGTGGGTGAAGCTGCCAAGCGACTGGCCGCGTGCCCGCTCGCGGTTGGGGAAGATTTCGGAGATGAAGACCCAGATCACTGTGCCCTGACTGATGCCGTGGGCCGCGACGAACAGGCACAGCTGCAACGGGATCAGCGCGCCGCCCAGGTTATCGGTGAAGAAGGCGTGGGAGATGATCGACAACGAGATGATGTAGCCCACCGAGCCGATATACATCAGTGTCCGCCGACCGAAGCGGTCGATCAGGGCCATGCCGATCATGGTGAAGATCACCATGATCAGGCCGATGCCGGCAGTCGACAGCAGGGCTGCGTTATCGCCAAGCTGGGCAGCCTCGAGAATACGCGGCGCATAATAGAGCACGAAGTTGATACCGGTGAACTGGTTGAAGAAGGCGATCAGGAAGGCCAGAACGATAGGGAGTCGATAGCGGCGCGAGAAGAAGCGCGAATGGACCTTGTTGTCCTCGCGGTCGGCCGCCTGGATCTCCTCGATCTGTGCTTGGGTATCTCGCTTCGGATCGATCTGGTTAAGCACGTCGGCGGCGGTGTGCGTGTCCTCCTTGTTGAGGATCAGCCAGCGCGGACTCTCCGGGACCTTGAGCAGCGCCAGCGTATAGACGAGGGCCGGTACGGCCTCGACACCCACCATCCAGCGCCAGGCGTCGTCGCCAAGCAGGCTGCCAAGGATGGCATTGGAGACGTAGGCCATGAAGATGCCGAACACGACGTTGAACTGATAGAGCGCCACCAGATTGCCGCGCCTTTCGGCCGGCGCGATCTCGGAGATATAGGCCGGCGCGGCGACCGAGGACATGCCCACCCCGAAGCCACCGATCAGGCGGAAGAACGAAAACCAGAACGGATCGATGGCCAGTGCCGAACCCACCGCGGAGACGAAATAGAGCACGCCGATGATGAAGAGTGTCGCGCGCCGGCCCAGCCGGTCGGTCGGCCAGTTGCCGAAGATCGCGCCGAGCACCGTTCCCCATAGCGCCATCGACATGATGAAGAGACCGTGCTGAAGATCGCTCAGACCCCACAGTTCCTGGATGGGCTTGTCCGCGCCGGATATCACGGCGGTGTCGAAACCGAAGAGAAAGCCTGCCATGGCCACGAACGCGGACCATTTCACGATGGGGGACATGCGCGTTACTCCATAGGTGGGGTTGTCCACGAGCTCATCGATCAGCGCCTCGAACTCGTTGCCAGCTGAAATTCAGTACAGCAGTGATGGCAGCGAGGCGCTGTGCGAAGCCCTTCAACTTTAGTCGATGCTGCTGGTGGAAAGCGGTCGCTCGCCTCGTTCGCGTCTCTGCCGTGGGCGCCGGAGGTTGACAGTCCCGAGGCGCTGGTGGAATCTAGGCGGTTCCTGATTGCGGGCGCAGCCAATGACGGGCGATCCCCGGCCGCTGCGTGAAGGGTAGGTTCCGAGCGACCTCTACCCGCCTGTCGAAGGATATCTTTCAAAGGAAAGAAGGGCGCGGGCCACACGCCTGTTCCCGCCAACCCCGATACGGCGATCTGCCGTGTCAGGAGCCGTCGATACCAAGGTGCCAACGGTTCCTAAGAGTGCGGGTCCCCACCCCGGGCCCAGGACGCCAGGAAATGGCATCAGGCGCCGACGTTCAACCGTCGGCAGCGGCGTATCGCCGTGATTGAGCTTCGTGTTCGTGAATCGCGCCAACCATTCACGACCCAGGTTCTGTCATCAGAACCGCGAAGCGGCACTCGAACTTCCAGGGGAGACTCACCAGTGGAATTACTTTCCGGCGCCGATATGATCGCCCGCTTTCTGAAAGACGAAGGCGTCGAGCGCATCTACGGCTATCCGGGTGGAGCGGCATTGCATATCTACGATGCCCTGTTCCGCCAGGATAGCGTTCAACACATTCTCGTTCGTCATGAACAGGCCGCGACCCACGCCGCCGATGGTTACGCCCGTGCCTCCGGCAAGCCCGGCGTGGTGCTGGTCACGTCCGGTCCGGGCGCGACCAACGCCGTTACCGGCATCGCCACGGCCTACATGGACTCGATTCCGATGGTGGTCCTGTGCGGCCAGGTCGCCAGCCACCTGATCGGGGAAGACGCCTTCCAGGAAACCGATATCGTCGGCGTCACTCGTCCGGTGGTGAAGCACAGCTTCTCGATCCGCCATCCGAGCGAGATTCCCGAGGTGCTGAAGAAGGCGTTCTATCTTGCCTCGACCGGGCGCCCCGGTCCGGTGGTGGTCGACATCCCCAAGGATATGACCGCGCCCACCGAGCGTTACGAATACGTCTATCCGAAGAAGGTCAAGATCCGTTCCTACAACCCGGTGACTCGCGGGCACAGCGGCCAGATCAAGAAGGCCGTCGACATGATGCTCAAGGCGCGTCGGCCGGTGTTCTATACCGGCGGCGGCATCGTCACCGGGCGGGCCAGCGAAGCGCTGACCGATCTGGTTCATCGGCTCGGCTTCCCGATCACCACCACGCTGATGGGAATCGGCGGCTATCCGCAGGGCGATCAGCAGTCGCTGGGCTGGCTCGGCATGCACGGCAGCTATGAAGCCAACATGGCGATGCATCACGCCGACCTGATCGTTGCCATCGGCGCGCGCTTCGACGACCGCGTCACCAACAACACCTCGAAGTTCTGCCCCACCGCGAAGATCGTGCATGTCGATATCGACCCCAGCTCGATCTCCAAGACCGTACGCGCGGACGTGCCCATTGTCGGCGCGGCGGGCAGTGTCATCGACGAGATGATCAGCCTGGTTCAGGATCGCGAGGCGTCCAACGCAGAGGCACTGGGCGAGTGGTGGAAGAGCATCGAGGGCTGGCGGGCCGAGCGCGAAGGCAAGCTCTACGAGCCTTCGAAGCCGGGCGAAGCGCTCAAGCCTCAGGAGGTGATCGAGGCGGTCTATCGCGCCACCCGCGGCGAAGCCTTCGTCACCACCGACGTGGGCCAGCACCAGATGTTCGCGGCCCAGTACTACAAGTTCGCCAAGCCCAACCGCTTCATCACCTCGGGTGGCCTCGGCACCATGGGCTTCGGCTTCCCGGCGGCGATGGGCATCAAGCTGAGCTATCCGCAGGACGATGTGGTCTGCTTCACCGGCGAAGGCAGCTTCCAGATGATGATGCAGGAGCTGTCGACTTGTAAGCAGTTCGATGTCGGCGTCAAGATCGTCAACCTCAACAACCAGTCGTTGGGGATGGTGCGCCAGTGGCAGGATCTCAACTACAAGTCCCGCCACGCCCACTCCTACATGGAGTCGCTGCCGGATTTCGCCAAGCTGATCGAGGCCTACGGCTTCACCGCGATCAAGGTGACGACCTTCGATGAGCTGGAGCCGGCGCTGGAGCGTGCCTTCGCCGATACTAATGAGCTCGTGTTCCTCGATATCTACGTCGATCCCTTCGAACACGTCTATCCGATGCAGGTGCCGCTGGGCTCCATGCGTGACATGCTGCTTTCGAAGACGGAGCGGACCTGATGCGCCATATCATCTCGATTCTGCTGGAAAACGAACCCGGCGCCCTGTCCCGCGTGGTGGGGTTGTTCTCCCAGCGCAACTTCAATATCGAAACCCTCAACGTGGCGCCGACGGAGGACCCGTCACTATCGCGGCTGACCGTCACCACGGTGGGGGACGACCGGGTGATCGAGCAGATCACCAAGCATCTCAACAAGCTGATCGACGTGGTCAAGCTGGTCGACCTGACCGAGGGCAACCATATCGAGCGCGAGCTGATGTTGGTGAAGGTCAAGGCGCTGGGCGCTGCGCGGGATGAAGTGAAGCGTACGGCGGATATCTTCCGGGCCCAGATCGTCGACGTCACGCCGAGCGTCTATACCGTGCAGATCACCGGCGACGCCGGCAAGCTCGACGCCTTCGTCCAGGCGATGGCGCCGATCGGCATCCTCGAGGTCGCGCGGACCGGGGTATCCGGCATCGCGCGTGGCGACAAGCTGCTCTCGTTGTAGCTGACCGGTGGTGGACCGACGCCCGGCGGGAGCGATCCCGCCGGGCGTTTTGCGTTTGTCGCCGCTCCGGCGGGCGGGGTCAGTTCGGGAGCTGAGCCCATAGCGCGTCGATCAGCGCACTCTTCAAGCGGCGCTTGAGCACGCACAGGCCGACATCGTAGTGAGGCAGCTCCGGCTTGACCGGCAGGATCATGATGCGATCGAGCAGCGGGCTGTTGTCGAGCACGATACGCGGCACGATGCCGACGCCGAATCCCAATCCCACCATGCTGACGATAGCTTCGTTGCCGGCGACCTGGGCATAGATGCGCGGACTGATCCCCATGGCGCGGAACCAGGTATCGGCGTGATCTCGTGACAGGCCCGATTCCGACAGAATCATCGGCACTTCTTTCCATTGCGAAGGGGTCGGTATATCCGGCGTCTTCGGTAGCCAATCCGCACCATCGCGCGGGGCGATGAAGACCAGCGGCGACGTCGCCAGCGGCTTGAACGCCAGCGCATCCGGCAGGCTGCGCGGGCGTGCCGTGATGGCGATGTCCTCCTGTTCCGCCTGGACCCGGGCGATGGCATCCGCAGGGTCACCGGTGTGCAGCTTGATCTCGATGCGTGGGTGGCGCAACCGGAACTCGCTGAGCAGTCGATACAGGAAGCTGTAGCTGGCGGTGACCGAGCAGTAGATGCTGATTTCGCCAGCCAGTTCACGGGTCTCTGCCATCAAGGTGGCCTGCATCGCCTGCCACTGCTCCAGCGTCTCTCGGGCGTAGGCGTGGAACAGCAAGCCTTCCCGCGTCAGTGTGACGTGACGATTGTCGCGCTCGAACAGCGTGACGCCGAGCGTCTCCTCGAGCTGGCGAATCGAGCGGCTTAGCGTCGATGGACTGATATGGCAAGCGTCGCTAGCCCGGCCGAAGTGGAGGTGGTCGGCCAATGCCAGGAAGTGGGTGAGCGGGCGGTAGTCCATGATTGTTTCATAATCCGAAATGTCGCATTGCAAATATAGCGTTTTACGCAACATATTGCCTGGCTTATCGTGGCGTCAGGCTGAAGCGACGGGCGCCGCGACAGACGGCGTCGGTAGCCATCAACGCTAATGGTTGTTCAGTACGACAGTTCCGAGCAGAACGCTCGCTAGCACCGACTTCCGGAGTTCGATATGCACGTTTATTACGACAAGGATTGTGACCTCTCCCTGATCCAGGCCAAACAGGTCACGATCGTTGGCTATGGCTCCCAGGGCCACGCGCACGCCAATAACCTGAAGGAGTCCGGTGTCGACGTGACCGTCGGCCTGCGTAAGGGCTCTTCCTCGGCAGCCAAGGCCGAGAGCGCCGGCCTCAAGGTCGCCAGTGTCGCGGAAGCGTGCAAGACCGCTGACGTCGTCATGATCCTGGCGCCGGATGAAAACCAGAAGACGATCTACGAGCAGGAGATCGAGCCGAATCTGAAAGAGGGCGCCACCATTGCCTTCGCCCACGGCTTCAACATCCATTACAGCCAGGTCGAGCCGCGCGCCGATCTCGATGTGATCATGGTTGCACCCAAGGCGCCGGGCCATACCGTGCGCTCCGAGTTCGTACGCGGCGGCGGTATCCCCGACCTGATCGCGATCCACCAGAATGCTTCTGGCCAGGCGAAGGAGATCGCGCTCTCCTACGCGGCAGCCATCGGTGGCGGTCGCAGCGGGATCATCGAGACCACCTTCAAGGACGAGACCGAGACCGATCTGTTCGGCGAGCAGGCGGTCCTCTGCGGCGGCGCCGTGGAACTGGTCAAGGCTGGCTTCGAAACCCTAACCGAAGCGGGCTACGCTCCGGAGATGGCCTACTTCGAGTGTCTCCACGAGCTCAAGCTGATCGTCGACCTGATGTACGAAGGCGGTATCGCCAACATGAACTATTCGATCTCCAACAATGCCGAGTACGGTGAGTACGTGACCGGCCGCGAGATCATCAACGAGAGCTCGAAAGAGGCGATGCGCAAGGCGCTCAAGCGCATCCAGGACGGCGAGTACGCCAAGATGTTCATCTCCGAAGGCGCCTGCAACTACGCCTCGCTGAATGCACGTCGCCGTCAGACGGCCGAGCACCCGGTTGAGCAGGTCGGTGCCAAGCTGCGTGCCATGATGCCGTGGATCACGGCCAACCAACTGGTCGACAAGAGCAAGAACTGATCACCGATCGGTCCATGGCTCATGCGGGGGGCGCGACGACAGTCGCGCCCCCCGTTTTGTTTGACGGGTTTGGCTTTCTCGCGGGCATCTGTCGTGATTCCCGCTAGGCTGTAGAATGAGCCGGCTACAATGCCTTGGCGCACTCGACACTAAAGGACTCGCTTCATGACGCAGGATGACCGCCACCACGAGCAAGAGCCCGAGACGATCACGATCGGGGCCACGTCTCCGCTCTTCGATGATGAAGACGAAGTCATCGAGGAAACCGTCGAGAACGGCAAACGCATCCGTCGCCGCGGCATCTACTTGCTGCCCAACCTGTTCACACTGTCGGCGTTGTTCGCCGGCTTCTACTCCATCGTCGCTGCGATGAACGGGGATTATGCCAAGGCGGCCATCGCCATCTTCATCGCCATGGTGCTCGATGGGTTGGACGGCCGTGTCGCTCGGCTGACCAATACCCAGAGTGCGTTTGGCGCCGAGTTCGACAGCCTGGCCGACATGGTCTCGTTCGGGATGGCACCGGCGCTGGTCGCGTTCACCTGGATATTGCAGGACATCGGCAAGGTCGGCTGGATCGCGGCATTCATCTTCGTCGCTGGGGCCGCACTGCGCCTGGCACGCTTCAACGTTCAGATCGGCAGCACCGACAAGAAGTGGTTCGTCGGCTTGCCCAGCCCGTCGGCGGCGGCAATCGTGGCTGCCTGCGTGTGGGTCTTCCACACCTTCGATGCCGAGTCGTTGGGCTTCAAGGTGCTGATGACCGTCGTGGTGGCCGCCGCCGGCGTACTGATGGTCAGCAACGTGCGCTACCACAGCTTCAAGGAGATCGATTTCAAGGGGCCGGTACCGTTCGTGTTCCTACTGGCGATCGTGCTGCTGTTCGTGCTGATCTCCATCGAGCCCTCAGTGATGCTGCTGACACTGTTCGGTTGCTATGTCGTGTCGGGGCCGATATTGGCACTGGGTCGCCTGAACAAGGCGCGTAGAGAGAAGCGTCGTAGTGAAGCGGGCGGGCAGAATGCCCAGGATGACTAGCGTCGACAAGATTCGAATCGCTGAAACGCCCGCCTC
>NZ_PZJW01000010.1 GCF_003206615.1 Salinicola acroporae | reverse complement strand
CTGCTGGGCAAGATCATTTAGCCTCACAAGGTGGCCGCGATTTCGCGGTCCACCATCTGCGGAGAACATCATGTTCCAGCATTCATCGAAGCTTCAGTACTCCGTAAAAGTCGACAAGCCCGATCCCCAGTTCGCGATGCTTTTGCAGCAAGCGATCGGCGGGGTCGAAGGCGAGATTCGCGTTGCGATGCAGTACTTCTTCCAGGCCATGGGAGCGCGCGGCGATGACCGCATCCGCGATTTGCTCATGTCAACGGCGATGGAAGAACTTTCGCACATCGAGATGCTTGGCCACGCTGTCGCGCTTAACCTGGAAGGTGCCCCAGTCTCCTATCAGGAGGAGTCGGCCAGGGACCCCATCATCAACGCGATACTCGGCGGCGCCAATCCTCGCCATCTACTGTCGTCCGGCCTGTCAGCAATGCCGGTCAACGCCAATGGAGTGCCGTTCGATATGAGCCATGTCTATGCGACCGGCAACCTCGCCGCGGACATGATGGCCAACGTTGCCGCCGAATCCGGTGGTCGCGTCCTGGCCTCGCGGCTCTACAACTGGACCGACGACAAGGGCATGAAGGACCTTCTCTCGTTCCTGATTGCCCGTGATACCTACCATCAACAGCAGTGGTTGGCGGTGATCGAAGAGCTGGGCGGATTCGAGAAGAATTTGCCAATTCCAAACTCCACCCCCGAGGCTCACGAGACGACAGAGCACTCCTACTACTACCTGAATACCCTGACCGACAAGAAAGCGCCTGAGGGCCGCTGGAACACGGGTCCATCGCTAGACGGCCGAGCAGCGTACTCCACACGTCAGCAGCCGGAACCAGACGGCCAGGAACTCTCCCTCGGCAAAGCGCGCAAAGGCTCTGGCGCCCAAAACGAACAGATGTAATTTCTCACCTTCGGTCCATCGTCACGATGGGCCTCCAATTCCCTATCCTCCTAACCTGTTGGCCATGCTAGAGATTAGCGGTTTCCGCTAGAGAATCTTCCTGAAAATGGCCTGACTACAGTCAGATCAAGCTATTTGCCTACCGATGACTCCTGCTTGATACTGTACATAAAACCAGCAACCCAAGGGAGCACGCTATCATGTCTGCACAGTTCAAAGCCGCCGCGTCGTATCAGCAGTTGACCCGTCGCATCCAGCGACAGATCGCCCGGGCGCGCGATCGCGAGCAGTATGCTGTCACCGTCTACCGCTTCGACGGGGACGACCCCGCCGCCTGGGAGCGTATGCTCAACGAATTCGAGGAACTGGAAGACGTCTCGGTCAATCGTATCGGCGTGGCCGAGGCGCTGGTCACCTGGAACGCAGCGGAAACGGAAGCGGCGTCATGATCACCGTTGTCGATGTCGGCCAGGCCAACCTGGGCGCGCCATCCTCCTTGATCGTTCTCGCCGCCGGCGAGGTCCGCGCGGGCTAGCCGCCGTCCGCGCACGACTCTCTCGAGACGACGCCGGATCCGAACGAGCTGCTGATTCTGCAGCCGACAGCGCCGTTCTTCATTCGGGGGGAATCATATGGCGGTGGCGCTTGATCTGATCGCGTTTCATCCGATCTTCCCTGCATGGCTGGAACCTAGCCACACCCGGGCCATACAGGCGGGTCAGGGTTGTTGCTGTCACTGTCAGTGCCTGGGGTACTTGAATGGGCAGTGCTAGATGCTGCCCGGGCTGAAGGATAATCTCGAGCGTGTCTGATTCATGAGATGGAGCGGGTGAAGGGAATCGAACCCTCGTCTTAAGCTTGGGAAGCTTCTGCTCTACCATTGAGCTACACCCGCCACGGGCTAGATCGTAAGTCCGGGGACTTGGCCTTTGCAAGCCTGCATTTCGCTGCCATCCATCCCGGTCATGCATCGGCGGCTGACAAGAGAGAGCCCGGCCCTCCTGAGGAAGACCGGGCTCTCAATCAGCTTGCGCCTGGCCAGCTGACGGCCTGGGGAACTGCCACCCGATTCCTTGGCACAGCCTTCCTTGGTGAATACCGTGAGATCTTCCTTGGCCAATAGTGAACGGCTCAATCGTCGCGCCTTGGAAGACACAACTCTTCCAAGGAAGAACCTCGAGATTGCACCGATAAAGAATATTTTAAAATTAACGCGAGTTAATGACTAAGGAATAATTTAGTATTTATTTGTAACAATACAACTTGCTAACCGGCTGAGAAGATAGTGGCAAAACGGAAGGATAAAAGATCAGAGACACCATCAATCGGTGTCAAAAAAATCCCCGACCGAAATCGGGGAACCAAGGATCTACAACGAATCTCGATCTTATCTTCTCCTACAAGGGGAAAATAGAGCCAATGATCTGATTTTTTTGTAGGACATTGCCGACAAAATAGAATCACTTCTATATATCTATTCCACTTGCCGGCATGATTCCGGGACTTCAGCGCACCCGTCAGACGACATCGCGCACCCGCTCCCAGGCGTGCTCGAGATGCTCACTCAATGCCGTCACCAAGGCTGACGCATCCCGTCGCTCAAGAGCGTCGATCATCGATTCGTGCTCGGCCACGGCTGCCGCCCACTTTGCCTCGCCTTCGTGTCCGATGAATCGAACCCGCTTGAGTTTCGATTGAAGCGAGCCGTGAACCTGAATCAGCGAGTCATTGTGACTCAGCGCCACAATGGCGGAGTGAATGCGCTGATTCGTCTTGTAATAGTCGAGCCGGTTCCCTTCGCGATAATGGTCCAGCATCTCGTTGTGCAGCTCCCGCACCCATCCAATCTCCCCGTCGCTCGCTTCGGCACAGGCCAAGCGCCCAGCCAGCTCCTCGAGCGTACGGATCAACACCAGCATGTCCTGGATGTCCTTTGCCGAGAAACGCCGAACCGAGGCGCCACGCTGTGGCGTCAGTTCCACCAGGCCCTCACTGGCCAGATAGCGAAGCGCTTCTCGCAGAGGCGTCCGCGAGACGCCGAGCCGTTCGCAAAGTGGACCTTCGTAGATCCGTTTCCCCGGCTCGAGCTCCCCCTCGATGATCATGTCACGGAGATGGCTGGTGATCGCATCGTGAAGCGAGTGCCTGGCAATCGCGGAACGCGGCGATGTCGTGTCGGACATGGCTGATCTCTTAATGGGTAGGGAACCGTTGGTCGAAATTGGCGCCTGTAATGTCTCGATTCAGCCGTGAGCCGTCCCTGCGCGACCCAGCCCAGCCGAAAGCATGCAGACATCATACTGCGCTAGCCAACGCCTTTGCCTCAATACCAACGTATAATGTATACATTTTAGTTTTGAGCGCAATCTCCTCTCAAGCAGGCACTCCGCCTCGAAGACCAGGAGATACCATGACGCCTTCATCATCGCGCGAAGCCGCGCCCGAGTTGCCGATCATCGCCCTGGCGATGGGCGATCCCGCCGGCATCAGCCCAGAGCTGACAGCCAAGCTGGCCGCAGACGAGACCGTCAAGCGAGCCGCACGCCTGGTCATCATCGGTGACCGTCGAATATTCGACGAAGGTGCCCGCGCCGCCGGTCTCTCGCCGACGCTGCACGTCATCGACGAGCAAACCTCCCTTGCCGATCTTGCGAGCACACCGGCATTTCTCGATCTTGCCAACCTGGCACCGGAAGATGTCGATCCGGGCGAGGCAACCCCGGCCGGCGGTGAATTCGCTTCAGCCAACTTCCGCCGCGCGCTCGCGCTGGCCCACGACGGTCGGGTCGACGCGGTCTGTTTCACGCCGTTCAACAAGAAGGCGATGCGCTACGCCAACCCCGGTTATGACGACGAGATTCGCTTCGTGGCGGACGCCATCGGCTTCGACGGCAAGGCTCGCGAGTTCAATATTCTCGAATCGGTCTGGAATGCCCGGGTCACCTCCCACATCCCGCTGAAAGACGTCGCCGCCGCCCTGAGCCCAGAGTCGATAATCGACGAGCTGACGCTGACCCATCGCTGCCTGCAGCAGGCCGGGCATGACCGTCCGCGCATCGCCGTCGCCGGCCTCAACCCTCACGCCGGCGACGGCGGCAGCTTCGGCATGGAGGAGATCGACATCATCGAGCCGGCGATTCAGCGCGCCCGCGAACAGGGGCTGGAGGTCGAGGGCCCCTTCCCCGCCGACACCGTCTTTCTCCGCGCGGTGAAAGAGCGCTTCCATGCGGTACTGACCATGTACCACGACCAGGGGCAGATCGCGATGAAGATGATGGGATTCGACAGCGGCGTGACGATGCTCGGCGGCCTTCCGTTCCCGGTCTGCACGCCGGCGCACGGAACGGCCTATGACATTGCCGGCCGCGGCATCGCCGACCTGGGCGCCTCCCGACAGGCGCTGTTGCTCGCCGCGCGCATGGCCGATCAGGCGCGCATGGCGGGTGTCTGAAATTTCATCGCCGCGGCCCGCGGCCAGTGGCGCTGAAAGGTAGTGGCAAGTCCGATTCAACACAGCTCACGAGCGACACCAACAAGAGCAATAACGCAAGAACCGACAGGAGAAACGCCATGTACAAGCGCAACCCGCTTTCCGCCCATCAGCTCAAGCCTCTGGCCCTGTTATTCGCCGCACTCACCGTCTCCGGGAGCGCGCTCGCCTGGCAACCGGAACGCCCCGTCGAGTTCGTGGTGACTTCCGGTGCCGGAGGCGGTACTGACACCTTCGCGCGCACCGTGCAATCGATCATCGGCAAGCACAAGCTGATGGACAAATCGATCATCGTCTCCAACAAGGGCGGCGGCAGCGGCGCCGAGGGCTACGTCTATTCGGCCTCTTCCCAGGATGATCCTTACAAGCTGACGTTCGGCACCAATAACGAGTACCTGCTGCCCGAAGTCGGGGAAATGCCCTACGCCGCCGACGATCTGCAACCGGTGGCGGCCATGGCCATGGACGAATTCCTGATCTGGGTGAACGGCGACGCCGACTACGCCAGTGCCAAGGACTTCATCGATGCCGCCAAGCAGAACCCCGGCAAGATGCAGTTCGCTGGTAGTCAATCCAAGGACACCGACCAGACTCTGGTCAGCATGATCGAGGAAGCCACCGGCACCGATTTCCGCTACGTGCCCTTCAACGGCGGCAGCCAGGCGCTGGTGCAACTGGCCGGCGGCCATGTCGATGCCAACGTCAATAATCCCAACGAGAACCTCGGTCAGTGGCAAGCCGGGATGGTCAAGCCGCTGTGCGTGTTCAGCCCGGAACAGCTTCCCAAGGGCGAGCCCGTCTACCAGGGCAAGGGCTGGGGCGATATCCCCACCTGCCAGTCCCAGGGTATCGACATCAGCGAATACCGCATGCCGAGGACCGTCTGGCTACCAGCGGGTGCCCACGAGGAGGCTGTGACCTACTACCAGGAACTGCTCAGGAAGGTCAGCGAGACACCTGAATGGAAGGACTACACCACCCGAACCGTGCAGACCAGCCGCTTCCTGACCGGCGACGAACTCCAGCAGTACATCGATGACAACGCCAAGAGCGTCAAGAAGGTGTTCGAACAGGAAGGCTGGAACGCTTCCTGAGCCCATGCCGGCGGGCGACCACTGGCGCCCGCCATGCCTCGGAGGGAATCAGCATGACCCACAATGGCATTTCCCGTTACAGCATGGAGATCGCCACGGCGCTACTGACCGGCGGGATCGGTCTCGCGATCTGCTACGGTGCCTGGCAGGTCGGTACCGGGTGGACCCCGAGCGGCCCCGATTCCGGCTACTTCCCGTTCTGGATCGGCGTGCTGGTCGTTGCCGGCAGCGTCGTCAACCTGCTGCGAACGATCGTCGGGCATCGCCACAAGGATGAGATATTCCTGGATGCCGCCCGGCTCAAGTCCCTCGCCCGGTTCGTCCTGCCGATCCTCGGCTTCGCCGTGATCTCGCTACTGCTGGGACTCTACGTGGGGACCACGCTGTACGTGCTGTTCGCCATGCGTCTCCAGGGCCATTACGCCTGGTGGAAATCGCTGGCCAGCGGCGTGGCCATCAGCGTCTGCTTCTATCTGCTGTTCGAACTCGTATTCCAGGTGCCGCTGCTGAAAGGCCCCCTGGAGCACGCGTTCGGCATCTACTAAGCGCCCGTTTCAGGGGATCGCACCATGAACAACCTTTCGCTGCTGATGGATGGCTTTGCCACCATCCTGACCTGGAATCATCTGCTGATCATGGTGATTGGCGTGATGCTGGGCATGCTGGTCGGCGTGCTGCCGGGGCTGGGCGCCCCCAACGGCGTGTCGTTGCTGCTGCCGCTGACTTTCACCATGGATCCGGTCTCGGCCATCATTCTGTTGAGCTGCATGTACTGGGGCGCGCTGTTCGGCGGCTCCACCACCTCGATTCTGTTCAATATCCCGGGAGAGCCCTCGTCGGTCGCAACGACCTTCGATGGCTACCCGATGGCACGCAATGGCGAGGCGACCCGTGCGCTGACCCTGGCCTTCATGTCCGCCGGTCTCGGCGCGCTCGCGGGCGTGGTGATGATCACGCTGCTGGCCAGCTCGGTGGCCCAGTTCGGCCTGAAGTTCTCCTCGCCGGAGTACTTCGCGGTCTACTTCCTGGCGTTCTGCAGCTTCATCGGCATGAGTTCCAGCGCGCCCTCGAAGACACTGGTCTCGATGATGCTGGGTCTGGCCTTCGCCACGGTGGGAATGGATAGCGTTTCCGGCGGCCTGCGCCTGACCTTCGACATTCCCGACCTGGTCAAGGGCATCAGCTTCCTGGTGGCGGTCATGGGCCTGTTCGGGATCGCCGAACTCATGGTCACCACCGAAGAGGGCCTGAGCTTCAACGGCATCAAGAGCCGCATTCGGGTCCGGGACATCCTGCGCACCATGGCCGAGCTGCCGCGTTACTGGGCGTCGCTGGTCCGCAGCATCCTGATCGGGATCTGGATGGGCATCACGCCCGCCGGGCCGACCGCTGCCTCGTTCATGAGCCACGGCATCGCCAAGCGCTTCTCCCGCCACCCCGAGCGCTTCGGCAAGGGCGAGCCCAACGGCATCGTCTCGCCGGAAGCGGCGGACCATTCCGCCGGGACTTCCGCGCTGCTGCCGATGCTGGCACTGGGCGTGCCGGGGTCGGCGACGGCGGCGGTGATGATGGGCGGATTGATGATCTGGGGGCTGACGCCCGGGCCGATGCTGTTCATCACCCGCCCCGACTTCGTATGGGGGCTGGTCGCCAGCATGTACCTGGGGAACGTGGTCGCAGTCATCCTGGTACTGTCGACGGTCCCGCTCTACGCCTCGATCCTGCGGGTGCCCTTCGCCATCATCGGCCCGGTGATCGTGGCGGTTATCTTCACCGGCGTCTACCAGGTCGCCAACTCCACCTTCGATTTCTGGCTGCTGCTGTTCTTCGCCCTGCTGGGTTACCTGTTCAAGAAGCTCGATTACCCGGTCGCCCCGCTGGTGCTGACCATGGTGCTCGGCCATCGCGCCGAGGAAGCCTTCCGCCAGTCGATGGTGATGTCCGACGGCTCGGTGACCGTATTCTGGTCCAACTCGCTGGTCAGCACGATCATGGGTCTCGGGGTGTTGATGCTGGTGTGGCCGCTGTTCTCCCGCATGCTCGGACTGAGAGGCTGGCGACGACGGCTGCATCGTCAGAAACCGCAGGCGTCGAAGCCGGCGACGCCCGACTCCCGTCCCTGAGACAAGGAAACAGCGATGCATCTCTCCCACTATCTCGATGGTGACGCCCCGATCCGCTGCTGCGTGATCGGCTCGGGTGGCTTCGGCCGCAGCTTCATTCTCCATGCCCGGCATCTGGAAGCCATGGAAGCGCGCGTGGTGATCGACCTGGACCCGGCGCTGGCAGCCAAGGCGCTGGTCGACGCCGGTATCGAATCGGCCCGAATCCGGCACTGCCGCACACCGGCAGAAGCCAGCCGTGCCTGGGACCGAGGCGACTGGATCGTCGGCGATCGGCTGGAGGCGGTGATCGAACTTCCCCTGGACGTCGTCATCGAAGCCACCGGTCACCCCGAGGCCGGCGCTCGCCATGCCGCGCTCGCGCTGGAAGCCGGTCATCATGTGGCCCTGGTCACCAAGGAAGTCGACAGCGTGGTCGGCCCCGGCCTGGCGGCCATGGCTCGCAAGCGCGGCTGCGTGATCAGCCCGGTGGATGGCGACCAGCCTGCGCTGGCGATCGGCCTGGTTAGTTGGGCCGAAACGGTGGGCCTGGAGATCCTCGCCGCCGGCAAGTCGAGCGAATACGACTTCGTCTTCGACCCATCGACGGAAACCCTGGCCAGCAATGGCAAGCGCATCGACGTTCGCGGCTTCGGGGAGCGCTGGGATCTGCCCGGGGGACTGGACAGCGAGGGTCACCGTCAGTGGGTGGCGGACCGCGCTCGCCTGGCCGGTGCTCTGCCGCAGCACGCGGTGCCGGACCTGTGCGAGATGGCAATCGTCGCCAATGCGACCGGCGTGATGCCGGACCATCCCTCACTGCACTATCCCATCGCCCGTCTCGGCGAGATCGCCGAACTGTTCGTGCCGACCGCCGACGGAGGCCTGTTGACGCGGACACCGGCGCTGGAGGTCTTCCACTGCCTGCGCCGGCCGGACGAGTTCAGCCTTGCCGGCGGCGTGTTCGTGGTCGTACGCGGCCATGATCGCACCAGTTGGCGGATGCTGGCCGAGAAAGGCCACTTGGTCAGCCGGCGCGGCGACAGCGCGATGCTGCCGCTGCCCCGCCACCTGCTCGGGCTGGAAGCCGCCACTACCCTGCTGGAAATGGTACGGCGCGGCGTTCCCAGCAGCGTCAGCCAGCCGAGACCCCATGTCGACCTGATCGCCGTTGCCGGATCCAACCTGAGCGAAGGCACCACGCTCACCGCTCACGGCCACCACCACAGCATCGACCATGTCTCGTCGGCGCTGGTGCCGGCCAGCCCGCTCGGCGACGACGCGCCACTGCCCTACTATCTCGCCGCCAATCGGGTGTTGATGCGCCCGGTCCAAGCCGGCGAGCCCATTCGCCTGCGCGATGTCGCGATCGACGAAAGCTCATGGTTATGGAAGCTGCGCCAGAACCAGGATGCGTTGTTCTTCGCCAATACCATGACACCGACCCACGCCATTATCGAGACTCCCAGATGACCATCGACCTTGCCGACTGGCCCATCGCTGCTGCCATGCTGCCATTCTCCAATTGTCTGCCGGATGGCTCGCCGCTGCAGACGGCCAGCGCCGAGCAGTGGCAGCCGCTGTTTCAGGAGGTCGCCGAAGCCGGTTTCGACCACGTCGATCTCTCCGACAACTGCTTTCGCCCCGGCGACATGCAGAGCGACCAACTGGACGCGCTCGCCAGCGTGATCAAGTCGGCGCGCCTGAAACCCAGCTCGATCTCGGTGGTGCGCTCGAGCGTGATCGACGAACGCCATGGCGCCGACCACCTCGCCTACAGCCATCGCTCACTGGAGGCCGCCGCCAGACTCGGCATCGGCACCGTCTCGATCGGCCTGCATCGGCCACTGACCGAAGCCCAGCAGCGACAGCTCTGGTTCTGGACCGTGGCGGGTCACCGCGACGACCCCGACGATCGGGCGCAGTGGCAAAAGGCGGTGGCGCGAATCCGCGAACTCGGCCAGCACGCCGCCGAACTCGGTATCGTGCTGTCGCTGGAGATGTACGAGGATACCTATCTCGGCAGTGCCGACTCGGCGGTAGCCATGGTCGAGGAGATCGGGCTGCCCTCGGTGGGCTTGAATCCGGATATCGGCAACCTGATCCGTCTGCACCGACCGGTGGAGCCTTGGCTCGAGGCCATGCGCAAGGTGCTACCGTGGTCGAATTTCTGGCATGCCAAGAACTACATGCGCGACGAGGACACCGAACGAGATCATTATCTCGCCTTCCCCGCACCGATGGAGAGCGGTCTGATCAATTATCGCCAGGCGATGAAACTCGCCGTGGAGGCCGGCTTTCGCGGTGTGATCTGCCTGGAGCATTATGGTGGTGATGGCCTCAGCGTCTGCGCCGCCAACCAACGCTATCTCCGCGATCGGGTCCTGCCCGCCTGTCGTCGCATCACGCCGGGGCTGAGTCGGGTAAAGCAGCCCGGCTCGGGGGCTCGAATTCAGAACCAGTAGTCGCCAACGCAGCGACCATCACGGGCATGGCGCTCGAACGTATGCAGGCCATCGAATCGATCGATGGCCACTTGCGCCACCGTTTCGGGCTCTGCCATTCGCAAATTGACGGCCATACGTCGGCGTCCGGTCGGCTCGGTATCGACGGCTCGCCAGTATCCGACGCATCCGCATCCGGCGCAGAAATGGAAAGCGATATGCGGTCCTGGGCGGTAGGCTTTCGTCTCCCCGGTTACCCGGATCGCTTCTTCATGGCCGTAGGCCCAAAGAACCCCATAACGGCGACAAACCGTACAGTTGCAGATCGTCGCTCCCGACGGGTTGCCCTCGAACTGCCAGGAGACCCTGCCGCAGTGGCAACGGCCTGTTAGCGTATTGGCGATTTCCATGTCGATAGCCTTATTGCGTAAACGACGACGCGAACGTTGACGCACCACTCGGCGTCACTGCCAACGATAGTCCGCCAGGCAGCTATGCTAAAGCCTCCTTGTGGAGGGACAGCCATGAACACCAGCCATCTCGAACACGCCTTCATCGCTGTCGCCTTTCAATGCCTGCTGTGGCCGCTGGTCGGTCGTTGGGTGGGAGGTTCGCTGATCGTCGCGGTATTTCTCGGGCGCGAGATCGCCCAGCACGAATATGCCGGCGGGGGTCCCAATGCGGTCGGCTACTTTTATGGACTGGTTCACCACTGGTCACCGGACTCGATCTTCGATGTGCTCTCCCCCGCAGCCGCCTGCATCCTGCTGGCGGTGATCGTCCCCGGCAGCCCGCTGTGGCGAGCGTGGCAAGCCCACCGAACGAATGTCATCGGGCGCAGTCAACCGTAACCAGACTGCCAGGAGATAACCCATGGGACTTCGCTTTCGCCGCATGCTGCGGTTGGCCCCGGGCTTGCGGATCCGGCTCGACAGCCAGGACCCGGTGCTCTCGATCGGCCCCCGCGGCGCCAACCTGAATATCAGCCGACGCGGCATTCACAGCCATGCGGGCATTCCCGGATCAGGCATTTACCACCGGCAGGCATTATGGAAACGAACATCACGGACGGGACAGGCGGCCAAGAAGCGGCGTTAGCGGATGGGCATCGAAAAAGCCCCGGCCCGAAGGCCGGGCAAGTACGCAGGGGATAGTCCCCGGCGCCATTATCGAACGGCGGGCGCGCCTCATCAGGCTGAATTGTCTGGTCAATCCGGGGGAGATTACGCTAGCGGCCGGCTACTCACCCAAGGCAAATTCAAGTCCCATGTCGACATGCAGCGCGGTCGTGTCGTAGAGCGGCAGGTCGCAATCCTGCGGCCGAAGTAGCAAGGCGATTTCCGTGCACCCCAGAATCACGCCCTGTGCACCCTGCTTCTGGAGCCTGGTGACGACATCCCGATACACCTGCCGCGACGGTTCGGTGATAACACCATGGACCAACTCTTCGAAGATGATGCGATGAACGCTGTCCCGATCTTCCTGGGACGGCACCAGGCAGGAGATGCCGTGCTCGTCGAGCAGCCGGCCCCGATAGAACGCCTGCTCCATCGTGAATCGCGTTCCCAGCAGACCGACCTGATCGACACCCTCGGCACGCAATCGTGACCCGGTGCCATCGGCAATGTGGAGAAAGGGGATGCTCAGTGCCGACTCGATCGCGTCGGCCACCTTGTGCATGGTATTGGTCGCCAGCAACAGGCACTCCGCGCCCGCAGCCTCGACCTGACGGGCCGCCATCGCCAATGCCTCCCCGGCCTCGTCCCAATCGCCGCTCTGCTGCAGCGCCTCGATCTCGGCAAAGTCGACGCTCACCATCGCGATCCTGGCCGAGTGATATCCACCGAGGCGCGCTCGCACGCCCTCGTTGAGCATGCGGTAGTAACTTTGCGTGGACTCCCAGCTCATGCCACCCAATACACCAATGGTTTTCATCGCGACTCCCTGCATGGTCATTCCTTGACACCTTTATCATACAGTCTCTGCCGCATGACAGGGCTGGATGAAAACCGGAGAATGCCCAGCTTTTACTCCCCCGCCTCTCACTCTATTCCCGGCACGAAAAAGCCGGCTACTCGAGCCGGCTGATTCAAAATTCGTGGCGGAGGGGGAGGGATTACCGGCTCGCTTCGCGAGGCCGTTTGTCGGCGCTCGAACACCAGAACCCCGAGCGCCTCGGTGCGAACCGGAGGGTTCTCATCGCCTCCCCCGTCTCTCACCTGACTCCAGACATGAAGAAACCGGCCACTGAGAGCCGGTTCTTTTCAATTCGTGGCGGAGGGGGAGGGATTCGAACCCTCGAAGCCTTTCGACTTACACACTTTCCAGGCGTGCTCCTTCGACCACTCGGACACCCCTCCACATTGTCGCCCTGCCCGTGGCGGCGTTACCGCTGCGTTCAGAACGGCGCACATAGTAACGAGCTAAACCCGTGATCGCAAGCCGTTTTTCCTTTTCCGACGACCTTTTACGATCTGTCCGGAACGGGAAGCCCAGCGTTAGCGCCATCGTTCCAGATACGCCTCCGGGTCGCGCGCTGGCGCCTCGGGGTAGCGCCCGCCGACCTGGCCAAGGTAGAGATAGCCGATCAGCTCTTCGTTCTCGCCCAGTCCGAGCCCGCGCCACACGCTCTTGTCATGGGCATAGGTACCGGTGCGCCACATTGCCCCCAACCCCTGCGCGAACGCTGCGTAAAGCATGGCATGCGCGGCGCAACCCGCGGAGATGATCTGCTCGACCGGCGGTACCTTGGGCAGGTCCGGCGTGATGCGCGCGATCACCGCGATGATCATCGGCGCCCGCTTGGGCTTCTTGCGTGCGGCATCGAGACTGCCATCGTCGATATGCGGATTGGCCTGATAATCGGAGCGGGCGAACAGTTCACCCAGGCGATCGAGCCCTTCACCGCTGATCTCGATGAAGCGGTACGGGGTCATTTCCTTGTGATCCGGCGCCCGCAGTGCGGCACGGTAGAGGGCGTCGAGCTGCTCGGTAGTCGGTGCCGGACCAGCCAGCTTGCCCATCGAGCGACGCTGATGCAGTAGCGTCATGGCATCCATGTCTGACTCCTTTGAGACATCGGTGGTAACACGCGGAGGGTCGCTCGACTCTACGTCAAAAGCGTCACTGCCGCAGCAGACGTGGCGGCAATTCCGGTACCCAGCCCGGCGTGGCCCGCCAAGGGTTGATATCGAGCCCACCGCGGCGCACGTAACGCGCCATCACCAGCAGCCGCTCGGGGCGGCAGCGTGCCATCAGGTCGACGAAGATATGCTCGACACAGTGCTCGTGAAAATCCTGGTGCTGACGGTAGGAAATGAGATAGCGCAGCAGCGAGGCACGCTCGATCCGCGGCCCGCGGTACTGAACCAGCACGCTGCCCCAGTCGGGTTGACCGGTCACCGGACAGTTGGACTTGAGCAGGTGCGAATGCAGCGTCTCTTCGACGATATCGCTCTCATCGCAGGCGAGCAGCACCGGCGCCGGCGTATAGCGGTCGATCTCGACCTCGAGCTGGTCGAGGCCCTCGCCCGGCAGCGGCGCCGGCGCGAGTGCGGCGTCATCGACACCGAACAGCTCCACCGTGACCTCGCCACCCGCCGCCGCGCTCAGATCGCGAACCAGCGTCTCGACCACCTGATCGCGACCGCTGAAAGTGGTCTGATTGAAACTATTGAGATAGAGCTTCCACGACTTGGATTCGATCAGGCAGGGCGAATCCGCCGACAGCCGGAATCGCGCCACCGCGACCACCGGCTTGCCGCGCGGATCGAGCCAGGAGAGCTCGAAGGCCCACCACTCGTCACCACCGACGAACGGCAGCGACGTGGCCTCGATCCCCAGCGGCGCCCGATTGGCGGCACGCTCGATGGGAAACAGCAAGGCGGCATCGTAGCGCTCGGGATAGGCGGACTCGCGACCCAGTGGCGCATCAGCGAGGGTCTCCGGGCGCGGTGTGCTCATGAGCGAATCCCCTTGCCGCGGTTGAGCATCCACAGTGCCAGGCACCAGAACACGACGATGAAGGCGGCGATGGCGATCAGCGCCCCGCTCACCGGAATGTCGGAGATGCCGAGAATGCCGTAGCGAAAGGCGTTAACCATGTAGAGGATCGGGTTGACCATGGTCACCTTCTGCCAGAACTCCGGCAGCAGGTCGATCGAGTAGAACACGCCCCCCAGGTAGGTCAGCGGCGTCAACACGAAGATCGGAATGATCGAGATGTCATCGAACTTCTTGGCCAGCAGCGCATTGATGAAGCCACCGATCGAAAACAGCAAGGCGGTCATCACCACCACCATCAGGGTCAGGAACGGATGATGCAGGTCGAGATGAGTGAAGAACAGCGAGACCACCGTCACGATCAAGCCGACGCCGAGCCCGCGCGCGGCACCACCGATGACGAAGCCAGCCAGGATGACCCAGTTGGGCATCGGCGAGACCATCATCTCCTCCACGCTGCGCTGGAACTTGTTGGAGAAGAACGATGACGCCACGTTGGAGTAGCTGTTGGTGATCACCGACATCATGATCAGGCCCGGCACGATGTAGGACATGTAGGAGATGCCGTGCATCTCACCCACGCGTGAACCGATCAGGTTGCCGAAGATGATGAAGTACATCGTCATGGTGATGGAGGGTGGCACCAGGGTCTGGGGCCAGATCCGCACGAAGCGGCGCACCTCTTTCACCACCATGGTCCAGAGCGAAATCAGCAGTTGCCGGGTATTCAAGATGCCGTCTCCTTGGCCGGTGTCGAGGTGGCGCTGTCGATGCCGCTGACCGCATCCGGCGGCGAGGTCATCGAGACGAACAGCTCTTCCAGGCGATTGGCACGATTACGCATGGACAGCACGCGCACGCCCTGACGGGTCAATTGCTGGAAGGCATCGTTGAGGTCAGTGCCCTTGCGCACGGAAAGCGCCAACTGGTGCGCATCGACCCGCTCGACCTCGAAGCCCTCGACCTGGGGTGCGGCGTCCAACGGCTCGGCAAGATCAAGCAGGAAGGTCTCGGTATCCAGCTCAGTCAGCAGGCCGCGCATCGAGGTATTCTTGATGATCTCGCCCCGGTTGATGATGGCGATGTTGCGGCAAAGGCTCTCGGCTTCCTCGAGATAGTGCGTGGTCAGGATGATCGAGGTGCCCTCCTCCTCGTTGATCCGGCGCATGTACTCCCACATGCTACGGCGCAGCTCGATATCGACCCCGGCGGTGGGCTCGTCGAGAATCAGCAGGCGCGGGCGATGAATCAGGGCACGCGCGATCATCAGCCGCCGTTTCATGCCACCGGAGAGCATGCGCGCGGCACCGTTGCGCTTGTCCCACAGGCCGAGATCCTTGAGCAGACGCTCACAACGCGGCTTGGCCTCCTTCATCGGCATGCCGTAGTAGCCCGCCTGGGTGAGGATGATATCCTCGACCTTCTCGAACTGACTGAAGTTGAACTCCTGCGGTACCACGCCGAGGTGGTATTTCGCCTTGGCGAAGTCACGGTCGATATCGATACCGAAGATCTTCACCTGCCCCGCCGTTTTCTGGACCAGCGAACAGACGATACCGAGCGTAGTGGATTTGCCCGCCCCATTGGGGCCGAGCAGTGCAAAGAAATCGCCTTGGGAGACATCGAGATCGATGCCCTTCAAGGCCTCAAAACCATTACCGTAGACTTTGGTCAGCCCGCGGATGGACAGTGCCGGTTCTGCCATCAGGGATTCCTGCCATGTGTGATCAATCGGGATTTGCGAAAATCATGTGAAACGGAAGTGCCAGGCAATATGGGGGCGCTTCATCGAGGTTCAATCTTTAGCAGACGAATTAATTATGCTGAATTAGCGAGCGTCGAATAACGCAGCCCGTGGCGATCCCATCACGAAAATCGAGGTGAAGCCGCGCAGAATCCTACACGCATTACCCCGCTCGGGCGGCTCGGACCTTGCGAGGACGATAAAGAAGACACGCAAAAGAAAAGAGAAGCGTCATGGACGCTTCTCTTTTCAAAATCTGGAGCGGGAAAGGAGATTCGAACTCCCGACCCTCGCCTTGGCAAGGCGATGCTCTACCACTGAGCTATTCCCGCTGAATGATGTCGAGACCTGAGTCCGACGAGATGATCGTGGCGAATCATCGAAGTGGCGTCCCATAGGGGGTTCGAACCCCTGTTACCGCCGTGAAAGGGCGGTGTCCTGGACCACTAGACGAATGGGACGCATTGTGGAAGCGAGTTAAGTAGATCGCCGGGCTGGCGGACCGGTGTTCCGGCTCACGACCCGTACTACTTTTCCAACACTACCAAAAGTTGGAGCGGGAAAGGAGATTCGAACTCCCGACCCTCGCCTTGGCAAGGCGATGCTCTACCACTGAGCTATTCCCGCACCGTGACCTTCTACACGACTTCGCTGAACCAAGTGGCGTCCCATAGGGGGTTCGAACCCCTGTTACCGCCGTGAAAGGGCGGTGTCCTAGACCACTAGACGAATGGGACGTGATGTCTCGGCTCCGTCGAAGTGGCGCGTATGTTACTGAGACGATTTTGAGGTGTCAAGCAATTGATTTCACCGATTTTCGCCATAGCCTAATCGGGGCTGGTCAGGGCATGGCAAATGGCCTGTAATGCAGTATGCGAGTCGAAGCGATGAGGAGAACTGACTATGGGTAAGGTACAGAAGACGGAAGCCGAGTGGCGTGAAAAGCTCACCCCCGAGCAGTACCACGTTACCCGTGAGAAAGGCACCGAGCGTCCATTTACCGGCGACTACCAGGTCGAGGCGGTCCAGGGAATCTACCACTGCGTCTGCTGTGGTGCGCCACTATTCGAGAACGAGCACAAGTTCGAGGCGCATTGTGGCTGGCCGAGTTTCGACCGGCCCCTGGCAGCGGCATCGGTCGAAGAGCACCAGGACGACAGCCATGGCATGCGCCGGATCGAGGTGACCTGCCGACGTTGCGACGCCCATCTGGGTCACGTTTTTCCGGACGGTCCGGCGGAAACTACCGGCCAGCGTTATTGCATCAATTCGGTAGCGATCACCTTCCACGCCGGTGAATAACACACCGAACGGCATCATCGAGCGTGCGGGGATCCTGCTAGCGTGCCCGGGCCTGTAGAGCCATCCAGCATGAAGTGACGACAAAGCCCGTGATCGTGGGCTTTGCCGTCTCACCTCGTTTCAACCGTTGAGCGTAAAGGCATACCCTGACGCTCGGCTTGCCCCATTTTACCCCACCATGCCTCGGTATTACGGAGGCGGGCTGCGGCGCTAGCATGGTGCCCCCCCCCCGAGACGTGGTCACGATCACCCGTTGGTCGACTTGTGTGCAATAGCTGGCCATGCCATCAGTGGTTACAGTCAGCGTTCCAACACTCCGCACCGAAGGGCTGACGACATGGCCACAACCGACGAAAAGCTGGATGCGATCCTGCTGATGCAGGCCGAGATCCTCGGGCGCCTCGAGGCTACGGATGTCTACCGAGCCGTGGTTACGGACGAGGATCCCCGCGTGGCCGCCCTGCGGGCGCTTGGCGGTACCTCGATGGACCGGCCGTCGGCCCGCGTCCGCTCCGAAATCGATGCCATCGTCGAAAAGGCGGCTCAATGGGGTCGGCCCGTTAACTGAGTGCATGAGTGAGCGGGGAGTCGACGACGCCGGCCTTGCCAGACTCGCCACACCGTCGCCTGATGGTCGCTGACGGCCCATGGCAACCTGGCCTTCATTGCCAAGCAAATGGGGCACCGGGGTCACCCATGCTCGTGAGGGTCCATGCGACGTGGATCGACGCCGAGAGCCGATCCGAGGCTGCAAGGGTCTGGAGCGAGACGAAACAACGCGGTGTTTTGGCCCACGGATGCCCCATGCTTCAGTAACTTGAAGCAGCAGACCACTAAAACCGGGGCCTCCGTCACACCACCTCAGCATCCTGCTAGAATGTCCGCCCGCTTGCCGTTGGGCGCGGCACGATTCGAAGAACAGGCAGGAGAAGATTATGCTCGGCTGGTATCCCGGACATATGAACAAGGCGCGGCGCCAGATCACCGAGGCGCTGCCGGAGATCGACGTGGTCATCGAGGTGCTCGATGCCCGCCTGCCCTACTCCAGCGGCAACCCGATGCTGGCAGAGTTGACCGAGCATAAACCCGTACTGAAAATTCTTTCGCGTGCCGACCTGGCCGACCCCGCGGCCACCCAGGCATGGATCGCGCACTTCGACGCTCAGCCGGACAGCCGCGCGATTGCCGTCACCACGACCCAGGCGCGTGAACTCAAGCAGATCCCGGCGCTGTGCCATGAGTTGGCTGGTCAGGTACGCGCCGACCGCGATGTGCGGGTGATGGTGATGGGCATTCCCAACGTCGGCAAGTCGACGCTGATCAACGGCCTCGCCGGACGCAAGATCGCCAAGACCGGTAACGAGCCGGCCGTCACCAAGCGCCAGCAGAAGATCCGTATCGACGGACGCGTCTCGCTGATCGACACCCCCGGCGTGCTGTGGCCGAAGATCGAGGATCAGGCCAGTGCCTACCGCCTGGCGGCCAGCGGTGCCATCCGCGATACCGCGATCGAGTACGTCGATGTCGCCATCGTCTGTGCCGCCGAACTGGCCAAGCGCTATCCCGATGCCCTGCGCGAACGTTACCGGCTCGGTGAGCTGCCCGTCTATGTGGCGCCGACCGAGATCGATAGCGTCGATGCCGACGGACCCAGGCTGGTCGACTTCCAGGCCAGGGCGGGCTTCGACGGTCACGCGATCATGAACGAGATCGCGCGCAAGCGCGGCGGCCTGAAGGCCGGTGGGGTGATCAACCTCCACCGTGGCGCCGAGGTACTGCTGCATGAGCTGCGTGACGGCAAGCTCGGCCGGTTGACCCTGGAGCTGCCGGCGGATATCCCCGATCCCGTCGAGGAAGATATCGACGCGGCCGAGCACTGACCACCCACCATACAGATGCACCGAAATTCCTTCCGTTTCTGCCTCTTGCGCCGCGCCAGCGCGGCGTTATGCTGGGGATCGGTGACACAGCCCACCGGGGAATAGCCACTTCCCGCCCTCTTCAACCCGCCTGACGTTTTAGGCTGTGCAGCTTACGGAACTTCAATGAACAGCCCCATTCGGAAATCGCACAAGCTCGACAATGTCTGCTACGACATTCGCGGGCCCGTTCTCGATCATGCCAAGCGCCTCGAGGACGAAGGCCATCGCATTCTCAAGCTCAACATCGGCAATCCCGCGCCCTTCGGTTTCGAAGCCCCCGAGGAGATTCTCCAGGACGTGATGCGCAATCTGCCGACAGCCCAGGGTTACTGCGACTCGAAGGGGCTCTACTCGGCGCGCAAGGCGATCATGCAGGAGTGCCAGCGCAAAGGAATCCCGGGCGTGGGCATCGAGGATGTGTTCATCGGCAATGGCGTTTCCGAACTGATCGTGATGGCGATGCAGGCGTTGCTCAACGATGGCGACGAGGTACTGATTCCCGCGCCGGATTATCCGCTGTGGACCGCCGCGGCGAATCTCTCCGGTGGCCATCCGGTTCACTATCTGTGCGACGAGAACGCCGGCTGGTCACCGGATATCGCCGATATCCGCGACAAGATCACGTCACGGACGCGCGCGATCGTGCTGATCAACCCCAACAACCCGACCGGGGCGGTCTACCCGCCGACCGTGGTCAAGGAGATCCTGGCGGTCGCCCGTCAGCACGGCCTCGTCGTCTTCTCCGACGAGATCTACGACAAGATTCTCTACGACGGCGTCGAGCATGTCTCCACCGGTGCCCTGGCCGAGGACGACCAACTGGTCGTGACCATGAACGGGCTCTCCAAGAGCTACCGCTGCGCCGGTTTCCGTTCCGGCTGGATGATCCTGTCCGGCGGGCTGGGCAAGCAGAATGCCGAGGACTTCATCCAGGGCCTCACCATGCTCGCCTCGATGCGACTGTGCGCCAACGTGCCGGCGCAGCACGCGATCCAGACCGGCCTCGGCGGCTACCAGTCGATCAACGACCTGATCCTGCCAGGCGGGCGACTGCTCGCTCAGCGCAATGTCGTGCATGAAAAGCTCAACGCGATCCCCGGGGTCTCCTGTGTCAAACCGATGGGGGCTCTCTATGCCTTTCCGCGGCTCGACCCGGAGGTCTATCCCATTCATGACGATGCCCAGATGGTGCTCGACCTGCTGCTGCAGGAGCGTATCCTGCTGGTCCAGGGGACGGCCTTCAACTGGCCGACGCCGGATCACGTGCGCATCGTGACCCTGCCCTGGGCCGATCAGCTCGGCGACGCCATCGACCGTTTCGCCCGCTTCCTCTCACGTTATCGCCAGTGATCCGCGGCGGTGGCCAGTCACCGCCCTGTAACAGGGCCGCGCGTTTCGACGCGCGGCCACGCCCCCCTCTTGAAACCTATTCACGAAAGTCGTATCTAACGGTTCATAACCGACTGATTACCGGGTATTAACGAACAACGAGCTAATCATAAGCCGGCGCACGACGTGACGACGGCCACGCTTTCCACGACTGAGGGTAAAGACCGATGATGCGAATCATCCTGTTCCTGGCAACCAACCTGGCGGTGATTCTCGTCGCCAGCATCACGTTGCGGCTATTGGGCGTCGAGCCTTATCTCAACGCCAACGGGCTGAACATGAACAGCCTGCTGATCTTCTGCTTCGTGTTCGGCATGGCCGGATCGCTGGTATCGCTGTTCATCTCCAAATGGATGGCGAAGATGAGCACCAAGGCCAAGGTGATCGGCCAGCCCGCCAATTCTACCGAGCAGTGGCTGCTAGACACGGTGGGCGAGCTAGCGCAACAGGCCAATATCAAGATGCCGGAAGTGGCGATCTTCCCGGCCCAGCAATCCAACGCCTTCGCCACCGGCTGGAACAAGAACGACGCCCTGGTAGCGGTTTCCCAAGGGCTGCTGGAGCGCATGCGACCCGAGGAAATTCGTGCGGTGCTGGCGCATGAGATCGGTCACGTCGCCAACGGCGACATGGTCACGCTGGCCCTGATCCAAGGGGTGCTGAACACCTTCGTGATGTTCTTCGCGCGGGTGGTCGCCCAGGTCGTCGACAGCTTCCTGCGCGGCCGCGACAACGGCGGTGGCCTGGGCTTCATGGGCTATTTTGCCGTCGTCATCGTCGCCGAGATCGTGTTCGGCCTGGTGGCGTCGATCATCGTGGCCTGGTTCTCGCGCTTCCGCGAGTATCGTGCCGACGCCGCAGGCGCCAAATATGCCGGCAGTGGCGCCATGATCAACGCCCTGGCCAGACTGAAATCCGAGACCAGCCAGCCGGACCAGATGCCCGATTCGTTGACGGCCTTCGCCATCACCACCGGGCAGACCCGCAAGATCATGGAGAAACTGTTCGCCAGTCACCCGCCACTGGATGATCGCATCCGGGCGCTGAAGGAGTCCGCCTACCGGGAGTGACATCCATTCGGCGATGCCCGAGACGCTGCCAGAACCCTTCCAACGCCCCGCACTGTGCGGGGCGTTGGCTTATCCAGATAGCCCCCCGAGCTGCGTTTCCCCTCGTTGCCCCCGTTCGGCAAACCGACGACTCGATCCGGCGCACTCTGCACCACAAACGTGCAGACCTGGCGCCCAGGCCGGGCCGTCGATTTCTGAAGAGCGCGGATGGATAACCCTTTTCAGCGCTGCGGCATGTCGCTTGCTTGATCAGTCCCGACTGCCCTAGTGAGGATCGATCCATGGCTCTGCCCCAAGCCGACAATGACTATCCGCTGAGCGAGGTGCCTGGCGACGCGCGCAAACCCTTCGCGTCGCTGGCGCTGCTGTTGCTGGGTTTCACCTTCTTCACCGCAACCATGTTCGCTGGCGGCCAGATCGGCGCCGCCTTCTCGTTCACCGAGCTATTGGCGTTGATCGTGGTAGGCAATCTGCTGCTGGGCGTCTATGCCGCGGCAATCGCCGGCATTGCCGCGCGCTCCGGGCTCAGCACGGCGCTGATGTCGCGATTCGCGCTGGGCGAGCGCGGCAGCGCGCTATCCGATCTGCTGCTGGGCATCACCCAGGTCGGCTGGTACGCCTGGGGCGTGGCCACCATCGCCAACGTGCTGGTATCGACATTGGGGCTCGCACCGGGCTGGTCGGCTCCGGTGATGGTGCTGTTCGGTGTCGGCTTCTGTCTCACCGCCTTCATCGGCTACCGCGGTCTGGCGCTGCTCTCCAATGTGGCGGTGCCGGCGATGGCGCTGCTGATCGCCATCAGCATGATCATCGCCTGGCGCGATGGCGACGGCTGGACCGGCCTGACCACCATCGCCCCCAGTGCCGAGCTGGGCTGGGCGGCCGGTATCACCATCATCTTCGGCACCTTCGTATCCGGCGCGACGCAGGCCAGCAACTGGAGTCGTTTCGCGCGTACGCCGCGTCAAGCGATCACGGCGACACTGTTGGCGTTCTTCATCGGCAATGGCCTGATGGTGCTGATCGGCGCCGTGGGTGCTCTCGTCTACCAGCAGCCGGATGTGGTCGAGGTACTGATTCTGCAAGGCCTGACCACCGTCGGCCTGGCCATGCTGTTCCTCAACCTGTGGACCACGCAGGATAATACCATCTACAACTTTGCCGCCGCCGGCTGCAACCTGCTGCGCACCCGCCAGCGTGGCTGGGTAACGCTTGGCGGCGCGGCGATCGGCACGCTGCTGGCGCTGGCCGGGATGGATGCGCTGCTGGTACCGTTCCTGATCGCGCTGGGCACCTGTATCCCACCACTGGGGGGAGTGATCATCGCCGATTACCTCTTCCTGCGTCGTGGCCACTACCCCAGGCTCGACGCTGCCGTATTACCGACGTTTCACCTCCCCGGGCTCGGTGCCTATGCGTTGGCAACCCTGGGCGCCTGGCTCTCGCCATGGGCGCCGCCGCTGGTCGGTATCGCGCTGGCGGTAGCGCTATATCCGCTGTGCTGCCGCTATCTGGGCCAGCAATCGCTGAAGCCGGCCCTGTAGCCCTCCCGGCAAGGCTCGGACCCATGTTGCGCCATTCGCGAAAAAACCGACGCCGACTGCATCCGTCTCTCCGACCCACGTGTATCCCCGGTGCAGGACATGAAGTCCTGACCTATTCACGCTCGGAGAGACGCCAATGAAAACTCGACAACTAGCCAGCGTTACCCTGACCGCCACCCTGCTGGGTGGTTTCAGCCTCGCGGCGCATGCCAATGACGTCCCGGGGGACGTGCAGGTTCCGGATGGCAACGAGATTGCCATGGAGACGGTGGGCGTCGGCGAGATCACTTACGCGTGCGAGATGAAGGATGGCGCCCACGAGTGGGTGTTCAAGGGCCCGGATGCCAAGCTCAACGACGCGGACGGAAACCAGGTCGGCAGCTACTACGGCCCGCCAGCGACCTGGGAATCCAGCGACGGCTCCAAGATCACCGGTACCCAGCTCGCCACGGCCCCCGGCGGCGATGGCAACATCCCCTTCCAGCTCGTGGAAGCCAATCCGGCAGAGGGTGACGGCCACATGTCCGGTGTCACCTACGTACAGCGCCTGAATACCCAGGGCGGCGTCGCGCCGGATATGGCATGCAGCGAGGACAACGCCGGCGACGAAGAGGTCGTCGAGTACCAGGCGGACTACCTGTTCTGGAAAGCCAGCTGATCCGACAATGCCGATGACCGGCAGCGCCCGCTGATCACCACAGCGGGTCATTGCAGACCAGCACGGGCTCGCCATGACGAGCCCGTGTTGCGTAGTATGAGATGCCTTAGCCCCAGCGGGGTGCGCTTCAAGGAAGTTCGTGTGACAGACGACGTAGCAGCGTCCAATCCGTCGGCAGCCGATCATGGCGCCCTGCTCGAGGCTTGCGCCAGGGGAGAGCGTCAGGCGCTGCAGCAGCTCTATGCGCAGGAAGGGTCGCGCCTGCTGGGCGTGGTCGTGCGCATCGTCGGCGATCGCGGTATCGCTGAAGACATCATCCACGATGCCTTCGTCAACATCTGGAACAAGGCGCACACCTTCGATGCCACTCGCGGATCGGGCAAGACCTGGATCTTCAGCGTCGCGCGCCACCTGGCGCTCAACCATGTCAGAACCCGGCATCGGGAAGTGACCGTGGATGACGAAACTGCCGACAGGCTCGACGCCGAGCGCGCTCAGGAAGCGGAGACGGACATGCAGGATCATTTCGACTGGCTCGGTCATGGGGATCTGGATCGCTGCCTGGCGCAATTGGCGCCCGAGCGGCGCAACTGCCTGTTTCACGCCTATGTCGACGGCTTCAGCCACCCGGAGATCGCCACACGCATGAATCGCCCTCTCGGCACCGTCAAGGCCTGGATCAAACGCAGCCTGGCTGCACTGCGCGAGTGCCTGTCATGAGCGATCATTCGGCGTCGCCGCCTCCGCTCGGACCGGAGGAGACCGACGATCTGGCCGGTGAGTACGTGCTTGGCACGCTGAGTGCCGAACAGCGTCTCGATGTCGAGCGTCGCCTGCCCGAGGACCCGAAGCTGCAGGAGGCGATATGGGCTTGGGAAAGACGCCTCCAGCCCTATACGGCGATGGTCGAGCCGGTCACGCCATCAAACCGGCTGTGGCAGCGCATCACGCGGACTCTCGATGATCGGGAGACGTCTCGATCGTCGGCGGAAGAGCGCGCCACTCATCCGGGCGGGCTGCTGAATCGACTATGGCATGACCTGACCCTATGGCGAGGCGTGAGTCTCGCCAGCATTATCGTCGCCATCGGCCTCGCCGCCACGCTGGCACTCGGCCCCGGGCAGACGCCCTCCTCTCGCTATCTGGTCGTGTTGATGACGCCCCAACATACGCAAGCTGGCTGGATCGTGCAGGCGAGCTCACCGCGACGGATCAGCCTGAAGCCGATCGGCACTTTCGAGATACCGCCCGGCAAGGCGCTGGAGTTCTGGACCAAGGCGGACGACTGGAGCGGTCCCGTCTCGCTGGGCCTGGTCGAGCCCGGCGAGACCAGGCAACTGTCGCTGGACGATCTCCCGCCACTCGAGGACAACCAGCTCTTCGAACTGACTCTCGAGGACGATTCCGGGTCCCCGCTCGACCGCCCGACTGGACCGATTCAGTTCATCGGCCGCGCCGTCGAGCTGTAATTCGCCACATCCCCCGCCTCTGGAAGGCCGCGCCCACGATGGACGCGGCCAGCTTCTACCCCAACGCCAATGCGAATGGTTGACATTCTCCAACATCAAGCGCCTAATTGGTTGACACTATCAACCAATTAGGCGCGACATGTCCGAGACGACGGTCGGTGAATCCCTGCATCAGCTCATGCATGCCTACAAGCGGGCGCTGCGCCGGGCCTATGCCGACGCCGGGCTGGACCTCACCGTTTCGCACATCCGCACGCTCAAGGCGATCCGCGGCCAGATGCCCTGCACCGCGCAGGACGTCGCGCATCGCACCCAGCGCGACAAAGCCCAGATCACCCGGCTACTTCGTGACCTTCGCGATGCGGATATCGTCGTCAAGGCGCCTCATCCGGAGGATCGCCGCAGCCAGATGCTGTCGTTGACCGGGCACGGCCGGGATTTGCTGGCACGCATCGATGCCTGCGAACGCGAGGCCCACGAGCAGCTGTCGAGCGGGATGACGCAGACGGATCTGGCGGCGTTTCTGCGCCTGTCGCGGTTGATGATCGCCAACCTGAGGTAACGAGAGTCCCGATGCCCAAACCCGCCCCCAGACTTTACACCGTCTTGAATCGCCAACTCGTCACGCCCCATATGCTACGTCTGACATTCGGTGGAGAAGGGATGACCGAATTTCCCGACGATCAGGAGAGCGCCTATATCAAACTGATGGTGCCTGACGGTGAAGATGACCAAGGCAAGCCCCGCACCGTGCTGCGCACCTATACCGTTCGCCGCCAGCGTCCCGGCGAGATCGACGTTGACGTCGTACTGCACGAGGATGGCGGCCCGGCCGCGACCTGGGCGGCAGCGGCGCAACCAGGCGACACGATCCTGATCGGTGGCCCGGGATCCGTGAAACGCCTGCCGGAAGAAGCAGACTGGTATCTGCTGGTCGGCGACATGACGTCGCTGCCGGCGATCGGTGCCAACCTGGAGCGCCTGCCCCCGGACGCCAGTGGGTATGCCATCATCGAAGTGGCCAGCGAGGCGGATATCCAATGGTTCGACCTGCCCCATGGCATGCAGGTCAACTGGCTGATCAATCCGCACCCGGGCAGTGACAGCGACCGTCTCGTCGCGGCCCTGCGCGAGTTCGACTGGCTTCCGGGCGTCCCGGGAATCTGGGTCGCCTGCGAGTTTTCCGCCATGCGCAAGTTGCGTCGCCACCTGATCGACGATCGCGGGGTGGACAAGCGGGCGATGTACATTTCGAGCTACTGGAAACTGGGCGCCAGCGAGGATGGCCACCGGACGGCCAAGCGCGAGGACGCCGACAGATGAGGAAGTGGGGAGCGCCTGAGCCGAGTCCACGAGTGGCGGCGCTCTCCGGACTCGGCTACTTGCCGAGCTTGACGCTGAAGCCGAAGCCCTCCAGGGCGTCGCGCAGGCCGCCCTTGTTCTTCTTCAGTTCGACCCGCAGCGTCTGGAATTCACGGCGGGGGGGATATTCGCGCCGGTAGGCGTCGAATCCCGCCGCCATGCCAAGTCGCCGGCGGTAACGATCGAACGCCAGCATGTCCCGGCGCACGTCGTAGCAGGCTCGGGCACACAGCGAAAGCGCCTCCAGCGGCGGCGTCCAGCTGTGCAGGACGATCTTGCGCAACCAGGGATCGGGCTTGAGCTGGCCGAGCTTCTTGCGCGCCGGCAGGCCGAAGTGCCGCATCACGGCCTGATAGATCATCTCGGTACCCAGCATCTTGCCGTCGACGCTGTAGCCGGCGATGTGAGGCGTCCCGATATCGACCAGCTCGAACAACGCCTCGTCAATGGCAGGCTCGTGTTCCCACACGTCGAGGACCGTGCGCAGGTCGCCTTTACTCTCGAGACGCTCGCGCAGGGCATCGCCGTCGAGACAGTCGCCCCGCCCGGCGTTGACCAGCACCGTGCCCGACCGGAGGGCGTCGATGCGTCGACGATCCATGAGATGGTGGGTGGCATGCTCGCCAGCGGCCACCAACGGCGTGTGCAGGCAGATAATGTCGGCTCGCTCGATCATCGCGTCCAGGTCGACGAAATCCTCCCGCCCTTCGGCCTCGGCACGCGGCGGATCGCAGGTCAGGCAGTCGACGTCCAGATTGTCCAGCCGCGCCGCCAGGCGACCGCCGACATTGCCGGCACCGACGATTCCGACGGTCTTGCCGGAAAGCGAGACCCCGTCTTCCTCGGAGAGCAGCAGCAGACTCGAGAGCACGTAGTCGACAACGGATTCGGCATTGCTGCCCGGCGCGCTGGCGAAACCGATATTGCGCTCGGCCAGCAGGCTCGTATCGATGTGGTCGGTGCCGATCGTGCAGGTGCCGACGAACTTCAGCTTGTCCGCGCCCTCCAGCAGCGCTTGGTCCACCTGCGTGATCGAGCGGACCACCAGGACGTCGTGGCCACGAAGAGTGGCCGCGGTCATCTCGCGGCCAGGCTGGCGCGTGACCTCTCCCAACTCGCCGAAGAATTCTTCCGCCAGCGGAATGTTCTCGTCCACCAGGATGCGCATGACTACCCTCTTGTTTCGTTCTAACCCGGCGTCAGGGGGTGCCGGGCAACATCGCGATCGCGCATCGACACCGGCGTCGATTTCTACGGAGCTTGCTTTACAATGGCGCCTGACGTCGGGCGCGTCGCGGGATTGTTGAGCCGCGACGCTCGGCGCAGCCATATTAGGCCGGCCATTCGCGATGAACAAGCGATGAGCACCAAGCAGCAGGAGTCCGCGTGATCGTCCGTTGGGAAAGTGAGCATGACTACGTCCTGGTCCATCTGCACCAGGATATGTTTGGCGACTGGATCTACAGTCGCGCCTGGGGCCAGATCGGCACCCAGTACGGCGGCCTCAAGCATGCCGTCGCCGACAGCCACGATCAGGCCATGATGTGGCTCGATGACCTCTCGCACATCCAGACGGCGCGCGGTTACCGCAAGGTGCTGGAGGCCGAGGACGATACCCCGGAAGGACGGCAGGCGGTGGCCCAGCTGTCGCTGCTTGACTGAACACGAATCCGAAGTGTCAGCCCGCGTGGCGGATACGGAAACAGTGATGCAGGTTGGCGCGCCGGGTGAAGTCCGGATCATAGGTCTGAGCGGTGATCTCCTCGACCCGATAGCGCGACGCCAATGACGCATCCAGGCTGAACCGCTGCTGATTGTTGGAGAAGATCAGCTCTCCCGTCGGGGCCAGGCGCGCCATGGCCAGCTCGATCAGGCGGACATGGTCGCGCTGGATGTCCAGCGTGCCCTCCATCCGTTTGGAGTTCGAGAAGGTCGGCGGATCCATGAAGATCAGATCGAACTCCCCGCCCGCCGTCTCCAGCCAGCGCAGGCAGTCGTCGCGCACGACCCGGTGCCGCCCAGGATCGAGCTTGTTCAAGAGGAAATTGTCCTTCGCCCACTCAAGATAGGTGTTCGACAGGTCAACGCTGACGCTGTCGCTGGCGCCGCCCAACGCGGCCTGCACCGTCGCCGTGCCGGTGTAGCAGAACAGGTTCAGAAAGCGCTTGCCGCCCGCCTGCTCGGCCAGGAGACGCCGTACCGGCCGGTGATCCAGAAACAGGCCGGTATCGAGGTAGTCCTTGAGGTTCACCCACAGCTTGGCGGTGCCCTCCGTGACCACGAATCTGTCGCCGCTATCGCCCTGCTTGCGATACTGCGCCTTGCCGCTCTGACGCTCGCGCTGCTTGTAGTGGATCTGCTCGGGCCGAACGTCCAGGGCAACCGGAATCGCGCTCAATGCATCCATCAGGCGGCGCTGTGCCTTGCCCGGATCGATCGATTTGGGTGCCGCGTACTCCTGTACGTGGACCTGATGCCCGTAGACGTCGATAGCCAGCGCATACTCCGGCATGTCGGCATCGTAGAGTCGATAGCAGGACTCCCCGGACTGCTTCAGCCACTTGTTCAGCCGCTTGCGATTCTTCTGCAAACGGTTGGCGAACATCTGCGCTCCCTCGCTCAGCACGCTCTCCCGCGGCGCCGAACGCGCCGGTTCACGCTCCTCGACCGGAGCCCCCTGGGCGGCGATATCGATCAGCAGCAGCTTGCAGTCGAGCGGACCGTTCTTGAACGCGTACTGCTTGTGTGCCCGCAGCCCGAGCCGATGACCCAGGTCCGGGTTGCCGGTGAACAGTGCCAGTTGCCAGCCAGGAAACTGGCGACGCATCCGTTCGCCGAGATCGCTGTAGAGCGCGACCAGCTCGGGCAGTTCGCCCAGCCGCTCGCCATAGGGCGGGTTGGTCATTACCAGCCCGGTCCTGCCCTCCTCCGCCCGGATTTCGCCCGGGCATTCGAGCGCCTTCACTGAGCCGCCGGCCAGCGTGATCAAGGCGGGAATGCCGGCACGCATGGCGTTGCTCCTCGCCGCGCTGATCGCCTGTGGACTCTGATCCAGGCCGAACAGGCTCGATCGGGCCCGGCGCCGGCCAACGTTAGCGCGAGCCTGTGCCTCCCGCTGCAGGACATGCCAGGCTTCGGTATCGAAGTCGGCCAGCGTCTCGAAGGCAAACCGTTCCCGGTTCAGTTGTGGCGCCATGTCGGCCGCCATCATCGCCGCTTCGATCAGCAGCGTGCCGGCACCGCACATCGGATCGACGAGCGGCTCGCCACGCCGGGCCCGCGCCGGCCAGTCGGCACGCATCAGCAGCGCCGCGGCGAGATTCTCCTTGAGCGGCGCATGCCCAGAATCGCGACGATACCCCCGCTGGTGCAGGCTCGCCCCCACCAGGTCGACACCGACCAGCAGCTGACCCTTGTGAAGATGAGCGAACAGCCTGACGTCCGCGTCGCGTGGAGCGATGTCCGGGCGTTCCCAGCCTGCCGCGCGCAGCGCGTCGACCACGCCGTCCTTGACCACCTGTGCGCCGAAGCGCGTATGCCGGATGGCGGGAGACTGGCCGTGGAAATCCACCGCCAGCGTCTGCTCCGGCTTGAGCACCCGCGCCCAGGGCAGGCTCCTGACCGCTTCGACGATCGACGCCGGCGCTTCGCAATTCGTCTCTCGCCCCAGCGTCAGGATCACCCGATTCGCCAATCGCGACCAGAGGCAGATCCGATATGCTGTCGCTCGATCGGCCAGCGCATGGAGGCCGGCGACAGTAGTTTTTTGTATCTCGCCGCCCAATCCGACGACTTCTTCGGCCAGCAGGGCTTCGATCCCCCAGGGGCAGGTGATGTGAAGGCTTAACAGGGAGTTATCGTCTTTCATGGCGGCGTCATCCGACCGTTATTGAGCGGTCATATTCCTGTGAATGCGGTTAAGAAGAGCCTTTATGACAAAACGCCTATCGACATCGTTTCTCATTTCGACTAAAGCTAACAGTCGTAGCTACGAAACAACGCATGCGGTTTGCCTGTCCGGACGTTTTCGCGGGCAGTCGGTCGGATTTGGCTCGATGCCGCCCGACTGGCTGTAGTTTTCCTCAGGAGATGCACTTGTTCTGACAAGAGGCTACTACACGATGAAACGACAGAAACGTGATCGCAACCAGCGGGCATTTATCCACGGCTACAAGGCGGGGGTCGTCGGTCGCTCACGCGACGAGTGTCCGAGCCAGGATGTGAATCTGCGCGAAAACTGGATGAGCGGTTGGCGTGAGGGTCGCGGAGACCAATGGGCCGGTATGACAGGCGTCTCGGGTATCCACAAGAACCCTACGGTCATGACATAGTCGTTACGCAAGATGGTGCCATTTCGGTACTCTCAAGGCTCGCCGCTGGCGGGCCTTTTTATTGGCCCATCGGTTTCGGGTTTCGAGCCGTCGCCAGGACACCGCCGCTCATGGCGTCACTGGCGAACTCGCCCTTCTGTCTGCGTCGCCCGCACGCACTCACCGATCAGTTCGGGTCCGCGGTAGATGAAGCCCGTGTAAAGTTGCACCAGGTCGGCGCCCGCCTGACACTTCTCGCTCGCCCGAACCCCACTGTCGATCCCGCCTGCGCCAATGATCGGGATGGTCGGTAACAGTCGCCTCAACTCCCGGACAACCGCGGTGGAACTGGCGAACAGCGGCGCGCCCGAGAGACCACCGGCCTCATGCGCATGGGGCATGCCGGTCACGTGCTCGCGCGATACCGTGGTATTGGTCGCGATCACGCCATCGATGTCGTTCGCCTGCAGGGTGTTGGCCACCAGCGCCATCTCGTCCAGTGTCATGTCCGGGGCGATCTTGACCGCCAGCGGCACGCGGCGTCCGTGCTCGGCGTCGAGCCTGGTGACCTCGGCCTTCAAGGCGCTCAGCAGCGTATCAAGATGGTCACCGAACTGCAGGCTGCGCAGTCCTGGCGTGTTGGGCGAGGAGATATTCACCGTGATGTAGTGCGCCGCCTCATGCGCTTTGCGCAGGCACGTCACGTAATCGTCCACCGCCCGCTCGACCGGCGTCGTCAGGTTCTTGCCGATGTTGATGCCGATGACCCCGTTGTAGCGACTGCGGCGGACATTGGCGACCAGGTGATCAACCCCGGCGTTGTTGAATCCCATTCGATTGATGATCGCTTGCGGCCCGGTCAACCGGAACAGACGCGGCTTGGGATTCCCCAGCTGAGGCTTGGGCGTGACGGTGCCGACCTCGACGAAGCCGAAACCCAGCGCGCCGAGGGCATCGAGATGATCGGCGTTTTTGTCCAGCCCGGCAGCCAGCCCCACCCGATTGGGGAAAGTCAGCCCCATCACGTCGACGGCCGTGGAAGCGACGTAGGTATCGCCCAGCAGGCCGGACAGACGGGCACGATGGACACTATCCAGCGCGGTCAGCGTCAGGCGGTGGGCGGTTTCCGGCTCCAGCCGAAACAACAGCGAACGAACGAGGGCGTACATGGGAAGTCTCGTCGGTAACAAAGGGAATCCGTGACGGCGGAGGAGTATATCCCACCTTGGCGTCTCGGGACGAACTCGCGGCGGACGACTCGCACGCTGGGGAGTGGTTCCCCTGTCCCTGAACGACGAACCCGGCGCCGAGGCGCCGGGTATCGTGCCGCGAAGAGGCGTGGGTTACCGTGAATCGAGCTGCTGTACGCGCAGGGTGTAGTTGTTGACCGAGTTCATCGCCGAGCCGAACCGCTGGCCCTTGACCCAGACTCGATAGCGGCCGGGCTGGAGCTCGGTCTTGATATCGAAGTTACCATCGGCCAGCGAGCCCTCGTCACTCGCCACCGTGCGACCATCGGCGTCGAGCACCTTGGCCTGAAGGCGGAAGCTGCCTTCGTGACCGGGGAAGGTCGAGCTGGTGACGGAGACCGTACCGGCCTGGGCAACATCGAAGGTGAGCACTTCGCCCTGCTGCAGCACTTTGACGTCGGAGACGATCTCGTCGAAGCTGCTCGGCAGCGGCGCCTGTTGACGCTCGCGGGCGGGGGCACCGGTCGGCGCGCTGGCCTGCCCGGCCGTCGCCGGCTTGGCCGCCGAACCGGTATTGGCGGTGCCGAAGTCGGGGCCCTTGGGTGCGGCCTCGCTGGTGCCAGCGGCCGCGCCACCGGCAACCGCACCAGCCGCTTCACGTCCCGGCGCGCTGAGCGTCGCCACATCGTCCTTGTCGTCGACGAAGGCAGTGGTGCGGCCGCTGCTGCCGGGACCACCGAACATGATGCCACCACCGTTATCGACCCCGCCCTGGTCGGCGGTGATCACCTTGCCACTGGCGTCCAGCGCATCGACCTGAATGTTGAAGCTGTTACCGCCGGTCTTGGTGCTGCCGAACTTCTGCCCCGAGACCTGCAGCGTGTAGTTGCCCGGCTCGAGCCGCTGCTCCATCTCCAGACCACCGGTGTTGCCAAGCCCGCTACTCTTGGCCAGGACGTTGCCGTTGGCGTCGATCAGCGTGGCCTTGATGCGGTAGTCCTGGGATTCGCCCGGCAGGGTCGAACTGGTGAAGCGGTAGCGTCCGGCATCGTCGACGGTGAACGGGTGCTGCTGCACGCCACCGAAGAAGAAGCTCTGGCTGCGGGCATCGGAGCTGGACTTGAAGAAGCTGGTCAGGTCGACCTTGGCGGCTGCGGCCTGTGCCTGCTTGAGCGCCTCGCTCTGCGCCACGGCGGGCAGCGCGGTGGCGACACCGACGGCCAAGATAAGGGTGGAAAACGCGCGATACTTCATGGGGCCTCTCTCTGCACTCTGCGACCGAATCGGAGCCGAAGCATAACAGAGACGCTCCCCGAGGCACCTTAAAGGGCCTGGGAGAGCGCCTCCGTGCTGAATAGCCGATGCACTGCCTTGCCGACATGGTAACCGACGAGGCAGTGCATCGATGCCGGGCGGCATTGCTGCCGCCCGGCCTGCAGGCCACCTTAGCCCTCGCTTTCGCTCTCGGCAAGGTCGACCAGTTCCCGGATGGCCACGGCGACCAGCGGAAAGCTGATCTGGGAGCCCGAGTCGATCTCTACCAACAGGGCATTCCAGCGATCGAACAGTGGCGAGTGCAACTCCTGCCAGTGCTCGACCCGGGGTTCGATCTCGCGCGGGGCATCCGACATGCCCAATACCTTGACCGTCAGCGCCAACTGCTGGCGATCGAGGTCATCGCGGAACGTTTCCCGCGCCTGCGCCTGCCAGCTGTCACGCACTTCCAGGCTGTTGATCTGCTGCATCATCCGCGGCAGCTCCAGCCGCTGGCCGATCGTGTAGTAGGTCTCCGCGACCCGCTGGATCTTCTCGCCACTGGTACGCGCGGCCTGGATGATCCCCAGTCCAGCATACAGGCTGGAAGCGGCGGCAACGATCGAGGCCAGACCTTCCGGCACCTTCGCCTTGACCAGCGCATCCCGGCGCTGGCTCCAGGCTGCACGCTCGTCGCCACTGAGCCGGTTGCCGATATCTTCCTGTAGCTGTGCCAGCTGGGGCGCATACTGCTCGACGCACTCCTTGACGCCGATCGAGCCCCGGTGACGCAGGAACCAGCGTGTCGCCCGACGCAACAGCCGCATCAGGTCGAGCATCATGGCGTACTGGGTCTGGCTGTCGACACGATAATCCAGCGCCTCGATCTGTTCCCATAGCTGGTTCAAGCCGAAACTGTCGCGGGCGATGACGTAGGCTTGGGCGATCTCGACCCGCGATGCGCCGGTGGAGTCGCGTAACTGACGCACAAAGGTGATCCCCATGTGGTCGACCAGATCGTTGGCGATCTGGGTCGCCACGATCTCGCGCTTGAGGCGATGCTGGTAGAGGTCGTCCGGATAGCGCTCCGCCAGCGTCTCGGGGAACGCTCTCGTCACGTGCTGCTGCAACGGCAAATCGGAGGGCAGCTCCGCCGCGATCAGATCGCTCTTGAGCGTGCTCTTGGCGTAGGAGATCAACACGCTCAATTCCGGCAGCGTGAGCCCACCGTCGTTGTTGCTGCGCTCGATCAACTGCTCGTCGCTTGGCAGGAACTCGAGTTCCCGGTCGAGGCTGCCGGCCGCCTCCAGCTCGTTGATGAACCGGCGGTACGGCCCCAGCCCCTCTTTCGACTGCAGCTCGGAGAGCGACAGCGCCTGGGTCTGGCGGTAGTTGTCCCGCACGACCAGCTCACCAACCTCCTGGGTCATCTCGACCAGCAACTGGTTACGCTGCTTCTCGGTCATGTCGCCGCGCTGGACGATGCCGTCCAGCAGAATCTTGATATTGACCTCGTGGTCCGAGCAGTTGACGCCGCCGGCGTTATCGATGAAGTCGGTGTTGACGCGAATCCCCTTCTCCGCGGCCTCCATCCGGCCACGCTGGGTCAGCCCCAGGTTGCCGCCCTCACCGACCACACGGCAGTTGAGCTCCCGGCCATCGATACGCAGGCCGTCGTTGGCCTTGTCGCCGACGTCGGCGTGGCTCTCGCTGGCAGCCTTGACATAGGTGCCGATGCCGCCGTTCCAGATCAGATCGACCTTGGACTTGAGCATCGCGTTGATCAGGTCGTTGGGCGACAGCTTGTCCGCCTTGATGCCGAAGACCTTCTTCATCGCCGCGGAGATGGGAACCGACTTGGCATCACGGGAGAAGACGCCGCCACCTTCGGAGATCAACTTCTCGTCGTAGTCCGACCAGCTCGAGCGCGGCTGCGCAAACAGCCGCTTGCGCTCGACGAAGGACTTGGCGGCGTCGGGATTCGGGTCGACGAAGATGTGCCGGTGATTGAAAGCGCCCACCAGCAGAATCTTGTCCGACAGCAGCATGCCATTGCCGAAGACATCGCCAGCCATGTCACCGATCCCGAGCACGCTGAAAGTCTCCTTCTGGGTATTCAGACCCATCTCCCGGAAGTGACGTTTGACCGACTCCCACGCGCCGCGAGCGGTGATCGCCATCCCTTTGTGGTCGTAGCCCTGGGCGCCGCCGGAGGCGAAAGCGTCACGCAGCCAGAAGTCGTACTCGATCGAGATCGCGTTGGCGTAGTCGGAAAAGGTCGCCGTCCCCTTGTCCGCCGCCACCACCAGGTAGGGATCGTCCGGATCGTGGCGCACCACGGTGCGCGGCGGGACGACCGTGGTGCCGTCGAGATTGTCGGTGATGTCGAGCAGGCCGCGGATCAGGATCCGGTAGCACTCGACCCCCTCGGCCTGGATCGCGTCGCGATCGGCATTTTCCGGCATGCGCTTGCAGATGAAGCCCCCCTTGGCGCCGACCGGGACAATGACCGAGTTCTTGACCTGCTGCGCCTTCATCAGGCCCAGGATCTCGGTGCGAAAATCCTCGTTGCGGTCCGACCAGCGCAGGCCGCCTCGGGCGACCTTGCCACCACGCAGGTGGACGCCTTCCATCCTCGGCGAATAGACGAAGACCTCGAACATCGGCCGCGGCTTGGGCATGCCGGGCACCTTGCTCGGCTCCAGCTTGAACGAGATGTACTCCTTGGCGCTGCCATCCTCGCGTGGCTGGAAGAAATTGGTGCGCACGGTCGCCAGGATCAGGTCGACGTAGCGACGCAGCAACAGGTCATCGTTGAGGCTGGCGACCTGGTCGAGCATGGCGTTGAGCTCGTCGATACAACTCTGGCACTGCGCCTCTCGCGACTCCGACTCCAGTTCAGGGGCGAAGCGCAGCGTGAACAGTCGCGAGAGCCCTCGGGTGATGTCGGCATGGGCCGCCAGCGTATTGGCGATGTAGGCCTGCGAGAGCCCGATCCGCAGCTGCTTCATGTAGCGCGCGTAGGCTCGCAGCACGGCGACCTGGCGCCACTCCAGGTCGGCGCCGATGATCAACCGGTTGTAGGTATCGTTCTCCGCATCACCGACCCAGATCCTGGTGAAGGCGTCGATGAAGTTGTCGCGCATGTCGCCCAGGTCGACATCGCCCAAGCCGCGATACTCGAAGGTGAAATCGTGAATCCAGTAGGTCTGCTGGCCGCTGGCGATACGGTAGGGCCGCTCGCTGATGACGCGCAGGCCCAGATTCTCGAGCACCGGCAGCATGTCGGAGAGCGGAATCGGCGTATCCTGATGGTAGAGCTTGAGATTGACGCTACCGGCGGCGCTCTCCGCCAGGTGATAGAGGCTGACCCCGATCGGGGCGCCCTCGTCGAGTGCCTCGAGATGCCGGATGTCGTTGGCGGCGGTGCGTGCCGAGAAGTCATCGCGGTAGCTGCTGGGGAAAGCATCGCGGAAGGCCTGGGCCTGACGGTTGCCCGCCTCCTCGCCCAGCGCCTCGATCAACGCACCGTGCAGCTCCTCGCGCCAGTTGCGGGCCAGGTTGATGACTTTCTTCTCCAGTGCACGACTGTCGAAATCGACGGGCTTGTCGCCGTTGAAACGCAGCGTGAACTGGATGCGCGCCAGGATCGACTCCGAGAGATAGGGATTGAAGTCGGCGAAGGTCGCATCGAGCTCCTCGCAGAGCAGTTTCTGGATGCGCAGACGCAGGTCCGTCGAGAAGATATCCCGCGGTACGAACACCAGGCAGGAATAGAACTGGCCAGCCCGGTCCTCGCGAATGAAAAGACGCACCCGCCGACGCTCACGGATGTTGAGAATGCCGAACGCGGTTCGGCTCAGCTCCTCGGTGGAACTCTGGAACAGGTCGTCACGAGGGTGCACTTCCAGCACCTGCAGCAGCAGCTTGCCGTTGTGCCCTTTCGGATTGACCCCGGCCGCGTCGATGACCGCCTGGACCTTGCGGCGCAGGATCGGTACGGTGCGCGGCGATTCATTGTAGACCAACGATGTGAACAGCCCGAAGAAGCGCCACTCGCCGACCGCCTTGCCCTTGGCATCGTAGCGTGTGATGGCGATGTAGTCGGGATAGGTCGGACGATGCACGCGCGCATGATAGGCGCTCTTGGCGAAGTGCAGCAGCGCCGTCCCTTCATCCGGCTCGAATCGCACCGGCTCCCGGTAGCGCGGCTGGTCCAGCTTGAGCACGCCGAGCTCGCTGCCATCGACCCGCTCGCTGCGCGCTTTCTTGCCACTGCCGACGAAGCGGCTCTCGACATAGCCGAGGAACGTGAAGTGCTCGTCGAGCAGCCATTTGAGGAACGCCACCGTCTCCTTCTGATCCGCCGCGGTGATACCGCTCGGCTTATGGGCGTCCAGCGCGTCGATGACTTCACGGACCTTGTCGCACATCGGATCGAAATCGGCGACCGCCGTCCGCACGTCCAGCAGCACGTCGCGCAAGCCCTGCTCGAGATCGGACAGTGTCTCGCTGTCGGTGTGACGATCCACCTCGATCAGGATGATCGACTCGCGCGCCTCCGGCGCCTGCTTGGCCCGGGTGCCGGTAATTCGCGTGGCGTGGTGGCGCGCATCGCGATCGACCGCCAGCACCGCGTTGTGGATCGCGTGCAGCGTGAGGCCGCGGCGGTTGAGTTCCATGCGCACCGAATCGACCAGGAACGGCATATCGCGATGCAGGACGGCGACCACCGTGTGCGGCGATTGCCAACCGTGCGATTCGAAGCTGGGGTTGAAGACGCGTACCTTGGCTTCATCGGGATCGAAGGTGCGCATGAAATGCCAGGCCGCCAGGGTCGCGCCATAGATATCATCGAGCTGCCGGTCCGCAGCCTCTTCGAAAGGCGCGGTGGCGTAGAGATCCTCGGCGAACGCCGTGATCCGCTTGACCTTGTCCTCGGGGAGCCGCTTGGACAGTTTTTCCTGCAACTGCTCCAGAAATTCCGTTTTTCCCTCGATCGCGACGTGTTGCATCTATCACCTCGGCTGGCATCGACCGTCAACATGGCGGCCGCATTCAATAGGCTGGAAGCTTACGCCAGCGCCCTATGGCGCCCTACACAATTGAAGCTTCGTCATGACACATGTCGGTTATGCATCAACGACGGGGCTGCGTGGCCGCATCGGCGGTTGACAAGCCGCGATGATGGCCCGGTCCGGACTGGCATCGCACCTCGACTCACGCCGAAGGCAGGCGCTCGAGCAGCACCCCGCACTCACAGTGGTCCGTCCACGGGAATTGGTCAAACAGCGCCATCCGAATCACGCGATGGGTACGGGTCAGTTGCTCCAGGTTGGTGGCCAGCGTATCGGGGTTGCATGAAATATAGACGATGCGGGAATAGCGCATCAGCGGCGCACAGCTGTCGGCATCCAGCCCCGCCCTCGGCGGGTCAACCAGCACGGTGGAGAAGTCGCACTCGGCGAGCCCCATGGCGGCGACACGTCGCCCCTGCTTCTCGCCACTCAGCGCCAGGGCGAACTCCTCTGCCGACATCCGCGCCACATGGACGTTGTCGATACCATTGGCGTCGAGGTTGGCCTGCGCCGATGCGACCGACGTTCGCGAGATCTCGGTGGCGACCACGCGCCGGAAATTTTGTGCCAGCGCCACCGTGAAATTGCCGTTGCCGCAGTAAAGCTCGACCAGATCCCCCTGACTATCGGCGGTGACGTCGCGGGCCCAGTGCAGCATGGCACGACAGATCTCGGCATTGGGCTGGGTGAAGCTGTTCTCGACCTGCTGATAATGAAGCTCCCGGCCATCCACCTCGAGTCGCTCCCAGACGTGGTCGCGATCCAGCACCAGCCGCTGCTTGCGGGAACGCCCGATCAACGACACCCCGAGCCGGGCCTGGAGCTCGCGGGCTTGCGATTCCCACTCATCTCCCAGCGGTTTGTGGTAGATCATCGTGACCAGCGCCTCCCCGCTCAAGGTAGTGAGAAACTCTACCTGGAACAGCTTGCGCCGCATCAGCGGCTCGTCACGAATCGCGTCGAGCAGACGCGGCATCAGTTCGTTGATGCGCTCGCTGGCGACCGGAAACCGGTCGACGCGGACGACGCGCTGGGCGACTCGGCCTCGCTGAAGCGGTGCCTCCGGGTCGGCCTCGAACATCGCGTAGAAAAGATCGTCTCCCTCGTGCCAGATACGGAACTCAGCGCGCATCCGATAGTGGGATGGCGGCGAGGCGAACACCTCCAGCGGCGGTGGCGAAAAGCGAGCGAATTGACGCTCGATGCGCTCGCGCTTGGCCTCGAGCTGGGCGTCGTAACGCGAGGGATCGATATCGAAAATCACCAAACCAGAAATCCTCGGACAAAATTAGTGCGATGGTTCATGAAACGGGGTGGCGACCGCCGGCTGAGTGATCTCCAAAGCCAACGGCGACGAGTAACCGAAACGCCTCAGGATTGGTCCCAGACTCGGGACCTGGGGCGCCGTGGCCCAGCTGGGCGCCTCGCCTGGCGGCGCAGGGATCGACCGGGTATCGCCCAGCACCTGACTCAGTCGACGGGCGATTGCCGCCCCGGAGTCGATCCACAGCCTGTCGGGCATCAGCGGTTCGAGCAGCCCTCGCAGCAACGGGAAGTGCGTGCACCCCAGCACCACGACATCGAGGCCCGCCGCCGCTTTCAATGGCGCAATGGCTACCTGAAGCGCGCGGGCATCGAGCGCCTTGCCCGCGAGGTAGGTTTCGGCCTGGATAACCAGGGCGTCAGCCGCCACGCGTACCACCCGGCAATCCGGTGCATGATCGGCGATCAGCCGGTCCAGGTATGGCCGATGGACGGTCGCGCCAGTGGCGAGCAGGCCGATCGTCCGGCTGCGGGAGGCTTCTGCCGCTGGCTTGATGGCCGGGACGGTGCCGATGACCGGTATCGGTAGCCGCGCCCTCAACGCCGCCAGGGCCAATGTGCTGGCGGTGTTGCAAGCCACCACCAGCACGCGGGGTCGCGCCAGTTCGCACGCGCTCACGCAGACCGCGCCGATTCTCTCGATCAGCCAGTCGTCACGCCGGGTGCCGTAGGGCAGCGCCGCGTTGTCGCAAAGATAGCCCAGCGAGCAGTCCGGTATCCGCCGGCGAATCTCCTCGCTGACGGAGAGCCCGCCGACACCGGAATCGAATATCAAGGCGTCAATCATAGGGCTGACCGTCGCCGAAATAGCCGAGCAGGGCCTCGATCAAGGCGCGTAGGCGCGCCGGCATGTAGTCACGTTCGGCGTACAGGAGATGGATATCGAGCGGCGGCATTTCGAACGCTTCGAGCACGCGCACCAGTTGCCCGGCCCGCTCTTCCGGCGCGGCCAGGGATGCCGGTTTCAAGGTCAATCCCATACCGAGTACCGCGGCCTCGATCAGCGCTCTGCCGTTGTTGCAGGAGAGTGCCGGTTGCAGCCGGAAACGGTAGATCTCGCCGTCGACCCGGAACGGCCAGTAGAGACCGTGTCTCGACAGGGTATAGTGCAGACAACGGTGGTCCCGAAGATCCTGGGGATGACGGGGCGTGCCATAGCGCTGGAGATAGCCGGGCGACGCATAGAGGTGCATCGGGATCTGCATCAAGGGTCGCGCGATCAAGCTGGAATCCTCCAGCTCGCCGATGCGCACGACAAGATCGAAATCCTCCGCCAGCGGATCGACGCGGCGATCCTCCAGCACCAGGTCGAGCGACACCGCCGGGTGCGCCGCCTCGAAGGCCTGCAGCGCCGGCATCAATGAGCGCGCCCCGAAATCCACCGGCGCGGATAGCCGCAGTCGGCCACGAATCTCGCCGCGCTGCTCGCCAATGCCAGCCTCCAGTTCCTGAAGTTCGTCGAGCAGACGAACGACGGTGGTCAGGTAGCGCTCGCCCTCGGCGGTCAACTGCAGGCGCCGCGTGGTCCGCACCAGCAGCCGCACGCCCAGCATCTCCTCGAGCCGGGAAACCTGCTTGCTGACCATGGCATTGGAAACGCCCAGGCGCCGAGCGCCGCCGGCAAAACTTCCGGCGTCGATGACCGCGCGGAAAACCTGCATCGCTTGCAGTCGATCCATCCTGCCCCCGTCCTGTCATTCCAGACGGCCATTCTACGCAAGCGACGGCGATCGCGCAGTGGCGATCGCCGTGGTGTCAGGTAGCGGGGAAGCGAGACGCCACGCCTACAGCGGCGAGGGGGCCTCGCGAAACTCGGTATACAGCTCCGGATACGCCTCCTGCAGCCGCGCCAGTTCGGCGCCCGCCTGGGCAGGCAGCTCGCTGGCGAGACGCGCGAGATCGTCTTCGTCGAAATGCTCGCGAATCAGCGGGAACAGCTCCTCCCGCTCGGCACGCAGATAGGCCCGGTGCGCTTCGAGATAGGACTTGAGGTCATCGGCGAACTTGTCCATCGGCATCACGCCATCCATCAGGATCATGTCGAGATCCTGGGACAGGCGCATCAGTTGCTCGTGCAAATGCTGATAATCCCCGGCCAGACGCGTGCTCAACTCGTGAATGCCGGACGCCCTCGCCACCAGTTGATCGCTGCAGAGACGCTCGAGTGGAATCGTGAACCCGTTCATGTAGTCGAGGATATAGTCCACGACTTCCCGAATCAGCCGGAAGTCAGGACGCTCGCCGTCGGCCAGTGTCTTGTGCTTGAGTTGCAACACATGCAGCAGGCGCGCCATGTTGGCATGGTCCTGACGCAGTTGGGTCAGCATGGGCATGGTGAGTCTCCTGTCCGTGAAGCGCGGTGTCGAGTGACGTCCGTCGCCTAGTCAGCCTAGTGTAGTGCCTGTCGACGACATTGGCGCCGGAACCCGTCCCGACGGTCCGTCACCGGGGTTGCCTGGCGTGATCGAAGGCATCGCCACGCCGACAGCCGCGACCGGAATCGACGAAGTACGCCGTAGATTACCTCTGCCAGAAGCCGACAAACGAGCCTCGAATGACATCTCGATGATCGCAGTTGGGCCTGCCCCCAGCGACACGCTAGAATTTCCTACCCTAGCGGTTTTTCCGATAAACGCTCTACGCCTAACGTCTGAATCAGTGTAGCGAAATGTACCGTTTCACTGCCATCAGCCAGCCTGGAAGCCCCATGGACCTATTTGCCGACGACGCCTCCCAAGGCGACCCGCATCCGGGCAACGCGCCCCTCGCCTACCGCCTGCGCCCGCGCACGCTCGATGACTACATCGGCCAGCAGGCGCTGGTGGGTCCGGGCAAGCCGCTTCGACGCATGGCGGAGACCGCCAGCGTACGCTCGATGATCCTGTGGGGCCCTCCCGGTGTGGGCAAGACCACGCTGGCTGAGATTCTCGCTGAAGCCTCCGGCGCCCGGCTCGAGCAACTCTCGGCGGTGATGGCGGGGGTGAAGGAGATCCGGGCGGCGGTCGAACGGGCCCGGGAGGGGCAGATGCGCGATCGCCGTACCCTGCTCTTCCTGGACGAGATCCATCGGCTCAACAAGAGCCAACAGGATGCCCTGCTCCCCCACGTCGAATCCGGCCTGCTGACGCTGATCGGTGCCACCACCGAAAACCCCTCCTTCGAGGTCAACTCGGCACTGCTCTCGCGAGCCCGGGTCTATGTCCTGAAAGCCCTCGACGAGAGCGAGTTGATCACGGTGCTCAAACGCGCCCTCGGCAACGAGACACTCGGCCTCGGGCAGCGCAATATCCGCGCCAGCGACGAAACGCTGTCGATTCTGGCGAGGGCGGCCTCGGGAGATGCACGCCGCGCCCTCGGCCTGCTCGAGACCGCCTGTGACTTCGTCAAGACCGACGAGCACGGCGAGGTTCTCGATCGCGACGCCGTGATCGAGGTGATCGGGCATCAGGCGGCGGCCTTCGACAAACAGGGAGAGCACTATTACGACGTGCTGTCGGCCATTCACAAGTCGGTTCGCTCGTCGCGCCCCGATGCCGCGCTACTCTACGTCGCCCAATTCATCAGCGGCGGCGGTGATCCGCTGGACATCGTCCGGCGCCTCGCCGCGATCGCGTCGGAGGACGTCGGCAACGCCGATCCGCGCGCGCTGCCGCTGGTGATAGCCGCCTGGGACGCCTACCTGCGGCTGGGCGACTACGAGGGGCAGCGCGCCATTGCCCATGCGGTGATCCACCTGGCAATCGCCCCCAAGAGCAACCGCATCGACCAAGCCTGGAGTCAGGCCAAGGCATTCGTCGCCGAGCATCCCGACCTGGAGGTGCCGGTCTATCTGCGCAATGCCCCTACCGAGTTGATGTCCTCGCTGGGTTACGGCGAAGGCTATCGCTACGCCCACAACGAGCCCAACGGCTACCCGGCCGGCAGCCGCCATGACTGCTGGCCGCCAAACCTGCCGCAAGCCCGCTTCTACGAGCCCAGCGACTACGGTCAGGAGAAACGCTTCCAGCAGATGCAAGCCTGGCGCGAGGAGCTGGATCGCCAGGCGGACGGCGACTCCTGAGAGGCGTCGACTGCCGTCAAACGACACTCGCCCCGGCGTGGAGACCACGACGGGGCGAGTCGCGCGGCGAGCCTGGCGTCACGGCGTGGCGGGCGACTGCTCCCGAATCACGTCGGCGCCTTCAGGGGCCTGAAACTGGAACTGGGCGGGATCGATATTGACATTGGTCTGCGCGTTGTCGAAATCGATCGCGGTGCGCTGGCCGGTGCTATCGGTCATCTGCAGCGCATCGAGCTGCTCGCTGTAGAAGGTCAGCTTGAGCTGCTCGAACAGGGTGTCGTTGGCCTGCGGTATCAGCGTGAAGGTCTCGCTGGCGCCCTGCTGCTGTCGCGTGACATCGTAGTTGTCGGCGAGTTCGGACGCGCTCCCGGAGAGCAGCAATGCCGGCGTGTGGGTGACCCGGTCGTCCAGCGGCTGGATCGTGACCTGCTCGAGGTCGGGATCGTAGAGCGAGACTTCGTTGCCGTCGGAGACGACCAGTTGCCGGTAGGGCTCGTTCACTTCCCAGCGGAAATGCCCCGGACGCGACAGCCACATGTGGCCGCTGGTGTCTTGCAGGCTGGAGCCAGAGGCGTCCAGGATCTGCTGCTCGAAATCCGCGGAATAGGTCTTCAGCGGCTCGAGCAGGTGGGTCAGACGATCGGCGGACGCTTGATCCGCCAGTGCCGACTGGGTCATCAATACCGGCGCCAGCAACAGCGATCCGGCCAAAGCCAAGGTCTTCATCTTGCGCATGGACATTCCTTATCGGGAATCGTCGATCCGAGATCGACGATCGTGAATCTGGTGAATGCTAGGACAGCAAAACGGCCGCGGGGTTTAGTTCCCCGCGGCCGCTCGAATCAATGCCCGACGGGCGGCGGCGCCAATACCTCACGGGAGCCGTTGTTGCCCATGGACGAGACGACTCCCGCCTGCTCCATCGCCTCGACCAGTCTCGCCGCGCGGTTGTAGCCGATCTTGAAACGGCGCTGCACCGCGGAGATCGACGCCCGGCGGGTTTCGGTGACGAACTGTACCGCCTCGTCGTAGAGCGCGTCCTGCTCGGCATCGTCGCCATCGCCGCCACCCTCGGCCTCGAGCCCGGCCAGGGCATCGGCGGAAACGCCCCCGGAGAGGATCTCCTCGATATATTCGGGCTCGCCCCGGCGCTTCCAGTCTTCGACGATGCGGTGAACCTCGTCGTCATCGACGAAGGCGCCATGGACGCGCTGCGGCATGCCGGCCCCGGCCGGCAGGTAGAGCATGTCGCCGTGACCCAGCAGGTTCTCGGCACCGCCCTGATCGAGAATGGTGCGCGAATCGATCTTGGACGACACCTGGAACGCCATGCGGGTGGGGATGTTGGCCTTGATCAGACCGGTCACCACGTCGACCGACGGCCGCTGCGTGGCCAGGATCAGGTGAATACCCGCCGCCCGCGCCTTCTGGGCCAGCCGCGCGATCAGCTCCTCGACCTTCTTGCCGACGATCATGAACATGTCGGCGAACTCGTCGATCACCACGACGATGTAAGGCAGCTTCGCCAGTGTCGGCGGCGGCTGGTGCATTTCCCACGGTTGCGGCTCCCACAGCGGGTCCTGAACCTGGGCGCCGTGACTCTCGGCTTCATCGAGCTTGGCGTTGAAGCCGGCGATGTTGCGCACACCCATCGCCGCCATCAGCTTGTAGCGCCGTTCCATCTCGGCAACACACCAGCGCAGTGCGTTGGCCGCCTCCTTCATGTCGGTCACCACCGGTGCCAATAGATGAGGAATACCGTCGTAGACGGAGAGCTCCAGCATCTTGGGGTCGACCATGATCATTCGGACCTCGTCCGGGGTCGCCTTGAGCAGCATCGACACCAGCATGGTATTGATCCCCACCGACTTGCCCGAACCGGTGGTGCCCGCCACCAGCAGGTGGGGCATCTTGTTGAGGTTGGCGACCACCGGCTTGCCGCCGATGTCGTGCCCAAGCGCCAGCGTCACCGGCGACTCGGCATGCTGATAGACGTCCGAATCCAGCACCTGGCGAATCCGAATCATCGCCCGATGCGGATTGGGAATCTCGATCCCGACGGTCGGTTTACCGGGGATGATCTCGACCACGCGCACGCTCTTGACCATCAGCGAGCGCGCCAGATCCTTGGCCAGATTGCTGATCTTGGAGACCTTCACCCCGGCCGCGGGGCGGATCTCGAAACGGGTAATGACCGGCCCCGGCCAGGTTTCCACCACTTCCGCCTTGACGCCATACTCGCGCAGCCGCATCTCGAGCAGCTCGGCCATGTCCTCCAGTTGCTCCGGCGAGTAGTTCGGCTGCTCAGGGTCGGCGGGCGTAGTCAGACGAATCGACGGCAGATTACCGCTCGGCTCCGGCAGATCGTCCATCACCGGACGCTGGCTCTGCAGATGCTCGACGGTCCATAGCGTCGGCTGGTCCTCTGCAGCCGCTCTGGCCTGATCCGCGGTGGCCGGCGAGCCTTCACCGTGCGGCATCGCACTCGGCGCGGCCGGTGTCGCGGGATCAGGGCGAGCGAAGGCCGGCGCTGGCGCTGGCGCGGCCGGCGGCTGGCGATCCGGCAAGACCGAACCGGCCACGTCATCCCGCTCCTCGTCGGCGATATCGAAACGCGGCTCCTGACGCTGCCGCATTGCCCCCTCGAGACGATGTTCCTCATCGTTCGGTGAAGAGGAAATCGTCGGGTCCGCGGGCATGTCGCCACTCTCCGCCTCGATATGGCCCCAGTCGACACCCGTGCGCCGATGCGCCGGCTGTTCCGGTTCGCCCGCGCGTTCGGCCGTCTCTTCGGGCGCTTCTTCCCGCGATATCGTGGCGTGATGGCGATCCGTTGCCGGGTCATTGCGCTCGGCGCGAATCCCCCACTGCTGGACCGGCGCCTCGTCGTCGCGGGCCGAAACCCCATTGGCCGGCGATTCGGGGCGACGGGCGTCGACGTCATCACGCGCAGCCTCGCTCGACGTTGCTTCACTGGCGGTAGCGCCGGTAGGCGAAGAAGCCGTCTCTCCCGGGGCCTGGAAGGCGTCGGGTATGCGCCGCCGAGTAACGTCGGCCCGGAAAGGCATCCTTTCCGGGGAGGCGATCGAGTCAGCTTCCGAATCCGCCTGCGAGGCCGCCGTCGTGGCCGTCACCGCCGGCGAACCGGCGGCCGTGGCGTCAGGCTCGTCGGTTGCCGATATCCGACCCGGGGCCATCGAATCGGAGGTTACCGGCCGCCCCGGTTCGCCACGCGTCATCGTTCGCGGAGAGGTGTCGGCTTCGGCTGCGGGCAGACGGCCCAATGTCGGCTCGCGAGCTTCGTCGCGCTGCTGACGGGCGGTATAGGAAGCCTCGGGGCGCTTGGCGGAGGGCGTTCGCGCGGGCACATCCCACGGAATATCGGTCCGGCCATCGTGGCGCCACATCGAAGAGTCGCGATGTTCCAGGCCATCGCCAGCCCCGACAACGTGTTCCCAGCCTGGCTCCTGGCGTGACCGATGGGCATGCTCCAACTCGTCGTGGTCCCAGCGCTCCAGATCGGGCGCCTTGTGCCATGGCAGCCACTTGGCCCACCAGGATGTTCTGGCCGGCGATTCGTCCTCGTCCACCACGGCCGCCTCGACCCGGTCGCCAGAGCGATCCCGGTCCATCGACTCGGCCTCGTCCCGGCGGGCATCGGCCCTGTCGGATCGTCGATTCTGGCGCGCTTCACGGCGCTCGCTGGCTCGTGACTTCGTCCAGTGGAACAGTCGGTTCAACGAACTGCCGAGCTCGTCCATCACCGTCAACCACGACATGCCGGTGAACAGCGTGAAACCCGACATGAATGCCGCGATCGCAATCAGGGTGGTCCCCCGCACGCCCACCAGGGCGGTCAGGGAGTTGGCAATGCCACGACCGAGAATGCCACCCGCCTGATTGGGGAGATCACTGGCGGCGCTGTAGAAGTGCAGGTCACCCAGCGTGGTCGTGCTCATCAGCAACAGCAGTAGCCCGCCGGTATGGACAGCCAGCGCCATTGGATCCCAGGCTATCTGGACCTGCGCCTGACGCATCAGTCGCCAGGCGCCCAGCCCGAACATGCCAGGCCACCAAAGTGCGCTGGCGCCGAACAGCGAATAGAGGACATCGGACAACCAGGCACCGATCTTGCCCATCCAGTTCGAGACCGACTGATCCGGCCCGCTGTGTGACCAGCCAGGATCCGTCGGTGTATAGCTGAACAGAGCCAACAGGAGAAAAACGCAGATGGCGAGCAGCAGAATCACGGCGCCCTCGCGAGTCACGCCCTGCAGGCGCATGATCACGTGGCGCGCCTGCTCCCTGGCTTGCGCTTGCGTCGATGAACGACGGCTCTTCTTGGCCGAACTCTTGGCACTCAAATGATCAACCCCCTCGCGCCCGGTATGGCGTGGCGTAGCGCAGTCAACTGCCACGCCGCTGGCGGCATTCCATTCCGCTCGCGGCATTGGCGATCAATGACCGGCCCCAAGACGGGCCCGGTGTTTTCAACCCGCCATCATACCGGGGCCCGCGCCGACATCACAGGGGGCGCGGGTTGCGTCGAGTATCGACCGAATCGGCGGTGCCGAATCAAGCCGGTAGCGGCTCCTCAGTCGAGCTATGTCGGGTCAGACTGGCCGCGGGAGAGGCCAGGGCCGCCTGCTGCCGATCGAGGGCCGAACCGTCACGCAGCCGGAATACCGAGACCGTCTCCGCCAGCCGCCGGCTCTGATCGTTCAACTGCTGGGTCGAAGCGCTGGACTGACGAACCAGCGCCGCATTGCTCTGGGTGGTCTCGTCGATCTGTGCAATCGCCAGGTTGATCTGCTCGATGCCGTGGGACTGCTCTTCGGACGCCAGGCGAATTTCCGAGATCAGCGTGCTGATGCGCTCGACCTGCGACACGATCTCCGACACCCGCTGCCCAGCCTCCGCGGCCCGCAGATTGCCGTTGTCGACCTCGTCGACAGTTCGCCCGATCAACGCCTTGATCTCCTGCGCCGAGGTCGAACAGCGCTCGGCCAAACCACGGACCTCCTGCGCGACCACGGCAAAGCCCCTGCCATGCTCGCCGGCCCTGGCGGCCTCGACGGAGGCGTTCAGCGCGAGCAGGTTGGTCTGAAAGGCGATGCCGTCGATCACGCCGACCACCTCGGAGATCTGCTTTGCCATCCCGACGATGCGCTGCATGGCTTCGGACGTGGCTTCGACGGTGTTCTGGGCCTCGCCCGCGGCCAACACGGTCTGCCGGGTCTGCTCGTCACTCTCCTGCGCCCGCTGCGTGTTCTGGCGCACGGTCGCGTTGATCTCTTCGGTGCTGGCGGCTGTCTGCTCGAGGCTCGCTGCCTGGGACTCGGTGCGCGAGGAGAGTTCGGCATTCCCCGAGGCCAGTTCCTGCGTATGGTTCTCGGTCTCCACGACCGCATGACGCACCTGCCCCACTATCCGCTCGAGGCCATCGCCGATGCCGTTCATGGCGCCGACCAGTTGGCCGATCTCGTCGCGGCGACGCGTCTCGATTCGCTGCGACAGATCCCCTTCTGCCAGCGCCTGGGCCAGGCCGACGGCACGATTCATCGGCTTCGTGACCAGCTGCTTGGCGATCCAGTAGAGCGCCAGGCTCAACGCCGCCGCCAGCACCAGCGCGATCAGCAGGAAGCGGTCGCGGGCGGCGATGACACCGGCTTCGATCTCGTCGACCGACACCGAGCCGGCGATGATCCATTGCCAATCGGGATAGCGGGAGTAGAGCGCCAAGCGATTGTCGCCGCTGCCGGCGACATAACTGATCTCGCCGGATTCCTGGGCGAACAGTGGCGCGAAGGCATCGGCGTCTGCGGAATTCAACAGGTTCTGCCCTTCGAATGGCCCACCCGCGATGACCTCCCCTTTCTGATCCCCGGCGGCGGAGATCAGCATGGTGTAGCCACCACTGCCAATCCCCATCTCGCGGATACGATTCTGGACCTGGGTCATCTCGGCGCTGATATCGACTCCCACGAACAGCGCACCGACCACCTTGCCGTCACCATCCTGTATCGGCTGGTACTTGGTGATATAGGGGATACCGAAAAGCTTGGCGAGTCCGATATAGGATTCGTTCGCCATCAGCTTGGCGTAGCTCTTGGATTCCCGGTTGAGCAGCGTTCCCATCGCCCTCTTGCCGTTTTCGTCCTTGAGAGAGGTGGAGATGCGCACGAAGTCATCACCGTCGCGGGCGAAGATCGTCGCCGGCGTGCCGGTCTGCTCGCTGAAGCGATCGAGCTTCCACGTATTGTCGTTGAGCACCTCGAGCCCATCCCTGAGCGTCGGTGTCTGGCGCCCGGAGACCTCGACCTGCTGGTCCGGGCTCAGCGCGAATCGCCCGGCGTACTGGTCCGAAAAGATACTCAGGAACCGGTCAGCCTGCTGCTGAAGGCTGTAATCGAACAGCGACAGCATGGCGGAAACCGAGTCCTGCTGGGTTTTCAACTCGCGAGTCGTGGCCTCGCGCAGTTGCGACGTACTCGCCTGGGCCATGGCGAAAGCCAACCCCATGAGCACGGCAACCTGCAACAAGGCGACAATGATGGCCAACTTGGTGCCGATGCTGGCATGACGAAGACGTTGTCGGAGTGCAGCCATGATTCTTTCCACAATTTGAGGAGTCGAGAATCTATCGGCAATAGTGTGACTATTCTTGATGCCCCTTTCGGCAAAGGTATGCCAGGAATCACGCTTCCGGTGTTTGCTATGCTGTGGATCGCTTTCCTATCGGGTCCTCTGCATGCTGCCCTGGCTACCACCTCATCTCGTCGCCTTCCCGCCGGTCTCCCACGCACTGGATGAACCGGATGGCTTGCTGGCCGCCGGGGGCGCGCTGACACCGGAGTGGCTACTGAGCGCCTACCGCCGCGGCATCTTCCCGTGGTATGCCGAGGGCCAGCCGATCCTGTGGTGGTCCCCCGATCCACGCATGGTGCTCTTCCCCGAGGAGATACGTGTCCGCAGAAGCCTGGACAAGCGGCTCCGCAACGGCGGCTTCGTGGTAACGTTCGATCACGCCTTCGAGCGCGTCATCACGGCCTGCGCCGAAACTCGTGCGGACGCGGAGGGGACCTGGATCGACGACGCCATGCGACAGGCCTATCTCGAGCTTCACCGATTGGGACACGCACACAGCGTCGAGGTCTGGCAGGCCGAAACGCTGGTGGGCGGTCTCTACGGCCTATCGATCGGCCGCATATTCTTCGGGGAGTCGATGTTCAGCCGCGTCCCCGACGCCTCGAAAGTCGCCCTGGTCCATCTGGCGCAGCGACTCCGATATCACGATTTCGCCTTGATCGACTGCCAGATGCACACGCCCCATCTGGCCAGCATGGGTGCCAGAGACATCGCCCGGGAGACGTTCATCGACTATCTTGAGGACAACGCCAACTTACCCAACCCGGCCGATCTCTGGCCAACGGAGCCACCGTGAGCAGCGACAATGCGAACAACCCGCAACGTCAGGCACGCGATCTTCGTTTCTTCCTGACAGTGCCCCATCCCTGCAGCTACCTAAAGGGAAGGGAGGCGACGACGCTCTTTCTCGACCCCGAGGAAACGGTCGCGCCGGAGGTTTACGACGCTCTCACCCTGCTGGGCTTCCGGCGTAGTGGCAGCAATCTCTATCGTCCCCACTGCGAGGCCTGCAGCGCCTGCACTTCCGTTAGAATTCCGGTCGAGGATTTCACCCCCAGCCGAACCCAGCGCAAACTGATCAACCGCAACCGGGATCTCACCACGCATTTGCGCCCGACGGTATTCGACGAGCAACACTACTCGTTATATGCCCGATACATTCGCGCCCGACACGCGGACGGCGATATGTTCCCCCCCAGCCGCGAGCAGTACCGGATGTTTCTGACCCAGGCCCACTCTTTTGCCAAATTGCTGGAATTCCGACTGGGCGATCATCTGATGGCAGTGGCCGCCACCGACTGCCTAGGTCACGGTCTCTCTGCAATCTATACGTTCTTCGACCCCGATCCGATCTTCGAGCGACGCTCGCTCGGCGGCTTCGCCATACTCAGCCAGATCGAGCTGGCGCGTGAGCGCCGGCTACCCTATCTCTATCTCGGCTACTGGATACGTGCCTGCCAGAAAATGCGCTACAAGCAGGATTATCAACCACTGGAGTACCTCAACGGGGGGCGCTGGCAGCGCATGGTCCCGGCCAAGGCGCTGTAATGACGCCGATGAACCCTATTGCGCCAGGTTCCTGCATTTAGCGCTGCGACCCGTCTCGGCAGTGCCAGGCGGTGGCGAGACGATTCGCCGGTTCGAGAGTTTCCATACCTCAGGCCCGGCTTTCGGTGCTCGGCCATGAGCCGGGTTCCATTCGATTTACGACGGATTTTTGCCTTCCCCGGCGAGATAGCCCATAATATCGCGCACTTCAGAGGCCCAAGGGCGGGCTGGTTAGATGATGACGTGAATGGCACCCGTGCCTTTCGCGGCATTCCGCGTCGATAGCCAACCGCGAGGCGCCATGTCAGGCCCTCAAACCAAGCCCCGTTCTCAACACGTTCAAGAGGGATCGCCTATATGGCACGAGAAGATCATATCGAAATGGAGGGCGTCGTCGTCGACACGCTTCCCAACACCATGTTCCGCGTTGAACTGGAGAATGGCCACGTCGTGACTGCCCACATCTCCGGCAAGATGCGCAAGAACTACATCCGCATCCTGACCGGCGACAAGGTCAAGGTCGAGCTGACTCCCTACGACCTCTCCAAAGGGCGTATCGTCTACCGCTCTCGCTAATTCGCGAGCCTGTCTCGGCTCCGCCCTCCCCGACCGGCTTCCCGCCCTCAGGAAAAGCCCTGGCACCTCATCTTCGTCAGGCGGGCAATCACAGATGATACGAATCCAAAAACGCCTCGCCATGTTGCCATGGCGAGGCGTTGTCGTGCTGCCGCGACCGGTCTAGGCCAGCTCGGCTTCGGTCTCGAGCTGCAACTCGTCGTTGTCGACCCTTACGTGGACGATGCCGCCGTTCTCGGCCAGGTCGCCGAACAGGATCATCTCGGCCAGTGGCTTCTTGAGCTTCTCCTGGATGACCCTGGCCATCGGACGCGCCCCCATTTCGGGATCGTACCCTTTCTCGGCCAGCCAGACGCGGGCGTCGTCATCGACATCGAGCTGCACCCGTTTCTCGTCGAGTTGAGCCTGGAGCTCGACCAGGAACTTGTCGACGACGTTGCGGACAATGGATGGCTCGAGACCGTGGAACTGAATGATCCCGTCCAGGCGATTGCGGAACTCCGGCGTGAAGGTCCGGCGAATCACTTCCATGCCATCGGTCGAGTGGTCCTGGGTCTGGAAGCCGATCGAGCGACGAGAGATCTGTTCGGCGCCGGCGTTGGACGTCATGATGACGATCACATGCCGGAAGTCCGCCTCACGGCCGTTGTTGTCGGTCAAGCGACCATGGTCCATGACCTGCAGCAGCAGGTTGAAGACTTCCGGATGCGCCTTCTCGATCTCGTCGAGCAGCAGTACGCAGTGTGGCTGCTTGGTGATCGCCTCGGTCAGCAGGCCGCCCTGGTCGTAACCGACGTAGCCCGGGGGCGCCCCGATCAGCCGCGATACCGTGTGGCGCTCCATGTACTCCGACATGTCGAAGCGTACCAGCTCGATCCCCATCAGATGCGACAGCTGCCGAGCGACCTCGGTCTTGCCGACGCCGGTCGGGCCGGCGAACAGGAAGCTACCCACCGGCTTGTCCGGCGACTTGAGACCGGCACGAGACAGCTTGATCGCCGCCGACAGACTGGTGATCGCCTCGTCCTGACCGAACACCAGCATCTTCAGGTCGCGCTCCAGGTTCGAGAGCAGCTTGCGGTCCGAAGTCGAAACGCTCTTCGGCGGGATGCGCGCAATGGAAGCCACCACCGCTTCGACCTGATCGACATCGATGGTGGCGATCCGCGCTTCCGGAGGTAGCAGGCGCTGGTGCGCGCCGGCCTCGTCGATCACGTCGATCGCCTTGTCCGGCAGGTGACGATCATTGATATAGCGATCGGCCAGGCGGGCTGCACTTTCCAGCGCGCCATCGGTGTACTTCAACTGGTGATGCTCTTCGAAACGACCTCGCAGCCCCTTGAGGATGCGGATGGTGTCCTCGACAGTCGGCTCCGGCACATCGACCTTCTGGAAACGACGAGCCAGCGCTCGATCCTTCTCGAAGATGCCACGGAACTCCTGAAACGTGGTCGAGCCGATGCAGCGCAACTCGCCAGAGGAGAGCAGCGGCTTGAGCAGGTTGGAGGCATCCATGACCCCGCCCGATGCCGCGCCGGCACCGATGACCGTGTGAATCTCATCGATGAATAGGATCGAATTGTCCTGCTTGCGCAACTCGGCCAGCAGTCCTTTCAAGCGCTTCTCGAAATCGCCACGGTACTTCGTGCCCGCCAGCAGCGCGCCCATGTCCAGCGAGTAGACCACGGCATCGGCGATCACGTCCGGCACGTCCTCCTCGACGATTCGCTTGGCCAGGCCCTCGGCAATCGCGGTCTTGCCAACGCCGGCCTCGCCCACCAGCAGCGGGTTGTTCTTTCGTCGACGGGCCAGAATCTGCACCACGCGCTCGAGCTCGTGGTCACGACCGATCAGCGGGTCGATCTTGCCCAGTCGGGCCTGGTCGTTGAGATTGGTCGCGTAATTGGAAAGCGGGCTCTGCCCGTTTTCACCGGCGGCCTCCTCACCCTCCTCGGATTCCTGGGAGGGCTGCTGGGCCTGGCCGTGACCAGCGACCTTGGAGATGCCATGGGCGATGTAATTGACCGCATCCACCCGTGCCACACTCTGCTGCTTGAGGAAGTAGACCGCCTGACTCTCCTGCTCGGAGAAGATCGCCACCAGCACATTGGCGCCGGTCACCTCACTCTTGCCGGAGGATTGCACATGAAAGACCGCGCGCTGCAGCACGCGCTGGAAGCCCAGCGTGGGCTGCGTTTCCCGGTCTTCCTGCTCCTCGGGAATCAACGGTGTCGTGGAATTGATGAAATCCTGCAGATCGGCACGAAGCTTTTCCAGATTCGCCCCACAGGCATTCAGCACGTCGGCTGCCGAGGCATTATCGAGAAGCGCCAGCAGCAAGTGCTCCACGGTCATGAACTCGTGTCGCTTGGAACGCGCCACGGTGAAGGCCGTGTTCAGGGTGAGTTCAAGTTCTTTACTCAACATGGCAGTCCCCTTTTAGCCACTGAGGGCGTCGGTCGGCACTTTCACAATCGGGCACAAACAGCGGTTTCGCAAGTCTTCGAAGACAAAAGCGTCGACGATGTGTGTCCGCCATCTATTCTGCGGCATCCACGTCGCACATGAGAGGATGCTCGCACTCTTTCGCATATTCATTGACGAGGTGGCACTTGGTCTCCGCCACGTCACGGGTGAAGATGCCGCAGGTCGCCTTCCCCTGGGTGTGGACGGCCAGCATGATCTGGACCGCCTTCTCGCTGTCCATGGCGAAGAATCGTTGCAGCACCTCGACGACGAACTCCATTGGGGTGTAGTCATCGTTGTACAGCACGACCTTGTACATCGGCGGCGGCGCCAGTTGCGGATCCGACACCTGTTCGGCAACATCACCCTGCTCGTCGTGATCAGGGTCGGGAGGACGCGTCATACCCGTACGGGCCGGCTCCCTGGCAAGGTAAGGCGACACTCTGTTTGAGATCTCTGACATAGTAAGGATGAATCCCTGGATGCATCGGCTCAGATACGGCAAGCCGGGACTCGGTGAGGTATTGGATACCGTTGAAGACCCGAAGTTCCTTGAAGATGCGGCCGATGGAGCCGGTATGCAAGCCTTCCCTGAAAATAGTCTTGATCGCCGCCGCCCGCCATGGGGCGACGCCCCGGGAGCGCCACGGAAGCCGTCCAGGACGACCAGGGGCGGCGCGCCATGAGTCGAATCTATCTCCTGCACAAGCCCTACAACGTGCTCTGCCAATTCACCGACGCTCATGGGCGGCGAACGCTGGCCGATTGCCTCGACGTGCCCGGTGTCTACCCCGCCGGTCGTCTCGATTACGACTCGGAGGGGCTGCTACTGCTGACCGATGATGGCACCCTGATCCACCGCATCAGCGATCCCCGGCACAAGCTGCCCAAGCAGTACTGGGTTCAGGTGGAAGGCGAGCCGGACCCGAGCGCCCTGAAGGCGCTTCGCGAGGGAATCATCCTGAAGGACGGACCGACTCGCCCGGCCAAGGTCAGACGGCTGGCGCCACCGGAGCCGCCACCCCGCGATCCTCCCGTACGCTACCGGCCCTCGGTGCCGACGACCTGGCTGGAGATAGAACTGCGCGAAGGACGCAACCGCCAGGTACGCAGGATGACCGCACACGTGGGTCATCCGACCCTGCGGCTGATCCGCGTCGGCATCGGACCGTGGCGCCTCGGCGACCTGCCGCCGGGCCACTGGCGCAGCGAGACGATGAACGTCCCGCGGCATTCGTCTGGGCGCGACACGAGCCGGCGCTCGAACTCCCCTCGCAAGCGCTGAATCATCGCGAAGCAGGCAGACGTCCGGCCCGCCAATTCCGATAGCGGGCTTTCGAATTGGCGTGGACCGGGTATGATCGGCTGGAGTCCCACGGCCGGATGTCGAGGGCAGAGCATCGAGTCGGGAGAATGATGACATGAACCGTTGGACGCCTCGCGTGACCGTTGCCGTGGTGGTGGAGCGAGCAGGTCGTTACCTGATGGTGGAGGAGGATCGCGGCGGCCCGTTCAGCCTGTTCAACCAGCCTGCCGGCCACCTGGAACGGGGTGAGCGCCTGATCGCGGCCGCCGAGCGGGAAGTGCGCGAAGAGTCGGCCTGGCAGGTCGCCATCACCGACTACCTGGGACTCTACGTCCACCAGACGTCGGATGGCCTCACCTTCCACAGCCATGCGTTTCTCAGCCTGCCACTGGCCCATCTGGGCAATGCGCTGGACAAAGGCATCATCGGCACCCATTGGCTTACCTTCGACGAGATCGACGATCTCGACCGCAGCCACCGGCTGCGGAGCCCGGTCGTGATGCAGCGGCTGCGCGACACACGCGACGGTCGCCGCTACCCGCTCGATGTCATTCGCGAGCGCTGACCGGGAGTCGAACTCGGCCTCGCCTTCTGTCGTTACACGCCCAGCCCCTGGGAAATTGTCGATGGGCTCGATGCGATCCCCCGCTTTCGGCTATAATCGCGGGCCGCTCATTCGAGTCGGTCGTTGATTCGATCCCTGCACGCTCGCCGGGCACCGCCACTGGCGCGCAGGGTCTCACGACCCGCCCTCACCTGCCCCGGAAATCGTCATGACCACAGCCAGCGCAATCAGCGATACCGCGCACTCACCCAGCGAAGCCCCCCGGAAAGTCATCGTCGGCATGTCGGGCGGCGTCGACTCTTCCGTGACCGCGCTGCTGCTGCGAGAGCAGGGCTACCACGTCGAGGGCCTGTTCATGAAGAACTGGGACGAGGACGACGGCACCGAGTACTGCACCGCCATGGCGGACCTGGCAGACGCCGAGGCGGTCTGCGAGACTCTCGGGATCAAGCTGCACACGGCCAACTTCGCCGCCGAGTACTGGGACAATGTCTTCGAACACTTCCTTGCCGAGTACCAGGCTGGGCGCACGCCCAACCCGGATATCCTGTGCAACCGCGAGATCAAGTTCAAAGTCTTTCTCGACTACGCCGAGATGCTCGGCGCCGACTTGATCGCGACTGGCCACTATGTGCGAAGAGGGCTCGACGACAACGGTCGGGCTCGGTTGCTCAAGGGGTTGGATGGCAACAAGGACCAGAGCTATTTCCTGCACGCGGTTCCCGGTGCCGCCATCGAGAGGACACTGTTTCCCGTCGGCGAGCTGGAGAAGCCGCAGGTGCGAGCCCTGGCGGAGCGCCACGGTCTGGCGACCGCGAGCAAGAAGGACTCCACCGGCATCTGCTTCATCGGTGAGCGGCGGTTCAGCGACTTCCTCAAGCAGTATCTCCCCGCTCAGCCCGGGCGTATCGAAACACCTGAAGGTGACCTGATCGGCGAACACATGGGGCTGATGTACTACACCCTGGGCCAGCGACGCGGCCTGGGAATCGGCGGCCTGAAGAACCACAGTGAGGATCCGTGGTTCGTGGCCGCCAAGGATCTCGAGCGCAACGTCCTCGTGGTCGTTCAGGGCGAACACCCTTTGCTCTACAGCGATGTCGCCTACTGCGAGCCGGCAGCCTGGATCGCGGGGACACCCCCCAAGGCGCCGCGCCTGAGCGCCAAGACCCGCTATCGCCAGCACGACGTTCCCTGCGAAGTGACGCTGCTGGCCGACGGCGAGCTCGAGGTTCGGTTCGATACCCCACAGCGAGCGGTCACGCCAGGCCAGTCGCTGGTGCTCTACGATGGCGAAGTCTGCTTGGGCGGTGCTGTCATTCGCGCCACCGGAACCGACGATGGCGCTGCCGTCGCCGAACTCACCGACACCCCCTCCGCCATGACAGGGAGCCAGCGCTCGGCATGAACCCGACGCCCATTCAATCGGCACCGCTCGACAGCAACGGCCGACAGGCCCTGGCCCTGGCCGGCGTCTTCCAGGCGGCATCCGTCGTCGATCAACTGGCCCGCACCGGGCAGTGCGACGAGCGCGCCTGGAATACCCTGATCCACGCCACGCTGGACACCGATCCGCCCAGTTTCGAGTCGATCTACGGCGGCCACCACAACAACCTGCGCCAGGGCATCGACACGCTGCTGGCGGTCATGTCACGCCAGAGCGCGCAACCGGCTGTCATGCGCTACGGTTTCTCGATGGTGCTGCTGATGCAGAAGCTACGCAAGGATAGCGCCATGATGGAAACGCTCGGCCAGCGGCTGGGACGCGTCCAGGGCCAGGCCGAGCACTTCGGCAAAACGCACGAGAACGTGATCGCGAGCCTCGGCGAGCTCTACCAGGAAACACTTTCCACCTTCCGTTATCGGATCGTGGTGCAGGGCGAGCCCAGTTTGCTGCAGAGCCGAATGATGCCGGAACGCATCCGCACGGCGCTGCTCGCCGGCGTCCGCTTCGCCCTCCTCTGGCACCAGCAAGGGGGCCGCCGCTGGCGCCTTATCTTCCAGCGGAGCGCCATCCGGCGCACCCTGCGGCAGCTCGACGCCCACTGACGTCGAGTTCATGAATCGAGCCGCACGAATCTCTCAATCGCGAGCTGCTGGCTCGCGCGATGTCTCGGGAACCCACGATGATCGAACTCTCCGCACTGACCGCCCTTTCCCCTGTCGACGGCCGCTACGCAGCCAAGGCCGCCCCGCTGCGCGAACATTTCAGCGAGTTCGGCCTGATCCGGGCACGCGTTACCGTCGAGGTCCGCTGGCTGGAACGTCTGGCGGCCCATCCCGGCATCGTCGAGGTGCCACCGCTTTCCACCAAGGCGCAGGCGTTTCTGGACACCCTGGTGAGTAATTTCTCGCTGGCCGATGCCGAGCGTATCAAGACCATCGAGCGCACCACCAACCACGACGTGAAAGCGGTCGAGTATTTCATCAAGGAGGCCATCGCCGATCAGCCGGAGCTCCACGCGATCACGGAATTCGTGCACTTCGCCTGCACCAGCGAGGACATCAACAACCTGTCCTACGCCTTGATGATGCGAGACGGCCTCGATGCCCTGACCCCGACGATGCAGGCAGTCCACGATGCGATCGCCCGCCTGGCCCACGAGCATGCCGAACAGCCGATGCTGTCACGGACGCACGGTCAGACCGCCAGCCCCACCACGCTGGGCAAGGAGATGGCCAACGTCGCCTATCGTCTGAAGCGCCAGCTCAAGCAGATAGCGTCCGTCGAGCTGCTGGGCAAGATCAACGGTGCCGTCGGCAATTACAACGCGCACCTGGCGACGTATCCGGAGGTCGACTGGGCCGAGAATGCCCGCACCTTCGTCGAGTCACTCGGACTCACGTTCAATCCCTACACCACCCAGATCGAACCCCACGACTACATCGCCGAGCTGTTCGATGCCATCAGCCGCTTCAACACCATCCTGATCGATTTCGATCGCGACGTGTGGGGCTACATCTCTCTCGGCTATTTCAAGCAACGCACCGTGGCGGGCGAGATCGGCTCCTCCACCATGCCGCACAAGGTCAACCCGATCGACTTCGAGAACTCCGAGGGCAACCTGGGGCTGGCCAATGCGCTGCTCGATCACCTGGCGCGGAAGCTGCCCATCTCCCGCTGGCAGCGTGACCTGACCGACTCCACCGTGCTGCGCAACCTCGGCGTCGGCCTGGCCTACGGCCTGATCGCGTACGAAGCGGCACTCAAGGGTATCGGCAAGCTGGAAGCCAACCCCCAGCGTCTCGACGACGATCTCGACCACAGCTGGGAGGTGCTGGCCGAACCGATCCAGACCGTCATGCGCCGCTACGGGATCGAGAAGCCCTACGAGAAGCTCAAGGAGCTGACTCGCGGCAAGCGCATCGACCAGGCCGGCTTTGCCGCCTTCATCGACACGCTGGCGCTGCCGGACGAGGTGAAGGCCGAACTCAAGGCCCTGTCACCGGCGACCTACATCGGCAACGCCGTCGATCAGGCCAAGGCGCTCTGAGCGCGCCATACACGTTTTCGTCCAGGAGACCGACATGACCTCCGCCAACAAGCCACGTAGGCTACTCGGTGGCCTCGCCCCCGCCCAGTTTCTCAGTCAGCACTGGCAGAAATCGCCACTGCTGATACGCGGTGCGTTTCCCGACTTCGTCTCTCCCCTGGAACCGGACGATCTGGCGGGCCTCGCCTGTGAAGAGGGAGTCGAAGCCAGGCTGGTAGAGGAGAAGGGCCCAGACAAGGCATGGCAGGTCAGCCACGGGCCGTTCGACGATGAGACCTTCGCGCGCCTGCCCGCCAGCGGCTGGTCGCTGCTGGTACAGGCGGTGGACCACTACGTGCCGGAAGTCGCCGAGCTGCTGGAGTCCTTCGATTTTCTGCCGAACTGGCGACTCGACGACATCATGGTCAGCTATGCGCCGCCAGGTGGCAGCGTTGGCGCGCACGTCGACCAATACGACGTCTTTCTGTTGCAGGCCAGTGGACGCCGGCGCTGGCAACTGGGCGGCAGTCCTGGCGCGGACGCCCGGCTGATCCCCGGTATCGACCTGCGCATCCTCGAAGACTTCACCGTGCAGGCCGACCAGGAGTGGGTGCTGGAGCCCGGCGATATGCTCTACCTTCCCCCCGGCGTCGCTCACCACGGTGTCAGCGAAGCCGAGGACTGCCTGACCTACTCGATCGGCTTCCGGGCGCCTTCCGCCGACGAGATCGTCACATCCTTCGCCGACTATATCGGCGAACAGCTCGGCGACAGCCGGCGCTACGCTGACCCCGACCTGCAACCACCGTTGGCGTCGGGTGAGCTGGACGAGCAGGCCGTGGCCCGGGTACGCAAGCTACTGCTGGACGTCATCGATCGCCCCGATCAGATGGCGCAATGGTTCGGGCGTGCCATGACCCAGCCCAAATATCTGGACCAGTTGGCTCCGCCGGACGCCCCTACCGCATCGGAAGCGCTGCGCGCCGCGCTCGAGCGCGGCGACGAACTGACCCGCACCCTTGGCTCACGTTTCGCCTGGCACCGACGGGACGAGGCCAACGCCACCCTGTTCGTCGACGGAGACGCCGTCGACTGCCCTCTCGAGCTGGCCCGGATACTGGCGTCGAACGCTCCGATAGATGCCAGTGCGCTCGCCTACCCGGACGGCGCACGCCTGCTGGCGACGCTCGTCGACAGCGGCAGCCTGGACTTCCCCGGCAACGACCGGGATCACCAGGAGTGAGAGGCAGGAATCGCCAGCGGCTCCTACACTCAATCCGTGCTGGGTCCAGTGCCGATGGATTCCATTGGCACTGGACTAGTTTTAGAACACTGTTTTAATGTACTGGGCACGAAGCCATACCTGGATGTTAAGGAGAATCATCATGAAACGACTCATCGCCCCTGCACTGGTCATGAGCCTGCTGGCCCTGGCGGGCTGTACCAACAACTCGACCTATTCGGGTGACGTCTACCGGGGAGATCAAGCGGGTACGGCGCAGTCCGTGAGCTACGGAACCATCCAGTCGGTACGCCCGGTACAGATCCAGGGCGGCAACGGCGAGAGCGTGCTGGGCAGCCTGGGCGGTGCGGTCATTGGCGGTCTGCTGGGTAACCAGGTTGGCGGTGGCTCCGGCCGCACGATCGCGACCGCGGCCGGCGCCCTCGGTGGCACGATTGCCGGCAGCAAGATCCAGCAGGCCACCGACCGCGTCGATGGCTACGAACTGGAGATTCGCCAGGACAGCGGGCAGAACGTCGTGGTCGTCCAGAAGGCGGACCGCAACTGGCAAGTCGGCCAGCGTGTCAAGCTGGTCGCCAGTGGCTCCAGCGTCAGCGTCGCCCCCTACTGATTGCACGACGACAGCTAGACCTCATGCCAGCGGCGCCCCAGGGCGCCGCTTTCTGTTAGCGTGATACTAATTTTCTATGTTCTCGACGTTTTACGTACGCTATTGTATGTCCCGCAGATTCAATCATTCGTTTTAAGGGAATAAGGCGGAATATGAGGGGATATATCTGGTCGAGAACCGGCCTTGCCGTGGCCATGGCAGCCATTTCCAGCACTGCTTGGGCGGATGGTATCCTGACGCTGAAGTCGGAAAACGATATCTTCGCAAGCGGGGATGACGGTCACTACACCAACGGTATCGAAGCCGACTGGTCTTTCCGACCTTCCAGGGATCACTGGACCCGTGACCTCGCGGAGCTGATTCCTGGCTGGAGTGCCGCCTCGCTGGATGGCGCCTCCTACCGATTCGGACAGCAGATCTACACGCCGGAAGACATCGACGAGAGGGGCTTGATCGAGAACGACCGCCCCTACGCCGGCGTGCTCTACGCCGGGCTCTCCCTGTTCGATGACCAGCAGTTGAGCGGATGGCGGCGTACCAGCGGCGTGTATTTCGACGTCGGCCTTGTCGGCCCGGGTGCGGGTGGCCATACGGTACAGAACAACTTTCATCACCTGGTCGGTAGCGACGAAGCCGAGGGCTGGCACAATCAGTTGCACAACGAGCCCTTCGTCAATCTCGCCTACCAGACCGCCTGGTGGAAACAGGGTGACCTGGGAGCGCTGGAAACCGAGTATGGGCCGTCGGTCGGCCTGGCCGTCGGCAACCTCTACACCTATGGTGCGACCGGCCTCGGGTTGCGTATCGGGCAGGGGCTGGACAAGAGCTTCGGCGTGCCGACCGTGGCGCCCTCCCAAGGCAGCAGGGTTTTCTTCGAGAAAGATAGTGGCTTCAACTGGTACCTGTTCGCCAACCTCGAAGGTCGGCTAATGGCTTACAACATGCTGCTCGACGGCAACACCTTCGAGGATAGCCACTCCGTGGATCGACGGCCCTGGGTAGGGGATGCCCAGCTCGGCCTCGCCGTATCCTGGGATCGCTGGCAGTTGACCTACAGCTCGGTGTGGCGAACGCACGAGTTCGAGACCCAGGACGATGGCGACCAGTTCGGCTCGATCACCCTTTCCACCTGGCTATAAGGCGGCGGGGCCCAGAAATCACGACGGGCGATGCTGTCGGCATCGCCCGTCAATCTGCATGGGCCGCTCTAAGCGACCGAAGCCCCTTCAGTGCAGCTTGGCTTTGCGCACTGTCCAGCACGCAACACGCAGCCCCACCCAGATCCCGATGGCCAGCAGAATCAAGGTCAGGAGCATGGATACCGGCTTGATGATGAATGTCGCGCCGAGCACCGCCAGCGCCGCGGACATGATCCAGCGGTCCTGGGCGGGATCCCCCTGCAACTGGGTCGGCAACCGGCGTTTGACCATCGCGCCAAGCGCCCCATCCCAAGCCTTGAGAAGCAGAAAAAGAAAGACGGCGAAGGCAACGAGCCAAACGACGAACACGGTCATGACGAACTTCTCCTCGGCCGCAAAATCACGGTAATTTGTCGTGGGGTCAGGGTAACCACACCCTTGAAGTGGCGCAACTATCACGGACGCCGTTCGAGATAAGCGCCCGATCGGCCCGACTTCGCGGTCATTGCGACCTGACAGGAAGGCCGTGGCGCGTTAGGATGTGACAGACATGCACAAACGCAAAGGTTCAGAGATGCAGATTGCCCAGAACTCCGTGGTCGCGTTCCACTATACATTGACCAATGATGCAGGAGAGGTACTGGACAGTTCCGAAGGTCGCGATCCGCTGACCTACCTACACGGTGCGGGCAACATCATTCCGGGACTCGAGAAAGAACTCGAGGGTCACGGAAGCGGTGACAAGCTTCAGGTCGCTGTCGCGCCGAGCGAAGGGTACGGCGAAGTGCAGCCGGCACTGGTCCAGGAAGTTCCGCGGGATGCCTTTCAGGGCGTCGACGCCGTCGAGCCCGGCATGCAGTTTCAGGCCCAGACACAGGAAGGACCGTTGATGGTCACCGTGACCAAGGTGGAAGGTGACACCGTGACGGTCGATGGCAACCACCCCCTGGCTGGCGAGAAGCTGAACTTCGATGTCGAAATTGCCGAAGTGCGCGAAGCGACTGAAGAAGAAGTGTCCCATGGCCACGTCCATGGCGAAGGTGGTCACGAGCACTGATCCTTACGCTGGCCTCCCCCCGGAGGCCAGCTCGATCGGTTGGGGGTATGCCCCCACAAAAAAAGGGCAGCCAGCAGGCTGCCCTTTTTCATGTCCCTGTTGCGCCGATCCAATACCGTGCTACCCGGTGGACGGGGACCGAGACGAGGCCGCGACGCGGCCCCCCAGCAAGTCCTGCCCCGACTCAACCTTCGTTGGCCAGCATGACCCGCTGAGCCAGTTGCGTTCGTTCGACCGGACGACGCGCTTGCCAGTAATATCGCTTCCAGTAGACGTTATCGAGGCGCGACAGCTTCACCCCTTGCGACGAGGAAGCGTGAAGAAAGTAGCCATCACCCACGTAGACGCCGACATGGTTGTAGGGTCCAGGCGGCTGGAAAAAGACCAGATCCCCTGCCTTGAGATTCTGTTCCGCGACCCGATCACCTTCCAGAACCTGTTCTTCGGTCGTCCGCGGCAGCTCGAAAGCGAAGGCCTCACCGAACACGTGCTGCATCAGCGCAGAGCAGTCGATACCACGGTGCGTCGTTCCGCCGAGCACGTAAGGCGTCCCGACCCACCGTTGATGTTCGTCCAGCAGGGCCTTCCGGATCACCGCCGGGGAGACGCTCTGCGGCCGGAAGTCCCGGATCTTCTGAGGCGCCGGAGGGACGCTCTCGGGAATGTCGACCGCAACGGTGCGAGTCTTAACCAGCGGGAGTGAATACTGCGCGTTGACTTGTTGTTGTTTTACAGGGGCGGAGCAACCGGATATGACTATCGCCAGTGCCAACCCCATGGCTGTGCGTCTTAGCATTCAGCGCGACCTCGTTCGCCTGTGAGCCATTACGGGCACCGCCTTTTGCGACGACTCATGACGAATCATCCGGCGAATTGGAGTCGCTGTGGTGGTGACACACCTCGACGAGGTGTCACCGCCAGAACGGCCTGTATTGGGCTCGAATCATGATCAATCGGACAGAAAAAAGCCACGCCCTCTTTACAGTGGGCGTAGCACAGCGGAGATCATATGTCATTGAAAACGCTTTGGCGAGCGTTCTCGGTTAATGAACAGCGTTAATGTAAAAGACTGGGTTCACTGGGAAGAATGTCGACATGAAGTGATGTCCAGTGCGCCATGGGACTGCCCGGAAAATCGAGACTCGCCCAGGCACCGGCCAACAGCGGCTCCGCCTCCAGCCAGGCACTGAGCGCTTCGCGAAAGCGCAGCAGGAAGGCCTCGCGCTCCGGCGTATCGTCCATGAAGAAACCGAAGCCGCTGTAAAGCCCTTCGGCATAATCCCGCCAGTTGCTGTAGTGACGCGCCGCCAGGCGCATGGCGGTATCGAGATAATGCGCGAGGCGGTTCTCGTCGAGCCAGTCAAGCTGCCGGCCAGCCAGCGCCAGATCGACCAGTTGCGCGATATCCCATGCCGTCATGTCTTGATCGTTGCAGTGGCAGTCGTTGTCCCGCACGTGCTTCAGCCGCATCAGGTGGACGCGATCCTCTTCCGCGCATGCCCCGGATTCGAGAATCGCGATTTCCGCTTCCAGGCGAGTGCGATTCAGCGTGTAGGGAGCATAGTTGATCTGATAGTCCTGTCGGTCTCCTGCCTCGGTCAGGAAATCCAGGAAGTCGACCAGTCCGGAGGCCCCCTGCAGGGCATACTGATGTTCGATCCACTCCCCCAACGCCTCTCTGTCTCCGGGCGCCAGCGGCTGCGGCGCCTGCCATAGTGCTTCGTTGAGAGGCCCTGCCAGCGAGATCGCGGTGAACCGCGTCAGCGTCGGCCGCGCACCCGGCTCGAGCCAAGTCAGCGACCGCGACGGGGTCAGCCAGTGAAAGGGGGAGCCGGGATCGCGCCGATGCCAGGTGATATCGTCCGCCAGCGACACGTCCTCCGGCGCTTCATCCTCACTCAGGACGGTTTCCCAGACCTGCCATGCCGAGAGCAGGCTCTCGGCGTCGCGATAGAACCGACTCAGCACGTCACACAGAGACTGCGCCAGAGCTTCGATCTCGGCGGTCGAATAGCGTCCGCTGTCCGAAGCCATCACCAGATAGAATGCGTACTTTTCCGCCATCGTGATCGTCGCCGCGTGATCCGCGCAGATGGCCAATCGCCGCGATGTTCCGGGCGACGACCGGCGACCGGCGGTATGGCGGGAGTCGGCGGCCAGCTGGTTGAGATGATGCGCTTGAGCCGGCATCCAGAACCTCGCCAGCCCCGCGGCGCCCTCTTCCCGGCGCAGGCCCAGCACGTCTTCGAGGTAGCGCTCCGCCTCCTGGACCCGCTCCGGCCCCAGCGGTTCGCCGAGGGTTCGACGGTGGATGAGATCCGGGTCGCGGATCGAGGCGACGCTCAATACCCAGCAGTCGGGATCTGCGCGGTACTGTCGAACGAACTCGCGCGACGTCTCGCGCAGCCCCTCTTCCAGCGTATCGGCGAGCGGTACCGCCCATGGACTGGTGTCGGCGAAGAGCAGGCCGGCCCACTCCTCATCGAAAACGGCCCGCAGATCCCTTCCCTCGAACAGACTGCGTCCCCGCTGATATGCCCGAGCCGCTGCCTCCCAATCCGTGTATCGCTGCTGCAGGAGGTCGATGCCATGGCCCGCGAACCGCTCCGCCTCCTGCGCCGACAGCCACCCGGCACAATGGCCGAGAAACGCCTGGTCGATGAGTCGGAACCAGTCCCATGCCGCCCACTCCAACGGCTCCGCGTCGGCCAGGAACGCCAGTAGCACCTGGCCGTAATCGTGCTGATCGTTCAATCCCGAGAGCCACTCGAGCTGCGCCTCGGGGCGCTGACGAGACATCCGCACGGCGTCCAGATCCCAGCCATAGCGGTGCCCCTGCCCTGCGAGCCAGAACAGCAGTGCCATGAGCTCTTCACGCCCCCCGACATCATCCTGCTCGCGCAGTAGCGTCCGGTAATGTCGCTGTTCGTCGAGGGAGATATCGACCGGCCAGGCCAGCACCGGCGCCATGGCGGCCCTGGCCCGCCAAAGGCCTTCCGACCAGAGGTCGACAGGCCGAAAATGGAGAGGATCGAATCCGGCGGCATCCGGGGATGCCGGTGAATCGGTCGACTTGAGACAGTGGCGAAGCGCAGACCATGAGACGCCACGCTGCTGACGCTCGCGAGCGAGAAGCTCGCGCCCGGCGGCATCCAGCGACGGATCGTTCAGGGAGGTGAGCGACTGCAGCCAGGCCCTGAGCGTGGGCGCCTGCGCGACGATGCCACGGGCCAGCATGGCAAGCCAGGCATCGGTACAGGGAGGTCGAATCCAATTTGCCGCACTCCCGAGCGCGAGCAGCTCCAGCGCCGCCAATCGGGCGAACGATGGCGACCTTGCGTCACCGCCGCTCTCCCACAAGCGCCAGGCAAACTCGTCGCGCCCCCCGACCCCCAGTGACTGCAGGCGCGCGTGCGCCTGGACGGCACCGAGCGCCAGCCGGGGATCGCTGACGAGAGGCCAGCCACACAGCGTCAGCTGCTGGGCCCACCACGGGACGAGAAGTTCGCTCAAGAGAAACCTCGTGCTACGAGAGACGGCTTGCGCTCACTGCCGAAGTGGCTCGTGGCAGTGCGCTTGCGGCGGCATAGTATAACGGAAAGGTCGTCGCGCGCCGATGGCCGGCGCGCGATCGGGCAGTGGACGTCAGCTCATCTTCTCGGCATGAGTGCGCGGCGCCCTGCCCAGCAGACGCCGTAGCAGGAATTTCCTGACCCGTACCACGAACTGCTCCTGGAAGAGCACACAGAACAGCACGGTCAGGATCAGGAACAGCGGATAGAGCCACAGGTGCAACTCTCCTGCCGCCGCCAGACAGCCCCTGAAATCGGTCAGACACAGGCCCGGATCGCCGGAGAGCACGCGCTCGACACGCGAAAAAACCGCATAGAGAGGTACATGTAGCGCGAACATCGGCAGCGAGGCGCCGCCCAGCCTGGAGGCCAACCGCATCAGCCGGGGATTACTGGGCTCCCCCCAGTGCGCCGCCACATAGATCAATGCCAGTTGGGCGGGCAGCAGCAGGCCATTGTGCAGGGCGTAGTACCACGCATGCCCCAGCCCCAGCAGGTAGACCGCGGCCACGACACTCGCCGCAACCGCCAGCAGCGTCAGCCAGCACTGACCGGAAGACATCAGTCGTCCCTGCGCCTTGCGCTGCGCGTAGAAAGTGCAAAGCAAAATTCCGGCGACGAACTCGGGAAGGCGAATCAATGGATTGCGGTGAAGAATACCGGTCTCAGGCACCCCGTAGTCCGTCGTCAGGATCACGTACAGCGGCGGGATCAGATAGATCAGATTGACCAGCAGCATGGCGCGACGGGGGTTCCGCACCCGACGCAGGCGGGGCGCCAGCCAGGGAAATGTCAGATAGAAGAAGAACAGCGCCGAAATCGACCAGGACGGCGGATTGAAAGTCAGGTACAGCGGGTTCCAGGCGTGCAACAGGGTCAGATTGAGCAGCAAATTGATGCCGGTTTCCAGCGGTCCCATGGTGTGATTGAGACTTTTCCAGTCGAGCTGGCCGATATCGTTGTTGACGTCGTAGACCACGAATCTCAGCGAGATATCGCTATCCCCGGGCGCTATTGCCAGATAGCCGACCAGCGCCGATACGGACATGGCCAGGATCAGCGACCCGATATGAATGGGATAGAGATTCGAGAAGCGCTTCAGCCAGAAGCTCCTGGGTGGCTCGCGCATCTGATCGGACGAGTCGAGGTAGACATGCGTCAGCAGAAAGCCGGATAGCACGAAGAAGGCACTGGTCGAGAAAAATCCGATGTCGGTCACGTAATGCGACCATTCGCGTATGGAAGGATAGTTGTGGAGCGTGTGGAAAATGACGATATAGAGGCCGAGCAGGAAACGCAGCCATTCGAGCCCTATGAAACGTTCTTTGCGCGTGGCGGTCGATGAATCAAGCATCCGTTGCAGATCTCTGGCCGTCAAAAGGCGCTAGTGTACCTGATTCTGACGGACGGACGCGCCATCGGCGCATCGCGTCGACTTCTTACCCCGCCGTTCTTGATGACAATCGATCCGCGTGGCCGATCGAGGCATGAATCGATGCTACGCCTTCTTGACCTTGGCAACGATCCACAACAGGATTATCGCCCCGATGGTCGCGACGACCAGTGAGCCGATCAACCCGTTCGACGACAACCCCAGCAGGCTGAACAGGAAGCCACCGATCACGGCACCGACGATGCCGACGACGATATTGCCGAGGATGCCGAAGCCGCCGCCGCGCATGACCTTCCCGGCAATCCAGCCAGCGATGCCTCCGATGATCAGCCACAAGATAAAGCCCATAGTCCTACTCCTTGATTCCCTTCGGATTGAATAACCGGCAAGCGGTTCGGTACCGCCTCGCTCAAGCATAGTCACCAATCGCCGAATCTTCGAAGAATAACGGGCAAGCGGGTCGACAAAAGTCGACCCGCTTGCCCGGTGAAGGCGCCGCTACCGCATCAACCGAATGCTGGCACCCGTAGCGAGGCTCTCGACGGCAAGCCGTGCTCGTGCCAGCCATGATGCGCCTCGGCATCGCCCCAAACCCGCCAGTGCAACTGGGAGAGCATCACCGGATCATCCAGAAACGCCAGACGCTCGAGATTGTTCATCGAAGCCGGCCCCTGCTTGAGCGCCCGGCTCACACGCTCGTGGCGCCGCCGCTTCAGCGGCTCGGCATGGCCATGCCGCGAGGTGCCGAGCGCGGTCGCCAGTGCGTTCGATACCGGGTCCACCACTATCTGGACGAAATTCGGCGTGGGCGCGGCCGCGTTCATTCTGCCCAGGTGGCGCACCATCCGGCGCAGCACGCGCGGCGGATGTGTCTCCTCGGGAATCCGGAACAGTCGCGCACGGAAGCAGGCGCTGCCGAGGGAGACGCGGCTGGACAGGGCGGATACCGGTATCGAGATCATCATGGCCCCGACGATGGGCGACAGCCACCACAGGAACGTCGGCTCCATGAAGTAGACGCCCACCGCCCAGACGGCGCCGATGAGCGTCTGGCTCCAGTGATTGCGAATCGCATCGCCCCAGGTCGTGTCGCTGTTCTCCCGTGACGGCGAGCGCCACTGGATCGCCCATCCCATGATCGAGGTCAGCACGAAACGGGTGTGGAACAGCATTCGCACCGGGGCCAGCGCCATCGAGAACAGCGACTCCAGGACCATACTCGCCAGTACCTTGAGAGGCCCACCGAACTGACGGCTCCCCTGGACCCATACCAGGATCACGCTCAACACCTTGGGCAGGAACAGCAGCGTCGCGGTGGCACCGAACAGGCCAACGGCCAGCGTCGGATTCCACTGGGGCCACACCGGAAACATCATCCCCGGTTCCGGGAAATAATTGGGCGTACTCAGCGTGTGAACGGCGAGCAGGGCCGTTGACAGCACCAGAAACAGACACCAGAGCGGCGCGGAGATATAGGACATCAGCCCCGTCAGGAACACCGCGCGATGGACGGGATGAATGCCTTTGGAGAGGAACAACCTGAAATTCATCAGGTTGCCATGACACCAGCGCCGATCCCGGTTGAGCTCGTCGAGCAGGTTCGGCGGCATCTCCTCGTAGCTGCCATCCAGTTCATAGGCGATCCAGACGCCCCAGCCGGCACGCCGCATCAGAGCTGCCTCGACGAAGTCGTGCGACAGGATCTCACCGGACATCGAGCCCTTGCCGGGCAGCGGTGCCAACATGCAGTGGCGCATGAATGGTGCCATGCGGATGATGGCGTTATGTCCCCAGTAGTGCGACTCACCGAGCTGCCAGAAGTGCAGTCCGGCAGTGAACAGAGGGCCGTAGACACGGGTCGCGAACTGCTGCATGCGGGCGTATAGATTCATGCGCCCGGAAGCCCGGGGCGCGGTCTGCACGATGCCGGCATCCGGATGTGCTTCCATCATCTGGACCAGGCGAGTCAGGCAGGCCCCGCTCATCACGCTATCGGCGTCCAGTACCAACATGTAGCGGTAGAGCGCGCCCCAGCGACGACAGAAGTCGTCGAGGTTGCCGCTCTTGCGCTTCACCCGACGCTGGCGACGGCGGTAAAAGACCTGACCGAACGCCTCGAGATCGCGGCACAACGCCAACCACGCGTGGGTTTCCTGAATCGCGATATCGGGATCGAAAGTGTCGCTCAGGATGAACACGTCGAAGTGCTGGTCATTACCGCTCTGGCGCAACGACTCGATGGTCGCCCGGACACCGGCGAAGACACGTGGAACGTCTTCGTTGCAGATGGGAACCAGCAGCGCGGTACGCGCGTCCGCCGGGATCGGCTCGTCACCGACTTCGGAGTCGATGGCATAGCGGTCACGCCCGCGAAGCAATTGGAAGAAGCCCATCAGTGCAGTCCAGAAACCCGCCGAAACCCAGGCGAACAGGAGCACGAACAGCGCCAGGATGGTGATCTCGAGCCACTGCTGCCCCTGGCCCGGCAAGACCGTCCGCATCTGGTTGGCAGCGATGAAGCTCTGGCCAAAAATGAGCACCAGCAGCACCCAACGGCGCGCACTCGCGATCATCTGCCAGCGCGGCGCCGGCCTGCTCTCCCGGTGTTTGCGACGAAACCCTCGCCCTGCCCAGCTCTTGAAGCGCTGCCCGAATCGCACGAAGGGATTGGTCGACCACCCTTCGGGCGCCAGCGGCGTCCGCCGTAGCGGCGGCGCCGTCTTCACTCGGGTGATGCCGTGCTCGTCGGTGTTCAGGATTTCCGGCGGTGCCAGCGGCGGCTCGGCATAGGCCAGGGCCAGACGCCGGCCCACCGAACTGGCGGCCGGATCATCCTCGTCGACCTCGCCACCTCCCAGTGCAGCATGCAGCGAAGCCATGTCGTGGGTGTCCAGGTCGCTGGCAAGCAGCTTACGCCGCTCATTCCGATCCTGCGCTTCGAGCGCCAACCGCTCCAAATAATGCTCGGCTGACACCATCGTTTTGGAAGGCGTCACTTCAGCCATTGGCGGGCAGCCGGTAATACCAGGTCTCGGAAACCCGCTTCTCGCCCTGATTCAGATAGGCGCGAATGTCCAGCGGCTGGTTATTGTCGCTGCGCTTGACCTTGACGAACACGCGCCAGCCTCCCGTGGCTGTGTTGCGTTCGGCGTGGCTATCCACCAGTTCACCGTTATCGCCGACACTCGCCTGCACACTGATGTTGGCGTCGTCACCGAGACCCGACAGCGAGGGACCGTTGAAATCCAGCACGAATGCCAGTGAACCGTCGGCTTCTCTGACCAGGTTGTCTTTACGCACTTCGCCACGGGAAAGGCGAGTCTGCTCGACCCAGGCCAGCGAGGGATCGACGTAGCGGCTCTCGTCCTTGGTCACGGTGAAGCGGTAGTCGTAATCCAGCGGCGTACCCGGCTGCGGCGCGGTCTCCGGCAGCCACATCGAGACGATGTTGTCGTTGGTCTCGTTGGGTGTCGGGATCTGGATCAACTCGATCTTGCCGGCCCCCCACTCGTTCTGCGGCTCGACCCAGGCACTCGGACGCAAGTCGTAGCGGCTGTCCAGATCCTGGTAGCTGTCGAACTGGTGGTCCCGCTGCATCAGGCCGTACCCCCGCAGGCGCGGTGCGGCCTGTTCGTTGATCATCAGCTTCGCCGGATTGGCCAGGGGGCGCCAGGTCCAGCCGTTCTGGGAGTCGCTGACGAGCAGGCCATTGGAGTCGTGGATGGCGGGCCGGTAGTTCAGCGTCGATGAAGGCTGCTCGGGGCCGAACAAATACATGCTGGTCAGCGGTGCCACACCCAGCTTCTCCACCGGACGACGCAGGAAGATGCGCGACTTGACGTCGACGACGGTATCCGCGCCCGGGCGCAGCACGAAGCGATAGGCCCCGGTCAGGCTGGGAGAATCGAGAAGCGCGAAGATCGTCAGGTACTGGCTCGTCTTGCTCGGCTTGACGATCCAGAACTCCTTGAAACGGGGAAATTCTTCGCCGGAGGGGAGCCCGGTGTCGATCGCGAGCCCCCGACCGGAGACCCCGTAGACCTGGTTCTTGCCGACGACGCGGAAGTAGCTCGCGCCGAGGAACACCATCGTCTCGTCTTTGCGGTCAGCCTGGTTGAGGGCGTAATTGACCTTGAAACCCGCGATGCCAAGATCGTCGTCGTTCTTGGCACTGTCCGGGAGATCCAGATTCCCGAAGGTGAAGTCGTCGGGATTGTAGGCGAAGTCGTGCACGCCTTGATCATCGACACTGTGGAGTTGAATGGCGCTGCCGTAATGCATGCCCTCATGGAAGAAGCTCAGGGTGAAGGGCACCCCGTCACCACTCCAGACATCACGATCTCGCTTGTACTGGATCTGCTCGTACTGGCCGTAATCCAGATTGCTAAGCGCCTCCGGCAGATTCTGTTCGGGTTCGCTGTAACCCTGCTGCGAAAGGTCCTCGGCTTTCTTCGCGACGTCATCGAAACCAAAAGCCAACACATTTTGGGCGATACCGCTGAGTAGCAACCCGGTCAGGGCTACCACCGGAAGAAGCGCCTTGCGTTTTTCAAGGTTACTCCGCCGGATCGATGCACTCACACTCTTACTCCTGTCATAACTATCTTGGCCGGTATCAACGAGCTCGGGGCGTTCTAGGCCGTGCATGCCGATACTATAAAAAACGGTCAGTCATGCCGAGCCGAAAAAGCCACGCTGCGAAGCATGCCTGCAGCGGGCGCAACTCACGATGAAGGACGACGAGATAGCGAAGCCTCCTTGCTCCGTACCGCCGCAGTCTAGCATACGCTACACTGCAGGTACGGGAAGACCTCGTTATCGGCCCACGACTGCCTGACTGAATAGCGCCCCCGGTTCACCGACGGATGAGACCGCTGCATGCCCATGGATTCGAACTCCGATCAAAGGGCCGCGACGACCGGGCCACGCCTTTGGCTGGGCATGATGGCGTATCTCGTCATTTTCAGCTACCCCCTGCTCCAGGCCGACCGGCTCTACCGGGACGACATCTGGCGCAGTTTCCACGGCGAGATGGGCTGGGTTTCCAACGGTCGGCCGCTCTCCAGTCTCGTCGTCCTGGTACTCAACGGCGGCCCGCGCCTCGCCGACCTCGCGCCGCTGCCGCTATGGCTGGGTCTGGCCGCAGTTGCCGCGGCCATTCTGCCATGGCGGCGGCGCCTGCTGGCCTTCGATTCCGGTCACGCCTGGCTGGCGATGCTGATTCTCGTCGTACAGCCGTTTTTCCTACAAAACCTCTCCTACCATTTCGATGCGCTCCCCATGGCGCTCTCGCTGGCCTGCGCCATCGCCGGTATCGCCTGGGCGCTGGACCCGCGTCAGCATCGTGACTGGCAGGCAAGATTCCGCTGGCTGGCCGGTGGCGGCGGCATTCTGGCATCTCTGCTCTTCTACCAGCCGGCTGCCAATGTCTATTTCGTGATGCTGGCCTTTCATGTCGCCTTGAGCGTTTCCCTGCGAGGTCGTCCGGACTGGCCCCGTCACCTGGAGGCGCTAGCGATCGGCGTGGCGGCGCTGATGATCTCGAAGGCTATCTCGATGTGGCTGATCGACGGCGACTACAGCGTCAAGCACAGTCAACTGGTTCCCCTAGACCAGTTCCCCGGCCATCTGGTCGAACAGACATGGCGCTTCTGGCACTACGCCGCCATGACCTTGGGCACCCCGACATGGTGGCTGGTCATGACGCTGGCGGTGGTGACCGTGACGGGGCTGTGGATCACGGCATGGCGCCATCGAAATCTCGCGGGGCTGGCTGTCATGTGCCTGATCACGATCAGCCTGCCGCTGGGCGGGCTCGGCTTTCTATCCGCCCTGGCCGACCCTATCTGGCGGCCAAGAGTGATGATGGGATTCGGCGCGATCTATGCCGGCCTGCTCTTCTGCACGCTGCACTGGCTAGGACGCTCGCGCTGGCGGCTGGTCAACAACGCCACGATAGGCTGGCCGCTGCTGGTGATCGCGCTCGGCACGCCCCTCACCCTGACCTACGCCTACGGCAACGCGCAGAGACAGCAGGCGCTGTTCGCCGATCATGTCTCCATGACGCTGATCGACGACCTTGCCGTGCAGCCCTCGGCGGCGCCATTGATCATCGACGGGACGCTGCCCTACTCCCGGACCACCCGCAATGCGATCGCCTCGCACCCGATGATCGGCGAGCTGATCCAGCCCTATCTCGACAATGGCTACTGGTGGGGCTACCAGGAGCTCTATCGTAGAGGCTTATCCGCGGGCTTCGAGCTCAGCAACGACACGACCTTGCAGAGCGATTTCGAGTCCCGCTGCCGACGTCTGCCCCCGCTGGTCCGGCGAGCCTGGTATACGCTCTACCGATTCGAAGGACACTACGTGGTCTCTCTCGAGCCTCGCTGCCATCGCAGTCTGACGACCACCGAACTCCCCATCGACGATTGAGCGCGACGCTCGACCCTGCCGCCAAGATGTGCGGATCTCCGGCGCCAGATCGCGCCGGCGTATCGATCCAAACGCCTACACATTGAACGAGCTATGTCAGACAAATGGAGAATGGCGATTCGTCGCCAGTTGCCCAACACTGCCGGGGTAACGTGGCGAGAGCCTCCTCCGTGAGCCGCCACCGGGATGCATTCAACCAGGACACCTCTATGCATGCATGGACTCTGATCTCGTTCCTCTTCTTTACGGGATTGGTCGCCTTGATCACGTGGCGCATCACTCACCGTGACGATCTCAGCAATACGCGGGGCTACTTTCTCGCCGGTCGCAGCCTGAGCTTTCCGCTGATCGCCGGCTCGCTACTGATGACCAATCTCTCCACCGAGCAGATGGTCGGTCTCAACGGCGCGGCCTTCTCCGACGGGTTGAGCGTCATGGCCTGGGAAGTCGTTGCCGTCGTCGCCCTGGTGCTGCTGGCGCTGTTCTTCCTGCCGCGCTTCCTGCGCAGCGGGATAGCCACCGTCCCGCAGTTGCTGCAGGAACGCTTCGGCCCGACCACGCAACTGATCTGCAACGTCATCTTCTTGGTCGCCTATGCCGTCATCCTGCTGCCGATCATTCTCTACTCCGGCGCAGTGGGCCTGCAGGGGATGCTTGACCTGCCGGTACTGACGGGCATCGAGTCCAGCACCACGCTGCTGTGGCTGACGGTCTGGGGCGTCGGCATCATCGGCGCGATCTACGCCCTGTTCGGCGGCCTGCGAACGGTCGCCGTCTCCGACACCATCAATGCCATTGGCCTGCTGGTCGGCGGTTTCCTGATCGTTTATCTCGGTCTCAATGCCGCGGGAGACGGCAACGGTATCGCTGCCGGTTGGCAGGCCATCCAGCAGGCTCAGCCCGAACGCCTCAACTCCCTGGGCCGCCCGGACCAACAGGTTCCCTGGCCGACACTATTCACCGGCGTTTTCCTGATCAACCTGTTCTACTGGTCCACCAACCAGCAGATCATTCAGCGCACTTTTGCCGCCAGGAGCCTTTCGGAAGGCCAGAAAGGCGTCCTGCTGACCGGTTTCCTCAAGCTCCTCGGACCGCTCTACCTGGTGCTGCCCGGCATCATCGCCTACCAGCTCTACGCCGATGAGGGCATCGCTGGCGACCAGGCCTATGGCTACCTGGTCTTCCACCTGCTGCCGCCGTGGTTGACCGGCTTCTTCGCCGCCGTCATGGTCGGTGCGATCCTGTCGTCGTTCAATTCGGCCCTGAACAGCACCACGACGCTGTTCAGCCTGGGTATCTACAAGGGGATATTCAAGAAGGAAGCGAGCGAGCAGCAGGTGGTCAACGCCGGCAAGACCTTCGGTTGGGTCATGGCCGTCGCTGCCATGGTGATCGCCCCACTACTGGCCGGTCAGGACAGTCTTTTCGACTACCTGCAAACGATGAATGCGATCTACTTCATCCCGATCCTGGCGGTGGTGATCGTGGGCCTGCTGACCAAGCGAGTGCCGGAGTCCGCTGCCATCTTCGGGCTGGTCGGCGGCATCGTGCTGATTGCGGCCGGCTACTTCGTACCGCCGTTCAACGGTATTCTGGAGATCACCAACCAGTATCACTTCGTGGCCGGCGTCTTTGTGGTACTGGTGCTCGGCATGCTGCTGATCGGCAAGATCGCGCCTCGCCGCGAGGCCTGGGTCCACGAGGACGTCAAGGCGGTCGATCTCACACCCTGGAAGGGGGCGGTACCGGTAGCGATCGTACTGCTGATCCTGGTCTTCGCGATCTACTTCGCTTTCGCCGGTTGACGCGACCGGGGGCGAACCCGACCCGAACGACGCCTCGCCTCTCGTGCGAGGCGTCGTCGTTTCCGGCCTTCGTCAGCGGTCGCCCTACCTGCCCGGGGGTTCCCTGACCACCGCCGATATCGTTTACCATGCGGATTGGTTTCTTCGGAAATAGAGGCGATGCCCCGACACCTGACTCACGAACTTCGGAATCTGCTCGATCGCGGCCGGGACCGCCAACTGCGACTGGCGGTCACCGGACTCTCCCGCGCCGGCAAGACGGCGTTCTTGACGTCGCTGGTCAACCAGTTGCGCCATGCCGGTATCGATGCGCGTCTCGACTTGCTCAAGTCCGCCCGCGAGGAGCGCCTGCTCGGCGCGCAGCGGATTTCGCAGCCGGATCTCGGGATTCCTCGTTTTCCCTACGACGAAGCGATCGCCTCGCTCGAATCGACGCCGCCACGCTGGCCCGAACCGACGCGCGGCATCAGCGAACTGCGCCTGCAGTTGCGCTACAAGACACGACGCGTACGCGGCCTGCTGGGCGACACGGCGACGCTGACCCTGGACCTGATCGACTATCCTGGCGAGTGGCTGCTGGATCTGCCGCTGCTCGAGCACGACTTTCTCAGTTGGAGTGAAAGCCAGCTTCGACGAACCGGGCCGGAGCGCCAGCAGCATGCCGAAGCCTGGCGAACGGCAGTCGCTCGACATCGCCCCGACGAGGAGGTGGACGAATCCCGCCTGGCCGAGTTGGCCGACCTCTACGCGACCTCCTTGCGGCGCGCGCGGGAAGCCGGCTTTTCCCACCTGCAACCGGGCCGCTTCCTGCTCCCCGGCGACCTGCAGGGAGCCCCCGTACTGCAGTTCTTTCCACTACCGGGCGTCGGGGAGCCAGACCGCCAGGCACTCGAAGCGCTACCTGCCCACAGCCTGTATCAGACGCTCAAGAAACGCTTTCGCTTCTATCAGCAGCACGTGGTCAAGCCCTTCTACCGCGAGCATTTCCGCCGCTTCGACCGCCAGATCGTACTGGTCGACGTGCTTGGCGCGCTCAACGCCGGCCCCGAGCGTTTCGAGGACCTCTCCGACGCGCTGGCGACCCTGATGCGCAGCTTCGACTACGGCAAGCGCAGCCTGATCAACCGGCTGTTCTCGCCGCGTATCGACCGCCTGGCGATCGCCGCCACCAAGGCGGACCACGTCACGCCGGATCAGCATGCCAACCTGGTGGCGCTGCTCGAATCGCTGCTGGCCGAACCGATCAAGGACCTGCGTTACGCGGACGTACCGGTGCGGGCCTTCTCACTGGCCTCGATACGCGCCACCGAGACCCGAGAGATAGAGACCGACGGCCAGCGACAACCGGCGCTGCGTGGCCACGGCCTCGACGGGGAACCGTTGCTGCTCTATCCCGGCGACGTGCCCGACAGGCTTCCCGAGAACGAATTCTGGCAACGCCAGGGATTCGACTTCACCGCCTTTCGACCAGTGCCCTGCCGGTCCCAGGCGCTACCTCACATCCGGATGGATGCCGCCCTGGAGTGGTTGATGGGAGACAAACTACGATGAGCGATCCTCGGCCCGGACAGCGCTTCACCCTCGACGACGCCCCCACCCCGGAGGAGCCCGCCTCGGTTCAGGGCGCGCGGTACTATCGGCCCACCCAGGCGAGCGATCCGTACCCCCAGGACGAAACCGCCGACGCCACCGCCATCGATGCCGCGATCGCGCCACCCCGCAAGCGACGCTGGGGACTGATGATCGTCCTCGGTGGCGCGCTAGGCCTGGGCACGATCGAGGCCGCCCACACGCTCTATCTCTCCACGCTCGGAGGCGACTGGCTTGCCGGTGCCTGGAGCCTGATCGGTCTGACCGCCGTTGGCCTGGGCACCAAGGCGTTGTTCGGCGAGCTCTGGCGGCTGCGCAAGCTACGCCGGCACGCCCGCCTGCGCCGACAACTCGACGAGGAGTGGGTCGACGACACCTCGGCCACCCGCTCGGACCCGCTGACGCTGGCCGGAGAGCTGCGCGAACAGATGGGCCTGTCCAGGGATCACCCCCAGTGGCAATCCTTCCTGGACGCCCATCAGTCGCATCACACTGCCCAGGAGACCCGCCAGCTGGTCGCCCACTATCTTCTCCACCCGCGCGACCGGGCAGCACGACGGCTGGTGACGCGGATGTCCGGGGAAACCGCCGTAATGGTCGCGGTCAGCCCATTGACACTGGTCGACATGTCCTTAATGGCCTGGCGCAACATCGCCATGCTCGACCGCATCGCCGCGCTCTACGGCCTGCAGCTCGGCTATGCCAGCCGCTTGCGGCTGTTCAGGGAGGTGCTGCGCAACATGGCCTTCGCCGGGGCCAGCGAAATGATCAGCGACGCCGGCATGGATCTGCTGTCGATGAACCTGGCGGCGAAGCTGTCCGCCCGCGCCGGGCAGGGTCTCGGTGCCGGACTGCTGACCGCGCGCCTGGGACTGCGTGCCATGCGCACGATTCGACCGATCGCGTTCGAGGGGGACGAACAGCCAAGGCTGGCCGACCTCCGCCGCGAGGTCTGGCAGCAACTGCGCAGGCTCGACGATCGCGCGGAGCCGCGCTGAGGCACGCCCGCACCGCCACCCTCTCAATCGAGAGCGAAGAACTCCCGCAGCGCGTGCGCCACCGCCGACTCGTGATGGGCGCCGATGGTGGTGGCGTGCGGGAGCTGATCGATCACTGCCGGATGGGCATTGGAAACCACATAGGCGTGGCCGGCGAGGGTCAGCATCTCGACATCGTTGAAATTGTCGCCGAACGCCAGCGCTTTCTCGGTCGGGAGGTCGAGTGCCTTGAGCGCCCGGCTCAGGGCCGTCGCCTTGTTCACCCCCCGCTGCATGATCTCGAGAGAATTGGCCGCCGAATAGGTGATGTGCAGCGCCTCGCCGTGGCGCTCCCTCAGGGTGAGTTCCAGTGGCTTCAGCAGCGCCGGCTCGCCGATGTAGAGCACCTTGCCGACATGCTCGTTGTCCAGATCGTCCATCTCGTCGACCTGGTAGGTGAAGCCGGTCATCGCATGCAGCGGCAGCAGCTCGGGCGCTTCGGCGTCGATCAACCAGCGATCGCGGGTATAGAGATTGAGCCTGACCGACGCCGGTCGCGGCAGATCCACCAGGGCCCTGACCAGCGCCGTGGGCACTAACGTGTCGCTGACGACACCATCGTCGACGTCGTGCACATGAGCACCGTTGCTGCTGATGATCCAGGCAGGGATGTCCAGTTGGCGCCGGATCGCCGCGATATCGTGGTAATGCCGACCGGAGGCCAGCGCGATCACGTGGCCCCGAGCCGACAACGTGCGCAACGTGTCGCGGGTCAAGGCATCGACCCGATGCTCGGCATTCAACAGCGTGTTATCGAGATCGCTGGCGATCAGGTACTGGGGCATGGAGTCTCCTCGGATACGCGACTTCGGGCTTCGACCAGCGTCGGCTGCAGGAGGCTGTCGAGAGCGACTTCGGGGTTCGATCAGCGCCGGCTGGGGGAAGCCGTTGATAGCAGCTTCGAGCGGACCGTGTCAAAGCTCGAACACGAAGCGCCAACCGCCGATTCGGCGGCTGGCGCGATATCCTGCTCGATGAACTTGCTGCCCCCTGTTCAGGCCTGGGCAGGCTTTCCGTCAGCAAGGCTTGGTGTCGATACCGTTGGCTATCGCCCCCGCCTGGCGCCCCAGCACCAGATGGACGACACCGCGTTCCAGGTCCTGGATCCCGGCGGCGCCCAGCCCCGCCAGCGCGGACTCGTCCACTTTTCCGCGATCCCCCAGCTCCAGCCGCAGGCGGGTCGTGGCCACCGCAGCGACGCTGCGAATGTTCCCGGCACCGCCCAACGCCGCCATCCAAGCCTGGCGCGACGCCTCGTCAAGCCGGGCATCGGTCGGTAGCGTATCGTCCTCGACCGCCGGCGCCGCCGCCAGCGTCTTGCCGTGATCGCGCACCGCTACTCGGATGTCGTCGGCCACGGCGTCGGCGATCGGCCCCAGGATCACCTGCAGGCCACCACCGCGCAGGTGCAGAATGCCGCGGGCCCCCAGCGCCTTGAGTGCCGGTTCGTCGATCGCGGCATCGTCGTTCATCACCAGCCGCAGCCGGGTGGTACAGGCGCCAACGCTGACCATGTTGGCCGCCCCACCCAGCGCGGTCACGAAGGCGGGCCCCCGCTCGCCGGCGTCGTGGCTAACGCTGGTTGTCGTCAGCTCCGGCTCGCGCCCCGGGGTCGGCAGGTCGAACCGCACGATCGCCCAGCGGAAGATGCCGTAATAGAGCACAAAGTAGACCAGCCCCACGGGGATCATCATCCAGCCGTGGGTCGAGAGACCATAGGAAAGCGCATAGTCGAACGCCCCGGCGGAGAAGGTGAAGCCCAGCTTGACGTCGAGCATGTTCATCACCGCCATCGAGATGCCGGTGAGAATGGCATGCATGGCATACAGTGCCGGCGCCAGAAACATGAACGAGAACTCGATCGGCTCGGTCACACCGGTCAGGAAGGCGGTCAAGGCCAGAGACAGCAGCAGACCGCCGACCTGAGCCCGGCGGGAACGCGGCGCGGCGTGGTACATCGCCAGCGCGGCGGCGGGCAGGCCGAACATCATCACCGGGAAGAAACCGGCCATGAAACTGCCCGCGGTCGGATCGCCGGCGAAGAAACGGTTGAGATCGCCGGTGACGCCGTCGTAACTGCCGAAGACGAACCACACGAAACTGTTGAGCACGTGATGCAGCCCGGTCACGATCAGGATCCGGTTGAGCACGCCATAGACGAACAGGCCCAGGTCGCCGGCGTCGATCAGCCACTGCCCCAGTTGATCGATACCCTGCTGGATCGGCGGCCAGATCAGGCCGAAGAGGCCGCCCAGCACCACGGCGGATAGCCCGGTGACGATGGGAATGAAGCGCCGTCCGCCGAAGAAAGCCAGGTAGTCCGGCAACTTGATCGCCTTGTAGCGGTTGTAGAGCACACCGGCCACGCTGCCGATGATGATGCCCGACAGCACGCCCATGTTGATGTCGGGGTTCAGCGTCTCCAGTACCGCGTTGAGCACCAGATAGCCGATCACGCCCGCCAGCCCGGCCGCGCCGTTGTCGTCATCGGCGAAGCCCACCGCCACGCCGATCGCGAAGATCAGTGCCAGGTTGGAGAAGATCGCGTTGCCGGCATTGGCAACGAAGCCGATATCGAGCAGATCGGGCTGGCCCAGGCGCAGCAGCAGCCCTGCCACCGGCAACACCGCGATCGGCAGCATCAGCGAGCGTCCGAGTTTCTGCAGACCGGCCATGAGCCGGGAACCGAAGGTGGTGGTCATGACGACTCCTCAGGATCTTGTTGTCGTATCGGCGACAGTGGTGTCGCCGGATGGCGGAGTCGCTGCTTGGGCGGACGTTGCCAGCACCGTGGCCAGCGCCTCTCTCACCGCGGCCGCATCGTCCAGCGCCAGCAGCGCCGGCAGCTGAGCCGCCAACGTCTCGGCATCCAGCCCGCGCAGCATCGCCTTGACCGCCGCCACCCGTGCCGGTTCGACGGAGAGCTCGTCGACGCCCATGGCGGCCAGCAGCGCCCCCGCCAGCGGATCGCCTGCCGCGGTGCCGCAGACCGCGACCGGGCACCGTCCGTCAGCCCCCTTGAGGCACAGGGCGATCAAGCGCAGCACGCCCGGATGCAGCACATCGCTGCGCGCCGCCAGCGACGCGACTTCACGGTCCATGGCCAGCGCGTACTGGGTCAGGTCGTTGGTACCGATCGAGAGAAACTCCGCCTCGCGGGCAAGACTGCCGGCGCAAAGTGCCGCCGTCGGCACCTCCACCATGGCGCCGAGCGAAGGCAACCGTTCGATCCCGAGCGCGGCCGCCCTCGTCGCCAACCGCCGGCGCACCCAGCGCAGCTCCCCGACGTCCGCGATCATCGGCACCATCAGGCGTAGCCTCGTCAGGCCATCTTCGCAGACCGGCAACCCGCGCCCCGCTTCCAGCAACGCATCCAGTTGGGTGTCGAACATCTCGGGATGCGATTGCCATAGTCTCGCCCCGCGTTCGCCCAGCGCCGGGTTCGGCGTCGCGGGAAGTGCCAGATAGGGCAACTGCTTGTCGGCCCCGATATCCAGCAGCCGGACGACCACCGGTCTTCCCGCCATCGCCTCGACGGCGGCGCGATACTCGGCCTGCTGTTCGGCGAGATCCGGCGCGGTCTGCCGCGCCAGGAACAGGAACTCGCTGCGCATGAGCCCGATCCCATCCGCTCCGGCATCCAGGGCACCTTGCGCTTCCCCGCCGGCGGCGATATTGGCGGCGACATGAAGACGGCGACCGTCACGCATCGTCACCGGCTCGGAGGCGGCGGCCAGATCGGCCTCGGCCCGCTGACGCTGGCGTGCCTGCTCGGCCTCGACCGCCGCCAGGCGACGCTCGTCGGGCGCCAGCTCCAGCCGCCCTTGATCGGCATCGAGGCAGACCCGATCGCCGCTGGCTTCCAGCAGGGCATCCCCCATCGCCACCAGGCAGGGCAACCCTCGCGCCCGAGCCAGAATCGAGACGTGGGAGGTCGAACCGCCGCCCGCCAGGCACAGCCCGGCAATCTGCTCTGCCACCTCGACGAACTGCGAGGGGGTCATCTCGCGCGCAGCCAGGATCGCCCCTTCGAGCCCGGTGGTGGCAACGGCCTCCTGGGTGGCAAAACGCTGCATGACCCGGCGCTGCAGATCGTGGAGATCGTCGGCCCGCCCGGCCAGCAGCGTATTGCCGCTACCGCGCAGGCGCTGGATCTCGGTCTCGAGGGCCAGGTGCCAGGCGCGTCCGGCGCTGGCACCCTCCACGATCTTCGATTCCGCCGCCGCCCGCAGATCGGGGTCGTCCAGCCAGGCCCGGTGCGCCTCGAAGATATCCGCCTCGGCCTGTTGTCCCCGCGCTTCGGCCGCGCGCCTCGACCGCTCCAGGTCGGCATCCACTTCGGCCACGGCGGCGTCCAGCGCTCTGCGCTCCCGCTCGGGATCGTTGGCGGTGTCGGCAACGCTGGGTAATGCGACCCGGTAGCGAACCAGCGGGCCGACGGCGAGGCCCGGGCTCGCCGACAGGCCGTTCAACGTACCCGGCATTGACGCCTCGGCGGGAGCAGCAGTTGGTTCGGCGGAGACATCGGCCCGGCCGGACTCGTGCTCGGGCGTCTCCAGCAGCGTGATGGCCGCGTCGACCGCGGCCTGGGCCGCGGCTCCCCGCGCCGTGACCCGGACCCGGTCACCCTGGACCAGGCCCAGATTGAGCAGTGCGCTCAGACTAGCGACGCTCGCACCGTCGACATCGGATCGGCCTTCACCGGCCTCCTCGGCTCGCGCCAGCCTCAGCTCGACGGCGTGGTTGTGCGCGAGCGTCCTTAGCCTCGACGCCGGGCGGGCATGCAGGCCCTGGGCGGCAGCGATCGTTGCTTCGCCGCGGGCGGACGCTTCGGAAGAGGCACTCCGGCCGACGGCCTCCGCTGCCGGGCCCGGGGCCTGCCATTGCAGCAACGCCTCGCCCTTGTCGACGATCATCCCCGGCGTGACCAGCGTTTCCAGGGAGAGGTCCGGGGCGTTGGTCATCACGATCGGCGTGACCAGGGCCTTGGCACGCCGTGCCAGCCCATCGACATCGAACCGGCACAGCGGATCACCGACGGCGACACGCTCACCGGTCGCCACCAGCAGCTCGAATCCTTCCCCGCCCAGGTCGACGGTATCGATGCCGATGTGCAACAGCCATTCATGGCCGTGATCGTCGCGCAGCGTGAGCGCATGGGCGGTCCGGGCACACTGGATGACCTCTCCGTCACAAGGCGCATGCAGCGTCTCGCCCAGCGGATCGATGGCGACACCGGGCCCCAGGGCGCCTTGGGCAAAGGCCGGATCCGGCACCTCGCCGAGCGGGACCACTACCCCGCGCAGCGGGGCGCAGAGAAACCGTGATGTAGATGACATGAAGACTCCCGACTTGTTGTTGTTCCAATCCCGGCCGACTCGTCACGTAGCGCGACTCAGGGCAGGCGGCGACTCGCGGCGAAACAGGACCTCAGTGGCGACTCACAGTGTTCTCGTCACTTTCTGCAGGTGACGAGGCTGATCCGGATCGCCGCCACGGGCGACGGCCAGCTCGGCCGCCATCACATAGAAACTCTGGATCACCGATAGTGGCTGGAGGTCGTCGTGACCGGCGTCGACCAGCGTCAACTGGCGCGCCGCGATGCTCTCGTCGGCGGCCAGCAGCACCTTCGCGCCGATCCCCTCCAGCCACTCGGCCAGCTCCAGCAGCCCGGGCTGGTCCGGACCCGGTGGCGCGAACACCAGTACCGGATAGCCCGGGCCGATCAGCGCCATCGGGCCGTGACGGACCTCGGCGGCGCTGAACGGCTCGGCCTGGATGGCACAGGTCTCCTTGAACTTGAGCGCAGCCTCCTGGGCGACGGCGAGGCCCACGCCCCGACCGATGATCAGCAATCTGTCGACATCGACCAGTGCGTCCACCGCCGGCCGCCAGTTCTGCCGTGCCGCGGTCTCGAGCGCCGACGGCAGCGCTTTCAACGCCGCCAGCAGCGTGTCGTCCTCCGCCCAGGCGCCGATCAGGTGCGCACAGGCGGCCAACGTGGCCAGATAGCTCTTGGTGGCAGCGACGCTCTTCTCGACGCCGGCGTGCAGCGCGATCTCGTGCTCCGAAGTCTCGCCCAGCGGCGAATTCGGCGTGTTGACCAGCGCCACGCTGCGCGCGCCGCCATCGATCAGGGCCCGCTGTGTCGCGATGAGATCGGGGCTGGCGCCGGACTGCGAGATCGCCACCGCCAGTTGCCCGCGAACCCGCCACGGCGTGTCGGCAACGGTGGTCAGCGAGGGTGGCACCGAGGCCATCGGCAACCCCAGGTGCTTCATGCCGAGATAGGCGAAGTAGGCAGCGGCATGATCGGAACTGCCGCGGGCCACCGTCAGCGCCCCATGCAGGTCCGCCCCGCGCAGGGCGCCGCCGAGTTCAGCAAGGATGGCGGCATTGGCCTGCCATTGGGCTCGCAGGCAATTCGGGGCGCTCTGCGCTTCTTGAAGCATCAACGACATCGGTTTTTCTCCTGCGACGCGCCGGTCGCTTTTGATGCCGGCGGCAGATTCGAGGCCGACGGGCCGCGATGGGCCTGCTCGCCTCCGACATAGACCGAATCGATCTCCAGGCCGGCATCCATGACCACGATATCGGCCCGACAGCCGACATCGATCCGTCCTATTTCGGTCTCACCGAGGAAATCGGCGGGATATTGCGACAGTCGCCGTGAGGCGTCGTCCAGCTCGAGACCGATCTGGACCAGATTTCGCAACGCCTGGTCCATGGTCAGCGTACTGCCCGCCAGGGTGCCGTCGGCCAGGCGAACACCGCCCAGGCACTTGGTGACATGCTGCTCGCCGAGACGGTATTCGCCGTCGGGCATGCCGGCGGCGGCCGTGGAATCGGTGACGCCGAAAAGATGGGGGATGCAGCGCAGCGCCGTGCGGATGGCGCCCGGATGCACGTGCAGCAGATCGGGGATGATCTCGGCATAGTCGGCGTGTGCCAGCGCCGCCCCGACCATGCCGGGCTTGCGGTGGTGGAGCCCGGTCATGGCATTGAACAGATGGGTGAAGCCGTGGGCACCATGCTCGAGCCCGGCCACGCCTTCCTCGTAGCTGCCCAGGGTATGGCCCATCTGCACGCGGACACCGCGCTCGCGGAGTTGACCAATGAGCGTGACGTGGCCGGAAAGCTCGGGCGCCAGCGTCAGCAGCCGGATCGGCGCCAGTTCCATCAGTGCCGCGACGTCGGCGATCGCGCCGGGGTGGGCATACGGCGGCTGCGCCCCCAGCTTGCCGGGATTGAGATAGGGTCCCTCGAGATGAACGCCCAGCAGCCGCGCCGCATCGGAGGGAGGCCGAGCCATGATGCGGGCAATGTCCCGCAGCGCCTGACGAATGTCGGGCAGCGGCGCCGTCATGGTGGTCACCAGCAGACTGGTGGTGCCGAAACGGACGTGAGTCCGCGCCATGACCGCCGCGGCGTCGCCCCCTTCCATGGCGTCCGCCCCGCCGCCACCGTGCACGTGGAGGTCGACGAACCCCGGCAGCAACCGAGGATGCGTGTTGGTGGCCGGATCGACCGACTCTCCGTCGATGGCGGCTATCCGGCCCTCGCGCCATGTCAGCGTCCCTAGGCGCCACCCCCCAGGGGTCAGAATATTGCCGTAGAGCATGCCGTCTCCCGCTCGTGCGATCTCATTGGGTCAACTCCACCATGAAGTCGTAGTAATCGGTCCGACAGTAGGTCACCGTCAACTCCCCGGGGCGGCCGTCGGCCAGATAGCCGAGGCGCGTCATCATCAACAGCGCCTGGGAGGGAGGCACCTCCGCCAGTTGTGCCAGCTCGGCGTCGGCGTTGACCGCCGAGACGTGCTGCAGGGCGCGTACGATCGGCGTCCCCAGGTCGTCGAGGTGGCGATAGAGCGAATGGGTGACGCTCTCGGGGTCGGGCAGGACCCGGCTCGGCAGGCAGCTCTCCTCGACCGCGACCACCACGTCGTCCGCCAGCCGCAGACGCCGGAGCCGCGAGACCTGCTGGTCGGCGTTCAAGCCGAGGCGCAGGCTTTCCTCCACCGTGGGCGTCCCGGAGCAGCGACTCAGCCAGCGCGAACTAGGCCGGTGGCCACGTTGAACCAGCAGCTCGGTAAAGCTGGTCAGCCGCGTCAGCGACTGGTTGAGTCGCGGCGCGATGAACGTCCCGGAGCCGTGGGTGCGCTGGATCAAGCCCAGCGCCACCAGTCGGTCCAGCGCCTTGCGCGCGGTGATGCGCGAGATGTTGAGCGACTCTGCCAGGACCCGTTCCGAGGGCAAGGCTTCGCCGGTCTCCCAGTCCCCCGCCTCGATCGCCTCGACCAGTTGCTGGGCCAGTTGGCGATAGAGCGGCGTCGACCGGCCCGCATCCAGCTTGAGTCGCGATAGCGTCGGTGCCATGAAAATCGGTTCCGAAGTGATGGGGAGCTGATACCAGTTCAATACCACCAACATAACCAGTCGAATACCAATCTGCCAGTCCCATGGGCGTCGACTTTGGTCTCAAGCCTCCTTGTGGCCGAGCTTGCAACGCCCAACCGCACCTGGGACGGCGGCGTGTGATTGGCGTGGCCAACCCGGAATCCGTATAGTGTCGCTCTCGTCCACCGACCGATCCGATCCGATGCTGCAGAACAACTCTCTTCTGGCCCAGCTGAAGCAGGACATCCGCGCCAATACGCCGCGTGTCCAGGGCACTATCAAGGCGACCGACAAGGGCTTCGGGTTTCTCGAAGCCGAAGACGGCACTTCCTACTTCATTCCGCCGCCCGCCATGAAGCAGGTCGTTCACGGCGACCGCATCGAAGCGGTGATCAAGGAGGATGGCGACAAGAAACAGGCCGACCCCGAGACACTGATCGAGGCATCGTTGGATCGCTTCGTGGCTCGCGTGCAGAAACGCGACGGGCGGCTCGCCGTGGTTCCGGACCACCCCTCTATCAACCTGTCGCTGAAGGCACGTCTCAAGCGCTCGCTGGAAGAGTCCGACATCGCCGACGGCGACTGGATCGTCGCGCGCCTGATTCGCCATCCGCTGCGCCCGGACGACAGGGGGTTCTTCACTCAGATCGACGAGCTGGTGGTCAAGAGCGACGATCCGGCTGTGCCGTGGCGCGTCACCCTGGCGCGCCACGCGCTCGAGCAGGAGTGTCCGCCGGCGGCCGATGAGTGGCCGCTGCAGGACGAGGGCCTGGTGCGCGAGGACCTCACCGCCGAGCCGTTCTTCACCATCGATGGTGAGAAGACGCGCGACATGGACGATGCGCTGCGGGTGGAAGCGACCGACGACGGCTGGACGATGACGGTCGCGATCGCCGACCCCACCGCCTACGTCAGCGAGTCCCACCCGGCGGACAAGGAGGCCCGCACCCGCGCCTTCACGGTCTACCTGCCGGGCCAGAACATCACCATGCTGCCGGAAGCGCTGGCCGACGACCTGTGCTCGCTGAAACCGGACGTGGATCGCCCGGTACTGGCTTGCCGGCTGCAGGTCGGTCGCGACGGCACGCTGGGCGAGTACCGCTTTTTCGCCGCCACGATTCGCTCCCAGGCCCGCCTGGCCTACGACGACGTCTCCGACTGGCTCGAGGAGCGGTCCGGCATCGAGGCGCCGGCTGCCCCCATCGCCGAGCAGCTCAAGGCGCTGGCCGACCTCGCCCGGGCTCGTGCGGCCTGGCGGGAAGCCAACACGCTGGTGTTCAAGGATCGTCCGGACTATGCGTTCGACCTCGACGACGCCGGCAATGTGCTGGGCATCGTGATCGAAGAGCGTCGCATCGGTCAGCGCATGATCGAAGAGGCGATGATCGTTGCCAACGCCTGCTGCGCCGATCTGCTGGCCAAGGAGATCGGTCACGGTATCTTCAACGTTCACAACGCCTTCGAGCCGGAAAAGATCGACCAGGCGCTGGAATTCCTCGCCGCGCAGGAGATCCCTGCCGAGCGTGAACAGCTTGCCGAACTGCCTCGCTATCGCGAGTTCCGCCGCGAGCTCGACGCACGCGAGGATGCCTGGCTGGATGCGCGCCTGCGCCGCTTCCAGGGTTACACCAACATGTCGGCACGACCCGGACCGCATTTCGGCCTGGGGCTTCCCGCCTACGCCACCTGGACATCGCCGATTCGCAAGTACGGCGACATGGTCAATCATCGCCTGATCAAGCGCGTGCTGAAGTCCGAAGCGGCACCGGCCGAGGCTACCCAGCAGCTCACGGAGCAATTGACCGAACGCCGCCGACTGAACCGAATGGCCGAGCGCGACGTCAAAGACTGGCTTTACGTACGCTATCTGGGCGCCACCATCGAGAAGGGTGAAGTTTTCGACGCCGATATCATCGACATCCGCCGTGGTGGCATGCGCGTCCGCTTGACGGCCAACGGTGCTACCGCGTTCGTGCCGGCACCGCTGATTCACAGCGACCGCAACCAGTTGGCCATCGACGACAAGGAAGGCCGCATTCGGATCGACGGCGAGCTGCGTTACCAACTTGGCGGCTCACTGCGCGTCAAGCTCGTCGAAGCCCGTGAAGCGACGCGTTCGCTGGTGGCCGCGCCCGCCGAGTGAATGCGGTAACGGCCTGCCGTCGCCGTAAGCGGCGCTGGCAGGCTACCACTTTGGTGTGAACGCCCTGTGGCAGTAAAACGATATACTGCAATGTAGTCATCGCCATTCTCAGGAATGCGCCGTATCGACAGGGAAGTCTTCAAGAGGAGCGGCTCGTTGCACATTGCCGACGTTACGATGTTCTATGCCCCCGCCAGTGGCGGGGTTCGTACTTATCTCGATGCCAAGCATCGGCGCCTCGCCAAGCTGCCTGGCGTCACCTGCAGTCTGCTGATCCCCGGCTCCCAGCTCTTCACGCACAACGGCATTCACGAGGTACCGTCACCGCCGTTGCCGTTCAGCCAAGGTTACCGCTTTCCCCTGCGGCGCCGCGGCTGGGAACGAGAGCTGGTACGCCTGTCACCGGACATCATCGAGGCCGGTGATCCCTACGTCACCGGCTGGGCGGCGCTTCGCGCCGGACGCAAGCTGGACGTTCCGGTGGTCGGCTTCTACCACTCGGATCTGCCTCGGCTGATCAGCAACCGACTCGGCAAAGGCACCGACAAGCTGATCGAGCGCTACGTCTATCAGCTCTATCGCCGCTTCGATCAGGTCCTCGCACCGAGCCGCGTCATGGCAGAGCGCCTGACCCGACTCGGCATCGAGCGGGTCGCCATCCAGCCGCTGGGCGTCGACCTGGAGACGTTCCACCCGAGCCGTCGGAACGCGGCCCTGCGCGAGCGACTGAATCTCGACGAGACCACGAAACTGCTGATCTTCGTCGGCCGCGGCTCGCGCGAGAAGAACCTCCACGATTTGCTGAAGACCGCACGGCTGCTGGGGAAGGGCTACCACTTGCTGCTGGTCGGCCCGAGCATGCCCAGCCAGGTGCCGGACAATGTCAGCGTGATCGACCGTTACACCCCGACCGAAGAGGTCGCGAGCTGGCTGGCTTCCAGCGATGCGCTGGTCCATGCAGGCACTCAGGAAACCTTTGGCCTGGTGGCACTGGAAGCCATGGCCAGCGGCATTCCCGTGGTCGCCGCCCGGGCGGGGGCACTGGCCGAAAACGTGCCGCTCGGCTGTGGCTTGTTGAGCGAACCTCATTCGCCCGCCGACATGGCTCGCGCGGTCAAGGAATTGTTCGCCAACCACGACGCCGCACAAGCCGGGCGCCGCGCGCGACGCTACGTGGAGCGCAACCACGACTGGGATGTCGTCATCGACGGCCTGCTCTCCCACTATCGACGGCTGACCAGCGCCACCGAAGGCGCGGGAGAAGCCCAGCAGGGTTCCCAGCATGGATAAGTCGCAGTTCGCGCTGGTACTCCACGACATCGCCCCCGAAACCTGGCCCGATTACCAGCCGTTCGTCGAGTCGATCGACCGTCTCGGCGAACGGCTCGGACAGCGCATTCCCATGACCTGGCTCGTGGTTCCCGACTTCCATGGCCGGGGCAAATGCCGCGACAGCGAGCTGCTGCGCCGGGTTCTCGATGATCGCCTGGCGCGAGGCGACGAACTGACGCTGCATGGCTACTTTCACCGGGACGATGCCCCGGCGCCCCGTTCGTTGCGGGATTTCTACATGCGCCGGATCTACACTTGGGAGGGGGAATTCTACACCCTCGACCAGGATCGTGCCGGCGCCCTGCTCGACGAGGGCATGGCCCAGTTCGACGCCTGCGGCTGGCCGCATGGCGGTTTCGTCGCCCCCGCCTGGCTGATGAGCGAAGGTACCCGAAAGGCGTTGCAGCAACGCCCGTTCACCTACACCAGCGACCTGCAGCACCTCTATCGCTTGCCATCGCTGGCGCCGCTGGACGCGCCCAGTATCGTATGGAGCGCCCGGAGCGCCTGGCGCCGCGGCATGTCTAGGGTGGTCAGCGCACTCCAGTACCGCCGCTTTCAGCACGCTCAGCTGTTGCGCTTGGCTCTGCATCCCGTGGATATGCGCCACCGCGCCTCCCATGACTACTGGCTGCATCTCGTGGAGCATCTGCTGGAGATGGGGAGGCAACCGTTGACCAAGCAGACCTGGCTCGACCAGGCCGCTCCCGATCTCGCCCCAGACAACCTCGCCGGGTCGGCGAACAAGGATCGCTCCGCGGCATGAAGCGCATCCTGTGGCTACTCGCGCTGGGTCTGGTGGCGGCGCTGGCAATACCCATCCTGGTTGGCGGGCGCGGCATCGTCACCGAACTGCGGGGGTTTCCTACCTCGCAGTTGCTGCTGATGATGGGCATGATCGTGATCTGCTGGAACGTCAACGCCTTGCGCCTGAGGTTGCTGCTGGCCGGACGCGCGGGAAAGCTCTCCCAGGTCCGAGCGTTCTCCATCGTCATGGCCACCGAGTTCGCCATCTGTGCCACGCCGGGAGGTACCGGCGGCCCGCTCACCCTGCTCGGTCTGCTGGCCCGGCGCGGCGTCCGCCCGGCGCAGGCGTCGGCGATCTTCGCGGTCGATCAGCTGACCGACCTGCTGTTCTTCCTCTCCGGCCTGATCGGCGTCGCGCTCTACGTGCTGATCGAAGCGGTTGACCTGAAGCTCGGCTGGCTGGTCGGACTGCCCACGCTCTTGCTGGTCACCGCTCTCGTCCTGCTGTGGCTGACGCTGACCCACTACGCACGGGTCATGCATATCACGGGGCGCTGGCTGGCCAGGCTCAACGTCAAGCGCCGCTCACGGTTCGGCTTTGCCCGCCGCCTGCTGCATTTCCGGAACTCACTGGTGGAGACGCTGCGACTGCCGCGCTGGCTGCTACTCGCCGTGTTCCTGCTTTGCTGCGCGCATTGGCTGATCCGCTACAGCATTCTCTATCTGGTGGTCCAGGGGCTCGGCCAGCACATCGATTGGGCGTGGACGTTCCTGGTGCAGATGGTCTCGATGGCTGCCGGCCAGCTCAGCTTCCTTCCCGGCGGCGCGGGTGGTGCGGAACTCACCTCCTCGGCACTGCTAACGCCGCTGATTGGCGCGCAGAGCGCGGCCGCCGCCGTCCTGATCTGGCGTTTCGTCACCTACTATTTCTACTTGCTGGCCGGTTTTCCGTTGTTCATTGCCACGGCAGGCAAAGCGTTTCTGCGCATGATGAACAAGCAGCGCGCCTCATCGACGCGCTGAACCTCGGTTGGCAGGATCCACGACCCTGCGGCGCCTTTCCAAAACCGCCAATAGCGCGTGTAAACCCGCATCAATCGATGCTTGGTCATGGCGTGGTTTCTGCCATGCTCGATGCTCCATGACGCCGCCTATCGCTGTGATTCTCCGCCACTGGACAGTCGCACAAGCCCCGTGCGGATCGTCGATCGAGGATAGCAATGGGTGTTCGTTGGGGATTACGTGGCAAATCAGCGCTCGCGCTGTTGACGGCTTGCCTGGTGGCACTGGTACCCGCCTTGCTGATTGGCTGGCTGGCGGTCGACGCCGTGCGCCAGCAGTTCTCCCAGGCCTATGCCGAAAACTTCACCCTGCTGCAGATGCAGCGCATCCTGGCACCGATTTCCCGCGAACTGGCACTCGCCGAGCGCTTCGCCCAATCCTCGGTCACCCGTGACTGGCTGGCCGACGAACAAGATCCCGCCAAACGCCAGCGCTTCTTCAACGAGGCCGAGAGTTATCGGCAGGGTTTCGCGGCCCACACCTACTTCGCCGTGGTCAACGCCAGTGGTGATTACTACTTCAGCAGCGACGACGAGCCCACCGATCGCCAACCCCGTTACCGACTGAGTGCAGACGACCCCGACGACAACTGGTACTCGCATCTCATCACCAGCGACCAATCCTACACGCTCAACGTCAACATCGACCGCGAACTGAAGGAAGCCAAGGTGTGGATCAACGTGGTGATCCGCGACGACGGTCGGCCGCTGGGCATCGCCGGCACCGGGCTCGACCTGAGCCGCTTCCTGGATGCGTTCATTCGCACCCGCGCCCACGGCATCACGCCGATGATCGTCAACCGCCAGGGGGCGCTACTTGCCTATCCGGATGCATCACGGATCGCGTTCAACGCGCAAGCGGATAACGGTGACCTCGCTCGAGGACAGCAGTTGGCCACCTTCCTCGGTGATGAGGACGAACGTGCCGAGCTCAATGAGGTGATCCAACGCGCCGTCGCCGACCCCGACGACGTATACATGCTGACCGCCCATCTCGACGGCCAGCCCCGCCTGCTTTCGGTAGGGTACGTCCCCCAGCTCGACTGGCTGATGGTCACGGTACTGGATCGGCAAAGCGCTCAACTGATCGCGACGCACTGGCTGTGGCCGCTGAGTCTCGGCGCCGTCGTGCTCATGATGTTGCTGCTGGCCGGCTTCATCTATACCAGCGAGCGCCTGATCCTGGCGCCGCTGCGTCGGCTGAAACAGTCGGCGTAGGCGATTGCCGACGGCAGGTACGACTCCCGACTACCGGTTCAGCAGGGCGATGAGATCGGTGAGCTGTCACGCGCGTTCGCCGACATGGCGGCGCAGGTGGAGCGTCATACCCAGCAGCTTGAAGCCACTGTTCGCCAACGCACCGCAGCACTGGAGGCGACCAACCAGGAAATGGCCCAGGCTCATCGCCAGATCGAGTCGTCACTCGCCTACGCCAGCCTGATACAGCGCGCCATTCTCCCGGGCGAGACTCTGGACGCCCGACTCGGCAACCGCTACGGGGTCATGTGGCGGCCACGCGACCAGGTCGGCGGAGACATCTTCATCTTCCATGCCACGCCGGCCGGCTACCTGCTGGGGGTCGTCGATTGCGCAGGCCATGGCGTGCCCGGTGCGCTGATGACCATGCTGGTCAAGGCGAGCATCGATCATGCCGTGCTGCGGCTCGGCGCCACCGACCCGGCTGCCATCCTCGACGACGTCGACGCGCGGTGTCGCGAGTTGCTGCAGCGCGAAGCGCTCACCGCCAACCTCGCCACCGATATCGACATGGGACTGGTCTGGATCGACGACCGCCAGCGCCGGATGCGTTTCGCCGGCGCCAAGATGGCGCTTCACGTCGCCGACGGCGAGCGCCTCGAGTCTCATCCGGGCGGGCGCCGGGCGTTGATGCAGAAGCGCCGGATGCGCTATGCCAATCTCGAGCTGGCTCTGCAACCCGGGGCGAGCTACACGCTCTGCAGTGACGGCTTCCTGGACCAGGCGGGAGGCGAGCGCGGTTTCGGCTTTGGCCGTCAGCGCTTCGCCGAGATGCTGACGCGCCACGCCAGGCTGACGCCGAAAGACCAGGTCGCCGCGTTCGCAGAAGAGCTGGCGGCCTATAGCGGTACTCATCCGCAGCGCGACGATATCACCCTGCTGGTGTTTCAACCCGACCCAGGCGGCAGGCCGACATGAGTCGGTCCGCCCTCGAGCTGCCATTCGCTTTATACTCGACCTCACGTTCGGAGGGACCATGGATCTATTAGCGATGCGGGAGAGCTATCAGCAGCAGCGCGTCATGCTCTGCTTCAACGGCCCGATTTCGCGCAGCCTGATCGAGGAGATCGGCAATGCGCTGCGCAACTACCTCGACAGCGAGCAGGCGGCACTGTCGTCGTCGATGGATGTCTTCGCGATTTATATCGAGATGACGCAGAACATCCGCCATTATTCACGCCGACGGCAGTATGGAGAGCGCGACGCGACTGCCATCGTCGCCGTGGGGCGAGACGACGCCGGTCGTTACACCGTTTCCGCCGGTAACCTCGTGGAAGCGGACGATGGCCGCGAACTGGCCAAGATGATCGAAGAGATCGGCGAACTCGACAAGACCGAGCTCAAGCAAGCCTACAAACGCCAGTTGCGCCAGCCACGCGATACCAACTCGACGCGCGGTGCCGGGCTGGGGCTACTCGATATGGCACGCAAGTCGAGCTTGCCCCTGCAAGCCCGCCTCCAACCGCTGCCCAACGGTCAGGCATTCTTCAGCCTGACTGCCACCGTTTGATCGTGACCACCGCCATGAATTCCGATATCCAGATTTCAGGCACCCAGTCGACACCCACCGTCCGTGGAGACTGGGGGACGGGATGCCTGACCATGCAGGGCGACTCCTACCCAGAGAACGCGTTCGAGCTATTCGACCAGATCATCCGTTGGATCGGCGTATTCCTCGAACAGAACCGGTTGCCGCTGCGGCTCGAGCTACATCTGGTCTACCTCAATACCAGTTCAGTCAAGGCCATGATGGACATCTTCGATCTTCTCGAGGGGGCCCATCGGCAAGGCAGGCAGGTCAGCGTCGACTGGCGCTACCATGCCGAGAACGAGCGCATTGCCGAGCTGGCCGAGGAGTTTCGCGAGGACTGCACCTTCCCGTTCGCGATCGAACCGAAGCAGGCGACGTCGTGACCAGTGCGATGCATCCCCTGCTCGAGCAGATCGAAGCCTTGCTGGCAGCGCCGGATCACAGGGACCATCCCCTGCATGCCGCCTTGGGTCAGCTCTACCGCCTCCATGTCGATGAGCAGAAGCGTCTGGAACGACTGCTGAACATCGCCGACGGCTACCAGCAGTTCACCCAGGCGGACCTGGCCAACCTCAAGCATCAGTACGAGCGCCAGCTCAACAAGGAGCGCAAGCTGTCGCGCATCTCGGATCGCTACCAGCAGCTAATGCGCGAACGCAATCAGGCACTCAAGACCGCCGCCACCCACGATCCGCTGACCGGCCTGGCCAATCGACGTCTCATGGACGAGCGGCTGATCCAGGCTGGCGTAGACGCGGTGCGAGGCGGCAAACCGTTTTGCGTCGCGATGCTGGATATCGATCATTTCAAGCAGATCAACGACCGCTATGGCCACGATGGCGGCGATCGCATCCTAGTCAGCCTGGCCAACTCGTTGCGCGACCAGATGCGCGCAGGAGACCTCTGTGGCCGCTGGGGTGGCGAGGAGTTCGTGCTGCTGATGCAGAACACCTCTCTCGAGCAGGCAGGTCAGATCGTCGCCAGGCTCATCGAATATCTGCGCAATCTGACGTTTGCCGTGACCGACATCCCCGTCTCGATCACCGTGAGCATTGGCGTCACCGAACATTCGATGGTGGAGGCGCCGCAGGATACGGTCAATCGGGCCGACCGCGTCCTGATGGACGCCAAGCAAGAAGGCCGTAACAGCTATCGACTGGCTGGCTGACGGGCGCCAGCGGCGAGACACTGACAGGACCATCGATCGCAGCAAGACTCTCGCCGGGCAATACTCTCGGCCAAAACGACGACGGCCCGCCAGGCAAACCTGGCGGGCCGTTGCCGAGACTCTACGTCTCGAAGGAGGGCGACGTGGCTTACCAGCCGGTCACGGCCTTCAGCGCGTCACCGATCTCGGCCAGCGAACGCACGGTCTTGACGCCGGCATCTTCCAGCGCGGCAAACTTCTCGTCCGCGGTGCCCTTGCCACCGGAGATGATCGCACCGGCATGGCCCATGCGCTTGCCCGGAGGGGCGGTCACACCGGCAATGTAGGAAACCACCGGCTTGGAGACGTTGGCCTTGATGTAGGCTGCGGCTTCCTCTTCGGCAGTACCGCCGATCTCGCCGATCATCACGATCGCCTCGGTCTGCGGGTCCTTTTCGAACATCTCGAGGATGTCGATGAAGGTGGAACCCGGGATCGGATCGCCGCCGATGCCCACGCAGGTGGACTGACCGAAACCGTGATCGGTGGTCTGCTTGACCGCTTCGTAGGTCAGGGTGCCGGAGCGCGACACGATGCCGACACGGCCCGGCTTGTGGATGTGACCCGGCATAATACCGATCTTGGTCTCACCCGGAGTGATCACTCCGGGGCAGTTCGGGCCGATCAGGCGCACGCCCAGCTCGTCACACTTGACCTTGACGTCGAGCATGTCCAGCGTCGGGATACCTTCGGTGATGCAGACGATCAGCTTGATGCCGGCATTGGCGGCTTCGAGGATCGAATCCTTGCAGAAGGCAGCCGGAACATAGATGACGGACGCTTCGGCGCCGGTCTTCTCGACCGCTTCCTTGACGGTGTTGAACACCGGCAGGCCCAGGTGCTCCTGGCCACCCTTGCCCGGCGTGACACCGCCGACCATGTTGGTGCCGTAGGCGATCGCCTGCTCGGAGTGGAAAGTCCCCTGGCCACCGGTGAAGCCCTGGCAGATGACCTTGGTGCTCTTGTCGATCAGGATGCTCATTACTTGCCCTCCGCCGCTTTGACGACCTGCTGAGCCGCGTCAGTCAGGCTGGTAGCAGCGATGATGTTCAGACCGCTGGAGGCCAATTTCTCGGCACCCAGCTCGGCGTTGTTACCTTCCAGACGTACCACGACCGGCACGTTGACGCCGACCTGCTCGACGGCACCGATGATGCCTTCGGCGATCATGTCACAGCGCACGATGCCGCCGAAGATGTTGACCAGTACGGCTTTGACATTGGTGTCGGAGAGGATGATCTTGAACGCCTCCGCCACTCGCTCCTTGGTCGCGCCGCCGCCGACATCAAGGAAGTTGGCCGGGCTGCCACCGTTGAGGTTGACGATGTCCATGGTGCCCATGGCCAGACCGGCGCCATTGACCATGCAACCGATGTTGCCGTCGAGGGCGACGTAGTTGAGTTCCCACTCCTGGGCGTGGGCCTCGCGCTCGTCTTCCTGCGAAGGGTCACGCATCGCCTGCAGATCCGGATGGCGATACATGGCATTGGCGTCGAGATTGATCTTGGCGTCGAGGCAGTGAAGATTGCCTTCGTCGGTGATCACCAGCGGGTTGATCTCGAGAAGCGCCAGATCCTTGTCGTGGAACAGCTTGGAGAGACCCAGGAAGATCTTGGTGAACTGCTTGATCTGATCCTTGTTCAGGCCCAGTTGGAAAGCCAGCTCCCGGGCCTGGTACGGCTGCGCGCCGACCAGCGGGTCGATCTCGGCCTTGAGGATCTTCTCGGGCGTCTCTTCGGCGACCTTCTCGATCTCGACACCGCCTTCGGTCGAGGCCATGAAGACCACGCGACGGGTGGCACGATCGACCACCGCGCCCAGATAGAGCTCGCTGGCGATATCGGTGCAGTTTTCGACCAGGATCTTGGCGACCGGCTGACCCTTCTCGTCGGTCTGATAGGTCACCAGGTTCTTGCCCAGCCACTGCTCGGCGAATGCCTTGGCTTCTTCCGGGCTCTTGATCAGCTTGACGCCGCCGGCCTTGCCGCGGCCGCCCGCGTGAACCTGGGCCTTGACGACCCACTTGTCGCCACCGATTTTCTTGCAGGCCTGCGCGGCTTCGTCCGGCGTGTCGACGGCGAAGCCTTTGGAAACGGGAAGACCATAATCGGCAAACAGCTGTTTGCCCTGATACTCGTGAAGGTTCATCGATTCATGCCATTAGGTTGCATGTGACTCGAATGGCAACGAGCCGGTCAATCGGCCCGTCGCCCCCGTGCCATTCCCATGGGAATGGCACCTAGTGCAGGAAACGCTGGAGAACGACTACTTGCGTTTCTTGCGGTTGGCCATGTGGATGGCATGCCCATCGACAGCCAGTGCCGCCTCGTGCACCGCTTCCGACAGCGTCGGATGTGCAAAACAGGTCAGCGCCAGGTCTTCGGCACTGGAACCGAACTCCATGGCGATCACGCCCTGGGCGATCAATTCACCGGCGTGCTGGCCGAGAATGTGGATACCCAGGACGCGGTCGGTTTCGGCATCGGCGATGACCTTGACCATCCCTTCCGGCGCGTTGTTCGCAAGTGCGCGACCACTGGCCGAGAACGGGAAGGCACCGGTCTTGACCTCGATGCCCTGCTCCTTCGCCTGCTGCTCGTTGATACCGACCCAGGCCACTTCCGGCGCCGTGTAGATGACGCTGGGAATCGCGTCGTAGTTCATCTCCGGTTTCTGACCGGCAATGATGTCGGCGACCATGACGCCCTCTTCCGACGCCTTGTGGGCCAGCATTGGGCCGCGAACCACGTCGCCGATGGCGTAGACGCCGGGAACATTGGTACGGCACTGGTCGTCGACGAAGATGAAGCCGCGCTCGTCGAGCTTGATACCGGCGCCGTCGTCGAGCAGATTTTCGGTATAGGGCTTGCGGCCGACACAGACGATCAGCTTGTCGAAGGTCTGTTCCTGCTCGCCCTCGCTGTCGGTGTACTGGACCACGACTTCGCGGGATTTGCCCTTGCCCTTGATCTCGGAGCCAGTCACCCGCGCGCCCATCTTGATGTCCAGGCCCTGTTTCTTGAACAGTTTCTGGGCATCCTTGGCAATCGCCTGATCGACCATCGGCAGGAAGGTGTCCAGCGCCTCGAGCACGGTGACTTCACTGCCCAGACGGCTCCACACGCTGCCCAGTTCCAGGCCGATGACCCCGGCACCGATCACGCCCAACCGCTTGGGCGCCTCGGCGAATTCCAGCGCACCGGCGGAATCGACGATGATATCGTCGGTCATCGGTGCCGGCGGAATGTTCACCGGGACCGAACCGGAGGCGATGATGACGTTGTCGGCCTCGTAGGTCTCGGTCTTGCCGTCGTGACCGGTCACTTCGACCTTCTTGCCATCGAGCAGCTTGCCAGTGCCTTCCAGTGCCGTGACGCCGTTGGACTTGAACAGCATGCTGATACCGCCGGTATTCTTGGCGATGACGCTGTTCTTGAACTCCATCATCTTCTTCACGTCGGTGGCGACATCGCCGACATTGATGCCGATCTCGGCATAATGATCGCGCGTCTCGACGAACTTGTGAGACGTCTCCAGCAGTGCCTTGGAGGGGATACAGCCCACGTTCAGGCAGGTACCGCCGTGAACCGTCTTGCCTTCCTTGTTGACCCACTTCTCGACGCAGGCAGTCTTGAGGCCCAGTTGCGCGGCGTGAATCGCGGCGACGTAGCCTCCCGGGCCAGCGCCAATGACGATCACATCGAATTTATCGGCCATGAAAAGTTTCCTGTTCGCTTCGTTTGACGTTCAGTCTTCGAATTCGTGTGCGACGGTGCGAATATCCGCTGGCCCGGACGCGAGAGGCCCGGGCCCCGGTCATCAGATATCCAGCAGCAGGCGCGCCGGGTCTTCCAGCAGCGACTTGATCGCCACCAGGAACTGGACCGCGTCCTTGCCGTCGATCATGCGATGGTCGTAGGAGACGGCGAGATACATCATCGGGCGAATCTCGACCTTGCCGTTCACCGCCATCGGACGCTCCTGGATCTTGTGCATTCCCAGGATCGCGGTCTGCGGCGGGTTCAGGATCGGCGTCGACATCAGCGAGCCGAAGATGCCGCCATTGGTAATGGTGAAGGTGCCGCCCTGCATGTCGTCGATGCCGAGCTTGCCCTCGCGACCGCGCTTGCCGAAGTCGCCGATCGCCTTCTCGACATCGGCCAGCTTCATGCTGTCGGTGTCACGCAGCACCGGCACCACCAGACCGCGCGGCGTGGAGACCGCGACACCGATATCCTGATAGCCGTGGTAGACGATGTCGGTGCCATCGATGGAGGCGTTGACGTCGGGGAAGCGCTTGAGCGCCTCGGTCGCCGCCTTGACGAAGAAGCCCATGAAACCGAGCTTGACGTCGTGCGCCTTGAGGAAGGTGTCCTTGTATTCACTGCGCAGCGCCATCACCGCGCTCATGTCCACCTCATTGTAGGTGGTCAGCATGGCCGCGGTCTGCTGGGCCTGGACCAGGCGCTTGGCGATGGTCTGGCGCAGGCGGCTCATCGGCACACGCTGCTCGGGACGCTCGCCCTCGACCGCCGGCGCTGCAGCCGCTTTCGGTGCGGAAGCGGCAGCCGGCTTGGCGGATTTCTTCGCCGAGCCATCCTTGACCGCCTTCTGCACGTCTTCCTTCAATATCCGACCGCCCTTGCCAGTGCCCTCGATCTTGCTGACATCGAGATCGTTCTCGGCCGCCAGCTTGCGCGCAGCAGGGGCCAGAATCTTGCCATCCACCTTGGTGTCTTCTTCGCCATCGGCGGCAGGTGCCTCATCCTGATCGTCGGCGGATTCGGCGGAAGCCCCACCGTCGCCCTCGCCACCTGCCCCCTCGGAGAAGACGGCCAGCAGCGCCTCGGATTCGACGACCTCACCTTCCTCGACCTTGATCTCGGAGAGCGCGCCGTCGGCCGGGGCGACGACTTCCAGCACGACCTTGTCAGTCTCGATCTCGGCCAGGACTTCATCGCGCTTGACCGCTTCACCGACTTTCTTGGTCCAGCTGGCGACGGTGCCTTCCTGCACGGATTCAGGGAAGCTCGGCGCCTTGACCTCAAAACTCTTGCCGGACGCGGCAGGCTTGGCCGCCGGCTTCTCGCTGCCCGACTTGTCCTTGCCGTCGGACTTCTCTTCGGCGGCCGGCTTCTCTTCACTCTTGCCGCCTTCCGAAGCCGCGCCGAGAACACCCAGCACCTGCTCGGATTCGCAGGTGTCGCCCTCTTCGATCTTGATCTCGGAGAGCGTGCCGGCCTCGGGCGCCACCACCTCGAGGACGACCTTGTCGGTCTCGATCTCGACGATCAGTTCATCGCGCTCGACGCTGTCGCCCACTTTCTTGTGCCAAGTGGCGACCGTTCCCTCGGCAACGGATTCGGGAAAAGTCGGCGCTTTGATATCAGTAGCCATGTCGTATCCTTAGTCTCTTTTCTCTCGCGCCTGTCTCAGCGGCAAGGCGTCTTACGCGTTGAAAGCGTCGTCGACCAGTTGGCTCTGCTGGGCCACATGGACAGACATGTAGCCCGCGGCTGGCGCGGCAGAAGCCGGACGACCCGCGAACTTGAGGCTGTGATCCAATCCCTCTCGCACCATACCCGCCACCAGGCGCAGATGGTGCTGACTCTGGTACCAGGCGCCCTGGTTGAGAGGCTCCTCCTGACACCAGACGACCTGCTCCAGGTTCGGATAGGTCTTGAGCGCCTCCCACAGCTCGTCCTTGGGAAAAGGATAGAGCTGCTCGACACGAATGATCGCCGTGTCGTCACGCTCGTTTTCGGACCGGTAGGTCGCGAGATCGTAGTAGACCTTGCCCGAGCAGAGCACGGCTCGCTTGACCTGCTGGGGATCCCGTTCGCCGACATCGGGGATGACCATCTGGAAGCGCCCTTCCGACAGCTCTTCCATGGTCGAGGTGGCATCCTTGTGGCGCAGCAGGCTCTTGGGCGACATCACGATCAGCGGCTTGCGCAGCGGTCGGATCACCTGACGACGCAGCAGATGGAATATCTGCGCCGGCGTGGTCGGCACGCAGACCTGCATGTTGTGCTCGGCACACAGCTGCAGGAAGCGCTCGAGGCGCGCGGAGGAGTGCTCCGGCCCCTGCCCTTCATAGCCATGCGGCAACAACAGCGTCAGACCGCAGAGACGTGCCCATTTCGACTCGCCCGAGGAGATGAACTGGTCGACCACGACCTGAGCACCGTTGAAGAAGTCGCCGAACTGGGCTTCCCAGATGATCAGCGAGTTGGGCGCGGTCGTGGCGTAGCCGTATTCGAATGCCAGGACGGCCTCTTCCGACAGGAAGGAGTCGTAGATGGCGAAGGCGGGCTGGTCGTCCTTGATATGCTGCAACGGGACATAGGTCGAGGCATCGGCCTGGTTGTGCACCACGGCATGCCGATGAGAGAACGTGCCTCGGCCGGTATCCTGCCCTGTCAGGCGCACCGGATGTCCGGCGTCGACCAGGGTGGCGTAGGCCAGGGTCTCGGCGAATCCCCAGTTGAGCGGCTGGTTGCCGGCCAGCATCTTGCGCCGCTCCTCGTAGACCCGCGCAACCTGGCGCTGGACGTCGATGCCGTTGGGGATCTCGCTCATCTTCTGCGCCAGCTGGGTCAGCTGATCGAGATCGCAACTGGTATCGGTGTCGCCGCTCCACTCATGCCCCAGATACGGCGTCCAATCGACGAACAATCCGGTGTTGGGCTGCTTCACCAGCGCGTTGGCGACATGGTTGCCGGCCAGCAGATCGTCCCGATACTGCTCGCCCATCTGCTTGGCCTGCTCCTCGTTCAGCACGCCCTCCTTGATCAGTTGCTCCACGTAGAGCGTCCGCGTCGACTTGTGCGACTTGATCTTGGAGTACATCAGGGGCTGGGTGCCGGAGGGCTCGTCGGCCTCGTTGTGGCCACGCCGACGGTAGCAGACCAGGTCGATCACGACGTCGCGCTGGAACTCCTTGCGATAGTCCACGGCAACCTGGGTCGCGTGAAGCACCGCTTCCGGATCGTCACCGTTGACGTGCAGAATCGGCGCCTGAACCATCTTGGCGATGTCGGTGCAGTACTCGGTGGAACGGGCATCGTCGGCACGCGAGGTGGTGAAACCGACCTGGTTGTTGATCACGATGTGCAGCGTGCCGCCGGTCTTGTAACCGCGGGTCTGCGACATCTGGAAGGTTTCCATCACCACGCCCTGGCCGGCGAAGGCGGCGTCGCCGTGGACCACCACCGGCAGGACCTGCTGGCCCTCGTCGTCCTGGCGGCGATCCTGGCGCGCTCGTACGGAGCCTTCCACAACCGGGGAGACGATCTCCAGATGCGAGGGATTGAACGCCAGCGCCAGATGGACTTCGCCACCGGGGGTCATGACGTTGGAACTGAAGCCCTGGTGATACTTGACATCGCCGGAGCCCTGCTCGATCTGCTTCTTGCCGTCGAACTCGTCGATCAATTCCGACGGGCTCTTGCCGAGGATGTTCACCAGCAGGTTGAGGCGTCCGCGGTGGGCCATGCCGATCACCACTTCCTTGACGCCATAATTGCCGCTGCGCTGGATCACCTCGTCCATCATCGGGATGAAGGACTCCCCACCCTCCAGACCGAAGCGCTTGGTGCCCGGATACTTGGAAGCCAGATAGCTCTCCAGCCCCTCGGCCGCGGTCAGGCGCTCCAGCAGGTGCTCGCGTTCGCTCTGACTGTATTTCGGCTTGGAACGGACCGACTCGAAGCGCTGCTGCAGCCAGCGTTTCTCCTCGGTGTTGACGATATGCATGAACTCGCAGCCAATCGAGCGACAGTAAGTCTGCTCGAGCGCCTCGACGATCTCCTTGAGGGACGCTTCCTCCTTGCCCAGAAAGAACGAACCGGTCTGGAACTCGGTGTTCATGTCGGCTTGAGTCAGGTCATGAAAGGAGAGATCGAGATCGGGGACCGTGTCGGGCTTACGCAAGCCGAGCGGATCGATGTTCGCGCGCTGATGGCCTCGGAATCGATACGCGTTGATCAGCTGAAGAACCTTGACCTGCTTGCGGTTCTCGCTACTGCCGGTGGCGGCGGTCGCCGGGGCGCGACGCTCGCGCGACAGTTGATAGAACTGCTCCCGTATCGGGCTGAGGGGAACATCTTGGGAGGGAGAGCCTTCCAGACGTGGCAACTGCTCGAAAGCTTGGCGCCACTCATCGGGAACGGTCGCGGGATCATCCAGGTACTGCTCGTAGAGCGCTTCCACATAGTGGGCGTTGCCGCCGCTCATGTGGGAAGTGCGCCACATCAACTCCATTATGCCTTCTTGCATCTCTCGTTCACCCTACACTGATGGGGTGTTGTCGGCGCCGGTCGCAGCTGCGCCTCGGCGTCACTCCGGAACCGTCGCGAGACGGCCAACGACCATGCCCTTCAAGGCGTCTCCATGATCGTTAAAAGCCGGTGCACTAGGCACCGGCTGACATCTTGAGCTCTGGCCGGCTGCGACATCGAGTCGCAGCCAGTAGCGTGGCGGTATGATAACAAGCCCAGCGCTACGATTTAAGTCGTAGATGCCGCCTTTGACGATCAGGTCGCGTTGGACAACAGCATTTCGCGAATCTTGCCGATCGCCCGGGTGGGATTCAGCCCCTTCGGACAGACGGCGACGCAGTTCATAATGCCGCGGCAACGGAACAGGCTGAACGGGTCTTCCAGCTCGGCCAACCGCGCCTGGGTGGCGTTGTCGCGTGAATCCGCCAGGAAGCGATAGGCCTGCAGCAGGCCGGCCGGACCGACGAACTTGTCCGGATTCCACCAGAAGGACGGGCACGACGTCGAGCAACAGGCACATAGAATGCACTCGTAGAGCCCGTCCAGCTTGTCGCGCTCCTCCGGCGACTGCAGACGCTCGATGGCCGGCGCCGCGGTATCGTTCTGCAAGTACGGCTGCATGCGCTCGTATTGCTTGTAGAACAGCCCCATGTCGACCACCAGATCGCGCATCACGGGCAACCCGGGCAGCGGGCGCAGCACCAGCTTGTTGTCCTTGACCACGTCCGACAGCGGCGTGATGCAGGCCAGCCCGTTGGTGCCGTTCATGTTCATGCCGTCGGAGCCGCACACACCCTCGCGACAGCTGCGACGGAAAGCCAGCGAGCTATCCTGGTCCTTGATCATGGTCAGGATATTGAGAACCATCAGATCGCGCCCCTGGGTATCGATCTGAAACTCCTGCATGTAGGGAGCGGAATCGGTTTCAGGGTTGTAGCGGTAAACGGAAACCTGCAGATTGGACATCGTTGACAACCCCCTTAGTAGGTACGGACTTTCGGCTCGAAAGTATCGACCGTCTTCGGCGTGAAATTGACATCACGCTTGGTCACAGTCTTGTCGCCCGGATGAAAGAGCGAGTGCTTGAGCCAGTTGACGTCGTCGCGATCCGGATAGTCGTAGCGCGAGTGAGCACCTCGACTCTCCTTGCGATCGAGCGCCGCGATCGCGGTAGCCTCGGCCACCTCCAGCAGGTTGTCGAGTTCCAGGGCTTCGACGCGCGCCGTGTTGAAGACATCGGACTTGTCGCCCAAATGGGCCTGTCCGATGCGCTCGCGCAGTTCCGCCAGTTTCTTGACGCCTTCCTGCATGTTGTCTTCCTGCCGGAAGACACCGAAAGCATTCTGCATGGTGTTCTGCAACTCGGCCTTGAGCTCGGGCACGGACTCGCCACCGCTGGACTCATTCCAGCGCGCCAGCCGACTGGTAGCACGCTCGATGTCCGACGCCGAGGCATCGAGATACTCGATACCATCGCTGAGCGCCTTGTCGATATAGATCCCGGCAGCGCGACCGAACACCACCAGATCGAGCAGCGAGTTGCCACCCAGGCGGTTGGCGCCGTGCACCGAGACGCAGGCCGCCTCGCCGCAGGCAAACAGACCGTTGACGATCTGGTCGTTGCCATCGCCATCCTGGGTGATGGCCTGGCCGTGCACGTTGGTCGGAATCCCGCCCATCATGTAGTGACAGGTCGGCGTGACCGGGATCGGCTCCTTGACCGGATCCACGTGGGCAAAGGTCTTGGACAGCTCGACGATACCCGGCAGGCGCTTCATCAGCACTTCTTCGCCCAGGTGATCGAGCTTCAGCATGACGTGGTCGCCATTTTCGCCACAACCGCGGCCCTCGAGTACCTCCATGACCATGGACCGGGCGACGACGTCGCGGCCAGCCAGATCCTTGGCGTTGGGCGCGTAGCGCTCCATGAAACGTTCGCCGTCCTTGTTGATCAGGTAGCCGCCCTCGCCGCGACAGCCTTCCGTCACCAGCGTACCGGCACCGTAGATACCGGTCGGGTGGAACTGCCACATCTCCATGTCCTGCATCGGGAAGCCGGCGCGCAGCGCCATGCCGATGCCATCGCCGGTATTGATCAGGGCATTGGTCGTCGAGGCATAGATACGGCCCGCACCACCGGTCGCCAATACGGTCGCCTTGGATTTGACATGCACGATCTCGCCGGTCTCGATACACAGCGCGATGCAGCCGACGACATCGCCGTTGGCATTCTTGACCAGGTCGATGGCGTACCACTCGTCAAGGAACACCGTATTGTTCTTCAGGTTGTTCTGATAGAGCGTGTGCAGCAACGCGTGGCCGGTACGGTCGGCCGCGGCGCAGGTGCGTGCCGCCTGACCACCCTTGCCGAAGTCCTTGGATTGACCGCCGAATGGGCGCTGGTAGATACGCCCGTTGTCGAAACGCGAGAAAGGCAGCCCCATGTGCTCGAGTTCGAACACTGCCTTCGGCCCCTCGGAGCAGAGGTACTCGGCCGCGTCCTGGTCGGCGATATAGTCGCCGCCCTTGACGGTGTCGTACATGTGCCAGCGCCAATCGTCATTGGGGTCGGCGGAAGCGATGGCACAGGTAATGCCGCCCTGCGCGGAAACGGTATGCGACCGCGTCGGAAAAACCTTGGAAAGCACCGCTGTCTTCTTGCCGGATTTGGCCAGCTCGAGCGCCGCCCTCAGGCCGGAACCGCCACCGCCGATGATGATGGCGTCAAAAGTCAGGTTACGCATGGTTGACATGGATCAGGCTCCCCAGAGGACTTGAACGCCCCAAACCAGAAAAACGAAGATGGCGAGAATCACGACGGCTTGGAAGGCGAAGCGAACACCGGTGTGCTTGAGATAGTCGGTGGAGACCGTCCACAGACCAACCCAGGCATGAGCAGCCATGGATATGAAGGCCAGCAAGGAGAAGATGCGCATCCAGGTCTGGGAGAACAGGCCGCTCCAGGTGACGTAGTCCAGGTTCGGATGAAACAGCAGGTAGGCCACGACGAACAGCGCATAGAGCGCCAGCACCACCGCGGAAACACGCTGGATCAGCCAGTCGGACAAGCCACTGCGGCCCAGATTCGTGATATTGGTTACCATACCCAGACTCCTGCCAGAACCACCAGAACGGCACTGATCACAACGGTGATCTGCGCCTTGAGATTGCCACCCTCGAGATCGACACCGTAGCCGGTATCCATCAGCAGGTGCTTGATCCCCGCGACAAAGTGGAAACCGAGTGCCGAGAGCAGGCCCCAGGCAACCAGCTTCGCCAACACGTTGTGCGCCAACGCATCACGCACCGATTCGAATCCCTCGGGAGAGGAGAGCGAAGCATCCAGCGCCCAGAAGCCGAAGATCAGCCCGACGAAAAGGATGACGCCTGTGATGCGATGTGCGATAGAGGTGAGTGCGGGAAGTGGAAAATGGATGGTGGACAGGTCGAGGTTTACTGGACGTTTGCTATTCACGGCTCTTAAACACTCTCTTAACCCAAACGGGTCGTGCCCGTTCAGGGCGGTGGTTTTTAGAAGCTGGACACGGTCGCAAGATGCAGTTCCGATGCGGCCCCAACCGGCTGACGATGCCATATCGTGCGGTTGCAGATTATAGGGTTTGGGTAACGGTATGACAAATCATCACACAGGCCACCCACGGGAAAAATGTCCGCCTGCTCCCCGTCGCCATCGGCTCGCAGGTTGTCGACAGTCGAACGAAATTTCTTTTGTCGCTGTCGGCTCGACCCCATCGATGGGTATGATGGTGACTCGGTCCGAGCATCCCCGGTGCCATTCCTTACCCCCGGCACCCCGCCACCTCTTCTACAATCCGGGACAAACGCCGCAACCACGGTGTCAACGCGACCTAGGCGAATTGACAAACCCCCGCGGAAATCTATAGTGGGCAAACTCTTTTTTCCGCCCGCAGGCAGTAAAGACAAAGGCTTATGTCACGATAAAGGAGGCCTACATGGCTGACAGAAAAGCGAAACTATCGGTCGATGGTGTCGACAACACCATCGAATTGCCGGTATACCCCGGTACCGTCGGCCCCGATGTCATCGACGTCCGCAGCCTGACTGCAGAAGGCCTGTTCACCTACGACCCTGGCTTCGTCGCCACCGCTTCGTGCGAGTCCAGCATCACCTATATCGACGGCGCCGCCGGCACGCTGCTCCATCGTGGATACCCAATCGAGCAACTGGCCGAGAACTCCAACTACGTCGAACTCTGCTATCTCCTGATGTTCGGCGAACTCCCCTCCTCCGAGGAGTACGAGAAGTTCAGGGATACCATCGGTCGTCACACCATGGTTCACGAGCAGATCGTCAACTTCTACAAGGGGTTTCGCCGTGACGCACACCCCATGGCCGTTCTCTGCGGCGTCGTCGGCGGGCTGGCTGCCTTCTATCATGACAACCTGGACATCACTCAGGCCGATCAGCGTCACGTCAGCGCCATACGCTTGATCGCCAAGATGCCGACGCTGGCAGCGATGTGTCACAAGTACAACATCGGCCAGCCATTCATGTATCCGCGCAACGACCTCAATTACTCCGAAAACTTCCTGCACATGATGTTCGGCAACCCGTGCGAGCATTATGAGGTCAATCCCGTCATCGCCAAGGCGATGGATCGTATCTTCATGCTGCACGCCGATCATGAGCAGAATGCCTCGACCTCCACCGTGCGCCTGGCCGGTTCCACCGGCGCCAACCCCTTTGCCTGCATCAGCGCCGGCATCGCCGCACTCTGGGGGCCGGCGCATGGCGGCGCCAACGAGGCGGTACTGGCGATGCTGGACGAGATCGGCGACGACTCGGAAGAGAATATCCAGCGCTTTATCGACAAGGCCAAGGACAAGGACGATCCGTTCAAGCTGATGGGCTTCGGCCACCGGGTCTACCGCAACTTCGATCCCCGCGCCAAGGTGATGAAGGAGACCTGCGACGAGGTCCTCGGAGAGCTGGGGGTCGGCGACGACGCACAACTGCAGATCGCCAAGCGCCTGGAGCAGATCGCGCTGGAGGACGAATATTTCATCGAGCGCAAGCTCTATCCCAACGTCGACTTCTACTCCGGGATCATCCTCAAGGCCATAGGCATTCCAACCAACATGTTCACGGTGATCTTTGCCATGGCACGCACCGTCGGCTGGATCTCCCACTGGAACGAGATGATCACCAACGGCTACCGGATCAGCCGTCCGCGCCAGCTGTACACTGGCTACGACAAGCGGGATTACCCGAAGAAATAGCCCAGCAGCGCACCAGCGACCCAACCCGATGCCGCCGGAACGACCGGCGGCTTTTTCATGCCCGGCCCGCGGGCGGCAAAGATTTCCACACTTCCTGTGGATAAGCCTGTTCAAAACCCCTCGATAATGTCACCAAACCGCCTCCAGAAGCGCGCTGCCAACAGATTGCTTAATTTTTAACCACAAATAAGCTGTTGATTTTTATAGAGAAAAATTTCGTTTACCTATTTTCAGTAAGTTAGCGGCGTCAAGGAAGCCGCGAATCGCGCACGGTGGAAAAGCCGGCAGAATGTCAAGCCCGGAAGGATCGATACCGAACAGTTATCAACAGTCGTGAAAACCCACGAAGCTGGATATCGGTAGAGGGAATGGAGCAGAAAAGAAGTGGCGTCCCATAGGGGGTTCGAACCCCTGTTACCGCCGTGAAAGGGCGGTGTCCTGGACCACTAGACGAATGGGACGCTGAAGACGACGCAGAGGTCGGTTCTTGTGGTGGAGCCTAGCGGGATCGAACCGCTGACCTCAACACTGCCAGTGTTGCGCTCTCCCAGCTGAGCTAAGGCCCCGTTCCAAGAACGGGGCGAAATATACGGCCATCCCACTGATAAGTCAACGCTTTAGACAGAAAAAATCACATCGGCCCTGACATGTCGGGTACCGAGTTACAGCTCGCGATACTGCTTCTCGAGACGCTTGGCCTGCTTCTTGGAAACACCGCCGAGCACCTCGATCGCATGGCGAAGGCGCGCCCGCGTGACGTCCGAGCCAAGAATCGCCATGGCATCGAGTACCGAGGTCGAGTGGGAGCTTCCCGTCACCGCGATGAACACGGGCGCCAGAAAAGCCTTCATCTTCAATTCGAAGTATCCCGCCAGCAGCTTGACCTGCTCCAGCAGCTTGTCCTTTTCCCAGCGCGCAACGGTCTCCAGCCGCCATACCAGGAACTGCAGCAGCGCCACCAGCGTCTCGCGTTCGAGGTTGACGCTGTCGAAGCTCTTCTCGTCGATTGCAGGTAGGCCGGCGAAGAAATGGCCGGCCAGCGGCATCGCATCGGAGAGCGTGGTGATCCGCGGGCGAATCTGGGGCAGGATCTGTCCGACATACACCTCGTTGAAAGCCCACTCGCGCAACGCCTCCAGGAGCGCCGCATCGTCCAGGTCTTCACGGATATAGACACCGTTGAGCCAGCTCAATTTGTCCAGATCGAAAACCGGGCCACCCAACGAGACCCGCTGAAGGTCGAAGTGAGCCATCATCTCATCGAGACTGAACTTCTCGCGGTCGTCCGGCATCGACCATCCCATCCGCCCGAGGTAGTTGGTGACCGCCTGCGGCAGGAACCCCATCCGGCGATAGTAGTTGATCGAGGTCGGATTCTTGCGCTTGGACAACTTCGACTTGTCCGGGTTGCGCAGCAACGGCATGTGGCACAGCTCCGGCATCGGCCAGCCGAAATATTCGTAGAGCAATTGATGCTTGGGCGCGGAGTTGATCCACTCTTCGCCCCTGAGGACGTGGGTGATCCCCATCAGATGGTCATCGACTACATTGGCCAGATGGTAGGTCGGCATACCGTCCGACTTCATGAGGATCTGCGCGTCGACCTGGGCCCAATCGACCTCTATCTGACCACGAAGCATGTCCTGGACGACACAGACCCCCTCGGAAGGCACCTGCAATCGAATGACGTAGGGATAGCCGGCCGCCTCCCGTCTGCGCTGCTCCTCGGGATCCAGCGCCAGGTCGTGAGGTTTCAACGCCAGATGCAGCCCCGCCGCCCTTCGCTCTTCACGCAGCGCGTCCAGCTCTTCGCTGGTGCGATAGCATTTGAAGGCATGCCCATCCTCGAGCAGCCGTTCGGCGTGCTGAGCGTAGATGGAGCCCCGTTCACTTTGCCGATAAGGGCCGTGAGGTCCACCGATATCCGGCCCTTCATCCCAGTCCAGCCCCAGCCAGCGCAGGGAGTCGAGAATCATTTTCTCCGACTCGGCCGTGGAGCGCTGACGATCGGTATCTTCGATCCGCAGAATGAACTGGCCGCCGTGCAGGCGAGCGAAGCAGAGATTGAAGAGTGCGATGTAAGCTGTGCCGACATGGGGATCGCCAGTAGGCGAAGGCGCGATGCGCGTGCGTACCGTCATGAATTCCATTCCGTTGATGAACGAGCGCAGTAATTGTACGCCTTCCCGGGGGGAGGCTGCAGCGCTGGCTGTCCCTACCCTGCGTGTGGAGACGTAGGGGGGAACGAGCATCGGGAAACCGGAACCCACCGAGGCAATGAAATTGTGCCTTGACGATTCTTCGCTTCGCGCCAACGCTTGGATCGTAAAATTAGACAAACATACGACAACAAGCTCGCAACCCGAAACATACTTCGGTAATGAGTGGATATCCTCACAGCACCAATACGCAGGCGAGATTCATGGATGGACGGGTTAGGACCACGAATCAAACAACTCCGCCTTCAGGCAGGAATGAGCAAAGCTGCACTGGCAAGACGGGTGGGCGTCTCTGACGTCACGATTTCCTATTGGGAGTCAGGCACCATCAAGCAGATCGGCCATGAGCGTCTCGTGGCGCTCACCTCGGCCTTGAGCTGTTCGATCAAGCAGCTCCTCGACGATGACGTTCTCAATGCGATGGCGGTCGACTCACAGATGTCGAGCCGAGCCGTCTTGAGCATCCACTCGCATCTGGCGGCTCCCTGGGAGCAACAGCAGGCGGAGCCTGACGCGATGTCGACGCTCCAGTTGCTGACCCAGGATTGTCATCTGGTGACACCGGCAGAAAACGAATCGTTTGATTTCCTGTTCGAGGGGGATCTGGCCGCCGTCCTGCCGTGCGACAAGTTTCAGCAGGACGGCCTCTATCTGCTCGAACGGGAAGGGATTCTACAGATCCAATATCTGGAGCACCTGGCCTCCGGCAGAATGCGCGTCAGCGGAGAGCAGCTTCACGGGGTGACCGTGGAGAGCGTTCGTCATCCGCCGTTTCGCATCGTCGGCTACATCAGGGCACGTTGGAGCCGTCAGTGAAAGCCGCCCCTTGCCGTCAGGAAAGTGGCCGGCCGATCGACGAACGGCTGCAGCCCCGGGCTCGCGCCATGGAGAAAAACGGCGCAACAAGCCAAGGAGTTGGGCAAAATCCCGAGAGGGCCGGCGCACCGGCGGCATTCAATGCCCCGACCTCGTCGCCGCTGCCATGGTGAGCTTTCGGGCTCTTCGCCACTGCCCGATCTTGCATTTCCCGTGCTCGGCTATACAGTTAGTGTCAGACTATAGTCGTACAGGATTTGCGGAGCACGCGCCGCACCTCATGGTTAAGGAGAACCCGATGGAAATGTTCACGGTCAAGCAATCCGAAAGTTCATTGATGGCATGCTGTCGTGCTTGTGGGCATGAGCAGCCGTTACCGATGACATCCCCTGACGCAGAAGAACAGGCGGCTGTCAGTATCAAGTGCGAACGCTGTCCCAGCGAGGACGCATACGTTGCCGTTCCCGCCCCCACGGACGCCGTCACCGAGACCGTTTGATTCCCGTGTACCGCGCTTGACGGTCCTGACCCAGCCGGGTCAGGACCCTATCCGATTCACCGATTCGATTCGACTCGATCCCACCGCACTCAGCCGTGCCGACGCTGTTGGCGATAGGCGAAGAAGAATACGACCAGCCCCGCTGCAGCTGTCGCCGCACCGACGTACCCGGTCACGGTCCAGCCCAGCCCGGCGCTGATGGCCATGCCGCCGAGCCATGGCCCCAGCGCGTTGGCCACATTGAAAGCGGCGTGATTGGAAGCGGCAGCCAGCGTTTGGGCATCCGCAGCCACATCCATCAGTCGTGTCTGCAGCGCCGGTGACAGCGAGACCATGGTACCGACCGCCACGCAGATCAACAGAATCGACCATAGCGACTGCGCCGCCAACGGAAAGAGCAACAGGATGGCGATGCACCAGACCAGCAACCAGCCCACCCCCTTGAGCTGCATGCGATCGTACAACCTACCGCCGACGATATTGCCGATGATGGCGCCAGCACCAAACGCCGCTTGGGCCACGGGAATCCAGTACGGCGATACCTGCGTCACGTTGACGAGAACCGGGGCCAGGTAGGCGAAGACACAAAACATGCCGGCGAAGCCGATCGCGCCGACACCCAGCGTCAACCAGACCTGAGAACGCTTGAGGGCGGTGAGTTCCTGGGCTGGGCTGTTGCGCTTCTCTTGTCGGTTCAAGGGTAGGTAGATGAACACCAGAATGACCGTCAAGACGGCAATGCCACCGACCAGGGCAAAGGCCAGACGCCAACTCATCATCTGACTCAGCCAAGTAGCGAGCGGGTTACCTATCAGCATGGCGATAGTCAGGCCGGACATGACCCGGCTCACCGCTTGAGCCCGCTTGTGCGAGGGTACGAGTGAAGCCGCGACCAGGGAGGCGACGCCAAAATAGGCGCCGTGAGGCAACCCGGAGATGAAGCGAAAGACCATCAGGGTGTGATAATCCGGTGCCAAGGCGCTGGCGATATTGCCGAGGGCGAAAAAGGCCATCAGCATCAGCAGCAGATGACGCCGATAGAAGTGCGAGCCCATGACGGCAATCAATGGTGCCCCCACGACGACACCCAGCGCATAGGCGCTGATGACGTGCCCCACTTGCGGCTCGGAGATATTCAAAGCCTGGGCCACGTCCGGCATCAGCCCCATGATCGTGAATTCGCCCACGCCAATGGCGAATCCTCCCACGGCCAGCGCCATTTCGATCAGCAACGCATACCGTCGGGCGGGCCTTGCTGCGTCGGTCGAGTGAGCGTCAGCCACGACCACCTCCTACTTTAGTCTAACGGAATTGGTCTGCGATTATTCACGCTAGCCCGCGGTATGGGAACCGTTGGCCAGCAATATTCTTGCAGATGTTCGGTAAAGACTGCGGCCGCCCCGACTGAAAGATGACGCCTCAAGTCACGGACTTGCCACAGCGCCTTGGCGTATCAGGCAGCCATTATCGAACGCGCGTATCAAACTAGAACTTTAATATTAAAATAGAAGTATCTTAACTATGAGGGATAGCCAACTCCGGTCACTGATTCAGGCAATCACGCGGCCTGTTGATCTTTTTTCAACTTTTCATCGGGCGGGAAAAAACCATGGCCATGGCAACAGAGTTCACTGAAATGCCTCCTTCAAGGCGCCACTCACAGACGAAAGCGCTGCTCGCGTCGGGCCATGCAGAACCGGAGTGACCCTATACGAACTATGCATCTGTCCGGAAACGAGTCTATGTTAATCTTATCATTGAAATATCAAACTAGAAGCTAATCGCGTCATTTCATAACATTAATTAAATTCATGACAAAAACGATGGCAACCATAACTCATACTCATGTCGTACAAGCGATGTCCCACTGGCTTGCCAGCAATGGCTATCGATGTGGGGCCAGCCGGCTGGGCACGCGACCGGAAATCGATCTCGAAGCCACGGCCGTGTTCGGGCAACGGCGCCTGATCGTCGACTGCCGGGGAGAGCTCGGCCTCGATGTCGGCCAGGACCCCTGGATGGAGATCACCCAAGCCTTCTTCTATCTCATCCAGGACAGCGAAATGCCGGATGAGACGGCCCAGGTATCGCTGGCGCTTCCCGACACCTCCGATTTTCGCCGCCGGATGGCCGGGATGAAGGAGTTCTGCCTACGCCAGGGCGTCACCGTGTTCTGGGTAGCCGAGAACGGCCAGGTCAGGCAATGGGACCCGAACATATCCACTGCTTCCGGCGCCAGAGCATTGCCTTGACGCGGGCAAATACCGACTCCAGCGCGAGCTGTTCCGCAGCTTCGGTCGCGTCAAGGAACTTTTTCACCGACAACGACTCATAACGCTCAAGAGATACTGAATAGCAGTCGCTACAGGATTCTCGAGCTTACTGTAAAGATCGTTATCGCCGCGCCCTGCGCGGCGTTTTTTTATGCGGACGGCAGCGATAGGCACGATCACCGCCAAGCCCGTAATCCTCTCCAGCCGGTTGCCAGCGCGACCGCCGCCGAGGTCGACCGTCCCCGCATGACGGTCTCATGACACCCGGGCGGCTCCGCTTTCCTCCATTTCGACCTCTGCGCGATCGACATCGGGCCGGATGTGCCTGGCCCAACGGCGTGTCAGCGACATTTGGGCGCCACCGCCAGCATGGTAAACTGTGCCGATTGCCGCGCCCCGGAGCCTCTGCATGCCACTATTCTTCGTGGTCTTCCTCGTCTGCCTGCTGATCAGCCTGGCCACCGTGGCGGCGCTGATGCTGTCGCGTACCCCCCGTTATCGAACGCAGTCACAGGATCTTCTAGACCTGTTCGACGCGGTACTGGACAACCGCGCCAGTGAAGCACGCTGGCATACCTTGATCGGCTACCCGATACGGCACGATGCTTACCTGGAAAACCTGCGCCGCTGTAGCCAGCATCTGATGGAAACACACGGCCGCCCTTGGCAAGCGGCCCAGGGCGGATCGCTCTTCTCTCGCAGAGGCCGGGAAGAGCTGATGGCACTGCGCGATCACCTGGCTGCCCATCAGGCGCTTCACGGAAGTGAGTATCATGCCTGAACACGTCAAGTCGCGACGAACACCATGACCGACACGATCCGGCTGGCCCCACTCGACAATACCATCCAGCACCACCACCACGACTATCACCAACTCGTGATCGGGCTGTCCGGTTACGCGGAATTCGAGATCGCCGGCCAGGGAGGTGTCGTGGCGCCACTCTCGGGCTGCCTCGTGCCCGCCAATATCGAACATTACTACGAGGGCATCGGAGACAACCGCCAGTTGATCATCGATCTGCCGGACGATGCCTCTGCCCTGACCGGGATGAATCGGCGATTGAGGGCCTTGTTCGATCGTCCGGGGTATTTTTCTCTCGATGAATCACTACAGCACTACCTGCAGTTCCTGATCAACGAGATGGGCCAAGCCAGTCACGCGCCCGGGGATCTACTGGTCGCCACCCTACTCAGTTCACTGCACGCCCGCCTGAACGCGCCGCTCGTCTCATCCTCGCTGGCCAAGCGAGCCAGTCGAGCACTCGACGTCCAGCGGCTCGAGCAGTTCGTTCTCGAACGGCTGGACCGGCGCCTGAGCGTCTCTGACCTGGCCCGACTGGCCTGTCTGAGCGAAGCACACTTCGCCGAACGATTTCGCGAACAGACCGGCATCACTCCCTATCAGTTCGTGATGCGGCTGCGCTTGAACCGGGCTCGTGAATTGACCACGTTGACCGACATGCCACTGGCGGATATCGCGGAACGTACGGGATTCGCCAATCAAAGCGCCCTGAGCAACGCCTTCCGTCGTCGTTACGGCCATCCTCCCATGCAGCTGCGACGCCCCTCTCGTTAGCGCGAAAAGCCGGCCTTTTTCGCAAATACCCCCGGATAATTGGCAAGTACCGCCCACCTGTTTCACGATAGAGTCAGCCACCACGCCTATCCCTTGGCGCAGTTCACCGTACGCTTCCGGCAAGCGGTCACCACCGCCGACGCCGATTATCACGGGGTTAAACAATGCTAAAAGCCGACCAAATGCTGGATGCCGCTACCTGGCAGACCTCGCTGGCGACGCTGTTCGCCAGGATCAGCGACCACTATGTGGTTGACGAGGACGCCTACCTCGAGCAGCTGTGCGCCATGCTGGACGCCGATGAGGCGGATTTCGCACGCATCGGCGACAAGACGGCGCAGCTGGTCCGCGATGTTCGCACCATGGACACCGCCGTCGACTCCATCGACGAACTGCTCCAGCAGTACAGTCTCGACACCCAGGAAGGCGTGCTGCTGATGTGTCTGGCGGAGGCACTGCTGCGTATTCCCGACAAAGCCACCGCTGATGCCCTGATCGAGGACAAGCTGGGCGTCGCCGACTGGAAGCGCTACCTGGGACAGAGCGAGTCGTGGTTCGTCAACGCTTCGACCTGGGGCCTGCTGATGACGGGCAACGTCATCCAGATGGACAAGCCAAGGGAGGGCAAGCCGGCCAATTTCATCAACCGCATGGTCAATCGCATGGGCGAGCCGGTGATTCGCAGCGCCATGTACCAGGCGATGAAGATCATGGGCCAGCAGTTCGTGCTGGGCCGCACGATCGACGAGGCGCTCAAGCGCTCCAAGCCGCTGTTCAACAAGGGCTATACCTACTCCTACGACATGCTGGGCGAAGCGGCCCGCACCCGTCAGGACGCCAAGCGCTATTTCGACGACTACGCCTCGGCAATCCGCCAGGTCGGTGAAACCAGCCTCAAGCTGGACGCCAGCACGCCGGCCCCGTCTGTCTCGATCAAGCTTTCCGCTCTGCATCCACGCTACGAGTTCGGTCGCCGCAGCCAGGTGCTCGAAGAACTGGTCGGCACCGTCAAGCAGCTCGTGGAGCTGGCTCGGGAGCGCCATGTGGCGCTGACTGTCGACGCCGAAGAGGTGGACCGCCTTGAACTCTCGCTCGAGGTCTTCCGCGCGGTTTTCGAGAGCGATGTCTGCCGCGGCTGGGGTCACTTCGGCCTGGTGGTTCAGGCTTATGCCAAGCGCTGCCTGCCGGTATTGCACTACATCAATCGCCTGGCCGATCAGCAGGGCGACGAGATCCCCCTGCGGCTGGTCAAGGGCGCCTACTGGGATACCGAGATCAAGGAATCGCAAAAGCTCGGCGTCGACGGCTACCCGGTCTATACCCGCAAGGCTTGCACGGATGTGGCGTACCTCGCCTGCGCCCGATTCCTGCTCTCCGACAATACCCGGGGCCGCATTTTTCCCCAGTTCGCGACGCACAACGCTCACACCATCACGAGCATTCTCGAGCTGGCCAACGATGCCGATCGCGCCTTCGAGTTCCAGCGACTACATGGCATGGGCGAGGCGCTCTATGACGCGGCGCTCAAGCGCGCCCCGCGAGGCACCTACTGCCGCATCTACGCCCCCGTCGGCGCGCACAAGGACCTGCTGCCGTACCTGGTCCGCCGGCTGCTGGAAAATGGCGCCAACTCGTCGTTCGTCCACCAACTGGTCGACCCGCGGGTGGCGGTCGAATCTCTCTGCGTCCATCCGATCGCCACACTCAAGCCCTACCCGACCTTCGCCAATCCCAAAATTCCGCTGCCAAAGGACATCTACGGTCCGGCACGCAAGAACTCCAAAGGCGTCAACTTGAACATCAACAGTCAATACCAGCCGCTCGTCGACCGCATGGCGGAGTTCATGGACCGTGAATATCACGCCAAGCCACTATTGGGTATCGACATCGCCAACGACGACAGCCAGCGCCAGCCTGTCACCAGCCCCTACGACCGCCGTCAGCCGGTGGGCAGCGTCCAGTGGGCGACACGCGAGCACGCCCAACAGGCCGTCGATATTGCCTGGAAAGCCTTTCCCCGCTGGAGCGAGACCCCGGTCGAGGAGCGAGCAGCGATCCTCGAGCGCCACGCGGATCTGATGGAAACCCATCTGCCGGAATTGATGACGCTCTGTTCACGCGAGGGCGGCAAGCTGCTCACCGATGGCGTCGACGAGATTCGCGAGGCAGTGGATTTCTGCCGCTACTATGCCGCCCGCGCCCGCGAGCTGTTCGCCGAGCCAACCGCCCTGCCAGGGCCGACCGGCGAGTCCAACGAGCTGATGATGAGGGGCAAGGGCGTGTTCGCCGCCATCAGCCCATGGAACTTCCCGGTGGCGATCTTCACCGGGCAGTTGGTAGCAGCCGCCGTGGCCGGCAACAGCGTGCTGGCCAAACCCGCAGAGCAGACCTCGCTGGTCGCCAACCGGGTGATCGAACTGCTGTTCGAGGCCGGCATGCCACGCGATGTGGTCCAGCTGCTGCCGGGCGACGGCCCCACCGTGGGCAGCGTCTTGAGTAGCGACCCCCGCATTACTGGCGTGGTCTTCACTGGCTCCACCGACACCGCGCAAATCATCAACCGGGCACTGGCCGCGAGAGAGAACGCCGCCCTGCCCACGTTGATCGCCGAGACCGGCGGCATGAATGCGATGATCGTCGACTCTACCGCCCTGCCCGAGCAGGTCGTCGCGGATGTCGTCCACTCGGCGTTCCAGAGTGCCGGCCAGCGCTGTTCCGCCCTCCGCGTTCTTTACCTGCAGGAAGATATTGCCGATCGCGTCATCGAGATCCTGCGTGGCGCCATGGAAGAGCTGCGGATCGGTGATCCCCGCGATCTCGGCACCGACGTCGGCCCGGTCATCGACGAGGAAGCTCGCGAAGGACTGCTCGCCCATATCGAGAAGATGAAGGCCGAGGGGCGCGTGCTCGCCGAAGCCAAGCTCGATCCGGCACAGACCGACAACGGCACCTTCGTGGCGCCCATGGCCTTCGCCATCGACGGCATCGAATCGATGGAAGCTGAGCAGTTCGGGCCTCTGTTGCACATCGCGCGCTATCGAGCCGACCAGTTGGAAGACGTCATCGACGCCATCAACGCCAAGGGCTACGGCCTGACGTTCGGCGTCCACAGCCGTAACGAGAGCTTCACCCAGCATGTCGCCAGCCGCATCCGCGTCGGCAACGTCTACGTCAATCGCGATATCATCGGCGCCGTCGTCGGCGTGCAGCCATTCGGCGGCCAAGGCTTCTCCGGTACCGGTCCGAAAGCCGGGGGGCCACACTACCTGTTGCGCTTCGCCACCGAGAAGACTCGCACCATCAACACAGCCGCGCTGGGCGGGAATGCTTCGCTGCTAGCGATGGGAGACGAGTAATCCCCACTCGTCATCAACGACAACAAGCTGAAGGAAGTTCTGCATGACCGAAAACAATATCAACAGTGGGCTAACGCCCCCTCGCCAGCCATCCGCGGCGCGAGCCGCCGCTGCGCCGGGCCGCGTGAACACTCCAGCTCCGGCAGTATCGTGTCCGGGCCGGTGACATCCAATAACTAAGAGAAAGGAGACGTCCTCATGGCTATCGGTGTCTGGATAAGCCTCATCGCCTACTTCGTGCTCATGATCGCCATCGGCCTCTACGCCATGCGCACTTCCACCGCCACTTCCGAGGATTACATGCTGGGCGGAAGAACGCTCAGCCCTCAGGTCGCGGCCCTGTCGGCCGGCGCTTCGGACATGAGTGGCTGGTTACTACTGGGCTTGCCCGGGGCGATGTTCGTCTCCGGCCTGGGTTCGGCCTGGATCGGGATCGGCCTGTTCGTCGGCGCCTTCTTCAACTGGCTGCTGGTGGCGCCACGGCTGCGCGAGCAGACCGTGCATTACGGCAACGCCATCACCATTCCGGCGTTCCTGGCCAACCGCTTCCCGACCCGCGCGCTGTCGCTGCGCACGGTCTCGGCCATCGTCATCGTGGTGTTCTTCTCGGTCTACACCGCCTCGGGTCTCGTGGCCGGCGGCAAGCTGTTCGAGAGCGCCTTCTCCGGCGTCATCGATATCGGCGGGCTGAGCGACTACGCCACCGGCGTGGTCCTCACGCTCGGGGTGGTGCTGGTCTATACCGTGGTCGGCGGCTTCCTGGCGGTAAGCATGACCGACTTCGTCCAGGGCTGCATCATGATGCTGGCGCTGGTGATCATGCCCGCGGTGGTGCTCTTCGGCGAGGGCGGCGGCGGCTTCAGCCAGGCCCAGCAGACGCTCAATCAGGTCGATCCCACCCTGCTCTCGTGGACCGACGGCCTGACCATCGTCGGCTGGCTCTCCGCGGTCACCTGGGGCCTGGGCTATTTCGGCCAGCCGCACATCATCGTGCGCTTCATGGCGATCCGCTCGGTCAAGGACGTACCCACGGCACGTAACATCGGCATGACCTGGATGTTCATCTCGCTGGTCGGCGCGATCTCGGTCGGCATCTTCGGCCGCGCCTATGCGATCCGCAACGGCCTCGAGGTGCAGGACCCGGAGACGATCTTCATCATCCTCTCCAACCTGCTGTTCCATCCGCTGATCACCGGCTTCCTCTACGCGGCGCTGCTGGCGGCGATCATGAGCACCATCTCAAGCCAGCTGCTGGTGGCCTCCTCGTCGCTCACCGAGGACTTCTACCGCCTGTTCCTGCGCAAGGAAGCGAGCGAGAAGGAGACCGTCACCATCGGTCGTCTGAGCGTGGTCGCGGTCGGCGTGGTGGCAGCGATCATCGCCTCCAATCCCGACTCCCAGGTGCTGGGCCTGGTCAGCAACGCCTGGGCCGGCTTCGGCGCTGCCTTCGGCCCGCTGATCCTGCTGTCGCTGATGTGGTCGCGGACCAACGGCGCCGGCGCCATCGCCGGCATGGTGGTGGGCGCACTGACGGTGATCGTATGGATCGCGCTGGGCTTCAGCAGCTCGTTCCTGGGCGGCCCGGGCGTCTACGAGATCATCCCTGGTTTCATCGCCTCCTTCGTCGCCATCGTGCTGGTGAGCCGCATGACCAGCGACGCTGGCGAGTACCGTCAGATCACACGCTGAGCGCTGCTCAGACCACCAAGATCAAGGGCTCCTGCGGGAGCCCTTTTTCATGCCTGCCAAGGCGTCGACCACCGCGACCGTAGGAAGAAAGTCGACCCCCCCATCGGTTCCATCGCCGCCGACGCCTGCGCCCACCAATCGCGAACTGTCAGCGATGATGCTCGCGAAACGCCCACAGTCGTGAGCCGACGTAGGTGATCACTGGCACGGTAAGCGTGGCAATGCCGATGGCCCAGAATCCAGACACGCGTGTCGAGGCCAGCAGCATGGCAAGGACACCGTTATTGAGAACGAACCCCAGCAGGGCCAGTGTGAAGAAACGTCTGGCCTTCCCCCGACGCCGAAACGTCAAGCGTCGGTGACCGATCAGCGATATCTGGAAAGCAACCAGAAAGCCACACAGATTGACCACGAATTCCGACAGCGCCGGCCACAGGGCGCTGAGGATAGCCGCAATCGTCAGGTGCGCAGCCGTCGCCACACACCCCACCAGCCCGAACCGGGCGGCAGTCTTCGCCTCACGCTTGAGCCGGCGCTTCACGAGGCGTCAGACCCGTGGCGGGCCCCGCCGCCCTCACCGACCTGCCCCTCCCGGTCGATCAGGCTATCCTCGGCGACCAGGTAGAGCGGTCGCTGCTTGGTCTCGATGAAAAGACGCCCGACGTACTCGCCCAGGATACCGACGGACAACAGCTGCATGCCGCCGAAAAACAGGATCGCGGTCATCAACGACGCATAGCCAGGCAGGTCATTGCCCACCACGATCACGCGTCCGACGAGGAGCAGGATATAAAGGAAGGCGAGCCCGGCAATGACGGCGCCGAAGTACATCCAGATACGCAATGGCCAGGTAGAAAAGCTGACGAACCCGTCTATGGCGAAATTCCACAGCTTCCAGAAATTGAACTTGCTCTCCCCGCTTTCCCGCGCCGGCCGATCGTAGTAGACACCAATGGAGCGGTACCCCGGCCAGCTGAACAGGCCTTTCATGAAACGGTTGCGCTCGGGCAACCGCTTGATGGCATCCACCACACGGCGATCCATCAGCCGAAAATCCCCTGCATTGCTGGGGATGTGCGTTTCGGCCAGATGGTTGAAAAAGCGATAGAAAAGGCCGGCGGAGGCCCGCTTGGCCTGGGTGTCCTCGTCTCGGGAGCCACGAATGCCGTAGATCATGTCGTACCCTTCGTCCTGCCACAGCCGGATGAATTCCAGGATCACCGCCGGGGGATCCTGCAGATCGACATCCATTGGCACGACGGCATCTCCGCGAGCGTGATCGAGCCCGGCGGTCATGGCAGCTTCCTTGCCGAAATTCCGCGTCAAGGACAGAACCCGAACCCGAGGATCCCGGAGCGAACTCGCGCGCAGCCTCTCGAGCGTGGCGTCGGTGGAGCCGTCGTCGACGAATAGTATCTCCAGTGCCGGAAGTCTGTCGCCCAGCTCTCGGTCCACCGCTTGCAGAAACCGGTCGATCGCATCCTCCTCGTTCATGACCGGTACCACGATCGACAACATCCAATCCTTTCGGTGTCTCTCCACGGGGGCTCCTCTCCTAGGTCAATGTCGTCGGCTCACCCTAGGCTGGCGACGTCATCCATCAGCGACTAGGGTAATCCTAGCGGTAGAAAGGCGACTGCGCACAGACAGGCGGATATGCTGCTGGAGTGTAAAAAAACGCTGTTTCAAAATTTTACTGGACATAAAAAACACCGTTTCCTATCATAGCGACGTTGTCTCATAGAATGTGAAGGCCGGTAACACGGCTTCATGATGAAAGAAAGGGAGTACTTATCATGACCAAGACCAAACTGTTTTCCGCAATGGTAGTCGCCGGCGCTTGCGCATTCGGAACTCAAGCCGCATTCGCCTACGGTGCTGGCGACTTCTATGGCCGCCTGGGCGTAGCCAAGACTGACGTTGACACCGGCTATACCGATGACAACGACAAGGGCGCCTACCTGGGCCTGGGTTACATGGTTCACGACAAGATCGGCGTCGAACTGAGCTCCATGACCGAGACCAAGGTCCACGCTGAAGGCGGTACCTTCAAGCAGGTTCCGATCAACCTGATGGCGCAGTACTATCCGCTGGGTGGTCTCGACTCTCGCGTCCAGCCGTATGCCGGCGTCGGTGTCAACTACACCACGTTCTCTGATGAAAGCGGTGTCGGTAGCGTCGACGACTCCTGGGGCGCGGCGGGCCAACTGGGTGTTGATCTGAACGTGACCGACAATTTCGGTTTCAACGCTTTCGCTCAGTACACCGACGTGAGCGCCGACATCAGTGGCGGTCGCGACATCGATCTCGACCCGGTCACCGTCGGTGCCGGTGTCACCGCTCGCTTCTAAGCGAACGACAGTCGATATCGGAAACCGGGCCCAAGGGCCCGGTTTTTTTGTGCCTCGAATTCGGCCAGCGGGGCTGGATCGCGATCGGTCATGCCTGGGTGACGATAAGATCGACAGTGGCAAGCTCACGCACTACCGGATCCCTCGTCGAAGCCGGCTCATCCTTGAGCCAGACCTCCATCGCCGGGGCAACGGCGCAAGTCGCGGGCAAGGTGGCACGGGCATCGACCAGCGCCTGAAGCCGAGCGATGAATACGTAGCGCAGCCACTGCGGCATGGACATGGTATCGACGCAAAATGGCTGCTGGCTCTCGAACGCAGACGGTTGCGGTTGCGAGGCCTCCCACAAACCGACGTCCATCAGCGTCGCTTCCAATTCACGCAAGGCGTGAGCCAATCTGTCGTGCGAGGTCATTGTTCCTCCTGAAATGGTGGATGTGGAAACTGTTCCGATTGCTCACAGAAAACCTGAAGGAGCCTGTGGATAAACTTGGGACACCTATCCTGATGCAGCGTAATGCATGTCTCGGCGCGGGCTGATCAATTTTTGGCCAGGACCTATCCAGCGCCGGCGCGGCAAGTTACAGTGCGCGCCTCGATGGAGACGGCGACACCTATCATGCAAACGCTCAGCGATTTCTTCTCGGGCAGCGGCGCGGAGGTCGTGCTATCGACCCTGGGCCGTCGCGTCACCCCTATGGAACAGGCCGCTTTCGCTGCATTCGAGCGGGAGCAGACGCCCTGGCCACTCCCTTGGAACGGCCGTGCCCAGGTCGCCTGTGCGTTGAGCTGGCCCGAACTCGAAACGGACCCGGCCATCTGGTTCCTTTCCCTACCCCTGGATGAGCAGGGCCAACTGGTGCCCGCCCCTCGCGATGCGTTCCTCGACCGTCTGCTGCAGACCCTGAGCGCCCGCGCGGCATCCTCGAACGAGGATCTGGCGCCAGACAATCTGATGCAGGACAATCCGCTGGCCTTCGAACCGGAGCTACACCAGCGGGCGCTGCTGCACGCCCGCCTGTCTCGTCATTTCGGCCAGCCCCCTTCGGCCTTCTCCGACATGACTCGCCGCTATCTCCTCGGCGATGAGTCGCTCGACTGGCAGATGCTGGGTCTCCAGGGATTGGCCGACCAGGTTGTCGCCAAGGATCCTGAGGTGGTCGGGGCGCTGGTGGCAGGCCTCGATGCCATGCCGCGGGAGGTGATTCTAGCGCTTTGCTACCTGCTGGAACATGGTGACACCCCGGACGAGTTGCTGCCGAGACTATGGAGTATGCTCGATAGCGCTCGCGAGAGACGGGATATCGAAGTCTTCTGCGCCCTGTTGAGAGCCCTGCTGGGCAGCGAGAACGCCAGGGTCGGGGAGTGGCTGGACCGCATTCTCGATGACGACGCCCTGATGGCCGCCGACTGTCTTGCCGCCATTGCCGCCCGGGGCTGGCACCATCTCGAGCACGAGGCCCGCCTCAAACGGTTTCTGCAGCGCCTGGCCGAGAGTCCGGAGGTCGACTTTCGTCCCGTCGTGCGTGATTTGGCATTGATCCCGCGCCTGCGGCTGCCCATATTGATGATGCTACGTCAGGCACCGATGGACTCCTCCCTGGGCCGGCTCGTCAGACAACGGAACGTGTGATTTCATGAAAGCAATGCCCTATCAGGTCCAGGCGATCATCGGCCGACGCGAGATGGTGACGCTCCCCGACCTGCAGATGACTCTATGCTGCAAGGCGGATACCGGGGCCCGCACCTCGGCGCTGCATGCCGAACAGATCGAGCCCTACGAAGAGAGTGGACACCCATGGGTTCGGTTCATCACCCGCTCGAGCGGGCAACCCATCGCGCATCACGAGTGCCAGTTGCCGCTGCACGACCGGCGGCGAGTCAGGAGTTCCAACGGGCAGCAGGAGTGGCGCTATGTCATCCGTACCCGCCTCCTCCTCGGGGGCCTGGATTTTCCCATCGAACTGACCTTGACCGATCGCAGCAACATGCGTCATCCCATGCTGCTCGGAAGACGCGCCATGCGTCGGCTCCTGGTTGCCCCGGGCGCCGCGTTCCTTCACGGTGAACCCTGACGTTTTTCTCGCCACCGCCTTCACACCACGCCTCGGAGCCTCTCGCGCATGCATATCGGCATCTTGTCACGCAATCGCAACCTATACTCGACGCGCCGCCTGATCGAGGCCGCCGAGCAGCGTGGCCACAGTGTCAGAGTCGTCGACACGCTGCGCTGCTACATGAATATCGCGTCGCACCGCCCCTCGATCCACTACAAGGGCGCGGAACTCGAGTCCTTCGATGCGATCGTGCCGCGCATCGGGGCGTCGGTGACCTTCTACGGCTGCGCCGTACTGCGCCAGTTCGAAATGATGAGTACCTACGTACTCAACGACTCAGTCTCCATCACCCGGTCCCGTGACAAGCTGCGCTCGCTGCAACTGCTGTCGCGCAAGGGCCTGGGGCTTCCGGTAACCGGCTTCGCCCACTCGCCCGATGACATCCCCGACCTGATCACCATGGCCAAGGGGGCGCCGCTGGTGATCAAGCTGCTGGAGGGAACCCAAGGCATCGGCGTGGTCCTGGCAGAAACCAATCAGGCGGCGGAATCGGTCATCCAGGCCTTCATGGGCATGAAAGCGAACATCATGGTGCAGGAGTACATCAAGGAGGCCAAGGGCGCCGACATCCGCTGCTTCGTCATTGGCGACAAAGTCGTGGCATCGATGAAGCGCCAGGCCGCCGATGGCGAATTTCGTTCCAATCTGCATCGTGGCGGTACCGCCAGCGTCATCCGCATCACCCCGGAAGAACGTTCCACCGCCATTCGAGCGGCAAAGGCCATGGGATTGTCCGTGGCGGGTGTCGACCTGCTGCGCTCCAACCACGGCCCGGTGATCATGGAGGTAAACTCTTCGCCCGGATTACAAGGTATCGAGACGGCGACCGGCAAGGATATCGCCGGACTGATCGTCGAGCATCTGGAGAAAAATGCCAGCACGCCACGCAAGGCACCGCCGAAGCCCAAGGGCTGAGCCAGAAGAAAGGGAACAAATAGCCGGAAATACTAAATTTTTCTGCCCCCAGGGGTAGCAAAACAGTGTTTCCGGCCGCACAATTTGTGTCACCTCAGGAGGTGGCCGCACATGTTTCTCGACAATCGCCAAGTGGCGATGGACAGCGTGCTCGAAGCGCTGGCCGACAGTCTCGACTATTTTCAGGACAATCTCGATCGCCTGCGTCCGGCGCTGCGTAATGCCCTGAAACCCCATTACGAGGAACGTGGGGCTGCCATGCATGAACTCCAGCAACTGGTGCGGGAGCATCTCGACATCCTGCCACGGGATGCCGACGTCGAACGCGACGACTACCTCTGGCTCTGGAGCCGCATCAAGAGTTTCGTCGGCAACGACAGCGCCGTGCTGCTGGGAGAACTGCTCGAACAGGAGCGCGTTCTGATGCAGGCGCTGGGCACGGCCTTCACCCATCCCCTGCCGGAAGCGCTCGAGCCGCCACTGGAACGCTGCTGGAAGAATTGCCGGGCGCTGATCAGGGAAATCAACAAGCTCCAGCAGCGCCAACGCTGAGAGAGGACGGTTGGCACCCCGCCGAGCTCATGACGATAGCCGGATCGGCTCGAGAGGCCCGAGGAAGTAAGGTTCGCGCCCCCAGAAATAAAGATCCCCGAACGTCGCCGCGCGGGCCAGCCACTCTCGCAACCGCAATCGCCACTCTCCCTTGATGCCGTCGTCGGGCACGGCACATCCGGTTGCCTCGATGCCCAGTGCGTCGGCAATGAATAGCGCGCGAGGCAGGTGCCAATCCTGCGAGATCAGCATCAGCCGGTCAGCGCCGAAGACCTCCTTGGCCCGTACCACGCTGTCGAAGGTGCTGAAACCGGCATAGTCGAGGGTCATGTGGGTATCGTCGACATTGCGATGCTTCAAGGAGCGCCACATGCTGATCGGTTCATTGTAGTAGCGGGTGCGGTTGTCGCCGGAGAGGAGTAGGTGCTGGACACGGTGCAACCGCAGCAGTTCCGCCGAGGTTTCCATCCGGGCTTGGTAGTAGGGATTGGAACCGCCCTGACGCAACCACTGCGAAGTGCCAAAGACCAGGCCGACAGGCTGCACCGTGCACAGCGGTACCTCGTGTTCGATGCGCGCGTGAGTTTTCTGCAGTATCCAGAGGTTGATCACCACGATACCGACAGCCACCAGCGACAGGCTGGCCAGCAGCGCCTTGAACACGCCCTTCAGCAGCCGGAACATGGGGAAAAACAAGGTCGATTGACGGGAAGCGGCCAGCGAGGGCCTCTACCGGAAACCCGGTGGCGCGTTGAGATGTCGATCAGCATATCGCGTTCGTTGCTCTGCCAGAAACCGGCTGTGCAAGCCGGAAACGTTCGTCAGGCTCCGTCTGTAAAGTCCCTAGAACATTCCCAGTTCAAGACGCGCCTCTTCGCTCATCATCTCACGGCTCCAAGGGGGATCGAAAACGATTTCCACGTGGACCTTGGAGAACTGCGGCGCGCCCAGTATCTTGCGGCGCGCGTCTTCGGCGATGACATCGCCCATCCCGCACCCCGGCGCGGTCAACGTCATGCGGATTGTCACCATGCACTCGCCGGTCAAGAGGCGTTCGATGCGGCAGCCGTAGACCAGCCCCAGGTCGACGATATTGACCGGTATCTCCGGGTCGAAGCAGGTGCGCAGCTGCGCCCAGACGAAAGCCTCCATCTCTTCCTCGCTCGCGCCCGGGTCCAGCGTGGGACGCTCGAGGGCGTCGAGACCCAGCGAGTCGAGATCATGCCCTTCGATCAGATAGAGGCGACCTTCGTAGCTGACGCTGATCGAACTGCCCTTGGCCTGCATCACCACGACCGTGCTGTCCTCGACCAGCGTGACCGTCTTGCCGAACGGAATCGAGATGGCATCGACATCACGCTGCAGCGGCATCTCCTGCCCCTTGTAGACCTGGCTCAACGGATCCATCGTCGCTCCTGACAGAGTTGTCGACCCGAACCGGTCGGGCGCCTTGACCGGCTCAACGCAGCATCCCCAGGACGCGCTGCAACGCCTCGGCGAAAGCGTCGACCTCTTCCGGGGTGTTGTAGACCGCCAGCGAGGCACGGCAGGTTGCCTCGACACCGAAGTGGTTCAACACCGGCTGGGCACAGTGGTGCCCGGTGCGGATCGCCACGCCCAACTGGTCGATCAGCAGCCCGATATCCTGCGCATGTGCACCATCGACGACGAACGAGATCACGCTCGCCTTCTGCGGCGCCGTGCCGATGATCGTCAAGCCGTCGATCTGTTCGAGCTTCTGCGTGGCGTGATCCAGCAGCCACTGCTCCCAGGCCGACAGGCGCTCGATTCCGAGCGCGTTGACCCAGTCGAGGGCCGCGCCCATGGCGATCACGTCAGCCACCGACGGGGTGCCCGCCTCGAAGCGGTGGGGAACGGCGGCAAACTCGGTGCCACGCTCGAAGGAGACGTGTGAAATCATCTCCCCGCCCCCCTGCCAAGGGGGCATCGCCTCGAGAATGGAGGCCTTGCCATAGAGCGCACCGGCACCCAATGGGCCATACACCTTGTGGCCGGAGAAGGCGTAGAAGTCGGCATCCAGGGCCTGCACGTCGACGGCCTGGTGCGGTACAGCCTGAGCGCCGTCGACCAGGATCAAGGCGCCGTGGGCGTGGGCGTCGCGCGCCATCTCGGCGATGGGGTTGATCGTGCCCAGCGCGTTGGAGACATGGTTGACGCAGACCAGCCTGGTCCGCTCGCCCAGCAGCTCGCGATAGGCCTGCTGGTCGAGCACGCCGCGCGAATCGACCGGGATGACCTTGATCACGATACCCAACTCGCGCTCGAGCAGTTGCCAGGGCACGATATTGGAGTGATGTTCCATCAGCGACACCACGACCTCGTCACCGGCACGCAGATTGGCCCGGCCCCAGCTGTTGGCCACCAGATTGATTGCCTCGGTGGTCCCGCGGGTGAAGACGATCTCGCGCGGCTCGAAGGCGTTGAGGTGCCGCTGCACCGTCGCGCGAACGCCCTCGAAGGCGGCGGTCGCCTCATCGGCCAAGGTATGCAGCCCGCGGTGGATATTGGCGTTGTAACGACGGTAGTAGTCGCCGAGACTATCGATGACGGCCACCGGCGTCTGGCTGGTTGCCGCGTTATCGAGATAGATCAGGGGCTTGCCGTGGACTTCCCGCTCGAGAATCGGGAAGTCCCGGCGTACCGCCGCCAGGTCCAGCGTCAGATCGGTGATCGACGTCATGTCAGGCCTCCTGGATCGCCTCGGCGGTTTCGACCAGATCCGCCAGATTGAAGCGCTCCGGCAAGCGACCGGCAACGGCCCGCTCGACGCGCTCGGCAATGACGTTGAGTCGCACCTTGTCCATCACCTCGCCCACGAAGGCCAGGGTCAGCAGCGCCCGCGCCATCGGCTCGTCGATGCCACGACTGCGCAGGGCGTAGACGGCATCCTCGTCGAGCTGACCGGTCGTGGCGCCGTGGGAGCACTTGACGTCGTCGGCGTAGATCACCAGTTCCGGCTTGGTGTCGATCTCGGCGCGGTCGGACAGCAGCAGGTTGGCATTGTTCTGATACGCCTCGATCTGCTGCGCATCCTTCTTGACGAAGACCTTGCCGTTGAACACGCCATGGGCACGATCATCGAGAACGCCCTTGTAGTTCTCGTTGGAGAACGTCCGTGGCGAGTTGTGATTGACCAGGGTGTGATTGTCGACGTGCTGTCGCCCCTGGACGAAGAACAGTCCATTGTAGGCGGCTTCGGCACCCTCACCGTTGAGATCGGTCACCAGGTCGGTGCGCACCAGCGCGCCGCCGAGATTCAGGTTGTAGGAGTTGAAGCGGCTGTCGCGACTCTGGTCGACGTGGATGCTGGCCACGTGAAGATCCGTCAGTGCGGCTTCCTGCAGCTTGTAATGGTCGACGATGGCACCGCGATCGAGCAGCAACTCGGTCACCACGTTGGTGAAGTTGGCCGCTTCGGCTTCACCCGAGTAGTGCTCGATGACCGTTGCTTCACTGCGGGCTCCCGCCTCGATCAGCACGCGGGGGTGACTCATCACCGCCTGCCCGTTGGCACGCGACAGCAGCAGCACGTAGATCGGCTTGTCGACCACCGCACCGGGGGCCAGGCGCACGACGACACCTTCGTCGGCAAAGGCGGTGTTCAACGCGGTGAAGGGCGAGAAATCGACGCCCGCCAGACGCCCCAGGGCGCCACCCACCGCTTCATGATTGACAGAAAGGGCTCGCGAAAGCGGCTCTACCTGGACGCCATCGGGCAAGCCCTCGAGCTCGGAGAGCGCCTCGCTGAACACACCGTCGACCAGCACCAGCCGGTAGGCGTCGATATCCAGCCGCTGTGCCTCGAAGCGGGCCGCATCGAAATCGGCGTCGCTCGCCAGCGCAAAGTCGCCTTCGGCGATACGACGCACGTCCGTATACTTCCACGCTTCGTCACGCCGGGTCGGGAAGCCCATCGCCTCGAATCGCGCCGCGCCAGCCTGGCGCCTCGCCGCGACCCAACTCGGGTCGTCGGTGCGCCGCAAGGTCAGACGCTCGAGAAAGCGTTCCGGTGCACTCATGCAGCAGACTCCTCCAGCACCCAATCGTAACCGCGGGCTTCGAGCTCCAGTGCCAGTTCCTTGTCGCCGCTCTTGACGATGCGGCCGTCGACCAGCACGTGAACGCGATCCGGCTCGATATGGTTGAGCAGGCGCTGGTAGTGGGTCACCAGCAGGATGGCGCGATCGGCGCTGCGCAGCGAGTTGACGCCGCTGGCGACGACCTTCATGGCATCGATGTCGAGACCGGAATCGATCTCGTCGAGCATGGCCAGCTTCGGCTGCAGCACCAGCATCTGCAGGATTTCGTTGCGCTTCTTCTCACCGCCGGAGAAACCCTCGTTGACCGCACGCTGCAGGAAGCTCGGATCCATCTTCATCTCGGCGCTCTTCTCGCGCACCAGCTTCATGAACTCCGGCGCCGGAATCTCGCCCTCGCCACGGGCGGCGCGCTGCGCATTGAGCGCGGCCTTGAGCAGATAGATGTTCTTGACCCCGGGAATCTCGATCGGGTACTGGAAGCCCAGCAGCAGCCCGGCGCGAGCACGCTCCTCGATCTCCATTTCGAAGATGTCCTGACCTTCGAACAGAATCGTACCCTGGGTGACTTCATAGCCGTCCTTGCCGGCGATCACGGCCGACAGCGTCGACTTGCCGGCGCCGTTCGGCCCCATGATGGCGTGCACCTCGCCGGCATTGATGGTCAGGTTGAGCCCATTGAGGATCGCTTTGTCCTCGACGGTGACATGAAGATCTTTGACTTCGAGCATGTGAAACCCTTGAAACGAGAGAGACCGCCGACGCAGCCTCCCGAATGAAATGATTTCGGCAATGGCGACAGATCAGCCCACCGAGCCTTCCAGCGTGACGTTGAGCAGTGCCTCGGCCTCGACCGCGAACTCCATCGGCAGTTCCTGGAAGACGTCCTTGCAGAAGCCGTTGACGATCATGCTCACGGCATCTTCCTCGTCGATGCCCCGGGCACGGCAGTAGAACAGCTGGTCATCGGCAATCTTGGAAGTCGTGGCTTCGTGCTCGACGGTTGCGGTGCTGTTGCCGATCTCCTGATAAGGGAAGGTGTGCGCACCACACTGGTCACCGATCAACAACGAATCGCACTGGGTGTAGTTTCGCGCGCCCTTGGCCCGCGGCCCGATCTTGACCAGCCCGCGGTAGGACTGATCGCTGCGACCGGCGGCGATGCCCTTGGCGACGATGGTCGAGCGCGTGCCCTCGCCGATATGGATCATCTTGGTGCCGGTATCGGCCTGCTGTCGGCCGTTGGTCACCGCGACGGAGTAGAACTCGCCGATGCTCTCCTTGCCGCGCAGCATGCAGGAGGGATATTTCCAGGTAATCGCCGAGCCCGTCTCGACCTGGGTCCAACTGATCCGGGAGCGATCACCGCGGCAATCGCCTCGCTTGGTGACGAAGTTATAGATGCCGCCCTTGCCATCCTCATCGCCCGGATACCAGTTCTGGACCGTCGAATACTTGATGTAAGCATCATCCAGCGCCACCAGCTCGACCACGGCCGCGTGCAACTGGTTCTCGTCGCGCATCGGCGCGGTACACCCCTCGAGATAGGAGACCTGCGCCTGCTTGTCGCAGACGATCAAGGTGCGCTCGAACTGGCCGGTATTGGCGGCGTTGATCCGGAAGTAGGTAGAGAGCTCCATCGGGCATTTCACGCCCTCGGGCACGTAGACGAAAGAGCCATCGGTGAATACCGCGGAGTTGAGCGCGGCGAAGTAGTTGTCCGCCTGGGGCACCACGGTTCCGAGATACTGACGCACCAGCTCGGGGTACTCGCGGATCGCTTCCGAGATAGAGCAGAAGATCACGCCCGCCTCGTGGAGCTTCTCCTTGAACGTGGTCGTGACGGAGACGGAGTCGAATACCGCGTCCACCGCGACCCCAGCCAGTGCCGCCCGCTCATGCAGCGGTATACCCAGCTTCTCGTAGGTCTCCAGCAGCTTGGGGTCGACCTCGTCCAGGCTCTGGGGGCGATCCTCCGGTTTCTTGGGCGCGCTGAAATAGGAGATCGCCTGATAGTCGATTGGCGGGTAATCCAAGTGAGCCCAGGAGGGCGGCGTCATCTTCAGCCACTGATGATAGGCCTCGAGGCGCCACTCCAGCATCCACTGCGGCTCGCCCTTCTTCTGGGATATGAAAGCGATCGTGCTTTCATTTAGGCCGGGCGGTACCGTATCGCTTTCGATGTCGGTGACGAACCCCTGCTTGTATTCGCGACGGACCAACTGCTCCATCTCTTCGCTAGCCATGGTCTTCTCTCCTCTCCACCGAGAGCCTTATGACGAAGGCACAATCCCGGACCGGGCCAGAGACAACGAATGTCGCCACCGCTGGGCCGGCCATCGCCATGCCTTCTTAATGTTCGCGCAACGCCCCGCTTGCCGTGGGCAACGTCACGCTTTGAATGGGTAGCTGCACCGGCAGCTTGAGTGGGCTGGATTGCGCGAGGTGCGCCAGTGTCACCCCGTCGAGCAGCGTGCGGATCGCCTGTGACACGCGCTGCCAGTTGTCGGCGACGCCACAGGAGTCGAGCAGCCCACACTCACCGTCGGCATGGCTGCATTCGGTCATGCCGATCGGCCCCTCGATCGCGGCGATGAGATCACTGGCCGTGATATCCGCCGGAGAGCGGGACAACACATAGCCACCGTGCGAACCTCGCCGGGACTCGAGCAGCCCACTCTTGGCCAGCATCTTGAGCGTCTTCCCTACCGTCGGATGCGGAAGCTTCACTCGCGCCGCCAACTCCGACGCCGTGTGGGCCTGGTCCGGATCCCGCGCGATCTGCGCCATGATCACCGCCGCATAGTCCGTCAATTTCGATAGCTTCAGCACGTTCCGATGCCCTCTCGATCCTGACAGCCGCCATATAGGACCATTTTAGTCCTCTTTACATACGCTGTGAACCCACAACGGGTGGCGACCCCCATCGCGACCCATCGATATGGATGCCCTGGCGAACAATCGGCATGCGTGTCCCGGGTTTGGGACGCGGCACCTGCTGGAGAACCCGCGGCAAAGGCCTCGCCATGGCTATCTCACTGTCCAAGGATCACGGCTTCCGACCGTCGATGGGTGACAACCACCCCGAATGTCGGCGGGGCAGGCACGAGAGCCAAAACATGTAGTTAAATCACGCAAAAACAAAATGAAACAACAAGAAAAATAAAGAATCACTTGGTTCTCAAGGAACCTCTTCAGAAAAATATATTTACATAAAGGGCTGTTTTGCTTGCCTGGCACGTCCCCATACGGCGACACCCGGCGTCCGCTATCGGCTACGCCCTGTGCAATACGACGACACAAATATCGCACGCTCGCTTACATCAGCATTTCCTGAATTGGACCTAAGTAAGCTTTGCACCTACCGTTGTCCCGACTTTCGGAAACGCTGTTTGTCATCGGCTGTAAACCGGTCGCTACCGTTGGAGGATGTGATAACAGGGTCGTCGGCCCTGGAATCCTGCCCCCTCGGAGACAGGTTGACGCCGTTGAAACAGAATGCATCACGACACGAACCAGCAAGGAGAGCCATCGTGCGGATCACCATTTTTGGAACGGGATATGTCGGACTCGTCACCGGAACCTGCCTCGCCGAGGCCGGTCACGAAGTCATGTGCATGGACGTCGACAGCCGCAAGATCAACGGGTTGATGAACGGCATCGTGCCGATCTACGAACCGGGCCTGGAAGCACTGGTCAAGCAGAATGTCGCCGAGGAGCGTTTGCTGTTCACCGCCGACCCGGCCGAGGCCGTCGGTTTCGGCACCCTGCAGTTCATCGCCGTGGGAACGCCGCCAGACGAGGATGGCAGCGCCGACCTCAAGTACGTACTCAGCGTGGCCGACACCATCGCCGAGCACATGCAGGAGTACAAGCTGGTCATCGACAAGTCCACGGTGCCGGTAGGCACGGCGGATCGCGTCTCCGAGACCATTGCCCAGCGTCTCCATCAGCGTGACGTCGATATCCCGTTCGACGTCTGCTCCAACCCGGAGTTCCTCAAGGAGGGCTCGGCCGTCGAGGATTTCTCCCAGGGCGCTCGCATCGTCATCGGCTGCGACTCGTCTCGCGTCGAACCGCTGATGCGTGAATGTTACGCCCCCTACAACCGGCGCCAGGAAAAGCTGATGTTCATGGACATCCGCAGCGCCGAGCTGACCAAGTACGCCGCCAACGCCATGCTGGCGACCAAGATCAGCTTCATGAACGAGATCTCGAATCTGGCCGAACGGCTCGGCGCCGATGTCGAGAACGTACGTCGCGGCATCGGCAGCGATCCGCGCATCGGCTACAGCTTCATCTATCCCGGCTGCGGCTACGGCGGTTCCTGCTTCCCGAAAGACGTGCAGGCGTTGGCGCGCACCGCCACCGATGTCGGTTACGAAGCTCAACTACTCAACGCCGTCGAGTCGGTCAACTATCGCCAGAAGGCGAGCCTGTTCACCAAGCTTTCCCAGGCCCTCGACGGCGACCTGGAGGCCAAGACCATCGCGGTGTGGGGTCTCGCCTTCAAGCCCAATACCGACGACATGCGCGAAGCGCCGAGCCGCGAGCTGATGGAAGCCATTTGGGCCGCCGGCGGCAAGGTCCGGGCCTATGATCCGGAAGCGATGCAGGAGTGCCGACGCCTCTACGGCGAGCGCGACGACCTGACACTGACGAAGCGCCGCGACGACACCCTGGAAGGTGCCGACGCGCTGGTCATCTGCACCGAATGGAAGGCCTTCCGTACGGTCGATTTCCGGCGCCTGCGCGAGCAGCTCACTACCCCGGCGATCATTGATGGGCGCAACCTGTTCAACCCGGAGAGCGTGCGTGCCGCGGGCCTGCTCTATTTCGCGGTAGGTCGTGCCGACTCGCTGCGCATCCCGCTCCCCGGCGGCGACGGCGCCCCGCAGGCCCGGGTCGGGCAGAACGGTCCCAGCGTCGCCTACACGTTGTAACCCCCGGCCTCGTCGGCGGCAGGTCCGCCGACCTCCCCTTTCGATCACGATCTCGATCGGCGCCACCGCGTCGATCGCGGGAACGTCGTGTCTGCCATGAGGACTCGGTGGTCACGAGCAAGGGACCGGGTCGATGAATGACGCCGCAACGTCGCGTCGTAAGCGACCCCAGAAGAAGATTTCAGGGACATCCCGATGAGCGATATCAACTACACCCGAGCCAGACCCAGCAAGGCGTCGGTGGCAACCGAAATCACGGTCATGCTGCTGCTCGCGACACTGGTCCTGCTGCTGGTAACGCATCTGCCGGGCGAGGTCTTCCATCCCGGTTCGAAGAGCTTCATCTTCGCCGTGGGCCTGATCGGTGCCTGGCGCTACTCATGGTGGTTCGTCCAGGCGATCCGTTCGGTCTGGTACAACCGCCGCATGTTTCCCCGGCTACGAGCCCAGGCCGATGCCGTCGGTGCCACCGAGGCACCGGACGCGCTCTACATCCTGTGCACGTCTTTCCGAATCGATACCGAAGTCACTTTCGCCGTCTACGACGCCCTGGTTCGCGATGCCGCCGACTACGGCGTGCCGACCACGCTGTTTGCCGCGATCGCCGATCGCAGCGATGTCGACATCATCGATCAGGTGATGGATGAACACGGCTGGCCGGACAATATCAACGTCCGCTACATGTTCCAGAAAGGCGATGGCAAACGCTCGGCCATGGCCGAGGTGCTACGCGCCATCTCGCGCTGCATGCCGACGCACCGTTCGCTGCTGGTGAGCATGGACGGCGACATTCGCATCGAGCCGGGAACCTTGGCGCGCTCGCTATCGTTCTTCCTGGCGAAAGAGGATCTGGGCGCGATCACCACCAACAACAACGCCGTGGTGATCGGTAACGACGCGACCAAGGAGTGGTACGACCTGCGCTACGCCCAGCGCCACCTGGTCATGAGCTCGACCTCCGTCTCGGAACGGCTGCTGGTGCTGACGGGCCGATACAGCGCCTTCCGCGCCGACCTGGCCACCCAGCCCGAATTCATCGAACTGGTCGAGAACGACCATGTCGATCACTGGCGCTTCGGTAACTTCAAGTTCCTCTCCGGCGACGACAAGTCGACCTGGTTCTGGCTGCTCAAGCATCGTTGGAAGATGCTCTATCTGCCGGATGTCACCGTCACCGGCTTCGAAGAACTGCCGGATCGCCGGCGCTTCTTCAAGTCGACGCTCGACCTGATGCGCCGCTGGTTCGGCAACATGCTGCGCACCAATGGCCGCGCGATTGCGCTCGGACCGCGGCGAATGGGTTTCTACACCTGGTGGAGCCTCGTCGATCAGCGGCTCTCGATGTGGACCACCCTGATCGGCCCATGCATTGCCGTTCTGCTGACCCTGTTCGTACGCCCGTCGTTCATCTTCGCCTATCTGCTCTGGATCCTGATGACCCGCTGCATCACCAGCCTGGTGCTGGCATGGCAGCGTGGCCGCTGGAGCGCGCTATGGGTGCCGATGCTCTACTACAACCAGCTCAGCGGCGCGATTCTCAAGACCTACGTCAGCTTTCGCTTCAATCGCCAGAAGTGGTCGCGTCAGGGCATTTCGGCCGGTGAGCCGGAGGACCCTCGCGCCGCGCGCCGCCAGCGCCTCGGCGGCCACCTCATCCACACGCTCTACTTTGGCGCGCTGATCTTCGTGCTGGCCGTCTTCGGCGGGATCATGGCACCGGCGGATCGACTCTCGTTAGCGGCGATGGTCGGCGCCCAGCCGGAGGCCACCGACCACGGCGACGGTCACGACAATCGCTGGCTCGCGCTGACGTTGGCCGATGCCCCGCAGGACGGCAGCGTGCAGTTGCCGGCGGGTCACTTTCGGATCGATACCGGCTTCAACGAGCAGGTCGCTTCGCTGGACAGGATGCGCGGCGCCAGCCTTCAGGGTTACGGCGACCCCGACGCTCCGACCACGCTACAGATCGCCGACGATCTCGCCCCCCAGATCATTGCCGGCGGCACCACGCTCGCCGAGGCGGGCCGATTCCAGTGTGACGAACAGCGGCCCTGCCGACTCCAGGTTGGCGGACGCGAGATCCGCCTGACGAAGCTGTCACTGGCGCTCGGCGAAGCCCACGAGAAAACACAAGCGCTGGCCCGGAACAGCCAGTAAGTCAGGGACTCGACAAGGAGATTTCATCATGTCAGATCAACACAACGACACGGACCAATTACGTCACGAGCGCCGGGACGAACGCCGCCACGTTCGCGTCGAGATGCCCTTCGATGTGCGTCTGGGCGACGGCCATGTGGCCAGGGGCCACGACCTCTCGATGGGCGGCTTCTCGGCGGAGACCTCGATGCCACTCGAGCGACATCGCGAGATTCCCGTGGCGCTGATGCTGACCGCCAGCGGCGTAGAACTGGCGCTTTCCGCCACGGCGCGTCCAATGCGGGAAGTCGGCGCAGATCGTCCTCAAATCATCGCCTTTGAGTTCACCCGGATGGAATCCCGCCAGCGGGATATCCTGCGCCGGGTAATTCGAGCCCAGATGAGTGGCCGTCATGTCAGCCTCGACGGCCTGATCGACCCGCAGGACGCCCAGACGCCGCGCAAGCGCCGGAGCAACGTGGCGACGCCGGCCACCCGGCCCAAGCGCCGGGTGCCTATGTTCCGCTATCTGGCCCTGCTGGTCGCCGCCGGCGTGCTGACGGCAGCCGTCGCCGCGACCATCTATCGCAACGTTTTCCTGATCGAGCCGAGCTTCGCTGCGGTGACGGCACCGCGCACCGACATCCTCGCCCCCGGCGCCGGCCAGTTGAAGGATCTCGATCTCAAGGCCGGTGACAAGGTCGAACGCGACCAGCCACTGATCGACGTCAACAACGCCGAGCTGCAGAACGACCTGCTGCTCTCTCAGGCCTCGTTCGACTACAACAAGCGCCTGATCGACAACCTGCAGCAGAGCCTCGATGATGCCAGCAACAGCAAGGTCAGCGTGGCCACCTCCTCCAATCCCGCCAACGGCGAACTGGGTTTTGAAACCCTGTCACCGGAAATTGCCAAGACCCGGGTCGAGCAGTTCGAAACGGCCCGGGACTACGAGAGTTCGCGTATCGATGCCTACAAGGCGCGGGTCGCGGCCAACACCATCTACAGCCCCTGCGACTGCGAAGTTGCCTGGGCGCTCAGCGCCGCCGGCGGTACCTACGTCAACGAGGGCGATCGCGTCATGACACTGGTCAGCACCCGTAACAACGACGTGATGGTCGAGGCGCTGGTGCATATGGACGACATCGGCGATATCGAGAACCACCAGAAGGCCTACATCGCCCTCCCCAACGCCTCGGAGCCGATCCCTGCTCGCGTACGCAGCGTCGCCCTCGATGTCGAGCGTCAACCGCGCGCCGGCTTCCCCGACTGGGTGCGACAACAGCAGAACGTGGCCAGCGTGCTGCTGGTGCCGGAGTCGCCGCTACCGGCCAGTACTGTCGGCACCCCGGTCGACGTGCGCTTCACCGATGCGCCGATGCTCGACACCGCTGCCGAATGGACCTACCAGGCCGGCCGTGCCATGGCTCAGGGCGTTCAGTCACTGTGGGGCCGCGCCACCGACAGCATGAAGAGCGCCATGAACTGATCGTGCAATGAACGCGGACATCACCAAGCCATTCCCGAAGCGCCATCACCGCCAAGGAGACCAACATGATTTCAGCCAAGCTCGACAATAGCCAACCTCGCCGGCTACGCCCGCTGGGTTCGGCGATTCTGGTCGCGGGCGCATTGACACTGGCTTCGCTGCCTGCCCAGGCGGCCAGCGGCCACTCGCTCACCCAGCCGCAGGTCAGCGCCTGCTCATCCCGCTACGCACCGGTGCAGACCCTGGCGATGAATGACCATGGTGACCCCAAAGCCTGGGTCAAGGACGACCTGGCCGGCCAGCGTCGCTGGGGCGAGCAGAACCTGCAGGTCCTGGACAGCAACGAAAGCGGTCTTGGCAGCCCTGCCCTGCGCGTCAGCTACCCCGCGGGCACATCGTCGCCCAGCGACGCTGAAGAGGGCGGCGCCGGTTTCGTGGTGCCGGTGCCGGCGCTGCGCCAGGCCGATCGCGCCTGCCTGCGCTTCCGGGTGCGTTTCCCGGCCGGCTTCGATTTCGTCAAGGGTGGCAAGCTGCCGGGGCTGTACGGCGGCGATGGCCCTACCGGCGGCGACGAAGTCACCGGCAAGAACGGCTTCTCGATGCGCTTCATGTGGCGCGAGCAAGGACAGGGCGAACTCTACGAGTATGTCGTCAACAAGGACTCCGACTACGGCGAATCGGTGGGCCGGGGTCGCTGGCACTTCACGCCGGGACAGTGGGTCACCGTCGAGGAGGAGATCGTGCTCAACGACCCCGAGCGGGAGAACGGCATTGCGCGAGTCTGGATCGACGGCCAGCCGACACTGGAACAGCAGCACATCGTCTATCGCACCACGGATGACGTGCATATCGACGGGCTGATGTTCTCGACCTTCTTCGGCGGCCACGGCAGCGATTGGCGTACGCCGCGGAACCAGACCGTCGATTTCGCCGATTTCACGCTGATGACCCCGAAGGGGTGATTCATCCTATCGACAGGGAGTCGATTCTCATGAACCGGATGCCAATCTCACGCCGATTCGGCCTGCGTCACAGTCTCGTTCTCGTCCTGGGTCTGGCGACCCTAGGTCCGATCCTGTCGGCGCAGGCGGCCGACCCGACGGCGACGGACCGGGTCGCCGGGGCGGACAAGACGATGAGCTTCGCCCAGCGCCAGAGGCTGGATCTGTCCGAGTACACGGTCACCGATCCGGATGCGTCCTATTTCGACGTCAAGGCACGCATGGCCTTGCTGCAGCGCACCGACAACGACCTGCTGCAGTACAACCGGGATCAACTCGAGCAGGGTCCGAGCTGTCGTCAGGAACTCGCCAAGCCGGCGCTGGACAGCGTCATCCGGATCCCAGGCTACTATCCGCAGCCCAAGGCGTGGGAGCTGGCCTCCGAGCCGCTGTTCGACTTCGAGGATACCGTCTCCAATCTGGCCGGCTCGTACGTCGCCTCCGGTGACGATTACTACGCCGATTGCCTGGTTCAGTTCCTGGACAAGTGGGCGACTCACGATGCGCTGAGCCAGTTCTACTACGATCGCCTGGAGCCTCAGGGCTGGTACTCGACCGAATCGATGATGTTTGCCGCCGCGCTCGCCTACTCGATCGTGCGTCCGGCGGTCGCCGACAGGCGCCCGGAGGCGATCGCGCGTATCAACCATTGGCTCAACACCCTGGCCCATAAGCATGCTTCCATCCGTGGCGGGGATCCGAGCTGTTGCAACAACCATTTCTATCGTCGCGCGCTCTACGCCAGCATGATCGGCGTGCTGACGAACGACGACGAGCTGTTCCAGTTCGGCGTCAGTGCAGTCTACTCAGCGCTCAACGATCTGACCCCGCGTGGCGCCTTGCCCCACGAGATGGCTCGCGGCCGCCGCGCCAGCCACTACCAGAACTACGCCCTGCTCTATCTGGTCAACATCATGCAGGTCGCCTATCGCCAGGGTTACGACCTCTTCGACTTCGAATACCACGGCCACACCATCGACGACGCCGTCCAGTTCGCCCTGGATACGTTCGACGACCCGGCGGCACTGGGGGACCTGGCAACCCACGCACAGTACTACGGCTTCCTCGACGACGAGCAGTATCTCGCCTGGATGGAGATCTATCTCAGGCACCACGACGACGACAGAGTCGCCCACTACGTCAGCCAGAAGCGGCCCGTCGACAACCGCAGTGCCGGCGGCTACGTCACCTTCTATTTCATGGATCCGCAGGCCCAGTCTCGCGCATTGCCGGAACCCGACCGGACGGAACTTGCCGCCTTCGAGCCCGACGCTTGACACCGCCGTCAACCCCCGACATCCGCATTCGAGCTCCGGACTCGAACCATGCCGATTCCCGGCCCACTCCAGGGACGGAGGCCGGACCAGAAGGAGATAAAGCACATGACGATATCGACTCCCAACGCGAGGCATTTACTTGCAACGACGCGCCGCTCCAGCAGTCGTTTCATGCTGGGCCTGGCATCGGTGGTAATGCTGACCGCCTGTGCAAACCAGCAACCAGCCCAGACGCAACCGATCGCAGCCCAGGACCAGGAGCTGTTCGCCCATCACTACATCGAGTCGATGCCCTCCACCGACTGGAACCGGGTGGAGTACATTCGCAGCCTCGAAGCCCAGGGACAGAGCCTCGAGGCCATCGCGCTGCTCAAGCCGATGGCGGTCACCCATCCCGAGGCCAGCTACGAGCTCGCTAGAATCTACGACGACGCGACCGGCGTACCCCGGGATCCGGCGATGGCGGCACACTACTATCGCCAGGCCGTTCCCTACGAATTCAGCGGCCTCGACAACGCCTCTTTGAAACTGGGCCGGCTCTATCGCGCCGGCGACGGAGTCAAGAAGGACCCCGCCCTGGCGTGGAACCTGTTTCAACAGGCGATCGCCCACGATGACAATCCCAGTGCGCGCATCGAGATCGCCGAAATGCAGCTGGCCGGAGAAGGCGTCACGCGTGACGTCGACGGAGCGCGCCGCCAGTTGGAACAGGCAGCGGCGCAGAATGAACCCCGTGCGCTCCAGGCCCTGGCCGAGAACTACGCGCCGGGCGGGGCTTTCGATAGCAACCCGAGCCAGTCGCGGGCCTACGCCGAACGCTACGCCCAGGTGATGACGCCGCGCGCCAAGAGCGGCGACGTTGGCGCGATGCTGGCGCTGTCGCGAGTCTATGCCGAAGACGGTCCGCTGCCCCAGCCAGCACGCCAGCAGCAGTGGCTGATCCGTGCCGCCGACAGCGGTGACCCGCAGGCGCTGGCGGCCGCCGGCCATCTGCTGGTGATGCATCAGGATCCTGCCCAAGGCCTCGATATGCTCCGGCGTGCGGCGGAGTCCGGCAATGTGGACGCTGCCTACTGGCTGGGCCAGGCCTATCTGGGCCAAGACCAGATCGAGCCCAATCCGGGTCTCGCCGAAAAGTGGCTGTCGGACGCCGCCGAGCAGGGCCAGCTCGATGCCGCCCGCACGCTGGGCCAGGCCTATGTGACGGGAGACATCCTGCCGCCCGATCACCAGCGTGGTATCGCGCTGCTGAAGCGGGCGGCACAGCACGACGACGCCTACGCCCTCGCGCTGTTGGGAAATCTCTATCTCGAGGGAGATCGGCTCCGGGCTCAGCCGAGACAGGGCATCGAATATCTCGAACGTGCCCACGAACTGGGGCATCCCTACGCCACGGCGCGCCTAGGCCAAGCCTACCTCGAAGGCGAGGGCACGCCGGCCGACCCGCAACGCGGCGTCTCGCTACTGACCGAGGCGGCCGATCAGGATCAGAGCGGTGCCGCCCGTACCCTGGGGATCGCCTACCTGGACGGTGAGGAAGTCCAGCGCGATCCAGCCAGGGCGCAGCGGTGGCTGCACCGAGCCGTCGAGCAGGACCCCGACGATACCACCGCCAAGACCCGGCTCGGTCAGGGCATCCTCGAGGGCAAGCTGCCCGGCAGGGGTCAACAGGGCGCCGGACTGCTGGAGCAAGCCGCCGATCAGGGCGACGCCTACGCCATGGTCGTGCTCGGCCGCGCCTACCGTGACGGGGTCGGTGTGCCACCGGACCTGAATCGCGCCGAACGCTGGCTGCAACGTGCCGCCCGCGCCGGCCACCCTTCAGCTGAGCAGGCGCTGGCGCGCACCTATCGCGCCAGTGGCGAGCAGGGCAACATCGATGACCTGATTCGCGCCGCCCGGATGGGCCAGGTGCCGGCCATGGCGGACCTGGGTCGCGCCTATCTTGGTGGTCAAGGCGTTCGCGCCGATTACGCCAGCGCCAAGAAATGGTTGTTACACGCCGCCGACGAAGGCCATCCCGGCGCCACCGCCTCACTCGGCCGAATGTATGCCGACGGTCTCGGGGTCGGCGTCGACAAGGCGCGCGCCGCCAACTATTTCGAACGTGCGATTGCCGCCGGCCATGTCGGCGCCGAAGCCGACCTGGGCAAGATGCTGCTGACCGGCGACGGCGTCACCGCCGATCCACGACGCGGCATCAGGCTGCTGACCCGGGCCGCCAACGCCGGCCACGGCTCCGCCGGCGTGACCCTCGGAGAAGCCTACCTGAACGGCACCGGTGTCGCCGCCGACCCCGCCAAGGGCGTGCGCTATCTGGAGCACGCGGCGCAACGCGGCGACGATAACGCCCAGCGTGTCCTGGGACAGGCCTATCTGGAGGGCAATGGCGTCGGTCAGGATTCGGCGCAGGCCATCGAGTGGCTATCCCGCGCCTCCGACAACGGCAACGTTTCTGCGAAAGCCGCGCTCGGCGCCGCTTATCTCGAGGGGCAAGGCGGTATCGCCCAGGACGTGGCACGCGGCAGGCAGCTGCTGACGACAGCGGCCGACACCGGCCACGCCGGTGCCGAGGCAGCGCTCGGTCGCGCCTATCTCAGTGGCGAGGTATTGCCGCGCGATACCCACAAGGGCGCCCGACTGCTGGTCGATGCGGCACGCCAGGGACACCGATCCGCCCGCGTGTCGCTGGCCCAGGCCTACCTCCAGGCGCGAGGCGTGGAGTTCGTCGATCAACAGCAGGCAATGATCTGGCTCGATGGCGTGATGGAGAGCGACAGCGAGACCGCCATCAGAACGTTGCAGGATCTACTCGAGGACACGGATGTCGCCGATGCCGCTGGCGAGACAACCTGAATGCTGCCCGAGGAACCGACGGGCCATGACCCGGCAAGGCGCAGATCGGCGAACAGCAGAGCCGTAGGCCCTCGAGTCGATTGTCGACGCCGCCTGGCTGAGCGCTGGCCCGTTGGGGACAAAGCACAGTCAACGAGCGGCGTCGGCATCAACACCGCCCCACCCAACGACGAGACCCGCNNGCGGGTCTCGTCGTTGGGATCATCGCGCCGCGCGAGGCATCAGTCGAACGGATTGCGCAGTACGATCGTCTCGTTACGGTCGGGGCCGGTGGAGATGATATCGATCGGCGTCCCCACCTCCTTCTCGAGAAAGGCGATATACGCCCGCGCGTTCGCCGGCAGGTCATCGACGCTGCGCGCACCGATGGTCGACTCGTTCCAGCCCGGCAGATCGTGATAAAGGGGCTCGATCACCTCGTATCCCTCGGAGTCGACGGGATTGTCGATGGTCTCGCCATCCTTGCTGCGATAGCCGACACAGACCCGGATGTTCTCGAGGCCATCGAGGACATCGAGCTTGGTCAGGCAGATACCCGATACCGAGTTGATCTGCACCGCATGCCGCAGCGCCACGGCGTCGAACCAGCCGCAGCGTCGCGCCCGTCCGGTGGTGGCGCCGAACTCGTGGCCCTTCTCCGCCAGGTGCCGACCGAACTCGTCGAACAACTCGGTGGGGAAAGGACCGGATCCCACCCGGGTCGTGTAGGCCTTGGTGATGCCCAGCACGTAGTCGAGATAGAGCGGCCCCACACCGGAGCCGGTTGCGGTGCCGCCGGCGGTGGTGTTGGAACTGGTGACGTACGGATAGGTACCGTGATCGATGTCCAGCAGCGAGCCTTGGGCCCCCTCGAACAGAATGTTCTCGCCGGACTTGCGGATATCGTGCACCAGCGAAACCGTGTCGCAGACCATTGGCCGCAGCTCTTCGGCGAAGGCCATCGCCTGATCCAGCACTTCCTGGAAATCGACCGCCGGCTCGCCGTGGTACCGGGTGAGCACGAAGTTGTGATAGTCGAGCACCTCGCCCAACTTGGACGCAAAACGCTCGCGATGCAGCATGTCACCCAGCCGAAGGCCACGTCGCGCGACCTTGTCCTCGTACGCCGGGCCGATGCCGCGACCGGTGGTGCCGATCTTGGCGATACCGCGGGCCTTCTCGCGCGCCTGGTCGAGACGGACGTGGTACGGCAGGATCAGCGGGCAGGCCGGCGACAGCCGCAGGCGCTCGCGCACCGGCACGTCCTTGGCCTCCAGCTCCTTGATCTCCTCGATCAGCGCTTCCGGCGACAGCACCACGCCGTTGCCGATCACGCAGATCTTGTCGTCGCGCAACACGCCGGAAGGAATCAGGTGCAGAACCGTCTTCTGACCATCGATCACTAGCGTGTGGCCGGCGTTGTGCCCGCCCTGGAACCGAACCACGGCACTGGCAGACTCGGTCAGCAGGTCGACGACCTTGCCCTTGCCCTCATCGCCCCACTGAGTACCCAATACGACTACGTTCTTGCCCATTGCTCTCGTCTCTTGATCAACCCGTCGCGATCCCGTCGTTCGTCGCGATCCATTCGCTGTCACCCTGTCGGCGTCTCGCCGTCATCGGTCAATCCAGCGGCTCGGTACGCCACTCTCCCTCCTGGAGCACCAAGTGGCGATTGCATCGGTGTGCACCCGGACCGGTCCGCTGGTCGGGCAGTGCCTGGATCACGCGCTCTCCCTGTGCCCTCAGGCGATTGATGGCGTCATTCAGCGCCGCATCCTCGCAGTTCGGCGCCCAGATGCCATTGGTTGGCGGCTCGCGCTCGGCCAGGGTCGCCAACTGTTTGAGATCCATGGAAAAGCCGGTAGCCGGGCGGGCTCGACCGAAGGCCTTCCCGGTATCGTCGTAACGCCCACCCTTGCTCAGTGCCTGGCCGTAACCCGGCACGTAGGCGGCAAACACCATCCCGGTGTGATATTGATACCCACGAAGCTCGGCCAGATCGAAGTAGAAAGAGACCTCGGGGTGCTCCGCCACCACACCACGATGCAATCGCACCAACTGATCAAGGGCTTCCCGCACGGCGTCCGGCGCATCGGCCAGTGCCAGCCTGGCGTGCTCGAGAATCTCCGCGCCGCCATGTAGTCTCGGCAGCTCGCCGAGCATGCGCGCCAGGCCGGGGTCCGCGACGTTCGCGGCCACCAGCTCGTCGATGACGACGTACGCCTTGCGCTCGATGGCGTCGAAAAACGCCCGCTCGACCTCTTCGTTCCAGTCGATGCCGCGCACCAGCTCGCGATAGATCGCGATGTGGCTCAGGGCCAGATGGATCTCGCTGGCGCCCGCTGCTTCCAGGCTGGAAAGCGCCAGCCTCAGCACTTCCACATCGGCGTCGAGACCGGCATGACCGAAGAGCTCGACGCCGACCTGCATCGGGCTCCGCCCACCCTGGTGCTTGTCGGCCTGAGCACGCAACACGGTCGTGCAGTAACAGAGTCGAACCGGCCCCTGGCGCTTCAACGAATGGGCATCCATCCGCGCCACCTGCGGCGTGACGTCGGCACTGGCCCCCATCATCCGACCGGTCAACTGGTCGGTCAGCTTGAACGTCTGCAGATCCAGATCCGTGCCGGTGCCCGTCAGCAGCGAATCGAGAAACTCGACCGGCGGCGGCATGACGAGGTCGTAGCCCCAGCGGTCGTACAGGTCGAGCAGCGTCCGACGCAACTCCTCCATCCGGGTCGCCTGCGGCGGCAATATTTCATCCATGCCGTCGGGAAGCAACCAGCGGTCAGCGATCGTCATGAGCTTGTCCTGCCAAGCGGTGATTCGGTAGTGATCGGGTGCCAAGGCGAACTTGCCCACCCCGTGATAGTCGCGGCCGAGGCACCATGGGGCGTGGCCGCGCGGCGCCTTCCGGACTCGCGCCAGCGCCTGGCTCGGCGTAACCGAGATTGATGGCACCGATACAGGCCGCACAAAAAAGCCGGGCGAAACCCGGCTAGGCGATGTTACCACGAAACGCCCGCGGAAAAATCCCGCGGGCGTCCGTTTTCCGCACTATTCGCGGCGGTTGCCACTCACGGCGCAGAGGTCCCGTCGGGGTTCGGATTCTTCAGGTAACGGAAGAAGTCGCTGTTGTCGGGACTCAGCACCAGCAGGTCCTTTCCTTCGCCACTGAAGCTGTCGCGATAAGCCTGCATCGAGCGGTAGAAGGAGAAGAAGTCCGGTGCCTGCTGATAGGCGCTGGCGTAGATCTTCGCGGCCTGGGCATCGCCCTCACCTCGGGTGGTCTCCGCTTCCTGACGCCCGTTGGCCAGAATTTCCTGGCGCTGACGGTCGGCATCGGCACGGATCGCCTCCGCCTGCTGAGAGCCCTCCGCACGATAGGTCCGCGCGGCGCGCTCGCGTTCCGAGTTCATCCGCTCGTAGACCGCCTGGGTCACTTCGGGCGGGAGCTCGATACGCTTGACGCGGATGTCGAGGATATGGACGCCAAGCTCGTCGCGCATGGCCTGATCGAGCTGTTGCACCGGTTCGACCATGAGCTCTTCCCGGGCACCCTCGACGGTATCGGCCCCCTTGTCCTCTCCCACCAGTTGCTGGTCGTCGCTCTCTGCAGCGATCCGCTCCTGGATGATGGATGACATCTCAGTCTGACCGAACTTGTTGCGCAACGCCTCGTCGGTTCGTGGCGCAATCAGGTTCTCAGCGACCTGGATATTGCCCCGCGTTGCTTCATAGAACTGCTGCGGGTCGGCTATCTTCCATTTCACGAAGGAGTCGACGATCACCGCCTTGGAGTCCGCGGTCAGGTAGCGGGTCGCGCTGGAGTCCACCGTCTGCACGCGCACATCGAAGACACGAACCGTGTTGAACACCGGCAGCTTGAAATGCAGGCCGGGGCCGATGTCGTTTTCGATCACTTCGCCAAAGCGCAGCTTGATGGCGCGCTCGGTCTCGTTGACGACGTAGAAACTGGCGCTGGCGAACCATGCCAACAAGGCCAGGATGATGACGCCAATCAGGGCGCGGTTATTAAACATTAGCGACCCTCCCGCAGGCTGGAACTACGCGTCGGCTGCTGCGAGCCACTGTTCATGTGATCGACTACCTGGCGTGATATCTGTTCGAGCTGCTGCATGCTCATCGACGAGGAACCGCTTTTGCCATTGGCGTTGCCACCCGCCTGCATCTGGTTGAGCGGCAGTACCGTCACGGCATTGCTGTCACCCAGGTCGACGAGCGCCTTCGGCGTGTTGCTCAGCACCTGGCTGATGGTTTCCAGGTAGAGGCGTTGCCGGGTCACGTCCGGTGCCTGGCGATATTCGCCCAGCAGCGAGTTGAAGCGATTGGTCTGGCCCGTGGCATCCGACACGATGGCCGCCTTGTAGCCGTTGGCCTCCTCGACCAGCCGCTGTTTCTGCCCCTTGGCCTCGAGCACGACGGCCTGGCTGTAGGCATTGGCCTGGTTGATCGAGCGCTGACGCTCCTCGCGGGCGCGGATGACGTCGTCGAAGGCGTTCTGGACCTGATCCGGAGGCGCCGTCGATTCGACGTTGACCGTCTGCAGGCGCAGGCCGGTGCCGTAGGCGTCCATGTAGGCTGTCAGACGATCGAAGATGCGCTGCCCCAGCCGATCCCGGCCGGTGGTGAGAATCTCCTGCAGATGCATGTTGCCCACTTCCTGGCGCAGGGCGGAGTCCATCGCGTTCTGCAGCGTCATTTCCGGCTCGTTGACGTTGACCAGGAAAGCATGCGCATCGCTCACCACGTACTGGGTCGACACGCTGACGCGGACGATATTTTCGTCGCTGGTCAGCATCGAGTCCGTCTGCGTGGCGGAGCGAATGCTGGTCACGTTGACGTTGTCCACCCGATCGATGATCGGCGGGTTCCAGTGCAGGCCGGGATTCAAGGTGTCGGTGTACTTGCCGAGACGGAACACCACACCGCGCTCGGACTGGTCGATCAGGTGGAAACCCGAACCGGCCCAGATCACGGCCGCAACGATCAGCACCAGGACCGGCAGCACGAACGGGTTGCGCTTGCCGCCACCGCCGCCGGCGCCATCCCCGCCGCCGGAGCCCGAACGCTTGCCACGCCCGCCCAGCAGCCGATTGATCTTGTCCTGGAACTTCTTCAGCGCCTCATCCAGGTCTGGCGGCCCCTGATTGCCGCCACCGTTGTTGCCACCATTACCACTCGGGCGCCGGCCCCCTCCGCCGCCCCAGGGGTCCTGCTGGTTGTTGCCACCACCAGGCTCATTCCAAGCCATACCTAGTCTCCAATGATGCAGTCAAAGCATTGCGTCAGGCCAAAGCATTACGCATGGCATCGGGAGCGTGAGCCGCCGTGGCGTTGCACTCGCGTGCAAAGGGCTTGTTCGAACCGAGATCGAACCCTCGTTACCCTGCATCGTTCGGGTCCGGTTCTCGGACCACGAAGCTCCCCTGCGTCGTTTTTGTCACCTCAAACCCGTTCCCAATCGGCAACCGGTGTCTTTTCCGAGGTGGGTAAATAGTCGTCGGCGCGTTCGCCCAAGCGAGCCATCATCTGCATAAACTCCCGCCGGGGCAAGCGAATCTCCAGATTCGAATGACCCTGTTCGTCGAACGCTTCGCTCTGCACCGCCTGCAATTCGTGCAGCGCCGCTCGTAGTCGACCCTGCTCGGGTGTCAGCGTCAAGCGGATATCCAGGATATCCTCGGCCAGCCACTCGCCGAGCGCCTCGCGCAGCAGCTCGAGTCCCTCGCCATCGCGCGCGGAGAGCCATACGACCTGGGGAAATCCATGCTCGTCGCGCTCGATGCGCGGCGACGTGCCCAATAGGTCGATCTTGTTCATCACCAGCAGTCGGGGCACTTCGTCGGCATCGATCTCCGACAGTACGCTGTCGACCTGGGCGACATTGAGCTCGCGGTCCGGGTCGGCGGCATCGATCACGTGGACGATCAGGCTCGCCTCCGTGGCCTCCTGCAGCGTGGCCTGGAACGCCTCGACCAGCTTGTGCGGCAGGTGCCGGATGAACCCGACCGTATCCGCCAGCACCACGTCGCCAACATCCGGCACGTCGAGCCGGCGCAGGGTCGGATCGAGCGTGGCGAACAGCTGATCGGCGGCGTATACCTCGGAGGCCGTGATCGAGTTGAACAGGGTCGATTTGCCAGCGTTGGTATAACCCACCAGCGACACGCTGGGCACCTCCGCGCGCGCTCTGGCGCGGCGGTTCTGATCGCGCTGCTTGCGGACCTTCTCGAGGCGTTTGTGGATCGACTTGATCCGTCCACGCAGCAGGCGACGGTCGGTCTCGAGCTGGGTCTCGCCAGGCCCCCGCAGGCCGATGCCGCCCTTCTGCCGTTCCAGGTGCGTCCAGCCTCTCACCAGGCGCGTGGACATGTATTCGAGCTGGGCCAGCTCGACCTGGAGCTTGCCCTCGTGGGTTCGCGCGCGTTGCGCGAAGATATCGAGAATCAGGCCCGTTCTGTCGAGCACGCGACACTTTAGCGCACGCTCGAGGTTGCGCTCCTGGGAGGGAGACAGGGCATGATTGAAAATAACCAGTTCGGCATGATGGGCCTCGAGCGCGGCCTTGACCTCGTCGAGTTTGCCACTGCCGATGAAGGAGCGAGGATCGGGGCGGCGCCGACTGCCCTGAATCAGGGTAGCCGACTCCGCCCCGGCGGAGCGTACCAGTTCCAGGAGTTCACCCGGATCCTCGCGCTCCTGCTCGTCCTGAAAGTCCACATGGACCAGAATCGCCGTTTCGCCGGCGTCGGGACGTTCGAAAAACAATCACAACCTCTCGATTAGCTATCGAGTCCGGGTGCTGCGTTGGGGTCCTGCGGCGGCAACCGGACGTTACGGGACGGCACGACCGTCGAAATGGCATGCTTGTAGACCATCTGACTGACGGTGTTGCGCAGCAGGATGACGAACTGATCGAAGGACTCGATCTGCCCCTGCAACTTGATGCCGTTGACCAGAAAAATGGAAACCGGGATGCGCTCCTTGCGCAGAATGTTCAGGTACGGATCCTGAAGGGACTGTCCTTTGGACATGTTGCTCTCCCTAATGCTGTTATGAGTAGTGCTGTTTTAGTTGGGCGGCGATTCGTTCTGACTCGGCATCACACCGGCGGCATCGCTTGCCGCGAGTATAGGTCTGGACGAAGCCCGCCATTTTACGCTAACTGCCGTGCTCACGCACGATTTTCGCAATTTGCCCATCGACGTCCGATGCACAGCTGTCGACCCAGTGCAGATCGGGCCAGCGCCGCAACCAGGTCAGCTGACGCTTGGCCAGTTGACGCGTGGCGGCGATGCCACGCTCACGCAGCGCGTCGCGATCATAGGCGCCTTCGAGATGCTCCCAAGCCTGCCTGTAGCCGACGCTGCGCATCGATGGCAGATCGGCGTGGAGATCGCCTCGCTGTTTCAATGTAGCCACTTCCGAGACGAATCCACCAGCGAGCATGGCATCGAAACGCCGGGCGATGCGTTCGTGCAGCACGCTGCGCTCGGCAGGCGCGAGAGCTATGGACAACAGTCGCCAGGGAAAGTTTTCCTGCTGCTGGCGCCGCCAGTGCTCGGAGAGCGTCACGCCACTGAGCCGAAACACCTCGAGCGCCCGGATCAGGCGTTGCCGGTTGCGCGGATGGATCGCCCCGGCGGCCTGGGGGTCGACTTCCGCGAGCTCCTCATGGAGCGTCTCGAAGCCCTCGCGCTCGCCGCGCTGACGAAGTCGCTCGCGCAGCTGCGGGTCGGCGGCGGGCATGGCGGCCACCCCCTCGACGAGACGCTTGGCGTACATCATCGTCCCACCGACCAGCAGCGGCATTTTGCCGCAGGCACTGATCTTCGCCATCTCGGCCAGAGCGTCGCGGCGAAAATCGGCGGCGGTGTAGATCTCCGCCGGATCGCGAATATCGATCAGCCGGTGCGGCGCCCGGGCCAGCTCGGCCGGAGACGGCTTCGCCGTCCCGATATCCATGCCCCGGTAGACCATGGCGGAATCGACGCTGATCAGTTCGGCCCCCAGCCGCTCATGTAGCGCGATGGCACTGTCGGTCTTGCCCGAGGCGGTCGGACCGAGCAACAGAATCGCCAGCGGTCGGTCGTCCTGGCGCGAATGCTCTGACGGTGGAAAAGTGGAAGAGGCGTCGTTCACGCGGTCACTGCCCCCGAAGAAACAGCTTGTCGAGCTGCGCCATCGACATCTCGGTCCAGGTGGGACGACCGTGATTGCACTGCCCGCTGCGCTCGGTTCGCTCCATGTCTCGCAGCAGCGCGTTCATCTCCGGTAGCGTCAGTAGCCGGTTGGCACGCACGCTGCCGTGGCAGGCCATGGTGCTGAGCAATTCGTTGATGCGGGTCTCGAGCCGGTCGGAGCGGCCGAACTTTTCGAGGTCGCCGAGCATGTCCCGCACCAGCGGCTCGATGTCTGCGTCGGCCAGCAATGCGGGAATCTGGCGGATCAGCAGTGTCTCCGGGCCGGCCGCATCGAGCACGACCCCGAGCCGGGCGAATGCCTCGCGCTCCTGTTCCGCCACTTCGGCCTCACCCGCGCTGACCGCCATGGAGACTGGCACCAGCAGCGGCTGGGCATCCAGCGCCCCCGCGTGAATCTGCTGTTTCATGCGCTCGTAGACGATCCGTTCGTGGGCGGCGTGCATGTCGACGATCACCATGCCGCGCTCGGTCTGCGCCAGGATATAGACGCCATGCAACTGCGCCACTGCATACCCCAGCGGCGGTGCCTGGGTGTCGTCCGTGGCCGGCAGGGTGGTCACCGCTGCCGGCGAGCGCTCGTCCTGGGCGACGCTGGCCGCTTCGCCGCCTGGCGCGCCAGCGCCTGCTTCCCGCGGCGTGAGAAGCGTCGATTCATGATCCGGATGCAGCGCGTGATAACCGGCCATGAATTCGCGAATGCGCTGCGTCCCGGGCCGGTTCTGTCCGACCTGTGCCCCCGGCGAGTGCTGCCCAGCCAGCGCCATCCGCTGCTGCTGCCAGTCCGGGGAGTCGCCCCCGGCCGGCGGATACGCCGGGTTGCCCGGCCGTGGCGAGGCCGTGGCGACCGTCATGTCGGCGGCAGAGTCGTCCGCGCCCTCCTCGCCGCTTTCCGCCACCGCATCGTTGGGTTTCACCGAGGCCAGCGCGCGGTGCAGGCTCGAAAACAGGAAATCGTGGACCAGACGCCCATCGCGGAAGCGCACCTCGTGCTTGGTCGGATGGACATTGACGTCCACCACCCGCGGATCGAGTTCCAGGTAGAGCACGAATACCGGATGCCGGCCGTGAAACATTACGTCGCGATAGGCCTGGCGGATAGCGTGGGCGACCAGACGATCCCGGACGATGCGTCCGTTGACGAAGAAATACTGCTGGTCGGCCTGGGCCCGCGAATGGATCGGCTGTCCGACCCAGCCCCACAGTCGCAGCCCCGTGGCTTCCAGGTCGACGTGCAGCGCTTCATCCAGGAAACGTCTGCTCAGCAGGGAACCGATTCGACGTTCGCGCCCGGCCTGATCCGATGCCACAGCAGGCAACTGATGCACCACCTTCTGGTTGTGCCGCAGCACCCAGGCAATATCGAAACGGGACAACGCCAGCCGCCGGAACGCCTCCTCGACGTGGCCGAACTCGGTCTTCTCGGTACGCAGGAACTTGCGCCGCGCGGGGGTGTTGAAGAACAAGTCGCGCACCAGCACCGAGGTGCCCCTCGGGTGCGGTGCGGGGGTGACCCGGGGCTCCATCTGGCGCCCCTCGGCAACCACCCGCCAGCCGCCAGCGGGGTCGTCGGCGGCGTTGGAAATCAGCTCCAGCCGCGAGACCGAACTGATCGACGCCAGCGCCTCGCCACGGAACCCCAGGCTGGAGACATCCTCGAGGTCCTCGAGCGAGGCGATCTTGCTGGTCGCGTGTCGGGACAGCGCCAGCGGCAGATCCTCCTCGCCGATGCCGATGCCATCGTCGCGCACCCGGATCAGCCGGGACCCGCCCGCCTCGAGTTCGACCTCGATGCGCCGGCTGCCGGCATCGATGGCGTTCTCGACGATCTCCTTGACCACCGACGCCGGACGCTCGACGACCTCCCCCGCGGCGATCTGGTTGGCCAGGCGGGGATCGAGTATGCGGATGCGTGATGAGTCGCTCATCGACGGTCTCCTGCGGCTGTCGCCTCAATTGCCATCATCATGGAATGGTCAACACCTGCCCAACCCGCAGGATATCGCTATCCAGCCCATTGGCCTGCTTCAGCGCCTTCATGCTGATGTTGTGGCTCGCCGCCACCTGGGACAAGGAGTCGCCTCGCTGGACGCGGTACTCATTGCTGGCGCCGCCACGCCCCTGATCCCGCTGCCAGGCCAGCAGACTCGAGGGCGGCGGATGCTGGCGAAAGTGGGCCACGATGCCCTCGTAGATCGCCTGGGCCAGCTTGGCCTGGTGCGCGGACGACTTGAGCTGGGCCTCCTCGCGCGGATTCGAGATGAACCCGGTCTCCACCAGCAGCGACGGGATGTCGGGTGACTTCAGCACCACGAAGCCGGCCTGCTCGACACTCGACTTGTGCAGCTTGTTGATCCGCCCGAGCTGGTCGATCACCTGCCCCCCGGTCGCCAGCGAGTCGTTCATCGTCGCGGTCATGGTCAGATCGAGCAGTACGCCGCGCAGTACCTCGTCCTTGTCGTCCAGGCTCAAGTTGCCATCGACACCGCCGATCAGATCGGACTGGTTCTCGCTCGCCGCCAGCCACCGTGCGGTCTCCGAGGTCGCCCCTCCTTGAGAAAGCGCATAGACCGAACTGCCGGATGGCTGGCTGCTGCGCACCGCATCGGCATGCACCGACACGAAGAAATCGGCTTTCTGCTGGCGCGCGATCAGGGTGCGCTGGCGCAGGCCGATGTAGTAGTCGCCATCTCGGGTCAGAAAAGCCTTGAATCCCGGCGTCTGGTCGAAGCGCTGCTTGACCTTGCGCGCAATATCCAGCACCACATCCTTCTCCCGGGTGCCGTGGGGACCGATCGCCCCGGGGTCCTCGCCGCCATGCCCGGGGTCTACCGCGATGATGATGTCACGCTTGGGATGGGGCTGGGCTTCGACAGCGGACGCCACCACTTCGGCCTGCTCCGGCTTGCCTTCGGCCACGGCCTCCTTCTGCGCCCGCTGCGCGGCGATCTCCTGATCCCGGATCATGGCCTCGATGGGATCGATGGGATCCTTGACCGCGCTGGCGCCGGGATAGTCGAGATCGACCACCAGACGATCGCTGTACTGCTCGTTGGGCGGCAGCGTGAAACTCTTGGGTGCCACGGGTCGATTGACGTCGAGCACGACCCGCAGCCCACCGCTCTCGCGCACGCCGGTGCGCACCTTGGAGATGGCGCTGTCGTCCAGATCCAGCTTGTCGACATCGAAATCCAGGTCGGTGCTGTCGAGATCGATCACGACGCGGTCCGGGCCATCCAGCGTGAAGATATTGGCGTTGACCGGCCCCGACATGTCGAATACCAGCCTGACGTGATCAGGCGCCGACCACAGGCGCATGTTGTGGACTTCAACCGCCTGCGCCTGCGCGGCCGTACCCAGGCAGCAGAGAGATACCAGCGCCGTCACCATTGCCCGCCCATCCCTCCCGAGACGGTCCATCCGGCTCCCCACGAAACGGCTCGTGGCCGACCCAGGCAACCTCACCGACATGGCCAGCGAGCAGATCCACACCAGCAGCCGTAGCGCATACCTGACCCCACCGGCGATTCGTGACGGGACATCGCGACGGGCGGTCACGATCGCGGCCGACATCTCTCGAGCGTCTTTCAGCATTCATCTTCCTTGTGACTCAAGCTCGCCGGCATTGCCGCCAAGACGGCTCTTCCCTGTTGACTGTAAGCAGTTCCCGACACCCGCCGGCCACCACCGGAGACCAGTTGCAGATGAATCTCCAGGTCCGGGGCCGGCAACCAGCCCGCGCCACGGCTCGGCCACTCGATCAGGCACAGTGCGTCGCTACCCAGCATGTCGCGAGCGCCCATGAACTCGAGCTCTTCGGGGTCGCCGAGGCGATAGAGGTCGAAATGAAAGATCCGGGCTGACGCGGTCTCGTAGGGCTCGACGAGCGTGTAGGTCGGACTCTTGACCGCTCCCCCATGGCCATGGGCCCGAAGTATGCCACGCGCCAGCGTGGTCTTGCCGGCGCCGAGGTCGCCGATCAGATGAACCTGGCCACGACCGGCCAGAGCCCGGCCCAGTGTTTCACCAAAGGCCACCTGGGCGGCTTCGTCGTTAAGCGTGATCGGCATGACTCGAGACAGGTTGAGGGTTGACCAAAGTTCGCGCATAGGATGCCAGATCAGTCGCCAGCAAACCACGCTCGCCGGCGTCCAGGGCCGCCGCGTCCGCCGCCAGGGCATGGACCAGCACGCCGATCCGGGCAGCCTCTTCGAGCGATGCGAGCTGGCCGGCCAGCCCGGCGATGATACCGGTCAGCGCATCGCCCATCCCGCCGCTGGCCATGCCAGGATTGCCGAACGGGCAGAGCGTGAGCCGCTCGCCGTCGTAGACCAGCGTACCCGCGCCCTTGAGCACGATCGTGCCACCCCAGCGCCGTTGCAGGGCGATCACGGCATCACGCCGATCTCGCTCCACCTCGCCGGTGGACATTCCCAGCAGCCGACCTGCCTCCCCGGGATGCGGCGTCAGCACCCAGTCGTCGTGGCGGCGGTCGTGCTCCTCGCGCACCAGCAGGTTGAGTGCGTCGGCGTCGACCACGCAGGGCTTGCCAGCGTCGAGCACGCTCTGAAGTGCCGCCTGCCCCCAGGCGCCGCTACCGATGCCCGGGCCGATGGCCACCGTGTCGGCGGCTTCGATCATCGTGGCCAGATCCGGCGCGCCGCGCACGCCTCGCGCCATGATCTCGGGGAACCGGGTCAGGCTGGCCGAGACATGAGCGGCGTCGGTGGCCAGACTGACCTTGCCGGCACCGACGCGTGCCGCCATCTCGCTGGTCATCAGCGCCGCCCCGCCCATGCCCGGGGCGCCGGCCACGACCAGTGCGTGGCCGTAATTCCCCTTGTGGCCGCTGGGCTTGCGCGGTGGCAGGGCCCGGGCCAGATCCTCACGCGTCTGCAGCCAGGCGACCGGTGTGATATCGCCATGTGACTGGGGATCGACGCCCAGCGAGGCACAGATCACATCGCCGACCACGTCCAGCGCCGCGCCGGTGTGCAGCCCCAGCTTGTCGCCGATGAAGGTGACCGTCAGTGTCGCCGCGACCGCTTCCGTCTCGACGTGACCGGTATCGACATCGACTCCCGAGGGTACATCCAGTGCCATGACCGGGCAGCCACTGGCATTGACCTCAGCGATCGCCGCGGCATAAGGCGCGCGCGGTGCGCCGTGGGCACCGGTCCCCAGCATCGCGTCGACCATCAGTTCTCCATCCAGCGTCAGCTCGTCGTCCCACGCCACCGGCAACACCCCCGCTTCCACCGCCAGCTCGGCGGCTCGGCGCGCGTTGCCCGCGAGCTCGGCCACCGGCTTCAGCGCCACCAGTTCGACCGCCACGCCATCGGCGGCCGCCAGCGCGGCGACGACATAGCCATCGCCCCCGTTGTTGCCCCCGCCGCAAAGCACGCAGAGGCGACGGACGCCCGGCCATCGGGCACACAGCGTCTCGTAGGCCGCCTCCCCGGCGCGGCGCATCAAGGCGAAGCCATCGTCCTCGGCCTCGATGGTGCGGCGATCCAGTTCACGGACCTGGCCGGCGAGATAGAGCGGGCGCTGAGAAGAGGAGGCGGACATGGAGGCTCCTGTCGTCTTCCGAAAGATTGCGAACAACCCTGGTGTGGTTATCGATGAACGCCGCCGCCGAGGGCCGTGACCGGCATCCGGCTGACGTGCGCCCGGCTAGTGGTGTAGGGTAGCGCACCCGACACTCCCATCCCTGCATGCGTCCCTGCGGTATGTCACAGCCATCCAGCGTCGATTTCAACGAGCTCGCCTCGCGCATCAAGCAATGGGGGCGAGAGCTCGGCTTCCAGGCGATCGGTATCACCGATACCGACCTGCAGACCCATGAGCGCTATTTACAGCGCTGGCTGGAGGCCGGGCACCATGGCGAGATGGACTACATGGCCAGGCACGGGACCAAGCGAACGCGACCCGAGGAGCTGGTTCCCGGAACGCTGCGCGTGATCAGCGCGCGCCTGGATTACCTGCCGCCCGAGGTCGAGACCACCAGGATACTGGGACAGCCGCAAAAGGCGTACGTTTCACGCTACGCCCTGGGACGCGACTATCACAAACTGATCCGCAAACGCCTTGACCAGCTGGCGCGCAGGATCGAGCAGGAAGTCGGCCGGATCGGCTATCGCGCCTTCGTCGATTCCGCCCCGGTCATGGAGCGCGCCCTGGCCCAGAAGGCCGGCCTGGGCTGGTTCGGCAAGAACGCCATGCTGTTGAATCCCCAGGCCGGCTCGCTGTTTTTCCTGGGAGAGCTTTACACCGACCTGCCGCTGCCGGTGGACCCACCGTTCGAGCGCGAGCACTGCGGCTCCTGCAGCAGTTGCCAGACCGCCTGCCCGACCGGGGCGATCATCGACGACAAGGTGATCGACGCGCGGCGCTGCATCTCTTACCTGACCATCGAGCTCCACGGCAGCATTCCGCTCGAGTTTCGTCGTGCCATGGGCAATCGCGTCTACGGTTGCGACGACTGCCAGCTGTTCTGCCCTTTCACTCGCTTCACCCGCGTCAGCACCGAGCCGGATTTCGCCCCGCGCCACGATCTCGATCGCGCGGAACTGATCGATCTGTTCGCCTGGAGCGAAAGCGAATTCCTCAAGCGCACCGAAGGCAGCCCGATCCGGCGTATCGGCTATCCGCGCTGGCTGCGCAACCTGGCCATCGGCCTGGGCAATGCACCCTGGAGCGAGCGCGTCGAGCACGCCCTGCGAGCTCGTCTGGCCTACCCCTCCGACCTGGTTCGCGAGCACGTGCGCTGGGCACTCGAGGAGCAGCAACGCAAGCGTGAGGCGCGCATCGCCAGCGGCTGAGCAACCGCGCTCGTGGCGGCAGCTGTCAGCCAGGCAGTTTCAGAAACGTCTCTCGGTAGTGCTTGAGTTCCGCCAGCGACTCGCGAATATCGTCCAGGGCCTGATGGGTGTTCTGCTTGGTGAAGCCGTTGGCCACCGCCGGATTCCAGCGCTTGGCCAGCTCCTTCAGCGTCGAGACATCCAGGTTGCGGTAGTGGAAGAAGTTGTTGAGCGCCGGCATCTCGCGCTCCAGGAAGCGCCGGTCCTGGTGGACGCTGTTGCCGCAGACCGGCGAGGTACCGGGCACGACGTAGGTGGCCAGGAACGCCAGCGTGCGCCGCTCCGCTTCCGAAGTATCGATGGTGCTCTCGCGCACCCGCCGGACCAGTCCGGATTCACCGTGCGTCTTCTGGTTCCATTCGTCCATCCCGTCGAGCAGGGCATCCGGTTGATGCACCGCCAGTACCGGGCCTTCGGCGATCAGATTGAGCTCACCGTCGGTGATCAGGGTCGCCACCTCGATAATGCGCTCCCGATCCGGGTCAAGACCGGTCATTTCCAGATCGATCCAGATCAGCAGATCGCTGCGGGCGCCAGCGGCGGATGGTTCAGACATGAACAACTCCAGAGTCGGTGTCCCCGGCCACTCGGACGCGAGCGGACACGGCAGGTCGGTAACGGCTACAATGCCGCCATTCTACCCCCGTGACACGAGGAAGGGGCAAACGCCGGAGGTGAGCTTTCCCTCTCCTGAGCTACAGACAACCGTGAGCCGACGCCAACCATGAGTCGCCGCAAACTGACCCGCCAGCAGCGCTGGCGGGTCGAGAAGATCCAGGCCGAGCGCGCCGAACGCGCCTCGAAGAAGGACGAGCGCGACAGCGAGCGTCTCGATGCCGGCGAGTACAGAGCCGAGCGCCCGGGACGTGTCGCCGCCCATTTCGGCCGCTCGCTGGAGGTCGAATTCATCGATGGCGACAGCGTCAGTCGGCACCGCTGCCACCTGCGTGCCAACCTGGAGGGGCTGGTCACCGGCGATGCCGTGATCTGGCGGGAAGCGAGCGACGGCAGCGGCGTCGTCGTCGCTCGTGGCGAACGCACCAGCGTGCTGGAGCGCCCGGATCTTCACGGCCAGTTGCGCCCGGTGGCCGCCAATATCGACCAGATCCTGATCGTGGTCGCGGTGGAACCGGAGCCGCATCCGAACCTGATCGATCGTTATCTGGTGGCTGCCGAGAATACCGGTATTCCGCCAGCGCTGATCCTCAACAAGAGCGACCTGCTGCCGGTCGAGGGCGGGCCGTTACGCACCATGCTGGCCCGCTATCGTGGGCTGGGGTATCCGCTGATCGAAGCCTCGGCGCGGGGCGATAACGGTCTCGACGCCCTGCACGCACAGTTGACGGACCGCACCTCCGTCTTCGTCGGTCAGAGCGGAGTCGGCAAGTCGTCGCTGATCGACAAGCTGCTACCGGAGGAGACGCTGCGCATCGGCGCCCTGTCGGCGGACACCCGCAAGGGCAAGCACACCACCACCACCGCCCGGCTCTACCCGCTGCCCGAGGGCGGTATTGCGGGACGCCCCCGCGAGGGCGATCTGATCGACTCGCCCGGCATCCGCGAGTTCGGCCTGTGGCACCTCGACGAGCGCGAGCTGGCCGACGGTTTCATCGAGTTCCGCCCCTTTCTCGGCCACTGCCGCTTTCGCGACTGCCGCCATCGCCAGGAGCCCGGCTGCGCCCTGCTCGACGCCGTCGAGCGCGGCGAGATCCACCCGCAACGTTTCGCCAGTTTTCAGCGGATACGGGACGATATTGCCGCGTCGTAAGAGCCACCAAGATTTGTCGATGTCACCCCAGGCGCCTGGCAAGACGACGCTGAGCGGCTCCCGCTGAGTGGGTCTTGTGGCATGGACATCACAGGAGGCGCGCAGGGACAGGGATGTCCTTGCGCGCCGACCCAAACGTAAGCGGAGAGTCGCTCAGGGTTTCGTCGCCTTGTGGCGCCAAAAGAGGGGGCGCGACGAGGGGGCGAGCGTTAAGCCCCCTCGTCACGGCGAGCAGTAGGCCGGCCCAAGGCTCTGCAGTCGTAGTCCCACTGCAGGGGACACCTCACCCGGCAGAACTCCAACGACCATGAGGATCGTCGTGTTCTGAGACGCAGCGAAGATTGGCGAGACGATCGAAATCATCGATCGCCTGGCCAAGTATCAGCCCTCGAACAACATCAGGATCGAGAGGAAGAACAGCACCCACATCGCCGGGCGCACTTCCCTCGCCTTGCCAACGCCGACCTTGACCACGACGAACGTGAGGAACCCGAACACCACGCCATGGGTGATCGAGTAGGTCAGCGGAATCAGCATCATCGCCACGAACGCCGGAATGGCATCATCGTACTGCTGCCAGTCGATGGTGCGAATCGGCGAGAGCATGAATACCCCGACCATGATCAGCGCCGGCGCGGTGGCGATCGCCGGGACCAGCGCCAGCAAGGGCGACAGGAACAGAAACGGCAGGAACAGCAGGCCGGCGACCACGGCGACGAGGCCCGAGCGACCGCCCTGACTGATACCGGCGGCGGACTCGACATAGGCATTGGCCGGACTCGTGCCCATGGGCGCGGAGATCAGCGCGGAAGCCGCATCGACCATCATCGAGCGGCGGATGTTGCGCGGCTCGCCGTCTTCGTCGAGCAGGTTCCCCGCCTGACACACCCCGATGAAGGTCGACATCGCATCGAAGAATGTCGTGAACAGAATGACGAAGATGAACGGCCAGTAGGCCACCGACAGCGCACCGCTGAAATCGACCTGGCCCATGGCGCTGAAGTCAGGCCAGGCGAAGATACCCTGGAAGTTGACCAGCGTCGGGGTGCCGGTCGGCGACACCGCGCTGGCATCGCCCCAAAGGCGACCGATCGGGATCGCCAGCACCGTGGTGACGACGATGCCCAGGATCAGCGCCCCCTGGACGCGCCGAGCGACCAGTACTGCGGTGATGCCGAGTCCGATCAGAAACGTGACGAGCGCCGGGGTCATTTCGCCCAGTCCGACCACCGTGGCCGGATTGGACACCAGCATGCCGGCGTTGACCAGGCCGATCACGGTAATGAACAGGCCGATCCCGCAGGCAATGGCGTGGCGCAACGTGGCGGGAATCGCGTCGACCACGTAACGGCGGACGTTGAACAGCGCCAGGATCCCGAACAGCACCCCGGACCAGAACACGCAACCAAGCGCCGTCTGCCAGGGAATACCGGCCCCCATCACCATGGTGTAGGTGAACAGTGCATTGATCCCCATCCCGGGGGCGACCAGTATCGGGTTACGCGCGTAGAGCCCCATCATCACGCTGCCGAAGAAGCTGATCAGCACCGTCGCGGTCAGCGCCCCCGCGAAGGGCACCCCGGCGCCGGAGAGGATCGAAGGGTTGACCACGATGATATACATCGCCGCCAGGAACGTGGCGACGCCGGCCAGCACCTCGGTTTTCGGCGTCGTGTCCAGTGAGCGAAGGGAAAACAGTTTTTCTAGCACGCGACTATCTCCTGGGCGGTACTGTCATTGTTGTTGGCGGTGTCATCGGCGGCGTCTCAGCCCCCCACGAACAGCGTTGCCGGGCCTGCAAGATCCGCGACAGCAGGCGACACCCGCGGCAGCGAGGGCGTTCGCATCGTCATTTTGTATACAAGAATGAAGGCAATGAAAAGCCAAAAGTTGACCGACCTGTCAACTTTTGCCTTCCGGGCCCCACCGCCGATCGCCAAGCGCGGCGTAGTATAACGAAAGCCTATCCGATCCGGCAGGCCGTCCAGCTACCGGGCCGGCGGTGGGCTATGTCATCATCGCCGGTGTGCCGCCTTTGAATCCGCTTCAGACGTGATATCGATGCCAAGGAGAAAAGCCCATGAGTTCCGAAACGCCGCAACTGCCGCTGATTCTGGATCCGGCCACGCTGTCACGACACCTCGAGGACCCGCACCTGCTGATCATCGACGTACCGCTGAAGGTGGACAGCTACCCAGCCGGTCACGTGCCCGGGGCTATCTTCCTCGATTCCCGTCGTCTGCTGGCGGGTTACGGCGAGGTACCCAACGACGTGCCAACCGAAGCCGCGCTGAGCACGCTGTTCTCGGAACTCGGGCTGACGCCGGAAACTCACGTCGTCGCCTACGACGATGAAGGCGGCGGCTGGGCCGGGCGTCTGCTGTGGACGCTGGAGCTGATCGGACACCGCCGCTACTCCTACCTCAACGGCGGCATTCACGCTTGGCGTGCCGACGGCCATCCGCTGGAGACCATTTCCAACACGCCGACACCCAGCGACTACCAGGCTGCCTATCTCAACCCGGCGCTGCAGATTCGTCGCGAGGAGCTTATCGAGCGTCTCGACGATCCGCAGCTCGCGATCTGGGACGCCCGCTCCGCAGAAGAGTATCGCGGCACCAAGGGCGACAACCGGAAACTTGGCCATATCCCCGGCGCGGTCAATTTCGACTGGCTTGACGTCATGGACAAGCATAATGACCTACGCCTGCGCGACTACGCTGAACTGATCACCGAGCTGGAAGCCCGCGGCCTGACGCCGGACAAGGAGATCGTCACTCACTGCCAGAGCCACCACCGCAGCGGCCTGACCTGGCTTGCCGCCAAGGCGCTCGGCTACGACAACGTGCGTGCTTATCCCGGCTCCTGGAAGGAGTGGGGAAATCGCGACGACACGCCGGTGGAGAAATGACAGCTGGAAGCTAAAACCACCCACACCTGTCGAATCAAACCGTTGTGGTTTTGGGTTCTGAACTTTCTCCCAGCTTCAAGCTGATGACTTACCGCTCCGGGCGAAGCTCGGTTGCACCGGCCGGGCAGTCTCGCTACCTTGTCCGCCTTCCGTCAGTCCCTCTTCTTTCACCGGGGTCGTTATCGTGGATCGCCAGGAACTCTTCGCCAGAATTCAGTACCCGCTCCCCCACCACGCGATCTCGCGACTGATCGGCCGGATTGCCGATAGTCGGATCCCTTGGGTCAAGGATCTGTTCATTCGTCGCTTCATCGATACCTACGGCGTCGACATGAGCCAGGCCCTGCAGCCGGACCCGAGCGCCTACGCCTGCTTCAACGACTTCTTCACCCGGGCGCTGAAGCCGGACGCCCGCCCCCTTGGCGAGGGGCTGCTCTCGCCGGCGGACGGCGTACTCTCACGTTACGGGCGTATCGAGCATGGCACCCTGATCCAGGCCAAGGGCCAGACCTATTCGCTCAGTGCCCTGCTGGGCGGCGATGTCGCCCGTGCGGCACCGTTCCGCCAGGGCAGCTTCGCCACGGTCTATCTATCGCCGAAGGACTATCACCGCGTACACATGCCGATGACCGGGACCTTGCGCGAGATGACCTACGTGCCGGGCCGGCTGTTCTCGGTCAATAGCGCCACCGCCAACCATGTGCCGGGCCTGTTCGCGCGCAACGAGCGGCTGGTCTGTCTCTTCGATACCGAGCACGGGCCGCTGGCCATGGTGCTGGTCGGCGCGATGATCGTGGCCGCCATCGAAACCACTTGGGCCGGCCAGGTCACGCCGCTGAGCGGGAGGGTACAGACCACCCGTTTCGATGAACCCATCGTGATCGAGAGAGGCCAGGAGATGGGCCGCTTCAAGCTTGGCTCCACCGTGGTGATGTGCCTGGGGAGAGAGACCGCGTTCGGCGACTTCGATCCCCAAGGCAGCCCGATCAGCATGGGGCAGACGATGGGCGCGCTGCCAGGCACAGCGTGACCCGGCTGGCACCGGCTATCCGTCGGGCCGATCCCGTACGTAGGGCCCCAGCGCCCGATCGATGACGGCTTCGACGAAATCCTGGTCGATCTCCGAAAAGGAGACCGACAGCCGGTAGTAGACGGCGCCGTAGATCAGATCCATGCTCAGGTCCGGATCGATCTCCGGCCTGAGCTCGCCTCGCTCGACGGCGCCGACAATGGCTTGTCGCCCCATCTGGCGGCGCGGTCCGATCCAGCGCTCGACGAAGGCGCGGCTCAACACGGGGTCGGATTGGGCGGCACCCAGCAGATACTGCAGCAAGCGGCCATGAGGGCCGTTGAGAACCTCGGCCAACGCCAGCACGCTGCGACGGAAACTGGCAACGACGGGCAGTTCGTCATCGTAGGCGATGCTCGGCCCGACCGCTTCCAGAAAGGCATCCATGACAATGGCAACCGCATTTGGCCAACGTCGATAGATGGTCGACTTGGCCACCCCCGAGACGCTGACTATCCGCTCGACAGTGGCATGATGAATTCCTCCTTCCAGCGCCAGTTCCAAGGCGGTTCGCATCACCTCGGCTGAAGCCGTGGCACTACGTGGCCGACCTGGGCGTACAGGAGAAACGTCGGGCATGGAAGACATCCTTGTCAAAAACAGCTCCTGAAAGATACGATAATATAGGATACGCACCGTATCGTATCGTTTTTTAGTAAAAAACTGTTACTCCTGCCGCGACTCAGATCCCGCCGACCGCCGCTGTCACGGGCATCCAACCGTCGTTCGACACGCATTACTGCTCGAGGCCTCATCATGGAGAGTTATGATGGAGAGTTATGACGTCACCATCGTCGGAGCCGGCCCCGCCGGACTGGCCGCCGCCCAAAGACTCTCTGGCCAGGAACGCCGGGTACTGCTCGTCGACCGGGGTCTGGACATCTCGAGGCGCGACAGAAACGACGAAGCCAATCTGACCCAAGGCCAAGGCGGTGCCGGACTCTACTCGGACGGCAAATTCTCGTTCTTCCCATCCGCAACGCGGATATGGCAATTGCCGGAACGCGATGCCTTGTATCGCGCCTACGCCTGGACCTGTGACCTGCTCGAATCCTACGGTATGCAGACACCGCCGTTCCCGAACAGAACCGACGCCTACACGCCGGAGGAAGGCCGCTGGAATCTGAAGGACTACCCCTCCCGCTACCTGCCGCTGCAGGCACGGGAAGAGATGGTCCTCGGCCTGGTCAATGGCGTCGATATCGACATCTTGACCGGGACCTGCGTGACCTCCCACCGCTACGACGCCAACGAGCAGCGCCATCACCTGCAACTGGAGGGTCCCGACGCAGCGCCCAGCGCGCTCGCCACCAGGACACTGATCTGGGCCACAGGGCGTTTTGGCGCACTGGACATGGGCGATATCGAGAAGGTCTTCCACCGCCTGGAAGTCGGGTTCCGTATCGACCAGCCCAGCGAGCAGGCCTTCTTTCAGGCGTTCTCCAATCTCGACCCCAAGCTGACGCTGCAGACGGCCGAAGACGGTATCGAATGGCGCACTTTCTGCGCCTGTCGCAACGGCAGAACCGTGCTGACCCGAACGCAGAGCCTGTGGACAGTATCGGGACACTCGGACGGCCCACCCACGGCGCGCTCCAACGTCGGTTTCAATACGCGCATTCTCGACGAATCGATGGCACGGGAGGCGATCTCGACATTACAGGACGCCATGGCCGACCGGGACGCCTACTTCGAAATCCCCCTGTCGGCATGGCTGGAAGAGGACGCAGAGACCATGGCCCGGATGCGACGCCTCTATGGCGACGCCGTGGCGTGTGCGATGTTGAAGGGGCTGCGCCAGCTCGTCGACAGTTTCCCCCGGATCGAACATGAAGCGACACGTCTGATCGGCCCGACCCTGGAAGGCGTCGGCTGGTATCCCGGCGTCGACGACCAGCTACGCCTGCCCGGACAACCGACCTGGGTGGTCGGCGACGCCTGCGGGCTGTTCCGAGGCATCGTGGCCGCCTTCATCAGCGGCCATTATGCGGCAAGCGCAGTACTGTCGAACTTGTCGAAAGCATCGCTGCAGGAGGAATCATTCTGATGGCTGCTCCCGTTTCCCGCGTGGGTGTCGGTGTCATCGTCACCCGCCCCGGCGGCGACCTGCTGCTGGGCTATCGTATCAAGGCCGGTGAGACGCCCACCTGGTGTCTTCCCGGCGGGCACGTCGAACCCGGGGAAAGCTTCGAGGCCGCGGCACTGCGGGAACTGCACGAAGAGGCTGACATCATCACTCGACAGCCGGTCGAGGTATTCGCCTTCCTGCAACAACTGGACAGCGACCGCACCGCGATCACCGGCGCGGCGAAGATCTCACTCGGCGACGAGACCGCCGAACCGCAAGTGACCGAACCGGATGTCTTCGCCCGCTGGACGTGGTTTCCGCAAGATGAGCTCCCCACGCCGCTGTTTCCAGCCAGCGACGCCATGCTCAGCCTGTGGCAGGATAGGCCCTGCCCCGAAGGCTGGCGTATCTATCGCGTCGACTAAGCGAGGCATTCCCTTCATTTTCGAACACTCAGGGAACAGCCGATGCCACTGGAAATCTCCCGCAACGTCTCGATTCCCGACAACGAGATCGAGCTCATCGCCGTCCGCGCCCAGGGCGCCGGCGGCCAGAACGTCAACAAGGTCTCCTCGGCGATCCACCTGCGCTTCGACATCCGGGCCTCCAGTCTGCATCCGGGTTTCAAGGAGAAGCTGCTGGCCCTGAGTGACAAACGCATCACCCGCGACGGCATCATCGTGATCAAGTCGCAGGAGCACCGCACCCAGGAGCTCAACCGGGAAGCCGCACTCGTCCGGCTGAAACAGTTGATCAAACCCGTGCTCTATGGCGACAAGCCACGACAGGCCACCAAGCCCAGCCGCAGCGCCAAGCGCAAGCGCGTCGATCAGAAGACGAAACATGGCCAGAAGAAACGCCTGCGCAGCCGTATCGACGACTAGACCGAGCGAACCCGCCCCCTGGTAATCAGCGTAGCGCGGCCATCAACCCGGCCATCAGTCTCGCCCGCTCGACCAGGCTGTCGACCTCGATATGTTCAGCCAGGGTGTGGACGCCCGCGCCGCGAACGCCCAGTCCGTCGAGCGTCGCCAGCCCCATGGCGCCAGTGAAGTTGCCGTCGGAGCCGCCACCGCTGCTGGCGTGTGGGAGCGGCATGCCCAACTCGTCGGCAATCGCCTTGGCCTGGGCGTAGAGCGATAGCGTCGCCTCGCCCGCTTCCCATACCGGCCGGACCACGCCGAGCTTGACCTCGAAGCCGAGGCCATCGGCATCGCGCTGGTTGAACGCCAGCATGCGTTCGATACCGCGATCCAGGTCGGATTGACGCTTGGCCATGCTCAGCGCCTCGCCCCGACAGCTGGTCGACACGCAGTTGACCCACTGTCCGCCCTGCACCACACCGACACTGAAGGTGCAGTCATCGTCGGTCATCGACTCGATCTCCGGAATTCGCACCACCATCTCGCGAATCGCCGAGTGGCCATCGGCCAGCGCTGCGCCGGCATGACTAGGCCGACCGTGAGCGAGCAGCTCGAAACGCGCGATCGCATAGCGCCCGGTGACCACGCCATTGCCCGCTCGCGCCGGTTCCGGAACCAGGATGTAACGATGCCTTGCCGTTTCCCGCTCGATCAGCTCGCGGGTACCGGGGCTGCCGATCTCCTCGTCGCAGGTCAGCAGCACATGAATCGGCAGCGTCGTGTCGACTCCCGCCTGCCGGAGTGCGACCACCGCGCGCAGCGCCGCATAGGTGCCACCCTTCATGTCGCAGATCCCGGGTCCATAACAGCGCCCCCCTTCACGCCGAAACGGCAACGTCGCTAGCGTGCCGACCGGATGGACGGTATCCAGATGCGCCATGATCAGGATGCCACCTTCGGCCTGACGGGGATGCGGGAAGCTCGCCTTGACGCAGTCACCCAGCCCCGCAGGCCCGGCAACGCGTTCGACGCTCGCCCCCATCGTCACGAGATCTTCCGCTGCCAGTGTCATCATGCGATTGACGGCAGCGCTATCGAAGGTCGGACTCTCGCACTCGACCCAGCGCTGCAGCCCGGCCAGCATCTCATCGAGATCGAATTCGAGAGTGGCGGCGAGACTCATGCGTTCATCGCCCGGGCGGCGCTAGTCGCCTCCAGCTCGTTGAGACGACGTTCGGCGACCCGCGCCAGCAGGCTGGCCCCGATCGGCAGAATCCCGTCGTCGAGCACGAACGCCGGATTGTGCACCGGGACATCACCGGCATGGCCAACCCAGCAGTAGGAGCCCGGTACCCTTTTCAGCATGTCGGCAAAATCCTCGCTGCCCATCGCCGGACGGCCGAGATCGGCGACGTTGGCATCGCCGACGATCTCCCGGGCCGCGGCCGCCAGGGCCTCGGTCTGGCTCGGATGATTCTCCAGTACCGAGAAGATATTGCGGATATCGACCTCGATCTCGACGCCGTAGGCGCTGGCCAGGCCGGCTGCCAGTTCACGAATACGCTGATGAATCAGAGCGGCGACGTCGTCGTCGAAGGTGCGAATGGTGCCGGAAAGCGTGGCCGATTGCGGAATCACGTTGTAGGCGGCGCCGGCGTGCAACTGAGTGATCGAGACCACCGCCGCGTCCAGTGGATCAGAGTTGCGGCTGACGATGCTCTGCATCGCCTGGGAGAGCTGCGTCGCCACCACGATCGGATCGCGGGCATTGTTGGGCTGCGCGCCATGGCTTCCCCGGCCGCGGATGACGATGTCGAAGAACTCGGCACCGGCCATCGCCTTGCCGCTCATCACTCGGATCTGGCCATGATCGAGATGCGGGGCGTTATGCAGCGCATAGATCTCGTCGCAGGGGAAGCGCTCGAACAGCGCCTCGGCAATCATTGTCCGGGCGCCGCCCAGCCCCTCCTCCGCCGGCTGGAAGATCAACACCACCCCGCCGGCGAAATCGCGCGTCTCGGCGAGATAGCGCGCTGCGCCCAGCAGCATGGTGGTGTGGCCATCGTGACCGCAGCCATGGAAGCGGCCGGGGTGCTTCGAGGCAAACGCCAGCCCCGTCTCCTCGTCCATCGGCAGCGCATCCATATCGGCACGCAGGCCGAGCGTCTTCCCCGGGCCCCGCTTGCCATCGATGAGACCGACGACACCGGTCTTGCCCACGCCGGTATGCACGTCGATGCCCAGTTCGTGCAGATACGCGGCAACGATGGCGGCGGTGCGCTGCTCCTCGAAGCCGATTTCCGGATGGGCGTGGATATCGTGGCGAATCGCGATCAGTTCATCGGTGAAGGCATCGATACGCGGTAACGTGGTCATGACGGCTCCTTGGAATCAGCGTCTGCAGCACCGCCTGAAGAAAGTTCAGGCGGGCTCGGTAACGGGCACGAACGGCTTGCCCAGCGGAGAGGTACGCAGCCCCGGACGCAGCCGCGTCCACGGCAGATCGGCCGGGTCGACGGCCATCGGTCCTGGCGCGGCGCAGACCAGAATGGTCTCCGCGACCGGGGCGAAGTCGGCGCGAAAATGGACCGAGCTCTTGTTGACCAGAATGGCCTGTTCGAGCGGTTCGATGCCCACCGAGCGGTACATCGCCAGGTCGGCCATCTGGGCCTTGCGACTGACCACCACGATCCGTATTCCGTCGATGCGCAGACACGCTGACGGCCCCATGTCGAGGCGGCCGCCGCCATAGTAGGGGCCCGGGGCCACGAAATGACCGTCGGAGAGCGCCTCGACCGTGAATGCCGCCTCCAGCGGAGCGTCTCCCGGCACCCCGGAGTGGCCGCCGAGCGCCACCCGGACCACCGCGCCGACACCCGCTTCGTGGGCAACCTGCGCCGCCGCCGGATCGAACACATTGCCGAGCGCAGCTCGGGTTGCCCGGCAGGCGATCAGCGCCTTGAGCATGCCCATGGTGTCGGAATTGCCACCGGCGCCCGGGTTGTCCTGGGTATCAGCGATCACGACGGGCCTGGCGGCGCCTTTCGCCAGGCGCATCGCCTCGCGAACCCCCGCCTCGGGATCGAACACACGCCCCACGAACGCGGATTCCTGCGCGACGATGCGCGCGGTCAACGCGTCGGCGGCGGCATCGGCACTGGCCTGGTCGATCCCGTAAACGATGACGCTGGGACCGCAGTCGGCGAAATCCGCCGCCGGGAACCCGGTCAGGAACGACACCGCGGGCAGCGTGTCGCTCTCCATCGCCGCGACTTCGGCGTAGAGCGAGCGGCATGGCTCTTCCGCCGTGCACTGCCAGGCAATCGGCATCAGAAAGTCGAGCTGGCGAAACGCCTTGGCCGGCCGCTTGTCACTGGCCAGCAGCCTGGCCAGTGCGGCGGCACAGCGAGCGCCCGTTGCCGCCATGTCGATATGAGGGTAGGTGCGGTAAGCGATCAGCACATCCGCCTGCTCGACCATCGTCGACGTGACGTTACCGTGCAAATCCAGTGAGACGACGATCGGGACCGCGTCACCCACCAGGGCCCGCACCCGGCGCAGCAACTCGCCTTCGCCGTCATCGAATTGCTGGGTGACCATCGCGCCGTGGAGATCGAGATAGACCCCATCGAGCGGTGCCGCGGCGCGAATGCCGGCCAGGAGGCGCTCGGTGATGCACTCGAAGGCCTCATGGGTGACGTGCGCCGATGGGCTCGCAGCGGTCCAGAGGGTCGGTATCAGCGTCCATGCCCGGGCCTCGGGCGCCTCCAGGAAGCCGCACAGGCCAATGTTACTCGCCGCCACCGCATCAAAGAGCGCGTCGCCCTCGCTCAGCGGTGGGGCTCCGCCACCCCGCCGGAAATCCTCGTAGGTCGCCGGGCTGGGCGCGAAGGTGTTGGTTTCATGGAGAAAGCCACCGACGGCAATCCGAGGCTGAGACATGACGCAGTCCTTGAGTCTAGATCGTGAAAAAGAAGCGGTTCGACCGGGTGATCCCGGTCCTTCATGGGTAGACGGCAGCGTTCGACGCGGATGCCGGGGTCTCCTCGAGGACGCGATCGAGCGGCCGAAACCGAGAGAAGTCCCAGTGCCGTCCGGGCGCGGCCAGCATCAGCGAACGGGTGTAGGGGTGCTCCGGCGCGCCCAGCACGCGGCTCGCCGGGCCGTACTCCACGACCACGCCCTTCTGCATCACCATCACCTCGTCGCAGATCTGGGCAGCGACGCGCAAATCGTGAGTGATGAACAGCACCGCAACGCCGAGCCGGCGCTGAATGTCGTCGAGCAGCGCGAGCACCTGGGCCTGGACCGAGACATCCAGCGCCGACACCGCTTCGTCGGCGACCAGCACGTCCGGTTCCATCGCCAACGCGCGAGCGATCGCGATGCGCTGGCGCTGACCGCCGGAGAACTGATGGGGATAGCGCGCCAGCGCGTCTTTCGGCAATCCTACCAGCGCCAGCAACTCGGCAGCGCGCGCCAGCGCCTCCCCGCGCGGCGTGCCATAGTTGACGGGTCCTTCGATCAGGCTGGCACCGATGGTCAAACGCGGGTTCAGTGATCGGAACGGATCCTGGAAAATCATCTGGATCCGTTTGCGGTGCGGCCTCAGCGCGGCTCTGCCGAGGCTGGCGATATCCTTGCCCATGACCCGCACGCCACCAGCGGTCGGCTCGATCATTCGCATCACGCATCGCGCCACGGTCGATTTTCCGGAACCGCTCTCGCCAACGATACCCAGGGTGCGTCCCCGGGTCAGCGCGAAGTTGACTTCGCTCGCCGCCAGCGTCTGGGCGGAAGCCCTGCCGGTGAGCCGGGCCCATCGAGAGGTCTGCCCGTAGCGCTTTTCGAGCTCGATCGCTTCCAGCACGATCTCGCGGTCGGTCACCTCCCGCGCCGCTCTGGGCCGCAGGCTCGGCACCGCCGTCAGCAACTGGCGGGTATAGTCTGTCTTCGGCCGCCGCAACAGCGCCTCGATCGGCTGGGTCTCGACCACCTCGCCGTGACGCATGACGCACACCCGATCGGCGATGTCAGCCACCACCCCCATGTCGTGGGTAATGAACAGCACCGACGTGCCGTGACGCTCCTGCAACTGCTTGATCAGTTTGAGAATCTGCTTCTGCGTGGTCACATCCAGCGCCGTCGTGGGCTCGTCGGCGATCAGCAACTTGGGCTCCAGGATCAGCGCCATGGCGATCATGATGCGCTGGCGCTGGCCGCCGGAGAGCTGATGCGGCCAGCTGGCGTAGACCCGCTCGATATCCGGCAGTTGGACCTGATCTAGCATCTCGAGCACGCGCTCCCGGCGCTGCGTCGAGGAGAGCCCCTTCTGATGCATGACCAGCACCTCCTCGATCTGCTCCCCCACCCGCATCAGGGGATTGAGGGCGGTCATCGGCTCCTGGAAGATCATCGCCATACGGCTGGCGCGCAGATCGCGCAGTCGTTTTGGGGAGGCATCAAGCAAGGCGTTACCCTCCAGCTCGATGCGCCCTCCGGTCACCGTTAGACTTCCCTTGGGCAGCAGCCCCATCACCGCCAGCGAGGTCACCGACTTGCCGGAGCCCGATTCGCCCACCAGGCAGAGCGTCTCGCCCGGTGCTATCGAGAAATCGATGCCCTCGAGAATGGGCTTGGCCGGCGAAGCGTGCGTCGTGACTTTCAGCCCACGAATCTCCAGCACCGGCGCCGGGGCGAGCCCGGCGTGAGTGGCATCATCGCTCATTGCGCACCTCCTCGTTTCTGCAGTCGGGGATCGAGGCGGTCACGCGCGGCATCGCCGAGCAGGTTGATCGACAGGATGCAGATCGACAGCATGATGCCCGGCCAGAAGATCAACGATGGCTTGATCAGGAAGTAGGTTCGACCCTCCGACATGATGTTGCCCCAGGTCGGGGTCTCGGTACCGATGCCGGCCCCAAGGAAAGAGAGGATGGCTTCGGTCAGGATGGCCGAGGCGCAGATGTAGGTGCTCATCACGATCAGCGGGGCCAGCGTGTTGGGCATCAGGTGACGCCACATCACCGTGGTCAGACTGCTGCCCAGCGAGACGGCGGCTTCGACGTAGGGTTCCTCCCGTGCAGAAAGCACCACCGAGCGCACCAGGCGCACCACCCTGGGAATCTCGGGGATGGTGATCGCTGCCATCACGGTCCACAGGTTGGCGCTGATCAGCGAGACGATGGCGATCGCCAGCAGCACGCTGGGAATCGCCATCAGGCCGTCCATGACGCGCATGATCAGCGAATCCAACCCGCGGAAGAAACCGGCGAGGATGCCTAGCGGCAAACCGATGACCACGCTGATCAGCGCACTGCCGATACCCACGATCAGCGAGACCCGAGCGCCGTAGAGCACACGCGACAGCAGATCGCGACCATAGGCGTCGCTGCCCAGCCAGTAGTCCGTACCGGGGGGCTTGAGGCGATTCGCCGGAGACATCTCGAGCGGATCGTGGGGAGCGAGCCACGGCGCCAGGATGGCGACGATCACGATCAGGGCCAGGCAGACGGCAGCGATCATCACCGTCCAACCGGGGCGCTGGCGCGGCCAGAAGCGTAGCCGTCGCGGCACGGTGGCGCCGGCAACATCAGGGGCGGCATGAGGGGGTGACAGGCTCATTGGTAACGAATCCTCGGGTCGAGCAGCGCATAGGAGAGGTCGATGGCCAGATTGATCAGCACGTAGACGCCGCTGGTCACCAGAATCAGCCCCTGGATCACCGGATAGTCACGCGAGAGGATGGCATCCACCGTCAGCCGGCCGAGCCCCGGGATATTGAACACGCTCTCGGTGACGACCACCCCGGTGATCATCAAGGCGAAGCCGGTACCGATCACCTCGAGAATCGGCACGCCGGCGTTGCGTAATGCATGCTTGAACAGCACCCGTGTCTCGCTAGCGCCCTTGGCGTGCGCGGTCCGCACGAAATCCTCTCCCAGCACGTCCAGCATGCTGGCCCGGGTCATCCGCGCGATCAGCGCGATATAGATCGTCGACAGCATCAGCGCTGGTAGAATGGCGTGTCTGATGAAGGGCCCGAACCCCGCCTCGGATATCCGCTTGAAGCCCTGAACCGGCAGCCAGCCGAGATCGATGGCGAATACCTTGATCAGGAGGTAGCCGATCACGAACACCGGCACCGAAAAGCCCAGCACCGAGACTGACATCACCGCGTTGTCGATCAGGCTACCGTGCTTCCAGGCTGCGATGACGCCCATCGGCACCGCCACCACCACCGAGAGCACGATGCTGAGCAGGGCCAGGCTGACGGTGGGTTCCAGGCGCTGGGCCATCAGTTGCGTCACCGGCAGGTTGGACATCAGGGAGGTGCCGAAATCGCCCCGCAGCAGCTCCCCGGCCCAGTGGAAGAATTGCAGGTAGATCGGCTGGTTCAGCCCCAGGGTCTCGCGGATCCGATCCAGTTGCGCCGGGGTGGCCATGTCACCGGCGATGATCGCCGCGGGGTCGCCCGGCGAGAGCCGGAGCAGCAGAAAGACGAACAGCGCCACCACCACCATGACCGGCACTGCCGCCAGCGTTCGACGCAGACAGTAGCTGAACATGAACGTACTCCGTTGCAGTTCGTCTCAGGCCCGGAGCGCGATGTCGATCGCGCTCCAGCACCCGTTACTCGGACTTGGTGATGTTCCAGAACACCGGCACCGGCGAATGCAGAATGCCGGACAGGTCATTGTTCCAGGCGGCGGGGACCGAGTACTCACCCAACGGCAGGTAGGTCACCTGTTCGAAGGCATGCTGCTGAATGCGCTCGGCGATCGCCTTGCGGTCCTCGTCACTGGTCGCCTTGGCGAACTCGTTGCGCATCGATTCGAGCTCGGCGTCATCCGGCCAGCCGAACCAGCCGCCATCCTTGCCGCGGCCATTGAGCATCGGGTTGACCAGCGGATTCCACACTTCCGGGATGTACCAGTTGGTGAAAAACATGTTCCAGCCGCCTTCCGAAGGAGGTTGCTGGCTGGCACGACGGGTGACCAGTGTCTGCCAGTCCATCGGCTGTAGATCGACAGTGAAACCGGCCTGGCGCAACAGCTGCGCGGCGATCACCGGCTGTGGGCTGACTGTCGGTGCATCGGTCGGCTGCATCATGACGATGGGCGTACCATCGTAGCCGGCGTCTGCCAGCATTTTCTTCGCCGCCTCGGTCCCGCCGCCGGTCGCCAGCGAGTCCGGCGCGCCGGCGTCGGTCGCGAGCGGCGTCTGGCAGCCATACATCGAATCGCAGGGCGTATAGAACTCGGGGTTGCCGATCAGGGAAGCCAGCACGTCGGTCTGATTCATCGCCAGTAGCGCGGCACGCCGAATCTCGGGGTTATCGAATGGCGGATAGAGAAAATTGAAACGCCCGATCGTCTGGTTGCCGAGCTCGTTGATCTTGTCGATGGTCAGTTCGGGATTGGCCTGCAACACGGGCAACAGGTCGGTGGAGGGATTCTCCAGAAAATCGATCTCTCCCGAATTGAGCGCGTTGAGCGCCGTCTGGGCGTCGCTCATGTTGATCCACTCGACACGATCGACGTTGACGACCTTGCCACCGGCAGTCCAACTGGCCGCCTCGTCGCGGGGCACATAGTCCTCGAATTTCTCGTAGACGACGCGGTTGCCGGGGTCATATTCGTCGGCAACGAACTTGAACGGCCCGGAGCCGATCTGATCCTCGACCGTCAGCGTCTCGTCAGGGGACTTGGAGGCAATGCGCTCCGGCATCACGAACAGCGGCACCGACGAGGGCTTCGCCATCAGTTCGAGCACGTAAGCGAACGGCGACGACAGTGTCAGCGTCATTGTTGCGGGATCCGTCGCTTCGACACTCGCGACATGATCCATCAACATCTGGCCGCCACCATCGCGGGCGGCCCAGCGCTTGAACGACGCCACCACATCCTTGGCTGTCACCTGGCCGCCGTCGTGCCAGGTCAACCCGTCGCGCAGGGTGAAAGTGTAGGTCATACCATCATCGGAGACCGCCCAGTCGGCCATCTGTGGCTGTGGCTGGAACTTGTCGTCCATGCCCAGCAGCGTGTCCCAGATCATGTAGCCATGATCACGGGTGATGTGGGCCGTGGTGGTAATGGGATCGAGCACGCGCAGACCGGAGTGCATGACCGCGCGAATCGTGTTCGCCTCCGCTGGCGCAGCGGCCAGCGACGAGATCGCACCGCAAGTGGAGAGGAGCGCTACCATCGTCATGCCACCCAACAGGCGGCGGCGTTTAGCGGAAAAACGACGCGAGAAAGGAGTCGCCATGAGGAACCTCGTTATCGATCTTATGATTGTCTTTGGCGATAGGGACGGACGCTGTTGTTATGGATTCAGGAAGCGCTGAATAAATCGACGAGCGGGATGAATCGCAAGGCACATGGAAAACGGAACACGAGACATGACATAGGGTTAGTGTTCGAGTACCACGTAACGCAGCAATTCGCTCGCTCAGGCATTTATGCAGTGTTTCCTGGATGGCCGCCCGGCACCTGTCGCTCTCACCGAGAGTAGATCCCGCCAGGAGGAAAACAATACTTTCGTCGACAGGTTAGTGTTGCCTGAAAAGCAACACTCGAAGCATGCTTCGTAATTCCATTCCTGTGGAATCTCCCCGTGGCGCATGACAACGACAAATTCCCGACTCACCTGAACAGCCGCTGGCTCTATTACCTCTCGCAGGCGCTCGAGGCCGGCTCGATTCGCACCGCGTCGGACCGACTGGATGTGGAACCCTCCGTCATCAGCCGGCAGATCCGCCAGCTCGAGCAGGCGCTCGGCCTGGTCCTGGTCGAGCGCCATGGCCGCGGTGTTCGAGCCACCGAGGCCGGCGACATCCTGCTCGACTTCTATCGCGAGCGGGATGTCGCCGAGCAGACAGTGTTCGGACAGCTGGCCGAACTGGACGGCCTGCAGCGCGGCCATATCAGCCTGTCGATCAGCGAGGGATACAGCGACCGTTTGATGAGCGGGGTGATGAACGACTTCTGCGCCCGCCATCCGCAGTTGACGATCGAGATGACCCTGGCCAGCGTCAACGACGTGGTACGCCAGGTCTACGAGGGCCAGGCCCACATCGGCGTCGCCTATGCGCCCCGGCTGATTCCCGGCATCGAGTCGGTGGCCGCCATCCGCCAGCCGCTCTGCGCCATCGTCCACCCCGAGCATCCGCTCACTCGGTTGCCCCAGCCGCTCGCGCTGGACGCCATCCTCGAATGGCCCCTGGGCCTGGTAGGTCACGGCTACGGCATCCGCCAACTGATCGACGCCGTGGAAGTCCTGAGCAAGCGACATTTCCATGCCAGCCTGGTCAGCAACTCCCTGGCGACGCTGAAGCAGTACGTCAGCTCCGGCAACGGCGTGACCTTCATCGGCAGTGTGGCGCTACTGCACGAACTGCGGCGCGGCCAACTGGTGGCGCTGGAGGTCGATCATCCGGTATTCCGGGAAGCCGAGTCCCATGTCATCGTGCGCCGTCAGCGGCCGCTCTCCCCGGCCGCCAAGCAACTACTCAGCGAGATCGTGACGCTATGGCCCTTCGGTGAAAGACGGCGGGTAGCGTGGTAGCAGCGCAATGGCCGGTCAGCAGCGCGGCGTCGGAAACGCCATGACCTCGGCAAGGGATTCCTTGCCCAGCGCCAGCTGGATCAGGCGATCGATCCCCAGCGCTACCCCGCTACCTGCTGGCATGCCCGACTCAAGCGCAGCGACCAAGCGCTTGTCGGCGGCTACGGAGGGCTTACCTGCGGCGGTGCGGACAGCGTTGTCGGCGGCGAAACGCGCCGCCTGCTCCTGGGCGTCGGTCAGCTCGTCATAGCCGTTGGCGAGCTCGATGCCCTGCAGGTAGATCTCGAAGCGAGACGCGACCTCGGTGCCCGCCTCGTCGATCCGCTTGCGCGCCAGCGCCGCCTGACTGGCGGGATAGTCAACCACCACGTCGATGCCGTCGCGCCCCAGCGTCGGCTCGATGACCAGACTCATCAGCAGGTCGAGACAGCCGTCGCGATCGCTATCGCGCATGTCGAGCCCGCCGTGCTTGCCCGCCACCCGCTGCAGCTCGGCCAGTGGCGTGGTGAAGGGGTCGAGCGCCAGCGCCTCACGGAATAGCTCGCGATAGCGTCGCCGGCGTGCCGGGCCGGCCGCCGGCACCAGCGCGCGGATCAGCACCTCGCACTCGTCGATCATCGCCACCAGCGAGAAGCCCGGGCGGTACCATTCGAGCATGGTGAACTCGATATTGTGACGCCGCCCCACTTCGCCATCGCGAAAGCTGCGGGCGAGCTGGAAGATCGGGCCGCTACCCGCCGCCAGCAGGCGCTTCATGTGGAACTCCGGCGAGGTCTGCAGCCACAGCGTCTCGCGCCCGGCGGGGGTAGTCGCGCTCAACGAGAGCGAGTCGAGGTGGGGGTCGGTGCTGCCGGCGTGGCCGAGGACCGGCGTCTCCACCTCGAGCACGCCGCGGGCGGCGAAGAAGGCGCGTACCGCCGCCAGCAGTCGCGCCCGCTGGCGCAGCGTCTCGATCGTCGCCGAGGGTTGCCAGTCATCTGGCCAGGGCGTTGTCGTCACGAGTGATAGACCTGGCTGCGGCCACCGTCGATCAGGATATCGGTGGCATTGATGAAGCGCGCCTCGTCGCTGGCCAGGAACAGGGCGGTGTTGGCCACTTCTGCCGCCTCGCCGATACGCTGGCACGGCAGCAGAGATATCTGACGCTGACGCTCGGTCTCGTCGAGCCCGTCCAGCCACGCCTGGGCCGAGGGGGTACGAATCAGCCCCGGCGAGATCGAGTTGAAGCGCAACCCGCGGGCGGCGTACTCGATGCCGAGCGCGCGGGTCAGCCCGATCAAGCCATGCTTGGCCACCGGGTAGGGAAAGGCGCCGGGAATGATCTTGTGGCCGTGCACCGAGGCGATATTGACCACGTGGCCATAGCCGCGTGCCAGCATCTCCGGCAGCAGCGCCTGGATCACATGCCAGGCCCCTTCCAGATTGATCGCCAGGCAGCGCCGCCAGCTCGCCTCATCGGTCGTCAACGGGTCGCTGAATACATTGACGCCAGCCGAGTTGACCAGCACGTCGATGTGTCCTGACATCGAGAGCGCTGTGGCGACGCCGGCAGCGACACTCTCGGCATCCGCCACGTCCGCCTCGACGCCGAAGCAGCGCAAGCCGGGGCTGGCGTCCAGCCTTGCTGACTCTCGCCTCAGCGCTTCCGCGTCGCAATCGATCATCACGACATCGGCACCCTCGGCGAGAAAGCGCTCCACCGTCGCCAGACCGATACCGCTGGCGCCGCCGGTGATCAACGCCTTGCGTCCCGTCAATCTGGCCATTTCACTGTCCCTCACTCACTATCCGGCAAACGACCTGAGCTCTGTCTGAAAAATCGACGAGCGAGAGCCAGGCAAGGCAAAAAATCGGCGAAAAAAAGAACTGGGCTGGCACTCCAGTTTACGCGGGGTAGATGAGCATCTTGACGGGGCGCCGAGCTCGGGCTGGCGTTCCAGCCGTTTTTTAACACCGTATGGTTGAGCGCAGGCATATTTCAGACAAAGCGTAGCCAACATGATGCGATCGGCAAATGGCAGTCGATACGGTCCCGGCCACCCAAGACAACGCCCTAACGACGAAAGCCACGCGCAGGCGTGGCTTTCGAGGAATCAATATCGGGGTTCTTCCGCAAACGCCGCGTTCTCTCCGAGCGCGCGCCTGGCAAGGTGGATTCCAACGAGACAGCGGAGTCTGGTGGTTCCCAAATGAGCATGTCGAGGCGGAATCCAACGCCGCCAGGCACGTGCGCAGGAAGAACCTCTCAGGCTCGGGAGACGTACTCGCCACTGCGCGTATCGACCTTCAGCACTTCGCCCTGGTTGATGAACAGCGGTACACGAACCACTGCGCCGGAGGAGAGCGTCGCCGGCTTGGAGCCGCCCTGGGCGGTGTCGCCCTTGAGCCCGGGATCGGTCTCGACCACTTCGAGCTCGAGGAAGTTGGGCGGCGAGACGGCGATGGCGTTATCGTTCCACAACGTCACGGTGTAGACCGCCTGCTCCTTGAGCCACTTCTCGACATCGCCGATGGCTTTCTTGTCTACCGCGTACTGCTCGAAGGAGCCATCGGTCTTCATGAAGTGCCACATGTCGCCGTCGGTGTAGACGTACTCCATGTCCAGGTCCATCACGTCGGCGCCCTCGAGCGACTCGCCCGATTTGAAGGTGCGCTCCCAGACGCGCCCGGTGATCAGGTTGCGGAGCTTGACGCGATTGAAGGCCTGACCTTTTCCCGGCTTGACGAATTCGTTCTCGAGAATGTTGCACGGGTCGCCATCCAGCATCACCTTAAGGCCGCCCTTGAATTCGTTGGTAGAATAGTTCGCCATGATTCCTCACTAGTAACCGTTCGCGGGCCGTCCGCGACGAAAAATCCCGAACCGCGCGATGTTGGGAAGCGCTGAAGCAATAGGCGAGCGAGATGATACGCAAGGCGCACGGCACACTGAACACGAAACCTAAGCTGGTGTTAGGAGAGTGTTCGGGTACCGCGCAACGCGGCGGATCGCTCGCGCGGCCATCGATTCAGAGTTTCCTCGGCACGCGCTCTGATTTCGAGTGCTCCGCATGATAACCCGAACCCCGATCGCTGTGCATTGCGAAGAGGTCGTATCCGACGTGGCCGCGGCCATCGCACCGGAAGGCGACTGGCAGCGGCAATTGCGCGAGGTGATCCGCGATCCGATCACGCTGTGCCAGCGCCTGGCGCTGGACCCCGAGTGGATGGTGGGCGCCCGACGCGGGCATGCGCTGTTTCCCGTGCGCGTGCCGGAAGCCTATCTGTCCCGGATAACGCACGGCGACCCCGGCGACCCCCTGCTGCGCCAGGTACTGCCACTGGAGGCCGAGAGCGACACCGTTGCGGGCTTCATCGACGACCCGCTGGAAGAGCGCGACCACACGCCCAAGCCGGGGCTGATTCACAAGTACCCCGGCCGGGCGTTGCTGATTGCCAGCCCCACCTGCGCGATCAACTGTCGCTACTGCTTCCGCCGTCACTTCCCCTACGCCGACAACGCTCCGTCGATGCGCGAATGGGACACGACGCTGGATTACCTGCGCCACGACGACTCCATTCAGGAGGTGATCCTCTCCGGCGGCGACCCCCTCGCCTCGCCAGACCGTCGGCTGGCGGCACTGGTCCGGCAACTGGAGGCGATCCCCCATCTCAAGCGGCTGCGAATTCATTCGCGCCTGCCGGTGGTGATACCCGATCGTATCGACGCCGCCCTACTCGACTGGCTCGGCGGCACGCGCCTGCAGAAGGTGATGGTGCTGCACATCAATCACGCCCAGGAGATCGACGGCGCGGTGGTCGACGCCTGCGAGCGGCTGAAGGCGGCCGGCGTCACCTTGCTCAACCAGAGCGTGCTGCTGCGCGGCGTGAACGACGACGTGGAAGCGCTGGCCGCGCTCTCGGAACGGCTGATCGAGGCAGGCGTACTGCCCTACTACCTGCACGTGCTCGATCCGGTGTCGGGCGCCGCTCATTTCGACGTCCCCGATGCCGAGGCGCGTCGATTGATCAACGCGCTACGCCAGCGTCTCGCCGGCTTCCTGATGCCACGGCTGGTGCGCGAAATTCCCGGCGAGCAGAGCAAGACGCCGTTATGAAGCGCGGGGCGCGGCGACTCACCGCCGCGTCCGGCGATAGTCGTGCCAGCCACGCAAGGTCAGGTAGGCCAGCGGACCGGCCGAGCCGAAACAGAAGGTGATGACGTAGAACAGCGCCAGATAGCCAGCGCCGTAGCCCCGCTTACGGGCATCGAAGAACATCCAGGTCGCGATCAGCAGCAGCGCCAGATAGACGTCGAACACCACCAGCGCGGTGGTCGGCCGACTCATCAGCTCGCTGGCGAAAGCGCCCAGGCTCTGGTCGCTGGTCGCGATGGCGAAGACCGTGTAGCCCATGAACAGGACCAGGGCCAGGAGGGGGATCAGAAAGCGAAGCATCGGCAAACTCCTGTTGACGGACGACGATGGAGCACGAGACGGCGACAGCCTCACTCCAGCGGCAGCGTGACGTGAACGCTCAGCCCGCTGTCGACCGGCAGCGACGTCTGGTCGAGCCGGATCTCCCCGCCAAGCCTCTCGGCCAGTTCCTGCACGATCGACAGGCCCAGCCCCGACCCACTGGTCTGCTGTCCCGCCAGGCGCACGAATCGCTCGAAGACACGCTCACGCTCGGCGACCGCTATCCCCGGGCCGCTGTCGGCGATCTCGATATGCAGCCGGTCCCCGGTCTGCCACATCCGCAATCTCACCTCGCCGTCCTCGGGAGTGTAACGCAGGGCGTTGTCGAGCAGATTGCGCAGCAGCACGTAGAGGCCGTTCTCGTAGCTGTGAATCTGGAGTGCATCGGGAATTTCCTGCGTGAAGCGGATGCCTCGCCGCTCGACCAGCGGCTGCATGTCCCGCTGCAGTTCCCGCCCCAACCGCTTCAGGCCTACCATCTGCCGGTTCATACCCTCGCCGCTCTCGAGGCGGGAGAGCGTCAACAACTGTTCGACGACCCGCGTCATGCGGTCGACACCGTTGATGATGGAGCGTGCACCGCGCTGCGAGCGCTCCTCGGTGGTATCGCTGGCCAGGTTCTGGGCATGAACCTTGATCGCAGCCAGAGGGGTGCGCAACTCATGGGCGGCATTGGCGGTGAAACGGCGCTCCTTCTCCAGCGTTTCGGCCAGACGACCAAATAGCCCGTTCAGCGCCTCGACCATGCCCCGAATTTCCTCGGGGGCCTCGCTGCCATCGATCGGCTCCAGGTAGCTCGGCCGCCGCGCCGTGATCTGGCGACTGATACGCAACAAGGGAGAGAAGCCACGGGCGATGACGAACGGGATCAGCAGGGCGATCAACAGCACCCCGATCACCGGAGGCATCAGATTGCGCAGCGCGATCTGCCAAGTCAGTTCGTCGCGCACGTCGTCGCGCTGGGCGGCACTGGCCCACACGCCGTGAACCTCGTCGTACAGCGTGAACGTCCGCCAATCGTGATGTTCACCCGTGGTCTGCGCGTAACCCGGCACGGGGATCAGTGTATCCAGCACGCCCGGCGCCCTCATGCCCAACAGGGCGTGGCCGTCGTCGTCCCAGATCTGGAACCCCAACTTCTTCTCGTACGGATGGCCCAGCGGCGTCGGCGCATCGGTGGCATTGTCGGGGACCATCACCGGCTGCATCTGTAGATCGGCGATCAGGTCATCGCTGGTTCGGCCCTGACCACCGCGATACTCGAAATAGAGCGCCACCATCGTGCGCGTGGTCTGCGCCAGCTCGGCATCGAACAATTCGTTGATCTGGTCCCGCGTGTCGTGATAGCTCCAGAGCGCCGCGATCGTGGTGATCAAGGTCACCGAGAACAGCAGGACACGCCTGAGATAGCGGCGAATCGAGATCAACCCACCGCCCCCAGTCGATAGCCAACGTTGCGCACTGTCGCAACCACGTCGCTGCCGAACTTACGCCGCAGGTGATGGACATGGACCTCGATGACGTTGCTCTCGACCTCGGCGTCCCAGCCATAGAGCACTTCCACCAACTGGTCGCGGGTGAACACCTGGCCTGGGTGCGTCATCAGGTGGGCAAGCAGGTCGTGTTCCCGACGCCCCAGCGCCACCACGGCCCGATCGAAGCTTATTTCGTGGGCGGCCGGATCCAGCGACAGCCGGCCGCACGTCACTATCGGAGACGCGCGTCCCGCGCTGCGTCGGACCAACGCCCTCAAACGTGCCAGCAGCTCGCCATTGTCGAAAGGCTTGACGAGGTAGTCGTCCGCGCCGCTGTCGAGACCGCGGATACGATCGACCACCTCGTCCCGCGCCGTCAGCACCAGCACGGGAATCTGGCTGTGCCCCTCCCGCAACTGCCTGAGGATCTCGAAGCCATCGATGTCGGGCAATCCCAGATCCAGTATCAGCGCATCGAAGCTGGAACCCTCCAGCGCTTCGCAGACGCCACGCCCCTCGGTCAGCCATTCGGGCACCATTTGTTCGCGTTGAAGGACATCGACGACACCCTCGCCAAGCAACGGATCGTCCTCAACCAGCATTACCCTCATGGCGTTCTCTCTCACGGTCGCTGTCAGCGGCGACGCTCGGCTCTGTCAATTCGGCTCTATCAATACCACGGCAGCACGCCATTGGTTCCCTCAACCTGACTTTCTACTGTCACGAACCTGTTGGAAAATAAGCAGCGCATCCGATGGCGGCTGGGTGATTCACTAAGCCGGTTTTAAGAATAGGCTGCCATAGTGCGGATTCCGAACACGACGAGCAAAGTCGACGCTTTGGAAACCTACAGGATTTCATCATGCTCGAGCTGCCCAAGCTATCACTTGTCATCATCGTCCACGACGCTTCTCACCGCGTCGAACACGTGGTCGCGGAGGCATCCACTGCGCTTCGGCACGCTGCCGCCCTGGAGTTCGTGGTAATCGACGACGCTTCGGGCGAGAGCGACCATGGCCGATTGGCACGACTGGCCGCTACCGACGACCGGATCAGGCTCTATCGTCAATCCACGCCCACCGGCGGCGACGCCGCGTCGTGGCGAGCCGGCAATCTGGCGCGGGGCGAGTGGATCGCGACGCTGGCCGCCGACGGTCGGGATGATCCGCACGACATCCCCGACATGCTCTGCGAGGCAGAGCACCAAGGGTTGACGCTGGTCGAGGGGATTCCACTCGACCCTCGTTGTCGCTGGAAGCGAGCCCTCTTCCGCGCCTTCAGAAGAGCCGGCATCGAACTCGCCGATGGCGACAGCTGCGGTCTGCGCCTGGTCAAGCGGGAAGCGCTGGTGGCGCTACCATCCATCGACAAGCTACAGCGATTCCTCCCGCTGCTGATCCGCCGCCGTGGCGGCCAGACGAGCAGCTACCGGGTCAACCTGCGGGCGCCGTCGGCCCATGCCTCTCCCTGGCAATTAGCTGCCGGATCGCTGGGGCACGCCCGGGACTGGCTCGGCATGTGGTGGCTGTCCCGCCGGTGGCACCCGAGCCACCGGCCCGCCAAACGCCGGATGCGGGTCTACGCTCGCTGATATCAGACAGCAGCCCACTCCGAGGACGGCGTCCTGGCAGTGAGCGAGCGCCGCCACCTCTCGGGCCAGCCTAGCGATAGCGCCGGCCCTGATACTCCAGCCAGCCACCCACGCTATTGCCACCGGGGTCGTGATGAGTCCAGTGAATCACGCCGCCCCGGGCATTCCAGACATACTCGCCACGAAAACCTAGACGACCGCCCGGTTCCAGGGATTCGATTCGCGGGGCCAGGTCGATATTGTGGGCAATCAACAACGTCTGGCCAGTGGCGAGCGCGACGATGATCCGCTGGTGGCGACTCCCGTCGAGATCGTCCGGCAGCACCCGAACGATCCGCCCCGAGGCCTCGACCCAGAAGTCATCTCTTCGCGCCTCGAAGGCGTGCTGCAACCGCGCCTCGGCCGTGACGGATGCCTGATCGCCGGGCGAATGCGACGAAAGCCCAAGCGCCCCCTTCCCACCGAACCAGGCCGCCAGCAGCAGGATCAGCAGTGCCACCAGCAGACCGACGACGGCCCAATGGCGTAACCGCGGCGTGATTCTCTGACGCATAAGCTCCCCCTACCACCGCGCGACCTATCGCCACCCATGCTCAGGACAACGGCGTTTCAGGATCGACAGATGCAACAAAACGAGCCAAGCCGGCTCGTCATAGGGTAGGTATTATCGATGCCGAGGCCAAAGAATCAGGCGACGTAAGACAAAAAAGAAGCCGGACCCAATTCAGGCCCGGCCTACGCTGTGCGCCCGTCCTGGGCTACTAGATCAGAGTGCGATAGCGCGATGGAGTTCCTCGAAAAATCAAAAAAACTCCCGCGCCCTTCGCTTTCGCGGTTAGTCAGCACTCTCGTCCAGCTCCTCGACACCTCGTTTCCATAGCCCAATCAACGACCTGGGCGCTGCACTCTCGTCCAGCTCCCATTCACGCCGGGGACATCCTGCCGTCACCTCCAGCGTGACCCGGAAGGAACGCCGGTCGGCTCCCGTCGGGGCCGACTCGCCGCCATGTCGATCGAGTTCGTCGAGCACCGCTTGGAGCCGGCGTCGTTGCCGCGCGTTCAGTTGCCTGCACTCGATCTTCCGCGGCGCCGACAGTCCAGGGGTCACGACGAATCCCCCTTCACGGGTGACGACGATCACGCTGGTCGGCTCGAGGAGATCATTGCCGCTCGATTCGTCGCCGGTCATGACAGAACGCCCACATCGATCCATGCCTGGTTGACGAATCGCATGGCAGCGCTGTCACTGCCGAAGCGCTTGGCAGCACAGTCGACCGTCAGCCGGGCAAACTGGACAAAATCGCCATCGCGCTGCAGGCGGGAATCGGTCAACGCATCGAACCAGACCGGCCCCGCCTGCTCCCAGGCAAACCCGCCCAGGCTGGTCGCCGCCAGGTAGAATGCCCGGTTGGGAATGCCCGAATTGATATGTACCCCACCGTTGTCCGATGAGGTTCGCACGAAGTCGTCCATATGCCCCGGCTGGGGATCCTTGCCCAACACCGGATCATCGTAGGCAGTTCCCGGTTTGGCCATCGAGCGCAGGGCGCGACCGTTGACCCGGTCGGTCAGGAGTCCCTCGCCGATCAGCCAGTCCGCCTCCTCGACGTTCTGCTCGAAGTGGTGCTGCTTGACCATGGCGCCAAAGACATCCGCCAGGGATTCGTTCAGGGCACCGGACTGATCCGCGTAGACGAGACCGGCCTCGCGTTCGATGACGCCATGGGTCAGCTCGTGAGCGACCACATCCAGCGCCGCCGTGAAGCGATTGAACAGCTCGCCGTCACCATCGCCGAACACCATCTGGGCGCCGTTCCAGAAGGCGTTGTCATAAGCCTCGCCATAATGGACCGTACCCAGCAACGCCATCCCGTCACTGTCGATGGAGTCGCGCTCGAAGACCTGCCAGTAGAAAAGATGCGTGGCACCCAGCCATTGATACGCCTCGTCCACTGCGATATCGCCGCTCTCCGGTGCACCTTCCTGCCGCACCAGATTGCCGGGTAGCGTCTGCTGGTTACCGGCGGAGTAGATATATCGCGCGGCCTGGCCCGGCCGGTCGCTGTCCGCCGGGCGGGCCATGGGCGCGGAAGCGTTGCGCAGCCGGAACTGGGCGTCGGCCTGCAGTGTCATCCGCGCACATTGCTGAAGCCTCGTGTTGCCGTGAGACATGATGCGTTCGAGAACGTGAGGCGGCATGAAGCCCGCGGGAGCCTGGAAACCGTGTCGTCCTGCCATTCGATCGCCTCCTGGGTATCAAATCGTTCCTTTCGCAGTGTGGTTCAGATCATCCGCGTATGCCCTGCCTTCACTGTGCCTTTTTGTCATCGGGTGGCGTATGGGAGTCGGGGTCGTATCGAACGACGGGTGCCAGAAATGGCCATAGTGCGGCCATCGCCGGCCACATGACATTGCCGTGGCCAACGCTTGGAAAGGTGCGGTCCTCGACATGCCACGTGGGCCGATGTCGTTGCAGTTCGTCGGCGAATCGCGCGACGTCGCTCAATCGTGTCGATACGCCGCCCCCGTCGCCGTGATTCGCGGCCTTCGCCTCGAACTCGCCGAGGCCGATCAGCACTCTCCTGTCATTCACGTTCATGCCGCCCAGATGCTCGAGCCGATCGAATAATCGTCCTTCCTGCCACCAGAGCGACGGGCTGACTGCGATGTAATCGCTGAACATCTGCGGTTGCTCGAGTAGCGTGTCCAACACGAACAGTCCGCCGTAGGAGTGACCCAGGAGCGCCTGGTGCGATTCATCGACAGTAAAGCGTCGAGCGATCATCGGCTGCAGTTGGCGCTCGAGAAATTCACGGAACGCCTCGGCTCCCCCGATTGGACGGCCGTGACGATCGAGCTCGATGCCTGGGGCCAGCGCCGGGGTGTAATCCTCGCTGCGCGCGGCACCCGCGAACCGATTCACTCCGGGGTAACCGATGCCCACGATCAACCATGGAACGGTCTCGCCATATGGCCCATCGAGGGTGAGCGCGGCCCGCGAGGCAACGGCAAGCGGGAAGTGCGCATTGCCATCGAGCACGTACAACACCGGATAGCCATTCGCTGGCGGCGGCGAATCGGGCACCCCCGCCTGAATCAAGTAATCTCGTGCTGGTACATCGCCGTGCAGTATCCACTGCTGCGCTCCCGCAAGCGTCACGGCCTCGGCCGGGACCGGAGAATCCTGCGCCGCCGAGACACTGGCCGCCCCGGGCGAGAAACCCAAACCGGCTGCCCAAAGGCAGCCGGCGATGAGGGTACATCTCGTCGGTGTCGTGAAGACGTCAGAAATCATAACGTAGCGAGGCGACGACGTTGGATGGGGCACCGTACATGTTGAACGTCGACACCGAACCGACACGCTCGTAGTAGGTCTTATCGAGAATGTTGTTGAAGTTCAGCTGTCCCTTGATATGGCTGGTGAACTGATAGCCGACCATGGCGTCGACCACCGCGTAGCCGGGCGCCTCGACATGGGGGGTGGAGAGCGTCTCGAAATCGCTGAGCGCAGTCACGCCACCGCCGACCTCGAGTCCGTCGAGTGCACCACCGGCAAAGCCGTACTTGGTCCACAGATTGAACTGGTTCTTCGGCATCAGCGTGAAGGCGACATCGTTGTTGCCCGCGGCTTCGCGAACGTCGATATCCATGTAGGTGTAGCCGGCGATCACGCTCCACTGCGGCGTCAACGCTCCGGAGACCTCGAACTCGGCGCCTTCGATTCGCGTCTTGCCGAGCGCAACGGAGTAAGCGGAAGAGCCCGCGCCAACCGAGGCGGCACGATTCTCGTCGTACATGCGGAAGGCGCTGATGCGCGCGTTGAGATCACCGTCGAAGTAGCTGCCCTTGATCCCGACCTCGTACTGTTCGCCTTCCCTCGGCTTGATCAACTCACCGTTCTCGCCGACGGCGTCGGACTGCGGCGTGAACACCTCGGAGTAGCTGGCGTAGAGCGAGTGATGATTGTCGAGATCGAACACGATCCCGGCATAGGGCGTGAACTTGGCGTCATCACTGCGCGAGTCCGAAGAGCCATCCAGGTAACTGGTCAGATCCTGCTGATAGGAACTGATGCGGCCCCCGGCGATCAGCGCCAGCGGCTGGATCGGGCGGAAAGTCAGTTTGGAGTAAAGGCCGTACTCTTCCAGCGTGGTGCGGTTGTCGGCGCGGGTGTAGGCGATATCCGGCTCATCGAACTGATCCGACGAGTAGTCATAGACATCGATGGCGCCAAGGCGCGCTACGCCCTGCGCCATCTCCGTTTCGTAGCGCTTGTAGTCGGTCCCGACCACGAACTCGCTGACGCCGTCGAAGGTCTGGAGCGGCTGACTGTAGCTCGCATCCGCCGACCAGGTCTCCTGGTTCACCTTGCCGCCCAGCCCGACCATGCTCGAACTGCCGTCTTCATCGACACCGCTGAAGGTATAAGCGTATTTATAGTCGGCGTCGCGGTTTGAATAGCGCGTCGCGACACGGCCGTAGCCGCCGTTGTCGAATCGATGCGTCAACTCGGCGATCCAGTCGTTGCTCTGGCTGTTGAAGGTGTTCCAGTCCGCGCCGAAATAGCTGCTGCGGGTAAAGTCGAGCAGCGAACCATCTTCGGCGGTCGGCACGCCATTGGTCGGCACGATATCGCGATGCTGGCGCAGGTAGGCCAGCGAGAGCGTCGTCGCGTCATCCAGGTCGATGTCGATATCGCCGTAGAAGGTCTGATTGGTGTTGTCATTCTCATCGACGTAGCCGTTGCTGTCGTCGTTGGAGATCACCATGCGGCCGCGCACGCTGCCGTCGCTATTGATCGGCCCGGAGAGGTCGACCTCCTCATGGTTCTGGTCCCAGCTGCCGTAGCGGCCCAGCGCATGGCCCTGGAAATCGTAGGTCGGACGCTTGCGCACCATGTTGACGATGCCGCCGAGCTCGCTGGTGCTGTTGAACAGCCCAGATGGCCCGCGCATGATCTCGACCCGGTCGAACGCCTCGAGATTGGGCACCGATCCCAGAATGCTCGCCATCGGCGCCGGCAGCCCGTCGATGTTGTACTCGTTGTATTCGTAGCCGCGGGAGTAGATCGAGGAGCGGCCGCTGTCATTGGGCAGCACTCGCATGCCTGGCGTGCGCTTCGCCATCTGATCGAGGGTGTTGAAATTCTGGTCCTCGATGGCATCGCGGGTCATCACACTCACCGATTGTGGAATGTCGCGCAACGAGGCTGGTGTCTTGGTACCCACGGTGGCGGCATCGACCGTATAGCCGCCGGTCATCTCCGAAGGCAGCATTTCATAGAGCCTGTTGCCCTTGACGGTCAGCGTGTTCAACTCGGTGTCGCCGGCCGCGGCCTGTGCCATCACCGCCTGGCTGGCGACAGTCAAGCCAACGCCCAGTGCGAGTGGCCACCCCCAGTGACGAGCACGATCGAAAGATGTCATACCTGAGTGTCCCTTGAATATGATTCTGAGATGAGTCAGCGCCTATCGGCAATGAGAATAAAAATTATAATGAGAATGAGATGCAATTAGATCTCGACGCATAACATACCGCAGAACACTCGCCTTGGCACCCACTCGGGATTCAAAAACCGGGGGCAATCTTCAAGCACTGCCGTTTTCGGGGAAGCGCCAGCGTGTGGCAGTATCGTCATCTACGACCATCGAGGCGCCTGGAGAGACGCCCCGCATAGTCGACGGCCGACCTACCTCGCCATCCGCGACAGGCCGAACGCTTCGGGCATGACCATGCCCTCGAGATGGCCGAGCTGATCGATGTCTATCCCAATCAGCAGCTGATCGAGACGACGCGAACGATTATTGACGTTGAGCACCATGTGAACCTGGTCAGGTCGGCCCTGCTCGTCCAAGCGTTGAACCCAGGCCAATGCCCCACTGGCGTAGCGCACCAGCGACCCGACCGGCGTCGTTCCGAAGCGCTTGATGTAGCGCTGCGTCCAAGTGCTGTCGAAGAGATCCGGCTGTCCCAACACCTGGCGATAGCTGTCGATCAGCCCCAGGGCTGGACGATCCGGCCGAGCGCGTGTCATGGCATCGATCACGTCGACGACCGCCATCATCCGCCCCAACTCGCCCAACTCCGCTTCAGACTTGGCGGAGGGATAGCCACTGCCGTCGAGGCGCTCATTGGCCTCACCGATGATCTCGTCGGCGATGTCAGGCGCGAGCCAGCGGCAGCCCCTCAGACGCTCGAGAACCCAGCCTACGTGCCGGGAAAGTCGCTCACGCTGCCCGGCATCGAGAGGCCTTTCGCTGTCGAGCACTGCCGCAGGCAGCAGCGCCTTGCCGAGATCATGAACCAGAGCGCACGCGGTGATCGCCTTTAGCGTATCGCCGCCATAACGCCGCCAGCGGGCGAGATCGCTGACGCGTACAGCCACGTTCAAGGCGTGCTGGACCAGCACCGGCTCGGCGGCGAGATAACCCAGTGCATAGAGCAACGACTCGCGATTTTGCACGCCCAGCGTCAGCAGCGTGTCCGTGTGCCGGGAAAGCAGCGTCGACACGATCTCGTCACCATTCTGTAGCGCCAGGATCTGCGCATTGAGATAATCCGCCACCCCCAGAAGACGTGTGGCCGTCACGTTACCGGAGACATTGGCCGGCACACGTGTCGGCAGGGCGACAGGCAACGGCTTCTTGCCCGTCGGCGAGAGAAATAGCGCGGAGGGTTGTAGCGTGCGATCACTCTGTGCGCTCTTACGCGCGCTCTCGCGCTCGATTTCCCTGACGCAATGCCAAAGTTGGCGCTCATGATCGATCGCCAATGCCGAGAACTCGCAGCCAATCAGCGCCGAGGTCCATTCGTCGTCCGTGCGCACATGACGAACCCAACCACCGAGCGTGAGCACCTGGCCGCTGGGAAAGGCCAGATTCAGTACCTCGAATCGCTGTCCGGCCTGCAGTGGGACCGCGTCGGCAAGCCTCAACGCCAGTAGGCATCCCCCCAGTGAGAGATTGCGGATTTCCGCCTGCATCATGGTTCCCGGCGACCCAACCGACAGCGTGGCAACAATCCCCATATCCGGGCGGATCGGGGCCCGGAAGGTACCACGGCGATGAGTCGTGGAGAGGAATTCCGGGTACTGGCAGCGCAGGGTGAAACCTTCCAACGCCTCCAGCGGCTCGAGTACGACCAACGGGGAGGTACACACCATCGCACCGTTGACATGACCGATGAGGCGAAAAGCTTCGCCATCGATCAGCCGTTTGGCCAGCGCCGGCACCGCGGTGATATTGATGACCAGCGCTTGGTCTCGCGCGATATCGTCTAGCAGTACCGGCCAGGACACCCCCTGAGATGTCTCGAACGCCAGGTTCACGCTACCGCTCAAACAGAGCGGCTCGAGCCACTCCCACTTGGCATTGGGGTGATACACGTCGGTCGTGGCTGACTCGGCCATGGAGGCTCCGATAACGAATGAAAGTCAAAACATTTCGTAACAATACATTATCGACCGAGAGCGACGATTCTTCATCGCCAGATTGCGGAGGCGTCAATGCTGCGGACACAGCGCGAAGCGCAGCGTGCGTTGGATCGCGACCATCAGCACCGAAGCGTGATCCTCCTCGGGAAAATGATGAAAGACCACACGATCGCTGCCCAATCGCGACTGCAGATCGCCAGCCATCGCCTGGGCCCGCGCCACCATTCGACGCTCCCGGCGACGTGCGACCAGGCGCTCGTATCCGGGTTTGCGGCGCTGCCAAGGCGGCACCTCGGATTCCCATTCACCGACTGCGATCATCACCCGCGCCTGAGGATCGTCGATCGTATCCAAGCGCTCGCGCAAGGATAGCTCGTCCCACCAGATCGAAGGGCTGATGGCCGCGAAGGTGTGAAATGCCCGCGGATATCGCATCAGCACCTGCAGCACGAAGTAGCCCGCCAGAGAGTGACCGAACAGCAGCCGCCGCGCGGCGTCGAGTGGCGCCAGCGCATCGATCGCCGTCATCAACTGATCGGTGACAAAAGCGGTGAAGGCTTCGCCACCACCGGTCTGGTCGACACTGGCCAGCGGTGACGGACCAAAGGTGTAGTCATGAAAGCGCCGCTCGGTGGCGAAGAGTTCATCTCCGGCATGGGCAATACCGATCACCGCCGCCGGGGCAATGCCGGTGGCATCAGGACGTCGACTGGAGCGCATCAGCGTCTCGACGAACGTCGCAAACAGCGCATTGGCGTCAAGCACGAAGATCGCCGGCCAGCCCGCTGGCGGTGGCTCGCCTGGCGGGGTCCACAGGCTGATGCGATAGCGCGCACCGGTGGTCGAAGTGATCTCATGAGACCGCGCGTTGGCGAGCGTCACCGGGAAGTCCGTCATTAGCGGGTTTCTCCCTCGTCGAGAACGTCGTCGATGCGGAGCTGAAGGTCGCCTTGGGCACCATGATCGACGCGGGCACGAACGCCATAGACGCTGGCCAGCGTGGCGGGCGTGATCGCCTCGCGAGGCGGCCCCTGAGCGATCACCTCACCACGCGAAAGCATCACGATACCGTCCGACCAGCGCGCCGCAATGGCCAGGTCGTGCACCACCATCAGCACCACCATATTGCACGCTCGTGCCTGCGCCCGGACCAGCCGCATCACCTTGAGCTGATAACGCAGATCCAGCGCGCTGGTCGGCTCATCGAGCAGCAGCACCCTTGGCTCCCGCGACAACACCTGGGCCAGCGACACCAGTTGGCGCTGACCGCCCGAGAGATGCTGCAGGCTCTCCAGCGCCAATTCGACGATGCCGACCCGCTCGAGCACTTCGACGGCGCGACGCTCCAGCGCACGCCTTCCGAGCAGCGCCAGTCGATCGGAGGGCGACGCCCGCAGCGCGCCGATCACGCTCTCGAGCACGTTGAGCGCCACGCTTTGAGGCAGGCTCTGCGGCATATAGGTCACGCGCTGCGCCCATTGATCGAGCGACTGCCCGACGAGCTCACGGCCCGCCACGCGGACCGAACCGGAGGCACGCTGCAAGCCGGCCAGCGCCCGCATCAGCGTGCTCTTGCCAGCAGCGTTGGGGCCGACTAGCGAATGCACCTCTCCGGGAAAAAAATGCGGCAGGGTGATGTCATGGCAGATCTGGCGCCGACGGTAGCCCGTGGAGAGCCGGCTGACCTGGAGACCCGCCTCGGCTGGTTGCCGATCCCTGCTCGCAGGATCGCCCCGCTCCTCTTCGACGCTCATGACGATCTCCTCGGCCGCAGAAAAATGAGACAGAGGAACACCGGCACGCCGACCATGGCGGTGACAATTCCCACCGGCAGCAATACGCCGGGGACCAGCACCTTGCTGGCGGCGGAGGCGAGCGACATGATCAGTGCGCCACTCAACAGGCTCGCCGGGAGCAGAAAGCGGTGGTCCTCACCCAGCAGCAGGCGCGCGATGTGCGGGCCGACGAGGCCGATGAAGCCGATCGTGCCGACGAACGCCACCGACGTGGCTGCCAGCAAACTGACCCGCAGCAGCGCCATGAAACGCAACCGCGTCACATTGATGCCGAAGCTGCGCGCGCGGTCCTCGCCGAGCCGCAGCGCCGTCAGCCGAGCGGAGGCATGGAACGAAAACGGCACCACGCAGGCCAGCACCACCGCCAACACGGACACGCTGGTCCAGTTGGCTCGCGACAGCGAGCCCATGCTCCAGAACACCAACTGCTGCAGTGCCGCCTCGGATGACACGAACTGCACGAACGCCACCAGCGCATTGAACACGAACACCAGCGCGATCCCCAGCAGCACCACCGATTCGACACCCGCGCCGCGCAGGCGCGCCATCGTTTGCAACATCAGCACGGAAGCGAGTGCGCAGAGAAAGGCGTTGAACGGGATCATCCACGCCGCGGGAACGAAAGGCAGCGTCACCCCCATGACGATGGCCAGCGCCGCGCCGAAGGAAGCGGCCGAAGAGATACCCAGCGTGAACGGGCTCGCCAGCGGGTTGTTGAGGATCGTCTGCATCTCGACGCCGGCAAGCGACAGCGATGCACCGACCAGCATCGCCATCAGCGCATAAGGCAGGCGCACCTGCCAGATGATCGTCTGTTGCGGCAGGCTGAGACCGCCACTCGACAGCAGCCCCTGCAAGACCTGCCAAGGGGTCAGCCCGGAGGGCCCGGTGACCAGGTCGAGCACGAAAGCCAGCAGGCACAGAACGGCCAGGACGGCGAGCACGACGGTTTTCCACAGGACCCGGCGACGATAGGATACCAATATCACATGATCAGTGGTGTCGTTCAGCATTGTAGCGCTCACGGCTTTCTCACTTGCGATGATGGTGGTCATCAGGGCGGCGCCGACGATGACCACACCCACCCTGGCCACATGGCTTCGGTGATGGAGATTCAATATCCATCGACGCTATCGACTCGCCGCGAGATCGATCCATCCGGTGCCCTCGTAGGGGACCGCCAGAAAGCGCCGGTTGATGGTCTCGAGGGTCACGCCAGGATCGATATCCGCGAAACGCTGCGGATGGATCCAGCGGGCGAACGCCTCGATGGCGACGATATCCAGCGGCGAATTGAGCAGTTGATGCGCCAAGCCGTGGACATTGCCGGTCTTGACTGCCGTGAGCTGAGCGATGCCGGGGCGTTGCGTCACACGCTCGAGCGACTCACGCGCCGTTGCCGCATCGACCTCGCCGCCCAGCACCAAGCCATCGGATCTTTGCAGGTCCGGCCCGCCGGTGGCGATGTAGACATCGGGATCGCTGGCGATCACGTACTCCAGGCTCAGCTTGCCGGACGCTCGATCGAGCACATCCGCCCCAATGTTGTGGCCGCCGACGAAATCGATGTACTGACCCACACCGCCGTTGCCGGCCGAGAAACAGCAGTCGTTGGTGATCCCCGCGTGCGCCTCCAGGAACACACTCGGGGCCGGCGTATCGTCGCCGAGACGTGCAGAAATGCGTTCGAGATGCTCGCGGCGGAACGCCAGATACGCTTCGGCCTGCGACTCATGGCCCGTCAGGCGGCCCAGTATGCGGAGACTGCGCGACTGATGCTCTAACGGGTCGGTGAAGAAGTCGATGAATACCACGGCAATACCGGCTGCCTGCAATTGGGCGACCTGGGCATCGGTCGGTCCGCGACCGAGCGACACCACGGCGACGTCCGGCGCGGCGGCCAGCACCGACTCGATGTCGAAATTGTCCGCCGAACTCGCCACCGAGGGCAGGCCGTCGAGAGCCGGAAACGCCTCGCGATAGCGCTCGTAGGACGCCCTGCCCAACCGGTTGATGTCCCGCGGCCAGGCCGCCAGTAGATCGACAGGATCCGGCACGAGCAGTGACAACGCGACCAGATAGCGACCGTCGTCGATGGAGAGCTTGTCGATCTCATCCGGCACTTCCACCGTACGACCGCGCATATCGACGATCTCGCTGGCTTGCGTGGAAGGCGGCAACAGCGTCGCCATCAGCGCGAGGCTTGCTGCCAAGCTGGCGAGACGGCGAAAGACTCTGGTCATGACCTTTCCTCTAGGCAGACGGCGCCAGAGCTCATGCTCTCGCGCCAACATCCTGACATTGGCAGGCGCTATCAGCGCAGCGGCGGGCTCAGGCGCGTAGCGTCGCCCCGCCATCCACGTAGAGATCGCTCATCGTGATGTGCCCAGCCTGATCGGAAAGCAGGAACATCACCGAATGCGCAATATCGTCTGGCGTGGCCAGCTTGCCCAGCGGAATACCGGCCTTGTAGTGCTCCGGCAAGCCAGCGATGACTCGCTGCGCGCCCTGCTCATCCACCCACATGCCGGTCTGCATCGGCGTGAGCGTGGACCCGGGGGCCACGATATTGCAGCGAATGCCCACCGGAGCCAACTCCAGCCCCAGACAGCGGGTGAACATCGTCGCCGCTGCCTTGGAGGCGGCGTAGGCCGCCATGGCGTGACGCGGAACGCCCGCCGCGTTGGAACTGACGGTGACGATGGCGCCACGCCGACGCGATGTCATCACCCTCGCCAGTGCCCGCGAGAGATGAAACACGCCATCGGAGTTGACCGCGAAGACCCGCCGCCACTCATCGTCGGTGATCGTCTCCACCGTCCCCGACTGCAGCACACCGGCGACATTGAGGCCAATGTCGATCGGCCCCAGTTCGCGCTCGACGCGCTCGACCAGGGCGTCGACTGCCTCTGCATCGGCGACGTCGAGGGCTTCGGCAAGCAGCCGCGAAGGCATCGATCCCTCATCGTTGGGCACAGTGAGATCGGTCGCCACCACGATCGCGCCGCTCTCCAACAGCAACGTGACCAACGCCTTGCCGATCCCTCCGTTGGCGCCGGTCACCAGGGCGATCTTGCCGTCGAATCCGGTCAGTTTCACGCCATCTCTCCTATCGATACGTCGATTCGTTGCAACCGTTCGACGAGTAACGGGGCGATACGTGCCGCCGCGTCGCGACCGGTCATTTCCGCATGCATCAGTGGCAGTTCCAGCGCTTCCACTCGTGTCGCATGCAGTTGCCACAGTCCGGCCTTCAGATCGGGACGCTCGACATGGTCGAGCGCGGCGCGCAGATGCAGCAGCGTGCCATCATAAGGCGCGTGACGGTGGTGGCGGATCAGCCGGTTGGTATCGGTGACCGCCCGCACCACGCCATCCAGTGCCGGCGCGGGCAGGTTGCCGAGCGTGCTGTCGCCGCGACGCAGGAACGCCACCACCTTGTCGCGGGTATCCAGCTCCGGGTGCCGTTCCGGATCATGGCCGGCGATCGCCAACAGCGCCCGCAGCGCGGCCACCGGATCGGGCTCGGGCTCGTTGCGCCAGCACTCGGCGGGATAGGCATCCAGCAACGCCACCAGGCCGACCTTGCGCCCCAGCTCGCGCAGCCTCACCGCGATTGCCTGGGCGATGATACCGCCGACCGACCAGCCCAACAGGTGCACCGGACCTCGCGGGCAAAGCGCCCCGATCCGCTCGACGTAGTCACAGGCGAGCTCATCGATGCTCGCCGGCAGCGCTTGCCCCGGATCGAGTGCCGGCGACTGCAATCCGAAGGCGGGTCGTCCCACGGCCCGCGCCAACTCGCGGTAGTTCCAGGCGATGCCGCCGGCCGGGTGGATGGCGAATAGCGGCGCCTCACCGGTCTCATCAGGCGTCAGGCGGATCCAGGGCCCGAGACCATCGTCGGTCGCCATGGTGGGGGTGTCGATCAATGCTGCCAACGCTGCCACGGTCGGCGACGAGAAGACCGCGCCAAGACCGATGTCGCGTTGCCAGCGTTGCTGAATTGCCAGCACCAGATGGACGGCAGTCAGCGAATCGCCGCCGAGATTGAAGAAATCGGCGTCGACACCCGGCGCCCGCTCGGCGCCCAGCACTCGCGCGAACAACGTCGCCATCTCACGCTCGGTCTCGGTTCGGGGTGCCATGCCGTCGCCGAGCTCCCGCGTCGGTGCAGGCAGCGACCGGCGATCGAGCTTGCCGTTGGCGGTCAACGGCCAGGTCTCGAGCACTACGAACGCCGCCGGCACCATGTAGTCGGGCACCTGGGTGGCCAGATGAGACGTCAGACGCCCACGTAGCTGGCGCGCCCGTTCCGATGCCGCCTCGTCTCGCGTCTCGCCCCGCAGCGTGTCGGAACCAGGGATGATCTGGGCAGGGTCGAGCTGAACGTAGCCGACCAGGCGCGGCTCGCCCGGCAAGTCCTGGCGCAGCATCACTTCGGCGCGGATCACATCCGGTGCCGCAAGCAGTGCTGACTCGATCTCGCCGAGTTCGATGCGCAGACCGCGCAGCTTGACCTGATCATCGCTGCGGCCGAGGAATTCGAGCGCGCCATCCTTGCGCCAACGCGCCACGTCACCGCTGCGATAGAGCCGCCCACCGGGCACGTACGGGTCACCGATGAAGCGCTCGGCGGTGAGCGTCGGCCGGCCGAGATAGCCACGGGCCAGTTGCACACCGCCAAGATAGAGATCACCGGCCACGCCTGGCGGCAGCGGGCGCATCCGCTCATCGAGCACATAGAGGCGGGTGTTCCAGACCGGGAAGCCGATCGGCACCGAACGTGAACGGTCGTCGCGCGAGGCGGCCCACCAACTGACGTCGACCGCCGCCTCGGTCGGGCCGTAGAGATTGAACAGCTCGCCATCGATGACGGTGTGGAAACGGTCTCGCAACTCCGCACTCAGCGCCTCGCCGCTGACGAAGACCCGATCGAGCTCGAGACCGTGAGACGCTGGCGTGGAGAGAAACGCCGCCAGCATCGACGGCACGAAATGCAGTGTGGTGACTCGATACTCGCGGATCAGCGAGACCAGCGCACGGGGATCGCGGTGCGCCTGCGGGGGTGCCACCACCAGTGTCGCGCCCGCCAGCAGCGGGAGGAAAAACTCCCAGACGGAAACGTCGAAGGTCGCCGGTGTCTTCTGCAGGATGCGGTCGTCGCGACCGATATCGAACTGCTCGCGCATCCATTCGAGCCGATTGACGATCGCCCGATGCTCGACCACCACGCCCTTGGGCTCGCCCGTGGAACCGGAGGTGTAGATGACGTAAGCCGCATCCTGTGGCCGCGGTGACGATGCCAGTGGCGCCTTTTCCGGCTGCTGACGCCAGTCGGTCGGCACCAGCGTCGGCCAATCCGCAAAGCGGTGGAGGTCATCGTCGTCGGTCAGCACGCACGCCAGCCGCGCCGAGGCGAGGATGCGCGCCAGACGCTCGTCGGGTTGGGCCGAATCCAGCGGTAGATAGGCGCCACCGGCACGCTGGATCGCCACCAGCGCGATCACGAGTTCCAGCGAACGGGGCAGTGCCACCGCCACGATGGATTCGCGTCCGACGCCACGCTCACGTAACTGCTGCGCCAGCGCGCGGGTACGCTGCTCGAGCTCGGCATAGCTCAGGGTTCGCCCTGGCGTGGTCAACGCCGTCGCTTCGGGATGGGCAGTCATAGTCGCCTCGAAGAGCGACACCAGGGTAGCGTCCGGCACCGGGTGTGCGGTGGCGTTGACGTCGAACACGTAGCGCTGCGCTTCCTCCGGTGTGGCCAGTGCCACGTCGGCGAGTGTGCCGCCACGGGCATGAGTATCGATCGCCGCCTGCAGATAGGTCGCCAGTCGCGTCGCGTGCGCCTCGACCTGAGCGGCCGTGTAGATCGCGGGATTGGCCTCGATCTCGAGTTCCAGCACTTGGCTGGCGTCGCCACGAAAGCCCAGGGTGACGTCATCGACCGGGCCGGTGGAGAGAATCTCCAACCGAGTCTCGAGCGTGTCCGACAGGCGCAGCGGGCGATAGAACGGCTGCACGTTGATCAAGGGGCCATGCAGGCGTCGCTGCCCACCGACCAGCCCCAGGTCGCGACGAATCTGCTCGCCGCGGTAGCGGCCGTGGCGCCGCCCTTTCATCAAGGCAATAGCGGTCTGCTCGATGAAGGTCGCGAACGACTCGGACTCGCGCACTCGCAGCGGCAGCACGTTCATCACCATCGCCGGCACCCGCGCCGAAGCGCTGCCCAAGCGCCCCATCCAGGGCACGCCGACGACGCTCTCCGGGGCGCCGACGTGACGCCGACAATAGTCGGCGGTGAGCGCCGTCAGCACGTCCGGCCACGACTGCCTGAGCGTTTGCGACAGCGCCAGCAACCCCTCGCGCAGCTTGCGGTCCAGCGGCTGAACCCAGCGATGACAGTCGCCACTCGCCGGCACCGCCGCGACGGCCTCAAGCCCCGAGGCGGCCGGTGCACCGGCCAGTGCCTCGCGCCAGTAGGCGGCGTCACGCTGACGCCGGTCGCCGTCGCGATAGGCGGCATCCTCGTCGAGCACCGCGCCGAAAGACCCCAGCGCTCGGCCGGTGTCCGACACGGCGCGGCCCTGCGATATGCCAGGATCTTTGTCCACGCAATAGCGCTCGGCAACCCGTTCGCCGAAGAGCGCCATGCCATAGCCGTCGGTGGCGAGATGATGCACGCGCAGATACCACACGAAACGCGCCTCTCCGAGCACGAACAGACGCTGGCAGGCCAGCCGATCGCGGGTCGGATCGACCGGCTTGGAGCGCTCGTCGAACATGCATGCACGCGCCGTCTCGGCGGGGTCGGCGTCCAGCGAGAGATCGATGAGCTCGAGGCGCGGCCGCCAGGCCGGGTCGACCCACTGAAGCGGCCCGTCTTCGCCTTCGACCATGCGCAGCGCCAACGCATCGACCTCGCTGGCGGCCATGTCGGCCGCGCGCACGAAGGCATCGACATCGAGATCCCCTTCGATCCACAACGCATGAGCAGTGTTGAACGCCGCGTTGTCGGGCGCCAGACGCTGGGCATACCAGAGACCCGACTGTGCTTCGCTCAACGGCCGTCGCTGCTGCCCACCACGACTCATGAAACCTCCGGATCGCGCCCTTGATGGCGCTGCACCAGTTCCCACCAGTCACGCAGGGTCGGCCGCTCGATGAAATCCGAGAATGGCACCGCGACGCCGTCGTCGTTCCACCGCGAAACCAGATCGAGCATGCGCATCGAGTCGAGTCCGTGGTCGACCAGGTTGTCGTCGTCGGCAATCTCCTCGGGCGACTCACCGATCATCCTAGCGACATCGGTGCACAGACGCGCCATCGTCATCTCGGTGGTTCTTGCCTCGGTCTGGTCGGGCGACTTCATTGCAGAATCTCCAGCAGGTCATCGGTAGTCATTGACACGCCGCAGGTTCGAGCCACCCAGCGCAGTGCCTGGTCGTGGTCGGCGCGCGAGAAATCGGCCAGCGCATCGGCGGCGAGGAACGGCTCGATATCGCGCTGGAAGGCTTCGACGGCGGTAGCGGTACAGCCGATGTGGGCGTAGACGCCGGTGATCAGCAACTGATCGCGTTGACGCACTCGCATCAGGGTTTCCAGGTTGCTGCGCTGGAAGGCGCTGTAGCGGTGTTTGACCAGCACTTGGTCGTCCGGGCTAGGTGCGAGCTCGGCGACGATCGCCTCGTGCTGGTCGATCGCCTGCATGCCCGGCCCCCACAGATCCGCCTGCAGGCCCCGATCGCGACGGTCCTGATTGCCCTGTTGGGCGGTATAGAAGACGGGGATATCACGCTCGCGGCAATGCAAGAGGAGCCGCGCGATGTTGGCGATCGCCGGTGCCAGCGGCGCGGAATCGGCCTGGTAGGCGGCCAGGAAGTAACGCTGCATGTCATGCACCAGCAACGCCAGGCGTTGCGACTGCGGTTGCCAAGGCGCGCGTGGCTCGGGCAGATCTTCCCGCCCCGGCAGCGTATAGGCCGGTATGGTCGGAAGTCCCATCAACGTGTCTCCTGTCGATCGACGGCATCGCTCTCGTCGAGAAAGCGCTCGCGTAGTCTGGCGCGCAGCTCGCGCCGGCTCACTTTGCCCACGGCGGTGGTGCCGAAGGCGTCGACGAAGACGACCTGGTCGGGCACCTTGAAGGCGGCCAGACCGCGCTCGCGCACCCAGCGCTTGAGCTCGACCGCGCGCGAGCGTTCACCACGGGCGATGACGAAGGCGCAGCTGCGCTCGCCCAGGTACGCGTCGGGAATCGAGACTACGGCAGCGTCGAACACCGCCGGATGGGCGAGCAGATGGTCCTCGATCTCTTCGGCCGAGATTTTCTCGCCAGCGCGGTTGATGTGGTCGGTGGCACGCCCCTGTACCACCAGATAGCCACCCTCGAGGCGCTGCACCATGTCACCGGTGCGGTAGAACCCATCGACGGTGAAGCTGCGTGCGTTGGCGGAGTCGTCGTTGTGATAGCCACGGATGGTGTAGGGGCCGCGCACCAGCAGATGCCCTGCACTGCCCTCGGGCACCGGGTTACCCTGGTCATCGACGATCAGTACCTCGTCGTCTGCGCTGATCGGCCGCCCCTGAGTCTCGAGCACGATGTCGTCGGGATCGTCGAGGCGGGTGTAGTTGACCAGCCCCTCGGCCATGCCGAAGACCTGCTGCAATTGACAATCGAGCTTCTCTCTCAGCCGCCGGGCCGCTTCCGGTAACAGTTTGGCGCCGCCGACCTGCATCACCTGCAAGCTTGAGAGATCGTACTGGGTGGAGGCGGCGGCATCGGCCCATAGCAAGGCCAACGGCGGTACCAGACCGACGCTGGTGACGCCTTCCCGTTCGATCAGCGGAAAGGCCTGCGCCGTGCTTGGACCAGGGCTCAGCACCACCCGGGCACCGGTGTAGAGCGCGCCGAGCCAGCCCGGCGAGCTGGCGGGGAAATTGTGCGCCACCGGCAGCGCAACGAGATAGACACTGTCCCGGTCAATGCCGCAGATCTCGTTACTGGCGCGAAACGAGTAGATGTAGTCATCATGGGTCCGGGGGATCAATTTGGAGAGTCCGGTACTGCCGCCGGATATCTGCAGGAAGGCGACGGACTGCGGATCGGGATCGCCCGGCAGGCTATCCTCGTCACCGCCCAGCGCATCCAGCGCGTTGAATTCCTCGGCGGCTCCGGCGACGACCACATGCGCGATTGCCGTTACTTCGGTACGCAATTCCCGCGCCAGCGTTCGGTAGTCGAATCCCTCGTAACGCTCCGCCGTCACGTAGGCGCTGGCCTCGGACTTGCGTGCGAAATGGACGATCTCGGTGAGCCGATGCGCCGGCAGTGAATAGACCGGAATCAACCCGGCGCGGAACAGCCCGCAGACGGTGAGCACGAATTCGGCGACATTGCCAAGCTGCACCAGGACGCGGTCCCCCGGCACGAGGCCGAGCGCGAGCAGACCGGCGCCGATACGCCCGGACTCCCGCCACAATTCGGCGTAGGTATAGCGTGACTCACCGGCCACCAGGGCAACATCGTCGGCACAGTCGCGCGCACGCTCGCGCAGAAAGCCGGGGAAGGTCTCGCCGCGCCAGTAACCGGCAGCGCGGTAGCGCTCGACGAGCGCGTCAGGCCACACCTGGCGCAGCGGCAGGCGGCCATCGTGTTGAAGGCTCATGCGATCATTGACCTTGACGGTGGGTAGATAAGTCATCGGGCGGAGACGGCGTCACGGCGTGTCGTGACCTCCTCGATGCCGAGCGCGTGCAGCAGCGCCATGAACTTGGCCGCGGTCTCCTCGACCTCCAGCGCCGGCGTCGAGTCGGTGACGATGCCGGCCCCGGCGAACAGACGCAGATGCTTCCCCTGTACGTGGGCACAGCGAATCGCGACGTACCAGTCACCGTCACCCTGCGCGTCGACCCAACCCACGGCACCGGCATAGAAACCGCGTTCGATGGGCTCCAGCGACTGAATCACCTCCATCGCGGTTTGTCGCGGCGTGCCGCAAACCGCCGGTGTCGGATGCAGCAAACCCGCAAGCTCGGCGCTGGAGGGCGCGGGCGACTTGAGCCTGCCCTCGATTCGCGAGCCCAGATGCCACATGGTCTCGGTGGCGTGCAGCGTCGGCACATCCGGGGCCTCCAGCTCGCTACAGAGCGGCGTTAGCGCATCGACGATCGCGTCGACCACATAGCGGTGCTCGGTCAGATCCTTGGTCGAGGCCTGTAGCGCACGGGCGATTTGCGCATCCTCCTCGGGATCGCTCGAGCGTCGCGCCGAGCCAGCCAACGGGTGAGACGTCACGCTGAGACCGCGCCGAGAAAGCAGCAACTCCGGCGACGCACCCACCAACCAGGCAGGGGCGTCGCCGGCATTCACCGGCAAAGGCACGGCATAGGTCGTGACACTGGGATCACGCTCCAGGCAGCCGGCCAGCGCCAGCGGATCGACCGGAGCCCGCGCCTCGAACCGCAGGCTGCGTGCCAGGACCGCCTTGCTCAGGGTGGATTCGTCATCACGCAGGCGCGTGACGCAGCGTGCCACCATCTCGGCGTAGCCATCGGGACTGGGTTCGGCCACCGGCGCGCCGGAGAGCGCCGGCGCCACGGCAGACACCGTCGAAGATGCCGGTAACACCGCGTCAGGCTGATAAAGCGCATCCTCGGCGTTGCGATCGAACGGCATGGCACCGACCAGCAGCGCCGGACCAGGATAGGCTTGGGCAAAGAAGGCATGCACCCGGCTGCCCAAGGTGGTCGCCGGGCCGCGGGGGAGCTGAGCGCGACGCCCACGGGTCTTCAGATGATGCTGGCTGGCGCGAAGCATGAAGGTTGCTTCGTGAGTGTGTACTGGCGTTACGTCGCCACCGCGACGGGGTGACACGACTGTCATGACGTTTCTCCCACTGAACTGACGCGATGCCGCCATGCGGCAATCGCAAGACCCAACAACAACACGCCGACGAGAAGATAAGGAGCGCTGGGCGACCAGCGATAGAGCACGGTGCCAGCCAGCGGACCGACGACCATGCCGATACCCTGAATGGATGCGACCAGCCCCGCCGCCGCGCCCTGCTCGTGCGCCTCGACCGCGTTGGCGGCCATCGCCTGTAGCGCGGGCCGAATCAGCCCCATACCCACACCGGCGATCGCGTAGGCTGCGAAAAGCTGCCACTGCGCGACGATCAGCGAGACGGCGGCGAACCCGATGCTGGCAAGCAGCGCGCCCAGCAACAGCCAGCGCCATGGTGGCCAGGTGAGTCGCGTCATCGACCACTGCGACACGATCAGGCCGCCACCGACGGCAGTGAGCGCGAAGCCGGCGACGCGAGCGCCATCCGCTGCGGAGAGCGCGAGACGATCGATGGCGAAAAAGCCGATCGTCACTTGTGTCACGGTCACCGAGATCACGGTGACGAAGGTGGCGTAGATCGGCAGGCGCAGACGCCCGTCCCACCAGCCCACGGCAGTTTTGGCTGGCGTACGTGATGCCGGCCGGCGGGCATCGGGTAGCCGCCAACCGACCAACAGCAGTGACACCAGTGGCAGCAGCGTGGCGACGTAGAGCACTACCGACAGGTCGTAGATGGCGATCCAGCCGGCGATCATGGGACCGACGACCATGCCAATGGCATTGGCCGCGCCGAGTCGTGCCATCGCACTGGTCCGGCGATCGGGCGCGACCTGGTCGGCAATATGAGCCGCTGCGCTCGGCGGCACAGCGGCATAGACGAGCCCGATCAGCGCTCGCGCACCGACGATCACGGTCACCGAGACGATGACGCTTGGCGGATTTTCCAGGGCACGGTCGACGAAAACGGCAAGCAAAGCGCAGATGATGGTAAAGCACGCCAGTGCGATCATGAGGACACGTCGCCTGCCGACGCGGTCGCTGTATTCGCCCCACCGCCGCGCCGACAGCATCCACAACGCACCGGCGGCGGTGATCGACAACCCTGCGTGCCACTCGGATAGCCCCAGTAGACGGGTCAACGGTCCAATGACCGCGACGAAGGCCATCATCGCCATGGTGCCCGCCAGGGCAACGAAGGCGACTGCGTTCAGGCCGATGGGAGCGGGCACGAAACTCATCGCCTCATCAGCGACCTGGGTGGCGGCAGAGTGGGATGGCGTTCCCGACATGGATACCTTCCGGGGGTGGTGAGATGGCTCGCCGCGAAGACTGCGAGCCATCGATGAAAAGTGGGCCGGCTCGCAGAAAGTCGGCCACGCAGCGCACTGCTTGCGATCAGGGCTCGATGCGAATGACGGTATTGCCACCGGGCTCGAACGGTGTCGGCACGTCGTCGGCCGCGCCGCGTCCACGGCCCTTTGCCTTGTTACTGACATAGACGTCGCCGCGCTCCGGGGCGATGGCAACGGTTTGCGGGTAGGTACCACCGGGGAGATACGCACTGACCTGGCGCGTGTCGCCGTCGACGACCGCGATGGTGCCATCGCCCCGGTTGGCGACGAAGAGATCGCCGGTGCGCGGATTGAGCTTGGCGCTCAGCGCGCCAGCCCCGGTCTGGATGTCGTCGACGATCTCGCCGGAATCGAGGTCGATCACCGCGACGCCTCCGGCTTTCTGATTGACCGCGTACAGCAGGCCGCGCTTGGCATCCAGCTCGAGATTGATGGTGCCCGCGCCCTCTTCCACGCTCGGCGCGTGTGGCCCCGTCTTGGCGGGAGGCTGCGCCGAGAAGGTGCGCAGCACCTCGCCGTCGTCGAGGTCGATCTCCGCGACTTCCGAGTTGGCCATGTCGGCAACGTAGAGGCGCTGATTAGTGGCATCGAGCGCGAGTCCGGTAGCGATCTGGACCGGATTGTCGATCACCTGCGCCAGGGTGTCGGTCTCGCCGTCGATCACCCAGATCGCGCTGGGCGGTGCCTGCTCGTCACCGCGAGAAAAGCCACCCACCACGCTGACATAGATCTTGTCGCGGACCGGATCGACCACCACCTGACGCACGTGGCTCGCCTGCCCTTCCGGCGCGTGGATCAGTGCAGTGCGCTCACCGTCGTCGATATCGTAGACGGCGACCGCGCCACCCAGCGTGTCGGTGGTATAGAGCTTGCGCGTTTCGGCGTTGATGGCCAGGCCGAAAGGACTGACATCCCCGGTTTCGATACGCCGGATGACACTGAGAGTATCGCCATCCATGACCAGGATGCCCGGCTTGACCTCACGCTGGCTGCCATTGGCGGCGACGATCTTGTTGCCGATCGTCGCCGCATAGAGCTGATGACGCTGCGGGTCGAAGGCGATCTCGTAGAGATTGCCCTCCACCTGGAGGCGCTGGGCCACGGTGGGATGGGTCGATGCAAGCGCGCTGTCCACGGTCATCAGGTTGGCCGCGCTCATCGATACGGCCACCACCGAAAGTGCCAGCCAGCGCACGGTATTGCCACGCAGCGTCGGTTTGTTGCTTGTGAACCAAGCCATTGGATGTTTTCCCTTGAACATTACGACGTCGAAGTCTCAGCCCGTGTCCCTGAATCTGGACAGCAGCCTTTTTACCACAAATGGGATTAATTCTCATATGCATGTGGTAAAAAATTACACTTGAGAAGTTATTGCAACCGCTGCGCCGACATGGCGATGAGCATTATCCCGGCGACGGTGCGTGAGCCGAGCCCGTCATCACCGACGACGAAGGGAATCTCATGGATGGATGGCAGGCAGAAGGCGGACGGGGCAGTCGCGATCGATCAGTGCCACGAAGAAAAGCGCCATCTAGGGCGAGCACGAGCGTGGCTAGGCGGGGAAAAGCGCAGAAAAGGGGAAGCGGGAAGACACTGGAAAACCGGCCAGGCCGATAGGCGCGGATGGATAGTCGATGGATGAACTGGTGCGGCGATGATGCCGTGCCGGTTCATCCATCGTGTCGAGGCACTTTCAGACCGACAGTGTTTCCAGCTCCGCCTCCGAGTAGCCGAGCAGGTAGAGCAAGCCATCCAGCCCCAGGGTGGAGACCGACTGCTGTGCCTGCCGACGCACCAGCGGCTTGGCGTGGAAGGCCACGCCGAGGCCCGCCACCGCCAGCATCTCGAGATCGTTGGCGCCATCGCCCACGGCCACGGTCTGGGCCAGGTCCCACCCCTCGCGCTCGGCGATCTGCCTGAGCATCATCGCCTTGCGCCCGGCATCGACGATCGGCTCGGCGACCTCGCCGGTCACCTTGCCGTCGCGGATCACCAGCTCGTTGGCGTGGATCTCGTCGAAACCGAGGCGCTGCTGCAGGTGACGGGCAAAATAGGTGAACCCGCCGGAGAGAATTGCGGTCCGGTAACCCAGACGCTTGAGATAGCGCATCAGTCGCTCCAGCCCTGGCATCAGCGGCAACGACTCGGCGATCTCCGCCAACACCGACTCGTCCAGGCCCTCGAGCTTGCTCATGCGTTCGCGAAAACTCTGCTGGAAGTCGATTTCGCCACGCATGGCACGCTCGGTCACGCTGGCGACTTCCTCGTAGACGCCATGTCGGCGCGCCAGCTCGTCGATGACCTCAGCCTGGATCAGCGTCGAATCCATGTCGAAACAGACCAGTCGACGATGCCGGCGCCAGGCATTCGATCGCTGCAGCGCCACGTCGACGCCGAAGCGCTCGCTCAGCGCCAGGACCTTCTCGCGCAGTGACACCGAATCGTCTATCGCACCGCCAAGCCGCCACTCCAGACAAGCGCCGGCGCCGACCGGCGAGGCGTCCGCGTCGAGCTGGCTCGCGGCGGACAGCCGTTTGACACGTTCGATGATCAACCCGTGCTCGGCGGTCAGCGCACCGACTTCCGCCATGACCTCCGCGGACAACCGGGGCGCCATCAGGGTCAGCACCCAGCGAGCGTCCCTGGCCACGTCCGCCCATAGCGCTTCACTCTCGGCAGACACCTTCTCGACCCGGCAGTCCAGTCCGAACACGTCGCCGGCCGTCGGCAGCACGGCTCCGAGATCGTCGGCGGTCTCGACCAGCGCCTCCAGCGTCACCTCACCGAAGGCGACGTGCTGGCTCAAGTCCAGCAGGCGGCAGTTGGCACTGGCCAGTGCCGTACCCAGCGCAGCCGTCTGGCCAGGCCGCGCCGGACCGGTGGCTCGCACCACAAAACGTTGTGACATCTTTTCCCCACGAGGCACCCGGAGGCGCCCTTTCTTTATAGATTCAACCAATCGTCAACCATGGCAGAGGGGGCGTCGTCGTTCATCGCTGGTGACAATGCTCGACGGCCATGACCCTCAGGACTCGACCTCGAGCCGGTCCACCTTCTGGAAGCCACGTGCCAGCTTGCTGCCTCGACGGCCGCGCTCACCGGCATAGTAGTCGAGATCGCCCGCTTTCAACGTCTGCTTGCGCCGGCCGGCGTGCACGATCAGCGCCGCACCCTCCGGCAGCAACACCAGGTCGCGCACGAACTCCTCGCGATTGGCGGCCCGCTGACCGGGGATCGAGATCATCTTGTTACCCTTGCCCTTGGCCATCTCCGGCAATTGGGACAGAGCGAAAACCAGCAGCCGTCCCTCGTTGGACACCACCGCCACCCGAACGTTGTCGCCCGCGGGAATCGCCTGCGGCGGTATCACGTTGCAGCCGGCAGGCACCGACAGCACCGCCTTGCCCGCCTTGTTTTTGCCGAGCAGATCCTCGAGCTTGACCACGAAACCGTAGCCGGCATCGGAAGCGAGCAGATAGCGCGCGTCGGGCACATCGAGCATCAGCCCGATCATCGACGATCCGGCCGGCGGATTGATTCGCCCGGTCACCGGCTCCCCCTGCCCCCGCGCCGAAGGCAGGTTGTGCGCGGAGAGGGTGTAACTGCGACCGCTGTCATCGAGCAGTACCAGCGGCTGGTTGGTCTTGCCGCGGGCGGCGAGATGGAACTTGTCGCCCGCCTTGTAGGAGAGTCCGGCGGGATCGATATCGTGACCCCGGGCGGCCCGGATCCAGCCTTTTTCGGACAGCACCACGGTAACCGGGTCGGCGCCGACCAGCTCGACCTCGGAAAGCGCCCTGGCCTCGGCACGCTCGACCAGCGGCGAGCGGCGGGCATCGCCGTAGTTTTCGGCCGCCTCGCGCAGCTCCTCCTCGATCAGATCGGTCATGGCCGACTCGCTGCCCAGCAGCTTCTTCAGGCGCTTGCGCTCGGCCTCGAGTTCATCCTGCTCGCCACGGATCTTCATCTCCTCGAGCTTGGCGAGATGACGCAGGCGCAGTTCCAGAATCGCCTCAGCCTGGCGATCGCTGATGCCGAAGGCGCTCATCAGCGCCGGCTTGGGCTCGTCCTCCTCGCGAATGATGCGAATCACTTCGTCGATATTGAGGTAGGCGACCAGCAGGCCTTCGAGGATATGCAGCCGATCCTCGACCTTGCCGAGGCGGTGCTCCAGACGCCGGCGCACCGTGGTACGCCGGAATATCAGCCATTCGCCGAGCATCTCGTTCAGCGGCATCACCCGCGGCCGGCCATCGAGAGCGATCACGTTGAGATTGACACGGATGTTCTTCTCGAGATCGGTGGTGGCGAACAGGTGCGCCATCAGCCCCTCGACATCGATGCGGCTGGAGCGCGGCTCGATCACCAGCCGGGTCGGCGTCTCGTGGGTCGACTCGTCGCGCAGATCCGCCACCATCGGCAGTTTCTTGGCCTGCATCTGCGCGGCGATCTGCTCCAGCACCTTGGCCCCGCTGACCTGGTACGGTACCGCGGTGATGACGATATTGCCGTCCTCGCGCTCGTAACGGGCACGCAACTTGACCGAGCCGCGGCCGGTTTCGTAGAGCTTGCGCAGATCGCTGGCCGGCGAAATGATCTCGGCATCCGTCGGGAAGTCCGGCGCCGGCAGATACGCCATCAGATCGGCGACGCTGGCCTCGGGTTGGCGCAGCAGGTGGCAGGTCGCCTCGACCACCTCCACCACGTTGTGGGGCGGGATATCGGTGGCCATGCCGACGGCAATGCCGGTACCGCCATTGAGCAGCACGTGGGGAAGTCGCGACGGCAGCACCGCCGGTTCGTTCATGGTGCCGTCGAAATTGGGCGTCCAGTCGACGGTGCCCTGCCCCAGCTCCGCCAGCAGCGTCTCGGAGAAGCGCGACAGCCGCGCTTCGGTATAGCGCATGGCGGCGAAGGACTTGGGATCGTCCGGACTTCCCCAGTTGCCCTGACCGTCGACCAGCGGGTAGCGGTAACTGAACGACTGCGCCATCAGCACCATCGCCTCGTAGCAGGCGCTGTCGCCATGGGGATGGAATTTACCCAATACGTCGCCGACGGTACGCGCCGACTTCTTGTACTTGGCATTGGCGTTCAGCGATAGCTCGCGCATGGCGTAGACGATACGCCGCTGCACCGGCTTCATGCCGTCGCCGATGTGCGGCAACGCCCGGTCGAGGATCACGTACATCGAATAATCGAGATACGCCTTCTCGGTGTACTCCTTGAGCGAGAGGCGCTCGACGTCGCCCTCCGCCACCTGAATATCCATGGTCATACGATTTTGACCTTGTTCACGATTGTGGAATCGTCGAGGGCAGCGCCCCCTACAACTGCTGTGATGAGCTGTAAGCTTTAAGCCGTAAGCTGTAAGAAAAACCAGTACTCATGAGGGTGCTTACAGCTTAACGCTTACGGCTTACAGCTCCCGGCGAAGCCGGGTCAGACTTCGATCTCAGCCAGGTTGCCATAGTCTTCCAGCCAGCTCTTGCGGTCCCCCGCCCGCTTGCGCGCCAGCAGCATGTCCATCATCTCCAGCGTGCCGTCGTTGAGTTCCCGGGTCAGTTGGACCAGCCGCCGGGTATCGACCGCCATGGTGGTCTCGCGCAGCTGCAGCGGACTCATCTCGCCCAGGCCCTTGAAACGCTGCACGTTGGGCGTGCCCCGCTTGCCCTCCAGGCGCTTGAGCGTCGCCGCCTTCTCGCTCTCGTCGAGGGCATAGAAGACCTCCTTGCCCAGGTCGATTCGGTAGAGCGGCGGCATGGCGACGAAGACGTGACCGGCATCGACCAGGGCCGGGAAGTGGCGCACGAACAGCGCGCACAGCAGCGTGGCGATGTGGAGACCGTCGGAGTCGGCATCGGCGAGAATGCAGACCTTGTGGTAGCGCAGCTTGGAGAGGTCGTCGCTACCCGGATCGAGGCCGATCGCCACGGCGATGTCATGAACTTCTTGCGAGCTGTAGATGTCGGCGGATTCGACTTCCCAGGTGTTAAGGATCTTGCCGCGCAGCGGGAGGATCGCCTGGGTCTCGCGGTTGCGCGCCTGCTTGGCGCTGCCCCCGGCGGAGTCCCCCTCGACCAGGAACAGCTCGCTCGAGACCGGATCCTGACCGGAACAGTCGGCCAGCTTGCCGGGCAAGGCGGGTCCTGAGGTGATCTTCTTGCGCGCCACCTTCTTGGCGCTCTTCTGGCGTCGCTGGGCGGCATTGATCACCAGTTCGGCCAGTTGCTCGGCCTGGTCGACATGGTGGTTGAGCCACAGCGAGAAGGCATCCTTGACCACGCCGGAGACGAACCCCGCCACCGTGCGCGACGACAGGCGCTCCTTGGTCTGACCGGCGAACTGCGGGTCGAGCATCTTGATCGAGAGGACGAACGACACTTTCTCCCACAGATCCTCCGGGCTCAGCTTGACGCCGCGCGGCAGCAGGCTGCGGTACTCGCAGAACTCGCGCACCGCCTCGAGCAGACCACTGCGAAACCCGTTGACGTGAGTACCGCCGAGCGGCGTGGGAATCAGGTTGACGTAGGACTCCAGCACCGGTTCGCCGCCCTCCGGCAGCCACTGGATCGCCCAGTCAACGCCCTGCTCGTCGTCCTCGAAATGACCGGTGAACGGCGACGCCGGAAGCACCTCGAAACCGTCGACCGCCTGGGCCAGATAATCGCGCAGGCCGTCTTCGTACTGCCAGACGTTCTCGGCGCCGTCGGACTCCTTGAGCACCACCTTGAGACCAGGGCAAAGCACGGCCTTGGCCCGCAGCAGGTGCTTCAACTTCGGCAGCGAGAGTTTGGCACTGTCGAAGTATTCCGCTTCCGGCCAGAACCGTACGACCGTGCCCGTTGCCCGCTTGGCACAGCTGCCGATGACCGAGAGCTCCTCGGCCTTCTCGCCCTTCTCGAAGGCGATGCCGTAGCGATTGCCCTCGCGACACACCTCGACCTCGAGGCGGGTCGACAACGCATTGACCACCGAGACGCCAACCCCGTGCAGCCCCCCGGAGAAGCGGTAGCTCGACTGGGAGAACTTGCCGCCGGCGTGGAGCCGCGTCAGGATCAGTTCCACCCCGGTCACGCCGTGCTCGGGGTGCACATCGATCGGCATGCCCCGCCCGTCGTCGGAAACCTCGATCCCGCCATCCGCCAACAGCACGACGCGAATCTCGCGCGCATGCCCCGCGAGCGCCTCATCGACGCTGTTGTCGATGACTTCCTGCACCAGGTGGTTGGGACGGGAGGTGTCGGTATACATACCCGGCCGTTTCCGGACCGGGTCGAGGCCGGAGAGTACCTCGATGGAGCTAGCACTGTATTGCGTCATGCAGGGTCTCGCCGTGTTGACTGGATCAATGTTCACAGGGTCAGCGTCGCGACGATCATACACGACTGGTCAAATATCCAGTATCGGTTTCGCCGCTCGCCGTCGGCTGGCCAGGATCACGATATCGAAAACGGGGTCGGAACCTGCCAGCCGCCGTGGGCGAACAGCACCGGCAGATAGTCGTGCAGCACCTCGAAACCGTGATCGCCACCGGGATGGATCAACGTGCGACTGCCGGCGTAGGCACGCACCGCGTCACGACAATCCAGCGTCTCGTCATCACTACCGAGCAGCAGCAGATAGCGCGAGGGATGCACGATGCGTTCCCACTGCTGCGAGGTCAATTGATCGAAATAGCTATTGTCGATCGTGAAACGCTCGCCGGACGCCTCGTTGACCAGCGTCTGGCCCAGGTAATCGGCCACGAAACGGGCCGGCCTGACCGCCGGGTTGATCAGCACGGCGCGCAAGCCATAGCGCTCCGCCAATAGCGTGGCCAGAAAGCCGCCCATGGAACTGCCGACCATCAGCGTGTTTTCGTGCCCCAAGGCCTCCAGGGCCGCCTCCGCCTGCGCCAGGGCCAGATCCGGGCGGTGCGACAGGTCCGGCGTCAGGCAGGCGAAAGAACGTCCCTGGTGACGCGCCAGCGCCTCGCAGGCCGCCTTGACCAGCCGGGCCTTGGGCGAAGCGCTGCTGCTGTTGAAGCCGTGCAGGTAGAGCAGCGCCCTGACGGGGTGCACGGCCGGGGTCGGTTCGGCTAGCACCGGCCGCCCCTGAGCTGCCACACCGTCACCGGGACGCCTGCCCTCTCCAGATCGCCTCGATCAATCCGCGACTGGAGTCGTCGAGACTATCCAGACCGCTCTGCGTGGCGATGATCTCCTCGGTCTCGGTGGCGATCTTCTTGCCCAGCTCGACACCCCACTGGTCGAACGAATCGATGTCCCAGATCACCCCCTGGACGAACACCTTGTGCTCGTAGAGAGCGATCAGAGCACCCAGCGTGGCCGGATTGAGGCTGTCGAACATCAACGTGGAGGAGGGCTGGTTGCCACGGTAGCGCATGTAGCTGGGCGGCGTGCTCTCGGACTTCACGGCATCGTCGCCCAGCATCAGCACCCGGGACTGCGCGAAGCAGTTGGCCAACGCCAGCCGGTGCTGGGCCATCAGATCGTCACGAAAGCGTTCGTCCTCGACATCGTTGTAGCGATTGACCGGGGCGATGAAATCGCACGCCACCGGCTGCGTACCCTGGTGCAGCAATTGATAGAACGCATGCTGGCCATTGGGCCCGATTTCGCCCCAGATCACCGGGCAGGTGGAGTAGTCGACCACGGCGTCGCCATTGGTCACCGACTTGCCGTTGGACTCCATCTCCAACTGCTGGAAATAGCCCGGCAGGTGCTTGAGCCGGCCGTCGTAGGGCAGTACCGCATGGGAGCGGATGTCCAGGAAGTTGACGTTCCAGATGCCGATCAATCCCAGCTGTACCGGCAGGTTTTCCGCCAGGTCGGCAGTGCGGAAATGCTCGTCCATGGCATGGGCCCCCGCCAGCAGCTGGCGGAAGTTGTCCATGCCGACGCGGATGGCGATCGGCAGGCCGATGGCGCTCCATAGCGAGTAGCGCCCGCCGACCCAGTCCCAGAACAGCAGCTGGTTGGCGGGGTCGATGCCCCACTCGGTCATCTTCTCGGGCTTGGTGGAAACGCCAACGAAGTGGAAGCGCTTGATCAGCGCCTCGTCACCGCCCAGGCGTGTCGCGATCCAGTCCAGCGCGGTGGAGGCGTTGGAGAGCGTATCGATGGTGCCGAAGGACTTGGACGACAGGATGAACAGGGTCGTCTCGGGATTGAGCCAGCTCAGGAAGTCCGCCAGTTGGGAGCCATCCATGGTCGAGGCGAAGTGCGTCGATACCTCGAACACGTCGTCGGGCTCGAAGTCGGTCAGCGCGGAGGTGACCATCAACGGCCCCAGGTCCGAACCGCCGACGCCAAGGTTGACCACGTCGGTGATCGGCTTGCCGGTGGCACCACGCCACTGCCCGTTGAGCAGCTTGTTGACCAGCGTCTCCATCTTGTCGAGGGTGGCGTGGACTTCGCCGACCACGTCGATGCCCTCGACCTCGAGCTGGGCCTCGCGTGGCAGACGCAGCGCCGTGTGCAGCGCGGGTCGGTCCTCGGTCCGGTTGACCCGTTCGCCCGACAGCAGGCGCTGGATCGCGTCGGGCACGCCGGCATCCCGTGCCAACGAGAGCAACCCTTCCCGGACTTCCGTCGTCCAGCGCTGCTTGGAAAGGTCCATCTGGATCCCGGCGGCTTCCAGATAGAACGTTTCGAAACGTGGCGACTGCTGGAACAGGGTCTTCAGATGAATATCCCGCATGCCATCCTCGAGCTGCTGCTCGAGCGCTTTCCATGCCTGGGTTTCACGAATCGACATCTATGGCTCTCCTTGTCACGTGCAGCGAAGAGACGCAAAACGTACACTATGGCCGCGGCGGGCATGCCACAGTCGCTTCGCTCGCTCCACGCTCTCCCAATTAAGAATATCTTCCGGCAATGACTGACGCATCTTACCGTGACGCCATCTTTTCGACACCCCTCGATCGCGTGGCCAGTTTTTCGTTCGACGAGCGGGTCGTGGCCTGCTTCCCGGATATGGTCCGGCGCTCGATCCCCGGCTATGGCCAGATTCTCGGCATGCTCGGCGTCATCGCCGAACGCCACCTGCGCCATGGCGCCCACGTCTACGACCTGGGCAGCTCGCTGGGGGCGGTCGGTCTCGCGCTGGCCGGGAGGCTGCCCGCCGATGCCTTCGAACTGACCGGCATCGATCTCTCCCCGACGATGATCGGCCGCGCCCGGGAAATCGCTGCCGTCGAGAGCCCCGACCACCGGATGGCGTTCGTCGAGGGCGATATCCGTGGGCTGGACTATCGAGCCAGCGGCATGATCGTGCTCAACTTCACCCTGCAGTTCCTGCCACCGGCGGATCGCGATGCCGTCATTGCCAAGCTGTTCGCGGCGCTGGAGCCCGGCGGCATCCTGGTGCTGTCCGAGAAGATCGTCGCGGAAGACGAACAGGAGAACGCCTGGCTGGTGGAGCGCTACCACGATTTCAAACGCGCCAACGGTTATAGCGAGATGGAGATCAGTCAGAAACGCACGGCTCTGGAGAACGTGCTGGTGCCGGATACACTGGCCGCGCATCGTGAGCGTCTGACGCAGGCCGGATTCTCGCGGGTGACGACCTGGTTCCAGTATCTCAACTTCGCCTCTCTCGTCGCCTTCAAGGACAAGGACGCGCTCATTGGGGCGAAGGCGGCCATCCGGGATGCCTGACGCGATCCCCTCCACCCTCGCGGAGGCCGAGCGCCGCCTCTACCTGGCCTTTCTCGACCAGGGCCTGACCCGCTGGCTGGCCGCCCTGCCCGAGCAGCTCGCCAGCGGGCTCGACCGCCAGCGCCACGGTGATCTGCCGGCGTGGGAGAAGGCCGTGGCCAAGCTGCCCAAGCTCCCAGCGAGGCGAGACGTCGATTTGAATGGCGACACCGTGGCGGTGGACGTCGAGCTGAGCGACGCCGATCGCCGCCGCTGCGACAACCTGCTGCGCATCCTGATGCCGTGGCGCAAGGGGCCCTACCGGCTCGGTAGTGTCGAGATCGATACCGAGTGGCACTCGGACTGGAAGTGGCAGCGCGTAGCTTCACACCTCTCTCCACTGGCCGGACGGCGGGTGCTCGACGTGGGTGGCGGCAACGGCTACCACGCCTGGCGCATGGCCGGCGCCGGTGCCGCCTTCGTACTGGTGATCGACCCCTCGCCGCGCTTCTACTACCAGTTCCAGGCGGTGCGTCACTTCGTCGGCGAGGCGGATGACTACCGCACCCATTTCCTGCCGGTAGGCATCGAGGACGTGCCGGAAAAGCTCGCCGCCTTCGACACCGTGTTCTCGATGGGCGTGCTCTATCACCGCGCCTCGCCGCTGGACCATCTGCGCCAGTTGAAGGACGCTCTGGTACCCGGCGGCGAACTGGTGCTGGAGACCCTGGTCGTCGAGGGTGATGAGCGTACCGTGTTCATGCCTGGCGAACGCTACGCCAGCATGCCCAACGTCTACTTCCTGCCCTCTTCGCTTGCCTTGGCGCACTGGCTCGACCGCAGCGGCTTCGAAGCCATTCGCTGCGTCGACGAGACCGTTACCACTCTCGAAGAACAGCGCGCCACGGCGTGGATGACCTTCCATTCGCTGGCCGATTTTCTGGACCCGGACGACCGAACGAAGACGATCGAAGGCTATCCCGCACCGCGCCGGGCCACGCTGATCGCGCGCAAGCCCATGGGTTAAGACGCGTTGCCTAGGGACAGGGCCCCGACTGGGCGTTGGCCTGGGTGATATTGCTCTTGGGGGGCACACTGCAGATCAGCCAGACGTTACCGCCGATGATCGACCCCTTGCCGACCGTGATGCGACCCAGAATGGTCGCACCTGCATAGATGACCACGTCATCCTCGACGATGGGGTGGCGCGGCAAGCCTTTCTCCAGATGCCCTTTCTCATCCGCCGGAAAACGCTTGGCGCCCAGCGTGACCGCCTGGTAAAGACGCACGCGATTGCCGATGATCGCAGTCTCGCCAATCACCACGCCGGTGCCGTGATCGATGAAGAATCCCTCGCCGATCTGCGCGCCGGGATGAATGTCGATACCGGTATCGGAGTGGGCCAGCTCGGCGATGATCCGCGCTACCAGCCCGGCCCCCGCCTGGTAGAAGTAGTGCGCGATGCGATGATAGATCACCGCATGAACGCCGGGATAGCAGAGCAGCACTTCATCGACGCTGCGCGCCGCTGGATCGCCGTAGAAGGCCGCCATGACGTCGTCGTCGAGGCGACGACGCAGGCTCGGCAGGCTGTCCGCGAAACCCTGGATGATCTGCGTCGCCGTGGCCGTATGCTCGGAAACCTTGTCACCGCCGAGCCGCGCCATGTAGCGCAGTTCGAGCAGCACCTCTTCGTGCAGCGCGTTGAGCGCGCGGTCCAGGGTATGGCCGACGTAGAAATCCTCGCTCTCCTTGCGCAGGTCGGATGGACCCAGGCGCATGGGGAAGATGGCCCCGCTCAGGAAGTCCAGCGTCTCGCGGATGCGATGCCGCGACGGCAACTCCCGGCAGCCCTTCTCCTTCTCGCGACCGTTCTGGGCGCGCCACTGCTCGCGCGTGGCGCGGAGCTGGGACACGATGCCATCGAGCTGCCAGTTGACGTGCTGCATGAGGATTTCCTTTCAATCGCGGACGCAAGCGTCGGGCCGGAGCAACATGATACACCCCGCGGCCCCGGGACCAAACGCCACCGGGGGATCGGGTCGGCGACGATACGACACGGGGTCCGGGGTTCCAGGACTCTAACGCCCCTCGCGTCCGACATCTTCCAGCAGCTCGCGCATATCCTTCGCTCCCCAGTGCGGAAAGTGCTTGCGGATCAGCGCGTTGAACTCGACCTCGAACGCCCGCCAATCGACGCTGCCAGCGACCTCGTCGGCCGATCCTTCGACGGCACCGCGGATCAGCCCGGCTCCGACGGTAATGTTGGTCAGCCGATCGATCACCACGAAGCTGCCGGTTCCCGGGCTCTTGCGGTAGTCGTCCAGCGGCACGCTCGCAGTCAGTTCGACCCGGCAGCGGCCGATGGCGTTGAGTGGCAGCGTTTCGGTCGCGTGGTGGCGAAGCGTGTTGACGTCGATCTGGTAATCGATGGCAGCGAACTTGCCGGCGATCTCCTGCGTGCCGATCTTGAAATCGTAGAGACGACCCGGCTCGAGCGCGGTGTCATGCATCCAGACGATATCGGCGGTCAGTGCGCTGGACTGTGCCACCTCGGCGTTCGCCGCCACCAGCCAGTCGCCGCGGGAGATGTCGATCTCGTCCTGCAGCGTCACGGTAATCGCCTGGCCGGGATAGGCCTCCTCCAGATCGCCATCGAAGGTCACGATGCGCTCGACGGTGGAACGCTTGCCCGATGGCAGCACCTTGATCGCCTGGCCGGGGCGCAGGATACCGGCTTCGAGGGTGCCGCAGTAGCCGCGAAAATCGAGGTTCGGACGGTTGACGTACTGCACCGGCAGACGCAGATCGGAGAGGTTCGAGTCGTGGGCGACCTCGACGCTCTCCAACAGCTCGAGCATCGCGGGCCCGGGCTTGCCGTCGACCTGGTACCAGTCCATCTTCTCGCTGCGATTGACGACGTTGTCACCGTCGAGTGCCGACATGGGGACGAAGCGAATGTCCCTGGCGTTCAGCTTTTCGGCAAACTCGCGATAGTCGGCGACGATCTCGTCGAAGCGGGTCTGGGAATACTCGACCAGATCCATCTTGTTGACCGCGATCACCAGGTGCTGGATTCCCAACAGGTCGGCGATGAAGCTATGACGCCGGGTCTGCACCTGCACGCCGTGACGCGCATCGATCAGGATGATCGCCAGGCTCGCGGTGGAGGCGCCGGTGGCCATGTTGCGGGTGTACTGCTCGTGGCCCGGGGTATCGGCGATGATGAACTTGCGCTTGTCGGTGGAGAAGAAACGATAGGCGACATCGATGGT
>NZ_PZJW01000001.1 GCF_003206615.1 Salinicola acroporae | reverse complement strand
GCTGCTGGGCAAGATCATAGTGCGGGTATCGAGTCACGATTCCGTGACGCTCACCGGCGCTCTGGGATAGCCGCCGCTGCTCACTGAGACTTTAGCCGGTGGCTAAATGACGCACGCCATCTGCGTAGCCTGGCTAATTACGAGGTTGCTATGATGCGAGGTCACGAAACAGGGAGTGAAGAGCATGCTGAGCGTATTGACGTTCTTTCTGATTTTCTTGGGCGTTGCCGTTTCCGTCTATCAGGTCTACGACATCTATTACGCTCAGAACTTTGAAGACGATGAACGTCAGGCGAGCCGCGAAACGCCGCTTGGCCAGCTTTCGCGACACGCCGAGCGATATGCAGCCACTGGCGAATCCCAACGATTGCTGGACACTGCGAGCCGATTTTTCGGCGCGCACCTCAACCCGCATCTAGTCCTCTCCGCGGCGAAGCTGCCCAACGCGCCTCGATATCTGGGCGCGTTGCTTCGCCGTCGCCGGCGTATTCTCGCCAATGGCCAGCCCCGAGTACGCCATTTCCTTGCATGGAAGACCGATCTTCCGCGCAAGGATAGTCGTCCGTTATTGCTGAGTCTGGTGCTGGTCAACTGCCTTGTGGTCATGTTTCTAGGCGGGCTGAGTCTCTATACCGTCGTTTACCGCGTGTCCCTCGATTCGCTGGCCTGGGCGAACAGTGATTGGATACTGATGCTGCTCATCTACCTCGTGATCGTCATGACCCATGGTATCTCCCGGCTCGACGGCTACCTGCACGATCTCTACCTGATCGGTGCGCTGAATCGAACCGTGTGACGGCGGTTCCCGGCGGCAGATCCTGGGTCGGCCGCTAGCCCGACTCTGCTTCTTGCTCGAGAGGGTTCCAGATGCCGGGGCCGCTGGTTTCCTGGCTATTGAGGAACTCCATGTGCTGTCTTGCCTTGGCCTCATGGTGGTGCACGCTGACGGTCTGGCTGCTGTTGTGGGTATCGGTGACGGTGAAGTGCTGATGTAGCGTACCGGCCTGTTTGATTTTTACGATATAGCGCCTGAACATCTCGCCCCCCCCCGTGCATGCCTTAATTAATAAAATTCTAATATTACATCCCGGATGTTCAAGCTGGATTTCGGCATCTCGGGTTCGGCGACTCACGAGCCAGCCGATGTCGAGTCGCGGCTGGCTCGCGGCAGGCGCTTCGTTGCCAACGGAAGCGGTGTCGTTGCTATCTGTCGGTACGACCGGCACTGGGCTTGCAGAAGCGGTTCGTCGACTGGCTTCCTTGCTCGCGTTTTACCTCGGCTATCTAACCGGTGTTATGTAACTTGCCTGCCTAACATGCTGTCATGCTTGAAAAATTCATGAAGGCGAAGGCATGGGTCAGCAGGAAGGCTGTATTGCCCGACATTTTGGTCACTATGGAAAACTCTCGGAAAATGATCGGCGTCAGCTCGATGCCCTGGAAGGATCCGGTGCGAGCGTCGTCAAAGGACAAGTTCTCTGGCACGAAGGCGACAACGCGCGGGATTTCCATATCTTGCGAGATGGATGGGCGTACTCGTTTCGCCATCTAGAGGGCGGTACCCGCCATATCCTGGAGATATACCTGCCCGGCGACGTCATCGGGCTATACGAATTCCCATTCAAGCAGCGGCTCTCCAGCGTGGCCATGCTCGAAGACGGCGAGATTCTATCGGTAGCCAACCGGCAGCTTCTCAAGCTGTTTCGTGAATCCACTCGACTCACCTCGGCATGCTTCGCGGTCTGCTCATATCAGCAGGCGGTGCTGAGCCAAAGGTTGGTCCATCTTTCTCGCCGGAGTGCTCGCCAGCGGGTGGCGTATCTGTTGCTCGAGATAGGCTGTCGGCTGCGGCGCAACGATGAAAGCGCGCAGGAACACTTTCGCTTGCCGCTATCCCAGCAGCATCTCGCGGATGCGCTGGGGCTATCCCCGGTGCATGTCAGTCGCACGTTGACGGCGTTTCGTCAGGAAGGGCTGCTCAGGCTGGCTCGCGGCTGGGTACATATGCTCGATATGCCGGCGTTGGCCAGCGAAGGTGGTGTCGTCGGCTGTCTGCACGATCAGGTCGTGCCCACGATTTGAGCGCAGGGTGTCGATCCGCCGATGACTCGGTTCGCAGGCTGCCAAGCGAGTCCGGTGGTCCGAAAGACGAGCCGTGGACAAGCACGCCCGATGACTGCAGGACGTAAAAAAGCCGCTCTCATCGATGAAGAGAGCGAGCCGAGATGAAGCCAAGTATCTCGAGACGGACTAGACCGCGGCGCGGCGCGAGGCGCGGCTCAAAGCGCTGGTCATCTCGATCGCCATGGTCAGGTCCGCCAGTTCCCTGGGGGAAAAGGCATTCAATGCCAGCTTGCGAGTCGTCGGATTGGCGGGGCGGAAATGGGTGAAGGATTCACACCACGCCAGCGCTGCTTTCTCCCGCTCGTCGAACTCGTCGGATTCAGCCCAGGCAGTCAGCGCCTTGAGCTTGCTGGGGGAGATGCCCAGAGCTTCGGCTTGCTCGCGACGGAAATGGGTGCAACTGAGGCAGCCGTTGATCTGCGAAGCACGCAACTCTGCCAAGCAGCGGATGGAAGGATCCAGTGAGCAGGCGTGCAGTGACCTAGCGGATTTGTCGATGTTTTCGACATCGATCGTTTGCCACTTGTCAGCGTTCATCTCGGTCTCCTGAGTTCAGGTATCGTGCGATTAAACGACTATCGTTCTCAATTTTCCACAGCTTCGATTATAAAGTTCAATGGCGGTTAAAGAGTGAAACTATGGTTTGGTTGGAGACGCTCACGGAACGCCCCGCCTAGCGAGGCGTTTCCGAGATTTAACGCCGGCTGATCAGTAATCCGAGCATGGCGCCAGCCAACGTGGCAACGCCGATGCTCGACCATGGATGCTCGCGTACATAGCGGTCGCAGTCATCCAGAGACTGGTTGGCGGAGCGCTTGAAGCGGCGGTTGCGGCGGCGTGCGTCGGCCGCCATGCGAGCGTACTGCTCCTCGCTTTTCATTCGCGCTTCCTCGATCGCATCCCGTGCGTCATCTCGCAGGTCGTGCCCCAACGCCTGGCCCTGCTCGCCGATATCGTGCAGATCGTCGCGGATGCGGTCCGCCCGGGCCTGCCGGTCTTCGCGCTTGAATAGGCTCATGTTTCACCTCCCTGATGTATGGGCCTGAGTGCGTATGACAGCGTAGCCGTTATGAAGTGCCTGCGCCGGTCGAATTATCCGGGGCCCGAGATAGTCACATGACGGACGGTCCTTGTCTGGCACGTACGGTATAGTCGGCGAGCGGATATCAATGGTGGAAATGGGAAGACGACGTGTCATTGCAACTCTGGTTATCTCTGCTGGCGATCTGTGCCCTCGGTGCCATGTCCCCCGGTCCCAGCCTGGCCATGGTGATGCAGAATACGCTGGGCGGCGGGCGCAGCTGCGGCGTGATCGCTGGGATCACCCATGCGGCGGGAGTCGGTCTCTACGCGGGGTTGACGGTGCTGGGGTTGGCGGCGGTTATCGTTCATCAGCCTTGGCTCTACCGGCTGGTGACCTGGAGCGGGGCTTGCTATCTGGCGTGGATGGGCGTCCAGGCGCTGCGGGCCGGCGGCAGCGATGGCTTCGGCGTGACCTTTCACAGCAGCGATTGGCGACGCGCCATGCGCGACGGCATGTTGGTGGCGCTGGGCAATCCCAAGTTGATCGTGTTCTTCGTCGCGTTGTTGAGCCAGTTCGTCAGCGCCGACCTGAGCGTGGCGGGACGCTGGCTGATCGTCGCCACCGCGACCCTGGTGGATGGCGGTTGGTACGTGCTGGTGGCACTTCTGCTGTCGAATTCCCGCGTGCTGCCGTGGTTGCAGCGGCGCGCGGCTTGGATTCATCGGTTGACGGGACTCGTCCTGCTGGGACTGGCAGCTCGCGTGGCGCTGGGTTGAGCGCTATCGCCTTCAGCCCGGTCATGCCTCCAGGCGCTCGAGAATCGCCGCCACAGGGGCGCCAATGGGGAGAACGCCGAAGATCGGCGACGCACTGGCCAGTCTGGTGGCACAAAACGTGTCGGCGATGGCCTGGGGCGCGTATCGAATCAGCATCGCGGCCTGCAGCGCCTGGGCCATGGCCTGGGCTAGCCAGCGTGCCTCGGCCTGCAGCTGTTCGGGGCCTGCCGTCAGCCGCTCGTCGAGCGAATCGATGGCGGCGTCGAAAGCCGCATGGTGGCCTCGGGCCAGGCTCAGCTCTCGCCGCAACGCCTCGATGCTGGCCGGATGGCGATCCAGGATGCGCAGGACGTCCAGACAGATCACATTGCCGGAGCCTTCCCAGACCGAGTTGACCGGGGCCTCACGATAGAGCCTTGCCAGCGGGGTCTCCTCGACATAACCGATGCCGCCGAGACACTCCATCGCCTCGGCCATGAAGGCGGGGCCGCGCTTGTTGTGCCAGAACTTGGCCAGCGCCGGTAGCAGTCTCGCCAGCGCAGCTTCATGTTCGTCGCTCCGGGATCGGTCCATGGCGCACGCGCCCCGCATCGCCAGCATCAGGCTGGCCTCGGTTTCGATCTCGAGGTCGGCGACGACGCGCTGCATCAGCGGCTGATCAGCCAGGCGCCGGTCAAAGGCTCGGCGCGCCTTGACGTGGTGCCAGACTTCACTCACGGCCTGACGCATCATGCCTGCTGGGGCGGTAGCGGCATCGAGCCGTGTCTGCTGCACCATTTCCAATATCGCCGGTATGCCTCGGCCAGGCTCGCCGACGAGCTGCGCCCAGGCACCGGCGTATTCGATCTCCGCCGAGGCGTTGGCGCGATTGCCGCACTTGTCCTTGAGTCGTTGGATCTCGATGGCGTTTCTCCGGGCATCCGGGGTAAAGCGTGGCGCCAGAAAGCAGGACAGGCCGTCGTCTGTCTGGGCCAGGGTGAGGAAAGCGTCCGACATCGGCGCGCTGCAGAACCACTTGTGGCCGTCGAGCCGGTACCACTCGCCGGTACCGGGCGAGGTCACCGGCGACGCCCGAGTACTGTTGCGGCGCACGTCGCTGCCTCCCTGCTTTTCGGTCATCGCCATGCCGAAGGTGTTGGTCCGCTTCCGCTCGGCCGGGATGGCGGCGGCGTCATACGCTCGGCCCATGAGCCGTTCCCGCCATGCCTCGCCGTCTTGCAGCTGGCGAAGTACCGGCATGGCGGCGTGGGTCATGGTGATCGGACAGCAGAAGCCCGGTTCGGCCTGAGTCAGTAGATAGAGTGCGGCGACATGGGCTTGATGTCCGCCGTCATGCTCGCGCTCCCAAGCGACGGCGTGCCAGCCGTCATCGATAGCGAGTGCCATCAGGGCGTGGTAGGCGGGATGATATTCGACCTCGTCCAGGCGGCGGCCGTAACGGTCGAAGGCATGTAGGGTGGGCGGAAAGCGGTTAGCCTGTTCGCCCCAATGCTCGACCTCGGGAGTCCCGAGTTTCTGCCCCAGGGGCGCCAGGCGTTCGCTGACCCAGGCCGGTGCGAAGTGGGGTAGCGCCTCCCGCAGGGGGCGATCGTCTCTCCACGAGTCGCGCCGAGGGCCTGCGGCAGGCTGATTCTCGACGCAGTGCGTGGTCAGGTCTTGGCGTGGGGCGTAGTCGGCCATCAGCATCCTCCGATGTGGCTGATTCGAGCATAGACCGGGCGAACGGCGCTGTGTTTTGCATTCGACCAATGCGGCATGCAGCAGGGCAAGGCGCGCTATCGATGAGTCGTCCCCGATCACGATCAGTCACGTGATACGCTGCTTTTCCGTTTCTCGACTGGCAGGTCCCCATGAGCGACATCGTCATCGCCGATGAGCAGGTTCAACTCGTCGATCCGCGCAATCGGCCGTGCGGTAGTGCGTCACGAGCAATGATGCGGCGCCTGGGTTGCTGGCACAGGGCAACTTACATCGTCGTGCGCAACGCCCGCAGCGAGATCTGCGTGCAGGAACGCACGCCGATCAAGGAGACGCACCCGGGCTGGTTCGATCTGGCCGCCGGTGGTGTCGTGAGCGCGGGCGAGGCTCCCATGCCGGCTGCGCGGCGGGAGCTGTTCGAGGAGCTTGGCGTTCGCGGTGTCGAGTTGATAGCCGGCGGTGAATTCGTGTTCCAGGAGGCCAGCTTGAAGCTATACGGCAGTCTCTACTGGGTCGATTACGATGGACCGCTGCGCTTGCAGCCGGAGGAAGTGGCCGCCGTGCGTTGGCTGTCGATTTCAGAGGCGTTGTCGCTGGACAAAGCGACGCCTGACACGCGCCTGGCACTGGCGAGGGCCATTGCGCTCGATCACTGGTGAACGGGCCTGCGGCGTGGCACTCTGCGGAGCGGGAGCGATGCGTCCTCGGGGCGTGACGCGGTCCCGCCGACTTGAACTTGGTGTTCTCGGATCGATTCATCCATGTCGTTATATACGCAAGACTGTCGGACCCCGTCCGGCGAATCCTTCAATCTGCGTGCGCTGCGTGGCCAGGTATTGTTGATCGTCAATGTCGCCAGCCGCTGCGGTTTCACGCCGCAAATGGAGGGATTGGAGAAGCTCTATCAGGAGTACCGGGACCAGGGGTTCACGGTGCTCGCGTTCCCCTGTAACCAGTTCGGACGCCAGTCGCCGGAGTCGTCGGCCGGATTCGGCGCCTTCTGCGAACGGCGCTACGCGGTGACGTTCCCGCTGATGGAGAAGGTCAAGGTCAATGGGCGTGAAGCGCACCCGCTGTTCGTCCATCTGCGCCGTCAGGCGCCCGGGGTGCTCGGCAGCACGCCGGTCAAATGGAATTTTACCAAGTTCCTGGTGGGGCGGGACGGGCAGGTGATCAGACGCTTCGGGCCGCGTGCCGTGCCTCGCTCGCTGCGTAGCGCGATCGAGGATGCATTGGAGACGCCGTTTTCGGCGTGAGCCCGTCTTCTAGCCCGGCGGTCTCTCGCCACGCGCGACCATGACCCGCACGCCCAGTTCGTTGAAGCGCGGTCGGCTCATCATCGTCGTCAGGCCCGAGAACAGTGACCAGGTCGCCTTGCGCCATCCTCGCAGCTTGCGATTGTGGCGGACCAGTCGCGTCAGCAGTTCGGTCTCGTCGAAGGCCCGCCATTCGCCGGCCATCGAGAGCTGGTAGCGAGCCATGACCGGTGACATCTCCAGCCGATAGACCCACTCCAGCTGCTGCAGCGTCAGGTGGCTGGCATCGATCTCGCGAATCATGCGAGCGAAGTCCGACTCCCTGGGCTCCCGCTCGAGCCATAGTGGCGACAGCGCCAGCCAGAGTGCGCCACGCCGGATGACCAACTCCTCGATCTCTTGTTCGTGGGCCATGGGGCTTTCTCTACGCTCTGGGTGGGTTCGACTCGCGGGCGAGTCATCTTCGAATAGACTGGCGAGAGAGACAAGTCCGGCGCCGAAGAAGGCGGGGAGCGGCATGCGGTGCCCGGGCTCGGCAGGAACCGGAGGGGGAGGGCTCATGCGAGTTCGCCCCTGCTTTCGCCACCCTGCTAGAATGCGCCCGACAAGCATTCGCTCAATGCCACCTCCCGGCACGCTTTGCCGGGGCTTTCGTTCCGCTGTAGAAGACGAGGTTAGACGTGATCATCAAGCCCAAGGTTCGCGGTTTCATCTGTACCACGACGCATCCGCTCGGCTGCGAGCGCAACGTACTCGAACAGATCGAGACCACCCGCGCCAACCTGAGCGGCGACCAGGCGGGGCCGCGCAACGTGCTCGTCATCGGTGCCTCCAGCGGCTATGGGCTGGCGGCCCGCATCACCGCGGCTTTCGGCTACGGTGCCGACACGCTGGGTGTATTCTTCGAGAAGCCGGCGACCGAGAGCAAGCCCGGCACGGCGGGATGGTACAACTCGGCCGCCTTCGACAAGTTCGCCAAGGCCGAGGGGCTATACAGCAAGTCGATCAACGGCGATGCGTTTTCCCACGAGGTGCGCGACAAGGCGATCGAACTGATCCGCGAGGACATGGGCCAGATCGATTTGGTGGTCTATTCGCTGGCCTCGCCGGTGCGCAAGCTGCCGGATAGCGGAGAACTCAAGCGCTCCAGCCTCAAACCGATCGGCGAGACCTACACCGCGACGGCCATCGATACCAACAAGGACGCGATTATCCAGGCTTCCGTCGAGCCGGCCACCGAGCAGGAAGTGGCCGACACCATCGAGGTGATGGGCGGCCAGGATTGGGAGCTGTGGATGGATGCGCTGGACAAGGCGGGCGTGCTGGCGCCGGGTGCCAAGTCGGTGGCGTTCAGCTACATCGGCACCGACATCACCTGGCCGATCTACTGGCACGGTGCCCTCGGCAAGGCCAAAGAGGACCTGGATCGCGCCGCCGGCGAGATCGACGCGCGCCTCAAGGCCAGCGGTGGCGGGGCCAACGTGGCCGTGCTCAAGTCCGTGGTCACCCAGGCCAGCGCCGCGATTCCGGTGATGCCGCTCTATATCTCCATGGTCTACAAGGTCATGAAGGAGCAGGGCGTTCACGAGGGCACCATCGATCAGCTCAATCGCCTGTTCGGCGAGCGTCTTTACGCCGACGGCGAGCCCGAGGTGGATGAGGCCGGGCGCCTGCGCCTGGATGACTGGGAGCTGCGCGACGATATCCAGCAGGCTTGCAAGGACCTCTGGCCTCAGGTGACCAGCGATAACCTGTTTGCGCTGACCGACTACGCCGGCTACAAGCACGAGTTCCTCAAGCTGTTCGGCTTCGAGCGGGACGACGTGGATTACGAGGCCGACGTCGACCCGAAGGTCGAATTCGACGTCGTTCAAGTCTGATTCCGACGCACTACCGCATGAACCGTCGATCATGAACGTCAGCGATACCCCGCGCCGAGTGGGGTTCGTGATGTTACCCGGCTTCTCGCTGCTGGCGCAGGCCTGCGCGATCGAGCCGTTGATCGTCGCGAACACGCTCTCGGGGCGACGGCTCTATGCCGCCACGACCTTCGGCATCGATGGTCGAGCGGTGAAGAGCGTGGCCCAGCTCTCGTTCTCGCCGGAGAGCGTCGCCGGGAGTGATGCGCGCCACCTCGATATGCTGTTTGTCTGCGCCCCCGCGCCGGATGGCGCCGGGGCCGTGGACGAAACTGGCGAGACGCTGATCCACTGGCTGCATCGTCTGGCCAGCCGTGGCGTGATGCTGGGTGGTATTGCCGGCGGAACCCACTGGCTCGCCAGGGCGGGTGTGATGGACGGTTATCGGGCCTCGATTCCCTACGCCAGTGCCGACGCGTTCACGCGAACCTTCCCGAAAATTCACGTGTCTCACCAGTTGTTCGAGATCGACCGCGACCGTCTCTCCTGTGGCGGGGGAACGGCGGCCATGGACATGCTGATGACGCTGATCGGCCAGCAGCAGGGCGCGACGCTGGCGCAGCGAATTTCCGAGCACTTCGTCTGCGAGCGGATTCGCATGGCCGACGAGCCGCAGCAGACATCGCTGCGCTCACGGCTTGGCCATGCGCCGCAGAGCCTGGTGGACGCCGTGGCACTGATGGAGGCCAACATCGAAGAGCCGTTGACCACCCATGAGCTCTCGGCCCATCTGGGGATATCCCGGCGACAACTGGAGCGACTGTTCAAGAAGCATCTCCAGGCCGTGCCCAGCCGCTACTATCTCAACCTGCGCCTCCAGCGGGCGCGCAAGCTGCTGCGCGAGAGCGATCAGGCGGTGGGGGAGATCGCGTTGGCTCATGGCTTTTCGTCGGGGGCGCATTTCTCGACGGCCTATCGCCACCATTTCGGCATCAGCCCCAGAGACGAGCGGCTAGGCCTGGCTGGACAAGCGACATGATCTCGAAGGAGCTTGCAGGATGAGGATCGACGATCACTGGCTCGACACGGCCAGGCGAGTGGCGTCACCCAACGCCAACGCGCGGCCGCAGGGGGAGGTGTCCGCAGTGGTCCTGCACGGGATCAGCCTCCCCCCGGGGGTGTTCGGCGGCGATGCCATCGAGCGGCTGTTCACCAATACACTGGACCCCGACGCTCACCCCGCTTTCGGCGCGATTGCCGCGCTGCGGGTGTCGGCGCACCTGCTGGTCCGGCGCGACGGCGAGTGTGTGCAGTTCGTTCCCTTCGATCGCCGCGCCTGGCATGCCGGCAAGTCCCGATGGCACGACGGCGGGCGTCTACGCGAAGGGCTCAACGATTTCACCATCGGTATCGAGCTCGAAGGCGCCGATGAAGTGCCCTACCGGGAGGCCCAGTATCGCGTACTGGCCGAGGTGTTGCAGGCGCTGGCAAGAGACTATCCGCCAATCACCACCGAACGGATCACCGGACATGGGTACATCGCGCCGCTGCGCAAGATCGATCCGGGCCCGGCGTTCGATTGGGCTTATCTGCGTCGCTGCCTGACAGCGACGGTTTGAGTGCTACGCTCAAGGGTGGCGCGAGCCTGTAGCTCGACTACACCAACCGAGACTCCCGGTGGGGCGTCACGAATGGCGACTAAGCGACTGATGTCACGGCATTTGGGCATTGCCACCAGGAGGATCGAAGCGTCTGCGAATTGGCAGATGAGGGCGTTTGCGGTATCTTCTTCGCCTGATTTCCCGCGTCCCGCACGCCCGCTGTAATTCAGTTACAGCCAAAAAATCTCGGAAAGCGGCCCCAAAAGAGCCGCGCCCGCACCGAAGAGCGCATATTCCCAAGCCCCGCTGCGGCTACCCGCCATGGCCGGGCGAATGGCAAACCTTTTCCCATTCGGAGAGTTGTCTATGAGTCTGGAGACACGAGAAGATCTCGATCCGGTCGAGACCACGGAGTGGTTGGATTCCCTGGCCTCGGTTGTCGAGCATGAGGGCGAAGAGCGCGCTCGGTACATCCTGACCCGGTTGGCGGACCGTCTGCGTCGTGACGGCTCTTCACCGCCGTTTTCCGGGACCACGCCGCACCGCAACACCATTCCCGTCCATCGTGAAGCCAAGATGCCCGGCGACATGTTCATCGAGCGCAAGATCCGCTCGGCGATTCGCTGGAATGCCATGGTGCAGGTTCTGCGGGCGAACAAGAAGCACAAGGGCCTGGGCGGTCATATCGCCAGCTATCAGTCCAGTGCCACGCTCTACGAAGTGGGTTTCAACCATTTCTTCCGGGCCGACAACGGCGACCACAAGGGCGACCTGCTCTATATCCAGGGGCACGTGACGCCGGGTATCTACGCGCGTTCATTTCTCGAGGGCCGCCTGACCCAGGAACAGATGGACAACTTCCGTCAGGAAGTGGATGGCGACGCGCTGCCATCCTATCCGCACCCCTACCTGATGCCGGACTACTGGCAGTTCCCCACCGTCTCGATGGGGCTGGGGCCGATCCAGTCGATCTACCAGGCCCACGTGATGAAGTACCTGCACTCACGCGAGCTGGAGGACATGAAGGACCGCAAGGTCTGGGCGTTCCTCGGCGACGGCGAGTGCGACGAGCCGGAATCCCTCGGTGCGCTGCACCTGGCCAGCCGCGAGAAGCTCGACAACCTGATCTTCGTCATCAACTGCAACCTGCAGCGTCTCGATGGCCCGGTGCGTGGCAACTCGCGCGTGATCGACGAACTCGAAGGTGTCTTCCGGGGTGCCGGCTGGAACGTCATCAAGGTGGTCTGGGGCGGTCTATGGGACCCGCTGTTCGAGAAAGACACCAAGGGCATGCTGCAGAAGCGCATGGACGAGGCGGTCGACGGCGAGTATCAGAACTACAAGGCGCAGGGCGGTGCCTACACGCGCAAGGAGTTCTTCGGCAAGTACGAAGAGACTGCCGAGATGATCAAGGACTATTCCGACGAGGAAGTCTTCCGTCTCAACCGCGGTGGCCACGATCCGCAGAAGGTCTACGCGGCGTACCACGAGGCGGTCAACAATGCCAATGGGCGTCCGACCGTGATCCTGGCGCACACCGTCAAGGGCTATGGCATGGGTGGCGGCCACGGCGAAGCCGACATGGAAGCCCACCAGATCAAGTCGATGGACGTCGACGCGCTCAAGGCGTTCCGTGACCGCTTCGGCATCCCGGTCTCCGACAAGCAGATCGAGAGCGGCGATATTCCCTACTACAAGCCCGAGGACGACAGCCCGGAGATGAAGTACATGCATCTCCAGCGCGAGCGGCTGGGCGGCTTCCTGCCGGCACGCAAGGCCGACTTCGAGGCGATGGAGATCCCCGGTCTCGACGACAAGATGTTCGCGACCCAGATGAAGGGCTCCGGCGACCGTGAAGTCTCGACCACCATGTCGTTCGTGCGCGTCCTCAACGGCCTGGTCAAGCATAAGCAGCTGGGCTCCCGTATCGTGCCGATCATTCCGGATGAAGCCCGCACCTTCGGGATGGAGGGCATGTTCCGCCAGCTCGGTATCTACGCCGCGGAAGGCCAGAAGTACGAGCCGATGGATGCCGGCCAGATCATGTACTACCGCGAGGACAAGAAAGGCCAGATCCTCGAGGAGGGCATCACCGAGGCGGGTTCGATGTCGGCGTGGATCGCGGCCGCGACCTCCTACGCCAACCACCATCTGCCGCTGATCCCGTTCTACATCTACTATTCGATGTTCGGCTATCAGCGAATCGGCGACCTGGTCTGGGCGGCCGGCGATCTCCAGGCGCGCGGCTTCATGGTCGGCGGCACCGCCGGTCGTACCACCATCAACGGCGAAGGCCTGCAGCACCAGGATGGCCACAGCCATATCCTGATGTCGACCGTACCGACCTGCCGCGCCTACGACCCGACCTACGGGCACGAGCTGGCCGTCATCGTGCAGGATGGCTTGAAGCGGATGTTCCAGGACAAGGAAAACTGCTTCTACTATCTGACGGTGATGAACGAGAACTACTCGCATCCGGAAATGCCGGAAGGCAGCGAGGAGGGCATCGTTCGCGGCATGTACCGCCTGCACGAAGGCAAGGCTGCCGGCAAGAAGAAGCAACCGCGGGTCCAGCTCATGGGCAGCGGCACCATCCTCCGCGAGGTCGAGGCGGCTGCCGAGATGCTGGCGGAAGAGCATGGCGTGATCGCCGATGTCTGGAGCGTGACCAGCTTCAACGAGCTGCGTCGCGAAGCGCTCGAATACGATCGTCAGCAGTTCCTCGACTACGACGAGAAGCGCGAGAAGCCTTGGGTCGTCCAGCAGCTCGAAGGGGCCGAGGGTCCGGTCATCGCATCGACGGACTACATGAAGCTGTATGCCGATCAGATCCGCGCCTGGGTGCCCAACGACTTCCACGTGCTCGGTACCGATGGTTTCGGACGTTCCGACACCCGCGAAGCGCTGCGCCGCTTCTTCGAGGTAGACCGCTACTACGTGACGATTCAGGCCCTGCGTGCATTGGTCAAACGGGGCGAAATCGAGGCCAAGGTCGTCAACGATGCCATGAAGAAGTACGGCATCGACCCCGCCAAGCCCAGCCCGCTGGTGTCTTGAGTCGACGGACCACGTCAGGGTGCCGTCGCCGGCTGAAAGCGACGGCCAGAATGCCTGAATTAGCCGACCTTGCCCGCGGCGCGGGTCGGCAGATGATTAAAGGAGCGCGACCTTGAGTAGCGAAATCATCAAAGTTCCCGACATCGGCGGCAGCGACGATGTCGAAATCATCGAGATTGCGGTGAGCGTCGGCGATGTCATCTCCGCCGAGGACACCATGATCACGCTGGAGTCGGACAAGGCCAGCATGGATGTCCCCGCGCCGAAAGGCGGCAAGGTGGTCAAGATTCTGGTCAAGGAAGGCGACACCGTCTCCGAGGGCGACGACATCCTCGAGCTGGAAGCGGAAGGCGAAGGCGATGATGAGCCGGAAGCCACGTCCGATGACGACGCCTCCGATGAGTCGGCCTCGCAGGATGACGCCGAGTCGCAGAAGAAGGAAGAGCCCGAGAAGGCAGCGCCGAAGAAGAAATCCTCCGGCGGGGGCAAGCGCACCGTCGAAGTGAAGGTGCCGGACATTGGCGGTGGCGATGGCGTCGAGATCATCGAGGTGGCCGTCAGCGAGGGCGACGAGATCAGCGAGGAAGACACCCTGATCACGCTCGAGTCCGACAAGGCCTCGATGGACGTGCCCAGTCCCTATAGTGGCAAGATCGTGTCGCTCTCGATCAAGGAGGGCGACAGCGTCTCCGAAGGCGATCTGATCGGCACCATGGAGATCGCTGGCGAGGGCGACGACGAGGAAGATGGCGAGGAGGCCGCGTCCGAAGAAGAAGCGGCCAGCGCCGAAGCGGACGATGACGGCGAAGATCAGGACTCCGAAGAGCAGGGCGACGACGATCAGGGCGGCGATGAAGGTGGGCGCAAGGAGATTCGCGTTCCCGACATCGGTGGCAGCGATGGCGTCGAGATCATCGAAGTCGCCATCAGCGAAGGCGACGAGATCAACGAAGAAGACACCTTGATCACGCTGGAGTCGGACAAGGCCTCCATGGACGTGCCGAGTCCCTACAAGGGCAAGATCGTCGAAGTCGCTGTCAAGGAAGGTGATAGCGTTTCCGAGGGTGACCTGATCGGCTACGTCGAAATCGCCGGCCAGTCCGGTGGCAAGAAGAAGTCGGCCAAGTCCGATGGTGACGCGAGCAAATCCGGGGCGAAGACGTCCAAGAGCGATGCCAAGAAGGACGATGCCAAGGCGTCGGCCGACTCGCGGGCCCAGCGGCAGCCCAGCGGCGAGCCGAGCCCGGAAGCGCGCGAGAAGCATGGCGATGACAAGACCGCCGGTGCCCATGTGCATGCCGGTCCGGCGGTCCGCAAGCTGGCTCGCGAGTTGGGTGTCGACCTCGGTGAAGTCAAGGGCTCCGGTCCCAAGGGGCGGATCCTGAAGGACGACGTCGACGGTTTCGTCAAGCAAGTGATGAAAGCGCGCAAGAGCGGTGGTGCCTCGGCGCCCGCGGCCGCTTCCGGTGGCGCGGGCATTCCGCAGGTACCGGCGATCGACTTCAGTCAGTTCGGCGAGATCGAAGAGAAGCCGATGAGCCGTCTGATGAAGGCGGGTGCCAACAACCTGCACCGCAGCTGGCTCAACGTGCCTCACGTCACCCAGTTCGACGAAGCGGACATCACTGAGCTCGAGGCCTTCCGCAAGTCGATGAAGGCGGAGGCCGAGTCTCAGGGCGCCAAGCTGACGCCGTTGCCGTTCATGATCAAGGCGTGTGCCTATGCGCTGCGCAAGTTCCCGCAGTTCAACTCGAGCCTGCACCCGGATGGCGACAAGCTGATCGTCAAGCACTACGTGCACATCGGGGTGGCGGTCGATACCCCGGACGGGCTGATGGTGCCGGTGATCCGCGATGCCGACAAGAAGTCGCTGATCGATCTGGCCAAGGAGTCGGTCGAGCTGGCCAAGAAGGCGCAGAACAAGAAGCTGTCCCGAGAGGAGATGAGCGGTGCCAGCTTCACCATCTCGAGCCTCGGCTCGATCGGTGGTACGGCCTTCACGCCGATCGTCAACACGCCGGAGGTGGCCATTCTCGGCGTTTCCAAGTCGTCGATGAAGCCGGTCTGGAACGGCAGCGAGTTCGAACCGCGTCTGATGCTGCCGCTGTCGCTCTCCTACGACCACCGGGCAGTCAACGGTGCCGATGCGGCGCGTTTCACCGCTTTCCTGGCGCAGGTGCTGACCGATATTCGGCGCATGCTGGTCTGACGCGGGGTTCGCTCGATCCACGCCAACGGCTCCTTCGGGGGCCGTTGGCGTTTATTGCCCGGCGATCAGGCTTCATTGGCGCGCTCGGCAGCGGTGCGTCGATCCAGGCGAGTCTTGTGCGCTACCCGATCGGCAGGTATCGTCATGAGCCATTGACGGTGTCGTCTGCGTTGAGTCCTCAACGCCGCTGACCGGTCCGACAACCGATGCGATTCACGAAGGAGCAGTTATCAATGCGTTTGATCCTCTTGGGCGCCCCCGGCGCTGGCAAGGGTACCCAAGCCCAGTTCATCTGCGAGCATTTCCATATCCCGCAGATCTCCACCGGTGACATGCTGCGTGCCGCGGTCAAGGAGGGAAGTGAACTGGGGGTCAAGGTCAAGGAGACCATGAACAGCGGTGCTCTGGTATCGGATGATCTGATTATCGCCCTGGTCAAGGAACGCATCTCCCAGCCCGACTGCGCCAACGGTTTCCTGTTCGACGGCTTCCCGCGCACGCTCCCGCAGGCGGATGCGATGAAGGACGCCGGCATCAAGCTGGACCACGTGGTGGAGATCGCCGTCGACGACGAGGAGATCGTCAACCGGCTCTCCGGGCGTCGCGTCCACCCGGACTCCGGGCGTGTCTATCATGTCGACTACAAGCCACCCCGGGAAGAAGGCAAGGACGACGTTACCGGCGAGCCGTTGATCCAGCGTGACGACGACAGTGAAAAGACCGTGCGCCATCGTCTCTCGGTCTATCACGACCAGACCGAGCCGCTGGTTGGTTACTATCGCGAGTGGGCGACCGAGGATGCCGAAGCCGCACCGGGGTATCACCGTATCGCCGGCGTTGGCAGCGTCGACGAGATCCGAGAGCAGGTCCTCGCCGCGCTGAAGGGCTGACCCGCCAACGACCCACTGGTCATCCCGAACGGCTCCGCTTCCTGGCGGAGCCATCGTTTTGACATCGCGATGGCGCTATACTCGCCACCTCCTTGATGCTGCCATTCCCCGGGAAACCGATGCCGACGTTGCTGGCGCTGGACGCCTCCTCTACTGCCTGCTCCTGCGCGCTGATATGGAATCACCAGATCGTTCAGCGTTTCGAGATTGCCCCCCGTGAACACACCCGGCTGCTGCTGCCGATGATCGACGAGGTGCTGGCGGAAGCCGGCGTGACCCTGGCCCAGCTCGATGCGGTCGTCTATGGTCATGGCCCGGGTTCGTTTACCGGCCTGCGGATCGCCGCCGGCATTGCCCAGGGGCTCGCCTACGGCGCCGACCTGCCGCTGGTCGGGGTTTCGACGCTGGAAGCTCTGGCGCTCGCGGCTCACCGCAAATGGCACGCGCGGCACGTCATCGCCGCCCTCGATGCCCGCATGGATGAGATCTATGTCGCTGCCTATCACTGCCACGACGGCGCCTTGACCGTGGCGCTCGAGCCACGCGTCACACCCCCTTCGAGACTGCGTCTGCCCGGTGCGGATCGCGATATCGAGTGGCTGGGGATAGGCAGCGGTTGGCAACTTTTGTCTAATATACCTGTCGATGTACAGGTTGCATTGCCGCAAACCCTCCCCGACGAACTACCGGCGGCGGAGGATCTCGTGCGTCTGGCCGCCACATCATGGGAGCGTGGCGCGCGCGGCAGCGCGCCTCACGAGGTAATCCCCGTCTATCTGCGTAATGAGGTGGCATGGCGTAAGGCGTGAAAGATCGAGGTCCACGATGGCGACCTCCTCCAACAAGGATATCGAAAGAAAATGGATGTTTTGCAACTGGCCGCACTCGCCATCATCCAGGGCTTGACGGAATTCCTGCCCATCTCCTCCTCTGCACATCTGATTTTACCCTCCCAGCTCTTCGGCTGGTCCGATCAGGGGCTGGCCTTCGACGTGGCAGTCCATATCGGCTCTCTGGGCGCCGTGCTGTTCGCGTTTCGACATGAAGTCTGGCGTATTATTCACGCTTGGTTCACTCAGTTAGGCGGGCGGGGGCAGACGCCGGAGAGCCGCCTCGGTTGGGCGATCATCGTCGGTACCATTCCGGCGGTCATCTTCGGGCTGTTGATCGAGGATTGGGTCGAGAGCGCGGGACGCTCCGTGCTGGTGATCGCGACGACGACGATCGTCTTCGGCGTGTTGCTGGGTATCGCCGACAAGCGGGGCTCCCGGATACGCCCGATCGAAACGATGTCACTCAAGACGGCACTGTTGATCGGTCTTGCCCAGGCCATTGCCTTGATTCCCGGCACCTCTCGCTCGGGAATCACCATGACGGCGGCCCTGATGCTCGGCTTTACCCGCCAGGCGGCGGCGCGTTTCTCGTTCCTGTTGTCGATTCCGCTGATTCTGGCGGCGGGTTCGTTGAAAGGCGTGGAGCTGGTCCAGGCGGGCACCACGACGCAGTGGCACGAGATCTTTCTGGGTGTGGCATTCTCGTTCGTGGCGGCCTGGCTCTGCATCAGGCTGTTCCTGGTCGCGCTGGACAAGATCGGCATGATGCCTTTCGTGATCTACCGACTACTGCTGGGTATCGCCCTGTTCGTGTGGGCGACGTGAGCGAGGCGGTCCCGCCGCTGATCGTGGCAGGAGAGTCGCTGGTCGATCTGGCCACGCGCTACGGCCTGCCCTGGGCCGCGTCGGCGCCTGCGGACGGGCTGGTTCTGCAGCGCGCCGGGCACGGGCTCGAGATCGCCGGTGACGCCAAGCGCTACGGCCTCCCGGTCCGGGCCGACTTCGTCTCCGGCGCGGTGGCGCATCGCCGACGCTACGGCGGCGGGCGTGGACAGCTGGTGGCACGCGCCTGCGGATTCGGCCAGGGCGTGACGCCACGGGTCGTCGATGCCACGGCCGGCCTGGGCCGGGATGCCTTCGTGCTGGCGTCGCTGGGAGCCGACGTATTGATGATCGAGCGGGTGGCGGCGATCCATGCGCTGCTGGAGGCCGCGCTGTCGCAAGCGATGGCGGACGATGAGGTGGGGGAGATTGCCGGGCGGCTGTCGTTGCGCCACGCCGATAGCGCGACCGGCCTGGCGGCTGCGGTCGACGACTGGCCGCATGAGCCCCAGGTGCTGCATCTCGATCCGATGTTCCCGCACCGGGAGAAGTCGGCGTTGGTCAAAAAGGAGATGCGACTGTTCCGGGACCTGGCAGGTGGGGATGACGACGCCCCGCGCCTGCTGGAGGCGGCGCTGGATGTCGCCACGCATCGGGTAGTGGTCAAGCGTCCGCGGAAGGCTCCGCCGATCGATGGTCCCGCGCCGAAGCATGTGCTGGAGGGAAAGACGAGCCGCTACGACCTTTACGTGCACCGTTCACTGAAGCGCTGAGTCGAGTCAGGGGCGCGCCGGGCCTGGCCCGGCGCGCCAATATCGACCGTGCACCGTTACTGGCGTTTCAGTGTCATGTCGGCACCGGACTGGATCGACTGCATGTGCGTATCGAGGACTTCCAGATCGCCGTTGTCGAGCGGCCGCAGGTAATAGATCGTGTTGCCGCCGGCGCCCTTGAGCTCATAGATCGTCGGCATCTGTTGCGGTCCGGCGTCCTTCAGGACCAGGAAATTGCCCTGGGTCTTCATGGGCTCGTCACTGCGTCCCTGATAGAGGCTGTTCAGTACGTAGGCCCCGCCGGTGTCATCCATGTTCATCATCTCCAGATCGACCTGGATGCCAGAGCAGTCCGCGCAAGGTAGTACGCCTTCATACTCACCGGCTGCCTTCTCGTACGGCGAGGGCGGCGCGCTGGCGCACCCCGCCAGGGCCAGCGCCAATCCCAGCAATCCTGCACCCACCAATTCTGGCTTACGCATTGCTTATTCCTTTTTTAGCAAAATGCGATTCTCAGTATAGTGTGAAAATCCGGTGGCGAGAGTGTCGGGCTCAATCGCCGGTCTGGCGGGGCAACGTTGCACCGCGCCGACGTCTGAACAGGATCATCCAGAGCGCAACGCCGATCAGCGAGCCGCCGATCGCATGGGCCCAGGTCACCTGCTCGCCCAGAAAGAGCGCGCCCCAGAGCACGCCGAACGCGGGCACCAGCATGGTGACCGTGAGCGGCTTGACCGGTCCGAGATCTTCGACGAGCCGGAAATAGAGAAGGTAAGCCAATGAGGTGCAGGCGAGTCCCAGCGCCAGCATCGCCCACCAGACGCCGCTGTCGTCCCAGGCAGTGGCGCGGGGCGTCAGCGTCAGTTGGCCGAGCATGAAGGGCGCCAGCAGTAGCGTCGCGCCGACCTGCGAGCCCATGGCGATAAGGCGCGAGTCCAGGCCGCCGCGATCGGCCACCCAGCGCTTGACGATGAACCCGCCCAGCCCGTAGCAGACCGCGGCAATCAGACAGGCGGCGGCGCCAATGAGCAGGCCACCGTCGATCCGGACAGGCCCCGCGCCCACCAGAACGCCGACACCCAGCATGCCCGCCGCGACGCCGACCAGCCGATCTCTCGTCAACGGCTCGTGGAACAAGGTGGCGCCGATGACCACCCCCATCAGCGGCGTCGAGGCGTTGAGCATCGCGGAATAGCCGGCGGGCAGATACTGCGCGGCGATGCAGAACATGCCGAACGGGATACCGGAGTTGATCATGCCGATCGCCAGCACTGCTCCGAGCTTGCCCTCGAAGCGCCAACGCACGCGCAGTAGCGCCAGGATCACCACCAGTCCCGCTGCACCGAGCAGCACGCGGAAGAACGCCGTGGGGAAGGCTCCCAGGGCCGGGGTGGCGATGCGCATGAACAGAAAACTGGCGCCCCATAGCGCCGATAGCAGAAGCAGACGACCCAGCGAGAGTAGCGGCATGCTGAACAGGCTCCGAGAGTGATCGGAGCGTAGCGTAAACCGCTCCTGCGTCGAAGTCCGGCGATTTTCGGAACTCACGGTTTTTGTCGAGATCCTCGAAGCCAACTATGCTCAGGTGTCAGCGGAATGACTCCGCTGCGGCAACGGCAATCAAGGAGATCGAGATGTACGAAGATCAAGTGAAAGGACGCACCGAGGAACTCAAGGGGCATGCTCAGGAGACGATCGGGGGCCTGACCGAAGATGACAATCTCCGCCGTGAGGGCAAGGCCCGGCAGGCCGCCGGCAAATTGCAGGCCAACTACGGCGAGAAGCTCGACGACGTGCGTGAAGCGACGGTGAAGAACCCGATCAGCGCCTTGGCGATCGCCGGTGGTGTCGGCGTGTTCCTGGGGATTCTTCTCGGCCGGCGTTGATGAGTTCCTGAACGAGCCGAAGAACGTATCTCGACCCCGGCAACAGGCCGGGGTCGTCGTGTCTGCCGGTAACCACCGCTGGTATCGGTCACGATCATCAAGCCCGCCTGGCTTGCAGGACGTCCCGCGAGAAGCGACAGTCTGACCGGTATTCATTCATGGGCTATCGTTTTGTCGACTCCTCTTATCTATCTGGCTGCGGCGTTGGCGGAAATCGCGGGTTGTTTCGCGTTCTGGGCGTGGTGGCGATCGGGCAGTTCCGCGTTGTGGTTGGCCCCGGGGGTCACCAGCCTGGGACTGTTCGCATGGCTGCTGGCGCTGGTGGAGAGTGACTACGCCGGACGTGCCTACGCCGCCCATGGCGGTGTCTACATCGTCACCTCGGTGTTGTGGTTATGGCTCGTCGAGCACCGCCTGCCGGATCGCTGGGATGTGACGGGGGCGGCGATCTGTCTGGTCGGCGCCAGCGTCATACTCTTCGGGCCTCGCGGTTGAGGGGGGCCACGCGAGGGCGGGATAGCGGAGCGCGCTGTTTCGTCCGATGGTAACGAATCCCTCCTAAAATCGGCCGGGATTTGACGCGAAAAAGTCTTGAGGCCAGTCTCTGACGAGGTCATCATCTGCGACCTCTCGCCGGTTCCCAGGGGCGGACGAGAGACCAAGACCGGGGTGGCATCGGGTCGGGGTGCGCTGAATCTTTGAGACGTTAGTTGCCCACTACCGATAAGACCTTATCACTGTTGACTTTTCCCGATCTGGAAGCGAATTCATGAGCAAAGTCCTGATTGTTGGTGCCGGTGGCGTCGGTGGCGTCGTGACCCACAAGTGCGCACAGCATCCCGAAGTATTCAGCGAGATCTGCCTCGCCAGCCGCAACGAAGCCAAGTGCAAGGCCATCGCCGAGCAACTGCCGCGTTCGATCCAGACCGCCCAGATCGACGCCGACAGCGTCGAAGCGCTGGTCGGGCTGATCGAGTCGTTCAAGCCGGATATCCTGATTCACGTGGCGCTGCCTTATCAGGATCTCACCATCATGGAAGCCTGCCTTCAGACCGGCGTGCCCTATCTGGATACCGCCAACTACGAGCATCCGGACGAGGCCAAGTTCGAATACAAGGAGCAGTGGGCGTTTCAGGATCGCTATGCCAAGGCGGGTGCGATGGCCACGCTGGGTTGTGGCTTCGATCCGGGCATGACCAATATCTACTGTGCCTACGGCCAGAAGAACCTGTTCGACGAGATCCACCGTATCGATATCCTGGATGCCAATGGCGGCGACCACGGCTATCCGTTCGCGACCAACTTCAATCCGGAAATCAACATTCGCGAGATCACCGCGAACGGTCGTTACTGGGAGAAGGGCGAGTGGGTCGAGACGCCGCCGTTGGCCGAGAAGCGCAAGTTCGATTTCGACGGCATCGGCGAGAAGGACATGTATCTGCTCTATCACGAAGAGCTGGAATCGTTGTCCCAGAACATCAAGGGCCTGGAGCGCATTCGCTTCTGGATGACCTTCTCGGAGAAGTACATCACGCACCTCAAGGTGCTCGAGAACGTCGGCATGACCCGCATCGAGCCGATCCAGGTCGAGGGAGTCGAGATTTCCCCGCTGCAGTTCCTGAAGCAGGTACTGCCGGATCCGGCATCGCTCGGCCCGCGCACCAAGGGCAAGACCAACATCGGCGTCATTCTCGACGGCATCAAGGATGGCAAGCGTCGCAAGGTGTACATCTACAACATCTGCGACCACGAGAAGTGCTACGCCGAAGTCCAGTCCCAGGCGATCTCCTACACCACCGGCGTGCCGGCGGTGACCGGTGCGATGCTGATGCTGGAAGGCATCTGGAAGGGCGAGGGCGTGTTCAACGTCGAACAGCTCGATCCCGACCCGTTCATGGCGCGCATCGGCGAGATGGGGTTGCCGTGGCAGATGGTCGAGCTCGATCCTGACCAGGACCCTCTGGCCTGATGGCGACGCACGACACCGCTCACTCGCTCGACGCCGCTCCGTTCGATGTCGGTGCCTGCCCGTCGCCGGCGTACGTGGTGGATGACGCGCTTTTGCGGCGAAACCTGGAGCTGCTGGGGCGGGTGCAGGCCGAGAGCGGTGCCAAGATTCTGCTGGCGCTGAAAGGCTTCGCCATGTGGAACACCTTTCCGCTGGTGAGTCAGTACCTGGTGGGCACGACCGCCAGCGGGCAGGACGAGGCGCGCCTGGGCGCCGAGACGTTCGGCGGCGAAGTCCATGTCTATTCGCCAGCGTTCACGGCGCCGGAGATGGATGTGGTCCTGCGCTACGCCGATCACCTGAGCTTCAATTCGCCGAGCCAGTGGCGGCATTTCCGCGAGACGGTTCGAGCCGCGCCGCGCCGCGTGTCCTGCGGGCTGCGGGTCAATCCCGAGCACTCCACCGGTGAGGTGGCGCTCTACGATCCCTGCGCGCCGGGTTCGCGTCTTGGCACACGGGCGATCGATCTGTCGCCGGGAGACGTCGAGGGGCTGGAAGGCCTGCATTTCCATGCGCTGTGCGAGCAGAATAGCGATGCGCTGGAAGCCACGCTGGCGGCGTTCGAGACCAGGTTCGGGCAGTACCTGGCCGGCATGCGCTGGGTCAACTTCGGCGGCGGACACCACATCACTCGCGCCGATTACGATATCGAACGCCTGGTTCGGGTGATCCGTGACTTCAAGGCGCGCTATCCCCATCTCGAGGTCTATCTCGAGCCGGGCGAAGCGATCGCGTTGAACACCGGCTATCTGGTCTGCAGCGTGCTGGATATCGTCGACAACGATGGCCCCATCGCGATCCTGGACACCTCGGCGACAGCGCACATGCCGGACGTGCTGGAGATGCCGTATCGGCCCGAGATCATCGGCGGCGCCAAGCCCGGCGAGAAGACCCATACCTACCGCCTCGGCGGAACGACCTGCCTGGCCGGCGACGTGATCGGTGATTACGCCTTCGACCGGCCGCTCGAGATCGGCGACCGGCTGGTGTTCACCGACATGGCACACTACACCATGGTCAAGACCACCACCTTCAACGGCATTCGTCTGCCGGCGATCTGCCGGATCGACGAGACAAGCCGCGAGGTGCGCACCGTCAAGACCTTCGGCTACGTGGACTACATGCAGCGCTTGAGTTGATGGGCCAGACATCGGCCCTGATGACAATGCCCCGCACCGCGGGGCATTTTTCATGGTCGGCTGGGTGTGCGCTGCGCCGGAGAGAGAGGTGGCGCTGACTGGTATTGGGTGATGATATCCAGCAGCTCCTGTCCAAACCCGGGCAGGGCATGGTCGTCGCGAATCAGGATGCTGCGTTCGCGATATGCCCAGGCGTCGCTCAGGTGACGTACGCTCAAGCGCATGTGGCCTCGATAACGAAGCGCGCAGGACTCCGGAATGATACCCACACCGACGCCAGCCTCGATCATGCGGCACGCCGACTCGAAACCGAATACCTGAATTCTGACCGGCAGTGGCTTGCCCAGCTCCAGCGCCTTCATCTCCAGATAATGAAACAGGGTGCTGCCCTCGTGCAGCGTGACATGCGGATAATCCAGCGCATCCTCGTAGGTGACCTCCTCGCGCTCGGCCAGGGGGTGGTCGAGCGGCGTCGCCAGCACCAACCTGTCCTGGCTGAAAGGCAGTGTCTTCAGCCGTGAGGGCACCTCGACGCCCACCATGATGCCAAGGATGCCCATGTCAGCGGTGCCGTCGAGCACGCCGCGGACGATATCGCTGGTCATCCGCTCCTGAAGATCCACGGTGATACCGGGACGCGCGGCGAGAAAATCGGCCAGCACTTCGGGCATGAATTCGATCACGGCGGTCGTGTTGGCGAAGATCCGCAGATGTCCGGCAGCGTCGCTGGCGTAGCCGGAGAACTCGCTCTTCACACGCTCGACCTGGCGCAGGATGAGGTGGGCGTGCTGCAGCAGCCGCTCCCCAGCCGGTGTCAGTTCGACACCCTGGCTGCTCCGGTAGAACAGACGGCTTTCCAGTTGCGCCTCCAGCGACTTGACGCGGCCACTGACCGCCGCCGTCGACAGATGCGCGCGCTGTGCGCCGGCCGTCAGGCTCCTGGCTTCCGCCACGTGGACGAAGATACGCAGATCCGCCAGATCGAAATGCATTGGGGTTGGTTCCTTCGGTGTGACGCGTATCTGGGCGATGATCTCGTACTTCGCCGCCAAGCCCCACCCATTGTCAAGGCGACTCGCGTTCGTTGGATAGGCGCAGCCGCTCGGCTCTACGGCAAACTATACGCCAGTGATCCTACCAGCTGGAGCAAAAGGAAGGGGAGTCTGGATGCCTGTTGCGAGAACAGGCGATTCGTCCGGTTGCGTGAGCGTCAGGCACCAGGAATTCATATCGTGCCGGCGATCAACGGCGTCATGTTTCCATCCGAGTTGGTGACCGGCTCGGCGGGGTCTGGCGCCGGCGATACGCGTGGTTTCCAGCAGGGCTTGATGACAGAAGGACTTTATTGGCACGACACTATCGAACGCTTTCTACGGTGCGCAGCTGGGTCAGGCACCAAGTGATTGAACTCGTCCCGTGACTGGCATCACTAGGCATTGTCTGAAAAGTACTGTGCTCGCCCATGCGGCGTTAAGAATCGGCTGGAGTGCCAGCCCGGTCCGCTTTCGCCGATTTTCGACTTGCCTGGCCTTCGCTCGTCGACTTTTCAGACAGCACCTAGAACGATAGCTGGAGAATAGGAACCCGCAGCGAGTGGCGATATCTGTCAGCACGCTGTCGGGCAACCGGGATATGGAGAGGGCCGGTGGAGCCGGCCCTGCTCAGTCGCTGTCAGATCTGACCAAGGTACTGCATCTGGCTGCGCAAGTCTGTCGGGACGTCTTCCAGCAGAACGACATTCAGTTGCGAGCCGCTGCCGTCATTAAGTTCGGATACACTCTCTCCCAGCGTTGCGTCGATCTGGTCCGGGCTTAGTGTGTACATGGCGCCAGAGAAGGGGTCGACGATGAACCAGCCGATCAATCCGCCGAAGACCAGGTTGCCTGCGATGTACCAGCCATTCGGGGAGCTATGCAGACTGAAGGATTTCGGAGCATAGCCGGCTTTCTCGATAGAAAGCGTGTAATCCTTTCCACCCCAGTAAGAGCCATCGCTCTTGTCCAGTGTGACCGTCGTCGGTGTCTTGCCTTCGAAGACGTTCTTTCCCTTCTCGTCGATGATCGAGATATCGGCTTGTGAGGGTGTGCTGGCAATGGACAACGTCTGGTTGCTGTCGCCGACGATGGATGCACAGCCCGTCAGTCCCAACATGGCCAGTGTCACGATGGTTGCTGCTGATGTCCGGATGTTCAATGGGATCCCTACTATTTGCGTTTTTAGTCATTGCGAATTGAAGCGCGAGGGATTGTGTTGTTTTGTAATATCAATGTAAACCGGTCTGCCCAGTTTTTAACTCCCTATTTTTAGACGATTTTTGTAGGATAATTGCCATGTATCCTTTGCCCTGGGCGGACGTCAGCGGTAGGCGCTTTTGATAAGTGAAAAACGGAAACAGGTCGTGGTTCGCAATTTCCGAGAGCCCTGCCAGTTCTCGGCAGTATCTTGAATGGGGGCGGGTCGAAAAGCGAAGAAGGTGGGAATAGCCATTCCGGCTGCTGAAAGAAGGCCCAACCGAAGCGATGAATCGACTCAGTCCATTTTAGGATTTTATCGCACAGGACCACGAGGCAGGTTGCCCTGACGTTTGTAATGGCCTAAATCTGGGCCGTTACGGCTTGCTACATGTGAGGGGACGCCATGAGATTGCTACTTCACCCCGGTCATGCGAAGTGCGGTTCGACCAGCATTCAGCGGGCGATCATCCGCAATCGCCCGGGGCTGGCCGACCATCATGTCGTCGTGCCCGATCCGCACCTGCGCTTGCCCGGCGATGCCGGGTTCGATCCCCATGGCGAAACCCCACGCGAGTTCTTTCGACAGGTCATGGAGAATGGTGGAGACACGACGTCTCTGCGCTCGCGCCTGGCGTCCTGGCAGGAGTCGCCACTGTGGCGAGACGCGACCTTCGTGATTTCCGCGGAGAATCTCATCAACCATCTGATGGGGCCGATCGGAGAGGGCATTCATCGGGTGCTCGCCGACTACTTCGACCACGTCCAGGTGATCTATTACATTCGCCGGCAGGACGACTATCTGCTCTCCGCCTGGCAGCAGTGGGGGTTCAAGGAGGGCAAGTCATTCGCGGAATACAGCCAGGAAGCGTTGCGCCGGGCCAACCCCCACTATCTGGCGGTCGGGCAGGCTTTCGGCAGGCTCTATGGGGCGGCTAACGTGACGGTGAGGCCACTGCAGGCGGAGGCACTCCAAGGAGGAGAGCTGCTGATGGACTTCTTCGCTCATTTGGTGGAGGACCCATCATCGCTCTCTTTCAACCAGGACCGAAGCAATCTCAGTCTGAATCCCTTTTTCTGCGAAATTCTCGCTGGCTACCAAGGGTTCTTCCGCGACATCCACGACGACAGGCTGAAGCAACGGCTGATCAGGACGCTGGGCGCCGGCAATGCGCTGTTCCAGCGTGAGAGGGATTTCATGGACCCGGAGATGGCTCGACGCATCATGGCACATCATCGTGAGGAGAATGCCCGCCTTCAGCAGCAGTTCTTCCCGCACGTGCCGTTCGAGGCCGTCTTCGGTGATCGCGATGCAGGGGAACCGGATCCGGGCGCGCGGTTGCGTCAATCCCGCGACCGTGCCGAGCAACTGCAGAGGCACGTGATCCGAGACCTGCTCGAACTGCTGCAGTCGATGCCGGAGGGGGCGAGGTCGCCGGCCTGACGACTCGACAACGCTCAGCGCAGTTGGCTGTCCTTGCTGCCACGGCGATTATAGCCGGCGCGGTGCGTCTGGTGGCGATCCGCCTCTGCCTGGCAGGCGATACACAGCCGAACGCCGGGTACGGCCTGACGTCGCGCTTCCGGAATCGGCGCCTCGCACGCTTCGCAAATCGCCAGGCTCGGGCCGGCTCTCTGCAGCCGCAGTCGCGCCTCCTGGATACCGTCTTCCACGGTGCTGTCGATCTGCTCCTGAACCGCACCATCTTTTGCCCAGCCGCTGGCCATTGGCTCTCTCCTCCGGGACCTCTCCGCCGTGATCCCACCTTTGTCAGCATGGGGGTGACTGGGGTTTCTCGCAAGTCCTGCGCGAGAATTGCCGGCCCCGGCCGAAGGTCAGTCGAAATCGACGAATTCGTGGGGTGCCTGCGTCGCGTGTCGGTGCGGGGTCTCATGCACGCAGATCACCCGGCATTTGGCAACGTGGGTCACCTTGTGGGAGACGCTACCGATCATCAGGCCCTTGAACTGGCCGACGCCACGGCTGCCCATCACGATCGCATCCACGTCCAGGCGCTCGGCTTCGGCAACGATCGTGCGGGCCGGCGAACCCTGCTTGACCAGGGTGTCGAATTCGCCATTGTAGCCGGGGAAAGAGGGAAGCGTATCCAGCGCCGCGTCCAGGATGGCGTGGCCTTCGCGGAGCGCGGTGTCAACCGAAGCCGCCTTGATCGCCGCTTCGACGCTCAGCAACTCGCCGCGGTGCAGCTGCGGATAGGGATCGCGGACATTCAGGAGATACAGCTTGCCCTGAACCGGTGCCGCCAGTTGGCAGGCGACATTGAGCGCGATGTGGGAGTCTTCGGAACCATCGATGGGGACCAGCAGAGACTTGAACATGGCAACCTCCCATAGGTGAAGGGAACCAGCGGGAGCGCTCAACGGGCCGCACCGTCTCCGGTCGTCTGCGGCCGTCGACGTGTCACGACTCGTCGAATCACTCGTCGACCATCAACATAGGCCAGTTCCGGGGCGGGTCATAGTGGCTGAATGTCGCACGCCTCGTCGTATCCGCGCTCCGTGGCCGGCGGTGGCGACTTTAGTGGTCGGCGCCGACATCGGGTTCGGTCGCGACATCATCCAGCCATCCGCGGGGGCCGACGCTATCGATCACGCGCAGGCGTCCGCCGCTGGTCTCTGGAGCCAGGTGCGCGTCGGTAGCGACCAGCACGGTGCCGGGGGCGAGCAGGGGCAACACCTTCTGCTTGAAACCGTCCGGCACGACAACCTGATTGACGAGGTCGGCCGGTACCCGCTGGCCGGCCGCACTCTCGTAACCCGGCACGCCGATCGCAATCCAGGTGGGCATCGGCAGTGGCCGGGTGTTCCTCCCGGCATTCGCGTGAGCGCTCTGTTGCGAGGTCGGAGGATGGAAATGCCCTTCGACGATATAGGCGCGAGTCCCCGTCACGGTACCCGAACGCGCTAGCTCGACACGGGAACGGCCGATCTCGACGCCATTGCGATAGACCACGATCATGCGGTCGCTGCGACTCATTACCATCGAAATCGGCCCCTCGGCGGGCGGATCCATGGCCCAGCGCCAGCTACTGCCACTGGCCAGTTGGGGCATGCCGACATCGGCGCCGGTATGCGCGTCGATGGGGCTCAATGGGCCTGGGTGGACGAGGGACACCGGCGCCTGGCCTTCCTGGGTCACGACCACGGTCATCCCCAGGTTCGAGGCGTCGAACAGCAGGCGCGCGAATTCGGTGGGCAGGTGGACGCAACCATGGGACTCCGGGTAGCCCGGCAAGCCGCCGGCATGCAGCGCCACTCCGTCCCAGGTCAATCGCTGCTGGTAGGGCATCGGGGCATTGCCGTAGAGATTGGAGCGGTGATCCTTGTCCTTCTGCAGTACGGTGAAGACACCCGTGGGTGTCTCGTAGCCGGGGCGACCGCTGCTGATCGTGCTCACGCCGATCAGGATGCCGTTGCGATAGACGTAGGCCCGCTGCTCGGCCAGGCTGACGACGACGGCCATTGGGCCGGCCCGCTTGTCATCGCCGCCCCAGATCCAGGCGCCGGGAGGCAGTCGGTCGAGCGGAGAGTCGACGGGGCTCGACTGTTCGTCGCCCCAGAAAGGCACGGCAAAACCGGCCGGCGAGACCAGCAGGGCAAGGCCCAACAGTAACGTGAATCCCAGCCGCAGCATTGGGGAGCTCCCTGACGACTACCGGTTCTCTCTCGTCATCGACGCCCGGCACCCTATCAATGTCGCCTCTGCGGGGGAACCTGGCAAGGCCCGGAACCCGACGCCCGGCGGAGATCGTTCAGTGAAAGCCGAACCAGCGATGCCCGTGACCGCTCCGCTCGACCCGGGCCTGCGCGCATCGGGCCAGTGCGGAACGCATCAGCCATTCGCGCTCGGGGAAGTAGGAGAACACGAACTGGCCATCCTTCAGTACGTCGATCACGCCATCGGCGACGCTGGGGCGCAGCGCGGGGCAACCCCAACTGCGACCCAGCCGGCCCTGTGCCTCCCCGGCCTCCGGGTTCACATAGTCAGCGCCGTGGATGACGATCGCGCGGCTCATCGCCGCGTCGTTGAAGCCGGGCTCCAGGCCCTCCATGCGCAGGGAGTAGCCGTTCTTGCCCGCGTAGGTCTGGCCGGTCAGAAACAGACCCAGGCTGGAGGCGTGAGAGCCTTCCCGATTGGAGAAGTGGTCCGGGATGTCCCCGCCCGAGCCCTGGCCATGCGCCACCACCTCGCGGTAGAGGAGCGTGTTGCGGGCCAGGTCGAAGACCCATAGACGCGGCGTCAGTGAAGAGCGGCTGTAGTCGATGATTGCCAGGCGCCGGGCGTTCTCTCCCACGCCGTGCTGCTGCGCGCATTGCATGATCCCCAGGCCGAGGGCGACGACGTCGGGGTCGGCGTCCGGGGCCAGTCGATCGAGTGAGACCGCCGTCGGCTGGTATCTCACGTCGGCGCGTGCCAACAGGTCGGGAGCGGCCGGCGGCGTTGCCGCCATCGCGGGAGAGATCGATGCCAGCAGGCCCGGCGAGGCGATCAGGAGGAGAGCCACGAGAGTCTTGAACATTGACGGTGTGGGCGAGGTGGCTGGAAAGGCGCCAGCATGCTTGAGAAGTCCCACCGAGACAAGCGCCGTCAAGTGTCGCTGCTCCCACTAAAGTCTAGATGTAATGTGCGAGCCTTATTCGTAAATTGGCGCGCTACCAGATCGTGGACCCAGTGGGTCCGTGTCGTATCTGCCGGATGCCCACAAGGCGTCTTTCCAGCACCAGGGACCCTAGATGATTACATTCATTGGATCGATCCTGCTATTGATAGTGGGCTACTTCACGTATGGGAAATTCGTGGAGCGGGTGTTCGTCACCGATCGCAAGCGACGCACGCCGGCATTCACCATGCGTGACAACATCGACTACGTGCCGATGAACACCACTCGGAATTCGCTGATTCAACTGCTCAATATCGCGGGGGTAGGGCCCATCTTCGGGCCGATTCTCGGCGCGCTATACGGTCCGGTGGCGTTCGTGTGGATCGTTATCGGCTGTATCTTCGCGGGCGCGGTGCACGACTATCTCACCGGCATGATCTCGATCCGCAATCATGGCGCCCACCTGCCGCAGCTGGCGGGCAAGTTCCTGGGCAGGGTGATGAAGCACGTCGTCAACGGCTTCGCCATTCTGTTGCTGCTGTTGGTGGGCACCGTCTTCGTGACCTCGCCGGCGGCGCTGCTCGCCAACATGACGCCGTTGTCGATCACGCTGATCACGCTGGTGATCTTCGCCTATTACCTGCTGGCGACGCTGCTGCCGATCGATAAGGTGATCGGTCGCATCTACCCTTATTTCGGCGCGCTGCTGCTGTTCAGTGCGCTGGGTATCGGCCTGGGCATGGTCTTTACCGGCGCGCCGATTCCCGAGCTCTCGTTCCAGAACATGCACCCCCAGGGGGCACCGATCTTCCCGCTGCTGTTCCTGACCATATCCTGTGGTGCGCTGTCCGGCTTTCATGCGACCCAGACGCCGATCATCTCCCGCACCACGGAGAACGAGGGCAATGGTCGCAAGATCTTCTACGGCATGATGATCACCGAGGGTGTCATCGCGATGATCTGGGCAGCGGCGGCGATGAGCCTGTTCCACGGCGACCACACGCTGTCCGACGTCCTGGCAGCCGGCGGCCCGGCCGCCGTGGTCAGTGAAGTTTCCACCACCATGCTGGGCGCCATCGGTGGCACGCTGGCCATTCTCGGCGTGATCGTGCTGCCGATCACCTCGGGTGACACGGCTTTCCGCAGCGCGCGCATGATCATCGCCGACTACCTGAAGGTCGACCAGCGCCCCATCGTCAAACGCCTGCTGATTGCCGCACCGCTGTTCGTGGTCTCCTACGCGTTGACCCATATGGACTTCACGCTGCTGTGGCGCTACTTCTCCTGGGCCAACCAGACCACGGCCGTCATCGCGCTGTGGGTCGCGACCATGTATCTGGTGCTGGCGCGCAAGCCGCACCTGATCACCTCGATCCCGGCGACGTTCATGACCATGGCGACCTTCACCTATCTCGCCTACGCGCCAATCGGTTTCGGTCTCTCGTTGCAGATGAGCTACGTGGTGGCGGCGATCGGCACGCTGATCTGCATCGCGCTGTTCATGAAGCGGGTACGTCGTCTGAGCGGCGGCCTGTTTGCCGTCGACGAGCCGGAAGTGCCGGCCCACCTGAACGGCAAGGGGGGCGAAGCGCTGGCGACGAGCTGAGCGCCGGTGTCCCGCTCGCGGTAGACCTGCAAAGCAAACGGGCCCGTGCCAATGGCACGGGCCCGTTTCTTTTCGTGTTGCGGCAACGGTGAAACCGGCTCGATGGCCTCGAGCCGGTCGCCGATCAGGAAGCCTGGTAGAGCTTGCTCAATGCCGCATTCAGCGTCTTGCTGGGCCGCATCGCTTCGCTCACCAGCTTGCCATCCGGGTGGAAGTAGCCCTTGATGTCCACCGGCTTGCCCTGGACGGCGTTCAGCTCGTCGACGATCGTCTTCTCGTTGTCGCTGAGCGTCTTGGCGATCTCCTCGAACAGTGACTTCAGCTCGCCGTCTTCGGTCTGGGCGGCCAGCTCTTTGGCCCAGTAGAGCGCCAGATAGAAGTGACTGCCGCGGTTGTCGAGCTCGCCGACCTTGCGCTTGGGCGACTTGTCGCTATCGAGGAACTCGCCGTTGGCCTTGTCCAGCGTCGCTGACAGGATGCTGGCACGGGCGTTGTCGAAGGTGCTGCCGAGATGCTCGAGGGAGGCCGCGAGGGCCAGGAACTCACCCAGTGAATCCCAGCGCAGGTGGTTCTCCTCCAAGAACTGCTGGACGTGCTTCGGCGCGGAGCCGCCGGCACCGGTCTCGAACAGGCCGCCGCCGTTCATCAGCGGCACGATGGAGAGCATCTTGGCGCTGGTGCCGAGTTCCATGATCGGGAACAGGTCGGTCAGATAGTCGCGCAGCACGTTGCCGGTGACGGAGATGGTGTCTTCGCCTTTGCGGATGCGCTCCAGCGACACCTTCATCGCTTCCACCGGCGCGAGGATACGGATATCCAGACCGTCGGTATCGTGATCCTTGAGATAGGTCTCGACCTTCTCGATCAGTTTGGCATCGTGGGCGCGGTTGGCGTCGAGCCAGAAGATCGCCGGCGACCCGCTTTCACGAGCGCGATTGACGGCCAGCTTGACCCAATCCTTGATCGGCGCATCCTTGGTCTGGCACATGCGCCAGATGTCGCCGGCCTCGACGTCATGGCTGAACAGCGTCTGGCCGTTCTCGTCGGTGACGACGACGGTGCCATCGGCCGGGATGTGGAAGGTCTTGTCGTGTGAGCCGTACTCTTCGGCTTTCTGCGCCATCAGGCCGACATTGGGCACGCTTCCCATGGTGGTCGGGTCGAACGCGCCATGCTGCTTGCAGTCCTCGATCACGGTCTGGTAGATGGTCGCGTAGCAGCGGTCCGGAATCACTGCCTTGGCATCGTGCAGGGCGTCGTCGGTGCCCCACATCTTGCCGGAATCGCGGATCATCGCCGGCATGGAGGCGTCGATGATCACATCAGACGGCACATGCAGGTTGGTGATGCCCTTGTGGGAGTTGACCATCGCCAGTGAGGGGCGCTCCTGGTAGAGCGCGTCGATGTCGGCCTTGATCGCGTCCCGCTGTTCGCTCGGCAGTTTCTCGATCGCGCTGTAGAGATCACCGATACCGCTACTGGAATTGAAGCCGGCCAGTTTCAGCGCCTCGGCATGCTTCTCGAGCGCCTCCTTGTAGAACTCCTCGACCACGATGCCGAACATGATCGGATCTGAGACCTTCATCATGGTCGCCTTCAGGTGCAGCGAGAACAGCACGCCGCGCTTCTTGGCATCCTTGATCTCGCTGTCGATGAAATTGCGCAGGCGACGGCTGCTCATGCTCGCGGCGTCGACGACCTCGCTCTCCTTGACGGCGAGGCCTTCTTTCAGCGTGATGTGGGTACCGTCTTTCTGCTGCAGTTCGATCTTCAGCTTGCCGGCGTTGGCGATCACGGCGGACTGCTCGCTGCCGTAGAAGTCGCCTTCGCTCATGTGGGCGACGTGAGACTGGGACTCGCTGCTCCACTCACCCATGCGGTGCGGGTACTTGCGGGCATAGTTCTTGACCGACTTGGGCGCGCGGCGATCGGAGTTGCCCTCGCGCAGCACCGGGTTGACCGCGCTGCCCTTGGCCTTGTCGTAGGCTGCCTTGATCGCTTTTTCGTCATCGTTCTTGGGCTCTTCCGGATAATCCGGCAGCGGGTAGCCCTGGCCTTGCAGTTCCTTGATGGTTGCCTTGAGCTGCGGCCCCGAAGCGCTGATGTTGGGCAGCTTGATGATGTTGGCTTCCGGCGTGGTCGCAAGTTGTCCGAGTTCGGCCAGATCGTCGCTGACGCGCTGCTCGTCGCTCAGCAGGTCGGGGAACTGGGCCAGAACGCGAGCGGCGAGAGAGATGTCGCGGGTTTCGACCGTGATGCCGGCGGTGCCGGTGAAGGCCTCGATGATCGGCAGCAGAGAGTAGGTGGCCAGAGCCGGGGCTTCGTCGGTCAGGGTATAGATGATCTTCGGCGTATTGGACATGTCTGTTCGTTAACCTCTCTTTGGCAGTGACACGAAGTGTCGAGTGCGTGCGGAAACTCGAGCGCGCGTCGCGTCTATCCGTTTCGGTTCGAAACGTCAGCGTTCGGCGCCATCCTTTGTCGGTCATCCGACGCCCGCTCGCGTGCTGGACGTGATATATCCGCCCGAACGCCGGATTCTGGCGCCGTGGATGCCCGGCACTCGGGACTGAAATCGGTCGCGGCGACGATGCGTGAAAGTTGTCGACAACCCGCGGTCGCGACCGAGTATACCAGCGGTGGGTGACCAGCGCATTCACGTGGCCCGGTAGCGGATCGGCGATCACGGCTGTTCGAACGACACGATCTCCACCCAGTTGGTCTTGCGGCCGGTGGCGACATCGCTGACATGGTTTAGCTCGCCGCTGGCCGATTCGATGCGATAGAGCGACAGGTGATCGCTCAGTTCGCCGGCGGCTACCAGATAACGCCCGACGGGATCGATTCCGAATCCCCTGGGCTGCGTCACGGTGGGCCGATTGCCGACGAAGTGGAGCTCGCCGGAATCCGGATTGACGCGCAGCGTGCTCAGGGTGCTGCTGGTGCGCTCGGATAGGTAGAGATAGCGCCCGTCAGGCGTGACGTGCAGATCGGCGGCCCAGATTCGAGGCGTGTCGTCTCCGTCGGGAATCTCCTCCCTCGGCATGCCCGGCGCGAGGCCGTGGCCCTCGGGCAACCCCGGGCAGACGCCGACCCGGCTTAGCGTGCCGCTGGCGGCGTCCAGAGCGAAGGTCGTTACCGTGGCATCGAACTCCCCCAGTACGTAGACGAATCGTCCGTTGGGTGAAAAGACGAAATGGCGTGGGCCGGAACCGGCTGCCGTTTCGACGACGGCCGGTTCGTTGGGGGCGAGCGCGCCGTCGGCGAAGTAGAACTGGGCCAGTTGGTCATCGCCCAGGTTGGTGGCAAGGACGTGGTGATTGTCGGGCGTCGTCTGGATGGCATGCGCGCGGCTGCCAGTGCCGAGCGTCTGGGTGGCATCTCCGGCGACGCCGTTGGCATCGATGGGGCTGACGCTGACTAGATCGCCGCCGTAGGAGGCAGCCAGCAGGTAGCGGCCGGCGCGGTCGGTGGCGATATAGGCCATGCTGCCGTAGAGCGCGCCACTGCCCAGCGGCGTCAACTCCCCGGTGCTGGCTTCGATGCGATAGCTCAGGACCCGCAATGGATCACTGCGGACCGCCGCGTAGAGATGTTGCCGATCGGGACTGATGGCCAGCGGCATCACATTGTCGGCTGCCTCGGTGGTGGCGAGCGGGATCAGTTGTTCGGCGCGCCGGTCCAGCCGGTAGCTGCCTATGGTTCCATCGCCGGCATTGGCGACGTAGACGACGGTATCGAGCGCGGGGGCGGTGGAGGGCATGAGGTATTCCTGAACGGTTGAAAGGGGGGCGAAAGTCACGTCGTCCTGGCGCGTGTTGACCGGTAGCCCGGTGACGGCGAATGGCAGAAAGACAAAGTTCCGTTTTAGCATCGGCCGCCCCGTGGCGTCGATTGCCGATAGGTCGAGCCGCTGCCCTCAGCGCTTGGCGTCCAGCCGGCTCTGCAGCAGCTTGAGAATGGCACGCTCGTCGGGGCCGATCAGTTCGTCGTCCCTTGCCAGCTCGGTTTCCACCAGCTTGCGGAAATGTTCCAGCGTCCGGCCGTCGAGGTAGCTCTCGACGACACGCGGGTCGATATAGCTCGCCTTGGCGATGCTCGGCGTATTGCCCAACGTCTTGGCAACCCGTTCGACGGCCTGGCGCACGTTGCCCTGGCTTGCCTTGTCGTTGTCGCCGGGCCCCAGCTCCTCCAGTGCCAGTGCCGCGATCGAGGTCCCTGCCCAGGTCCGAAAATCCTTGGCGCTGAAGCGCTCGCCCATCACCTCGTGGATATAGTCGTTGAGGTCGTGGCTATCGACCTTGACCTTGTGGCCCTCGTCATCGAAGTATTTGAAAATTTCGTAGCCGGGAATGTCATCGAGCTCGCTGACGATCGTCGCCAAGCGCTCATCTTCGACGACGCGGTGCTGTTCCTGTCCGCTCTTGCCTCGGTAATCGAAGATCAGCTCGTCACCGTCGATGGTCAGATGCTTCGAGCGCATGGTTGTCAGGCCATAGGAGTCGTTCTCTTCGCGGTAGCGCTCGCTGCCGGGCCGGAAATAGGCGCTATCGATCAACCTGACCATGCAGGCGAGGACCTTTTCCCGTGGCATGCCGTCGAGTAGCAGGTGCTGGCCGGTCACGCGTCGCATCGGCGTCAGGCGCTGGGCGAACTCGACGATTCGGTCGAATTTCAATATCTCGCGCTTCTGTCGCCACTTGGCGTTGTAGATGTACTGCTTTCGGCCGGCGCTGTCGCGACCCGTGGCGTGGATGTGGTGACGCTTGTCGAGCACGACCTCGACCTCCTGCCACGCTGGTGGAATGGCCAGCGATGCGATCCAGTCGCGCCATGCCTTGTCCTTGAGTGTCCTGCCGTCATCCAGGCGGTAGGTAAAGCCCTTGCCGCAACGGTGGCGGGTGACTCGCTTCGAGGCTCTGGCAGTCATGGCAAACTCCTTTTGCCGAAACCGATCATCGGTGTTGCCCGCCGTCATTGGCGTGACAGATTCGAGATCAGGATAGACCAGCGCCGCTAAAACACTCGAGGCACGACGGTTTGACCTAGACTGAGCGAATTCTGGTTCAGGGACGGGAGTGGCGAGATGGTAGGACGTTTTCGATGGGTGTGGCGCCGGCTACACCGATCCTTGTGGTATCGCGCCACGCTGTTCTCGCTGGGCGGGGTGCTCACGGCACTCGTCGCCTGGTTGGCATCGCCGTGGCTGGATGTTCCCTCGGTCGTCAGCATCGGTTCACGATCGGTGGACAGCATCCTCAATATCATCGCCTCCAGCATGTTGGCGGTCACCACTTTCTCGCTGAGCGCGATGGTAACGGCGTATGGCTCGGCGACCAGCAATGTCAGCCCGCGGGCGACACTGCTGCTGATCGAGGACCGTATCACGCAGAATACCCTGGCCACGTTCATCGGCGCGTTTCTCTTCAGCCTGGTCGGCATCGTCGCCCTGGCTGCCGGCGTCTACGACGAAGACGGCCGCACGCTGCTGTTCGCCGCGACGATCCTGGTCATCGTGCTGGTGGTCTATCAACTGATCAAGTGGGCCGGTTATCTGACGCGATTGGGGCGCGTGCGAGACACCATCGCCAAGGTCGAGCGCGCGGCGAGCGACGCCCTCCAGTCTCGCATCGAGAACCCTTACCTCGGTGGTCAGGCAATGCCGGCGCACAGCCGGCCGGCGCTTAATCCCGTTCATGCCGACAAGGTCGGCTACATTCAGCACATCGACATGCCACTGCTCGATTCGTTGGCGACCAACGAGCGAGAGGCGATCTACGTGCAGGTGCTGCCGGGCAAGTTCGTCGATAGTGGTGTCGTACTGGCGACAAGCGGCGAGACCAGCGATGAGCGGGCCGGGAGAATCCGTGCCGCATTCACCATTGGCCCGTCGCGGCGCTTCGAGCAGGATCCGCGCTTCGGCATCATCGTACTGGCCGAAGTTGCCTCCAAGGCGCTCTCGCCGGGTATCAACGACCCGGGCACCGCCATCGACGTGATCGGCTGCGGCGTCCGCGTACTGACACCGTGGGTGAGGCATGCGGCCGACGGTATCGATGAAGCCGAACAGCCTGCCGCCCATGTCTTCGTCGAGCCACTCTCGACGGCCGATGTGTTCGACGATTTCTTCACACCGATCGCTCGGGACGGGGCTTCGACGGTGGAGGTCGGGATACGGTTGCAGAAGGCGTTGAGCGCGCTGGCGGCGATCGGTGACGAGCGCTTCAAGCGTCTCGTCAACGACCACCGCGAACTGTTGCTCAAGCGCTTCGACCAGGGGCTGACGCTGGACGACGACCGTCAGCGGGTCAGGCGCGCGGCGAGCGACTGACCCTTGGGCCCGCTCAGTTCAGGCCGAGCAGACCGCGAAGCGTCGACAGGTCCTCGGCGAGCACGGTCACCGGCCCGGTCAGGGCGCGGCGGTCGGCATCGCTGACCTCGTCGTAGGATTCGAAGCCTGCGCTGGGATCGTCGGCGTCCAGACGGTAGTCAGCCAGGGTCTCTTCCACGTCGTCGAAATTGGTCTGGACGCGTTCGACGAAGCCAGCGTCCTCCTGCGCGGCCAACGGCTTGAACAGCTCGAAGATCTCCCGCGCGCCGTCGACATTGCCCTGGAAGTCCCACAGGTCGGTGCGGCTGTAGCGATCCTCCTCGCCGGAAACCTTGGTCGCCGCGACCTCTTCCATCAATGCGGCAGCCCCGCCGACGACCGTCTCTGGCGGGAAAGTCAGGCCCTGGACGCGACTGTCCAGGTCGTTGACGTCATCCATCAGGCCCTGGGCGTACTTGTCCATGCCGTCGGTGCTGTGGTCGTGAAACAGGGCGTACTCGAGACGGTGGAAACCGGTGAAGTCGGGATCCGCGACACCTTTCTCGTAGTCGTCCTCCCGCGCGTCGATGCTGGCGTCGAGATCGGCGAAAAGCTCGGCGATCGGCTCGATGCGCTCGTAGTAGACCCGGGTCGGAGCGTATAGCGCCTGCGCCTTCTCGACGTCACCGGCCTGGATGGCGGCGGTGAAATCCCGGGTGTGGCTGACCAATTGCTCGAGATTGTCGAGCACATAGAGCTTGTAGTCGGCGACCGGGGCGACCAGCGCTTCCGGGGCGACCGCGGCTTGGGCGGCCGGAGCCGTGATAAGGGCTGTGAAAGGCGCGAGCGGGAGTAGCGCGAAAGCGCCGGTCGCGATCCACTGTCGAGTTGTCTTCATTGTCTGCCTCCGTTGAATGATTCGAGTGCCAGTCGGCGGTCGTGCCTCGTCGGCTCGTCGTCGCGAGCGCGATTGTTCTTGCTGTCGATTCGGGTTGCCCGACTTCTGCTGCCCGCGCCGAACCGGCTCAGGCCGAGGCGGCCAGCAGGCCACTGCCCAGAAAATCGTTGGCGTCCCGCGCCCCGGGCAGCACGAAGAAGTAGCCGCCGCCCACCGGCTTGATGTACTCCTCCAGCGGCTCGCCGTCGAGGCGATGCTGAACGGTGATGAATCCCGCCTCCAGATCGGCCTGGAAGCAGAGGAACAGCAACCCCATGTCGAGCTGTCCGTTGGCCTCGACGCCATTGGAGTAGTTGAACGGTCGTCGCAGGATGCGATTTTTCTCGGTGGCGAGCGTGCGCGGGTTGGCCAGCCGGATATGGGCGTCGAGCGGGGTGATCTCGCCCTCCGGATCCCGCGTATAGTCGGGGACATCCTGCTCCTTGCCCTCGGCGCCATCCTTGGAAAGCGGCGCACCGCTCATCTTGCGACGACCGAAGATCATTTCCTGCTCCTGCAATGGCGTGCGGTCCCAACGCTCGACGAAGTTGCGGATGATGCGCGCCGCGAGATAGCTGCCGCCGCGAGCCCAGGCCGGTTCGTCGTGATCCCCGCCGACCCACACCAGCTCGTCCATCAGCGCGTCGTCGCTGCCATCGGGATTGGCAGAACCGTCACGGAAACCGAGGAAATTGCGGGCACTGCCGTCGCTGTCGCCTGGAGCGGGCGGCAGCAGCGGCACGGTGCCTTCCTGCTTCCAGCGCACCATCAGCAGCCCCGGCGTATTCTTGATGATGTCGCGCAACGCGTGATAGCCGGTGTCCAGCGTATTGGCGCAGATCTGGAGTGCCAGGTCGCCGTGGCAGCGTGCGGCATCCAGGGCGTCGTTGGGGAAGCCCTCCATGCGCTGCAGGCGCTTCGGTCGGGCGCCTGCCAGGCCGAAGCGCTGGTCGAACAGGGAGTCGCCCACCGCGAGGGTCATGGTCAGGCCGTCGGGGGCGACCACCGGGCCCAGGATGCCGGAGTCCGGCGGCGGGAAGAGCGGGTTCCGCTCGGGAATGTTGCCGCCCTGGGTCAGAAAGGCCATCCGCTCGGTCAGTATCTTCAGTAACCTTTCCAGATCGTCTCGATCCCGCGCCAGTACGTCGAACGCGACCAGCATCCCGGTGGCCGGGCGCGGGGTGACGATGCCCTGCTGATGATGGCCGTAGAATGGGTAGCGCAGTTGCGAGTCCTGCTCCTGTGGTGCGCTCGTGACATCCTGGCCGTGCCCGGTGGCAGCCAAGGCCCGGGCCGGGCAGGTGCCACCGAGCCCGATCCCGCCCAGCCCCAGGCCAAGGCCGGTCAAGCCGGCGCCCTTGAGAAAGCGGCGGCGTTCACGGTGGGCAGGCGTGGACGTGTCGGACTGGGAGAGTGCTGACTGAGAACGGTCTGTCCGGCGATGAAAGGGACAGCCTGAATGACGATCGAACTGACTCATGGGCGATGACCGAGGTCGATTAACCTTTCAGGGTGAGGGTTTGGTTGATGCCGGCGAGCGAGTCGGCCAGGGCGCTGGTGGCCTGCAGCAGTCCCCCGGCGGCGACGCCGGCTGGCATCGACGAGTCGGCCGCCGGCAGATCCTGTTGTAGCGTGCTCAGGTTGGCTTCCAGCGTCTGCAGGGTGGCGGGAGACTGACCCTCCAGGAGCGGTGCCAGCAGCGAGACGATCTTGTCGGCCCCTTCCGTCAGGGCGACGAGATCGGCAAGGTCTGGGCCCGCGATGGCGCTCTCGCCACGATGGTGGTCGAGCCACGCCTCCAGCACGCGCGAAGTCCCGTCCGCCAGTTGGGCCGGCGGGATCGAGGCGTGCTTCAGCCGTTCGGTGAGTGTTTCCACATCGGTCAGCAGTTGCGCGGCAATCGGCGCCAGGCCGGCGGTATCCTGCTGCCCGAACAGGCCGTAAGCGAGCCGATGGAAGCCGACGAAGGCAGGGTCGGCTTCGCGCCGTTCGAAGTCGTCGGCGTGCGCATTGAGGCGCTGATCGATATCGCTGTAGAGGCCGATGGGCATGGCCAGGTGCAGGTCGGCGCGACGCGCTTCCCGATAGGCACGACGGGCGGCATCGAGATCGCCGGCATCGATCGCATCGCGCAGCTCGACGGCACTGGCGCGGAGCCTGCGTAGCTGCAGCGTGGTATAGACGCGATACTCGGCCAGCGCGCCCACGAAGGCGGTTGCCGGAAGGGCGGCGGGCTGGGCGCTCGCGTCCCCGGCGAGGACATGCAGGGTGCCTCGCGGATTGCTGAGCAGGCCGCAAGTCATCACGTAATCACCCGCCTGCAACGTCGCCGTCAACGGCTGGCGCAGGCCGGGCGCGATGTTCTCCCGCTCCGCAAGCACCATCACGCCGTCGATGATCTCCCACTCGATGGCCCGGTTCGACCGGTTGACCACGGTGAACGTGCGCCGTCCAGCGGCCACTTCCAGGCGGTTGGGCTCGCAACCGGTGGCGGTCACTTCGACGACCTGGCCGGCGTCGCCGACGGGATGCACGGCCCGCAGCGAGAGCGTGAAAACGCCCAGGGCAACCAGCGTCAGCAGAAACGACAACGCCATCCCCAGGCGCAGGGCGCGAGAGGAGGGCGGCGCGACGGATGCGGCGTGCGACATGGCTCAGGCCCTCCCGTGCCGGGACTGGATTGCCGCCGACGCCCGAGGCGAGGACGGACCAAGCCACAGCAGCCAAGACGCGACGGCCAGATAGCCGATATAAGCCACGACCTCACTCATCGTGGGGGCCGGCTGGTAGCCGAAGATGCCCGAGAATAACGACCCCAGCGGCGTATCCAGCGGTAGACGATCGCTCAGGTCGAAAACCACACCCTGGGCGTGATTCCAGAGACCCGCCTCATGCAGTGCGCGCACCGAGCCGGCGAACAGACCTGCCGCGACCAGCAGGATGAACAAGCCGGTGAGACGGAAGAAATGCGCCAGCGGCAGCCTCAAGCTGCCGCGGTAGAGGGCCAGGCCGACGACAGCTGCGACGACCAGGCCCAGTAGCGCGCCCATAGGCGCCTCCGAGCCGCTGCTCTGCTGGAACACCGCCAGCAGAAAGAAGATCGATTCCAGCCCCTCGCGCGCCACGGCGAGAAAGACCATGCCGATCAGCGCGTAGGTATGACGTCTACCGCTGCCGAACGCCCGGTCCAGCGACCGGGTGAGTTCCCGCCGCATGCCGCTGGCGGCGCGTCGCATCCACATCACCATCCAGGTCAGCACGCCGACAGCGAGGAAGCCGACCAGTGCCTCGAACAGCTCCTGTTGACGCTGCGGGAACTCGGCACTGGCGAACTGCAGTCCCGCACCGACGAATAGGGCCAGCGCGGCGGCTAGAAAAATGCCGATCCACACCGCGGGCATCCAGGCGCCACGGCCGGTCTGATGGAGATAGCTGGCGATGATGCCGACGACCAGGGCCGCTTCCAGCCCTTCTCTCAACATGATCAGAAAGGGTACCAACATGACGGAAATCCAGTGGCAAGTCGCGATGAACGGTGATCAGGCGGTAACGGGACGATAATGGTGTGAATGATACTTGTTATCACCTTCATTCGGTAACACTTTTTCACGTCCTGTTTGAATTGCGACATCGACGTACCCGACGGAGGACGATCTGTTCTAAAAACGACATCGAGGTGCCTAATGGCGATGGCGGTGTCGCGCAGAGATAAAAACGCATGCGTCGCCTAGTCACAGGGATTACAGTCGAAACAGGCCGGTCGAAACGCCGACGAGCCAGGTCACGGCCGCGCTCGAGCGCCGTTCGACACCGACGAAGTCGCCATGGACCGAGAGCGACGGATGCCAGGGAACCGCAATAACAATAACCGCCGAACCATCCTTGGAGGAGACATGACATGGCAATCACCCCCGCTCGTGGTGGCGCCCCCGCAGGCGCAGCGCCCGAACCGCAGACTCTTGGCTTCCTGCTGCTGGAAGACTTCACCCTGATTTCCTTGGCATCGGCCATCGAGCCGTTGCGCATGGCCAATCAACTTGCCGGACGCGAGCTCTATCGCTGGTATGTGATGACCATGGATGGCGCACCTGTTCGCGCGAGCGACGGCATGCAGGTGACGCCGGACGCCAGCGCCCATTCGCCGCTGCGGCTGGACTGGCTGGTGGTGTGCGGCGGGGTTGCGCCACAACGCTCGGTGACGCCGGCGCTGCTGACCTGGCTGCAGGGCCGCCAACGGCAGTTGCGGCGGGTCGGTTCGGTCTGCACCGGCAGTTGGGCGCTGGCCCAGGCCGGTCTGCTCAACGGTTACGACGCCAGCATCCACTGGGAGTGCCTGGCCGCGATCCAGGAAGCGTATCCGCGCACCGCCTGGAGCACGCGGCTATTCTCGATCGACCGCGACCGCTTCACGGCCTCGGGCGGCACCGCACCGCTGGACATGATGCTCAATCTGATCGGGCGTGACCATGGTCGCGAGCTGTCGGCGGCCATCTCCGAGATGTTCATCTACGAGCGGGTTCGCGGCGAGGAGGACCAGCAGCGGGTGCCGCTCAAGCATGTGCTGGGGACCACCCAGCCGAAGCTGCTCGAGATCGTGGCGTTGATGGAAGCCAATATCGAGGAGCCGATCGAACTCGACGAGCTGGCCAGCTACGTGGATGTCTCCCGGCGCCAGCTCGAGCGGCTGTTCCAGCGCCATCTGCACTGTTCGCCGTCGCGCTACTATCTCAAGTTGCGGCTGACGCGGGCGAGGCAACTGCTCAAGCAGACACCGTTGCCGATCATCGAGATCGCCTCGGCCTGTGGTTTCGTCTCCACGCCGCACTTCTCCAAGTGCTATCGCGAGTATTTTGGCACGCCGCCGCGCGAGGACCGAGGCGAGACGCTGAAGATTCGTCGGCTGGAGCCTGCGTCGATCCCGCTGGCGGGCAACGACCCGCTGATGCAATCCAGCAGTGCAGCGGTGGCGCTGAGCCACGCCAGGGGAGAGCCCACCTACGCCAGTATCGCGCTGGGCTGAGCGTCGCGGTTCTCACTTCCGGATCGGGCGGCCCTTGTGCCGCCCGTCGTCATCGTGCGGTCAACTGCCATTGCGGCGCCTGGCCCCGGCTTACGGGCAGAGACTAGATGATGACCCTGGCCACGATCACCACGGCCCCGAACGTCAGCACCCCGCCTACCACCGGCCAACCCAGCGAGCGAGTTTTGCGCCAGACGACGAGGGTGACGCCCAGCCCGACGACCGTCGCCAGCCAGCCCTCAGGATCCGACGTGCGCGGTACCAGCGAAACCCCCAGTACGGCAGCGATCATCATCGGACCCAGCACCACCAGCCACTTTGGCAAGGCATCGACTTCGGCCTCCCCATCGCGACGTTTCAGGTGCCGTTGCATCCAGAGCAGTGGCAGCAGTCGGAGCAGATAGGTGCCCAGCGCGGCGACGATCACGCCAAGCCAGAGTTCGAGACTCATCGGCGTTTCCCTCCCCCCGTTCCGGCTGCCGCCGGCAGCCGAACCAGGTAGAAGCAGAACGCCCCGCAGGCGGCAGCCAGCGGGATCCCGATATTGGTCAGCCCGGTCAGAGTGCAGAGCAGGGCCGCGACGATACTGACACCGAGCGCGAGTGCCCAGCGCCTGGAGGTGATGCGCGGCACGAGCAACACCAGAAATAGTGCCGGCAGTGCAAATGGCATCACCTCACCCAGCAGGGGCCAGCGGCGGGTCAGCCACTCACCGGCGGCCGCGCCCAGCAACGAGCCGGCGATCCAACTGAGCCAGGCCAGCAGGGCGGCGCCGAAGAACCAGCCCACGCGCCGTGCTGCCGGCAACTGCGGCAGGCGGCTATGGGCGAGTGCGAAGATCTGATCGGTCATACCGTGCATCAGCCATGGCCACCAGCGACTCTTCGGCAGCCAGGGCGCGATGTTGGGCGCGTAGACGACGTGGCGCACGTTGATCAGCAACGTCAGCGCCACGGTCAGCCACAAGGGTGAGCCGCTGGCGATCATGCCGACGAACAGGAACTGCGAGGCGCCGGCGTAGATCAGTGCCGAGATCGCCAGGGTTTCGACCGTGCTGAACCCCGCCTGGGTGGAGATCAATCCGAACGAGACGGCCACCGGGAGATATCCGCCCAGCAGGGGTACCGCTTCACGGACGCCGGTCAACCACCCGCTCGAGGGTGGCGGCATATCGGTATCAGCCATTCGATGGTCCTTCCCTGGCGTAGACGATGGTGACCAGCAGCGTCGCGCCCATGTCGCTGACGCGATAGTCGTGAGGTCGATCGGCAGCGAACGTGAAAATCTCTCCGGCGGCAAGCTGGCGTGACTCACCCGCGGGGCCTACCGACACCCGGCCCTCGATGACCTGCAGGGTTTCCCGGGTGCCTGGCGGGTGAGGTTCTGCTTGGCGAATCGTCCCGGGCGCGCAGCGCATCAGGTAGACATCGACGGCCGGCTCGTCGTGACGCTGATGATGGCTCTGCTCGACCAGGTGCACGCTGACGCCGTTCTCCTCCACCGGTGTCGCGACCGGGGCTACCAGGGTGCCGAACGGTACCCCCAACTGCTTCGCTAGGCGCCACAGCGTATCGATGGTCGGGTTGCCGATCCCCTGCTCGAGGCGGGACAGGTTCGACTTGGCGATCTCCGCCTGAGCCGCCAATTGCGTCAGCGACAGGCCCTGTGCCTGACGCAGCGCCTGCAGGTGCCGTCCCAGGGTTTCCAGCGCGATCTCGTCCATGGGCGATTGGGTCCAGTCGTTCTTTATATGGAACGTTCTATATAAAGAACACTTTGGCGTCAATCATGCCATTACTCCAAGGCTCCCGCACCCTGGAGGCTCCCGCACCCTGGAGGCTGTCGCAGGCAGACAAGCGGGCGTGACGCAATCGGAACACTGGAATTCGCTTTCGGTCGGCGGGGGGAGGAAGCCCGGGGATATGCTGCGCGGAACAATCGCCTTCGGGCTTCCGGTCAACTGCCGCGACGGCTGCCGAAGGCGCACAAAACCCAGGAGGATTTCCGCATGTCGACCTCATCCGTGCACGACGATGCCATCATCATCGACGGCCTGATCATTGCCAAATGGGACCGCGCCCTGTTCGAGGACATGCGCAAGGGCGGCCTGACCGCGGCCAACTGCACGGTGTCGGTGTGGGAGGATTTCGAAGCCACCGTCGACAACATCGTTGCCGTCAACCAGCTGATGCGCGACAACGCCGAGCTGGTGCGCCCGGTGCATACCACCCGCGACATCACCCGGGCCAAGGAAGAGGGCAAGACCGGCATCATCCTCGGCTTCCAGAACGCCTACGCCTTCGAGGACAAGCTGGGCTACATCGAGATCTTCAAGAAGCTCGGCGTGGGCATCACCCAGCTCTGCTACAACACCCAGAACCTGGTCGGTACCGGCTGCTACGAGCGCGACGGCGGGCTCTCCGGCTACGGTCGAGAAGTGATCGCCGAGATGAACCGGGTCGGCATGATGTGCGATCTCTCCCACGTCGGCTCGAAGACCTCCGAGGAGATCATCCTCGAATCGAGCAAGCCGGTCTGTTATTCGCACTGCCTGCCCAGCGGGCTCAAGGAGCACCCGCGCAACAAGTCCGACGAGGAGCTCAAGTTCATCGCCGACCACGGCGGTTTCGTCGGCGTGACCATGTTCACGCCGTTCCTCAAGGCCGGCGTCAACGCCACCATCGAGGACTACGTCGAGGCGATCGTCTACATCATGAACATCGTCGGCGAGGATGCCATCGGCATCGGCACCGACTTCACCCAGGGCCAGGACGAGGCCTTCTTCGAGTGGCTGACCCACGACAAGGGCTATGCCCGCCGCCTGACCCGCTTCGGCGAGATCATCAATCCCAAGGGCATCCGCACCATCGGCGAGTTCCCCAACCTGACCCAGGCGTTGCTGGACCACGGCCTCTCCGAGCCGGTGGTGCGCAAGATCATGGGGGAGAACTGGGTGCGGACGTTGAAAGATGTCTGGGGCGAGTAAACCGTGCCGAGCCGGCTGCGCGTCGCGAATACGGCGTTGAAGTCTGCCGCTCTCTGCTCATGGACAACCTCGTCCACTGCGCGAGCCCGGCAGACTTCGCCTTGTCTTCGCTAGCTCGCTCGGCTCCTGGAACGTGATAGCGGAGTCGGCTGGAGTCCTCAAGACATCATTCTGCTCTTAGCCCGCGGCTGGAAGCGCCGCCCAAGAACAACTTCAGAGGTAACCGATATGACCCAGATGGCTCCCGAACTGCCGATCAATGTCGATAGCGACACCGGTATCTGGACCACCGATGCGCTGCCGATGCTCTACGTGCCGCGCCACTTCTTCATCAACAACCACGTCGCCATCGAAGAGGCGCTGGGGGCCGAGACCTACGCCAGGATTCTCTACGACGCCGGCTACAAGTCCGCCTGGCACTGGTGCGAGAAGGAAGCCGAGCTGCACGGTCTCGAGGGTGTGGCGGTCTTCGAACACTACATGAAGCGCCTGTCGCAGCGCGGCTGGGGGCTGTTCATCACCGAGGCGATCGATCTCGACGCCGGCACCGCCAAGGTGCGCCTGGAACACTCCTGTTTCGTCTATCAGCTGGGCAAGACCGGCAAGAAGGAAGAGTACATGTTCACCGGCTGGTTCGCCGGCGCCATGGACCAGGTCCTCGAGGCCCGCGGCAGCAGCCTGCGCACCCGTGCCGAGCAGACCCAGAGCGGGGCCGAGGCGGGCTGCGAGGTTGGCTACTTCGAAGTGACGCCACGCTGACGGCGGCGCCGACACACCCCGCGACAGCGACCCATAATTCAAGCAATTCCGTGTACTGAAGAACTCTTGGCGGCCGCGCCCCACCCGGCGCGGTGCGAGTTCGAGGAGATGACCGGCCATGGCCCATGAAGCGCTATTCAAGCCGATTCAAATCGGCAAGCTGACGATCCGCAACCGTGTGGTCAGTACCGCCCACGCCGAGGTGCATGCCACCGACGGCGGCATGACCACCGATCGCTACGTCAAGTATTACGAAGAGAAGTCGAAAGGTGGCTGTGGTCTCTGCATCTGCGGCGGTTCCTCGCCGGTCTCCATCGACAGCCCGCAGCAGTGGTGGAGCTCGGTCAACGTCTCCACCGATCGCATCATTCCGTATTTCCAGAATCTCGCCGATGCGGTGCACAAGCATGGCGGCAAGATCATGATTCAGATCACCCACATGGGGCGGCGTTCGCGCTGGGACGGCCACAACTGGTCGACCCTGGTCTCGCCCTCCGGGATCCGTGAGCCGGTTCACCGCGCTACCTGCAAGACCATCGAAGAAGAAGAGATCTGGCGCATCATCGGTGATTTCGCCCAGGGCGCACGCCGGGTCAAGGAGGGCGGACTCGACGGCTGCGAACTCTCCGCGGTCCACCAGCACCTGATCGACCAGTTCTGGAGCCCGCGCGTCAACAAGCGTACCGACCAGTGGGGCGGCAGCTTCGAGAATCGCATGCGCTTCGGCATGGAAGTGCTCAAGGCGGTGCGTGCCGAAGTCGGTGACGATTTCTGTGTCGGCATGCGCATCTGCGGCGACGAGTTCCATCCCGATGGTCTCTCCCACGACGACATGAAGCAGATCGCCGCCTACTACGATGCCACCGGCATGGTCGACTTCTTCGGCGTGATCGGCTCCGGCTGCGATACCCACGACACCCTGGCCAACGTCATTCCCAACATGTCCTATCCGCCGGAGCCGTTTCTGCACCTGGCGGCGGGCATCAAGGAGGTGGTCTCGGTCCCGGTCATCCACGCCCAGAACATCAAGGATCCGACCCAGGCCGAGCGTATTCTCGAGGGCGGCTACGTCGACCTGGTGGGGATGACCCGGGCGCACATCGCCGACCCGCACATCATCGCCAAGATCAAGAACGGCCAGACCGACCAGATCCGTCAGTGTGTGGGCGCCAACTACTGCATCGACCGCCAGTACCAGGGCCTCGACGTGCTCTGTATCCAGAACGCGGCGACCTCGCGCGAGTACATGGGCCTGCCGCACATCATCGAGAAAACCAGCGGACCCCGTCGCCGCGTGGTGGTGGTCGGCGGCGGCCCCGGCGGCATGGAGGCGGCCCGCGTCAGCGCCGAGCGCGGCCACGACGTGACCCTGATTGAAGCCCAGCCCCAGCTCGGCGGCCAGGTCACCCTTGCTGCGCGGGCACCGCAGCGCGACCAGATCGCCGGTATCACCCGCTGGTACGAGATGGAGCTGTCGCGCCTCGGCGTCGATGTCCAGCTCGACACCCGCGCCGACGATTCGATGGTGCGCGACCTGCAGCCCGATCTGGTGGTGCTGGCCAACGGCGGTCATCCGTTCCTCGAGCAGGTGCCTGAGTGGGGCTACTCGGAAAATCCTGAGGAGAGCCTGGCGGTCAGCAGCTGGGACATCCTCAGCGGCAAGGTCGAGCCGGGTAAAAACGTGCTGGTCTATGACACCATGTGCGAGTTCAGTGGCATGTCCACCGCCGACTATCTCGCCAGCAAGGGCGCCACGGTGGAGATCGTCACCGACGACACCAAGCCCGGTGTGGCGATCGGTGGCACCACCTTCCCGACCTACTACCGCAGCCTCTATCAGCAGTCGGTGGTGATGACCGGCGACCTGGGGCTGCACAAGGTCTACCGCGAAGGTGACAAGCTGGTGGCGCTGTTCGAGAACGAGTACACCGGCGAGCACGAGGAGCGGGTGGTCGATCAGGTGGTGATCGAGAACGGCGTGCGTCCGGACGAGTCGCTCTACTATGCGCTCAAGTCGCGTTCGCGCAACCACGGCCAGATCGATGTCGAGGCGCTGTATGCGATCGCGCCCCAGCCGACCCTGGCCGAGAGCGGCGAGTTCGCGCTGTTCCGGATCGGTGACTGTGTGGCGCAGCGCAATACGCATGCGGCGATATACGATGCCTTGCGGCTGTGCATGCACTTTTAGTGCAAAGCGATTGCGCTCGCTCAGGCATTGTTGAAGTCCGGCTCGCCATGCTCATGGACAAACACGTCCACTCCGCTGGCTCGCCGTCCTTCGCCGCGCCTGAGCGTCGCTCATGACGCTTTCTCTAGCCTGGTGATCAGGGCGGTACGCGCTTTTTCGACCGCCTCTCGCCAACCCGATCCGATACGCTTTCATGGTCGGTGCGATTTCCGGAGAAGTCCGATGCTGCAGACGCTACTCCCCATTCTGATCTTTGCCGCGCTGGCGGTGGGTGCGGCGGGCGCGGTGCGCCGCATCCGGCTGTGGCGCCAGGGGCGGCGCACGCCGATGCGTTGGCATCGGCTCGTGCTGATGCCCAAGCGCTATCTCAACGACCTGCACCATGTGGTCGCCCGCGACAAGGCGATCGCGCACACCCACGTGGCCACCGCCGGGGGCTTCGTCGCTGCCATGGCGCTGGCGCTGGTGGTCCACGGCTTCGGCTGGCGCAACCCGATTCTGGGCGGGCTGCTGCTGGCGGCGAGCCTGTGCATGTTCATCGGCGCGCTGGCGGTCAACCGCCGGCGTATCGATCCGCCGGCCAAGCTCTCCAAGGGGCCGTGGCAGCGGCTGTCGAAGAGTCTGCTGGCCTACTCGGTGGGCATGTTCCTGGTCAGCCTGCCGCTGGTGGGCGTGGCGCCGACCGTACTGGGTGGCGGCGTGCTGGCGCTGATCCTGCTGGCACTGGTCGCCTGGGGCCTGGCCGAGATGCTGATCGGCATGGGCTGGGGCGGGCCGATGAAGCACGCCTTCGCCGGTACCTTCCATCTGGCCTTCCATCGCCGCCCCGAGCGGTTCGACGATCAGCACCGCGACGTGGCGCACGATGTGCATCGTGGCAGCCGCTCCACCGCGCTCTTCCCGCTCGATCTCACGGCGAAGACGCTGGGCGTGGAGAAGCCCGCCGATTTCCAGTGGGAGCAACTGCTCGGTTTCGACGCCTGCGTCCAGTGCGGCCGCTGCCAGAATGTCTGCCCGGCCTACGCCGCCGGCCAGCCGCTCAACCCCAAGAAGCTGATCCAGGACATGGTCGTGGGCATGGCCGGCGGCAGTGACGCCCGCTATGCCGGCTCCGGTTATCCCGGCATCGAGGTCGGCAAGCACCATGGTGGGCCAACTGATGCCATCGTGCCGCAGCTGGTCGAGGCGCAGACGCTGTGGGCGTGCACCACGTGCCGCGCCTGTGTCGAAGAGTGCCCGATGATGATCGAGCACGTGGATGCCATCGTCGACATGCGCCGCTTCATCACTCTGGAGCGGGGCGAGACCCCAGAGAAGGGTGCCGCGGCGATCGACAATCTGATCGCCACCGACAACCCCGGCGGGCTCGACAACGCCTCGCGCCTGGACTGGGCGGCGGACCTCGATATCCCGCGTATCCAGCAGCGCCCGGAAGGAGTCGATGTGCTGCTGTGGCTGGGCGACGGCGCCTTCGACATGCGCAACCAGCGCACCCTGCGCTCGCTGGTCAAGATCCTGCGCGCCGCCGAGGTCGACTTCGCCGTGCTGGGTGACGAAGAGCGCGACAGCGGCGACGTCGCCCGCCGACTGGGTGACGAGGCCACCTTCCAGCGCCTCGCCGAGCGCAATATCGCCACGCTGTCGCGCTACCGCTTCCAGCGCATCGTCACCGCCGACCCGCACAGCTTCCATGTGCTGGGTCGCGAGTATGGCGCCTTCGGCGGCGACTACGTGGTCAAGCACCACTCGACCTTCATTGCCGAGCTGTTCGACGCCGGCCGGCTCAGCGTCAAGGCCGCCGAGCCGGGCGAGACGGTGACCTATCACGACCCCTGCTATCTGGGCCGCTACAACGGTGAGTTCGCCGCGCCGCGCCAGGTGCTCGCCGCGCTCGGCGTCGAGGTCGCCGAGATGGAGCGCTCCGGCTACCGCTCGCGCTGCTGTGGCGGCGGTGGCGGTGCCGCGCTCTCCGACGTGCCGGGCAAGGCGCGTATCCCCGACATGCGCATGGAGGACGTGCGCGAGACCGGGGCGACCACCGTGGCCGTGGCCTGCCCCCAGTGCACCGCAATGCTCGAGGGCGTGGTCGAGCCGCGGCCCCAGGTCAAGGATCTCGCCGAGCTGGTCGCCGCCGCACTGGCCGAGCCGGCTGCGGCGCCGACCGCGCGTAACAGCACCGAAGCCCCTGAGGAGGTTCCGGCATGAGTGTCAGACGACTCGACCCGCACGCCGAACGCGCTCGGCGCAATCGGCTGCATCCGCGTCATCTCGAATTCGCACGGCCAGCTTGGCGCTGGACCAGTGCCGACGGCGTGACCCGGATCAACCCTCACGCCCTGGGCGCGATCGGCCCCAACGGCATCAAGCGCATCGACCGCAGCGGCGCCAGCGTCGAGGCGGCGGCAGGTGGTACCCAGGCCAGCGCCGAGCCGAGCCGGCGCCAGGTCACTATCGACACGCCCACGGCGTATGTCGCGGTGGTGCCGGAGTTGCCGGAAGGGCGCCTGAGCGATCACGACCGCGACTTGCTCGGACTGGCGCGCCAGCTGGCCGAGGCCCGCGGCGGTGCCGAGACGGGGGTGGCCGTGGTTGCGGTCACCTTCCAGGCCGAGGTCGCCGGGCTCGAGGAGGCCGGCGCCGACCGCCGGATCGATCTGTCGTCCCAGGTCGACGCCGACAGCTACGCGCCGGAGGCACGCCTGGCGGCGCTCGCAGCGGTGGAAACCGCACTCGCCCCGGCGCACTGGATCTTTGCCGACGACTTCCCCGGTGGTGGCGATCTCGGCCGGCGCCTGGCCGCGCGGTTGGCGCTTGCCGGCGACGCTGCGGCACGCGCGGCGCGTGCGGCGACCCGGGTGTGGCAGTTCGCCGATGGCCAGACGCTCTCCCGCGCCGGCGACCGCCAGGACATCCAGCGCGACGTGGCGCGGGTGCTGCTGGCACTGCCGGAGTGCGCCGAACCGGTCAGCGACACCCGCCATGCGGCGACGCTGCTGGATCTCGACGCCTCGGCGGGTGATGCGTCAGCGGCGCCGGGTGTCATCGACCGCGGCCGGGTCGCGGTGGACCCGCAGCAGATCCCGCTGGCCCAGGCGCCCTTCATTCTCTCCGCCGGCCGCGGTGTCAGCGACTGGGAGGGCTACCATCACGCCGCCAAGGTGCTGGGTGCCAGCGAGGGTGCCTCGCGGGTGGCCGTCGATGACGGCTACATGCCGCGCGCGCGCCAGGTCGGCGCCACCGGTACCTTCGTCAGCGCGAGCTGCTATGTCGCGGTGGGGATCTCCGGCGCGGTACAGCACCTGCAGGGCATCACCAAGTGTCAGCGGGTGGTAGCGATCAACAGCGACCCGAGCTGCGACATGGTCAAGCGTGCCGACTTCGCCATCATCGGCGATGGTGATGCGGTGCTGGCGGCGGTCTGTTCCCAGCTGGGCCAACCCCAACCCCAACCCGAGAGCGGCGACAGCCGGCACGAGGAGGTGCGCCATGACGCAGCCTGAGCGCAGCGCCAGCGCGGCCGGTGAGGCCAGGGTCGTCGCGCTGGTCTCCAGCGGCCGGCATCCGGTCTCCGGGCGCGCCGGACGGGCGCGGGAGGATGCCCGCGCGGTGGAGATGGGGCTGGCACTGGCGGGGGCCTCGCTGCATCTGGCCCACGCCGGCGATGCCGAGGATGCGGCGCTGCCGGAGTACCTGGGCATGTTCCACGGTCTCGAGGGTGCCGGCGGGCCCGGCGAGCTCTCGCTGCTGCCAATGGCCGCCGGCGACGACGCCGTGCCGCTGCTGGCGAACTGGCTCGAGGCCTATGGCGCCAACCTGGTGCTGACCGGGCAGCGCGCCGAGTGCGGCGAGGGTTCGGGCCTGCTGCCCTATCTGCTGGCCGAGCGGCTGGGCTGGGCGGTGGCCACCGGCGTCGCCGCGATCGAGCACTACGCGGGCGACCGCGTCACCGTGCTGCAGGCGCTACCCCAGGGTCAGCGACGGCGGCTCGAAGTGCGTCTGCCATGCCTGCTGTGCGTCGATGGCGTGGCACCGATGCCGCGCCAGAGCGCTTTCGGCCCGTCCCGGCGCGGGCGGGTGGAGGCGGTGGCGAATGTCACGGCCGAGCCCGATACGCTGCAGGCGGCGTGGCAGTGGCAGCCGGCCCGCGCGCGGCCCAAGCGTCTCAAAGTGGTCAAATCGACCAATGCGCGGGATCGCTTCAAGGCGGCCGCGGCCAAGTCCTCCGCGTCGGGTGGCCAGGTATTGACCGACCTCTCGCCGGAGGAGGCCGCCGAGAAGCTGATCGATTATCTGCGTCGGGAGCGCATCCTGACTGCTCCCTCTGGGGAGTAAATCGTTGAGGACAATCGGGCCAACCGATTGGTACCGGCTGGCCCGATTGTTTTCGTGATTTGGAGATACCGCTGGCTATTCAGGCTTGTCGGCACCTAGAAGAGCAGCACGAGAGAAATGGCAATCCCGGTCGCGATCATGATCATCGCGCAAAAGCCCATGATGTCACGCGCTTTCAACCCCGCGATGGCCAGCACCGGTAGCGCCCAGAATGGCTGGATGAGGTTGGTCAGCGTGTCGCCCCAGACGAAGCCCATGACCACGTCCGGAAAATAGGCGTTCAGCGACTGCGAGGCCTCGGCGAGAATGGGACCCTGGACGGCCCACTGTCCGCCGCCCGACGGAATGAAAATGTTGATGAACCCTGCCGACAGGAAACTCAAAAAAGGCAGCGTATCGGCCGATGAGATATTGACGAAAAACTGCGCAATACTACTGCCAAGTCCGGATGAATTCATCATCCCCATGATGCCGGCATAGAAGGGAAATTGGATCAGAATTCCCGATATGCCCTGGGTCGAGTCATCGAGCGCCTTGAGAAAGCTCTGAACGTTGGCGTGCAGCGCCAGACCCAGGAAAATGAGAATGAAAATGACCAGATTGAGATTGAGACCACCTCCGTTGGCGACATAGAGCGAAAGGCAGGCCGCGCCAAGTGCCGCGGATATCCAAGCCAGGGTTCTGGACCGTTCGAGGCGCTCGGCGGGGCGAAGATCTCTCGCGGAACGTGTCTCTCTTATCACTGCCTCGGTCTGTTCGACGTTCAAGGTGACGGGCTTGTCGATGCCTCGCATCAGTAGTCGGCAGGTCAGCGGCATGACGATAAGAACGGCGATCATTATCTTGATGTTTAACCAGCCGAAGATCGTTTCAGTGGTAGAAATCAGTCCGATCTGGTCTTCCAGGAAATTGCCCGGTGTGGCGATCAACAGCGGCGCCGAACCCGAGAGCCCCGCGTGGAAGGTGATAAAGCCCGCGTAGGCGCTTGCCACCAGTAGGCGGTAATCGACGCCCTCGACGCGGGCCGATAGCTGGCGGGCCAGTATGGCCCCCGCGACGAGTCCCATGCCCCAGTTGAGCCAGCAGATAATCAGCGTGGATAGGCTGACGGTGATGATGGCGCGCCCGGGCGTCTTGGCAATGCTGGCCAGGCGATCGACCAGGCGTTCGAACAGCGGCGTCTTGGCGACGGCAAAACCCGCGACCAGGATCAGTGTCATCTGCATGGCGAAGCTCAACAGATTCCAGAACCCACCCTGCCAGTAGTCCAGCATCGCCAGTGGGGTCTGACCTTCGAACGCAATACCGCAGAAGAAAACCAGTAGCGTGATGAGCAATACCAGTACGAAAGGGTCTGGCATGTAGCGGTCGAAGAGCGTCACGAACGCCTGGGTCAATGGTTTGATCATTTCTCGATCCTTGTCTCGACTACGAGAGGTTTGATTGTGGTTGTTAGAAGGGTCTTTCTGGTTGTGGCGGGTACGGCGCATTTTTTCCCGTTCATTGTTATTGGTGTCGGTATCTGCACTGTCCTCTACTAAACGGCAAGCGTGATAGGCGTCAGCGGAATGGCCTGGCAGGTGAGGCATTGATTCTCTTCGAGCTGTGTCTCCTGAAGGTGGGCGGTTTTTCCACTGACGATATGGCACAGGCAGCTTTCGCACTGGCCGACGCGGCATCCATTGGGTAGCGAAATACCATGCGCCGTCGCCGCATCGAGCAGCGAGCCCATTTCCGGTCGCCATACGAATTCGCGATCGCTACCAGCCAGCCGCACGGTCTGAGATTCGAGTCCATCGGGAATCGTGGCCGGCGATTTGAATGATTCCGCCACGATATCGAACGCCGGAATTCCCAGCGCCTGCATGGCTTTTTTCGCCGCGCGGGTGAACGCGGGGGAGCCGCAGATATAGACGAGGGGCCTGCGTGAGACCCACGATGCGACGCTCCCGAAATCAATGCGCCCGTGGTGTGAGAAATGCTCGCCGAGGCGATCCGACGCCAGCGGGGCGGAGTATGCACTCGTTCGCTTCAGACCGGGCAACTCGGCGTCCAGCGCCTTCAATCGCCGGGCAAAGGGGTGCGCCTGCGAGTTGCGACAGCCGTGCAACAGGTGGATATCGCTCGTGCTGCCCTCGCAGGCGAGCCGCGCCAACACGCTCACGAACGGCGTGATACCGATACCGGCAGCCAGAAAGATGAGCGGGCGTCCGGTGGCGAACGTGGGCGGATTGAACGCACCGCGAGGGGAACCCAGTTGCAGACGTCTACCCAACTCGAGCCGATGAATGGCCGTGGAGACCGAGGTGCCAGCCTGTGTCCCGGCGTCGCCGCCTTGACGCCGCACGCCGATGGACAAGGTAGCGGCCGGCAGCCCCGAGCCAGTCAGCGAGTAGGCGCGCGTCGGGCCGTTTTCATCAAGCCTCAACGGCACGTATTGTCCGGGGAGGAAGGCAGGCAGGGGTTGGCCGTTACAGGGTTCGAGCTCGAGCGCCACGGTATCCTCACTTTCTACACGTCTGGCCGTGACCGTAAAGTCCCGCCAGCCGCCCCAGTTTCCCGCATTGGCGCTGGTATGCGCTCGAATCTGGCAGGAGACCGCCCGCAGCGGTACCGAGCCACTGATGGGGTCGCGTGCGTGATCGCTCAATACCGCGTTGATGTTTCGGGTGCCGGGGCCTGCGACCGGAGTCGCCGGACGATTGAAGGCCTCCGAGGACTGCCACCAGCCGAATTCCGCGATGACCACGCGATCATCCAGCCGTTGGTTGAGCTTTACGCGCAGTTCCGCTTGTCCGGCGTTCGTCTCGATCACGGCCCAATCCCCCTCCTCGAGCCCACGGGAGCTGGCCAATGCCGGGCTGATCTCGACACCGGGGTCGGGGGATTTCTTGCGCAGTGAAGCGATGTGGCGGTGCGACGTATGCACGAACCAGCCTGACTTGGCCGTGGTCAAGGTGAGAGGGTATCGCGCATTGTCACTCTCGTTGGCGGCGTCGCTTTCAAGGTGAGTGGCGACCGGCGGGTAGTGCACGTCGAACAGTCGCTCAGAGTAGAGCTCCACCAGCCCGGATTCGGTGGGAAAACCCTTCAGGCGGTCTGTCGAATCCGACTGACGGTATTTGTACAGTGGCGCTTGCTGGGGAAACCGTTTGCCACCCGGACACCGGCGCAGTTGCTCGACGGAGATGCCCAGCGGTTCCAGTTGCCAGTTCCAGCCGGTTTCGATGTCGCCGTTGAAGAACGCTTCCGCGTGGCCCAACCGCGTGGCGAGTTCCAAGGCGATGTCGTAGTCGGAGCGCGCATCGAACTCACAGTCGATGGCCTTCTGGCGGAACTGGATCGTTTCCACTGCGGCCTGATCGATCTCGAAGCCGATCTTGAGCGCGTCACGCTCGGCCGGGAGGTTGACCGGTAGCACGATGTCGGCGCACTCAGCGGTCGGGTTCATGAAGATGTCGGCGTGCACGTGGAAGTCGAGAGCGTGCAGGGCGCGAAGATTGCTGGCGGCATCGGCCTGAGAGGCGACGAAATTGGTTCCGAAACTCATCAACGCTCGTATCGGATAAGGGTGAGCCTCGAGCACGGCCCGGCGGAAATCGCGGGCCGTGATCCAACCGTTGGCGGGTGGGCCGAGCGGCAGTTCGTCGAGTCCCAGCGCTTTCCTCTGCTGCGACGGTTCCAGCAGGGCATAGTCGTTGACGGAACGGGTCGGCGGCGGCGTCGGCCAGATATTGCCGCCGGGCGCGTCACAGGCGCCGGTCAAGGCGTAGAGGCTGGCGATGGCCCGCTCGATAGCGGTGGCGTTGGTATGCTGCCCTACGCCCGTCCACGCGTGATAGGCCAGGCGCGGGTTGTGCTCGAGCAGTGTATAGAACTGCTCGAGCGGATCGGGGTCGACCCAGCACATCTCCACGACATGTGACGGGGTAAACGGTTCACTGGATGCTTCCAGCAACATGAAGACCGTGGTGGCCTGAAATTTGTTGCCGTCCAGGTCGCTCAACGTCATCTGATAACGAAGCGCCAGATCGTCAGCGCTCGTATCGGCATGCCTCGGGTCGAAAGGGCGTAGCTCCCCGCTTTCGTCCACGACGACCAATGTGTCCGGTGCGGCCCCACGCCACAACGATCGTGCTCTGACCAAGTGCCCCGTGGCCCGATTCACCAGCGCGCAGGCGTTCGTCCAGCGTCTCACGAAGGCGTCGTCGTAGGTCTTCGTTGCGATCAGGTGGCGAATGGCGCCCATGGCGATGGCCGAGTCCGTACCGGGTCTGACGCGCAGCCACAAATCGGCCTGTTGCCCGGATCCGTCAGGCTTGGGGTCGATCACGACGACCTTTGCACCGCGACTGCGCGCCGCGGCAATTCTCGAGGCCTGGGCGAGCCAGGTGCGCGCCGGATTGTGACCCCACAGCACGATGACATCGGCTCGTTCGTAGTCCGCGAAGCCGATGCCTTGACCGAAAGTCAGCTTGTGGGCGTGGTCCTTGTGCCAGCCGCACACCTCCACTGCGTAGATCAGATTGGGCGACCCGAAACAGCGCACGAAACGCTCGACCCACTCGAAACTGTCGACCATGGGCGTGCCGCTGGGCGTAGTCACCGCGAAGGCGACGGATTCGGCGCCGTGCGACGTCCGAATGGTGCCCAGGCGCGTGGCGATCTCATCCAGCGCCTCCGACCAGGAAATTTCCTGCCATTGCGGTTTGGCGGTGCCTTTGGGTGACACGCGTTTGAGCGGGGCGCGCAGACGATTGGGATTCGCGACGATCTCCGGCATGGCCCGGCCCTTGGCGCAGAGCGCGCCGCCGGTGGGATGTTCTGGCGCGGGGCTGACCGAGATCATCGTGTTGTCGCGCACGAGGGTTTGTGTGCCGCAGCGTGAGCGGCACAGCGTGCAGTAGCCCTCGAGTCGTCGCTCGGCCATGGGGAATGCGACCTCTGTAGCGCATTAGAGTAATGCGCTACTAAAATGCATTGGCCCATTGGTGGTGTCAAGGCAGACGGGATAGGCTAGCCGAGGTGCAACATTCCATTCCCAATGAGCATTCCCATGCATGACAGCTTGCGCGAGCAGATCCTTAAGCAGATTCGTTCGGAAATCATCTCCGGAGAGAGTCGCCCCGGCTCGCTCTATTCGGTACCGGCATTGGCGGCGGAGCTCGACGTCTCGACGACTCCAGTGCGTGAAGCGCTACTGGAGTTGGCCAACGCGGGGCTCGTCGAACCCATTCGTAATCGTGGATTTCGGGTCTCTCAGCTAACCGTCAGCGAGTTGGAAGATATTTTCGACATGCGCGAATTGCTGGAGCTGCACGCGGCCAGGCGGATGATGGCAAACGGCTTTCAGAGCACGCGGGAGTTGAGCGGCTACGCGGACCAGATTGCGCTTGCCGTCAAGGAAGACAGCGTTCAGGACTACCTCATCGCCGACCGTCAGTTCCACAACGCCATGTTCATGGCTGCGGGCAATCACGTACTCACCAAGAGCGCGCTCGAGCTGCGTGACCGAATGCGGCTTTTCGGCATTCGCTCGAGTGCGGGGTTCGAGCGCCAACGTGAGTCGGTCGACGAGCACTACCGCATCGTCGAGCTGATCGAGGCCGGTGACGCGGAACAGTTGTGCCAGACGTTGAGAGTCCACATCTCGAGCTGGAAGCCGATCTTTTCGGCCGCGCTCGAGGCGCAGTCTCAGGGGCGGCGTCGGCAGAAACTAGGGCTCGACCGGTGATGTATCAATAATCCATCAGGTGCGGCATCCGTTCCGATAGCCGCTGGCCGCCGAGCACGACGCGCGCCGGATCGACGGCGTGAAAGCGACCGTCGCGAAAATGCTCGGCGCGGTTGGCGTCGAAGGAGACCAGCGGTATCAGGTCAGTACGGCGCGACTCCGGCAGCATCATCGGCGTCAGGTTGTCCAGAATCAGGTGAGAGCCGTCATCCTGCCGGTAGCGCAGCACGGCATGGTAGGTCGGCGTCAGGGTGTCGTCGGCGGCGAGAAAATCCAGGCGTGATGCCGGAGTGCCCGCCTGGATCAGGATCTGGTACTTGGCGATAGCGAAGTCCTCGCAGTCGCCGTAGCCGTCGCTCACCAGGCGGTCGAAGCCCTTCCAGGTATCGACCTTCTCGAACTGCTGGCGGGCGGCGTTATTGATCACGCGATTGACGAAAGCCAGCCGGCCCTCGCCCCGGCGATGGCTGGCCTGGGCCACGAACTCCTCCCGGGTGAGTGTCACGGCCGTGGCGCCGGGATCGTCCCAGTAGGTGAAGCCAGTCGCGTTGGCCGTCGTCGGCAGCACCGCAAGCAGCCAATAGGCCAGGCGCCGAAGACGGGGGAAGGGAAAAGCGATCGAGGGCATGCGTCTCCGTGAATGACACCGAACTTCGTGAAACCGACATGGCGACGTTTCGGGTATCGACGCAGCCTGTCCCGATGCGATAGATAATAGAACATGCGGCCGGCCCGAGGGCCATGCCTTGGTAGCGACTTGCACGGCAACACTGTCGAACGGGGGGTGGATCATGATGATCGTCGATCTCATCGATGGCGAGGACTTTCGTCAACGGCTGGTCTCGCTGGGGGTGCGTATCCCCGAGGAAGCGTGCCCGGAGAGCTGTGCGCGGCTGGCGGCGGGATGTCATCGCGCGCGAGGCGTCGAGGGGTTGGAGCCCGCCATTCGCGACCTGATGCAGCACACCGACGTGATGCTGCCATCCGTTCGCGAGGCGATCGAGCGTCATCTGCTGCCCGTCTTCGGTTCCTCCTGATGTCGCAGCCCCGAGCCTCGCATGGCCCGGGATGACGACGTCGTGGATCCTTGCCTACGCTGGAAAAGGCAACCGACGTGATACAGGAGTCGACGGCATGGCGATGGGAGTCTGCACCTGGACGCTCGGCATCGACGACCTCGAATTGTTGATGGACAAGGTGCTTGAGCTGGGGTTCGATGGCGTCCAGGTCGATGAGCTGTGGGAGCATGTCTCCCCGGCGGTGATCCGGGGTTCGCTGGCACGCAGGGGACTGGCGCCGATGGTCGTGGATGCTCGGCGGATCGGCCCGCAGGCCGGAGAGGCGCCGGACGTGGCGCGGGGCGTGGATGCCTATCGACAGGTCATCGATCGCGCCGCTGAACTCGAAGCGCCGGTCGTTACGCTATCGATGCTGCCGCTCTGGATTCGGGGCCGTGCCACGCCATCCAACGCTCTGGCGGCGGCGTGCCGCGAGCTGGCCGATTACGCCGCCGAGCGGGAAATTCGGTTGGTCCATGACGTCGTCAATCACGACGAGACACCGATGATTCACACACTCGACCAGGCCAATCGGCTGGTAGGCGAGGTGGCGCGGGCCAATTTCGGGCTGATGCTCGACAGCTACCACCTGCATTTCGAAGCGGTGGATCCGGTCGCGGCGATCGAATCGAGCGGCGATGCACTGGCGGTCTATCAGGTGTCGGATTCGACCCGTGGCGGTATCGGCAGCGGCGCCGTGGATTTCGAAGCGCAGTTCGATGCGCTCTTGCGGATCGGTTTCGACGGACCGGTGATTCTGGAGTGCCTGCCGCCGATGCACGATCCCGTTTCGCCGGTATCGAGCGAGGGCAACCGCCGTATTCTGGAGGACGAACTCTCGCGCTCGCGGGAGATCTGGCGTGGCTACTCCTCCTCCCGCCGTTGAGCGCCGTTACGTGCGTCAGAGCCGCCGCAATCCCCACATGAAGTAGACGCCGCCGATCAACGCGGCGATCAGGCCCGCCGGCAGTTGGTAGGGGAAAAACAGATTTCTGCCCAGCCAGTCGGCGGTCACCATGACCAGCATCCCCAGCAGACCGGCGCCGAGCAACTGATGCCTGGCGCCGTGGAATCCCATCAGCCGCGCCATGTGCGGGGCCATCAGGCCGACGAAGGAGAGCGGCCCGATGACCAGGGTCGCGGCGACGGTCAGCAGGGCGACCAATGCCAGCAGCATCAGTCGGCTGCGATCCACGTCGACGCCGAGCGCCTTGGCGGTGGGCGCGCCCAATGGCAGCAGCGTCAGCCAGCGCTGCAGAGGTAGTGTCAGCGCCAGCAGGAGGATGGCAATTGCCACGATCCAGCCGCTCGAAGTCAGGCTGGCATAGTAGGTCGACCCACCCAGCCACGAGAGCAACTGCTGTGCCCTGGGATCTTCGCTCGCTAGTACGATGGCGCGCATGGCATCCAGCAGCGATGAGATGGCGATGCCGGTCAACAGCAGCCGCTCCGGGGCGAAGCCACTGCGGCGGTTGCAGACGATCAAGACCAGTAGCGCTACCGTGGCCCCGCTGAAGCCCATGACCGAACCGCTCAGTGGCGCGATGCCGAGCGGCAGCAGCATCAGCGCGATCACGCCGATCGCGACGCCGGCACTGATGCCGAGGACCTCGGGACTGGCCATGGGGTTGCCGGTCATCCGCTGCAGCAGGGTGCCGGCGATAGCCAGCATCAGCCCCGCCGCCGCGGCCGTGGCCACTCGCGGTAGCCGCCAGTCGACGATGAGCGACAGGTCACCTATGCCTGCCACACTGGGGTGCATGGTGTGGCTGTCGAGCATGAAGCCGACAAGCAACGCCAGCGCGCAGGCGACGATCGTCAAACCCGCCAGCGCCCACAGGCGAAGGTGTGGTCGTGCCAGGCGCGGCATGGTCAGCCCGGTGCTGGGCGTCGGTCGTGATCCACCGACCCGCAGGCGCGGCAACAGCCACAGCAGCAGCGGGGCGCCCAACGCCGCCGTCATGGCGCCGGTCGGTAGCAACGAAGCGGTGAACGGAGACAGCTGCTGCACGGCGAGATCCGTCACCGCGAGCAGCAGGGCGCCCAGAATCATCGACCAGCCGAGCCGTTGGGATAGCGTGCGGGCGCCGGAGAGCCTTGCGATGGCCGGCGAGGCGAGGCCGATGAAACCGATCAGGCCGATAGCGCTGACCACGCAGGCGGTCATGAAGATTCCCAGGCCGAGGCCGGCGAAGCGCAGCTTGCGCAGCGAGATACCGAGGCTTCTGGCGCCATCCTCCTCGAGATCGAGCAGCGACAGCGGGCGTAACAGCAACAGTGCCAGCGCGACGACTATGCCCAGGCGTAGCAGCAGGAAGCGTGAGTCGTGCCAGTTGTCCTGGGCCAGTGCCCCGGACCCCCAGATGAACAGCCCCGACAGGCTCTCCTGGTGAAACAGCAGCAATGCACTGTTGATCGCGCTGAAGTAGAGACTGACCACCATCCCGGAGAGCACCACCACCATCGGCGCCAGGCGTCGCTTCCAGGAGAGCGCTAAGACCAGCAGCATCGCCACGATGCCGCCGGCCAGGGCAATCCACTCCCTCCCGGCCAGCATCCAGCTCGGCGCCCACAACGTCGCAACGACCAGCGCCAGCTGCGCACCGCTGGTGACGCCAAGCGTCGCCGGCGACGCCAGTGGATTACGCAACACCTGCTGCATCAGGCAACCCGCCAGGGCCAGTGCCGCGCCGCCCAGCAGCGCTACCAGCAGCCTCGGCACGAAGGTGTAGTGCATCACGATCTGACGGATCTGGTCATCGTCGGGGGCAACGATGGATTGCCACCAGAACCCGGAGAGATCGCCGAACCGGGTATGCAGGGTCGCGGCTGCCAGGCCGATCGCCAGCAGCAGCAGGGCGATCGCGAACCCGGCGGGGGAACGCGTGCGAAGCGTCATGGCACCTGATCCTCGACGGAAGAGGCGCGAGACGTATCGGCGGTGGCGACATCGACCAGCGAACGGGCCAAGCGCTGCAGTGAAACCAGACCGCCGTAGGGCCAGACGGGGTCGATGAAGCTCACTCGCCCCGCGCGTACCGCCGGCAGGTGCCGCCAGATCTGATTGTTGCCCAGGGCCTCTTCGACGCCGCGGGGATAGGGCTTGATGACGACAATGCGCGCCTCGGGCCTCTCCGCGAGTCGATCGATCGGGATGCTGGCGTAGCCCCAGGCGTTGGTCGGACCGGCCCAGGCATTGGTGAGGCCGGTGCGGGAGAACAGCGTGCCCACCATATTGCCCTGGCCGAACACGCGGACGTGCTGAGCATCGCTGAACTGCACCAGATAGAGGGGCGTTTTCGCTCCTCGCAGGGCCCGTGCGGCGTGTGCGAGAACGGCATCGGTTTCGGCGATCAGGGCTTCGGCCTGCGGCTGCCGGCCGGTCAGTCTCGCGATCTCGCGAGTCATTGCCAGCGTCGCCTCGTAATACGGCCGGTCGGTGTAGAAGTTATCGATCATCCTCACCGGCATCAGACGCTCCAGACGGGCGTTGTCGCGGGAGAACAGGGCGCTCGTCATCAGCAGGTCGGGCGGATCCTGAGCCAGCAGTTCGAGGTTAGGCTCGTTGCGCAGACCCATGTCCAGCGTCGAATCGGGGACCGCTGGCGCCTTGACCCAGGCGTTGTAGTTGGGGATATCCGACACCGCGTAGGGTTCGACCCCCAAGGCGATGAGGGTCTCGACGACGGTCCAGTTGGCGGCTGCGATCCGCGGCGGTTTCGAATCGGCGTCGGCCTGGGCATCCGCCTGCGCGGTGCTCATCCCCAGCAGCACGGCAATCGCAAGTGCGAGGAGAGCGGGAAAAGAGCGAACACGCGGCAAAGTGACGGTTTCCTGGCGACGGGAAAAGGTGACATGGCGCTGATCCGGCCGGCAGCGCGGCGCCGGATTCGGCTATGGGCGGTGATGGTAGATCGAATGACAATCGTTATCAATAAAGAGCGGGGCTCGGCGACTCGAGATTCTTGTACATATAAGAAGCGTTCTCATTTTTATTTTGTCAATCTGCGTATAGAATGCCGCGGAATGCCTCTATTCCTTGGACCGACGTGCGTGCCACCGGCTCTCGGTCCACTGCTTCTGTCGTCAGACCAAAACAGGTTCAATAACATGACATCAGGGAACTCTTCTTCGGGACATTGTCGTCAGGCCTTTCGTCTGATGACGTTCGTGGCCATCGGTGCTGCGCCGCTGATTTCGCCGGCATGGGCGCAGAGCCGTGGCGATACGCAGGCATTGAATACGGTAACGGTGACTAGTACTGCGCCGACCTATGGCGATACGCCGCCGCCGGCTTTTGCGGGTGGGCAGATCGCCGCAGGTGGTCGTGTCGGCCTGCTGGGTGAAAAGGATGCCATGGACATCCCCTTCAGCGTGACCAGCTACACCAGCGAACTGATCGAGAATCAGCAGTCGCAAACCCTGGGCGATACGCTGCAAAACGACGCCTCCGTCAGCGTCGGCCAGGGGTACGGCATCTACGGTGAGGCCTTCAAGATTCGCGGCTTCAATCTAACCGGCGACGACGTGGCCTACGGTGGTCTCTACGGCGTGCTTCCCCGCCAGCTCATCAACAGCGACATTGCGGAGCGGATAGAGGTGTTCAAGGGTGCCAGCGCCTTTACCTCCGGTATTCCCATCGGTGGCAACGGTGGCATCGGCGGTACCGTCAACATCGAACCCAAGCATGCCGGTAATGAACCGATGCTCAAGCTCTCCAGCGGCTATCGTTCCGACAGCTACGGTGAGGTGGGTGTCGATGCGAGCCGGCGCTTCGGTGACCAGAAACAGTGGGGCGCGCGGGTCAGTGCTGTCCGTGGCCGTGGCGATACCGCTATCGATGACGAGAGCCAGCGCGATACCTCGGTCGTCGTCGGCCTCGACTATCGTGGCGAGCGTGGACGCGTGCTGTTCGATGTCGGTCACCAGAAATCGACGCTGGAGGGTGCCCGCTCAAGTATCTACACCGGGGCGGCAACGGAAGTGCCCTCGGTGCCGGATGCTTCCTCTAACTATACGCCCGCTTTCGGAGGCTCCGCGCTCGAGACCAATTTCGGTATGGTGCGAGGGGAGTACGACCTGAACAATGAGTGGACCGCTTTTGCGGCGCTCGGCGGTAACCGCACGATCGAGAATATCGCCTCGGCGAACCCGAGACTCACCGATGACAACGGCAATGCCAGCGTCAACGATTTCGAGACTGGCAACCACATCGATAACTTCGCCAGTCAGGCAGGGGTCCGCGGTTATGTCGTTACAGGGCCGGTGAGCCACGACGTGACGCTTGGCTACTCCAGCGCTTACCGCAAGTTCGACACGGACTGGAGCTTCCTGGCGGCAGGCACGACCAATATCTACGACCCCCAGGATCTATCGCGACCAGAAGGCGACCCTTTTGTGGGAGGCAGCGTGACGCGAACCCGATCTCAAGGTGTCACCCTGAGCGATACGCTCGGCTTCCTGAATGATCGGGTATTGCTGACCCTGGGGGCCCGCTATCAGGAGCTGGAAGTCGACGAGCGCCCCAACGCTGGTGGCAATAACCGTTATGCCGACCGCCGAGTGACGCCGGCGGTGGGTGTTGTGTTCAAGGCTAATCCCAATATCTCCCTCTACGCCAACTATGTCGAGGCGCTGCAGGATGGTGGCACCGTCACCGATACCACGGCATCGAACTATGGCGAGTACCTGGGAATTGCCCACGCCAAGCAGTATGAAGTGGGGACTAAGTTCGATTATGGCAATATAGGCGGCGGCATCAGCCTGTTTCAGATCAAGCTACCGACGGCAGCCGTCGTCGATGGTGTAGGCAATCTCGATAACGAGCAGCGCAATCGTGGCATCGAGCTCAGCCTTTACGGCGAACCCCTCGATGGCCTGCGCCTGTTCAGTAGTGCGACCTGGATCGATGCCGAACTGACCAAGACCCAGGATGGCACCGAGGGTAATGATGCCACGGGCGTGCCCGAATATCGCTTCGTGCTAGGCAGCGAATGGGATATCCCGCATGTCGATCGCCTCACTGCGACGGGTCGTGTCATTCATACCGGTTCACAGTATGCCGATACCGCCAACAATCTCGAATTGGACCCGTGGACGCGACTTGACCTCGGCGTGCGCTACACCATGCCGATCGGTGGCGCGGACTGGGTGTGGCGTGCCGGTATCGATAACGTCACCGACGAGGATTACTGGGCTGGCGCTTCCACGGCCTTTGCCGGCTACTTGATCCAGGGCGAGCCGCGGACGTTCAAGCTGTCGGCAACGGTGGAATTCTAGTTCGCGGATATCATGGTCATCAGCAAAAAGGCGCCTCCCCAGGGGGGCGCCTTTTTTCATGGGGGGATAACCGGTAACGCGTGAATGGCGCGCGGTTCCAGCAGTTTAGCTATTGCGAGGCGACCTGCAGCTGGGGCGATGTCTCGACGTCGAGATTGGCCCGCAGCGTCTCGCTGTACCAGTTGACGAAATCGATCACGCCGAACTCGTAGGTCTTCGAATAGGGACCAGGCTGATAGGCGCGTGAATTGATGCCGAGCTGGTTCTCTTCGGCCAGGCGGCGGTCCTGGTCATTGGTGGCGTCCCAGACCTGGCGGAGACGCTCGGGGTCATAGTCGACGCCTTCGACGGCATCCTTGTGCACCAGCCACTTGGTGGTGACCAGGGTCTCCTGCGGGCCGAGTGGCAGCACCCGGAACACCACCGCGTGGTCGCCCATGAAGTGGTTCCACGAATTGGGCAGATGCAGGATACGCAGCGAGCCCATGTCGGCATTGGGAATCTGACCCATCAGCTTGTTGCAGCCCGGCTTGCCGTCCATGGTCATCGAGACGATGCCGTCGATCAGCGGCGTGCGGGTGAGACGGTTGCGCTTGCCGAATCGGGCGAGCTGCCACGGTACCTCGCAGGCGGTCCAGTCGGCCTGCTTGCGGGCGACCAGGTCACGGTACTCGCCGGTGGAACGGGGATCGTCGGTATCGTCGAACTCGATCAGCGAGTTGAGCAGCTCGGGATGGGCGCCGTTGCAGTGATAGCACTCGCGATTGTTCTCGAGTACCAGCTTCCAGTTGGCGCGTTCGACGATGTTCGACTCCACCGCGACCTTGACGTTATCCATGTCGTAGGGCGACAGGTAGTGTTCCAGCGATACCAGGAAATCGTCGATCGGCTCCGGGTCCTCGCTCAGGTTGACGAACACGAAGCCGCCGGCGCTCTTCACTGCCACGGGCTTGAGGCCGTAGGCGCTCATGTCGAAATCGGCACCCATGTCGCTGCCTGCGAACAGCAGCCGGCCGTCGAGCTCGTAGGTCCACTGGTGATAGGGGCAGACCAGCTTGGCGACCTTGCCCTTGTCCTTGAGACACAACCGCGACCCGCGGTGGCGGCAGACATTGTGAAAGGCCTGGATTCGATTCTCCGCACCCCTCACCACGATGATCGAGTTGCTGCCGACCTCGATCTTGAAGAAATTGCCCTTGGCGGGAATCTCGCAGCTCATGCCAGCGAATAGCCACTGTTTCTCGAACACTTCCTGCATGTCCAGCGCGAACAGTCGCGAATCGTTGTAGAACGGCTGGGGCAGCGAGAAGGTCGGGTCGCGCTGGTCCAGCATTTCCGCCACGGCGGCGCGAGTCTCGGCAAGGGAATCCTCCAGACTGTCGCGTGGAAGTGGTGACATGGTCGCATCCTCATCGATAACGGGTGTGGGTCTTCCCGAACATGTCCGCGGGAACGACCGGGTGAGATGGCTATGACGGTGTCGGTTCTTCGCTCTCGTTCCGACTTTCGGCGAGTGTCGCTCAGGTGCTGGTGATGAAATTGTCCAGCCGCGACATTCGTCGATGCCAGGCCGACCGCCAAGCACAAATGATCACCGGGGCGTCACACGTTGATACCGGGGTGGCGATGACGTCGCGCGGCTGTCACGACGAGTCAATTTTCGTGCTGGCGACGCGGTTTTGACGATGGCTGGGGGTGGTTGACATGCCTGTGTCGTTGATAGGCAAGTCGGTCCGCGTCGGCGTGCGCAGAATCCGCTGAGGATGGTAATTCACCGGAAGCGGCTGAGCGGATTGGCATTCTCGCCCTGGCCATTTCCCCGATCGAGTGCGGTGACGATGCAATTCTTCAATCCGGTCAATACCCAAACCTGGACCAACGGCCGACATCAGGTGCGGTGCGTCAAGGTGATTCAGGAAACCTGGAACGTGCGAACGTTCTGTTTCATGGCCGACCAGCCGGTGATGTTCTTCTTCAAGCCGGGGCAGTTCGTCACGCTGGAGCTAGAGATCGCCGGTCAGCCAGTGATGCGTTCCTACACGATCTCCAGTTCCCCCTCGATCCCCTACAGCTTCTCGATCACCGTCAAGCGGCTGCCAGGGGGGCAGGTCTCCAACTGGTTGCACGACAATCTCAAGATCGGTGACCCGATGGTGGTTCACGGGCCGGTCGGCGATTTCAACGTTATCGATCATCCGGCGGAAAAAGTGCTGATGCTCTCGGGCGGTGTCGGTATCACGCCGCTGATGTCGATGACGCGCTGGTTCTTCGATACCAATGCCTCCGTGGATCTCGAATTCATCCACTGTGCCCAGGCGCCCAACGACATCATCTACCACCGTGAACTGGTCCACATGTTCTCGCGGCTGCCGGAGTTCCGCCTGCATATCGTTTGCGAGCGCAGCGACGAGCTCAGCCAGGCCTGGTCCGGCTTTCGGGGCTACCTGACGAGGCAGATGCTGACGCTGATGGCGCCGGACTATCTCGAGAGGGAAGTGTTCTGCTGCGGGCCGGCGCCATTCATGAAGGCGGTGCGCCAGGTGCTGCAGGAAGACGGCTTCGACATGTCGCGCTACCACCAGGAGTCCTTCGGCGCGACGCCGTTGAGCGTCCAGGAGGATGTGCTGGAACTCGCCGAGCAGGCCGAGGCCGATGCCGAGGAAGTCGATACGTCGACGCTGATGCCAGTCGAGTTCACCGGCAGCGGCAAGAGTATCCGTGTCAGTGAGAACGACACCATCCACTCGGCTGCCGCCAAGCTTGGGCTGCATATTCCCAAGGCCTGCGGGATGGGAATCTGCGGTACCTGCCGGGTCATGAAGCTGGAAGGCGAGGTCGAGATGGAGCACAACGGCGGCATTACCGAGGAGGACGAAGCGGAAGGTTTCATTCTGTCTTGCTGTTCGAAGCCGCGGGGAAAAGTCGTCATCGATTTCTGAGCCACGGGCGACGGGCTGCAAGTGTTAGACCTTTGGACCTGACGGCTGTCGTCGCGGCGTCATTCGATGGCGTGACGAGACCGTTTCAACGTCGATGTAACTCCTAGTCTGGTCTCGCGCCTTCATGCGATGTCGTCGCCAGAGCGGCACGACACAAGGCATTCCGAGATCAGACCCAGGAGTCCACGCCATGTCTTCATCCGCCAACCGAGGCGTCGTCTTTCGCGGTGCCGGCAAGGTCGCCGTCGAGAGTATCCCCTTCCCTGAACTGGCGCTCGGCAGCCGCCAGTGCCACCACGGTGTCATTCTCAAGATCTTGACCACCAACATCTGCGGCAGCGACCAGCACATGGTGCGTGGCCGTACCACGGCACCGGAAGGGCTGGTGCTCGGTCACGAGATCACCGGCGAGGTGATCGAGTGTGGCCGGGATGTCGAGTTCATCAAGAAGGGCGACATCGTCTCGGTGCCGTTCAACGTGGCCTGTGGCCGCTGCCGCAACTGCAAGCGCGGCGATACCCATATCTGTCTGCACGTCAACGGTGACCGCGCCGGTGGCGCCTACGGCTATGTCGATATGGGCGGTTGGGTCGGCGGCCAGGCCGAGTACGTGATGGTGCCCTACGCCGACTTCCAACTGCTCGTCTTTCCCGACAAGGAGCAGGCGATGGAGAAGATCCTCGATCTCACCATGCTCTCGGACATCTTTCCCACCGGCTTCCATGGCTGCGTGACTGCCGGTGTCCAGCCGGGATCGACGGTCTATATCGCCGGTGCGGGTCCGGTCGGGCTGGCCGCCGCCGTCTCCGCCCAACTGCTGGGTGCGGCCTGCGTCATCGTCGGCGACATGAACGACAAGCGCCTCGATCAGGCGCGCAGCTTTGGGTGCGTCGGGCTCGACCTGAAGCAGGATGCCAGCATGTCGGAGCTGATCGAATCAGTCCTCGGCGTGCCGGAGGTCGACGCTGCGGTCGATGCGGTGGGATTCGAGGCTAACTGCCATGGTCACAACCATTCTCATGAGCAGCCGGCTACCGTGCTCAACGCCACCATGGAGATCACCCAGGCCGGTGGCCGGGTCGGCATCCCAGGGCTCTACGTCACCGAAGACCCGGGCGCCGAGAGCGAAGACGCCAAACACGGCAATATCTCGATGAAGTTCGGTCTCGGCTGGGCCAAGGCGATGTCTTTCCACACCGGCCAGACACCGGCCATGCGCTATCAGCGCCAGTTGATGCAGGCGATTCTTCACGACAGGGTACAGATCGGCAAGGCGGTGAACGTGCAGACCATCTCGCTCGACGAGGCGCCCCAGGGGTATGCCGACTTCGACGGCGGTGCGGCGAAGAAATTCGTGATCGATCCGCACGGCACGCTCAAATAGCCACGAGCCACGAGCCACGAGCCACGAGCCACGAGCCACGACCAGCGCCAGTTTCGGAGCGCTGTAGAAAGAGCCGGCGATGCCCCAAGGCATCGCCGGCTCTTTTTCGTTTGGCTGGGCCAGCGAAAGGCAGCAGAATCGAGTCTTTGCGATCATCCGACAGGAACCCGACCGAGACCGATGATGACAGAGCCGACCCCGAATCTGCCGCGCTGCGCCTGGGCGCAGACTCATCCACTGAATGCCGAATACCACGACGAGGAGTGGGGCGTACCGGAGTACGACAGTCGCGCGCTGTGGGAAAAGTTGATCCTCGATGGCTTCCAGGCGGGGCTCTCCTGGCTGACCATCCTCAAGAAGCGTGACGCCTTCCGCGAGGCATTCGAGGGCTTCGATCCCGTAAGGATCGCCGACTATGACGAGCATGATATCGAGCGTCTGATGGGCAACGCCGGCATCATCCGCTCGCGATCCAAGATCGAGGCGACCATCGGCAACGCCCGGGCCTACCTCGCCATGCGCGACAACGGCGAGGATTTCTCCGAGTTCCTGTGGAGCATGGTCGGCGGCAGGCCGATCCAGCGGGACTTCGAACGCGATGGCCCTGTCCCCACCCAGACGCCGCTGTCCCTGGAGATTTCCAAGGCGCTCAAGAAGCGTGGGTTCAAGTTCGCCGGTCCGGTCATCGTCTATGCCTGGATGCAGGCCGTCGGCATGATCAACGATCACGCCGACGCGTGTCATCGCCGCAAGCCGGTAGAGGCGATGGGCTGATCGCCGCTACCGGAGGGAGTTGCTTCGCGGCATGCTCAGTCCAGGCGCCCATCGAACAGCTCGCGAAACGCGGCATAGCGCTTCTCGTGCATGTCACGCGCTGCCGTATCGGGCTCGAGTACGTCCTCGCCAGGCGCGAGTGCGCGGGCTACGGCCAGCAGATCGCTATCGCGCCACGGTGCCATGGCGGCCACGGCGGCCCCCAGCAGCACGGGCTCAGGGGCGTCTGACAGCACCACGCGGCAGCCGGTGCCATCGGCGTAGAGCTTGCGCAGCAGGGGGGAGCGGTTGTGGCCGCCGCTGAGGTGGAGCGTGTCGATGGCATAACCATTGGCGTTCATGCGCTCGATGATCGCCCGCGTTCCGTAGACCAGCGCCGTCGCCGCGGCCCAGTACACCTTGATGAGGGTCTCCTTTGGGGATTCCAGCGTGAGGCCGACGATGGCGCCCCGAATGTCGGGGTCAGCCAGCGGTGAACGATTGCCGATGAAGTCCGGGCGAACGTGCAGGTCCGGTGCCGGATCGCCTGTTGCCAGCCGCTCCAGGAGCAGTTCCGAGAGAGCCCCGTGGGGATCGTCGCCAAACTCGCCACCCGCGCTGAACAGGTCGACGATATGGTCCAGCAGGGCGCCGGTCAGGCTCTGGCCGCCTTCGTTGGCGACGAATCCATCGCACAGGGCGCCCGGATAGGGGCCCCACACGCCGGGGACTTCGCGCCGTTCCGGCTGTGCACCGATATGACAGGTCGAGGTACCGGCAATCACCGCCAGCCGATGCGCCGAGTGCGCGTCGAGGCTGCGCCCCAGCGTTCCCATGGCGCCGGCGTAGGCGTCGATCATGCCCACGGCAAAAAGACAGTCGGTGGTGAGTCCGAGCTCGGCCGCGGCCCTCTCGCTCAATCGCCCCAGCGGCTCGCCCACGGCGGCGGCGCGATCGGGCAACGACAAGCGTTCGAGTACGTCCGTCATGTCGATCTGGGCGAGGAATTCCCGGTCCCAACCGCGGTTCGGCCGCGGATCGAAGGTCCATTTGCAGGCCAGCATGCAGACCGAACGGCGATCGATGCCGGTGCAGTGATAGCCCAGCCAGTCGCCCAGGTCACCGGCATAACCGATGCTGTCGTAGAGTTCCGGTCGGTTGCGCTTGAGCCACATCAGCTTGGGCATCTGCATCTCCGGCGACATCACCCCGCCGAGATTGGCCAGTGGTGCAGCCTGGGTCGCGGTACAGACCGACGCCTCGGCCGTCGCCCGATGGTCCATCCAGACGATGATGTTCCAGGGCTCGTCGCCAGGCGATAGCGCCAACGGCTCATGCTGGCGGTCGAGCAGCGCCAGCGAACAGGTCGCGCTGACCGACATGCCCTTGACCTGGGCCGGCTCGATGTCGGCCTGATTGACCGCGCGACGGGTGGCGTCGCAGACGGCTCGCCAGATATCGGTGGTGCTTTGCTCGACATGATGCTCGAGAGGGCGATGAATGGCGATCGGTGCCTTAGCTTCGCCCCGCAGTTCGCCGCGATCATCGAAGACCCCGACGCGGGCGCTGCCGGTGCCGATGTCGACGCCCAGTGAATAAACGATATGGGACATGATTGGCCTGTTCATGAGCGTTTGAGAAAGGGCATGCGCAGCGTCATCACAACGATCAGAAACGCGCCCCAGACGGCGGTGGCGAGATGCTGGCTGGCGCCCATCAGGTTCATGCCCGAGGCGATCACCTGAAGACTCATCAACCCCAGCACCAGTGGTAGCACGCGCCCGAAGCCGCCGAACGGATTGGCGCCGGCGAGGAAACAGGCCAGCACCGTGATCAGCAGATAGCTCTCGCCATGGCCCACGCGGACAGAATTGAACCGTGCCAGCATCACCATGCCGGCGATCGCGGCCAGCAACCCGGAGAGCGTGTAGAGCACGATCAGCACGCGGCGCACGTCGATTCCCGAGTATTCGGTGGCTCGCAGGTTGGAGCCGATCATGTGGATCGAGAATCCGGTACGGGTGAACTGCATGAAGTAGGCGAGCCCGCCGGCGGAGAGCAAAAAGATCAGCATCGGGACGGGGATGCCGATCAAACTGCCGCTGCCGAGCCACTGAAAGCCTGCCGGCATGCCGGAGATGCCGCCGCCGCGAGTCAGGAATTCCCCCAGCCCCTGGAGGAATATCATCGCCCCCAGCGAGACCAGAATCGGGTGGGCACCGACCCTTGCCACGATGACGCCGATCAGCAAGCCGGCTGCACTGCCGACGGCGAGCCCGGCGCCGATACCTGCGATGATGCCGATCACGCCAGCATCGCCGAGCGCGTTCTGTACCAGCCAGGCGGTGGTCAGCCCTGCGATGTTGGCGGTGAAGGTCACCGCCAGATTGAGACCGCCGGAGATGATCGGCACCAGCATGGCCAGCGAGAGCAGGCCGAGTTCCGGGAGCTGCACGGCCATCGAGCGCACATTGACCGCGCTCAAGAACCCGGGAGCCATCAAGGCGAAGAACGCGAAGCTGACGACCAGTAGCAGCGCCATGATGCCGATTTCGAGTGACTCGGCGCCGGGGCGAAAGGTACGGCGGAGGGCGGATACGGCGCTCATTGGCGTGCCTCCTTGGGAATCGCGCGACGCGGCAGCAGCTTGTCGAGATTGCTGCAGGTGATCGCGACGAGAATGATGAAACCGACGATCATGCGGAAGGCGTAGGGAGTCACGCCTAGCAGGTTGAGCCCGTTCTGCACCACGGCCAGCAGCAGCACGCCGAGCAGCGCCCCGGTCACCGAGCCGCGGCCGCCGCCGAGCGTCGCGCCACCGAGGACCACGGCTGCGAGAATCGGTAGCTCCTGGCCGATCAGCGCGTTGGGAACCACCTCCTGCACGATGTGGGCCTGCATCAGCCCGGCGACACCGGCGCACAGACCCAGCCAGCCGTAGGCGAAGGCGTGGATCACGCCGACTCGCACGCCCGAGCGTCGGGCCGCTTCCGGGCTCGAGCCGAAGCCGTAGATGGCACGGCCGAAACCGGTCCGGGTGAGGATGAATCCGGTGGCAAGGCTCATCACCACCATCACCGCGACGGGGAGATAGAGCGTCGCGCTGCCCCGTGAGGCGGGTAGGTCGATCAGTGGAACCGAATAGTAGAGCCAGTCGGGCACGTCGTAGATCGACACGCCACCGGTAAAGACCATCAGCAGGCCGAAGTAGAGGTTGAAGGTGCCGATGGTGACGATGATCGAGACAATCCGGAAACGGTGAATCAAAAAGGCGTTGACCAGGCCGAGCAGACTGCCCACGGCCATTGACAGGAGGATGCCGAACCACCAGTTGCCGCCGCCCATGTGATCCATCAGTAGCGTCATGACCACGTACTGCACCACCGAAGCCGCCACCGCGAACGAGATGTCGATGCCGCCGGCGATGAGCACCACCACCAGCCCGACGGCGAAGATCATGTTCACGGATTGGTTGTTGAGCAGGTCGAACAGGTTCTGTGTCGTCAGAAAGGTATCCGTGGTCACACCCAGGACGAGACAGAGCGCGACGATGATCGCCGCCAGCACGCCCTCGGTACCGAGGTGCAGTCTACGCATTGATGATCTCCTCGAGCGATGCCTCGGTAGTGGCGTTCGGCGTGAGCTCGCGGCTGATTCGGCCCGCCTTGAGGACCACGACGCGGTCCGAATTCATCCAGATTTCGCCCGCCTCGTCCGAGATGAGAATGATCGACATGCCCTCGTCGGCCAACTGGCGAATGATCTCGAAGATGCCCGCCTTGGCGCCGACATCGACGCCCACCGTGGGACAGTCGAGAATCAGTACATCGGGTTGGGTCGCCAGCCACTTGGCCAGCACGATCCGCTGCTGGTTGCCCCCCGAGAGGGAAGAGACCGCGAGTTCGGCGTCGCTGACCTTGGTGCCGAGACGCTGGATCCACCTGGCGGTCAGCTCGCGCAGACGTCGCGGGGAGAGAAAGCCCCTTGGCTTTTCCAGTTCGTCCAGTACCGTCACGGCGGTATTCATGTTGATCGACTGGTTCTGGACCAGTCCCAGATGCAGGCGGTCCTCGGAGACGTAGGCGATGCCGTTGCGGATCGCGTCCCGGTTGGAGCGCAGCGTCAGCGGCTTGCCGTTCTTGAGCAACTCGCCGCCGGTGGGACGATTCATGCCGAACAGAACGTGGGCGAGCTCGGTGCGTCCTGCGCCCAGCAGCCCGGTGAGGCCCAGTATCTCGCCGCGATGCAGCGTCAGGGAAACCTCCTCGAACTCGCCGGTGCGACTCAGATTGCGCAGTTCGAGCACCGGTTCGCCCGTGCAGGCGGCTTGACGCGGGGTAAGTGTCAGCTCGCGACCGGTCATCAATTGCGACAGTCGTGTCTGGGTCATGCCCTCGGTGGAATAGGTCCCGACCAGCGTGCCATTGCGCAGCACGGTCACCCGCTGACAGACCGCCAGCACCTCCGACAGGCGATGACTGACGAAGACGATGGAGATTCCCTGCGCCGAGAGCGAGCGGGTGATTTCCAGCAAGGTCTGCACTTCGTTGCGGGTCAGCGAGGCCGTGGGCTCGTCCATGAACACGATTCGAGCACCGGCGCGCAGGACGCGGCAGATCGCCACCAACTGACGCCGCGCGATGGAGAGATCCTCGACCCGGGTATCGGGGTCAAGGGGAACCCCGAGTCGCTCGATCACCTCGCGCGCCTGGTGGCGGGCGGCTCGACGCGAGAGCGGCCGAAAAGGGCTGGCCACGTAATCGTCGAAGACGATGTTCTCGGCAACGCTCAGGTGCGGGAACAGGGCCAGGTCCTGCCAGATGACATGGATCCCGAGTGCGCGGGCGTCGTGAGGGGTGATGCGGCTCACGGCGTCGGCATTGCCGAACGAGAAGGTCGCCCCCGCTTCCGGTGTATAGACGCCGTTGAGTATCTTGATCAGCGTGCTCTTGCCGCAGCCGTTCTCGCCGGCGAGACAGAGCACCTCGCCACGACGAAGCTCGAAGGAAACGTCATCGAGTACCCGGCTCTGGCCGAATACCTTGCTGACACGCTCCGCCCGTAGTGCGATGTCATCCATCGCTGTCTCTCCCGGAAGGCAAGATGAAGGAAGGCCGCGCGAATCCCGCGCGGCGATGGCGGTCGAAGCGCTTCAAAGGCCGAGTTCGGCCAGTTGGTCGACCGTCTGCTCGTTCAGCTCCAGCGGCTTGGAGGCGAACAGGGTATGACCGTCGAGGCGAACCTTGCCCAGTACCGGCAGGTCGTCACCATCGGCGATCTCGCCACCTTCGTAGAGTCTGTCGCCGAGTGCGACGAAGGCCTTGCCGGCCTCCAGCGGGCTCCACTGGAAACCGCCGGTTATGACGCCCTCGTGGACCAGGCGGCGCCCCTGGCCGGGGGAGAACAGGCCCATGACCTTGATGTCCCCGGCCAAGCCTCGCTCCTTGACGGCTCGAGCGGCACCGATGGTGCCCTGGCTACCGAACGACATGATGCCGGCCAGGTCCGGATGGGCGCGGATCAGGTCCAGGGTGGTGTTGCGGCTGTCGTCGACGCTTTCGGCGACACCGAAGCGATCGGCGGCCTGCTTCATGTCCGGGCAGTGCTGGTCGAGCCAATGTACGGCGGCATCGGCCCAAGCGTTGTGGGCTGGCACGTTGAGTCCGCCGACATAGACGGCATAGGAACCTTCGCAGCCGGTGGTATCGGCCAGCAGCTGGGCGTGCTCTTCACCCAGTTGCTGGGCAGAAATCATCTCGAAGTCGTAGTCGATGTTCTCGGAGTCGGGACTTTCATGCGTGAGGACGATGATGCCCTGGTCGCGGGCCTTCTTGAGTACCGGCTCCAGCACTTCGCGATCATTGGGGACCACACCGATGACATCCACGCCGCGAGCGATGAGATCCTCCACCGCACGCACCTGCAGCGCAGGGTCGGCGCTGGTGGGGCCGATCATGTAGGCATCGACGCCGAGCTCGTCGCCCATCTCCTCGATGCCTTGCTCCATGGCGTTGAACCAGGGAATCCCGCCGACCTTGGCCACGACCGCGATGGTGGGTTTGTCCTGAGCCTGCGCCATGCCGGCGCTGCCGATGACGCCCGCGATAACGGTCGCGGCGAGATAGAAGTTGCGTTTCATGATCGGTTCCCCGTCGTTGGTGGTCCGATAGCGCAGCCGGGTCGAGCGGTCTTGACCAAAGTCGCTTATGAATGCGCAATCGGTTGTGCAACTATTCGTTTCTGCATCGTCCAGGTCAATGCGACTTTTGATCTACCGAAGGGGAGGGCCCAAGTGTCGAGCGAGTCATCCAGAAAGCTGACGATCTACGATCTCGCCAAGCTGGCGAACTCCTCGCCGAGTACCGTCAGCGCCGTCTTGAACGGTACGTGGCAGCGCCGCCGGATCAGCCGCAAGCTGGCCAAGCGAATCCTCGAGCTGGCCGAGCGCGAAGGATACTCGACCAACATGCAGGCGCGGGCGCTGCGCCGCGATCGTTCCGGCATTCTTGGCATGATTCTGCCGCTCTACGACAACCGCTATTTCAGTTCGATTGCCCAGGTATTCGAAGCGGAGGCGCGCAGGCGAGGCATTTTCACCATCGTTTCCTGCACCAATCGCGACCCGGCGCAGGAGCGCGAGGCAGCCAGGATGATGCTGGCCTACCGCGTCGAGCATCTGATCTGTACCGGGGCAACGGACCCGGACGCCATCGCAGAAATGTGCAGTGCCGCGGGGATCGCCAGCCTCAACCTCGATCTGCCCGGCACGGCCGCGCCGTCGGTCATCTCCGCCAATCGCGAGGGTGCGCGCCGGCTGACGGATGCGCTGCTCGACCGGCTCGAAGCGCGGCGAGCCGACGCGGCGCGCGTGCTGTTCATCGGGGGGCGAGCCGAGGATCACAACACCCGGGAACGTATCGAAGGCTTCCGCCAGGCCCGTGAGAAGCGCGGTCTGGCCACAGCGCCCACGGATATCGTCACCTGTGATTATGCCGCCGAGAAGGCCCAGGCAGCGCTAGAGGCTTACGTCGATCGTGAGGGCCGGTTGCCCGCCGCGATGTTCGTCAATTCCACGATCTCGCTGGAAGGTATCGTCCGCTGGCTGCGCCTGGGGGGACATGACGTGAACGACATCATCATGGGCTGCTTCGACTGGGACCCACTGGCGGCAGCCTTCCATCCGCGCCTGATCATGATGCGCCAGGACGTTCCCACGATGATCGCGCGCCTCTTCGACTGGATCGACGTCCCGCCCGAGGATCCGGCGAGGCGGCTGGAGGTCATGCCGGAGATCGTCGGCGACCCGATGTGAGTCCGAGTCGCCGGATAGCCGCGATCTCTTCTCTTTACGTCACGTCGTTCGGTCGTGTGCTCTCGAGCGAGAGGGGCAGGGCTCTGTCGCGAATCGCAATGTCATGTCGCAAACACGCCCGATCGTGACGTCGCAGCGCATCATGCCCCCCCAGGTGGACGATACCATCGCGGAAAATCACCGCACGCCGACCGCGTGTCGCCACGGCGACGAGCGACGTAGAGAGGGTCCCCATGCAACGTTATTCCGGTTTCAGCCTGGTCAAGCACGCGCTCAGTCATCACGAGAACTGGCAGCGCCATTGGCGCAACCCTGCACCCAAGAAGCGCTACGACGTGATCATCGTCGGCGGTGGCGGCCACGGTCTGGCGACGGCCTACTACCTCGCCAAGGAGTTCGGCGTCACCAATGTGGCGGTGATCGAGAAGGGCTGGCTGGGTGGCGGCAATACCGCGCGCAACACCACCATCGTGCGCTCCAACTATCTGTGGGACGAGGCGGCACAGCTCTACAACCACTCCCTCGATCTGTGGAAGGGGCTGTCCCAGGATCTCAACTACAACGTGATGTTCTCGCAGCGCGGCGTGCTCAACCTGGCGCACACCCTGCAGGACATGCGTGACGTGCAGCGCCGGGTCAATGCCAACCGTCTCAACGGCATCGACAGCGAGGTGGTGACCCCCGAGCAGATCAAGGAGATCGAGCCGGCGCTGGATATCTCCAAGAGCGCGCGTTACCCGATCATGGGCGCCTCGTGGCAGAAGAGTGCCGGGGTCGCGCGTCACGACGCGGTGGCCTGGGGCTTCGCCCGTGGCGCCGACGCGCTGGGCGTCGATCTGTTGCAGAACACCGAGGTGACCGGCTTCAAGATCCGTGATGGTCAGGTCTACGGCGTGCACACCAACCGCGGCGACATCGAAGCGCATACGGTGGGCTGCGTGGCCGCGGGCAACTCCGGCGTGCTGGCGAAGATGGCCGGGCTCAAGCTGCCGCTGGAGTCGCACCCGCTGCAGGCGCTGGTCTCCGAGCCGCTCAAGCCGATTCTCAACACCGTCACCATGTCCAACCACGTGCACGGCTACGTCAGCCAGTCAGACAAGGGCGACCTGGTGATCGGCGCGGGGATCGACGGCTACCTGGGTTACGGCCAGCGCGGCAGCTTCCCCACCATCGAGCACACCCTGCAGGCGATCGTCGAGATGTTCCCGATGTTCTCGCGGGTGCGCATGAACCGGCAGTGGGGCGGCATCGTCGATACCTGCCCCGACGCCTGCCCGATCCTGTCCAAGACCAAGGTCAAGGGACTCTATTTCAACTGCGGCTGGGGCACCGGTGGCTTCAAGGCCACCCCCGGCTCCGGACACGTTTTTGCAGCCAGTCTGGCTAAAGGGGAAATGCACCCCATCGCGGCGCCGTTCTCCATCGATCGGTTCAATACCGGCGCCTTGATCGATGAGCATGGCGCCGCCGGCGTGGCGCACTGAGGGTACAAATGCCTGCGCGAGCGAATCGCTGCGTTACGCGGTACTCGGACATTCGCCTAATCCCGCGTTATGTCTCTTGTCCTGCGTGCCGTGTGCCTTGCGCTTCATCTCGCTCGGCAATTTGTACAGGGACTGCTCGTAACAAGTCCAAATCGGAGTAAACAACATGTTTCATATCTTCTGTCCCTACTGCCAGGAGTATCGCGAGGAAGAGGAGTTTCATCCCAGCGGTCAGGCACACCTCGTCCGGCCGGCCGATCCCGCCAGCGTGAGCGACGAGGAGTGGGGCGATTACCTGTTCTTCCGTGACAACCCGCGCGGTATCCACCACGAGATGTGGGTGCACCGCCTGGGCTGTCGCAAGTTCTTCAATATCACCCGCGACACCGCGACCTACGAGATTCTCGAGACCTATCGCATGGGCGAGCAGCCGAGCATCACCGCCGCCAACGCCGAGGTGCGCCGCGAGCAGGGCGTGCAGACCGCCGACGGCGGCTGGCAGACCGTGGGCGCACAGCCCGAGAACAGCCGGCTCAACGAGGAGACGCCGTCATGACCCAGTCCAACCGTCTCAATCAGGGCGGGCGCATCGATCGCTCGCGGCGGCTGTCGTTCACCTTCAACGGTCAGCAATACACCGGCTTCGCCGGGGACACCCTGGCCTCCGCGCTGCTGGCCAACGGCGTGGATATCGTCAACCGCAGCTTCAAGTATTCGCGTCCGCGCGGGATCACCGCCGCCGGGCCCGAAGAGCCCAACGCCATCGTCCAGCTCGGCGCCACCGAAGCCGCCCAGGTCCCCAACGTGCGCGCCACCCAGCAGGCGCTGTATGACGGTCTGGTGGCACGCGGTACCAACGGCTGGCCGAACGTGCAGCGTGACGTCATGAGCTGGGTCGGCAAGCTGGGGGGCAGCTTCATGCCGCCGGGTTTCTACTACAAGACGTTCATGGCCCCGGCCTCGATGTGGATGACCTACGAGAAGTTCATCCGCAAGGGCGCCGGCCTTGGTCGCGCGCCCACCGAAGCCGACCCGGACATCTACGACCATTTCAATCAGCACTGTGACGTGCTGGTGATCGGTGCCGGCCCCGCAGGGCTTGCCGCCGCGCTCTCCGCCGCCCGCGCCGGCGCGCGGGTGATCCTGTGCGACGAGCAGGAAGAGATGGGCGGTTCGCTGCTCGACAGCCGTGAATCGATCGACGGCGAGCCGGCCAGCGCCTGGGCCGAGCAGGCGGTCGCCGAACTCGGTGGCCTGGCCAACGTCACGCTGCTGCCGCGCACCACCGCCAACGGCTATCACGACCACAACTTCGTCACCCTGCACGAGCGGCGCACCGAGCACCTCGCCGATACCGCCGCGGGCGCCGGTCGCGAAGGTGAAGTGCGTGCACGGCTGCATCGGGTGCGTGCCGGCCGCGTGGTGCTGGCCAGTGGCAGCCACGAGCGCCCGCTGGTCTACGCCAACAACGATGTGCCCGGCAACCTGGTGGCGGGGGCGGTCTCCGTCTATATCCGCCGCTATGGCGTGGTGCCGGGGCAGCGTCTGGTGCTCTCTACCAACAACGACCACGCCTACCGCGCGGCGCTGGACTGGCAAGAGGCCGGCCGCGAGGTGGTCGCGGTGGTCGACTCGCGGGCCAAGCCGGACGGCGATCTGGTCAAGCAGGCCCGCGACGCCGGTATCCGCGTCATCACCGGCAGTGCCGTGATGGAGGCCACCGGCAGCCAGCGCGTCAGCGGTGCCAAGGTGGTGGCGATCGATACCGAACGCTTCGTGGTGACCGGCAAGGTCGAGACGCTCGAGTGCGATACCATCGCCAGCTCCGGCGGCTACAGCCCGGTGGTCCACCTGGCCTCGCACACCGGCAAGCGCCCGCAGTGGCGCGATGACCTGCTCGGCTTCGTGCCCGGCGAGGTCAAGGGTATGCACTTTGCCGGCGGCGTTCATGGGGTCTACGCCCTCGGCGAGACGCTCACCGACGGCGCCGATGTGGGAGCCGAGGCGGCGCGTGCGGCGGGCTTCGAGGAGGCTGCGGCGATCGCGGTGCCCGAGGTCGCAGTGCGCCAGGAGTCGCCGACCAGCGCGCTCTACCAGATCCCCCATGAAAAGCCGCCGCTGCGCGCGCCCAAGCAGTTCGTCGATCTGCAGAACGACGTCACCGCGGCCGCCGTCGAGCTGGCGACTCGCGAGGGCTTCGAGTCGATCGAGCACGTCAAGCGCTACACTGCGCTGGGCTTCGGCACCGACCAGGGCAAGCTGGGCAACATCAACGGCATGGCGATCGCCGCGCGCTGCCTCAATCGCTCGATTCCCGAGGTGGGGACCACGGTCTTCCGTCCCAACTATACCCCGGTCAGCTTCGGCGCCATCGTCGGCCGCCACTGCCGCGATCTGTTCGATCCCGAGCGCTATACCGCGCTGCACCAGTGGCACGTGGAGAATGGCGCCGAGTTCGAGGATGTCGGCCAGTGGAAGCGCCCCTGGTACTTCCCGCGCCGGGTCAACGGCAAGCTGGAGACGATGCACGAGGCGGTGGCACGCGAGTGCCTCGCGGTGCGCCGCGGTGTGGGTATTCTCGATGCCTCGACCCTGGGCAAGATCGACATCCAGGGGCCGGATGCGCGCGAGTTCCTGGGTCGGGTCTACACCAACAAGTGGGCCAAGCTGGCACCGGGGCGCGTGCGCTACGGCCTGATGTGCAAAGACGATGGCATGCTGATGGACGACGGTACCACCAGTTGCCTGGCTGAAAACCACTTCCTGATGACCACCACCACCGGCGGCGCCGCCGGCGTGCTGGAGTGGCTGGAACTGTGGCACCAGACCGAGTGGCCGGAGCTGCAGGTCTACTTCAACTCGGTCACCGATCACTGGGCGACCATGACCGTGACCGGTCCGGACGCGCGCAAGCTGATGTCGGAAGTGACCGATATCGACCTCGACCGTGAGCAGTTCAAGTTCATGGACTGGAAGGAGGGCAAGGTCGCCGGTGTCCCGGCGCGGGTGTTCCGTATCTCCTTCACCGGCGAGCTGGCGTTCGAGATCAACGTCCAGGCCAACTACGCCATGCACGTGTGGAAGGCGCTGTTCGCCCACGGCGAGAAGTACGACCTCACGCCCTACGGCACCGAGACCATGCACGTGCTGCGTGCCGAGAAGGGGCTGATCATCGCCGGTCAGGACACCGACGGCTCGGTGACCCCGGAGGATCTCGGCATGCACTGGGCGGTGGGTTACGACAAGCCGTTTTCGTGGATCGGCCAGCGCGCGCTGACGCGTCCGGACACCGCCCGCGAGGATCGCAAGCAGCTGGTGGGGCTCAAGCCCAAGGACCCCAAGGTGGTCCTCGAGGAGGGGGCGCAGATCGTGCTCGACCCCGAGCAGAAGATTCCCATGACCATGATGGGTCACGTCACCTCGAGCTATTACAGCCCGGTACTGGAGAGCGGCTTCGCGCTGGCGGTGCTCAAGGGCGGACGCAACCGGATGGGCGAGACCGTCTATCTGCCGATGTCCGACGGCAGTGTCCACCAGGCCGAAGTGGTGAGTACCGTCTTCATCGATCCCAAGGGAGAGCGCCAGAATGTCTGAAGCCCGTTCCGAAGCGAGTGTCGGCAACGCCGCCACTTTCGATACGCATCCGGGCGCCGACGCCGGCGTCACCCCCGAGTCGCCGCTGCAGTGGAGCCGAGTACAGGGGCGCGTCACCGAGGAAGGTGGCGCGGCCGAGCAGATCAGGGTGGTCGAACGGCCATTCCTCGGCCATCTGGTGCTGCGCGGCGGCGCCATCACCCTCGACGAGGCGGTGCGCGCCGAACTCGGCGTGAGCCTGCCGGGCAAGCCGCTGGGGCTGGTGCTCGACGCCGAGGGCAGTCGTTCGGTGCAGTGGGTCTCGCCGGACGAGTGGCTGGTGATCGTCCCCGCCGGCGAGGAGTTCGAGTTGGAGAATCGGCTGCGAGCGCGGCTGGGGGATGCCCACTTCGCCATCGTCAACGTCGGCGGCGGCCAGACTTTGCTGGAACTCTCCGGCGAGAAGGCGCGCGAGCTGCTGATGAAGTCGGTCACCTACGACGTGCACGAGCATGGGCTGCCGGTGGGCAAGGCGGTAGGCACCGTCTTCGCCAAGACCAGCGTGGTGCTGCGGCGTCCCAGCGAAGAGCGCTTCGAGCTGGTGGTGCGGCGCAGCTTTGCCGACTACTGCGTGCGCTGGCTGCGGGATGCCGGGCGCGAGTACGGGCTGCGCGTGGAATCCGCGTCGCCCTGATCATCGAGAGCCCCCGTCATGGCGGGGGCCAGGCCTGGCTGGAGCCAACATGCACTCTGAAAACAACAGCTGGATTCTGTCCGCCCAGTGCCCCAGTCGGCTGGGCACGGTGGACGTGGTGACCCGCTTCCTCAAGGAGCAGGGCTGCTATATCACCGAGCTGCACTCCTTCGACGACTACCGCGGCGGGCAGTTCTTCATCCGTGCGGCCTTTCTGCCGGAGCAGGCCGATTTCAATGGCGACGACTTCCGCGAGCAGTTCACGGCGCGGGCGTCGGCGTTCGACATGCATTTCGAGCTGACCCCGCCGGACTATCGTCTGCCGGTGGTGATCATGGTCTCCAAGACCGACCACTGCCTCAACGATCTGCTCTATCGCTATCGGACCGGGCAACTGGCGATCGATGTGCGTGCCATCGTCTCCAACCATCCGGATCTGGAGCCGTTGGCGGCGTGGCACGGGCTGCCCTATCACCATCTGCCGATCACCCCGGAGACCAAGGCGGAGCAGGAGGCCGAGGTGCGCCGGGTAGTCGAGGAGAGCGGGGCCGAGCTGGTGATCCTGGCGCGCTACATGCAGGTGCTGTCGCCTGAGCTGTGCCACCACTTCGCCGGTCGCGCGATCAATATCCACCACTCGCTGCTGCCCGGTTTCAAGGGTGCCAAGCCCTATCACCAGGCCTACGAGAAGGGCGTGAAGCTGGTTGGCGCCACCGCCCACTACATCAACGACGATCTCGATGAGGGGCCGATCATCGCCCAGGGCGTCGAGGCGGTCGACCACGCCCACTACCCGGAAGACCTGGTGGCGCGCGGGCGGGACATCGAGTGCCTGACCCTGGCGCGGGCGGTGCGCTACCATCTGCAGAAGCGCGTCTTCCTGCACGCCGGAAGAACCGTGGTATTGACGGGATGATCCGGCCTCCCGTTTGCCGTGTCGCGCGATACCTTCTATACCGATAGGCGCGAGGAAGCGGGAAGCTTCCCCGCTCTCTCCCGAGAGCGGGGTCATTCGACGTAAGGAGTCAGTCATGCGGCTATCTTCACTGGCTGGTCGGCTCGCCATCCTGTGTGTCGTTGGTGGTGTGGGATTGACCGGCGTCGCCATGGCGCAATCCGGCGATTCGCCGCCATCCGATGACGCCCATCGGAATCCGGAAATGCAAGCCGACACCCATGAGGGGCAAAACCAGGGCGCCTCCGCGCAGTACGAGATGAGCAGCGAAGAGCGTCGATCCGGTGACGACGTGGACGACGGCGATCCCGGCAACGCGGCATCACGGGCGGAACTGATGGAGGGAACGCTCCAGCACGAACGCTCGTCGGACAGTACTGCGTCTGCCCCTTGAGCTAGACGCGGCCTTCGACAGGAATCGGCGTCGGCGGGCTTGTGTCGTCCGCCACTTGCAGACACAATGCGCTCAGCACGGAAGGGGAGTATTCCGCCGCTGGCGCGTCAGGCGCCGCCGGTCGATGATTTCGTCAGCACGGGCCACATTGCCCCGGAATCATCGGTTGCCACGGCCGCTTACGGGGCCGCGGGCAGCGGGAGAGACTTTCGGTGACGTTCACCGTCTACCGGAGGTTCCTCTATGCACGTACCCGTCTGGGTCTGGCTGGCGACTGTCGCCGGCATCGCCGCACTCTTCATTTTCGATTTCTACGCCCACGTGCGTAAGCCTCACGATCCCACCTTCAAGGAAGCGGCCTGGTGGTCGGTTTTCTTCATCGCGCTGGCGATACTCTTCGGGGGCGGTCTGTGGTGGGTCTGGGGCGCGCAGCATGGCGCCGAGTATTTTGCGGGTTTCATCACCGAGAAGAGCCTGTCGGTCGACAACCTGTTCGTCTTCCTTATCATCATGGCCAAGTTCGCGGTACCGCGTGCCTACCAGCAGAAGGCGCTGTTGATCGGTATCGTGATCGCGCTGATCCTGCGCGGCATCTTCATCGCGGTCGGTGCCGCTGCCATTGCGCAGTTCAGTTGGGTTTTCTATCTCTTCGGCTTTTTCCTGCTCTACACGGCGATTCAACTGGTGCGTGAGGGCGCGGGCGGTCATGACGAGAACGAGGAGTACAAACCCAATGCCATCGTGCGCTGGATCCAGCAGCGTCTACCGGCCACCGACGAGTTCGACCGCGATCGCCTGTTGACGGTCAGGAACGGCAAGCGTCTGGTGACCCCGCTGTTCATGGTGGTGGTGGCGCTGGGGATGACCGATGTGCTGTTCGCACTGGACTCGATTCCGGCGATCTATGGGCTGACCAAGGAGCCCTATATCGTCTTTACCACCAACGCCTTTGCCCTGCTGGGCCTGCTCCAGCTCTATTTCCTGCTCGGCGGCCTGCTGACCCGGCTGGTCTATCTCAGCCTGGGGCTGTCGTTCATTCTGGCCTTCATCGGGGTCAAGCTGATCATCGAGGCGATGCATACCAACAGCCTGCCGTTCATCAACGGCGGCCAGCCGCTGCATCTGGTGCCGGAAATCCCGATCTGGCTCTCCATGTCGATCATTCTCGGCACCTTGGTCGTCACCACCGTCGCCAGCCTGATCAAGAGCCGGCACCTGAAGTCGGCGACGTCTCATCAGGAGTGACATCGCCGTAGATCCGATGCAGGAGATCCCGCATTCCCGCCATGGGAATCGCGGCTTCCGGACCGGGCGGGAACATGCCGGGGCGGAAGCCGTTATCGAGGAATCCTCGTAGCAGCGTCGGATCGTCGCTGATCACATGCAGCGGCACATCCTTGCCGGGATTGCTGCCGATGATGGCCGGGGCGGCCTGGTGGTCGCCGAGGACCATCATCAGGGCGTGATCGCCACCGGCCAGGTTCCGGCCCAGGTAGCGCCGGGCGAAGCCGGTGGCTGCCTGCAGCGAGTAGTCGATGGCTGGAGCATAGTTCCGGCGCATCGCCTCGGTGTCCTGCCACAGCGAGGCATAATCGTCGCCCGCGCCTTTCCAGCGATCGAAAACCCGACCGTCGCCGACTCTCGACCAATCCTCGATCATGTCGATGACCGGCGACCACGGGGCATGGCTGGACAACGTCGCCAGTTCGGTAAAGCTCGGCCCGTGTTGGCGTGACAGCGCATAGTCCTCGACCCGCTGCCAGGTGAACTGGTCCGGCATGCTGGCCCAGCCCATCGGGGGACCTTGATAGCCCATGCTCGCGGCGGTGTGGATTTCGTCGTAGCCGTAAAGGCCCCCTTCGGGCCAATCCCGGGTGATGCCAGGCATGATGGCGATGGTGGTGTGTCCGGTTGCCTTGAAATCGTCGATCAGGGTCGAGTGAGGGCTGTTGATCATCAGCTCGAACCGCAGCTGAGACGTGACCGGCAGGCCACTGGCGAAAGTGGCGTGATTGAGCCAGGACTGGCCGCCAAGCGTCGCGGCGGTGACACGCCCGGTGACGACCGACAGGCCGGCGGCGGCGAGTTGATGCTCTATCGTCTCCAGGCGTGGGCGAAGCTCGGCCTCGAACGGTTCGCGCTCGAGGGCCGCGACGCCGTAGGACTCGATGAAGCCCAGAATGACATCGGTGTTGGCCAAGCCGGGAAGCGCCTGGCCGTCGGGCGTCGCATAGGCGTGATCGTCGTCGTACAACTGGCGCCCGAACGTCGCCATCGCCTGGCGTGTCTCCTGGGCTCGCTGCCATTCGAACATGACGAAGCTGGCGGCGGGGTGGCCGAGCCTGTCAATCCCGGCCGGAGCGTTGCCCATGGGTACGGCATTGACGACCGCCAGGCCGATACCGCCGGTCAGGATCAGCGGCAGCGCCAGCGCGCGTGGCGTATTGCGGGCGTGGAAGCCGCGCAGCAGGCGTGCCAGCAAGAGGCCGGTGGCGAATGCGGCGAGGCCGGCGGCCGACAAGCCTGCGAGGGCCAGCGGCAGGCCAAGATTGGTGACGATCAGCTCGATCAGGATGGGGATCAGCTTGATGTCGGTGTAGAGATTCAGCGATCGACCCTGCATGGTCTGTGTCAAGGCGTCGCCGGCGGCACCGCAGACGATCGCCAGCGCGAACAGGACGACCAGTCCGGACAGCCAGCGTCGCCAGCGCGAGGGGGGTAGCAGAGCCAGCAGACCGACGATGAGCGGTGCCTCGAGCGCGATCCAGTGTCGCGGTGGAAACCCCGCCCACGGGAGTTCCGGTGTCAGCAGCAGGATGTTGAGCAACGCGAGGCCCAGCACCAGGTGCCAGCGAGGCGCCTGGGGAAAAGAAAACGTCATGGCTCGTCCTTGAGTCGGGTCGGGCGATTCGGGGTCGACATGGCTTTGACCTGCGTTCGTCGGGTGGGCGTGAAGCGAATCGGTTCATCGACCTACGCAGCGCGCAAGGTTTCGGATGGCACGTTAAACTGAATGGTCAGAATTTCGAACCCGAACCGGACCAACCAGGCGACGAGGACGATCCAACATGACAGCTGCGCGCGAGTTGATCATTGAACCATCGAACGGAAAAAAGGCCGATGCCTGTGTCATTCTGCTCCATGGGCTAGGGGCTGATGGTCATGATTTCGAGCCGCTGGTACCGGCGCTGGCATTGCCGGAATCACTGGCCGTGCGTTTCGTGCTGCCCCATGCCCCGCAACTGCCGGTGACGGTCAACGGGGGAATGACGATGTCGGCATGGTACGACATCCTCGAGATGAATCTCGGCCGCCGGGTCGACGTCGAGCAACTGCGGGCCTCCGCCGAGCGCGTCCACGGGCTGGTCGAGGACCAGGTTGCCGATGGGATCGACAGCCGGCGAATCGTGATCGCCGGCTTCTCGCAGGGGGGCGCGGTGGCCTACGAGGCGGCGCTTTCCTGCGCCCGACCGCTGGCCGGGTTGCTGGCGCTGTCGACCTACTTCGCGACCGCCGACAGCATCGATCTGGCAGACGCCAACCGCCGCCTGCCCATCGAAGTGCACCACGGCTCGGCCGATCCGGTCGTCCCCGAACCTCTGGGACGCGAGGGCGCTGGGAAGGTCGAGTCGCTGGGTTACCCGGTCAACTACCGCACCTACGAGATGGGGCACAGCCTGTGTCCCGAGCAGGCGCGCGACATCGCCGACTGGTTGGTCGCGACATTTCAATGACGAGGGTGTCATGAACAGCATGGATAGTCTGGACCAGGGGGACAACGACCGGCGTCTCTCCAGCCCCGCCGCCCGGCGCAATCGCGAGCCGATTCTCGCGGTACTGCGCTCGACGCTGCCGAGCGCAGGGCGGGTACTGGAGATCGCCAGCGGCAGTGGCGAGCATGCGGTCTATTTTGCCCGTCACCTGGCGCCCCTTTGCTGGCAGCCGACGGATTCCAGCGAGACTGCGCTGGCCTCGATCGCTGCCTGGCGGGAGAGCGAGGCGCTGGATAACCTGGCAGCGCCGGTCCGCCTGGATGTCACCGGGCGCTGGCCGGTGTTGCCGGATCTTGCGGCCATGGTCTGTATCAACCTGCTGCACATCTCGCCCTGGGCGGCCAGCGAGGCGCTGTTCGCCGCAGCCGGGCGCCAGCTTCCCGCGGGCGGCGTGCTGATCGTCTACGGTCCTTTTCGGCGCCATGGCGAGCATACTGCGCCCAGCAATGCGGCGTTCGATGACGATCTGCGGGCGCGTGACCCAAGTTGGGGGATTCGCGATCTTGAAGCGGTGGAGCGGCTGGCGGGGTACAACGGCCTGAAGCGCGACGCCGTGCACGAATTGCCGGCGAACAACCTCTGTGTCGTCTGGCGGCGCTGATGTCCGAGGCGGTCCGGCTCGAAAGCGGGAGATGTCGCCGCAATACGCCGCAACTCGACTACACTGGAGGCAGACCTTCAACGGCCGACAAGGAGTGATGCCGTGTCAGACTTCTCCGAAGAGTTTCGTATGCCCAAGGGGTGCCCTAACTGCGGCAACCACATGATGAAGGTCTCCCAGGCCAAATCCCCCGATGACCTGGTCTACTGCACGTCCTGCAACACGGAAGTCTGTGCCTGGGAGGAGGCCGAGCGGATCATGGCGGAGACCCCGCGTAGCGAGTCCGAGCAACTGATCGAGGACGTGATGAACAACAAGAAGCCGTCCACTGACGACGAGCGATAGCGGTTCGTCAGTGTATCGACGACGACACCCCGGCCACGGCCGGGGTGTTTTGCGTTGGTGGGACGAGCGGCGACAAGCGCGCTACAGCAGCTCCTCCGCCGCCAGGGCGAGCCGGGAGCGCTCGACGCTTCTCAGCGTGATATGGCCGGCATGGGGCCAGTCGCGGAAGCGTTCCACGACCGCTGCCATGCCGCAGGTATTGGCCGTCAGGTAGGGGGTGTCGATCTGGCCCACGTTGCCCAGACAGACGATCTTGGTATTGCGTCCAGCGCGCGTCACCAGCGACTTGAGCTGCTTGGGCGTGAAGTTCTGGGCCTCGTCGATGATCAGGAAGGTATCGTTGAGCGTTCGCCCACGCATGAAGGTTGGCGAGCGGATCTGTACTCGAGAGCCGATCAACTGGCGGGTCGCGCCATCGTTCCAGCTCGATGAGCCCTCGCGCTCATCGCGCAGCAGGTTGTCCATGTTGTCGTGGAAGGCGCCCATCCACGGCGACATCTTCTCTTCCTCGGTGCCCGGCAGGAAGCCGATATCTTCTCCCATCGGGATCGGCGCCCGGGTAAAGACGATGCGCTCGAACTGCTTGCCATCCAGCGTCTGCTGCAGGGCGGCGGCCAGGGTCATGAAGGTCTTGCCGGTGCCGGCACTGCCCGCCAGGGTGAGAAAGTCGATGGTCGGATCCATCAACAGGTTGAGGGCGAAGTTCTGTCGGCTGTCGTGGGCATGTACGCCCCAGACGCCGCCGTGATGGCGGTAGTTGGTCAGCAGTTGCAGGCTGGCCTTGCGCGGGCCATGACTGCGCACGATGGCCTCGAATTCGGCGCCGTTTTCGCTGTCCGATACCAGCATGCCCACGTGCCAGTCTTCGGGAATGCTGCCTTCCAGGTGGTAGAGTGTGTGGCCATCGGTCCGTTCGACCATGACCTCGACGTCCAGCGACTCCCATAGACTGCGCCCGTCGCGGCCGGCATCGGCGTAGACCTTGGCTCCCTCGATCATGGCATCGAGGTCATCGAACGCCTTGTCGTTGAGGTAGTCCTCGACCGGTACGTTCAGCGCGGTGGCCTTGACCCGCAGATTGATGTCCTTGGTCACCAGCGTGACGGAGGCATCGGGTCTTTCGTCGCGCAGACGGCAGGTCTCGGCCAGGATGCGGTTGTCGGGGGAGTTTTCCAGTGTCTCCAGCGGCGCCAGATCCTGATAGCACAGAAAGCGCAGGCGGCCGGCGGGACCACCGGTGACGCGCGGGATGGGAATGCCTTGCTGAATTTCTTCCGGTGTGACGTGGGCGGTGAGGTCGGAGAGGGTCCGGCTGATCTGTCTTGCCGTGCGCGCGATCTCGCGCATGCCATTCTTGTGTTTGTCCAGTTCTTCGAGCACCGTCATGGGGATGACGACATCGTGCTCCTCGAAATGGTAAAGGGCTGCTGGGTCGTGGATCAGGACATTGGTGTCCAGTACGTAGAGCCTGTTCGCTTTCTTGTCGATTCGCACCATCGGCAAAAGCACTCCTGTGAGTTCAAGGCTACTCGACCCTGACAGAGTGCGGTGACAGAACGGTGTCGCCCTGATTCACTCCGCCAGTGCCACTCTCGTTTGGCTGTAAAGACTGTGTCGGCTTTACCTCTCTGACGGATGAAGTCACCACCAGAATGGCCTGATGTGATCAAAAGTGCTACCCCCAATTTGAGGCATCGGGTGCAAAAAGCGGTCGTCGCTTTCATCCAGGCCATGGCGGCCGTCTCGGTCCGGTGATCGTTGCGGAATGGCGGCCACAAAAAAGCCCCGCCATGGCGGGGCTTCGAACGACAATGACGTCGACTAGATGTTGTCGTCGGTATCGTCGTTCTTCTTGACGGAGATCTGGGCGATTGCCGGTTCGTTGTCGCCGCTCTGATCCAGCTTCGCCAGCAGGTTCTCCGATTCGCGCTTGAAGGCCGCCAGGGCATCGCCTCGGAGGCTCTGGGACTCCGGCAGCTTCACGCGCATGGCGTCGACCTGGTGGTTGTTGACCAGTACCTCGTAATGCAGGTGAGGGCCGGTGACACGACCGGTGCTGCCTGAAAGCGCGATCTCTTCCCCCATCTTGACGTGTTCGCCGGGCTTGACCAGCGCCTTGCTGAGGTGCAGATAACGGGTCACGTAGCCGTTGTCATGGCGAATCACGATATAGCGGCCGGCGATTGGGTGATTGACCACCCGTTCGACGATGCCATCCGCCGGGGCGTCGATGGGCGTGCCGCTGCGCATGGCGAAGTCGGTGCCTTTATGCGGGCTGATGCGACCCGTGACCGGGTGATGACGGCGCAGGTTGAACGGTGAGCTGATGCGGTAGTGCCCCTGGAAGGGGTAACGGTCGAACGCGGGGTCGAGACTGTTGCCGTCAGGGGTGTAGAAGTGGTCGTCAGCACTGTTGCGGACCACCGTCAGATTCATGCGCTGGCCTTCGTACTCGGCGGCCAGCACCTTGGAGTCCATGGAGTGGCCGTCGATCATGTCGGACTCGACCAGGACCCGGAACTGGTCGCCCGCACGGGCGTCACGACGAAAGTCGAGCTTCTTCGAGAGCACGCTGGTGAGTTCCGACACCTCGGCGCTGGATAGCCCCGTCGACTGAGCCGAGAGTGCGAAGGAGCCGTTGACCGTGCCGCTGAACATCCGCTGGGCGGCTTCGCCGGTCTTCTCGATCGGCGAGTAGGCGAAGTCGGCCGTCTCGTCGTTACGCTGGATCAGATAGCCCTCGCGGGGATCCTTCATGACCCGTAGTGCCAGCAACTGGCCATGCTCGTCGAGCTTGTAGTCGAAACTGTGACCGACTCGCCAGCGCGTGAGGACCTTCTTGTCCGGCACCGTATTGAGGATCTGCATGACGTCACTGTACGCCAGGCCCAGCGTCCGCTCCGCGGTGAGCGCGAAGGAGTCGCCATTCTGGATGGTGTAGCTCTGCCATTCCGGAACGTAGGTCTCGCGAGCGGCGATTTCGTCGCCCAATTCCGTGTTGCCGGATGGGTCGAGAGAGTTGTCGAAGGACCAATCCTCGTAAGAGGTGCCGCCAATGCTGTCATCGTCATCGTCGGTCGCCGAGTAGGCGTCGCCTACGGGCAGTTGCACCGCCAGTTTCTTGACGCTGGGTTCGACCGTCGGTTTGATGATCGGGGAGATCGCCTGGGATGGCTGTTGGGGGGCGTCGTCGGCGCGCGCTTCGGGGACCAGATCGAGGTGCATTACCTCCAAAGGCTTGAGCTGCGCCAAGGGAATCTCTTTCGACAGATCACCGAGAGAGAAGGCATCGGAGTCCGCCTCTTCAGGCGCCGCCGAGTTGACGATCGACTGGGAAATCGTGGTCGTCGTTGCCAGGGGAAGCTGCTTTTGTGCATCTTCGGTATCACCGAAAACGCCGATAATCTTTTGCGTACCCAGCACGGTGACCATGGTGGCGACCGGCAGCAATAACACTTTGTGCGTGCGGGGCAGCGAATGGAATATTCGCAACATGAAGATGAAGGCCCGGGTAAAAAAGGATGACAAATTTAAATAAAGGCCGGGGAACGATACCCCAAGGTAGTATTAATTGCCTAGTCTGTATTTAAGTACAGTATGCGGAGCCCCGCCTCACGGACGATGTGGACAACGGCGCCGTGACTCCCCGGAGGTCGTGTCAAGACGTCGAGCGTAAGCTTGTGTAAGGTGATGGTGCATGTTGTTGCACCGATATGGTGCCGTTAAAAGTCTTGTTTTATTGGAAAATATTTTATCGTAAAACTTTTGTACGGCTTTTATTGGCCGATAAGATTGCATCAGCGGCGTCAATTTTAGCGATGAATTGGCGCGGGGAAAGTCGGAGAGTAAACGGCGATTTCTCACGCGAATGGCAAAATGTGGAAATTTAGAGAGCTCAGGTGTAGAGACCATTCCTCTGATACTGGATGTGTGGGTCAATGGGGGGAGAAGTCATGCCGAAAGTGACGTTGCTACAGTGGCAGATGCTGGCAGCGGTAGCCGATCATGGTGGATTTGCCAAGGCGGCTGATGTCGTTCATCGAAGTCCCTCGACGCTCAATCACGCGATTCACAAGATCGAGGAGCAGTTGGGCGTGGTGTTGTTCGAGCCAAAGGGCCGCCAGGTCGTTCTCACCGAAGCCGGCGGACTGCTACTGAGGCGGGCACGACAGCTGATCGAGAACGCGGGCTCGCTGGAAGACGTCGCCGAGCGCCTCTCGGGCGGGCTGGAGGCGGAAATCTCCCTTGCCGTGGATCAGATATTCCCGGCTGATCCTCTTGCGGAGACGTTGACCCGGTTCTCGGAGGCTTTTCCGCACGTGCGCGTCCAACTGCACGAAACCGTTCTCAACGGCGCTGTAGAGATGTTGTACGAGGGGCGGGCGGATCTCGCCATTTCGGCAATCGACGCTCAGGGCTTCCTGGGACAGCCGGTCGTCGACGTGGCTTTCATCGCGGTCGCCCATCCCGAGCATCCGCTGCACCGATTGCAGCGCGAACTGGATCTGAGGGATCTGGAGCGCTATCGGCAGCTGGTGACACGGGATTCCGCTGTCCGCCATCGGCTGGATGCCGGTTGGTTGAAGGCCGAGCAGCGATGGACGCTGAGTCATCTGTCCACCACCATCGACATGCTGGAGCGCGGGTTGGGTTTTGCCTGGGTGCCCGAGCCACGCATCCACATGGCGTTGCAGCAGGGTCGGCTGAAGGCGCTGCCGCTGCGCGCGGGTGGCGTGAGGCGGGTATCGCTCCAGATGATCTATCGGGATATCGATGGTGCCGGCCCGGCCACGCGCGCCCTGGCCGACGAGTTGATGGCGAGCGTGGCGGCCACCTGTCCCCGCGAGGCGTTGCCGTCGGTCCCCCATTCATCGATATAGACGAATGACTGGGCCGAGTTATTGCGCTGGATCTTCGACGGCTGGGATCTATGCTGCTCTCGGCACGTCGCGGGACATCGAATCAACAGGAGAGCGTCATGGGATTGCTGGTCGACGGGAAATGGCAGGATCGCTGGTACGACACCGAAAGCCATGGCGGAGAGTTCGTTCGCGAGTCCGCCAAGCTGCGTGATTGGATCACGCCGACCGGCGCGTCCGGGCCGGATGGCCAGCGAGGCCTGGCGGCGGAGGCCGGGCGTTACCACCTCTACGTGTCGCTGGCGTGTCCATGGGCACATCGCGCCCTGATCATGCGCAAGCTCAAGGGATTGGAGTCGCTGGTCGGTGTCTCTCACACCAGTCCCTTGATGCTGGATCAGGGTTGGTCCTATCGAGTCGACGAAGGGTCCAGCGGCGATAGCGTCAACCATGTCGATTACCATCACCAGCTCTACACCCTGACGGACCCGAACTATACGGGACGGGTGACGGTTCCCGCGTTGTGGGACCGGCGAGAGCAGCGGATCGTCAACAACGAGTCCGCGGAGATCTTGCGGATGCTGAATACGGCGTTCGACGGCCTGACCGGCAGTCGCCTGGATTTCTACCCCGACGATCTGCGCGATGTCATCGATGCCGTCAATGCCGATGTCTACGATCACGTCAACAACGGTGTCTACAAGGCGGGCTTTGCCACCGAGCAGGGCGTCTACGAAAAGCATTTCGCGGCGTTGTTCGATTGCCTCGATCGGTTGGAGTCGCGCCTCGCCGGGCAGCGCTACCTGGCGGGCGAGTGGCTGACGGAAGCTGACATCCGGTTGTTCACCACGCTGGTTCGCTTCGATGCGGTCTACCATGGCCACTTCAAGTGCAACCGGCAGCGCATCGCGGATTTTCCGAATCTGTCGAATTACCTGCGTGAGCTCTACCAGTGGCCCGGCATCAGGGACACGGTCGACTTCGACCATATCAAGCGCCACTACTATTACAGCCATCCGACGATCAACCCGACCCGCATCGTGCCTGTCGGACCTGCGCTGGCGCTGGATGCGTCGCATGACCGCGACCGGCTGACGGGGCGTGGCGTTCGCGGCGGCGAGTAAGGACTATCGCTGCCGGGTCCGGTGCCTTCCCGAGTCATTGGCGGTAGCGAAACCGCTACACTCGAGCGTGACGCTGCAGCCAGCGATCCAGCGCGTTGGCGAACGTCCGGCGATCGGCATCGGTGTAGGCATTGGGTCCCTGGGTGTGTTCCCCGCTGGCGCGCAGCGTCTCCATGAAGTCGCGCATCTGCACGCGCGACTTGATGTTGTCGAGGGTCAGGTTTTCGCCGCGGGTGGTCATGACCATTGCCCCCCGCTCGATGACCTCCTGTGCCAGAGGAAGATCGCTGGTAACGACGAGGTCGCCTTTGGTGATGGCATTGACGATCTCGTTGTCCGCGGCATCGAAGCCATGCGCCACGATGCGCGACTTGACCCAAGGTGAAGGCGGCAGCGGCAGCGCATGATTGGCCACCATCCAGGTTCGGGTATGGGTGCGCTCGGCGGCACGAATGATGATGTCGCGTGCAACGCGCGGGCAGGCGTCGGCGTCGATCCACAGGATGGGCTTGGGTGTCGGCATGGCGATGACGCTCGGTTATATGAGTGAAGGCGTGGCGCGCAGTCTACGGCGATCGCTGCCAGGCTTCATCCGAGGCAAGACCTATCCGAAGAGGCTTTTGGTAGGATTTTTACGTTCCGGTGGTGAAACGTCTACGTCGATGGTATAGTAGCGCCTCCTCGCATGTGTTGACCCCACCATCCTGCCGATATGTCTGTAATCGACGCCATCGACCCGTGAGTCGATGCCCAGCACCGGACGTATCTCGTACATGACGCACGGCCACGCCGTTTTTCGCGTCCGGATGCAACGATGGAGCGCCTGAATCGGTTGATGTATCACGCAACCGGGCGCATCAAGGTCGCCACATACGCTATCGCTTTCGAATCCGCTAGCGAGAAGCGCAATGCCTGGTGCGACCGGCATTCAGTGGTGATCACGCCACCAATGCCATGACATTTTCGCCGGTGCCCACCGGCCACTCCAAGGTGTGAAATGACCTCGACTGTTACTGCTTCGCCTAGCTTTGGCGATCTGGCTCTGTTGCCGGAAGTACTGACTGCCCTCGAAACGTTGGGCTATGAAATCCCGTCGCCGATCCAGTCGCAGACTATTCCTGCGCTGCTGGAAGGTCGCGACATGCTGGGCCAGGCGCAGACCGGCACCGGCAAGACCGCGGCGTTCGCGCTGCCTTTACTGAGCCGTCTCGATCTCGGCCGGCGTGAACCGCAAGTCCTGGTGCTGGCGCCGACCCGCGAGCTGGCGCAGCAAGTTGCCGTCTCCTTCTCTAAGTACGGCCAGAATTTGAAAGGCCTGGAAATCGCGACGCTTTGCGGTGGCCAGGATTACCGCGAGCAGCTGTCGGCGTTGAAGCGTGGCGCCCAGGTCGTCGTGGGTACACCGGGGCGGATCATCGATCACCTCGACCGTGGCAGCCTCAAGCTGGACGGCCTGTCGGCGCTGGTGCTCGACGAAGCCGACGAGATGCTGCGCATGGGCTTCATCGACGACGTCAAGCGTGTGGTCGCCGATACGCCCAAGAACGCCCAGCGCGTGTTCTTCTCGGCCACGCTGCCGAGCGAGATCGAGCGCATCGTCAACCGCTACCTGGTCGATCCGGTCAAGGTCGCGATCGAGTCCAAGGTCAGCACCGGCGAGAACATCGAACAGCGCGTGGTGCGGGTGGAAGGCCCCAGCAAGCTGGAAGCCCTGGCGCGTATCTTCGAGGTCGAGACGGTCGATGCCGCCATCGTGTTCGTGCGCACCCGTGCCGCCTGTACCACGCTGGTCGAGCAGCTCACCGCCCGCGGCGTCAACGCCGCCGGCCTCTCCGGCGATCTCGACCAGAGCCTGCGTGAGCGCACCGTGACGCGTCTCAAGCGGGGCAAGGTCGATGTGCTGGTCGCCACCGACGTGGCGGCGCGTGGTCTGGACGTCCCGCGGATCACTCACGTGATCAACTACGACCTGCCGCAGGATTCCGAAGCCTACATTCACCGTATCGGCCGTACCGGTCGTGCTGGCCGCAACGGTGTCGCTATCACGTTCGCCGGCGGTCGCGAGACTCGCAAGGTGCGCTGGGTCGAGCAGGCCACCGGTCAGGCCATGACCGAGATGCCGCTGCCCGACGAGGCCGCCATCCGCGCCCATCGCGACACGCAATTCAGTGCACGTCTGCGCGAGATGCTCGAAGCCGGTAGCGATCATCAGCGTGCGCTGATCGAGAAGCTGGTCGAAGAGGGCCACGATCCGATCGATCTGGCGGCGGCACTGGCAACGCTGGCGCGTGCCGGCGAAGCGCCGATCGGTCGCATCACCAGTGCACCTTCGCGCCGTGACAGCGGTCGCGATGGTGGTGGTAGCCGTGGTGAGCGCGGTGCTCCGCGTCGTCGCGACAGCGCGCCGCGCGAAGGCATGACTCGCTACCGGGTCTCCGTCGGCCACAAGGATGGCGTCAAGCCGGGGCAACTGGTCGGCGCGCTTGCCAACGAAGGGGGCATCGAGGGGGGGCGCATCGGCCGCATCGATATTCGCAACGCCTTCTCCGTGGTCGAGCTGCCGAGCGGACTGCCGTCCTCGATTCTGGCCAAGATGTCACGCGCCCGGGTCGGCGGACGTTCGCTGGAAATCTCGGAAGACCAGGGTGCGCCCGAGCGTGCACCGCGTCGCCGCACCGATGGCGAGGCACCGGTTCGTCGCTCGCGCGCCTGATCGGTAGACGCTGTACCGCCAGCCGAGCTTGATGCTCCGCTGGTGCCGAGACGCCGCCCACTTCGTGGGCGGCGTTTTTGTTGGTCCCACCACCAAGACGCGGTCTCGAAGGGGGACGAAAGTCGATGTTGTCACCCGGGTTCGAGGCAGGACCTAGGTCTGACAGTCGCTGTCGGTCTTTGTATGCAATACTCGTTATTGCTGAATCGTGGCACGTCCCGATTCAGGTCCACCGAAAACGTGGCGGGATCCGTTCGATGACCAAGACGCTCAAGGATCAACTCTACGAGGCGCTGCTGCGCAGTATGGCCAGTGGCCATCTGGAGCCCGGGCTGGTGCTGCTCGAGGGCAATATCGCCGATATCTTCGGGATGAGCCGTTCGCCGGTACGCCAGACCCTGGGGCGGCTGCACGACGAGGGCGTCATCAGCCGTTTCGACGGGCGGGGGTTCCTGGTGGGGCGGGCACCGGGGAGTATCGTGCGTCGCTCGTTGACGGCGGCCGATTTCCGGGCCGCGGGCGGCCGCGCCTCCGTCAAGCGAACGGACTCCTGGCGCGCGCTGGCGGAGCGGGTCGAGCACGACGTCGTCCTATGCTCGATGAAAGGCCGACTCGAGCTCAACGAGCTACAGCTGGCCAAGTCGCTGGGCGTCAGCCGCGCCACTACCTATCGCATCCTGCTGCAATTGCAGTCTCTCGGTGTCGTCGAGAAGGTCAAGTACAGCAGTTGGAACGTGGTGCCGCTCGACGACGATCGACTGCATCAACTCTACGATGCGCGCCGCCAACTGGAGCCGTTCATGATTGCGCGCGCCTGCGAGAGAATCGCCGACAAGGCGATTCAACGCTATCTGGACCGCCTGGATCAGGCCCAGTCCAGATACCCCCGTATCGAGGCCAGCCAGCTCGATGCGCTGGAGAACGACCTGCATCACGAAGCGCTGGAGCAGGGCGGCAACCCCGAGATCCTGATCATGCTTCAGCGTACCCGGCCGATCCTGTTGATCAGCAAGCATCTGCTGGGAGGCGAGATCGAACTGCCGCCGGGCGACCCTTTCTTCGCTGCGCATCGGCAGGTCTTCGAAGCGATGCAGCAGCGGCGCGCCGAGCAGGCCAGCGAAGCGCTTTACCGGCACATCAAGGATTCCGAGGCGCTGGTCCAGGAACGTCTGGCCAACTTCCGGCATGCCGGCGAGCTGAGGGAGCCGGGGTATCTGCGCTGGTTGAGCCAACGCTAGGCCACGGCTGGAAAGTCCGGCGCTCGCAATACGGCGTTGAGGACCGGCTCACTGAACGACGTCAAGAACGTCCGGAGGGCGATCGGAACGAGTCACAGGCTCACTGGTAGCCGCGCAAACTGGAACGCCAGCCCGATTCGACTTTGGCTCATGAGATCCTTGTCGTTCGCACTTCATGCAGCGGCGCTGTCCAAATCGTCGACCCTGACATGGGTCGCCGGTTTACTGACTTGGCTATGCGCGCTGGTCGACTTTTCAGGCAGAGCCTGGACGCTGGCTGGGCTGCTGGGCCGTGAAATCAGTCGACCGGCATGTCGTTTCGTCGGCGCAACTCCCGGATCAGCGCGCTGTGGTCCAACTCGCCATCGCCGTGCGCCAGCATGTCGCCGAACAGCGCATCCGCCTGGCGGCTCATGGGAAGGTCGAGCGACAGTCGAGACATTTGCGCCATTGCCGTCTGGGTGTCCTTGTATTGCCACTTCGCGGCACCGCCGGGCACGAAGCTCTCCTCCAGCATGCGCTGGCCGTGGACATCGAGGATGGTCGAATCGGCGAAACCGCCCATCAACGCCTGGCGCACCTGCGCGGGATCGGCCCCGCCACGTTCCACCAGCAGTAGCGCCTCGGCCACGGTGGCGATGGTATTGGCCACGATCATCTGGTTGGCGAGCTTGGCGAGCTGACCGCTGCCGGCGGGACCGACGTGGGTGGGGCGACCAAGGGTTGCCAGCAGCGGGCGATGGCGTTCGAAAACGGATGCCTCGCCACCGACCATGATCGCCAGCGTGCCTTCGATGGCGCCGCGTTCTCCGCCGGAGACCGGTGCGTCGAGATAGCCGACGCCATGGAGACCGGCGGCGTCCGCTTGCCCCTTGGCGGTTTCCACCGGGATCGAGCTCATCACAACCAGGCAGCTGCCGGGCCGCATCGCGGCGATGATGCCGGTCTCGCCCAACAGGATCTCGTCGCAGACGGGGCCCGCGCTAAGCATCACGATGACCACATCGGCGTCGTGGACGGCCGCCTCGGGGGATCGAGCCGCGACCACGCCGGCCGCCTGCAGCGGTGCCAGCTTGTCGGGCGTGCGGTTCCAGGCCCGGACGCGATGGCCGACATCCGCCAGGCGGGCGGCCATGGGGGCTCCCATGATGCCGGTTCCGAGGAAGCCGACGGTCTGGACATCCTCGAGGTGACGATCTTTCTTGACAGGGGAATCTTGCATGAGTCGCTTCCTGAAAGAAGAGGGCGCGTGCGGGGCCGGGTCATTCCACGGGGCGGGGCAGAATCCGGCCAGGGGAGATCAGGTAACGGGGATCCAGAAGCCGCTTCAGGCCACGCATGATGTCGTACTCGGGCTCGGACAGCGTTTCCAGGAAGGCGGTCTGCTTGAAGCGGCCGATGCCATGCTCGGCGCTGATGCTGCCATCGAAGTCGGCGACGATCTCGAACAAGCGCTCCTCCAGCTCATGCAACAGCGACGAGCGCTCGTCGGGGCCGAGCCCTGGAGGCGGCAGGATGTTGAAGTGCAGATTGCCGTCACCGATATGGCCATAGGCGATGATCGTCGCTTGCGGGCACAATGTCCCGATCTCCTCGGCGGCGCGCTCGTGGAAGGTGTTCAACGAGGAGATCGGCAGCGAGACGTCGGTGCGCAGGTGCTCGCCACGATTGCGCTGGCCTTCCAGCATGGCTTCACGAATGCGCCAGAGATTGCCGGCCTGCGCCTCGCTGGTCGCCAGCACGCCATCGGTCAACCGTCCGGTCTCGAGCCCGCGCTCGAACAGGCTCTCGATCATGCTGTCCAGATCCGCCGGTCCGCTGGCGCTGGCTTCCATCAACACGTAATAGGGCGCCGGTGCATCCAGCGGGTCGCGCAGGTCTGGGGCGGCCTCCATGGCGAGTTCGAGGCAGGTGCGCGGCACCAGTTCGAAGGCGGTCAGCAGGTCGCAACAACTGCGTCGCGCCAGCGCGTAGAGTTCGAGCACGGCCGCCACGCTGGGGCAGGCCAGCAGTGCGCTGCGGCTGACCTGAGGGCGGGGGAACAGCTTGAGGACTGCTCCGGTCACGATGCCGAGAGTGCCCTCCGCACCGATGAACAGCTGTTTCAGATCGTAGCCCGTGTTGTCCTTGTGCAGCGCTTTCATGCCGTTGTAGATCCGCCCATCCGGCAGGACCACCTCCAGTCCCAGGACCAGTTGTCGCATCATGCCGTAGCGCAGCACGTTGAGGCCGCCGGCGTTGGTCGAGACGTTGCCGCCGATCTGGCAACTGCCCTGGGCACCCAGCGAGAGCGGGAAATCGCAGTCCGCCGCCTCGGCGGCCTCCTTGACCGACTGCAGCACACAGCCGCCATCCACGCTCATGGTGAAATTGATCGGATCGACATCGCGGATCGCCGTCATCCGCTCGAGGCTGACGACCAGTTCCGGCCGCTCGCCATCGGGCAGGGCGCCGCCCACCAGACCGCTGTGTCCCCCCTGGGGCACCAGCGGGATGTCGTTTCGATGGCAATAGCTCACCACGTCGGCCACCTGGCGCGTCGTCGCCGGACGTGCCACCGCCAGGGGGGCGGCGCCACGGTAGCCCGGCCAGTCGACGCGATAGCGCTCCATGTCGTCGACGTCGGTCAACAACCCCCCCTGGCCCAGCATCGCGGCCAGCTCGTCGATCAGCGTGGCTTGAATGGTCATGCATCACCTCTCGAAACGTTATCGAAGCCACTCATCGTCGTCGAAACCGGCTGGCATCAGCGATACCAGAGGACGACCTGGGGAAAGAGCAGGAACAGCACCAGCAAGCCGATCAAGGTCAAGTAGAAGGGGAGCAGGCTCTTGACCAGGCTCTCCATGCCGACCTTGCCGACGCCGCAGCCTACGTAGAGCACCGTACCCACGGGAGGCGTTATCAGGCCGATCCCCAGGATGAACGACATCAGCACCCCGAAATAGACCGGGTCGATGCCCAGCTTGACCACTACCGGCGTCATCAGCGGCGCCAGGATCACCATCGCCGGCGTCAGGTCCATGAAGAAGCCGACAACCAGCAGGAAGCCTGACAGGATCAGCAGCAGCAGGAGCTTGTTCTCGGTGATCGCGGACAGGCTGACCACCAGTTGCTGCGGGATCATGTTGGCGGTGAGCAGCCAGGCGAGAACGCTGGCGAAGGCCAGCAGCAGCATCACTACGCCGGTCAGTTTGCCGGTGGCGATGCAGAGCTCGAAGAAACGTTTCAGCGTCAGGCTGCGGTAGATGAAGAAAGAGACCGCGAAGGCGTAGACCAGCGCGATCGCCGCGCTCTCCGTCGGGGTGAAGACGCCCGACAGGATCCCGCCGACGATGATTACCGGCAGCAGCAGTGCCAGCAGCGCTTCCTTCAACGCCGCGAACAGCTCGGGCACCGAGAATGGCTGGCCGCGGCCGTTCTTGCGCGACTGGACATAGGTGGTGACCGCCAGCCCCAGCGTGATCAGGATGCCCGGTACGATACCCGCCATGAACAGCTGCGAGATCGACGTGTTGGTGACCACGCCGAACAGGATCATCGGGATCGAGGGCGGGATGATGATGCCGACGACCGAGGCGGCCACCACGATCGCCGTTGCCAGCGGTGCGCTGTAGCGGTGCTGCTTCATCGGCTCGATCATCATGCTGCCGACGGCGGAAGCGTCGGCCACGGCCGAGCCGCTGATGCCGCCGAAGAACATCGATGTCAGCACCGCGACCTGGCCCAGGCCTCCAGCCACGAATCCGACCAGGGCGCTGGCCAGCCGCACCAGGCGGGTGGCGATGCCGCCGGCGCTCATGACCTCGCCGACCAGAATGAACAGCGGGATGGCCAGCAGCGGAAAGGAGTCCAGGCCGTTGACCGCCTGCGCCACGATCGGCGAGAGCGCGTAGCCGGACTCGAAGAAAATGAACAGGCTGATTGCCGCGAGACCGAACGAGATCGGCATGCCGATGACGATACAGATGGCCAGCCCTATCAGAATGCTCCACAGGATCATGATGTCTTGCTCCGGAACAGGGAGAACAGGGCGATGGTGTTGGCGATGATCGTCAGGATCGCCATCACCGGCATGGCGCTGTACAGGAATGTCTGGGGTATGCCCAGCATCGGCGTGGCGCTGGTATAGCCCGAGATGACGTCGTTGAAGCCCAGCAGGATGCAGATACAGACGACATAGACGATGGCGATGCTCAGCAGCACGGCGGCCTTGCGCAGCCCGGCGGGTGCCTTGTCGCGAAAGAACGTGACCGCCACGTGCTCGTTGCCGAGGCTACCCACGCCGGCGCCGAGCAGTACCAGCCAGATGAACAGCACCCGGGAGAGTTCCTCGGCCCAGGTGTAGGAATAGTTGAGAACGAAGCGACCAAAGACGTTGGCCGTGACGCAGAACACCACGCCCAGCACGAGCAGCCCGGCGGCGATTTCCAGCGTTTGGCGTAGCCAGCCCAGGAGACCCCGGGCGGAAGGCGAGTCGGCACTCATCATGACCTCCGTGATCACGCACTCGCCGCAGGCGCGAGTCGGCGCCTGCGGCGAACCGGTACTTACTGAGCCTGGGACTCAGCGCGAATACGGTCGATCAAGTCGCCGCCGATCTTGTCACGCCAGTCGTCGTAGACCGGCGCCAGATCTTCCTGGAAGGTCGCGATCTGCTCGGGCGTCAGTTCGGTGATCTGCATGCCCTGATCCTTCAGTTCCTGCTTGATCTGGTCATTGAGCGTCCGGCTGACCTGTCGCTCGTAGTCGCCCATCTGCTTGGCCGCCTCGCGCAGCAGTTGCTGATAGCTCTCCGGCAGCCGGTCCCAGAAGCGCTCGGACACCAGGGTGATGAACGGCGTGTAGACGTGGTTGGTCTCGGTAGCGTAGTGCTGCACTTCATTGAACTTGGAGGATTCGATGGTGATCCACGGGTTCTCCTGGCCGTCGACGACACCCTGCTCCAGCGCGGTGAACAGTTCGGCGAAGGACATCGGGGTCGGGTTGGCGCCGAGCGTCCGCCAGATATCCAGATGGATCGGGTTCTGCATCGTCCTGACCTTCAAGCCGTCCAGGTCCGAGGGGGACGTCACCGCCAGCTTGCTGTTGGTCAACTGACGATAGCCGTTCTCGGCCCAGCCGATCGCCACCAGTCCCTTCGTCGAGGCGTCCTTCAGCATCTGTTGACCGATATCGCCGTCCAGTACCTTGTCGGCGATTTCCGGGGTCGGGAACAGGAACGGCAGGTCGAAGACGGCGAACTGCGGGAACATGCTGACCATGGGGGAGGTGGACGGTGCCGTCATCTCCAGCGTGCCGGCCTGCAGCGCGCTGACCGACTGCAGGTCGTCGCCCAGCTGCGCGCTATGGAACGTCTGCACCTGGATATGACCGTCGCTGCGTTGCTCGACGATCTTCTTGAAATACTCCAGGCCGCGATACTGCGCACTGGACTGGGTCAGGCCGATGTTGAACTTGAGACTGTAGTCGTTGCCGTCGCCCTCGACGACATCACCGGTGACCTCCGGGATTGGCGGCATCTCGGTAGCGGCCGCGGCAGAGAGGCTGGTCAGACCGAGGACCGTCGCCATCATCAGCGTCGTCAGCCGGGAACGGGTACGTCTAGGGCGTGTCGTGTGGGGGGAGGATGTGATTGTTGTCATCTTCAGCTCCATAACGTTGTTGGCGCTTATCGCGTGAGTGGCATGAATAGCGTGAGTGACTTGCTGCATGGCGACGCCCGCGTTGGCGACGTCCGAATGCTCTGGGTGGCGGGCGTCCGGCGCACGGGGCTACTGCCAGGCGCTGCCGCCAGGAAACCGGTGGGCATCGAGCGAGCTGGCTTTCATGGTGACGCCGTAGCCGGCGGCATCGGGTAGCTGATAGCGCCCGTGATCGATCCTGACCGGGTCGATGAAATGGTCGTGCAGATGGTCGACGTACTCGAGCAGGCGGCCCTCGAGCGATCCGGAAACGGCGATGTAGTCGAACATGGAGATGTGCTGGGTATATTCGCACAGGCCCACTCCACCGCCGTGGGGACAGACCGGGATGTCATACTTCGCGGCCATCAGCAGCACCACGATCACCTCGTTGAGTCCACCCAGGCGGGCGGCATCCAACTGGCAGAAATCGATGGCGTCCGCCTGGAAGAGCTGCTTGAACATTACCCGGTTATGACAGTGTTCGCCGGTGGCGACGCCGATCGGCGACAGCCGATGACGAATCTCGGCATGTCCGAGCACGTCGTCCGGACTGGTCGGCTCCTCGATCCAGTGTGGCCGGAACTCGGCCAGCCGACGCATGTTGGCGATCGCCTCGTCGACATCCCACATCTGATTGGCGTCCATCATCAACAGGCGCTCTTCGCCGATCTCCTCGCGCAGAATGCGGGCCCGTCGTCGATCCTCCTCGATGTCGCCGCCGACCTTCTGCTTGAAGTGCTCCCAGCCATCGGCGATCGCCTGACGGCACAGCGAACGCATTTTCTCCTCGGAATAGCCCAGCCAGCCGGCCGAGGTGGTGTAGCCGGGGTAGCCGTGCTCGCGCAGGTGGGCCTCGCGTTGGGTCTTGGTCGGCGCCTGGCGGCGCAGCAGGCCGATCGCTTCTTCCGGCGTCAGCGCATCGGTCACGAAACGGAAATCGAGACAGCGGACCAACTCCTCGGGCGTCATGTCGGCCAGCAGCTTCCACACCGGTTTGCCTTCGCGCTTGGCCCACAGGTCCCAGATCGCGTTGATCATCGCCGAGCAGGCCAGGTGAATGACGCCTTTCTCCGGCCCCAGCCAGCGCAATTGACTGTCCCCGCTGGTGAGTTCCCGCCAGTACGCGCCCATGTCGGCGGTGATGTCCGACAGCGAACGCCCCTCCAGGCGCGTTGCCAGCGATTCGACGGCGGTCACGCATATCTCGTTGCCGCGGCCGATGGTGAAGGTCAGGCCGTGGCCGGTAATGCCGTCATCGGCATCGGTGTGCAGAATGACATAGGTGGCTGAATAGTCCGGCGCGGCGTTCATCGCATCCGACCCGTCCAGCTCGCGGGAGGTCGGAAAGCGAATGTCCTGCACTTCGACGCGTTGAATCGTGGGCATGCCGAGAAGATTCCTTGCCTGAGGAGTATGAGACGGAGAGTGGGTAGCCTTGACGTCTTTCAATGCCGGAAAGTCATCCTCTTTTTTGTCTTCTATTTTTCAAAAATAAAAAACATCATTTGGGAATATCCGTCGAAAGTACGAGCCATCTTTTGTTGGTCATTCGGTAGCCTAATCGGCGCTCGCGATCGGTGGCTAATCGTTTTTTTTGCAACCCCGATAACCGGGGGTTATTGTTTTTGACCAAAGGATTATATGGGGTGGTATTGATGTCCAACGATAGTCGTATTCACGTCAAGGGTTGGTTGCGAATCAAGCATCTCGTATTGCTCGTTACGCTAGACGAAAGTCGCAATCTTCACGCCACTTCTCGCCATATGAACATGAGCCAGCCTGCGGCCAGTAAGATGCTCAAGGACATCGAGACCTTCTTCGGCATGACGCTTTTCTATCGTCAGCCTCGCCACATGGAGATCACCGACGCCGGGCGGTTGCTGGTACGCTACGCCCGCAGCATCCTCAACGATACCGACCGTCTGATCGACGATCTGGTATCGCTGCGGGAGGGGGGCTACGGCAAGCTCGTCATCGGCTCGGTGCCGGGCGCGGCACCGCTGTTGCTGCCCAAGGCAATCACCTCGATCAAGGCTCGGCGTCCACAGCTGGCGGTGAGCCTGTTCGAGAACTCCAGCGACCGGCTGCTGGCGGACCTGGAGTACAAGCGGCTGGACGTGGTGATCGGGCGAGTGACGGAACACGCCCAGCATCACCTGTTCGACTTCATGCCGCTGCAGGCGGAGCCGGTCTCGATCGTGGTCAGGGCGGAGCACCCGCTGTGCCAACGTCTCCCCGGTCTCGGCGAGATCGTGCGGTGGCCCTGGGTCCTGCATCCCATGAGCAGCCCGATGCGGGGCCTGTTCGAAGTCGCTCTGGCCGAAGCCGGCGTGTCGTCGCCCCGAAACGTGGTGGAAACCACGTCGACACAGACGACGCTGCAACTGGTGAGCTCATCGGACGCCATCGCGCTGCTGCCGACATCGGTGCTCAAGACCGCGATCTCGGCGGGTAAATTCACCGCGCTGCCACTGGTGATCGGCGAGCCGCTGGGCTATTACGGTGTTCTGACCCGCAAGGGAGAAGAGATATCCGACGTGGTCGGCGAGTTCATCGATATCCTGTTGATGCGCGACGACGCCTGAACGCCGCCGGCTCGACGGCGACGCTCGTTGCGTTCTCGCGATGGGCGATGCGTTCGCGATCGATATCAGCGCTGGCCGAGATGGGCCAGCAGCGCGCGAATACCGAAAGTCCAGGGAGGGAGCCGATCGCTGCGATCGACGACATTGGTCAGCGCACCCAGCCTGGACGTCGAGATCGTCACCCGGTCGCCCACGTGGTGGGTGAAGCCCTGGCCCTCGCCATCCCGATCCTGGATCGGTGAAAACATGGTGCCGAGGAACAGCATGAAGCCATCGGGATACTGATGATGTGCACCGTAGGTCTGCGCGACCAGGTCGAGCGGATCGCGGCTGATTTCGCGCATGTCGCTCTCGCCCTCCAGCACGAAGTCGTCGTCCGCCCCCTCGATGCGTAGCGAGACCCGGGCGTTACGGACATCGTCGATACCGAAGTGCTCATCGAACAGACGAATGAAGGGGCCGATCGAGCAGGAGGCGTTGTTGTCCTTCGCCTTGCCCAGCAGCAGGGCGCTGCGGCCTTCGATATCGCGCAGGTTGACGTCGTTGCCCAGGGTCGCGCCGCGGACCTGGCCCTCGGCATCCACCGCCAGCACGATCTCCGGCTCTGGATTGTTCCATCGGGACGCGGGGTGCAGGCCGACCCGCGCACCATGGCCGACGGCCGACAGCGGCTGCGCCTTGGAGAACACCTCGGCATCGGGACCGATCCCCACTTCCATGTACTGCGACCAGCCGCCACGTGCCTGCAATTCGGTCTTGAGCGCCATCGCTTCCGCCGAGCCGGGCTCGATTCGCGACAGGTCGCCACCGATCAGCGCCTGGATCTCCTCGCGTAGTTCGGCAGCACGCTTGAGGTCGCCACCGGCCTGCTCTTCGATGACCCGTTCCAGCAGGCTGACGGCGAACGTCACGCCGCAGGCCTTGATCGCCTGCACGTCGCAGGGGGCCAGCAGGTAGGGGGGCTTCGGCGTGCCGGCCACGCTGTTGGCCAGGACCTCGTCGAGCGTGCCGATGCTGTCGCCTGGCGCTTCGCGAACGAGCCAGGTCGCGTCGTCGCGCTCCAGCAGGTCGGCCATGGTGGCGACGTGACGGGAGAGATCGACCAGCGTATCGCCGCGCAGCGCCACCGGCGCCGGCCCGGCCCTGCCGCCGGCGCTCTCCAGCCAGACGCGACCCACCAGCAGGGCGCGATCGGCATCGTCGGGCAGGCAGTGCCCGGCCTGGCGCTGCGGGGAAAGGGAGTCGGGATCGTTGAATGGGGCCATGTCGCGGTGAGCTCCTGTCGAGTCGAGAGAAAATGGGATGGCGTCAGCCGAACGCGGTACTGCCCGATAGCGATGAGTCTGCCACGGCCTCGCGCATGGCCTCCACCACGTCCGATGGCAGTGGAATACCGTTGTCCAGATAGTCCCGGCGACGGGCGAGGCCGGACTGACCCGGCAGGCGGACCGGCCGGGCGGGATCGCGCGGCCGGCTGTCGAGGCAGCGTCTGGCGAGGTGGTCGGTCTCGTCGAGGAAGGGTTCCACGCCACCGAAACGGGCCGGATCGATCACCATGACCATCACCGACGCGCCCCAGCCTTCCGGGGCGTCCTTGCGGCCATAGCCGGAAAGGGCCGAGGTCAAGGCTTCGACCATCAGCCCCAGCGCAAACCCCTTGTGACCGAAGGCGAGTTCGCCCAGGGGCAGAATGCTCCCCGCCGGGGAGGCGAAATAGTCCTCGGGGTCGTCACTGATCTCGCCGTGGCCGGTGAGAATCGCCGGGTGGTCGAGCCTGTCGCCGGCGGCACGGGTCTTGCCCACGGTGCCGTTGGTGATGGTCGACATGCTGACGTCGATCAGTAGCGGCTGTTCGCGCCCCGGGATACCGATGGCCAACGGGTTCGGCGTGTAGACCCGATCCAGGCCGCCGAACGGTGCGACCGAGGCGACCGCCGGGTCCGAGGTCAATATCAGCGGAACCAGATTGGCCTCGACCAGCGGCTGGAGGTACGCCGCCAGGCATGCGATGTGGTGCGAGCGCTTGAGACTGACCATGCCGACCCCGAAGGTACTGGCCGCGTCGCGGCAGTGATCCAGCGCGCGTTGCACCAGGTACGGACCCAGCAGGTAGTGGCCGTCGAACAGCGCCGCGACCGGGCTGTTCTCCTGGATCTCGAGCCGGCTGTGGTCGCCGCTGGCATGTCCCGCCTTGAGATCCTTGAGATAACCGTTGGCCAGCTTCACGCCATGGGTATGGTGACCGAGCAGGTCGCCCTCGACCAGAATCCGGGCGGTGGTTTCCGCCACTTCCGGCGAGGCGCCGTTCTCGGTGAAGAGCGTGGCCAGGGTAGTGCGCAGGTCGGCTGCATCGTAGCGTGTCATGAGGACCTCGGCTTGTGACTGGATGGCGGCGAGCTGCGCAGCCGGCGGACCAGCCGGATCAACGAGGGCAGCAGCCAGATCAGGATGACCAGCGCGCCGAGGGCGGCGCTGATCGGCCGTTCGAAGAAGGCCAGCAGATCGCCGTTGGATTTCAGCATCGAACTCATGAAGCTGTTCTCCAGCGTGCCGCCGAGCACCAGGCCCAGGATCGCCGGTGCCATGGGGAAGTCATTGCGGGCCAGCACGAAGGCCACCATCCCGATGATCAGCATGATCCAGATATCGGTGATCGAGTTGTTGATGGCGAAGGCGCCGACGATGCAGAAGCTCAGAATCACCGGCATCAGCAGCTTGCGCGGGGTCAGGATGAACACCTTCGAGGCGCGGATGGCGAGGTAGCCGATCGGCAGCATGATCAGGTTGGCGACGAAGAAGACCGTGAACAGCGCATAGACCTGGCCGCCGCCATTCATGAAGATCGTCGGCCCCGGATTCATGCCCTTCATGTAGAGCACGCCGATGACGATGGCGGTGATGGTGTCGCCGGGGATGCCGAATACCAGCGCCGGTACCCAGGCACCGCTGATGCCGGAGTTGTTGGCGGAGCTGGCATCGACGATGCCTTCGATATGGCCGTTGCCATATTTTTCCTTCTCCTTGGAGCGGCTCTTGCCCAGCGCGTAGGCGATCCACGCTGCGATATCCGCACCCGCACCGGGCAGCGCGCCGATCAGCGTGCCCAGCGAACTGCCGCGAAGGACGTTACGCCAGTAGGTCTTGACGTGCTTTGGCGCGCCGGCGAACACGCTGTCCTTGGCCATCACCGGGACACTGCGTGCCTCGGCCCGCGAGCCGTAGAACATCATGATCTCGTTGAGCGCGAACATGCCGATCATCACCGGGATGAAATTGATGCCGGCCATCAGGTCGGGGACGCCGAAGGTGAAGCGCGGCGCGCCACTCATCATGTCCAGGCCGACCGTGGAGAGCAGCAGGCCGACGGTCAACGACAGGAACGCTTTGACCCGGGAACCGATGGCGATGAAGATCGAGCTGCTCAGGCCCAGCAGGGCGAGCCAGAAGTATTCGAACGAGCTGAAATTGAGCGCCATTTCGGCCAGCGAGGGCGAGACGAAGACCAGCACCAGGGTGCCGAACAGCCCACCGATGACGGAGCAGACCAGGTTGGTACCCAGCGTTTCCCGAGCGCGGCCCTTCTGGGCGAGACGATAGGACTCGCCGACATAGGCGGCGGAAGCCGGGGTGCCGGGAATGTTGAGATAGGTGCCGGGTATGTCACCGGCGAAGATCGCCATGGCCGAGGTGGCCACGATGGCGGCAATGGCCGGGGTGGCATCCATGTAGAACGTGATCGGCACCAGCAGCGCTACCGCCATGGTGGCGGTCAGGCCGGGAATGGCGCCCACGAAGAGTCCAAAGATGGCCGCCGCGACGATGACCAGCATCGTCTGGACGTTGAACACCATTGCCAGGCCTTGCAGAAAGGAGTCCATGGGCAATCACCAGGCTAGGGTAGGATTTGAGACAGCAGGGTGCCTTCCGGCAGCGGAATCAGTAGATAGCGTGAGAACAGCAGATAGATCGCCGTCGCGACGACCAGCGACACGATCAGCGAGAGCCACGGTCTGGCGCCGCGCAGCAGCATCAGAATCAGCATGCTCACCGCCATGCACAAGGGCGCGCCCAGCCACTCGCTGGCGAGGATATAGAAGACGATCAGCGCACAGGGCAGCAGCGAGATCAGCAGGCCCCGATAATCGTATCGTGGTGTCTGGGCACGGGGGCCGGCGAACGCGATCCTGAGTTGGCCTACCCGGGTCAGTGCCAGCACCAGTCCGCCGATCACCATGCCCCCGCCGATCAGCGAGGGAAACAGCGAGGGGCCGAACTGGAGGGTCGGCATGGTTGGGTAGGTCTGGGCGACGGCGATGACCACGCCGCCGCCGATCACGAATGCCAGCCCGAGCAGGAAGTCTCTCATGCAGTCATCTCCCGTTCGGGTCGCTGGATCACTTGGCCAGTCCCACCTGCTCGACGATCTTGCCGAAGCGTTCGTCCTGCTCGGCCATGAACTGGCCGAAATCGTCCGCCCCGCGCCACTCGGTGCCGAAGCCCTGCTTGGCCATGAAGCTCTGGTAGGTGTCGCTGTTGTAGGCGGCCTCGATGGCCGTCTCCAGGGTCTTCACGACGTCCGGGTCCATTCCCTTGGGGCCGGCGATGCCGCGCCACTCACCGATGGTGTAATCGCTACCGATCGCCTCCTTCAGCGTGGGGACGTCGGGGAAGCTCGCGAGCCGCTCCGGCGCCATGATCGCCAGGCTCCTGGCCTTGCCAGCCTCGATCATCGAGCGGCCTTCGGGCACCGAGCTGGGCACGATGTCGATGCTGCCCGCCGCCATCTCGGTCATCGCCGGCGCGGCGCCCTGGCTGGGAATCCAGGAGACACGGTCGGCTTCCATGCCCTGGTCCAGCAGGAAGCCGGCGAAGGCCAGATGCCACACGCCGCCCTGGCCGGTGCCGGACGCGGTATAAGTTCGCGCGGGCTCGGCCCCGATCTTGTCGACCAGCGACTGGACCGAGTCGAAGGGACCATCAGCCGCCACCTGGATGCCGGCGTAGTCGTAGTTGATCTGGGCGATGGGGGTGTAGTCCTTGTAGGTCAGCTGCGTCAGCCCCTGCCAGTGCATCATGTTGATTTCGCCGGTGATCAGGCCAAGCGTGTAGCCATCGGGCTTGGCCATGGCCATGGCGGTGTGTCCCACCACGCCGCTACCGCCGGTTCGGTTGACCACGTTGACGGTCTGCCCCAGTTCCTCCTCCAGCGCGGCAGCGATGGTTCGCGCGGTCGCATCGGTGCCGCCGCCAGCCGCCCAGGGGACGATCAGCGTGATCGGCTTTTCGGGATAGTCGGCCAGCGCCGGCAGCGGCAGCAGCAGGGACAATCCCAGTAATCCAGCGAGATGACGCTTGTTGATTGATGTCTTCATGGCGTGTCTCCTTGGGGAGGGGTGTTGTTGGCGTTTTGGTTTTTTTACCGCCACGTGATCGGCCTGTCGCTCACTGAAACTATGATTTATGACCATTGGGTGCAATAAACGTATTGGCTAGACATTGGTATAACGGTCATAAATCTGCGCTGCCCAATGGATCCAGTGGCGGCATCAGTTCATGATCCAATCAGCTCTATTTTTATCTCCGTTTTCAACGTCATCGGTCAAAAAACGATAGCGGAACGGCAGCGATCCAGGACCTTCCAGGTGCAGATTACGCCGGTTAACGGCCGACGTATTTGCTCCGAAAGTCTATGTTGTACTTATTTTTTATATGTTCAACATATGCCGTTGATGATAAATGGTGGTCGTTGTGCCGCGATGGCGTGGGCCCGGACGGAAACTATGCGCGGCGTTCTGCCGCCGCCGGGCCATTGGCGACAGTGACCGATGATCGATGCGAGGAGAGTGCCGATGCGCCTGATACAGTGCCTGAACGATGACCGCCTGACCGTAGCGATGGTCGTCGACGAACATGAGGTCCAGGTCGTCGATGGCGACGAGGGCGTATACGGTCTGGCCAAGCGCGCCATCGCCGACGGCAACTCATTGACCACCGTGGTCGAGGCCGCGCTGACCGAAACCCGGCTCGACTACGCCAGATTGGTCGAGGAGCGCCGGTTGTTGCCGCCGCTGACCCATCCCGACCCGGCACACTGCCTGGTGACCGGCACCGGATTGACGCACCTGGGCAGCGCCGATACGCGCTCGGCGATGCATGCCGCTGCCATGCAGTCGTCTGATCGCGTCGACGACAGCGAGTTGACCGATTCGATGCGCATGTTTCGCATGGGTGTGGAGGCCGGCAAGCCGAGGGCGGGAGAGGTGGGCCCGCAGCCGGAGTGGTTCTACAAGGGGGATGGCGACTGCGTGGTCGCGCCGGAGACCGAGATCCCGAGCCCGTCGTTCGCCCAAGACGCGGGGGAAGAGCCGGAGCTGGCGGGTCTCTACGTAATCGGCAGGGATGGCCAGCCGTGGCGGGTCGGCTATGCCATCGGCAACGAATTCTCCGATCACGTCACCGAGCGTTTCAACTATCTGTGGCTGGCGCATTCCAAGCTGCGCGCCTGCAGTTTCGGGCCGGAACTTTTCGTTGGCGAGCTGCCCGAGCACCTCGAGGGCACCAGTCGCATCGTGCGCGACGGCCGCACCCTGTGGGAGAAGCCGTTCCTGACCGGCGAGGGCAACATGGCCCATAGCCTAGCCAATCTCGAACATCACCACTTCAAGTATCGCAACTTCCGTCGCCCGGGAGATGTCCATGTGCATTTCTTCGGCACCGCGACGCTGAGCTTCGCCGACAAGATCGTCGTCGAGCCGGGTGACCGCTACGAGATCGATCTGCCGACGCTGGGGCGACCGCTGCGCAACGTGCTCGGCAGCGAGGACGATTTCGGCTACTCGGCCGCCAAGGCGCTCTGACCGCTTCGTGACACAATGACGTGCCGGACTGGCCGCCAGGGTCGTCGCGTCGTCGAATCCCCCATGCATGACGGCGTTCCGGCGGCTGCCCGGCCGGTGGACGCCGGACCTGACCGTTCTGGAGTCCTGATCATGAGCGAACGTCCCCGCCGAACCGCCGACCAGTTGCGCTCGCGCTGGTGGTTCGACAATCCCGACCACGCCGGTACCACGGCGCTCTGCCTGGAGCGCTACATGAACTACGGCATTACGCTGGAAGAGCTCTCCTCCGGCAGGCCGATCATCGGCATTGCCCAGTCCGGCTCCGACCTGACGCCATGCAACCGGCATCACATCCAACTGGTGGAGCGGGTCAAGGCCGGCATCCGTGCGGCGGGCGGCATCCCGTTCGAGTTCCCGCTGCATCCGATCCACGAGAACGTGCGCCGGCCGACGGCCGCACTGGACCGCAATCTTGCCTACCTGGGCCTGGTCGAGGTACTGCACGGCTATCCGCTGGACGGGGTGCTGCTGACCACCGGCTGCGACAAGACCACGCCGGCCTGCCTGATGGCTGCCGCCACCGCCGATATTCCGGCGATCGTGCTCTCCGGCGGACCGATGCTCAACGGCTGGCGCGGCAAGGAAAGGGTCGGTTCGGGTACCATCGTGTGGGAGCTGCGCAAGCGCCTCGCCACCGGCGAGATCGACTACCCCGAGTTCCTGGCCAGGATCGCCGACTCGGCCCCGTCCGTGGGGCATTGCAACACCATGGGGACGGCCTCGACCATGAACTCCATGGCCGAGGCGCTGGGCATGAGCCTGCCCGGCTCGGCGATGATTCCCGCGCCCTACAAGGAGCGGCCGATGGTCGCCTATGAGACCGGCGTTAGGATCGTCGAGATGGTGTGGGAGGACCTGCGCCCGAGCGACATCCTCACCCGGGAAGCGTTCGAGAACGCCATCGTCGTCTGCTCCGCGCTGGGCGGTTCCAGCAATGCGCCCGTGCATATCAACGCCATCGCCCGGCATGCCGGGATCGAGCTCACCAACGATGACTGGCAACGCCTCGGGCATGCCATACCGCTGCTTGCCAACGTGATGCCGGCCGGTGCCTATCTCGGCGAGGAATTCTTCCGCGCCGGTGGCGTGCCGGCGGTGGTTCACGAACTTCTGACGGCAGGGCGGCTCCATGGCGACGCACTGACGGTCAACGGCCAGACGCTCCACACCAACTGCTTCGGTCGCGAGACCCAGGATGACGACGTGATCCGGCGCTACGCCGATCCGCTGGTCGAGTCGGCTGGCTTCCTCAACCTCAAGGGCAACCTGTTCGACTCCGCGCTGATGAAGACCAGCGTCATTTCGCATGACTTTCGCCGCCGCTATCTCTCCAGGCCGGAGGACCCGGAGGCATTCGAGGGCAAGGTCGCTGTCTTCGACGGCTCCGAGGACTATCACGCGCGCATCGACGACCCGGCGCTGGACATCGACGAGAACACGATCCTGGTGATGCGCGGCGCTGGCCCGGTGGGACACCCCGGAGGCGCCGAGGTGGTCAACATGCAGCCGCCGGAAGCGGTGATCAAGCGGGGTATCGACTCGCTGCCATGCCTCGGTGACGGGCGCCAGTCCGGAACCTCCGGCTCGCCCTCGATTCTCAACGCCTCACCGGAAGCGGCGACCGGTGGCGGTCTGGCTCTGCTGGAAACCGGTGATCGGATCCGTATCGATCTCAAGCGTGGCGAAGCCAATCTGCTGATCGACGACGAGGAACTGGCGGCAAGACGCGCCAGGCTCGAGGCCAGCGGCGGCTATCCCTATCGCGATCATCAGACCCCGTGGCAGGAGATCCAGCGCTCGATGGTCGAGCCGCTGGACCGCGGCATGACCCTGGCGCCGGCGACCAAGTACCGCGCCATTGCCTGGGACCTGCCGCGGGACAACCACTGACGAGCGACGAGCGACGAGCGACGAGCTAAGAGCGACGAGCCAAGAGCCAAGAGCCAAGAGCGAGGGTGAGCCTCGGGCTCTCCAGAGAGCGGCGCTAGCTTGGAAGCGCTAGAGACAGAGGTGCGTCTCGGAGCATTTCGACCAAGATAAAGCCGCGCCTACGGGCGCCGTAGTAAGCCCCCGGACAGGCGCGGCTTCGGGCGCCCTAAAAAGTCCCCGGATAGGCGCCGCCATCGAGCAGCACGTTTTGACCGGTCATGTAGGCGGCCTGCTGGCTGCAGAGGAAGGCGCAGACGTCACCGAACTCTTCGGGTTTGCCGAAGCGGCCGGCGGGGATCGCTGTGGCTCGGTCACTGGCGACATCCTCGGCGTCGCGCCCGGCCTTGCCGGCCGCTCGCTCGATGTTACCGCGCAGACGCTGGGTGTCGAAGCTCCCCGGCAACAGGTTGTTGATGGTGACATTGCGGCTGGCGAGGCGTGACTGGCGGGCCGTGCCGGCGACGAATCCGGTCAGGCCGCTACGGGCGCCGTTGGACAGCCCGAGCACGTCGATCGGCGCTTTCACCGCCGACGAGGTGATATTGACGATGCGACCGAAGCCGCGCTCCGCCATGCCGTCGACGCAGGCCTGGATCAGCGCGATGGGCGCGAGCATGTTGGCATCCAGCGCGGCGATCCAGTCGTCCCGCGACCAGTCGCGGAAATCGCCCGGGGGCGGCCCGCCGTTGTTGTTGATCAGAATATCGACCTGAGGCACGGCGGATAGCAGGGCCTGCCGAGTGGCCGGGTCGCCGATATCGCCCGCGATCGCGCGTACCTCGATCGCCGCGTTCATCCGGCGCAGCTCCTCCGCCACCGCCTCGAGAGCCTCCTGGCGGCGCGAATTGATGACCAGATTGACGCCTTCTCTCGCCAAGGCGGTGGCGCACCCTTTGCCCAACCCCTGGCTGGCGGCGCAGACGATGGCCCAGCGGCCGTTGATGCCTAGATCCATGGAACCTCCTGATCATGCGGTGAGGGTAAATTGTGCGGGCAGCCTCGAGCTATCGGTCGCCCAGCGCTTCGGGTATCTCTCCCAGTCGCGTGTCCGGCATCTCGATGCCAAGCGCGGCAGCCGTGCCCTCCAGTACCGCCACCGAGGCGAAGAAGGCGTCCCGAGGGCGACGGGTGCGAATGCACTCCATCAGCTCGCGATGGCGCTCCAGGCTCTCCTCGGGATCACTGGCGCTGACATTGGAGGTCTCCACCAGCAAGTGAATCGAGGGCTTCAGAATGTGCGAGAGCTGGGTCCAGACGATGTTGTGGGTCGCCTTGAAGATGGCGACATGAAAGGCCACGTCGCAGTCGCTGTGCAGGCGGGCGCGGTGACCGGCATCCGCGGGCTGGCGCAGATGCTGGCCCATGCCCTCGAAGGCTTCCTCGATTGCCACCAGGTCCCTCGCCGTGGCGCGCTTGGCCGCCGTCATCGCTACGTAGGGTTCGACGTCGAATCGGAACGCCAGGATCTCGCGCTGGATACCCGGAACGGGAGTGGCGAAACGGACCATCCAGTCGGTGACCTGGGGATCGAGGATATTCCATTCGGAGTAGGGGCGAACGCGGGAACCGTACCCGGAGATGCGCTCGATGATGCCGGCATCCACCAGTTGACGCAGATCACTGCGCACGGCCGAACGATTGAGCGCGAACCGTTCGCAGAGATCGATCTCCTTGGGCACGAAGTCGCCGGGCTGGTAGCGGCCGGCGAAGATCTCGCGTACCAGCGCTTCGGAGACGCTGATGCGTTTGGCAGCGGGGGGCGTTGGCTTGTCCGACACGAAGTAAAGTCTCGACTCACGGTGTCATGAAGAAATATGTTCGACATATTTCGGCGCAACGTCATCTTACCCGCCTGATCGATGGCGAAGCGACTGACAATGGCCGACATACGGCCATTGTCTTATCCGGCAGCGCCCCCGCATGGCTTTCATCGGCGCTCAAAACACCCAGTTGGGCAGTGTCAGCGAGACCGCGGGAACGAAGGTGACCACCAGCAGCAGCGCCACCAGCAGCAGCCAGTAGGGCACGATGGCGCGAATGAAGGCGCCGATCGAGACGCCGGTGATCGAGCAGGTGGTGAACATCACCGTCCCCAGCGGTGGCGTTATCGTGCCGATCGAGGCGTTGAGGATGAAGACGATGCCGAAGTGCACCGGGTCGATGCCGAACTGAGCGGCGACCGGCGCCAGCAGCGGCGACAGCACGATCAGGATGGCGTTGCCCTCGAGGAACATCCCCAGCACCAGCAGCAGCAGGTTGGCGATCAACAGGAAGGCGACCGCGCTGCCGACGCCCGAGGAGAGCATCAGCGCGATCTGCTGCGGAATCTGCTCCCAGGTGAGCACGCGGGCGAAGCCCGACGCCACGGCGATGATGAAGAGCACGTTGACCGAGGCCATCAGCGATTCGCGGGTGGCCACGGCGACGCTGCCGAGCCCCATCTGACGGTAGACGAACAGCCCCACGATCAGCGCGTAGAGCACCGCCATGGCGCCCGCCTCGGTGGGCGTGAACACGCCGATACGGATACCGCCGATCACCACTACCGGCAGCAGCAGGGCGATGATACCGGCGCGGGTCACGCTGACCCACTCGTGACGCGATACACGTTCGCGGCGCGGCTTCTGGTAGCCGAGGCGGCGGCACTGGATCGATACCAGCGCCATCATGGCGATCGCCATCAGCACCCCGGGGACGACGCCGGCCAGGAACAGCCGGCCGATCGAGACGTTGTTGACGTAGCCGTAGACGATCAGCGCGATGCCCGGCGGTATGGTCGAGGTGATCAGCGACGACGAGGCGGTGATCGCACTGGAGAACGCCTTGGGGTAGCCGGCCCTGGTCATGCTCGGCACCAGCAGCTTGGCGTTCATCGCCGCGTCGGCGATGTTGGAACCGGAGAGCCCGCCCATGAAGGTGCTCAGCAGCACGTTGGCCTGGGCCAGCCCGCCGTGCAGGCGGCGGGTCATCAGCTCGGCCAGCTTGAGCAGGCGCTCGGTGATGCCGGAGTGGTTCATGAACACGCCGGCCATGATGAAGAACGGAATCGCCAGCAGCGATATCGACTCCAGCCCGCCGGCGAGGCGCTGGATCAGCGTCACCATGGGCTGGTCGGCACCGATCAGGAAGTAGGCCAGGCTCGACGCGAACAGCGCGAAGGCGACCGGCGTGCCCAGGCAGAACAGGATGAAGAGCGCGACGAGCGCAATGCCAACGGCCATCGATATCACTCCTTGGTATTCAAGACATCGGCGGTCAGGACATCTGCGGTCGCGTCCGCTGACGCCACGTCACGGTCATCGCTGACCAGCCGCACCAGCCCGTGGTAGAGCATCATGGCGGCGCTGATGGGGATGGCGACATGGATCCAGGTGTAAGGGATCTGCAGCATCGGCGTGCTGCGAAAGCGCGAGAAGGGCAGCAGTTCCAGCCCCCAGTAGAGCATCGCCAGGGCACACAGCATGACGATGCCGACGTTGAAGAGCCGGGTATTCCAGCGACGCAGCCGGGGCGGCAGCTTGTCCCCCAGCAGGCCGATCAGGACGTGCTCGTTGCGCCGCACCAGCGCGCTGGCGCCGAGAAAGGTCGCCCACACCATCAAAAGCTGCAGGATCTCCTCGCTCCACGCCAGCGGAGACGAGAACAGGTAGCGCATGAAGACATTGGCGATGGCGACCACGAACAGCCCGAACAGCGCCAGGCTGGCGATCACCTCATCGAGCCGCATCAGGCGGTCGAGCGCCTTGAAAAGCGTTTGCATGGATTTCAACCCTTGGGGCGTGAGCGACAGCCACGTTGCAACGTTGATCAGAGCAGGATCGATTGCCGAGCGAGATGAAGCGGTTATATTCGTTCCCGACGAACAACCGCACTTCCCACATCCAGGTGGGTCGCAAGGCGCGCGGGGCGCAGACTCGTAGCGCAGCGGAGAGAACGCCCGCCGGGCGGCCCGTGAGGGCGAGTTGCCGAAGGCTACGAGTCACACGAGACATAACGGGGTGTCAGGCGAGGGCTTCGAGCCCCGCGCAACGCCGCGATTCGCTCGCGCAGGCATCGATACTAGTCGTTGATGATGTTGCTGACCTTCTGATACAGCCCTTCACTCCACTGCGGGAACGCCTTGGGAATCTCTTCCTGAGCGCGCTCGCGGAACGGGGCGGTATCCACCTCGTGGACCTGGACACCGGCATCCTCGAGTTGCTGAAGCGACTTCTCGGTCTGCTCCTCGACCAGGGTTCGCAGGTTCTGGGCCATCTCCTGACCGGTCTCGGTAAGGATCTTCTGGTCCTCGGGGCTCAACTGCTGCCAGAACGCCTCGCCGGTGACGAAGGGGGCGACGGTGTGCATGTGCGAGGTAAGGTTGAGGTTCTTCACCACTTCATAGAACTTGCCGCCGTAGAGTACCGGCAGCGGATTCTCGACGCCGTCGACCAGGCCCTGGGCCAGGGAGGGGTAGACGTCTCCCAGTGACATCGGCGTGGGCACCGCGCCCATCGCCTTGATCGCGGCGACGTACATCGGCGAGTTCTGAACCCGGATCTTGACCCCGGCCAGGTCTTCCGGCGTGGCCACCGGCTCGCGGGAGAGCAACTGGCGCACGCCGTAGACGGTGTTGGGAATCACGATGTGATAGCCGGCTTCCTCGACCTTCTGTTCCTGCTCGGCGAACCAGTCGGAATCGAAGACCTTGAGCTTGCTGTCGAAGTCCTTGGCCAGATAGGGCGCGTCCAGCACGGCGAGGTCCGGTACCGAGCTGATGAAGTTGGAGTAGGCGGTGATGGTGATCAGTGGCGAGCCGAACCGGGCCTGTTCCATCACTTCGGTTTCGCCGCCGAGCTGGCTGGCGGGAAACGCCTTCAGCGTCAACTCGCCATCACTCGCTTCCGCGACCTCTTTCGCCCAGGCCTTGACCGCCACGTCGACCGGCTCGCCCGGCTGGTTGCCGTAGGCGACGCGGATCTCGGTGGCGGCCTGGGCCACGCCCGTCAGGGCGACGGTGGAAAGGCCCGCCAGGGCGAGCGAGGCGGTCAATCGGAAGAATCGTTGAGTCAACATGAGCGTGCTCCGAGTGCTGTCGGTTGGTCGTGGTGGATCGGTCGTGTGTCTGCGGCAAGGGGCGGGGCTGTCATGGCAACGCCTCGTCGAGCCTGGGCGTGGCACGCCCCTGCAGGCGCGCCTGCCCCACCACCGGACGCAGGCGGCGCTCCAGCTTGGTTGCATGGTGCTGGGCGATGTCCGCCAGGCGGTGGTCGAGAAAGGGGTTGGCGAAGCGCTCCAGGGTGACGTCGCGGTAGCGTTCGAGCTCATCCCACGGCAGTTCGGCGGCCAGCACCGGCAGCACCTCGTCGTCGAGCAGCGCGCGCAGCGGCTCGCTCAGCTCGGGGCGTGCCATCGCCTCGCGCACGAATTCCACTGGCCGGTCGGCACGCTGCCAGCGGTCGACCAGATAGGTGTGGGCGAGATTGAGAATGTGCAGCTTGCGCAGCATCGCCGGGCGCAGGTCGTCGACGACCTCGACATCTCGATGGAGGCAGGGAATCGCCAGGCCGGGTTGGCGCTGGATGGCCCAGAGCGCGTAGGGTTCGGCGATGGCTCCCAGCGGCTCCAGCGGTGCCGAGACGATGCGATCCACCAGCGTGTCGGCCCAGACGCAGCAGTGGTCGAGCCAGTCGACGAATGCCTCGCTGTCGCGGGGGGAGCCGCCGTCGCGGCTGGCCATCGCCGTTACCAGTGATTTCAACCGGCTGGCGTTGTGCTCGATCAGCTCGCAGGGCAGGATCGTCAGGCCGTCGTTGCCGGCCTCGAAGCGCGCCCGCAGCAGCTGCGTCAATTTACCGGGAAAGCTCGCCGGCACGCTGGCAAGGCTCGAGTCGTCGCCAACCTCGTAACCGTTGTCGGCGGTGTTGGAGACGATGATACGGGCGTGCTCGACCACGTGGCGCTTGAGCACGTCCCACTGTTCGGCGGCGATCAGGCAGCCGGCGACGCTGTCGACCACCTGCTCGCGATCGATGGTCGCGCCGTCACGGCGGCCACGAATCCGCACCGGATAGCGGCGCTGCTCGGCCAGCAGGCGCGCCTTGCGCTTGCCTTCCTCCCGGGTCGAACTCTGAACCACCACGATGCGCTCGTCGCTCTCTCCGCGCTCCAGCGACTCCGAGACCAGCGCGTCGACGTGGGCGAGCAGGAAACGTCCGGTGCCAAACTGGACGATACCGGCGTCGCGGTAGTCGTTCGCGTGGCTGGTGGTCGTCATAGCGAGACCCCGCGCTTCCAGGGAATGAAGTCGTGCTGGGAGAGGCGCTGGGCGTGTGACGGGTGACGCCCCGAGGCGACCTCGATGCACAGTGTCAGCAGTGCTTCCGCCAGTTCGTCGATGCTGCGTTCGCCACGCACGATGGGGCCGGCGTCGAAGTCGATGATGTCGCGCATGCGCGCCGCCAGCTCGCTGTTGCTGGCGATCTTGAGCACCGGCGCCACCGGATTGCCGGTGGGCGTGCCGAGCCCGGTGGTGAAGAGGATCAGGTTGGCGCCGGAGCCGGCCAGGGCGGTGGTCGATTCGACATCGTTGCCCGGCGTGCAGAGCAGGCTGAGCCCGGGGCGCCGGTGGGGCTCGGTGTAGTCGAGCACGTCGACCACCGGGCCATCGCCGCCTTTCTTGGCCGCGCCGGCGGATTTCATCGCGTCGGTGATCAGGCCGTCGCGGATGTTGCCCGGCGAGGGATTCATCGAGAAATCGGCGCCCACCGCCGCGGCGTGGCGCTGATAGGCCTGCATCAGATCGCGGAAGCGTCCGGCGACATCCGTGTCGGTGCAGCGGGCAACCAGCTCGTGCTCGACCCCACAAAGCTCCGGGAACTCGGCGAGAATGCCGCTACCGCCCAGCGCCACCAGCCGATCGACCACGGCGCCCACCAGCGGATTGGCGGAGATCCCGGAAAAACCGTCGGAACCGCCGCATTCGACACCGAGGGTGAGCTTGGCCAGCGGTGCCGGCTGTCGGGTGATGCGGTTGGCCGCCGCCAGGCCGTCGAAGATCGACTGCAGCGCGTTGCGAATCAGCGCTTCCTCGCTGGGTGAGGACTGCTGATCGAAATAGTCCACCGTTCGCAACTGCTTCGGGTCGCGCTGGGCCACTGCCGCCTTGAGCATCGCGATCTGCGCCTTCTGGCAGCCGAGGCTCAGCACCGTCGCCCCTGCCACGTTGGGGTGGCAGATATAGCCGGCCAGCAACTGGCACAGCGCCTCGGCATCGTCGTCGGTGCCGCCGCAACCCAGGGTATGGGTCAGGAAGCGCACGCCATCGACATGGGGGAAGCGTCTTGGCGCCTGCGATTCGAAAGGGTCGCCGAGCGAGTCATCGGGCATCCCGTCCAGCATTTGCCGCGCCATGCGCTTGTAGCCACGGTAAGGGTCGTCGCCCAGGGCATCGGCAACGCATTGGCGCAGTACCTCGATATTGCGGTTCTCGCAGAACACCAGCGGGATCACCAGCCAGACGTTGGCGGTGCCGACGCCGCCGTCGGGGCGATGGAACCCATCGAAGGTCGTGCCCTGGAAGCGCGCCACCTCCGGCGGCGTCCAGGTCTTGCTGCCGGGCTGGACGTCATCGCTCTCCGTGGCGTGGGCGAGGTTGTCCACGCTGATGACGCCGCCCAGGGGAATGGCTCGCGTCGCCTTGCCCACGGTGACACCGTACAGGGTGACGATATCGCCCGGTGAAAGCGCCTCGAGGGTGAACTTGTGCTTGTGGCGGACATTGTCGGCGAGGGTGATATCTTGGTCGTCGATCACGACCCGGCGGCCGGCCGGCAGGTCGGTCAGCGCTACCGCCACGTTGTCGTCGGGATGGATGCGCAGGGTGATCCGGGTCGGGCCGTCGGTGCCGATGGTCTCGAGGCGTGTATCGCTCATGGTTCGGCTCTCGCGGGTTCGGCATCCAGCGTCACCATCGCCTTGACCACGCCGCTGTCGGGCGCGCACCACTGGGGCATCAACGTCGGCAGCTCCTCGAGCCGGCCGCGGTGCGTGATCAACGGTTCGGTGAGGAGGTCGCCACTGGCCATCAGCCGGGTGACGGTCTCGAAATCCTCGTGTGTGGCGTTGCGACTGCCGAGAAGGGTGAGCTCCTTCTTGTGGAACTCCGGGTCGCTGAAGCTGACGTCCGCCTTGACCACGCTGACCAGGACGTAGCGCCCGCCGTGGCCGACGAAGTCGAAGCCACGGTTCATCGCCCCGGGGTTGCCGGTGGCGTCGAACACCACGTCGGCCAAGGCGCCGTCGTTGAGCATCTCGATCTCGGCGCCGATCTCGTCGTCGAATGCGTGCCAGACGGCATCGGCACCCAAGTCGTCGCGGCACAGTGCCAGGCGGTCGCGATTGGTATCGATCATCGCCACCCGTGCACCGCAGCTCTTGGCCACCTGCAGCACGCCGATACCGATCGGCCCCGCACCGACCACCAGCACCAGTTCGTCGGCGGCGACCTGGGCGCGGCGCACGGCGTGGGCGCCGATGGCCTGGCACTCGACCAGTGCCAGCGCTTCCGCCGACAGGCCGGGCACCGGCACCAGATGGGATGCCGGGACATTTAGCCTCTCCGCCATGCCGCCGTCGCGATGGACGCCGATCACCTCGAGTCGCTGACAGCAGTTGGTGCGGCCTTGACGGCAGGCGCGGCACTCGCCGCAGTGCAGGTAGGGGATGACGTAGACCGCCTGGCCGACCAGTGACGGGTCGACGTCAGCGGCCACCGCGACCACCTCGCCGCCCAGCTCGTGGCCGAGCACGCGGGGGTAGTCGAAGTAGGGCTGATTGCCGCCGAAGGCGTGAATGTCGGTGCCGCAGATACCGATGCGACGAATCGCCACCAGCGCCTCGCCGGGCTGGCAATCGGGCACCGGTCGGTCGATGAGGCTCATCTCGTTCGGCTTCGAGCAGACGACGACTTGCATGAAAACGCTCCTTGAGGCGTCGATGACACAAGAGTAGCGGATGCATAGGCCCAAAGGTCAGGCCAATATTGACGAGCCACCCCTCCCGGCAACACCGGTCAGGGGTGGCGTTCTACCGCATCAGCTCTCGACGCAGCGCTGCTGCTGTTCGCCCAGACCCTCGATGCCCAGGCGCATGGTCTGACCCGGTTTGAGGAAGACTTTCGGGTTCTGACCCATGCCGACGCCCGGGGGCGTGCCGGTAGAGATCACGTCACCCGGTTGCAGGCTCATGAAACGGCTGAGATAGGCGATCAAATGGGCGACCCCGTAGACCATCGTCTGGGTCGAACCGTTCTGGTAGCGCTTGCCGTCGACCTCGAGCCACATGTCGAGGTTCTGCGGGTCGCTGATCTCGTCGCGGGTGACCAGCCACGGGCCGAGCGGGCCGAAGGTGTCGCATCCCTTGCCCTTGTCCCAGCTGCCGCAGCGTTCGAGCTGGTACTCGCGCTCGGAGACGTCGTTGACCACGCAGTAGCCGGCGACATGGTTCATGGCATCGGCTTCGTCGATATAGCGCCCGCCCTTGCCGATCACCACGCCCAGCTCCACTTCCCAGTCGGTCTTGGTCGAACCGCGGGGAATCTCGACGTCGTCATTGGGACCGCAGATGGCGCTGGTCCACTTGTTGAACACGACCGGCTCGGCGGGCACCTCGGCACCGGTCTCGGCGGCGTGATCGGAGTAGTTGAGACCGATGCAGATGAACTTGCCGACCCGGCCGACACAAGGGCCGAGCCGCGTATCGGCGGAGACTTCGGGCAGGTTGGCGGTATCGATCTGCGCCAGCCGGGCCAGGCCCGAGTCGGAGAGCACGTCGCCGGCAATATCGTCGATCTGGCCGGAGAGATCGCGAACGACCCCGTTGGTATCGACCAGACCGGGCTTTTCCTGACCCTTGGGGCCGTGGCGTAGCAGTTTCATGCGATCTCCTTTTCTGTATCCATAAGCGAAGGGCGTCTAATGTCGAGCTACGAGCTACGAGAGTTTCCATCAATTCGACCAGCCGCCATCGATCATCTGCACCGTGCCGGTGATGAAGGCGGCCTCGTCGCTGGCCAGGTGCGTCGCCAGCGCGGCAATCTCCTCCACCTTGCCCAGCCGGCCCATGGGTTGGCGGGCGATGAACTCGGCAAATACCTCGTCGTTGGTGCGGCCTTGTCGGCGTGCCTGCTCGGCGACCCGCTCCCGCAGGGAAGGGGAGTCGACGGTGCCGGGGCAGATCGCGTTGCAGCGGATGCCGCGGGTCATGTAGTCGGCGGCAACGGATTTGGTCAGCCCGATCACCGCGGCCTTGGTCGTGCCGTAGGCGAAGCGGTTGACCACCCCTTTGGCGCTGGAGGCGAGCGACGACATGTTGATGATGCTACCGCCGCCGTTGTCCAGCATCGCTGGCAGGGCGGCGCGGATCGTGTAGAACATGGAGTCGACGTTGAGGCGCTGGGCGAAGCGCCACTGGGTGTCGTCGCACTCGAGGATCGAGCCGCTCGGCACCGTGCCGGCGCAGTTGAACAGGATATCCAGCGGCGGCAGCGACTCGATCAGCTCCCGCACGGCTTCGCCATCGGTGACGTCCAGCGCGTGGCACTGGGCGTTGGCCAATCCTTCCAGCTTGGCAGCGTCGATGTCGGTGGCGATCACGCGGGCGCCCTCGGCCAGAAAACGCTCGACGGTGGCACGGCCGATCCCCTGGCCGGCAGCGGTAATCAGGGCGGTCTTGTGGGCGAGTCGCATGGCACTGGCTCCTGTGGCGTGATCGAGACGGTTTTTTGATTCCGGGGCCTGTGTCGGTTCTAATGTCTAAAGGCCTGACCATTGGTCCAAGTATTATCCTTTGCGGAAACGACTCGCAAATCGCCAAACGTCTAATAAGCCGCCGAAAGCCGCTGGCAGCGTTGTCATTTGCGACCAATGTCTAGGCTCTGCCTCAGAAATGGCGGCGTTCGCCGCTGCGACGTTGACACTCGGAAAGACGTCGGCCGTCAATGCTTCTAGCAGAGCCAGGCTCGTCCTGCTCATGAAACCGGGAGATCGATGGATGCCGATCCAGACCATTCGCGCACAGCGGCTCTATCGCCAGATTGCCGACCAGTTGCTGGTTTTGATCCGCCAGGGGGAGTTCCCCCCGGGCACCCTGCTGCCGCCGGAGCGCGACCTGGCGCAGCAGTTGGGAGTCAGTCGGGCGTCGGTGCGGGAGGCGCTGATCGCACTGGAGGTCATCGGCCAAGTGGAGGTGCGCGTTGGCCATGGCGTGATGGTGCTGGAGCGGCACGAGGAGGTGGGCAGTTCGGTGATGAGCGCGGCCCGGCGCCAGGAAGGGTGGGCGCTGGATCCCGAATTCGCCAGCGAGGTCGAGCTCGATCTGGACCAGGAAATCCCGCCGTTCTCGCTGTTACAGGCGAGACGCTATCTCGAGCCAGAGACGGCGGCGCTGGCGGCGCTCAACGCCAGCGACGAGGATCTCGCCGCGATGCGCGCCGCCTATGCCCGCAATGTCGAGGACAACCGGCACGGTGGCCGCAACCAGGCCGGCGACCGGCTTCTGCATATCCGTATCGCCGAGGCCTCGGGCAACGCGGCCTATGCCATGACCCTCAAGCATCTGCTCGGCCACCAGTACGGCAAGATGTTTCGCCGTCTCCAGGAACTGTTCATGGAGACCGACATGCCTCGCCAATCGCAGGATGACCACCAGCGCATCCTGGCAGCGATCGAGAGTCGCGATCCCGATGCGGCGAGGAAGGCGATGGAAGTGCACATGGACCATGTGCTGAGAGTATTCTTCGATGCATGAAGCGCGGGACGACAGGCTCCGGCGAGGTGCCTCGCCGGAGTCGTGTGCGTCCTCTCAAGTCGTCAGGGGGTCATGGCGATCGTATCTTCCGCATCCCTGCGCTGTGTCTTGGTCAACAAGAAGTAGAGCCCTCCCAGCAGCATCAGGCCAACGAAGAGCAGCGCGATCGTCGGGTTGAACCAGAGCATGGCGACGAGACAGACCAGTGCCATTAGCAGCGCGACAAGCGGCACGACCGGGTAGCCGGGCGCGCGATACCAGCGCTCGAGGTCCGGCTCGACGCGGCGCAACCGGAACAGGCTCAGCATGCTCATGACATACATGACGATGGCGCCGAACACCGCCATGGTGATCATCGCGGCAGTTAGGCTCATGCCCTGCAGGTCGAAGTGTCCGTCGCTGAGAATCGCGGCGATGCCGATGACACCGCCGGCGAGAATCGCTCGGTGGGGCGTCTGAAAACGGGAGAGCCTGGCCAGGCCACGCGGCAGGTAGCCAGCGCGGGCCAGGGCGAAGAATTGGCGCGAATAGCCCAGGATGATGCCGTGAAAGCTGGCGACTAGGCCGAACAGTCCGATCCAGACCAGCATGTGCATCCAGCGGGAGTCCTCGCCTACCACCATCCTCATCGCCCGCGGCAGCGGATCGTTGATATCGGAGAGCGTGCGCCAGTCGCCGACGCCACCAGCCATCATCATCACGCCGAAGGCAAGGATAACCAGAGTGATGATGCCGCTGATGTAGGCTCGGGGGATGGTGCGGCGGGGATCGCGAGTCTCTTCGGCAGCCATCGCCGCACCTTCGATAGCGAGGAAGAACCAGATGGCGAACGGGATGGCGGCGAAGATGCCGGACATCGCATGCCCGGTGAACTCGTGACTGCCCGCCCAGCCATTAGCGACGAAATTGGCCATGCTGAATCCCGGCGCGACCACGCCCATGAAGATGAGCAGCTCGATCACCGCCAGCGAGGTGACCAGCAGTTCGAACATCGCCGCCAGCTTCACGCCCAGGATATTGAGTGTCATGAAGATGGCGTAGGCGCCGATGGCCGCCAGCTGCGGATTCAGGGTCGGATACTGGACGTTGAGATAGGCGCCGATGGCGAGCGCGATGGCCGGCGGGGCGAACACGAACTCGATCAGCGTGGCCATTCCGGCGATCATGCCACCGAACTCACCGAAAGCGCGGCGGCTGAATGCGAATGGGCCGCCGGCGTGGGGAATGGCGGTGGTGAGCTCGGTGTAGCTGAAGATGAAACAGCTATACATTGTGGCGACCATGAGCGTTGTCACCAGGAAACCCAGGGTTCCGGCGACGCCCCACCCGTAGCTCCAGCCGAAGTACTCGCCTGAAATCACCAGCCCGACGGCGATCCCCCATAGTTGTATCGGGCCCAGTGTCGGCTTCAGCGTATTTATTGTTGTCGGCGATGACATGTCGTTCTCCGTCATGAGTGGCTGATAAAGCACTTTTGATGGGAGTGGCCTTTCACAGGCGCGAGAGTACCGTCTCCAGTCCTGTCACCAGCATCCGGCTGTGCTCTGCCTTGAACACCAGCGGCGGGCGAATCTTGAGGATGTTCGAGTGTGGGCCGATGGCGCCGATCAGTACCCCCTCGTCACGCAGACCGTTGACGATCTTGAGCGCCATCGCGGCGTCCGGCCGGCCTTCGGCATCGACGATCTCGACGCTCGCGTAAAGGCCCACGCCTCGCACGTTAGCAACAACGGGATAGCGCCTCGCGAGCGCGGCTATGCCGTCGACGATGGTCTTGCCGGCCTGACGGATCGACGGCAGTAGGTTCTCCTGTTCAATCACTTCCAGAACCGCCAGGCCAACAGCGGCGGAGACGGTATTGCCGCCAAAGGTGTTGAAGTAGCTTGATTCGCTGCCGAAGCGCTCTAGGATATGCGGCTTGACCACGGTCGCGGCCATCGGATGGCCGTTGCCCATCGGTTTGCCCAGTGTCACCAGATCTGGCACCAGTCCGTGGCGCTGGAAGCCCCACATGTGCTCCCCACTACGGCCGTAGCCGGGCTGTACCTCGTCGGCGATGTAGAGTCCACCAGCGTCGCGGATTGCCTCGACCGCCTCCTGCAAAAAGCCCGGCGGGTCGAAGAAGCCGCCGTCGCTGGTAAAGAAGGTATCGATGAGCAGCGCGGCCGGCTTGATGCCGTGACGCTGCATGTCGGCAATCGCCGCCCTGACATCGGCGGCGAAGCGCTTGCCGACCGCTTCCGGGTTGGCGGGGTCGTGGATCGGCGCAGGAATGGCGCGGGCGTCACGGTCGAGTTTGACATAGGGACCCATCGATGCAGAGAGGGCGGCGATCGACTTGGTCATGCCATGATAGCTGTAGTCGGTCACGATCATGCCGGTACCGCCGGTGTAGTCCTCGGCAATGCGCAGTGCTAGGTCGTTCGCCTCGCTGCCGGTGCAGGTGAACATCACCTGGCTGAGTGCCGGGGGCATGGTGCCGATCAGCTTCTCGGCGAAATCCAGCACGTTGTCATGCAGGTAGCGGGTATGGGTATTGAGCAGCCCTGCCTGGTGGGTCAGTGCCGCCAGCACGCGCGGATGGCAGTGTCCCACCGAGGGCACGTTGTTGTAGACGTCGAGATAGCGCCGACCGTCGGCGTCGAATACCCACACCCCTTCGCCGCGGACCAGATGCAGTGGGTCTTTGTAGAACAGTTGATAGGCCGGGCCGAGCAGCCGGCGGCGGCGCTTGATCATATCGCGCTTGTCGGCGCTCAGCGAGTCGCTGGCATTCGCGTCGAAGGCATTGGTCTTCAGCATGATGATCTCCCTGGCGAGAATGGAAGTGGTAGCGATCCAGGTAGCCGATGATGCGCGTCGGACGCTGCAAAAACTTGACCCAGGCACGGCGCCGTCTGTGTCCGAGAGTCAACATGGCCGTCCGAATCGCCGTGGTGTCACGCGAAGTCAAATGTTCGCACCGGGCGGTCAAGCCGAACGTGTGGCATTAATCGCATGCTGTCAGCGTATGCCCCGTTCAAGGAGTCAGCTCATGGCTGCCACTCAGGCCGATTCGCTGGATAACGCTTCGCTTTTTCGCCTCGCGGAAGCTGCCATTGCGCGCTATCCGAGTGCCTACCAGAGCACGCCGAGCCTGCTATGCCGCTCGGAAAACGCCACCTTCTCGTTGCACGATACCCACGGCAACCGCTATGCACTGCGCTTACATCGAGGCGGCTATCACCAGCACCAGGATATCGTCAGCGAACTTTCGTGGCTGGCGGCACTACGTGACATCGGGCTCCAGGTCCCCGAGCCCGTCACTGCCGCCGATGGTGAAACGGTGTTGACGCTGGCACTGGACGATGGCGAATCGCGTCACGCCGTTCTGTTCGGTTGGATCGAGGGCGAGATGCCGACCAACGCGGTCGATCCTCGCGCCTTTCGCCGGCTGGGAGAGATCACCGCGCAGCTCCACCGCCATAGTCGCGGCTGGCGACGCCCCTCTGGGTTCAAGCGAATCGTCTGGAATCACCAAACCATGGTGGGGGAACGGGGGCATTGGGGCCGCTGGCAGGATGCGCCCCATCTTGACCCCAAGGACTGGCCGATCATCGAACGGGCGCTGGGCCGAATCGCGGGGGAGCTGGAGCGCTACGGACAGTCGCCGGAGCGCTATGGCCTGATCCATGCGGACCTTCGACTGACCAACTTGCTGATCGAGGGTGACGACACCAAGGTCATCGACTTCGACGACTGCGGTCTCGGCTGGTACATGCACGATCTCGCCGCGGCTCTGAGTTTCGAAGAGCATCACCCAAGCGCTCTGGCCTGGGTAGATCACTGGCTCGAAGGATATCGGCAGATCGCCGATCTCGATCAGGCCGATCTCGATATCATTCCGGCGATGATCGCCCAGCGGCGTATCCAATTGCTGGCTTGGGTGGGGTCTCATGCGCAGACCCAGCAAGTGGCTGACCTGGGGCCGGATTGGGCCGACCACTCTGTGCGCCTGGTCCAGCGCTATCTCGATGGCCATCTGCCGGTGGGCGAAGGTTGAACCGAGCCGATGGCTGTTGCACCAGTTGCGTGCATGCAAAGGAGCCACAACGGCTTGGAGATCTGCTGCGAGGGCGCCAAGCCCTTTGAGGCCTCACGCTGGTATGAAACTTGCTGAGCCAAAGACAAGTGCCACTTCAGCAGGTAACCATCATGGATCTTTCTTTCCTGCCGGATCAGGGGGGCGCGGTGACTGGCGGCGGCAATCAAGGCGTGCTCTCGGCGGCCGCCACGGGGTTGTGTGATTTCATCGACCTCCATGGTGGCGATCCCGATCGGGTGCTCGGTCATAGTGGTGTCGATCCCGAGCGTCTATCGCAGCCGACGCTCAGCCTCCATCTCTCCAGTTATTGCCAGGTGATGGAGAACGCGGCCCGCGATTCGCAGTGCGATAACTTCGGGCTCTACTACGGGCAGCAGTTCAAGCCGCAGGCGCTTGGCTTGATCGGCTATATCGGATTGTGCTCGCCCACGCTGGGGGCGGCGTTACGCAACTGGGTGACAGCTTTTCCCTATCATCAGCACGATACATTGATCCAGCTGGTGGAAACCGACGACTGCTGGCGACTCGACTACCAGGTGCGTCACGGTCGGATTCTATGCCGTCGTCAGGATGCAGAGCTGACGATGGGCATGGTCCTGAATCTCATACGGCATGGCGCCGGGGCAGCCTGGGCACCCAGAGCGGTTACGTTCGAACATCCTCGCCCCGAACAGTGGCACGACCACTGCAAATCCTTCGACACGCAGGTCTACTTCGACCATCCCGTCAATTCGATGCTGATTCCCAAGCGCGACCTCGATCGGCCCATGCCGGACAGCGATCCGCTACTACTTACCGTGATCCAGGACGTCATTCGCCGTCTCGACGGACAGCGAACGGCGCAAGGGCTGGCTGACCGCGTACGCGATCAGGTGCGTCAGGTATTGTCCCAAGGAGAACCGACCCTGGAGACGGCTGCCTATCGGCTGGATCTCTCTGGTTGGTCGCTACAACGACGCCTCCAGCGCGAGGGGGTGAGCTTCACCCAGCTCGTGGACGGCGTTCGGCGGGAGCTGGCCGCTCACTATCTACGCCAGCCCCATCTGAGTATTTCCGAGATGGCGCTGCTGCTGGGATTCTCGGAGGTTAGTGCGTTCTCTCGTGCCTTCCGGCGCTGGCATGGTGTCAGTCCGCGACAGTGGCGTCAGCGAACCGATTGAGGCGTCATGCCGGTGCCGGCCAGCCGCCCTGGCGAATCACCGGGCAGCCGGCCACGTCACGATTGTAGAGGTAGAGCCAGGCCGGGCCGAATGCAGTGGCATGGACGGCGCGGTCGTAGTCACCGGATTGCGGTCGTCTTACCCGGTAGTCCTCCAGGCGATCGAGGCGCTTCAGGCCGACTGCGTCAACGCGAAACACTTCGATCTCCACCCCTCGGGAAGGCTCGGCCTTGGCTCCCGGATAGGGGCCGATATCGTAGAGTGTCGCCGTGGTGATGACGTCCTCGCCGACGAATTCGGCACCGTCGAGCCAGTGATGGTTGCGCAGCCCACGTTTCAACGTGCCGTAGACAGCCACCAGCGCGGTGCGGCGGACGGCGAGGGCAGGTGTATGCATGAATCCGGTCTCCTGGTCCGGTACGAGCGAGTGACGACAGCGCTCAGCGTGCCATCCGCTCGCCCAGCCGTTGCATGAAGCGATCGCCGGCCTCGAGCTGGTCGATCTCGATATATTCGTCGGGCTGGTGAGCCTGTTCGATGCTTCCCGGGCCGCACACGATGGTCGGCAGGCCGACGCGCTGGAACTGCCCTCCCTCGGTGGCGTAGGCGACGCCGCCGGTGTCGACGCTCGGATCGTCTAGACACTCGCGGCAGAGGGCGAGGGCAGGGGCGTTGTCGCGATCGGCGAGCGCCGGCACGGTATCGACCAATTGCTCGGTGACGATGCTGAGCTCCGGTGCGCGCTCTCGCAGCTCGGCTTCCAGCGCCTTGGCGTAGCGTTCGAAACGGGCGAAGAGCGCCTCGAAGCCATCGCTGGGCAAGTGGCGGATCTCCCAGTCGAACTGGCAGTGCCGCGCCATGATGTTGATCGCGGTGCCGCCCTCGATCAGCCCGACATGCAGGCTCGAGTGCTGGACGTTGAAGACGTGTTCCAGCGCCCCTTCGTCGACCAGCTCCTGCATGATCGCCTCGATCTTCGTCACCAGCCTGGCGGCCACATGGATCGCCGACATCCCTTGATTGATCTGGCTGGAGTGCGACTCCCTGCCGGTCACCGTGGTGCGCAGGGTGGTGATTCCCTTCTGCGCCACGATCGGTTGCATCGAGGTGGGCTCGCCGATGATCACCGCGCCGGGCAACGGTTCATCTGCCATCAGCCGTTCGATCATCGCCGGTGCGCCGAGGCAGCCGATCTCCTCATCGTAGGAGAAGGCCAGATAGATCGGTCGCGCAAGATCGAGGGCCTGCCAGGCGGGCACCTGCGCCAGGGCGCAGGCGAGAAATCCCTTCATGTCGCAGCTGCCGCGCCCATAGAGCCGGCCGTCCTGCCTCTCCGTCAGGATGAACGGGTCGCTGTTCCACGGTTGACCGTCGACCGGCACCACATCGGTATGACCGGAAAGCACCACCCCGCCTTCCACCGCTGGACCGATGCGTGCCAGCAGGTTGGACTTGCTGCCATCGACGTTGGTGATGCGCTGGGCCGGCACGCGGTGAGCGGCGAGATAGCGCTCGACGAAATCGATCAGCTCGAGATTCGAATGACGGGAGACGGTGTCGAAGCCGATCAGGGAGGCCAGCAGGTCGCGGGAGGTCGTCATCGCATGCTCCGTTCATCGGTGTGGGCCACGGTTCGGTGGGTGGGTCCACAGGATAGCGGCTATCCTTCCTCGGCAACAAACTCCCCAAGCCGTGGGGCGACCGCTGCCGCGGCACTCAACCTGGGGGCCGTACGTTCGAACGTTTCGCTGCTCGCGGCGTAAAAAATGCAATGTCCCGGCCGTAGCATCGCGCACCGGCGCGGGCTAGCCTGAATAGCGTTTCGTCGCGAAACCCCTGTTCCTCAAGGAGTGTTCTCATGAGCAAAGTGCTGGTGTTGTATTACTCGAGCTATGGCCATATCGAGACCATGGCCAAGGCGGTGGCGGACGGTGCCGAAAGCGTCGGTGGCACCCAGGTGGACGTACGCCGGGTGCCCGAGCTGGTCCCCGAAGAAGTAGCCGAGCAGTCGGGTTACAAGACCGACCAGCACGCCCCGCTGATCGAGAGCCCCGACACGCTGGCCGACTACGACGCGATCATCGTCGGCACGCCGACCCGGTTCGGCAACATGGCCTCACAGATGCGCAACTTCTGGGATATGACCGGGGGGCTCTGGGCGCAGGGCAAGCTGATCGGCAAGATCGGTAGCGCCTTCGTCTCCACCGCGACCCAGCACGGCGGCCAGGAGACCACGCTGACCTCGATCCATACCACGCTGATGCATCACGGCATGGTGATCGCCGGCGTGCCCTACAGCTGCGCCGAGCTCTCCAACATGGACGAGATCACCGGCGGCACGCCCTATGGCGCGACCACGCTGGCCAACCCCGACGGCAGCCGCACACCCAGCGAGAACGAGCTGGCGATCGCTCGCTTCCAGGGCAAGCACGTCGCCGAACTGGTGGCCAAGCTGGGCGGCTGAGGCCGGTTGGCGACGGCCTTGCCCCCGGCCGACCAACGAAAGCCGCTGATCTCATCGAGGTCAGCGGCTTTTTCCTGGGCGATAGTCGAACTCGTGGAAGTCCGCCGCGAGGCCGGCCCCGGAGAGATCCTGGGCGCAGAGGCCGACGAAGGTGCCGGTGAAACGGATGTAGTCCGGATCGTCGTCGCAGAGATGGGAGATGTCGAGTGGTTCGCCGATCGGCTGCCAGTCGATGGCGTCGGCGTGTCGACCCGGATTGCCCTGCGCATCGCCCGGCGCATGAAAGAAACGCAGACTTTCACGCTCCAGGCGCGCCATCAGGCGTACGTCACCCGCCATCAGAGGGACATCGGCGGTCAGCGGTTCGTCATAGACGCCGTGGCGCGAGACGACGATGCCGAGGCAACGGCCCAGCGTCTCCTCCCGGGTCACCCTCAGATAGACGTAATCCTGGGTGTCGTAGTAGAGGATCAGCCCCGCCATCTGCTGGAAATGCTCGGGCTGGAAGGACAGGCGTGTCTCGACTTCCACCTCGAGATGGGTCAGGCGCCTGGCCAGCAGGCTCTGCCGGTGGGTCGACTGCATCGACTCGCCGCCCTTGAGTCGCAGACAGCCCGGGCGCTCGCTCAGCGACAGCCAGGTGTCGTCGAACGGCCTGCGCAGACTCTGCCAGTAGCGGTGGAGGCCAGGGCCCTCGAAAGTATCGTGATCCGGCTCAGCGAGGGGAGCCTGCCAGTGAAGGTCCGGGCCGGCCACCCGGTGGCTGGGATAGGGGCCGCCATCGATGCGAAGCCAGTCGTCCTCCGTCCAGACGCAGCGCTGCAGGGCGGTTTCGCGCCCCAGTATGCAGCGCCCGGCGACGACCGGACGGGCGCAGAGGTGGGCGCAGTACCACTCGCCTTCGGCGGTTTCCACCAGACTGCCATGGCCGGCCTTCTGGAGCTGATCGGTCGCCTCCGGATTCGAGGTGAGCACCGGGTTGGTCGGGTCGACCTCGTAGGGACCGGTTAACTCACGCGAGCGGGCCACCGTCATGGCATGGCCGTAACCGGTCCCGCCCTCGGCGGTGACCAGGTAGTAGTAGCCGTTTCGCCGATAGAGGTGCGGGGCTTCGGTGACGCCCAAAGACGTCCCCCGAAAGATATTGTGCACGGGGCCGGTGAGTCGCTGGCGTTCGGTGTCGTAGCGCTGCAGAGCGATACCGGCGAAAGCGTTCCGGCCCTTGCGGAAATCCCAGATCATGTTGAGCAACCAGCTACTGCCGTCATCGTCGTGGAACAGCGAGGGATCGAAGCCGCTACTGTTGAGGGAGACCGGTTCCGACCAGGGCCCCTCGATTCGCTCGGTGCTGACCAGGTAGTTGTGGGTGTCCTTGAACGCGCCCCGGCGACTCTTGACGTCGGTGTAGATCAGATGGAAGCGGCCATGCGCGTAGCTCAGGCAAGGGGCCCACACGCCGCCGGAATCGATATCACCGATCATGTCCAACTGCGAGCGCCGGTCGAGGGGCGATGGCAACTGGCGCCACTGGGTCAGATCCCGAGAGTGATAGAGCGCGACGCCGGGAAACCATTCGAAGGTCGAGGTGGCGATGTAGTAGTCGTCGCCGACCCGGAGTATCGACGGGTCCGGATGAAAGCCGGGCAGGATGGGATTGGCGATGAGGGACATGCGATCTCCTGTCGCGACGGGTTTCAGCGTTTGGCGGCGAGATCGGCGACGATGGCCGGATAGCGCTTGTCGAGGTCGTAGAACAGCATCAGCACGATCATCAGCGCGCAAAGGCCCATCGGCAGATAGACGAACAGCGCCTGGATCGCGAACAGTGCGGCGTCGCTCTGTTCGCCGCCACCGCCGACATAGCCGCCGAACGCCAGTATCCATCCCAGCAGTGCCGTCCCCAGCCCGCTGCCGATCTTGATGCCCATGCTGCCACCGCTGTAGACCATGCCCTCGTTGCGGATCCCGGTCTTCCACTCCCCGTACTCGATGGTGTCGCCCAGCAGCGCGAACATGCTGCCGTTGATCGGTGCCTTGCCGAGCCCGCGGATGATGGTGCCGGCGACGATCAGGTAGACATTGCCGAGGTCGATCAGCATGACGCCGTAGCCGACCAGGGTGATGAGCTCGCCGACGATGATCGCGTTGCGCTTGCCGTAGCGCTTGGTGATCGGCGCCACGAACGCCATGCCTGCCAGGATGAAGACGATGTAGGCGGTAGTGATGACGCCCACCAGCCAGGTGTCGTTGAGCAGGTACTGGGCGTAGTAGACGACCGCCCCGGAATTGAGCGCGTTGAAGATATAGGTGATCAGGATGAACAGCGTGGCCAGTGCCCAGTAGCGATTCTTGCCGAGGGTGAGCAGGCTCTGCTTCAGGGGGACCGGCGCCTGGCGCCGTTTCTCGTCGGCAGGCTGGACCCGCTCGCGGGTGCTCTTGAAGGTGAACAGGAACAGCCCCGTGCCGATGGCGCCGAAGATCGCGAAGGTGACGATCCATCCCGCCTGGCCGCCGCCGAACAGCGTGGCGACCGGCAGCGTCAGGTTGCTGACGAGGAGCACGCCGACCAGCGCCAGACTCATGCGAAAGACGTTGAGCAGCGAGCGCTGATACTGGTCCTGGGTGATCAGCGAGTTGAGCGTGCCGTAGGGTACGTTGAGACCGGTATAGACCAGGCATACCAGGTTGTAGGTCACCGCGATGTAGACCGTCTGCCAGAAGGGCGAGACATCGGGCACCGCGAACAGCAGCACCGCCGAGATCGCGAACGGCACCGCCAGCCACAGCAGCCAGGGCCTGGCCTTGCCGTGTCGCGAGGTGGTCTTGTCGATCACGTAGCCCATGGCGATGTCCGAGACGCCGTCGAACACCCGCGAAAACAGCATGATCGAGCCGATGATACCGGCGGCGACGCCGATCACGTCGGTGTAGTAGTAGACGATGAAGATGCTCATCGCCTGCCAGATGAAATTGCTGGCCAAGTCCCCGCAGCCGTAGCCGATCCGCTCCATCAGCGGCACGGTGGCGGCAGGGTCGTGAGCTGACCGTGGGGTTGTCTCCGTGTTGCTTGTCTCTGGGGCGCTTGTCGCCAGCGTGCTTGTCTCGCTCGTCATTGTCACCTCGCTACCTGCGATGGTCGTCGCGGCTCTCGACCGGGCCGCGACGACCCTCCTCTTTGCGTGAATTGTCGCCTTACTCGTAGGCCATCTCCTCGAGTTCCTTGCCGTTGGTTTCGCGGACGAAGCGGGCGACGAAGAGGGCCGAGATCAACGCGCAGAGGGCGTAGAAGCCGTAGGCACCGGTCAGGCCGATCGACGCCAGCATGATCGGGAAGGTCATGGTGATGGCAAAGTTGGCGACCCACTGGAACAGACCGGCGATGGCCAGGCCCGAGCCGCGTACCTGATTGGGGAACATCTCGCCGAGCATGACCCACATCACCGGGCCCCAGGAGACGTTGAAGAAGAAGACGTAGACGTTGGCAGCGATCAGCGCGAGAACGCCGTTGCCCGGGGAGAGCGCCAAGCTGCCATTGACCATGTCGGCGGTGGAGAAGGCGTAGACCAGCAGCGCCAGGGTGACCGTCATTCCCACGGAGCCGCCCCACAGCAGCGGCTTGCGCCCGATCCGGTCGATCAGGCCGATGGTAACCAGGCAGGCGGCGATGCTGACGGCACCACTGATCACGTTGATCATCAGCGCATCGCTCTCGGAAAAACCGACCGCCTGCCACAGCACGGCGCCGTAGTAGAACACCACGTTGATCCCCACCAGCTGCTGGAACACCGCCAGGCCGATGCCGATCCAGACCAGTTTCAGCACCTTGCCGGTCTGCGGGTTGATCAGATCGGAGAGCCGTGGCTGGTGACGACTGGAGAGCGAGGCGCGGATATCGGCCAGACGCTTGTGGGTACCCGCTTCGTCGTAGACCAGGCGGAGGACCCGCTCGGCCTTGTCGTGGCGTCCGGCGCTGACCAGAAATCGGGGGCTTTCCGGAATGAACATCAGTGCGATCAGGAAGATGCCCGCCGGGATCAGCTCCATCCAGAACATGCAGCGCCACGCCTCGAAGCCGAACCACAGCGGCGCGGTGGAGCTGCCGGCGACATTGGCCAGGATGTAGTTGTTGAGAAAGGAGAAGAACAGCCCGCCGATGATCGCCACCTGTTGGATGGTCGCCAGTCGACCGCGCAGGTGGGACGGGGCGATCTCGCTGATGTAGGCCGGCGACATCACGCTGGCCGCGCCCACCGCCAGGCCGCCCAGGACACGATAGATCACGAACTCCAGCGATCCCCCGGCGATGCCGGACCCCCAGGCGCTGATGATGAAGAAGACGGCGGATACCAGCAGCAGCGTGCGGCGGCCGAACCGGTCCGCCAGGCGCCCGGCGAAGAAAGCGCCGACGGCGCAGCCGAGCAGCATCGAGGCGACATTGAAACCGGTGCCGACGCTCTGCGACTGGAAGGCTTGCTGGAGACCATCGACGGTACCGTTGATGACGCCGCTGTCGAATCCGAACAAAAAGCCGCCGATGGCGGCGACGCAACAGGTGAGCAGAACCACGACAGGGCGTTGTGAAGCAACTTGAGTTGGCATTGTGAAGCTCCGTTGGTGTGTCGAGGACGGTGCTGGAAGGCTCGCGATCAGAGCCAGCCGGCGTCGACCCAGTAGTTGTGCGCGGTGCAGGCCGCTGCGTCATCCGAGGAGAGGAACAGCACCATGGCGGCCACGTGATGGGGATGGATCCGCACCTTGAGCTTCTGCTCGGCGACGATCTGGGCTTCATCCTCGGGGGTGTACCAGCGAGACTGGCGCGGTGTCTTGACGTTGCCGGGGATCACGCAGTTGACGCGGATTCCGTCGCTGCCCAGCTCGCTCGCCAGGGCCCGGGTCATTCCCTCGATGCCGGCCTTGGCGGTTTCGTAGAGCAGCATGCCGGGCTGGCCCAGGTGCCAACTGATCGAGCCCAGATTGACGATCACGCCCTGCCCACGGCGGCGCATGGCAGGAGCGACCTCGCGGGCGGCCAGCGCCAGGTGGCGCAGATTGACGTTCATGCGGTCATTCCAGTACTCGGGCGTGACGTCCTCGAGCCGGTGGCGGTCGTCGTTGGCGGCGTTGTTGACCAGCACATCGACCTCGCCGATGCCGGCCAGCGTCGCGATCAACGCCTCGGCATCGGTGAGGTCGCAGCGATGAAAATGGACCCGCTCGCCCAGCTCCTCCGCCAGCGCCTCGGCGTCATCGAGGATATCGATGAAATGAACCTGGGCTTGCTGTGCGGCGAAGGCGCGTACGAGGCCCGCCCCGATGCCGGAACCGCCGCCGGTGACGACGACGCGCTTGCTGGCGAGACTGGGGTAGATGGCTGACTGCATGACGTCTCTCGATGGTTAGTAAATACTATTAACTAAGTGTTGCGGCAGCATGCGCGCTCGGCGGACCCGCTGCCATTGGTCATTGGTGTTAAGACTTAGGTCGTGACGAGAGGGGCACCTTCGGTGGGAGTCGACCGGCTTTGGTATAGTCGCGGCATCCACCGCCACCCGACGTTGCCATCAGCCAATGCACAATGCGTTCACGCCGCACACCTCCGGCGATCTCAACTACCTCAAGAGCCTCAACCGCAGCACGATCCTGAGTACCGTGCGCCGCAGCCCCGGCTTGTCGCGGGCGGATATCGCGCTGCGAACCGGTCTCACCAAGGCCACGGTGGGCAGTGTGGTGCAGGCGCTGGCCGAGCGGGGGTGGCTGCGCGAAGGGGAGCTCCACTCGCGTGGTGGGGGGCGGCCGGGGCGGGCGCTCTACCTGGATGGCGAGCGCCACTACATGCTGGGGGCCGAGGTCGGGGTCAAGGGGCTGCGGCTGGTCGCATGCAATCTGCTTGGGGTCGTCCTGGCGAGCATTCATCAGGAGGAGCCGCCCACCGATCCTGCCACGACCGCGAAGCGGCTGGCGGCGCTGCTGGTGCAACTGCGCCAGGCGCCCGACATCGTGGAACGTCGCTGCCTCGGGTTAGGGGTCGCGGTGCCGGGCCCCGTCTCGCCCAAGGCGCCGATTCTCAGTCTGGCGCCCAATCTGGGCTGGGTGGACATCGACTTCCTGGCGCTGCTGCGCGAGCAGCCGGATCTGCCGGACGGGGTATGGCTGCTGGACAACGAGGCCAACGCCGCCGCCTTCGGCGAGTTCTATTTCTTCGAGGGCGTTCCCCCTGAGTCGATCGCCTATATCAGCGCCGGTAGCGGTATCGGCTGTGGCGTGGTCAGCGGCGAGCACTTTCCGCTGGTGCCACGGGGCCATCAGGGGCTGGTCGGGGAGATCGGGCATACCGTGATACAGCCGGGAGGCGCGCTTTGCCACTGCGGCAATCACGGTTGTGCGGAGACGCTGGTCAGTGGGTGGGCGCTACGCGAGGCGCTGCACGTCGACATCGACGCCAGTCTCAGCAACGCGGTTCAGACCCGGGCCGGGGATGGCGAGGTCCAGGCCGTGATGAAACGAGCCGGCGAAGCGCTCGGCCTGCTGATGCTCAACCTGCATCACACGCTCAATCCGTCGATGCTGATTCTGGGCGGGTCGCTGATGAAACTGGGCGAGAGCCTGACCGGGCCGGCGCTGGCCTACTTCGGTACTCACCAGAACGATCTGCTCCGGCAGTCCCAGACGGTGCCCGTCAAGGTGATCGGCGACAGCACCTACGTGGCTGCCAGAGGCGCCGCCGCCCAGGTCATGGCCCGGGCGGCGATCGAGGTCTGAGCCGGATCAGAGCAGCCCGAGCAGGTAGGCGAAGGCCAGCATCACCAGGCTGAAGAGCCACAGCAGGAAGAAGGAGTAGCGGATATGGCGGCCCATCTCCGCGCCGGCAAGGCCGAGCGCCAGCCACATGGCGGGAGAGAACGGGCTGATCATCTTGCCGACGTTGTTGCCGATCGTCATGGCGTAGACCACGCTGTCGGCGGCGACGCCCTGGGTCGACGCGACCTGCTCGACCACCGGCAGCAGCGCGAAATAGTAGGCGTCGGTGCTGGTCAGCATGTCCAGCGGCACGCCGAAGACACCGATCACCAGATGCAGATAGGGCACCATGGAGTGGGGCAGTACCTGGGCCAGGTCGGTGGCGATCGACTCGAGCATGCCGGTACCGGAAAGGATCCCCAGGAAGGCGCCGGCAGCACTGATGATCGACGCCATCAGCAGGGCGCCGGGCGCGTGCGCCTTGATGCGCTCCATCTGCTGTCTGGGCTTGGGGTAGTTGGCCAGCAGTACGACGCCGAGGGCCAGCATGAACATGTAGGCGGGTGGCATGATGCCGGAGGCCAGCACGCCGATGGTGACCACGGCGATGGCCAGGTTGAGCCAGAACCTTGGCGGTAGTGCCTTGCCGTTCTCGGCATCGGCCACGACGTTGTCCGGCGAGGCCTGGGCGTCCTGGGTGGGTAACCGCTTGATCCGGCCCTGTTCTCGCAGGCCGAGGAGCGCGGCGAAGATCATCAGGATGACGAAGCCAGCGATCTGCACCGGCAGCATGGCACGCCACAGCTCGGTGGGGCTGATACCGGTCACGGCGGCGGCGCGGCCGATCGGACCCGCCCACGGGACGAGGTTCATGATGCCGATGCTCGCCGAGACGATCAGCAGCAGCAGGTAAGGGCTCATGCGCAAGCGCTGATAGAGCGGCAGCAGCGCGGGGATGGAGATCAGGAAGGTGGACGCGCCGGAACCATCGAGATGGGCAATGGTGCCGATCACGCCGGTGCCCATGGCGACGGCGATCACATTGCCGCGAGTGAGTGCCACCACGCGGTTGATCAAGGGGTCGAACAGGCCGACATCCTGGAGCACGCCGAAGAAGAGGATGGCGAAGATGAACATCACCGCCACGTTGGCGACATCCTGCAGTCCCGACTCGAAGAACCCGGCAATGTCCGTCGGCCCGAAGCCGGCGATCAGCGCGCCGATCAGCGGCACCATCGACAGCGCAATGATCGGCGTGACCCGCTCGGTCAACAGTAGCGCCACAATGGCGATGATGATGCCAAGGCCAATGATCGTGAGCAAGAATCACCTCCGCAAGATGGCATGCCTGACCGGAAATGGTTCGGCATGAAATAACGATGCGGCGGGATGGTAGGCAGAGCCTTTTCTTCCAGGCAACTCTTACAAAAATGTAAAAATTACTGATTTGTAAGGATTTTGTGGCTTTTATGGTGAGCCGATGCGGCGGGAATTATTGGCAATCGTTGTTGTAATTCCTGAGGAATTCAGCGCTGGGTGATGTGATCGAGACGCCATGAACCTTTCCGATCGGAAAGGTTCATGGCGTCCATTCGTCATCGATCTATAGACCAAAGTCTAATCACGTGGTGATCGGTCGTGCCGGCCGGGAAATGGCGTTCATGCGCGCCGAATCACGAGCTGACTGGCACCGTTGCCCTTGGGTTCGACTCGAATCTGCAGCGGGATCCGCTCGTGCATCTCCTGCACGTGGGAGATCACCCCGACCCGGCGGCCCTGGGCCTGCAGGCCATCGAGGGCATCCATCGCCAGCGCCAGCGACGCCGGGTCGAGGCTGCCGAAGCCCTCGTCGATGAACAGCGACTCGATCGCCAGCTGGTGCGAGGCCATCGAGGCGAGCCCCAGCGCCAGCGCCAGCGACACCAGGAAGGTCTCGCCGCCGGAGAGCGAGTGCACCGAGCGCCGCTCGTCGGCCATGTCGCCGTCGATCACCAGAATGCCCAGCTCGCTGCCGCCACGCGCCAGACGGTAGCGCGGCGTCAGGGCCTGCAGGTGCTGGTTGGCGTGGGTCAACAGGTGGTCGAGATTGTAGGCCTGGGCGATCCGCCGGAAACGCTTGCCATCGGCGCTGCCGATCAGGCCGTTGATCCGCTCCCAGCGCTGCACCTCCTGCGCCGCCGCCTCGCGCGCCTGGGCACCCTCGCGCTGGGCCTGGCGACGGCGGTCATCTTCGCGCAGGCGGTGCTGGGCAGCGTCCCGGGTTTCCTGACGTTCGTCGCGCTGGCGGATCAACGCCTGCGCGGTCTCGCGTTGGGTGGTCAGACGCACCGATAGCGCATGGGTGCTCGTCTCGTCGAGCAACCGCGCCGTGTCCGCTTCTGGCAGCAACCGACGGCGCTGATCTCGTAGCGCCTCCCGGCGCTCCTCGCGCTTGATGCTCGCGGCGTTTCGCTCGCGTTCCTGCTGCGCCAGGGTATCGCGAAGCTGGCGGTGATCGTCTTCGCTGGCGGCCAGCAAGCTATCGATGCGTTCATCGTCTAGCTTCGGCCGCGCCGCACGCCAGGCCTGCCAGGCGCCATCGAGAGCGGCGAATTCCGTCTGTGCCTCGGTCTGGCGCTGCTCGAGGTCCGCCACGCGTTGAGTCGACTGCGTGTGCGCCTGGGTCAGGTTCTGCCAACGCGTCTGGCACGTTTCCAGAGCCGCCTCCGCATGCTCTCGGCTCCGTTCCAGGGCGGTTTGCCAGTCGTTGACCGACGCATGTTGACCCAGTCGAGCCGACAGTTGCCGCGAGATCTCGTCGTACGCCTGCCGAAGCGCGGGCAGTGAGGCTTCCAGCGCTTGCCGGCGTTCGAGGCTCAATGATCGACGCTCCTCCAGCCGGCCGAGTTCCAGCGAGAGCTGCTGCCATTCGGCCTCCAGCGGCTGGAGGGCGCGTTCGGCTTCATCGAGCGCACCTAGCTGATCGCTGGCCTCGCGCCACTGCTGGGTGAGCTGCTGCTGGCGTGACTCGAGCCAGTGATCGGCGTTCCCGCTCTGGCGCAGGGCGGATGCGGCGCTGTGGGCATCGATGACCTGCTCGGCATGCTCGAGCTGGCGCGCCACGGTCTCGAGATGGCTTTCCCGCTCTTGCAGGCCCTGGCGGCAGGCGCGGTAGTCTGCGCTGCACTGGTGATAGACCTGATGAGCGTTCTCGACTTTGCGGCGTTGATCGGCGAGTTGCGACTGCTCCTGGCGCTCGATCGCCTCGATCAGTGTGGCGTCGGGTCGAGATGGCGGCGAATGGCGGTATGGGTGATCGATGCCGCCGCAAACCGGGCAGGGCTGGTCATCGCTCAACTGCTGTCGCAGTCGATCGACCGCATCGCTGCGGGCGGCGTTGGCACCTTCTATCTGCTGGCGGACCGCAGTCTCCTCGGCCTCGGCAGCGGTGAGCTGCACCTTCGCGCGCTTGCCCTGGGTTTCCAGATCCGCCAGTCGCTGGCGTTCGCTCTGGAGCTGGTGCCGCGTGGTGCTGTGCTCCTGGCGCAGGCGCTCACCCTCGCGCCAGTCCTGCTGAAGGGTCTGAAGGGCCTGCAGATCATGCTGGGCCCGATCGCGCCGATCATTCAGGGCGCTGCGGGTGTGATGAGCGATCTGGCGTGAATCCGCGCCTTCGCGCTCGCCGAGAAGGCCAACGAGCGTCGCACGCTGTCGCTGCAGCCGCTGTTCGAGTGGCTGGCGGGACGCCACCAGTTGCCGGTGGCGTTCGTCGTCGGTCTTGCTCGTCTCGGCGAGCTGGCGGTGTTCCTGCTGCTGCTGCTCCAGTCGTTGTCGCTGGTTTTCGAGATCGGCCGCCAGCCGACGGGCCTGTTCCAGTTCGGGCTGCGCGGCCTGATAGGCGTTTCTCGCCTGCTCACGCGCGTCTCGTGCCGCTTTCAACTGTGGCTCGAGCATGCGCCGTTCGGTATCGCACGCTTCCAACTGGCGTCGTTCGTCTGCCAGTGTCTGCCGGCGGGTGGTCAGCGACCGTTCCAGCGCCTGACGACGTTCGGCACGCTCGCGCCAAGGCGCCAGGTCGTCGAGTTGCGCCAGTCGGTCTCGCTGCGGTTGGCTCTGCTGCCACGCCTGTTCGACTCGATGCCATTCCGAATCGGCCTGCTGCCACGCCTGATGAAGCTGGGCATCGCGTTCGAGTTCGACGCCCTGGGCTTGATGGCGGTTCAGCTCCGCCTGCAGCTTGGCCAGCGCCTGCTCCTCGTCCCGGGCCTGGCGTTCGAGTTCAGCACGGGTCTCGGCGTCCACTGGCAGGGCGTCGGCGAGCCTGGCCTCGATGGCATCCAGACTGGTTCTGGCATCTCGCACCCGCTGGTAGGCGGCCTTGGATATCTCGGAGTAGTGCTGGGTGTCGGTGAGCCGTTCGAGCAGTTCGCTGCGCTCATTGTCGTCCGCCTTGAGAAAGGCGGCAAACTCGCTCTGGGCCAGCAACACGGCGCGGGTGAACTGGTCTAACTTCAGGCCCAGGCGTTCGGGCAGCAGCTTCTCGAATTCCCGGGTCTGGGCGGTGAGCAGCTGGTTGGCATCCAGGTCGGTCAACGCTTGCTCGGCTTTCTGCAGGCTGCCGTCGACCTTGTCGCGGGCCCGTCGCACCGACCAGCGGGCGCGGTAGCGACGCCCGTCGCGACCGACGAAATCGACCTCGGCGAAGCCGCTGGCGCAGCCGCGCCGCAGCAGGGTGCGGGCGTCGGCGGTGGTCAGGGTGTCGGTATTGACGTCGGCGATCTGGGAATCCCGCCGTGGCGCCTGGCGCAGTCGCGGCGTGCTGCCGTAGAGCGCCAGACACAGAGCGTCGAGCAGGGTGCTCTTGCCGGCGCCGGTGGGGCCGGTGATGGCGAACAGCCCCTGGTCGGCGAGGGGCGAGACGGTGAAGTCGAGCTCGTGGCGACCGGCCAGCGAGGCCAGGTTCTCCAGCCGGATGGCGAGTATCTTCATGCGTCGACCTCGCTGTCCTGAACCTGTTGCAGCAGGGCGGCGAAATCGGCCAGCACGTCTTCCGGTGGCGTGTTGCCGTAACGACTCTGCCAGGTCCGCGTGAAGATCTCCTGCGGAGTCAGGCTGTCGAGATCGACGTTGGCGACGTCGTCGTCGGCCCCGCCGGCGTCGGGATAGCGGCTGTGAATGCGCAGCAGCCGCAGCGGCTTGTCGCCGATCGCCGCTTCGATCCGTGCGCGCAGGTCGGGGCGCGGCGCCTCGAGATCGACCCGGATCTCCAGCCACGGCCAGCGCTCACGCGGCAGGTCGTCATTGGCTCCCAGCGCCTCGAGCGCGCTCTCGATCTCCTCGAGGCTGCCCGGGCCGATGCGCTCCAGCGCCACGTGGCGGGGGATCGGCAAGCTCTCGATGGCCTCGAGTGCGTCGCCGTCCAGGCTCACTTCGAGCACCTGGTGCGGGTAGTGGCTCTCGCTGAAATCGAGCGGCAGCGGCGAACCGCTGTAGCGGATACGAGGCTCGCCCACCTGCTGTGGCCGGTGCAGATGGCCCAGCGCCACATAGGCGATCGAGGGCGGAAAGAGCGCGGCGGAGATCGCCTCCTCGCCGCCGATCACGATCGGCCGCTCGCTCGCCTCGGAGACGGCCGCGCCCTGCAGATGGGCGTGGCTCATCGCCACCAGCGCCTGGCCCGGTTCGCGGCGGGCCGCGGCGGCTTTGACCAGCTCGCGGTGGACGCGGGCGATGCCGTCGCGATAGTCATCGATATCGCCGCCGGTGACCTCGGCCGGACGCAGAAAGGGCAGCGCCAGGCACCAGGCGCGAATCGCCCCCGTGGCGTCGGGCAGCGGCACCAGCAGGTGGTCACTGTCGAGAGTGCCGTCGTCAAGCCAATGCACTCGCCCCAGGGCATGGGTCTTGAGGCTTTTCATCAGCGGCGCCGGCAACTCGATGCGCGAGCCGCTGTCGTGGTTGCCGGCGATCATCACGATCTCCAGCGTCGGCAGGGCGGCATGGGCGGCGACGATGAAGTCGTAGAGGAGCTCCTGGGCGCGCAGCGAGGGGTTGACCACATCGAACACGTCGCCGGCGATCAGCAGCGCATCGGGCCGGCGCTCGACGAGTGTCGCCAGCAGCCAGTCGAGAAAGGCGCGCTGTTCGACATGGCGCTCCTGGCCGTGGAAGGACTGGCCCAGATGCCAGTCGGCGGTGTGGAAGAATTTCACGATGCGGCGCCTTGTGACGTCTGAAAGAGTGAAGCGGCAAAAACGACGCCAAGTGTAACGCGACGATCGCCGTGGAGAAGATCGGCAGCGGAAAAGAACGACCCTGGGACAGATCGGAGGCGCGGCGCATTGGAGAGACGCGGGCGCCGTGACTAGGCTTCTGGACGTCGACAGCACGGGAGGGCAAGACGGCGATGGCACTACATGATTGGAATCTGACGCCGGAAGCGGCGATCGCCTTGCAGAAGCGACTGGCACCGAGCGTCAGGCGCGAGGATACGCTGGGCGAGGTGGGCCTGATCGCCGGCATGGACATCGGTTTCGAGCAGGGCGGGGAGACCACCCGCGCGGCGCTGGTGCTGCTCGAGTGGCCGTCGCTCGCGCTGGTGGAACAGGTGGTGCATCGCGAGCCGACGCGCATGCCCTACGTGCCGGGGCTGCTGTCGTTTCGCGAGATACCGGCGGCGCTGGGAGCGTTCGCGCAGTTGTCGCAGCGCCCGGGTCTGATCATGGTCGACGGCCAGGGCATCGCCCATCCGCGCCGTCTGGGCATCGCCTCGCACCTGGGGCTGTGGCTCGATCTGCCGACCATCGGCGTGGGCAAGAGCCGGCTGTGCGGCCAGTTCGGCGAGGTGCCGTCAAGCAAGGGCGAGTGGACGCCGTTGACCGACCGGCGGCGCGAAGAGGACCCAAGCGACGTCAGCGTCGATGCGCGCGGCCGAGTTACCATTGGCGCGGTGCTGCGCTCCAGGGAGGGGGTAAAGCCGCTGTTCGTGTCGCCGGGGCACCGTCTCTCATTGCCCACCGCCGTCGACTGGGTGGTGCGCTGCCTGGGCCGGACCAAGCTGCCGGAGCCGACCCGGCTGGCGGATCGGCTGGCATCGAGGAGGGGTGAAGTGGCGGCCAGCGGGCAGCTATCGCTGTAACCGTGCTGTCAGGCTAGACGATATCCAGCGACACCGGCTCCCGGGGCGCCGGGAAGGCGTCGTCGAGCCGGGTGAGATCGTCATCGTCGAGCTCGATGTTCAAGGCGGCGGCATTGGCGTCGACGTGCGCCAGGGTCGACGCCTTGGGGATGGCGACGACCGATCTTGGCCCCTCTCGGTGGCTGCCGATGGGACGAATGGTCCAGGCCAGCAGGATCTGTGCGGCACTGGCACCATGCTTGTCGGCGATCTCGTTGACCACCGTGGAGGAGAGCAGTTTGGCGCGCAGTCGACCGCCCTGGGCAAGCGGACAGTAGGCCATTACCGGGATATGGTGATCCTGCATCCAGGGAATCACGTCGACCTCGATGCCGCGGGAACCGAGGTGGTAGAGCACCTGATTGGTCGCGCAGTCGCCAGCGGCTGGCATTGCCTCCATGGCCCTGAGGTTGCCGGCATCGAAGTTGGAGACGCCGAACCGGCGGATCTTGCCCTGATCGCGCAGCCGCTCGAACGCCTCGAACGTCTCCTCCAGGGGAATGCTGCCGGGCCAGTGCAGCAGGTAGAGATCGAGCGTCTCGATCCCCAGTCGCTCGAGGCTACCTTCGCAAGCGGCGATGGCGCTGTCCCGGCCGGCGTTCCAGGGGTAGACCTTGGAGACCACGAAGGCGTCGTCGCGACGATCGCGTATCGCCTCGCCGACGACCTCCTCGGCACCGCCATCGCCATACATCTCGGCCGTATCGATCAGCGTCAGGCCCAGGTCCAGGCCATGCCGTAACGCTGCCACCTCCTGCCGGCGCGGCACCCGATTTTCGCCCATGTACCAGGTTCCCTGGCCGACCGCCGGCAAGGCGATCGATGGGGCGTTCCGGCATTCGGGCAATTCGATCCGTGGTGTCTGCCGTGGCATGGAAAACTCCCTGTCGGTTAAGGCACTACTGTTATGCTGGTCGCCACTCGCGAGTTTCGCAAACCCCTTTGTCGACAACCGTGTAACGTTGCTCGACTGGTGTGACCCGTCCGTTGGTTTCCTGTGAACGCGTTCGCGGTAAGGGTGAACGTCTCGCGGCCATCGTCCACCGGTTTCAGGAGAATCGCCATCGAACCGTCTGCGCTCATTCGAACCCGAACCTGGGTCGAATCCTTCGTCGTTGCCCACGACATCTGTCCCTTTGCCGGGCGCGAGATGCGTCGGGATGCCATCCGCTACGCGTTGGCCGAGGCCAGCGACCTGGAAGGGTTGCTCCACGAGCTCGTGGCCGAGTGCCGGCGTCTCGACGCGGACACCCGCCTTGCCACCACACTGCTGATCGCGCCGGTGGGCATGGACGACTTCGACGACTACCTGGACTGGCTCGAGCTGGCCGAGCGATTGCTGGAGGAACTGGGCTATGTCGGCATCTATCAGTTGGCCAGTTTCCACCCGGACTATGTGTTCGAGGGCGTGGCGGCGGACGACCCCGCCAACGCGACCAACCGTTCTCCCTGTCCGATGCTGCACATCCTGCGGGAAGCCGAGCTAGAGCAGGCGATCGCGCACCATGCCGATCCCGAGGGTATTCCCGAGCGCAACATGACGCTGTTGCGGGCCCCGGACTCGCGAGCCCTGGCGCGATCCCGAGAGTTGCTGGACCGATTGGCCGGCGAGCCCGGCGAATAGGCTATGCTGATCGGTGGCGCAGATGTCGTCTGATATCGCGCTCACGGTTTTCCATCGTTCCGTCTTTGAATCGTTCCTTTCGGAGAGACCATCATGCAGAGCGTGACGCGAGGCGGCGTGGCCGTCGAGGTTGGCGGTGATTTCCCCACCGTCGGCGACAGCGCCCCCGACTTTACCCTGACCAATGCCGAGCTCGAGGAGGTGTCGCTGGCGGACTTCTCCGGCCGATGCAAGGTGCTCAATATCATTCCCAGCGTCGATACCAAGACCTGCGCGATGTCCACGCGCAAGTTCAACGAGTACGCCAGCGGGCTCGACAACACCGTGGTACTGGTGGTGTCGGCGGACCTGCCGTTCGCGCAGAGCCGATTCTGTGGCGCCGAGGGGCTGGATCGCGTCGTCACGCTTTCCAGTTTCCGTCATCCCGAGTTCCGCGAAAACTACGGTGTCGCGCTGCAGAGCGGTTCCATGGCCGGACTGTGCGCCCGCGCGGTGATCGTGCTGGACGAGCAGGACACGGTCGTGCACGCCGAACTGGTCAGCGAGATCAAGAACGAACCCGACTACGATGCAGCGCTGACGGCCCTGAAGGGGTGAAGGGGAAACGGCGGGAGGGATGACCTCCGAGCAATGTGGTCTACACTGATCGTCGCCCATCCACTGCGATGGTCGATTGCATCGAAACGTCACATCAAACCAGAAGGAGCTGACGATGACGATCAAGAAATCCGGATCCGCCGAATGGAAGGGTAGCCTGAAGAAGGGCAAGGGTGTCGTTTCCACCGAGAGTGGCGCGCTCAAGCAGAATCCCTATGGTTTCAATACCCGTTTCGAGGGCCAGCCGGGTACCAACCCTGAAGAGCTGATCGCCTCCGCCCATGCCAGCTGTTTCTCCATGGCGCTGTCGATGATGCTGGGTGAGGAGGGCATCGAGCCCGATAGCATCAAGACCGACGCGACCGTGATCATGGAGCAGGACGACAGCGGCTTCACCATCACCGAAGTCCAGCTCAAGACCGTGGCCAAGATTCCAGGTGCCGAGCAGGCGACCTTCGACAGCGCTGCCCAGAAGGCCAAGGAAGGGTGCCCGATCTCCAAATTGCTGAATGCCAAGATCTCGCTGGATGCCAAGCTGGAAAGCTGAGCCCCGGCGATGGGAAGAACCGGCCCACGAGGCCGGTTTTTTTGCGCCGGGTCGGCCCGCCCTCCGAGCGGCGGCGCTGACGGAACCGGCAAAGTCTGGTAATGTCGTGGCCCCTTCATGCGCCGGGCGGCATCCTCTGTCGAGCATCCGTGACGCACGTTGGCTACCGGACAACTGCACGTTTCAACGCCTCAGAAAAAGAACACGGCCATGGCTAACGCACCTCAATACGATGCGGCTCCGTCGCGTCCCTTGTCACGCGGTGACATCAAGATTCTGTCGCTATCCGCCCTGGGTGGCGCGCTGGAGTTCTACGACTTCATCATTTTCGTCTACTTTGCCACCGTGATCGGGCACCTGTTCTTCCCGCCCGAAATGCCGGAGTGGCTGCGCATGGTCCAGACCTACGGCATCTTCGCCGCCGGCTATCTGGCGCGGCCGCTGGGCGGCATCATCATGGCGCACTTCGGTGACCTGCTGGGCCGCAAGCGGATGTTCACGCTGTCGATCTTCCTGATGTCGGTACCGACGCTGCTGATCGGCTGCCTGCCGACCTACGACAGCATCGGCTACCTGGCGCCACTGCTGCTGGTGTTGATGCGGATCCTGCAGGGCGCGGCGGTGGGCGGCGAGGTCCCCGGCGCCTGGGTGTTCGTGACCGAGCACGTCTCGCGCAAGGACGTGGGCCTGGCCTGTGGCACGCTGGCTTCCGGGCTGGTCGCCGGCATCCTGATCGGGTCGGTGATCTCGGCGTTTCTGAAGTCGTACTACACGCCGGAGGAGATGAACGCCTACGGCTGGCGGGTGCCGTTCCTGATCGGAGGCGTGTTCGGCTTTCTGGCGGTCTATCTGCGCCGTTACCTGGAAGAGACGCCGGTGTTCGCCGAGATGCGCGCCAAGAAAGCGCTCTCCGAGGGCTTGCCGGTCAAGCGCGTGCTCAGCCGCCATCTGGACAGCGTCGTGCTGTCGATGGCGGTGACCTGGATTCTCACCGGCGCGGTGGTGGTGGTGGTGCTGATGACGCCGAGCCTGCTGCAGACGCTCTACGGCATCGACGCCTCGCTGGCCAATGTCTGGGCCATCGTCTGCGTGATCATCGGCTGCGTGGTCTCGGGCTGGTGCTGCGATCGCCTCGGCAGCGGGATCACGATCATCGCTTGGAGCCTGCTGCTGGGCGTAGGCTACTGGGTGATGATGCACACGGTGCCGACCAGCCCCGAACAACTGACGCCGCTCTACTGCCTGGCCGGTTTCGGCGTCGGCATCGTCGGCGTGGTACCCACCATTGCGGTCAAGTCGTTCCCGGCAGCGGTGCGGTTCTCGGGCCTGTCGTTCTCCTACAACGTCGCCTACGCGATCTTCGGGGGATTTACCCCGGTGGTGGTGTCGACGTTGATGGCCAGTCATCCCGCCGCGCCGGCCTACTATATCGCCGCCCTGGCGGCGCTCGGCGTGGTGATCGGCCTGTTCCTGCTGCGCGCGCCAAGCGGGCAGCGTCTGGCGTTGATGCAGAACTGATTTCGCGGCGGTCTCGCGCTTGACCGGCCAGCGCCACCCGGGGCCGGAAACCCGGTGGCAGCGACGACCGCCTGTCGACCGATAATCAAGATGGCGCCACCCGCGGGTGGCGTATTTCGTGGAAGAAACCGTGGCCCATACACCGCTATCCGACAATGCTACCGGCGCGAGCGCCAGCCGGCCTCTATCGCGAGACGACGTCAAGACGCTGTCGCTTTCCGCGCTCGGTGGTGCGCTGGAGTTCTACGACTTCATCATCTTCGTCTACTTCGCCACGGTGATCGGGCAACTGTTCTTCCCGCCGGACATGCCTGAATGGCTGCGCCAGACCCAGACATTCGGCATCTTCGCCGCCGGCTATCTGGTGCGCCCCCTGGGCGGCATCGTGATGGCCCATTTCGGCGACCTGCTGGGGCGCAAGCGGATGTTCACGTTGTCGATCTTCATGATGGCATTGCCGACGCTGGCGATCGGCTGCCTGCCGACCTATCAGGCCATCGGCTATCTGGCGCCGCTGCTGCTGGTGCTGTTGCGCATGCTCCAGGGGGCGGCGGTGGGCGGCGAAGTGCCTGGTGCCTGGGTATTCGTCACCGAGCATGTCCAGCGTCGTCATGTCGGGCTTGCCTGCGGCACGCTGTCGGCGGGGTTGGCGGCGGGCATCCTGATCGGTTCGCTGGTGTCGGCGGCAATGAAATCGCACTATTCGGCTGGCGAGCTGGCCGAGGGGGCATGGCGAATTCCGTTCGTGATCGGCGGGGGATTCGGATTGATCGCGGTCTACCTGCGCCGCTGGTTGCGCGAGACCCCGGTCTTCGCCGAGATGCGCGAGCGTCGGGCGCTCGCCGCCGAGCTGCCGGTCAAGGCGGTGCTTCGCGATCACCTGGGCGGCGTACTGCTGGCCATGGCTGTCAGCTGGATCCTGACCGCGGCCATCGTCGTGGTGATGTTGATGACGCCGCCCCTGCTGGCGGTGCAGTACGCCGGGCTGGACGCTTCGCTGGCCAATGTGGTGGCGATCCTGTGTCTGATCGTGGGCTGCGTGGTCGCCGGCTGGTGCGCCGACCGTTTCGGCAGCGGCCCGACCCTGATCGGCTGGAGCGTGCTGCTGGGCGCGAGCTACTGGCTGATGATGAGCGTCGTCGGCCAGCGCCCGGACCAGTTGATGCCGCTCTACGCCCTGGCCGGCTTCGCGGTGGGAATTACCGGTGCCATCCCGGCGGTGGCGGTCAAGGCGTTCCCGGCAGCGGTCCGGTTCAGCGGGCTGTCGTTCTCCTACAACGTCGCCTACGCGATATTCGGCGGCTTCACACCGATCATCGTCACCACGCTGATGCGCTGGTACCCGATGTCGCCGGCGATCTACGTCGCCGCGCTATCGGTCATGGGTATCCTCATCGGCCTGTTTCTGCTGCGCACCCGTGCCGGGCGCCGGCTGGCGATCATGCCGTGCTGACGCTTTGCCGAGGCTCTCAGCTTTTCTATAGCGCGATCAATTTTCCACTGTCGCCGGCTTACTCTTCGAGGCCGCATCCACCAGTGCCCGGATCAGCCGTTGTTGCGAGCGGCTGAACAGCAGGAACTCCGGATGCCACTGCACGCCGATGAGAAAGGGGTGGCGGTCGCTTTCGATCGCCTGCACCAGGTCGTCGCGGTCATGGGCGACCACCTTCAGCCCGTCCCCCGGCCGATCCACCGCCTGATGGTGAAGGCTGTTCACGTGGCAGTAGCGGCGGTTGAGAATGTCGGCCAACTGGCTGAACGGTTCGATCTCGATGCGCTTGCGCGGCAGCACCATGCGCCGGTTTCTGATGTGACGATAGGTCGTCTGGATGTCCTCGATCAGGCTGCCACCGCAGTGGATGTTGATGATCTGGGCGCCACGGCAGATACCCAGGATCGGTATCCGTTGCGGTAGATAGCGGGCCAGCAGTTCGAGTTCGAGCTCGTCGCGAGCGGGATCGATGCGCACGTCGAGTTGCATCTCGCCGCCATAGCGCTGGGCGCCGATATCGTCGCCCCCGCCGATGATCAGGCCGTCCACCGGGCGCTGCAGCGGGCGGGCGGGCGAAATGCGCAGCGGCCTGCCCCCGGCGCGCCAGACCGAGAGCCAGTCGCACCACCAGGCCAGGAAACTCTTGTGGTCCGAGGTTGTGATACCGATCAGCGGTCGGCCGGTCATCCGGGGCGACCCGGCTCGTCGTGTGCGGCCGGGTCTGGCGCGCGACCAGGCCATCAATGGCGCATCCAGTGGCGCAGCGAGTCCAGCCAGCGGCTCAGGGTCGGCTGGGCGAGATGCACGCGGTAGGCGGCGCTGCGCTCCGCCAGGCGGACCGGATCGGCGGCCAGGCGCTCGACTTCGGCCCAGCGATTCCATTCGACGCTTACGCCCCACTCGGGATCGGAGAGCGAGGCATTGGGAAGGCGGTAGTGATAGGTCGGCCGGGGTTTGACCAGCGTCTCCCGGAGCAGCGCGTTGGGGTGGCCGGGCATCAGCCAGGCGAACAGTGGCAGCAGATCCAGCTCCCGGTTGCGGGTCGGATTGGCGACCAGGTAGTCGTCGACCAGCGTCGGCAGCGTGGGAGCATAGTCCTGCGCCAGTATCCGGCGGGTGTAGTCGCTGTGGAACGGCCGGGTGTGCGGCAGCATGTCCCGCGTCACGTCCACGACGATCTCGTCGCGCAGCCAGTCGGCGAGTATGAGATAAGCGCGCAGATAGGCGATCACGCTCTCGACGTCGGGGGAGGGGATTTCCGGGTTGAGGTGGAGGCCGAAGCCATACAGCAGGCTGGCATCGGTGCCTTCCGCCCCATGTCGGCGCAGCGCCGCGAACAACTCGTCCAGGCGCTCCAGTTCGTGCCAGGGGATCGGCGGGCAGACAATCTCCGTTGGCACCAGGCCCGCTACCATGTCGCCGAGCCATTCGCGGGTGCGGCTGTGCAGGCTGGCACGCAGGTGCTCGCCGATGCCGGGCGGCTGGCCATCGACGGCGCGGGCGCGATCGAGCAAGCGCTCGTCGGGGTGAACGTACTTGCTGTCCAGTTCGACATGGAAGACGCCCCATGGGGTTCCGGTGACCTGAAGGCGATGCGCGCTGTGCTGCTCGACTCGACCGCCGAACGTCATCTCGACCAGGCGCGCTGCCTGGATGGGGCCGATACCGGCGAACTCGATCTCGACACCGACCCGACGCGGCTGACCGTCGGCATTGGTGGTGTACGTTGGCGCGGTGAGAGTCACGGTAGGCTCCTTGCCGATTGCTGTCGCCCTCAGGCTGTCGTCTGGATGAGCGTCGGATGCGCGCCGGAAGACACGGCAACGGCGTTGGCAGAGCGGTGATTCGGTGGATTAAGCCTAGCAGTCCTGGCGGGGGATGACATTCATCCCCAGTGGGTCAGGATGACGCCGCCGAGAATCAGCCCGCCGGCGAGCAGCCGCTCGCGACGCAACGGCTCCTTCAACCAGATCACGCCGATGGCGATGGCGAACAGCACGCTGGTCTCGCGCAAGGCCGCGACCAGTGCGATCGGTGCCTGGGTCATGGCCCAGATGGTGATGCCGTAGGCGCCTAGGGAGAGCGCGCCGCCGATCAGGCCGACCCGCCAGTAACGGCCCAGGTCGGGTAGCGTTCGAACGCCGCGCATGGCCACCAGTGCCAGCAGCATGCCGAAGCCGTCGAGCAGGAACAGCCAGATCACATAGCCGATCGCGTCGCCGTTGGCGCGAGCGCCGCTGCCATCGGCCAGGGTGTAGCCGGCGATGAAGGCGGAGGTCGTCAGGGCGTTGACCAGCGAGGCGCGTTCCAGGCGTGGCCCCTTGCCGCCTCGGAAGGCCATGCACAGGATGCCGAGGACCAGCACCGCGATTCCCGCATAGCCGATCCACGAGGGGTTCTCGCTGAGCGCGAAGACGCCGATCAGCGTCACCAGCAGGGGCGCGCAGCCCCTGGCGATCGGGTAGATCTGGCCGAGATCGCCGACCCGGTAGGCGCGGGCCAGGAAGATGTTGTAGCCGATATGCAGAACCGCCGATACCGCCAGCCAGGGCCAGGCTTCCGCCCGCGGCAGCGGCACGAAGGCGACCCCGGCGAGGGCGATCACGGCACAGGCGACCTGAATCAGCGAGATGCTCAGCAACCGGTCGAGTCCGACTTTGACCAGCGCATTCCAACTGGCATGCATCAGGGCGCCGGCCAGCACGGCGAGGAAGACGGGCGTCGTCAACGTGAATCCTTAAGCACAGCGAGTCCGTGGGGTAATGACGGTACGCTCGTCATTCGATTGTCACATCTTGCCACAGGCTTCAGGTGATCGTCGCCCTGCGCCACGGTAGGATGGCACGACCACGGATCGGTGCTCATCGGTCCCCGTCGCCCCGTGAATCCCGGAGAACGGATGTTCAGCGTCCTGCATGCCAATCATCTCGAAGACCTGCACGACCTGGCACTGGCGCTGATCAAGCGCCATCGGCTGCCGCCACTGACCCCGGAGACTTTCCTGGTGCAGTCCAACGGCATGGCCCAGTGGTTGCGCCTGTCGCTGGCCGAAGCCGATGGCATCGCCGCTTCGGTGGATTTCCCGCTGCCCTCGAGCTTCGTCTGGCGTGCCTATCGCGCGGTGCTCGAACAGGCCGGAGGGGAGGGCGAGGGGCAGTCGATTCCGCTGCACTCGCCGTTCGACAAGCGACCGCTGGCGTGGCGCATCTTCCGACTGCTGGAGGGCGCGGTCGCCACGGCGCCGGTCGTTTTCGCGCCGCTCGCCCACTACCTGGGAACCGGCCCGGAAGGTACGGTGCCAGACGATGCACGAGAGGAGTCCGGCAACGAGGCCCGCGCGACGGCAGGCACCGAGCGCCTGGCGGCCGAGCAGGCGGAGCGCAAGCGCTGGCAACTGGCGGTCCGTCTGGCAGACCTGTTCGACCATTATCTCAACTACCGCCCGGACTGGCTGGCGGCATGGGAAGCAGGGGAGGACTCGCCCCGGGACCTGCCCGCCGATCAGCGCTGGCAGCCAGCGCTGTGGCGGGCGCTGATCGATGACGCCGGACCCGACGAGCGGGCGTTTCACCGCGCCAACCTGCACGGCCGTTTCCTGCACGCCGCCAGGCGACTGCGGCGCTGCCCCAAGGGGTTGCCGCCGAGGATCTTCGTCTTCGGCATCTCGGCGCTGCCGTCGCAGACGCTGGAGGCCCTGCATGCGCTCTCCGGTGTCATCGATGTCTTTCTGATGATCACCAACCCCTGCCGTCACTACTGGGGCGATATCGTCTCCGACCGCGAGGCGATCAAGCGCGCCGGGCGGCTCTCCGCCGGGGCGGTGGCGCGCCAGCAGGCTCGCCACCCCGAAGCGCCCTGGCTCGAAGCGCTGGACGAGCAGGCGCTGCATCTCCAGGCCAACCCGCTACTGGCTGCCTGGGGCGCCCAGGGGCGCGATTTCATCGTCGGCCTCTACGAGTTCGAGAGCCAGGATGGCGGTTTCGACGTCGAGACCGATCTCTTTCGCGACCCGGCGGCGGACGATGAGTCGGATGCCGAACGAGCGCCGCTGCTCAACCAGTTGCAGCAGGACATCCTCGATCTCAGGCATCCGGGAGAGCGAGCCCGGGAGGGCGGTAAACGCACGATTGCGGTGGACGACGCCTCGCTGTCGCTGTTCAGCGTGCACTCGCCGCTGCGCGAGGTGGAAGTGCTGCACGACCGGCTGCTGGCGGCCTTCGACGAGGCCAGCGCCCGGGGGGCGCCGCTACGACCGCGGGACATCCTGGTGATGGTACCGGAGATCGACGTCTACGCCCCCTATATTGAGGCGGTCTTCGGCCGATTGCCCGCCGACGATCCGCGCCATATCCCCTTCACCATCGCCGATCAGATTGCCAGTGAGGCGCATCCGATGATGGTGCTGATCCTGGCGCTGCTGGAACTGCCCGAACGGCGGCTGGGGGTGAGTGAACTGCTCGACGCGCTCGATGTGCCGGCGTTTCGGGCCCGTTTCGCCATCGATGAAGCCGAACTGCCGCGCCTGCGGCGATGGCTTTCGGAGAGCGGCGTGCGCTGGGGGCTTTCGGGTGCGCATCGCCAGACGCTTGGGTTCCCGGCGCTGCATGAGAACAGTTGGGCGTTTGGGCTCGAACGCATGCTGCTGGGCTATTCAACCGGCCCGCTGCCGCCGGGGCCCACCGGTCCGCTGCCGCCGGGCGGGGGCCACGGGTCGATACCCACTGACGCCGCCTGGCAGTTCGATGCCATCGTACCCTACGACGAGGTGGGCGGGTTGGAGGCGGACCTGGCGGGCCGGCTTGCCGAGCTGATGCAGGTCGTGGCCGCCCAGTGCGAGGCCCTGAGCGGGGCCGCCACGCCGGGCGACTGGCTGATGCGACTGCGATCGCTGATGGAGGCGCTGTTCGCGCCGACCGCACTGGACGAGCACGATGTGCTGGCGCGGGTGGACCAGGCGTTGGGCCGCTGGCAGCAGAGCTGCGAGCTGGCCTCGTTCTCGCAGCCGATCGGCCTGGCGGTGGTGCGTGACGCCCTCAGAGCCGAGCTCGACGACGGCGGCCTGGCCCAGCGCTTCCTCGCCGGCAAGGTCAATTTCGCCACGCTGATGCCGATGCGCGCCATCCCGTTCCGGCAGGTCTACCTGCTGGGGATGAACGACGGCGCCTATCCTCGAACCCGCCAGCCCCAGGATTTCGACCTGATGGCACAGCGCCCGCGCCCGGGGGATCGCTCGCGCCGCGACGATGACCGCTACCTGCTGCTCGAGGCGCTGCTCTCCGCCCGCGAGCGGCTGACACTTTCCTGGGTCGGCTTCGACCAGCGCGACAACACGCCGCGACCGCCCTCGGTGCTGATCGGCGAGCTGCTGGATACGCTCGAGCAGGGCTGGCGTCCGGCCGGCCATCCGGGTGATCGCCCGGCGGTGGACGACGAGACGGCGCTGGCGGCACGGCTGATCGAGGCCCACCCGCTGCAACCGTTCTCGCGACGCTACTTCCAGGCCGACGATCCACGCTACACCTTCGATGCCAGTTGGGCACCATTGCACGACACCCGCGACGATACCGAACGGGACACCGGGCAGAACGTCACCGAGCCGGCTCCGCCCCAGCCGCCGGGCGAAGCGCTGGGGCTGGCCGACCTGCAGCGACTGCTGCGCCGGCCCTGGAGTGTCTATCTCGGCCGCCTGGGCGTGCGATTCCAGGATGCTGAAGTCCCCGACGAGGATAGCGAGCCTTTCGTCCTCGATGCGCTGGAGGATCACACCGTCAAGCGCGAGCTGCTGGACGCCGGGCGCCGTGGCGAACCGCTGGCGCAGATGGCGGACCGGCTGCGTCTGACGGGACGGCTGCCGGCGGCCGGTTTCGGCCTGGCCTCCATCGAGCCGACATTGAAACGCCTGGAGACGCAACTGGAGACCTGGCGGCGATTGACCGCGACCGCCAGCGAGCGGGAACCGCCACTGCTGCGTTTCGACGCAACGGCTACCGACGGCGTGCCGCCGCTGGCGCTGGAGGCACGCGTCGAAGGACTGTTCACGGACGAGCAGGGCGGCTGGCAATTGCTGACGCTGGAAACCAGCCATTTCGGTCACTTCAAGCCCGAGGGCGACGGCCCGTGGAAGAAGCTCGGCAAGCCGCATCGACTCCATGCCGGCTATCTGCGCTGGCTGCTGGTCAATGCGGCTGGCGAGTCGTCGTGTCACTGGACGGCAATCTTCGAGGATCGCTGTCTCGATTTCCCGCCGCTGGAACGGCTCGACGCGAGGCGGCGGCTGACGGCGTGGTTGGCGAGCTGGTGGCGGGCCTGGTACAAGCCGCTGCCGGCCTCGGGGGAGCTGGTCCGCACGCTGTGGGGCCAGTGCCATGCCGAGACGCTGCAAGCCCTGGCAGCGGGAGAGGCGCCCGAACCGGCATTGCGGGAACGTCTCGGCGCGGACTACGAGGCCGGCAACTACCAGGTCGCGGCGCTGGTCCAGCGGGAGGGCGGCCTGGGCCAGCTCTGGCGTGACTTCGAGGCGTTCGAGGCGGCCGGCGGCGTGGCCGAGAGCGTTCGCCACTACCAGCCGCTGCTGGAGGCGATGCGGCAGGCGTCGCAGCGCATTCATCTCTCGGGGGCCGACTCATGACCGACAGCCGCGACCGTGCCGATGCCGCGATGGACGAGGGGGTCGTCCCGCTGGTGCTCGACGGCCTGCCGTTGACCGGGCGACATCTGATCGAGGCCAGTGCCGGCACCGGCAAGACCTTCACCCTGGCGGCACTCTACGTTCGGCTGGTGCTGGGGCCGCTACCCGGGCGCGAGACGGTGGATTTCCCGTGTCCGTTGACGCCGCCGGAAATTCTGGTGGTGACCTTCACCGAGGCCGCCACCGCCGAGCTGCGTGGGCGTATCCGCGCGCGCCTCAAGCAGGCGCGCAACTGGCTGCTGGCCAGCCCCGAGGACCGCGCCGACCCGGTGTTGGCGACCCTGCTGGTACCGCTGGCGGCGGCGGGAGAGGCCGCCTGCCGGGGTGGAGCCAAGCGGTTGGACCAGGCCGCGCGGCTGATGGACGAGGCGGCGATCTTCACCATTCACGGCTTCTGCCAACGGATGCTGACCCGCCACGCCTTCGACGCCGGGGCGCGGTTCTCCGCCGAACTGCTGCAGGACGGACAGACGCTGTTGGCCCGAACGGTGGAAGATTACTGGCGCTGTGAGTTCTATCCGCTCGACGAGCGCTGGCAGCGTCAGATCCGCTCGCGCTGGAGCGGACCGGATGCCCTGTCGACCGCGTTGCGGCCATTGCTGAAGGATGGCGAGCCACAGCCGTTGTGGGTGGACGGCGTGGCGGTATCGGCGCCGGCATCGCTGGCGGCACTGCTCGGCGGCTTCGAGCGTGAGATGGAGCGCCGCCAGGCGATCGAGTCCGCCCTGCGCGCGCACTGGGATGAGGAGACGATCCGCCAGACGCTGCAGGCGGCGTTCGACGCCGACGCGCTGAAGAAGAACAGCTACAAGCCGGAAGAGCTCGAGGCCCGCCTTGCCGGTTTCCGGAGCTGGCTCGAACAGGAGACCTTCGACAAGGCGGACGATGTCACCGACAGCAGCGGGCGTTTCTGGCTCGGCCAGGAGAAGCTGGCGGGGGCGACGAAGAAGAACGCGGCGGTGCCCGAGCATCCGTTCTTCGGTTGGCTGGATCGACTCGCCGAGGCCGGCACGCCATTCGATGCGATTGCCTCCCAGGTGCTGGTGCATGCCCGCGACCGAATCGCGAGGGCGTTCGCGGAGGAGAAACGGCGCCGCGGACTATGGGAGTTCTCGGACCTGCTCAACGATCTCGACGCCGCCCTGGCGCCGGGCAGTAACGGTGGCGATGCCGGGCTGCGGTTGGCGGCGCGCATCCGCCAGGAACTGCCGGTGGCGCTGATCGACGAGTTCCAGGATACCGACCCGGTCCAGTACCGGATCTTCTCGCGGATCTATCGGGCGCCGGAGAGCGACCCGGCCACCACCGCGCTGCTGATGATCGGCGATCCCAAGCAGGCGATCTACGCCTTTCGCGGTGCCGACATCCACACCTACCTGCGCGCGCGTCGGGCGACACCGAGCCGCTTCACGCTGATGCGCAACTTCCGCTCGACGCGGCCCATGGTCGAGGCCACCAACGCGCTGTTCCAGCGTCACCCGCAACCCTTCGGTAGCGACGAGATACCGTTCGTGGCGATCGGCTCCCAGCCCAAGCCAACGCGCTTGGTCGACCGCGATGGCGGGCCGGTGGCCGCGCTGGGGGTGTGGTGGCCGGATACCGAGCGCTACAGCCAGGGCGATTATCAGGCGACGATGGCGGCGGCCACCCGGGCCGAGGTCCAGCGGTTGCTGGAGGGCGAGTGGCGCTTCGCCGGCGACTCCGGCGAGCGGGCGGTCCAGCCGGCCGATATCGCCATCCTGGTACGTAACGGGCCGGAAGCGCTCAAGGTGCGACGGGCGCTCGCCGACGGCGGGATCCGCAGCGTCTATCTCAGCGAGAAGTCGAGCGTGTTCGACACCCCGCAGGCGTTCGAGCTGTTGCAGCTGTTCGAGGCAGTGGCCCAGCCGCGCCAGGATGCCCGGCTCAAGGCGGCACTGGCGACCCAGTTGCTCAACGATTCGCCGCGGGCCCTGGAAGCGCTGCTGGCTGACGAGCTGGCGTGGGAGCGCGAGGTCGAGCGCTTCGGCGACTATCATCGCCAATGGCAACGGCGTGGCGTGCTGCCCATGTTGCGCAGGGTGATGCAGGATTTCCGCGTCGCCGAACGGCTGGCCCAGCGCGTCGACGGCGAGCGGGCGTTGACCGACCTGCTCCATCTCGGTGAGCTGGCCCAGAACGCCCAGCAGCGGCTCGACGGCGAGCAGGCGCTGTTGCGCTGGTGGCACCGGGCGCTGCAGGAGGGCGTCGCGACACTGGACAGCCAGGCGCTCAGCCAGCGTCTGGAGAGCGACGAGGATCTGGTCCGGGTGGTCACCGTGCACAAGTCCAAGGGCCTCGAATATCCCATCGTCCTGCTGCCGTTCGTCTGCTCCCACCGGCCGGCGGAGCCGGATCGCCGGACCGGACTGCTGGCGTTGAGGCCGCCCGGGGGCGAGGGTAGCGTGCTGGTGGCCGCCCCCGATGACGACCACAAGCGAGAGGCCGAGCTGGCGCGTCTCGACGAGGATGTCCGCCTGCTCTACGTCGCCTTGACCCGTGCCGTCTACGCCTGTCGCCTGGGGGTCGCCCATGTCGCTCGCGGGCGGGGCCAGGGCGGCTGCCTGCACGAGACTGCGCTGGGGCGGTTGCTGGGCAGCGCGCAGGCGGACGATGGTTCGGCGCTGCTGGATCGGCTGCGGCAGGGCGAGCGCGACGGCTGGCTGGCGATCGAGCCGCTGCCCGAACTGCCGGATCACCGGCTACGAACGACGATGGCCGCCCCGGAAACCAAACCGGCGCGGATCTTCGACGGCAAGATCGACGATGACTGGTGGATCGCCTCCTACACCGCGCTGATTGCGGACGCCCGTCGCGCCGTGGGCGAGGAGGAGACATGGGACGGCGACACTACCGGCGATGGCGGGGGCGAGGATGCCGTCGCGGCCAGCGAGGATCTGCCGGCGACGCTGGACATCGAGGTCAGCCGCGAGCGGGATCCGGTGCCGCGACCCAGTATCCGCGCGCTGTTCGATTTCCCGCGGGGGCCGCGCCCGGGAACCTTCCTGCACGGCTTGCTGGAAACGCTCGACTTCGATCGCCTGGACGACCCCGGCTATGCCGTAGCGCTGCGCCGGGAGATCGGCCGCCGTCTGGCGACCAGCGGGTTCGATGCCGAGTGGTCGCCGCTGCTGGAGACGTTGCTGCTGGAGCGGCTGCGCTCGCCGCTGATGACCGTCGACGGCCACTCGGTGCGTCTCGATCGCCTCGAGTCATGGCGGCCCGAGCTCGATTTCTGGCTGCCGGCATCGGCGGCCTGGAGCGAGCCGCTTGACCGCCTCGTCTCACGGCTCGAGCCGCTTCCCGGCCGGCGCCCCCGGCTGGCGCCGCGCAAGCTCAACGGCATGCTCAAGGGCTATATCGACCTTGTCTTCGAGTCGGGAGGGCGCTGGTACGTCCTCGACTGGAAATCCAATCATCTGGGCGATACGCCGGACGACTACCAGGGCGAGCGCCTGGCCGCGGCGATGGTGGATCACCGCTACGACCTGCAGTACGTGCTCTACGTGCTGGCGCTGCACCGCCTGCTCGAGTCGCGGCTCGAGGATTACGACTACGACCGGCACATGGGCGGCGCCTGCTACGTCTTCCTGCGGGGACTTTCCGAGGCGTCGTCCTCCAAGGCGCCGCTCTCCAATGCGCCCGAAGATGCGCCTGAGTCTGCCATGGCGGCCCAAGACGCGTTCGAGTCTGGCATGGCGTCCGAAGTCGCGCCCGGGGTATTCCACCGGCGCCCGTCGCGGGCGCTGATCGAGGCGCTGGACGCGTGGCTCCAGGGTGACGCCGGGCCGGCCGGCGCGTTGCTGCGACAATCCAAGGAGATTCCGGCATGAACCGCCGACCGTCGACGACGCCTTCGAATCGGAACGCGCACCCCGGCTCGCCGGGCGAGGGCCAGTTCTCGCTGGCCCTGGATGGTGACGATACCGCGGCGTCGCCGACCGTCGCTGCGCTCACCCGCGAGACCCTGTTGGCGGCGCTGTCGCTGTGGGTGGCGCTGGGCTGGCTGCGCCAGCTCGACCGCCACTTCGCGCTCTTCCTGCTCGAACGCGATCCCGCCGCCGATCCGCTGGTCGGCCTCGCTGCGGCGCTGGTCAGCCATCAGGTGGGCCGGGGCCATGTCTGCCTGTCGCTGGCCCGGGTGCTGGACGCGCCGCGCTCCGCGCTGTCGTTGCCGCCTCTGGAGAACACGGACGAGCACGCGTCGTCGGAGGCGGTGGTGCTGCCGGAATCCCTGCTCGACCCGGTCACGCCGGCGCAATGGCTTGCCGCGTTGATCGAATCCTCCACCGTTGCCGAGGCGACGGCGGCAGAGGGGCTCGCCACGCCGCTGGTCGTGGACGGCGACCGGGTCTACCTGCGCCGATACTGGCAGGCCGAGAGCGGGGTGGCGGCGCGGCTTCGACAGCGCCTGGGGCCACCACTGGCGGTTGCCGAGGAGCTGGCCGGGCGGCTGCAGGCCCTGTTCGCCGACAATCGGCGCGAGGAGGGCGAACCCGACTGGCAGCGCGTGGCGTGCGCCCTGGCGTTGCGGCAGCGGCTGACGATCATCTCCGGCGGGCCCGGGACCGGCAAGACCACCACCGTGACTCGACTGCTGGCGCTGCTGCAGGAGCAGTCGTTGTCGGGTGACGGCGAGCCGCTCCGGATACGGCTCGCCGCGCCCACCGGCAAGGCGGCCGCTCGGCTATCGGAATCGATCGCGGGAGCGGTCGGCCGCCTGGAGGTCTCCGATGTCGTGCGCGCCGCCATACCCCAGGAGGCGCAGACGCTCCACCGGCTGCTGGGGGCGCGCCCGGACACGCGCCATTTTCGCCATCATGGCGAGGCACCGTTGAGCCTCGACTTGCTCGTCGTGGATGAGGCCTCGATGGTCGATCTCGAGATGATGGCGGCGCTGCTCGACGCGATGCCGGCGAAGGCCCGCCTGATCCTGCTCGGCGACAAGGATCAACTGGCTTCGGTGGAGGCAGGTTCGGTGCTGGGCGATCTGTGCGCGGGGGCCGGCGACGCTGGATACTCCGAGGCGACGCGCGACTATCTTCGGTCGATCGCGGGCGAGTCGTTGCCCGTGGCCGCCGTGACCAACCCGCTGGCCGATCACGTGGCCATGCTGCGCCGGAGCTTTCGTTTCCGGGCGGACAGCGGCATCGGGGCGCTCGCCAGGGCGGCCAACGCCGGCGATGGCCGTGACTTCACGCGACTGCTGGCCGCGGGTTTCCAGGATGTGGAGACGCTGGATATCGACACGGCGGCATTCGAGCGAGCCGTGGTGACAGGCTACCGTCCGCTGTTCGAGGCGCTGCGCGGCGGGGCGGACGTGGCATCGATTCTCGCCCTGCAGGGCCGCTTCCAGGTGCTGTGCGCGCTGCGCCGCGGGCCCTGGGGCGTCGAGGGGTTGAACGACCGTATCGCCCGGGCGTTATGGCAGCAGGGCTGGATCTCGCGCACCGAAGGGTGGTTCGCCGGGCGCCCGGTGATGGTGACTCACAACGACCCCCAGTTGGGTCTCTACAACGGCGATCTGGGGCTGACGTTGGCCGATGACGCCGGCCGACTGCGGGTCTGTTTCCCGCAGGGCGACGGTATCCGCCAGGTACTGCCGTCGCGGCTGGATGCCGCGGCGACGGCATTCGCGATGACCGTGCACAAATCCCAGGGATCGGAGTTCGAGCACGTCCTGTTCGCGTTACCGGCGCGGGCCAATCCGATCGTCACCCGGGAGCTGATCTACACTGGCATCACGCGAGCCCGCTCGCGGCTGACGCTGGCGCAGGGCGGCAACCACGAGCGGACGTTACGCGAGGCGATCGCCCGGCGGGTGGTCAGGGATAGCGCAATCGCGGAACGGCTGCTGGGCTCGCCGGCGCCATCGACGTCAAGCGGTTCGTCAGGGAGTGAAACATGAGTGTCCACAAATGGCAGGAGCTGACCACGACGGAGATGGCCGAACTGGTCGACGCGGGGACGGTGGCGGTGCTGCCGCTGGCGGCGATCGAGCAGCACGGTGCGCATCTGCCGCTCTCCACCGACCTGGACATCGGGCTGGGCCTGCTCGAGGCGGCAACGACAAGGCTCGCGCCGGATCGGAACGTGATCCTGCTGCCGCCGCTGGCGCTGGGTTCGAGCCTCGAACACGCCGGATTCTCCGGCACGTTGAGCCTACTGCCGGAGACGGCGATCGCGGTGATCGAGGCGCTGGGCGAGGCGGTTCAGCGCGCCGGCATCCGCCGGCTGGTGCTGTTCAACAGCCACGGCGGCAACAAGGCAGTCATCGACCTTGCCGCGCTCAAGCTGCGCGCAAGGCACGCCATGCTGGTGGTCAAGGCCAACTACTTCCGCTTCGCGCCCCCGGCGCAGGCGCTTCCCGCCGAGGAGCTCCGCCATGGTTTGCATGGTGGTGCGCTGGAGACGTCGATGATGCTGCATCTCGCTCCGGACAGGGTTCGTGTCGCCCGGCTGGCCGACGCGGTCTCCGAGGGTCGGATCCGCGAACAGGCTGGATCGACCCTGGGGCCCGAGGGGGACGCTGGCTACGCTTGGCTGGCGCAGGATCTTCACGCCAGCGGGGTGACCGGCAACGCGACCCTGGCCGACGCCGAGACCGGCCGTCGGCTGGTCGACCATTTCGGCATCCGGCTGGCGCAGGTGATCGAGGAGGCGGGGACATTCGATCTCGCTACCTTGCGCCACCGCCATCCGGCGTCGGGATGACGCTTAGCGCGCCACCGGGCGCCTGAGAGGCGTGGACGATTTACCCTCGCCGTCGTCAAGCACCTCTTCCAGCCAGTGGCCGGCGCGCTTGGCCTTGGCATCCAGATAGCGTCGGTTCTGCTTGGTCAGCTTGCCGTAGATGCCGCGACGGTTGACCACCTCGACGCCGCCCTGGTCCATGGCGGCGATCTTCTCGGGATTGTTGGTCAACAGTTCGATCCGCGCGATCTCGAGCTGCTCGAGCATCTCCAGCGCGACTTCGTAGGTTCGCTCGTCCTCGCCGAACCCGAGTACCTGGTCGGCGTCGACCGTATCCAGGCCGCCATCCTGCAGGGTGTAGGCGCGCAGCTTGTTGGCCAGCCCGATGCCCCGACCCTCCTGGGCGAGATAGAGCAGGACGCCGCCGCCGCGTTCGTCGATGGTGCGCACGCTCTCGCGCAGCTGCTCGCCGCAGTCGCAGCGCAAACTGCCGAAGAGGTCACCGGTGAGGCAGGCCGAATGAAGACGCACCGGCACCGCATCGCTCCATTCGGCGCGATCGCCGATCACGATCGCGATGTGCTCGCGCATGCCGTCGGCCTCCCGGAACATGACGAAGGTGGCGCGCTCGGCGTGGGACAGCGGGATCTCCGCGTCACTGGTGCGTTTGAGGAAACGCGACCGGCTCCCGGCGTAGGCGTCGATCTGCTCGGCGGCGACCGCCAGTACCGTACCCTCCGCGACCAGCGCCTCGACCTGGGCGCGTTGCGCCTGGCTGACCTCGGCGACCACGGCCGCGGGGATCAGTAGGCCGATTCGCATCAGATCCAGCGCCGCCTCGCTCGCCGGGGCGGCGGCGACGGGCTGGCGATCCACGGGCAGCCGCCGCGTTTCGTCGCTGGCCCAGGCGACGATGGCTTGGGCACCATCGTCGGGGTCGACGGGTACCAGCCCTACGCGGGGGCCGAAGTCGATGCCCAGCCGCGCCAGGCGATGGCGGGTCAGCGCCAGGGCGGCCGAGTTGCCGGCGAGCGCCGGCAATGCCGTCAGTGCCTCGTCGTCGCAGCCCTCGAGCGGGTGGACCACCACGTCGCCGCTGGCGGCCCGCACGAGCACCGGGAGGCCGCGCCGCAGATCGAATATCGCGCGCTCTACCTGTCGCATGATCGTCTCCTTATCCTGTCGTCCATGATCAGTCTCATCTGTGATCGCTATCCGTGATCGGCACCCGAGGCCCGGGGTGGGGGACCGGCGAGGGGAGTCGGAATGATGGCGCCCACCGCCGAACGCACTCCGCGCCAAGGTCGATCTTTGCTACGCTGTGATGCCGTCTGGCCAAGGAATGACCGTGACTGCCTCGTCCGATAACCCCACTCACGCCGTGACTCCCACCGTGCCCGTCGCCCTGGCCTGGCGCTGGCTTCGCCAAGTGGCGGCCCTGACCCGTGACGACTCGTTCGACGGGACCGTCGTCGATGGGCATCGTCGCCTGGAAGTCGACGCCGGCGGCGGCTGGCGCTGCAGCCATCCGGTCGACGAGGAGGCTGCGCAACTGTTGTCGATCTGGTTGCCGTGGTGCACGACCTCGGTGCGCCGGGGGCCGTGCGTCATCGCCCAGTTGGGCCAGAGCCTGGATGGCCGTATCGCGACGGTCACCGGTGCTTCCCACTACGTGACCGGAAAGCAGAGCCTGGTCCATCTGCATCGAATGCGGGCGCTGGTCGACGCGGTCGTCGTCGGTGCTGGTACGGTCGACGCCGACGACCCGCAGTTGACCGTGCGCCATGTCGAGGGCGACAACCCGCTGCGGGTGGTGCTCGACCCCCGGGGGCGGGTACCGGCCGATCGCCACGTCTTCTGCCAGCCGGCGGCGCCGACCTGGCATCTCGTCAACGAGGGCGTCGGGGGCCACGGGCTCGCGACGCATGTCAGCGTCACGCCGTTGCCGCCGGAGGCGGCGGGCTTCGATCCCTCGAGGGTTCTGGCGTTGCTGGCCGAGCAGGGTCATCGTCGGATCCTGATCGAAGGCGGCGGGCTGACGATTTCCCGCTTTCTCGAGGCGGACTGTCTCGACCGATTGCACAGTGTCGTCGCGCCCATGCTGATCGGGTCCGGCCGTCCGGCGCTGACGCTGCCGGAGATCAAGACGCTGGACATGGCGCTGCGGCCAGCCTGTCGCCATTTCTGCCTTGGCCGGGATATGTTGTTCGATCTCGACCTGCGTGACCGAACGCCAGCGGTGTCCTGATCTCATCCGGGATTGCCCTCCGATACCAGCTTGCGGCGAAGCGAGACTGCCCGGTTCCCCCGACGGTCCCACAACAGCACTCCCAATCCCGGCAGGCTGGCGGCGAGTACGAGCAGGCCGTAGGCCACGGACAGCGCGACGCCCTCTTGGGCCGGGAGGCCAGCCAGGGGCCAGATCACCGCGGCGGCGCCTTCCCGTAGCCCCCAACCCGCGACGGTCAAGGGGATCGCCATGGCCATCAGTAGGGGCGGGATCAGCGGCAGCAACTGCCAGAGCGGCCGCTGAAGGCCGAGGGCCTGGGCGGCGCAGAGAAAGACGGCGACGTAGGTGGCGATGACCAGCAGCGAGCTGACCAGCTGGGCGGGCCATACCGACGCCGTCAGCAACGCCCGCCTGATGTCCCGGCCGAAGGTTGCCAGGGCCCGCCCGCGTCGCCGCCTCGAGACGCCGACGATGATGCCGACCAGTAGCAGTGCCGCCAGCAGCAGCCATGCCAGGGTCGTCGCCCAGGTTTGCCATGCCTGAACGATGCCGTGGCGTAGCGCCGGCGAGAGCGAGACGGCGGTGACCGCCACCAGCAGCAGCGCCACCTGGCCGGAGGCGCGCTCGATGATCACGGCGCGTAGCGCTGGTCCCGAGGGCGATGGCTGGTCGCCACTGGCGTTTGTCGGGGTATTGCCGTGGCGCCAGGCCCGAGCCGCGTCCCCCAGGACGCCGCCCGGCAGGACCTGATTCAGGAAGGTGGCCAGGTAGTACTCGCGGATGGCCGTGGGCCACCGTAGCGCGATGCCGACCCGATGCGCGGTCATTCTCCAGCGCCAGGCCGAAATCGCGATCTGGGGGAGGCCAAGCAGGACCGCGAGCGCAACCCAGGCCGGCGATAGCGCCATGAGCCTCTCCAGCAACTGGCCGGTATCCAGTCTCCACGCCAGTACGCCCAGCAGTGCCAGCGTCACGGCCAGCCGTAGCCACGGCGACAACCACCGATTCACGCTCGCGCTCCTGGGGGCGTTGCGTCGGACGGGGTCGCCAGCAGGTCCCGATGACCCACGGTCAACGTCACTTGGCCACGCCGCAGGCCGTCGAGATGGTGGCCATGCCACTGGTCGACACGATCCCGCTGCTGCGGCAGTTGCTCGTGAAGCGCCTTGCGCCAGCCGGCCATTAGCGCTTCGGTGAGAGGCTGCGACTCCGGCCCGAGTCGCCAGGGGGTGGCGGCTTCACGGATATGGTAGCCGCGACGGTGGAAGCTCTCGCGAAGTCTGCGGGGGGCTTCGCCGCCCACCGCCGGGCCACCCCCCTTGTCGCGATGTTGATGGGCCTGGAGCGCGGCGAGCATGAAGCGATCGTCATCGTCTTCAAGCGCACTGCCGCTGGCGTCGTGGAAACGGATCAGGCCATCGATACTGAGCGCGAACAGTACCGCGCAGCCGCTACGCTGGCAGGCATCGGCCAATGCCTCGATGGCATCGGCCGTCAGCAGGTCGAATAGCGCCGAGGCGGTGACCAGATCGGCGCCTTCCAGGTGGTGCTGCCAGGCCACCGTCAGGCTCATTTGGTTGGTCTCGAGATGGATCGGTTGGTCGTCGGCACTCGCCAGCGACTCGCAGCGCTGTCGGGCCTGAGCCAGCAGCCCGGCGTCGTGATCGATCAGCCGCCACCGCTGGGCGCCCTGCAGGCGGGGTGCGAGGTAGCGCAGGTTGGAGCCGCTGCCGCAACCCAGGTCAACCAGGGTGCGTCGTGTCCTGAACGACCGCGGGTCCCCCGGCTGGTTCGTTGCGGCGCGGCGCATCAGCCATTGATCTGCGGCGTGGGTGAGCTGGGCATCTCTTGCCCTGTGATCGGCGGGCTCCCTCAGCGTCAGCCATTGATCGCTGAACAGCGCGTCGGTGGCGGGGGGCGTCGAGGTCGGCATCAGCGCATTGCCTCTCTCGTGTCCGAGCGCTTCAGGGCCTGACCGAAGGCGGCGGCGGCGGCGTGCCAGTCGGTCAGGGTATCGCGACACGCGCTGGCCCCTTCCCGGTAGCGCTGGTAGGTCTCCGTGTCTTGCAGCATGCGTTCGAGCGCATGACGCAGCGCCACCACGTCTCCCGGTGCCACCTTGATACCGGCGCCGTCGGGCAGCGTATGGGCCAGGGCGCCGCCCGTCGTGGTGACGACCGGCAAGCCATGGGCGAGCGCTTCGGTGACTACCATGCCGTAGCCTTCGTAGTGCGAGGGCAGCACGAAGAGATCGGCTTGCCGGTAATGCTCGGACAGGCGCTCGGCGGGCTGCGAGCCCAGTAACCGGATACGTTCGCCCAACCCGTGTTCGTCGATGGCCTTGCGCACCTTGGCGACGTAGGTGTCGGCTCGGTCCAGCGCGCCGATCAGATCGCACTGCCACGGCAGCGAGGTCAGGCCCGCCAGCGCTTCGACCAGCAGATCCTGGCCCTTGCGCGGCGTCACCGTGGCGATACACAGCAGGCGAGGCGTGCCGCTGCCATCGCCGCTCGCCAGGGGGCCGGGCTCGACGCCAGGCTCGATGACCGCGATCTTCTCGGCCGGCACCTGGAAGTCGCGAAGCCGCCGGGCGGTGAAGACGCTGGTGACGATGACGCTCCCGGCCGCGGCCAAGGCGCGGGTCTCGCTGATGCGGAAGCGCTGCTGCTCCGGGGCGCCCAGGCCGGTTTCGTCGGCGAGAGGGTGGTGCACCAGCGCGGTGATCGACAGCCGCGACGCGTGACGCTCGACGATGGCCGGTAGCCCGCCCATGGCAAGCCCGTCGATCACGGCCCGGCTGCCGTCCGCCAGTGCGGTCAAGGCGCTGTCCAGGGCGTGGGCGGCGACGGCATCCGGTTCGGGAAAGCGTCCCTCGAGCCCGACGACGTCGACGTTCCAGCCGGTGGCGCGCAGCGCCTCGGCGATGCGCGCATCGTAGACGTAGCCGCCGGTCAACTGGCCGGGGTCGCCGGCGACGATCAGCGTGAAGTCGCTCATAACCCCCCTTCGTAGCTCGCCCAGGCCACGTGGGACTCGTGCAGGGTCACGGTCAGGGCGGTGAGATGGCGGCCGCCGTCACCCAGCTCGCCCTCGCGGATGGCGTGGGAGAGTCGGTCGAAGACGACCTTGGCCATGAATTCGGTGGTGGTGTTGCGGCCCTTGAATTCGCCGATCTCGTCGAGGTTGCCCAAGGTGAATTCACCGAGCACGCGCTTCAGCGTCTCGCTGGCCAAACCGATATCGACGACGAGATCGTCCTGGTCGAGCTCGGGGCGCTTGAAGGTGGCGTCGACCACGTACGTCGCGCCGTGAAGCTTCTGCGCCGGGCCGAAGGTCTCGCTGTTGAAGCTGTGAGCGATCATCATGTGATCGCGAACGGTCAAGCTGAACATTCCTCTCGCTCCTTGCTGAGTCGGCCGTATGGGGCCGTTGCCGAATTTGCGTCTTGCTGTCCCTGGCGAACCGGCCTGGCGAAGCGTGCGATGACCGGGCTGGCACCATGAGGTACGTCGCGTCAGCCGTAGCGGATGCGCTGGCAGAGCGTATCGTCGTCACGCTGGCTCAGTCGCTTGAGCGTTTCGGGCAGATCCCGGAAATGGCTCTCTCCACTGATCAGCACGTCCAGACAGTCGTGATCGAGCAGCGCCAGTGCCAGCGCCAGTCGCCGCTGGTGATTCCAGCGAGGGCGGTGTCCGGGCGATACGCTGCCGACCTGACTGGAGCGCAGCGTCAAGCGGCGGGCGTGAAATGCCTCGCCGAGTGGCAGGTTGACCTCGCGGCTGCCGTACCAGCTCATTTCCAGCACGGTGGCCTCGAACCCCGCCAGTGAGAGGGCACTTTGCAGGCCGGCGTCCGATGCGCTGGCGTGCACGACCAGATCCTGTTCGGCCTCGGCGGTTTCGGGGGTGTGGAAGTCCACCCCCAGTGCTTCGCCGAGGAAGCGCTTGCGCTCGTCGATATCGATCAACTGGACGCGCGTCCCGGGCAATCGGGCGCAGAGCCAGGCCACCAGGGCGCCGACGACGCCAGCGCCGACGACGCTGATTCGGTCGCCGATTCCCGGCGCCGCGTCCCACAGGGCGTTGAGCGCCGTTTCCATGTTGGCGCCGAGTATCGCGCGCTGCGGGGGCACGCCGGGTGGCAGCGGCACGACGTCGTCGACGCCGACCCGGTAGTGGGTCTGGTGAGGGTGAAGGCAATAGACATAGCGCCCGTGCCAGTCATGCGCTCCCTGCTCGACGACGCCGACATTGGAGTAGCCGTACTTGACCGGGCCGGGGAACTCGCCGCTTTGAAAGGGCGCCCGCATCCGCTGGTATTCACTCGCCGGTACCTGGCCATTGAAGACCAGCGTCTCGCTGCCCCGGCTGATGGCGGAGTAGCAGGTGCGGATCATCAAGTCACCGCTGACACTCAGCTCGGCCTGGCGAATTTCGCCGTTGCCGTTGCCGAGAGACCAGAAGGCGTGAGCGTAAGGCGTCGTCATTGCGGTATCCGTTCCTTGGGGCAGATCGGGTGGCGGTTCATCGTCCTGCTGAGAGTATGGCAGAGTATGGCGAATTGGAATTGTACAAATGGTGTACAAGAATAAAATGATGAATAAGATTTCTTCGCTTCGATGGCGGCGTCGAAGGGCCGCCGAGGCGAAGTGCATGGCCTGGAAGTCGGCCATCTCTCGGCGTTGCTGGCCCCGTCGATCGCCACGATGACCCGCCATTCTCGCAAATCGGTCGAATTGCATCCAAACTTGTACCGGTAGCGTATCGATTGGAGAAGGGCATCGCGCTCTGGCGTCACGACAGGTCGGGGCGCGAGCCATCATCAGGGAGGAGGTCGCCGATGCGACACTCATCGACACGTATCTCGGCAGCGGCTTCCCGGCGGGGAAGATCCCTGCGCGGCTGGGTCGAGATGGGCGCGGGGCTCGCACTGGTCGGCCTGCTCACCGAGTGGGTGCACTGGGCATTCTCGGCACCATCGGGCCTGCGTCTCACGGCCGGCGGCATCTACCTGGCGATCGCCACGGCAGTGCTCTGGGCCTGGCCAGCCTCGCGGCAGGGGCTCGGCTGGGCGAACCGTGTCACCCTGCTCCGAGCGGTGCTGATCGCGGTCGTCGCCGGCGTCGTGGTCTATCCGGATTTCATCCAGCGCCACGCCGAAGGTATCGCAGCGTTGTCGTTGCTGGCATTGGCCCTCGACGGCATCGATGGTTGGGTGGCGCGACGGACTGGGTCGTCGAGCGCCTTCGGCGCGCGATTCGACATGGAGCTGGATGCGTTTTTCATCGTCGTGCTGTGCGTGGCATTGATCGCCCTGGACAAGGTGGGGGCCTGGATTCTGGTCATCGGACTGGCCCGCTATGCGTTCCTGATCGCTGGGTTCTACACGCCGTGGCTCAATCGCACCCTGCCAGAGAGCTATTTTCGCAAGACGGTCTGCGTCTGGCAGGTGTCGACGCTGATGGTCTGCCTGCTTCCCTTCGTCGAACCGTCATGGGCGACCGCTTTTACGCTGGTCGCGGCACTATTGCTGGTCCTTTCGTTCGGCCGCGACATCGTCTGGCTCTGGCGTCGTCGTCCTGCCGGAGACATCGAGCTGTGAGCGGCGTCGCCGTCTCGCGCGATTTTTGGGTCGATTTCCCCGCAAGGAGTTCGTCATGAGACGCGCTTGGTTGAATCTTCTCCCCGCACTGGCGCTGCTCGCGTCGTCGCCGGCAAGCGCCGAGCCGCAGCGCTTCGATATCGATCCCGAACATTTCTCCATCGCGTTCATGGTGGATCATCTGGGTTACGAGAACCTGCTTGGGCAGTTCCTGAAGGGCGAGGGCACCTTCGTCTACGATCGCGAGGCGCAGCGGTTGGTCTCGGCGGAGGTCACGATCCAGGCCGCCAGCGTCTTCACCAATCTCGACGCTCGTGACGAGCATCTGCGGGGGCACGACTTTCTGGATGCGGACCATCACCCGCGGATACATTTCGTAGCCACGGATTTCGAGCCCTCCTCCCCGACGACCGGTACGCTGAATGGCAAGCTCGCGCTGCTGGGGCGCACCGAGCCGGTCACGCTGGACGTCACGTTGAACCGGGATGCGGTCTATCCGTTCGGGCACAGGCGGCCCACGCTGGGATTGTCGGTTCGGGGCGCTCTCGATCGTAGTGACTGGGGGATGGATTATGGCGTCGACAACGGTATGGTCGGTGATCATGTGACGCTGATCTTCGAGCTGGAAGCGATCCAGCGGGATGCCCTCTCCCGCTGACGTGAGGGTTTCACGATCTCGTCACTACCGACCCAACCATTGTCAAGGATTGTCATGGCGCAGGAAGCCTTCACCCTCGTCGGCGAGCGAATCGAACCGGGCACGCGCCGGCAGGTCGATGTCCCGGTGGCCAAGCTCTATACCCACGCGCCTATGCATATTCCGGTAGAGGTGGTCCACGGTCGCCAGCCTGGCCCGGTGTTGCTTGTCTGCGGCGCGATTCACGGCGACGAGCTCAATGGTGTCGAAATCGTGCGCCGGCTGTTGCGGCTGCCGAACTTGTCGCGATTGCGCGGGACGCTGATCGCCGTGCCCGTCGTCAATGTCTTCGGCTTCGTCCAGCAGTCGCGATACCTGCCGGACCGGCGCGATCTCAATCGCTGCTTCCCGGGGAGTGAGGGCGGATCGCTAGGCTCTCGCATCGCCGCACTGATGCGGGAGGAGATGGTCGATCGGGCCACCCACATCATCGACTTGCACACCGGTGCCATTCACCGCACTAACCTGCCCCAGATTCGTTCCCAACTGCGCCAGAACCGCGAAACCCATGCCATGGCCGAGGCGTTCGGCGTGCCGGTAATCCTCAACGCGGAGCTGCGCGAGGGGAGCCTGCGCGAGTACGCCCAGAATCGTGGCGTTCCCGTGCTTACCTACGAGGCTGGCGAGGCGCTGCGCTTCGACGAGTGGGCGATCGCGCCCGGCGTGAGGGGAATCCGGCGTGTGATGCGCCTGATCGGCATGCTGCCGGCCGACAGCCGCCGGCGTACGCCACCTCCCGCCGAAGTGGCCAACGGTTCGAGCTGGGCCAGGGCGCCGATCGACGGCATTCTGAGGCCGCGCGTCAGACTGGGTGCGCGGGTCGCCAAGCATCAGTCGCTGGGCGTGGTGGCCGATCCCTTCGGCAACGATGAAGCGCCGGTCGTGGCCAACGCTGATGGCATCGTCATCGGCATGAGCAACCTGCCGCTGGTCAACGAGGGCGAGGCGCTGTTTCACGTCGCCCGTTACCAGGAGATCGACGATGTCGAGAACGCGGTGGAGAGCTTCCAGTCGCGTTACGAGACGACCGGCTTCTAGGCGCGCTCTCGGGCTGGCTCGGCCAGCCCACGCTCGTCGACCAGGCCGATAGCGTCGTCGTAGACGCTGATACCGGCGCCCTCCTTGTGGGCGCTTTCCGAAAGGTAGCGTCGGAAACGCCTGCCGCCGGCACAGCCCTGGAACAGCCCCAGCAGATGCCGGGTGATATGGTTGAGCTTGACGCCTTCAGCCAGCCGTTCCATCACGTAGGGACGAAAGGCCCGCGCCGCCTCGTGGCGGCTGGTGGCCGGGGGCTCGACACCGTAGAGGGTGCTGTCGACGTCGGCCAGCAGCCACGGATTCTGGTAGGCCTCCCGACCGATCATCACGCTATCCGCGCCAGCGTCCAGATGCCCCCTGCAGGCTTCCAGCGTCTTGATACCGCCATTGATCCCGATATGCAGTTCGGGATGCTGTGCCTTGAGCCGATAGATGCGGGGATAGTTGAGTGGCGGGACGTCGCGATTCTCCTTGGGAGACAGCCCCTGGAGCCACGCCTTGCGGGCGTGCACGATGAAGGTGTCGCAGCCGGCGCCAGCGACCCGATCGATGAAGCGCTCGAGATCGGCATCCTCGTCCTGGTCGTCGATCCCGATGCGGCATTTCACCGTAACGGGAATCGATACCGCGCGGCGCATGGCGGCGACGGCGTCGGCCACCTTGTCGGGATAACCCATCAGGCAGGCGCCGATCAGATTGTTCTGCACCCGATCGCTCGGACAGCCCACGTTCAGGTTGACCTCGTCGTAGCCCCACGCCTCGGCGATGGCCGCGCATTCGGCCAGTTCACCGGGATCGCTGCCACCCAATTGCAGCGCCAGCGGATGCTCGACAGCGTCATATCCCAGGAAACGCTCCCGCGGCGAGCCATGCAGAATCGCGCCGGTGGTGACCATCTCCGTATACAGTAGCGTGCGGCGAGTCAGACAGCGGGCGAAGGCACGATAGTCCCGGGTGGTCCAGTCCATCATGGGCGCGACGGAGAAGGTCCTGTCCAACGCAGGCCGTGTGGTTGTAGCGTTCCCACGGTTTGTGGCGTGTTCGGTCATGGCCATAACTGGTTGTGTTTACATTGGTTTTGCCGCGTTTTACGTGTCGTGTAGTCACAAACCTGGCACCGTGCGGCGACCGGATTTGTCACATGTCGGGAGGGGCTGTGGCCACCATCGTCGAGCGGCGGAAAAAGGACGGCAGTTTCTCATACCTGGCTCGGATCCGCATCGCCCGCCGAGGGAGAGAGGATGATACAGAATCGCGGACCTTCCCGCGCAAGGCGATGGCCGAAGAATGGGCCAAGCGCCGAGAGCTGGAGCTCAGCGCGCCGGGCGACTTCCGGTGGCGTGGGGCGGTAGCGCGCCATTGCAGGGAAGAGAGGGCTTCCGTGACAGCGAAGTCCTTCTCGATGCGGTGCGCCGACATAGATGAATCCGGCCCAAGGCTGTAGTCAGGCGACCCGGTGTTCGGGGAGTGCGGGTAGCGTCGTTCATGGTGGTGCCGCCAGGTTCTCCCGAAAGGATATTTCGAGCGGGCTTCACTGGATCATCACGGGCTTGACCTCAAGTAAAGTCGAGGAATTACGCTGCGCTCGTCGTTCAGAGGAGCTCCATCATGTCAGCTATCGTTCCACTCTCCGGCCAGGCGATGGCCAGCGTCGATCTATCAGCCTATTTGAAGCGTATCGGACTCTCGGGTGCCTTGCCCCCGACGCTGGGGACTCTACGCTCCATCATGGCCCATCACATGGCCTCCATTCCCTTCGAGGCTATCGATGTATTGCTGGGGCGGGAGATCTCGCTCGATCCGACCGCCATCGATGACAAGATGCTTCGTCGACAACGGGGAGGTTACTGTTTCGAACACACCAGCCTGCTGCAGCGTGTGCTGCAAGCGCTGGGGTATTCGGTGGAAATCCATCTGGCCCGGGTATGGGTCGGCCACGAGCTGGAAGGCCCTGCCCCGGCCGCGACACATGCATCCTTGAAAGTGGTAGTGGACGACGCCCTGTGGTTGGTGGATGTCGGTTTCGGCAGTTTCATGCCCAATGAGCCGCTCGTCTGGCAGCCGGAGCGTCCCCAGCAGTATGCCCACGGTGCTTATCGGCTGCGCAAGACGATGAGCGGCTTCATGGTCGAGTCGCATCATGATCACGTCTGGCAGGCCCTGTACGAAGTTCTCGATTTTCCCTGGGAGCCCATCGATTGCCAGATGGCCAACCACTATGTATCCCGCTACCCGGAATCACACTTTCGCAGCCGGTTGATGGTGGCCATGACCACACCTGAAGCGCGTTACACCTTGGCTAGCAATCGGTTGAAGGTGGCGCGGGTGACGGGAGAGGTCGAAGAGCGCTACCTCACGGTCGAGGAGATGGTCGACACCCTTGGCGAACGATTCGGGTTGAACGTCGAGTCCTGCTGGATTCCGGTACTGGAGCGCATCGCCGCTTCTGCACAGGCCCAGGACGAAGCCGCATCTTCATGAGCAAGGAGGAGGATAACCGCGCCAGGCGTCGTCTCTGGATGGACCATCACGTCAGCCGCGCGAGAGGCCAGTGCTGGTGTGCGCGGCGCTCATGGCGGCCTATCGATTTCGGCGATAGTCGCTTTCGAGGTCTTCGATTCGCATGCTAACTGTCTCGTTCCCATAATGTCATCAACGGTCAAGGCCCAGTGGCCAACCGAAGAAAGAAAACGAAAAAACATCATTGGAGAACGAATCATGAAAACTTCCATTCTCGCGGCAATCGCACTGGCCATCGCGCTGCCCACGGCCGCTCAGGCCAATAGCGCTCAGGCCGAAGAGGCCTTTGCCAGCCAGCAGCAAGCACTGAACACACAGCAGACTTCCGAGTTCCAGACGCTGCCGACCCAGTACCGAATCAATCCGGTCGATGGTGGCCACAGCGACGCCGCCGACGAGGCCTTGACCTATGTCTCCGCCAGTACCATGCGTGCTACCAATATCCCGGCGGGTAACGACGGCTTGGTCGGCGGCGGGCAAAGCGTGGCGGCCGCTCAGGCGCTGCAGAGTGTTGGCCAGCCAACGGATCGCGGCCATGTCGAAATGACGTTTGCCAGCATCGACTGAGCGCCACGCAGGATCGCAGTCACAGAACATTCTGTCTCGCGCCCCGAGAGTCCGGGGCGCCTTCGTGAGACCTCCCGTCGTCGCCAATCTCCCTGGTCCTTCGCCTGACCAGGGTTTTTTTCTGCCCCGCCGGCCTGGTTTCAATGCGCCGTCGAGCGGTCGTGCGGCATTACCGGGCGAGGGATCGGGTGGCGGTGGCCTTGGCCGGAAGCGACTTGCGGGTCGACGTTCAGGCCAGGCACAGCGATTCCGAGGCGCACGGCGCCAAGTCCAGGGCGTCGGGCTCAAGTCATCGGGGTGCTGGCCGATAGAACAGTCACCAGACGGTCTGAGGCGCGAGTTCATTGCCGGTAACCGGGCGGATGTCGATGCGATTCGGATTCGCTATTGGTTCGTGTCGCTTCCCTGCGACAACTTCGACCCGGTGCATATGGCGACTCTTTCCGTGTGCCACCGGGTCGCTTTTTCTTCCGCACTTCGTCCTGCCACGCTGACCAGAAGGCGGTCGATGGGCGCGTTCTCATGGCAGGAAAACCGACAGTCTGACTACGTTACCGGGTTACCGGTCCGGCTCGGGTAATCATACGGGGAGGGGCGAAGCAACTCGAACGAGGGAAGATGACTATCGGTTGATAATCGGCAGCGAGTCGGAAGATGGTGCCCGGAGTCGGGCTCGAACCGACACGGTGTTGCCACCGAGGGATTTTAAATCCCTTGCGTCTACCAATTTCGCCATCCGGGCTGGACGTATTCGGCCACTTTTTTTCCGGGGCCTTGGCCCAGGCTGAGCGCCGTTGGCCGACATGACGATCGAATCATGAAGGATTCACCGCCAAGAAGAAGTGGAGGCTGGAGTCGGAATCGAACCGGCGTACACGGAGTTGCAGTCCGCTGCATAACCACTCTGCCATCCAGCCTTTCGTCGATTCACTGCAGATATGTCTTCCGATCTGTCATTACCATGACAATTCGCGTCGAATCGGCAGGATCGAGATTCGTGTTTGGAGCGGGAAAGGAGATCGACCGGGCTGGCGTTCCAGCTCCCGACCTTCGCTTACCGTTTCCATGACACTTCGTGTTTGGAGCGGGAAAGGAGATTCGAACTCCCGACCCTCGCCTTGGCAAGGCAATGCTCTACCACTGAGCTATTCCCGCTGAACACGCCGTCGCATTATAAGGATAAGTGCGTACCTGTCAAACGCTTATGTCACTTTTCGCTTATAGCGAGCGGGTGAGTTCCGGCCACGCCGCCCTGAGATACTGGATCATCGACCACAGGGTCAGACTGGCCGCTGCATAGAGCAGCACGATGCCGATGTTGGCGATCGGAGAGAGCGGCGGGAAGCCCAGAAGCAGCAGCAGCGAGATCATCTGCAGCGTGGTCTTCGACTTGCCGATCCAGGAGACGGCTACCCGCTTGCGCTGCCCGATCTCCGCCATCCACTCGCGCAGCGCGGATATGACGATCTCGCGACCGATGATGACCAGTGCCGGCAGCGTCAGCCAGAACGCCTCGTAGCGCTCGATCAGCAGCGCCAGGGCGACGGCGACCATGACCTTGTCCGCGACGGGATCCAGAAAAGCGCCGAACGGCGTGCTCTGGTCCCAGCGCCTGGCGAGGTAACCGTCCAGCCAGTCGGTGATGGCCGCCAGCCCGAACAGGGCTGCCGTCACCAGCAGGCTCCAGGCGTAGGGCAAGTAGAACAACACCACCATTAGCGGGATGAACACGATTCTTGCCAGAGTGAGCATATTGGGAATGTTCATCGTGCCGCTAGCGTCCTTACTGGGAGATGAGAGTCGGGCATTTTACGCCTGCTGTGTGCGCTCATCCATGGAGCGCCTGATGTATGGTGGCCGCCATCTGCTCGTTGATGCCCGGAACGCGGGAAAGGTCGTCCCGGGTTGCCTTGCGCACGCCCTGCAGGCCGCCGAAGAAGCGTAACAGTTCTCGGCGACGTTTCGGGCCGACGCCGGGAATATCCTGCAGCGATGAGGTCCGACGTTGCTTGTCACGGCGCTGACGGTGGCCGGTAATCGCGAAGCGGTGGGCCTCGTCGCGGATGTGCTGGATCAGGTGCAGTGCCGGTGAACTGGTATCGAGGTTGAGGGTGCGGTCCACCGTCTCGATGAACAGCGTCTCCAGGCCGGCCTTCCGGGTCGTCCCCTTGGCGACGCCGATCAACGCGACGCCGACGACTTCCAGCTCGGCCAACACCTCCCGCGCCATGTTCAACTGGCCCTTGCCACCATCGACGATCAGGATGTCGGGCAGCTTGCCTTCACCTTTCTGCAGTCGCTTGAAGCGTCGGGTCAAGGCCTGGCGCATCGCCGCATAATCATCGCCCGCGGCCACCCCTTCGATATTGAAGCGTCGATAGTCGGATTTGGCCGGACCGTTCTGGTCGAACACGACACAGGACGCCACGGTCGCTTCGCCGTGGCTGTGGCTGATATCGAAACACTCGAGCCGGGCGGGGGCGACCGGGATATCCAGCGCCTGGCGCAGCGACTCGAAACGCTTGCCCAACTGGCTGCGGTTGGCAAGCTGGGTCGCCAAGTGCTGCTCGGCATTGGTGATGGCCAGCCGGCGCCACTGGGCGCGGTGGCCCCGTACCTGAGACGCGACCCGAATGCGCCGACCGGCATGTTCGCTCAATGCCGATTGCAGCAACTCGCTATCGGTCAACGGGTGGGAGGCGATGATCTCGAGCGGGATCTCCTTGGACTGGCCGAGATAGAACTGGCTGACGAACTCGCTGAGCAGCTCCTCGGCCCCCAGGTCCAGGCCATTGTCGGGCTGGTGATGACGCGCGCCCATCATGCGACCCTGGCGAATCGACAGGACACTGATACAGAGCCCGCCGGGTTGCTCGGCCAGGGCAAAAATGTCGGCATCGCCATCGGCGTTATCGACGAACTGCTTTTCCTGCAGCCGGCGCAATTGCTGGATCTGGTCGCGCAAGCGGGCCGCTTCCTCGAAGTCGAGTGCATCGCTGGCGCGTTCCATGCTTGCGGTCAGTTGCTGAGTCACCTGCTCGCTGCGTCCCTCGAGGCACATCACGGCATGCTCGATATCCTGGCGGTAGTCGGCTTCGCTGATGTAATCGACACAGGGTGCGCTGCAACGTTTGATCTGGTATTGCAGGCACGGTCGGTGCCGGTGCGCGAACACGCTATCCTCGCAGTTGCGGATGCGAAATATCTTCTGCATCAGCGAGAGGCTCTCGCGCACTGCGGTCGAGCTCGGGTAAGGGCCGAGATAACGGCCGTCGCGTCGCTTCTGGCGAACGCGCTTGAACTCGAGTGCAGGGTAAGCGTGGCGATCGGTAACGAAGACGTAAGGGTAGGACTTATCGTCGCGCAACAGAATGTTATAGGGTGGCCGCAGCTCCTTGATCAGGGTCTGCTCCAGCAGCAGGGCTTCGGTCTCGCTGCGTGTGACCGTGATCTGGATGTCCTGAATGCGTGCCACGAGCGCCTGGGTCTTGGCATTCAAGGCGCCGCGGAAGTAACTGGCGAGTCGCGGCTTCAGGCGTTTGGCCTTGCCGACATAGAGCACGTTGGCCTGTTCGTCGAGCATGCGATAGACGCCCGGCGACTCCGAGACCGATTTCAGGAAGTGCTTGGCGTCGAAGCGCAATGGGGTATCGATCGAGAGTTCACTCATGCCCCGAGTATATCAAAGTCCCGTGCGAGCACGGTGGGCTCCCTGCATTTTCAGCGCGCTCGATTGGTGTTCACGATTTGGGTTCGAAACCATCCAGCAGGCCATGCCGAAGGCCGAGGTGCGTCAACTCCACATCGGACTGCACTTTCAGCTTGTCGAATATCCGGTAGCGGTAGGTATTCACCGTCTTGGGGCTCAGGCAGAGCTGTTCCGAGATACGGCTGACCTTGTGACAGTGAATGATCATGGTCGCGATCTGCAGTTCGCGGTGGGAGAGCTGGTCGAACGGGCTCTGGCGGCCCTCACTGCGGGCCAGCACCACGCGTTGGGCGATGTCCGGGCTGATGAAGCGCTTTCCCTCCGCGACCCGGCGCACGGCCTCGATCATCAGATCCAGTTCGGTGCCCTTGCTGATGAAGCCGGTCACGCCGGAATCTATCAGACGCTGCGCCGTGCTCTCCTCGACATGCCCCGTCAGTACGATGATTCGGGTGTCGGGCTGGGTCTTGAGGAGTTTCAGAATGGTCTCCAGACCGCCGATTCCCGGCATCCGAATGTCAACCATTGCAATATCCGGCATGTGTTCCCGGCAGCTCTGTAACGCACTTTCTCCGCTGTCGGCTTCGGCAACGACCTCGATGTCGGGTTCGCTGGCCATGACGCGCGCGATACTCGTGCGAACCAGATGGTGATCGTCGGCTACTAATACCCTGATCAAGATGACTCCTGAATTCCCGCTGCCCCTGAAGGTCCTGCCATCGGCTGCTGTGCCAGCAGCCGGCGAGCCTTGTTTATGATTGGTAATGCGCTCTCGTTCAACCAGCCGGCGAACGCTCGAGCAACCTCAACATCTTCATCATCGGAGCTTGTCCGTTACGGATGGAGGTTTCACGTCTGCGCTGTCAAGTAGTGTGACATGTTCTTGGACCAAATACTCCATGTTCGACGGTGAATTTGCGACCGGCAAAGTCTTGCGTCGACCCGCTTCCAAGGCGGTCGCCGCGACATCGATGCGGTTGCCTCGCGAGGAACGGGGCTTGACCTGAAGGGAGGGGGCTTTTATAGTGCGTCGCGTCCATCAGGGCAGCATGTTTTTGGGGCCTTAGCTCAGCTGGGAGAGCGCAACACTGGCAGTGTTGAGGTCAGCGGTTCGATCCCGCTAGGCTCCACCATATTCTTCATGAAAAAGCCGCTTTCACCTTGGTGAAAGCGGCTTTTTCATGCCCGAAACCGCGATGCCCCATCCGATTCCTGACCGATGCCCCGATGGGCTGCCGTCTCTCCTCCTCCCCCTCGGGAATGAATTGGTCCGCTTGATGACGGGTCCTTATCCATTTGATGGCGCGTGCCTCTCGCACAATGTGCTAGGTGGCCAGCTGGTGCCGGTGACCGCTTCCGATTGGCCGCGATGGTTCTGGGGGGGAGTATGCGAGAGTTCGTTTTCGATGTCGTGATCCGGCCGACGGCAACGTCCCGACGACGCTGGGAGGCATTGGTGCCCGCATTGCCTGGTCTGGTGGTCGAAGCTTCGTCCGATATGGAAGCCTTCGAAGAAATCCAGGCGCGGCTCGTTCCTTTCCTGGCCGAACGGCTCGCCAAGGGCGAGGGGATACCAAGGCAGTCCCGAGTCGGCCACTACATGGACCGCTACGGCCTGGTTTTCTGGCAGTTCCTGCGAGTCCGTCTGGGCCCAAGGCGGTCGGGCCAGTCAGCGGTCGATCCCATCTTTCCCGACATCGACGACTTGTTGATGGATCTCGAGATGGGTGCCCTCGAGGAGTAACCCTCTATCCGGATGGCGAGCGTCGCCTCTGGATGAGATGTCGCGGCGTCGAGGTGGCGGTAGGCCCGGCCACGATGCCCGGCAGGGCGGCGTTGACAGTGATCGGCGCTCCACGGCACTATACGGCCCATGAACATGAATCCGACGCACAGACCGAACCAGTGGTGGTGGCGCCTTTGATCCAAGGGCGGCATGCCGACGTCTGTAGAAAATGCCGTCCCTCGGGGCGGCATTTTTCGTTTGTCTGCTGCGCTTCGTGGGGTTTGGCATAGGTGGAATGATCGACTTGGGTAATCACCTGGGTAAGCAATCACGACCTTTACTCGATCTAGTATGAATATCAGGAGCTTGCACCATGTCAGTCCTCATGATCGACAATTACGACAGCTTCACCTTCAACATCGTCCAGTACCTGGGAGAGTTGGGGGCGAATGTCGTGACCGTGCGCAACGACGAGACGGATATTGCCGGTCTCGAACGGCATGAGCCGAGCCATCTGGTGGTATCGCCCGGTCCGTGCACGCCCAATGAAGCCGGGATCGCAATGGAGGCGATCCGCCACTTTGCCGGCAGGATTCCGATATTGGGTGTCTGCCTGGGGCACCAGGCCATCGGCCAGGTCTACGGCGGCGATGTGGTGCGCGCGCCGCAGGTGATGCATGGCAAGACGTCCCGCATTCGTCACCACGGTGAAGGGGTTTTCGAGGGCCTCGAGGATCCGCTCGAGGTGACCCGGTATCACTCGCTGGTAGTGGATGCCACGACGCTGCCCGACTGTCTCGAAGTCACGGCCTGGGTCGGCGACGACGATCCGACGCCAGGACTGATCATGGGCTTGAAGCACAAGACGCTGGATATCGAAGGGGTGCAGTTTCATCCCGAATCGATTCTGTCTCGCCAAGGTCACGAGCTGCTGGCGAATTTCCTCAAACGACGCGGCTAACTGGAACAGGCGAGGAGCCAACATGCAAATGCGGGATGCCATCGGCGCGGTCATGCGTCGCCAGGACCTCAGCTACGAGGATACTCACGCCATCATGCAGGCGATCATGACGGGGGAGGCCACCGAAGCGCAGATCGGCGGCTTCCTGATCGGGCTGGCGATGAAAGGCGAAACCGCCGACGAGATCACGGCGGCGGCGCAGGTCATGCGCGAGCTGATGCAGCCGGTATCGATCGATTGTGACAACGTCGTCGATATCGTCGGCACCGGGGGCGATGGCGCCAATCTCTTCAACGTCTCCACCGCATCCAGTTTCGTCGTCGCGGCTGCCGGCGGCCACGTCGCCAAGCACGGCAATCGCGGTGTTTCGTCTTCAGCCGGCAGTGCGGATCTGTTCGACGTTGCGGGGATCTATCTCGATCTCGATGCCGCGACCATCGCCCGCTGTATCGAGCAGGTGGGCGTCGGATTCATGTTCGCGCCGCGTCACCATCAGGCGATGCGTCACGCCATCGCCCCGCGTCGCGAGATGGGCGTGCGCACGGTCTTCAACATTCTCGGGCCGTTGACCAATCCGGCGGGCGCACCCAATCAGTTGCTGGGTGTCTACGCGCCCCATCTCGTGCCGCTGGTGGCGCAATCGCTACGCAAGCTGGGCAGCCGCCACGTGCTTGTCGTTCATGCCGAGGATGGTCTGGACGAAATCTCGGTAGCGGCGCCGACCCGGGTAGCCGAACTTCGCGATGGCGAGATCCACGAATACACGATCACGCCCGAGTCGCTGGGCATCGAGCGTCAATCGCTCGAGTCGCTGAAGGTCGTGACCGCCGAAGATAGCCTCAAGCTGGTCAAGGAGGCGCTGGTTGGCAAGGGCGTGGCCGGCGATATCGTCGCGCTCAACGCGGGGGCGGCGCTGTTTGCCGCTGGCATTGCCGATTCGCTGAAAGAGGGCGTGTTGATGGCCCAGGACGCCCAGGCTTCCAAACTGCCGCTGGAGAAGCTCAAGGAGCTTTCCGATTTCACTCGCGTCTTCGCCGAGTGAGTCCTCGCCGAACAAGTCCAACAGGAACCGCTACATGACCGATGTCGCCGATAGTGAACTGCCGACCATCCTGGCCAAGATACTGGCCCGCAAGCGCGAGGAGATTGCCGAGCGCCGGCCCGTCGTCAGCGAGCAGGCGTGGCTCGAGCGGGCGAAATCCCAGGCTGCGCCCCGCGGTTTCGTGGCCGCCCTCAATGCCTGTATCGAGGGCGGTGACCCCGCCGTCATCGCCGAAATCAAGAAGGCGTCGCCCTCCAAGGGCATCATACGCGAAGACTTTCGACCCGCTGATATCGCGGCCGACTACGCGGCGGCAGGTGCGAGCTGTCTGTCGGTACTGACGGACGCCGACTATTTTCAGGGTCACGAGGATGACTTGATTGCCGTGCGCGATGCTTGCGAGCTGCCGGTGATCCGCAAGGATTTCATCATCGACAGCTACCAGATCGCGGAAGCCCGGGGCATTGGTGCCGACTGTATCCTGTTGATCGTGGCGGCGCTGAGCGATGGGCAGCTCAAGGATCTCCACCAGCAGGCAACGGCGCTGGGCATGGACGTGCTGGTGGAGGTGCACGACATCTTCGAACTCGAGCGGGCGCTGATGCTGGATCTGCCGCTGGTGGGCATCAACAACCGCGATCTGCGCACGTTCGAGACCTCGCTGAATACCACCTTCGAACTGCTGAAGCGGATCCCCCAGGGCGTCACGGTCGTCACCGAGTCCGGCATCCACAGCCGTGATGATGTCGAACGAATGCGGGAGTTCGACGTCAACGCCTTCCTGGTGGGCGAGGCGTTCATGCGTGAGGAAGAGCCCGGCAGCGCACTGCGCCGGATGTTTTTCTAGTCGCTGGCGACGTCGTCGCCGGCATTCGAGCGCCGCTCTCCATGACCGGGGAGCGGCGCTTTGCGTTGGTTGGGAACCAACGACCGGCCTCGGGCCGCCACCGGTCGGGAGCGATCAGAACTCGGGCGAGTCGGGGAAGATCAGGCTGATCAGGGTGTCGCCCGCCTTCGGATTGAGCGGTTTGGCCGAGGTAGCGATGCGAATGCGGCCGCTGGCGGAAAGCGTGAACAGTGTCAGCAGCCGGTCCTGATGGATGCGGCGATAATCCTCGATGTCGAAGTTGTCGCTGATCCTGGCGTGGCGCATTACCGCGCCCTGGCCGATCAGGCTGGAGAGGCGGGTGAAGGTGGTGTGGCCATCGAACAGCAGTGGCAGGTGGGCCAACGCCTGCTGATGGTGGCGACGGGCGTTGCGGGAGGATTCCACCGCCAGCCGGAAGACGTTGCCGTGACCGAGAATATGTTCGAAGTGCAGTGCGGCGAGGTTGTTGAGCTCGCGGTAGGGCGACAGCGGGAGTAGATGGCCGATGCCCGTCAGCCCCAGATGCTGGGCAGCATGCTCCGACAGCGGGTTGCCGTAGTAGGTTGAGAGGCTGGCCATCCGCGCCTCCTGGATCGCATCCCAGTTGTGGTCGCACAGTCGCACCGCGAAGCCGGCTTCCTGCAGGGCGCTGCCGAAGGCCCGCGCCACCGGATTGGCGCCGATGATCAAGAAGCCCGACGCCGTCGGTGCGTCCACCTTCAGAAACCGAGCCAGCGGACGCGAGAACAGGCTCTGCACCACGACGGTACTGATGATCACCAGAAAGGTGATCGGGACCAGCAACTCGGCACCCGGCACTTCCAGCGCCTCGAGCCGGATCGCGAACAGCGAGGCCACCGCCGCGGCGACGATGCCGCGAGGAGAGAGCCAAGCCAGCAGTGCCTTCTCCCGCCAGCTGAGCGAACTGCCCCAGGTGCAGACCCATACCGCCAGCGGTCGCGCGACCCATACCAGAACGACCAGGAACGCCCACGCCTCCCATGACAGCAGGCCCAGTTGCGCCAGGCTCAGCCGCGCGGCCAGCAGGATGAACAGTCCCGAGATGAGCAGGATCGACAGCGTCTCCTTGAACTCCAGGATCGGCTGCGTCGGCACCCCCCGCATATTGGCCATCCATACGCCCATGACGGTGACGGTCAGCAGGCCGGACTCGTGGAACAGCAGGTTCGAGGCGGTGAACAGCGTCAGCATGATCATCAGGGTACCGAAGCTGTGCAGGCGTTGTGGCAGCCAGTAATGGCGCAGCACGCTGCCCCATAGATAGCCGCCCGCCGTCCCCAGGCCGAAGCCGATCACCGCAGTCTGGGCGAAACTCACCAAGGTGTGGGTCGCTGCGCCATTGGAGAGTCCCAGCGCGACGAACTCATAGACGAGGACCGCGCCAATGGCGCCGATCGGGTCGATCAGGATGCCTTCCCAGCGCAGGATCTGGCTGACGTGCTCACGGGCGCGCAGCGACTGGAGCAGCGGCAGGACCACCGTCGGCCCGGTCACGACCAGTAGCGCGCCCAGGACGCTGGCCATCTCCCAGGAGAGCCCGAGGATCAGGTGCGCGGCCACGATGGCCAGCAGCGCGGTGATCAACGCACCCCAGGTCACCAGCCGGCTGACGGTGCGGCCGTGACCCCGCAGCTCCCGGAAGTCGAGGGTCAATGCGCCCTCGAACAGGATCACCGCGACCGCCAGGGAGACCAGCGGAAACAGCAGGTCGCCGAGCACCGCATCCGGATCGAGTACCCCGGTTATCGGCCCGGCGGCGATACCGGCGATCAGCAGCGGCAGGATGGCCGGCACCCGGATCTGCCAGGCGAGCCATTGGCAGCCCAGCGCCAGCAGGCCGATGCCGGTCAGGGCAAGGGCGGCGTTTTCCATGGGGTCTCTCCGGTGCGTGGCAAAAGGCGCGCAGACTAGCGGCGGCACTGCATGGATGCAATGCCGAATCGTGAGCCGGAGAGGTTTCAGGGTGTGGCGAGTTGTCGCCGGGCCCAGGCGACGATGTCCGCCTGCGCCATGGCGCCCGCCTGGCGCGCGATCTCGCGGCCGCCGCGGAACAGGATCAGCGTCGGGATGCTGCGAATGCCGAAGCGCGATGCAATGTCGGTGGCCGCTTCGGTATCCAGCTTGGCCAGGCGCAGGTGGGGCTCGAGCTCGCCCGCGGCCTTGGCGAATCCCGGCGCCATCGCCTTGCAGGGGCCGCACCAGTCGGCCCAGAAATCGACCAGCAGCGGCAGATCGCTGCGCGACAGGTGACGATCGAAGTTGGTGGAGTCCAGTGCCAGTGGCTCGCCGGTGAACAGCGCGTCGTGGCACTGCCCGCAGCGAGGGGCCTCCGTCAGGCGCGCGCTGGCGACCCGATTGACCGCATGACAGTGGGGGCAGACGAGGTGAAGCGTGTCGGACATGTAACGGGCTCCGGATGAAAGGATTGCCGCCGAGCCAGGAGGAAGCGGAGCGCGGTGGCGCGGATGATCGGCGGCCGTTGCGTCATGCGGTTGCAGGGTACCGCTTCAGACGGTTTCGTGGCCGTTGATTCGGGGCGATATCGAATGGGTCGGGTCGACAACCTCGTTGCGTTCACGTGCCGCAACCTCAGCGCAGCGTGATCAGTCGGCCGCCATAGCCGATGAAGACGGCGCCAGCGCAGCGTTCGATCCAATGCCGTGTGCGCCGATACAGGGCGCGCAGGCGCGGCGTTGTGGAGGCCAGTGCGATCAAGCTGTACCAGCACACGGAGACTGTCAGCATCGCGGCGATACAGACGATGCCCATCCACATCGGTGCATGGGCCGGCAGCGTCGAGGCGAACAGGCTGCTCACGAACAGCGCCGTCTTGGGATTCGAAGCGCCGGTGAGCAACCCCCGGCGATAGACCTGGCCATCGAGTAGCACGGGATGCCGATGGGGCGCGTCATCGCCTGGGCCGCGGAAGCTATGCAGAATCAGTCGGCCGCCGAGAAATAGCAGATAGGCACCGCCGATCAGCTTGAGCGTGAGGTAGAGCCACGGCGCCAGCGCAAACAGCAGCGCAATGCCGAAGTAGCCGAATAGTCCCCAGGCGAGGGTTCCCGAGGCGAGCCCGGCAACGGCAATCATCGCCGCCCGGCGCCCGTGGACGATCCCCGTCTGCAATGTCAGGAAGAAGTTAGGCCCCGGGGTGACGGCTGCCACTGTCCAGATGGCGATGAAATTGATCAGGATCCAACTGCTCGACATGAAGCGCGCTCCTATCTAGAACGTGAAGCGACGGGCCAGAACGTGAAGCGACAGGCCAGAACGTGAAGCGACCGGGCATGAGTTGGCCAAGTATGGCACGAGATCAATGCCCGCACGCATTCGCCAATGGCTCATCCGCCCGGTCTCGTCGTCACGAGACGGCGCCGGCGATCCTGACGCGCTTCAGCAACGCCTGCAGTGGATGGGGCAACGCCTGTTCGGAGAGCCGCTTGACCTGGCTGCGACAGGAGTAGCCCGTCGCCAGCAGGCGATCCGTGTTGGCACGATCCTCGACCGGTTCGCGCCACGAGAGATCGTAGATCGTCTCCGAAGTCTGGCGATGACGCGCCTCGTGGCCATAGGTGCCGGACATGCCGCAGCAGCCGGTGTCGACCAGCTCCAGCGAGAGGCCGAAGCGCTCGAACAACTGCTGCCAGCCCTTGGGGCTGCCCGGGGCATTGGTCTTCTCGGTGCAGTGACTCAGCAGGCGATAGCCGGGATCGGCCTGATCGATGCGCTCGCTGTTCCAGCCCTGGGGCAGGACCGATCGCCCCAGCGATAGCAACCACTCCTGCAGCAATAGCACCTCCGGCACCGCCTGCGGCCCAAGCATCTTGACGTACTCCTGGCGATAGGTGAGCGTCATCGCCGGATCGATGCCTACCAGTGGTACGCCGAAGCGCGACAGCGCGCGGAGCCGGGCGGCCTGCTGCTCGGCGACCCGCTCGAAGCGGCCGAGAAATCCCTGCACGTGCAGCGGCTTGCCGTTGGGCCCGAACGGCGCCACGAACACGCGGATATCGAGTCGTGCCAGCAGTTCGACGACATCCATCACCAGCCGAGACTCGAAATGGCTGGTGAAGGCGTCCTGCACCAGCACCACGCTGCGGCTTTTCTGGGTCGCCGTGAGCCGACCCAGCGTCAGCGGCGTGGCTTCGGCAATGCCCCAGGCGTCGAGCGTCTTGTCGAGTCTGGCGCGGGAGAGTCTCGGGCTGTCGACGATGCCGACTCTCCTGGCCAGGAAGCGGTCGACCAGCCGGTTGCCGAGCAGCGCATTGTAGAGCGGCGCCACCGGCCGAAGGTGCGGCACCACGAACTCGAGCCCACCGATCAGGTAGTCGCGCAGCGGGCGCCCGTAGCGGCTGTGGTAGCTTTCGAGAAAGCGGGCGCGGAAGTCGGGCACGTCGACCTTGATCGGACACTGACCGGCGCAGGACTTGCACGCCAGGCAACCGGCCATGGCGTCGTAGACCTCATGCGAGAAGTCGGTCTCGCCCCGCTGCCGGGCGATCGCCCGCCTGATCTTGCCGGGCTGGGCCAGCAGCCAGGCGCCGAGGCGGCCGCGGCGCTGGGCCCGGCTCACCTCTGTCACGTCCACCCCGGCTTCGCCCTGGCGGCGCAGCCACTCGCGCATCAGGCTGGCACGGCCCTTCGGTGAATGCACCCGCTCGCGGGTCGCCTTCCACGACGGGCACATGGCATCGGCGGGATCGTAGTTGTAGCAGGCGCCGTTGCCGTTGCAGAAGACCGCGCTGGCGTTCTCCTGCCACACCCGCTCGTCGATCTGGCGGTCCAGCTCGCCGCGGGTGGTCACACCGTCGATGGTCAGTAGCCCGGGGTCGTGACCATCGACGATGCCGGTAGCGCCTTCCGCCAGCGGGGTCGCGATCTTGCCCGGATTGAACTGGTTGCACGGGTCGAAGGCGCCCTTGACCCGCTGCAGCGCCGGATAGAGCTCGCCGAAGAAGCGCGGCGAGTACTCGGAGCGTATCCCCTTGCCGTGCTCGCCCCACAGCAGCCCGCCATAACGCTGGGTGAGTGCAGCCACCTCGTCGGAGATCTCGCGGATCAGGCGCGCCTGATCCGGATCCTTCATGTCGATGGCCGGGCGCACGTGGAGCACGCCGGCGTCGACATGGCCGAACATGCCGTACGCCAGGCCGCGCGCGTCCAGCAATTGGCGGAACTCGGCGATATAGTCGGCCAGGGATTCCGGCGGTACCGCCGTGTCTTCCACGAACGGGATCGGACGCTGCTCACCGCGGGCATTGCCGAGCAACCCCACCGCCCGTTTGCGCATGGCATAGACCCGGCTGATCTGCGGACGGCCCTCGGCCAGGGTGTAACCGAGCCGCTCGACGCTGGTGTCCGCGCCCAGGTGATCGGTGAAGGCCCGCACCCGCTCGGCCAGCCGGGCCGGGTCGTCGTCGTTGAACTCGACCAGGTTGATGCCGCGAATCGGCGTCTCGCGCTCGCCATTGTCAGCGACGGCGGCAGGGAAGAACTCCGCCACGCTATCCCAGACGAAATCCTCCATCGCGAGCGTCAGCACGCGGTCGTCGATCGTCTCTATCGAGGTCGGATCGCCTTCCGACATCAGCGCCTTGGCATCGCGCAGCGCCTCCATGAAACCCGCGTAGCGCACGTTGACCAGGGTCGAATGCCGGGGTAACGGCAGGACATTGAGCGTGGCCTCGTTGAGCAGCGCCAATGAACCTTCCGACCCGCACAGCACGCTGTTGAGGTCGAAGTGCCCCTGGCCGTCGGTGAGATGGGCCAGGTCGTAGCCGGTCAGGCAGCGATTGAGCGGCGGGAAGATGGCGTCGATCCGCTCGCGCTCGGTCTCGGCGATGCCGCTGACCACGCGATGGAGCTCGCCGACCCGATCATCGCGCTGGCACATGGCGGTCAGTGCGGCGGCGTCCAGCGGTCGGCTCTCGAACCGTTCGCCACCGAGTACCACGATATCGAGCGCGAGGACGTGGTCCCGGGTCTTGCCGTATTCGCAACTGCCCTGGCCGCTGGCATCGGTGGAGATCATGCCGCCGAGGGTGGCGCGGTTGGAGGTAGAGAGCTCCGGGGCGAAGAACAGCCCGTGGGGCTTGAGTGCGGCGTTGAGCTGATCCTTGACCACGCCGGCCTGGACGCGTACGCGGCGGTTCTCGACGTCGATCTCGACGATCCGATTCATGTAGCGGGAGACATCCACCACCAGGCCGTCGGTCAGCGACTGGCCGTTGGTACCGGTGCCGCCCCCGCGGGGCGCGAGCGCGATGTCGCGATACGTCTCCTGGGCCATGAGTCGGGCGATCCGCTGGAGATCGGCGGCATCGCGAGGATAAAGGACGGCCATTGGCAGACGCTGATAGATCGAGTTGTCGGTAGCCAGTACGGTACGGTTGGCGGCATCGTCGGCGATATCGCCGACGAAGCCGGCCGTCGCCAGCTCGGCGAGGAATCGGCGATAGCGCGCTGGCAGCGTCAGCTCGGCGCTGGCCGGGTCAAGGCGTGTCATCATTGTCATGCATCAAGCCATCACGTCGGGCCGGTCAGACGGCCGTCATCGGAGGGTGATCCATCCGACGGGTTATCGATTGCCGGTGCCGCGGGCATGGCGGGAACCGTTTCATGGCGTCACGGGCGCTCGGGGGGCAACAGTTTAGCGTGCCAGGCCGCGATGTGACACGAATCCCTGGAGGCGCATGGTGCCGGGGAGGGGTTTTCCCTACAATATTCCCCTCGCCAAGAATGACCATCAACACGTTCGTCTGTTGCCGTGCGTCTTCGGTCGATTCCTGTCGTCACGGTCCTCGATTTCAACCAACGGAATTTCGTCATGCTCGATCCCAAGCTGTTGCGCAGCGATCCGCAGTTAGTCGCCCAGCGCCTGGCCCTGCGGGGCTTCACTCTCGACATCGCGCAGCTCGAGTCGCTCGAGTCCCGCCGTCGCGAGCTGCAGACGCGGACCGAGCAGTTGCAGAACGAGCGTAACGTGCGTTCCAAGTCGATCGGCAAGGCCAAGGCCGCCGGCGAGGACATTCAGCCACTGCTGGCGGAGGTGGGGCAACTCGGCGACGACCTCGATGCCGCCAAGCGCGAACTCGGCGAGGTGCAGCAGGCCTGGGACGACCTGGTCGCGGGGCTGCCCAACCTGCCCCATGAAGATGTGCCGCAGGGCGCGGACGAGAGCGACAACGTCGAGCTGCATCGCTGGGGTGCCCCACGCGAGTTCGATTTCGAGGTGCGCGACCACGTCGATCTCGGGGCCCGGTTCGGTTATCTCGACTTCGAGCTGGCGACCAAGCTGACCGGCTCGCGTTTCGCCGTGATGCGCGGGCCGATCGCCCGGCTGCATCGGGCGCTGGCGCAGTTCATGCTCGACACCCAGACCCGGGACCACGGCTACGAAGAGTGCTACGTGCCCTATATGGTCAATGCCGAGACGCTGACCGGAACGGGCCAGTTGCCCAAGTTCGGCGAGGACTTGTTCAAGCTCGGCGACAGCGACTACTACCTGATTCCCACCGCCGAGGTGCCGCTGACCAACTTCGTCCGCGACGAGATTCTCGAGCATGATGCGCTGCCGCTGAAGCTGACCGCCCATACGCCATGCTTCCGGAGCGAGGCGGGTGCCTACGGTCGGGATACGCGTGGGATGATTCGCCAGCATCAGTTCGACAAGGTCGAAATGGTGCAGGTGGTCGACCCCGAGACCAGCTACGAGGCATTGGAGGCGATGCGCGGTCACGCCGAGGCAATCCTGCAGGCGCTGGAGTTGCCGTATCGGGTAGTGACCCTGTGTACTGGCGACATGGGGGCCAGCGCGACCAAGACCTACGATCTTGAAGTGTGGTTGCCGAGCCAGCAGACCTATCGCGAGATCTCCTCGGTCTCCAACTGCGAGGATTTCCAGGCGCGGCGGATGCAGGCGCGCTTCCGCCGCCCCGGCCAGAAGAAGCCGCAGCTGGTACACACCCTGAATGGCTCCGGGCTGGCGGTCGGGCGTTGCCTGCTGGCGGTGCTGGAAAATTACCAGAATGCCGACGGCAGCGTGGACGTGCCGGCGGCGCTGTCGCCCTACATGGGCGGTTTGACGCGTCTCAACGTCGAGTAGATGCAGCGTGTGCCCGGGTCGGTGAAGGGCGACCCGGGCACGTTTGGTTATAACCCTAAACAAAAGCGTTCCTTCGTTTGCCGGTGTCGTGCTCTTACACTTTTGCTATAAGCGTGATGTGATTTTCGGCTTTTCGATCTAAGGCCGGCCCTTCCCACTCCAATGACGGCTCGATTCGTGACCGATTCCCTGACTCTGCAGTACGACCCGTCGCAGCTCGACGTGCACCTGATCGGTGGCGGCAGCGAGACGCTGGCGCTGGCCCAGCGTGTCGCCGGGCTGATGCCGCGGGTGACCGTGCATGCCGGCTCGACGATGCCGGCGTTGGCGGCCCTTTGCCGGAGCCAGGGCTGGGCGGTGCGCAACGACGAGCCGCTGCCGGGGGCTGGCCAGTTATGGCTCGTGGCCAGTGGCGACGCCGCGCGCGATCGCCAGGTGGCCGCGCGGGCGCGGGAGTCCGGCGTGGCGGTCTTCGTACCGTCGCACCCGGCGCTTTGCAGCGTGCGCCTGCCGCCACGGGTAACCACCCGGGATGTGGCCGAGAACGCGGCAGGGCTGGCGCCGGGGAGCTGGCGACGCGGCCACGTCTCGCTGGTCGGGGCCGGCCCGGGGGATCCGGAGCTGCTGACGCTGAAAGCGCTGAAGCAGTTGCAGCAGGCGGATATCGTCATCCACGACCGGCTGGTCAGCCAGGAAATCCTGGCCCTGGCCAGGCCCGATGCCAAGCGTTTCTACGTCGGCAAGGCGCGGTCCCGGCACAGTGTGCCCCAGGAGGGCATCAACCAGGCGCTGGTCGATTGGGCCAGGGCGGGTAACCGGGTGGTTCGGCTGAAGGGCGGCGATCCGTTCATCTTCGGCCGTGGCGGGGAAGAACTCGAGGCGCTGGTCGCCGCCGGGGTCGAATTCGATGTCGTGCCGGGGATCACCGCCGCTTCCGGCTGTGCGGCCTATGCCGGTCTGCCGCTGACCCATCGCGACCACGCCCAGTCGGTACGTTTCGTCACCGGTCATCTCAAGAACGGCAGTTGCGATCTCGACTGGCCGGCGCTGGCTCGGGGCGGTCAGACCCTGGTCTTCTACATGGGCCTGGGTGCGCTGGAGCTGATTCGCGCACGGCTGGTGGCACACGGGCTGGACGCGGCCACGCCGCTGGCACTGATCGAGCAGGGCACGACGGCCAACCAGCGGGTGCATCTGGGCACGCTGGCACGACTCCCCGAGAGTCTCGCCGATCATCAACCCCGCCCGCCGACGTTGATCGTCGTCGGCAGCGTGGTCGCGTTGGCCTCGCGTCTCGACTGGTTCAAGCCGACCGATAGTGGCAGCCTGGGCTGGGTCGAGGGCAAGCACCCCACACCGCTCTCCCGGGCCGACAGCGCCTGAAGCCAGCCACCGTCGGCGACCGTTGATCCCGGCCCTCGGCGTTCATGGGGCGGGATGGCTGGCGTCCTCTCTCTCGGTCGACACCGTTGACGTTTCCATCGATAGATCAACCGGATAGCGGTCAGACCGTCGTTGACGCCATCTTGCGGCGCTTCGACAATGAGAGCTCGCGACGGGGAGAGGCGCATGAACGTTGAGCAGTTGGATATCCGTGGCCACATGGCGCAGTTCGCGCCGTTCGACGATCTTCCCGATGCGCTGCTCGATCGCATCGCCGGAGAGGTCGAAATCCGCTATTTCCAGGCCGGCAGCGAACTGCTGGTCAAGGACCAGCCGGTCGAAGCGCTGTGGTACATCCGCAGCGGGGCGGTGGAGATGTACCAGCGCAGCGGCCGGCTGTTCAATCGCCTGAGCGAAGGCGACATCTTCGGTTACTCGGATCTGCTGCGGAGCAACCGCCGGGTGCGCTATCCGGTCAGCGCGATCGAGGACACGCTGATCTATTTCATCCCCGGTGATGTGTTCGAGGCGATCTGCGAGGAGGACGACGACTTCGCCGAGTTCGTCGAGACCGGTGGCCAGCGTCTCAAGGTGACGGTGGAGCAGCAGCGCGACGACAGCGGCCTGATGACGACCCGGGTGCGCAAGCTGATCAGCCGGCAGCCACAGATGGTCGAAGCCTCCATGTCCCTGCAGCAGGCGGCCCTGCAGATGCGCGATGCCAATGTCACCTGCGTGCTGGTGGTCGATGTCACCGAGACCCATTCCGCCTATACCTTCACCGGCCCCGACGGCCGCCACTGGCAGCTCAACGGCATTCTGACCGACCGCGATTTCTGCACTCGCGTGCTGGCAGAAGGCAAGTCGGCCCAGACCCCGGTGGGCGAGGTCATGTCGCGGAAAGTCATCGTCGTCCAGTCCGATGAATCGGTTTACGAAGCAATGCTGTGCATGTTACGCAATCAGGTTCACCATCTGCCGGTACTGCACCGTCGTCAGCCGGTCGGCGTGCTGCACCTCTCCGATATCGTTCGCCACGAGACCCACAGCAGCCTGTTCCTGGTCAACAACATCTTCGTTCAGAACACGCCCGAGCAACTGGCACGGCTGGCGCCGGAGGTGGGTACGGGGTTCGTGCGCATGGTCGCCGACGGCGCCAACTCCGAGATGGTCTGCCGGGCGCTGGCGACGATCGGGCGGGCGTTCACGCAGCGCCTGATCGAACTGGCGGAAGCCGAGCTGGGCCCGGCACCGGTACCCTATTGCTTTATGGTACTGGGGTCGATGGCGCGGGAGGAGCCCACCATCAATGCCGACCAGGACAACGCGCTGGTTCTCCATGACGACTACGATCCCGAGCGACACGGAGAGTATTTCGAGGCGCTGGCGAGGCTTGTCTGCGATGGCCTCGACGCCTGCGGCTATCCGTACTGCAAGGGCGACGTGATGGCGACCAATCCGCGCTGGCGAAAACCGCTACAGGTTTGGAAACGCTATTTCACCGAGTGGATGGACGAGCCGAATGGCGAGCGACTGCTGCACAGCTCCATCTTCTTCGACCTGGCGCCAGTGCATGGCGAGACGCCCATGGTCGAAGCGTTGCAGGACCTGATCGCCGAACTGGCGCCACAGCGACCGATCTTTCTGGCCGCATTGGCGCGCAACGCCAAGAATCGCACGCCGCCGCTGGGATTCTTTCGACAGTTCGTCATGGAGCAGGATGGTGAACATCGCAAGTCGATCAACCTCAAGCGCCGGGGAACCGCGCCGCTGACCGACCTGGTGCGGGTGCATGCGCTGGCCTGCGGCTCCAAGGCGCAGAACAGCTTTGCCCGCCTCGATGACATTGCCCAGACCAAACTGCTGGCCGACGGCGTCACCGAGCGTCTGCGCTACGCCTTCGAGTTCATGTCGATGGTGCGTATTCGCCATCAGGCCGATGCGGTCGAGCGGGGCGTCGAGCCCGACAATAGCGTCGACCCCGAAAACATCGGCAGCCGGGAACGGCACCATCTGAAGGATGCCTTCGAGGCGATCAGCAACGCCCAGAAATTTCTCTCCTTCCGCTACACCATGCCATCCAGGTCGGGCTCCTCCAGGACGGGCGGTGGCTCCGAAGAGCAGCGGGGCCACCGATGACGTTACGTGCCGGCGCCAGAAGGCCGTCCCAGCCGACCTGGCCGGATTACATGGCCTCCCGCGCACAGCAGGCTCGCGAATCCCGGCTGGCCGATTTCTTCACCCGGGGGACGCTCGACCCGGATACCCCGATCGGCGAGGCCCCGCTGGTCGCGATGGACTTCGAGACCACTGGCCTGGATAGCAGCCGCCACGACATTGTCAGCGTCGGGGTGATGCCGTTCACCCTGTCCCGGATCCGCCCGGCGGACGGCCGCTACTGGGTGCTGTCACCGCGTCGCAAGCTCAGCGATGAATCGGTGGCCTTTCACCACATCACCCATGCCGAGGTGGCGGATGCTCCCGATTTCGCGGCGATCATCGATGAGCTGCTGGACTCGCTCGCTGGCCGGCTGGTCGTCGTGCACTATCGTCAGTTGGAGCGCACGTTCCTCGACGCGGCGGTACGCGAGCGGTTGGGCGAAGGCCTGCTGATGCCGATGATCGATACCATGTCGCTGGAAGCGCGGATTCACCGCCAGTCGTGGTGGGCAAGGCTGCGTCGCTGGGCGGGACGGCCGATGGCGTCGATTCGGTTGCACGAAAGTCGCCAGCGCTATCATCTCCCGGCGTACACCGGGCACCATGCGCTGGTCGATTCGCTGGCAACGGCGGAGCTGTTGCAGGCGCAGATTCTTTACCATTACGACTGGGAGACCCCGGTCGGTGCGCTTTGGCGTTGACCCGGGCCGGGCGCGACGGGGCCAATGGCGGATGCAAAAAAGGGCGGCTCTCTGAGCCGCCCTTGTTCGTGATCGATCTTCCGGGGAAGAGGTCGTCAGCCGCGAGGCTCGGACCGCAAGCCCTGGATGATGGCGTAGCACGCGGCCAGCAGAACGATCGTGAACGGCAGACCGGTGGTGATGACCGCCGCCTGCAGTGCCGTCAAGCCGCCACCCAGCAGCAGCGCAATGGCGATCGCGCCCTCGATCAAGGCCCAGAACACGCGCTGCGGTGTCGGTGCGTCGACCTTGCCGCCGGCAGTGATCGAATCGATGACCAGCGAACCGGAGTCGGACGAGGTGATGAAGAACACCATGACCAGAATGATGCCGACGAACGACGTGATGGAGGTCAACGGCAACTGGCCCAGCATGGTGAACAACTGCAGCGGCAATTCTGCGTTCTTGACACCCTCGAAGCCGTCGCTGACCAGCTGGTTGATGGCGGTATCGCCGAATGCGGTCATCCACAGCACGGAGACGACGGTCGGCACCAGCAGTACGGCGATCAGGAATTCACGGACGGTGCGGCCGCGGCTGACACGAGCGATGAACATGCCGACGAACGGTGACCAGGAGATCCACCAGGCCCAGTAGAAGGCCGTCCATCCATGCACGAAGTTGCTGTCTTCACGGCCGAACGGGTTGGAAAGCGCCGGCAGGTTCTTGAGGTACGACCCCATGTTCTCGACGAAACCGGTGGCGATCAGCAGGGTCGGGCCGACGAAGATCACGAACAGCAGCAGCAGGAACGCGAGCGCCATGTTGATCTGGGACAGGCGTTGTACGCCCTTGTCGACACCCAGCATGACCGACATCAGTGCTACCAGGGTGATGCCGATGATCAGCAGCACCATGGTGACATCGTTGTTGGGTGTACCGAAAAGATAGTTGAGGCCGGCGGACGCCTGCGACGCGCCCAGGCCCAAGGATGTCGCCAGGCCGAACAAGGTCGCGAATACGGCCAGGATATCGATGATGTGTCCCGGCCAGCCCCAGATCCGCTCACCCAGAATGGGGTAGAAGATCGAGCGCATGGTCAGCGGCAGGCCCTTGTTGAAGGAGAACAACGCCAGCGACAGGGCGACCACCGCGTAAATCCCCCACGGGTGCAGGCCCCAATGGAAAATCGTGGCGGCCATGGCCAGCGATTGCGCTGCCGCCTGGTCACCCTGGGCACCCCCCAGCGGCGCCCACGAGTCGCCGGAGATGGAGGTGTCAAAGTGGGTCATGGGCTCGGAGACGCCATAGAACATCAGCCCGATACCCATGCCCGCCGCGAACAGCATGGCGAACCAGCCGGCATAGCTGAAGTCGGGCTTGGCGTGCAGGCCGCCGATCCTGACCTTGCCCAGCGGGGTGAAGATCAGCACCACCGACAGCAGCACGAAGATGTTGGCGGCGAACAGAAACAGCCAGCTCAAGTTGTCGGTCAGGAAGCTCTTCGCTCCGTTGAAGATCGGACCCATCTGTTCCGGCAATGCCAGCGTGATGATGACGAAGAACAGAATCAGCAGGGAAGAGACCGAAAAGACCTTGCCATGCAGATCGACGTTGAGACCAAACTTGCTGGTCTGAATATTGTCCTGGCCAATCACGTAATCGGTATCGATGAGATTGGCGGGACCTTCGGGCGCCGGTATGCCTTCCTGCGGCGCATCCGGCTGATTGTTGGCGTCTTGAGCCACTAGCCGTCTCCCTTGTTTGATGAGTCAGTTCGAGGTCGCCCTCGTGTGGCGACGATTCTCTTGCGCTCCCTTGCGTCGTCCGGGCGTCTTGCCAGGCTGTGCCACCCGGTCGAGGCAGAGCACATAGTCTGGCGTATCCGCGGGAACACGCAAGTTCCCCAATTATCCTGAATCAAGTTGGTGCTTCCAACCGTCTCGGCGAGAATCCGCAAGTTTCCCCGCCGGTATCGCGACAGTAGCCTTTTTCTATTTCTGATTCTGTTCTGGCGACGACGCGAGGAGTAGACCAAGGTCAGAGTGAAACGCGCTGGCACTATCGCCTATAGTCGCAGCAGCATTTAAACGAATGTTTGAATTCTTGAGGGGGTCGAATGGCAGACTATCGTGCGCCGCTCATGGACATGCGGTTCGTCCGTGAAGAGGTGTTCCGGGCCGAGCAGGAGTGGCAGTCCATGTCGGCGACCGCCGATTTCAATGCCGAACTCGCCGATGCCGTCATTGAGGAAGCCGCTCGTCTGGTCGAAGCAGAACTGTTTCCGCTCAATCAGCGTGGAGACCACGAAGGCTGCGTGATGTCGGATGGCGCGGTGACCACACCGGGCGGTTTTCGCCAGGCTTTCGCGGAGCTGGCGCGGGGCGGATGGTGCGGGCTCGGCGGCAATCCTGCCCATGGTGGACAGGGCCTGCCCAAACTGTTGACCCAGTCCTTCGACGAACTGCTCTACGCCAGCAATACCGGCTTCGCGTTATACCTGACGCTCAACAACGGTGCCGGCCTGTTGCTCGACGCCTATGCCGACGACGCGGTCAAGTCCCGCTATCTTCCGCGGCTCTACGCCGGTGAGTGGCTGGGCACCATGTGCCTGACCGAACCGCACTGCGGCACCGATCTCGGGTTGATCAAGACGCGGGCAGTGCCGAGCGACAACGGCCGTTACTCGGTGACCGGCAGCAAGATCTGGATCACCGGCGGTGAGCACGATCTGACCGACAATATCGTCCACCTGGTGCTGGCCAAATTGCCGAATGCGCCGCCGGGCGCCAAGGGCATCTCGCTGTTCCTGGTTCCCAAGCGCCAGGTGCTCGAAGACGGTTCACTGGGAGAGGCGAACGGCGTGGTCTGTGGCGGACTCGAGCACAAGATGGGCATCAACGGCAGTGCGACCTGCGTGATGCATTTCGAAGGTGCCGAGGGCGTGCTGATCGGTGAACCCCATCAGGGGCTGGCGGCGATGTTCACGATGATGAATTACGAGCGGCTCTCGATCGGCATACAGGGTCTGGGCCTGGGCGACGTCGCCTACCAGAGCGCCATCGCCTTCGCCCGCGAGCGTCGCCAGAGCCGGGGCCCGGGTGGTGCCGCCGAGCCCGATCAGGCCGCCGATCCGATCCTGGTTCATCCCGACGTGCGACGCATGGCACTCAACGCCCGTGCCTGGAACGAGGGCGGCCGGCTGTTTGCCGCCTGTGTCGCCCGTGAACTCGATCGTGCCAAGTATCACGCCGATCGCGAGGTTCGCGAGGCGGCCGAGGAGCTGGTCGCGTTGCTCACCCCGGTGGCCAAGGCGTTTCTGACCGACCGGGGCTTTGCGACCACGGTCGAGGCGCAGCAGATCTTTGGCGGCAGCGGTTACTGCGTCGAATGGGGCGCCGAGCAGTACGTGCGTGATGCGCGAATCGCGATGATCTACGAGGGCACCAACGGCATTCAGGCCATGGATCTGATCGGCCGCAAGCTGACGCGCAACCAGGGGGCTTATGTCGAGCGTCTTGCCGATCGGATCAGAACGGATCTCGAGAACGATGATATCGATGCGCCTGACGTGCATCCGTTCCGGGAGGCGCTCGAGCGTGAGTTGATCCGGCTCGAGCGAGTCACCGCAGCGGTGATCGATGCCGCCAGCAAGGACGCGGCGGCGGCTGGGGCGGCCGCCAATGACTACCTGCACTTGCTCGGCTACGCGGTCTACACCTGGCTGTGGTGGAAGGCGGCTTGCGCGGCACAGCGCGGCCTGACCCGACAAGGGTCGTCCGGTGAGGATTTCTATCGGGCGAAGTTGATCGTGGGGCAGCATTTTCTGACTCGCCAGCTACCCCATTCCGAGGCGTTGGAGCGCCAGATAGCGTCGGGGCCGTCGGGGCTGATGGCGCTGGAACGGGGCTGGTTCTGACGTCACCTGGGTGGTCGACCCTGCCTATCGGGCCAAGCTGCACCAACGCAGAGCGACACCTGCTCGCGCGCGAGTTTCATGCGCAGCAATGGTGCGATCCGAGGCGCTCGAGGGGGCCTGGCGCACCTTTTGCGGAAATCATCCCGGGTTCTTCGATCTTTTTTTGCACCAAATCGTTGCCGTTGACCGAAGTTCTCGCTCTTTTTCCTGGTTTTTGTATACAAGGTTGAGGTGGTGAAAGTTTAGGGCACGAAAAATGCATGGGGTTTTCCGATCGATGGCTACGCCGTCACGGGCGAGCATTCCCGATCATCAGGGGATCATGACCAGGAGAATCCGATGACAACAACATCCCTTCGCAAGTTGATTGCCGGTTCCAGCATCGCGCTGGGGCTGGCCGGTTTCGGTACCGCCGCGGTGGCCCAGGACGAGGGCCCGATCCGGGTCGGCATCCTGCACTCGCTCTCCGGCACCATGGCGATCAGCGAGTCGACGCTGAAAGACGAGATGCTGATGCTGATCGCCAAGCAGAACGACGCCGGTGGGCTGCTGGGTCGCAAGCTCGAACCGGTGGTCATGGATCCGGCCTCGGACTGGTCGCTCTATGCCGAGCAGGCGCGCGACATGCTGACCGGCGACGATCGCGTCGACGTCATCTTCGGCAACTGGACGTCGGCGTCTCGCAAGGCGGTGCTGCCGGTGGTCGAGGAGCTCAACGGGCTGCTGTTCTATCCGGTGCAGTACGAGGGCGAGGAGTCCTCCGAGAACATCTTCTACACCGGCGCGGCGCCCAACCAGCAGGCGATCCCGGCGGTGGACTACCTGATGAGCCAGGGCGTGGAGCGTTGGGCACTGCTGGGCACCGACTACGTCTACCCGCGGACCACCAACAAGATCCTCGAAGCCTACCTCAAGGCCAATGGCGTCGCCGATGACGACATCATGGTCAATTACACGCCGTTCGGTTTCAGTGACTGGCAGTCGATCGTCTCGCAGGTCAAGGACTTCGGTAGCCAGGGCAAGAAGACCGCGGTGGTTTCCACCATCAACGGTGATGCCAACGTGCCGTTCTACAACGAACTCGCCAACCAGGGCATCTCCGCGGGCGACATTCCCGTGGTCGCGTTCTCGGTCGGCGAGCAGGAACTGACCGGTATCGATACCGCGCCGCTGGTCGGCCACATGGCGGCGTGGAACTACTTCATGAGCGTCGACAGCGACGCCAACTACGACTTCATCGACGACTGGGTTGCCTACACCGGCAACGATCAGGCGGTGACCAACGATCCCATGGAAGCGCATTTCATCGGCTTCAACATGTGGGCGCAGGCGGTCGAGAAGGCCGGCACCACCGATGTCGACGCGGTCAAGGATTCGATCATCGGCGTGACCGTGCCCAACCTGTCCGGTGGGGCTTCGACCATGATGCCCAACCACCACATCACCAAGCCGGTGATGATCGGCGAGATCCAGGATGACGGTCAGTTCAGCGTGGTCTGGCAGACGCCGACGACGGTTGCCGGCGATGCCTGGTCCGACTACCTGCCGGAATCCAAGAACCTGATCAGCGATTGGCGGGCGCCGCTGCGCTGCGGCAAGCTCGATGTCGAGTCGATGACCTGCGAAGACGGTCCCGGCGCGGAATAAGCCAGCTGGATCGATGCCGGCGCCCGACAGGGCGCCGGTGTCGCTCGCCTGGCCGGATGATAGACCGCGTTGAGGATGATCCTATGAGCACCACCGCATGAGCACCTTCAAAGAACAACCCGCCCGCGCACCCTTACGCGGGCGGAACATAAAACTGCTGCTGTGCCTGTTGATGGCATGGAGCCTGAGCTTCATCAGCCAGAGTGTCTTTGCAGCCACGTCGAGCGAGCCACGAGCGCTGCTGGAGGCACTCGATACCGGTAACTTCCAGGCCAAGGGCGTTGCCGCTCAGGCCATTGCCGACAGCGATGCCGAGCAGAAAACGCGCTGGTTGCAGGCGTTGCTCGATGGGCGCCTGGGTAAGGAGCGTCGCGGCGAGCGCTTCTATATCGTCACCGATGACAGCGGTCGCGAATGGCCGATCATCGATGCCATCACCTTCGAGGATGCGGGCACCGGCACCCGGCGCACCGTGGATATCTTCAAGATCAACAACGATCTGCGCACGCAGATCGAAGGGCTGCTCGCCTCGCTGTCATTGAGCGCGGGCGATGAAGCGTCGCGTCTGGCGGCGGCGCGCCAATTGATCGGCGAGATCGAGGCGGATAACGCGGCCAGCGTGCGCCAGATGCGCAACGAGGAAGAGAGCGACGCCGTTCGCCAGCCGCTCGATGTTGCGCTGGCGTTATACGACGTGCAACAGGGCGATGCCGAGGCGCTCGACACGCTGCGCGGCAATCTCGATACGCGGATACGCAATACGCTGGTGCCGATCGCCGCAGGCGACTCGCCCCTGGCGGCCGAGGCGCGATCGGTGCTTGACGGCATCGAGAGCAAGCGCGTCTGGTACGACCGTGCGCAGACGCTGTTCTTCGGCCTGAGCGCCGGCTCGATTCTGGTGCTGGCGGCCATCGGCCTGGCAATCACCTTCGGCGTCATGGGTGTGATCAACATGGCCCACGGCGAGCTGATCATGATCGGCGCCTACACCACCTGGCTGATCCAGCAGGCGCTGCCCGGCCAGCCCGGGTTGGCGCTAGCGCTCGCCATCCCCGGCGGGTTTCTGGTCGCCGGGGCGTTCGGCGTGGTGATCGAGCGCACCGTGATCCGCTTTCTGAAGGGCCGCCCGCTGGAGACGCTGCTGGCGACATTCGGCCTCAGCCTGATCCTGCAGCAACTGGTCCGCAGCGTGTTCTCGCCGCTCAACCGCCGAGTGACCTCGCCGGAGTGGATGCAGGGCGCCTGGCAGATCAACGAGGCGCTCGCCTTTACGCTCAACCGGCTTGGCGTGCTGCTGTTCTGCCTGGCCGTGTTCGCCGCGCTGTGGGCGTTGATGCGCTTCACCCGCCTCGGGCTGGAAGTGCGCGCGGTTACCCAGAACCGTGCCATGGCGAGGGCGATGGGCGTGCGCGCTACGCGTGTCGACATGCTCACGTTCGGCCTCGGCGCGGGTGTCGCGGGGCTCGCCGGCGTGGCGCTGTCGCAGTTGACCAACGTCGGCCCCAACCTGGGCCAGAGTTACATCGTCGACTCCTTCCTGGTCGTCGTCTTCGGCGGCGTCGGCAACTTGTGGGGAACACTGGTGGCGGGCATGTCGCTGGGGGTGATCAATCAGGTACTGCAGCCCTGGGTCGGCGCGGTGCTGGCCAAGATCATCGTGCTGGTCGGCGTGATCCTGTTCATCCAGAAGCGCCCGCAGGGCATCTTCGCACCCAAGGGGCGGACCTCATGACGACCCAAGCCACCTTGTCTGGCCGCGACCGGTCGCGCCAGGCGTTCCTTTCCCGCTCGACGCTGGTGACCAGCCTGGTGCTGATCGTCGGCATGCTGCTCGTGCTGGTGCTCAACGCCCTGCCGGCGTCGAACGCGCTGCACGTCAGCGGGGCGACCGTCGCGCTGCTGGGCAAATATTTCACCTATATGCTGCTGGCACTCGCCGTGGACCTGATCTGGGGCTATCTCGGTATTCTGAGCCTTGGCCATGGCGCCTTCTTCGCCCTGGGCGGTTACGCCATGGGGCTCTACCTCAATGCACAGACCTCAGCACTGCCGGGCTGGCAGGCGATGATGACCTACTTCCCGGTAGCGGCGCTCATGGTCCTGCTGGCGCCGGGTCTGCTGGCGCTGGCCTTCGGCTGGCTGGCGTTTCGCTCCCGGGTCACCGGCGTCTACTTCTCGATCATTACCCAGGCGCTGACGTTCGCGCTGATGCTCGCGTTCAATCGCAACGAGATGGGGCTTGGCGGCAGTACCGGCCTCACTCGTTTCTACGAGCTCATGGGTTTTTCCCTGAGCAGCGAAGGTATGACCGTGGCGTTGTTCGTGGCCTCCGGCGTTGCCGTGTTGCTGGCGTTCTGGCTGTGCCGGGCGATCACCGTCTCGCGGCTGGGCCGGGTCAGTCTGGCGACGCGCGACGCCGAAGCGCGAATGCGTTTCATCGGCTATCGGGTCGATCACGTCAAGCTGGCGCTGTTCGTGGTCTCGGCGATGATCGCCGGCGTTGCCGGGGCGCTCTATGTGCCGCAGGTCGGCATCATCAACCCCAGCACCTTCGCCCCGCTGTTCTCCATCGAGGTCGTGGTGTGGGTTGCCCTGGGCGGCCGGGCGACGCTCTACGGCGCGCTGCTCGGGGCGCTGGTGGTCAACTATCTGAAGACGGTGCTGACGGGGGCGATGCCGGACGCCTGGCTGTTCATTCTTGGCGCGCTGTTCGTGCTGGTGACGATGGTGTTGCCTCAGGGCATCGCCGGGGTGATCGCGAAGTGGCGGGGTCGGCGGCGCGCAGCGGTGCGGCCTGGGCAGAGGGAGGCAAGCGCATGAGCGGTTTGGAGAGTGCCCGCTTCGGCAGACTGCGCGAGCTGGCCCGGCCAGACCGGGTGTTCGACTTCATGGCCCCGGCCCAGTCGCCGGTGGACGTGCGTCACGGACCGATCCTCTATCTCGAGGACGTCAGCGTCAGTTTCGATGGCTTCCAGGCCATCAACGGCTTGAATCTGACCATCGACGATGGCGAGCTGCGCTGCATCATCGGCCCGAACGGGGCCGGCAAGACGACGATGATGGACATCATCACCGGCAAGACACGTCCCGACACTGGCCAGGTCTGGTTCGGCAGCCGCCACAACCTGCTGGCCCTGGACGAGCCGCAGATCGCCAATCTCGGCATCGGCCGCAAGTTCCAGAAACCGACGGTCTTCGAGGCGCTCGACGTGACCGAGAACCTGGAGCTGGCGATGGCGGGTGAGCGGCGAGTCTGGAAGACGCTGCTGGCGCGACTCGATCACGAAGGGCAGGCGCGAATCGACGAGGTGCTCGAGACGATCGGACTGAATGATGAGCGTTATCGCCTTGCCGGCGTGCTCTCCCATGGCCAGAAACAGTGGCTCGAGATCGGCATGTTGCTGATGCAGCGACCGCGTCTACTGCTGGTGGACGAGCCCGTGGCCGGCATGACCGAGCCGGAAATGCACCGTACCGCCGAGCTGCTGACGCGCCTTGCCGGCCAGCAGTCGGTGGTCGTGGTCGAGCACGACATGGGCTTTGTGCGTTCGATCGCGCGGCAGGTCACGGTGCTGCATCAGGGGAGTGTCCTGGCCGAGGGCTCCATGGATGCGGTGTCGAGCGACCCGCGGGTGATCGAGGTCTATCTCGGTGGTGACGAGGAGTCGGCCTGATGCTGAGCGTGGAAAATCTGAACCAGTACTATGGCGAAAGTCATATACTGCGCGATCTCACCCTGGACGTGCCCACGGGTCGCTGTACCTGCGTGATGGGGCGCAATGGAGTCGGCAAGACGACGCTGTTGAAGACGATCATGGGCGAGGTTGCCGCCCGTGACGGCAGCGTTCGCTTCGACGGCGAGGATCTATTCAAACGCCGGCCCGAGGCCCGCGCGGGCCTCGGCATCGGCTATGTGCCCCAGGGTCGCCAGATATTCGCCACCCTGAGCGTGGAGGAGAATCTCAAGGTCGGGCTGCCATCGCGGCGCGTTCGTGGCCGGGAGAGAAGAGCCGGCAAGATTCCCGAGCGCATCTACGAGCTATTTCCGGTGCTCAAGGAGATGCGCTATCGTCGAGGTGGCGATCTTTCCGGCGGGCAGCAGCAGCAACTGGCGATCGGGCGGGCGCTGGTGCTCGACCCCCGTCTGCTGATCCTCGACGAGCCGGGTGAGGGTATCCAGCCCAACATCGTCGCTCAGATCGGGGAGGTCATGCGCCAGCTGAATCGCGAGGACGGCCTGACGGTGCTGCTGGTCGAGCAGAAATTGCCGTTCGCGCGTCGCTACGCCGATGGCTTCGTGATCATGGACCGGGGGCAGAAGGTGGCCGAGGGAGATATCGGATCATTGAGCGACGACCTGATCAAACGGCATCTGACGGTATGACGGCGGAGATCCCCAGGCCATTGCAGCGCCCGATGTCACTGGCGCCGGCGGATTCCGGGCACCGGTTCGATGCCGGGCGCCGCTGGGACGCCTCGCTGTCGTTGGCGTTCGCGTCGCGTCCGCATGGCCGGGAAGACGCGGCACGAACGCGGTTGGTCCGGGCACGGCACCATGGGCCGCTACGGGTCCAGCGGCCGTTCTACCCGGAGCCGCAACAGGTCGGCCAAGTCGACCCCTGTCACGTCTATCTGCTGCATCCGCCAGGGGGGCTGGTCAGTGGCGATGCACTGACGGTCGATGTCAGGGTCGAACCTTCTGCCCATGCCGTGCTCACCACGCCAGCGGCGACCAAGCTCTACCGGGCGGATAGCCACGCCGTCGCTTGGTCGCAGACCAATCGATTCGCTGTCGAGGACGAGGGTCTTCTCGAGTGGCTGCCCCAGGAGACCATCGGTTTCGATGGCTCGCGAGGCGAGCAGCTTACCGAGATCGCCTTGCAGGGCAACGCCCGCTGTCTGGGGTGGGAAATCATGGCGTTGGGACGCCCGGCGAGCCAGTTGCCGTTCGAGAGCGGTCGCATCGAGCAGCGCTTTCGACTGACCCGGGATGGCCTGCCGCTGTGGCTCGAGCGCCAGCCGCTGGATCCGGCGCACCGGCGATTCGTCGGGCGTTGGGGGCAGGGCGGCGCGACTGTCCAGGCCACGCTGTGGGCGGCGGGCGTGGAGGATGCGGGTGGGGCGGTTGATGCCCTCAGAGCGGCGCTGCCGGCGCGCCCGAACTGGGCGGTGACGCAACGTCACGGTGTGCTGCTGCTGCGCTATCTGGGCAGTTCCCGCAACGAAGCCTGGGACCTGTGCTGCGCTGCCTGGCACGTGCTTCGACCCTTGCTGGCCGGTCGGGGGGCTTGCGAGCCACGCATCTGGCGGACGTGACCACCCCGCGGAGAACCCCGCCCGCGGCACCTTGAAGCCGGCGCTTGGCCGGCGGCAGGGCTGAAAGACCGAACTTTGAACAACGCGCAAGAGCCAGGGAGCCGTCGCGATGGAATTGACCCCGAGAGACAAAGACAAGCTGATGCTGTTCAGCGCCGCTCAACTGGCCGAGCGACGGCGTGCCCGTGGACTCAAGCTCAACTACCCGGAAGCGATGGCGCTGATCAGTTTCGAGATTCTGGAAGGTGCGCGGGATGGCAGAAGCGTGGCCGACCTGATGGGGTACGGACGCGAAATACTGACGCGGGAAGACGTCATGGACGGAGTGGCCGACATGATTCACGAGGTGCAGGTCGAGGCGACATTCCCGGACGGCACCAAGCTCGTCACGGTTCACGATCCCATCGTCTGACGCGGCGCTTCCGGGCCGGACGGTGTCGGCGCGGTTTCGCACGCTGCAGGTCGGCCAATGCCGACGGCCTTGCTTGTGCCGTCCGGGGTGCCGTCCCGGCGAAGAACAATCGACAACAAGGGAAAATCGATGATTCCCGGTGAAACGCAGATTCAGGATGGCGAGATCGAGCTCAATGCGGGTCTCGAGACGATCACGCTGGCGGTGGCCAATACCGGTGACCGGCCGGTTCAGGTCGGTTCCCACTACCACTTCGCGGAGACCAACCCGGCGCTGGTCTTCGACCGTGTTATTGCGCGTGGCCATCGCCTCGATGTGCCAGCCGGCTCGGCGATTCGCTTCGAGCCGGGGCAGAGTCGCGAGGTGACCCTGGTGGCGTATGCCGGCGCGCGTCGGATCTACGGCTTCCGCGGCGAGGTGATGGGGGCGCTGCCCACCGCCGCGCCTGGGTGGCCCGATGACAGTGGCGATCAAGGGGGAGCGAACTGATGGTGACGATTACCCGTCAGGCGTATGCGGACATGTACGGACCTACCGTCGGCGATCGCGTGCGCCTGGGCGATACCGAACTGTGGATCGAGGTCGAGCGCGACGCGACGGTCTACGGCGACGAGGTCAAGTTCGGCGGTGGCAAGGTCATTCGGGACGGGATGGGCCAGAGCCAGCGCGTGGATGACAGTGTCATGGATACCGTCATCACCAATGCGCTGATTCTCGACTGGTGGGGGGTGGTGAAGGCGGATGTCGGCCTGCAGCAAGGCCGGATCGCCGCGATCGGCAAGGCCGGCAATCCGGACGTCCAGCCTGGCGTGGACATCGTCATCGGGCCAGGCACGGAGATCATCGCGGGGGAGGGCAAGATTCTCACCGCCGGCGGTATCGACGCGCACATCCACTTCATCTGTCCGCAGCAGGTCGAAGAAGCCTTGATGAGCGGCATCACCACCATGCTCGGCGGCGGTACCGGCCCGGCGACCGGCACCAATGCCACCACCTGTACCCCGGGTGAGTGGCATCTCGCCAGGATGTTGCAGGCGATCGACACCCTGCCGATGAATATCGGCCTGCTCGGCAAGGGCAACGCCAGCCTGCCGGAAGCGCTGGAAGCGCAGATCGTCGCCGGAGCGATCGGGCTCAAGTTGCACGAGGACTGGGGCACGACGCCAGCGTCGATCGACAACTGCCTGAGCGTGGCGGAGCGCTACGACATCCAGGTCGCGATTCATACCGACACGCTCAACGAGTCCGGTTTCGTCGAGGATACGATCGCCGCGTTCAAGGAGCGCGGCATTCACACCTATCACACCGAAGGTGCCGGCGGCGGTCACGCCCCCGACATCATCACCGCCTGCTCGAAGGATTACGTGCTGCCGTCGTCGACCAATCCGACCCGGCCTTACACGGTCAATACCATCGACGAGCATCTCGACATGCTGATGGTGTGTCACCATCTCGATCCGAACATTCCGGAAGACGTGGCATTTGCCGATTCCCGCATTCGTCGCGAGACCATCGCCGCCGAGGATATCCTCCACGACATGGGCGTGATCTCGATGATCTCGTCGGACTCCCAGGCCATGGGGCGGGTGGGCGAGGTGGTCTGCCGTACCTGGCAGACCGCACACAAGATGAAGGTGCAGCGCGGCCTGCTACCGGAAGACGCGGCGCTGGGCGCGGACAATTTCCGTGCCCGCCGCTATATCGCCAAGTACACCATCAATCCGGCATTGACCCACGGCATCGCTCACGAGGTGGGCTCGGTGGAAGTCGGCAAACTGGCCGATCTGGTGCTGTGGAGCCCGGCGTTCTTCGGCGTCAAGCCGGCGCTGATCGTCAAGGGCGGCATGATCGCGGCGGCGCCGATGGGGGATGCCAACGCGTCTATCCCCACGCCGCAGCCGGTGCATTACCGGCCGATGTTCGGCGCCTTTGGCAAGGCGGCCAGCGCGACCCGCTTCAGCTTCGTCAGCCAGGCAGCGCTGGAGGCTGGGATCAAGGAGCGCCTGGGCCTGGAGAGCATGCTGTCGGCGGTCAAGAACGTGCGGGGCGTTCGCAAGTCGGACATGAAACTCAACGATGCATGTCCGCACCTGGAGGTCGATCCGCAAACCTACGAGGTGCGCGCCGACGGCGAGCTCTTGACCTGTGAGCCGGCGTTCGAGTTACCGCTGACCCAGCGTTATCATCTTTTTTGATTCGACTATTCATCCGCCGGCCGGGCTTGTTTTCGGTTATCTATGTCGAGGTCATCTCGAGTCCGGTATCGGCCATCACGAGGCAGATAGACATGTGGAAATTGATTGAACGGCTGGAGGCGACGTCCGACGCTATCGCCGTCGACAGCGTGACATTGCCGTTCGAGCTACGAATGCGCGGCCGGCTCAAGGCGACCAGCGACCGTGGTCACGAGATCGGTATTTTCCTCGATCGCGGCCCGGTGCTGCGCGACGGGGCGTTACTGCGTGCCGAAAGCGGCGAGGTGATCGAAGTTCTCGCTGCCGCAGAACCGGTGGTGACGGCGAAGGTGCCGCTCGGACTGGCGTTGGCGAGGCTCTGCTACCACCTGGGCAATCGCCACGTCCAATTGGCGATCGGCACGGCCGGAGAGTGTGGCTGGGTGCGATTTCCGCCGGATCATGTGCTGGAAACCCTGGCGGTAAGACTGGGAGCGACGCTTGAGCATCATCAGGCGCCGTTCGATCCCGAGCCAGGCGCGTATGCCGAGGGGGAGGGGGCTCGCCATGGACACGCTCACGGCCATTCTCACGGCCACGACCATCCCCACGATCACGGCGCTGTCGGGAATCTCGGTCAGGTCTATGACTTCCAGCAGCACCTCTCCCACCGCCACGGCCAAAAGCATGAGCATTGAGGCTTGATGGCCGAGTCGGTCCGCGACCCGCTGGCACTGCTGGGGCTGATGCAACTGATCAGTCCGGCGTTGCCGATCGGTGCCTTCGCCTGGTCACAGGGGTTGGAGAGTGCCTTCGAGCTTGATTGGGTGCGTGACGAGGAGAGCCTTGGCGAGTGGTTGTCGGGCGTGCTCGACGATGGTCTCGCACGTTGCGAGTTGCCGGTGCTGGGCAGGTTGCAGGACGCCTGGGGAAGTGGCGACCGCGAGACGCTGCAGGTCTGGAACGACTGGCTTCGGGCCAATCGGGAAACCCGGGAACTGGCGGACGAGGACGTGCGTCTGGGGCAGGCACTCGCACGCCTGCTGGGGGATCTGGAGCTGCTGCCCGAAGATGGCTGGCTGCCCCGGCGTCCGGCGTACGTCACCCTGTTTGCCTGGGTGGCGCATCGACGAGGGGTCGGCGTCGAGGATGCCCAACTCGGCTTCGCATGGGCTTGGCTCGAGAACCAGCTGGCCGCTGCCTGCAAGGCGCTGCCGCTAGGCCAGACAGCGGCACAGCGGCTGGTCGAGCGACTGCGGCCCGAACTGGTGAGCGCCGTCGAGACCGCCAACCGTCTGCACGACGGGGCGCTCGGTCCCATCCTGCCGGGGCTGGCCCTGGCGAGTGCGCTGCACGAAACACAGTATTCGCGTCTGTTTCGCAGTTGAGATATTGGAAGGAGAGGAAAGCGATGAAGCATTGTCTACGCGTGGGGGTCGGCGGGCCGGTGGGTTCCGGCAAGACGGCACTTCTCAAGCAGCTCTGCCTGGCGCTGCGGGAACACTACGATATCGCGGTGGTGACCAACGACATTTACACCCGGGAAGATGCCGACTTCCTGTTGCGTCATGATGCACTGGCCGCCGACCGTATCATCGGCGTCGAAACCGGCGGCTGTCCCCATACGGCGATCCGCGAGGATGCCTCGATGAATCTCGCGGCGATCGACGACCTGCACGCCCTTCATCCCGATCTGGAACTGGTGCTGGTAGAGTCCGGTGGCGACAACCTGGCTGCCACTTTCAGCCCCGAGCTTTCGGATCTGACGCTCTACGTCATCGACGTCTCGGCTGGCGACAAGATTCCGCGCAAGGGCGGCCCCGGGATCACCAAGTCGGATCTGCTGATCATCAACAAGATCGACATCGCCGATTACGTCCATGCCTCTCTCGAGGTCATGGAGCGCGATGCCAAGAAAATGCGCGGCGAGCGTCCCTTCGTCTTCACCAATCTGCATGACGGGATCGGCGTCGAGACCATCGTCCGTTTCATCCTCGACCAAGGGATGCTGCCGGAGCGGCGCGGTGAAGAACGACGCGCCATTCAGGACCAGCAACTGCTGACAGCCAACTGATCCCTCATCCGTTACCTGCAAGGAGATTCGTCATGACGTCATCCACTCCCCCGGCGCGTAGCCTGGCCTGGCTCTCCGCACCACTCTTGCTGCTGGTCGGCTCCGCGGCCATGGCGCATCCCGGTGCGCTACCGCACACCCATGGCGGTAGCTTCCTGTCCGGGTTGATGCACCCATTGACGGGGCTCGACCATCTGCTTGCCATGCTGGCGATCGGCTTGTGGAGTTGCCGCCAGTCCTCGACGTTGCGCCGTGCCATGCCGCTGCTGATTGCCCTGGGCATGATCGCCGGGGCGGGACTGGCCTGGGCTGGCGTGCCGCTGCTAGGCGTCGAGTTCGGTATCGCCTCCAGCGTGCTGCTGGCGGGCGTGATGCTGGCCTGTCTGGTCAAGCTGCCCACCGCGGTCGGTGGCACCCTGGTCTTTGCCTTCATTCTGCTGCATGGCCATGCTCACGGCAGCGAGCTGGCACCCGGGGCATCGGCACTGCTCTACGCCGTTGGCTTCGTCATTGCCAGCGTCGCTATCACGCTGATCGGCCGTCTGGTCGGCAACTGGCTGATGCAGCGCGACAGCCGCTGGCTTCGCGGTATCGGTGCCGTCATCGCCGCGGCGGGTGGGGCGCTGTTGTTGGGGTGAGGCCGCAAGGGGATCTGCATCCGTTTTCAGAGCTGCGGCGTATACAGGGATAGACGGCCACAACCGTCATACAGGGCCTGCTCACACTATCTGTCGCGAGTGCGAACAGGCCCCAGGGAAGACCCAGGAGCGCGACGCCGCGTTCGATCATGGAAACCTGCAGGAGCCTCTTATGAACCTCTCCACCCGCCGCCGTTTCGGCATCGCTACCGGTTTGATATTGGCCGTGCTGAGTGGTGCAGCCATGGCGCAGACCGCCATGGACGATAGTGCGCCCAACAGCAGCAGCGATCAGATGGGAATGGCGAGCAAGGATAGCGCCAATCGCGATGCGATGGTGAATGGTATGCCGTCATCGTCGCAGAAGTCCGCCCATGGTTCTTCCATGGATGACAGTGCGCCCAACAGCAGCAGCGATCAGATGGGGATGGCGAGCAAGGACAGCGCCAATCGTGACGGGATGGTGAAAGGCATGCCCCGTCAGGGCGACGCCGCCCCCACGCCCCCGACGATGGACAACAGTGCCCCCCTGAGCGGCAGCGATCAGGACGGCGCCGCTGGCAAGGACTCTGTCAATCGCGAACCTCTCAATACGGGGCCGGCTCAATAAGCGGGAACCAGAGTTCGTGCGATGACCCCGTCTCGTTCTCTCTAGATAGGTTTATCGATCGTTTGAGACCGCCACGGCGGTCTTTTTTGTGGCCCGCCATCCCTGGCGGCCACCCTTCGGGCCGCCCGAGGCGTCAAAAACCGCTCCCGACGGTTTTTTGTGCGCCACTGTTGGTGGCTTGCCGGCCCCAGCAGCGGGTCGGTCAGGTTCCGCTCCGGGGGTGCCTGACCCGACGATAGCCAGCATTGATGAAACAGTAGCCACCGTACGCCATCAGGCCGACCGCGGCGGCGCCCAGAAGCCAGTCGCCGAAGGGTTGATGGGCCAACAGGTTGAGCGCGGCGCCCAGGCCTTGGGCATCGCTGGGCGACAGGCGCCAGGCTGCCAGTGCGATCAGACTGCCTATCAGGACGAATGTGACGCCACGGGCCGCGAGACCGAGGCGCGCGATCGCCTCGAGCAGTGGCAGCGGCGGGTTGGGCCGGCTGTCCAGGTGCCAGTTCTTGCGATAGGAACGCCGCCAGGCGCGCACCATCTGGTGGATGCCGACGCCGACGAAGACGACGCCGAGCGCGACCAGCAGCCAGCGTCCGCCGGGGACGCCCAGGACCCGTTCGGTATTCTGGGAGGTCCCGCCGCCCTGGGACTGGGCCAGGCTCTGAAAGACCAGGGTGGCACACTGCCACGCCAGGGTGGCATACAAGCCGCCACTGACCGCGAATCCCAGGCGCTGTGCCCATCCTCTCCAGTCGTTGCCCTTGCGCTCCGTGTCCCAGATCGCCTGGCCCAGGCGCCACAAAACATAGGCGATGAGCCCCAGGCCCAGCAGCGCCAGTAGCGCACGCCCGAAAGGCCACAACGCGATCTTGCGAATGACGTCCGAAGCGCCGCTCTCGCTGCCCCCCAGGCCGATCGCCGTCAGCAGCGCCAGCCAGCCGATGGTGAGGTAGATCATGCCCTTGGCTATATAGCCTGCCGAAGCCGTGTGTCGCAATCCATCCCGTAGGCTAACGTGGTTTCGCTTCATGCTGTTCCTTGTGATTGGCCGGATACTAGCCTAGAAGAGAAAGCGGTTTCGCGACACGTCGCCGGGGGAAGCCGTTGCCCGGGGCGGGCCGATCAGCTCTTGTTTGCCGCCAGGATCTTGCGCAGGAATTGCTGGGTGCGTCCGTCCTTGGGACGGCTGAACAGCTCTGAGGGAGGCGCCTGCTCGATGATGCTGCCCTGATCCATGAACACCACCCGATCGGCGACCTCGCGAGCGAACTGCATCTCGTGAGTGACGACGATCATTGTCTGGTGCTCGGCCGCAAGCTGTTTCATCAGCCCAAGTACCTCTTCCACCCACTGCGGGTCCAGCGAGGATGTCGGTTCATCGAACAGGATGACATCGGCATTGGCGGCCATCGCCCGGCCGATGCCCACGCGCTGCTGCTGTCCGCCGGAAAGCGCGGCGGGATAGGCGTCGGCCTTGTCGGCCAGCCCGATGCGCCCGAGAATTTCCCTTGCCCTGGCGTACGCCTCGCGCTTGGCGATCCCATCGACCACGATCATGCCTTCGGCGATATTCTGGAGAGCGGTCTTGTTGGCGAAGAGAGCGTAGTTCTGGAATACGAAGGCGGTACGCCGCCGCAGGGCAAGAATCTGGTCACGCGTCGCGGTCGTGGCATCGAGGTTGAGATCGCCGACGGTCAATTGGCCGGCATCGGGCGTCTCCAGGAAATTGATGCAGCGCAGCAGCGTGGATTTACCGGTTCCCGAGGGGCCGACGATCACGATGATCTCGCCGCGCTCGAGCTGAAGATCGATATCGTTGAAGACGACGTGATTGCCAAACTGCTTGCGGATGCCCTTGAGTTCGATCATCGCTGATACGCCCGGTTGAGTCGTTGTTCCAGCCATTTCTGGACCCAGGAAAGTGCCTCGACCACGATCCAGTAGATGACTGCCACGACCAGAAAAGCCTCGAAGTAGAGAAAGCTGCCGGCGGCTTCCTTCTGGGTGGCACCCATGAGTTCGGTGACGCCGAGCGTGAAGGCCAGCGAGGTCGATTTGATCATGTCGATGAAATAGTTCATCAACGTCGGCGTTGCCACCCGAGTCGCCTGGGGCAGCACGATTCGACGCATCAGTTGTGCCCGGGTCATTCCGATCGATAGCGCGGCTTCGGTCTGGCTACGATCGATCCCCACGATAGCCGCACGGATCGACTCTGCCATGTAGGCCGAAAAGTGGAGGGTCAGTCCAAGAATGGTGGCGGTAACGCCGTTGATCGCGACGAGGAACGTCAACACCTGCGGTAGCCCGTAATAGAACAGGAACAGTTGCACCAGCAGCGGCGTACCGCGGAAGAACGAAATGAACAGCAGTGCGAAGGCGTTGAGGCCCGGCACGCGACTGACCCGGATGACTGCCAACAGGCAGGCGAGCACGAGCGCACAGGCCATTCCGGCCGCCGCCATCTCCAGCGTCAGTGGCAGGTAACTGAGAAGAATGGGCACCAAGCCCAGCATGTAGTCGATATCGAGTGCGTGCATAGTGCTTGGCGCTCCGCGCTTGGCGACCTCAGATAACGGAAAAGCCCATGGCGCCGGTCAGCGCCATGGGCCATCGAAGCGAAACGGCGATCAGGGCTGGGTAATGTCGGACCCAAACCACTTCTCCGAAATGTCGCTCAACTTGCCGCTGTCACGTAACTGGGCGAGGGCGTCGTCGATTCTGCTCTTCAACGCCTTGCCGGCCTCGTCGTCGCGGAAGGGGTAGGCGTTTTCGATCTGGGAAAAGGGTTGACCCGCCAACTGCAGGGGTAGCGGCTTGTCCTTGATCACCTGGGTGGCGCTGACGCGATCCATGACGAAGGCATCGGCACGGCCCAGGGCGACATCCTGCTCGATGTTGGAGTCGTAGGTCTTGATGTCGATATCATCGGCGTATGGCAGCTCGTTCAGCAACTGCTCGTAATTGGAACCGAGGTTTACCGCGACCGTCTTGCCTTTGAGGTCCTCGACTCCATGGATGGCGTCGTTGCCCTTGCGGACCACCACCTGGGCGCCGTCGTAGACGTAGGGCTGGCTGAAGAGATACTTCTTCTGGCGATCCGGCGTAATGGTGATCTGGTTGGCAATGGTATCGATGCGGTTGGAGTCCAGCATGCCGGCCAGGCCGGAGAAGCTGGCCGTGACGAACTCGACGTCGTCGCCGGTGATCTCACCGATCGCCTTCATGAGGTCGACCTCGAACCCCTTGAGCTGATCGTGCTCGACGTAGGTGAAAGGGTAGTAACCTCCCGACATGCCCACTCTCAAGGTATCCGCCTGTGCCAGGGTTGCACCGGTAAGCCCCAGCGCGAGAGACAGTGTGGCCAGCCGAAGAGACGCCATTGAAATCGATCGTATTGTCATGAGCGAAAAGATTCCCGGAAACGGTGGTAGGGAGCCGGCTTTGCACGGGCCGAATTTGGCTACAGGATAGCGCAATTCCGAAATTGGTAATAAGAAAAATAATTTATATATCCTTTTGTTTTGCGCTATCGCTGGCTTGTGGGAACCGTGTCAATCGACGGATGGCGCGTTCATGTAAGCGAGGGGAGCTGAATTCCGCTCAATGAGCGAGGTCAATCTATACTTGGCTTTGCCGTTTGTACTGTATTGATCTAACATTTGCGCGATTCTTTCTGTGAAGGCTGCCGCAGGGACGTGACCAAGGGATGTGCGCTTCGCGTTGGTTAGCGGCATGGGCCAGGGAACGGGCCGACAGGCTCAGGAGCGCGGAAAGTTTCGGCGCATGACCGTCAGCGATGTCATGCGGCCTCTTTCGCCTCCGGCGTTGGGGGTCATGGCGCAGGGGGTAAGTGTCTCGGGAAAGCCGGCGTCCTTCCGTCGGCTTCCCGCCTCGATTTCGATATCAGACGAGTGCTTCTTTCGCTGCGCGGACACAGGACGCGACGTCGGCCCTTCCTCTCGCTCGACTCCAGCATCAATCACCTTGATCACCTTCACCCTGAATGGGCCCTGTTGAAAAAGCTTGACGGGTCGACAACTCTTGTATAACTTTGACTTCGTTAGCTGACTTACCGCACCCAAGGATGGGTCAAAGGATGCCAGAGGTGAGTCGGAGTCGCAGTCAGGGACGACTGTCAGCCCGTTGGATTCAGGAAGATGAAGACGGGGCTCAAGCAGTACCGTGAACTCGCTCCGTCAGGATGACGAAGAAAGGGCAGGATGCCCGGGTTCGGCGGTTGATTTAAAGGCGGGCCGAGAGGCCCGCCTTTCGTGTTTCTGGCCCACTGGTCAAATCGATGGCGCTGGTGCCACAAACTGGGTTATATCGCCGCCCAGGTTTCTCGCCTACATTGGCGCCTTTGCGACCCCAGCAGGCAGGAGCCGATCCCGACCATGGAATGGTTGTCGGAACACAGCAAGGCGATAACCGCCGTCACCAGCATATTGACGCTATTCGTGTGGTTCTTCTACGCCCAGATCCTCTATCGAAACTTTGCCCGGACCCGGCGTCCTCGCATCATCATCAACCGCGGCCATGGCAACGATCTGACGTCGCTGTGCCTGATCAGCAACATGAGTTCCGAGCCGATCTTTCTCGAACACATCATCGTGACGCTACACACCAGTCGAGGATCGTTGACCCAGGACATGATCGACTGTGAAGGCGATCATCACTCGGATGACCAGGCGTCGCCAGGCCCATCGAGTACGGCCTCCGGAGAAGGGGGGGAGAGGATGGAGTCGACGAGCCAGGGCCCCATGCCTTGCGGAAGCTTCAGCCACGTCGGCACCTTCGAGACCATCTTGCAGCGCTTGTGCCGGGCCCACGACCTGACGCTCGAGCACAATCGCCCCACGGACGACATCGTTTTCCACTCTCTCGATATTCGCGTCGTCGCGATCTACGGCAGTGAGGACCATCCCATCGGGGCCGAGCGTCGCTTCCGTCTTCACATGACGGACGACAAGGCCTGCACGCTGGCTCCCGTATCGGTCGATACCAAACGCTACGCCAGTCGGCTTCAGCGCTGGCGCGTCAGGCAGTGGGTTCGTCGGCTCGACGGCTGAGTCGTTGCTGGTGTTTCGAGGGCGATCGACCGCGCGCTGCCGCAATGGGGCATGCGTTCACCGCACCATCCTGGCTGAACCGGGGTTGGGTCGGATCCGTTCGGAAAATATAGGCTATTGATTTTGGGGCTATTCGATGGTGCGGATGGGGAGACTCGAACTCCCACACCTTTCGGCACTAGAACCTAAATCTAGCGTGTCTACCAATTCCACCACATCCGCATTCTGACAGGCGCGCTCATTGTACTGTCGCCTTGATCGATGTCAATCGTTGCGCCCTGGGCAGCGATCGGCGGTCGCCGATCGCTTCAGTTTTCAACGCCGTGGTCGACATGATGACTGAAAGGGGCGAGGAAACGTCGATGCTGCGATGCCTGGAGATCATGTGGCCGCTGACCCGCAAGTCACTGGGCGGGATCGGCGCGCAACTGAAGAGAGCGCTGCCGGGCTACTGCGCTTTCTGCAGCGCCGCCGCCGAGGAGGGGCTGCCCTGGTGCTCCGACTGTTTCTCTGACATGCCTTGGAATCAGGGGGCCTGTGAACTCTGCGCCGAGCCGCTGCCGACCACGCGCGCCGGGACACTTCGTCCGCGCCAGTGTGGGCGATGCCTGAAACGTCGGCCGCAGCAGACCTCGTCATGGGTGCCGCTGCGTTACGAGTCGCGGGTGACGCGTCTGGTTCGGCGCTACAAGTTCGCGGCGGACCCGCGGGCAGGAGAGGTACTGGTACAGTTGATGCTGGCATCGCTGGATCGAGCTCCCGAGCTGGGCAGCGCCATGATCGGTGTGCCGGGTCAGCATGAGCGCACGCGAGAGCGCGGGTTCGATCACACCGCCTGGTTGACCGGACGCCTGGCGGCACGATTGGCGCTACCAGTCATCGCGGCCGAGCGGGTTCGGGAGGCGCCCTCTCAGCGGGGATTGGATCGACGCTCCCGACGGCGCAACGTGATGCGCGCGTTCGTCGTCAATCGACCGCTGCCAGCCGCGGTTACCATCGTCGATGATGTCATGACGACCGGCGCCACGCTGGATTCGCTGGCCAGCGCCTGTCGAGACGCGGGTGCCGAAAGGGTCACGGCGCTGGCTTTCGCCCGTACTCCCTCGTCGCGAATCTGATAGCATGCGCGCAAGCCTGTCGCTGCTAGCCGAGGTTCGTATGAGCGCTGAATCCCCGCACCCGTTCGAGAGGCTGACGCCACAGCTCGTGGTCGAGGCCGTCGAGTCTCTCGGACTCTGGCTGCCCGGCGAGCCATTCGCCCTCAACAGCTATGAGAACCGGGTCTATTCGCTGACCGATGACGACCGTCGGCGCTGGGTGGTGAAGTTCTACCGGCCGGCGCGCTGGAGCGACGAGCAGATTCTCGAAGAGCACGCTTTCCTCCTGGCGCTCGCAGCGGCGTCGGTCTCGGTCGGTGCCCCCTGGGAAAGCGCCGAGGGCAAGACTCTGCATCATTTCGAGGGTTTTCGCTTCGCGCTGTTTGCGCATGTGGTCGGCCAGGCGCCGGAGCTCGACAATCCCTCCCATCTGTTTGCGCTCGGCGAGCTGATTGGCCGGGTTCACGAGGTCGGTGCCCGCGAGCCTTTCCGCCACCGCCTGCGGCTCGACCTGAATGCCATGGTCGACGAAAGCCGGCGCCGTGTCCTCGAGGCTCGCTGGCTGGATACGCGGCAGCGGCGCCTCTACGGCCAGGTCATCGACGCCCTGGAACCGCTGATGGCGGACCACGCCTGGCCCGATAGCGCGCTTCAGCGGGTTCACGGCGATTGCCACCTCGGCAATATGCTGGGCCGGGACGAACGATTCTCTCTGGTCGACTTCGACGACTGTCTGATGGCGCCGGCGGTACAGGATCTCTGGATGCTGCTGACCGCGCAGTCGCCAGGGGAGTGGCAGATGCAGCTGTCCGAGATCATCGAGGGCTACGAGATGAGCCGGGAATTCGATCGGCGCCAGCTCGACTGGATCGAGACCCTGCGCACGCTGCGTCTGATTCGGCATAGCGCCTGGGTGACGGCGCGCTGGGAGGATCCCGCCTTTCCCAGGGCGTTTCCTTACGTCGCGGAGGGCGGATACTGGGATCAGCACATCCGTCATCTGGAGCAGCAGCGCGTGGCACTCGATTCGCCGCGCTGGCTCGCCTGAACCGGCCATTAGTCGGTGCCGAGATAGTGGTGTCGGTGCAGTTTCGCTAGAATCGGCCTTCACCGAGAGTGAGGCCGGGGCGGTCGCGGCGGCGAGCGCGTTTGATCGATGATAACGATAGACAAGGCAGCAACATGACAGAGCAACTGGCAGGCCATTATCACGGTATTCTGGAAAAGCTGGGGGAGGATCCCCAGCGTGAAGGCCTGCGCGACACCCCGATGCGTGCCGCCAAGGCGATGCAGTTCTTGACCCAGGGTTACAACCAATCGCTGGAGGAACTGGTCAACGGTGCCGTTTTTGCCTCCGACACGGACGAAATGGTGCTGGTGAAGGACATCGAGATGTACTCGATGTGCGAGCATCACGTGCTGCCTTTCATCGGCAAGTGCCATATTGCCTACCTGCCCCAGGGCAAAGTGCTGGGGCTGTCGAAATTCGCGCGAATCGTCGACATGTACGCGCGTCGCCTGCAGATTCAGGAGCACCTGACCCGACAGATCGCGGAAGCGGTGATGCAGGTGACCCAGGCGCGCGGTGTCGGCGTGGTGATCGAAGCCCAGCACATGTGCATGATGATGCGAGGGGTCGAAAAGCAGAACTCCAGCATGAAGACATCGGTGATGTTGGGTAGCTTTCGCAAGAACCAGACCACGCGCCAAGAGTTCCTGATGCTGGTCAACGGCCGCTGAGGACCAGTTTGCCTGACCCCGCGCTGGCTTCCGGCAATCGGTTCCGCATGGATAGAAAGGACAGCAGGATGGATGGTCGCCTTTCCCATTTCGACGATGAAGCGCAGCTCGGAGAGATCGAGTCCCGCGATGGCAAGCGCTACCCCTTCGACTTCTCACAATGGCGCGGTCGTGGCCTACCGAGCGCTGGAACACCAGTACGCTTCGAACTGCGCGACGGTCGCGCCATTCAGGTGTTCAATCGCCCCGAGACCCAGCGACGCGCCAGCACCACCCGTGATGTCGATGGCAAGACCCGGCGCAAGGTGCTGTCGCACTGGGCGTTGGCCGCTTTCGTGGTGGCCGCCGCCGGAGTGAGCGCGGGGCGCTATGCGCCGGTGGTGGAAGCGGTGGCGATCGTGCTGGCGTGGCTGGGCCTGCGCCACGTGCATCGCGAACCCCAGCGCTTGACCGGGCAGTGGCTGAACGGTATCGCCATCGTGGTGGCCGTGGCAGTGACACTGTGGTCCCAGTGGTGGTGAGCGCGCTCGCTTCGCGTTGGTGAGTGGCATCCGGCGTGGGAGCGGCTCGCCCCGGCGTTCGGCAATGAAGGGGTGTGAATGCGACTGGCACGAGTGCCGTTAACGCGCCATCCTGTCCAGTAGAACCGTGGCGGCTGATCCGTTTTTCGTTGTTACCGGCGCCAGCGCCATGACCGACCGTGTGGCACGCCGATCCTTGGCAACGGTCGAGCGGATAGGGGGCATGCCCGCTACCGGCAAGCACATCCAGGAAGGAGTGAATCATGCAATCCGTTAAAGAGAGTGCGCTGTTCAGGCCCTTTGCCTACATCGACGGCAACTGGGTCGCTGCCGACAGCGGCGAGCAGATCGATGTCGATAATCCTGCCAACGGCGAGATTCTCGGGCGCATGCCGCGCCTGGGGAGAGCCGAGACCGAGCGCGCTATCGAGGCCGCCGAGGCGGCGCTGCCGGGCTGGCGCAATCACACGGCGTTGGAGCGTGCCGATATCCTGATGAAGTGGTACGAGCTGATGCTCGAGCACAAGGATGAGCTGGCCGCGATCATGACCGCCGAGCAAGGCAAACCGGTCAAGGAGGCGGCGGGGGAGATCGTCTACGCCGCGAGCTTCATGCGCTGGTTCGCCGAGGAAGCGCGGCGTATCTACGGCGACACCATCCCGGCGGCCAGCAGCCAGCAGCGTATCGTGGTGACCAAGCAGCCGGTGGGCGTGGTCGGAGCGATCACACCGTGGAACTTCCCCTCCTCGATGATCACGCGCAAGGCCGCGGCGGCGCTCGCCGCCGGTTGCACCATCGTGATCAAACCGGCTAGCCAGACGCCGTTCTCGGCCACCGCGCTGGCGGCGCTGGCCGAGCAGGCGGGGGTGCCGCGGGGCGTGTTCAACGTGGTGCCGGGCAAGGCCAGCGAGATCGCCAAGGCGATGACCGAATCGCCGGTGGTGCGCAAGGTCACCTTCACCGGCTCCACCGAGGTCGGTAGTTCGCTGATGGCCGGCGCCGCCCAGCACATTCAGAAGATTTCGCTGGAGCTCGGCGGCAACGCACCGTTCCTGGTGTTCGAGGACGCCGACCTGGACGCCGCGGTCGAGGGGGCTATCGCCTCCAAGTTCCGCAATGCCGGCCAGACCTGCGTCTGCACCAACCGTTTCCTGGTCCAGTCCAGCGTGATCAATGCGTTCAGCGAGAAGCTCGCGGCGGCGATGAACAGTGAACTGAAGGTCGGAGACGGTTTCGAGGAAGGGGTCAACATCGGCCCGCTGATCGACGACGATGCCGTGGCCAAGGTGACCGACCACATCAAGGACGCCACCGACAAGGGCGCCCAACTGCTGCTCGGCGGTCACGAGCACTCCCTCGGCGGGCGCTTCTTCTCGCCGACGCTGATCAGCCATGCGACGCCGGAGATGAAGGTGGCGAGCGAGGAGACCTTCGGCCCGCTGGCGGCGGTGTTCCCGTTCGAGACCGAAGAGGAAGCGGTGCGCCTGGCCAATGACACCCAGTTCGGGCTGGCCTCGTACTTCTATTCGCGGGATCTGGGGCGTGTCTGGCGGGTGGCGGAAGCGCTCGAGTACGGCATGGTCGGCATCAACACCGGGCTGATCTCCAATGCCAGCGCGCCTTTCGGTGGCGTCAAGGCGTCCGGGCTGGGGCGTGAAGGCTCCAAGTACGGTCTCGACGAATATCTCGAGGTCAAGTATCTGTGCATCGACCTGGGTCAGGCGCAGGCATGATTCACCCGGGCGGCTGAGGTCTGCCGCCCGGCATCGAAAAAGCCCACGACAGACGCTGTCGTGGGCTTTTTTTGCGTGACCGGGGGAGCCGTACTCAGTGGCGGAAGTGACGCATACCGGTGAACACCATCGCGATGCCTGCCTCGTTGGCCGCGGCGATCACTTCCTCGTCGCGCATCGATCCACCGGGCTGGATGACGGCGGTGATGCCGGCGGCGGCGGCGTTGTCCAGGCCGTCGCGGAAGGGGAAGAACGCATCCGATGCCATGACCGAGCCGGTCACCGCCAGGCCCGCCTGCTCGGCCTTGATGGCCGCGATACGCGCTGAGTTGACGCGGCTCATCTGGCCGGCGCCAACGCCGACGGTCTGGCGGTTCCTGGCGTAGACGATCGCATTGGACTTGACGAACTTGGCGACTTTCCAAGCGAACACCAGGTCGTTCAGCTCCTGTTCGGTGGGGGCGCGTCGGGTGACGACCTTGAGGTCATCCGCGCCGATCATGCCGGTGTCCCGGCTCTGCACCAGCAGACCGCCGTTGACGCGCTTGTAGTCCCATCCGTCGCCAGTCTTCGGGGGCAGCTCCCCGCACTCGAGCAGGCGCACATTGGTCTTGCTGGCGACTGCCTCGCGCGCCTCGGCAGAGATGCGCGGTGCAATGATCACCTCGACGAACTGGCGGGCGACGATGGCGCTGGCGGTATCGCCATCCAGCTCTCGGTTGAAGGCGATGATGCCGCCGAAAGCGGACTCGCTGTCGGTCTCGAAGGCCAGGTCGTAGGCCTTGCGGATACCACCGTCGTCTTCCGGAACCACCGCCACGCCGCACGGGTTGGCGTGCTTGACGATCACGCAGGCCGGTTTGGTGAACGACTTGACGCACTCCAGCGCGGCGTCGGTATCGGCGACATTGTTGAAGGAGAGCGCCTTGCCCTGGAGCTGGCTGGCGGTGGCGATGCTGGCCTCGCTGCTCTCCGGCTCGACGTAGAAGGCGGCCTTCTGATGCGGATTCTCGCCGTAGCGCATGCCCTGTTTCTTGGCGAACTGCAGCGACAGCGTGCGCGGGAAGTCTGGCTCGCCGCTGCCCACGCGCTGGCCGAAATAGTTGGCGATGGCGGCGTCGTAGGCGGCAGTGTGCTCGAACGCCTTGATCGCCAGGTCGAAGCGGGTCTTGTGGCTGACGCCGCCGTCGTGGCTGGCCATATCCTTCAGCACGCGCGAATAGTCCGCCGCGCTGACCACGATCGTGGTGTGCTCGTGGTTCTTGGCGCAAGCCCGAACCATCGTCGGTCCGCCGATGTCGATGTTCTCGACGGCGTCTTCCAGGGTGCAGTCCGGATTGGCCACGGTCTGCGCGAAGGGATAGAGGTTGACGACCACCATGTCGATCGGGTCGATGCCATGCTCCGCCATGACCGCGTCATCCTGGCCGCGACGTCCGAGAATGCCACCGTGAATCTTGGGATGCAGCGTCTTGACGCGCCCATCCATGATCTCCGGAAAGCCGGTGTGCTCGGAGACTTCGACGACCGCGATACCGTTCTCTTGCAGCAGACGATAGGTACCGCCGGTCGACAGCAGCTCGACACCAAGCGAGGTCAGCTCGCGAGCGAATTCGACGACGCCGGTCTTGTCGGACACGCTGAGCAGGGCGCGACGGACGGCGCGGGGGGCGGTAGAAGCAGGGGGTTGAGACATGCCAGTCCACTCTTGTGCGATGAGACGGCAGGCGCAGCCAGGAGACTCTCGAGTCGGCGGCGGCGTCGCGCGTCCGGGTGGCGCTTCGCTCGGGCGAAGCGAGAGAGAATTTACATCAGATCGTACTGCTTGAGCTTCTTGCGCAACGTGCCGCGATTGAGGCCGAGCAGCTCGGCGGCGCGGGTCTGATTGCCTTCGACGTTGCGCATCACGACTTCGAGGAGCGGTGCCTCGACCTCCGCCAGCACCATCCCGTAGAGGTTGGATACGGATTCACCCTCAAGATGGGAGAAGTAGCGCTCCATGACGCGCTCGACGCACTCTCGGAGTGTCGTGTGAGACAGCGCATCGGGCATCTGGAGGGAGTCGGCCTCCGCGGTTGACTCACCATCGAGAGCTAAAGGTTGCCGGCTATTCATGCTGCGTGGATTCCGTTACCGATCGCGGCGGCATCACCGCGAAAGAGTTCATGAAGAAACTCGAATTGTTGTTCGGCCTGCTCGAGACGATTGAAGCGGGAGCGGTATGTCCGGCTGGGATCGTGGGAGGCGAGATACCAGCCGACGTGCTTGCGAGCTACCCGGACGCCGAGATAGTCGCCATAGTGCTCGTGCAGCGCACGCAGATGGCGTCCCATGGTGCTGGCGATCTCGTCCGCACTCGGTGGGGCATGCTCACGGCCGGTGCGCAGGTAGTGCTCGATCTCCCGGAACAGCCACGGGTTGCCCTGGGCGCCTCGCCCGACCATCACGGCATCGGCACCGGTGTAGGCGAGCACTTCGGCAGCGCGCTGCGGCGTGGTCACGTCGCCGTTGGCGAAGACCGGTATCGATACGCGCTGCTTGATCGCGGCGATGGTGTCGTACTCCGCGGCGCCGGTATAGCGCTGCTCGCGGGTTCGGCCATGGACGGCAAGGGCCGCGATGCCTGCGTCCTCGGCGAGGCTGGCGACACGCTCCGCATTGCGGGTCTCGGCACACCAGCCGGTACGGATCTTCAGCGTGACCGGGATGTCCACCGCCGCGACCACGGCTTCGAGAATATCGGCTACCAGGCGTTCGTCTCGCAGCAGCGCGGATCCCGCCGCCTTGTTGCAGACCTTCTTGGCCGGGCAACCCATGTTGATGTCGATGATCTCGGCGCCGGCGTTGGCATTGAGCCGTGCCGCTTCGGCGAGCATCTGCGGGTCGCCGCCGGCGATCTGCACCGATCTCGGCCCCGGCTCGCCGCGATGGATCATGCGCTGCCGGGATTTCCGGGTGTGCCAGAGCCGGCTGTCGGCGGTGACCATTTCGGACACCACGAGACCCGCCCCCAGTTCGCGACAGAGCTGGCGAAATGGGCGGTCGGTCACCCCGGCCATGGGGGCCAGGATCACGCGATTGGGCAGCGTGTGATGGCCGATGCGGGGTAACGGGCGATCGGTCTGCGGTGACACGGAATCACGCATCGTTACAGGGGCTCAGGCAAAACGGGGAGGCTATGATACCGGTCACCCCGGGTTTGTTGAAGCGCTGTTTGCCGACTCACGACCTAAGCCGCAAGGCGCGCCTGGAGTGTATGAACGAGGTTCAGGTCAGGCCGCCCGGGCATGAAATCGAGCAGCGAGGGGCTTGCGGTGGACCGGACAAGCGTCGTTCAGGCCGCGCGATGCCCAGTGAGCAGAACCCAGCCTTCTCGTTCGCGAGGCTCGTCCATCAGCAGGCCCTGGGCCCGGTAGGCGTCCAGCACGGTATCCGCCTGGGAGGCCAGAATGCCGGAGAGGGCAAGATGGCCACCGGATTTGACCCGCTTGGCGATCGTTGCCGCCATGTCGACCAGCGGGCCGGCGAGGATATTGGCGACGACCACGTCGAACTGGCCCTGTCCGATCCTTTCCGGATAGTCCAGGATCAGGCGGGACTCATCGATCCGGTTGCGTTCGGCGTTGTCCCGGCTCGCCTGCAGCGCCTGGGGATCGATATCGACACCGACGGCGGTGTCGGCACCGAGCTTGAGCGCGGCGATCGCCAGAATGCCGGAACCGCAGCCGTAGTCCAGCACCTGTCGCTGCGCGAGTTCCTGGGCGTCGAGCCAGCCGAGGCACAGCGCCGTGGTGGGGTGCGTACCGGTGCCGAAAGCGAGGCCGGGATCGAGCAGCAGGTTGACGGCATCGGGGTCCGGGGCCTGGTGCCAACTGGGTACGATCCACAACCGGTGACCCATTTGCAGGGGCTCGAAGCCATCCATCCACTCACGCTCCCAGTCGCGATCGGCCAACAGTTCGTACTCGATCTGCGGGGCGGGGTCGTCGGGGGCCCCCTCGGACCAGGCGCGCTGGACGCGCTCGATCATCGCCTCGACGCCAGGAAGATCGTCGTAGAGGCCGGTCAGCACGGTCTCGCGCCATAGCGGCGTGGTTCCCCGGTCGGGCTCGAAGAGCGGCTCGTCGTGAGCGTCCTGCAGGGTGATCGCGCTGGCACCCTCGGCGAGCAGCAGCTCTTCCAGCCACTCGGCCTGCTCGGGGGCGATGGATGCCTTGAGTTGTAGCCACGCCATGGGGCGCTCTCCGGAATGATGGTGGTGACGAAAACGGGGCGGGCTATCGCTGGATAGACCGCCCCGCCGGGATGGCTCGGGTTCAGCTTAGCCCGAGCTTTTTCTCCAGATAGTGGATGTTGACGCCCCCGCGCTGGAAGGCGCTATCGCGAACCAGGTCCTTCTGCAGATCGATATTGGTCTTGATGCCCTCGACCAGCAGTTCATCGAGTGCGTTTCGCATCCTGACCAGGGCGATATCCCGATCCGCGCCCCAGGTGATCAGCTTGCCGATCAGCGAATCGTAGTAGGGCGGTACGCTGTAGCCGGTATAGATGTGGGAGTCCATGCGCACGCCCAGGCCGCCGGGCGGATGATAGAGGTCGATCTTGCCGGGGGAGGGCATGAAGGTGCGTGAGTCCTCGGCATTGATGCGACACTCGAACGCATGGCCGCGCAGCTCGACATCGGACTGCTTGATCGACAGCGGCTGACCGCAGGCGATACGCAACTGTTCCTTGACGATATCGACGCCAGTGACCATCTCCGTCACCGGATGCTCCACCTGGACCCGGGTATTCATCTCGATGAAGAAGAACTCGCCGTTCTCGTAGAGAAACTCGAACGTCCCCGCGCCCCGGTAATTGATCTCGATGCAGGCATCGGTGCACGACTTCAGCACCTTGGCGCGAGCCTCGGGATCCAGGTGCGGTGCCGGCGCTTCCTCGAGCACCTTCTGGTGACGACGCTGGAGAGAGCAGTCACGGTCGTAGAGGTGGATGGCATTGCCCTGGCCGTCAGCCAGCACCTGTACCTCGACGTGGCGGGGGTTCTCTAGGAACTTCTCCATGTAGACGGTGCCGTCGCCGAATGCCGCCGCCGCCTCCGACCGGGTCACGCTGGCTGCCTTGGCGACCTCGTCGTCGTTGCGTACGACGCGCATGCCGCGGCCGCCACCGCCGGCTGCCGCCTTGATGATCACCGGGTAGCCGATACGACCGGCGATGCGGCGAATCTCGGCGTCGTCGTCCGGCAGCGGCCCGTCGGAGCCTGGCACCGTCGGCACGCCGGCAGCCTTCATGGCGTTGATCGCGCTGACCTTGTCACCCATGAGGCGGATGGTTTCCGCCCGCGGCCCGACGAAGGTGAAGCCGGAGCGTTCGACCTGCTCGGCGAAGTTGGCGTTCTCGGACAGAAAGCCGTAACCGGGATGAATGGCGCTCGAATCGGTGACTTCCGCCGCACTGATCAGGGCGGGAATATTGAGATAGGACTGAGCCGAGGCGGCAGGGCCGATACAGACGGCCTCGTCTGCCAGGCGCACATGCATCAGTTCCCGATCGGCCTTGGAATGAACCGCGACGGTCTTGATCCCCAGTTCCTTGCAGGCGCGCAGGACACGGAGGGCGATCTCGCCGCGGTTGGCGATGAGTACCTTGTCCAACATGATGGTTTCGCTCGTGTGGCCTTAGTTGATGATGATCATCGGCTGGTCGAACTCGACCGGCTCGCCATCCTCGACCAGGATCGCTTCGATCACGCCATCCTTGTCGGCTTCGATCTGGTTCATCATCTTCATCGCTTCGACGATACACACGGTATCGCCCTTCTTGACGCTCTGGCCGACCTCGACGAACGCCTTGGCGCCCGGTGCCGGCGACCGATAGAAGGTCCCGACCATGGGGGAGGTCACGGCATGGCCTGTGGGTTGCACGGGGCCCGGCTCTGCGGGGTCCGGTGCCGGCGTGGTCGCCTGGCCGGGTCCCTGGGCCGACGGTGCCATGGTCTGCGGCATGACCATCGGCTGCTGCATGGCACCGAAGCCATTGGGATGACGGCTGATGCGAACCGACTCTTCGCCTTCCTGGATTTCGATTTCGCTGATGTTGGACTCTTCCAGGAGTTCGATGAGTTTCTTGACCTTGCGTATATCCATGGCGATGTCTCGGCTTGGTTGAATGTGAAAGTTGAAGGTGACGGCTGATGGCGACGGTGTCGTTCAGCAAGTATTCACTGGCGTAAAGGTAGTCAGCTACGGCCTAGCTGCGAGAGTGCGGCTTCCAACGCGAGGGTGTAGCTCTCGGCACCAAATCCGGCAATGACGCCTCGGGCGACATCGGTGAAATAGGAGTGGGCGCGGAAAGGCTCGCGTGCATGCACGTTGGAGAGATGCAGTTCGATGAACGGGATATCGACGCCGGTCAGCGCATCGCGCAACGCCACGCTGGTGTGCGTGAAGGCGGCCGGATTGAGCAGGATGAAATCGATGTTCTCCTGCCGGGCGCGGTGCACGCGCTCGACCAGTTCGTGTTCGGCGTTGGATTGCAGCCACTCGAGTTGATGCCCGGCGCTGAGGGCTCGTTCGGTCAGGCGCACCCGGATATCCTCCAGCGTGGTCGTGCCATAAACCGACGGCTCGCGAGTGCCGAGCAGATTCAGGTTGGGACCATTGAGAACCAGGAGTCTAGCCATGACCGTCCTTGCGCTGTTAACCCGTTCATGAATTGCCGAGATCGCGTCACTTTGCTGCAAGATGGCGTCGTCGGCGCACCGTTTTTCGTTGGTGTCGAAGTTTGCCGAAAAAGACCGAGAGTGTCCACCCTGACCACCGAACGATGTTCGGTAACCTACGGCACGAGCCACGAGCCACGAGCTAGGAGCCATGCGGCGGGCCGACAGGCCCGATGTCCCGCACCCGTTGCTGTACCGCCTCCAGGTGGCTGGCCAGGGCCGGGGCATCGATCTCGCCCTGGATGCGGGCGTCGCGGAGCTCCTTCCCGCCGGCGAAGAACAGCAGCCCCGGCGGCCCGAACAGGCCGTAGTGGTCGAGCAGGTCCCGGCTGGCGGCAACATTCCGGGTGACATCGGCGCGAATCAGCATGAAGTCGGCCAGGCGATCGGCCACCGGTGACGCGGGGAACACCCTCTGCTCCATCACCTTGCACGAGATGCACCAGTCGGCGCTGACATCGACCATGACCGGGCGGCCCGCGGCTCGGGCCGATGCCAGCGCCGCCTCGAGCCGATCGAGATCGTCGACGGTCTGGAAGGCAGGGCGCGCCACCTTGTCAGCCGCCTGGGCATCCGTTCCGGCCAGGGGCTGCAACGGGTCGCCGCCGCCCTGGGCGGCGCCCCATATCATCGCCGTGCCCCAGACCAGCAGCGCCCAGCCCGCCGCCTGGCGTGCTCGTGGCCAGCCGGCAGTGGCTCTCATGTCCAGTGCGCCGAGTGCCAGCGCGCATCCCAGCGTCAACGCGCCCCACAGCAGCAGGCCGACAGGACCCGGCAGCAGGCGCTCGATCAGCCAGATGGCGACGCCGAGCAGCATCACACCGAACACCGCCTTGACGCCCTGCATCCAGGCCCCGGTACGCGGCAACCACTGTCCACCGAAGGTACCGACCAGAATCAGCGGTGCGCCCATCCCTAGCGCGAGTGCCAGCAGCGCCAATGCGCCGCCCAGCGTCTCGCCGGTGGTCGAGATGAAGACTAGCGCGCCGGCCAGCGGCGCGGAAACGCACGGCGACACCACCAGTACCGATAGGGCGCCGGCCGCTGCCAGTCCCGCCGGGCCGCTACGCTGGAGCCGGTTCTGCCAGGCGTCGACCCGCTGGCCGATCGCGCTGGGCAGGCGCAGGTCGAAAGCACCGAACATCGCGATCGCGAACAGCGCGAACAGCAACGCAAAGGGGATCAAGACCCAGCCTGACTGGAGCCGGGCCTGCAGGTTGAGCGAGGCGCCGAAAATACCCATCAGGGTGCCGAGCAGGGTGAAGGTCACGGCCATGCCGGCAACATAGCTCGCCGACAGCGCCAGTGCGCGCCCGCGACGGGCGTTCTGGCCCACGATGATGGCGGTCAGGATCGGCAGCATGGGTAGTACGCAGGGGGTGAACGTCAGCCCCAGTCCGGCGAGGAAGAACAGACCCAGCGCACTCAAGCCGATGCCCGTGTCGAGCAGCGACCGGAACCGGCCGTCGGCACTGGCATTGGAGAGTGTCGGCGCGTCGCTGGCGGAAGGAACCGGGGTCGAGCGGACGCTATCGGGGGCGCGGGCCGGGTTGGAGAGTGGCGCGTCGTCGCCGGATGCCGAGAACGGGTCGTTGGCAGCCCGTTCGATCGGCGACGCCTTGGCGTCACGGGTCGCGTCGGTATATGCCGCTGGCGGCGGGCCGGCCTTGGCCTCCAGCGTCCAGTGTTCGGGGGGGTAACAGAGCCCGGCGTCGGCGCAGCCCTGGAAGGTGAGGGTGACGGGGATCGAGCCTCGGGTATCGGCGGTATCCTCGATCTTCGACAGCGGCGCGCTGATCTCGACCTGGTCGTGGAAGACCTGCACATCGCCCAGGTACGGATCATGCTTGAACTCTCCCGGCGGCAGCTCGAGCGTGCCCAGCGTCACGCCGGGCTGGCGGCTCTCCAGCGCAAGGCGGTGGCGATAGAGATAGTGGCCGGGTTCATTGCGGATGCCGACGTAGACGCGTTCATCGTCATGCCAGGCGTAAGCGTGGAATGCCTGGTCGACGGCAAGAAATTGCGCATTGCCCTGGGCGAACAAGGGCTGGCGCTCCCGTTGAAGGCCATCGGCGTGGGCGGCGCCCAGCGATGCCGACAGGCAGCAGCAAAACAGCAAAATCAACCGGTAGAAACGCGACATGCTCTGATGGGTATCCCGACGACGATTGAGGCTTGGCCCTGACGGGCTGGGCGTTGGCGACAAAGCCGCGTGAAACGACGCGTCTTTCGATCGCTGGGTAACGAAAAAGTGCCATCGATCGCGCCGTAGGGCCAGGCCCGGCATGCAGCGAAAGGCGGGCTGCGCGTGACGGGGAGCATGATAGGATAGAATCACATCGTCTCCCAACCCCATTCCGGTCGGGCCTGGCTGCCGCAGATGGCCTTTCTCGACACGTTTTCCAACCTCTCGAAATGACAAGGATCGTCCATGGCTCTATTTCGCAGGAACAAGGCGCCGCTGTCGCGTACCGAGGTTCTCGAAACGCCCCAGTACGGCTGGATCTGGAAGCCGCTGGTGGCGCTGGTCGTCATCTACCTGCTGGCTTGTATCGTGCTTGGCATCTGGTGGAGCTGGACGCCTGCGCCCACGGATCCGAGACAGGCGGTAGAGATGCAGCGTGGCTTCCCCCAGAGCGTGGATACCGGCGGAGAGGAGCAACCGGTACCGCCGGGCGAAGCCTTGTTGGCCACCAATATCTCGATTCTCGATACGCTGCTCCAAAAGCCTGGCGGCTACTTGCGCAACGACGTCATGCCTCCGGGACTGTGGCTCGACAACATGCCCAGTTGGGAAGCGGGCGTCACCCGGCAGGTCCGCGACGCGGTCGCCATGCTGGGCGGTGCCTTGAGCGTCGGCAATGCGCCGTTGAACCAGGCCAACGAGTCGCTTGGCGGCGATCTCGACAGCTGGCGCTGGCCGGCGTCCGAGACCCTGCTGAAATCGGCGCGCAATAACCTGGGAGAAGCCTTCACCGCACGGGAAAACAGCGCCGGGCCGGACGCCCCGACCCAGGACGCGGCCGCCTCGACCGAGCCGGCCGCAGCGCCCGATTCCGCCGCGCTGGCCGAGTGGCTGGGCCAAGTCCAGCAGCGGTTGCAGACGCAGACCCAGCACCTGGCCGCCAACGTCGGTCAGTCGCCGAGTGGCGATCAGCAGACCGATAGCACGCCCTGGCTTCGAATCGACAACGTGTTCTTCGAAGCACGAGGCACCACCTGGGCGCTGGCGCAACTGCTGCAGGCTGCCAGGATCGACTATGCCGACGTGATCGATAGCAGCGGTGTCGGTGGGGATTTCGACCAACTCGTCGCGGAGCTGGAGAGCTCTCAGGCCCGCGTCTGGAGCCCAGTGATCCTCAACGGTTCCGGATTTGGGCTGTTCGCCAATCATTCGCTGATGATGGCCAACTACACGGTGCGGGCCTCCCAGCTCGTCGAGAAGATCCGCAATCAGCTCTGAGCGTCACACTCCAGAATCTGCACTACAACGCGAAACGCCGCCCCGGGATTGATGCCGGAGCGGCGTTTTGTCGTCGGTGCCGCCAACGGAGCCGGCGGCTGGGCCGGGGGGGCGTGATGCTTACTCGTTCTCGTAGGCGCTGACGGCTTTCTCGATCGCCTTGCGGGCGGCGTCGGCGCCGTCCCAGGAGTCGATTTTGACCCATTTGCCTTTCTCGAGATCCTTGTAGTTCTCGAAGAAGTGGGCGATCTGCTGACGCAGCAGCTCCGGCAGGTCGGTGACCTCGTGCACGTCGTCGTAGAGCGCGCTCAGCTTCTCGTGAGGCACGCAAACCAGCTTGGCGTCCTCGCCGGCTTCGTCCGACATGTTGAGCACCCCCACCGGGCGAGCGCGGATCACGCTACCGGGCTGGACCGGGTAGGGCGTGACCACCAGCGCGTCGAGGGGGTCGCCATCATCGGCCAGCGTGTTCGGGATGAAACCGTAGTTGGCCGGATAGAACATCGGCGTGGCCATGAAGCGGTCGACCACCAGCGCGTCCATCTCCTTGTCGATTTCATATTTGATCGGCGCATGGTTGGCGGGAATCTCGATCGCCACGTACACGTCGTTGGGGAGATCCTTTCCGGCGGGAATCTTGTCGAAACTCATCGTTGAGTCCTTGCGGTTTGCAGGTTGAACACCAGCGGGCGAAAATCCGGGGAATTATACGAATAGGCTAGGCCGATTACCAACCCGGGCCAAGAACCGCCATCCGAAAACCTCGACGCGGAAACGCCGATGTCATCGGAGGTGTCGGTCTCGGGGCAGGAGCATCCGTCGCCTTTCGTCGATCAATCGGGAGAAAGCCGTTGTCGAAAAGCTCACTGTCGTTGACCTACGGTCAGGCCTTTGTCGCACCGGATCTGCATCGTCATCGTAGCTCGATGTCGGTTCAGATTCCCCAGGGCGAGCAACTGGTCTCCAAGGGTGGCTGTGCGCTGATCAGCGACTCCACCTGGCGCAACTCGATCGCCAAGCAGGCCGGCGATCTCAGTGTGCGGGGGTTCCTCGCCGACTACTACTCGACTCCCGAGCACTGGGACATCAAGACCTCCGCGACCCGCGTACTGCGTGCCCTGAACAGTTGGTGTCACAGTCAGAGCGGTTATATCGAAGGGGGGAGTTACATCTGCTCGCTGTCGGCGATGATCTTTCATCAGCATGACGCTCACCTGTTCCACATGGGCGATACCCTGGTCTACCGCATCCGGGGCGCGGAGTTCGAGCAACTGACCCGGGATCACGTCACCGACCTGGGCGGATATCGCTATCCCTCCCGGGCGCTGGGGATGGATGGCCACGTGGACATCGACTACTCGACCTTTTCGCTCAAGCAGGGCGATCTGTTCCTGTTCATGACCCAGGCGGTCCGCGGCACCCTGGTACCGTCGGAGTACGTGCAACTGATCCGGGCCGACGTCAGCGATCTGGACGCCGCCTGCGAGCGGCTCGCCGAGGCGGCCAATCAGCGGGCGATCGAGCGGGGCTACAACGCCAACCAGTTCTGTTTCCAGCTGGTGCGTGTCGACCGGCTCCCGGACGACGAACCGGACGAACCGCCGCGCGTCTATCACCATCTGCCGGTGCCGCCGGAGCTGGCCCAAGGCGAACGGCTCGACGGCCTGGAGGTCGTCGACGTGCTCTCCCGAACCGCCAAGGCGCGACTCTACCGGGTGCGCGACGTGCGCACCGGCCGCGACATGGTGATGAAGGCGCCCAGCCCCGAGCTCTCCACGCGCAACGTCTATCTCGAGCACTTCGGCTTGCAGCAGTGGGTCGTCGAAAGGGTCAACTCGCCGTTCGTGGTCAAGGTGATGGAGCCGGCTCGGCCACGACGTTATCTCTACTATTTGATGAGCTACGTCGATGGCGAGACGCTGACCGAATGGCTGGGACGACACCCCCAGGCCAGTCTCGAGCAGCGTCTCGAGATCGCGCGGCAACTGGTCAAGGCCGTGCAGGCGCTACACCGCCACGACGTGTTGCATCAGCACATTCATCCCGACAACATCCTGATCGACCGGCATGGCAACCTGCTGCTGACCGATTTCGGAGCCTGCCACAAACGTGAGGGCGACGCCCAGGGCGAGGCACGTCAACTGGCGCGTCAGGTCGGGCTGAACGAACACAGCGCGCCGGAATATGCGCTGGATACCGAGGTCGGTCGGCGCAGCGACCAGTATTCATTGGCTTCCACCATCTACTGGATGCTCACCGGCCATCTGCCATACACCCTCCTGCCCAACCATCTGCGTAGCCATACCGATCTGGAGCAGATGACCTATCGGCGCGCGCAATTGAGCAACCCGGCGATCAGCGGTGATCTCGACGATGCGCTGCGGCGCTCCCTTGATCCGCTACGGGCGCTGAGGTTCCGCAGGATCACGGAGCTTGCCTACCATCTCCGTCCCGCGCCGAAAGGCGACGAGGAGGGGAGGCGGCCGTGGCGGGAGCCGGCTAACGTATGGCAGGCCATTGCCACTGTGCTACTGCTGCTGCTGATCCTGTCCTGGTGGCTGAAGTAGCCGCTCTCGATTCGTCGGGCGACGAGGTCAGAACGCGGGGGACAATGGCCGCCCGCAAAGAGAGAGGGCGCCGTAATGGCGCCCTCGACGATGGCATGCAGTGGTGGCCTGTCTCGTCCGTTACGGCATTCCCAGCCAGTTCGGCAGACCGAGCGAGAGGAAGGGCACGTAGGTCACCAGCAGCAGGAAGCCGAGCAGCAGGAACAGCCACGGCGTTGCCGCCCGTATCGTGCGTGTCAGCGGCATGCCGGTGACGGCCGATGCCACGAACAGGTTCAGGCCCACCGGTGGCGTCACCAGGCCGATCTCCATGTTGACCACCATGATGATGCCGAAGTGGATCGGGTCGATGCCCAACTGGGCGGCGACCGGGAACAGGATCGGGGCCAGGATCAGAATGATCGCCGACGGCTCCATGAACGACCCCGCCACCAGCAGCACGATATTCACCACCAGCAGGAAGGTGATCGGCGAGAAACCCTGCTCGACGACCCACGCCGTAATGGTCTGCGGGATCTGCTCCGTGGTCAGGACATGGGCGAACAGCATCGCGTTGGCGATGATGAACATCAGCACCACCGAGAGCTTGGCGGCGTCGAGCAGCACGCCGGGGCACTGCCTGAGGGTGATGTCGCGATAGACGAACAGCGCGACGAAACCGGCATAGACCGCGGCCACGGCAGCGGCTTCGGTGGGCGTGAAGAACCCGCCGTAGATGCCGCCCAGCACGATCACGATGGTCAGCAATCCCCAGCTCGCCTTGCGGGCGGTGGCGAGGAACTCGCCGATCGACGGCCGCGGCAGGGCCGGCATCTTCTTGATCCGCGCGACGATGTAGATCGCAACCATCAGGATCAGGCCCAGCAACAGGCCGGGTACGATACCCGCAACGAAGATCTTGCCGACGGAACTTTCGGTGACCGTGGCGTAGACCACCATCACGATCGAGGGGGGGATCAGGATGCCCAGGGTACCGGCGTTGCAGACGATGCCGGTAGCGAAGTCCTTGGTGTAGCCGGACCGCGCCATCCCGGCGATCACCACCGAGCCGACGGCGGCGACCGTGGCCGGAGACGAACCGGAAAGGGCCGCGAACATCACGCAGGCGAGCACCGAGGCGATCGCCAGACCGCCGCGAATATGGCCGACGCAGGCATTGGCGAAATTGATCAGGCGTTTCGCTACGCCACCGCTGGTCATGAAGGCGCCGGCGAGGATGAAGAACGGGATCGCCAGCAGGGTGTAGTGTTCGGAGGTCTCGAACAACTTGATCGCCAGCGAGCTCAGCGAATCCTGGCTGAACAGCATGATGGTCAGCGAGCTGGCGATGCCCAGCGAAAACGCGATCGGCACATTGATGAAGAGCAGGCCGAAGAGCACCACGAACAGAAAGGCGATGGTCATGTCGGCTTCTCCTCGGTACCGGCCTCGTCCTGGAGTTTCAGGGCGTCGGTGGATTCGTTGCTCAGTTCCATGGTGATCTGCTGGCCGCGCAGCATCCGGATCAGGACTTCGATCAGGCGTATCAGCACCAGGGTGAAACCGATCGGCACGATGATCGTGATGTGCCACTGCAGAACCCCGTACTGGTCCAGGTCCTCGGCACCGATGCCGGCACGCATCAGCGCCATGACCCAGCTGTAGCTGGAGATGGCGAACAGTGCGGTATAGGCGATGCAGATCAGGCAGGTGAGAATGCCCACGCCGCGTCGTGCACGCTCCGGCATTAGCCTGACGAGCAGGTCGACGCCGATGTTGGCGCCGATGCGCACGATATAGGCGATACCCAGGAAGATCAGCCAGGCGAAGCACGCCTTGGTCAAGGCGATGCTCCAGGTCATCTCCTGGGCCAGATCGATGATGAAATCACCGATCGCGAAGAGCGGCGTTTCCGCGAACGGGAACAGGTCCGCTGCATCGTAGAAGACGGTATAGAGGTTGTTGACCATCACGTAGCTGAAGGTCACCAGGGTCATGAGGGCGAGGAGGAAGGCCACCAGGCCCTCCTCCAGATGCGCCCAGGCACGCAGGAAACGTGTCATGGTCGGCTCGGTTACTGGGTGGTTTCAGACTGGGTGGCGTCGGACTGATTGGCGCTCTGGGCAGCCTCGATCAGGTCTTCACCGATGTCGCCCTGGAACTTCTTCCACACCGGGCGAACCGCTTCGCGCCAGTCTTCACGCTCTTCCGGCGTCAACTGGATGATCTCGCTGGTGCCGGCATCGATGATCGACTGCTTGGCTTGCTGGTTGAGATCGTAGGCCTGCTGGTTCACCTTCTGGGTGACGTCGGCGAGAATCTCTTCCAGTTGGCTGCGGATATCGTCCGGCAGTCCGTTCCAGAAGTCGGCGTTGGTGATCACCATGTAGTCGATGATGCCGTGGTTGGACTCGGTGATGTAGGGCTGCACTTCGTGCATCTTCTGGCTATAGATGTTCGACCAGGTGTTCTCCTGGCCGTTGACCACCCCGGTCTGCAGCGCCTGGTACACCTCGCCGAAACTCATCTTGCGGGGAACGGCGCGAAGCTCCTTGAACTGCTCGTCGAGCACGTCGGAAGCCTGCACGCGGAACTTGAGGCCTCGGGCATCCTTGGGTTCGCGTAGCGGCTTGTTGGCAGAGAGCTGCTTCATGCCGTTGTGCCAGTAGGCCAGCCCCTGGATGTTGCGATCCTGCATCGAGTCGAGCAGGCCCTGGCCGGCGTCGGAGTGCTGGAAGCGGTCGACGGCATCGATGTCGTCGAACAGGAACGGGAGGTCGTAGAGCTGCAGGCTGGGGCTGTACTGCTCGAACTTGGCGAGCGAGGGGGCCAGCATCTGCACGTCGCCGAGCAGCAATGCTTCCATCTCCTTGCCATCGCCGTAGAGCGATGAGTTGGGATAGACCTCGACCTTGACGCGGTCGCCGAGCTTCTCCTTCACTTCCTCGGCGAACATCTTCGCGCCCTGACCCTTGGGCGTGTTCTCGGCCACCACGTGGGAGAACTTGATGACGATGGGATCCTGCGCCTGAGCAGTCGCAACGCCACCCATCAGGATGGCAACTCCGATTGCGCCAACCACTGTTTTTGGATTGATGAGGGACATGGCATTTCACTCCTGAGTTTGTTCTGTCGTCTTGGCGTCTGTGATAACGCCTTATTGGCGATGCCAGGCGGAGTATGCGGATAATTATCTCGATTCGTATATTCAACCTTCGGTGGGACTCGGCACCATCGGGGCGGTAAAGATAACGCCTTTCTCTGGTTTAAAAAGTTTAAAAAGTCGTAGCTGTGATGTGGGATGTAGCCGGGTTTGACGCGATGTCAAAAACAAAAAAATTATTGAATTCAAATGATAATGGTATTTTTCTGAATTTATTGAAGTGCGGTTCATGGTCCGTCGTCGATGGAATTCCACACTCAATCGTCGTGGCGGGATCGCGGCTATTCCGGCAAGTTGCCGCGGCAGCCAAACTCGAGGTCACAGAAGTTAACGTGAATCATCGTCGCCAGGAAAACGGTATCGCATGAGCTGGCGGCGCGATGGTAATGCCCGCCGCCAACGGTTCTGGTCCTGGTCTTTCAGCCCCGATCGGCGCTGGCGACGAGCCGTCGGGCCCGGGCCATGACCGGTGCGTCGATCATCTGGCCGTCTATTTGCCCGGCTCCGGCGTCCTGCTCGGCCGCTGCGATCACGCGCTTTGCCCAGGCCAACTGGTCGGCGGTAGGCAGGAACGTATCGTTGACCAGCGTGACCTGGCTCGGGTGAATACAGAGCATGCCGCCAAAGCCCATCTCGACGGCCCGTCTGGCGGCGCGCTGGATGACGCCCATGTCGCGGAATTCGGGATGCACGGTCTCGATGGGGGCCGCGAGCCCGGCCAGACGCGACTGCAGGATGATCTGATAGCGTGCCTGGTTCAGCATCCAATCCCCCCCTTCGCTACCCGGCTCGATGCCAAGATCCAGACTGAGGTCCAGCGCGCCGAAGCTCAACTGGACGACACCGTCGACTTGCGCCAGCTTATCCAGATGGTCGAGGCCCTTGGCGCTCTCGATCAGCGGAATCATCGGATAGCCGAGTGCCTCCACCTGAGCCAGACTCCGGGTGCTTTCCGCTTTGGGCACGACGAGCCCGGCGATGCCCGTTTGATCCCGGCAGAGCGCGAGATCCTCGAGAAAGTCAGCGGTGTCCGCGGCATTGATCCGGACCCAGACGGCGCCCGGCGATGCCGTCTCGAGAAAATCACTTAACGCCTGACGGGCCATCGGTCTCGCTGCTGGCGCGACGGCATCCTCCAGATCGACGATAACGATGTCGGCGCCGCTGGCCAGCGCCTTGGGAATGCGTTCGGGGCGATTGGCCGGCACGAACAGGGCCGAGCGAGGTGGAGTGGTCAAGGGCATGAGCCGGTTCCTTGCGGTGACGAATGCGTGGTGGATGAATGGCTGCGTGAGCGAGGGATGCCCAGCGTCAGCCGGTCTCCGGGGAGTACCCGTCAGATCGTACCGGCCTGACGCAGGCTGTTCACCTCCTCGTCGGGGTAGCCCAGTTGCTTGAGGATAGTCGCGCTGTGTTCGCCCAGTGCGGGGACCGCGTCCATGCGTGGCTCGTAAGCCGCGTTGCGGCCAGGCGGCAACGCGGCCGGTACCTGTCCGCCAGGGGTGATCACGTCGCGCCAGCGATCTCTCGCGGCCAACTGCGGATGGTTCCACACACCGGCCATGTCGTTGACGTGGGCGTTGGCGATCTGGGCGTTTTCCAGTCGCGCTATCACCTGCTCCGCCGTGAGGTCGACGAAGACCGCGTCGATCAGCTCGCGCAGGGCGGCGCGATTGGCCGAACGCTTGAAGTTGGCATCGAAGCGTTCATCCGCGGCCAACGCGGGCTGTTCCATCACCTTCTCGCAGAACAGCTGCCACTCCCGCTCGTTCTGCAGGCCGAGCATGACCGTACCGCCGTCGCCGGTCGGGAAGGGGCCATAGGGATAGATCGTGGAGTGGGACGCGCCGGCACGAGGTGGGGGGGTCGCGCCGTCGAAGGCGTAATACATCGGGTAACCCATCCACTCGACCAGGCTCTCCAGCATCGAGACGTCGATGTGCGAGCCCTCGCCGGTCCGCCCGCGAAGCAGCAGCGCAGAAAGGATGTTGCTGTAGGCGTACATGCCGGCGGCGATATCGGCGACCGAACAGCCTGCCTTGGCCATGGCATCGGGTTCCGGGCCGCCGGTGACGGAGAGAAATCCTGCCTCGCTCTGGATCAGCAGGTCGTACGCCTTCTTGGTCTCGTAGGGGCCGCCTTCACCGTAGCCGGAGATGTCGCACACGATCAGCTTGGGGAAGCGCGCGTGCAACGTATCGAAGCCGAGCCCCATTCGGGCCGCGGCCCCGGGCGCCAGATTCTGCACCAGCACATCCGCCTCGCCGAGCAGATCGTCGAGTATCGGCGCCGCAGCCTCGTGCTTGAGATTGAGGGTCAGGCTCTCCTTCGAACGGTTGGTCCAGACGAAGTGCGACGACAGGCCGTGAACTCGCTCGTCGTAGCCGCGGGCGAAATCGCCGACACCGGGGCGTTCGACCTTGATCACCCTAGCCCCCTGGTCCGCGAGCTGGCGGGTGCAGAAGGGCGCGGCGATGGCGTGTTCCAGGCTGACGACGGTGATGCCATCCAGCGGACGAGGTGGTTGAGCAGTCATGAGGGGTCCTGTGCGCGAAATGGAAATTCGATGCCGACGGGTCGCCGGCTCATAGCAGCGGCTCGAGGCGCGCCACCGAGGGCAGGTTCCAGGCGTGGGCGATCAGCCTGACGACTTCGTCATCACTGGCGGCACCCGAGAAGATCACGAGACGGCGGAACTTCGCCTCCAGCTCGTCCCGGCTCAGGGTGTTGCCCGGATCGCCCTTGGGTTCATCGATGGCCGCGCTCAAGCGACGACCGTCGCGGGTCGTGACCTCGACCCGCCCCAGCCAACGCCGGGGGTAGGCCTCATCCACTTCCGGGTCCAGCACCATCGACACACGCTGGCGGAAACTGGCCACTGCCTCGTCTTGCAGGGCCTGATCCCGGAAGCTGGCCAGGCTGGCATCGCCATGAACCGCGATTAACCCAAGCACGCTCCCCATCGAAAACTTGGCCTGATGGATGGTGCGCGGGTCGACCACTGGTCCGAGCACGTCGATCGCCGCCTGGTGGACTCTCGCCGTGACGGTCTCGATGGCGTCGTGGGTCAGTGCCTCCCGTTGCATCAATGCCAGCAGGGCATCCGCCGCCGGATGCGTATGGCGACAGGAGGCGTGGAACTTGAACGAGGTTTCGGTCAGCGCCCAGCGCTCGCCGAGTCGGTCCGTCAGCCGGCTCGGGTCGGCATCGGTCGACATTCCCGCAGCCATTCCCTGCGGACCTTCGAGAATATGCCTGGCACCTGTCAGACCGCTTTGGGTCATGTAGGCGGCAAGAATACCGTCGGAAGCTGCCTTGGCGGTGTGCAGCTGCTTGGAGTCGGCGGCGTCGCGCAGAAATTCCCACAGCCCCGCCGCCTGGGTGCCGGCGTTGCCGAGCAGGTTCACGAAACCGTCGGTGTCGAGTTCCATCAGCTTGCCCGCTGCGACAGCGGCGGCCAGCGTCCCGGCGGTGCCGGTGGTATGAAAGACACGGTAATGCGAGCGGCCCAGAAATTCGCCGATTCGAATTCCCGCTTCGTAACCGGCGACGGCGGCAGTAATGAGATCCCGGCCACTGCTGCCCAGATCCTGGGCGGTCGCCAGCGCGGCGGGAAAGACCACGGTGGCGGGGTGCAGCACTGAGCTGTTGTGCAGATCGTCCTGCTCGACCACATGCGAGGCGGCCGCGTTGACCAGCGCGGCGAAATGCGGCGACGTCATGCGCCGGTCGGTCAATTGCTGGCAGCCGCCGTCGCTCGGTCCCATGAGTTGGCTGTACTGCTCGAATAACGGAATCGGTGCGTGGTTCTTGCCGGCCAGCGCCGAGCCCAGCCAGTCCAGGTAGTAGGCCTGGCAGCGCTCGACGACGTCTTGCGGGATGTGGGCGTAGCGGAGCTCTGCCAGAAAGCCTGCCAGTTCTCGCGTTCGATCATGGGCCAGGTCAGTCATCGCGAGATTCCTCCATGCGATTGGCGATCTCGATCAGGTTTTTGTCGGGATCGCGAAGGTAGATGGAACGGATCGGCCCGGTGGCGCCGGTCCGATCCACCGGGCCTTCGATGATCGTGATCTCTTCGCCCTCGAGGTGGCTGATCACCTGCTCCAGCGGTGTGTCGCTGAGGAAGCAGAGATCCGCCGAGCCAGGCGTGGGGCAGTTTGCCTTGGGCTCGAATTCCCGGCCGTGACGATGCAGGTTGATCTTCTGCTCGCCGAAGCCCAGGGCGATCCGGCCTTCGCCGAAGACAACCCGCTCCATGCCGAGCGCACGGCCGTAGAAATCGCAGGTCGCATCGATATCGGCGACCGTCAGCACCAGATGATCCAGCTGTGAGATCTTCATGGGTAACCTCAGAACGAGCGTGGCAGGTCGAGCAAGTGCTCGGCGACGTAGGAGAGGATGAGGTTGGTGGAGATCGGGGCGACCTGGTAGAGGCGAGTCTCGCGGAACTTGCGCTCGACGTCGTACTCGGTGGCGAAGCCGAACCCGCCGTGGGTCTGCAGGCAGACATTGGCCGCCTCCCACGAGGCCTTTGCCGCCAGGTACTTCGCCATGTTGGCGCTGGCCCCGGCCGGCAGTCCCGCATCGAACTCCTGGCAGGCGCGCCAGCGCATCAGGTCGGCGGCTTCCACCTCGATATGGGCCTCTGCGATGGGAAACTGCACGCCCTGGTTCTGGCCGATCGGGCGATCGAAGACGATGCGCTCGTTGGCATAACGGCTGGCCTTGTCGATGAACCAACGGCCGTCGCCGATGCACTCCGCCGCGATCAGGGTGCGCTCGGCATTGAGGCCGTCGAGGATGTAGCGGAAGCCCTTGCCTTCCTCGCCGATCAGGCTATCCGCCGGCAGTTCGAGATTGTCGAAGAACAGCTCGTTGGTTTCGTGGCCGACCATGTTGTCGATCGGCTGGACCGTCATGCCATTGCCGATTGCTTGATGCAGGTCGACCAGGAAGATCGACATCCCCTCGGACTTGCGCTTGACCTCGGCCAACGGCGTCGTGCGCGCCAGCAGGATCATCAGATCAGAGTGTTGAATCCGCGAGATCCACACCTTCTGGCCGTTGATCACGTACTTGTCGCCGCGCTTGACGGCGGTGGTCTTGATCTTGGTGGTGTCGGTGCCGGTGGTGGGCTCGGTGACACCCATCGACTGCAGGCGAAGCTCCCCGCTGGCCAGCTTGGGCAGGGTGGCGGCTTTCTGCGCCTCGCTGCCATGCTTGAGCAGCGTCGCCATGTTGTACATCTGGCCGTGAACGAAGCCGGCATTGCCGCCGCAGCGATTGACCTCTTCCAGAATCACGCTGGCTTCCGCCAAACCCAGGCCCGAGCCGCCGAAAGCCTCGGGGATCATCGCACCGAGCCAGCCGGCTTCGGTCAGTTCGGTGACGAACTGCTCCGGGAAGCCCTGGGCCTTGTCGATGTCGCGCCAGTATTCGCCATCATATTGCTGGCACAGGCTACGAACGCCGTCGCGGATCGCTTCCAGCGCCTCGTGGTCGATGGGGTTGAGGCTCATGCTCGAGACTCCTGATCTTCAATGTCGTGGAATTCAACCGTGGCGCGATGAGCCGGCCCGTCGTCGTTGCCGGCGGTCAGCTCGGCCTTGCCGTGGGCAGTAATCCGACCGGTCGTCCGAAACGGCTTGTCGGCGATCAGCGGACGCAGGCCGCGATAGCGCATGCTGGTTGGGCGCGCCTGAGGATTCGCATCGCAGAACGCCTGCAGTTGCAGCGTCGCGATCAGCGGGCCATGGACTACCAGCCCCGGATAACCCTCGGTCCCGGTGACATACGGCCAGTCGTAATGAATCCGGTGGCCGTTGAAAGTGACCGCCGAGTAGCGAAACAGCAGCACCGGGTCGGGGTCGAGCGTCTGCGACCAGTCGGCTTCCGGCATCGGCTCGTCGAGCGACAGTTTCGGCGGGGAAGGCTGGCGGTAGACGATATCCTGGGCTTCGCGGATGGCGAGCTCGCCAGCCTGGGAGTAGTCGTGCTGTACCGTCACGAACAGCAGCGAGCCGGTGCGGCCATGCTTCTCCTGAATATCGGTCACGGTGGAGACGCGCTGTGCCTCGATACCCACTTTCAATGGAGTGAGAAACTCGACGCGGCCACCGGCCCACATCCGGTTGCGGTCGTCCGCCGGCGGCAGGAAACCGCCACGGGTCGGATGACCGTCACCGCCGAGCTGCGCGCCGGGGAGCGGATTCTGGAAAAACGCCCAATGCCACAAGGGGGGCAGGGGGTCGCCCGGTTCTGGGCAGGGTCTGCTGAACGTCGCCGCGACCCTGGCAACCAGGGCGCTATCGAGACGATCCGTGCTCTGCTCGCGGTTGCCTAGCCACCGCTGGAGCGTCTCTTGGGGCAGGTTATCGGGCATGACGCGATTTACCAATCTGGGAAGGTATTGCCAGCATGGCCGGACTCGATATCGGGGGAAATCTGTCTTTCGTGGCAGGGGGCTTTGGTTTCGCTGAATACGACTTTGGTGGATGACCGTCGCCTGCCAAATGGCAAGCGTCCCCGATGGCACACGGCCGCCAGGGACGCTAGCGTCTCGCTATGCTGCTGACTCAGCTCAGCGCGTAAGCGAACTCCCCCTGGTCGTCGAGGCTGACCGTCAGTTTCTCTATCGCCTCTCCATTGGCCATCTTGTCCAGTACCTGGGCGGCGACGGTTGGCATCAGGCTGCCGGAGAGGATGTTGTCGATATTGCGTGCGCCGCTGTCGCTGTCGGTGCAGCGCTCGGCGACGGCTTCGATGATTGCCGGGTCGTACTCGAACTCGGCGCGATGGTTGTATTCGAAGCGGTGCTTGATGCGGTCGAGCTTGAGCCGAACGATGTTGTGCAGAATCTCTTTCTGCACCGGGTAGTAGGGGATGATGTTCAACCGGCCCAGGAACGCTGGCTTGAACACCGCGTTGAGCTGATCGCGCAGGCTTTCGACGATCGCATCCGGCGCGGGCAGGGACTCGACGCCCAGGCACTGCTGCATGATGTCGTCGGTGCCGACGTTGGAGGTGAGCAGGATCACGGTATTGCGGAAGTTGATTTCGCGGCCTTCGCCATCATCCAGCACGCCCTTGTCGAACACCTGGAAGAACAGCTCCAGCACGTCCGGGTGGGCTTTCTCGACTTCGTCCAGCAGCACCACGCTATAGGGCTTGCGGCGCACTGCTTCGGTCAGCACGCCCCCCTCGCCGTAGCCGACGTAGCCGGGGGGCGAGCCCTTGAGGCTGGAGACGGTGTGCGCTTCCTGGTACTCGGACATGTTGATGGTGATGACGTTGCGCTCGCCACCGTAGAGGGTGTCGGCCAGCGATAGCGCGGTTTCTGTCTTGCCGACGCCGCTGGGGCCGAGTAGCAGAAAGACGCCGATCGGCTTGTTGGGGTCCTCCATCCGCGCGCGTGAAATGGCGATGCGCTTGCCGATCTCGGCCAGGGCGTGGTCCTGGCCCAGCACGCGCTCGCCAAGCAGCTCCGGCAGGCGCTGTACGGTGGCGATCTCGTCGCGCATCATCTTGCCGAGTGGAATGCCGGTCCAGTTGGAGATCACCTCGGCAATCACGTTGCCGTCGACATGGCCGTGCACCAGAGAATGCTCACCCTGAATCGCGGCCAGTTCGCGCCGGACCTCGCCGATCTGCCGGCTCAACGCGTCGGTATCGCCGTCCTGCTGGCCGGCCTCGATGGATTCGCGTTCCGCTTCCAATCCCTTGAGGCGCGTCACGACTTCCTGCTCGCGCTCCCAGCGCGCGCTGAGATCGTCGATCTCGCCGCGTGTCGCGGTGAGCTGTTCGTCGAGCGCAGTGAGGGTTTCCGCGTGATCGCTGCCTTCACGCTGTTCGCGCTGGAGAACGGCGATTTCGCTGTTGAGGTTGTCGACGCGACGGTGGGCGTCCTCCAGCGCCGCCGGCTGCGAGGATTGCGCCAGGGCGACCCGGGCGCAGGCGGTATCGAGCACGCTGACGGCCTTGTCCGGCAGTTGGCGGCCGGTGATGTAGCGGTGCGACAGGCGAACGGCCTGGACGATGGCGTCGTCGAGAATGGTCACCTTGTGGTGATCCTGCATGCGTTCGTTCAGGCCGCGCAGCATGTTGATGGCCACTGGTTCGGCCGGCTCCTCGACCTTGACCACCTGGAATCGCCGGGCCAGCGCCGCATCCTTCTCGAAGTACTTCTTGTACTCCGCCCAGGTGGTGGCGGCAATGGTGCGCAGTTCGCCGCGCGCCAGCGCCGGCTTGAGCAGATTGGCAGCATCGCCTTGGCCGGCCTGGCCACCACTGCCGATCAGGGTGTGGGCTTCATCGATGAACAGGATGATCGGATGCAGGCTGCGCTTGGTCTCCTCGATCACGTTCTTGAGTCGGCTCTCGAACTCGCCCTTGACCCCGGCGCCGGCTTGCAGGAGCCCCAGATCGAGGGTGCGCAGCTCGACGTTCTTGAGCGGCGGTGGCACATCGCCGTTGACGATGCGCAGTGCCAGACCTTCCACCACGGCGGTCTTGCCGACACCCGCTTCGCCGGTAAGGATCGGGTTGTTCTGGCGGCGCCGGGTGAGGATGTCCACCATCTGGCGCACTTCCTCCTCGCGGCCGAGCACCGGGTCGATGCGACCGGCGCGGGCATTGCCGGTCAGGTCGATGGTGTACTGGTCCAGCGCCGGGGTCTTGCTCTTGCCGGGGCGGCCGCCACCGGGCTTGGTGTCCGGGGACTGGCCGGCGCTCGGGCTCTGGCCACTGGCGTTCGTTCCCTCGCCGAGCGGGCGCACGTGCTGATCTTCGCTGCTGCCGCCGATCAGGTCGTCGAGATGCGCCTGCAGGTCGTCGACGTTGATCCGCTCGAGTTCACGGGCGCCATCCAGCAATACCCGACGTAGTTCGTCGTCCTTGAGCAGCGCCAGCAGCAGGTGGCCGCCGCGAATCTGGGCCTCGCCGTGATCGATCGAGGCGATCACCCAGGCGCGCTCGATCAGCCGGGTAATGCGTGGCGACAGGGCGGGCGTTCGGGTGTTGCCGGTCTTGAAGGTGGAGACCGTCTCCTCGAGCTGCGTCGCCAGGCGATCGAGCGACACGTCGTAGTGCCGGGCGATGCGCAGGAAGTCGTTGTCGTCGCTGTCGAGCAGCTTGAGCAGCAGGTGCTCGATATCGACGTCGTACTGGCGCTCGGCCAGGCACAGTGCCGCTGCGCCTTCGGTGGCTTCGCGGCAGGGATCGTTGAGCTTGTCGAAAAGGGATTTGAGACTCACGCCGTGGCTCCGTCGTAGGGAATGTCGAAGAGTGCATGGCCGTGGGAGGCGGCCGGTCGGTCGGAGGGTTGGAGCCAACCCAGCCGCCCCAGGTTGATACTGCCGCCCGCACCCAGTTGGGGGGCGGGAATGCTGTGCCTGTCGAGAATCAACTCGATTTCGAAGTCGAGTTCGATGCCGGCGTAGAAACGCACCAGCTTGACCAGCTTCCGGTGCGCTTCGGTGTCCGGCAGTAGCGAGCGGTAGGCGCTCAGGCTCAGCGGCCCGAACGAGACGCGAAAGGCGGATTGATAGTCACGCACCCGGGTGCCGGCCACGGCGCTCTCTCCGAGCCTGGCGTTGGCCTGGCCGAGGCGGGTGTACTGCGCCGGATCAAGGCGTATCCAGCGGCCAGCGAACGAATCGACCCGGCAGGGCAGCTGGAAGGTGTACTCCAGAATCGACTGCAGGTTGCTCGGATTGCGCGGCCGCTGCGACCACAGCCCGGAAAACCAGCTGAACAGGTCACGGCGCAATGAGCCGGGCGCGTCGTCGCGGGCGAGACTTTTCTCCAGCGTGGTGGGCGTGAAGCCCACCAGGTGCAGCAGCCAGTTTTCGAAATCCGCGCTGCCCTTGCGCTCGTATTCGATATGGAAGCGATACTTCTGCCACGCCTCGTAGAACAGCGCCGTCATCCGGTGCGAGAAGAAGTCCATGAACGCATGGGCGGCATCGTCGCGCTTCTCGATATGGCGGTTGATCAGCAGTTCGGTATAGGGGCGCGGCAGGACCCCGGACGGCCCCACCAGTCCCATGAACGTGACCTGGATCTCGCTCAGCGGATCGCCGCTGGCAGAACGGACCTTGTCGCTCTCGAAGGAGAGGTCGCTGATCTCGCTGGGCGGGAAGTTCAGCGACAGCAGCGAGCGAAATCGCAGCGGATCCTGGTGGGGGCGGTTTTCGGGGTCGATACGTCCGGTGCGGCTGTAGTGCAGCCGCAGCAGGCGCACGAGCTGGAAGAACCCGAATCGCCAGGGCTCGGCGCGGGCCTGATCGATCAGACCAGGGGCTGAGTACCGGTTCTCGGCTTCCATTGGGCGACTCGCTGTTCGCGCTGACGAGAGCGCAGGGTGAGTTGGGTGAAACTGTTGAGGCTGCAGTACTGGCCGAAAAAGTGGTCCAGCACCATGCCGAACAGGTAGATGCCGCTGCCGGTGAACTGGCTTTCGTCGAGCTCCAGGGTGATGCCGGTGCCGCGCACGAAGGCGGGGCGCGGATGACCGATGCGCGTCATCACCGGTTCGCTCGCGATCGAGGCGATGCCGTTGATCTGCTTGCGGATCGCCGAAGCCTGGCGATAGTTGTAGAGCATCAGCAGCTCCATCAGCGCCTCGCGGCCGTCGGAAACCAGCGACAAATGGTTGAGCGACAGGTGCGAGACCAGGCGCCAGATCAGGCCCTTGCCCATGGGCGGGCGTACCGGGGCCGTCGGTTTGCGCAGGCAGCGGATCTGCTGCACCACCTGCTCACGCTCGAGGGTGAAATCCCCTTGCGGATGGCCGAAGGTCATCAACTGCGGGAGGTCGCGATTGCTGCAGGTGAGCTTGAGGCTCAGGGTGTCGCTGCTGGCGTCGAGCATCTCCAGTTCGCGATCGACCACCCTCAGGCGCATTTCGGTGCCCGGGTCGCGGGCATTTTCCGAGGCGACCCGTCGCGCGATCCAGTAACTCTGGCGAGCCTGCTTTTCGCTGTCCCGCGGTTCGAAGAAAGGCAGGCAGGGCGCCACCTCGTCCTGCATCGCGGTGCGAATGACCCGGGTGACCTCGTCGATCGACACGATCTCGGTGGAGCGGGAATGGCGTACGTCCGGCACCACCGGATATTCATGGCGCGTGTGGCTGAGCTTGATCGGCTCGGCCTGCTGCGGGAACAGGTTGACAACCGGGGTGCAGCCGAGGCGGAAATTGTGACGTCCCACGGTCTGCGCCAGCCGAGCGAGACGCTCGTGCTGATCGTAGTCGCGAAACAGGAAGTGAATCTGGACCTGGGTCACCGGCTTGCCGGCAAGAGGGCGAGCCAGCCCGTTCAGGTCGAAGAACAGGAACTTCTCGGGGAAGGTGAAGTACTCGTGAAGCAGGCGGTAGCCCAGGAACGACCGCTCGGAGTAGTCGATCAGGCCTTCGTCGTGACCGAAGCCGACGGGGGTGATGGCATCCGGCGCCAGCCCGATTTCACGCTGCTGGCCGGCATCGACGAAACTGACCGAGATCCGCGCCACGTTGTTGAACAGCAACTCGTAGAGCGGGTGCATGAGAGTCCCTTCCCCGTCGAGGAAGAATCTCAGGCGATCCATGCCCAGCTTGCCGAAATCGGTATTGCCGAGACTCTCGAGCGACAAGGTCAGCTTGGCGACGTTGTCATTGCCGTGAGCATTGAACGACGAGCGCTCCAGTCGGCTCAGTTCAGCGCCGCTCACCGCCACCGGCCAGACATCCACCGGGTAGCAGGTACGGAAGCGGCAGAAGGAGTCCTCCACCGGGCGCGAGTGCAGCGCGGTATGGCGGGGCAGGTGATACGCGCCGGTCAGGGAGGTCTGTGCCCCTGGGTCGAACTCGACGATCGACAGTGCCGGTGTCGGACGCAGGTAGTGCGGGTAGAGCACGTCGAGAAACGCCTCGACGATCTCGGGAAAGTCGTCGTCGAGCTTCTTGTGTACCCGGGCGCTGAGGAAGGCGAAGGACTCGATCATCCGCTCGGCGTGGGGATCCTCGCAGTAGTCCCCCTCGAGCAGCAGCCGCGAGGCGATTTTCGGATACCGTTGAGCGAACTCCTGACCTAGAAAACGCAGGTGAGAGAGTTCCTTCTCGTAGTAGGGCAGCAGGTCGTCGAGCATCAGATCAGGTTCTGCACCTTGTATTGGCGAGTGTTGACTTGCAGTACTGCATCGAAGGCCACGCGCTGACTCGCTTCGCTCAGCGACAGCACGGCTTCGATGCGGAACTGGAGAATACGGTCGTGGCTGTCCTGGTTGAGCAGCTGCACGCGCACGCTGCTGAAGCGCTTGTCGCCCTGTTCGATGGTGCGTTCGAGCTGGCGTTGGATCAGCCGGCGATCCTCGGTGCTGCGGACGCCACGGCTGATGAAGTCCGGCAGGCCGTAGTCGAGCAGGGTGCCCTGCAGTGACGGCCAGCCATCGAGCCCGTCGGCCACCAGCTCCCGGCGGGTATTGACCAGGAGTTCGAGATCGCGCACCACCGAGTTCTTGTAGTCGGCCAGCGAGCAGCGATGGCCGGGTTGCGCCTCGGTCGAGTGCTGCGGCTCGTCGTCGAGTAGACGGTCGAGCAGGGTCGGAACCATCTGCAAGGGTTCGCTCATTTCATCCTCATCTCACGATGGATCGTGGCGGCACCGTCCCGCGCGCCGTGCTTCCTGGACATCGCCTCGGATTCGCCGGCGGGCACCGGTACTTGACCGATGCCCGTCTTCGGTCGTGCGGATCAGGAGCCGCGGGTCGATTGCGGCAGTTCTGAGACCAGGCGCAGCGATGCGGTCAGCTCATCGAGCTGGTAGTGCGGCCGCAGGAAGGTGACCGCCTTGTAGGCGCCGGGCTTGCCGGGGACCTCGGCGACTTCCACGCGCGCTTCGCGCAGCGGGTACTTGGCCTTGGCTTCCTGGCCGGCGTTGTCGTCCAGCAGCACGTACTGCGACAGCCATTCGTTGAGGTAATCCTCCACGTTCTGGCGCGACGCGAAACTGCCGACCTTGTCGCGCATGATCGCCTTCATGAAGTGAGCGATACGCGAGGTGGCGAAGATGTACTGCAGCTGCGAGGAGAGCCGAGCATTGGCGTTGGCCACATCGGTGTTGTACTGCTTGGGCAACTGGGCGGACTGGGTGCCGAAGAAGGCGGCGTAGTCGGTGCCCTTGCAGTGCACCAGCGGGATGAAGCCCAGGTCGGAAAGCTCCTTCTCGCGGCGGTCGGTGATCGAGATCTCGGTGGGGCACTTCAATGCCACCTCGCCGTCATCGGTCTGGAAGGTGTGGGTCGGCAGGTCTTCGACCAGGCCGCCGCCCTCGACGCCACGAATCGCCACGCACCAGCCGTACTTGGAGAACGCATCGGTGACCCGCGCGCCCATGGTATAGGCGGCGTTCATCCACAGGTACTTGTTGTGGTCGCGGCCGTCGACGCTCTCGGTGAAGTTGAACTCCTCCACCGGCGTGGTTTCCTCGCCGTAGGGCAGGCGGCCGAGCACGTGGGGCAGCGTCAGGCCCACATAGCGGGCATCTTCCGAATTGCGGAAGGACTTCCACTTGGCGTATTCGACGGTATCGAAGATCTTGGAAAGATCCCGCGGCCCGGTCATGTCGGTGAACGAATCCCAGCCGAACAGTTCCGGCGAGGCCGAAGAGATGAAAGGCGCATGCGCCGCCGCCGCCACATGGGAAACCTGCTCCAGCAGGTACATGTCCTGCGGATGGCGGCCGAACTCGTAGTCGCCGATCATCATGCCGAACGGGGCGCCGCCGAAGGTGCCGTACTCTTCCTCGTAGACCTTCTTGAACAGCGCGCTCTGGTCGAACTCGGAGGCCGACTTGAGATCCTTGACCAGGTCCTTCTTGGACGCGTTCAACATGTGGATCTTCATGTTGGTGCTGGTCTCGGACTGATCCGTCAGATACTTGAGGCCGCGCCAGGACGCTTCTAGCTGCTGGAATTCGCTGGCGTGCATGACCTCGTTCAATTGATCCGAGAGCAGCGAGTCGATCTCGGCGATACGCGAGTCGAGCACCGCGATCAGGTCCTTGCTCGGGGTGACTTCTCCCTCCAGCACCTGATTGACCAGCTCGTCGATCAGGTCACGGGTACGGGTGCGCTCGGTCTCCGAGCGAGCCACGCGGCTCTCGGAGATGATGCTGTCCAGCAGTGAAGTCTCCGGTGCGAAGACTTCCTGGGTTTCGGTCTGTGACGTGTTGTCGGTCTGATTGTCGGCCATGAAAGACTCCCGTTATTCCTTGTCGCTCTGCGGTTTCGCAGCGGCTTCACGACCCAGCTCTTCACCCAGGGCCTGGAGTTTGTCGGTGTTCTGCAGCACGTCCATCAACAGCTCTTCGAGCTTGTCGTTGCCACCCATCTTGTTGCGCAGATCGGCCAGCTTGTTGCGAACCTCCAGCAGCTTGCGCAGCGGCTCGACCTGACGCACGACTTCCTGCGGCTCGAAATCCTCCATGCGCTTGAAGTTGAGCTCGACCGGCAACTGCGAGCCGTCATTGGCGAGAGTGTTGTCGACGCGGTAGCTCAAGCGCGGCTTGACACCCTTCATGACGCTGTCGAAGTTGTCGCGGTCGACATTGACGAACTTGCGATCCTTCAGCCGCGGCAGCGGCTCGAGCGGGTTGCCGGAATAGTCACCCATGACGCCGACCACGAACGGCAGTTCTTTCTTCTCGATGCTGTCGCCGATCTCGACGTCGTAGGTCAGGTGAACTCGCGGTGCCCTCACGCGCGACAGCTTGTGTTGAGTGCTTTCGTTCTTGGCCATGAAAGGATCCTCCCTTGAGATGGCGGCTTCGTTGGGGTTCGAATGGGTCGTGCTGGATTGCGCCTAGCGGTCAGGCGGACGGCGCCTCCCTGACAGCGGATATCAGTTGCTCCCGCAAATCGTCCTGCATGGCATTGATCGCATCTTCGTAGATCAGCTCTTCGAAGCTGCGACTGCCGGAGATTTCGGTGCTGTGGCGGATCACGTCGTCTGCCGGCAGGGTCGAGGCGACCGGCGAGCTGATGACACAGAAAGGGAGCTCGCCGAAATCGTCCAGTTGCTGGAAGCCAACCGGGAAGCGCAGCCCTTTGAAAAGGCGACCCAGGCCGGCGGCGCGGCTGAAGCAGTGAAACAGCATCAGGTAGTGCACCACGAACCGGTGCAGCTCCGAGCCACTGCGATTGGGGTCGCGGACGACCTGACGAAAGCGGCTCAAGTCGAATGACGAGTAACCCACCACCCAGCGCGCAGGGCTGGTCACGCGCACGGTGCTGCCGCCCGGCAAGGCGTGGTCGTACTCGAGCGGGAAAAGCTCAGGCGTGGAGTTGATGATGTTGAGCGGTACTTCGAGCTCGTTCATCAGGTTGAACGGACGCTGCGCCGCATGCTTGTCGAACAGGGTGCGAAACTCCTTGAAGTGATGCTGAGTCTCCCGGCCGCTACCGCGAGGCGCTCCCTGCAGGTACTCGCCGAACAGCGGCTGGGGTCGCACCAGTGGCGCCAGGGTCGTGAGATAGTCCCCCGCCTGCGCCTTGAGCAAATCCGACACCACTCGCGTCTGTTTGCGCGAACGGATGAAGCTATCAACATCGAAGGACTGCGTCATGATCGATTCCCGGTGCGACGTCATATCGTCGAGATGGACCTGGCCTCGATTGGGTTATCGAGGCCACTCGTATCATTCCATTGGACATCGGCTCGCGACCCATTGTGCCGAGGACGCCGAAAGACTCAATAGATTAACGATCGAGATTCTACCCAGTAACAGAAATCGCAAAGTATTGTATCGGAGAATCGAGACGGTGCTCCGAGGTTATCTGCTATTAATGTTGTAGGCGATCTCTTACATCCCGTGTAATTAAAGGTTATCTCGTCACTCTAGCACGAGTCGCGATTCAATTGTTCTCATCCGTCGCTGCCGCGGGATATAGATCCGGGGTCAACACTTCGAGGGCGACGCTCTTGCCCTCGTCATCGATTGCCGGCGTGCCCTGATCCGTCAGCGGCTGCAGATTGCCGTTGTCCTTTCTGACGTAGGCGCGCGCTTCTCCCACCTCCGGACTAAGCACATAAAGCTGCCGTTCGAAATCGTTAATATCCTGATTTATAGACCATTTTCCCCAAGTGGAGTTGACTCTTTCTCCCCCGGGCGCGTCGATCTTGACCTCATGCAGGTAGAAGCTTTGGGGCGCCCCGGTGATGGCGTCACGCTGCAATATCAGGTCGGTGTCGATCCCGCGGCAGTCATTGCAGGGCAGGGTGCCCTCGAAGCGTTCGGTAGCCTTGACGTAATTGACCTGGGATTGAGGGCCGGCTGCGCAAGCACTCAACAACAGGCAGGCGGCTACCGGCACCCATTTGGCGGACTGTGCTTTCATGTGTCGATCCCAAACTTTTTGTAAATAAATGTTTCTGAGTAAGCTAATGTTAAATTCGACGCTTATTATAGCCATTAAATCTGGTAGGGTGTGTGGCGCACGAGACAAATTGATGCCGAATCTTGTTCGGTGTTCAGATTTCGTGAGCTTTCTCGGGACTAAATAATAGAGTGAATAGAGACGGCAATGATGGCGTCCGTACGCGTTTTGGTAGTGAGTTTATGCATGGCTCTGCTGGCAGGTTGCGGTGTTGCCGATCGTGTTGGCAACCGCTTCGGAGATACCTGGGCGGGGGATCTGTTCGGCAACCAGGAGCGGGTGCGAGTCACCATCGATAGTGACGAATCGGTCAACCCGGATGTCAATGGCGAGCCCTTGTCCGTCGTCGTCAGAATCTACCAACTGAGCGAGCAGGCTCCCTTCGCCACGGCCTCGCCACGTCAGCTGTGGAGCGAGGGCGAGAGCGTGCTGGGAAACACTCTGCTGTCCCAGCGCGAGCTGACCCTGCTGCCGGGTGAGCAGAAGGTGGATGTCGCCGCCCTGGCACCTAACGCCCAGTTCGTCGGTGTTGCCGCCTTTTTCCGAAATGTCGTCAGCGACAACTGGCATGTGGTCTTCGACGGCGAAGAGCTCAGGAACGACGGCCTGTTGAGCGCCTCGGAAGGTGTCCGGCTACGTCTCCTCGATGATCGCGTCGAAGTCGAGCGTGGTCACGATCTGCTCGGCAAGTAATCCTTCCGGCGTTGTGCCGGTAGTCGGTGGAGCTTGTGATTCGGAGGGCGACCGCATGGCGGGCGTCAGTATTCAGAGGCACGGGACAGGGACGTGAGCAAACACAACCGCATCATGTGGTCGGAAGGGATGTTCCTTCTGCCCCAGCATTTTCAGTACCAGGACGAATTCCATCAGCGCCAGCAGGCCGAGTCGCGCCAGGTCCAGCACCCGTTCCAGTGGGGGGTGCAGGAGATCGCCTTCGACGAAGGGGCGCTCGAGCAGGGGACATTACGGTTGAGCCGCCTCAAGCTGGTTTTCCCCGATGGCACCTTGCTCGATGCCCCCCAGCACGATCCACTTCCGCCGGGGCGAAGCCTCGACGAGCTGGCTCGCAATGGAGAGGTCAAGATATTCGCCGCATTGCGCACGCTCGAACCGTGGTCGCCGAGTTATCTCGACCAGGACGCCCCGCGCCACGGCGGGCGTCGTTACGTCCAGCGCTTCGAGACGCGACCCGATCTCAACGAGGGCTCGCTGGAGAACGAGCTGGGCACGCTCGAACTCAACGCGACCCTGTTGATGGAGGGGGATAGCCTGGATGGCTTCACCCATTGCCCGATCGCGCTGCTCAAGCGCAACGCCGCCGGGGGCTTCAATCTCGAAAGCGAACGTTTCATGCCACCGGCGCTGCATATCGATTCCGTCTCGCTGCCTTTTGATATCGCCAATCGCCTGATCGGCATGCTTCAGGCGCGGAGTGAGGCGCTTTCCGGCCGTCGCCGCGAGCGTGCCGACCAGGTGGCGGAGTTCGGCTCTAGTGATGTCACGCTGTTCTGGCTGCTTTACACCATCAATCGGGCCTATCCGCAGCTGGCGCACCTGCTGGCGCATCCGCGACTGCATCCCGAAACGCTCTATCGCTTTCTGGCCGAATTCGCCGCTAGCCTGATGACGTTCTCCATGTCCCACAAGCTGGGAGACATCCCGGACTACGATCATCGTGATCCGGCGCCGGCCTTGCTGGGGCTGGAAAGCGTGGTACGGGAATTGCTCGAGATCGTGGTGCCCAACCAGTACATTCCGATCCCTCTCGAGCAGACGCGACCTTCCTACTATGTCGGGCGGCTCAATGACGCTCGGCTCAAGAGCGCCGACTTCTACATCAGCGTCCACGCCGACATGCCCGGTGCGCAGATCCTCGAACTGGTGCCGCGCGCCTTCAAGGTCGGATCGCCGGAGGACATCGAGGTGGTGGTCAATACCGCGATGCCGGGCGGTACGTTGACGCATGCCTCCCGCATGCCCAGCGCGATTCCGGTGCGGCTGGACAACCACTATTTCGCGCTCGAACCCCATGGCGCCGTTTACGAACGCATGATGGACGCCCAGGCGATCGCCTTTTACGTCCCCAGCGGATTCAAGAATCTCAGCATTGAACTGATGGCGGTAATGAAATGACCGAAGCCCTTGCTCATCCCTCCGAGATCGCCGAGCCGCAAACGCTCAAGACACTGTCGCGTGACTTCATCTCCATGGTCCTGATGGTGCGCCGCGGTCAGCAGGCCGAAAGCGTCGAGCGCTTCCTCGAACGTGTCGATCAGTGGCTGCGTGAATTCGAGGAGAAGGCCAGGGCCGAGAATTACAGTGCCGATGCGGTGAAGGACGCCCAATACGCACTTTGCGCCTTCCTCGACGAGAGCGTGCTCAAGGGGGGGGTGGGCAACATTCGCGAGCATGTCGAGCTGCACCCGTTCCAGTACCGCTATTTCGGTGTGCATCTTGCCGGCGAGGGCTTCTACGACCGTCTCGACAGTCTGCGCAGCGACGTGCGCGCCAACCTGGACGTGCTCGAGGTCTATCACCTCTGTCTCGCGCTCGGTTTCGAGGGCAAGTACAGCCTGGAGAACCGGGATCAGTTGCGTTACATCGCCAATACGCTAGGGCAGGACATCGCGCGTTATCGACAGCAGAGCGACGAGCGCAACGAAAGCTGGAAGCTGCCGGATCAGGTGGGCCAGCTGTTGCGCTACGAGATCCCGTTGTGGGTCTACCTGCTGGGGATCGTGCTGGTCTGCCTGATCGTCTACGGCGGGCTGCGCTGGTGGCTGGGCAGCGAGACCGATTCGCTGATCGAGCAGATTCGGCAGCTTTTCAATTCCACCCGCTGACGAGCGAGTTTGATGATGCGTTTTCTTCGATTCCTGCGCTCGCTGAAAGGCTTCTGGCCGCTCTCCATCGTGCTGCTGTTGATGGGTCTGGCACTTTGCGTACTGATCCTGCCGCTGCTGACGCAAGAGCGCGAGCTCATCTTCATTGCCATGGCGCTGGTGACCGCAGTGTGGCTGCTGGTCGTGGTCATGCGTCAATATCATCGCATCCGCGCCGAGCGCAGTATCGAGAACCTGGTCGAGCTCGAGGTGCATCGCGAAGCGGCCGAAAGCGAGTCCGGCGATTACCAGATCCTCAGCGACCGCCTCAAGCACGCCATGGCGATGCAGCGCGCGGCGCGTTCGGTGGATGGCGGCAAGGCATCGCTCTACGAACTGCCGTGGTATCTGGTGATCGGCATGGCGGCTTCCGGCAAGACCTCTCTGCTGACTCGTTCGTCGCTGGCGGCGACCATGGCCGGCGGCAGCAACCTCTCCGCGGTCAGCGGCACACAGCACTGTGACTGGTACTTCAGTCGCGAGGCGGTGATGGTCGATACCGCCGGACGCTACCTCGTCGAGGATCGGCCGGCCAGCGAGTTCGCCGATTTCCTCAAGACCCTGCGCAAGCAGCGTCGCAAGCCGGCGATCAACGGGTTGGTGCTGGTCGTCAGCCTGCCCGAACTGCTCGAGCAATCGCGGCAGGAGGCCCATGCCCTTGCCGAGCAACTGGTGAGTCGGGTGGTGGAATATCGCCGTTGCCTAGGGATCAATCCCCCCGTCTACCTCTTCTTCAGCAAGACGGACCTGTTGCCCGGCTTTACCCGCACCTTCGAGGCGCTTGACGCCACCGAACGCCAGCGTCCTTGGGGACTGACCTTCTCTCTGGAGGAGTTGCGCCGCGAGGGTGTGATCAGCGCTTTCCAGCGGCGCTTCCCGAAGTTGGTCTCGACACTGCGTCAACGCGTCGACCGGCGAGTGATCGAAGAGGGTACCGAGGCAGACAGTGAACTGCTGCGCTTCCCAGACTACTTCGCCGAACTGCTTGGCGTCCTGAGCGACTTCCTCGAGCAATTCGATATCCCGCAGCAGGGCGAGCAGGCGCCGGTATTGCGAGGCCTCTATTTCACCAGCGCCTTGCAGACCGGGCCGGCGCTGCCCGCGTTGCTGGACGACCAGACTCGCGCCGAGTTCGCGTTGGCGCCGGGCGAGACCGGCGCGACTGCAGCGCGTGGCGGAGAGAAGAGCTACTTCATCACCGACACCTTTCGCGAGGTGGTCTTTCCCGACCGCAACCTGAGTCTCTACTACTCGCAACGGGGCGAGCGGCGCACCCTGCCGACATTCATGATCGGCGCCCTGGGCGTGCTGGGCCTTGCCGCCATCGCCGCTCAGGGCTGGTCGGCCTACAACAACAAGTTGTGGGTCGATCATATCCAGCATCGTCTGGACGAGATCATGGCAGGCAACAGCACCGGCCGCCTGAAGCCTCACGAGCGCCGTGAGCTGCTTGGGGATCTGGAGCAGCAGCTGGCCGCCATCGAGCGGCATCGAGAGAACGGCGTGCCCCTCAAGCTGGATCTGGGGCTCTACCAGGGTGAAGCCCTGCGAGAGCCGCTGAAGCAGGCCTGGTCGGACCTGCTGCGGGAGGATGTCCTCCAGCCGCTGGCGTGGAAACTGACCCGGCAGCTGCGCTCTCTGGACAGTTTCGATACGCCGGGTGGTGACATCGATACCACTGGCGCCGAGGTCGAGCCGCCGGCCGATACCGGACAGGATGCCGGCGCGATGGAAGAGCGCGGTCAGGCGATCGGTCGCGACGCCATGGATCGGATGCGTGAGCGTTCCACCTCGCGGCCGACGCTGGGCAGCGTGCCGACCAGCGCCTCGGAACTGGGCAGTCGTGCCCGCGGCGAACTGCGCTCGCGAACCACGGACAGTGCCCGGGATGCCTGGTACTCCGCGCGCAGCAACGCGGAGACCGAACTCGAAGAAGGGTTGCGTGAACGCACCAGTACGCTGGGTAGCGCCGTGGGTAATGGCGATGGCGACGAGTCGACGCTGGCGCTTTCCGGTGAACGAGGGCCCTCGCTGTCCGAGGAGATGCTGACCCGGTTGAGCCAGGAGGACGTCGAGCAACTGATCGAGAGCTACTCCTCGCTCAAGCTCTACCTGATTCTGACCGATCCGGCGGCACACCAGGATCAGGGCGACTTCGTGGCGTCGGCGTTGCCGCGGCTGTGGCAGGAGACGGCGCGTCGCCGCGGGCTGTCACGCTCCCGTGAGAGCATCATGGACAACGCCGCGCTCTACGTTCACTACCTGCAGCAAGGGACGGCACCGGCGCTCGAGCGGGATGACAGCCTGGTCGCCGATAGTCGTGAGCGTCTCAACGCCTTCCTGATCGACAGCAGCCTGGTGGACCGCGAGTACCTGCGCTATCAGCTCGACGTCGAGGAGCGCTACGATCCGCTGACGCTGTCCAGAATGGCGCCGGAGATGTCCGGCCGGCTGTTCTACTCCAGCCGCGCGGTACCTGCCTTCTATACCCGTCAGGTCTGGGACGAGTATCTTCGCCCGGCGATCATTCAGACCGTCTCCGGCGATCTGCAGCGCGAGTCCGACTGGGTTCTCGATGACGAGGACGTCGACGATGCCGTCCAGTCCAAGGCGCGTTTCGTCAGCCAGTTGATGGCGCGCTACAAGCGCGATTACGCCATCGCCTGGGAGCGCTTTCTTGGCAACACCCATGTCTCCCGTTTCGATACGCTCGACCAGGCCAGTGACCGGCTGGCCGCGTTGAGCGACCTGCAGGGTTCGCCGCTGCGACAGGTGCTGGAGGCGGTCAAGGCCAACACCGGCTGGGATGACCCCAAGGCGAGCGACGAAGAAGGCCAGGCGGCCGGCAAGGCCCAGGACCAGAGCTTCTGGGGCCGCGTGATGAGTGTCTTCGATGGCAGTGGCGGCAATGGACCGGCGGTGGATCTGGCGACGTTGCCGCGAATCAACGATGGTGCGCTGGCGCGTCACTTCCGGCCGGTGACGCGAATGCTCTCGGCGGACGAGGCGACGGGGAGCGACAACTCCGTGCTCAACCAGTACCTGCTCGACCTGCGTCAGCTCAAGGTCCGGGTCGACAACGTCCGCAGCGCCCAGGACGTGGGGCGTAGCAGCAAGTCACTGATCATGGCCACGCTCTCGGGCCAGCCTACCGAGATCAACGGGCTGCGCAACTTCGTGGCCTCCCGGGTGGATACCTCGCGGGCGCCGCTGGTGCAGGCGCTGGAGCCACTGTTCCGGGTGCCGGTCGAAGACACCTGGGCCGCGCTCAACGAACCTGCCAGGAATCAACTCAACGCCGCCTGGGATGACAAGATCGTCACTCCCTGGGATCAGATGGTGGCCGGCCGGTATCCGGTCAGCGACTCGGTCAATGAAGCCTCGGTGCGGGACCTGGAGTATTTCATCGACCCGGATCAGGGGGCACTTTCCCAGTTCCGCCAGAACGAAATCGGCGATCTCGCCGGCTCTGGCAGTGGACAGCGCTCGCCGATGGTCGATCCGCGCATGCTCTCCAGTATCGATGACGCGACGGCGCTGGGCCGCGTCATCGACAGCCTCTCGGATCTGCGCAACGGCTTCGAGCTGCAGATGAACCCGACGGTGGGGCTGACCGATATCATCCTGACGCTCGATGGCCAGCGGCTGCATTACCGCAACAATACCCAGTCCTGGGAGCGGCTGACCTGGCCGGGCAATGGCGAATCCTTCGGTGCGCGCATGGATATCATCAATCGAAACGGTCAGCGTCACACCGTCTTCGATTACCCCAACCGGTGGGGATTCCTGCGCATGATCGAGAGCGCCCATATCACCTCGATCGACAGCGCTCGTCAGCGCTTCAGCTGGCGAACCTACATGGGGACCGTGAGCTTTGACGTCCGTAACTTCGGTGGCGTGCAGATATCGGATCTAAAGCGGATCAAGTCTCTGAACATCCCATCGATGGGTCGGTAACGACAGGGTGGCGAAGGAGTGGCACAGGCGATGAGGAAGGGGTCCGAATGATCGGCTGCTTTGGCAAGATTCCCTCGAAAGCCGATTTCGTGGGGGTAAACGCCGCCGGCACGGTGATCCAGGAGCTCGACCAGTGGCTGCAGAGCGCGCTGGTTCGATTTCTGGATCACGAAGACTGGATGCATCGATTCGACGCGTTGCCGGTCTGCTTCTTTCACTATCACGCGCGCAACGGCAGCGATGTGATGGGCGCGATGATCAGTTCCGCCGATGCTTCCGGGCGCCGTTATCCGTTTTTCATCTTTCAGCTGTTGAAAGGAGAAGGGAGGCCATCGGTGCTGCCGTTCCTGCACACGCTGGGCGAGATCTTCGCCGGCCAGGCGCGGCAGATCCTGACCGATTCGGTACACGGTCAGACACCGATCGACCCGGCCGTCGCGATCAAGGAGATGCGGCTCTGGAACGACCAGGACCTGGCGCTTTATCAGCGTATCCACGAGCGATTCCTGCAGGACTACAGCTTCGACGACATCGCTCGGGCGCTGGAGTGGGGCTGGCCGGAATTCATCGCCGGCGCTTGCCTGCATCGTCTGCACTACGCGCTGGAGAGCTGGGAAGCGGGCAGCACGCTGGCGGTGCTGCTGCCGCTGCCTGCCGAGCGCGGGCTGAAACGCCCGGTGGCGGACCTGTGGCAGCAGTGGCTGGGCAGCGCCTGCCGGGGCGGGGCGCCGGTCATGAGTCTGCTGATCGACGACTTCATGCGCCCGCGCCTGCTGCTGATGCCTGCCTGGCATAGCGCGGAGGCGTTTTTTGAAGTGCTCTCGAATCCCGATGACCGTCGCCTTTGCATTGACGTGCTGGCGCCGTTCGCCGACGACGAACCACATCCGGGGACCTTGCCGCTGCCGGACACCCGGCTGAACCTGGCCGATTTCATGACTCGTTTTCCAAGCGGCCATCAGGCGCCGTGAGCGAGCTAGATTGAGCAGATGTGCTAATGAAACGTATGAAACTCGCCTATCTGAAATACGCCTTCTTCAAGTACCAGCCTTATATCCTGGGGCTGCTGTTCTTCGCCGCCATCTTCCTGGTCTGGCGGCTGGGCGTAGCATTCGGTTTTTCGTCCCTGGCCAGCCTGCTGGCGGGGATCGTCCTGTTCCTGCTGGTATCGGCGATCTACGTACTGCTGCTCTACCGTGGCATAGGCCAGAAGCGCAATCTGGAACACCTGCTGATGGAGGATGCCGATGCCGCCGTGCTGGATGCCAGTCCGCAGGATCGGGAAGAGATCAGCCTGCTGCGCGAGCGGCTGCTCAAGACCATCGAGCGTCTGAAGAAAAGCGGTCGTGGGAAGGGCAGTAACGGCAAGGACGCGCTCTATGCACTGCCGTGGTACATGGTCGTGGGCCAGCCGGCGGCCGGCAAGAGCACAATGGTCTATCAGTCTGGTCTCAATTTTCCCTTCGCCGAACGGGAAAATGCGCGTGTCGCCGGTATGGGCGGGACCCGTCACTGCGACTGGTTCTTCAGTTCCGACGCCATCCTGCTGGATACCGCGGGCCGGTACATGAACAGCGAAGAGGAGGCCGGCAAGTGGAAAGGGTTCCTGTCGCTGCTGAAGCAGCATCGGCGGCGCTGCCCGCTCAACGGCCTGATCGTCGCGGTCAATATCAGCGACGTCGTCCAGGTCAGCGACGCCCAGCGCAATAATCTGGCTCGGCGCCTGCGGGAACGGATCCAGGAAGCGCGGGAGCATCTGGAAGCGCGCTTGCCGATCTATCTGGTGTTCACCAAGTGCGATCTGATCGAAGGGTTCACGACGTTCTTCGAGCGTCTCGATCCGCAGCGCCAGAGTGACGTGCTGGGGCATACGTTCCCGCACCAGCAGCCCAGCGACGTGAACTGGAGCCAGCAGTTCGACGCCGCTCTGGAGGCACTCTGCCGACACTGGCAGCGGATGGGAGACGATGAAATCGTCCAGCGGGATATCGTCGATACGCGGCGGGACGTCGCTGCGTTTCGGTTCCCCCTCGAACTGGCCGCCCTGCGCGAGCCGCTGGCCCGGTTCGTCGAAGCGCTGACCAACGCCAATCCTTACCAGAGTGCGCCCTTGCTGCGCGGCTTCTATTTCGTCAGCGCGCTGCAAGGGGGAGACGTCATCGAGGGCGAGCACGCCGGCCGTGTCGGCCGTCATTTTTCCCTGGCCCGGCCCGACGCGCTGGCCGGCGAGCAGACCCAGCACCCGTTCTTCATCGCCAACCTGTTTCGCAAGGTCATCATCGCCGACCAACATCTTGCCGGGCTCTATGCGAGCGACGTCCGAGGCCGTCGCCGCAAGCTGCGCTGGACGCTGGTCGCGGGGCTGATCGGCGCCCTCTGCTGCGGGCTATGGATCACCTCCGCCATGCGCAACCACAGCGAGATCGAGGCGATGTCGGGAACCTTCGCCGACGCCGTCGAACAAGATGACCGCCATCCGTCACAGTACGCGCGATGGTCGAGCCTGGATGCGCTCAGAGAGTGGGGCAGCCACTACTATCAGCGTCGCCATGGCGAGGGTGTGCCCTGGTCCATGGGCTGGGGGCTCTATCAGGGAGATCGAATCGAGCCGGCCATTCGCGAGCGCTACTTCGATCAACTGCAGCCGGTGATGCTGGAGCCGGTGGAGCAGAACCTGACGCGCTCCCTGTTCACCCTGACCACCATCGATGTCTATCGTCGCAACAGCGACGAACTGCACGCCGTCGAGGGGCCGGAGACCGTCGCGCCCTACGCACGGCCCCGTGACAACAGCGCGGAGTCGCTGGCCAAGTTCGGCCGCTCCACCCTCGATACCTATCTGATGATGTCCGACATCGATCGTGGCGACATCGACTCGGACACGCTCCGGGCCCGATTGCCGGCGTTCTGGTATCCCGCGATCCAGCAACGGACCGGTACCGAGATCGACGAGGACCAGGCGGACTATCGCTACGCCGGGCGCCAGCTCGACTTCTACAGTCGACAGGTCCATGAGAGCGATGTGCCGCGAATCTCCGCCAACGCCTTCCTGGTCTCCAGCAGTCGCAATTACATCGACAGTCTTCTGGAGCAGACGTTGACCAGCTCCGAGACCATCGTGCTGGAGTCCGACACGCTCTTCGCTTTCGGGCGCGGCGACTACGCCGGATTGCAGACCGCGGGCCAGAAGGAACTGGACGAGCTGGCCGAGCGGCTGCTCAACACGCAGGACCTGGGACAGATTCTGATCACCGGCCACGCCGACCCGATCGGCAACGAGCGGGCCAACCAGCAGCTCTCGCTGCAGCGCGCCATGACGATCCGTCAGTACCTGATCGGCAAAGGGGTCCCCGCGGGGCTGATCGAAGCCAAGGGGGCGGGGAGCGAGCGTCCGTTGGTGACCTGCGATCGCAGCCAACCGCGTGCGCAGCTGATCGACTGCCTGGCGCCCAATCGCCGGGTCGAGATCGAGGTCAGGAAGCAGGAGTGAGCGATATTACCGTCAGTCGTGGATGTCTAATTGTAACAAATTGAATCAAGTGTATTTAAATGTGTTCATTGCCTTTAAAGTTTAAGAAGTCCCTATATAATCTGGGTTAATCGACATATTGTGAGGAATTGCATCGGTAAGCGTCATTTAGAAACATATCGGTGATGTAGGAAATTGGCTGTTAATGGTGTCGTCGATTTCCTACAAACAGGGTCTTTAGATGACGGGAAAACCCTGTCGTAAAACGACAGTGTTGGTCGATTGGGTGCTATTTCTTTAACAGAAACAGTCGGTTGATTCGGTCATGGATATCTTTCGCCTTCATGGCGCAGGGCGATAGATTGGCAAAGAGATGCCGCTCGTGAGCATGGGCCTAGGCCGATCTTATTCATGAGGGTGTCTTCCTGTAGGTGAAAAACTAGGAGAACTCAGCAAAATGGCTTTTGACGCATATCTCAAAATCGATGGTATCCCCGGTGAAAGTCTGGATGACAAGCACCCGGATTGGATCGAACTGAAGAGCTTCGACTTTGGTGCCAGTCAAGCGACTTCTGCAACGGCTAGCTCATCCGGTGGCGCTTCTGCAGAACGCGTCAACCTGAGCGAATTCCGTATTCAGAAGTTCGTCGACAAGGCCTCTGCCAAGCTGTTCGAATCCTGCTGCAAGGGGCAGCACATCAAGGAAGTGGTGCTGCACGTCAACCGCGCGGGTGGCGACAAGGTCCGCTACATGGAGATCAAGCTCGAGGAAGTGATCGTCTCTTCCACCGAGATGGAAGGTACTTCCACCTCGACTGGCTTCGAGCAGAGCGAGAACGAAGATCGTCACGATCTGCCGTACGAGACCGTCAAGTTCAACTACGCGCGGATCAAGATCACCTACACCCAGCAGAAACGTTCCGATGGCCAGGGTGGCGGTAATGTCGCAGGTGGCTGGGATCGCACGCGCAACAAGGTCTACGCCTGATCTTGTGCCTACCGCCCTCCGGGGCGGTTCAATGACATACCCACCGGCCGTGGCGGCGGAAGGTGGGTATGTTGCCGGTCGGCCTGATCCTGGCGATGTCTCGCGCGTTGGGTTGGGAGGTCTGGCCGGCTGCAACCGAAGTGCCGTTGGTTGACCCAGGCAGGGCGAGCCCTTTCTGCGTGAGCCAATGCCGTCGCTGGCTGGATGACGCCGGAGTTCACCGCGACGCGAAACGATCACGAGGTCGAAGCTATGGATCAACTCGGCGAACTTTCCATCGATGCGCTCCTTTCGCCCATCGAAGGCGGTAGCCATGCCGGTGGGGAGGATCTGACCTTCTCGCTGCTGTTCGACCAGATCAAGGAGGCGCGCCGCGCTGACCCCACCTACCTGCCCCAGGGTGAATGGCAGACCGAACTCAAGCAGTCCGATTGGGGCCAGGTGATCAACCTCACCAGCGAGGCGCTGATCGCGCAGAGCAAGGATCTCCAGCTCGCCGGCTGGTTGTGCGAGGGGCTGGCGCACCGCGAGGGCTTCGACGGTATCGCCTTCGGTCTGACCCTCGAAGCCCGCTTGCTCGACGAGTACTGGGAGACCCTCTATCCCGAACTCGACGAGGATGACCTCGAAGAGCGCTCGGCACGCCTCAGTTGGCTGGGCGATACGCTGATCGGCGTGGTGCGCACGCTGCCGTTGCTCGACAGTGATGGCTACGGGCTGGCCGACTACGACGAGTCGCGCCAGGTCGAGAACCAGGCGCGCAACGACCCCGATGCCATGGATCGCGCCCTCAGCGATGGCAAGATCAACGACGAGATCTTCCAGCGCTCGGTGGTGCTCACCAGTACCGACTTCCTGCAGCAGCGCCACGCCGTGATTGCCGCCACCCTGGTGGCGCTGGAGCAGCTGGACGATATCGGCGACCAGCGCTTCGGCCGCGACGCGCCGAGCTTCGCCGGGTTGCAGAAAGTGCTGGTGCAGTGCCGTGACCTGACCGAAAAACTGCTGCGCGAGCGCGGGGCCGACGTCTCTGCCAGCGCCGATGCCGAGGCTGCCGCCGAGGTGAAGGCGGAAGAGCCCGCCGCGACCCGGGTCGAGCCGAGTCTGTCGGCCCCCGCGGCGGCCGAACCGGCGGGTGCGCTGCGCACCAAGCCCCAGAGTCGCGACGAAGCGTTCGAGATGCTCAACGGCGTGGCGCGCTACTTCAAGGAGCGCGAGCCCCACAGTCCGGTGCCTTACCTGATCGAGCGGGCGGTGAAGTGGGGCCGCATGCCGCTCGAAGAGTGGCTCAAGGACGTGATCAAGGACAACGGCGTCATCGACAACATCCGCGACACCCTGGGTACACAGCCCAAGGATGATGACTATTGACCATGTCTCGAGCCTCGATTTTCGATCTGCTTCACCAGCGCCAACAGCCTCCGGAGCCGGTTGAAGAGATCAGCTCTGCCCGTAGCGACTACCGCGTCGACAGACTGCGGCTCCTTGACTGCGTGGCGTTGACCGCATCCGGCTTCGTGGGTGCCGGCGCAGTGCCCGCCGTACAGTCGCCAGCGCTTTCTCCCTCGCTCCATGGTCCGGACGGTTTTCGTCTGCTGGTACACCGGGTCGCCGATGTCACGCCTATCCAGGAGCCCCGGCTAAGCCGTCTGGAAGCCAAGGCATTACGGCTTCATGAACTGATACAGACGATCGTGATCGAAGCGCTGATGATGCTCGAGGCGCTACCGGAAGAAGCCGCCTTCGATGTGGTACTGACGGCGCCACTGCGTTCACCTGAAGCGACCGCCATCGTCGTCGAGCGTCTGCGGGCCGCCATCGTCGAGACACAATATGCTTCGGCGCTGGGGGAAATACGTCACACCGCGCGAGGCGGCGACCCGCACACCGTAGTGGACGTTGGCGATAACGGCGGTATGCCCTATGTCCTGTGGATCAGTGCGGACTCTCTGCTCAACGAGGCGGACGTCGCCGCGTTGCAGCATCGTCGGGTCCTGGATCGCTCCTCGAACAGCCCGGGACTTTACGCGGGAGAAGCGGTCGCGGCGCTGCTGATCCAGCGGCTGCTGCCCGAAGATGCCGACTTCGATGCCGGTTGGCGAATCGATACCGGTATCGTCCGTGATCATCCCGCCCGGTCGGCTCAACGTGATCATGCCAAGCGCCAGACGTTGCTCGCGCTGTTGAAGGACGCCTGGCCTGCGTCTGACGCGGCCTCGGACGCTGATGAGGCCAGGGGGGCGGATACGCCTGTCGACGGCGCGAGCACTGCCCCGGCACGGGTCGTCATCGATGCCATGGGGCTGCCCGGCAGGGCAGTGGAGATCGGCAGTGCGTTGATCGAGCGCTGGCCGGAGATCGACATGATCGACGATGGCGCGGGGGTCGATCAGTTCTGTGGCTGGCCCGGCGAGGCGGTGACGGCGATGGCGCTGGTACTGGCGATGGCACCGCTCTCGCCGCTGGACAGCGCGGTCGTGATCCGCGTGGAAGACGAGACCCGCTCAACGGTATGGAGCTTGCGATCCTGCGCGGCCGAAACCGCGCAGGGCGAAGATCATTCGTGACCGCTGTCACCGTTGTGTGACGAGATCAGCGAGGCGCCGCAAGCGGTCTTGTGGCCATGCAGGGCAACCGGCTTGCCGTTGATCTTCATGGTCGGATGACCCTCGACGATGGCGTTGGTGCTGCCGTGACCATCTTTCGGGCAGGTGACCTTGTCGCCGAGACAGGCAACCGGTTTGCCGTCGATCAGATAGTTGCTCTGTGCGGTAATGACTTTGCCACCGTGGCTGGTGGCGTCACCGAGTACAACGATGCCTTTCATCGATCCGGGCTTCCTGGCAAGTGTGAGAGGTCGAGTCCGGCCAAGCGGGCTCATCAACGAGCGTTAATTTAGCCATCGACACCGTGGCGGTACAAGCAGCGGGTGGTGTGATGGCGGAGAGGTCAAGATGGCAGAGACGACACTGGATAGCTTACTCGACACCTTCGATA